>NZ_JACSMA010000010.1:2969-4262 GCF_018618415.1 Exiguobacterium sp. s146 | reverse complement strand
TTAGACTAGATCAAAGCCTCGACCGATTAGTATCATTCAGCTCCACACGTCGCCGTGCTTCCACCCATGACCTATCTACCTCATCGTCTCTGAGGGGTCTTTCTTGATTGCTCAAAGGGAAATCTCATCTCGGAGGGGGCTTCATGCTTAGATGCTTTCAGCACTTATCCCGTCCGCACGTAGCTACCCAGCGATGCTCCTGGCGGAACAACTGGTACACCAGCGGTGCGTCCATCCCGGTCCTCTCGTACTAAGGACAGCTCTCCTCAAATTTCCTGCGCCCACGACGGATAGGGACCGAACTGTCTCACGACGTTCTGAACCCAGCTCGCGTACCGCTTTAATGGGCGAACAGCCCAACCCTTGGGACCTACTCCAGCCCCAGGATGCGATGAGCCGACATCGAGGTGCCAAACCTCCCCGTCGATGTGGACTCTTGGGGGAGATCAGCCTGTTATCCCCAGGGTAGCTTTTATCCGTTGAGCGATGGCCCTTCCATGCGGAACCACCGGATCACTAAGCCCGACTTTCGTCCCTGCTCGACTTGTAGGTCTCGCAGTCAAGCTCCCTTCTGCCTTTGCACTCTTCGAATGATTTCCAACCATTCTGAGGGAACCTTTGGGCGCCTCCGTTACTGTTTAGGAGGCGACCGCCCCAGTCAAACTACCCACCTGACACGGTCCTCCAGCCGGATCACGGCTGCGAGTTAGAGACTCTATACGCAAAGGGTGGTATCCCAAGGGTGTCTCCACCGAAGCTGGCGCTCCGGCTTCACAAACTCCCACCTATCCTGTACATCGCGTACAAAGCCTCAATATCAGGCTGTAGTAAAGCTCCATGGGGTCTTTCCGTCCTGTCGCGGGTAACCTGCATCTTCACAGGTACTATGATTTCACCGGGTCTCTCGTTGAGACAGTGCCCAAATCGTTACGCCTTTCGTGCGGGTCGGAACTTACCCGACAAGGAATTTCGCTACCTTAGGACCGTTATAGTTACGGCCGCCGTTTACTGGGGCTTCGGTTCAGTGCTTCTCTTGCGATGACACATCCCCTTAACCTTCCAGCACCGGGCAGGCGTCAGCCCCTATACTTCATCTTGCGATTTAGCAGAGACCTGTGTTTTTGCTAAACAGTCGTTTGGGCCTATTCACTGCGGCTTATGTTGCCATAAGCGTCCCTTCTCCCGAAGTTACGGGACCATTTTGCCGAGTTCCTTAACGAGAGTTATCCCGCGCGTCTTAGAATTCTCATCTCGCCTACCTGTGTCGGTTTACGGTACTGGCGCCGACCTCCT
>NZ_JACSMA010000010.1:1714-2869 GCF_018618415.1 Exiguobacterium sp. s146 | reverse complement strand
CGGGCGGATTTGCCAACCCGACGGCCTCGCTGCTTGTCCGTGCACTTCCAGTCGCACGGTTACCTTATCCTTCTGCGTCCCCCCATCGTTCAAACGGTGGTACGGCGGTACAGGAATATCAACCTGTTGTCCATCGCCTACGCCTTTCGGCCTCGGCTTAGGTCCAGACTAACCCTGAGCGGACGAGCCTTCCTCAGGAAACCTTGGGCTTTCGACGGAGGGGATTCTCACCCCTCTTTTCGCTACTCACACCGGCATTCTCACTTCCAAGCGCTCCACGGCTCCTCACGATACCGCTTCACTGCTGCTTGGAACGCTCCCCTACCATCCCTTACGGGATCCATAGCTTCGGTGGTATGTTTAGCCCCGTTACATTTTCGGCGCGGCGTCACTCGACTAGTGAGCTATTACGCACTCTTTGAATGGTGGCTGCTTCTAAGCCAACATCCTAGTTGTCTGTGCAACGCCACATCCTTTTCCACTTAACATACACTTGGGGACCTTAGCTGATGGTCTGGGCTGTTTCCCTTTCGACTACGGATCTTATCACTCGCAGTCTGACTCCCGAGTACAAGTTGCCGGCATTCGGAGTTTGACTGAATTCGGTAACCCTGTGGGGGCCCCTAGTCCAATCAGTGCTCTACCTCCGGAACTCTACACCTCGAGGCTAGCCCTAAAGCTATTTCGGGGAGAACCAGCTATCTCCAGGTTCGATTGGCATTTCACCGCTACCCACACCTCATCCCCGCACTTTTCAACGTGCGTGGGTTCGGACCTCCAGTCAGTGTTACCTGACCTTCATCCTGGACATGGGTAGATCACCTGGTTTCGGGTCTACGACGACGGACTGATGCGCCCTATTCAGACTCGCTTTCGCTGCGGCTCCGCCTCATCGGCTTAACCTCGCCCGCCATCGTAACTCGCCGGTTCATTCTACAAAAGGCACGCCATCACCCGTTAACGGGCTCTGACTACTTGTAGGCATACGGTTTCAGGATCTGTTTCACTCCCCTTCCGGGGTGCTTTTCACCTTTCCCTCACGGTACTGGTTCACTATCGGTCACTAGGAAGTATTTAGCCTTGGGAGATGGTCCTCCCGGATTCCGACGGGGTTTCACGTGTCCCGCCGTACTCAGGATCCACTCTGGAGGGGAT
>NZ_JACSMA010000009.1 GCF_018618415.1 Exiguobacterium sp. s146 | reverse complement strand
GAAAGTAGTTGGGGGTCTCCCCCTGTGAGGATAGGACGTTGCCAGGCCAACGCGAAAGACGATCGAGCATCCGCTCGGTCGTCTTTTTTTGTAGATTCTATGTCAAACATCGATTCTTTTACGACACACATCCTCTATTTCCGAACATTATCAGAGGAAAATAAATGAAACGAACACAATTCTGAACTTTCTGAACATCGTGAATTGAATTGCACTTTCGGGCTATACCTGTTACCATTACAGAAATATTTCGAAACAAAGATTCGGGTCGGATAGAGAAAGGGGCAATCGATTTTTATGTGGGAAAACAAGTTTGCAAAAGAAGGATTAACGTTTGATGACGTCTTACTCGTACCGCGCTTTTCAAATGTCTTACCAAGAGATGTGAGTTTAAGCACTAAACTTTGCGAAGGTCTTGAGCTAAACGTTCCAATCATCAGTGCAGGTATGGATACTGTCACAGAAGCACCGATGGCCATTGCGATGGCGCGTCAAGGCGGCTTAGGAGTCATTCATAAAAACATGTCGATGGAGATGCAGGCTGAACACGTCGATCGCGTTAAACGCTCAGAGAACGGCGTCATCACGAACCCATTCTATTTGACACCGGAGCGTCAAGTGTACGATGCAGAATACTTGATGAGTAAATACCGAATCTCGGGAGTCCCAATCGTCAATTCAGAGACCGAGCGTAAATTGATCGGGATTTTGACAAACCGTGATCTTCGTTTCATCAAAGATTACTCGACTGTGATTGCAGACGTCATGACGACGGAAAACCTCGTCACTGCAAAAGTAGGGACATCCCTAGAAGAAGCAGAACGCATTCTTCATCAACACCGCATTGAAAAATTACCGCTCGTTGACGATTCAGGTGTGTTGAAAGGACTCATTACGACGAAAGATATTGAAAAAGTCGAACAGTTCCCGCATGCTGCCAAAGATAAGCAAGGCCGTTTGCTCGTCGCGGCTGCCGTTGGTGTTACGAAAGATGCTGCATCACGTGCTCAAATTCTTGTTGATGCAGGTGTCGATGCATTAGTCGTCGATACGGCTCACGGACACTCAGCCGGTGTCATCGAGAAAGTGAAGGAACTTCGCGACATGTTCCCGACGCTTCCGATTATCGCTGGGAACGTGGCAACAGCTGAGGCGACACGGGCTTTGATTGAAGCTGGAGCATCGGTCATTAAAGTCGGGATTGGTCCAGGATCAATCTGTACAACACGTGTTGTCGCCGGTGTTGGTGTACCACAAATCACAGCGGTGTATGATTGTGTCACGGAAGCTAGAGAACACGGTGTCACGGTCATCGCTGATGGCGGAATCAAGTACTCAGGCGATATTGTGAAAGCTATTGCAGCTGGAGCTCACGCGGTCATGCTTGGTAGCCTTCTTGCAGGTGTGAAAGAAAGCCCAGGCGAGATGGAAATCTATCAAGGTCGTCAGTTCAAGACGTACCGTGGGATGGGTTCTGAGGCTTCGATGAAACGAGGAAGCCAAGATCGTTACTTCCAAGAAGCTGATAAAAAATTCGTACCAGAAGGTATTGAAGGACGCGTCGCGTATCGTGGCGAACTTGCCGACACAGTCTATCAACTCATCGGAGGCCTTCGCTCGGGAATGGGCTATTGTGGGGCAGCTGATATCCGTGCGCTACGTGAGGATACTCAGTTTATCCGCATGACTGGGGCCGGCTTACAAGAAAGTCACCCACACGATGTCCACATCACGAAAGAAGCTCCAAACTATTCACGCTAAACAACAAGCCGTTGCCTCTAAATCGAGGCAACGGCTTTTCGCTATTATTTTTTTGACTTGGCCACGAGAATGACGGTACCACCATCATCCTGCGCAGGTAAGCTGACGGTGATTTTCCCGTCTCGTTTGACGACGTAATGACGTCCGCTATAGCGGTCGACGAGCGTCGTTTTGTGCTTGAGTTTTGTCTGGAACGTAATCGTTCGTTTGGCTTCTGTCGTGTTCAGAGCTACGAGAACCGAATCCTTGCCGTGCTTCCGTTCAAAGACCGTGTACCCAGTAGCAGAGCCCCCAGCAACGACGGTACGGGTCCCTTTACTAAATACTTTTGAATAGTCGGCACGAATGTTGAGTAGTTTTTGGTAATGCGTATGCATCGCTTTACCTTCCCCTTTGACTCGTTTCCAATCGAAGTCATAACGGTTTTCATTGAACTCGCCCTTATCCATATCCAGCGCATGTTTTCCAGACTGTCCAACTTCTTCACCATAGTAGATGACAGGTTGTCCTTTCGCTGTCATTTGAAGCGATGCGGCGATCATGTGCTTCCCTTCATCGCCTCCAGCACGTGATACGAGGAAACCGTCCTCGTCATGGCTACTGAGGAATTGTCCGAGTGTCGCTTCGTTTGAGAGTTGGGTATTGCGGTATTGAAGCGCACTCTCGACGTCATCAATGTTTCCGTTGATGAAGCGTTCGGCTTGATATTTGAAATCAAAGTCGAGAAGGGAGTCCATCTGGCCACTCTGTAAGTAACCGCCAGTATTGTTCACACTCGCCCCGTAATGTTCACCAATCATTTTGAAATCGGGTTTGATGGCCGTCAATTCGTTTTTGAACGACTTCCATGTTGTGGAGTCGACGTGTTTGACCGTGTCGACACGGAAGTAGTCGATGGTATTGCCTTTTTTCGTCTTCGAGCGTTTAATCCAATCCGTCTGCCATTTGACGAGCTGTTGACGAACGGCAGCCTCTTCGGTCTTAAAGTCAGGTAATCCGGAGAGAGACATCTTCAAATCATCGCCATCGACCGGATTCGAACGAATCATGCCGTCGAACACTTTGCGTTCTTTGTCGGTCGGGAAGTTTGTCGCACCCGTATCTACGGCACCTGGCTCCATCCCGTAGCCAGGGTGGTTCAAAACGACGTCGACCATAATCTTGATACCGCGAGCGTTCGCTTCATCAATCAGGCGATGGAATGCTTTCATGTCGCCGAGGTGCTCATCGAGTTTTTCAAAGTTTTTCGCCCAGTAGCCATGATAGCCATACTGCGAGCCGTCTTTACCATAGCGAAGGTCCCAATCAATGTTATCGACAATCGGTGTAATCCAAATCGTGTTGATGCCTAGCTTATCCAAGTAGTCGAGTTTCTTCGTCACACCGGCAAAGTCACCGCCGTGATATGACTCAAGATGGTCTTGATCATAGTATTCACCGTTCGGGTTGTTGTTCGTTTTATCTCCATCGTAGAAACGGTCGGTCAGCATGAAGTAAATCCGTGCCTCATCCCAATCGAACTCTTGCTTGTCCTTCATCGAGACCGGGCGGACCGTTAACGACGTTTTCGTCTTATGGACGTTACCGTATTGGTCAATCGCAGTAATCGTTAAGAATTTGTTGCCCGGTTTGACGGTATCTTTGACCGCAATCGTCTGCTTGTTGAGGGCCGGGTCGACTTCGAGTTTAGCCGGTCCGCCAAGAGGACGTGCATCGATGAAGAGTTGACGTAGCTTGACGCCTTTCGGCAACGTCGGCTTCACTTGGACGACCGCGTTCTCACGGTAACTGAGGGCTTTCGGTGCCACGCTGGCCGCCAGTTTGACGTTCGGACGACGATATTCGACGCTCGAAGCCTCAAAATAAGGATCCTTCACTTCGGTCGTGACGCCATCTTTTGTGACAAGGAACGTGTAGTCATGTTTGCCTTCCGGTAGTTTGACCGTATGGCGGAACCACTCATTTTTGGCCTCGTACGTCATCGGGTACGTCGTGCCATTGACTTTTAACGCGACGCTATCGATTTCATCGAGTTGTCCGGCTTCATACAAGGCTTTGTCACGGTAGAAGAACGTCACGGCACCATCTTCAAACACAGGCCCTTGAATCGTCGGTACTTGGTGGAACGTCCCTTTGCCGCTCTCGACAACGACTTTCGTCACCCGGTCGCTCCCGAGTTTCACATAACGGTCTTCCCCGTAACCATCTTTCACGGCCCAGTCCGTACCTTTGCGGATGACAAAACCGACATTGGTCGCATCTTTGCCGACCGGGATACGGAAGATGGCGCCGTCCTCGGTGATTTTATACGGGTCAACTTGACCGTCTTTGGCACCCGTGCTCCACGTCCATAAATTCCAGTCCGTGTAATCGTTGTCGGCCCGGACGTATAACATCTCGATGTAGCGTTGCGTTTTCCACGGATCGGCGATTTCAGTGATCGTTTTAAATGACGTCGTCAATGCCGGCAACGTCGTGTTCGACAAGTTGCCTTTCACGGCGTCCGCTGGGAGCGTCGCGGTATACGTTTGATTCAAACCGAGTGCCTCGGTCGGTGTGACCGTCACGGTCGATCCGCTTGCTTCAGCCGTGAACGGCACGGCCGTCTCACCGTTCATCAAGCTGATGTTCGATGCGTCTAGCGACACAGGTTCATTGAACGTCCATGTGATGGGTGACTTGATGTCCACTTGCTCCGATTGGTTGGCTGGTGTGACCGCTGTCACTTCGAGTTGGCTGACCGTCTCGACACCGCTCAATGTGAAGGCAGGGCTATACACCGATTGTGTCGATGGAGTCGCCGAAACGTTCCAACTATCGGCGACTTTGTTGGCCGCATTGCTTGGAATCGTATCGAACGCACCGTGCTCGGTCGCGTTATTCCCGCTGAGTACCGTGAGGACGCGAACAGTATCCTCATTGCTTAAACCAAGCAGGGATAATGGGATTTTGCCTTCAAAGCCTTTCGTGCGGTCAATGGCAAATGAGGCACCGTTCAAGTTGCTCAAGTTTGCGAGCGGTGTGGAGTTCCCTGCTTCATACAGTGCGGCTTCTTTTACTGATGTGTCGCCATCGACGCGAAGTAAAATATGATACTGTGGCTTTTTATCGGTTTGGCTAAAGTTGAACGGATAGCCGAGCGGGTTTGTCGCTACGCCTGAATCTTGTTCGTTGATTTGAAGCGCGATATTTATGTACTGACCATTGTCGCCCCAATTCGGGACGTTGTTCGCATCCACATAAAAGTAAAGGTTACGTGTATCGTTCTGCAGATAGACGTCTCCTAAATCGAAGCCTTGCCAACCCGCCTGTGGGGATGTGGCGAGCGCTGGCGTGTTCGTCCAATCCGTTTTTATGCCATCAACTGAGATTGTCGCAGGCTCGGCCAATGCGTTCATTGGAACGCCGGCTTGGATGAGGAGAACGGAGGATAACAATAGCGTGGTCGTCTGTCGTGCCGCTTTCTTCTTCATAAAGCACCTCTTTCATGGAATGTGTCGTCTACAGGGCAACGAATTGTCAAAATTGTGCAAACGGTTTCAGGAATAGTTTAGCTGAATATGTAAGCGCTCACAATATATTTTTTAAAAAATAATAAAAATGCCTCTCGGTTAAAGAGGCGTTTTGTTCACGAAGCGTCCTTTAACAATCAAACGTTCTGTCGCATCGAACGTGCATGTGATGAGCGTAATCGTCGGTTCTGTTGTCGAATCGAGCACGTCGACCCGTGTCGGGGGGACGGTCTCAAGCGAAGTGACCTCGTATCGAAACGTGTGTGTCATGTCGGTCACGAAGATGGACATACCGACGTCGATGCTATGAAGCGGACCGAATAGGACAGTCGGGCTTTGCGTGTAGTGACCCGCGAGCGCATAGTTTCCGGTGCCCATTCGTTGATTCGGGTCCATCGTTCCGGCGCCGACCGCCAAGTTCTCATTGTCGAGCCCATATAAGATGGGAAGCTCTAGCTCGATTTCTGGAATCGAAATGAGTCCGATGGTCGGTAAATCATGAAACCGATTGCGCACGGTGAAAAGTTGTTCCCACGATAACGGCTCGACGTTTGAAAACTCAAATTCACCGGTTTCTGGCTGTTTCGGCTGAATTTCGGCGGTCACTTGTTGACTGTTCCACGTCGTAAGCTGATCTTTCCACCACGATTCGGATAACAACAGTGCACCAATTAACAAAAGGAGCCCACCGATAACATAGCGTGACCGTTTCATCCACCTCGTCCTTTCTCAATGTTCCAACACGACATGAGCGCACTGACAGCAACGGGTAGCCTGTCTTCGGATAGGGCGGCGAAGCCAAATAAAAACTGAGGCATCGTGTCGCTTGATTCGATGCGATAGTCTGTCATCGCGTTGATCCGGATGTTCGAAGCCTCGGCCAAACGTTTCAATTGATCGCTCGTCTCGGTCGTCCGTACCGACAGGACGACATGAAGGCCGGCACTCGCCCCCGTAATGGAGACGGTCGGCTCATACGGTTTAAAAGCGGCGATGATGGTTTCAAGTTTCCGGCGGTACGTCTTCCGCATCCGATTCAAGTGTTTCTCGAAATCACCGGTCGCCATAAATTCGGCCAACGTGTGTTGTTCGAAACGGGGGACGCTGCACGTGAAGTGACGATAGCGTTCCCGGTAGCGATTCAACAGCGGAGGCGGGAGCACCATATACCCGATGCGCAAAGACGGCATCAATGATTTAGAGAACGTGCTCAAGTAGATGACCCGCTCATTTTGGTCCATGCTTTGCAAAGAGGGGATTGGTTTACCGCTATAACGGAACTCACTATCGTAATCATCTTCAATCACATACGTCTGTCGCTCCGAGGCCCAGTTGAGCAGACGTTGGCGCCGGCTGACCGATAAAATCGTACCGGTCGGAAATTGATGGGCCGGTGTGACATAGAGGGCATCAATCGATGCTTGCTCCACCAAGTCGACACGGACGCCGCTCTCATCGATAGGAATCGGAATGAACGTCCGGCGCTGGTGAGCAAACAGTTGCCGAGTCAGTGGATAACCGGGATCCTCGATGCCGAACGTCGTCGTATCTGGCAGCAGTTCTAACAATTGGGGCAACAGTTGCTCGGTTCCTGATCCGACAACGATTTGTTCGGGAGAACAATGTACGCCGCGCGAATGATAAAGATAGGTCGCAATCTCTTGGCGAAGGATGAAATCACCTTGCACGGAGCCAAGTGACAGCAAATCGTGATGCTCTTCCGAAACGACTTGTTTTACGTGGCGGCGCCACCGCTCGAACGGGAAGGCGGTCGTGTCGATTTGACTCGGATATAAGTCGAAGTCATATGTTTTTTTCACCGGGAGCGGTTCGATGACGCTACTGCCGCGCCGGACGTACAGTTCTTCTTGCGGTAACACGTAAAAACCTTTGCGCGGCAACGACTCGATGTATCCTTCCGCGAGCAACTGGGCGTAGGCCAGTTCGACTGTCGTTTGCGAGACATCTAAAAATTCGCCTAACTTTCGTTTGGACGGAAGTTTCGTCCCGGTGGTGAGGGTGTCATCGACGATAGCTTGTCGAATGTGCAAATAGAGTTGTTCATATAACGGGACGCTCGAGTCAGCCTCGAGCGAGAACGTGAGCATATCCATGATGTGTCCTTTCTAGTCAGCCAAAGAAAAAATAGAGTACGAATCCGACGACGAGGAAAAGCGAGACAACTCCCGGCTTCCCGAAAAAGCTGCGCTCCTGCGCGTCGTCACGACTGTTCCATTGATTCATTCCATCATCTCCTTTAATCTTTACAACATTCGAGAATCGGGAAATGAAGTCCTTTATTCAAACTGACCACTTCAAAAAATATAAAACTGGCACTTTCAATATAGTCAAATCAATTTATACTTGCAAGTAGACTAGCTTATTGGAGGGGATCCATTTGGAAAAGAGACAAGTAGGGACAGACAAAGTAAAACGCGGTATGGCCGAGATGCAAAAAGGTGGCGTCATCATGGACGTTATCAACGCGGAGCAAGCCAAAATTGCTGAAGCAGCAGGTGCAGTTGCCGTCATGGCACTCGAGCGCGTACCTTCAGATATTCGTAAAATGGGCGGCGTCGCGCGTATGGCCGACCCGACAATCATTGAAGACGTCATGGGTGCGGTATCCGTACCGGTCATGGCGAAGTGCCGCATCGGTCACATCGCGGAAGCGCGTGTCCTTGAATCAATGGGGGTTGATTTCATTGACGAGAGCGAAGTATTGACACCTGCTGACGAAGAATTCCATCTCTACAAACGTGACTACAACGCACCATTCGTCTGTGGCGCGCGTGACCTTGGTGAAGCATCACGCCGCATCGGCGAAGGGGCAGCGATGATCCGGACGAAAGGTGAGCCGGGAACGGGAAACATCGTTGAAGCGGTTCGTCATATGCGTACGGTTCAAGCCCAAGTGAAACGCTTGCTCTCAATGAGCGTCGACGAAGTGATGACGGAAGCGCGCGACCTAGGTGCCCCGTTTGAAGTACTCATGCAAATCCGTGAAGCAGGTCGCCTCCCGGTCGTCAACTTCGCAGCAGGCGGCATTGCGACACCAGCCGATGCGGCACTCATGATGCACCTCGGAGCGGACGGCGTCTTTGTCGGATCAGGAATCTTCAAAGCTGAAAATCCTGAGAAGTTCGCCCGTGCCATCGTTGAAGCGACGACGTACCATGATGACTACGAGCGCATCGCGCACTTGTCGAAAGGTCTCGGCGAAGCGATGAAAGGACTCGACGTCCGCACGCTCAAGCCTGAAGAACTCATGGCGCCGCGAGGTTGGTAAGATGACCACGATTGGTGTACTCGGAATGCAAGGTGCGATTCGTGAACACGTCCATATGCTTGAAGCACTTGGTGCGGATACGCTCGTCGTCCGCTCGGTCGATGACTTGAATCGAATCGATGGACTCGTTTTACCGGGTGGGGAGAGCACGGCGATGCGCCGTCTGCTCGATCGGTACGAGTTGCTCGAGCCGTTACGTGAGAACACGGAATTGCCGATGTTCGGAACGTGCGCCGGTTTGATTTTACTCGCGACTGAAGTGGAAGGGTATAATGCGCATTTGCGTAAAATCCCGATGACGGTCAAACGGAACGCGTTCGGACGACAAGTCGATAGCTTTGAAGTCGATTTAGCGGTCAAAGGAATCGATGATGCGGTCGAAGCGGTGTTCATTCGAGCACCGCAAGTCGCATCGGTCGAAGCAAACGTCGACGTGCTCGCCGAAGTCGAAGAGGCGATTGTCGCGGTTCGGTATGACAAGTATATGGCCTGCTCGTTCCATCCGGAATTGACAGACGACTTGTCGATGCACCGCTATTTCTTAGATATGGTTGAAGCGACGAAGCGACAACTCGCCTGATGGAAAGGCTCCCTAGCAAATAGGGAGTCTTTTTCATGTGTTTTTTTGCTACACTGTAACGAGATACGTATAGAAAGGGGCAAGACCGTGAGACAAAGATGGATCGGATGGATGCTCGTTTGGGCAATCCTTTTAAATATGATCGTGCCGACAGATGCATCGGCGGCACCTAAAGTCGACGCGACCGGCGCGATGCTCGTGGACATGACGACGGGACAAATTCTGTTCGCGCAAGAAGAAGACGCCATGCTTCCTCCGGCATCAATCACGAAGCTGATGACCGCATTTTTAGTCCGTGAAGCCATCGAAGCGGGCGACCTCAGTTGGAACCAGGAAGTGACCCCGAGCGACAAGGCGTTGGCGCTGACTCGAAAACCAGGACTGGCGCGAATTCCGCTCGTCAATAAACCGTATACGGTAAAAGAATTGTATGATGTGGCGTTGATTCGTTCCGCGAACGAGGCAGCGGTCACATTGGCCGAGGCTGTCTCCGGTTCGGAAGGCGTGTTTGTAAAGAAAATGAACGAGCGGGCGACTGAACTCGGCATGACCCAAACGACATTCGCCAATGCGTCGGGACTCGACTCGGTGTCAGCGGGGCGTCCTGGGGAAAATCTGACCTCAGCCAATGACTTGATGATGCTCGCATTGGCTTATTTGACGAAATTCCCAGAAGTGCTCGATGTGACGAAACAAGCGTATGTCGATATCGATGGTGTCCGTTTCGAAGCGACGAACCGGATGCTCGCCGGTCGTGATTTGGCATACCCGGGGATGCTCGGATTTAAAACCGGTACGACCGATGACGCCGGATACTGCTTTATCGGCGTGTCGACGCGAGACGGACGGACCGTGCTGTCGGTCGTTCTCGGAGCGGAAACCGATCAAGGCCGCTATACCGCCACAAAGGCCCTTCATGACTATGCCTATGGCGATTTCGTCTTGACTCCGATTTTACGGACCGGTGAAATTGTCCCGGCGACGCTCCATGTTGCCGAAGGTACAGTCGAGTCGGCGAAAGTGCGTACCACATCAGCCTTTGAAGTGCTCGTGGAGAAAGGGCAGGCTGTTCCCGAACCGACGTATGACCTTCCCGATACGAAAGCACCGATTGCGGCCGATCAACAGGTCGGGACCGTCACGATTGAGCCTGCCGGAAGCGTTCGGTATCTCGACGGAGAACAACCACCGAAAGGAACGCTCGTTGCGGCCGAACCGGTCGAGATGGCATCATTTTTGACACGCATGACGCGGGCCTTCTCTGACTTTTTAGATGAGATTCGACTTGTGCTCGGAAAACTGAGTCTTGTCGATAGAGTTGAGATGTTGTAAAGTAAAACTAATTCAATGACAGATGCAATGATGGGGAAAAGTACGTTATGATCATCTACTGACAGAGAGCTAGTGGTTGGTGCAAACTAGTGGGATGATGTAACCGAATCGGCCTCGGAGCATTGGCTTGGAAACAAGTCACGTTACGCACACGTTACGTGCATCGAGTGGCCCGATTTCGGGCAACGAGGGTGGCAACGCGGATCCAAGGTGGTTCGTCCCTTTCCTACGGGAAAGGGGCGTGCCACCTTTTTATGTGAAAAAAGGAGGAAGAACGAATGTTAGACATTAAACGATTACGAACAGATTTTGAAGAGATTAAAGCGAAGCTGGCTCATCGCGGCGAGGATTTGAGTGCGCTTGATCGTTTCCCAGAACTAGAAGAGAAACGCCGCAATTTGATCAATGAGGTCGAAGTGAAAAAAGCGAAGCGAAATGAAGCGACGAAGCAAATTGCGGAATTGAAACGCAATAAGCAAGATGCAGATGGACCGATTCTCGAGACGCGCCGTCTTGGCGACGAAATCAAATTGCTCGATGAAGAGTTGCGTGAAGTCGAGGCCGAGTTGAACTTGATTCTCCTCAGCATCCCGAACATCCCACACGAATCAACACCGATTGGTGAAACGGAAGACGATAACGTCACAATCCGGGAAGTCGGAACAAAACCGACGTTCGAATTCGAACTAAAACAGCATTGGGACGTCATGGAAGACTTGAAAATCGTTGACGTGGAACGAGCAGGGAAAGTGACCGGCAGCCGGTTCGTGTTTTATAAAGGGCTCGGCGCCCGTCTTGAACGTGCCCTCATCAACTTCATGATGGATATGCATGCCGATGAACATGGCTATTCTGAAGTGCTCCCTCCTTACATGGTCAACCGTGACGCGATGACCGGGACGGGACAACTTCCTAAGTTCGAAGAAGACGCGTTCAAGGTGGCAGACACGAACTACTTCCTCGTCCCAACGGCAGAAGTCCCAGTGACGAACATGCACCGTGACGAGATTATTGCGGAAGACCAGCTTCCAATCACATACACAGCGTATAGCGCTTGCTTCCGTTCAGAAGCGGGATCAGCGGGACGCGACACACGTGGTTTGATTCGTCAGCACCAGTTCAACAAAGTCGAACTCGTGCGATTCGTGAAACCGGAAGAGTCTTATGAACAACTTGAACTCTTGACGGGCCACGCGGAAGAAGTGTTAAAACGTCTCGGCCTCCCGTACCAAGTACTCAGCATGTGCACGGCTGACCTCGGTTTCACGGCGGCGAAAAAATACGACATCGAAGTATGGATGCCGGCACAAGGGATGTACCGTGAGATCTCATCTTGCTCAAACTTTGAAGATTTCCAAGCACGCCGGGCCGGAATCCGTTTCCGCCGCGATGCGAATGCGAAACCGGAATTCGTCCACACGCTCAACGGATCTGGCCTCGCGGTCGGCCGGACCGTGGCTGCGATTTTAGAGAACTTCCAACAGGCTGACGGCTCGGTCGTCATCCCAGAAGTGCTCCGTCCGTACATGGGTGGTGTCGAGAAAATTGAAATGCCTCGTTAAGGCAGCATCTACCCCGTCTGAACTGTTTTGTTCAGACGGGATTTTTTTCGGTTTTTTTTAATGTTTTTGCGCAAAAGGGTTTGACATCTGTCTGCCAAGTTGGTACTATAAATCATGTCGAGCGAGATGTTTGCTCGCCAATTGTATATGAGCTTTGGAGGTGTACCCAAGTGGTTTAAGGGAACGGTCTTGAAAACCGTCAGGGGTGTAATAGCCTGCGTGGGTTCGAATCCCACCACCTCCTCCACTTTCTTTTTTTTACACTTTTTTAAGCCTGGAGTTGTACCCAAGCCCGGCTGAAGGGGACGGACTCGAAATCCGTTAGGAGTCGTAAGGCTCGCGTGGGTTCGAATCCCACCAACTCCGCTTGTTTTGGCATCTGCATGGGCAGATGCGTTTTTTTATGGTCGTAGACTCCGGTCTACGGCTTTTTTGTTTGTGTCAATCCTGCGAAATGCCACTAATTCGTTGAGCAATCGGGAATCTTATTCATATAGACTGTAATGGCGCAGACGGAAGGAGTGGAGCGTCATGAATTGGATTGACGTATATATCGATGAAGTCGTGCGGCACGTCCCTCCGAAACGGCGGGACGAAGCGGCCGTTGCCGTTCGACAATCCATTGAATCATCATTGTCAGACGAACCGAACGAAGCGGAAGTGAAGCGGGTGTTAGAGGAGATGGGGCATCCGGTCGTGGTGGCGGCGCGTTACAAACAAGGGCAATACGTGGTCGGTCCTCGCTTTTTCCCGATGTATGTGACCGTTATTAAATTGGTCGTTCCAATCGTCTTAGCGCTCGTTTTCTTCGGGCTTGTGTTTGCGAGCATTCCGACGTTCTCGGGGCCATTATTTCCGACGGTCGGTACGTTCCTTACGAACATGTTTGATGCGTTATGGGATGTCGCGATTCAGCTCATCTTTTGGATCACCCTCGTCTTCTTTTTGATTGAGCGTTACGCACCTGAAGATACGCCGGCACCGGATATGAAGTGGGACGTGTCGAAATTGAAAGAGTATGCACGAGGTGGTCGCATCAGCAAGTTCGATGCCGGATTCGGTTTATTTTGGACGGCCGTGTGGTTCGCGGTGTATCTCAACGCCGAACGTTTGCTAGGGATTTATGAATCGACAGCCACGGGTTTTTCGATGATTACGCCGATCTTTAACCAAGCGTTTTTGATGGACGTGATTGGGTTGTTTGTCACCGTCATTTTGCTCCAAGTCGTACTCGGAGTATGGAAATGGATGAAAGGGCATTGGACGTATGCACTCGCATCCTATAACTTGGTGTACAATCTCATCTCGGCGACGTTCATCATTTGGATGGCGGGCTCTTCGCGCTTGTTCGATGCGCGTTTTCTAAGCTGGATTGAGACGAACGTCCCGGACGGGGTGCTCTCGTTTGATTGGGTGTTCGGGTTGGTTGTCGCCATCACGATTTTGGCAGCCGTGTTCGACTCCATCGATGGATTCCGGAAAGCTCGGAAGACGCCGACGTATCGAAAACCTCATATCGCCCACACGTAAAAAGAAGGTGCGCCGCTCAAATGAGCAGTGCACCTTCTTGGCTTATCTGACTTTCGCTTCGCGAGCGATCGTCAATTGTTTCTCGATTTTCTCAAGGATGAGTTCAACCGAGTTTGGGTCGTTAATCAAGTCATACTCTTCGATTGAGAGACGGAGTACCGGGCAAAGATTGAAGTTGTTGATCCACTCCGTATAGCGCGCGTACATTTCTTCCCAATACGTGATTGGTGTTTGTTGCTCCATCTCACGTCCACGCATTTGGATGCGGTCGAGCACTTGCTCGAATGAACCTTCGAGATAGATGAGCAAATCAGGATGTGGGAAGAACGGTGTCAACACCATCGCTTCAAACAAACTTGAGTACGTCTCGTAGTCGGTTGGAGACATCGTTCCTTTTTCGTAATGCATTTTGGCAAAGATGCCTGTATCTTCATAAATCGAACGGTCTTGGATGAAGCCGCCACCATATTGGAAAATCTTCTTCTGTTCCTTGAAGCGTTCCGCCAAGAAATAGATTTGAAGGTGGAAGCTCCAACGCTCGAAGTCATGATAGAATTTATCGAGATAAGGGTTCGTATCTACTTTCTCAAGTGAAGTGCGGAAGTTGAGGGCGTCGGCAAGTGAGTTCGTGATTGTCGATTTACCGATTCCGACCATTCCACCGATCGTGATGATCGTGTCATTCGGAATGTTATATTTTTCATTCAGCGTCATTTGATTTGTGCTCCTTTAGTCAATTCTAATTCACGTTCAATCGTTGCGAGGACGTGCGTCAAATCATCCGGGTTTTGGACGAAGTCGAGCTCATCTCCACTAAACGATAGAATCGTCACTTCGGGGTGTGTCGCGCGGTATGATTCGATGAACGTTTCATAATCGCGGGCGAGCTGTTCGAGGTAGTCACGAGACATATTCTCTTCTACTTCACGTCCACGCAACGCGACACGTTTCATCAACGTCTCGATGCTGGCGTGTAAGTAGATGACGACATCAGGCTTTGGCATATCGTGTGTCAAAATCTTATAGATTTGCTCATATTTGTTCAAATGAGCGGGTCTCAGGGAACGGTGAGCAAAAATCAAGTTTTTGAAAATATGATAGTCCGAAACGACGGATTGCTGTTGACTCAAGTGGTGTTTGTGGATATCGTCTAATTGCTTGAAGCGATTGCAAAGGAAAAACATTTCCGTTTGAAAGCTCCATTCGTCGATATCTTCGTAAAACTTGCCGAGAAACGGATTCTCTTCTACAATTTCATTCAGCATCTGCATTGAAAAGTGCTGACTGATGATATGGGCCAGTGACGTTTTCCCGACACCAATCGGTCCCTCTACCGTTATAAACATATGATGTCATCCTCCATTATCCAAAGTGCAAGTTCCATTCTAGCATACAATGAAGTGGATAGGGCGAGCGAAATGATTTTCATTTTTTTTCATAATAAGTGATCAGAAACGGAGTGTGTATATGGAACGAGATGAACGATTTATGAGGCTCGCCATAGAAGAAGCAAAGAAGGCGGAAGCAATCGGCGAGGTCCCGATTGGGTGCGTCATCGTCAAAGGGGATGAGGTGATTGCCGCGGGTCATAATCGGAGAGAAACGGACTTGTTGGCAGCGGCTCATGCCGAAATGATTGCGATTGAACAAGCGAACCAGGCGCTCGGCAATTGGCGCTTAGAAGATTGCGAACTGTTCGTCACGTTAGAGCCGTGCCCGATGTGTGCGGGCGCCATCGTGTTGTCTCGTGTCAAGCGTGTCATCTTTGGGGCCCATGATCCGAAAGGTGGATGCTGTGGGACACTCATGAACCTGGTTCAAGACGAGCGCTTCAATCACCAAGCCGAAGTGACGGAAAATGTTTTAGCAGAAGAGTGTGGGGAGTTGCTGACGATATTCTTCCGAAATCTTAGAGAACGGAAGAAGCAGGTGCGGCTTGAACAGAGAGGTTGCAACCCATCTGATTAAACAGTATAATGTAATAGCACTCAACGTAGTGCCTAACTTCATTTACCCATTTGCCGTGCTAGGTGGGGAGGTAGCGGTGCCCTGTAACTCGCAATCCGCTATAGCGAGACTGAATTCCGATTCGAGGGAGTGCATTGGTGTGGCCTGTCCTCGTGTAAGTGGCGTTGACGTCTGAGTCCTGCGCAACGGTCACCCATGAACCAGGTCAGGTCCGGAAGGAAGCAGCCTTAAGTGGTGACGTACCGTGTGCCGCAGGGGTGCTTGGGCCGAGCAAACTGCATGAGTAACGCACATTGACGTGCTTTCAGAAATCGGTGCGCGGCAGATTTATTTAATAACTTCAATCTACGGCCCCAGGGTTGTAGATTTTTTTGTATGATGAAATAGAGAATGTAAGGAAGAAAGGAGGCGGGGACATGGCGTATCAAGCGTTGTATCGGGTTTATCGTCCGCAGTCGTTCCAAGAGGTAGTCGGTCAAATTCATATCACACGTACGATTCAAAATGCGTTGCTTGAGGAACGAATGTCACATGCCTATTTGTTCTCGGGTCCACGAGGGACCGGGAAGACAAGTCTGGCGAAAATTATCGCGAAAGCCATCAACTGTGAGACAGCACCTACACGAGAACCGTGTAACACGTGTCCGACTTGTGTCGCCATCACGGAAGGGACGAGCCCGGACGTATTTGAAATTGATGCGGCTTCAAATAATGGGGTCGACGAGATTCGAGAAATTCGGGATAAGGTCAAATATCCGCCTTCTCAAGCCCGTTTCAAAGTATATATCATTGATGAAGTGCATATGCTTTCGACGGGGGCGTTCAACGCCTTATTGAAAACGTTGGAAGAACCACCGGCGCATGCTATCTTTATTTTGGCGACGACAGAGCCGCATAAAATTCCGGCGACAATCATCTCACGTTGTCAGCGCTTTGACGTGAAACGGCATGAAGTCGGTCAATTGCAAACACGGATGGCGTACATCTTGAACGATCAAGATTATGACTATGATCCAGAGGCGCTCAAGTTGATTGCCCGTGCTGCTGATGGCGGCATGCGAGATGCGCTCAGCCTACTCGACCAAGCACTCGCTTTCAGTGATGGCCGTTTGACGGAAGACGCTGTGTTAGAAGTAACAGGCGCGGTGACAGATGATGCCTTGCTTGATATGGCTTATGGTTTACAACAGAAGCAACTTGATCAAATTTTGAGTACGTTGGAAACGATGCTTCGCGAAGGTAAGGATTTGAAGCGATTCATTGAAGATCTCGTATTCGTTCATCGTGACGCTTTACTCTTAAAGGCTTCACCGCAAGCGGTCGATTTGCTCGAACGAGCCCGCCCGACTGAGACGTTCCGACAATTTGTTGAAGCGACGTCGACGGACGAACTGTTCCAAGTGATTGAAGAGTTGAATGACTGTCAGCAACAGATGCGATTATCGAACCATCCCAAAGTCTTAGTGGAGTTAACGTTTATTCGGATTGCCGAACAAGGACGGACAATGACGGAACAGATGAAGCAACTTCAAGAGCAAGTTCGTGAACTGAGTCGCGAGTTGAGCGAAGTTAAGAAAACGGGTGTGCCTGCAGCGGAAGCCACTACGGAGAAACCTAAAGTTGCCAAACGAACTCAAATTCGAGTCCCGAAAGAGCGGATTCGTCAATTGTTGCAACGAGCGGAACGCCAACATTTAAACGCAATTCGTGATAGCTGGGAAGACATCATGGGGAATATCCGCACGCAAGATGGCCCGATATTTGCATTGTTCTATGAGAGTGAGGCTGTGCTTTGTGCTAGTGACACCTTACTGGTACAATTTAAAGATGGGATGACGTGGCATTACGAGCAGGTTAGCTCGAACGGTCGCACGCGAGACGTGATTGAACAAGCCTTATTTGAAGTGACGGGGATTCGTCGAGAGATCATGGCTGTACTCGAGACCGATTGGGTTGAATTGAAGAATGAGTTCATCCTTCGTAAACAAGCTGAACGTTCGGATCATCAGGAAGAGGTAGTGGATGAAGAGGATCCACTTGTCTCAAAAGCCCTCGAACGTTTCGGTGACGTCGTTGAAATTGAAGAAGTTTAAAAGGAGGCGCTCTACATGCGTGGAATGGGAAACATGAACAACATGATGAAGCAAATGCAGAAAATGCAGAAAGATATGGCGAAAGCTCAAGAAGAATTGAAGGACTTAACGGTTGAAGGTACAGCAGGCGGTGGCATGGTCAAAGTAATCGTCAGCGGACATAAAGAAGTGCTCGATGTCATTATTGCTGAAGATGCTGTCGATCCAGATGACGTCGAAATGTTGCAAGATCTTGTATTGGCAGCGGTCAACGACGGGATGAAGCAAGCGGACCAGCTAGTTAATGATAAAATGGGACGTTTCACGCAAGGGATGAACCTTCCAGGTTTTTAAGTGAAGAAAGGAAAGATGCGAGTTGCAATATCCTGAAGCGATCGGACGTTTGATTGAAAGCTTTACAAAATTGCCGGGCATTGGTCCGAAAACTGCTATACGTCTAGCATTCCACGTACTTGATATGGAAGAAGACGATGTGCTGACATTCGCTAAGGCGCTTGTCAGTGCGAAGCGTGATATTAAGTATTGTACGGTGTGCGGACACATTACAGATGTTGACCCGTGTGCAATTTGTACAGATTCGCATCGTGATGAGACGGTAGTCTGTGTCGTTCAAGATTCTAGAGATGTGATTGCGATGGAAAAGATGCGAGAGTATCGCGGGAAGTATCATGTCTTGCATGGAGCGATTAGTCCGATGGAAGGGATTGGCCCTGAAGACATTAACGTCTCGAGTCTGTTAACGCGTCTCCAAGAAAATGAAGCGATTAGTGAAGTCATTTTGGCAACTAACCCGAACATTGAAGGGGAAGCGACTTCGATGTATCTATCTCGACTTTTGAAACCGACTGGTATCCGTGTGACACGTCTTGCTCACGGTTTGCCTGTGGGTGGCGATTTGGAATACGCGGATGAAGTGACATTATCTAGAGCGATGGAAGGTCGACGGGAACTATGAAATGGTTTCGTAAACCTTTACGCTATGATTACGATCGAAGGTTTTTGTCGGAGTTGTTACATGCTAAGGCAAATTACGAATCAAAACGTCACATTCTTGAAGTGAGCATCGAAGATACCGGGGAGTTAGCAGCACAAGTAAAACAAGCGGAAGCCCTTTACTTCTTTTATTTGAAAGAAGCAAAGCAACGCAACGTTTCACTTTCGAACTTGAGGTCGTAAGGCGAGATATTCAATCTCGCCTTTTTATATGTATAGGATACAGTGATTATTTTTTCTCTATATAATGAAGGAACTAGAATTGCATCTCGAGATTTAATCAACTTGAAACGCGAGAAAAAATAATTTAAAGTTTTTCTAAAAAAGCTATTGTACATTTAAAGTTTTATTGATATATTAATAGACGTCGCCGAGAGCGGTTTTGAAAATCTAAATAAAGTTGTTGACTTCCGATTGATAGCTTGTTAAGATATTTAAGTCGCCAAGAAACGACAGACGAACTTTGAAAACTGAACGATGAGGCAAAAAAAGTTTTACAATTTTTGAATGAAGCGCAAGCTTTGTCATTTTTAAAGAGCTATATCAAATTCTTTGGAGAGTTTGATCCTGGCTCAGGACGAACGCTGGCGGCGTGCCTAATACATGCAAGTCGAGCGCAGGA
>NZ_JACSMA010000008.1 GCF_018618415.1 Exiguobacterium sp. s146 | reverse complement strand
CACGGAAGTTAAGCGCTTCAGCGCCGAAAGTAGTTGGGGGTCTCCCCCTGTGAGGATAGGACGTTGCCAGGCCAACGCGAAAGACGATCAAGCATCCGCTTGGTCGTCTCTTTTTGTATATAAGTCGGATCTATTCGGATAGGAAGGTTGCCTATATGACTCGAAAATCGAAGCGTAATCCTTTTACATTTATGGAAACATTGGAGCAACATGTACGAGAAGATCGTGTCTCCTTTCATGTACCTGGCCATCACAATGGCACAGTAAGCGATGAGAAGTTACCGACCGTGTTTCAAAAAATAATGCCATACGATTTAACAGAACTCGGACATTTGGATGATTTACATCATGCTGAAGGTATTATTTTAGAAGGGGAGAAGGCGTTAGGTTCTCTTTATCAGAGTAAAAGCAAATGGTTAGTGAATGGTTCGACGGCTGGAAACTGGAGTCTATTGGCAGCGACCGTCAAGCGTGGAGAACGAGTATATGTCCAACGAAATTCTCACAAATCGGTGTGGAACGCCATTGAGTGGCTCGGTTTAGAACCCATCTTACTCACTCCAGAATTAGATCGTGGAAGCAGTCTACCGACTGTTGTGGCATTAGAAACAATTCAAGAGGCTGTCACACAGTATCCAGGAGGAAAAGCTCTCCTTCTGACATCTCCTACTTATTACGGAGATATGGCAAACATTTCAGAGATTAGTGCTTATTTGCGTCCGTTAAATATTCCGCTCTTAGTAGATGAAGCACATGGGGCTCATTTGATTCATCCTACATTTCCAAAGCGATCTGCCATCTTTGAAGGGGCTAGCGCGGTCGTTCAGTCTGCTCATAAAACCCTTCCAGCGCTTACGATGGGTGCATGGGTCCATTATAAGGAAGAAATTGATGAGAAACGTTTATTTCATGCGCTCTCTTCTTTCCAAACGTCAAGTCCGTCCTATTTGATTATGGCTTCACTCGATTACGCTAGGGAGTATCTCGAGAATTTGAGTGAACGGGATTGGACGCATATTCAAACGAGCCATTTCGCATTCATCATGGAAATGAGACGAGCTGGCTTTTCAATCAAAGTGGGCGATGACTTCACCAAAATGACTGTGCTGACATATCCGAAAAATGGTCTCGTCTTTAGTCAACATTTGGCGTCAATCGGCATTGATGTGGAACTGGCCGCAGAAGATCATGTGTTATTCTGCCTGCCGTTAAGGGAATTAAAAAGCCAAGAGATTCAACATTGGGTAAAACTGATTAAAAATGCATCACAACACGTCCCGCTCATCGTCGAAGATGAAACCATTTATCCTTATCCGATGACAGAGCGTGTTTCGTTGTTGCACGCTATTTCAGATGATGCGAATATCACCCGCCAATCGTTTGAACAAGCAATTGGAGCCGTTGCTGCAGAGACCGTTATTCCTTATCCGCCGGGAATCCCGTGGATACTACGAGGAGAAGTCATCACACACGAGAAAATCAGAGTATTGAATGAATGGATTTCACTAGGACGGAACCTTCAAGCGAGTAAGCATGTTATGATGAAACAAATTGATGTTATCGTAGAGGAGTTTTAATCGTGAAAGGTATGTTTATTACTGTAGAAGGTCCCGACGGTTCGGGGAAAACCACACAGTTGCAATTGTTAGTTCGTTCATTGACTGAAAAAGGATATGAAGTAGTCGTCACTCGAGAACCAGGAGGGACAAAAGTCGGAAACAGTATTCGAGAAGTCTTGTTATCGCCAGAACATGATGAGATGACCCCGCGAGTCGAGATGATGCTGTATGCCGCGTCCCGTGCCCAAAACGTCGATCAAGTGATTCGACCTGCTCTTAATCGAGGGGCGATTGTAGTGTGTGATCGCTTTGTCGACGCCTCGATCGCCTATCAAGGATATGGACTCCAATATGATTTGACTCAAATTTTATCACTGAATGAGTGGGCAACAGCCGGGATTACACCTGATTTGACCTTCCTCTTTGATTTGACTCCTGATCAAGCGAGTCGTCGCATGAAAGATCGAGGTCAATTAGACCGCATCGAAAGCCGTGATGAGGCTTTCCATCAGCGTGTATATGATGGGTTTCAGAAATTATTGGAACAACATCCGAAACGGATGGTTCGCATCGATGCGAACGCTACAATTGAGATGATTCAAGATGAAGTGTTAGATATTACGTTAGAACGATTAAATGACAGAGGAGTGACGCAATGATGAAGATGGTAATCGCGATTGTACATGATAAGGACAGCGCCCGGTTGTCAGATGCTTTAATTGAAGAAGATTTCCGCGCAACGAAATTAGCCACAACGGGAGGCTTTTTGAAAGAAGGGAACACAACGTTCATGATTGGTGTACCA
This sequence comes from Exiguobacterium sp. s146, assembly GCF_018618415.1. Taxonomy (GTDB): domain Bacteria; phylum Bacillota; class Bacilli; order Exiguobacteriales; family Exiguobacteriaceae; genus Exiguobacterium. Next base: position 41,340 of record NZ_JACSMA010000008.1, on the reverse strand, counting down.
AAAGAACGGTTAGACGATTTGCTTGCGCTAATCAAATCAAATTGTTCGAGCCGAGATCAAATGATTACCCCGATTTCACCGATGGGTGGTCACGCCGATTCATATATTCCGTATCCGGTAGAAGTCCAAGTCGGCGGAGCAACTGTGTTCGTCTTGCCGATTGAAGGATTCCATCAGTTTTAATGGGAACGGTCACGAATATGAGCTTTCAAGAGTTAGCGAAATCTCAAACGGTTATCGCCAAAGTGATTGAAAATTCGATTGTCGCTCAAAAGGTGGGTCACGCCTATATTTTCTCGGGAGACTATGAGCCTTATTTAATTGAGACGGCGCAACTGTTTGCGAAATCCCTTTTTTGCGAGTCGCCTGACGGGGTAGAGCCTTGTGGCAGTTGTCGAAACTGTCGACGGATGGATTCAGGGAACCTTGTCGACTATATGGAAGTGGAACCGGATGGGGCGAGTATCAAAAAAGAACAAGTTCAACAGTTGTTGAGCGACTTGTCGCTACGTGGCGCAGAAGGCGATCGTCAAATATACGTCATTCATCAAGCGCATAAAATGACACCTCAGGCGGCCAACAGCCTCTTAAAATTTTTCGAAGAGCCGGGTGTTGGGAAACTAGCCATCCTCGTCACGACCCAGCCACAACTCCTATTGCCGACCATCCGTTCGCGGGCTCAGCATTTAGTGTTTCGACCGATTGATCGAGAACGGCTTGTGGAAACGTTGGTCGCGGATGCGCAGTGTACGAGCGATTTGGCGCGTCTCGCATTAGAGACGTATCCGAAATGGGAAGACGCGCGAGAGGCGCTTCACAACGACTGGTTTGTACAGGCGTATGGGCTAGTGGTACAATTAGTTGAAGTATTGACAAAACGCCCGCAAGAATTGCTTTTATTTGCCCAAGAAAAATGGCTTGGCCATTTTAAAGGGCGAAATGAATTGCGAGTCGGTCTCGAGCTGTTCGGAAATTGGTTGGAGCAAGCGCTCCATTTCAAGGTGCGAACAGACTATGTTCCGGAATTGTTTACGAAAGAACAGGCGCTATATATCGCGTTTGTCAAAGATCGCCCGGTTCATAAAATCGTCCATGCTATCGAATATGTCCATGAGGCGATTCGGCGGCTTGAGGCAAACGTCAATCCTCAATTAACGTTCGAACGTTTAACGTTCGATTTGCAGAAAGGATAGGAGAGCGTGCTTGAAGTAGTCGGAGTCCGTTTTAAAGAAGCGGGAAAAATCTATTACTTTTCACCAGGCGAAGCAACGCTTGAACGTGGGGACCATGTCATCGTAGAGACGGTACGAGGCATCGAATACGGTGAAATCGTCCAAGTTGGTAAGCAACTGGGTGAAGACGAAGTAGTGTTGCCTTTAAAGACAATCCTTCGTGTCGCCGATCAAAAGGATGCCGAAATCGTTCAAGACAATCGATTGGCAGCATTTGACGCTCACGCCGTCTGTGAAGAAAAAATTCGTGAACATCGACTTGAAATGAAGTTGGTCGATGTTGAGTATACATTTGATCGCAATAAAGTCATCTTTTATTTCACGGCAGAAGGACGCGTTGATTTTCGAGAACTCGTCAAAGATTTAGCAAGTGTGTTTCGAACGCGCATCGAACTCCGTCAAATTGGGGTTCGGGATGAAGCGAAACTGCTGAGCGGAATCGGGCCTTGTGGCCGTGTACTGTGTTGCTCCTCGTTCTTAGGGGAATTTGAGCCGGTATCGATTAAGATGGCCAAGGATCAGAACTTATCCTTGAATCCGAACAAAATCTCTGGTGTGTGTGGTCGTCTCATGTGCTGTCTGAAATACGAGAATGATACGTATGAAGAATTGAAGCGGGATTTACCGGACGTCGGAAAACGAATCAAAATTCCAGAAGGTGACGGACGTGTCATCGGTCTCAACATCTTGGATCAATTGATTCAAGTCGAGTTGAATGACCGGACCCGTGTTGTGACGTATACAATCGACGAACTCGTCGAAGTCGGTGCAGTCAAACGAAAACCGTCGAAACAGTGATGGGGTGCTGAGCAGTGGAAAGAATGGATAAAAAGGAAGTCATGATGCGGGTCGATGCGATCGAGCAACAAATGCAATTGTTGACGGAGCATTTAGGGGTGCTCAAAGAGCAACTCGCCTATTTGCTCGAAGAAAACCAACACATGTATCTCGAAAACCATCATTTGCGTGAGAAAGTGGAGCAACTTGCAGAAGTGGAGACGCCTGATGGGGATCCCCAAATTGCGTTGTCCGGAAAAGGGCAGAACAATTTGGCGGCACTATACCAAGAAGGATTTCACATTTGTAATTTGCACTACGGGCAAGTCAGAAAAGACGGAGATTGTCTCTTCTGTATGTCGATGCTAAATAAACATTAATAAGGGGCGATAGACGGGAGCATTCCCGTCCGTCGCCTTTGTACGTTATGTAGGAGGGAAATGGCGTGACTGTTAAACAAGGTGAACGTCTTGATGATTTGTTAGGGCGTCCCGGCAAGATCATTCAAAGCGATGACGTTTTTTCATTTTCATTGGATGCCGTATTACTCGCTGAATTTGTGTGGGTACCGATTCAAAAAGGAAAACTCGTCGATTTGTGCGCCGGCACGGGAGCGATTCCGCTCTTTTTATCATATCGAACGAAAGGGACGGTCACGGGTGTGGAAATCCAGCCTCGCCTCGTCGACATGGCCAACCGAAGCATTGCCGTCAACGGATTGGAAGAGCGGCTGCACATCGTTGAAGGGGATGTGAAAACCGCTGCCAGTCAATTAGGGCATGCCCGTTACGATGTCGTCACGTGCAATCCCCCTTATTTTTTGGCGAACGAGACTTCGCTGCGTAATCAAAATGAACATCATACGATTGCACGCCATGAAGTTCTTTGCACGTTAGAAGACTGCATCCGTTCAGCCAGTCAACTCGTCAAACCAGGTGGGAAGGTCGCCTTCGTCCATCGTCCGGAACGATTGCTCGACATTTTGACGCTCATGCGGGCGTATCGGATTGAACCGAAACGAATGCAACTCGTTTATCCGAAGCAAGGTCGAGACGCGAACACATTGTTAATAGAGGGGTCGAAAGATGGAAAAGCAGGGCTCACAATCTTACCTCCGTTTGTCGTTTATGAGGAAGATGACACGTATACGAGCGACATGCGGGCAATCCTCGATGCGTAAGCACTTCGCCTATATTCTCGAGTGCAACGATGGCACGTACTATACCGGATATACGACGGACGTGGATAAGCGGATGGAAGTGCATAACAACGGCAAAGGAGCGAAGTATACACGAGCTCGTCTCCCGGTGACGTTGCGATATGTCAGGTCGTTTGCGACCAAACGTGAAGCCATGCAATACGAATGGTCCATCAAACAACTCACGCGGGCTCAAAAACAGCAATTGATGGAGGGAACGAGTAATGAACTCACAGAAAAGTTATCAGACTGATGGGCCCACGCTCTATGTCGTGCCGACGCCGATTGGAAATTTAGAAGACATGACGTATCGGGCGGTCCGGATTTTAGGGGAAGTCGATTTGATTGCGGCCGAAGACACGCGCCAAACGATGAAACTCTGTCGCCATTTCGAGATCGAGACGAAACTCGTCAGCTACCATGAACACAATAAGCTCGTGAGTGGCCCGCGTTTGATTGAAGACATTCAAGCGGGGAAATCGATCGCTGTCGTCTCGGATGCCGGTATGCCTGGCATATCCGACCCTGGGAGTGACCTCGTGCGATTGGCCATTGAAGCGGAGCTCCCCGTCGTCGTGCTCCCTGGAGCGAACGCGGCGTTGACGGCTCTTGTCGCCTCTGGTCTTGCGACCGAGCGGTTTTTGTATTACGGATTCTTGCCCCGTAAAAAGAAAGAGCGGATCGATGTGTTATCATCGTTACAATATGAACCCGGCACCATCATTTTTTATGAAGCGCCACATCGGTTGAAAGAGATGTTGACCGGGATTAAAGAGGTGTTCGGCAATCGGCAACTTGTCCTCGGACGAGAGTTGACGAAAACGTTTGAAGAGTTTTTACGAGGCACTGTAGAAGAAGCACTTGTCTGGTGCGAAGGTGAGGTACGCGGTGAATTCGTCGTCTTGGTGGAAGGATCGACGGAAGCGGCACCGACGCACGATTGGTGGGAGGCGCTATCGCCCCTCGAGCACGTCGACCGTTATATCGAGGACGGTTTAAAACCGAATGCCGCCATTAAACAAGTCGCTAAAGAGCGGGGCTTGTCACGGAGCGAGGTATATGACGCGTATCACCAAGTCGACAAAAAAGAGTAAGCAAGGAATCCCTTGCTTACTCTTCGCTGTAGTAGTTTTCGAGCATGTTTTTCAACTCGACGAGGACACGTTGTGCGCCTTCTGGTGAAAGGATCAATTTACCGTCAGCCAACTTGAAGTTGTCATCCGATACTTCGCCTGTCACTTGGCAAGTCATGTTTGGTTTGTATTTTTTCAACACGATTTGATCGTTGTCGACGTAGATTTCAAGTGCGTCTTTCTCAGCGATCCCGAGTGTGCGGCGCAATTCGATTGGAATGACGACACGACCGAGCTCATCAACTTTCCGTACGATACCTGTAGATTTCATTTTGTGTTTCCTCCTCCAATGGTGTCGAAATCTCTTGGTGACATGAGTCGTCAAAATTCGACAATGTTACTACAGCAAAAAGCATACTAAACTTTCCAATTGCAGTCAACTGTTTACTATTGGAAATCCACATTTTCGAAAAATGACGATGTAAGAGCAATATATACCTAAAATTCCCCGAAAGTTAGGACATGAAACAAAGAAAGGGTTTTTTTGGAACATATTTTATGAGATAACAACAAAAAAATTCCAAACAATTGGTTTGGAAATTCTTTTGTCGAACCGTGTATAATGGAAATTGCAAATGTCGAAAGGATGGAGAACATACAATGGCGAAGCCTACTTTTTATATTACGACTCCGATTTACTATCCGAGTGCCAAACTACACATCGGTCATGCTTATACGACGGTGGCCGGCGATGCGATTGCACGCTATAAGCGCTTGAAAGGATTTGACGTTCGTTATTTGACCGGGACAGACGAGCACGGTCAAAAGATTCAAGAAAAAGCGAAAGAAGCTGGTGTGACACCGCAAGCGTTTGTCGATGAAGTCGTCAAAGACATCAAAGTGTTATGGGACCGTCTCGAAATCTCATATGATGACTATATCCGCACAACAGACGCACGCCACAAGGCTGTCGTCGAGCATGTTTTCGAGACGCTTCTTAAAAATGATGATATTTATCTCGGGGAGTATGAAGGCTGGTATTCAATTCCGGATGAGACGTATTACACGGAGTCTCAGCTCATTGACGGGAAGAGCCCGGACAGCGGTCACCCGGTCGAGCTCGTGCGTGAAGAGTGTTACTTCTTCCGTCTCAGCAAGTATGCGGACCGTTTGATTGAGTACTTCGAATCGCACCCCGACTTCATCTTGCCGGAATCGCGCAAAACGGAGATGATCAACAACTTCTTGAAGCCGGGTCTTCAAGATTTGGCTGTCTCCCGGACGACGTTCGACTGGGGGGTACAAGTCCCATCGAACCCGAAACACGTCGTCTACGTGTGGGTCGATGCCCTCACGAACTATATCTCGGCCCTCGGCTACGGGTCGGACAACGATGAGTTGTTCAACCGCTATTGGCCAGCCGACGTTCATTTGGTCGGGAAAGAGATCGTCCGATTCCATACAATCATTTGGCCGGCGTTGCTCATGGCGCTTGACCTCCCGTTGCCGAAACAAGTTTTCGCGCATGGTTGGTTGCTCATGAAAGACGGCAAGATGTCGAAATCAAAAGGTAACGTCGTTGACCCGATTCCACTCATCGACCGTTACGGACTCGATTCGCTCCGCTACTATCTGCTTCGTGAAGTTCCCTTCGGGGCGGACGGTACGTTCACACCGGAAGCGTTCGTCGATCGCTTGAACTTTGACCTCGCGAACGACCTCGGGAACTTGCTCAACCGGACTGTGGCCATGATCAAGAAGTATTTCGATGGGAATATCCCGGCGTACGCGGGCAATGTGACGGAGTTCGATGCCTCGTTGCTTCAAGTCGTCAACGAGACGACAGCGAAGACGGAAGCGGCCATGGAGCACATGGAGTTTTCGGTTGCCCTCACGAGCATTTGGCAGCTCGTCAGCCGTGCCAATAAGTACATCGACGAAACGCAACCGTGGGTCTTGGCGAAGGACGAAGCGAAACGGGATGAACTGGCGTCGGTGATGACTCACCTTGCCGGCGTGCTCCGTCACGTCGCAGTCATGATTCAGCCGTTCATGACGCGGGCGCCAAAAGAGATGTTCCGTCAGCTCGGTCTCGAAGGCAAAGATATGTCCTGGGAAGCGCTCGATACGTTCGCGGCGTTCGATGGAGCCGTCGTCACAGACGGGACTCCGATTTTCCCACGTCGTGACGTCAAAGAAGAAGTCGATGCGATTCAAGAGATGATGCGTCAAGCCTCACAAGCACGTGTTGAAGAAGCCGAAGCGGAAGCGGGCGACGTCGAAGATGAGGACGTACGTCCAGAAATCACGATTGATGTCTTTGACCAAGTCGAATTTCGTGTCGGTCAAATCGTCGAAGCCGATAAAATCAAGAAGGCGAAGAAGTTGTTGAAACTTCAAGTCGACATGGGCGGGGAGAAACGTCAAATTGTCTCGGGCATCGCGGAATGGTATGCGCCGGAAGACTTGGTCGGCAAGAAGGTCATCGTTGTCGCCAACTTGAAGCCGGTCAAACTGCGTGGCGAATTGTCACAAGGGATGATTCTAGCGGCGGATAAAGACGGCAAGCTCGAACTTGCGACCGTATCTGAGAATATGCCGAACGGGGCCATCGTCAAATAATCGTTTGGGGGAGACTTCGGTCTCCCTCTTTGTCTATACAAGGAGGAACCACCATGTTGATTGATACACACACCCATATCAATGCCGAACAGTTCAATGAAGATGTCGAAGCGACGATTGAACGGGCTCGTGCCGCTGGCGTCTCTCCGATGCTCGTCGTCGGGTTCGACAACCCGACGATCACGCGCGCCATCGAGCTCGCGGAAACGTATGAAGACATTTACGCCATCGTCGGTTGGCACCCGGTCGATGCCGTCGATTGCACGGAGGCCGACTTGGCCAGAATCGAGACGTTGCTGGATCATCCGAAAGTGATGGCGCTCGGGGAAATCGGACTCGACTACCATTGGGATAAATCACCGAAAGACGTTCAACAACGTGTGTTCCGGCAGCAAATCGCCATTGCGAAGCGGACGAACATGCCGATTGTGATTCACAATCGGGAGGCGACTGCCGACGTGCTCGACATTTTAGAACAAGAACATGCCGAAGAGGTCGGTGGTGTGTTCCATAGTTACAGCATGTCCGTCGAGTTGCTCGAGCGCTGTCTACGCTTGAACTTCTATATCTCGCTCGGGGGGCCAGTGACGTTCAAAAATGCGAAAATACCGAAAGCGGTGGCGCAACATGTCCCGCTCGATCGACTCCTCGTGGAGACGGACTGCCCGTATTTAACGCCGACGCCGTTCCGTGGTAAACGGAACGAGCCGGCTTACGTCACGTATGTCGCCGAAGAGATCGCATCGCTGCGTGACATGTCTTACGACGCACTTGCTGAGGCGACGACCGCTAACGCGAAGCGTTTGTTCCGTCTTCCATGATGTTCAGACGGATTGTGTTAAGCCTCGGTGTCGTGGCGACAGCGGTGTTCGCCTACATGGCGATGCAGCCGGAACCGATCACCATCGTCGATGATGGCGTGACGACCGTATACGAGAGTCGTGGTGAGTCGGTGTTAGATGTGCTTGAAGAGACGGGGATTGTTATCGACGAGGCAGACGTCGTGACGCCGGCCTTGAGTGCGGACATCCCGATCGACCGAGTCATTCAAATCGAGCGGGCCCGCACCGTCTCGCTGCAAATCGGCTACGGACAAATCGAGACGATTGAGACGCGTGAACGGACCGTCGAAGACGTGTTGCTTCGTTATGGGGTGAGTGTCCGTGACGGGGACGATGTGTACCCGGGCATTCGCACCCCCATCACATCAGGCATGACCATCCGCTATCAGCCTGTCGTCGCTCTCGATGTCATTGTAGGCGACGAGGCGAAGACGGTGTATACGATGGCCCAAACGGTCGAGCAGGCGCTCAAGGAGGCGAATGTGACGGTTTCTGACAAGGATACCGTCGAACCGGCTCTGACGACACCGGTACGAGACGGGATGACGATCACGGTCAACGAGAGTCGTGACGTCGTGCAGTATGAGAGTCGACTCATCCCATTTGAAATCGTCAGAGAAGAGGATGACACGCTTGCGCTCGGAGAAACCGAGGTTGTTCAAGTCGGTGTCCCTGGACTCGAACGGACGCGGTATGCACTGACAGTGGAAAATGGTACAATTACAAATCGGACCGAAACGAGCGTGGAAACGCTACGAACCGTGCGCCCTCAAATCATCAAACTTGGAACGAAAGTCGCAGCTGAACCAGAGGCGAGCCAAGAGACAGCGCAAGAGGAAACGCCAACGCCCGAACCGTCGAGCCCGTTTCGAGAGGAAGCAGAGATTAAAATCGAAGAGACACCTCGAGCCGAGGATGTTTTAGATTTCACCTCTGCGAAACAGCTTCTCGTCGAAGCGACGGCGTATACGAACAATGCAGAAGATACGATCACGTTTGACGGCAGAGTACTGACGCGTAGCGGTTATGATGTGACCGACACGATTCTGTATGAAGGCATGCGAATCATCGCGGTCGATCCAGCCATCATCCCACTCGGCACCCGCGTGTACGTCGAGGGGTTTGGTATGGCGATTGCCTTGGATACAGGCAGTGCCATCAAAGGCAATAAAATCGATGTGATGATGGATTCGAAAGAAGAGGCGGTGACGTTTGGACGTCAGCCACTCACGATTTGGGTCATCCCTAAGCAAGAAGAGAAAGAAGGAACCGATGATGCGTGAAAAAATACAAGAAGTGATCGTCGTCGAAGGTAGAGACGACACGACGCGGCTACAAGAAGTATATGACGTCGATACGATTGAAACGAACGGATCGGCCGTTTCGAAGCAAACCATCGAACGAATCAAACGTGCCCAAGAGACGCGGGGCGTGATTATTTTGACGGACCCGGATTATCCAGGTGACCGGATTCGGGCCATCGTCGAGGAACACGTCAAAGGGTGCAAGCACGCCTACCTCCCTCGTGCCGAAGCGAAAGACAAGCGGGGTAAAATCGGGGTCGAACACGCGTCGCCCGCGACGATTCGCCGTGTGCTTGAAGCGGTGTATGAACAGCGGGTCGAGACCGACATGCCGCTCGTCACCCGACAGATGGTGCTCGAGGCTGATTTGATCGGCGGAGCGGACGCGGCGCGGCGCCGCAAACGACTTGGCGTGCTACTCCGTATCGGGGAGCCGAACGCCAAACAGTTTGTGAAGCGCGTCGAGGCGTTACGGGTCACGATTGAGGAATGGGAACGGGCACTGGCTCAGTTAGAGGAGGAAAATCATTGAAAGACATCGCAACAATTCAACGCACGAAATCAATTCTAGAACGTCACGGCTTCTCGTTTAAAAAGTCGCTCGGACAAAACTTTTTAATCGATTTAAATATTTTGAATAAAATTGTGGACGCCGCCGAGCTAGGGGAGGCGAGCGGTGTACTCGAAATCGGTCCCGGGATCGGGTCATTGACGGAACAGTCGGCCAAGCGGGCTAAAAAAGTCGTCGCCCTTGAAATTGATCAACGTCTACTTCCGATTTTGGAAGATACGATGTCCCCTTATCCACATGTGCACGTCATCCACGGCGACGCGCTCGAACTCGACATTCAAGACATCGTCGAGCGTGAGTTCTTCAGCCAAGGCATCGATGACATCTCGGTCGTGGCGAATTTGCCGTACTACGTAACGACGCCGATTATCATGCGTTTGCTGGAGAGTCAAATCAAGTTCCGCTCACTTGTCATGATGATTCAAAAAGAAGTAGCCGAGCGCATCGGAGCGAAGCCTGGGACGAAAGCATACGGCTCGCTCTCAATCGCGATTCAGTATTACGCCGAGGCGAACGTGAGCTTTATCGTCCCGAAAAGTGTGTTCATGCCGGCTCCGAACGTCGATTCAGCGGTCATCACGTTGAAGATGCGTCCGAAACCGGCGGTCGACGTCAAAGATGAAGCGTTCTTCTTCGAAATCGCCCGAGCCAGTTTCGCGCAACGTCGGAAAACGATTTTAAATAACTTGACGAACCATCTGGGCAAAGATCAGAAAATGGAAATCGAACGTCTGTTAGGAGAAGCCGGAATCGACCCAAAACGGCGCGGCGAAACGCTTTCGCTTGAAGAGTTTGCCCGGTTGGCCGACACAATTTTACCACTTAAAAACAGTTGACGACCGGATAACGAGTCGCTATAATATTAATCTTTATTTTCATTTCTGAATGTGTTATACTTGTAACAGTGAGGTGAAGCGTATGCCAAAGACGTTGCAAGAAATCAGACAGAAACTCGAATCGCATGTTGGAGAACGATTGACGTTGAAAGCAAACGGCGGTCGTAAGAAAGTCGTTACTCGGTTTGGAACGCTCGTTGAGACGTATCCCGCGGTGTTCGTCGTCAAATTGGATGAAGACCACCATAACGTGGAACGTGTCTCATATAGCTACGCTGATGTCCTAACGGATACAGTTAAAATTGAATTCAGCAATTGAACGATAAATGAGGGGCGGATGCATTGGCAGCTGCTTCTTTTTTTGTGCGCTCGTTTACGGTACAATGGCGAACAGGAGATACATGGGAAGGGTGAACGATATGCGCACGATCAGTGTGAAAGCGCCGGCAAAAATCAATTTGACGCTTGATGTCCTCGGAAAGCGGACAGATGGCTATCATGAAGTAGAAATGGTGATGACGACAGTGGATTTAGCGGATCGCCTGGAATTGACTGTCCTTGATACGGACGAAATTCGGATTCAATCCGAACACGCCTATGTGCCGAATGACCACCGGAACTTGGCGTATCGTGCGGCCGAGCTGTTGCGGAAGCGCTTCGGCATCAAAGAAGGCGTCGAAATCGTCCTGGATAAGCAGATCCCGGTGGCAGCAGGGCTAGCTGGTGGGTCAAGTGACGCTGCCGCGACGCTTCGTGGGATGAACGAACTGTTCGATCTCGGTCTGTCGTTAGAAGAGTTGGCCGAGCTCGGGGCCGCCGTCGGCTCGGACGTATCATTTTGTGTCATGGGCGGGACGGCCATCGCGCGCGGGCGCGGTGAACAGTTGGAGACGATTCCGTCACCGCCACCGTGTTACGTCGTCTTGGCGAAACCGAAAATCGGCGTGTCGACGGCTGATGTCTATCGCGCGGTGGAGATGGAGAAGATCGTGCATCCGAATACGGAGGCGATGGTGACAGCGATTCGTGATCGTGATTTTGCGGGCATCTGTGAAAACCTCGGTAATGCCCTTGAGGCGGTCACGCTCGAACTTCATCCGGAAGTTCGACAAATCAAAGAGACGATGCTCCACTGCGGGGCCGATGGGGTGCTCATGAGCGGAAGCGGCCCGACTGTCTTCGCTTTGATTGAGCATGAGCAAAAAGCACATCGCGTCTATAACGGGCTGAAAGGATTTTGTCCTGAAGTGTTCGTCGTTCGGATTCTCGGCAAAAAACATTGAACAAAGACGAATGAGAGTGATATATTCTGTTTAGAACATTCGTCTATTATTGAAGAAGTGAAGGGGAATCCGTATGAAAATTCGTAGAAGTGGTCGTCTCGTCGATATGACCCGTTATTTGCTGGACCATCCGCACCAGCTCGTCTCGTTATCCATGTTTTCGAGCCGTTATAAAGCAGCCAAGTCATCCATCAGTGAAGATTTGGTCATCGTCAGTGAAATGTTGGCCCACGATGGCACGGGGAAACTGGTCACGGTGCCGGGAGCGGCCGGTGGCGTCATGTTCATCCCGGGATGGAGCAAAGACAAGTCGCTCTCGATGATCGATGGATTATGCGACCAGTTGTCGAAGCCAGAACGGCTGCTTCCAGGGGGCTATCTCTATTTGACAGACGTGCTCGGTAACCCGCGTCAAGTGAAGCCGATGGGACAAGTGTTTGCCTCCGTGTTCGCCGATCGGAAAGTCGATGTCGTCATGACGATTGCGACGAAAGGGATTCCGCTCGCCTATGCGGTCGCCGAGCAACTCGGTGTCCCATTCGTCATCGTCCGGTCCGATAGCCGTGTCACCGAAGGCTCGACGGTGAGTATCAACTACGTATCCGGGTCGTCGAAGGCGATTCGCACGATGGCGCTCGCGCGTCGCAGTTTGCCACGCGGTGCGAACGTGCTGTTGATTGACGATTTCATGAAAGCTGGCGGAACGATTCGTGGAATGATGAGTCTCTTGAACGAGTTCGAGGCGAACCTCGCCGGTGTCGGCGTGCTCATGGAAGCAGAAGGCGCCGAGAAGAAAATGGTGAGCGAATACGTCAGTTTGATGAAATTGACGAACGTCGACTCGGATGAAGGGCTCGTCACGATTTCGCGTGGAAACGTCGAACAGTTCTTAAAGTGATTGGCAAAAAATTGATTTCGTTTTATGATGAAAGGGTATAAGATTCGTACGAAGTCAATCGGTTCGCTTGGAATCATCTCAGCCTTTTAGAAAGTACACCACGGTCCAGACAACGATGAAAAGGGGATGCGAAACATGCAGATCACAGACGTAAAAATTCGCAAAGTCGCGACGGAAGGTAGAATGAAGGCACTGGCCTCCATTACACTCGACCACGAATTTGTGGTACACGACCTTCGAATCATTGAAGGGAGTACCGGTCTGTTCGTAGCGATGCCGAGCAAGCGGACGCCAGAAGGGATTTTCCGTGACATTGCTCACCCGATCAACGGAGATATGCGTCAGAAAGTCGAGGCGGCCGTTCTAGAGGCGTACGGTCAAGAGGACGTCGCCATCGCCGAGACGCAAGCCCAATATAATGCCATGAACGAGTAACTGATGACAGCGGATGGGGATCCTTCCGCTGCCTTTTTACGTTTCATTGGTTACGAATAGGTACAACGGTTGAAACCGCGTCATGGTTTCGATATAGTAGATACGGTGTAAATAAGGTTTGAATGCAGAAAAAACCGAACATTTGAGTACATTACAGTCGATATGAGATAGGAGCGAATCAAGAATGGATCGTTTTGCAGTCATTTTGGCAGCAGGTAAAGGGACGCGCATGAAGTCGAAGCTTTATAAAGTACTTCATCCGGTCCTTGGAAAACCGATGGTCGAACACGTCGTCGATCAACTCGACAAAATCGGGGTCAGTCGTCAAATCGTCATCGTCGGCCATGGGGCTGAAGCGGTACAAGAGACGTTGGGCTCACGTGTGGAGTATGCGGTCCAAGAACAACAGCTCGGTACGGGCCATGCGGTACAGATGGCAGAAGCTGAACTCGCAGGCAAACCGGGCGCGACGCTCGTCGTTTGCGGTGATACGCCGCTATTGACAGCGGAAACGCTCGAGGCGTTGTTGGCCCATCACGAGGCGCAACAGGCAAAAGTGACCGTATTGACTGCGATTGCGGATGATGCGATGGGATATGGCCGCGTCATCCGTGGCGAAGACGGTAACGTCACGAAAGTCGTCGAGCATAAAGATGCGTCTGATGCCGAACTCGAGATCCGTGAAATCAACACCGGCACATACGTGTTCGATAACGAGCTCTTGTTCGATGCGTTGAAGCAAGTCGGGAACAACAACGCTCAAGGCGAGTACTACTTGCCGGACGTCATCTCGATTGCGAAAGAAGCAGGCGAAGTCGTGGCAGCACACACGGCGCCGACATTCGATGAAACGATTGGTGTCAACGACCGTGTCGCCCTCTCCCAAGCGGAGGCAGTCATGCGCAAGCGCACGAACGAACGCCTCATGCGTGAAGGCGTCACGTTCATGGATGCAGCTTCGACATATATCTCACCAGATGCGGTCATCGGTTCGGACACAATCATCTATCCAGGGACGGTCATTCTCGGGAAGACGATTATCGGTTCGGAGTGCGTAATCGGTCCAAATTCAGATATCCGTAATAGCGTCATCGAAGACGGCGCGACGGTTCGTCAATCGGTCGTGAGCGACAGCCGTGTCGGAACGGAAGCACAGGTCGGGCCGTTCGCCCACCTTCGTCAACAAGCAGTCCTCGGCGCCAATACGCGCGTCGGTAACTTCGTGGAAATCAAAAAATCAACGTTCGGAGACGGTGCGAAAGCATCACATCTCAGCTATATCGGAGATGCTTCGATCGGAGAACGCGTCAACCTCGGCTGTGGCTCGATCACGGTCAACTATGACGGCAAGAACAAGTTCGAGACAGTCGTCGAAGCCGATGCATTCGTCGGATGCAACGTGAACTTGATCGCTCCGGTGACAGTCGGAAAAGGCGCAATCGTCGCCGCTGGTTCGACGATCACGGATGACGTTCCGGAAGAGGCGCTTGCGATTGCACGCGAACGCCAAACGAATAAAGAAGGTTACACGAAACGATAAGTTGCTGCCTATTATTATGGAAAACGATGGAGGAGAATCCTAAACATGTCTACTGTATATGAACGTGAAATTCGCCTATTTAGCTTAAATTCAAACCGCCCACTCGCCGAAGAGATTGCCAAGGAAATTGGTATCCCGCTCAGCGATTGCCAAGTGAAGCGGTTTAGCGACGGAGAACTTTACATCAACATCGAGGAGAGCGTACGAGGCGATGATGTGTACATCATTCAATCGACGAGCTCACCGGTGAACGAGACGCTCATGGAGTTACTCGTCATGATCGATGCGTTGAAACGGGCATCGGTTCGGACGATTAACGTGGTCATGCCTTACTATGGCTACGCCCGCCAAGACCGCAAGGCGCGCTCGCGTGAGCCGATCACAGCGAAACTTGTCGCTGATCTATTGACGGTTGCAGGTGCCACACGTTTAATCACGATGGACTTGCACGCTGCTCAAATCCAAGGTTTCTTCAATATCCCAGTAGACCAATTGTTAGGTGTTCCACTCATCTCGACGTATTTTGAGACAGAAGAATTCAAAGCGAAAGACATTGTCGTCGTCTCACCGGACCACGGTGGCGTCACACGTGCCCGTAAGCTTGCCGAGCGCTTGAAGGCTCCAATCGCCATCATCGACAAGCGTCGTCCTGAAGCGAACGTGGCCGAAGTCATGAACATCGTTGGCAGCGTCGAAGGCAAGACGGCCATCTTGATCGATGACATCATCGATACAGCTGGAACGATCACGCTTGCGGCTGACGCCATCGTTCAGGCGGGGGCAAAAGAAGTGTACGCCTCGTGTACACACCCGGTATTGTCTGGACCGGCGATGGAACGAATCGACAACTCGTCAATCAAAGAACTTGTCGTCTTGAACACGATCGACTTAGAAGGTCGCGAATGTTCGAGCAAAATCAAGCAAATGTCGGTTGCCCGTTTGCTTGGAGAAGCGATCATGCGCGTCCACGAGCACAAATCGGTGAGCACGCTGTTCGATTAAAAAAACGAGGCCCGAAGGCGTTCGCCTTTGGGCTTTTTTGTTCAGGAGGAATAAGATGAAATGCATCGTCGGCCTCGGGAATCCAGGCAAAAAGTATGAGATGACCCGTCACAACGTCGGATTTTTGGCGATTGATCGCCTAGCCGATAAACATGGGATCAAACTTGATGAAGCCAAGTTTAAAGCATTGATTGGAACGGGAAGAATCAATGGAGAACGTGTCGTCCTCGTCAAACCACTCACGTATATGAATTTATCAGGCGAGTCGGTCCGTCCGATTTTAGATTATTATAAGATTGAGATTGACGACTTGCTCGTCATTTATGATGACTTGGACATGGTCCCAGGAAAACTCCGGTTCCGACCGAAAGGCAGTGCCGGCGGACATAACGGGATCAAGTCATTGATTCAGCATTTGGGCACACAAGACTTTAAACGTCTGAAACTGGGAATCGGCCGTCCGCCGCAACCGATTAAAGTGGTCGACTGGGTGCTGATGAACTATCGCAAGGAAGACATGCCAGAATTGAATGATACGCTCGATCAAGCTGTGTCCGCCGCAACCGATTTTGTGGACACGGAATGGATTGCGCTCATGAATCGATATAACTAAAGGGTCAACGTACCCTTTTTTGTCGTATGAGGTGGAGGAAAACAAATGAATGCTCTAGAGAAATTCATGGTGACGTTACCAGAGACGAACGTGATTCGGGAGCGGTTGCCAAAAGTCGATCGTCAACTCGTCACGGGGTTGACGACGAGTGCCAAGGCGCTTGTATTGGCGGGATTGGCAAAGAATTCGTCAAGGCGCCTCGTCGTCGTCACACATAACATGTATCAAGCCCAGAAAATGTACGATCAACTCGAGTCGCTCATTGGACCGAGCAAAACATTGCTTTATCCGATTGACGAGACGCTCGCGGGTGAACTCTCCCTCACATCGAGTCCGGAATTGCTTGCCGCTCGGATTGAGGCGCGGACACGTCTCCTTGACGAAACGGGAGGCGTCCTTGTCGTGCCGCTCGGTGGTTTGCGCCGTTATATCCCGAACCCGTCAGACTGGCAGACGAGCCACCATCTCATCAAACCTGGACAAGAGCTCGATTTAAAGCCGTTTGCCGAGACGCTTATCACGCTCGGGTATGAACGGACGGCCACCGTGACCGCACCGGGTGAATTTTCTGTGCGGGGTAGTATTTTAGACGTCTATCCGCTCACGGCGGCGCGGCCGTATCGCATCGATTTGTTCGACACCGAAGTCGATTCGGTATTCACATTCGACGCCGAGACGCAGCGCTCATTAGGTGTCGTCGGCGAGGCGATTATTCCACCGGCAACAGAATTCGTCGCCTCACCCGAGCTTTTGAAAAAAGCTGGAGAGGCACTTGGACGTCAATACGAGCGGACGCTCTCGCTAATCGAGACCGAGACGATTCGTCAGGCACTCGAGGATGGAATTGCTCGCGACATCGAGCAGTTCGGTCGAGGCGAGGCTCCTGAAAAACTTGGAAAGTACACACCGCTCCTTTATAGCTCGACACTCCTCGATTACGTCGGGCCGGAAGCGGTCTTAATGTTAGATGAAGTGGCACGGATTGAAGATGCTGCCGACGTGCAAGACCGCGAGGAAGCGGAATGGTTCTCGTCGCTCATCGAACGCGGTGAATCGGTCAGCAATTACACGTTAGCCGTCCCGATGCATAAAGTGTTCCGCACGTTGAAACAAGTCGCGTTCTCCCTGTTGCCGTCACGACGGTCGGGGATTCCGGAGACGAACACGGTGCACCTCAGTTGTCGCCCGCTCCCGGCGTTCCATGGCCAGATGCACTTGTTGAAACAAGAAGTCGAGCGGTGGCAACAAGGTGACCATCGCATCGTCTTTTTAGCAGGCGATCAAACCCGGGCCGATAAAGTCGTGGCGCTGCTTGACGATTATGGCATCTCGTCCACGTTCACCAATGTGGACGGGGAGCTGTTGCCGCGTCACGTCCATGTCATGATCGGACAAATCGAAGGCGGCTTTGAACTCTCGACGAGCCGTCTCGTCGTCGTCTCCGAAGCAGAGCTGTTCAAACGCGTCACAAAGCGGAAACGACAGATGAAGAATTTGACGAACGCCGAACGGATTAAAAGTTATCAAGAATTGAAGCCGAACGACCACGTCGTCCATATCCATCACGGGATCGGAAAGTACCTCGGTATCAAAACGATTGAAGTCGGCGGCATTCACCAAGATTACTTACATCTCGTCTACGCCGGTGATGATGCCTTGTACGTCCCTGTCGATCAAATCGATCTCGTTCAAAAGTATGTCGGGGCCGAAGGCAAAGAGCCAAAGATTTATAAACTCGGTGGGACCGAGTGGAAGAAGGTCAAATCAAAAGTCGCCAAATCGGTTGAAGACATCGCCGACGAACTGATTAAGCTGTATGCGGCGCGTGAAGCGTCCGTCGGGTATGCGTTCCCAGGTGATGACGAAGAGATGAGCCAGTTCGAAAGCTCGTTCCCGTACGCAGAGACAGAAGACCAGGTCCGCTCGATTGCCGAGATTAAAGCGGACATGGAACGGTCACGGCCGATGGACCGTCTCCTTTGCGGCGACGTCGGTTACGGCAAGACGGAAGTGGCGATTCGAGCCGCGTTCAAAGCCGTGCTCGCCGGCAAGCAAGTCGCGTTCCTCGTCCCGACGACCGTGCTCGCCCAACAACATTACGAGACGATGCTCGAACGGTTCAGTGAATTCCCGATCAACGTCTCCGTCATGAGCCGCTTCCGCTCGAAAAGCGAGATGGCCGCGACGAAGAAAGGCTTGAAGGAAGGAACGATTGACGTCGTCGTCGGGACGCATCGCGTCTTGTCGAAAGACGTGACGTTCGCCGACCTCGGTCTCGTCATCATCGATGAAGAGCAGCGGTTCGGGGTCAAGCATAAGGAGCGGCTCAAGCAGTTGAAGACGAATATCGACGTCTTGACGCTGACGGCGACACCGATTCCGCGGACGCTCCATATGTCGATGATTGGGATCCGTGACTTGTCGGTCCTCGAGACACCGCCGGAGAACCGCTATCCGGTGCAGACGTATGTAATGGAATACGATGGCATCGTCTTGCGGGAAGCGCTTGAGCGTGAGCTCGCTCGCGGCGGGCAGGCGTTCTTCCTCTATAACCGCGTCGAAGGCATCGAACGGAAAGCCGAAGAGATTCGCGCTTTGTTGCCGGAAGCACGCATTGCGACGGCACACGGTCGGATGACCGAGACCGAACTCGAGAGCCAGCTCATCAGTTTCCTCGAAGGGGAGGCGGACGTGCTCGTCTCGACGACGATTATCGAGACCGGCATCGATATCCCGAACGTGAATACGCTCATCGTTCATGACGCGGACAAGATGGGGCTGTCCCAGCTGTATCAGCTGCGCGGTCGTGTCGGGCGTTCCAACCGGATCGCCTACGCCTACTTCACGTATCGGAAAGACAAGCGCTTGACCGAGGTCGCGGAGAGCCGGCTACAGGCTATCAAAGAGTTCACGGAGCTCGGGAGCGGATTCAAGATCGCGATGCGCGACTTATCGATTCGCGGCGCCGGGAATTTGCTCGGAGCCCAACAGTCCGGGTTCATCGACTCGGTCGGATTCGATCTCTACTCACAGATGTTGTCCGAAGCCATCGAGGAACGGAAAGACCGGATGCGCGGACAGGCGAAACAAGTCGTCTTCAAACCGGAAATCTCGTTCCAAGCGGACGCGTACATTCCGGACGACTATTTATCAGACAGCGAATTAAAAATCGAGATGTACAAACGCTTCAAATATGTCGATACGCCAGAGGCGCTGTTCGCCCTTCAGGATGAGCTGATTGAACGGTTCGGCGAATTCCCGGAACCGGTCGCGCTCCTTATCCAACTGACGCGTCTGCGCATCTATGGCGAGATGGCGAAAGTGGCGCGCATCAAACAGTCGCCGGGCCGCATCGAGATGGTGTTGTCGCTCGAATCGACGACGGCGCTCGACGTGCCGTCATTCATGGAGTGGACGATGCCGCTCGGTCGGAAACTCGGTGTCGGACAAGACAACGGGGCTCTCAAATTGTCGCTCAGCGGCCGGATGCCGGTCGTCGAACTGTTGAACGATGCCGATACGGTGCTTGAGGAGCTCGTGAAGAGGTTGGCGCATGCGGTCGCCAAGTAAGTTTGCGACCGGCGTCGTCTTATTTGCGCTCGCAGGCTATCTGTCCAAATTCATCAGTTTCGCTTACCGCGTGCCTTACCAAAATATCGCCGGCGACTTCGGGTTGTATGCCTATCAGACGGTATATCCGTTTGCTGCGATCGTCGCCTCGCTCGGCATGTATGCGATGCCGGTCGTGATTGCGAAAATTGGGGTAGGAGCCCAAGGACCGCGGCGAAAGCTCGAAGTGCTATGGGGCAGTTTTTATGCCTTGCTCGGTCTGGCCGTCATCCTTGTCGTCACGATGTGGATGTTGGCACCGGTCATCGCCCGCCTCCTCGGGGACATGGAACTCGCACCGACGCTCCGCGTGATCAGCCTGAGTTATTTACTCATGCCGGCTTTGGCCGTGCTCCGCGGTTCGTTTCAGTCCGTCGATGACTTGCGGCCGAGTGCGATTTCTCAAGTGCTCGAAAACCTCGTTCGCGTCACGGTTTTACTCGTCGCCTTGTTGATTGGCGTGCGTTACGGCCAAGACGCTTATACGCTCAGTCGATACGCATATGGGGCGGCGCTCGTCGGAGGTGTCATCGCCATCATCATCTTGTCGCTGTGGGCGAAGCAGCTACGGCTCGTGCCGGTACAACCCGCGACGTTGCGGTCGGTCTTTCGAATCTTAGTGACGACGGGATTTGCCGTCGGTTTCGCCTCGCTCGGGATTTTATGGATGCAACTCGTAGACTCGTTCACGATTGTCAATCTTATGGGCGGGGATTACGCGGCCAAAGTCGGAAAAGGTGTGTTTGATCGGGGCTATCCGCTCGTTCAATTCGCGATTCTCTTCACGACGGCGCTCGGAATGGCAAACGTCCCGAACTTAGTGCGGCATTACCGAGCCGGTCGTATCGATGCGACCGCTTCCGGTCTCAGTTCGATGATTCGTGTGACGACGACGGTCGCTGCTGCAGCGACGATCGGCTTGATGGGCGTCATGCTCCCGTTGAATATCGCACTGTTCGAAAATGCGGATGGGACGAAGGCGCTCATCCTGCTCTCGACGAGCACGTTCGCCGCGTCGCTCGCCGTGGCGAGCATGACGTGTCTACAGGCGATTGACCGGGAACGCACGGCCGCTGTCGGCATGGTTCTCGCCATCGTTGTGAAGCTCGGCAGCAATTTGTGGCTCGTTCCTTCCTTTGGCATCGCCGGGGCTGCCCTCGGGACATCACTTGCCTTTTTGGCGATGGCCGCCTTCAATTTCAATCGGCTCGATCAAATCATCGCGCTCGGCAGGCTCCGGTTTCGACATTACGGACGTCTCGTCAAAACGGTGGCGCCGATGGGCGTCATCTTGCTCGGTTTGAATGTGGTGGCGCTCGATGGGTTGACGCATCGTCTCGATGCCCTCGTCTGGCTCGGGTTCATGCTCGTGCTCGGGGCCGGCAGTTACGTCTGGCGGTTATGGAAAGAACAAATTTTGACGACGGACGAGTGGGAGATGATCCCGTTCGGAGGTCGTCTCATCAATCTGCTAGAGAAAAAGGAGAACTGATATGAGTTACGGAATTACGGTCGTCGGCCTTGGGTCTGGCGAACTTGAACAATTACCGCTCGGCGTCTATCGTCATTTGAAACAGCAACCGCTCGTTTGGTTGCGTACGAAAGAACATCCTGTCGTCAGCGAGCTTGAGGCGGAAGGCGTGACGTTCGAATCGTTTGATGCGATTTACGAAGCGAGTGACACGTTCGAGGAAGTCTATCGACAAATCGTTGAGACGTTGCTCGAAAAAAGTGAAGAGCTGGCCATCACGTATGCCGTACCGGGTCATCCGTTCGTCGCAGAGCGGACGGTGGAACTGCTCGTCGAACAAGGCGCGGACGTCACGTTCCTCGGCGGTCAGAGCTTTTTGGACGCCATGTTCCAAGCCCTCCGCATCGATCCGATTAACGGCTTTCAATTGCTTGATGCGACGGCACTCGATGTCGAGCGGATTCAAGTGACCCAACACGTCTTGATCGGCCAAGTGTATGACGGGTTCGTGGCCGGGGACGTGAAAGTCCAATTGATGGAACGATATCCGGATGAACATATCGTCAAACTCGTGACGGCCGCCGGGACGAAACGCGAGCGGGTCAGCGAAATCCCGCTCTACGAGATGGACCGCGTGGCAGAAGTCGACAACTTGACGACGCTCTACGTACCGCCGTTGACAGATGAGGCGCAGTTGGCGCGCGAATTTTCGACGTTGAAGCACATCATCGCGACGCTCCGCGGCCCGGGCGGCTGTCCGTGGGACCGGAAGCAGACACATGAATCGCTTCGCAAATACTTACTTGAAGAAGCGTACGAGTTGATTGAAGCAATCGATACGGAAGATGATGACGCAATCGTCGAAGAGCTCGGTGATGTGTTGCTCCAAGTCATGCTCCACGCCCAAATCGGAGCGGACGAAGGCTATTTCGATATTCGGGATGTCATCGGTTCGATTAGCGAGAAGATGGTCCGTCGTCACCCGCACGTGTTCGGCGATGTGACCGTTTCGGACGCCGATGATGTCGTGACGAATTGGAATGCGATTAAACAAGTGGAAAAAGGGGAAAAGAGAAAATCGCAGCTAGATGGTGTTCTCATGACGCAACCTGGGTTGATGCGGGCCGAGCAGTTGCAGAAGAAAGCTGCGCAAGTCGGTTTCGAATGGGACGATGTTCAAGGTGCGTTCGAGAAATTGGAAGAAGAACTCCAAGAGTGGAGAAGTCAGCCTGAAGATGAGCGAGAACTTGGCGATGTCCTCTTCTCGGTCGTCAACGTGGCGCGCTATTTCAAGTTGAACGCCGAGCAGGCGCTCGAACGGACCAACCAAAAATTTAAGAGACGATTCGAATACATTGAAGCGAACGGCTCCCTAGGAGAGATGACGCTTGAAGAGATGGATCGGCTCTGGGATGAAGCGAAGGAGAAGGGATTATGAGACTAGATAAGTTTTTGAAAGTATCCCGCTTGATTAAGCGGCGCACGTTGGCGAAAGAAGTTGCCGACCAAGGCCGGATTCAATTGAATGGGCAAGTGGCGAAAGCGAGCACGGACGTCAAAGTCGGTGACGAGTTGCAAATTCGATTCGGGAACAAGCTCGTCACTGTCGTCATCGACTCGATTGCCGAGCACGCCCGCAAAGAGGACGCGAAAGAAATGTATCGCTTGCTCAAAGAAGAAAAGGTGAACAGTGGTACGGAAGCGTAAAAAAAAGGTATACTGAACGTAACAGGACAGGAGGAAGGTGATTCGATGAATGGACGTAACCCGATGGAACGCAAACAGCGGATTCGGGCTCTTGATGAACGGAGAGAACAGCTGGAAAAAGAACAGAACCGGCGACGTATCCATCTTCGACGCCGCCTGGCTGCGGCCTCACTTCTCTTTTTGTTAATGGTTGTCTTCATCGGTCAGAGTTACTTCTCTAAGGTCGGATATGTGTCCGAGCAGGAACGGAAACAAAATGAAGCGCAAGTCGAACTTCGGGAAACGAAGGACGAACAATCAGAACTGAAAGAGCAGGTCGAACGTTTACAAGACGAAGAATACATCGCCAATCTAGCGCGTAACGAGCTGTTGTTCTCGAAAGATGGCGAGATTATTTTTTACTTCTCACCAGAGGAATAAGTGGGTTCGTTGACCGTTGACGAATCGACTCGTATAATTGTAGGGAATCAATCAAAAAAGGAGTACATTATTTTATGTCAATTGAAGTAGGAAGCAAGGTACAAGGTAAGGTTACAGGGATTACGCATTTCGGAGCGTTCGTAGAACTTCCAAATGGCAAAACGGGTTTGGTACACATCAGTGAAGTGGCAGATTCTTACGTCAAAGACATCAATGAAGTACTAACGGTCGGTCAAGAAGTGACGGTCAAAATCTTGAACGTCGAAAATGATGGCAAAATCGGGTTGTCTATCAAAAAGGCCGTCGATCGCCCTGTCAGTGAACGTCCAGAACGTCCAGCCGGCGAGCGTTTCTCTCGTGGCCCACGCCCAGGCGGCCCGGGTCAAGGCGGCCCACGCCCAGGTGGTCCAGGACAAGGCGGCCCACGTGGCGGCGGTCCCCGCGGTGGCGGTGGTCCCCGTGGTGGCGGCGGACGTCGTGAAGTACGCCGTGAGCCAGAAACGTTCGATACGTTGATGAGCAAGTTCTTAAAAGACAGCGACGAGCGCTTGACGACGTTAAAACGTCAAACTGACTCAAAACGCGGTGGACGTGGAGCCAAGCGCGGGTAACCCTTCGTAAACCATCAGCTTCTACTCGTAACGATAGACGGTCTTCCTCAAGAAGACGACGAACCACAGACTTTTACAGTCTGTGGTTTTTTTTGATTCTATTTTGTTATGAAAAATAAGTAAAAAGGGGTTGCATTTTTCTGGGGAAGCGAGCACAATAGGGAACATGAAAAATAGTTATGTTTTATAAGTGAAAGGTGAGAATGAAGATGAATGGATGGAAACTGTGGTTGGCGGAATGGCGAAGCATCGGGAAGAACCCTCGGGTGTGGATTCCGATTCTCGCGGTCGCGCTCGTACCGCTCATGTATGCCGGGATGTTCTTATGGGCGTTTTGGGATCCGTATGGACAGATGAAAGACTTGCCGGTGGCAATCGTGAACGAGGACCGGGGCGCGACGTTCGATGGCGAGCAGCTTGACGTCGGGGACGAACTCGTCGAGAAATTAAAGACGTCTGAGGCGTTCGAATTTATCGAGACGACGAAACGAGAGGCCGAGTCAGGGTTGAACGACCACGACTACTATATGGCGATTGAGATTCCGGCAAACTTCTCGGAAAAAGCGACGACGGCGCTCAATGAAGACCCTGAGAAACTCGAACTCAAATATATCGCCAATGAATCATATAACTTTTTAGCAGCTCAAATCGGTGGCTCCGCGATGGAGCAAGTGAAAGGTGAGCTGTCGACCGAAGTCGCGAAACAGTACGTCAGTGCGATGCGTGACGGGATTCAAGATGCCGCCGCTGGACTGGATGAAGCGGCGACCGGGGCGACGAAACTAGCAGATGGCTCGCAGAAGGCCGAGCAGGGGGCGACCCAACTGGCCGATGGGACCGCCTTGCTCGCTACAAAACAACAGGAATTGGCCGACGGGGCGAGCCGGTTGAATGAGGGCGTGGCTGAGCTTGAAACAGGCACGACAGCGTTGGCGCAGGGAAGCCAGCAAGTCTATGCAGGCAGCGCTGCCTTATCGGATGGCGCTCGTCAAGTGAATGACGGGGCGTCCGCCCTTCAAGACGGAACGAGCCAACTCGTCGAAGGGACGGGTACGTTCGCCTCGAAACTGGAGGAACTGCACAACGGGACGGCGACCCTCAATCAAGGAGTTCAACAACTCGCGGCCGGGATTCAGCGTTCAAAGGATGGCAGTGAACAATTGAGTGCCGGTTCGAATGAATTGGCGGCCGCGATGACGGCGGCGAAAGAAGGCAACACCGCCTTGCTGGCAGGCGAGACGGAACTCGTGGCCGGAATCGGTCAGATGAAGACGGAGATGTTGGCCAGTCAAGATCAGTTGATGGCTCAACTGTCATCACTCGCCGAGGCAGGGCAACCCGCTTCTCCAGAGATGCTGCAGGCGATTGTGGCCCAGTTGGCGGAAGGCCGCACAGCGACGGCCGCCGGATTCGATGCACTGTCCGCGGGAGCGGCGCGTGTGAAAGAGGGGCAGGCCGCGCTCGGTGACGGATTGACCCAAGCTGAGGCCGGTGCAGGTGAACTCGCATCGGGACTCGTGACGTTGCGTGACGGACAGACCGAGCTCGCGAATGGAGCGCAGGCGTTGGTGGATGGATCGGCTCAAGTGGAGCAAGGGGCGCAAACGGCAGCCGTGAGTTCGAAAGAGCTCGCTTCGGCCAGCGATCGTTTAAACACTGGCGTCGGAGCATTGAAAGATGGGACCGCCGAACTTGCGTCCGGCAGCACGCGGTTGACCGAGGCGACAGGTGCCTTGTCAGAGGGAAGTTCAAAACTCGCGGACGGGGCGAAGAGCGCCGGCGTGGGCACGACTACACTTGCGAACGGGGCTGTCCGTTTGGCAGAGGGCGGTAAAGACCTTCAGTCAGGTAGCGACCAGCTCGCAGATGGTGTATCCGAACTTGCATCCGGAAACAGCAAGTTACGGGACGCGCTCGCCGATGGGGCAGAAGCGGCTGCTATCGACATCCGAGACGATAACGTCGACATGATGGCCGGACCGGTCACGGTCGTCAACGACTCGATTCACCAGGTCCCGAACTACGGGACGGGCTTTGCACCGTACTTCATGTCACTCGGACTATTCGTCGGGGCGCTCTTGCTCTCAATCGTCTATCCGCTGTACGACCCAGCTGGAAAACCGAAGCGCAGCCTGTCATGGCTCGTCTCGAAATCGGGTGTATTGCTTGTCGTCGGATTGATTCAAGCACTCGTCTTGGACGTGGCGATGGTCATGTTGCTCGGACTTGAAGTCGAGGCGCCACTCCAGTTCTTCGGATTCAGTTGGCTCGTCAGCATCACGTTCCTCTTGATCGTGCAGCTGCTCGTCACGACGCTCGGAAATCCGGGCCGGTTCGTCGCCATCGTCTTGTTGATCCTTCAATTGACGACGTCGGCTGGAACGTTCCCGCTCGAACTGATTCCGAGTGCCCTCCAACCGTTCAACGCCTGGTTACCGATGACGTACACCGTCTCGGGCTATAAAGAGATTTTGTCAGCGGACGGTTGGCAGTACTTGCAACAAGCGATCATCTATTTGGCGTTCGTCTCAACCGCTTGCTTCTTCCTGCTCTGGGGATATTTCCGCATCGCCTGGAAGAAAAAATATCGGCTGACGACGTCAGAAGCGTGATGCACAAACAATTGAAAATCGTGTATAGTGGATAAGACGACACTATACACGATTTTTTTGTGAAAAAACTTTTAAAAAAGAATTGACACTGACGTGGCTACTGGTTATTATAGAAAATGTGCTTAGGACACAACAATAACATGGCGGTGTAGCTCAGCTGGCTAGAGCGTACGGTTCATACCCGTGAGGTCGTGGGTTCGACTCCCTCCGCCGCTACCATTTTATTTAGGCCCGTTGGTCAAGCGGTTAAGACACCGCCCTTTCACGGCGGTAACACGGGTTCGAATCCCGTACGGGTCACTTACCTAAGCGAAAAGAAGCCATCTCACTCGAGATGGCTTCTTTTGTTATATCAAGGAGGCGGACGGATGACGAAAGTATTGATTGCCGTATCGGGCGGTGTAGACTCGGTTGTGTTACTCGATCGTCTCGCCCGAAGCGGAACCGACATCGGGGTGGCGCATGTCCATCATGGCTTGCGTCCGGAATCGGATGAAGAGTATACATTCGTCGAGCATCTGGCCGACCAATACGGTGTCCCGTTTCATGGTGAGCGACTGTCGTTTCCAAACGGCGGGTCGCAAGCCGTCTATCGGGAAGCGCGTTATGCGTTTTTTAAGGCCGTGATGCGCGAGTTCGGCTATACCCAACTGATGACGGCCCATCACGCAGACGACCAACTCGAGACCGTCCTCATCCAACTGCAGCGTAACGTCGTCGAAGTGACGGGGATTCCCGAGCGGCGTCCGTTCGCTGGAGGGGAACTCGTCCGCCCGCTCTTGTCGGAACCGAAGCGGGAACTCATCGCCTATGCCAAACGATACGGACTCGAATGGCGAGAAGATGCGAGCAACGCCACGACGGATTATTTGCGCAATCAACTGCGGCATCACGTTGTGCCTCAGCTCCTCGCGTCACAACCGAATCTCGTTCAAGTCGTGACCGAGACGGCGCGGTATCAACGCGAACTGTGGCGAACCCGCTACCACCAGATGGAGGGTTGGATTGAGGATAACGTGCAGCTTGAGATGAAAGCGTTTCACGTGAAATCTGATGAGTTGATGCGCTTGCGTCCGATCGAACGATATACCGTCGGACGCCTGCTCTCGAGTCGCTATGAGGTAGAGGTGGGGACTGCGCTCGATCGTCTGTTAACGAGCACACAGGGGTCTGGTCACTTCGATTTAGAGGGGCCGTGGCAACTGCGGAAACAAGACGGGCTCTTATCGTTACAAGTGACCGCCCCGTCAGTACTAGCCCCAGCTCCACAAGAGGTGACGACATTCCCGGCGCGTATCACGTTCGGAGCGATGTCAGTCACGCTGGACGTGGTCGAGGGTACGACCGGTATCCCGCTCGAGGCGATCGAGTTGCCGCTCGTGATTCGCACGGTCGAGCCGGGCGACGTGATGAAACTGTCTGTCGGAACGAAAAAAGTCGCCCGCATCTTCGTTGACGCGAAGATTCCGCGAGAAAAACGGCCTTTGGTCCCATTGATAGTTGACGCGACGGGACGGATTATCGCTATAGTAGGGGTAAGAGTTTCCGATTTTCCGGATAAGTCGGGTGCGATGTGCCCACGATTAATGGTAAAATGATGATTGTGTCGGATAAGAAAGAGGAGGATTTTAAGATGTCATTAATGAACGATATGGAGAAAGTACTGATTTCAAGCGAAGAGATTCAAGGTAAAGTGAAAGAACTCGCTACAACACTTAGCGAAGAATATAAAGAAGAGTTCCCACTCCTCGTCTGCGTGTTAAAAGGTGCGATGCCATTCATGTCGGACCTCGTCAAAGAAATGGATATCCATTTAGAAATGGATTTCATGGACGTGTCGACGTATCATGGCGGAACGTCATCGACAGGTGAAGTCAAAATTGAGAAAGATTTAAATACATCTGTAGAAGGACGCGACATCTTGATTGTAGAAGATATCATTGATAGTGGACTTACGCTCGGCTATCTCGTCGACCTGCTCAAGTACCGCAAAGCCAAATCGGTAAAAATCGTGACGCTTCTCGATAAACCGACGGGCCGCAAGAACGGATTGTCGGCAGATTATAGCGGATTTGTTATTCCGCACGAGTTTGTTGTCGGCTATGGTCTCGATTATGAAGAGAAATATCGTAACCTTCCGTACGTCGGTGTGCTCAAGCCGAGCATTTACGGGGGCTAACGTTTTTCTTTTGAAAATGCGTCGTGTTAAGATAAAAGAAATACCCAAAGTATACACATATACTGAATGGGCGAGAACATCGTTTCTCGGAATAGGAGGCAGAGAATGAATCGTGCAGTGAAAAACACCTTAGTTTTCGGTGTGATTTTCCTAGCCTTGATCTTGTTCCTTCAATATTTACAAAACCCGAATAGCCAGAGCGAGACGCTTACGTATTCGAAGTTCTTGGAATATGTGGAAGAAGGTCGGATTGAAACGGCAACCGTACAAGAAATTCCGGGAGCCATCTCAATTACAGGAGATCTAGCAGGAGACGAAGATCAGCGTTTTGAAACGAACATCCCGGCCAACGAGGCCGAATACGCCGAAGTGCTCTCGTCACTTCGTGCGGATACCGACATCCAAATCGAAGAGGCGGAGTCGAGTGGGAACTGGTTCAGCATCGTGTTCGCGATCTTACCGTTCATCATCATCTTCATCTTATTCTTCTTCTTGCTTAACCAAGCCCAAGGTGGCGGCGGTGGCGGTCGTGTGATGAACTTCGGGAAATCGAAGGCAAAACTCTACGACCAAGAGAAGCGCCGTGTGACGTTTAAAGACGTCGCCGGAGCGGACGAAGAAAAACAAGAGCTCATCGAGGTCGTTGAATTCTTGAAAGACCCACGCAAGTTCTCGAAACTCGGGGCACGGATTCCGAAAGGTGTCTTGCTCGTCGGTCCTCCGGGAACAGGTAAGACACTCCTCGCCCGCGCTGTTGCAGGCGAAGCCGGTGTACCATTCTTCTCGATTTCAGGTTCTGATTTCGTTGAGATGTTCGTCGGGGTCGGAGCATCGCGTGTTCGCGACTTGTTCGAGAACGCGAAGAAAAATGCGCCGTGTATCATCTTTATCGATGAAATCGATGCAGTCGGACGTCAACGTGGTGCCGGTCTTGGTGGCGGCCACGATGAACGTGAACAAACGCTTAACCAACTTCTCGTTGAGATGGATGGATTTAGCGATAACGAAGGAATCATCATGGTTGCCGCGACGAACCGTCCGGACATCCTTGACCCAGCCTTGCTTCGTCCAGGCCGTTTCGACCGTCAAATCACGGTTGATCGTCCAGACGTCAAAGGCCGTGAAGAAGTCCTTAAAGTTCACGCCCGCAACAAACCGCTTGATTCAACAGTCGACTTGAAGTCGATCGCGCAACGCACACCTGGCTTCTCAGGGGCAGACCTTGAAAACTTGTTGAACGAAGCCGCGCTCGTCGCAGCCCGTTCGGATCGCGCGGCCATCTCGGTCGTGGATGTGGAAGAAGCGATTGACCGCGTCATCGCCGGTCCTTCGAAGAAGAGCCGGATCATCTCGGACAAAGAACGTCAAATCGTGGCGTACCACGAAGCGGGTCACACGATTATCGGCCTCGAGCTCGAGAATGCGGACGAAGTCCACAAGGTGACGATCGTCCCTCGCGGAAACGCTGGCGGTTACGTCGTCATGCTTCCAAAAGAAGATCGTTACTTCATGACGAAGCCAGAACTTGAAGACAAAATCGTCGGTCTCCTTGGCGGACGTGTCGCCGAAGACGTCATCTTCGGTGAAGTGTCGACAGGCGCGAGCAATGACTTCCAACGTGCGACAGGAATTGCCCGGAAAATGGTCATGGATTATGGGATGAGCGATAAGCTCGGACCGCTCCAACTTGGTTCGAACCACGGTGGACAAGTCTTCCTTGGCCGTGATTTCCAAACGGAACAAAACTACTCGGATGCGATCGCGCAAGATATCGATCTTGAAATCCGTGACATCATCAACCGTTGCTACGCGAAAGCGAAACAAATTTTGACGGAGCGCAAAGATGATCTCGAGCTCGTTGCGAAGACACTTCTCGACGTGGAAACGCTCGACTCGAAACAGATTCGTCACTTGATCAAGACGCGCGAATTCTTGCCGCATGAGCCAGAAGAGCCGTCTGAACCATCGACAGATGATTCAAACGACGAAGCGAAAAAAGATGAGGCGGCCGTCCAGCACGGACAAGTCATCGACCAACCAGGAGTCGTTCAAGAGACGAAGCCAGACGTTGTCCCTGAAGGCGATAAGCCGGAAGCGACACCGACGGAACGTCCGAACAACGATTTGCGGTAATGAAATCAAGACGAATGCCCTAAACAAGGCATTCGTCTTTTTTCGTGTTATAATTCGAGCGAACTGTAATTGACAACAAAGTGAGGAACGCTATCATGATTTTAGTGATTGATGTTGGGAATACAAATATTGTCCTTGGGATGTATGATGGTGAGACGCTCGTCCATCATTGGCGCATCTCGACAGACCGTACGAAAACAACCGATGAATACGGCATGCTCGTGAAATCGCTGTTCGATCATTCGAACGTCTCGTTCGATCAGATTGACGGCGTGATTCTGTCTTCGGTCGTGCCACCGGTCATCTTTCCGCTCGAACAGATGTCGCAACGCTATTTCAATGTCCGGCCGATTGTCGTCGGTCCCGGCGTGAAAACCGGTCTCGACATTCATGTCGATAATCCACGTGAAGTAGGTGCGGACCGTATCGTCAACGCGGTCGCTGGAATCGCCAAGTATGATGGACCGCTCATCATCGTCGATTTCGGAACGGCGACGACGTACTGCTATATTGATGAGAACCGTCGTTATCACGGAGGCATCATTTCACCGGGAATCATGATCTCGGTCGAGGCGCTCTATCAACGAGCGGCCAAACTACCGCGTATCGAGCTCGCGACACCGCCTACGGTCGTTGGGAAAAATACAATTCAAGCGATGCAGTCCGGAACGTATTACGGCTATGTCGCACAAGTCGACGGCATTGTCGGTCGCATGAAACGTGAAGTCGGAGAAGCGACCGTGATTGCCACGGGCGGTCTCGCGCGTTTGATTAGCGAACATGCCGAGACGATTGACGTCGTCGATTCATTCTTGACGCTCGATGGGCTTCGTCTCATCTATGAGCGTAACCAGAAATAAACTTTAAAGGAGTTACTCAATATGATTCAACCAGAACAACAAGCATTACTTGACCAAATGAAAGCCGATTACCTCGTCCGTGCCCTCGGATTCAACGGGGAAGTCCGAGCGTTTGCCGTCCGGACGACGAAAACAATCTTCGAAACACAACTCCGTCATCAGACGACACCGGTCGCTTCAGCAGCGCTCGGCCGGACGATGACGATTGGGACGATGATCGGGGCGATGCAAAAAGGCGCTGCCCGCGTGACGCTTAAAGTCGAAGGCGATGGTCCGATTGGAAAAATCATCGTCGATGCTGATACGGCCGGTGATGTGCGCGGTTACGTGTCTCATCCACGCGTTGAAGGTGGTACGTTTGTCAACGACCACGGTTTGACGAAATTGAAAGTTGGCGAAGTCGTCGGAAAAGGGACGATTTCGGTCGTTAAAGACCTCGGCTTGAAAGACTTTGTTGGCGGCTCGTCTGAGATTCAAACGGGTGAGATCAGTGAAGACTTCACGTACTATTTCGCGACATCTGAACAAGTACCGTCAGTTGTCGGCGCGGGTGTCCTCGTCTTGCCAGAAGATGAATCGATTCTCGCGGCCGGTGGAATCATCGTTCAATTGATGCCGGATGCGTCAGAAGAGACGATTCAATCGCTTGAACAGGCACTCAAGTCGTTCCCGCCGGTATCGGTCCTCATTGGGGAAGAGAAGACACCGGAAGAGATGCTCCATATGCTCCTTGGCGACAGCCTTGAAGTGTTGGATCAAAAACCGGTTCAGTTCAATTGCACATGTGGTCGCGACCGCATGGAAAGTGCCATCATCGGACTCGGAGCTGACGAAATCAGCCAAATGATCGAAGAAGATGGCGGCGCTGAGGCGGTTTGTCACTTCTGCGGCGAGAAATACCACTTCTCGGCGGAACAATTAGAAACGATGAAACAACAAGCACGCTGACCGCTTTGCTCCAAATTGCATATTTTGAATCTGATAGGGTATGATTACAATATCGGAATAGTCGGAATTATGGAGGAGGAAATGAAATGCGTATCGTAGATTCAGTAACAGACTTAATTGGCAAGACACCGATTGTGAAGTTGAATGGATTGACTGGCGCCGAAGATGCCACGGTTTACTTGAAGTTGGAGTATATGAACCCGGGCTCGAGCGTAAAAGACCGGATTGCGCTCGCAATGATTGAAGCGGCGGAACGAGAAGGGGTCTTGAAACCAGGAGATACGATTATCGAACCGACCAGTGGGAACACAGGAATCGGTCTCGCCATGGTCAGTGCGGCCAAAGGCTATAAAGCGATTTTAGTCATGCCGGAAACGATGAGCATGGAACGTCGCAACCTGCTTCGTGGCTACGGTGCCGAACTCATTTTGACACCGGGTCCTGAAGGAATGGGCGGAGCGATTCGCCGCGCGACGGAAGAGGCTGAACAAAACGGTTATTTCCTCCCGCAACAGTTTAACAATGAAGCCAACCCGAACGTGCACGAGATGACGACGGGACCTGAAATCGTCGACGCGTTCGATGCGTCAGGCCTTCAAGTCGATGCGTTCATCGCCGGCGTCGGGACAGGTGGAACGATTACGGGAGCGGGTAAAGTGTTGAAAGCCCACTATCCGAACGTTCAGATCCTAGCGGTCGAACCGGTCGATTCACCGGTCTTATCGGGCGGCAAACCAGGCCCGCATAAAATCCAAGGAATCGGGGCTGGGTTCATCCCGTCGATTCTTGATACGGAGATTTATGAAGGTGTCCTTCAAATCACGACCGATCAGGCGTTCGAATACGCACGTCTCGCTGCCAAAACGAACGGCGTGCTCGGCGGCATCTCGTCTGGGGCGGCCATCGCTGCCGCTGTCGATACGGCTAAACGTCTCGGCAAAGGCAAAAACGTGCTGGCGATTATCCCATCAAACGGAGAACGCTACCTTAGCACACCGCTCTATCAATTCGACGAAGAATCAGATAGCGTACGCTCGTAAACAAACGGCAGTTACCGGGAGACAACTTCTTTCGGTAACTGCCTTTTCTTGTGTACAATTAAAGGCATGAATTAGTGGAACGGGGGAATGTGGCGTGAGACGAACAGCGTTCAAAACGATGCGCATGACAAAAGAGAAGATGTACGACACCTATATGACATTGACCGAAGGAAAGAAGCATTACGCGTGGTTAGAGAGCGGTCGCGTCGGTCGTTATACGATGGCCGGGATTGAACCGTTCGCTACGCTTCACGTGAAAGATGGTGTCGGGACGTTCGCGACAGCAACGGCGACGGAAACACTTTACGGTGACCCGCTCGACATCGTCGAAACGATCCGGACCCGATACGCTACCGAGCGCCCGGCTGGCGCTCCCCCGTTTTTTGGTGGGATGATCGGCTATGTGAGCTATGACGTGGCCCGAACGCTCGAACGTTTACCGCGGCAGGCGGCGGACGATTTGGCGACACCGGACGTCTCATTCTTACTGTTCGATGAAGTGGCAGTCTTCGATGAAGAAGAGTCAATCCTATATACGCTCGTCACGGCGGACGATCAGTTAGAAGTGAAGCTCGATCGCTTTGCCGCCCTCTGGCACACCGAGACGCACTATGCGTTCCCGCCGGTCGCGAACGGAGCACTCGAACGTTCGCGTTCGCTGTCACCAGAGACGTTCGTGACGGCAGTGCGAAAGATTCAGGACTACATCGTCGAGGGCGATGTGTTTCAAGTGAACTTGAGCGTCCGGCAATCGGAACCGTTACTCGCGCACCCGCGTCACATCTATGACACGCTTCGGAAAGTGAACCCGTCACCGTATATGGGTTATTTCGCTGACGACTCGCTCACGATGGTGTCGGCTTCACCGGAACTGTTACTCGAGAAGCACGGCGCCGCCATCTCGACCCGTCCGATTGCCGGAACGAGACCGCGAGGCCGGAACGAGGCGGAAGATTTGGAATTGGCGCGGACGTTGCTCGACAATGAGAAAGAGCGGGCCGAACACGTTATGCTCGTCGACCTGGAACGAAACGACTTGGGCAAAGTCGCCGCTTATGGGACGGTGCATGTCGATGAGCTGATGGTCATTGAGAAATACTCGCACGTCCAACATATCGTCTCGAACGTGCGTGGTGTGATGCGAGACGGTGTGTCAGGAGCCGAGGCGCTCGGCGCCATGTTCCCCGGCGGCACCATCACCGGGGCGCCGAAAATCCGGACGATGGAAATCATCGAAGAACTCGAACCGGTCCGGCGTGGGATTTATACGGGCTCATACGGCTGGCTCAGTTGGGATGACGACCTCGTGTTCAACATCACGATTCGGACGATGGTCGTCAAGGACGGAATCGCCCATGTTCAGGCCGGTGCCGGGATTGTAATCGATTCGGATCCGGAAGCGGAGTATGCCGAATCACTTTCCAAGGCGAAGGCACTATGGGCCGCGAAAGAAATGACGGAGGCGACAGTATGATTTTACTCATCGATAACTATGACTCGTTCACATACAATTTGGTTCAATACTTTGGGGAACTCGGTGAACAGCTCGTCGTCCGTCGTAACGATGACATCACGCTCGAGGAAATTGAAGCGCTCGCCCCAAGTTATCTTGTCATTTCACCCGGTCCATGTACGCCGAGTGAAGCCGGAATCAGCATCGATACGATTCAGGCGTTTGCCGGTCGTATCCCGATTTTAGGCGTGTGTCTCGGGCATCAGGCGATTGCTCAAGCGTTCGGCGGAAAAGTCGTGCATGCCGAGCGGCTCATGCACGGCAAGACGTCGGCGATTCAACATGACGGCAACACGCTGTTTGACGGCGTCCCGCAACAGACGATTGTGACACGCTATCATTCGCTCGCGGTCGAACGCGACTCGCTGCCGTCGTGTTTGCAAGTCACGGCCGAGACGAGCCTGGGAGAGATTATGGCGTTGCGGCATGAAACGTTACCGATCGAAGGCGTGCAGTTTCATCCGGAAGCGATTTTGACCGAGCACGGAAAAGACATGATTCGCAATTTTATCGAGGTGTATCGTCATGTGGCTTTGGCATAACGGCGAATTGCGAGGTCGTTCTGAAGTGATGATTCCGGTGGAGGATCACGGGTTTTTATATGGAATGGGCCTATTCGAGACGTTTCGAACGTTCGATGGCATCCCGTTTTTGTTTGATCTTCACTGGGAGCGGCTGGAGAAGAGCTTAGCGGAACTGTGGATCGATTTACCGTATACGAAACAAGAGATTGAACAGGCGATTCAAGACGTCGTTCGTCAAAACGGGACTCCGAATCTATATGTACGCTTGAACGTGTCCGCGGGCGAGGCGCCACTCGGACTGTATGACGGACGTTATACGCATCCGAACGTGACGTTGCTTATCAAACCGCTGTTGGAGTCGTTCCAGCCCGTGGAAAAACGGTTGGAAGCCATTCCGTTTCCAAGAA
Source organism: Exiguobacterium sp. s146 (assembly GCF_018618415.1). Lineage (GTDB taxonomy): Bacteria > Bacillota > Bacilli > Exiguobacteriales > Exiguobacteriaceae > Exiguobacterium. The sequence continues at coordinate 5,080 of NZ_JACSMA010000008.1, read as the reverse complement.
GTCGGCCCGAAGCGGCGTTCCGCTTAAAGTCTCATCATTATATGAACAACATATTAGGGAAACGAATGCTCATTGACCGGGAAGCGGAGGGACTGTTCGCAGACGACGCAGGATATGTCGTGGAAGGACTCGTCTCGAACATCTTTTGGGTCGAAGCGGACCAGCTTTGGACGACACCGCTTACGACCGGTGCGCTCGCCGGAGTCACGCGGCGCTGGGTGACGGATACGTTCGAGGTGAGTGAACGTGATGTGACGTTTGCTGAACTTGCTCGGGCAGACGAAATTTGGTTGACCAATTCGGTTCAACAGATTGCGCCGGTCACACACTATGCCGGGAACAGCTATCCAGGCAAAGACGGGGTAAAATTTAAAGCATGTTGGTCTGTCTTGATGCATGCGATTGAAAGGGAAGAAACGCGATGACAAAAGTCATGGGCATTTTAAATGTGACGCCGGACTCGTTTTCAGACGGGGGACGGTATACGGGGCTTGAACAGGCGGTCGCTCACGCCAAGCAACTCGTTCAAGACGGAGCGGACGCGATTGACATCGGTGGGGAATCGACACGGCCGGGAGCCCGGTTCGTCTCGGCGGAAGAAGAAATCGAGCGGGTCGTTCCTGTCATTCGTCAACTGAAGCAAGAACTCGACGTGCTCATCTCCATCGATACGTACAAACCGGTGGTGGCACAAGCGGCATTAGAAGCCGGGGCCGACATCATTAATGACGTCTGGGGATCAAAGTGGGGGGATCAGTCGATGGCGCAAGTGGCACGGGCGTATAACGTTCCCATCATCTTGATGCACAATCGTGACAATCGCAATTATGGTCATTTCATCGAGGAGGTCGTCGGTGACTTGCATGAGTCGATTGAAATCGCCCAAGCGGCCGGTGTCCCGGAAGAGATGATTTGGCTAGACCCGGGAATCGGGTTTGCGAAAGACTATGCGCAAAATATGGAGTTGATGAATCGACTCGACGTGATCACGAACCTCGGTTACCCGGTGTTACTCGGGACGTCGCGGAAATCATTTATCGGCCAAGCGCTTGATTTACCGACCGAAGAACGATTGGAAGGGACATTGGCGACGACGTGTTTAGGCATCATGAAAGGCTGTGCGTGGATCCGTGTCCATGATGTACGAGCGAATAAACGAGCGTCACTCATGATGGACGCGATGCTGGGAGGCGGACAAATTGGATAAGATGTTTGTGAATGGAATGCGTTTTTATGGCTATCACGGTGTGTTTGAAGAAGAGAATCGACTCGGTCAACGGTTCAACATCGATTTGATGTGTGAGTTGGATTTGGCGCCGGCCGGACAATCGGATGATTTATCAGACGGGGTCAGCTATGCTGGTCTCTATCAATTGACGGAAGACATCGTCACCGGGGAACCGGTCAATCTGCTCGAGGCGCTGGGCGAGCGCATCACGACGGCTGTCTTGGCTCACAGTGAGAAGATTCAAAGCGTTACCGTCAAAGTCATCAAGCCGGATCCGCCTATCCCGGGACACTACGACTCGGTCGCGATTGAGATGACAAGGAGACAAAACGGATGATGTACGTGGCACTGGGATCGAACATTGGAGAGCGCGCCAACTATCTGGCAGAAGCGATTCAAGCGATGGCGGCAAGCGGTCTTCAGGTGACGAAGGAATCGTCCGTCTATGAGACGGCGCCTGTTGGATATACAGATCAGCCCTCCTTCTATAATATGGTCGTCGAAGTCGAGCCGGTGCTTTCTGCGGAGGCGGCCTTGCTTCAACTCCAACGGATTGAACGGGACCTAGGGCGAGAACGACTATTCAAGAATGGACCGCGTACAATCGACCTTGACATCTTGGTCTATAACAGCGAAGATATACAATCGAAGCAGTTAACTGTTCCGCATCCACGGATGCATGAACGTGCTTTTGTCCTTGCCCCGTTCGCGGAGATTGCTCCGGCGGTCGAGGTAAAGGGGATGACGGTGCGGGCGTTGCTAGAAGCCCTGCCTACGTCGGAACGACAAGACGTCGTCCGTCTCGGACCGTTACAATCATTGGTCAACTCGGTTTAACGTTAGCAAAGGAAGTGGAGAAGTGTCAGGGTTCAAAATTGGTAACATTGATATAAAGAACCGTGCCGTGCTTGCCCCGATGGCCGGAGTGACAAACCCTGCGTTTCGTTTAATCGCGAAAGAATTCGGTGCGGGACTCGTCTGTGCCGAAATGGTCAGCGATAAAGGGATTTTATTGGAGAATGCGAGAACGCTCCGGATGCTCTACGTCGATGAACGGGAAAAACCGCTCAGCCTCCAGATCTTCGGTGGTTCGAAGAATACACTCGTTCGAGCGGCCCAGTACGTGGATCAAAACACGAATGCGGACATCATCGATATCAATATGGGATGTCCGGTCCCGAAAGTCACGAAGTGCGAGGCCGGTGCCAAATGGTTACTCGACCCAGATAAGGTTTACGAGATGGTGAACGCTGTCTCGAACGCCGTCGAGAAGCCGGTCACGGTCAAAATGCGTCTCGGTTGGGATGAAGACCATATTTATATTCTCGACAATGTTCGGGCTGCTCAATCGGGAGGGGCAGCGGCAATTGCGATCCATGGTCGCACGCGGTCCCAACAATATGAAGGAACCGCAAACTGGGACTGGATCGGCGAAGCCAAGAAAATCGCGACGGTCCCGATTATCGGTAACGGTGATATCTCGACGCCCAAAGAAGCGAAGCATGCGATTGATCATTATGGCGTTGATGCCGTCATGATTGGGCGGGCAGCGCTCGGGAATCCGTGGATGCTCTATCAAACGGTGCAGTATTTGGAGACGGGTGAACTTCCACCAGAACCGGCGGCGCGTGAAAAGATTGACATCTGTATGTTGCATCTCGATCGTTTGATTGCCATCAAAGGAGAAGTGACCGCCGTTCGCGAGATGCGTCAACACGCGGCTTGGTACTTGAAAGGGTTGAAAGGCAGCGGCCCGGTTCGGAAGCAAATCAACGAAACGGAATCGCGAGATGCTTTTGGCATCGTGCTGTATCATTTTGTGGAACAGCTCGAGCGACAAATGCAAGAAGTGTGAACTAGTGAAAAAAATTGATTTGTGGTAAGCTTGTTTGGCGAAAAAGTGAACCACACAAGCAAACGGTTTAGGCTGTGCTGTTGGCCGTGAGGCTGACAGTTTTTTATTAGGAACATCCCCAATACGTATAGAGGAGTGAATGGAGTAGTGAGTCACGAGTTGGAAATGAATGACCAAATGCAGGTTCGGTTTGAAAAAATGACCGAGATGCGTGAACAAGGGCTTGATCCGTTCGGACGTCGATTCGAACGTTCTGCCCACGCCGGTGAATTACATGAACAATATGAGGCGATTGAAAAAGAAGCCTTGGCCGAACAAGATGTCGAAGTGACGCTTGCTGGACGAATTATGACGAAACGCGGAAAAGGGAAAGTCTTCTTTGCCCACATCCAAGACGTCACAGGACAAATCCAGATTTACGTGCGTAAAAATGACGTAGGAGATGAACCGTTCGACTTATTCAAATCATCTGACCTTGGCGACATTGTCGGAGTGAAAGGGAAGTTGTTTAAGACAAACGTAGGCGAATTGTCGATTCATGTTGAAGAGTTTGAACTCTTAACAAAAGCACTTCGTCCACTTCCTGATAAATATCACGGCTTAAAAGATGTTGAGCAACGCTATCGCCAACGTTACTTGGATTTGATTACAAATAACGATTCGCGTCAAACGTTCATTCTACGTAGCCGGATTATCTCGGAAATTCGGAACTTCTTAAACCATCGTGGTTACTTGGAAGTCGAAACGCCGATGTTGCACACGATTGCGGGTGGAGCGGCAGCTCGTCCGTTCTTGACGCATCACAATGCGCTTGATATGGAGTTATATATGCGAATCGCCATCGAGCTTCACTTGAAGCGCTTGATTGTCGGTGGTCTCGAGCGTGTGTATGAGATTGGCCGTGTTTTCCGGAACGAAGGGATCTCAACACGTCATAACCCAGAGTTCACGATGATTGAATTGTATGAAGCGTATGCAGACTATAACGACATCATGGATTTGACAGAAGAACTTGTGGCTCACGTAGCCCAAGAAGTACTTGGTACGACAGACGTTCAATATGGAGAAGATACGATTCATTTAGCGGTCGGTTGGAAACGTGCGCACATGGTCGACTTGGTTAAAGAAGAAACAGGCGTCGATTTCTGGCAACAGATGTCGGATGAAGATGCACGTGCGCTTGCAAAAGAGCACGGTGTCGAGATTCAAGACCATATGACGTTCGGTCACATCGTCAATGAATTCTTTGAACAGAAAGTCGAAGAAACATTGTTGCAACCGACGTTTGTCACAGGTCACCCTGTTGAAGTATCACCACTTGCGAAAAAGAACGATACGGATCCACGTTTCACGGATCGGTTTGAATTGTTCATCGTTCGTCGTGAACATGCCAACGCCTTCACGGAATTGAACGATCCGATTGATCAGCGTGAGCGCTTCGAAGCCCAACTTCTTGAGAAAGAAGCCGGGAATGATGAAGCCCATGAATTGGACAACGATTTCCTTGAGGCACTCGAATACGGAATGCCGCCAACAGGCGGTCTTGGAATCGGAATCGATCGCCTAGTCATGTTGTTGACGAATGCACCATCGATCCGCGATGTTCTATTGTTCCCGACGATGAGACACCAACAATAAAGAATCGTTTTAACCTCTCGCTCTTATGGGCGAGAGGTTTTTCTATTAGGGGAGAGTTAGCGGTTTAAAGACGCTAAAACTTTTTTAGAAAAACTTTCGCGAAAAGTATTGCGTTCTATTTAGGGATACGGTAAAGTAATAAACGTTGCCGCTGATGGCAGCGGAAAAGAATAAAAAAAGTGGTTGACAACTGTGTCGATGACTTGTATTATCTTAAGAGTCGCCAATGAGCGACAGACGAACTTTGAAAACTGAACGATGAGGCAAAAAAAGTTTTACAATTTTTGAATGAAGCGCAAGCTTCGTCATTTTCAAGAGCTATATCAAATTCTTTGGAGAGTTTGATCCTGGCTCAGGAC
>NZ_JACSMA010000007.1 GCF_018618415.1 Exiguobacterium sp. s146 | reverse complement strand
TCGTCCTGAGCCAGGATCAAACTCTCCAAAGAATTTGATATAGCTCTTGAAAATGACGAAGCTTGCGCTTCATTCAAAAATTGTAAAACATTTTTGCCTCATCGTTCAGTTTTCAAAGACCAAATGTTGTCGTGTTAGCGACTTTTTAATAATAGCGATTTGACTATTTAAAGTCAACCGTTTTTTATTATTTTTTAAATTCGCTTTCTGTTGTTCGTGTGTGAACAGCAGCGACGTTTATTAATATATCAGCGCCCCCCTTTTTCGTCAACTGTTTTTCTAAAAAAACTTTATAATTTATTTCACGCTCTTTACCGCACGAGAGAACGTCTCAAACAAACAAGCCCAGACCATGGTCTGGGCTTGTGCTAATTCGCTGTCACGATGATTTAGATGACACACGTTTCTTCGTTTTGACCTTGCCCGCCGTCGACGGTTTAACGTTTTCTGCTTGAGCAGGCGCTTGGAAGCGGTGCAGCATCAAGACTTGATACGCGTTGGCAAACACAAGCGTCGCTAAAGCCGGCCACAAGAGGGCAATTTCATCCGTCGCCTGAAGAGCTGGAATCCATTCGATTAATGTGATGACGATCATCAAGAAGAGCGTCGGGATGAACGCACTCGCGTTCGTCTGTTTCGCCTTACTCGTCGCAATCACCCAAGATACCAGCACCAAGACGACCATCTCCCCGATATAACGCCACATATGATCGTTGCCGAACGCGAGCATGCGAAGATATACCGCATCAAACAATGCGAAGGCAATCAATAGCACTTGCACGCGATTCCATAACCTTGGTCCTCGGAACAAGTCCAAGCCGACCCGGTGGACAATCAAGTACGCAAAGAACCCCATCATGCTAATCCCCGTCCACGTACTCGAGTAGCTAAGCGCCGTGACGATGGCTTCCCAAGATTGACTCACTAAATAGCCTGGATTGGCCAGTAAGTTCATGACAAACCCAAACAACGTCCCGAAGACGAGCGTCGTCCAAAACAACCTTAAAAATCCTTGTACCTTCATTTGTGAACCATTACCCTTCTATCTGTTGAATGACCGCTTGTGCCAATCCATCGTATGTTTTCTCAAACGGATGCCCGTCCCGATAAACCGACGGGGCAAAATCTTCTTCGTTTTCGTATGGCTGACCGAGCGGGATTTGCGCGAGCAACTTGCTCTTCAGTGCCTCAGACAACTTTTCGCCTCCACCGTAACCGAAGACATACTCTTTCTCTCCCGTTACTTTACTTTCGAAGTACGCCATGTTCTCAATGATGCCGAGCACTTTATGGTTCGTCTTAATCGCCATTGCCCCAGCCCGTGCGGCAACGAACGCGGCCGTTGCGTGCGGTGTTGTGACAATCAACTCTTGGCACGCCGGGAGCATTGAATGGATATCGAGGGCGACATCACCTGTTCCTGGCGGTAAATCGAGGAGCAAGTAATCCAAGTCGCCCCACTCGACATCATTGAAGAAGTTATTGAGCATCTTCCCGAGCATCGGTCCACGCCAGATGACCGGCGCGTTATCTTCGACGAAGAAGCCCATCGAGATGACTTTTACACCGAACCGCTCGACCGGAATGATTTTCTCTCCGCGCACGACTGGACGCTCTTCAATGCCAAGCATATCGGGCACACTGAATCCGTAGATATCCGCATCAATCAATCCGACCTTCTTCCCAGCCCGTGCGAGCGCGACGGCCAAGTTGACCGATACCGTCGATTTCCCGACGCCACCTTTTCCTGACGCAATCGCGATAAACGTCGTGCCTGCGTTCTCACGAAGAATCGCTGGTTTCGTCGCTTCTTTCAAGCTCTCGTCATTGAGCGCCTCGAAACGAAGGCCGACCGTCTTGAAGCCTTTCCCTTTCAATAGCGTGACGATCTCTTGTTGAAGTTGGAGCTGTTCCCCGCTCCCGGTCTGACCGAGCGCGACTTTCACACTGACATAATCTTCTTTAATGCGAATATCCTTCACGCCAGCTGTATCTCCAAGCGTACGGTTGATTGTTGGATCGATCAACCCCGCCAATTCTTCACGAACTTGTTCTACTGTAAGCATGTGGTTTCCCCCTAATTTCTGTCTCGCTAACAGTATATCAAAAAAAGCGTTTTCTTGAGGGAACGGAATGCAACAATTTCATGCGCAACAAAAAAACTCTCCGCCCCAATGGACAGAGAGTTTGAACCAAATTGTTCGAAGATTAACGCTTCGAGAATTGTGGTGCGCGACGTGCAGCTTTAAGACCGTATTTTTTACGTTCTTTCATGCGAGCGTCACGAGTCAAGAAGCCTTTTTCTTTGAGGCTTGGACGGAATTCTGGGTCCGCTTGAAGAAGCGCACGTGATACGCCGTGGCGAATCGCTCCAGCTTGTCCTGTGAATCCACCACCGTTAACGTTAACGATTACATCGTATTTACCTTCTGTTTCAGTCAATACGAGTGGTGATTTTGCCATCATGATCAAAGTCTCATGACCGAAGTATTCTGAAATATCACGGCCATTTACAACAACTTTGCCGTCACCTGCAACGAGGTGAACGCGAGCCACCGAGTGTTTGCGGCGGCCTGTTCCGTAGTAACGTACATCTGCCATCGTTTAGTTCCTCCCTGTGTCCCGATTAACCGCGAAGTTCGTAAACTTCTGGTTTTTGTGCTGCGTGGTTGTGCTCAGCTCCAGCGTAAACGTGGAGTTTGTTGAATGATTGACGACCAAGTGATCCTTTTGGAAGCATCCCTTTGATTGCGAGTTCAAGCATACGCTCTGGACGTTTTGCGAGAAGCTCTTTTGCAGTTTGTGATTTCAAACCGCCTGGATGACCTGAATGACGGTAGTAAATCTTGTCGTTCAATTTGTTACCAGTCAAGTGGATTTTCTCAGCGTTGATGATGATGACGTGGTCTCCGCAATCAACGTGTGGTGTGAAAGTCGGCTTGTGCTTACCGCGAAGAAGTGATGCTACTTCACTAGTCAAACGACCAAGTGTTTTGCCTTCTGCGTCGATAAGGAGCCATTTGCGTTCTACTTCAGATGCTTTTGCCATGAATGTCGTGCGCATGTGGAATACCTCCTAAAATGTCTGTTTACTTAGTTTTTGTAGTACTTGGTTGATGCTTTATCATAATCCTAGTTTACGGGGCTAAGATTGTGGTTCATCTCTCAATGTGAAAATGAAATGCCAATGAATATAATACGATTTTATAGGGGGAATGTCAATCTACTTTTTCATAATTCACATTCCATAAATATAGACCGTGCGGTGGGGCCGTAATCCCAGCGCTACGCCGGTCTTTCGAAGCCAACATTCGACTCACATCGGCCGGCTCATATTTCCCTCGTCCTACTTCAAGCAACGTGCCCACCATAATCCGAACTTGGTTATAGAGAAAGCCGGATCCGACGAATCGGAAGTACATCTCATCACCTGCTTCGACGAGCTCCGCTTCATAGATGGTCCGGATACGGTCCTCCACTTCCGCCTTCGTCACCGAGAAGGACGTGAAGTCGTGAGTCCCGACCAACAGACGCAACGCCTGGCGCATCCGCTCATGATCGAGCGTATACGTCACCGTCACGGCATGATGGCGTCGGAACGGGTCAGCGTTGGAACGGAAGAAATAGCGATATTCTTTCCGTTTCGCCCCATACCGTGCATGAAACGACGCATCGGCTTCTTCGGCCGCTCGGACGTGGATATCATCCGGTAACATCGCATTTAATGCTTTGACGAACCGATCGGCCGGCATCGAGAGGTGTGTATCGAAGTGCAAGACCTGTCCTCTCGCGTGGACCCGGGCATCCGTACGACCAGAGGCCACGACTTTCACGGCTCGGCTATGCATCCGTGTCAAGACGGCCTCCACTTCAGCTTGTATCGTATTCCCATTCGGTTGTACCTGATAGCCCGCATAGTTCGTCCCGTCATACGCTACCGTCAGTTTGATTCGCTTCATCATCCAATCCCTCGCAATCCGATTAGAATGAGCGTCACGATGACAAAGACGAGGAGCAACGCCGTATCACGACGGTGCCACGTCATCTCACGCAATCGCGTCCGCCCTTCACCCCCACGGTACCCTCGAGCTTCCATCGCCGTAGCGAGGTCCTCAGCGCGTTTAAACGCAGATACGAATAAAGGGATCATGAGCGGGACGACTGCTTTGAGGCGATCCTTGATCGGACCGCTCTTCAAATCGACTCCTCGTGCCTGTTGTGCCTTCATGATGCGATCGGTCTCGTCAGCCAATGTCGGTAAAAACCGGAGCGAGATAGACAACATAAGCGCAATCTCATGCGCCGGCACTTTAAAACGTTCGAGCGGGCGCAGTCCGGCCTCAATCGAGTCGGTCAGTTCCATTGGTGTCGTCGTCAGCGTCACGAGCGTCGTCAGCATGACGAGATAGAAGAACCGGAGCGAGACGATTAAGCCCATGCGGACACCTTCCGAATAGATTGCGAACGGTCCGAAGGAAATCAACTCGGTTCCCTCGCGATTAAAGAACAACTGCAGCAACAGCGTAAAGATGATGAGGAATAGAATCATCTTCAGTCCGTTCCATAAGTACCGCCACGACAGTTGCGACAATCTCACGGCAAACAACGTGAAGCCGAGCAAGAATACGTTCGTCCATAAGTTATCCGCCAAAAAGACGATGGGAATGAAAGCGAGGATAAACAGCGTCTTGGCTCGCGCATCGAGTGTGTGGAGCCAAGAGTGTCCGGGAATGTACTGTCCGATAATCAAGTCGCTCTCCCCCTTCCTAGCTCGAGCGCAATCCAATCCGCTAATTCGTTCTCGGTTCGAAGCGACGGTGTGGCAACCCCAAACACAGGGGCGAGTTCATTGGCGAAACGAAGCACGTGCGGGATCTCGAGCTGGAGCGCCTCGACGAGTGCCTCGTCTTTGAATAAGTCGAACGGATCGCCATCAAAGGCGACCTCGCCTTGTGCCATGACGACGACACGTTCCGCATAGGCCAACACGTCATCCATATCGTGCGAGACGAGAATGAGCGTCAAATCAAGTTCTTGTTTTAATCGTTTGAATAACGCAAGCATCTCGCGACGACCGAGCGGATCGAGCCCTGCTGTCGGTTCATCCACGACGAGAACGTCCGGACGGCTGGCGAGTACTCCGGCGATGGCGACACGGCGCATCTGTCCGCCTGATAGATCGAACGGCGAACGGCTCCATAGCGCTTCATCGAGCCCGACAAGGCGCAAGGCAACGTGGGCCCGTTCTTTCGCTTCGTCTTCAGACGCCCCGAAGTTACGTGGACCGAACATGACGTCGCGTTCGACCGTCTCTTCAAATAATTGATGTTCCGGATATTGAAAGACGAGCCCAACGCGGCGCCGAAGCGGGAGTAAGCTTTGTTTTTTATCGCGACGCTTCGTAATCGCACGGACTTCGATATCATCGACGACGACACGACCTTTCGTCGGCCGCAACAGGCCGTTCATATGTTGAACGAGCGTTGATTTCCCAGAGCCGGTATGGCCAAGAAACGCAACAAGCGCCCCCGACGGAATCATGACATTCACATCGCGCAGCGCGGTTCGTTCAAACGGAGTATTCAATTGATATTGGTAAGTCACTTCTTCAATGCTAATCGGCATAGATGGTTCACCAACTCCGAATGTTGTAGCATCAGACGATCGAGTGGTATGCCCCGTTCCTTCAGTTCGAGTTGCATCCGGACAATAAACGGTACATCGAGCTGAATGGCTCGTAACGCCTCCGGATTTTGAAACACGTCTTCGGGTGTGCCGGTCATCGCAATCTTGCCTTTCGACAATGCAATGATACGGTCGGCAAACAACACTTCGTCGAGCTCGTGGGTAATGGCGACAACGGTCATCCCTTCTGAGACGAGCTGTTGTACCGTTTCAATCACCTCTTGCCGCCCAATCGGGTCAAGCATCGAGGTAGCTTCATCGAGCACGAGGACATGCGGGCGCATTGCGAGAGCCGAAGCAATCGCAACACGCTGCTTTTGTCCACCGGATAACTGATGCGGTTCACGGTCCGCTAGTTCCGATAATCCAACGCGCGCTAGACTGTCATCAATTCGACGAACCATTTCTTGACGTGGAAGTCCCATGTTTTCGAGAGAGAATGCCACATCATCGCGCACGGTCGCCCCGACAAACTGGTTGTCGGGATTTTGGAAGACGACACCGATCCGTTTCCGAACGTCCCACACGTCTGTGGCGTCCGTTGGATCGAGTGCCTCAACCCGGACTTCTCCTTCCTGAGGAAGCAAAAGCCCATTCCACAACTTTGTCAAAGTCGACTTGCCAGAACCGTTATGGCCAACGATTGCGAGCCATTCCCCTTTGTATACGTCGAGTGACAACCCATTGAGGGCTGGCTCGGTCTGTCCCGGGTAACGAAACACGATATCGCGTACCATAATTTGAGATTCCATCTGACGACTCCTTTCCGATGTGGAAACAGGGCAATACGTCACCGCATGCCCTGTTGACTGCCTAATGAATTAGACGAGTTCGATGATTACGACTTCCGCACCGTCACCGCGGCGTGGGCCGACTTTCATGATGCGTGTGTATCCACCTTGACGTTCAGCGTAGCGTGGTGCCACGTCTTCGAACAATTTTTGGATTGCGTCTTTTTCTCCAGCGTTCTCTTTGCGAACGAATGAAGCTACTTGACGACGGGCATGAAGATCGCCACGTTTCCCAAGAGTGATCAATTTTTCAACGACTGGGCGAAGTTCTTTCGCTTTTTGTTCAGTTGTTTGAATGCGCTCGTTGATAATAAGGTCAGTTGCAAGATCACGTAAAAGTGCCTTACGTTGCGAGCTTGTACGGCCGAGTTTCGAATAAGCCATTACATTTCCCTCCTTCGTTTGAACTTAGTCTTCTTTACGCAAGCCCAAACCGAGTTCGTCCAACTTGAGTTGAACTTCTTCGAGTGATTTACGTCCGAGGTTACGAACTTTCATCATCTCTTCCTCAGATTTGTTTGCGAGTTCTTGAACCGTGTTGATGCCAGCGCGCTTCAAGCAGTTGTACGAACGAACTGAGAGATCGAGTTCTTCAATCGTCATTTCGAGTACTTTTTCTTTTTGGTCTTCTTCTTTCTCGACCATAATTTCTGCATTGAGAGCTTCGTCAGTCAAGCCAACAAAGATGTTCAAGTGTTCTGTCAAAATTTTCGCCCCGAGCGATACCGCTTCTTCCGGACGGATTGAACCATCTGTCCACACGTCTAATAGAAGCTTATCGAAGCTAGCATCTTGACCGACACGTGTTTTATCTACTTCGTAGTTCACGCGTTGAATCGGTGTGTAGATCGAATCGATTGGAATTACGCCAATCGGCATATCATCACGTTTGTTATCTTCTGCCTGGACGTAACCACGGCCACGGCGAGCAGTCAAACGCATGCGAAGCGTCGCATTGTCAGCGAGAGTCGCGATGTGGAGCTCAGGATTCAAGATTTCAACGTCGCTATCATGGGTAATGTCTGCCGCAGTGACAGCACCGGCACTTGAAACATTAATCTCAAGCGTTTTCTCTTCGTCCGAGTACACTTTGAGAGCCAACTTCTTGAGGTTTAATACGATTTGCGTGACGTCTTCGACGACTCCATCAATCGTAGAGAACTCATGAAGTACGCCATCGATTTGAACCGCTGTTACCGCTGCACCAGGGAGCGATGACAAAAGAATCCGACGTAGTGAGTTGCCGAGAGTCGTGCCATATCCACGTTCAAGCGGTTCCACCACGAATTTACCAAACGTAGCATCCTCGCTGATTTCGACCGTTTCGATCTTTGGTTTTTCAATCTCGATCATCTGAACCCCTCCTTGAGTGTATCCTGCCATGCAGCGCGAGCTGCATTGTATATGCTGTTTGTGCTAGGTAAGCCCTTCACACGCACAAGCGATTATACGCGGCGACGTTTTGGAGGGCGGCAACCGTTGTGCGGAACTGGTGTTACGTCACGGATTGCAGTTACTTCAAGACCAGTAGCTTGGAGGGCACGGATAGCCGCTTCACGTCCAGCACCAGGACCTTTAACGTTAACTTCTACTGTACGCATACCGTTGTCCATTGCAACTTTCGCTGCAGTTTCAGCAGCCAATTGTGCTGCGAACGGAGTCGATTTACGTGATCCTTTAAATCCAAGGTTACCAGAAGTAGCCCATGAGATCGCGTTACCTTGCGTGTCAGTAATTGTAATGATTGTGTTGTTGAAAGTAGAACGGATGTGTACCACACCGACTTCAACATGTTTTTTGACTTTACGTTTTGAACGTACATTTTGCTTACGTTTCGCCATTGTTCAATTCCCTCCTTTACTTCTTCTTGTTCGCTACTGTACGGCGTGGGCCTTTACGAGTACGCGAGTTGTTCTTCGTGTTTTGTCCGCGAACAGGGAGACTACGACGGTGACGAACACCGCGATAAGCGCCGATCTCGATCAAACGTTTGATGTTGAGTGAAACTTCACGACGAAGGTCACCTTCAACTTTAATTCCGTCAATTGCTTCACGGATACGGTTGATTTCGTCTTCTGTCAAATCACGTGTGCGTGTTTCTTCAGATACGTTTGCAGTCTTCAAAATTTCTTGTGCTCTTGTTTTACCAATACCAAAGATGTATGTGAGCGAAATAACGATACGTTTTTCGCGTGGAATATCTACACCAGCAATACGTGCCATGTGTGCACCTCCTCTTAGATTAACCTTGTTTTTGTTTGTGTTTCGGGTTTTCGCAAATTACCATTACTTTACCCTTACGACGAATAACTTTACATTTTTCGCAGATCGGTTTTACCGACGGTCTTACTTTCATGATTATACCCTCCTCCTGGAAAAATCGGAGTTACTTGTAACGGTACGTAATCCGCCCGCGAGTCAAGTCGTACGGAGACAACTCGACAGTTACGCGGTCACCTGGAAGGATTCGAATATAGTGCATCCGAATTTTCCCTGAGACGTGCGCGAGCACCGTGTGGCCGTTTTCTAACTCCACTTTAAACATTGCGTTTGGAAGTGGTTCGACAACAGTGCCTTCCACTTCAATGACATCTTGTTTCGCCATCATTTATTCCCCTTTCTATATGAAGATATTTAGGAGCACAGACGATCTATCGCATTGTACTGTGAGAGAAGGATCCGTTACGGATCAGCACGAAGCAATAGAGCCTCATTCACCGGAATCGAGTTTCGTTAAAATCTCGTATCCATCGTCTGTGATGGCGATGGTGTGCTCAAAGTGGGCGCACATGCTACCGTCCACTGTCACAACTGTCCAGTTGTCAGCCAGTGTTCGAACATAGCGTTGACCAGCGTTCACCATTGGTTCAATGGCTAACGTCATTCCAGTCTTCAGGCGCGGCCCTTTCCCCGGTGGACCATAGTGCGGAATTTGCGGTTCTTCATGCAAATTTTGTCCGACACCATGACCGACGTATTCGCGGACGACAGAGAAATCATGAGATTCCACATACGCTTGAATCGCATGCGAAATGTCTGTCAGACGCTGCCCAGCCTTAGCGTGCTCCAATCCTTTATACAGACTTTCTTCAGTTACGTCAAGTAACTGCTGTGTCTCTGCTGAGATTGTTCCCACTGGATACGTCCAAGCGGAATCTCCATGGTATCCGTTATAGTAGGCACCGATGTCGATTGAGATGATATCTCCATCGTTCAATACCCGCTTTCCGGGAATCCCATGAACAAGCTCTTCGTTCACTGAAGCACAAACGCTACCGGTAAACCCGTTGTAGCCTTTGAACGACGGTGTCGCACCTTGGCTGCGAATGTATTCTTCCGCGATCCGGTCGAGTTCAAGCGTCGTAATACCTGGTTTGATATGCTCTTGGAGCACCTGGTGTGTTCGAGCAACAATTTGCCCAGCCTCACGCATAATCGCTATTTCACGAGGCGTCTTCGTGATGATCATTCAGTACCACCGAGTAACGCTTTGACATCGGCGTATACGACATCGATTGGACGATCTCCATCCAATGTACGAAGATACCCTTTTTCAGCGTAAAAGTCAATGAGTGGTTTCGATTGCTCGATGTTGACGTCAAGGCGACGGCGGACCGTTTCCTCTTTATCGTCTTCACGTTGCATGAGAGCCGACCCATCCACATCACAGATGCCTTCCACTTTAGGTGGGTTGAAGATCACGTGATATGTCGCACCACACGTCGGGCAGATCCAACGACCTGTCAAACGCGGGACGAGAATTTCCGCATCCACATCGATATTCACGACATGGTCAATCTGTTTTCCCAAATCTTTAAGCAAACTTTCGAGTGCCTCTGCTTGAGCAACAGTACGCGGGAATCCATCGAGCAGGAAGCCGTTTTTCGTATCATCTTGACTCAAGCGTTCGCGTACGATTCCGATTGTTACCTCATCCGGTACGAGTTCGCCTTTATCCATGAACGATTTTGCTTCTTTGCCGAGTGGCGTTCCGCCTTTGATTGCCGCACGAAACATGTCGCCTGTCGAAATGTGTGGGATTTGGTACTCTTCGACGATTTTAGCCGCTTGAGTCCCTTTCCCTGCACCCGGTAAGCCCATGAGTACTAGATTCATCTCAGTTAGCCTCCAGTTTTGATTTTCACAACACGTCGTAAACACGACAGGAAGGAAGGGTGTACCCTTCCTTCCGCTTTAACGGATAAAGCCTTTGTAGTGTCGTTTTACGAGTTGACTTTCGATTTGTTTCATCGTTTCGAGGGCTACCCCGATCACGATCAACAAGCTCGTTCCTCCGATTTGCACCGAAGTTGGGAGACCGGCAAGCTTAATGAAGATTGTCGGCATGATCGCGACGAGCGATAGGAAAATCGCTCCGAAGAATGTCAAACGATAGAGCAACTTCGTGATGTACTGTTCTGTTTGCGCCCCAGGACGAATCCCAGGAATATAGCCACCTTGCTTCTGCAGGTTTTCTGCCATCTGTTCAGGGTTGACCTGAATGAATGTATAGAAGTAAGCGAACGCGATGATGAGCGCTACGTAGATCGACATTCCGATTGGAGCTGTCGTATCGAAGTAAGTCTGCAACTTCTGCGTCGTTTCCGGAGAAGCAATGAAGCTTGCAACAGTTGGTGGTGTCACCATGAAGGAAATCGCGAAGATAACCGGGATGACACCGGCAGCGTTTAGTTTGATTGGCAAGTGCGTCGACTGACCGCCCACTGGGGTACGGTTCGCCGTGCGTTTTGCGTATTGAATCGGAATTTTGCGAGCAGCCTGTTGAACATAAATGATCCCCATGGTCACCGCAAGGATAACGAGCAATAGCACAACCAAGTAAACGATGTTAATGAATAACGCATCTCCAGCATTTTGGAGCTTCGTTTCATAAATCTGCGTGAAGATTCTTGGGAACCCAGCGACGATACCGGCGAAGATAATGATGGAAATACCATTCCCAACACCTTTCTCCGTCGTCATCTCACCAAGGAACATCAAGAACGCCGTACCGGCAGTCAGTACGATCGCGATCACGAAATAGGTTGCCGTGCCCCACGTCTCGTTGACGAGACCTGGATAGAGGCGGTTAAATCCAAACGACAATGATGTCGCTTGAATAAACCCTAAGATGATCGTCCCATAGCGCGTGACCGTCGCTAGCTTTTTACGTCCAGACTCACCTTGTTTTGCCCATTCGGCAAACTTCGGAACGACGTCCATTTGTAAGAGCTGCACAACGATCGATGCCGTAATATACGGCATGATCCCCATTGCGAACAGGGAGAAGTTCTGTAAAGCATTTCCTCCAAACAAGTTCAAGAAGTCGAGAAGACCTCCTGAGTCAAAACGCAACACATCCGTATTCACCATCGGCACCGGGATATGGGCCCCGATGCGGAAAATGATGATGATTGCGAGTGTGAAGAGAATACGCTGTCGAATATCTTTCACGCGCCACATATTGGAGATCGTCTGAAACATCAGATCACCTCAACTGAACCGCCAGCTGCTTCGATCGCTTCTTTCGCTGCACCCGAGAATTTGTTGGCTTTAACAGTCAATTTTGTTTCAAGCTTGCCGTTAGCAAGTACTTTGATTCCGTCTTTAGCAGAGCTGACAACACCAGTCTCGATTAAGAGTTCTGGAGTAACTTCAGTACCTGCTTCGAAACGGTTAAGCGTGTCTAGGGAAACAACTGCATACTCTTTACGAGTAGGGTTGTTGAAACCGCGTTTTGGAAGACGACGGTAAAGTGGGTTTTGCCCACCTTCAAATCCTGGACGAACGCCACCGCCCGAACGAGCTTTTTGACCTTTATGTCCACGGCCAGAAGTTTTACCGTTACCAGTCGCCATACCGCGACCGACACGGTTGCGTTCGTGACGCGAACCTGGAGTTGGCTTCAATTCATGGAGTTTCATAGTGGCACCTCCTTATTTAATAAAATCTGGATTATTCGTTGATTTCGTTTACAGTCACAAGGTGCGACACCTTTTTGATCATACCACGCATCGCTACGTTGTCAGGGACAACGACAGTCTGATGCATTTTACGAAGACCGAGTGTACGTACTGTTACACGCTGATCCTCAGGACGACCAATGATGCTGCGTGTGAGGGTGATTGCGAGTTTCGCCATGTCTAATTCCCTCCCTTATTTAAGAAGTTCTTCTACGCTTTTACCGCGTAGTTTAGCAACTTCCTCTGCTTTTTTAAGCTCTGTCAAGCCTTGTACCGTCGCACGGACGATGTTGATTGGTGTGTTAGATCCAAGCGATTTCGAAAGGATGTCACCTACACCTGCAAGTTCGAGCACTGCACGAACTGGTCCACCTGCGATAACCCCAGTACCTTCAGAAGCTGGTTTCATGAATACACGACCTGCTCCGAATACTCCTGTGATTTCGTGTGGAATTGTTGTACCGACCATCGGTACTTGAACCATGTTTTTCTTAGCGGCTTCAATAGCCTTGCGGATCGCTTCTGGCACCTCTTGTGCCTTACCTGTACCGAAACCGACGTGACCATTCTTGTCACCTACGACGACGAGAGCGGCGAAACGGAAGCGACGGCCACCTTTCACGACTTTCGCGACGCGGTTTACGGTAACAACGCGTTCTTCGAGTTGTTCCATGTTAACGTCTAACTGGCGCATCGAGTGTCCCCTCCTTTTTGTTAGAATTTAAGACCTGCTTCACGAGCTGCTTCAGCAACAGCTTTGACGCGGCCATGATAGAGGTATCCACCACGGTCGAACACAACAGTGTCGATACCTTTCTCGAGTGCACGTTCAGCTGCAAGTTTACCAACAGCTTTCGCTGCTTCAACGTTGCCGCCGTTTGTAAGATCGAGAGCTTTATCTTTCGAAGATGCTGACACAAGCGTTGTTTGTGCTGCATCATCGATGAGTTGAACGTAGATGTGCTTGCTCGAGCGGAATACGTTCAAACGTGGACGAGCTGCTGTCCCCGTGATCGTACGACGTACACGAGCATGACGTTTCTTACGAACTGCATTTTTGTCTGCTTTTGTGATCATTTATGCCACTCCTTTCCGTTCATTTCGTGACGAATTACTTACCAGTCTTACCTTCTTTACGGCGAATACGTTCATCAGAGTAACGAACACCTTTACCTTTGTAAGGTTCTGGAGCACGGTACGAGCGGATTTGAGCTGCAACGTGACCGACGCGCTCTTTGTTAATCCCTTTAACGATGATTTGCGTGTTTGAAGGAACTTCGATCTCGATACCTTCTTCAGCAACGTACTCGATTGGGTGCGAGTAACCGAGGCTGAGGACGAGTTTGTTACCTTGCTTAGCTGCACGGTAACCAACCCCTGAGATCTCAAGTGTTTTCTGGAATCCGTTAGACACACCTTCCACCATGTTAGCGATAAGGGCACGTGTCGTACCGTGGATCGTACGGTTCTCTTTCGAGTCATCCGGACGAACAACAGTCAATTCGTTTTCTTCAACTTTGATTTCCAAGGCTGGGTTAGCTGAAAGCGAAAGTTCACCTTTAGCACCTTTTACTGTGACCGTGTTGTCTTCTGCAACCGATACAGTAACGCCAGCTGGAATCGTAACTGGTTTTTTACCAATACGTGACATTGATTACACCTCCGTTCTTGTTAGAAAAGTGACTTACCAGATGTAGGCGAGCACTTCGCCGCCGACTTGTTGTTGGCGAGCTTCTTTATCAGTCATAAGACCTTTTGATGTCGAAAGAACTGCGATACCGAGTCCTCCGAGTACTTTTGGTACTTCATCTGCTTTTGCGTATACACGAAGACCTGGTTTCGAAATGCGTTTGAGACCAGTGATAACACGTTCGTTGCTTGCTCCGTACTTAAGGAACAAACGAAGTGTACCTTGCTTAGCGTCCTCGATATATTCAACATCGCGAATGAAACCTTCACGCTTGAGGATCTCTGCAACCTCACGTTTGATATTAGAAGCTGGAAGCTCTAATTTTTCATGGCGAACCATGTTAGCGTTACGGATACGTGTAAGCATATCTGCAATTGGGTCTGTCATTACCATGCGATGTACCTCCTTTCACACTGTTAGTGGATTACCAACTTGCTTTTTTAACACCAGGGATTTGACCTTTGTATGCAAGATCACGGAACTTGATACGGCTGATCCCGAATTTACCCATGTAACCATGTGGACGACCTGTGATGCGGCAACGGTTATGAAGACGCACAGGTGAAGAGTTACGTGGCAATTTGCTGAGTCCGATGTAGTCGCCTTCAGCTTTCAATTGTGCACGTTTCTCAGCGTACTGGGCAACGAGTTTCTCGCGTTTTTGTTCGCGATTCACCATTGACTTTTTAGCCATGTTGTCGACCTCCCTTTAGATTATTTTTGGAATGGCATTCCGAGAAGTGTGAGCAATTCACGAGCTTCTTCGTCTGTGTTCGCTGTTGTAACAACAACGATGTCCATACCGCGTACTTTTGTTACTTTATCGTAATCGATCTCAGGGAAAATAAGTTGCTCTTTCACACCAAGCGTGTAGTTACCGCGTCCGTCGAATGCTTTCTTCGATACACCGCGGAAGTCACGTACACGTGGAAGTGAAACAGTTACCAATTTGTCGAGGAAATCGTACATACGCTCGCCACGAAGAGTAACCTTCGCACCGATTGGCATGCCTTCACGAAGTTTGAAACCAGCGATTGATTTCTTAGCCTTCGTTACGAGTGGTTTTTGACCAGAAAGAATTGATAATTCTTCCACTGCCATGTCAAGCGCCTTCGAGTTCGAAACAGCGTCACCTACACCCATGTTGATGACGATCTTGTCGACCTGTGGGACTTGCATAACTGAGTCATAGTTGAATTTATCCATCATCGCTTTCACGATGTCGCTTTTATACTTCTCTTGCAAACGGTTCATAGTCGAATGGACCTCCTTTCGTCACGTTCTTCTTATTTATCGAGTACTTCGCCCGATTTCGCGACACGAACTTTTTTACCATCGACTACTTTGAAACCAACGCGAGTTGGTTTGCCCGTTTTAGGGTCGAGTGGCATGACGTTCGAGACGTGAATTGGTGCTTCGATTTCAAGGATACCGCCTTGTGGATTCGCTTGTGATGGTTTCGAGTGTTTTTTAATCACGTTGATACCTTCTACGACTACGCGGTTCTTGCTTGGCATAGCTTTGAGGATAACCCCTTGCTTGCCTTTATCTTTACCAGACATTACCTGGACTGTATCGCCTTTTTTAACATGCATCGTTTTGCGCACCTCCTTATAGGATTGAAATTGGAAATTAAAGTACTTCCGGTGCCAACGAAACGATCTTCATGAATTCTTTTTCACGAAGTTCACGTGCAACTGGCCCGAAGATCCGAGTGCCGCGTGGGCTCTTGTCATCTTTGATGATGACTGCTGCGTTCTCATCGAAACGGATGTACGAACCATCTTTACGACGAGCGCCGCGTTTTGTACGAACGACAACTGCTCTGACAACGTCACCTTTTTTAACAACGCCACCTGGTGTTGCTTGTTTTACCGTTGCGACGATAATGTCACCGATGTTGGCAGTCTTACGACCTGAACCACCGAGGACTTTAATTGTCAACAGTTCACGCGCGCCAGAGTTGTCTGCTACTTTCAAGCGAGATTCTTGTTGAATCATGCGAGTGTACCTCCCTCCGGATGTTTATAGATCCGAACTGTTATTAGATGATTACTGACTCTTCTACCACTGTTACGAGACGGAAACGTTTGTCTTTAGAAAGCGGACGTGTTTCCGCGATGCGTACGACATCGCCGATTTTAGCGACATTGTTCTCATCGTGCGCTTTAAATTTCTTCGTGTAGTTTACACGTTTGCCATAAAGCTTATGACGTACTTTTGTTTCAACTGCAACGACGATCGTTTTGTCCATTTTGTCAGACACGACGCGTCCAGTGAGTACTTTACGCTTATTGCGTTCCATGAGTGTTACCTCCTCTTAAAGAATCCGATTAGATTAGCCGTTGTTGATGCCGAGTTCGCGTTCACGAAGAATCGTTTTAGCACGCGCAATCGACTTGCGTACTTCACGGATACGAGCAGGATTCTCAAGCTGACCTGTAGCCAATTGGAAACGAAGGTTAAAGAGTTCTTCCTTCCACTCGCCTACTTTACCGTTGAGCTCTTCAGTTGTTGATTGACGGAGATCAGTTGCTTTCATTCGTATCACCACCATTTTCTTCACGTTTCACGAACTTACATTTAACTGGAAGTTTGTGTGCAGCAAGACGAAGCGCCTCACGTGCTACTTCCTCAGATACACCCGCGATTTCAAACATAACTTTGCCAGGCTTAACTACAGCTACCCAGCCTTCTGGAGCACCTTTACCCGAACCCATTCGGACTTCGAGAGGCTTTTTCGTGTATGGTTTGTGTGGGAAGATCTTGATCCACACTTTACCACCACGTTTCATATAACGTGTCATTGCGATACGTGCTGATTCGATTTGACGGTTTGTGATCCAGCTCGCTTCGAGCGATTGGAGACCGAATTCACCGAAATGTACTGTTGTGCCGCGTTTTGCATTTCCGCGCATTTTACCACGGTGTACACGACGATATTTCACGCGTTTAGGTAACAACATAGTGTGTTGCCTCCTTCCTGAAAGAGTGTTTATTATTCAGCGTTTTTAGCTGTGTTGTTTTTTGTTGGAAGAACTTCACCATGGTACAACCAGACTTTAATTCCGATTTTACCGTAAGTTGTGTCTGCTTCAGCTGTTCCGTAGTCGATGTCGGCACGGAGTGTGTGAAGTGGAACTGTTCCTTCCGAGTACTTCTCTGAACGAGCGATATCAGCGCCACCAAGACGACCAGAAACTTCTGTTTTGATCCCTTTGATGCCAGTGCGCATCGAACGTTGGATTGATTGTTTCATTGCACGACGGAATGACACACGGCCTTCCAATTGACGAGCGATGTTTTCAGCAACAAGTTTAGCGACAGCGTCCGCGTTTTTCACTTCAACAACGTTGATGTGAACACGTTTGCCTTCAGCAAGCTTGATGATGTTTTTACGGAGTGATTCGATTTCCGAACCACCTTTACCGATAACCATACCTGGTTTCGCAGTGTGAAGTGAAATGTTTACGCGATTTGCAGCGCGTTCGATTTCTACTTTAGAAACACTAGCATCCTTCATTTTGTTTTCGATGTATTCACGAATAACGAAGTCTTCATGAAGGAGATCTGCGTAGTCTTTCTCAGCGTACCAACGCGAATCCCAGTCTTTGATAATACCAACGCGAAGACCGTGCGGATTTACCTTTTGACCCACTACATATCCCTCCTTATTTCTCAGTTACCACGATGTGGATGTGGCTTGTGCGTTTGTTAATGCGGCTTGCGCGACCCATCGCACGTGGGCGGAAGCGTTTGAGTGTTGGACCTTCGTTGACGAAGATTTCCGACACCACAAGGTTCTCAATATTCATATCGTAGTTGTGCTCTGCGTTTGCAATCGCTGACTTCAATACTTTCTCAACGATTGGCGACGCTGCCTTGTTCGTGTGAGCAAGGACAGAGAGCGCTTCGCCGACTTGTTTCCCGCGAATTAAGTCTACAACGAGACGTGCTTTGCGAGGAGCAAGACGGACCATATTAGCTGATGCTTTAGCTTGCATGGATTTGACCTCCCCTCAAATTACCGTTTCGTTTTCTTGTCTGATCCGTGACCTTTGTACGTGCGTGTTGGAGCGAATTCACCAAGTTTGTGACCGACCATGTCTTCTGTCACGAATACTGGTACGTGTTTACGACCATCGTGTACACCGAACGTGTGACCCATGAATTCTGGGAAGATTGTCGAGCGACGTGACCAAGTTTTGATGACTTGCTTCTCACCAGATTCGTTAAGTTTGTCAACTTTAGCGAGCAAATGGTGATCTGCGAATGGACCTTTTTTCAAGCTGCGACCCATGATAGAACCTCCCTTTGGAATGATTCGGGAACGGCCCTTTCGAACCGCCCGAGAATCATGTAGTAATTATTTCTTACGGCGACGAAGGATGTACATGTCGCTCGATTTGTTTTTCTTACGTGTTTTAAGACCAAGAGCTGGTTTACCCCAAGGAGTAAGTGGGCCCGAACGACCGATTGGCGCACGACCTTCACCACCACCGTGTGGGTGATCCACCGGGTTCATTACAGAACCACGTACTGTTGGGCGTTTGCCTAACCAACGTGAACGTCCTGCTTTACCGATGTTTACGAGTTCGTGTTCTTCGTTACCAACTGAACCGACTGTCGCGCGGCAAGTGCCGAGGAACAAGCGTGATTCACCTGATTGAAGACGAACGATGACGTACTTGCCGTCACGTCCTTGGATTTGTGCCGATGCACCAGCCGCACGAACAAGCTGACCGCCCTTACCAGGCTTAAGCTCGATATTGTGGATAGTAGTACCGACAGGGATGTTCATAAGTGGAAGAGCGTTCCCCACTTTGATATCCGCTTCTGGGCCAGACATGATTTCCATGCCTACTTTGATGCCCTTAGGAGCGAGGATGTAACGTTTCTCACCATCTGCATAGTTGATGAGGGCGATGTTCGCTGAACGGTTTGGATCGTATTCGATCGTAGCAACGCGTCCGACGATGCCATCTTTGTTACGTTTGAAATCGATGATACGGTATTTACGTTTGTGTCCGCCACCTTGGTGACGTACAGTCAAACGACCTTGGTTGTTACGACCGCCTTTTTTCGAAAGCTTTTCAGTTAACGATTTTTCAGGACGATTCGTTGTGATCTCTGCAAAGTCGAGAGATGTCATGTTACGGCGACCGTTAGTGGTCGGCTTAAACTTTTTAATTGCCATCGAGGATTCCCTCCTTTTCTTCTAAGGTAGTAACTTAACCGAGGAAGTCGATTGTGTTGCCTTCAGCAAGGGTTACGATCGCTTTTTTACGACGAGCTGTGTAACCAGAGTGACGACCGACACGTTTCGCTTTCGGTTTCATGTTCATTGTGTTTACCGAAGCAACTTTCACATTGAAGATTGTTTCGATAGCGTACTTCACTTGCGATTTAGTCGCTTTAACGTCGATCTCGAAAACGTATTTGTTAGCTTCCATGAGGCTAACAGAACGCTCAGTGATGATAGGACGTTTGATGATATCGTATGCTTGAGCCATTATGCAAGCACCTCCTCTACCTTCGCAACCGCATCTTTAGTGAAGATGACTTTGTCGTTAGCAACGAGGTCAAGAACGTTAACGCCTGCTGCCTCGATCACAGTCACTCCTGGGATGTTACGAGCTGCGAGAGCGATAGTCTCATTGTAGTCCGCTGTGACTACAAGAGCCTTACGTTCTACTGACAAGCTGTTCAATACAGCTGTCATGTCTTTTGTTTTTGGTGCATCGAAAGCAAGGCCTTCGAGGACGATCATCTCGTTGTTTTTCACTTTCGACGAGAGCGCCGAGAGAAGTGCTAAACGACGAACTTTCTTAGGAAGCTTGTAAGAGTATGAACGTGGTGTTGGACCGAAGACTGTACCACCACCAACCCATTGTGGTGAGCGGATAGAACCTTGGCGCGCACGACCAGTTCCCTTTTGTTTCCATGGTTTACGGCCGCCACCGCGTACTTCCGAGCGACCTTTCGTATCGTGAGTACCTTGACGGCGTGATGCTTGTTGCATAACGATCGCGTCATAAAGTACTGAGTCGTTTGGCTCGATACCGAAGATGGCTTCTGCCAATTCGATTTCGCCAACTTGTGAACCTGTTTGGTTAAGCAAAGCTACTTTAGGCATTCGTAATTCCTCCTTTCCGTGCAGTTAATTAGTTACCCTTTACGGCTGTTTTGATGATGACGTTCGACTTGCGAGCGCCCGGGATTGCGCCTTTAACGAGTACAAGGCCGCGTTCCACGTCAACTTTGACAACTTCAAGGTTTTGAATCGTTTTACGCTCGCCACCCATTTGACCAGGAAGAAGCTTCCCTTTAAATACGCGGTTAGGAGCTACAGGACCCATCGAACCAGGACGACGGTGGTAGCGCGAACCGTGAGCCATTGGTCCACGTGATTGTCCGTGACGCTTGATCGCACCTTGGAATCCTTTACCTTTCGATGTACCTGTTACGTCTACTAATTCACCTGCAGCGAAAATGTCCGCCTTGATCTCTTGACCGATTTCGTATCCTTCTACTGAAGTACGAATCTCTTTGATGAAGCGCTTAGGTGTCGCACTTGCTTTCGCAGCGTGACCTTTTGATGGTTTGTTTTGACGTGATTCTTTGATGTCGCCGAAACCGAGTTGAACTGCTTCGTAACCGTCTGTTTCAACTGTTTTAAGTTGAAGAACGACGTTTCCTTCGACAGCAACTACTGTTACTGGTACGACTTCGCCTGCTTCGTTGAAGATTTGAGTCATACCAAGTTTTGTTCCTAAGATTCCTTTAGCCATGAGATACACCTCCTGTTTAATAATTATTGTCTCTTCTGGCTAGTATCTACTATATGAAGAATTAAAGTTTGATTTCGATGTCAACACCTGATGGTAATTCGAGACGCATAAGCGCATCAACCGTTTTTGGTGTTGGGTTAACGATGTCGATCAAGCGTTTGTGTGTACGCATTTCGAACTGTTCACGAGCATCTTTGTACTTGTGAACGGCACGAAGGATCGTGTAGATCGATTTGTCAGTTGGAAGCGGGATTGGTCCCGAAACCTTTGCACCCGAACGCTTCGCAGTATCAACGATTTTCTCAGCTGATTGATCGAGTACGCGATGGTCGTATGCTTTTAAACGAATACGGATTTTTTCATTTGCCATGTAAGTTTCCCTCCTTTGTCGCCTATTTTTAAAAATAGACAGTTCTCCGCGGAAATTTCCACACCGGCCATGGCAAAGCTGCCTGGCGTGTCATAACCTCCCGCTTCATCGCAGCGTGCTTGTGTCAGCAGAGGCATCCGATCATTGCAAATCAACGATTGGACCCGTTTTCTGCTGTAAAGTCTCTCACCACTCGCACAAACACTTAATCATTATATCGAATCTACATATGAAATGCAAGATTTGATTTTTAAATCGTGCCGGATGTCTGATGAGTTGTTCAACGTTCACTAATGTAACAAGATTTGAACCCTTTTGCAAGCTCTTTTCCTTCTTTTGTTGAACTATTTCATTCAAGAATCGCCGTGCCAACTCGACCTAGCGTTTCATATACATTCCAAAGCGTTCCGTGACGGCTTCAACAACCGAGGCTGGGGCTCGTTTAAGGCAAGTTTGGACGACTTTTTCATCGAGATCATGCGTCTCAAAATATTCGGCCAGTCGATGAAGCTTGTCTTCCCGACCGATGACCGTATAGAGCACGATCCACTCTTCGAGTCGCATCCAACTGCCGATCGGTTCAATGTAGGGATGCGTATAAATCCCATCCGTGCATTTCATCCGGAAACTGGCCATCACATCGATGTCGCCCCCTTCAAACGTATACTCACTAAAGTACGTCGTCATGTAGTCGGCATGTGGTGCCGTTTCGACTTTGTCGCCGACCCGGCTCAACACTTGATCCAATCGTTCGAATTGATCCGGCTCCACGAATACATCCAAGTCATTCGTCGTCTCGATGAGTCCATGATGCTTCAGTAACGTCGACCCACCGAACCGGCAGGCAATCCCGTTCAAGCGGCATAACGTCTCGACTTGCTTTTCCATCCTCGTCACCCCTTCCCTATAACATATGTCCCATCTTACCACGTCTCGCGATAAAACAAAAAAGCAGCCCGCAAAATGCGGACTGCTTGAAAGGTCAGTGAATCAATCGATTACTCGATGATTTCAGTTACTGAACCAGCGCCTACTGTACGGCCACCCTCACGGATTGAGAAACGTGTTCCGTCTTC
This sequence comes from Exiguobacterium sp. s146, assembly GCF_018618415.1. Taxonomy (GTDB): domain Bacteria; phylum Bacillota; class Bacilli; order Exiguobacteriales; family Exiguobacteriaceae; genus Exiguobacterium. Next base: position 31,243 of record NZ_JACSMA010000007.1, on the reverse strand, counting down.
GATCGCGATTGTAGAAATCAATTCGATCGTCAACTCGATGTTGTCTCCTGGCATTACCATTTCAGTACCTTCTGGAAGGTGAACGATACCTGTTACGTCAGTTGTACGGAAGTAGAACTGCGGACGGTAGTTCGCGAAGAATGGCGTGTGACGGCCACCCTCGTCTTTAGAAAGAACGTAGATTGAAGCTTTGAACTTCGAGTGCGGCGTGATTGAACCTGGCTTAGCAAGTACTTGTCCACGCTCGATGTCTTCACGTGATACACCACGGAGAAGAGCACCGATGTTGTCGCCAGCTTCAGCGTAGTCGAGAAGCTTACGGAACATCTCTACACCAGTACATACAGTTTTCTTAGTTTCTTCTGTAAGACCAACGATTTCAACTTCGTCGTTGACGCGGAGAACACCACGCTCAACACGACCAGTCGCTACAGTACCGCGACCAGTGATTGAGAATACGTCCTCAACTGGCATCATGAATTCTTTGTCCGTGTCACGAACTGGCTCAGGGATGTACTCATCAACAGCGTTCATGAGTTCCATGATTTTTTCTTCCCACTGAGCTTCGCCGTTAAGCGCGCCAAGTGCAGAACCTTTGATTACAGGGAGGTCGTCGCCTGGGAAGTCGTACTCAGAAAGAAGTTCACGGATTTCCATTTCAACGAGCTCGAGGAGTTCTTCGTCATCAACCATGTCAACTTTGTTCATGAATACGACGATGAAAGGAACACCTACTTGACGTGAAAGAAGGATGTGCTCACGTGTTTGTGGCATTGGGCCATCAGTTGCCGAAACAACGAGGATCGCGCCGTCCATTTGTGCAGCACCAGTGATCATGTTTTTAACATAGTCAGCGTGACCTGGGCAGTCAACGTGTGCATAGTGGCGTTTGTCTGTTTCGTACTCGATGTGAGCTGTTGCGATTGTGATACCGCGCTCACGCTCTTCAGGAGCACCATCGATTGCGTCAAACTTTGTAGCTGTTTTCCCTTGTGCTTTTGAAAGTACAGCTGAGATCGCTGCAGTCAAAGTTGTTTTACCGTGGTCGACGTGGCCGATTGTACCAACGTTAACGTGCGGTTTAGAACGGTCGAATTTTTCTTTACCCATTCTAGATTCCTCCTCTATTAGACAATTAGTTTTTATTTAACTAGGAAGACGTAGGCTACTTTTAACATACGTCCTCCTTAGCTTACAACAATCAATTAAGCGTTACAACCGTTATTAGCCGTTCGCTTTTTTGATGATTTCTTCTGCGATTGACTTCGGTACTTCTTCGTAGTGATCGAAGTGCATCGAGTACGTTCCGCGTCCTTGCGTACGTGAACGAAGCGATGTCGCATATCCAAACATTTCTGAAAGTGGAACCATTGCTTTAACGACTTGAGCGTTACCGCGCGCTTCCATACCTTCTACGCGTCCACGGCGTGACGTGACGTCACCCATGATGTCTCCCAAGTATTCTTCTGGGATGACAACTTCAACACGCATCATTGGCTCAAGGATAACAGCTTTCGCTTGATCCTTAAGTTGTTTAACCGCCATCGAAGCAGCAACTTTAAACGCCATCTCGTTCGAGTCGACATCGTGGTACGATCCGAAGACGAGGGCAGCTTTAACGTCAACTACTGGGTAACCAGCAAGGATACCGTTTTCGAGAGCTTCTTCAATCCCGTTCTGAACAGCTGGGACGTATTCACGTGGTACAACACCACCGACGATTTTGTTCTCGAATGCGAATCCAGCGCCTTCTTCGTTCGGCTCGAATTCTACGACAACGTGACCGTACTGACCGCGTCCACCTGATTGACGCACGAATTTCGAATCGATCTTCGCAGCGCCACGGATTGTCTCACGGTAAGCAACTTGTGGTGCACCAACGTTAGCTTCTACTTTGAATTCGCGACGCATACGGTCAACGAGGATATCAAGGTGAAGCTCACCCATACCAGAGATGATCGTTTGACCAGTCTCTTGGTTTGTTTCAGTGCGGAAAGTTGGATCCTCTTCTGCGAGTTTCGCGAGGGCTTGACCCATCTTGTCTTGGTCAGCTTTCGATTTAGGCTCGATTGCGACCGAGATAACTGGTTCTGGGAATGTCATTGACTCGAGAACGACGTTGTCTTTCTCTGAGCAAAGCGTATCACCAGTCGTAGTATCTTTAAGACCAACGGCAGCGGCGATGTCACCAGCGTATACCATTGGGATTTCTTCACGGCTGTTCGCGTGCATTTGAAGGATACGACCGAGACGCTCACGCTTCCCTTTAGTCGAGTTCTTCACGTACGAACCAGCTTGTGCTGTACCAGAGTACACGCGGAAGAACGTCAATTTACCGACGTAAGGATCCGTCATGACTTTGAACGCAAGTGCCGAGAACGGAGCGTCGTCAGAAGGCTCACGCGTGATTTCTTCCTCTGTGTCGAGGTTAACCCCTTTGATTGACTCAACGTCAACTGGTGACGGGAGGTAATCAACAACAGCGTCCAACATCAATTGAACACCTTTGTTTTTGAAGGCAGAACCAACGAGTACAGGGTAGAATTCTACGCTGAGTGTTGCTTTACGAATACCAGCTTTGAGTTCTTCGATTGAGATCTCTTCGCCTTCGAGGTATTTCATCATCAACTCTTCGTTGTAGTCCGCGACCGCTTCGATCAATTGACCGCGAAGTTCTTCAGCTTGGTCAGCCATGTCAGCTGGGAAGCCATCGATTACTTCGATGTCAGTACCGAGGTCATTCGAGTACATGTACGTCTTCATTTCGACGAGGTCGACGATTCCTTTGAATTCGTCTTCCGCACCGATTGGAAGTTGGATTGGGTGTGCATTTGCTTGAAGACGCTCGTGAAGTGTTTTCACCGAGTACAAGAAGTCCGCACCAATCTTATCCATCTTGTTGACGAATACGACACGTGGAACACCGTAAGTCGTCGCTTGACGCCATACAGTTTCTGTTTGTGGTTCAACACCTGACTGTGCGTCAAGTACTGCAACTGCGCCATCAAGTACACGGAGTGAACGTTCAACTTCAACTGTGAAGTCTACGTGTCCAGGTGTATCGATGATGTTTACACGGTGGCCATTCCACTGTGCAGTTGTCGCAGCAGAAGTGATCGTGATTCCACGCTCTTGCTCCTGCTCCATCCAGTCCATTTGTGAAGCTCCTTCATGAGTTTCACCAATTTTGTGGATACGACCTGTGTAATAAAGAATACGTTCAGTTGTTGTCGTTTTACCGGCATCGATGTGAGCCATGATCCCGATATTACGAGTATTCTTTAGGGAGAATTCTCTTGCCATACTGGGTATTCTCCTTCCGCATGTGTTTTTCGTGTGCTGGCACACGATATGATTATACCCGAAAGCCACTCCATTAAGCCACCGCTTGGTGACGTGGAGTGGTCTTTACGTTTAACTTACCAACGATAGTGAGCAAACGCTTTGTTCGCTTCTGCCATCTTATGCATGTCTTCGCGTTTCTTAACAGATGCACCAGTGTTGTTGGCTGCATCCATGATTTCGTTCGCGATACGTTGCTCCATCGTCTTCTCGTTGCGGAGACGAGCGTAGTTCACGAGGTAACGAAGACCAAGTGTTGTACGGCGCTCTGGACGAACTTCAACAGGAACTTGGTAGTTAGCTCCACCTACACGGCGTGCTTTAACTTCAAGTACAGGCATGATGTTGTTCATTGCTTCTTCGAACACTTCCATAGGCTCTTTGCCTGAGCGTTCAGCGATGAGGCCAAATGCGTTGTAAATGATAGTTTGAGCTGTACCTTTTTTACCGTCTAACATGACACGGTTAATGAGGCGAGTTACCAATTTCGAGTTGTAGATCGGATCTGCGATAACGTCACGACGTTCTGCACGGTTTTTACGCATCCGAGTACCCTCCTTTCAAAATTTCAGTAGTTTTTAGTTTCGCGAGAATTACTTCTTCGCAGCTTTCGGACGTTTCGTACCGTATTTAGAACGGCCTTGCATACGTCCGTCCACACCTGCAGTGTCAAGCGCACCGCGAACGATGTGGTAACGTACCCCTGGTAAGTCTTTTACACGTCCTCCACGGATAAGAACAACGCTGTGCTCTTGAAGGTTGTGGCCAATACCTGGAATGTACGCAGTCACTTCGATTTGGTTAGTCAAACGAACACGAGCATACTTACGTAACGCCGAGTTCGGTTTCTTCGGAGTCATTGTACCAACACGTGTACAAACACCACGTTTTTGTGGCGAGCTCACGTTTGTTTGTGACTTGACGAAACTGTTGTAACCTTTGTTAAGTGCTGGAGAGTCAGATTTAACGACTTTCGATTTACGTCCTTTACGGACTAACTGGTTAATAGTAGGCATCTTTGAAGATCCTCCCTTCCTGAATGTTGCTATTTTCTAGACCCACCGACCCGGGTGGTTCATTTAAGGTCATAACGAAACGCTTTTACGAGGCGTAGGCATTCCATGACCTCGCAAAAACGTGAGTTATACCTTGAAAGTGGCAATAATAGCAGCCAAACCTTTCCGAAGAAAGATCGGGTGACGTCGCAGTAGCTTGCCGACTGCTGGACATCGTTGTCAACGACAACAACCGATTGGCGGCACTAAATCATAGTAGCACCGCCAACGAATGCTGTCAAGACGTTTTTATTCGACTGTCGTGTCTTCGAGGACGGCTTTCGACTCTTCTTCTTTGAGCTCGACATCGCGGTAAACCGGCATCCCAGTACCAGCTGGAACGAGTTTCCCGATGATGACGTTCTCTTTGAGTCCGAGGAGATAGTCGCGCTTGCCTTTGATGGCAGCATCTGTCAACACACGCGTCGTTTCTTGGAACGAAGCGGCCGAGAGGAACGAATCTGTCTCAAGCGACGCTTTCGTGATTCCAAGAAGGACCGGTTTCGCTGTTGCCGGGCTCTTGCCTTCGCGGAGGGCATCTTTACATGCTTCCTTGAAGACGCTGATATCGACGAGCGAACCAGGGAGGAGCGGCGTGTCACCTGACTCGATGACTTTGACGCGGCGAAGCATTTGGCGAACCATGACTTCGACGTGTTTGTCGCCGATCTCTACTCCTTGCATCCGGTATACTTTTTGTACTTCTTGGAGCAGGTAGTTTTGAACGCCAGAGACACCACGGACGGCGAGCAATTCTTTCGGATCGATCGAACCTTCCGTGAAGACTTCTCCGGCTTCTACTGTATCCCCGATTTGAACACGGAGGCGTGCTCCGAACGGAATCGTGTACGTGCGTGTCTCACTGAGTCCTTCGACGGTGAGTTCACGCTTGTCACGCGATTCCGTGAAGTCGATGACCGTACCCGGGATTTCCGAGATGACCGCTTGCCCTTTCGGGTTACGTGCCTCGAATACCTCTTGGATACGCGGAAGACCTTGTGTGATGTCATCTCCGGCTACCCCACCAGTGTGGAAGGTACGCATCGTAAGCTGCGTTCCTGGCTCACCGATCGATTGCGCGGCGATGATTCCGACAGCTTCGCCGACTTCAACGTTCGAGCCAGTCGCCAAGTTGCGGCCGTAACATTTCTTACATACGCCGTGTGACGTGTTACATGTAAAGGCTGTACGGATTTCAACTCGTTCGATGCCAGCGTCGACGATGTCGCGAGCGAGGTCTTCTGTGATCAATTGGTTCTTCTCGACCATGACTTCACCCGTTTCTGGATGGGCCACTGTCTCGAACGCTGTACGGCCGACGAGGCGGTCATACAAGTTTTCGATTTCTTCCGTGCCTTCGCGGAGGGCGGCGACGCGAATACCGCGGTCCGTTCCACAATCTTCTTCACGGATGATGACATCTTGGGCTACGTCTACGAGACGACGCGTCAAGTAACCTGAGTCAGCCGTTTTAAGGGCTGTATCGGCAAGACCTTTACGCGCACCGTGTGTCGAGATGAAGTACTCTTGTACCGTCAGACCTTCACGGAATGAAGATTTGATCGGAAGTTCGATGATGCGACCAGATGGAGCGGCCATCAAACCACGCATCCCTGCGAGCTGCGTGAAGTTGGACGCGTTACCACGGGCACCTGAGTCAGACATCATGAAGATCGGGTTCAAGCGATTGAGGGATTTCATCAATCTTGATTGAATCTCGTCCTTCGCTTCGTTCCAAGAGCGTACTACGCGCTCGTAACGCTCATCTTCAGTGATGAGACCGCGACGGAATGACTTCATGATTTGGTCGACTTGGGTTTGCGCTTCATCAAGGATCTCTTGTTTGTCCGGAAGAACGATGATATCCGCGATACCAACCGTCACACCGGCTTTCGTCGAGTGCTTGAAGCCGAGATCTTTCATTCGGTCAAGCATGCGGCTTGTTTCAGTCGTTTCGAACTTCTGGAACACTTCCGCGATGACTTTTCCAAGGAATCCTTTTTTGAACGGCTCGACGAGTGGACGTGAGGCGATTTCTTCCGCCACGTTGGCACCCTTGTCGATGAAGTACTTGTCAGGCGTTGCTTCCTGCAAGTTTTCCATCGTCGGCTCGTTCAAGTATGGGAACGTGTTCGGCAAAATTTCGTTAAAGATCATCTTACCGACCGTTGTGATCAACAATTTCTCGTTTTGCTCATCTGTGAACGTCGGGTTGTTGAGCGTACGCGCCGGAAGGGCCACACGTGTATGCAAGTGGACATAGCCATTTTGATACGCGATGAGCGCTTCGTTGACGTTCGACAACACTTTCCCTTGTCCGATGGCATCGTCGCGTTCAAGCGAGATGTAGTAGTTACCGAGGACCATATCCTGCGATGGGGTAACGACTGGTTTTCCATCTTTCGGGTTCAAGATGTTCTGTGCAGCGAGCATGAGAAGGCGTGCTTCGGCTTGCGCCTCGGCAGAAAGTGGTACGTGGACCGCCATTTGGTCACCATCGAAGTCGGCGTTATAAGCCGTACAAACGAGTGGGTGAAGGCGAATCGCGCGACCTTCGACGAGAATCGGTTCGAAAGCTTGAATCCCTAGGCGGTGAAGCGTTGGGGCACGGTTCAAGAGAACCGGATGCTCACGAATGACTTCTTCGAGGACGCCCCAGATTTCTGGTTGCATCTTCTCAATCTTACGTTTGGCGTTCTTGATGTTCGACGCGATGCCGCGACCGACAAGTTCTTTCATCACGAACGGTTTGAAGAGTTCAAGGGCCATCTCTTTCGGGAGACCACATTGGTACATCTTCAAGTTTGGACCAACGACGATAACCGAACGTCCTGAATAGTCGACCCGCTTACCGAGAAGGTTTTGACGGAAACGACCTTGTTTCCCTTTCAACATGTGTGAAAGTGATTTAAGGGGACGGTTACCTGGTCCTGTGACCGGACGACCACGACGACCGTTGTCGATGAGGGCGTCAACCGCTTCTTGAAGCATACGCTTCTCGTTTTGCACGATGATGTTCGGCGCGCCGAGATCGAGCAAACGTTTGAGACGGTTGTTCCGGTTGATGACTCGACGATACAAATCGTTCAAGTCAGATGTCGCAAAGCGTCCACCGTCGAGCTGCACCATCGGGCGAAGCTCTGGCGGAATGACAGGAAGTACTTCAAGAATCATCCAATCTGGATCATTGCCTGATGTGAAGAACGCATCGAGCACTTCAAGACGTTTAATCGCACGTGTACGACGTTGGCCTTGAACCGTCTTCAATTCTTCGCGGAGTTCTCCGACTTCCTTCTCGAGTTGAACGTCTTGAAGGAGTGTGCGGATCGCTTCTGCACCCATGTCTGCTCTGAAGTCGCTGCCGTATTTTTCACGGTAGAGACGGTATTCTTTTTCCGAGAGAAGTTGTTTTTTCTCAAGCGGAGTGTCACCTGGCTCCGTCACGACGTACGACGCGAAGTAGATTACTTCTTCGAGCGCACGTGGTGACATATCGAGAACAAGCCCCATTCGGCTTGGAATCCCTTTGAAGTACCAGATGTGCGAAACTGGTGCCGCGAGCTCGATATGGCCCATACGCTCGCGACGCACTTTCGCTTTCGTCACTTCAACGCCACAACGGTCACAAATGACTCCTTTATAACGGATCCGTTTGTATTTCCCGCAGTAACATTCCCAGTCTTTCGTAGGACCGAAGATTCGTTCACAGAACAATCCGTCCTTCTCTGGTTTAAGTGTACGATAGTTGATCGTTTCCGGCTTTTTGACTTCCCCGTAAGACCACGAACGGATCTTCTCAGGTGAAGCCAAGCCGATTTTCATATATTCAAATCGATTAACATCTACCAAGGGGCCGACCTCCCTTTTCGCCTTATTCCTCTTCCGTAACAGTCGGTTGAACGACTTGTTCTAACGCCGATGTTGCGTTCGGGATGTTGTCGTCATCTTCATCTTTCATTTCAACTTCTTCATCATCCGCAGACATCATCTTGACTTCCATACCGAGCGCTTGAAGCTCTTTGATCAAGACGCGGAATGATTCAGGAACGCCCGCTTTCGGAACGCTCTCGCCTTTCACGATGGCCTCGTATGCTTTCACACGACCAACCGTGTCATCCGACTTGATTGTAAGGATCTCTTGGAGCGTGTAGGCTGCGCCGTACGCTTCAAGGGCCCATACTTCCATCTCACCGAAGCGCTGTCCACCGAACTGTGCTTTACCACCGAGCGGTTGTTGCGTGACGAGCGAGTATGGTCCTGTCGAACGAGCGTGAAGTTTGTCATCAACCATGTGCGCGAGTTTGATCATATACATGACACCGACCGAGACGCGGTTATCGAACGCTTCACCAGTACGACCGTCATAGAGACGAGTCTTGGCATCTTTGTCCATACCAGCTTCTTCAATCGTTGCCCATACATCTTCCTCACGCGCACCATCGAATACAGGTGTCGCCACTTTGATGCCGAGCTTTTTAGCCGCCATTCCAAGGTGGAGTTCGAGTACCTGACCGATGTTCATCCGTGATGGTACACCTAGTGGGTTAAGCATGATGTCAATCGGTGTGCCGTCCGGCATGTATGGCATGTCTTCTTCAGGGAGAATGCGCGAGATAACACCTTTGTTACCGTGACGTCCCGCCATCTTATCCCCTTCGTGAATCTTACGTTTTTGAACGATGTAGACACGAACCATTTGGTTCACACCTGGTGAGAGTTCGTCACCGTTTTCACGATCGAACACTTTGACGTCCAAGATGATGCCGTCGCCGCCGTTTGGTACACGGAGTGACGTATCACGGACTTCACGTGCCTTCTCACCGAAGATCGCGTGCAAGAGACGCTCTTCCGCCGTCAATTCCGTCACACCTTTAGGCGTAACTTTACCGACGAGGATATCGCCATCCTTGACTTCCGCACCGATGCGGATGATCCCACGGTCGTCCAAGTTGCGAAGTGCGTCATCACCGACGTTTGGAATATCACGTGTGATTTCCTCAGGTCCGAGTTTCGTGTCGCGTGACTCTGATTCGTACTCTTCGATATGAATCGACGTGTACACATCATCTTTCACGAGGCGTTCACTCATGATGATCGCATCCTCATAGTTGTAACCGTCCCATGTCATGAAGGCGACGACGACGTTACGGCCGAGCGCGAGCTCACCCATATCCATCGACGGACCGTCAGCAAGGATTTCTCCTTTTTCGACACGATCGCCAGCAGCGATGATCGGCTTCTGGTTGTAACATGTCCCTTGGTTCGAACGGACATACTTTTGAAGTTTGTAGCGGTCAAGGTCACCTGATACCTCAGAACCGTTCACGTCAGACGTGCGGCGGACCAAGATTTCACGCGCTGTGACACGCTCGACGACACCTGGGAATTTTGCGATAATCGCGGCCCCAGAGTCTTTCGCTGACACGTACTCCATCCCAGTACCGATAATCGGTGAATCTGGTTGAAGAAGCGGTACAGCTTGACGTTGCATGTTCGCTCCCATGAGGGCACGGTTCGAGTCATCGTTCTCAAGGAACGGGATACATGCTGTTGCGGCAGAAACAACCTGTTTCGGCGAAACGTCCATGTAATCGACTCGGTTCGGCTCAACTGACAAGTTTTGTCCGCGGAAACGGCAAAGGACTTGTTCGTTGGCGAATCCGCCTTCTTCTGTGAGCGGCATGTTCGCCTGGGCGACGACGTAGAGATCTTCTTCATCCGCCGTCATATATTGAATCTCGCTCGTGACGAGACCTGTTTCTGGGTCGACTCGACGGTACGGAGCTTCGATGAAGCCGTACTCGTTTACTTTCGCATAAGACGAAAGCGAGTTGATGAGACCGATGTTTGGTCCCTCTGGCGTTTCAATTGGACACATCCGACCGTAGTGCGAATAGTGAACGTCTCGAACTTCGAAACCGGCACGCTCACGTGTCAAACCACCCGGTCCAAGTGCAGAGAGACGACGCTTGTGCGTGAGCTCTGCGAGCGGGTTTGTTTGGTCCATGAACTGTGACAATTGCGAACTACCGAAGAACTCTTTCAGCGACGCGATAACCGGGCGAATGTTGATTAACGCCTGTGGTGTGATCGCATTTTGATCTTGAATCGACATCCGTTCTTTAACGACACGTTCCATACGAGAAAGCCCGATCCGGAATTGGTTTTGGAGAAGTTCTCCGACTGAACGAAGACGACGGTTTCCTAAGTGGTCGATGTCATCTGTTGTTCCGACTTCGTGTAGTAAGTTAAAGAAGTAGTTGATCGATGCGATGATATCAGCCGGCGTGATGTGCTTCACGCTACGGTCGATATTACCGTTACCGATAATGTTCAAGATACGCTCTCCATCTGGGTCATCTGGTGAGATTACTTTGATCGATTGAAGACCGAACGGTTCACCTTCAGCGACGCCGCCTGTCGGCTCAGCATCCATATAACCGAGGCCATTCTCCAAGTGTGGAAGAACACGGTCAAGGTTGCGACGATCGAGGACAGTTCCAGCTTCGGCGATAACTTCGCCTGTTTCCGGATCAACGAGCGTCTCGGCCAATTTTTGACCGAAGAGACGGTTTTTAAGATGAAGTTTTTTGTTCATCTTATAGCGACCGACGTTTGCAAGGTCGTAACGTTTTGGGTCGAAGAAACGAGAAACGAGAAGTGACTTTGCGTTCTCAACCGTTGGTGGTTCACCAGGGCGGAGACGCTCGTAAATTTCGATTAACGCTTTTTCTGTTGATTCTGTATTATCTTTCTCAAGGGTGTTACGAAGGTACTCGTCATCCCCGAGGAGGTCGATAATCTCTTGATCCGTACCGAAACCGAGGGCACGCAACAACACCGTTACCGGGATTTTGCGGGTACGGTCAATACGAACGTAAACGATATCTTTGGCATCTGTCTCAAGTTCGAGCCATGCACCACGGTTCGGAATGACAGTCGCTCCGAAGCCACGCTTACCGTTTTTATCGAGTTTCGCGTTGTAGTAAACGCTCGGTGAACGAACGAGCTGGGAAACGATAACGCGTTCTGCACCGTTAATGATAAACGTTCCCGATTCTGTCATGAGCGGGAAATCCCCCATGAACACTTCTTGTTCTTTGAGCTCACCTGTCTCTTTGTTTTGCAAACGTACTTTTACGCGCAATGGCGCAGAGTAAGTTACGTCTCGCTCCTTCGATTCATCGATCGAATACTTCGGCTCACTGAGCGAATAGTCGATGAACTCGAGCACGAGGTTTCCGGTGAAGTCAGAGATTGGCGAAATGTCCGTAAACATCTCTTTCAATCCTTCACGCAAGAACCACTCGTAAGAAGCAGTTTGAATTTCAATCAAATTCGGAAGCTCTAATACCTCACTGATACGGGCAAAGCTTCTTCTCTGACGGTGACGACCGTACTGAACAAGTTGACCAGTCAACTGATTCACCTCTCAGACCCCCAATTCTCTATCGAATTTTTCGGGCGTAATAATCGAACATTGTCATTGAATGTCGCCTCTTTTCCGCGTCTAAAAAGCGGCAAACGCGGCAGTTCAAAGCGAATTCCATTCCAATGGCATTTTATAATGTTAGCATATACGTTATAGCGAGTCAACAAGACTTCACCGTTTGTCAAGAGCGAATTGCTCGGAAAATGAAATAGCCCTTTTCTTTCGCAACCGTCTCGACTTGACCGAACACTTCTTCAAGCAACTTCTTGGCAGAAGGCGCTCCTTGTTTCTTTTGAATAACGACGTAGAGCGCTCCACCTACGACCAGGTGCGTATATGCGTCGCGCAAAATCGTGTGGACCACTTGCTTCCCGGCCCGAATCGGCGGATTGGTCACGATTGCGGCGAACTGTTCATCACCGACTCCGTCATAAGCGTGGCTGAGTCGCGTCTCAATCGTCACCCCGTTTTGGGCGGCGTTTTGCTCTGACAAGGCAAGCGCTCGCTCGTTCACGTCGACGAGGAGTGCTCCACGCCCAGAGGCGTCGGCAAGCGAGATCCCCATCGGACCGTAGCCGCAGCCCACATCTAAAATGCGTCCTTCAACATCTGGCACTTCAAATGATTCGATTAAGAGACGTGACCCAAAATCGACCGATCCTTTCGAGAACACGCCGCGGTCCGAGGTGAAGCGATATGTCTTCCCTCGCAACTCAAACGTCCATGTCTCAGGGGCACTTTTCGAACTAGGGTCGTTCGTATAGTAATGATCTCCCATGCATTGAACCTCCTAACCCACTCTTCAAGGAAATAAAAGAAGCTCGCCATAGCGAGCTTCTATAGGTTGTAGAAGTAAAAGTTAGATTACTTAACTTCGACAGTTGCGCCAGCTTCTTCAAGCTTAGCTTTGACTGCGTCTGCATCTTCTTTAGAAACGCCTTCTTTGACTGGAGCTGGAGTTCCGTCAACGAGTGCTTTCGCTTCTTTAAGACCGAGGCCTGTAAGTTCACGCACCGCTTTGATGACGTTGATTTTACCAGCGCCAGCGTTTGTGAGGATTACGTCGAATTCAGTTTGCTCTTCAGCTGCTGCTGCGCCTGCACCTGCAACTGCTACTGGAGCTGCTGCTGATACGCCGAATTCTTCTTCGATTGTTTTTACGAGTTCGTTAAGTTCGAGAACCGTCATTGATTTGAGGTCTTCGATGAATTGCTCTTTGTTGAAAGCCATTATGGTTTTCCTCCTTTGATGTTGTAAAGATTAGTTTTGGTTACGCTACGAGACAAAAATTAAGCAGTTTGCTCTTCTTTTTGTTCTGCGATTGCGTTTGTTGCGACTGCGAGCCCACGGATTGGAGCTTGAAGGACGCTGAGAAGCATCGAGAGAAGACCATCGCGTGATGGAAGTTCTGCAAGGGCTTTAACTTCTTCAAGTGAAGTTACTTTGCCTTCGATGATTCCGCCTTTCAATTCGAGCGCTTTGTGCTCTTTCGAGAAGTCGTTCAAGATCTTCGCTGGAGCTACAACGTCTTCGTTCGAGAACGCGATTGCTGTAGGACCTGTGAAGATTTCGTCAAGACCTTCGAAGTTCGACTGAACTGCTGCGCGGCGAAGAAGACCGTTTTTGTATACTTTGAACTCGATTCCAGCGTCACGGAGTGATTTACGGAGTGTAGTCACTTCTTCAACTGTAAGTCCACGGTAGTCAACAACGATTGTCCCAACGCTTGCTTGCATTTTCTCAGCGATTTCATCGACGAGTGCCGATTTCTGAGCTACGATTTTTTCGCTTGCCATGTGTTTGCACCTCCTAGTCAATTCTTATACCGGACGAGAGGCTGCTCTTCAAAAAGAAATCCCTCGTATGAAGACATACGAGGGCGTAATTGTTTGAAAGTAAACCTGTGACAACAGGCTCAAGTTCGAGCAAAGACACCTCGGAAGGGTTTATGGACCGATGTCCACCTTCTGTCTACGGTAATCCAACATATTCGGTTGAACGTGTATTACTTTAACAGCGGTATCACACGTTGTCAACAGTTTATTTCAAGTAGATTACTTGATGAAGTCGGCAGTCGCGACACGGATCCCAGGACCCATTGTCGAAGAAAGCGCGATGTTTTTAAGGTAAGTTCCTTTTGCAGTAGCAGGCTTCACTTTCATGAGCGTCTCGATGATTGTCTCGATGTTCTCAGAGAGTTTCGTTGCTTCAAACGATTTCTTACCAACTGGTACGTGGATGTTACCGGCCTTGTCAACGCGGTACTCTACTTTACCAGCTTTGATGTCCGCGATTGCTTTCGCAACGTCGAACGTGACTGTGCCTGTTTTCGGGTTAGGCATGAGGCCTTTAGGTCCGAGAACGCGACCAAGTTTACCAACTTCACCCATCATGTCAGGTGTCGCAACGATTACATCGAAGTCGAACCATCCTTGTTGGATTTTCGTGATGAACTCAGAGTCACCGACGTAGTCAGCGCCAGCCGCTTCAGCTTCTTTAACTTTTTCGCCTTTTGCGAAGACGAGAACTTTTTGAGTTTTACCAGTACCGTGTGGAAGTACGACGGCACCGCGGATTTGTTGGTCCGCTTTCTTCGGATCTACGCCGAGACGGACAGCAACTTCGATTGTTTCATCGAATTTAGCAGTAGCTGTTTTTTGAACGAGTTCAACGGCCTCAGCGAGTTCGTATGACTTCATGCGATCAACAAGCTTAGCTGCTTCTTGGTGTTTTTTACCCATGATTCTTTTCCTCCTTGTGGTTAGCGGAATTTCCTCCCACATAATGAAGGGATTGAAGGTGAGCATAATATTCACCGACAATCCCAGAGACTAATAAATTAGTCTTCGATTACAATACCCATACTACGCGCAGTACCTTCAACCATAAGCATCGCTGTTTCAACAGACGACGCGTTAAGGTCAGGCATTTTAAGTTCAGCGATTTCGCGAACTTTATCACGCTTAACCGTTGCTACCTTCTTACGGTTCGGTTCACCAGAACCGCTCTCGATACCAGCAGCTTTCTTCAAAAGAACTGCAGCTGGTGGAGTTTTCGTAATGAATGTAAACGAACGATCTTCGTATACCGTAATGACTACAGGAATAATCAATCCGGCTTGGTCTTGTGTACGAGCGTTGAACTCTTTACAGAATCCCATGATGTTAACACCTGCTTGACCAAGTGCTGGACCTACTGGTGGTGCTGGGTTAGCTTTACCAGCTGGGATTTGAAGTTTAACGAGTTTAGTAACTTTTTTCGCCACGAGACACACCTCCTTAAGTCTAAAATGTGGTTTCTTGGACGTTGTGCGCCCTCCCACTCAATCTATTAGGTCGAGTTTGTACCGAAATAAAGCACAACATCAAACATTTCCGATTGTACCATCCGTTTCCGAGAATGGCAAGTGGGTTTAGTTGATTTTCTGAACTTGTTCGAAATCAAGCTCAATTTTTGTTTCGCGTCCGAACATGTCGACGACGACTTTGAGTTTCTCTTTGTCGGCTTCGATTTCATCAATCGTCCCTTCAAAGTTCTCAAATGCGCCTTCTTTGACGCGGACGAGATCACCGAGCTCGTAGTTGTAACGATCTTTCTTCTCGATGAGGCCCATCTGCGACAAGACGTTCGTCACTTCATCCGGTTGAAGCGGAATCGGCTTGGCGCCGCCGCCCGTCGAACCGAGGAAGCCCGTGACGTTCGGTGTGTTCCGAACGACATACCATGAATCGTCGGTCATGACCATCTCGACGAAGACGTAGCCTGGGAAGCTCTTCACTTCTTTTTCTTTAATCTTCTTTTCGCCACTTTTGAGCGTGACTTCTTCTTGCGTCGTTTCAGTCGGAACGAGGACGCGGAAAATTTTATCTTCCATGTTCATCGAACCAATCCGACGTTCTAGGTTTTCTTTGACGTTGTTTTCAAATCCAGAGTACGTCTGGACAACAAACCATTGCTTCTCCACGGCTTTCACCTCTTTCCTTAGTTAATCAATAGGTTGACGAGATAGCTGACACCAGTATCTACGCCGAACACGAACAGGCCGATCACGACGACCGTCGCGATGACCGTGATGGTATATTTTGTGAGCTCTTTACGAGTCGGCCAACTCGTTTTCTTTAACTCTTTCCATACATCGCGCAAAAAGTTCATGGTAGCTTCCTCCTACGTTGAATGCCAATCTACGTTACTTTGATTCTCGGTGCGTCGTATGTGCGTTGCAACGCCGGCAGAACTTCTTCAGTTCGAGCCGCGTCGTCACGTCATCTTGTTTCACGGTCGAGTATCCGTTCGACCCGCAGCCCGAGCACGCGAGACTTACTTTTTTTGCCATTCATAAGCGCCCCTTTCGACGGCTCTCCATAAAAAAAGAGCGAAAAAAAAACGCCTCCTGTAAATGGCGTCTACGGACAAGGCGCTGCCTTAAAAGTATCACATAGGAGGCGTGCGGTCAATATCGGTTAGCTCGTCAGCGTTTTGACGTCGACATGCCGCTCAAACTTTTTCTTCACGCGTTGCAACGCGTTATCAATCGACTTCACATGACGGTCAAGGTCGTCTGAGATTTCTTGATACGAACGGCCGTCCAAATAAAGACGTAACACTTTTCGTTCCAAGTCACTCAGGAGCTCTTCCATCTTTTCTTCCATGAACAGTTGCTCTTCACGCGTGACGAGCAGATCTTGCGGGTCCGTCGGATGCGGCGGCAAAATCACATCAAGTAACGTCCGGTCCGACTCATCGTCAAAAATCGGCTTGTCGAGCGAGACGTACGAGTTGAGCGGAATATGTTTTTGACGTGTCGCCGTTTTAATGGCAGTGATCATTTGACGTGTGATGCACATCTCGGCAAAACTTTTGAACGAGGCGAGCCGTTCGTCTCGATAGTCGCGCACTCCTTTGTACAGACCAATCATCCCTTCTTGGACGATATCCTCATGGTCGGCACCAATCAAAAAGTAAGACCGTGCCTTCGCCCGTACAAAATATCGGTAACGTTCAATCAAAAACTCAAGAGCGTCACTATCCCCTTCGTTACGCGCAAGAAAGACGAGCTCTTCGTCAGACATGTTTTCAAACTGCTCGTATGGCCATCCGTTCATGTTTCCTACCCCCCGGCGATTGATGAACTTATGTAAGTTTGTGCTCTCATTATAGGCGTCGACTAAAACGACCGTCAAATAAAATTCTAAAAATTCCGTCAATTACAATTCGTGTAACTCATACATGTAATAGTATACAACATTTCTTTCCAAAAAAATGTCAAATTAAAAACAAAGACGAGTCCATTTCATGAACTCGTCCGTGAGTTTCGGCACCGTTTCATTTACGACGACGAATTTCTTCTAATCGGGCCCGCACGTCTGGCGTGAGGTCGATCGTTTTTCGGTTGGATCGGTCCTGCTCAAGCGCCGACCGTTCTTGGTCGATTAACTGTTGCGCCTGTTTCCAATCTTTGAGCAGTTCGGCCGCGGGCACACGAAGTGCACCTTGACCGAAGATGACCCATTGCTCGGTGAAATCGTTCGTCGCGACGAATAATGTGACGAGACGATCATCGACGAGTTCATGGGCGCGCCGCTCAATCCATTCGTCCGCGGTCTCGTTCTCTTTCGTATAGATGACCGCGATCCGACTCTGTTTCGCTTTCGACTCTCGTCCGTAGCGCATATGCGCATCGAAGACAATCGTCACTTCACGACCGGTGACCGCCTGATACTCGGCCATCGCCTCAATCAAATCGGTACGTGCCTTCTCAAAATCGATGTCGCGCAGCTTGCGAAGGTGTGGCCAAGCGCCAATGATGTTATACCCATCCACGAGGAGCAGTTCCCGTTTCTTGATACTCATGACAACGGGTTACGTGAGCGATGCACTTCATACAAGAGAAGTGCGGCCGCGACCGAGGCGTTCAGCGATGTGACATGACCGACCATCGGCATGTGGACGAGGAAGTCACATGACTCCCGCACGAGGCGGCTCATTCCTTTGCCCTCACTGCCGATGACGACGACGAGTGGCATGTTCCCATCGAGGCGGCGGTAGTCTTGACTCTCACTCGCATCCGTCCCGACGACCCATAACCCTTTTTCTTTCAACTCTTCGAGCGTCCGCGTCAAGTTCGTGACGCGCGCGACCGGGATATACTCGATTGCACCCGTCGAGGCTTTCGCCACCGTCTGCGTCAATCCGACCGAGCGGCGCTTCGGAATGATGATGCCGTGGGCGCCGACCGCATCCGCCGTCCGGAGAATCGAACCGAGGTTGTGCGGGTCTTCGAGTTCATCGAGCAAGATGAACAGCGGTGTTTCTCCTTTCGACTCAGCGAGTGCGAACATGTCTTCTACCGACTTATATTCGTAAGCGGCGACCGCGGCGACAACGCCTTGGTGATGTTCACTGCCGGCCATCTTCTCAAGTTTCGTCTTCGGAACGAATGAGATTTGAACCGACGCCTCGTTGGCCATGCCAATGATTTGGGCGAGCGGTCCTTTCTGTTGGCCTTCCATGATGAAGACCTTGTTCATGTCACGCCCGCTCCGGAGCGCTTCCATGACCGGGTTACGCCCGTATAAGAAGTCGATTCCTTCTTCCATCACATCGACTTCTTGATAATCCGGTCGTTCTAGTTTCTGACGTTGCGGACGGTCGTTCCGTTCGCCACGGGGGCGGTCATTTCGTTCGCCGCGTGGACGGTCGAATGAGCGTTGCTCCCTTGCTCCGTCATGTCGTTTCGAATGACTCGGTTTCGAGCCATGTGAACGCTTGTTCGATGAGTTCTTCAAGACGATCCCTTCTTTCCATTAGATATGTGTAACCAATCAATGCTTCGAACGCGGTCGAGTAGCGATACGTATGAACATCTGTCCGCTTCGGGATGGAACCGGATTTCGCGTTCTTTCCGCGGCGGACGACGGCCGCCTCGTCTTCACTCAAGACACCTGTCTCGAGCCAGTGGGTCACGATTCCAGCCTGGGCAGCCGCGTTCACGTAGCGAATCGCACCTCGGTGAAGATCGTTCGGCTTCGTCATCCCTTGTCCGAGCAGTCGCTTGCGTACCGCCATCTCATAGACCGCATCGCCCATATAAGCGAGGGCGAGGGCGTTCAGTTGGGGTGCCTGTTGCTTCATAGCCGCTTCCACCGCACGCCCTGAGCCGTATCTTCGAGTTGAATGTTCTGTTCTTTCAAGAGATCCCGAATTTCATCGGCACGGGCAAAGTTCCGCTCCGCACGGGCCGTATTCCGCTCTTGAATCAATTGATCGATCTCCTCGTCTAGCAACTCTTTCTCATTCGCAATCGTCAATCCGAGCACGCCTGTCAACTCATCGAATAAGGCGATCACGTGTTCCAACGTCGCTTTCGAGACGTGATCCGCTTTCGCATAGATGTTCGCTTCACGGGCCAAGTCAAATAAGACCGTCACCGCGTTCGCCGTGTTGATATCATCATCCATCGCTTCGATGAACGTCGTTTTGATTGTCGCGAGCTTGCGTTCCATCGCCTCGCTCGGCTCTTCAAGGCCGGCTGTGACCGATAAGCGGTACTCGACGTTTTGGTACGCTTCCTTGATGCGGTCCCAACCGTTCGCCGCTTGTTCAATCAACTCACGGCTGTAGTTGATTGGGTGGCGATAATGAACCGACAGCATGAAGAAGCGGAGCACCATCGCATCGACTTCTTTCAACGCCTCATGGACGAGCAGGAAATTACCGAGCGATTTGGACATCTTCTCGTTCTCGATATTGATGAATCCGTTATGGAGCCAATAGTTGGCGAACTTCGTATGGTTGCACGCCTCCGACTGGGCAATCTCGTTCTCGTGGTGCGGGAACTTGAGGTCATGCCCCCCAGCGTGAATATCAATCGTTGCACCAAGGTGTTTTTTCGCCATCGCCGAGCACTCGATGTGCCAGCCCGGACGACCTTGTCCCCATGGACTTTCCCATGCCGGCTCACCTGGTTTCGCGGCTTTCCATAAGACGAAATCGAGCGGGTCTTCTTTCTTTTCCCCGACGTCGACGCGTGAACCTGCGCGCAAGTCTTCAATCGACTGCTGGCTCAGTTTTCCGTACGTCTCAAACTTACGTGTCCGGAAATAGACGTCCCCGCCTGCTTCATACGCAAAGTCTTGCGTCTCGAGTTCACGGATGAATGTGATAATCTCTTCCATCGTGTCCGTGACACGCGGGTGGACGTCCGCTGGCAACACGTTCAAGGCACCCGTGTCGGCCAAATAGGCATCGATATACCGATTCGTCAACGTGCCGACATCTTCTCCGAGCTCGTTGGCGGTCCGGATGATTTTATCGTCGACATCTGTGAAGTTGAGGACGTATTTGACGTCATAGCCCCGGTACGTCAAGTAGCGGCGGACCGTATCAAAGGCGATTGCAGGACGAGCGTTGCCGACGTGAATGTAATTGTAGACGGTCGGTCCACAAACATACATCGACACTTTCCCTGGTACGATTGGCACGAACGGTTCTTTCTTATTCGTGAGGCTGTTGTAAAACTGAATCATGTGTGTTCTCCTCCATCCGTTTCTCTAATGAAGCAAGTTTGTCTTCTAACTGAGCGACAGCACGTTCCAGCCGCTCTTGGCACTCGCGGTCCGGGTCAGGGAAGCGATGATCAAGATCGTGTGGTTTGACCCGCTCGCCGTTTCGGATGACGACCCGGCCTGGAATCCCGACGACGGTCGAGTCGGACGGGACGTCTTTTAAGACGACGGAACTCGCCCCGATTTTGGCACAATCACCGATCGTAATATTACCGAGCACTTTCGCACCGGCTGAAATCAGCACGTCGTTCCCAATCGTCGGGTGACGTTTCCCTTTCTCTTTTCCCGTTCCACCGAGCGTCACGCCCTGATAAATGGTGACGTCATTGCCGATAATCGCGGTCTCACCGATGACAATCCCAAACCCATGGTCGATGAACAGCCGTTCGCCAATGACTGCCCCCGGGTGAATTTCCACCCCAGTTAACCAACGACTCGTCTGCGCAATCAACTTGGCTAACAGTTTCGCATTACGTTTCCATAGGCCATGCGCGAGTCGATGCGCCCAAAGCGCATGCAATCCTGGATACGTTAAGACAACTTCCGCCTTTGAGCGAGCAGCCGGGTCAAGTTCGAGCACATTTTGAATGTCGGCCCGTACACTTTTCCAAAATCCCATAATTGTTCTCCTTTTCCATATCAAAAACAAAAACGCCCCTGTGCCAAGGCACAGAGACGCCGTAAGCGCGGTTCCACTCTGTTTGGGAAAGTTCCCCTCTCATGTCTCGTTAACGCCGAGTCGCGGTCCCGACTACGTATCGCCGGAACGGCTCCGAGGTGCACTTCGACGGGGGACGCTTCTAGAACTTCCAGCCTAGGTTCTAGTCTCTGTTAAGTGTCATACCGCTTACTTTCCTCATCGTTGCCTTTAAGCTAATAATGTTGTGAGGCGTGCCAAGACACGCTCTTTGCCAATCAGTGAAATGGCGTTCGGAAGCTCAGGTCCGTGCGTCTGCCCGGTCGTCGCGACCCGGATCGGCATGAACAAGTTCTTTCCTTTTTGGCCAGTCGCTTTTTGTGTCGCTTTCGTCGCTGCTTTGACGGCTTCCGGTGTGAAGTCTTCAATCGCTTCAAGTTGCGCCTTGAATTCGGCGAGGACAGCCGGTACCGTTTCGCCAGCGAGGACCGCATTGGCCTCTTCGTCGTATTCGACCTCATCTTTAAAGAACAGGTCCGTCAACGTCACGATTTCAGCACCGTGTGTCATTTGTTCTTTATAGAGGGCGATCAACGCTGTCGCCCAATCGGCTTGTTCCATCGACAAGGCGTTCGGTAAACGTCCTGCTTCTTGTAAGAATGGTAAACTGAGTGCCACCACTTCGTCAAGCGAAGCCTGTTTCATATAGACGCTGTTGATCCAAGCAAGCTTCTGTTGGTCAAAGACAGCCGGACTCTTCGACAGACGACCCGCATCAAACATCTCGATGAGCTCGTCTTTCGTGAAGATTTCCTCTTCTCCGACCGGCGACCAGCCGAGGAGCGAGATGAAGTTAAAGAGTGCCCCCGGAAGGTATCCGAGATCAGCGTATTGCTCGATGAACTGAATAATCGACTCATCACGCTTTGATAACTTCTTATGGCTCTCGTTATAAATCAACGTCATATGACCGAACGCTGGGTAGTCCCAACCGAGTGCGTCATAGACCATCATCTGTTTCGGTGTGTTGGCGATATGGTCGTCCCCGCGCAACACGTGGCTGATTTTCATCAAGTGATCGTCGACGACGACCGCGAAGTTATACGTCGGGATGCCGTCCTGTTTGACGATGACCCAGTCGCCGAAGTCTTTCGACTCGAACGAGACGTCTCCTTTGACGACATCAGTCCACTTGTATGTGACCGATTCTGGTACACGAATTCGAATCGACGGTTTACGCCCTTCGGCTTCGAACGCAGCCCGCTCTTCGTCGCTCAAGTTACGGTGGGCACCCGAATACCGTGGTGCTTCACCACGCGCGATTTGAGCCTCACGCTCCGCCTCGAGTTCTTCCGACGTCATGTAGCACTTATACGCGAGTCCATTGTCCATCAACTCGTTCACGTATTTATTGTACAAGTCGAGTCGTTCCATTTGGAAGTAAGGACCGTAGTCGCCGCCGCGGCCTGGACCTTCATCCCAATCGATGCCGAGCCATTCCAAGTACTTCATTTGACTTTCTACACCGTTCTCCACGTTCCGTTTTTGGTCCGTGTCCTCGATTCGGAGAATCATCTTCCCGCCGGCATGGCGAGCATACAAATAGTTAAATAGCGCGGTCCGGGCGTTCCCGATATGAAGGTGACCCGTCGGACTCGGCGCATAGCGTACGCGCACTTCACTCATAATATTTCCACCTTTCTTCTCTTCTGCCCAAATAGTATACCACTTTTGTCAAGTGCGGTTGAGCAGGATGACCGCCTGGGCGGCAATTCCTTCTTCACGTCCGGTGAAGCCTAGTTTTTCAGTCGTCGTCGCTTTGACGTTCACTTGGCTGATGTCCGCCTCGAGCAACTCGGCGATCACCGCTCGCATGTCATCGATATATGTCCGCAGTTTCGGTCGCTCCGCCATCACGGTCGCATCGACGTTGCCGAGCACGTACCCTTCCGCTTTGACGAGCTGCCAAACTTGTTGCAACAACACTTTCGAGTCCGCGTCTTTAAACTCCGGGTCCGTATCCGGGAAATGCTTGCCGATATCCCCTGCCGCAATCGCTCCGAGCGCTGCGTCGGCAATCGTATGCAATAAGACGTCCGCATCCGAGTGGCCAAGCAAGCCGCGGTCGTGTGGAATCTCGATTCCTCCTAAAATGAGCGGCCGCCCTTCGGCGAACGCATGTACATCAAATCCTTGTCCGATTCTCATCGATAGTCCTCCTTCGTTAAAATCGCTTCACCAAATAATAAGTCTTCCGGGGTCGTCATTTTAATGTTGTGATAATCCCCCGGGATGATCGTTACTTGTTGGCCGGTCCATTCGAATAGACTGGCATCGTCCGTCCCGATAAAACGGGCGGCTTCTGCCCGCTCATGGGCGGCTTGGATGGCGCTTGCCGGGAACGCTTGAGGCGTCTGTGCCAACCATAGCGCCTCGCGCGGCACCGTCTGCGTGATGTGTCCGTCCGTGACTTGCTTCACCGTATCTTTGACCGGAACGGCGAGAATCGCCCCTTCCGTCTTGGCCGCTTCGGCGATGGCATGGAGTTGGTCGAGGCGCACGAATGGTCGTGCCCCATCATGAATCAAAACGACGTCTTCGGGATCCACGACTTGTAGCCCGGCTCGAACGCTCTGTTGTCGTTCTTCCCCACCCGCCACATATGTAATCGGGGTCGTGACATGACGCAACTGATGCTCGAACCAACCTTGTTCCTCGGGACGCACCGCGAGCACGATGCGCGAGCACCATGCATCTCTTGCGAACGCTGCCACGGTCCAGACGATAATCGGCTTTCCTTGCAGCGTCAGCATCAACTTATTCTCATCGGCTCCCATCCGCTTTCCTTTTCCTGCGGCCGGAATGACAACCGTATAGCGTACCATCCCATTCACCCCTTTTCGCGAAAAAAGAGAGCGCCGATGCGTCTCTTTTTCCACTTATTTATTCAGGACGAGCAAAAATCATGCGGCCAGCCGACGTCTGAAGCACGCTCGTGACGACGACGGGTAACGTCTTCGAAATCAGCTTACGCCCACCTTCAACGACGACCATCGTGCCATCTTCGAGATAGGCGACACCTTGATTTTGTTCTTTTCCTTCTTTGATGACCGTCACGACCATCTCTTCTCCTGGAATGACGATCTGTTTGACCGAGTTGGCCAAGTCGTTAATGTTCAGTACCGGGACGTTCCGAACTTCACACACTTTGTTCAAGTTGTAGTCGTTCGTGACGACGATGCCTTTTTTCAATTCGGCCAACTTAATCAATTTGATATCCACTTCGGCGACGTCTTCAAAGTCCCCATCATAGATCTCCACTTCGATCCGATCGTTGTCTTGTAACTCTTTTAAAATATCAAGACCACGACGGCCCCGGTTACGCTTCAACGTATCCGACGAGTCCGCAATATATTGGAGCTCACCGATGACGAACTGCGGGACGATCAGTGTCCCTTCGATGAAACCGGTCTTCGAGATATCGGCGATTCGACCATCGATGATGACGCTCGTATCCAAAATTTTATCGTTAGAGCGGCGCAATGGTTCCGCGACCGGCTTCTCTCGTTCACTTTTGACGAACAGTTTAATCCATTCATTCCGCTTCCGGTAACCGACGGCAAAACCGAAGTAACCGAACAGAGCGGTCACAAAAATCGGTACAATCTTGCTGAGCAAGAAGATATTCGTCACTTCTAACGAGACGCTAATCAAAAAGGCGATCAACAAACCAATAATCAATCCGATCGAGCCAAACAAAATATCGCCGACCGGCAAACGGACGAGCCGTTCTTCGATAAAACGGATAAATTTAACGACCCCATCGGTCAAGAACAAACTAAGAATGAAGAAGATAAGTCCACCAATCAAACTAGCAACGTAAGGAATCGTCAACCAAGCCGGTACGTTCACACCGAGGTCACCTAATAGCAACATCGCTTCGATAATCCCGAACCAACCAACGACGAGTCCGATCAATATAAATCCGATTCGCACAGCAATCTTCACTCATTCCACCTCCTTTATTATGAATTTAAATTTCAAGAAATTAACACTTTCATTGTAACACGGTTCTTTTGAAAGCGTTCGTTACAAAGCGTTAAAAACTGCCGGAAGCGCCCCGTCAGAATGGGATGGCGAGTTGGAGCGCTTCATCGACAGTGCTGACACCGACGACATCGATGCCAGGCGGGGCCGTCCAGCCCCCGAGGTTGTTTTTCGGAATGATGGCCCGCGTGAAACCGAGCTTGGCCGCTTCGGCGACACGTTGCTCAATCCGTGACACACGCCGGACCTCACCCGTCAATCCGACTTCACCGATACAGACATCCGTCGGTCGGGTCGGACGGTCACGGAAACTTGACGCGATCGAAATACAGATGGCCAAGTCGATGGCCGGTTCGTCCAATTTGACTCCCCCAGCCGCTTTCAAATAAGCGTCTTGCGTTTGCAGCAACAGACCCGATCGCTTCTCGAGTACGGCCATAAGAAGTGCGACCCGGTTCTGGTCAATCCCGGTCGCCATCCGGCGCGGATTCCCGAATGAGGTCGGCGAGATGAGCGCCTGTAACTCGACGAGCACGGTCCGCGTCCCTTCCATCGATGCGACGACGGTGGAGCCCGAGACGCCAGCGGTCCGTTCTTCCAAGAAGATTTCAGACGGATTGAGCACTTCCTCGAGCCCGCCTTCTTTCATTTCAAAGATACCGATCTCATTCGTCGACCCGAACCGGTTTTTCACGGCCCGTAAAATCCGGAACGTATGGTGACGTTCCCCTTCGAAGTAAAGGACGGCATCCACCATGTGCTCGAGCAGACGAGGACCGGCAATCGAGCCTTGTTTCGTCACGTGACCGACGATAAAGACGGCCACGCCTCGAGTTTTGGCAATTTTCATGAGCGCCGCCGTACATTCTCGTACTTGGGCAACACTCCCCGGCGCTGATTGAATTTCGTCCATATAGACGGTTTGAATCGAGTCGATGATGACGAATCCTGGTTCTTCTTCATCGATGACCCGTTCAATCATCAACATGTCCGTCTCAGCGAGGACATATAAGTCTTCGGTCGGCAGGCCGAGCCGTTCGGCCCGCAGTTTCGTCTGCTTGAGCGATTCTTCCCCTGAAATATAGAGCACTTTCCGTCCACTATGAGCCAAATGGGCGCTCACTTGGAGTAGAATCGTCGACTTCCCGATTCCCGGGTCTCCGCCGACGAGAACGAGCGAGCCTGGAACGATTCCGCCTCCTAGCACGCGGTCGAACTCTTGACTGTTCGTATGCACGCGCGTCTCTTCTTGCGACACGACGTCCGACAGACGTTCTGGTTTTAATTGACGTGATGAGCTATGGACGAACGCGGCTCCCCGCTTCGCTTTTTTCTCTTCGACAAACTCTTCAACGAGCGTGTTCCACTCGTTACAACCTGGACAACGTCCCATCCATTTTGCGGATTCGTATCCGCATGACTGACATACGTACTTCGTTTTAATTTTTGCCATGATGTTCCTTTCCGTCTAAAAAAGCCCCCTCACACGAGAGAGGGAGCCTTGTAGTTACTGAACGACACCTTCATTACGGACGACGAATTCGCCGTCTTGTACATCGAGCGCCACTTTGCTGCCTTTTGTGATGTTGCCGCTGAGCATCGCCTCTGAGAGTCGGTCCTCAACCTCACGCTGGAGCGCACGGCGGAGTGGACGAGCCCCGTATTCCGGGTCGTACCCGACTTCGGCGATTTTCTCGAGCGCCGATTCCGTCAAGCTGAAATCGATCCCTTGTTCCCCAAGACGTTTTGTAAGTGTCTCGGCCATAAGTTTGACGATTTCTTGGATGTGTTCTTTTTGGAGTGAGTGGAAGACCGTGATCTCGTCAATCCGGTTCAAGAACTCGGGACGGAACGCTTTCTTCAACTCTTCCATGACTTTATCTTTCATTTCTGTATACTCACGCTTCACGTCATCTTCAACGGTGAACCCGACGTACTTGTTCCGTTTGAGTGCTGCCGCACCGACGTTTGACGTCATGATGATGACCGTGTTCCGGAAGTCGACCGTACGCCCTTTCGAGTCGGTCAAGCGACCGTCATCGAGCACTTGGAGCAAGATGTTGAACACTTCAGGGTGCGCCTTTTCAATCTCATCAAGCAAGATGACCGAATACGGCTTGCGGCGAACCTTCTCTGTCAATTGACCGCCTTCTTCGTAACCGACGTAACCTGGAGGCGATCCAACTAGACGACTCGTCGCGTGTTTTTCCATATACTCCGACATATCGATACGGATGATGGCGTCCTCGTCACCGAACAATGCTTCGGCGACGGCACGAGCCAACTCGGTTTTCCCGACCCCTGTTGGTCCAAGGAAGACGAACGAGCCAATCGGACGTTTCGGATCTTTCAACCCGGCACGGGCCCGGCGAATCGCCCGCGAAATCGATTTGACGGCCTCATCTTGACCGATGACACGGCCGTGAAGAATCGATTCGAGTTTGAGGAGACGGTCTGTCTCTTCCTCGGCAATTTTTGTTACCGGGACACCCGTCCAGTTCGCGACGACTTGTGCGATGTCTTCTTTCGTCACTTCAAGCTTTTCGTTCCCTTGCTTGTTCTGCCATTCTGACTTGAGCTGCTCGAGTTCATCACGAAGTTTCTGTTCCGTATCACGTAGTGAGGCAGCCTTCTCGAACTCTTGGCTCTGTACCGCCGAATCTTTTTCTTTACGAATCGACTCAAGACGAGCCTCGAGCTCTTTCAAGTTCGGCGGCGCCGTGAACGAGCGAAGTCTTACTTTCGAAGCAGCCTCATCGACAAGGTCAATCGCTTTATCTGGAAGGAAACGATCCGAGATGTAACGATCGGAGAGAACGACGGCTTCATGAATCGCTTCATCTGTGATCGTCACGCGGTGGTGTGCCTCATAGCGATCGCGTAACCCGAGGAGAATTTGTTCTGCCTCGTCCGTCGTCGGTTCATTCACTTGAATCGGTTGGAAGCGGCGTTCGAGCGCGGCATCTTTCTCGATATATTTGCGGTACTCGTCGAGTGTCGTCGCTCCGATACATTGAAGTTCGCCACGGGCGAGTGACGGTTTCAAGATATTCGACGCATCGATGGCGCCTTCAGCACCCCCAGCACCGATTAACGTATGCAACTCGTCAATGAAGAGAATGACGTTCCCGGCTTGGCGAATCTCATCCATTACTTTTTTCAAACGATCTTCGAACTCACCGCGGTACTTCGTCCCGGCGACGAGCGTACCCATATCGAGCACCATCACGCGCTTGTTCCGAAGTGTCTCCGGTACCTCATTGTTGATGATCTGTTGGGCGAGGCCTTCGACGACTGCTGTTTTCCCGACTCCTGGTTCCCCGATGAGGACCGGGTTGTTTTTCGTCCGGCGTGACAACACTTCGATGACACGTTGGATTTCGCCTGAGCGACCGATGACCGGATCAAGACGGGATTCTCGCGCCTGCTGCGTCAAGTCACGAGCCAAACCGTCAAGCGTCGGTGTAGCGGCACTTGTACCTGGTTGTGACGCGTTCGCTGACGACTCTGTGTTACCTAAGAGCTGGAGTACTTGTTGACGTGCTTTCGTCAAGCTGATGCCAAGGTTGTTCAAGACTCGGGCCGCCACCCCTTCACCTTCACGAATGACGCCGAGGAGAATGTGTTCAGTCCCGACGTAAGAGTGACCAAGTTTCCGCGCTTCATCCATCGACAGTTCAATCACTTTTTTCGCACGTGGCGTATAGTGAATCGTTGATCCGTTTTCTGAACCTCGTCCGATGAGCGCCTCCACTTCTTGCTGGATCTTTTCCGACGTAAGTCCGAGAGCGAATAACGCCTTAGCGGCAATCCCTTCTCCCTCACGGACAAGTCCGAGTAAAATGTGCTCCGTACCGATATTATGATGGCCAAGCCGTACTGCTTCCTCTTGTGCTAAAGCTAATACGCGCTGAGCTCGTTCTGTAAATCGACCAAACATCATTGACAAAACCTCCTTAAAGTTGGATCAAACTAACCCATGATCTAACGTTCGACGAACGAGCGTCGCACGTTCGCGATCTCGTTCTTTCGTAGATAATGTTTTCCCGAAATGCTTTTGTAGGAAACCTGATTGAAGCCGAACAATCAATTCGTGAAACTGAGGTGGGCTCCAATCTGATAAAATACCGAGGTCGCTCGCCAAGTGAAGATCGGATAGGCGTTCGATAGCCTCTGTTGACGATAGCAGTTTTGCATATCGTAAGATCCCATATGAGCGATAAAACTGATCTTCTAGCTCATCCTGATTGCGAGCCAACAGCTCTTCCCGAGCTTGTCGCTCTGCCTGAATGACTTGTTCCGTAATCTCCATGAAGTCGGTTAATAGTTGGGCTTCATGACTCCCCAATGTGCGCTGGTTCGATAATTGGAACAGTCGTCCCGCCGCATCACTTCCTTCTCCGTAACGTCCTCGAATCGTATACCCGAGCTTACGAAGTTCTTTTAGAATAGGAGTTATCCGTCCGGTCAGGGTCAATCCTGGCAGATGAAGCATCACGGAGGCTCTTAGCCCCGTGCCGATATTACTCGGACACGTTGTCAAGTAACCGAGCTGTTCATCAAACGCATAAGGAAGTGACTCCCCACAAAGGGTATCGACACGTTTAGCCAGTTCGAAAGCTTCTTCTACCTGATAGCCTGGGAGTAGCGTTTGAATTCGTAAATGATCTTCTTCATTGATGAGCACACTGATGGTCTCATCTTCGCTTAAAAAGACGGCGCTTTGTTCTTTCCCGGCAATCGTCGGGCTAATCAAATGCTTTTCCACAAGCGCTTGTCGGGTCACCTGATCATAAGCACCCATATGCAAATACTCAAAGCCCTGCAATCCTCCAAGTGACGTTTCAATCCGTTCACAAAGTTGATGCTGTCCTTCTTCCGATAACACAGGAGAAAAAACGGTATCTTTTAAATTACGCGCCAGACGAATGCGAGTCGAGATGACCAAATCATCTAACTTGGCTCGCTCTCTCATTTTAGGGCCAAGTGGATGTTTAAGATAAGATTCCATCACGCCTCACCTCGTCCCTTCAATTGATTAATCTCTTTTTTCAGCCTGGCCGCGCGTTCATAATCTTCTTGTTCGACGGCTCGTTCCAACTCCCCTGCTAACTTTGCAAGTCGCTCTTCGATTCGCTCGTCGGGAGTCCGTAAGGCGTCTGGCATCGAACCTACATGTTCATCATGACCCTGTTGATACTGACGGGTAATCTTTATCAATTCTTCGCGAAAGACGGTATAACAAGTCGTACAGCCCGCTTTTCGAAGATGAACTAACTCAGTTTGTGTCAATTGACAGCCCGGGCACCGTTTCACTGCTGGCACGTAACCTGCCATCAGTTCGACTGTACATTGACGACAAAGTCGTCTCGTTACCGGTATCCCGTTTTCGATTACTTGAATTTCATTGATGGCAGGTCGCCGTTTGCATCGTTCGCATAACATCTCTTTATGCCTCCGTCGGTCAATGGTAACTAAGTAACTTCATTAATGCGAGTAACTGTTGTCTTCGAATCAAGTGACGATCGTCAGCGTGCAGCCCGAGCGCTTCATCAGATAATAAATGATAGAGCAACCGCACTTCTCGCTCACTCAACATCCCTTCTTCAAATAAGCGAATCAAGATGTTCTCGACAAGTTGTTCGGAAAGACGCGGATGATCCTGTAAAATATCCATCAAGCTGGCCAACACGTCTTGTTTCTCATGTAAAATCACGCGACGAATGCGAATGTAGCCTCCGCCTCCACGCTTACTTTCGACAAGGTAGCCCTTCTCGACCGTAAAGCGCGTATTGATGACGTAGTTGATTTGAGACGGAACACATTCGAAACGTTTGGCAATATCTTGCCGTTTAATCTCGATTGCTTCGGCCTGGCTCTCCTTCAGCACTTGCTTCAAATACTGTTCGATTACATCCGATATGTTTCTCATCTCCACCACCCTCTGACCATCTTTGACTTTTGACTATATTCTATCATTGATTCAAAAAAAGGCAAACGAAAAGCGATGTCGCAACTGC
Source organism: Exiguobacterium sp. s146 (assembly GCF_018618415.1). Taxonomy (GTDB): domain Bacteria; phylum Bacillota; class Bacilli; order Exiguobacteriales; family Exiguobacteriaceae; genus Exiguobacterium. The sequence goes on along the minus strand of NZ_JACSMA010000007.1, from coordinate 146 downwards.
GACACCGCTTCAAACAGAAAAAAGACGACCGAGCGGATGCTCGATCGTCTTTCGCGTTGGCCTGGCAACGTCCTATCCTCACAGGGGGAGACCCCCAACTACTTTCGGCGCTGAAGCGCTTAACTTCCGTGTTCGGCATGGGAACG
>NZ_JACSMA010000006.1 GCF_018618415.1 Exiguobacterium sp. s146 | reverse complement strand
GCGGCCACACCCGTTCCCATGCCGAACACGGAAGTTAAGCGCTTCAGCGCCGAAAGTAGTTGGGGGTCTCCCCCTGTGAGGATAGGACGTTGCCAGGCCATATGAGACGATCAAGCAAATGCTTGGTCGTCTTTTTTTTGTGGTTTGAACTGAAACTTTCCAGAAGTCCTTTCGTATAGAAAAGAGAAAAATATCAGAACGTATAATGCTGAAGCCTTCTTGGAAATCGAAAGGAGAAATCATCTATGACTTATTTTCACCAACAGCAGCAAGACTTACAACAAAGGATGGCAGAACGGGACCGACTTGCTCGTAAACTAAAAACACTCGACAAACAAATTGCTGAACATGAAGCTGTACGCAAGCAACTTCTCAATTCGTTTACGAAAGAACAGCGCGACGTCTACGACTTAGATTCATTCTCGCTCGTCAACGCGTGGCGCAAGCTCCGGGGAACGTTCAACGAACAAAAAACGATTGAATTAGAAGAGGCGGCCCGGGCCGAACTGAAGTTACGGGAACATGAGGCGATGTTGGATGAGTTAGCGCTTGAGCGTCGTGACTTATATGAGACGTTTGAGACCTATAATGGAATTGACGCGGAATGGGAAACGTTCATAAAAGAGAAGGAAACTCGTTTGAAGCAAGATTCTACTATTAGGGAAGAGTTATATCGCCTCACAGATCAACAGGTGAAAATGACCGAGTTAGTTGTTGAATATAAAGAAGCTATCGTTGCCGGGAACTCAGCGCGAACGGTCATCTCCAAAACACTCAAACATCTCGATAGTGCGAAAGGTTGGTCGACGTATGATACGTTCTTTGGAGGTGGATTGATTGCAACTGCAATGAAACATGACGCCATCGATGCTTCGGAACGGAAGATGCATGAACTTCAAGCTGCGTTGGAACGCTTTTCACGGGAATTGGCTGATGTGAAAGGAGTTGTCAGCGGCTTACACATTGAACGCGGTTCGCTCATTCAATTCGCTGACTACTTCCTCGATGATATCTTTTCCGAGTGGACGATGCATGGACGAATCAATGATTCGCTCGACAAGGTAAAAGGTCTTGACCGTGAAATCACTCAACTCATCGAGAAAATGACGAGAGAAGTGGAACGGCTGGAGCGACAACTTGAAGAAACCGAAACGAAACGAAAACAGCTCATCCTCATACGATGAGCTGTTTGGTCATTCTGGTCGTTTCAACCAATGACGTAATCCTTTACCCGCGTGCGGTCCGTCGGCGTAACGTGGGATGACGTGCAAATGGGCATGCGGAACTGTTTGATTTGAAGCGGCACCCACATTCCAACCAAGCGTATAGCCGTCAGGGCCATACGTCTCCTCGAGGAATGACTTCGCTTCGTGAAGCAATACATATGTATCGTGCCATTCCGAAGGCGTGAGGTCGAACGTCGTTGCGCGATGTTGTTTCGGGACGATGACGCCAGAGCCGACGAGCACGTCCTGCTCACGGTCGTGCATCAAGAAGTAGCATGTCTCGTTCTCGGCGACAATCGTCTGAGACGGGTCAAGCTGGGGATGACAAAATGGACAAGTTGACATCAGATTGGTACACTTCCTTTCTATATAAAGTGTATCAAAAGGGGGGGCAGTATGAATGAACTGATTGATAGAATTGTTGCCCAGGCCAAGCGCGAGCACCGCACGATTATTGGCATATCAGGGCACGGGGGTGCGGGGAAGTCGACATTCGCTGACGCTTTACGAGCGCGTCTTGGGGACGTGAACTACATTAACACCGACCCGTATATCACGGACTCGACGTTACGGAAAAGTGCCATGCTCGACTACACGGTTGACGGGCAGGCACATCATTATAAGATGACGACCTGTCATCCGTCCGCGCACCATCTGTTATCGCTAGAACGTGACGTGCGCATGGTACGTGAAGGGATTGGATTCTATACGATTGACGTCCCATACCTGAAACGAACGTGGATCGATCCGACAAAAAGAATCACCATTGTTGAAGGGATGAGCGTCGCGTTCCTTGAATCGAATTGGTGGGACGCGTCGGTTTATTTATATAGCGATAGCGATAGCGAGTTTGCGCGGCGCTCCGTCCGGGATGTTGGGGAACGGGGGATGGACTTCGCCTATTTGAAAGCTTCGCACGATGAGCGACGACTCCAATACGAGCTGTTCATGCACCCGCAGCGCGAAAAATTCCAAACGATCGTCTCGACGAGTAACGATGTTTGGACAATCGAAAGCCACCACTCATGATGAGCGATGGCTGCGTAACGTCTCTTGAATCCCGAGTCCGAGGCGGTCTTGCTCGCGCTCGAGTTGGTCCCATGTGAGCGAGCGATGGCGCATCGTGACGTCATTTGCAATCGACTCGAGTGTGCGTTGCTTCTCGATATTGTCGAGCCAGTAATAGACGTCGACCCCATCTTCATCGACCCGCCAGAACGATTTGACGACCTCAAACTCATCGGCCCAATCACCGACCGGTTTGAATCCATATTTCTCGACGAACGGATACGGTCGCTCTTCCCCAATCGGGTCGATGACGTTGCGGACGAACATGAGCTCGAGCCCGGCATGTTCGGTCGCCTGTAATAAACGTTTCAAGGCAGGGAGCGGTTCGACTTCGACTTTCTCGATGACATCGAACCAGACCCGCTTTCCGTCCGTATCCCAGACAGTGGCTTCCACGCTGTATGGTGCCCCTGCGGTCGATGGGGCGTACATCGTCAAATCAAACGTGAACGGAATATGCTCTTCAGCACCTGGTTCGAGCACAGCCGATAACACGATTGGGACTTCTTGAAGATCCGCTTCACGATTGAATTCATTTCCTTCGAGCGTAATGTCTTTGAACGTCGTCAAAAAATTAAGCGTCAATTCTTGCAGGCGCACGACATGCGAAGTGGTGTTCAACACCCGTAGTGTTCCGTGAACGGTCTCGTTCGGAATGAACGGGACGGTGTGAAAATAGACGGATGCGTCCAGTTCGGAAAAGAACCATTTTTTAAAGCGATTACCCCATTTCGACATGACGGTCGCGCTCCTTTTCTCTTATAAATTACACTCCCTTAAATGTTCCCGATTCCAATTCTGAAAAAACATGAAGAAAAAGGTTGCATGTTATAACTACTTCACTTATTATAGAGGATGTCGAAACAATTCAAACCATCGCGGGGTGGAGCAGTCTGGTAGCTCGTCGGGCTCATAACCCGAAGGTCGTCGGTTCAAATCCGGCCCCCGCAACCAATTTTTATTTAATTTCATATGTCGTCGCGGGGTGGAGCAGTCTGGTAGCTCGTCGGGCTCATAACCCGAAGGTCGTTGGTTCAAATCCAGCCCCCGCAACCAATTTTTTAAATGAGATAGCGAAACGATGACGTTTCGTGTTTTTTTTTGCATAAAATTGAGTGTACAATGAGTACGTATCGCTAGAACCGACTAAAGGAGAAACATCATGTATACATTGATTACCCATTCCGCGGCCGAGACGCAGGCAGTGGCAGAGAAGTTGGCCACACTTGTCCAAGCTGGGACGGTCATAACGTTGAACGGAGACCTCGGTGCCGGCAAAACGACGTTCACCCAAGGCTTTGGGAAAGGCCTCGGTGTCACGCGTAACGTCAACAGCCCGACGTTCACGATCATGAAGCAATATCAAGGGCGGTTGCCGCTCTATCATATGGACGTCTATCGTCTCGAAGACACAGGGGACGATATTGGCCTCGAAGAATACATCAACGGCGATGGGGTCGCCATCGTCGAATGGTCGAACTTAATTGAGTCGTCGCTTCCGACGGAGCGGCTCGCTATCACGATCGAACGGATCGGCGACGAGGAACGTCAACTGACGTTTGCACCCGTCGGCGACGCCTATGATGCACTCGTGAAGGAGGTGCTCGCATGAAGCAACTCATGATTGATACGGCGACGACTCGTCTGTCTGTCGCCTTGAGTGAACACGGTCAGATTCAAGCCGAAGCGACGGTCATGGTCTCAAAGAACCACGCTGTCACGCTCATGCCCATGATTGAACAGCTCATGACTGCTGTCAAATGGACACCTACTGAGCTTGAACGCATCGTCGTGACGACAGGACCCGGCTCTTACACGGGCATCCGCATCGGTGTAACGACAGCGAAGACGCTCGCCTACACGCTTCAACTCCCGCTCGTCGGCGTCTCGGCGCTCCGCCTCATGGCGGCGGCACCGAACACGGAGCTCCCGGTCGTCGCGCTCATCGACGCCCGCCGTGGCAATGCGTATATCGGCCACTACCGTCAGAACGAGGCCGTGACGCCGGATTGCCATGCCTCGGTCGCCGCTTGGCTTGAAGCCAACATGACCGAACCATTCGTCGTCGTCGGCGACGTCGAGCCGTTCCGTGACGTGCTCGCTTCTTACGACTATACCGAAGCGCCGGCCGCTCATAGTTACGGCCGAGCGAGCGATCTCGTCGCGTTAGGTGACGCGACGGACGATGTCCACGCGTTTGAGCCTGAGTACCTTCGTCTTGCTGAAGCGGAAGCGAAATGGCTCGAGGGACAGAACAATGGCTGATATTAAAATCCGGCGCATGAACTGGCTCGACGTCGAGGAAGTCACGAAAGTCGAGGAGGCCTCGTTCGCCATCCCGTGGACGAAAGAAGCGTTCATGAACGAGATGCTCAAAAATGAGCAGGCCGTCTATTTCGTCGCCGTCCATGAACGTCGCGTCGTCGGATTCGTCGGCGTCTGGCAAATCGTGGACGAAGGACACATCACAAACATCGCCGTCTTACCGGAATATCGCGGTCAAGGGATTGGCAATCTGCTCTTGACGCAACTCGTGGAATTCGCTCGTTCGAAGTCGCTCGCCGCGCTCACATTAGAGGTGCGCGTCTCGAATATCGGTGCCCAAAAACTATACGAACAGTTCGGTTTTGAAAATGCCGGACGTCGAAAACGATATTATCAAGACAACAATGAAGACGCCTATATTTACTGGGCGAAGTTAGGAAGTGAATCAGAATGAACACATCGCTCATTCTCGCGATTGAGTCGAGTTGTGATGAGACGTCGGTCGCGCTCGTGCGTGACGGCAAGACGCTCTTATCGAACGTCGTCTCGTCCCAGATTGAAAGCCATAAACGGTTCGGCGGGGTCGTGCCCGAGGTCGCCTCGCGCCACCACGTCGAACGGATCACCTACGTCATCGATGACGCCCTCAGTGAAGCTGGCGTGACGATGCAAGACGTCGACGCGGTCGCGGTCACGCAAGGACCAGGTCTCGTCGGGGCGTTGCTCGTCGGGATCAGTGCGGCCAAGGCGCTCGCGTTCGCCCATAGTAAACCGCTCATTGGCGTCCACCATATCGCCGGGCACATTTACGCGAACGACCTCGTCGAAGAAATGGAGTTCCCACTCGTCTGTCTCGTCGTCTCAGGCGGACATACGGAACTCGTCTATATGCCCGAGCACGGTGTGTTCGAAGTCATCGGAGAGACACGGGACGATGCGGCTGGAGAAGCGTACGACAAAGTCGCACGGACACTCAGCCTGCCTTACCCAGGTGGCCCGGCCATCGATCGTCTTGCGGCCAACGGGGAAGACACGTACAAGTTCCCAAGGGTCCGGCTCGAAGCTGGCAGCTTTGACTTCAGCTTCAGTGGTCTCAAGTCATCGGTCATCAACGCCGTCCATAATGCTGAGCAACGCGGGGAGACGGTCATCCCTGAAAACTTGGCGGCCAGCTTCCAAGCGAGCGTCGTCGAAGTGCTCGTCGAGAAAGCGATTCGTGCCGTAAAAGAAAAAAGCGCGAAACAACTGCTCGTCGCGGGTGGCGTCGCGGCCAACCGCGGACTCCGTGCTGCGCTTCAAGAAGCGACGGACCGCGAAGGCATCCGCCTCGTCATCCCGCCGCTCGATTTATGCGGAGACAACGCCGGTATGATCGGGGTCGCGGCCCATCACGCGTATGTGCGCGGCAAGCGCGATACACTGGCGATGAATGCGGTTCCTGGGTTATCCTTAGAAGAGAGCATGACAGTCTAGGGGGAAATAGAGACATGACGAAACGCATCATCATTGGAGGTCTGGTCGTACTGCTCGTCGTCGCGACGTTTTTGCAAGTACGGGAGATTATCCGCGCTTATAATATTGCCTATCAAGAAGAAATCGTACCGGAAGCGACACGTGTCCGGTCACTCACAGGAGCGGAATCGCTCGAAGGCATCGGCCGGGTCACGGGCGAGAACACGCTCGTCGAGACGTTGTACGGCTATAAGAGCCTAGACGATCAAGACATCGAGAGCGTCATCGTCGTCGACCGGAACCTCGGTGTTCAACCGAAAGCGAGCGACGCCTATTACGAGATCGCCCCGGGCCGTGAAGCGACCGAAGCGGAAGCGGCCAAGTTTGAGGACATCGTCAACGAGTTTGACGAAGAGCAACTGTTCGCGCAAGTCATCTCGACACATGAGGCGAAGTATGTGACGAACGACGAAGAGACGCTCACGTTCTATAAAGTGTTCGTCCGCGATGTCGATACGAACGAATATGTCTTCTTCATCACGGAAGACGGGCTCAAGCTCGACTTCCACACACGCGGATTCCAACCGCTACGTTATTTCTAAATGTTAAAAGGGAAGCCTGTCTCCATGTTGGAGAGGGGCTTCCCTTTTTTATACGTCCGGATGATGTTTGTTCTGTTTGTACCACATGTTTACCCAGCTCACGATGAAGACGATCAGGGCGAGCACCCACATGAGGAGTGTCGACTGATAAAAATGTCCCCACACCGAGCCCGGGGCATAAAAGCTGTGCACGGTCACATCGACCGGCCAGACGACGATACGGATGAACAGCGTGCTCATGAGCAGGCCGCTCAACAAGCTGATCACAATTCCGCTCCACGTCTGGATGATGAAGCCGATGACGACCGGCAAGAAATAAAACAGGAACGACGGGACGACCGTCGGCTCCCCGCGAATCAGTTCGGATACGAATTCCGTCCCCGTCGGCACGATATAGGCGAGGCCAGTCAGGAAGGCGTGCATCCATTCGATTCGCATCGCACGGAATCGCATCATGAATGGAGCTCCTCCCATTCTGCGTACAGTGCCGTGATCGATTCTTTCGTCGCGTCGGACTCGGTCGACAGTTCCTGTGCCCGGGCGAAGTCGTTGAAGACGTCCGGTTCACACAACAGCTGTTCGATTTCCTCGAGACGCGCCTCGTGTTGTTCGATCGTGAGTTCGATTTCCTCGATCCGTTGTTTCATCCGGCGTTCTTCGCGTTGCTGTTCCTTGTCGGCGCGTTGCTTCTTGACGATGACTTGTTTCGTCTCTTCGCGGGCGAGTCGGGCCAGGTCTTCGAGTTCTTCTTTCTTCTCGACGTAATATGAATAATCGCCGAGATACTCGTCGATGCCGTTCGGCGTGATCTCTAAGACGCGCGTCGCGAGCCGGTCGATGAAGTAGCGGTCGTGCGACACGAACAGAATTGTGCCCGGATAGTCGACGAGGGCGTTCTCGAGAATCATCTTCGAATCGAGGTCCAAGTGGTTCGTCGGCTCATCCAAGATGAGCAAGTTCGGTTGCTCGAGCTTTAGTTTCGCGAGCGTCAAGCGGGCCCGTTCCCCACCCGACAATTCATGGACACGTTTCATGACGTCGTCACCGCTGAACAGGAACTGTCCAAGCAGGCTCCGCACTTCTTGTTCGCGCATGAGCGGCCAGTCGTTCCAAATCTCGTCGATAACACGGTTGGCGTCCGACAAGTTTTGTTGTTCCTGGTCGTAGTAGCCGATTTCGACGCCGGTGCCGTAGCGGATGTCACCGGTAAGGGGCGGCTGTTGTTTCGTCAACACTTTCAGGAGCGTTGATTTGCCGACTCCGTTCGGGCCGACGAGGGCGACCGATTCGCCGCGCTGCAATTGGAAGCGGAGATGTTGGGCGATCGGTTCTTCATAGCCGATGGCAAGGTCGCTGCCGCTCAATACGTCGTTCCCGCTTTGACGTTTGATTGAGAACGAGAGGACGGCACTGCGCTCATCACCGTCCGGCGCTTCCATCCGGTCGACTTTCTCGAGACGTTTGCGGACGCTCTGGGCCCGCTTCGTCGTCGTCGCCCGGGCGATGTTACGCTGAATGAAGTCCTGCATCTTGGCGATCTCTTCTTGTTGCGACTCGAACTGCTTCTTCTCTTGCTCGTAAATGGCAGCCTTCTGTTCAAGGTACTTCGTGTAGTTGCCGACGAAGCGACGGCTGCGGTGGCGGGACAGCTCATAGACGACCGATACGACGCGATCGAGGAAGTAGCGGTCGTGGGAGACGATGAGGACGGCGCCTTTATAGCCGCTCAAATACTTCTCGAGCCAGCCGAGTGTCTCGATGTCCAAGTGGTTCGTCGGCTCATCCAAAATGAGCAGGTCTGGACTTTGGAGCAGCATCTTCGCGAGAGCGAGACGTGTCCGCTGTCCGCCGGAGAGCGTATCGATGCGGCGTTCGAAGTCGTCCGGATAGAACCGCATCCCGTGAAGGATGGAACGAATCGTCGCCTCGTACTGATATCCGCCACGATCCTTGAACGTGTGCTGCTCTTCATCATAGGCGGTGAGCAGGCGCTCGTAGGCGACCGGGTCGTTCAAGATACGTTCACTGCCCATGTCTTGCTCCATGCGACGGAGCGTCTTCTCTTGTTCGATTAAATCGGTGAAGACGGTGAGCATCTCGTTCCACATCGTCTCGTTTGACTCTAACCCTGAATCTTGGGCGAGATAGCCGATGGTCACGTCTTTTGGTTTCATGATATCGCCAGAGTCATAGTTGTATTCCCCGGCGATGACTTTGAGCAGTGTCGACTTGCCGGCACCGTTGCGGCCGACGAGCGCGACGCGTTCGCCTTCTTGAATCTCGAGTTTGACGTTCTCTAAAATCGGCTCGACGCCGAACGATTTGGATAAGTTATTGACTTGCAGTAGGATCAAGTGAAAAAACCCCTTTCTCTCTATTTAGTATACTGTATTTTTTAGTCTTTTCAGGTATATTCGTTGAGTGGTTATGTGAATTCGTTTACAATCAAGGTGTATGAAATTAGATTCGTTTGAAACGCGTCGTAAAAAGGAGGCTCTTTCCGTTGAGTCAAAACGAACCAAAGATTCCGCAAGCGACAGCCAAACGGTTGCCACTATACTATCGGTTTATCCAAAGCCTACATTCATCAGGAAAACAGCGTGTCTCTTCTGCTGAACTGAGCGAGGCGGTCAAGGTCGATTCGGCCACGATCCGTCGTGATTTTTCGTACTTCGGTGCGCTCGGGAAAAAGGGATATGGCTATAACGTACAGTATCTGTTAGACTTTTTCCGTAAGACACTGAATCAGGACGAGATTACGAACGTCGCTTTAGTCGGGGTTGGTCATCTTGGGACAGCTTTCGTCAACTATAACTTCCTTAAAAACAATAACACACATATCGTCGTCGGGTTCGACGCAGACGAGACAAAAGTCGGCACGACGATGTCCGGTGTCCCGATTCATCACGTGGATGAGATGGAACAGATTATGAAACAGAACAAGATTGACGTCGCCATTTTAACGGTGCCATCTGCCTATGCACAGCCTGTCGCGGACGACTTGGTCCGCTTCGGGATCAAAGGCATCTTGAACTTCACACCGGCCCGACTCACGGTGCCGGATACGGTCCGCGTCCATCATATCGACTTGTCGATCGAACTCCAGTCGCTCATTTACTTTATGCAACACTATCCATCTGCTGAGGGGGTCCATCAATAATGGAATTACTATCATCGTTGCTCGTCGTCGGTATTCCTGGGGGAGCAAGTATCTTCATTATCGCCATCGTCGCGCTCATCATCTTCGGGCCGAAGAAATTGCCTGAATTCGGACGCGCCGCCGGACAAACGCTCCGTGAGTTCAAAAATGCCACGAACGGTATGATGAACGAACATGACGAGAAAGATAAGAAAGAACTTGAGAAGAAAGAGCAGTAATCATGAATCATCAACCTGATCAAGAACGGGCACTGTCCGATCACTTGACAGAGCTGCGGAGACGACTGATGCTGTCGGCATTTGTCGTCTTTGCTTTCTTTCTCATCGCTTTGCCGAGTGTCAAATACGTGCTCGCTTATCTGCAGGCGGACCTCGTCGAACGAGGGCTCGAACTGAACGCCTTTGGGGTCGCGGACCCGCTCATGATTTACTTGAACTTGGCGCTCGTCATCGGGCTTGTCGCATCCGGTCCGTTTCTACTGTATCAACTGTGGGCGTTCGTCGCACCTGGTCTGCATCCGAATGAGCGGAAAGCGACGCTCGCGTACATTCCGATCATCTTCATCTTGTTTCTCGTCGGTTTGGCGTTCGCCTATTACTGGTTGTTCCCGCTCGTCCTCGATATCTCGACGGACCTCGGGCAAGACCTCGGGCTGACACAAATCATCGGGGCGTCGAACTATTTCACGTTCTTGTTGCAACTGACGATCCCGTTCGGATTGTTGTTCCAGTTGCCGGTCGTGACGATGTTCTTGACGCGCATCGGTGTCGTGACACCGTACTTCCTCTCATCGATTCGGAAGTATGCGTACTTCGCCTTGTTCGTCGTCGCCGCGTTCATCACGCCGCCGGATTTGACGTCGCACCTCATGGTGTCACTGCCACTCTTCTTCTTGTACGAGATCAGTTTATCGATTTCCCGCATCACGTATCGGGGCGTGCTCCGACGTGAGAAAGAGGCGATGGTGAAAGAGCAAGTCGATTTGATGAAACAAATGAATGAGAAGTGAGCATCGTTCCTGGAAGGGACGATGCTTTTTCATATTTCATAATCAAGATAGCAAGGGCCTGACGTGATACGATGAAACTACTTAAACATAATGCAGGGGGAGAAGCTGTGGCTGGGGAGTACTATGGGGATGAACTCATCATCATCGGTGTGTTGACGACGATTCTATTGATTGCCGTGCTAAGCTTTTTGAAGTCACGATTTAAGCGAAGGTTCGTCTTCTCGTTGACGTTGCTCGCCGTGGGATACGTATCTTGTATCATCGGAATCGTCCTCGTTCGCGGTTGGGACGCGCTGGGCTGGATTATGATCGGCTTCAGTCTGTACGTAATCGGTCTCCTCACTTATATCGGTGTCGTCATCTATCAATGGTTTAAAGTAAGACGCACGACGAATTCATGAACCAACCGTTCCGGTCGCGGAGCGGTTTTTTGTCGTCACACGAGCCGTTCAAACTTTAGACAAAATTACGTGAAAAAGTGAGCAAAGGGGTTGTCAAACCTTCTTGTGAAATAGTACACTAAGTTCAGAAAGTAAATGTGATATTTATCACAAACACTAACTTGCCTAACACTCAAAGGAGAGACAACCATATGAAAATCGCAGTCATCGGATGTACACACGCAGGAACAGCAGCTGTCAAAGGATTACTCGCCAAGCACGACAATCTAGATATCACGGTGTATGAGCGCAACGATAACGTCAGCTTCCTCTCGTGTGGGATTGCCCTTCACGTCGGCGGTGTCGTCAAACGTGCCGAAGAGCTCTTCTATGCGTCACCGACCGAACTCGAAGAACTCGGTGCGACGATGCGCATGAAGCATGACGTGTTGAACATCGATACGGAAGCGAAGACGGTCCATGCGAAAAACCTCGAGACAGGGGAAGACGTGTACGACACGTTCGACCGGTTGATTGTCACGACTGGTTCATGGCCGATTGTCCCAACGCTTCCGGGCATCGAGATGACTGGGATTGAGCTCTGCAAAAACTATGGCCACGCCCAGCGCATCATCGAGCGGGCGAAAGATGCGACGAACATCGCCGTCATCGGTGCCGGTTACATCGGCGTCGAGCTCGTCGAGGCGTTCGAAGTGTACGGCAAACACGTCACGTTCATCGATAGCGCCGATCGCATCTTGAACAAGTATCTCGATAAGTCGTTCACGGATCAACTCGAGACGGACATGACGTCACGCGGCATCGACCTCGAGCTCGGCCAGACGGTCGAAGCGTTCCGTGGGACAGACGGGAACGTCACGCACGTCGTGACCGACAAAGGTGAGTTTGAGGCCGACCTCGTCATCCTCTGTGTCGGCTTCCGCCCGAACACAGGACTGCTCGAAGGCCAAGTCGACATGCTCGGCAACGGCGCGATCATCGTCGACGAGTATATGCGCACGAGCAACCCGGACGTCTTCGCCGCAGGTGACAGCTGTGCCGTCTATTACAACCCGGCGCGCACACACGCCTATATCCCGCTCGCCACGAACGCGGTCCGCATGGGGACGCTCGTCGCCGAGAACTTGATCACACCGCGTGTCCGTTACCAAGGGACGCAAGGGACGTCGGGTCTTCGCCTGTATGATTGGAACATCGCCTCATCAGGTCTGACGGAAGAAGCGGCCGGCCTGTTCGGTCTCGATGTCGAGAGCGTCGTGATTGAGGATGCGTACCGTCCGGAGTTCATGCCGACGGCTGAACCGGTCCAGTTCAAACTTGTCTATGAAATCGGCACACATCGCGTCGTTGGGGGACAAGTGCTCTCGAAAGCGGATATGACACAAGCAGTCAACACGTTGTCGCTCGCCATCCAAAACGAGATGACGGTCGAAGAGCTCGCCTATGTCGACTTCTTCTTCCAACCGCATTACAACAAGCCATGGCACTTCATCAACAGTGGGGCGCTCGAGGCGATGAAAGATAAAGTCAACGCATAAAAAAACTCGGGAGCCGCGGCTTCCGAGTTTTTTTATAAATAGCGTGGGGCGTCCTTCATCGAGTTGGCGAGAATCATGTAGATGAGGACGTTCCCCGGCACAATCAAAAAGAGCAGGCGGACACCGAGCGGCGACAGGTCGAAGTACTCGGCGATGCCACCACAGACCCCGGACAGGGAGCGGTTCGTGGCAGATTTGCGAAGTGGACGTTGCATGAGTGTGGCTCCTATCTTCAGTGTGATATGAAAATTTTACCATATGACCTCAGCAAAAAGCGCGCCAATTCGGCGCGCTTTCGCTTATTTCAAAATGGTGACGAGTTCGTCGAGCACTTCGTTGGCTGACAAGACGCCGCCTGACGTGTTCCACGTGTCGTCGCTCACTTCGGTCACTTCGCCCGCCTTGACGGCGTCGAGGTCTTTCCAAAGTTGGTTCGACTGCCACTCTTCGGCTGTCTTTGATCCGTCCGCTCCACCGTATGTGAAGTAGACGATATGGTCGCCATCCATCTCCGGGATGCGTTCCATCGTGATTTCTTCCGCAAACTCGGTACGGTCTTGTGATGCCGGGCGTTTGATGCCGACGTCGCCCAAGATGACACCTGAGAAGCTGTCCGTGAAGTAGATGCGTGATGCGCCAGGAAGGAAGCGTACGACCGAGAGCTCTTTGTTCACAGCGTCGCCGAGCTCGGCTTTCGTGTCTTCGACGTGCTGCTCGTAGTCTGCCAAGACATCGTTTCCTTTGTCCTCAAGGTTGAGGGCGTTCGCGTAGAGTGCGAAGTTCTCTTGCCAGTCGCCTTTGAGCGTCTCCGACATGACCGTCGGCGCGATGGCGTTCAACTTGTCATAGATGTTCTCTTGGCGAAGTTTCGTCCCGATGATGAGGTCTGGCTCGAGTTTCGCGATCGCTTCGAGGTTGACCTCGCTCTCCGTCCCGACTTCGGTCACGTCTGTCATCTCTGATTCGATGTGCGGGTACCACGGGTCACCGTTCCATGATTTGACGGCGCCGACTTGTTTGACGCCGAGGGCGATGAGCGCCTCGGTCCCTTCGTTCGTCAACACGACGACACGTTTCGGTTCGACTGGCACTTCAGCCGTGCCCATGGCGTGCTCGACCGTGCGCGTTTCTTGTTCTGCTGACTCGTTCGAGTTGCTCGTCTCGTCCGACCCGCCGCAAGCAGCAAGGACGACCGTGAGGCAGAGCGTGAGTAGTGCTAATACAAACTTTTTCATATGTATAAAGTCTCCTCTGTCTAATAAGATTTCCTCCCTGACTATAGTTGATAATGATTCTCACTGTCAACCCCTTTTTCTGACAGCGAGATTTTGCTATGGTAGGAGAGGAAAGAAGTGAGCAAATGATGAAACCATGGATCAAACTATTCGCCTTGATCATCGCATTACCTATATTGAGTTATATCAGTCTCCGAGTCGGGGTCATCCCGGTCGGCCATCAAGACGTGCTCGCGCTCGGGACGGATGCGTCGTCCCAAGCGATGATTGCGCTCAACGACAATCGTATTCCGCGAACCGTCGTCGCGCTTCTCGTCGGCAGTGTCCTCGGACTCGCCGGGTTGCTGTTCCAACTCGTGACCCGCAACCCGCTCGCGTCCCCGGACATTTTGGCGGTCAACGCGGGTGCGAGCCTGTCCATCGTCCTTGTGACGTTGTTCGGCTTCAGCAGCATCGCTTCGTTCACATCGGCCGCGCTCGTCGGAGCCTTTATCGCCGGGGTCATCGTCTATCTCCTCAGCGCGAACGGGGGCAACGTCATGTATATGACACTCGCCGGGGCATCGCTCGCGGCGCTGTTCAGCTCGTTCACGCAGTCGATTATCGCCTACGAGGAAGGGGCGCTCGATGAGGTGCTGTTTTGGTTGACGGGCTCGGTCGCGGGCCGCTCGCTCGAACTCGTCACGACGTTGTTGCCGTGGATGATCGTCGCGAGTCTTTGCGTCCTCCTCATCAGTAAAGAACTTGAGACGTTGTCGCTCGGTGACCAGGTCGCCCGGTCGCTCGGCCAAAACGTCGGTGTCATCAAGTTCGTTGCCGTCACGCTCGCCGTCGTCTTGTCGGCGTTCGGGGTCGCGCTCGCAGGTCCCATCGCTTTCGTCGGCTTGCTGGCCCCGCATCTTGCACGCTATATGTTCGGTACGGCGTTCTTCGCTCGGCTCGCCGGCAGTGCGCTCCTCGGGAGTGTGTTGTTGTTATCAGCCGATATCTTCGGTCGTCTCATCTTATTCCCGCGGGAAGTGACCGTCGGCGTCGTGCTCGCCGTCATCGGAGGCGCGTTCTTCATCTATCTAGTCAGCGCCAGACAAGGAGTCTTTAAATCATGAAATCATACAGTTTTCGCAAAGGCCCGTTCTCGTTCACGCTCCGGAAACGGGAGATTGTGCTTGCGGTCGCGCTCCTTACCGGTCTGTTCATTGCCTTCTATTTGGGGCTCGCCATTGGTGACACATTCTTGACCCCGTCGTCGCTCGGGTCGCTTTTCCTCGGTTCGGGTGACGCGTTCGCCGAGCTCGTCGTATTCGAGTTCCGGATGCCACGTGTCTTGATGGCCATCACGGCCGGTGCGTGTCTCGCCGTCAGCGGTCATTTATTACAGCTCACCATCAAGAATGAACTCGCCTCACCGGAAATTTTCGGCATCGTCGGCGGGGCCGGGGTGGCGACGGCGACGTTCTTCACCGTCTTCACCGATGAGCGGACGAACCAACTGTCCGTCCCGCTCGCCTATATCCCGTTCGCTTCGTTCGCTGGGGCGCTCACGGTCGGTGCGTTCTTGTTTTACTTATTGAAACGGGGTGTCCCGCCGGTCCGGCTCGCGTTGATTGGAATCGGGATTAGCATCTTCTCGCAAGGCATCGTTCAGTTCATGATGCTCGCCTCGAACGTGTACCGGAAAAACGACATTCAGCAATGGCTCACCGGCACCGTCTATGCGGCGACTTGGAACCAACTGAAAATCATGGTGCCGCTCGCAATCCTGTTCTTGCTCGCGGCCTTCTTGATTGAACGCCACGTCCGTCCGCTCCACATCAGCGAAGCGGTCGCGACGAGCATCGGTGTGCCGGTCCGAGGCACACAGCGGGGCACGCTCTTGTTGTCGTGTTTGCTCGCCGGGATCGGGGTCGCGTTCGTCGGAGCGATCGGCTTCGTCGGACTGATGGCCCCGCACATCGCGCGCCAAGGCTTGAAGTTGCCGTACATTTGGGCGACGCTCCTCGTCGGGGCGACGATTGTCGTTTTGGCGGACGTGCTGGCGCGGACGATCTTTTATCCGTATGAGTTGCGGACAGGCGTCATGACGGCCGTCATCGGCGCACCGTACTTCTTCTATTTACTTCGCCGGATGATGAAAGGAAGCATGAGATGAATACATTTGATTTACAACAAGTCGCCATCGGCTATGAACAGAAGGTTGTGCTCGACGGATTGACGTTCTCGATTCCTCATGGCAAAATCACCGTGCTGTTAGGGGCGAACGGATGCGGCAAGTCGACGCTTTTGTCGACGCTGGCCCGGCAACGGGACGCGCTCGGTGGAACGATCGCGTTCCGGGACAAGCCGCTCAATGCGTATCGGGCGAAAGAAGCGGCCCGGCTTATGGCGTTCATGCCGCAAGTGAACGTCGCACCGGACGGATTGACTGTCGAACAACTCGTCCGCTTCGGCCGTTATCCATATCAGACGTTCTTCAAGCGCTACTCGGAAGACGATGAACGGGCCGTCGAGCGGGCGCTCGCCTTCACGGATACGGTCTCGCTTCGGGACACCCTCGTCAGCAACTTATCGGGTGGGCAAAAGCAACGCGTCTGGATTGCGCTCGCCTTGGCCCAAGAGTCGGAGACGATTCTCCTCGACGAACCGACGACGTACCTCGACATGTCGCACCAAATCGAGATTCTCGACTTGATGTACCGGTTGAACCGGTTAGAGGGCAAGACGATCATCATGGTGCTCCACGACTTGCATCTCGCTTGTCGCTACGCCGACCATGTCATCGCGCTCGCAGGGGGCAACGTCTATCGGCAAGGTAGTCCGAACGATGTCGTCGACGAGGATTTCATGCAGGACGTGTTCGGCTTGAAAGTCGTCGTGACGGAAGATCCGCTCTACGGTACGCCGCTTTGCATCCCGTATTCGCATTACGAGCTGAATGAGAAACGACCACCCACGACCTAGTCCATGGACTAGGTTTTTTTCGTCTGAAGCCGGGGAAGGGGTAAGAGAAAGCTGATGTGTCACCTGGTCCTGTCAAAGGAGGAGCCACTATGGCCAAGAAGGAAAAATAACCGTACCATATCGTCACGTTCACGTTTCCGGAGGAGTCCATCTCGTATCAAGCGTTCAGCAAGCTGAAAAAGTATCACGCCGAAGGGCTTGTCGGGTTCGAAGAACTCGTCGTCATCAAACGTGAGGACAACGGAGCATTTTCATTTGAAGATGCGGTTCAACTGACGCCGACGAACAAATCGACGAATGGCGCTTTGATCGGGATGGCGGTGGGGATTCTCGGCGGACCGTTCGGGATTCTGTTCGGGACGCTCACGGGCGGTTTGATTGGCGGAACGAAAGACTTGAAGCACGTCCAAAGCATTCAAGAGACGTTCAAACGGACGGTCGGGAATATCGAGCCTGGATAGACCGGGGTGATGGCAATCGGGGAAGAGTTCGATCACTCGGTGCTCGATGGACTGGCGGCTGAACTTGGCGGTACGGTGACACGGACAGACGAAGAACTGTGAAGGGGAGTCGGACTACATGAAGATTGGTATTTTAGGGGCAGGGAAAGTCGGCCGGACACTCGGACGCAAGTTCGAGGACGTCGGCTATGAGGTGTTGTACGGGACACGGTCAGAGCGAGAAGGGACGATGTCGCTGCAGGAAGTGGCGTCGAATGCGCAAATCCTGTTGTTGACGACGCCGTTCGCGGCAGCCGTCGATTTGATTCAATCGCTTCGGGACTTGGACGATAAAATCGTCATCGATGTGACGAATCCGATCGCGAAAGAGTTTGATGCGATCGAGCGGCCGGAAGGGAAATCGGGGGCCGAGCATCTGCAGGAGCTTGCGCCACACGTCCGAATCGTCAAGGCGTTCAATCAGACAGGCGTCGAGAACTTGGAGAATCCGAACATGTCGATGATGTTCATCGCCGGAGACGAGCAAGAGTCGGTCCGGGCCGTCCAAGACCTCGCCTCGAAAATCGGCTTTGACGCCCATACGCTCCGGCACTTGAAGTTGGCGCGTGAGCTCGAGTCGCTCGCGTGGCTATGGATCCATTACGCGACGAAAGAACGGAAGCACCGGAACTTCGCGTTTTATTTGAAAGAGAATAGTTTCTAACAGAAAAGACGGTCACGCGTTGGCGTGACCGTCTTGGACGTTAAAAGGCAGCTTGACGTTCAGAACGAGTTTTCAACGACTCGATCGTCTCGCGCTCAATCGTTTCGACTTCGCGTTGTTGCCAGCCTGGCATGAGGAACGCGTCGACGAGCGCCCAAATACCTGTGATGATGGCACCGAAACCAATCGTCAAAACGACCATCAAGAGCATAGCGATGCCCGTCCCTGTTTTTTTGAAGTAGAAGCGGTGTGCGCCTAACGCGCCGAGGAAGAACCAAAGCAAGTACGCGACGACGAGACTACGTTTCTTTTTCTCGACTTCGCTGTTGACGAGGAGCATTTCCTCTGTCGATAAATCGGTACGTGAATAATTCATGATGTGATGTGCCTTCTTTCCAAAAATTGATATAATGAATGCAGTCTTTATTGTACCGGGAAACGGATGAATTCCCATGATTTTCTATTATTTATTTTTGGAAGTGAGGAATACCGAATGGGTTTTGCGATTGTGACGTTCATCGTCGCGTTTATTCACGTGATCGCCGGAGCGGTCGTCTTACATAAGTATCCGCAATATAAATCGATTGCCATCAGTGTCATCGTGCTCGGTTTCGTATATGGTCTGTTGACGGTGGGGTTCATCGTCCTATGAACAAGCCCTTGAAACCTCGAGTGACTTATACAAATGAAGATGCATTGAAGCTCGGGATGTTCATCATGCTTGGGCTCACCATCATGGATGTCTTAAGTGGAAACGTGCCCGATATGACGTTGGCGCTGGCTGCGACTCTGTTTTATGCGTGGCGCCGTGACGTCGCGGCGACACTTGGTGAGGAAGCATCTCGGGCCGTCGGGCGCGAATCAAGTGAATTGGCCTTACGAGGTGTTATCGTCGCCTTGGTGATTGGACTCTTCGTCTCGTTCTTCATGGATACGTTGACCTACTCGCTTGAAGCACTCATGTATTACGGGTTGGCGTTCGTATGTGGATTAAAAGGGATTGGACTTTGGTTCTTCATGCCGGAAACAACCCTCGAAACCGAACTGAATTAATATGAAGAACGATGTGGCACACGCCTCATCGTTTTTCTTATGGTTGATGTCAGACGAAAACATGAATAGAACAGAGAGTGTTACTCACAGGAGAATAGAAGGACTTCATCATGTGTACAGCGATCACGTACGCGCCGCCGCGTCGACTCTTGCGTCATATCGACGGGATGACGGAGCGGGTGCAGCTACCGTTCGAGGACTGGTTGCCGCTGCATCAACAAATCGAGCGCGAGCTGAAAGAAGGATCATACTTCATCCCGCTCTATAACGAGGAGCGGACAATCCCGTTCCCGGTCGAGTTGAAGGACGTCTGTATCGATATCTTCGGCTATTTTGATTTTGCGAAACTATGGATTCCATCGTAAGGAAAGAGGGAAATAAATGAAGCTGACTCGAAAGTGGTTTATTGTTTTATTGATCGGATGGCCTATCTTGTTTGGACTGGGCTTTTGGAACGGGGAAGTGGTGTGGATGGCTGTGACTGGATTCGGTGTCACGTTATCGACTTACTATGAACAGCAATTGAGTAAACTCGATAAAGAAACGAATGCGACGATTCGTGCCGCCGTCAACCAGTCACTCGTGACATGGTTCGGTATGGGGCTCATGCTCGTGTTTATCATCAGTGTCATTTTCTTTGATGAGCCACGCGTGCCGTTGTGGGATATGATTTATCTCGTTCTAGGTATCGGCTTGACGCTCAACGGATTGTTCATCCGGAGCGCGTATCGAGACGAACCGAGCGATACGTCGAATGTGATTCGCATGTAAAAAAGACCAAGCTGCGCGCTTGGTCTTTTTGTTATGCCGATTTATCGGTCTTTTCTTTTTTCGCTTTTCGGGCGAGCGTCAAAATCTGATACACCTTGAAGAAGTCATACGCGGCTACGGCGATGATGAAGTACGTCCAGAAGCTGAAGCCGTACTCTTGCACCGAGTAGTAGGCGAGGACGGTGAACAAAATCCCGAATGAGAGACTGAACAAAAACATCACTTTTAAGTGTCGCGGCATCAATGCCACCTCATTTCTACATTAAGAATAATACGACCATGACGAGCGCATTGTTAAACGCGTGAATCGCGATCGGCACGATCAAGCGACGCGTCTTGGCATACGCGACCGTGAAGGCGAAGCTCATCGCCACGTAAACGAGAATCTTGTTGTCACCGTGGATGAGCGCGAACAAGAGCGAGCTGACCGCAAACGCGATCCAGAACCCGAAGCGGGCGCTCAAGTTGCCGAACAAGATGTGACGGAACAAAATCTCTTCCATAATCGGTCCGAGTAAGACGACTGAGAGCGTCATGACCGGGACGAGTCGGACGATATCCGCAATCTGTTCGGTATTTTGGGACCCCATGACGTCACCCGAGATCCACGTCTCAATCAAGTTGGCGACGATGACGAGCCCGTACTGCATGAGGATCCCGAGACCGATCCATTTGACCGTGTCGTTCAAGTTTGACTGGATGCCTTGCTGCTTATACAGCTTCAAGTCGGGCCAGAGCAAGAAGACCGAGATGACGATCGTCAAGCTGAACCCGATGGCAAACCAGAGCCCAGTTGACGTCGGCGTGATCCACTCGGGACGCACTTCGCTAATCAATACCGGAAAGAATTGAACAAACGCATATAGCAAAATCGGAATGATATGCCGAATCCGAATGTTAGGTGCCATTGAAAAACGGGTATTTATCGATTGGTTTGAGTTTAGTGTAGCCAATTCAACACGTCCTTATTTCTAAGAGTCAACGTTCCTTTTGACCATTGTATCAAATAAGGTCTCTTGACCGCGAGTGGAAGCATTTTTTTAATGTTCCCGCTTGCATTTTCAATCAGCTCATACTAAACTAATCAGTGTTAGCACTCCTTTTTGATGAGTGCTAAAACTTACGATTCATCGATATATCATTCATATTCGGAGGAGGTTTTTTCTATGTTAAAACCACTAGGCGATCGCGTCATCATCGAAGTCGTGGAGAAAGAAGAAAAGACGATCGGAGGCATCGTGCTTCCTGATACGGCGAAAGAAAAGCCGCAACAAGGACGCGTCCTCGCAGTCGGTACTGGCCGCGTCACGGACCAAGGTGAGCGGATCGCGCTCGACGTCAAAGAAAATGATTTGGTCATCTACTCGAAATACGCGGGTACCGAAGTGAAGCATGAAGGCAAAGAATACTTAATCGTTCGAGAGAGCGACATTCTCGCAATCGTAGGCTAAGACTCACCATTCTTCAAAAACTTTTTTAGGGGGAAATGAACAATGGCAAAAGAAATCAAATTCTCAGAAGACGCACGTCACGCGATGCTTCGCGGTGTCGACGCACTCGCTGACGCGGTAAAAGTCACAATCGGACCGAAAGGACGCAACGTCGTCCTCGAGAAGAAGTTCGGCTCACCGCTCATCACGAATGACGGCGTGACGATCGCGAAAGAAATCGAACTCGAAGACCACTTCGAAAACATGGGCGCGAAGCTCGTTGCCGAAGTCGCGTCGAAGACGAACGAAGTCGCAGGGGACGGTACGACGACAGCGACAGTCCTCGCTCAAGCGATGATCCGTGAAGGGCTCAAAAACGTGACAGCGGGCGCGAACCCGATGATCCTCCGTAAAGGGATCGACAAGGCCGTCCGTCGTGCACTTGAAGAGCTCAAGCTCATCTCGAAACCAATCGAGTCGAAAGAAGCGATTGCGCAAGTCGCGGCCATCTCGGCAGCGGACGAAGAAGTCGGCGAGTTGATCGCTGAAGCGATGGAGCGCGTCGGCAACGACGGCGTCATCACAATCGAAGAGTCACGCGGTTTCACGACTGAACTCGATGTCGTCGAAGGGATGCAGTTCGACCGCGGATATCTTTCGCCATACATGATCTCAGACTCAGACAAGATGGAAGCAGTTCTCGACAACCCGTTCATCTTGATCACCGATAAGAAAATCTCGAACATCCAAGAGATCATCCCAGTGCTCGAGCAAGTCGTGCAACAAGGGAAACCGATCTTGATCGTCGCAGAAGACATCGAAGGCGATGCACTCGCGACACTCGTCTTGAACAAGCTCCGTGGTACGTTCAACGCGGTCGCGGTCAAAGCACCAGGCTTCGGCGATCGTCGTAAAGCGATGCTCGAAGACCTCGCGACGCTCACAGGCGGCCAAGTCATCACTGAAGACCTCGGCCTCGAGCTCAAGTCGGCAACGCTTCAACAGCTCGGACGCGCATCGAAAGTTGTCGTCACGAAAGACACGACAACAATCGTCGAAGGTGCTGGGGACGAAGCGGCAATCAAAGCACGCGTTCAAACGATTCGCAACCAAATCGAAGAGACATCGTCTGACTTCGACCGTGAGAAACTTCAAGAGCGTCTCGCGAAACTCGCAGGCGGCGTAGCCGTCGTCAAAGTCGGCGCAGCGACAGAGACTGAACTCAAAGAACGTAAGCTCCGCATCGAAGACGCGCTCAACGCGACTCGCGCAGCAGTCGAAGAAGGCATCGTCGCAGGTGGCGGTACGGCGTTCATCAACGTCATCCCAGCCGTTCGTGCACTTCTTTCTGAAGTGACAGCGGATGAAGCGACAGGCGTGAAACTTGTCCTCCGTGCCCTCGAAGCGCCGGTCCGTCAAATCGCGGAAAACGCGGGTGAAGAAGGTTCGGTCATCGTCGAGAAGCTCAAGAACGAATCGGTCGGCATCGGCTACAACGCCGCATCAGGCGAGTACGTCGACATGATCGCACACGGAATCGTCGACCCGGCGAAAGTGACGCGCTCAGCGCTGCAAAACGCAGCATCTGTCTCAGCTATGTTCCTCACAACGGAAGCAGTCATCGCAGACAAGCCAGAACCAGCAGGCGCTGGTGGCGGCATGCCTGACATGGGCGGCATGGGTGGAATGGGCGGAATGATGTAAGTCATACGCTTTAACGAAAACCATTCATCAGCGAAAGCTGGTGGGTGGTTTTTTTATAGAGTTTTAAAAAGGTGGTTGCTAAAAATGGAACCTGAGTAGTGGTATTGACGTACAGGTAGATAGAAGAAGGGAGATGGCATTGTGGCGCCACGTTGCACGAATTGTCACTATAAGTGGAGAATCAAAGAAGTTTTGGCACTCGGGTTTTCTACGAACGGAAAAGACTGTCCAAACTGTGGTCAAAAACAATTCATTTCTGCTGAAACACAAAGTTTATTGACCTTGGGATACTTAAGCCTCGTATTCGTTCCGTTCATCCTATTTTGGATCAAATTAAGTGATCACGATTAGAATGCAAACAGATGATTAAATTTCTAGGGTTATGCTTATCCATTAGTTTAGCGTATTGGGCCATCGATTATGGGATTCACGATGAGGGGTTAGGGTTTCGTAGAAAGGTGCAGTTGTTTACCGTGCTACCGTCGTGTCTTTTATATATAGTTCTTTATGGAATGGATTTAAAAGAACGTTTCAAAAAAAGCGACGAGTAATATCGTCGCTTTTAGTCCGTCTGTTTCCGGTTATACATCACAATACTTCCGACGAACACGACGAGCGCCCAGGCGGACAGTATCACAAGCTCCACCCATGTAGAGCCGAGTCCAGCCCCCGCCTCGATTTGATGCGCGAGGTCGATCAAGACGATGTTCGGCAAGTACTCGAGGAGACCGATAATGGAGAAGCGGTCCTCGTACGCTAACAACATCGGTGAGAACGAGAAGAAGAAAAACGCCGGCATGACGATGAGTGAGGCTTCCATGACCGTCTTCGTCATCAATCCGAGAATCGTCCCAATCCCGATATAAAAGAACGTCGAGATGATCAAGGCAAGTGAGATGACGAGCAGGTTCGCAGGGCTGTATCCCATGATAAAGGCGCACGCTGCAATCAAAACAAGTGTCGTTACGAACGTGAGCGCGCTCTTTCCGAGCAAGATGTCGAGCGTACTCGCCGGTGACAACATCAATCCACGGAGCGTGTTCTTTTCTTTCTCTTCGGCAATCAAGGCACACTGGACGAACGTCGCGACGAGACTAAACGTGATGTTGATGATGAAATAGGTGATGTCGATGCCTTCTGTGCCGAGTTGTGAATAGAAGACGGCGAAGAACAATGGCATGATCAACGTCGAGGAGACGAATAAGTTCCGCGACAAGTCTTTATAGTCTTTCTGGAAAATGGCGAGTGCCCGTTTCATTGAAAATGTCATGATAATTTCCTCCCCGTCACTTCGATAAAGATGTCCCCGAGCGTCGGCTCGTTCGAATGGATGGCCGCGATATTTTGGTCGCGCATCTGTGCATGGAGCCAGTCGGCCCCGTCTTTTCCTTGCTTCAAGTCAACCGTTTCCCCGTCATGCAGTTCGACGCGCATCGAGCCGTTCGCATATTTCCGGCGCAATTGTTTTGGGGCGTCGAGCAGTTGAATCTCTCCTTGATGCAAGAAGGCGACGCGATCGCATAGTTCCTCTGCCTCGTTCATGTCGTGCGTCGTCAAGAAAATCGTCGTCCCTTTTGCCTTCAACCGTTCAATCCCTTTATAAATATGACGCGAGTTGACCGGGTCGAGCGCGGACGTCGGCTCATCTAAAAACAATAGTTCCGGCTCATGCAACAACGCCCGAGCCAGTGTCACCCGTTGCAGCATCCCGCGTGAGAGCGCGGCGATGCGTTTTTTGCGTTCCCCGGCCAAATTCACCATCTGGAGTACGTCATCGATTCGTGAACGCGGTTCGTCATACAGGTCGCAATAGAGTTGCAGATTCTCTTCAATCGAGAGGCGCGTGTATAGGCCGCTGTTGTCGGTCAACACACCAATCCGCTTCCGATACTGTTCTTGTTTCAACTCCGAGACGGGCACGCCGAACACGGTGGCGTCACCTGACGTCTGGGAGAGTTGCGACGTCAAAATTTTGATGGTCGTCGTCTTCCCGGATCCACTCGGTCCGAGGAACCCGAATACCTCTCCTTTTTTAACAGAAAACGTCACGTCTCGTAACGCTTCTTCGTTCCCGAACAGCTTTTTCAATTGATTCACGGTAATAATATCCTGCATCGCTCGTTCCTCCTTGGTCATGTCGTATTTCATGCTTACATCATATCGAGAGGAAGAGTGGGGCGCATTAGAATGGCCATAAATGGCGCTTCTTGAGGACTGAATGGAGCGAATCGGACGGTGAATGGAGCCTATTTCAGCCCAATCATCGTCTTCAATTCGGCCATTTTCGTCTTCGAGAGCGGGATGGTCGTCTTCGCCGCATCATCGAGCACGAGGCTGAAACTGTTCTTCGTATACGTGATGACTTCCCGCACCCGTTGAAGGTTGACGATGTACGATCGGTGACAACGGAAGAAACCATACGGCGTCAGACGCGCCTCGAGCTCGTTCATCGTGAAGGCGCTCGGGAACTGCTCGGACTGACTGTGCAGCACGGATTGGCCATCCTGACTTTCGATGTAGTCGATTTCCGGTGGATCGAGCAAGACGATCTTCTCGTTCACTTTCGTCGGAATCTTCTCGAAGCGGACGTGCATGACCTCTGGCGTGACGTCTTCGTTCGTATCCGGTTCATCCGGTTCCACATCAAGTAGGCGCAAGTGTCGATGGTCGATGCGATAGACGGTCGATGTGACGAAAAGGGCGCTCTCCATGTTGCTTGTCAGGAGTAGGATGGCTTTTTGTTGCTGCTTCAGTTGCATTAAGACGGTCGCGAACAAGTGCCGCGTCTCTTGATCGACATTTTGATCCGGTTCTTCGAGGACATAGATGTCGCGATTATGTAGCAGTAGTGCCGCGTATTGAACGCGCCGGACGAGCGACAAGCTGAGTCGGTTCAATCGTTTGTTCCGGTATGGGGTGAGTTGAACGGTTTGTAGGACGGCATCCAGCGATTCCGTCGATTCGTAAAGCGTATGCGTGAAATGCAAATATTCTTTGACCGTCAGACGGTCATATAACCCGTCACGGATGGAGAAAAGTGAGAGCGTATGGTTCCCTGTATCCATGTTCCCGGAGTAGTTCGCGTGTGCATCCGTCAATAGCGCGAATAATATTTCCCGGGAAGTGACGCCGCAATGGATAGCTGCGATTTCGCCTGGATTGATGGTGAAGGAGATATTTTCAAGGATGAGCGTGTCTTGTTGGCGAACAGAGACGTTGTCGAAAGTAAGCACCAAATCCCTCCCTTTTTAGTGGGATTATACCATTGATTCATAGAAGACTTGAGTAATGAATTGGAATAAGGCTATGCTAGACTGGAGATAATTTGAAATTAGATGAGGGTGTGTCGGTGAAGATGATTGAGGTCATTCCTTTAGATTTTGATAAAACGAGTATAGATGAGATTGATCGGACAGCTGATTACTTGAACTATCCGGTGATTTATATTTTGAACGGACAGAAGGAAGCGTATATCGGAGAGACCGTCCATTTCCAAAAGCGCATGAAACAGCATCTGAAGCTGAAACAAGCTGATCGGAAAAATGTAGACCAAATCAATCTCGTGAAGCATGAGACGTTCAATCGGTCGGCGACGTTCCATCTTGAGACGAAGTTGATTAACTACTTTTTAGGGGACGAGAAGTACACCTTACAAAACAAAAGCAAGACGGTGAGCGACTTCACGCACAACTACTACAATAAATCGTTCTATGACAATGAGCTGTTTCCTGAGTTATGGGGTGCGCTACATAAGAACGGGCTCGTCGAAAACGACCTGCATGCCATCGAGAACAAAGACATCTTCAAATTGTCACCTTTCAAAGAACTATCTGTGGAGCAAATGGACTTAAAAGAGAGTGTGCTCGAGTTCTGTGAGACACGGATTACGGAGTCGAAGCCCGATGATACATATGGAAACTTATATGTCATCGAAGGCGAGGCCGGTGTCGGCAAGAGTGTTGTACTGAGCTCCATCTTCAATACGATTCAGGCGCGAACGAATGAAGCGGGTTCGAAGCTGTATCAAACGGAGAACTATCTGGTCGTCAATCATGAGGAGATGCTAAAGACGTATAAAGGGATTGCCAAACAAGTCAAACACTTGAAGGCTGTCAATTTCGTCAAACCGACGCCGCTCCTTAACAAGTTAAAAGATAAGAAGGTCGATATCATCTTGGTCGACGAGGCGCACCTTCTATTGACGAAGTCAGATGCATACAACAACTTTCGGGCAGAAAATCATCTCGAAGAATTGATGAAGATCGCCAAAGTTGTCATTGTCATCTTCGACCAAGACCAAGTGTTGAAGCTGAAGAGCCGGTGGGACCAAAGTGTATTAAAGAGATATAAACAAAAAGCGAAGTGTTTGAAAACATATAAACTGACGAATCAGTTTCGTATGCAGGCAGATGAGGATGTCATCGATTGGATCAACGCCTTCAAAGCTAAGCGTATACAGGCTTTTCCGGAATCTCGAGATTATGACCTACGCATTTTTGAAACGTTGGAAGCGATGCATCAAATGATTATCGAACAAGATCAGAAACATGGACTCAGCCGAGTTGTGTCGACGTTCGATTATCTTCATAAAAAGGACGGGGAAACGTATTACGTCTGTGAGTCGAACGGGGAGTATAAGATGCCATGGAATACGACCGGTGGAAAAACGACGTGGGCCGAGAAGTCAGAGACGATTGCTGAGGCCGGGTCGATTTATACGATTCAAGGCTTTGATTTGAACTACGTCGGCGTCGTGTTAGGTCCTTCTGTCACCTACGATGAGACGAAGGATTGCTTGGCAATCGACACGAATCTTTATAAAGACACGGGTGCCTATGCTGGGATTGACGGTTTCAAAGATGTCGAGTTGGCGAAAGAACAGATTGTCTTGAACTCGATTAATGTGTTGATGAAGCGAGGCGTCCGAGGACTTTACTTATATGCGAGCAATCAAGCGTTGCGAGATAAGCTGTTACTCATTCAAAGAGAGAAGGTACAGATATGAACGAAATACAACGACTGATGGACAAAGTAATTGAATTCCGAGACGAGCGCGATTGGGCGTTCCACCATAACCCGAAAGACTTGGCATTATCGTTATCGCTCGAGGCGAGCGAACTGTTGGAGTTGTTCCAATGGGTGTCGAGCGAAGAAGCGCTCGAGACGAAACACGTCGAGATGAAAGAAGAGCTCGCGGATGTCCTCATCTACGCGCTGACGTTTGCTCATGCGGCAGGGATTGATGTGTCGCAGGCAATTGAAGAGAAGCTCGAGAAAAATGCGGTCAAATATCCGGGTCCACAATCATGAGTGAAACGCTCGTAAGGTATCCTCCAGATCAATTTATGATTCCTTGCCATTTAACCGGAAAGAATTTCTCACCTCGCGTCGCATCGGAGAAAACAGGCATTCAATTTTATACCCAGACCGAAGTCGGAGAGATGGAGCGCATAGGAAAACGGATTGCTACGTACGGCGATGCGTCATTTGAACCACCACTGGAATTTCAACAGATGGAAAATCCGTATATCGGACTCTTTTGGATGGTGGACACCCTTACGGAACATATCGATACGCTTCGCTCTTGTGGAGCCGATGATATCTATATAGATTTAGGTGTCGTCTATCATCTTGATGTGAAACTAGAGTTTGAACCTGATTTCTTGATGAAACTTGCGAACTTAAAGATTCCATTTTTAATTAGTGGCTATAAAGAAGAAGTTGCTGAATGATGTTACAGGAACTAGGTACGGTATTAACATTAAGAAAAAAAGCAGGACAGCCCGTTACTGGGACTGTACTGCTTTCGTCTGAATCATCGCGATGACCTCATCCGTCGTTTGGATGTCCGCGAACTCTTCGTTCAAGTTGGCGAGGGAGACGTCATGAATGACATCTGCTGGAATCAATGAACCGCTCAATGAACGACGGTCGAACGTCGCCGTCGCATCGGATACAACAATCGGTCCGAACCCGAGATTGCCGGCCATGCGGGCGGTCGTCTCGACACAGTGGTTCGTGATTAATCCTGTGACGATGATGGATCTCGCTTGATACGCTTCGAGAAGCTCTTGCAGGTTCGTACCGATGAAGGCGCTGTTGACCTGCTTGGTGAGGATGGTGTCTTGTTCGCATGGACGAATGAAGTCTTGGAACAAATGACCGTCCTTCTGGAAGTAAAATAACGATTCAGACACTTGTGAGACGTGTTGGACGTAGATGATTGGTTGATTGGCCTCTTCCCAAGTCGAGATGAGACGTGCAGTGTTTGCTTCAAACATCGGATTGTTCCGGTTGCCCCAACTCGGATCGTGGAACGCTTGTTGGACGTCGATAATCAATAATGGTACGACTGTGTTTTGCTTCATGTCTGTTTCCCCCTTGTTAACGTTACCTTAAGTGTAGCGGGGAGACAGGTTCGATTACATAAGAGATCAACGGAGTTGTATGCGTGATTCCTTAAAATGAACGGAAGATTGGACGCACAACTTACGATTTGAAAGTGGGGACAGAAATGGATGAAATTGATCGACATATCGTCAGCTTGATGCAAGAGAACGCGCGAATTTCTGTCACGGAGCTCGGGAAGCGAATTGGCTTATCAACACCTGCTGCGAATGAACGGTTGAAGCGGCTCGAAGAACGCGAAGTCATCACCGGGTATCGTGCCGTGGTCAATCCTGAAAAGTTAGGGAAGCATGTGACGGCTTTCATCTTGTACGACACGACACGGTGTGAAGCGTTCCGCGAGTTTTGCCGGCAACAACCGAGCGTGATGGAATGCCATCGTCTCGCCGGACAGTACAGCTACTTGGTCAAAGTGGTGACGGAGAACGTGCGCACGCTCGAGACGTTCATCGATGAATCGATGGCATACGGCCAGCCATCGTCGCTTATCAACCTGTCGTCACCGGTTCCGTTTAAGGCGGTCGAATAAATGCGGAGATGGTTCGGGTATAAGTAATGAATGGTCATTTTATAAATTCAGTCTTTGAAGTATGAATCCTCTTCATACGGGTTCGCATATAAGTCGATATCGAACTCGGCACGGATCCGATGGGCGAATTGAATGGTCTCCAAATCAAACGCAAGCGAAGGTGTTTGTCCGTCTTCCATCACGATTACGATGATGAATCGCGCTTGCATGTCATCGTACGTGCTATAAATGTTATCTAAAATTGTTTCTTTGCCACGAAGTTGAGCAATGATCTGTTGCAGTTGCTCGTTCACATCGAGTGAAGGTTGATAGCCGGTACCGAGTGACCATGATGTATATTCACGAGGACGAGACGAGTAGGTACTCTTATCGCCTCGTTCAAATGTTTCGGTAGGGGTTAATCCGAGCCGATTTGTCACGTCTTCGATTGAGAAATCATCGGCTAACAGTCGGAAGTAAACCAAGACTTCGGTTTGTGCAGAATTCATGAACACCCTCTTTTCTTTGTATGACAGTCAATTTGAATATAAACGAAGGAATCGTCAGAAAGGAAGCCGAATATGATTCAACGCGAACGATTTGAACAACTCTATCGCTCAGGAAAGCGCTCGACAAGACAGGCGGCACTTCTGTTTTCCTTGGTCACAGCCATTGGATTCATTTTATTGATGAGCGAGGAACGGCAGCTTGCTGAACTGATTTGGTTTGTGCTTTTTGTTCCTTCCATCTTTCTCGTTAAGATTTGGGCACGTACGACCACGTTACTGCGATTCAACTCGTCCCCTAAATACACGCGACTAGTTCGCCTTGAGTTTTGGGTGGCGATGGGCCTCATTGCACTCTATTGTCTGTTGATGCTGACAACGCTCTTAAATCCCGAGCAGGTCGGTTTAAGTGTTGCCGCAGCGGGTCTCTATGTAATCGGATGGGTCGTCTCTTCTAGGATTGATCAAAAGCTTGCGAAGATTGACCCAGAACACGTGACGCACAAAGTGTATGAGCGTGGGAAAGTCGGCTTCTTTTAAAATAAAGGTAGTCAAAAGGGAGTAGCACGTGCTACTCCCTTTTGTCTATCTCGGCAATGAAGCTGATATCAATTATGTATTTCTAGTTTTTCTTCGATTCGGTCGAGGCGTTCCATCAGCACATTGAATTGTGCTTCTTGAAGTAAGGCCGCTTGGCGCTCGGCTTCAAGGCGTTCAATCGCACGTTTTTCTTGCCGCTGTGTATATCGAATAATCGCTATGACAAATATGAGAATTAATAAAATCGGTAAGAATGACATGAACAAACTTAGAAATGAGAGGATTGCGAGTTCCATTGTCGTTACTCCTTTTTGTCACGTATCTTTTTGTCACGTATCGTTTTGTTCAAGATGTTCCATTTTTGACTGCATAGTCTTCAAAATGAAATTCTGTAAAAATCATACCTGCCATGATGTACATGATGATCAAAAATCGAAGTGATTCAGGTAGATAAATCATCCTAAAAAATAAAAGGACTTCAAATGTGAACACAACGATATAGGCAAGGAGATACATTAAAGCCTTTCCTTTTCGTAATCGGGAAAAAAGACGAATACCTTGAATAAATGGATAAAGTAACGTCTTAACTGTATTGGACATGTTGGTAAATCCTTTCTTAGACGTTACCGTTCATTGAGCGGAACATATCCTGGTTTGGTGCGTCGCCGTCTGACTTCCGAATCAAAATAATGAAACGGTGTGTACATGGCCGTTGAGATATAAACCGAAGCAAATGTCTTCAAATAGAGTGGCAGTGGAAAGAAATCATCCAATACTAAAAACATCAATGGGAAAGCTATGACAATCAATGCAACTGTCATCATCACTTCTGTTTTGATGAACCGATACAATAGACACATCAACGAAATGAATGGGAAATAAAGATAATAGAAGAATCGGTTCACATCGTAAAGTCCTTTCCTAAGCGGCGTAACCAAATTATGTATATTCGTCTTCTCCAGTATAATAGGAACACCATATAGAAAGAAGGGGCTTTTTCATGAATCCATCAATTGCGATTATCGGAGCCTGCGTGAGCGGACTGTATGCTGCGTCGCTCCTCATGGAGAAAGGCTATGACGTCACCATCTTCGATGCGACTCGTGGGGTGGAATGATGACATTTATTTGGAAGTTTCAAACGCTCGCCCCGTCAGGCAATCGCGTTATTTGCACTGATCACAGGAGTCAGTGGGATTTTGATATCATTGACAAACATCGTCTCGCTGAATTCATCTGGTTCCTCCTCGTATTCCCATCTGTCGGTCTCGTGAAAATAATGACCCGGACGAACACATTGCTACGCTTCAACTCGTCTGCCGCCTACAAGCGGCTTGTGCGTCTTGAAGGGTGGACAGCGATTGGGCTGATTGGAGCCTACGTGGTGTTGATGCTGACACTCCTGCTCAACCCGGAACAAATCAGTTTGTTGGTGCTTGCAACGGGACTCTCCGGAATCGGAATCATTGCGTCGTCTCGGCTCGATCGAAGCCTTGGCGAACTTGACCCGGAGCATGTGACACATAAAGTGTATGCTCAGGGAAAAGTCGGTTTCTTTCCAAAATAAAGGCAGTCAAAAAGGAGTAGCGCGGGCTACTCCTTTTCATTTACGCGATCAACCAACTGTTTCGCTTCAAGCAGCGACAATCCATATGTCTCACGCAAGAATTTCACGGTTGGAATCACGCCAATCGTATCGATTTTTTCTTTGATGGACGCATAAAACTCGTCATCTTGCACGATTGGTTCGGTATGGAGTTGTTTTCGTTTCAATGCATTCATATCCTTCGCTTGTCGCGAAATGATATTGAGGAAGAACCCGTTCAATATCAATGAAGCAATCAACATGATTGTGGTCCAATCCATTCAAACACTCCTTTCGATTTAATCATCGATGATATCGAACCTGTAAGCATTGGTGAGCGAGTTATGGATGATTAACTCATAACTGAGCTGTCGTTCGTCCGCCTTTTCAATCAAGAGATGAATCTCAGACGTATGGAATATCCGTTGACAGATGACGGAGGCGAGCAGTAGAAAGCCGCCAATGATGGCTATGACGAGGAGTTGTTTCGTCCATGGCTGGAATTGTGTCATACTCACTTCATTGCCTCCACCTTCTCTTCAATTCGGTCGAGGCGTTCCATCAAGACAGCGAACTGTTGTCGTTGATCGGCGGCGGCTTGACGTTCTAATTCAAGTCGTACATGAGCACGTTGCTCGTGCCGCTTCATAAACTTCAGGACCATCACGATGGCCGTGATGAGCAAAGCGAGTGGTACAATCATCGCTAATAAACTGAACAGTGAAACAAATAAGAAGTCCATTCTTTTCCTCCTATGTAACTCATGAAATTCGAAGTCTTTCAAATGCTAACAAGTGGTGCGAACGTATTCGATCATTGTGAGGCACTAAAAAAACGTACGCTATACAAATAGAGTACGTTTCAACCTGCTATTTGGTTTCATCGAGTTGGATGTATCCAAGTTTTGTACGCCTTCTTACGACATCCGATTCGAAGTAACACATCGGGGTAAACAATCCTGCCGAGAGATAGAGCACGAAAAGGGTTTCTAGAAATCGTGACGCTTGGAGGCCATATCCGATGATGAGGACATGGACGGGGACAAAGAACAGCATGAATGCATAAGACATTGTACTTTCCGTTTTGATAAATCGATATAATCCTCGCATTAATAAGATGTAAGGAAATAAGACGTAATAGAAGAAACGCTTCAAGTCGTAACGCCCTTTCCTGAGCAGTGCGCCCAAATTATGTGTATTCGTCTTTTTCAGTATAATAGGAGCACTACATGCGAAGAAGGAGCTTTTTCATGAATCCATCAATTGCGATTATCGGAGCCGGTGTGAGCGGACTGTATGCCGCGTCGCTCCTCATCGAGAAAGGCTATAACGTCACCGTGTTCGAGTCACGCGACCGCATCGGCGGACGGGTGTTGAGTCATGATGGCTTCGACCTCGGTCCGACCTGGTATTGGCCAGAGACGGAGACGACGATTACGCAACTGATCGACCAACTTGGTCTTCAAGCGTTCTCACAATATACGGCCGGAGACTTGATGCTCGAGCGGCAGTTCGGTGTCATCGAACGCCATACGCTCCCGCCAGGCCATACAATCCCATCGATGCGACTCGTCGGTGGCATGGCCAGTTTGTCGACGGCGCTCGCGGCGACATTGCCTGCCGGGACGATTCAACTCGAGTCTGCGGTCACCTCGATTCAACAGATTGAGGACGGGATATCCATCGAACTCGAAACGGGAGGGTCCCATGCGTTCAGTCACGTCATCCTAGCCATTCCACCGCGACTCGTCTCACACATCTCGTTTCAACCGGAACTGTCTGAGACGACGAAGGCGAAGCTGGCAAACACGCCGACCTGGATGGCCGGGCAGGCAAAAGTACTCGCCGTCTACGACCGCCCGTTTTGGCGAGACAACGGTTTATCCGGTCAAGGCATGAGTTGGGCCGGTCTGTTGCAAGAGATTCATGATGCCTCGCAGCCGGACGGACTTGCCGCGTTATTCGGTTTTTTCCGGTTGTCTGCTGCTGAACGCTCGGTACTCGACTGGGACGAATTGAATCGTCTCGTCATCGACCAGCTCGTCCGTCTATATGGGGAAGAGGCGCGCCATCCGCGTGACATCTACTACGTCGATTGGTCGAGTGACCGGCAGACGGCCACGGTTCAAGACAGGGAACCGTTGACTGAATTTCCCGTCTATCAGCCAATCACGCTCGATTCAGTATGGGGAGGAAGGCTCTCACTCGCTGGGACGGAGACGGACCCCTTGTTCGGCGGTCATCTCGAAGGCGTGCTCCGTTCAGCGGAACGTGTCGTCGAGCAACTCTAACCAAAAAATGCGTATCTTCCCGAGTCAGGGACGATGCGCATTTTTCATTTGAACTTTTGGATCATCAGCGCGAGTGAGCGATTGATCATCGTCATCTCAACATCTTCAAGCACGGAGAACATCTCTTCGGCGAGCCGCTCTTCGATTGCATCGATTTGTTTCGAATACTCCATACCGATCGGTCCGAGCCGGATGAAGCTCTCGCGCAAGTTGTCTGGATTCTTCTCTTTTTGGACGAAGCCGCGTTGCTCGAGCACTTTGAGCACTTGGCTGACCGCACTCTTCGAGATATTCATCTTTGTGGCAATCTCCGTCGTCGTCCAAGTGTCTTGTCGTTTGAACAGGAGTAACATCTGTTCTTGCTGGTAACTGAGTTCGAATTCATTCAACTCGGTAAAATATTTAGTGAACAACAAGTCGAGCTCGTCAATTTGACGGTACATCTCGATGACTTGCTGTTTGCGTGTGTCGTTCAATCGTCGTTCTCCTTTCATCGCGTGTCACGGAACGTCTGGCTCCGCACGTATAACACGATACTGAATACTAATCCGATTATACCAAACGAGATGAGTAACGTTTGAATCGGTACGGCCAAGGCTACCAAAATCGACAGGACCGCAAACGCAATCGGCTCTAACCCGGATGCGGCGAGCGCCATGATGCTCATGACACGTCCAATCTTGTCGTGGTCGCTATGTTCTTGCATGAGCGTGACCGTCGGCAAATAGACGAGCATCAACATAAATCCGCTCGCGGCCGCAGCCAAGGCGAGGAGCGTGATGGACTGGGCCTGCGTATAGAGGAAGAATGCCCCAATCGTCAAAAACAGGACGCGGAAGACGAAGCGTCCACGATGGACCGAGCGGAACAACAGGACGAGAAAACTCGCCACGAACGTCCCGACGGCGAGGCCCCCTTCAATCAAACTTAAGTCAAACGCCGTCCCGTCTTGAGCACCGACGAGGATCGGGATGCTCATGATGAGCGGTCCCATGACGAACAGGTTGACGATGGCGATGGATAACGTCCCGCTCCGTAAAATCGGTGTGCTCGAGACGTAACGGATGCCTTCATTCAAATCAACGATGACGTGACCGAGCGACATGGCACGGGCTAGGGGAATCGAGTCGCGAATCAAGCGCGGCATAATCAAGATAGCCGCGATGAAAATCAAGACGGCTGCCGTCCCGAAGCTGAGCCCGAAGCCACCCCATGTCAGTAAGGCCCCGGCGAGGAACGGACCGAACACGAACATGAGCTCGAGCGTTCCTTGGAAAAGTGAGTTGGCACGCTGCAACTCTTCTTGTTTGACGAGCGAAGGGATCAAGGAAGACAACGCCGGATAGGACATGCCGTCGAGGAGTCCGAACACGATGGAAATCATGATCAAGGCGGACACCGAATACGCGTCCGCAAGATGTAGTGCCACGACTGCGACCATGAGAAGACCTTGCCCGAGGTTCGTCAAAAACAAGAGGCGACTCTTTTGGAATCGGTCGGCGAACACGCCGCCGAACACCATCATCACGACACGCGGCAACGAGACGGCGGTCATGATAATCCCGAGCAAAGCCGGCTGTTGTAACACGTCAATCGTAAGCCACGATACGCTCAAGAAGAAAATCGAGAAGCCGAGCGTGAGCGTCATCCCGGATAACCACGTGAATACGAAGCGTAGATTTTGTAGCAAATTCATAAAGAAAACCTCAGTCTTTCTGTCTTTTAATATAGTTAAGTTAACTAAACTATAAGGCGTAGTGACTTTCCCGTCAAGCGAGTAGGCAGTTACAAAACAATTGTAAAAAAACGGAACTTTATTCTGTGAAAATCGTATAGTGAGATAAGAGGTGAACAAGATGAATAAACATCAGCGTTCGAAGCAAATGGTTACCGCAAACCGAAAATGGCTTCTCGTACGACTTGGCTTTGCGATTCCAATAGGAGTATTACTCTTTTTCTTTTTACAAACCGAGACACGATCAATCTTGTATGGCAGTTTGATGATTGCATCGTTGCTGATATACGGCGTGATGATTGGACGAGAAAGTCGATTCATGAGCAGTTTCACAGACCACATTCGAGCGAAGCAGGTCATCCATATCCAATATGTGTTCGACTACATGATGGTCGTCTTTATCTGTTTGTTTTTCCCGTTGCTCATGAAGCTCGAAACAATCAGTTGGGTCCCATTCTTCATCTTCTCCTTCACAGCGTTAGCGCTAGTGATTGTCGAGCGGTTACTTGACGAGAAAGTAAAGCTGATTGATCCCCAGCAACCGACGCGTCGAGACGTCAAGCAGGAAAGTTTTTAAGGGGGGATTTGATGACCAAACAAGAACGCATCAATCTGATTTATAAAGCGAATGTGAAGACGGCCGTTTTCCAAAGTCTGCTCACGTTTCCAATGGTGTTTTGTCTCGTCGGATTGATCGAGTCGGATTCATGGAACGGTTGGTACGTGGCCGGAGCGCTCGTCTGTCTGTTGCTATTAGGCGGAATCTTCTTCAAGGCGAATCGAGTCGAGACCGAGTTGACCGAGCAAGAGGAAGCCAAAACGATGATCGTCCGTCGGAACGGATTCGTCTTTGCGCTGTTCGTCCTTTTCCTTTTGTCGTTTGCCCTGACGCTTAAGCTAGGGTGGACATACGCGTGGATATTAGGTGTAGCGGTCGGTGTCATCTATGTCGGGTATCGTTTGATCCGAAAGCAAGACGAGCGGTTGATGAACATCGATCCGGAGCATCCGATGCTTCGTGAGATACGGCTCGACAACGTTAGAGACTGAGGAGGGATGAGATGGATCGAGAAACCCGGACTGAGGCATTGTTACAAATCTACACGACGTATCGTCGTTTCATGATTGGAAGCAGTGTCGTCATCTTTGTGAGCGCGCTTTATTTCATGATGCACACGACGTATTCTGGCATGATTGCGGTGGCCAGTCTTGTGCCGACACTGTTTTTCGAATGGAAACAGACCGTCCTGTATCTTCGGTTCAATGACGACTGGACATATCGGCGTCTCGTGAAAGGACAATTCTTTATCTTGGTAGCTACCTTCCTCACGTTGTTCAGTCTCATCACCCTGTTTTTGACGGGGCAGATTCATCCGGACGTGTTGATGTGGGCGATGGTCATCGGGGCACCACCGTCTGTGTTGTTGCCGTTGTGGATGGATCGAAAACTGCTCAAACTCGACCCGGAACACGTCACGTCAAACATGCTGGCTAAAGCCAATCGTGAGAAGCTGAAGCGTCGACTTGACGGAATCAATGATTAGAAAAGGAATGGAATCGTATGACGAAACAACAACGGATTGACGAAATGAACCGATACCGTGAGCAAAAGAAGCGGCGACGAGACATGCTATTCACTCCTGTCCCTGGACTATTGTTTGTCACGTTACTCGCCGATCAACTATGGTGGGCATGGGCAGGTTTGATGACTATATTCGCAATCGGTTCGATTGTATATGTAATAAAAGAAGGCAAGGCGCTCGCCGACCTGTCTACGGAACCAAAAGCGCAAGTCGCGACGCGAAGCGTCTACTGGGTGTTAAGCGGGTGGTACGCCTTCATCCTCGGTAGCGTGACATGCTATAAACTGGTGGCCCCTTGGTGGACGTGGGTTCTCATCATTGGGATTGCCGTCCTGCTATCGCTTCTGTATAAACGCTTCAATGAAACTGTCCATAGCGCAGATGCAGCTCAACCGGTCCGCTCTGAATTGGCAACGGCGAATGGGTTGATATGAACATGTTGATGAAACAAGAACGAATCGAGCGATTGCTCGCGCATGAGGATGCGACGTGGCATTGGCGCTACTGGGGTCTGTTCTTCAACCTCATCGCCGTCGCGTTCATCTCGTATCAGACATCGATTTACTTACCGCTTATCCTCTTTGCCGTGTACTTACCACAATTGTGTGTCACGTGGTGCAAGACGAAAGTATTGCTGACGTTTAATCCAGATCCTCGCTATCGGCGTTGGATTTATAGTGATTTCATTGTCGAATGGTTCATTTTTTTGCTGTTCCTTTGTCTGCTCGCTGCGTATCACACCGATCTTCTCACGATTTGGCCGCTCATGACCATCTTGATGACGGGGACGATTGGTGGGATGGTGTTTTCACGCGTGGTCAACCGAATCGTTCTGACATTTGATCAACAGCACGTCACGAATCGGATGTTC
Source organism: Exiguobacterium sp. s146 (assembly GCF_018618415.1). GTDB lineage: Bacteria > Bacillota > Bacilli > Exiguobacteriales > Exiguobacteriaceae > Exiguobacterium. Next base: position 51,791 of record NZ_JACSMA010000006.1, on the reverse strand, counting down.
GACGAAGCGAAAACTGAGCGCCATACACACCAAAAGACGAGTTCCTGATTATCGGAACTCGTCTTTTTCACATTTCAGGACATCGGTCCTTTATGCTAAAGTGTGTGAGGAGTAAGCTGGAGACGTACACAGTATATAGAGAATCGAGGAAGAGACTATGTTAGCCATTGTAATTGGACTCGTCATCGGGATTTTGTTGCCGATGCAGACGAGCGTGAACTCACGTCTGCGCACCATCGTCGGGTCACCGTTCGTCGCGTCGTTCCTGTCGTTCGCCATCGGGACGACCTTTTTAACACTTATGTTATTACTCACCGGACAATCGTTCGGGATTGAATCGTCCATCTTCCAAGCAGAGCCGCTTTGGATGTGGTCGGGCGGCTTGTTGGGGGTCATCTTTTTAACGGGGAACATCCTCTTGTTCCCGAGGCTCGGTAGCGTTCAGACTGTCATCATGCCGATTTTTGGACAGATTTTGATGGGACTGTTGATTGACCACTTCGGTTGGTTCAACTCGGCCGACAACGTCCTCACGCCGTGGCGCGTGTTCGGGGCCTTGCTCGTGTTGCTCGGCGTCGTCGGGACGGTCGCACTGACGGACTGGATTAATCGTCGCCGTGGTAAACTCGTCGCCTCATCGCAGACGGGAACCGGCAATTTGAACGTCTGGCGTATCGTCGGAATCGGGACCGGGATGATGAGCGCGACACAGACGGCCATTAACGGCTATTTGGGAACAGTGCTTGAATCGGCTTTGAAAGGGGCGCTCGTCTCGTTCGTCGTCGGGACGGTCACGTTACTGCTCATCTTGCTCGTCTTGCGGCCGAGCGTCGAATGGCGCGGGCTACGTGGTCAGCCGTGGTGGATTTGGCTCGGCGGCATCATCGGGGCATTGTTCATCGGTGGGAACGTGTTGATTGTGCCAATGGTCGGGACCGGCATCGCCGTCGTCATCGTCATTGTCGGCTTGCTGTGCGGAAGTCTGCTCATCGACCGCTTCGGCTGGTTCGGGGCCGCGAAGAACCCGGTCACCGGGATTCAACTCGTCAGTTTACTCGTCATGGTCATCGGGATCATGTTGATTCGTTTATCGTAAGGGGGAAGAGATCATGCGCGGAGTACTGTTCGCCATCAGCGGCGGCTTCTTTTTGACGCTGCAAAGCGTCGCCAACGCTCGCATCAGTTCAAGTATCGGGACGTGGCAGGCCGCCACGCTCACGCAGTTGACAGGATTTCTCGTCGCGCTCGTCATCATGCTTCTCGTTCGCGACCGGACGTACGTCCGCATGCGCCGCGTCGAACCGCTCTATTTGTCAGGGGGCGCGTTCGCTGCCTTCATCTTGTTCAGCAATATGACGGCCGTACATGAGCTCGGTGTCACGCTCACGATCTCATTATTTTTGATTGCCCAGCTCGCCCTCGCGCTCGTCATTGACTGGCGCGGTTGGTTCGGGATGTTGCGCCGTGACTTGAACCGGACGCAACTGCTAGGTGTCATTATGATGATTGTCGGGATTCTCGTATTGAAAGGATGACACGTGATGGAACAGATTGACCATTATATGAAGCGATATGGGCTTGATGAGGTGCTTCCATCAGCCATCCGACCTCAACTTAAGCTCGTCCGTTACACACCGGGTGAGGTGATCTGTACCCAAGGCGCAAAGGCGGAACAGCTCCATTTTCTTGTGAGCGGAAAGATTCGCGTATCCCATACATCGGCAGCTGGGAAGCGGCTCGTTTTGTCGTTCAAATATCCGCTCGACTTGATTGGCGATATTGAATACATCCGTCGCACGCCGTTCTTGAACACGGTCGAGGCGGTCACACCGGTCGAGATGCTCGTCGTGCGCTTTGATGACCTTGACCGTCACGCCAAGGACGACGTGACCTGGCTTCGCTATTTGCTCGAAGGAATCACGAAGAAGTTTGAGATGAAGTCGCAGTCGATGAGTTTCAACTTGTTCTATCCGGTCGATGTCCGACTCGCGAGCTATCTGTTGTCGATGACGCCGGAAGAGACGACGCTCGGGTCGACGGTCGATGAGTTGACCGATATCGCTGATTTGATTGGGACGAGCTATCGTCACGTCAATCGGACGCTCAAACGGTTCGTCGAGGCGGGATTGATCGCGCGCGACCGTCGCCACATCACCATCATGGACCGGGACAGGTTGATTGCTGTTGCCGGGGAGAGTATTTATGAATGAGGAGGACACATCATGGCACTTGGAATGATGCTTGCGGTCATGGGAGGCATGCTCGTCTGTGTGCAGAACACGTTCAACGCGAAAGTGAAAGAGCAGGTCGGGGCGTGGGCGACAACAACGCTCGTGCTCGCGCTCGGATTTTTGGCGTCGCTATTCGTTGGGTTGATCAGTGAAGGATTTGGTCTGTTCGCCGTCACGGGAATGGAGACGTGGTATTGGTTCAGCGGCATCATCGGCGTCGGCGTCGTCATGAGCGTGACGCAAGGCGTCCAACAGCTCGGACCGAGCCACGCCATCTCCATCGTCATGGTATCGCAAATCCTATTCGCACTCTTATGGGACACGCTCGGCTGGTTCGGGTTAGAAGCCATCCCATTCACATGGAAGACAGCGCTTGGGATCGTATTGATTGTCGGCGGCGTATTGTTATTTCAATTGAGTGGGAAGAGAGAGACGGCCCACCTAAAAGCGAAACAAGTTGGTTAAAACGATTTCCGACAAGTTGAACAAGTCTGCCCGTGTTCCTGCCGCTTAACGACGGCTTGACAATGCGGGCATTTTGTCGTGAACGAGGCACGTGGTTGGGCGGGGGAGCGGTCTCCGAACGAGGACGGATAAATGGTATAAGAGCGAGTCACAATAAAGCCGACGATACCGAGCAGGACGACTAAAATCAGAATATCCATCGAAATACCTCCTAATTATTGGTATGCTACTCCTATGTACGGTAAACGGTCCGAATTGGTTTCAAGGAGGAACAAATGATGGTGACACGGGAAGAACGAATCGAACAGTTACAGAAGCGTCCGAAAAAAGGTGTCTTTAGATTGTTATGGGCGGCTGCGGCCGGACTAGGACTAGGGTGGTGGATTTACGCCAACGCATCGTTGCCCCTGCTTGCCTTGTTCTTCTTTTTTACGATGACCGCTGTTCCATTCAGCTTTATCACGTGGCAGAAGACGCGCACACTTTTGACATTCAATGACAATCGCTCTTATCAACGGTTAATTCGGGCGAAAGGCGTCATCGCGATTGCAATGTTGTGGGGCATGCTCGGTCTGATGTTTGGATACGTATCCGGATTCTTCGCGTTGTCGATGTTCAGCGGACTGTCAGCAACGTTGATTGCAGGGATGTTAGTGATCGAAACATGGCTCGATTCTCGCTTGCTTCGGATTGATCACGAGCATGTCACGGACAGTTTGCTTGGATTCACAAAACGGGAGCGGTTGAAGCGTAGTTGGGATCAGAAATAAGGCTAGTGAAGAAAGCAGGGGAACAATGATTATTTGGAACGATACACCAGACGACCCGAACCGGTTACCCACATTAACGGAAGATGTATTGAACGAAGTGGAGACACGACTCGGAGTGAAACTACCGATGGATTACCTTGAGATGATTTGTGTCCAAAACGGGGGATATGTCGAACAGCGCGATTTGCCGGTTATATGGAACGGGCTTGAAGATATCGCCCTCGTCGACTCGATTGCCGGGGTCGGACTACATAAAGGGCTGATCGAATCGAAGGCGTTATTGAAGGAATGGGGCGTCGAGGATGAGCGATTGATTGCGTTCGCCGGGGACGGGCACTTTTTCCTCGCGTTTGATTACCGAGATGGGCCTCATCCGAACATCGCTTTCATCGATACGGACACCGAACAGATTGATATCTTGTTCGACTCGTTCCAGCAGTTCACCGAAGCGCTCACGACGGTCGAGTATGAGCCGTTCATCGGACTCGCTGAGGGTGAAATGTTGATTGATTACGCTCGACGGCAACTGTATAGCACAGATAAGCTTGAAAAGGCGCAGGGTGCAAACACGTGGTTGAATGGAGTAGACATGCTTGGTACAGACGAGCTCGTCAAGGAATTGCTAACGTGGATGAAAGATGAGACGCTTCAAGTCACGGCAATCTGTACGATGCAACATTTGATACTTATGAGAAAGCTTCAAGATGACGCATCAATCGAAGCCTTCTTTGAGGCGCTGCGGCAGAACGACGACTCGTTCAGTAAACAAAGTTACGAGGAGACAAAATATATCGTAGAGCATGACATTCCGTTCGAATGAAACCTTTCTTCGATTCCTTCGTAAAAGAAGGTAATGAGATTTGATGAGGAGGATTGGATGGTTGACCATAACGTAAGACTCGAACAGATGCTTGAGAACGAGCAGAAGCGACAAAAACAGACGTGGTATCCGATGCTCGGCTTCCTGGCGCTATTCATCGTGTATTTTTGGGTGACGGACGTCCTCTTGCTGTTGCCCATCATTTTGGCCGGACAGATCCCTGTGCTATATAAAGGCTGGCATCGGATGAAGCTGTTGCTTACGTTCAACGAGGATCCGCGCTACTAACAGAAAGTCCGATCTGAATTCGGATTGGCCGTCGGGAACCTCGTGTTTCTTCTGCTAGTGGTCGCGAGTACGATGTTAGGCTGGATCACGCTCCTCACTTTCTCCATCGTCATCATCGTCGGCCTCATCACGTTTTTGGCACTTCGTTTTCGAATCGATCGCGAGCTGAAAGAGATGGATTCGGAACATGTGACAGCGACTGAACTCGGCGAAGCGCAAATCGAACGTGAAAAACGAAAGACATCATGATGGGAGACATACATATGATTAACAAGAACGAACGACTGAAACTAATGGTCGAGAACGAGCGGAAGGTGAATCGGACGGCACTCCTGCTCACACTTGCGATATTAGGGGTTGCATTTGCCTTCATCTTCACCCGAGAAATCAATGTGACGACGTTTGCCGTCATCATCATGGCGACGCAATTGCCGAGTCTATATCGGGCCTGGCATCGGATGAAGTTGTTACGCACGTTCAATGACGAGGCGCGCTATCAGAAGTATGTCCGTCTCGAGTTTGGGATCGTGCTGGCGAACGTCCTCTTGCTTGGCGTGTTTATCGCCATCGCCTGGACGATTGAAGGGTCGCTGCTCGTGTTCGCCGGTATGTTGCTCGCGTTGTTCATTCCGTTCATTTTCTTGTCGGTGTGGGTGAATCGGAAGATTGAATTGATTGACCCGGAACACGTGACGAATCATGAGTTGCGAACGGCGCATCGCGATGAAGCGAAACGTCAGCTCAAATAAGGAGGAGTTCGATGGATTTACGAGTATTGGACATGTTGTGGTCGCTTGTTACCTATGCGGTCGTGTTAGGCGGAATCTTAGTTGTATTGAAACTGCTTGTCGGAAAATCGAGTACACGCAACTAAAAGAAGCATCTGACGCGACGTCAGATGCTTTTTCTTATGAAAACATACCCACCAAAATTCCGCAGATGACCATGCCAATTGTATAAAACTTGAAGCGGTGTCGTTCCCAAAACGAGTCGGTCATTGGGTTGTGACCCCATCACGCTTCGCAATCTTGTCACTCACTTGTTGGCCGCTCAATGTCACCATCGGCATGCCGCCGCCGGGATTGACCGTGCCGCCGACGAAGTAGAGGTTGTCGTATAGCTCGCTCTGTTTCTTGTGTTTGAAGCCGCCGTTTCGCTTCTTATCGGCGACAGTGCCGTAAATTGCGCCTCGGTCCGAACCATACGTCCGCTCGATATCGTGCGGCGTCCAGACGTCGCGTGTCACCGTATGTTCCCGCAAGCCGTCCAAGCCCATCCGTTCGAGCTTGTCGAGGACGCGCTCTTCAAACGCGGCGTACTGTTCTGGTGTGAACGGGTTGTCTTGGATATACGGGATATGCGGCAAAATCTTGATATTCTCGTGCCCAGGCGGTGCCTGTGTCGGGTCGGTCTTGTTGACGTTCACCAAATAAATCGTCGGATCGTCCGGCAACTCGTGCTGCTCGAAAATCTTGTCCATCTGTTCATGCAAGTTCTCTGAGAAGAAGAAGTTGTGGTGGCCGAGCGCTGGATATTCTTTGTTCACGCCGAGATGGAGCACGAAGCCAGAACTGGCCGGCTCATATTTTTCGACGAGCTTGTCGACGAATTGGTCATCCGCTTCGACCATCTTTTGATAGAACGGGATGACTTCCATATTCGAGACGAAATAGTCAGCCGAGCGGAGCCTTCCGTCCTCAAGTTCGATGGCCGTCAGTTGACCATTCAGCGTGTGCGCGCGGACGACGCCTTGACCGGTATGGAGCTGGACGCCAATCTCTTCCGCGAGTTTCGTCAATCCTTCCGCGAGTTTATGCGTGCCGCCTTCGACATACCAGCAGCCTTGGGCGTGCTGCATGTAAATCATCATATTGAGGACGGCCGGTGCACTGTATGGCGACGAGCCGACATATTTCACGTAATACGACAGCATCGTCCGTAGGTGCGGGTTGCTGATCCGTTTGGCGATGCCGTCGTACATCGTCGACGTCAAATCGAAGCCGAACAACGTCGAGAACAGACCGTTCTTCGCGACCGCTTCGCGCGGCGATTCGAACCCTTCTTTCAAATACGCCTTTTCTGTCGTGTTGTAAATCCGCTCCGCATATTTCAACAGCTCGCGATACTCGTACATGTCTTTCCGAGACAATGTCGGATTGGCGCGCTCCATCACGTCCAAGTCATGATATAAGTCGAGCACCGTGCCGTCCGGGAAGAACGAGCGCCACTCGAGGTCGAGCCGTTTAATCGGCACGTAGTCTTCCATCCGCTTGCCGCTACCTGCGAACAGCTTCTCAAAAATCTGTGGCATCGTCAAAATCGACGGCCCGAGGTCGAAACCGAAGCCGTCTTGTTCGAGCCGGTTCACTTTCCCGCCGATATGGTCGTTCTTTTCGTATAAGGAGACGTCGTATCCTTTTTGTGCGAGTGAAATGGCCGCCGAAATTCCCCCGAGCCCTCCACCAATCACAATCACAGACTTGTTCACATCTTGCATGCTTGTCCCGCCTCTTTCTTGATATGTATTTTTTATGTGCATTCCATTTACTAAACGGATTCGGTTGGAACGAACTCGATGAACGTTCTAGGCTAGCGTTTTATCTTCGTATACATACCCGAATGCTTGGGTGATTATCCATGTCCGAGCACAACGGAGCACGATGACGTGATTTGTGTCCTCGATTCACACGGGTCAATAATCAAACTCTTCGTGTAGCGGTTGGATTTTCCCTGTTCCCAATCGGCGAAATGTCGATTGTTGAGCATATCCGCGAGGGCTTATACTATAACTATACGGAACATCACAACGGCACAAGAAGAAGGAGTCAGCGATGGATATTCAACTACAAGGCGTGACTAAAGCGTTCGGCGACCAAATGGCGATTGAGCAGGTCGGCTTCACGATCAACTCGGGAGACATTTGTTGTCTGCTCGGCCCGTCAGGTTCTGGGAAGACGACGCTCATCCGTCTCATGATTGGTTCGTTGAAAGCGGACGCGGGCTCAATCCGGATTGGTGAGACGGACATGCCAAGCATGAACATGCTTCATAATATAGGGTTCATGCCTCAGAATGACGGGCTGTATGACGACTTATCGGCCGAGGCGAACCTCGCATTTTTCGGTTCAATCTATCAGCTTGGTAAGGCAAAGCTGCAACAACGGATCACGGACGTGCTCACCCTCGTCGATTTGACAGCCGACCGGAAAAAACTCGTCCGCCACTTCTCGGGCGGGATGAAGAAACGGTTGTCGCTCGCCATCGCCATCCTGCATCAACCGGACGTCTTATTTTTAGATGAGCCGACCGTTGGCATCGATCCGATTCTGCGCCGTCAGATTTGGGATCAGTTCCAGGCGATTCGGGCGAATGGGACGACCATCATCGTCTCGACGCACGTCATGGACGAAGTGCTCGAGTGTGACCGGGCCGCGCTCATCTATAACGGCCGCTTGATTGCTTACGACACGGTGCCGCGTCTGTTGGAACAGACAGAGAACGGCCGCGTCGAGGAACTGTTCCTCATCGCCGGGCGAGAGGGAGGCACTCATGCGTAACTTGGCGAAACGCGTCATTTTCCAGACGCTCAACGATAAGCGGAGCGTCGCCTTGATTTTGATTGCCCCACTCCTCATTTTAACGCTCGTCTACTTCCTGCTCGGCGACTCGGATTACGTGCCGGTCGTCGTGGTCGAGGAGAACGTGCCTGCCCAGCTCGTCGATGCGTTCGAAGCCGAGACGCTCGAAGTGCGTCTGGACACGATCACCAATCCGTTTGGCTATTTAGAGGAGAATGCCGACGTCGATGCCGTCTTTGAAGCAACGCAAGCAGGTACCGTCATCACGCTCCGAGAACCGTCGACAAAATCCTCGAAAGCGGTACGAGAGATTCAAGCGGCGCTGTCGACGTTGAATCCGGCGGCGGATATCGAGATGAATTATGTGTACGGGGAAGAAGGGCAGTCGACGTTCGACTCATTCGGCTATGTGTTCTTGTCGTTATTCTCGTTCTTTTTCGTCTTTATCCTGTCGGCGATGGCGCTCGTCAAAGAGCGGAGTGGGGGGACGCTCGAACGGCTCCTCATGACCCCGATCAAACGGGGACAGGTCATCTTAGGGTATACGCTCGGGTATGGCGTGTTCGCGATCGTCCAATCCGTTTTGATCGTGCTGTATACGATTTATGTGCTCGGATTGACGTCGCTCGGGAATATCGGCTGGGTCATGTTGGTCATGCTGCTCATGGCCGGGACGGCCGTCTTGTTCGGGGCGACGATCTCGGTGTTCGCCCGTTCAGAGCTCCAAGTCGTCCAAATGATCCCGTTCACGATTATTCCGCAAGTGTTCTTCTCGGGATTGATTCCGCTCGACTTGATTCCATACGGGCTCGGCAACTTGAGTTACGTCATGCCGATTTTCTATGGGGCGACGGCGATTAAAGAAGTGATGGTGTATGGGAGCGGGTTTGCTGGGATTTGGGGATACGTACTCGGCCTCGTTGTCTACGCCGGGGTGCTCTACGTGCTCAATCTGCGCGCGCTTGGGAAGTATCGGGGACATTAAAACGGGATTCGAGCGCGAGGCTCAAATTCCGTTCAGACGACCCATCCAAATCGTATCGTAGTAGTGACCGTCACGCAGTCGCTTGTCGTGTCGCAATCTGCCTTCCTGTTCGAAGCCGTAACGCTCATAGAGTGCGACGGCTTTTTCGTTTGTCTCGATGACACTCAAGTTGATTTTATGAATCCCGGTCGCACCTCCTTTATTGTAGGTGACAAAAAAGCATCCGGGCAGATGCCCGAATGCTGGTCAGCGTTTGAGTAGCAAGACGACGCCTGATACGAGAAGCGCGAGTCCGCTAAACAATCGTACTTGTTTGCAAGTCACTATCTTTCACCCCTGTAAGTCATGGTAGGTCGTTCATTTTTTGGCGACGCGAAGTTTTGTTCGTTCCATCTCTTTGTAGATAGAAAGGACGTCGTTGCCATAGTTGCCTCTCGGCTGCATCGCCCATTTGCCTTGGAGGGCGGGCCATGTTGGTGCGGATCCTCGTTTTACGTAACGGAAGCGAGGGTCGACGAGCTTCATGTTCAGTTTGTCTGTCGAAGCGTATGCTTTCAGATGCTGAATATGGGCTGTGACGCCTTGGAAAGGCGAGCGGAACGTATGACCTTTTACCCCGTTACCGACCGTTCCGATGCCCGCGTAATTATGTTGCCTCGGGAGGACGTCTCCTTTGTAACTGAAATAGCCGGTCTCCTTCAACGCTTGCGCGAACGCGACATCGCCACGGACACCTTCTTTTGCGCCGATGACGACGAACAGCTTGGCGAGCTCTTCGACGGTCACAGTTTGAAGCCGGACGTTTCTCGGATTTTTCTTTTTGACAAAGTCCGCCATCTGTTGAGGTGTTAATGCTGATGTTCCCATAATAGCACGATTTTCTTTTTTTGACGCAGCTGAAACCGATGGCATGGATAGAATCAACGAAAATAGGATTATAGCAATTCCTAACGAATAAACGAACATGTGTCTCATCTTTGTTCCTCCCATAATCAACAAATAAACTATGCAAATAATACCATATATTAGGTTTTTAAATTATTTCATTTTGATTAAAGAGAAGGAATCATCCAAATTTATGTATTTTCTTTCGCAAGGCGTTTTTTTAAGTAACGAGTTTCCATTCAGTCGGGTATTTTTGAAACAGGAAGAACCTCGATCAGGAAAAAGAAGAACCCGAAACAAAACTAGGAGGAATCGAATCTATGTTCAACGCGTATCAGTTCCACATTCAACTGCTCGACAGCCCGACACCGGTCTGGCGGCGCTTTATCATCCCGGCCGAGACGAACTTCAAACGTCTCCATGACGCGATTCAAATTGTCATGTTGTGGGACGACTCCCACTTGGCAAAGTTTGAAAATGATTTACGAAAGCCGACGTTCCGGTTCGTCTTATCCTCAGACGAGGTCGAAGAGTATAAGGCTCGGTTAGCTTACTTTAAATCAAAGCCGCAACTAGAAGCATTTTAACAACAGATTTATGAGATGTATCGGCAATTATCCATTCGTCAGATGAAGAACGTGAAGTTGCCGGCCGTCATCGAATCGAATCCGACACTATACTATACGTATGACTACGGAGATGACTGGCGACACGAACTAACGCTTGAGAAAGTCATTGACGATTATCCGTATCCTTATCCGATGGTGACAGAGTGGGAAGGGGAGACGCCATTTGAAGACGTGGGCGGGATGGCTGGAAATCAGATGATTCAAGACATCTTAAATAATCTGTCTCATCCGCAACACGAGGAGTATGTGGGAGCGTCTCAAGAAGTGCAATCTTATCAAGAGGATAGAATCAATTTCCTGTTGCAAGAGTATGTGACTGTAAAGAGAGTGAAATGAAAAAACAACGGATTGAACAGTAAACTGTGCCATAAAAATCGGATACAAACTTCCAACTTTTAAGGGAACAAAAACTCGTTTCCCTACGTAAGATAGAAGTGAGGTGATTACGAATGGAGAAACAAGCACGCATGCGTTCGATTCAATCGTATCAAAAAAGATGGATGCCATTGCATGTATCAGTTGTCATCGCGGTCGGACTCTCATTTGCGTTATTGGTCATGAACGAATTTAAAACGGGTTATGCAGTTGCTTTCTTAGCGGCGCTCGTTGTGCTGATTTATCTGGAGTGGCGTGAGAGTCGATTCATGCAACGGTTGACAGCCGAACCGTCCGTCCAGAAGTTCATTCGTCGCACGTATCTTGGCCGCAACGCGCTCTCGTTGTTCGGGGCGATCGGGTTCTGCCTGTTGTTCAAGAATGGTTTCCAGTCAAATTTATTCTTATGGATGATGATTTTCTTCGGTGCGATTGCAGGTCAGGCGGCGACGACGCTGTATTACGAACGCAAGATTCGCCAGCTCGACCCGGAACATCCGAGTCGGCACGATTTGAGTTTTACAAAAGGATAAACGAAAAAACAAGCCGCCCTGTATGTACAGGACGGCTTGTGTGTTAGTTCGCTTTTTTGAGTTCTTCGTTCGAAGCATCCTCGGCAAACGTTTGGTTCTTCACATCGACGCGCTTCACGAAGAAGGCGAGGACGAGCGCCAAAATGTTCATCCCGAGCGCGACGTAGAACGAATACTGAATTCCAGACAGGAGCGCTTGCTGCGTCAACGCGCCCATCGCACTCTCGGTGAGTGTAGCTGGGTCGACGCCGGTCATGAGCGATTCGGCTTCCGTCCGTGTCACCGAGTTCATGATTGTGACAAGTACGGCTGTCCCGATTGCACCCGACACTTGTTGGGCCGTGTTATTGATGGCCGTTCCGTGCGGGTTGAGGCTCGTCGGTAACTGGTTGAGACCGTTCGTCATGATCGGCATCATCACCATCGACATCCCGAACATGCGGAGCGTGTACGTCAAGACGATATACGTATACGTCGAGTCGAGTTGGACGTTGGCGAGCATGTACGTCGAGATGGCTGTGATCGTAAGACCCGTGATTGAGAGCAACTTCGGTCCGAATTTATCGAACAGTTTCCCAGTGATTGGGGACATGATTCCCATGATGATGGCACCCGGTAACAGCATGAGCCCTGAGTCGAGCGGCGAGATGCCGCGAACGCTCTGGACGTAGGCAGGTGTCAAAATCATCCCCGAGAACATGGCGACGGCGTTGACCATCGCGATGATTGAGGCGAGCGCGAACATCGGGTATTTGTATGCCCGAAGGTCGAGCAGCGGCTTCTCCATGTTGAGCTGACGGATGACGAAGGCGATCAATGCGACGAATCCGACGATCATCGTTGCCAAGACGATCGGGTTGTCCCAACCGTCTGAACTCGCTGAGCTGACACCGTACAAGACGCCACCAAAACCGATTGTCGACAAGACGAGTGATAGATAGTCGAGTGATTGGTCCTTGTTTTGGACCATGACGTTCTCGGCTTTCCAGATGGCAAGACCGAGCCCGATGATGGCGAGCGGGAGAATCATCTCGAACAAGACGCGCCAGTCATAATACTCGACGATATAACCAGAGAGCGTCGGCCCGATGGCTGGTGCTGAGATCATGACGAGCCCGAAGATGCCCATCGCCGTTCCACGCTTTTCACGTGGAAAACTGACGAGCATGACGTTCATCAAGAGTGGACCCATCGTCGAGGCACCGACCGCTTGAATCATCCGACCCGTGAGTAACATCCCGAAGTTTGGTGAGAAAGCGGCAATGGCCGTCCCCACAGCGAAAATCGCCATCGAGGTGATGAAGAGGCTTCGGTTTGAGAACCGAGTGATTAAGTAGGCGGATGCAGGGACGAGGACACCTGTCACGAGCATGAAGCCCGTCGCGAGCCATTGGACGGTCGAGTAGTCGGCAATCTCCAAATCGACCATGATTGATGGGAGCGCGACGTTCAATAATGAGTTGTTCAAGAAGGCGATGAACGCCCCCGCAAAGAGGACCGCGAGCATGAGATATGGCGGTTTCTTTTGGAATTCTGGTTTCATACGAGTTGCTCCTTTATGTTCTGAATAGTTATATACTAGTAAGTGTCGATGTGATGATTTTATACCCGTCGTATAAATAAATCAACCATTTTGTACTATCAGTTCAAAATGATATACTGAATCTATAAATGAAACAGAACGGAGCAGGAAATGATATGAAAGATAAGAAACGAAAAGTCGCCGATGTCGCCATGAACCTCTTCATTGAGAACGGGGTGCAACAGACGTCGGTCCAAGAAATCATTGAGCGGGCGAACATCTCGAAAGGCACGTTCTACAATTACTTTGCCTCGAAGACGGACTGTGTCGCCAACATCCTCGAAAACTTGCGCTATGATGCCGGGCAACGCCGCATCGAGATGCAGATGGGACGGGACAAGCGGGACAAAGACGTCTTTATCGAGCAAATTTCGATTCTCATTCAATTGAATGAAGAGCGGAATCTCCACGCTTTGTTCGAGTCGATCATGTCGGCGAACGAGCCCGAACTGAAGAAGCTCGTCTTGCAGCACCGTGTCTATGAGATTGAGTGGCTCGCCATGCGTTTGACTGAGATTATCGGGGAGGAGATTCGTCCGTATTCGGTCGAGTTGACCGTGCTCTTCAACGGGATGTTGCAACACATCCTGTTCACGCTCCGCATCACGAACACGGCCTATTCGATTCAAAAACTGATTCGGAACTTGTACGCCTACGTCGAGCAGATGGCAGCTCGCATGGTCGAGACGAACGAGCATATTTTAAATCCGGTCACGGTCGACCAGATGCGTGGCACGACGGATAAAAACCTCGTCACGAAAGACGAGTTGATTGAGATGGCGGAACGGATTCATGCACACGTCAAGATGACCGAAGAACAAGCGGATTTGTTTGAGGCGATCACGTATGAGCTGCATCAAGACCGTCTCCGTAAAATCGTTATCGAACAATTGCTCAAACCGTTCCAACGGTTGTTCAAAGGGGTGACGGGGGAGACAGAAGTCCAGAAATTTACGAATCTCGTTTGGTTGTATACACGGACACACTGACGACAAAAAGTGTTTGGATGCAGTAATATAGAAGAAACACTTTACGAATAGAAATCTCAAAATATTCCACGAAAAAGAATTGATTCCTACAAATTCATGCGCTACAATCAAGTTACCGAAAGCGCTTTCGGGAAGAGGAGACTGACATGGGTACGATTTATGATTTAGCGAAAAAGACGGGCTTTTCGATCACAACCGTGTCCAAAGCGTTGAACAACTATAAGGACGTCAGTGAAAAGACGAGAGCCAAAATATTACAAGCTGCCGCTGAGATGGACTACTTGCCGAACGCACACGCGCAGTCGTTATCGACGAAAAGATCGTGGGCGATCGGGGTCATGTTCTCAGAAGCGAACGAAGTCGGAATGAAGCATCCATTCTTCAACGGCATCATCGAAAGTTTCCGTCACGCCACCGAGGAACATGGCTATGATTTAATCTTCGCCTCACGGAACCTCCGCAATCGTGACATGAGTTATCTCGAGCACTTTAAACATCGAGCGGTCGACGGCATCGTCGTCATTTGCTCGGACCGGATGGATGAGCAAGTCCAAGAGCTCATGCAAAGCGACATCCCGTTCGTCGTCGTCGACATGGACAGCGCCAACTGTAGCGTCGTCTACTCGGACAACACGGAAGGTGCTCGCATGGCTGTGAACTACTTGTATGAGTTAGGCCATCGCGCCATCGCTCACATCGCCGGAGATTCGTCGATTGACGCTGGGGCGGCCCGGGTGAAAGGGTATGAGCTCGCTATGCACGCGCTCGATTTACCGATTCAACCAGGATATTTGGTGAACGCGGGGTTCTTCTCGGTCGAAGAAGGTAAACAAGCGATGGAGCAACTGCTACAGCTTTCATCTCCACCTACGGCTGTCTTCGTCGCAGGCGATCAAATGGCCATAGGGGCCATCGAAGCCGTCCATGAACATGGTCTCCGGGTTCCAGAGGACATCTCGGTCATCGGGTATGATGATATCGAGATGATCAAGTACATCACACCGAAGCTGACAACGATTCGTCAAGATACAGACGAAATCGGGGAAGCGGCGGCCGAACTGTTGATTGAACAGATGACGGCCAAAGAACGACGCACGGAACGACGCACGGAACGACGCGTCATCCCGGTCCGCTTGATTGAACGGGCGTCCTGCGCGCCGGTCAAAAAGTAAACAAGTCACGATGATCTTTCGAAGTCGCTCTGTTAGCTTCAGCGGACTGGAGAGAAGAGAGCGATTTCGAAAATCATTCACCCTAAATCGAAACCGCTTTCGATATTTTATTTGAACAATTTCGAAAGTGCTTTCGACAAATATTTACCTCTTCTTGCAAACGCTTTCTACAAAACACTTATAAAGGATTTTTCACACATGCGTAAAAAATTCGTTAGCTTACTCTCTATCGGAGCACTATCAGTCGGCGTCTTGGGCGCATGCTCAAACGACGAAGGATCTTCAGAATCATCAAGCAAAGACGACGTACTTAAAGTTTGGTCGTTCACGGACGAGCTTAAAGAGCCAATCAAAACATACGAATAGCAGAACGGCGTTAAGGTTGAATTGACAATCGTTCCAATCGCGGACTATCCGACAAAACTTAAGCCGGCACTTGAAAGCGGCGTTGGGGCACCGGATGTCTTCACAGGAGAAATCGCGTTCCTCAAGCAATGGGTTGACGCAGGATACTGGGAAAACCTTTCAGAGGAGCCTTATAACGTCGACGATATCTCAAACGATTACATCCCTTACGTCTTCGACCTCGGGAAAGATAAAGATGGCAACGTGCGCGCTTTCGTGGCAAACGACACCAGGTGGCGTCTACTACAAACGTAGCTTAGCGAAAGAAGTGCTCGGTACGGACGATCCGGCTGAAATCGGCAACATGATGAGCTCGATGGACGGCGTCTTCGAAGTTGCAGAGAAGATGAAGCAAAAAGGCTACAAAATGTTCCCGGACGAAGGCGCGATTCGTTGGTTCTCACAAGGCGCGAACCCAGAAGCATGGGTAAACGACAAGAACGAACTCGTCTTGACAGAAGACAAGATCAACTACATGGACTACGCGAAGGAGCTTCGTGAGAAACAATACACGGCACTCGCTCCAGAATGGTCACCATCTTGGTTCGAAGGGATGTCGAAGCCGATCAAAGTGAAAGAAGAGGGCAAAGAAGTGGAGACACAAGTCTTCTCTTACGTCCTTCCAACATGGGGTCTCCACAGCGTCTGGAAAAACAGCGCGGAATGGTACGCCGGCGTCATTGCGGACCATAAAGCCAAACACGCGGATAGCGTCGAGGCGTAAGATGAATCCATCCCTGCCGCTACAGGGATGGATTTTTTGTGTGGAACCGATTCAAGCGGGGAACGTATGAAATATGGAGAGGAGGACGGATGATGGCGTCACACCATAGAACGGATCAAGAGAGGGAACAGGGTAAGACGACCACGCTTATGATGATGTCGTTGCTGTGCTGGTTCATGTACGGTTTGCTCTATGGGTTTGTCTATTCGAATGTCCTCATGATCTTTATTGTGTTGTTCTCTTCTTTTTTAGGCGTGAGAGGACTGATGGAACGGGACAAACGGATTGAACGGGAACGGGAAATTTGTGATCTCGGTGTGGAGATTGATTCGGAAGAAGGGGAGATGTTGATGAAACGTGAATACGCGACGTACGAAGTGACAGGCTATGACGACAAAGGTAAGATCAAGTTCATTCACTTGAAGGAAGGGGAGTTCATCTTGCCCGTCGAGATTAAAGGGGACGACTTGACGAAAATCAAGAAAATGATGGAACTCAACCCAGGGGTGACCGTTATCGTCCACGCGGCCGTCGATCAGAAACGGATGCGTCTGCAGGAGATTGACGGTTATTCGCTAAGGAAGGACGGATAACGATGGCTATCGCCAAACTGATGTCGCGTGACGAGTCATGTGATGTGACGATTGAGAGCTACGCGTATGCCTATCCGGACGCTGACAACGTCCATGACGCGGCCTGGCATCGAAATTGGGTCGGGCTCCATATGCCGGACCATCGCATCACGTTCGATGACGTCATGCTCGACAGCCTGCTCGTAGCTCACTACATAGGAGTGTTCGAGTCATTCGTAGCGGGTGACGTATCCGAAGTTGAGTTTGAGCCGACAGAACCGTTCGTCAGCTTGACGGTGACGAGAAGGGATGGGGATGGGGACGAAGTGGACGTACGAGGCCATCTAGAGCATCCGCTTGAAGGTGAGTCTGAGGAGCTTGCGTTCACGTTTGGGACGTCTGTGGACCATGTGGCGCGCTTTTTAGAAGGTTTACAGGCAATCGCCGACGCATACCCGATCCGAGAGTTGTAACCGAAAAAGCAGCCAGCGCTATGAATAGGCTGGCAGCTTGTTAATGAATGATTTCTTTTCTGGCTTGAATGCCAGCTGCGAACAGAAAGGCGACTCCGAACACGAACGGGATGACAGATTCGAAGGCGATACCGGCAAGGAACGAGGCGCTCATCAGTAAGCAGAACGCAACCGTATAGTTTCGTTTCATCTATGTACCAACTCTCATACTCATTTTCCTAAATATAACAGCCCTTCTCATCGCTGAGAAGGGCTGTCGTTATTTGCTTAGGCTGACGCTTTGTCTTCGTCTTCTTGTGCTTTCAATTCTTCACCGTACGAGACGCGGTCTTGCATGCGAACGAACGGGAGGTAGACGGCAACGGCCATCGCGATTGTCACGATCTCCAAGAGCGCTGCACGCCATCCGCCGATTAAGAAACCAGAGATAATCGGTGGTGTCGTCCATGGCACTTGAAGCGCGTTGAACGGGTCGACTCAGCCCCAAAGGATTGAGAAGTACACCATGAACGATGCGATGGCAGGAACGATGACGAACGGTACGAACATGATCGGGTTGAACACAATCGGCATCCCGAAGATGACCGGCTCGTTGATGTTGAAGAGACTTGGTGCAAGCGAGAGCTTACCGAGTTGCTTCAAGTGAGCCGAACGGGCGACGATGAGTGTCGCGATGATGAAACCGATTGTGATTCCTGATCCACCGAACTTCGTGAAGAAATCGAGGAATTGGATGGTAACGATTTTCGCGTTCTCACCGGCCACGAGTGTTTCACCCGCATCGATGAGCACTTGGTTTTAAAGCGCGTTTGCTGTAAGGAGTGGTCCCATAATCCCCCTGAGGATGGCAGTACCGTGAATTCCACACCACCACATGACTGACATGAGCACCATGAGGACTCCGACCGTAGCCGTTTTCCCTTGTGCCTCGAGTGTGACGAATTTCGTCTGGATGGCGTGTGCTTCTTTTAATGTCGCGTCAGCAGCTTTGACCGCTTCAGCCGCTTCTTCTGCTTTGCCTTCTTGCATCAACAGCATCGCATGATGGTAGCTTGCTTTCGCGTCGCCTGAAAGGACGATTAAACCGAAGATATCTTCGGGAGTAATTTCAATTGTTTCAGAAACCATATTATCTCTCCTTTTTGTACGGATAACCAAAATTCATAGGTATAAATTCTACAAGATGATAGTAGTACGATACCGCTTACATATAAACCCTTTCTTTTGCCCGAAATGCGAACATAAAAAAACGCACACGAGAACAATCTCTCGAGCGCGTTTAGGACTTGATGTTTGAGACTTTGAGCATCTTCACATGGCGGAAATGATGTGTCGAGCGCGATACGTCGAAGATTTGACCGTTCGTCAAATAGACGGTGTTGTCGACGAGGAGGGCCGGATCGTTTTCGTTCAACCCGAGTAGTTTGGCATCTTCTGCGTTCAAAAAGTCGGCGTAAATGACACGATCGGCGAAACCAATGGCGAGTTTTTGGTCGTTGCGGAAGTAGTTGTAAATCGACTTCTCGGTGATGTTCCGATCGAGATAGACGACAAGGTCTTTCCGGAAATACGAATCCTCGACCGAGAACGGATGGTCATCGACGAGACGAAGGCGTTTGACGTAATAGACAGGTGTGCCGATATCACACTTCATCCGCTCGGCCACTTCATCGTTCGCTGTCGTCAATTCGAAATCTAGGACGCACGTCTCGACTTTCCGTCCACTGAAGTCACTCGTGAGACCTTGCAACTTCTCGAGGTTCACATAATCGCTCATATAATGGTCACGGACGAAGACACCGCTCCCTTGCACTTGATAGACGTAGCCTTTATTGACAAGAATCTCGATCGCTTTTCGGATCGTGTTGCGGCTGACGCCGTATTTCGTGGCGTATTCCTCCTCGGTGAGGAGCTTGTTCGTATGTTGATAGACGTGATTCATAATATCCGTCTCAATCTGTTCAGCGACTTGCTTATACTTTGGACCCATGATTTTCTGCACCTTTCGCAACAAAATTTGTAGGTATGAATACGCCATCAGTATATCAGAAATTATAGATTGATGGACGACAATCCTTCGGCATTTGTTGAAAAACGTCGAACGATTGTGAAGAGAATCCTTGAAAATGGCGAAACAAATTTGAAAGGGTTTCGTATAGAAAAGGAGAAGAGTTGAGGAGGAGAAGGATATGGCACAATCAGTTCGAATGGAACGGGAACGAGAATGGAAGCAACGGCATACACGCATCGGGTACGTCTTATTGGTGGTGGTCATCCTGACGTTCGCGTTGATGTTCGTTGGACAGACGACGTGGATGACTGTCCCGCTCGGTCTCGTCGGAATCGCCCTGCTCGTCTCGGACGTGGCGAAATATCGGATGAGACGGTCGTTTCTGGTCAATCCTGTCGCTAAAAAGATGCTCCGCTGGCAGTTAGGATACGACATCGTGAACACGAGCGTACTTATTATCATGGTCGGCGGTCTCTTGATCTTTAGTCGAGACAACCTCTATTGGGCGTTCGCCGTCGTTATCTGGGGAGTGATTGCCGAGGTCGTGTCGCGTCGTTTGAACCGGGCGCTACAGGCTCATGACCCGATGTTACGCGCCCTTGAGTTGGAGGAAGTGAAATGAAGAATCGTCGAGTAGAGGCGGAGCGCGCCTGGTTTCGCGCATTCCACCAACTGATTTTTGGGATTTTAGGCGTGTTTCTCGTCATCGTGATTCCCGTCACGATATGGACGGACAGTTTGGATTGGGGCATCGTTTATACGGGGCTTATGCTCGTCCCCATCAATGTGATGTACGTCAAGCGTTACCGGATGCGGCGGACGTTGAATCCGCAATTGTCACATCTCTATCGCCGACAAATCGGAAGTGACTGCTTGAATACGGTCGCCTTTTTTATCGCCATCAATGGGGAGAAGCTGCTAGAGTCGAATACAGCATATATCGGTGGAGTTCTGATTGTGGGCGTGGCCGGATGGCTGACGATGCGAATCGAGAAGCGGATGAAAGAAGAGGATGTGTGGCGTCCTACATATGAACAGCTGAGGGGGTGAGCGGATGGAGAATCAGATTCAACAAGAAGTCCGATGGGTGAAGCGAATCCGACGAATCGGTGTACCAGTACTAGTCCTCTATATCCTATTTACGATTGTGGCCCTTCTATTCGAAAAGATGTTGTTGATTCCTTTAATGTGGTCCGTGGCGCTGTTTCTGATTTTCATGGGGCATACACAATACCGCCTCCTTCGGCACTTCTCGACGCATCCGAAAAGCTTACGGTGGTTGCAAGTCGAATACGCGGACACGTGGATTAGCGCAATACTGATGGGTACGTTCATGACGACCTTGCTCACAACGGAGTCGCTTGGATTTGGAATTGGATTTCTATTTGGGGTTTGGGGCTTGACTGAAAAATATCGTTCCCGCATCATTGCGCGTCAATTGAAACAATATGATCCCGATATACCGACATATGATGAAGTCATCGAGAGGATGAGTTGAATGGAACTGTCACCACAATCAAAACAACAAATTGATACGATCCTTCGATTTGAAAAGTGGACCGGTTGGGGCTTTGGTGTCTTCGTTGTCTCTGCAATCGTTGGGATGCTCGTTTACGCATCGTACTGGGACATGCCCGATTCGTTTTTCCTAGTGTTCTTAGTAGCGATTTTTGCTATGTTGCTCAGCATCGAAACGACTCGATTCCTCATGTGGCTTCGGTTCGTGAAAAACGAAACAGCACGAAAGCTGCTCACGCTGCGGTTCACGATTTATTTGATTGGGTTTAGTGCGATCGGATATTACGGGATCGTCGTATTCTATGATACGACACAACCGCAGACGTTCCAGGCGTTCTTGTTGTCGCAAGCCTTTTTTTGGGGAGCTGCCTTTTTCGGCAGATGGCTCGACCGCATCATCCAAAAGCATGACGGTCATTATTTGACGGGAGAAGATTTAAAACTGATTCGCGAAGCCCGCGACATCGAGAAGGAGCAAAGTCATGGATAAACGGAGCCAAATGCGTGAATTGACGGCGTTCGACCAGAGAAAGCATTCCACACAAGTATTCTTGTCAGCAGTGTTGGCCGCGCTTCTCTTTTTCTCATTAGAATACAATTGGCTATCACCAATGACAGTCATATTTCTCAGCGTCGCGGCGGGGCTGCCCGATTTTCGCAAGATGTGGCTACGTGAGAACATCAAAAAGCAGTTTTTAAAGTCGGAAGCAGCAAAGCGGCTCATCCATCTCAACTCCATCTTTGGGCTTGTGACGCTACCATTCTTCCTAGTGTGGGTTTACGCATTGTTCACGGATTTGATTTCACTTCAAACGTTCGCTTTGATTGGGCTAGGAGCTTACGTACTTGCTATTCTCGAGCATCGTCTGTACGAGCGGCACATGGTTCAACTCGATGACAATTATGTCACGGAAGCCGAATTGCAAGAAGAACAAAAGTGGGGGAGCGCTTAGGGGCTTCCTCTTCTATATGAAAGGGGAAGTACGGATGGCAAGAAAAGTATGGATTATATCGGGACCTGCTGGCGTCGGAAAGTCGACAACGGCGCGACGGCTCGCTCAAGATATGAAGAAAAGTGCCTACGTGTCGGGTGACGACATCAGTCATATGGCGGTCTCGGGTCGTGAAAGACCGTGGGAGTCAGAGCAAGCGAACGACCTGGTGTGGAGAAACATCGTCGCCTTGACCGAGAACTTTGTGGAGGCCGGTTATGACGTCGTCGTGGATTGGGTCGCTTTTTGGAAAGACGTGCAGCGCTACACGGCGCACTGGATCGAGCAAGGCATCGAGGTGCGCTACGTCATCTTATGGGCGGATCAAGACGTTCACGTCCAACGCGATCAGCACCGACCGGCGGATTCACAGATGGGGGAGCGGGTCATCATATTACGGAACGAGTTTTTAAGCTCGGGTGCACCGGACCGCTACTATGTAGACAACACGGGCGGTGAGTTGAACCGGACGATTCGACAGTTTCAAGAAAGCGAACAGTTTTTATTGCGGCGTGAGAGCAGAGAAGGGGAACGAGCATGAGGATTGCCACGTTCAACATCTGGAACAATCCGACATGTTGGTCCGAGCGGATTGCATCGATCTGTGCGACGGTGAAGGCGATTGACGCCGATGTGCTAGCGCTTCAAGAAGTCAAAACCTATATGGACGGGGAGCGAGGCATCAGTGTAGCCAAGCAGATCGCCAACGAGACGGGTTATCGAAATTGCGTGTTTCTCGCCTATCCGGACTCACCCGATGAAGGACTCGCAATCTTAAGCAACATTCCGCTCGATACGCATGATGCGATTTGGCACCACGATGTCGAAGAAGCGAACTACTGTGCGATGCGGGTGACGTTTCAAGTGGAAGAGCACGCGTTCGGGTTGACGAACGTCCATCTGAATTGGCGGTCGCCGGACATCCGGGAGGCGCAAATCCAGGCGGTTCGCGAATGGATCGGGGAAGGAGTACGCTACGAACTGTTATGCGGGGACTTCAATGACGACCCACGTTCGAAGATTCATCGTTACTTGACTGAGTATCGTTGGATCGATGTCGCTACGTGTCATCGTGGTGGGGATGAGCCGACACTGGACTATGTACATAACCCGTATTTGAAGCAGGATGCCTTGCTGAAACAACCAGCGCGCTATGATTGGATATTGTTGCGTTGTGTCGAAGATGTCCCGCTCATCTCAAACGTGGACATGTTTGGCAAGACGTCCGTCACTGACGTGTTGCCGAGTGATCACTATGGGTTTTTCGTCGACTTCGACATCACATAAAAACGGGGGAGCGCTTGAGCGCTTCCCCTGTTTTATTTGAACGTACGGATGACGAAGTAGAGACAAACCAAGAACGGAACGAGAAACAGCGCCCCGAGCCATTCCCCTTGTCCAAAGACGAGCCAGGCGAACAGTTGAAAGGACAACACGCCTGCAGTAGCCAACCCGACAAAGCGATACGCTTTCGGACGGAGCGATGGGTCGTCCCACCACTCTTTAAAGAACGGGAAGCTGAACATGAGCGCGAGCGCCAAAAACGAAGCAGCGGGGAACACAAGTAAATCCCCAATCTCACTCTGTCCTTCAAATTGTAGCCATTTCGATGCGGTCGATAAGATGATGCCGATGACGAGAAAGACGATATTCATAGCCATTCCTCCACTCCATCTAATAGATACTTCCATCATGCCCGAACGAGCTCGCCGGGACAAGCCTGTTCAAAAAAAGTAGCTTTTTAGTGAAAGTGGTGACTTTTACATGAACAGTAAAAAAGTATTGAAGCACGTTGTGACAAAATCACTATTCGTTTACATCTAGAACCGCTAGCATGAAGGGGTATCTGGAGAAACGGCTGGATATGAAACAAAAGCGCCAGAACTCTGCGGAGTTGACGAGGACGAGGGTGATCGAAATTTCGGCGGATGCTCTCTAGTCGCCTGTCACGACTAAAAGTGTTCTTTTAAAACGTTCGGGTGACCGGACGGACAAACGAGAGCACATTGACAGCACTCTAAAAAGCCCGTTTCCTTTTTCGAGAAATCGAATATAGAGGAGATTTTTGTATGTGTGGAATTGTAGGAATGATTGGTCAAGTTGGAACGAAAGAGATTTTATTGAAAGGGCTCGAGAAGCTCGAATATCGAGGCTATGACTCGGCCGGCATCGCGCTCGTCGGTGAGGATGTCCATGTGTTCAAGGAAGTCGGCCGGATTGCCGCACTTCGTGACATCGTACCGGACGAAGCGGAAGGGGCTATCGGTATCGGTCATACACGTTGGGCGACACACGGGGTACCGAGCGTACCGAACGCCCACCCGCACCAGAGCACGACGGGTCGCTTCACGCTCGTCCACAACGGTGTCATCGAGAACGACGAGCAGATCAAGGCGACACTTGATGTGCCGTTCCTCTCTGAGACGGACACGGAAGTCATCGTCCAGTTGATGGAGAAGAACTTCGTCGAACTCGGCGACGTCGAGGCGGCGTTCCGCAAGACGTTGTCTGAGCTCCACGGCTCGTACGCGATCGCGATGATCGACTCGGAAGATAAAGAACGCCTCTATATCGGCAAAAACAAGTCACCACTCCTCGTCGGACTCGGCGACGGCACGTTCAATGTCGTGGCGTCTGACGCGATGGCGATGCTCCAGGTGACGGACCAGTACCTCGAGCTCCACGACGGCGAGATCGTCATCTTGACACGCGAGTCGGCGACGATTAAGACACTCGACAGAGACGTGCTCAAGCGTGCGCCGTACACGGCCGAGATCGATGCGTCAGACATCGAGAAGGGCACGTACGCGCATTACATGTTGAAGGAGATGGACGAGCAACCGGCCGTCATCCGCAACATCATCCAGCACTACCAGAACGAGAACGGTGACATCGAACTCACGGAAGGCGTGCGCTCGCTCGTCTCGCAAGCCGACCGCATCTACATCGTCGCCTGTGGCACGAGCTATAACGCCGGGCTCGTCGGAAAAGACATCCTTGAGCGGATTGCCGGCATCCCGACCGAGGTCCACGTCTCATCGGAATTCGGCTACAACATGCCGCTCTTAAGTTCACGTCCGCTCTTCGTCTTCTTGTCGCAGTCTGGAGAGACGGCCGACAGCCGAGCCGTCCTCGTTGAAGTGAAGAAGCGCGGCTATAAGGCACTGACGATGACGAACGTACCAGGTTCGACACTCTCACGTGAAGCGAACGAGACGATGCTCCTCCATGCCGGTCCAGAAATCGCAGTCGCATCGACGAAAGCATACACGGCCCAAATCGCCGTGCTCGCGATTCTCGCCTATGACATCGCCCGCGCGAACGGGAAAGAATTGCCGTTCGAGTTGATGCCAGAACTCGCGCGTGTCGCGACAATCATGGACTCGATCATGTCGCAAAAAGAGCTGTTCGAAGATTTGGCGGACCGTTACTTGAAGACGACACCGAACACGTTCTTCATCGGACGTGGACTTGATGCGTCGGTCTGTCTCGAAGGCGCGCTCAAGGTAAAAGAGATTTCGTACATCCAAGCGGAAGGGTATCCGGGCGGAGAACTCAAACACGGCTCGATCGCCTTGATTGAAGATGGTACGCCGGTCATCGCGCTCATCTCGCAACCGAAGACGAACTTGAACATCCGCGGCAACGTCAAAGAAGTCGTCGCCCGCGGTGCGAACGCATGTATCATCTCGATGCAAGGCGTCGAGCATGAGAATGACGAGTTCATCCTGCCGCACGTCGAACCGATTCTCGCGCCGCTCATCACGGTGCTACCGGTTCAACTCATGGCGTATTATGCCGCGCTCGCGCGTGGCTGTGACGTCGATAAGCCGCGCAACTTGGCGAAATCGGTGACGGTCGAATAAGCTGATTGATTGCTAAGCACCTCTCTAAAACAGAGAGGTGCTTTTTACTGCTTGCCGATATCTTTGCCAACAAGCAAAATAGTAGGTAGAGTAAGCGGTTGCATCGTATGGTTAGATAAAGATAAGCGATGAAAGAAGGTCTGACATGAACGTATATATTGCTTGTCCATGCGGGTTCGTCACGAGCGCGATGGCAGCGAAACTGTTTGCCGAGGCGTGTTCGGGAAAATTGTCGTGTGTGATTCAACACGGCACGCCTCGGGACGTCCCAGAAGACGTCGATTGGATTATCTATCAAGCCGGGACAGCGACGATCGATCATCCGACCGCGCACGTTCGCTCGGTCAGACACATGTTATCGCTCACGGAATATCGACAACTCGTCGAGGAATGGGTGAATGGATATGAAACATGAGTGGAGCGCCCGGGAGCGCTCGATTTTACTACATCTATTGGCAACGGAGACGTCGACACCGCTCGCAGAAATCGCGCAAGCGGTCAATTTGTCTGAGCGGACGATTCAACGGGAGCGTCAACTGCTAGAGGGCGTCTTGCGCGAGTTCGAATTGGAACTCGCTTGGCAGCGCGGGCACGGTCTCAGTCTCATCGGTCGTTCCGATGCGAAGCAACAGCTGCGCGAAGACTTGATTTTGTCGGCCGAGGCGATTCCGACGGCGGAGGACCGCATCTTCGAGCTCGCCTGGCGGCTTCTGTTTGAAAAAGACACGCTCAAACTGCAGGCGGTCGCGAAACAGATGCACGTCTCCCCGAGCACGCTCACACAAGACCTTGAGAAACTCGATCGTTGGTTCGACGAGTATCATCTTGAAGTCGAGCGGAAGAAAGGGGTCGGGGCCCGAGTGCTCGGCCTTGAAGCCGAGAAGCGGAAGCTGATGATCAATGCGCTTCTCGCCCATTGGGACACGCTCGCATTCTATCGCTTCGTGCGCGGGGAGGATGACTATATCCCGGCGTTTTTAAAGACCGTTCCGTGTGATGTCATGCTCGAGGCGCTCCGTGACGGTTATGACTATCTAAAGGAACATCCGTATGAACGGATGGACGACCGGACGATCATGCGGGTGACGTTCGCCTATGGCGTGCAACAAGCCCGTCTGGACGCCGGCTTTTTCCTAGAGATTTACACGAAAGGGCGCTCGGACGATTATTTGAAAGTCGCGCTCGATATGGAGACGGCGCTCGGGACACCGTTCTCGATGGCGGAGCGGGTCTGGTTCGCCGAGGAAGCGAATCGGCTTCGGTCATTAAAAGAACAAATGAAAGAAGATGAAGAAGAGCGCTGGGTCATGCAGATTCGCGTCCATAAATTGATTCATCACGTCTCGCTCATCCACCGGTTCGCCTTCACGGACGATGCCGCGCTCGAGAAAGGGCTCCTTGCCCACATCCTATCGAGCATGAACACCCAGGCACTTCCCGATACGGACACGGTCCGTCCTCACATCGACCGTGACTATCCGCATTTACGATCGGCCATCCAACAGGCGGCCGATATCGTCTTCGGGACGAACACGTTCATGGAAGAAGAGACCGTTTTTTGGGCGATGCATTTCGCCGCCGCGCTTGTCAAACCGGTCCGGCGCCGGGAATATCGGGCTCTCGTCGTCTGTTCGGCCGGTCTCGGTTCCTCGAAGATGCTCGTCAACCGGGTGAAGCAGGAGTTTCCAGAGATGCAAGACGTCGTCAACTCCTCGTTGTTCGGGCTCGAGCAGCATCGACTCGACGACTATGACGTCATCCTATCGACCGTCCCGTTGCCACCGCTGTCGGTGCCGACGCTTATCGTCAATCCGTTGTTGACGAACGAGGAAGTGCAACGCGTCCGTCATTTGCTGTTGTCGCTCCCCCAGTCGTTCCAGACGAAAGGGAAGAGTCATTCGACGATGCTCGACTTCAACGAGCTCGGTGCCCTCGTCGAGACGTTTGAACGGATGGACCGGCAGTTCGACCTCGTCACGCTCGATAATAGCGACCGATTGGAAGATATCTTGCTCGATATCGGGACACACCTCGAAGAACGGGGTCTCGTCCAGAGCGGCATCCAGTTATCGGCCCGATTGCTCCGGCGTCATGAAGTGGCCGGTCTCGGGATTCCGGGCACGAAGCTGGCGTTATTCCACGGACGTCATGCGTCAATCGAGCGGGCGAGTGTGTTCGCGTTCGATTTGAAACAGTCGATTCCACTTCTGATGATGGATCAATCGACTGAGCCGGTGTCACGTCTGCTCGTCCTGCTCGCACCGGAAGAGGCGGAAGATGTCGAGCTCCAGTTCCTCAGTGCCGTCAGCGGATCGTTGATTGAGAGCGAACAACATATGAAGGTATATAGTACCGGTTCAACGCAACAACTGCGTCTGTTGCTCCATGAATGTATGAAGAAACTGATTCAAGAGACGTTGCACGAAAAATGACCCGCCGTGGTCATTTTTTTATTTGGCACGAAATGTTGCCAAAGTATGAACTGGATTGAATTGAGAAAGCGCTTACGCTGAGACTACAATACAGGTGTAGAGCACAAACCGGTTAGCTACACGACAACAATCTACCTTTCACAATTAACGACTGGAGGTTTTATACATGGCGAATGCGCAAGCAAGCCCGGGCGGTGTCCGGGTCAAAGTACAACGGTTCGGGAGTTTCCTGAGCGGGATGGTCATGCCGAACATCGGTGCCTTCATTGCCTGGGGGATTATCACAGCTCTCTTCATTCCAACAGGTTGGTGGCCGAATGAAAAATTAGCCGAACTCGTCGGTCCGACGATCACGTATCTGTTACCGCTCTTAATCGGGTTCACCGGCGGTAAGTTGATTCACGACGTACGAGGCGGAGTCGTCGGGGTGCTCGCCACGATGGGGGTCATCGTCGGGACGGACATTCCGATGTTCCTCGGTGCGATGATCATGGGTCCACTCGGCGGATATGTCATTAAACAGTTTGATCGTCTCATCGAAGGCAAAGTCAAAGCTGGATTTGAAATGCTCGTCAACAACTTCTCGGTCGGAATCATCGGTGGTCTTCTCATGATTGGTGGCTTCGAGGTGTTCGGTCCAATCATGAGCGGCCTCGATAAAGTCATGGCAGCCGGTGTCGACTGGATTGTCGGCGCGAAATTGTTGCCGATCGCAAGTCTATTCATCGAGCCAGCGAAAATCTTGTTCTTGAACAACGCCATTAACCATGGGATTTTGAGCCCGCTTGGTGTCGATCAAGTGGCGGACGCCGGGAAATCGGTCTTGTTCTTACTTGAAGCAAACCCAGGACCAGGTCTTGGTTTACTGCTCGCGTATATGGTATTTGCCAAAGGTGCGGCCAAACGTACAGCACCAGGGGCAGCCATCATTCACTTCCTCGGTGGGATTCACGAGATTTACTTCCCATACGTTTTGATGAAACCGATCTTGATTCTTGCAATGATTGCAGGGGGCGCAACCGGGGTCTTCACATTCGTCTTGTTCGATGTCGGTCTCGTCGCACCAGCGTCACCAGGTAGTATCTTCGCGATTCTCGCGATGGCGTCACGCGGTTCTTACGTTGGATTGATTGCGGGGATTCTCTTGTCCGCAGCGGTCACGTTCGCTGTGGCGAGCGTCATCTTGAAATCAAGCGCAGCTGAAGAAGTGTCACTCGAAGAAGCGACGCAAAACGTCAGCGCGATGAAAGGCAAGCAGTCGTATGCGTCGGCTCTCGTCCACGACCGTCTCGACAAAGTCGATCACATCATCTTCGCTTGTGACGCCGGGATGGGTTCGAGTGCGATGGGCGCGTCAGTGCTTCGCAATAAAGTGAACAAGGCGAACTTGCCAATCAAAGTCACGAACACATCGATCAGCCAATTGCCGAAAGATGCCCAATTCGTCATCACCCATGAGGATTTGACGGACCGGGCCGAGGCACAAGTGCCGGATGCGATTCATCGTTCGGTCACGAACTTCTTGAACGCGGACTATTACGATCAATTGATTGAAGAAATTAAAGCCGAACGTAGCAAAATCTCATAACAGAAGCAGACAGAGACAAGGGTTAAGGTATAGGAGGAACTAAAATGCCATTCATTCAGACAGAGATGATTCGACTCAACCAATCGTTCAACACGTCGGCCGAAGCGATTGACGCGGCCGGTCACGTGTTAGAAGCAGCCGGCTGCGTGTCGCCGGCTTACGTTCAAGCGATGCACGAACGACAAGCGCTCTCGAGCGTGTATATCGGGAACCACGTCGCGATTCCGCACGGGACTGAGGAAGCGAAATCCGCCGTTCAAAAGACGGGGATTTCTATCCTCCAAGTGCCGGAAGGCGTCGACTTTGGTGGCCAGACGGCGAAATTGGTCATCGGGATTGCCGGGGTGGATGACGAACATTTGGAACTCCTGTCCCAAATCGCGATCATCTGCTCAGATGAAGATAACGTCGAGCGCCTCGTGCAGGCGAAGACGAAAGAAGAGATTTTGTCGCTATTCATGGAAGAGGTGGCGTAATGAAAGCTGTACATTTTGGGGCAGGGAATATCGGACGGGGCTTTATCGGGTTGTTGCTCAATCAGAGCGGCTACGAAGTCACGTTCGTCGATATTAACGATACGGTCATCCAAGCATTAGAAGACAAGCGGTTCTATGAAGTCGGATTTGCCGAAGAAGGCGTCGACAACGTCGTCGTCGACCGGGTTCGCGGCGTCAATAGTTTGACTGACCCGGAGCGCGTCATCGCGCTCATCGCGGAGGCCGATCTCGTCACGACGGCGGTCGGACCGACGCTTCTCCCGAAAGTCGCACCACTCATCAGCGAAGGACTCCGTGACCGTGAGACGTATGCCCCGGTGTATGTGATCGCTTGCGAGAATATGATTGGCGGTAGCGCATCACTCCATCAAGCAATCGAGACATCGGGCGGTGTCGGGACGGCGAACGTCTCGTTCCCGAACGCGGCCGTCGACCGGATTGTCCCGCTCCAGCAACACGCAGATCCACTGTTCGTCGAGGTCGAGACGTTTTACGAGTGGGTCATCGAGACGACAGGATTGGCCGAGCGGCCCCCGCTTCAAGGTGTGACGTGGGTCGACGAGATTGGTCCATACATCGAGCGGAAGCTGTTCACGGTCAACACGGGTCACGCCATCGCGTCGTACATCGGTTCCTTGTTCGGGAAAGAAACGATTGACGAGGCGCTTAAAGACCGCCGCGTCCGCCAAGTCGTCCAAGGGGCATTGTATGAGACCGGTTGGCTCTTGCTCGAAAAATATGGATTTGAAGCGAAAGAACATAGCCGATACATTCAAAAGATCATCAAACGGTTCGAGAATCCGAAGTTGAAAGATGAAGTGTCGCGCGTCGCCCGTTCCCCGATCCGCAAGCTCGGACCGAGTGACCGGCTCGTCAAACCGGCCCGTGAACTTATCGATAACGGCATCGAACCGAATGAACTGGCCTATGGAATTGCCGCTGCCTTGACCTATTACAACCCTGATGATTCAGAATCTTCTGAACTCTACCTCTCGATTGAAGAGGATGGCATCGTCTCGACAGTGGAGAAATACCTTCAGTTGCATGAGGGGGATACACTGACGAAGCTGATCCTCGAACAATACCAGTTGATTCGCGAGCAAGAGAAAGCGCAAGTCTCGTAAACCAATTCTCCTGTGCCTAAGTGGCATGGGAGAATTTTTGCATACAAAAAAGACTGTAGCGCAGGGGCTACAGTCTGATTAAGCGCGTGTTTTTCCGAACTCGATGTACGTTGTGACCGATTTGACATGTTTCACGACGTCCTTTTCCAGAAGTGGACGACTGAAGTAATAGCCTTGGACGTAATCACACTGTTCGTTCAGTAACCATTCGAGCTGATCCGACGTCTCGACACCTTCCATGAGCACTTTCATGCCTAGATTATGACCGAGTTGAATCATCGAGCGGACGATGGCTTCTTGGTTGCGATCCGTGAACAAGTTGACGATGAACGAGCGATCGATTTTTAACACTTGGACCGGAAGTTCACGCAATTGACGGAACGATGAGTAGCCGGTCCCGAAATCGTCGAGTGAGATTAAAATCCCGAACTGATGGAGCTGGGTAAGTTTCTCCCGTGTCGATTCTTCGTATGAGAGCATCGACGACTCCGTCACCTCGAGCTCGAGGAACATCGGGTCCATGCCGGTCTCATCCAAGATGGCCTGAAGCGACTCGACGAAATCTTCCCGAGCGAACTGGAGCGGGGAGACGTTGACCGAAAGCATGAACGGTTTTACGCCGGATTTCTTCCAGCGGACCCAGGCCCGGCACGACTCACGCATGACCCAACTGCCGATCAGGTGAATCAGGCCGGTGTTCTCTGCGATCGGAATGAAGTCGTCCGGTGGAACGTGACCGAGCTCGCGGTTGTTCCAACGGAGAAGCGCCTCGACGCCATCGAGCCGGTTCTGCGTCAGTGACACTTTCGGCTGGTACACGAGTGAAAACTCATTCCGGTCGAGCGCCTGTGCGAGTGCCTTCTCGATTTCGACGGTGCGCAGGATTTGATGTTTCGACTCGTCTTCGAATTCTTTGATTTGGTTCTTCCCAGTACGTTTCGATTCGTGGACGGCGAGCCGAGCGTACTGCACAAGCTCCTCGGCCGATGTCGTATCGTTCGGATAATGGCTGATGCCGGCGCTCATCGTTAGTTCGACAGTCGTCCCATCGATATTGAAAGGTTGCGAGATCGCTTTGATACACTTCTCGGCTTTTTGTTTGGCAAGCGTGCTCCGCTTGTCGAACAGCAAGATGATAAACTCGGATGAACCAACGCGTGTCAAAATATCATCCGGGTGAATCGTCACTTGCAGACGCTCGGCGATTTGCATCGTCAGTTCGTCCGAGCCGTGATGTCCAAGCATATCGCTCAAGAAACGCCAACGGTCGATGTCGATGTAGAGGCAAGCAACCGGATCTTGGATTTGAATATGTTCGGCCAAAATCCGTTCAAGTTTATGCCGGTTCGGCAAATTCGTGAGCGTATCGTGATACGCCATATGTTCGACGAGGCGCTGTGAGGCGATCGTTTCTGAGACGTCGCGCATGAACCAAAGTACCTGGTCCATCGTTTCCCCTTTAAGCGGATAGTTCGTCACTTCAATCGTTTGGTCACCGAGATCGACGCGTCTCGGTTCATAAAATGGTTGATTGATGGTGAGTGACGGATGAAAGTCTTGGAAGAAAGCATCCTTCTCGACTTGGTCGAACAAGCGATAAAACGCTGTGTTCGCATATTGAATCATTCCATCTTTTGTCGTCGTGACGACCGCATCTGTCGTTGAGTCAAGAATCGTTGCTTGAATGAAGTCCCGTCTGCGCAAATGACGGTCAATCGTGAGTGATAAGAAGAAGATGGCGAACAAGAGAATCGTGATCGCGCTCACGAGCCATGCGAGTAACGAAGGCTCAATCGCATTCGCGAACGGTCCGTCTGTCTCGACGAACGTGAACGTCGCCGCTAACATGCCGACGAAATGCATCCCGAAGATGGCGACACCCATCAAGAGGGAGAAGAACACTTTCAATTCGATGTGCATCTTTTTCTGCGTGTACTTCGAAAAGAACCCAATCCATAGGGCGACGAGCGATGCAGCGAACGCAATCAAAATTGATAGCGCCGCCAACCATGGATTGTAGGAAGTCGTGACGCCTTGGAGCGCGGCCATTCCGACGTAATGCATACTGGCGATACTGCCTCCCATGACAAAACCTGCACCGATCAGAGCCGGACGGGTCGTGCGACGGGAGACAATCAAGAAGCCGAACATACAGCCGGCCATGGCAATGACGACAGATAATAAGACAAGTGGGACCGAATAGGTGATCGGTCGCAATACCTCATGGGCCAACATGGCGATAAAGTGCATCGACCAAATACCGAGACCGAGCGTCGCGCCACCAGCGACAATCCAGACGTTTTGGACGGAACGGTTCGCTGAATTGACACGTCGCGCCAGTTCGATGGCGGCGTAAGCGGAAACGGCGGCAATCAGATAGGATAGGATCACAAGAAACAGGTTGTGACTCATCGAGTGTTCAACGACTGGTTCCATATATACCTCGCTCTGAAATGTTATTTTTGTTGTAATTTCAATTATACCTTGGAAAACAAAAGTCTATCTATCATTTTGCTTCCCACAGTGAAAATATTTTTTGTATGAAATAGGGAAGTCGTTCGGAAAGCGGGTAAACTACGGATAGAAGGAGGAGAGACGATTGATTCCGACAAAGAAAGACATCATGTTATTTCTCCTCATCGCGTTCGGGTTCTCATGGCTGGCGTGGTGGGGACTATATATCGGGACCCGGTTGCCAATTGAGGCGATTGTGCTGATTGGAGCGTTCGGTCCAAGTCTTGCCGGTAGTTATATGGCGTTCCGTGAGAACGGTTGGGCAGGCGTCATCACGTTATGGAAGCGAGGCTTCGAGTGGCGGATGGCCGGCAGATTTTATGCATTCGGTCTGTTGTTCCTCCCTATGATTTTCCTGATTGCCTACTGGTGGTCCGATGGAGAAGGTGCCTTGCTGTTTGAGCGTACGTGGCTTATCTTGCCGATCTTCGTTTACATGTTGTTCATAGGCGGGACGATTCAAGAAGAGTACGGGTGGCGCGGCTATTTGCTCGATGCGTTTCAATTAAAGACGACACCAATCAAGGCGAGCCTGTTTGTAGGAGGGATATGGACCGTCTGGCATACTCCGCTCTTTTTCATGGGCGGGACCGGGCAAGCGCTGATTCCTTTTTGGGCATATGCGATGGCGATTCTCGCCTTCACGTTTATCATCTCCTGGCTCTATAATGTCACAACGATGAATTTGTGGTCCGTCTTCTTGCTTCATACGATGTTCAATGTTTCATTCGCACTCATTCCGTTGATGGATCCAGGCGTGTTCCCGATTGGTTTTCTCCATTTGACGTTGTTGCTTGTCACGACCGCAATCGTCCTGATCTGGCAGACACACGGACATCTCGGGTATGATCATCTGGAGCAGCTTGAAGCGGTGGAAGGATCGCATCAACCGAACGTTACGCCAGAACCGGACGCGGGTAAAGACTAGCACGTATCATTCAGGACCAGAGGGAAGTGGACAGATTGAACTTTCGCCCGCTCGAACGTGAAGATGTAAAGTCGCTCCAACGGCTGTTTATGGAGAGTCTGAGTGATTTGATTCGGCGAGAACAGTTTGAGGATGCCGATTTGTTGGATGAGGAAGTAGGGCGGCTGAATACGACCGTCCAAGACAGTTTCGAGGACGAGACCGTTCAAATTTTCGTGGTGATTCAAGACGACGTCATCGTAGGGACGGCCGCGATTTTACCTCCGAACGACATCATTACCGCCCACGTCGACATCGAACCGGACGTTCCTGAAATCGGATGTATGTATGTGTCTCCCGGGGCCCAACGACAAGGTGTCGGTCGTTTTCTGATTGACAACTTGAGACGGCAGCTCGTGGAAAATGGTCAAGCGGCGTTTTATTTAGATGCCGGCTTTCCGACGTCACAAGCCTATTGGGAGAAGCAACTCGGTCCGCCGCTCGTAACGATTGAGCACTATTGGGGGCCTGGGGCGCATCATAAGATTTGGCGTTGCCCCGCCAGTGAAAAAGAGACCTGATCGCATGCGATCAGGTCTCTTGCTTATTTATAAGTGCTCATGAATTGATGAATCCCAGAAGCGGTGGCATCTGCCATCCGTTGCCGGTATGTCGTGCTCGTCAAGTGCGAGCGGTCGTTCGAGTTGCTGATGAAACCATATTCGACAAGAGTTGATGGAACGCTGTTCTTGCCGACGACATAAACGTTTTGGTATTTCACGCCACGGTTACGAATCGTTGGGATGCGGACACCGAGCTCACGGTTGATGGCGGCGCCTAAACTGCGGCTGGCCGAGATGTATGGGTTCGTCGTATAACTTTCACCAGTCGGGACGAGAACTTCATGACCATGGTAAGATGTGTTCGTCGACGAGTTGTTATGAATGCTGACGAAGGCGCTACCTTTATACGATTTTGTCAATTCGACGCGTTGTGCGAGCGACAAGTAGACATCGTTCGAGCGTGTCATCCGTGCGTTATAGCCATATGTATTCGAGAGCGTACTCGCGAGACGTGCGGCGATATCGAAAGCGATAACTTTTTCGTACACTGATCCGTACACAGCACCGGGGTCATTCCCGCCATGTCCGGCATCGATGACAATCGTCCGGCCTGTACCGGTGGAGGTCGTCGGTGTCGTCGTTGTGGCTGGCTTCAAGTATTCGGAAGCGACGTAGCCCGTCTTCCCGCCGTAACTGACCTTATACCACGAGCCGTACTTGCTGACGTACTTAACAGTGGAACCGTTCGGGATGGTCATCAAGACCGTACTCCATGAGGCTGCCGTCAAACGCATGTTCAAGTTGACCGTCGTTTGGTATGACGTGGTAGAAGTCGTCGTAGTCGGGGCTCCCGTAGCAGTTAAGTATTGCGAAGCGACGTACCCAGTCTTTCCGTTATAACTGACTTTATACCAAGAGCCGTAACGACTGACGTATTTCACTGTGGCGCCGTTCGGGATTGTCGTCAAAACCGTGCTCCATGAGGCAGCCGTTAAGCGCATGTTCAAATTGACTGTCGTTTTATAGTATGAGGCTGAGCTCGGCGTCATCGTCGAGGCAGTCGAGACTTTCACGTATTGTGAAGCGACGTAGCCAGTCTTGCCCCCATAGCTGACTTTATACCAAGAGCCGTACGTGCTGACATATTTGACGGTCGCCCCGTTTGGGATCGTCAAGAGGATCGGACTCCACGTAGCGGCACTCAAGCGAAGGTTCAAGTTAGCGGTCGTCGTGTATGTAGATGCAGCTTCGACTCGGCTCGATTCGAAACCGGTCGGCGTCAAGTCGAATGGGGCGACGGCCATGCCACCAATGACAAGGGAAGAGCTAAGCAACAGTTTCAAGTTCCAAGATGATTTCGTTTGGTTCAATCGAGATCCGCTCCTTTATTCATAGTTGGGTGAAGTAGCTGTGAAATGAAATCGTCATCATGTCTTCGTTATTATATAAGGAAACAAGAAAAAAATGGAGGTTAATATGTAAATTGTTTGACTTTTTTTCGATAGGATTATTTCCAGGGTTTCGGAAATAAAAAAGAGACGCACGAGGGCGTCTCTTTCGAAAAAATTATCCGAGGCGTGGAAGTTCTTCGCCAAGCGGTTTGATTGTACTTTCTACTTTTCCAAGACGAGGTAATTCTTCACCAAATTGCTTTACTGGTACTGTAAGTTTACCTAGACGTGGGAGTTCTTCGCCGAATGGTTGAATTTGTACATCAAATTTTCCGAGGCGTGGTAGTTCTTCGCCCATTGGTTTGATCGAGCTGCCAAGTAATAAAACTGCTGCTACGATGAATAATAGACCTGTAATCTTTTTCATGCTGAATCCCTCCGTTAAAAAATAATATTGTGTTGAAAGCTTCAATTCCTAGTATGATGATACTCAGTAGTCAGAAACTGGAGATTCTAGTAAATTATATACCGATTCTGATTGTTGGTAAACACGTGACTCCAAATCTCCTACATATTGTTGTGGTACATTCGGTTCATGTAACACGACTTTATCAGATCCTTCTTTGGTAGAAGAGGATAAGATTGGAACATGTGCTTCTTGACTGAGTAATGTGCTACATAGAGGAGAAAGTTGGTTCTCTAATGATTGAAAAGTTTCTGGTCGCCAGCAAATCGATGCTTCCGGAAGAATATATAAGATATGACCTTCTTGCAATAAAGCTAAGCATTGGCGAACAACTCCTTGAAATTCTCGTTCCACATTGATATATCCAAATTCTTGAAAGTGTTTCTCATAGACGGTTTTTGAACTGCGCTTTAGAATAGAGAGAGACAGTTCAGGTCCAAGAATGTATAGTTTTTTGTAAGAACGATTTTCTTTTAGAGTTCTGGCAATTAATTGTGGCAAAGTTTGATAATAATCGATTTGAAATGCATTAATAATGAATCCTTTAGATGAAAATAACAATTGGGTCAAATGCTCTAACCCCTCAAACTGATTGCGATCAGCGTACGAATAAGATGCATTAAATGTAGGTGTTTGTTTAGATTGAAAATAGATTTTAGGTTTAATGTAATCTTCAGCGAGCAAAAAATTTAATTTCCCCATTGTCGTATTCACCTCCATAATAAATGAATTATTTATTGGAAATACTTGAGCTGATTCCTTATACCTAATAATCACATTGTTATTAGCTGTTTATAGTTAAATCTTATCATGAATAATACGCCCATCGAACTGTTGTTGATTGGGAAAATCGGAGCCGAGAAACACGTTTTTTAATGGATTTCTAGATAAAGTTTCCTGATTACTTGCACTTCCGCTAAAAATTATATAAAAAACCATTGGATATTAGGACGAAGGGGCTATCGCATAAGATGGAATATAACTACGGTAACTTAATAAAAATCGAGCGGATGCGTAGGAATATGAAGCAATCGGTACTAGCCAGAGGAGTTTGTTCGATTTCTTATTTGAGCAAAATCGAAAACAATCAAACTTCTCCTAGTGAAGAAGTACTAGAAATGATATTTGAGAGGTTAAGTATTGATGTTCCACTCTACTATGACTTAAGTGAACAAATAGAGAAAGTGAGATTGGAAATTCAAGGGCTACTAAAAGAAGCAATTTTAACTAGGAAAGATATAGACAAACAAAAAGAAGTGGAGAAATATCTTTCTAACCAAGTGGTGAATCAATCAAAGGAAGTATACATTTGTTTATTACTAGTCCTAGCTAGATTTGACGTAATGCCAGGTAGAGAAGGTAGATATTTTACAGAAATCGGGTGGATAGAAGATCAGTTAGACCGTGATAACATGCTCAGATATGACTTGCTAAAATGTCTTAAATTATTTCAAGCAAATGAAAAAGAAGCAGGTTTAGAGGCTTTGGAACGATTGAACGAACAAATGATCAATACAGGAATTCCTGACTGGGAAGTCGCTGATATGCGGTATATTATGGGCGGACTTTATTATAGATGTGCAGATTACTTACAGGCTATTGAAAATGTCAAAATCGGTCTTGATTATTTTCAAGATCACTTTTATTTAGAACGAATTGTAGAATGTCATTTGTTAATTGGGTTATCACACAAGCGGAGAAAGAGGTTCTCAGAAGCGCTTTCCTACTATCAACGGGCAGTAAAGGTTATAAGTGCAACAGATTTAAAAAACTATAATGGTATGCTTTACAACAATATGGGGGAAGTTTATTCTTCTCTCGGAGACCAAGAAAAAGCACTCGAGTACTTTATGCGCAGTTTTGAATATAAGATTGAAGTTAAAAGTAAACTATTTAGCGTACTGTCTTTAATCGAGGGCTACACGAATTATAATGATAAACGTGAAATATTAAATTGGCTCCACAAGGGGTATGAATTAAAAGGCGATAAAGAAGGTTTAGAAGAATTTGATCATCATTTTGAAATCTATAAAAACTGTTATCAAGAACAAGATAAAGTCAAATTGATTAACACGTTAAAAAAGGCAGTTCAATATTTCGAACTCTACGACGATTACGTTTATATTGAAAAATATGCTCTTTGGCTGGCGCGTGAACTTAGAGAAAATGGTAAATATAAACTTGCTACCGAATATTACGAAAAAGTTATATCTATACGCTCCCAAGCAGATTAACGCCTCCACAGGCGTTCTTTTTTTGCACAAAAAAAGAGACGCCCGAATCGTCTCTTGTCATTTATGGAGTGGTGAAATAATGAATCGTCCAAATCGGTTCGTTCATCAATGCTTCGTCTTCCACGTGGCCCGTTTGAACTTGTTGGAGCAGGTGAATGATATGTTTTTGCAAATTGGCATCATGTGACCCGCTTCGCAAAATCCCATCCTCACTTGCGATGATATAAAACCCACCCAACCGCAAAGGAATATGATGTCGAACAATCGATACGGCAGCTTGTAGTTCAGCTTGCCCGCCTTGAAGTGGCACGTTTATATCAAAACGTCCCCATTGTTTAAAGTCGCCTAGTTCTGAAAACGGTGGGTCGCGGTGATCCAACTTCATGACCTCCAATCTTGTCTGTCTCTTCCTTACTAGTATAGCTCTTTTTCTGAAATTAGCCTGTGAGAAAAATAAGAAGGGTGCATCGACGTTACCTTCTCACTCTTTTTCTAGATTATGCCAAAACATTCCTGCAAAAAATAGAGCCTTCTGCGTAAAAAACACGACCGGAACGACTCCGGTCGTGTTCATTGATGAATTGCTTCTTTTGACATCGGCAATTCGCAGATGAATGTGCTACCTTCCCCGTAAATCGATTCAACGTGTAAATGTCCGTCATGCGCTTTCGCGATTTCTTTACAGATGGCGAGACCAAGCCCTGTCCCTCCGATTTTACGTCGGTCTGAATTGTCGACCCGGTAAAACTTGCCGAACAAGTTCGGTAGCGCCGATGACGGAATTCCCATCCCGTTATCCCGGACTTTCATAACGACTTGACCTTCCAATCGTTCCAGTGATACGAGAACGTTACCGCCTTCTGGTGAATACTTGATGGCGTTGCTGAGTAAATTACCGAGCAACTGCCGCATCCCTTCCAAGTCGGCTTCGATTTTAAAGTCTTGTCCTACATCAGCATCTAAATATAGGTGATGCGTGTCGGTCGTCTCTTGATAAAAGTTGAGACTATCACGAGCGAGTTCGAGCAAATCAACCGTCTCCCACTCAAACGTCTGCTTTCCAGCCTCCATTTTTTGAAGGTCGAGGAAGTCGTTTACTAAGTAGGAAAGACGTTTCGCCTCATCATGAATCGTCTTCAAGTACAATTCGCGACGACTCTCTTTCAAGTCACGCTCGAGCATCAACTCTGTGAATCCGTAGATGGATGACAGTGGCGTTCTCAATTCGTGAGAGACTGTCGAGACAAGTTCTGATTTCATGCGGTCGATTTCAGTCTCGGCTGTCACGTCGCGCAAGACGAGCATCGTGCCGTGAATCTTCCTATCTCGGTAGATACTCTCGGCATAGACTTGGAGGAAACAATCGCCTTGGTCCATTGAAATCGACAAGCCGTCTTCCGGTGGCTCTTGGTCGAAGACGCGTTTGATATAACTGATGAAGAGATCTTGTTGGTCAACGCGTTCGGCAAACTGTTCGATGTCGATCGATAACGTCGTCAGTTCCTCGTAGCCTGCGTATTCGAATTGAAGTTCACCGAACATGCGGATAAAGGCGCGGTTACCGACAATCGTGTCTTCTTCATAGTTAAAATAAAGAATCGCTTCGCGCACCGAGTTGATAAGTTGTGCCGTCTCTTTCCGGTCTTGTTGCATCTGGCGGTAAAGTCGCGTCCGTAAAAGTGAAATCGCTAACTGGTTCGCGAACGCGTTCAACTCGGATGTTTCACTCGCATCGAACGGTTCATCGTAACAGGCCAAATACAAGCAACCCATCATCGTCCCGTCTGACGGATCTTTTACTGGAATGACCGTCTCGTGGATATAGTGCGGGTAACCGTGAAGCTGATCGGCCACCTTTTTCGAACTCGCCTCAAGCGTGCGCGAAATCATCACGCGCTTGAGCAAGAGCGACTGTACTTTCAAATCTTCTTGTTGCTCAGCGGTCATCCCTTTCGGTACGACAGACGTGATTTCATTGTCTTTGACGAGCAGTACAGCCCCGAACTCGGCTTCGGTCAGCCAGACAATCTTTTCGATGACGGCCGAATAGTCGAGTAATGACTCCTTGGAAGCGAGCACTTCAATCAACTCGTTCCGGTACTGTAGTTTTATCTCATTTTGTTTTGACGCCTCGAGGACGGCTTGCATCTCCGTTTGCTTTGCATGCATCTTTTCGTTTTGACTGATCATTCGTGTAATCATAGGACGTCCAATTAATAAAATAGCAGTGATAAACATGACTAGCCCGGTCATCCAAATCCAACGCAATGTCAGAAGTTCGGTCGGTGACACGTTATCGTCCCGAACGAACCATGCGCCGATCGCCGTTAAAAAGAGACTGGCGATACAGACTCCATATAGGATGCCGAGAATTTGACGACTGTTCAATTGTTCAACCCACTTGCTCATAATACTCTCTACTTCCTTCCTTAACTAAAAACCATCTCCAATTCCATCGTCGTATAACGGCAATATACAGAAAGATAAATCTGATGAACACCGAATTGCTCAGATAAGGTGTTCTTAAAGATTCTCTATTTAAATGTGATATCTAGACGGTTATACCCGAGATTTCCGTATCCTACACATTCAAATATGCTTCTGATTGACAGGGATGAAGTGGAAAGGCTAGTTTGAAAGGGAAGGAATGACTAAGGAAGAGGTGCTATTATGCTATCGATTGAACCATCCGCGTTAACCGAGCGAGACACGTACAAATTTCTAATTGGAAGTGTCGTACCACGACCGATCGCATTTGTGACGACCCGAAACGGCGAGACGATTAATGCTGCGCCATTTAGTTACTTCAACATCGTGTCGTCCGAGCCGCCACTGTTATCGGTGTCGGTTCAACGGAAGAACGGTGTCATGAAAGATACGGCCCGTAATGCGGTAACGACCGAAGAACTCGTCATCCATATCGTCGACGAGACGAACGTCGCGCTCATCAACGAGACGGCGGCCAATTTAGGACCGACGGAAAGTGAGCTCGAGCGCACGACGTTCACGACCGCTCCGAGTGATGTCATCGAGACGCCTGGTGTGCATGAAGCCAAAATTCGGATGGAGTGTAAACTGCATCACCATGTCCCGATCGAGCATGACGGAAAAGTGACGGCCGACTTATTGATTGCGCGAGTCGTTCGGTTTCACGTTGACCCGGTGCTTTATGAAGCCGGACGTATCGAGGCCGAA
Organism: Exiguobacterium sp. s146; assembly: GCF_018618415.1. Taxonomy (GTDB): domain Bacteria; phylum Bacillota; class Bacilli; order Exiguobacteriales; family Exiguobacteriaceae; genus Exiguobacterium. Next base: position 9,017 of record NZ_JACSMA010000006.1, on the reverse strand, counting down.
CGTTTGGGGCCGGTGAGTCGACTCGCTGGTAACTTCTACGCGACGCTCGGCGAATCGTTCGAAATCGAACGCCCAAAATAAATGCAATGGCGCCTGCTCATATCGGAGACAAGGCGTCTTTTTTCGGGTAAAGAACGGAAAGCCCATTGGCATGATGGTTTTCTTTCACACGAGAGTCGGAATGTGTCACAATAAAGTCAGAACATTCTAATTTCTAACGCGTCAGCGATCAGAGAAAAAAAGGGGAGTCGGCTATGTCATATCGTCCAGCCATTCAATCGATTATCAATGCCATTGAGACGGTGATTGTCGGAAAAGAAGATGTCATCGCAAAAAGTTTGACTGCTTTACTTGCCGGAGGGCACGTGTTGTTAGAAGATGTCCCGGGTGTCGGGAAGACGATGCTCGTCCGGACGTTCAGTCGAGCCATCGATTTGGATTTCAAACGGGTCCAGTTCACGCCGGACATGTTACCGTCTGATTTGACCGGAATCTCGATGTACAACCAAAAGACGAAAGAGTTCGAATATCGGCCAGGCCCATTGATGGGCAATATCGTCTTGGCCGATGAAATCAACCGAACCTCTCCGAAAACGCAATCGGCCCTGCTTGAGGCGATGGCGGAACGTAGCGTGACCGTAGACGGGGAAGTTAAAATCTTGCCGTCCCCGTTTTTCGTCATGGCGACGCAAAACCCGATCGAGCATGAAGGGACGTATCCGCTCCCAGAAGCGCAACTGGACCGATTCCTCCTTAAAATCGAGATGGGCTATCCGTCTTTCAATGAAGAGATTGCGCTGCTGACACGATTTGAAAAGGCGGAACCGCTCGAGGCGTTGCAAAGTGTCATCACGAAGCAAGAAGTCGAACAGATGCAACGGGAAGTGCGTGACGTCCACGTCTCGAGTGCCGTCAAACAATATATCGTCCGTTTGATTCACGAGACGCGCAACGACCCAAATACGTATCTCGGGGGCAGCCCACGGGCGACGCTCGCTTTAATGAAAGGGGCACAAGCGTGGGCTTATATCCACGACCGCGACTTCGTGTTGCCGGATGACGTGAAGGCGCTCGCCGGCAGTGTGCTCGGCCATCGGATCCTATTGACGGCCGAAGCGCGATATAAAGGCAAGACGGCTGAACAGCTCGTCAAAGGCTGGCTCGACTCACTCCCGGTACCGATGGATCGTGAGGTCAAAGAAGTATGAAAAATTGGATGAAGCTGTTCCTTGTGTGGGCGGCGGCATTCGGACTTTACGCATTCGCCCGGATTGAAGGCAGTATCGTCGCGTCGACGCTCTGGTGGTCATTTTTTGTCCTGGCCGCCTATTGGACGATTTTCATGGTTTATCCGGTCACAGCCGCGAACGTGTCACGACGTGTGACGACGAAACGGCTCGTCTCGGGCCAAACGATGGACGTAGAACTGCAAGTGGAGCGCAAATACCCGTTTCTCATCGGGGTCGTCACGTTGGAGGAGACACCGCCACTGCGACTTGCATCATCGACGGACGTCATTGTTACCCCGGTCGACCGCTTCTTTCGACGGACGGAGACGGTCCATTATGAAATCGAGCAAATTCGCCGCGGTATTCACGTGTTCGATCGGACGGTCCTTCACGTGAGAGACGTGTTCGGCCTGTTTGACCGCAAACGGACGTTGCGGCTCGAGACGGTCGTCGAAGTCTCGCCTGCTGAACTTCCGTTCGACTTGCCGCGTGACGAACAAGTCGGAGGTCGAGGTGAACAGTATCGTCGCACGCGGATATATACCGAGGTCGCCAATACGACGAGCGGTGTCCGTGAGTATGCGGCCGGTGACCGCATCGGTCGAATCGATTGGAAAGCATCGGCTCGACGTGGGAACTTGATGACGAAAACGTTCGACCAAGAACAGGAGAAGAAACTGTCGCTCGTCTTCGTCCCGTCGACCATGGCCGGACATGAAGAAGCGTTCGAACGTTCGTTGTCGCTTCTCGTCGGTGCCATCCGACAGCTCGAGCGGAAAAATCTGCCGTTCGAACTGTATGTCATCGAAGAGCAGGTCCGTCTATTCCATTTGCCGGACCAAAGCGCCGAAGTCGGTCATTACTTGCTGACGGCTACACCGGAACCAGAAGGACGCCTCGTTGAACGGGTCAAACGCAACTTACCGCAAGAAGTGGGGAACTTAATTTTGATTAGCCCGCTCGAGACGAAATGGGTGCGTGAGGTCATGAATGAGACACAAGGCAGCTACCACTTGTACACGGCGAACGAGGTGACGACATGACGGCATGGTTGAAACGAATCGTCTATACGGCGCTTGCCGCCTACTTGTTGTCATTTTGGGTCGAGCCGATTGTGGGCAGTACGACATTTGATGTTAACTGGCCGTTCTTGTTCCTGCTTCTCGTTCCGATGTTTGCGAGCTTATTGCCTTGGTATGGTTTTATCGGCGTGGTCGTCTTCAACTTCTTTATCGTCTTATACGTGTACCACGGGAGTATTCTAGATTGGTTCGGTCTTTGGTTAGACGATTTGAGCGGGGTACTGAGCGGGGCTTTGCCGGAAGAAGCGATTTTCTTCTCGGCGATGGCGCTGATCGGGGTGCTGTTCGCTATTCTTGTCGGGCGCACGTGTCCGAGCTACGGCTTCGTACTTGGGATGATCGTCTCGACGCTCGGATTGATGGCTTACTTTGACACATGGACGCTTTATGACGGGGAAGGGAAGATTTTACTGGCGATTTTAGCGTCGCTTCTGTTGCTCTTCGTCACCGACTTGGCGAAAAGCCCGAGCAAGTCGCTCGTCCGCTATGTCAGCATCGCGCTCCTCGCCTCAGTCGTGTTGGCGCTCGCCAGCGTGTCCCCGACGCTCGAAGGCGATTGGTCCGACCGTTTGACGACGAGTTTCCAAAACGCGGTGAACGATGAAGGTTCAGGCAGCGGCCGTGTCGGCTATGGGGTGAACGATGAACAACTCGGTGGACCGTTTGAGCAAGACGACGGCATCGTCTTCATCGCCCGTGGAGTGCCGGCACGCTATTGGCGCATCGAATCAAAAGAGATTTATACGGGGAAAGGTTGGGTCGAGTCCCCGGTCCTCGATTCCGAATATAACCGTGGGCAACTTGTCGATCAAGCTGTCGATACGACGCCGGAACAGGCATTGCTCCGATTTGACCGGCGCCAGACGTTCGTCCCGTATGGCGGAGAGTATCCGCAGGCGACCGAGACGGAAAACGGCACTCAGTTCCGAGTCGGGAATATCGAAGAACCGTTTCCGAATGAGACGATCCACATCCGACCATCCGGGAAAATCGTGTTCGACAATGACGGACAAACGACTCCTCAGACGATTCAACTTCGTTACAGTGTCCCTTCCTTCACAGAGGAACAACTGGCGTTGAATGAACCGGTAACGACATTGACGGAAGAAGAGCGACAGGCGTACCTACAATTACCGGACTCGCTTCCCGAACGTGTCCGAGACTTGTCGGCCGATATCACGGGCGACAGCGAGACGCCGTATGACCAGGCGCAAGCAGTTCAAACCTACTTCCGATCTGGGGATTTCCAATACAACACGGAAGATGTGGCCGTCCCGGAAGGTGATACGGATTACGTCGATCAATTTCTGTTCGATACATTAATTGGCTACTGCGACAACTTCTCGACCTCGGCTGCCGTCCTTCTTCGGGCGAGCGGGGTCCCGACGCGTTGGGTTAAAGGCTTCACGATGGGTGATGCACGCGGGATTATCCAAGGGGAAGAAGAGTACACCATCCGAAACCGCCATGCCCACTCTTGGGTGGAATACTTCGTCGAGGGAGCAGGCTGGGTCCCGCTCGAGGCGACCATCAGTTTCTCGGATGCCAACTTGCTTCAAGTCGAGACAGAGGATGAAGCGAACGCAGAAGATCCAGCGGCCAACGATCCACAAGCGTCGCAAGACGACGAGCCGACGAACCGTCCACAAGAAGAGCTGGCACTCGATGATGTGACTTCAGGAGAGCCGGCGACGGAAAACTGGAATATGCCGGTGTGGGGCTGGATTGTGATTGTCTTTACGGTCGCCATTCTTGTATGGAACCACAAATCGATTGAACGCTTCGTCATGATGCTCTGGTGGACACGGCGTCCATTGAACGAAAATCGACTCGTCGCCATGCATCGCTATTTGGTCAAACGGCTTCGTGGAGCAGGTTTCAAAGTCGACGGACGCACGCCATCCGAACTCGCTGCAGAGGTCGATGCGTATTATGAATCAACGGAAATGACGAGATTGACCCGATTGTTTGAACAAAGTATCTATGCTGAAAAAACGCCGAATTCAAAATATAAAGAATATTGGAAAATCATGATTCGTCGAATTATGAGTTGAAGTAGGTGGATGCATACAGTAAGATAGACGCATTAGTTAGATAATTGAACAGCATTCCTTCGTATATACTCGCGAATTGGCGCGAGAGTCTCTACCGGACCACCGTAAATGGACCGACTATGAAGGAGCACGTTTCGTATACACAGAAAAGGGCGTGCTTCTTCTTCGGTTTGGTGAATCCGTAGGAGAAGCTCGCTCTTTTTTTGAGAAGAAGGCAGAAAGGTGGAGGTTTTGTGAAAATAGAACAAGAGATGATTTTGGTGCTCGACTTTGGAGGCCAGTACAACCAGTTGATCACACGTCGCGTGCGTGACCTTGGTGTATATAGTGAGCTTCATTCCCACAAGATGACCGCTGCTGAGATTCGTGAACTGGCTCCGGCCGGTATTATTTTCTCGGGTGGACCGAACAGTGTGTACGCGGAAGGCGCTTATCGCTGTGACCCAGAAATTTTCGAACTTGGCATTCCGATTTTCGGAATCTGCTACGGCATGCAGCTCATGACACATCACTTCGGTGGACGGGTCGAACGAGCGGCGCATCGTGAGTACGGAAAAGCGACTCTCTTCTCGACACCGGAAGCGTCGGCTCTTTATAAGGGTCTCCCAGTAGAACATACGGTGTGGATGAGCCACGGCGACCTCGTCATGGAAGCTCCACCAGGATTTATCGTCGATGGGACGAACCCGTCATGTCCGGTCGCTTCGATTAAGAGTGACGACCTCAAAATGTACGGCGTCCAGTACCATCCGGAAGTCCGTCACTCTGAGTATGGTAACGACATCTTGAAAAACTTCATCTATGAAGTGTGTGGTGCCAAAGGTGAATGGTCGATGGAGAACTTTATCGACATCGAAGTCGAGAAGATTCGCGAGATTGTCGGCGACAAGCAAGTTCTTTGCGCGTTGTCAGGCGGCGTCGATTCGTCGGTTGTCGCAGCGCTCGTTCATCGCGCCATCGGCGACCAGTTGACGTGTATGTTCGTCGATCACGGTTTGCTCCGTAAAAACGAAGCGGACAGCGTTATGAAGACGTTCGCAGACGGCTTCAACATGAAAGTCATCAAGATTGACGCGCGTGATCGTTTCATGGCGAAACTCGCCGGCGTTTCAGACCCGGAACAAAAGCGTAAAATCATCGGCAACGAGTTCATCTACGTGTTTGACGAAGAAGCGTCGAAACTTGTGGACATGGATTTTCTCGCCCAAGGTACGCTTTATACGGATATCATCGAGAGTGGGACGGATACGGCTCAAACGATCAAGTCGCACCATAACGTCGGTGGACTGCCGGAAGACATGAACTTCAAATTGATTGAGCCGCTTAACACGCTCTTTAAAGATGAAGTACGTGAACTCGGGACTGAACTCGGGTTACCGGACTATATCGTTTGGCGTCAACCGTTCCCGGGACCAGGTCTTGGCATTCGTGTCCTCGGCGAAATCACTGAAGAAAAACTCGAAATCGTGCGTGAGTCAGATGCAATCCTACGCGAAGAAGTGAAGAAAGCCGGTCTCGAACGTGACATTTGGCAATACTTCACAGTGCTTACACCGATTCGTTCAGTTGGTGTCATGGGCGACGAGCGGACGTATGACTATGCGGTCGGCGTCCGTGCCGTCACATCGATTGACGGGATGACGTCAGATTGGGCTCGCATTCCATGGGATGTACTCGAGAAAATCTCAGTTCGCATCGTCAACGAAGTCAGTCACGTCAACCGCGTCCTGTACGACATCACATCGAAACCACCAGCGACAATCGAGTGGGAATAACCAACAGAGGGGAACCATCCCCTCTGTTTTTATTTGGTAAATCCGAACATTAAAGCAATACAATTGATTAAAATCCGTTATTTCTGTTGACATTCAATTTCGCCGTTGTTAAGATAAAAACGTTCTTATCATATCCGAACAATTAAAAATTATTTTGCCGTATAATATCGGGAATATGGCCCGAGAGTCTCTACGAAATCACCTTAAATGATTTCACTACGGCGAGACATAGACCGGGGACGTATGTCCCTGTATGTTTCGCGTGGGGTCTCCGGTTATCAATCGGGGACCTTTTCTCGTTTTACGGCGAGCCAAGGAGGAAAATCAATGAGCACACAGCTCAAGCAAGAACCAAATCACCAACCATCAGGAAGTCGGATTGAACGTTACTTCCAATTGAATGAGCTTGGAACAAACGTCAAAACGGAATTGGTCGCAGGGTTCACTACGTTTCTAGCGATGGCTTACATCTTGTTCGTTAACCCGAACGTATTAGGGGAAGCTGGTATGGATACGGGTGCTGTCTTCGTGGCAACAGGCCTCGTTGCACTCGTCGGCTCTCTTATGATGGGCTTGTTCGCTAACTATCCGATTGCGATTGCGCCGGGTATGGGACTTAACGCCTTTTTCGCTTACAGTGTAGTCCTTGGCATGGGGATTCCATGGCAGACGGCACTATCAGGTGTTCTCGTTTCTGGTTTGTTCTTTATCGTGTTAACACTGTCTGGGATTCGTGAGACAGTCGTCAACGCAATTCCAGGACCACTCAAAATGGCGGTCGCGGCAGGGATTGGTTTCTTTATCGCCTTCATCGGTTTAAAAAATGCGGGTATCGTCGTCGCCAACGAAGCGACGCTCGTCGGTCTCGGTTCACTCGGAACAGGGACGACACTCCTTTCGGTATTCGGTCTTGTCGTGACAGCCTTGTTAATGGTTCGAAACATTAAAGGCGGCATCTTTATCGGTATGCTTCTTACAGCAATCGTCGGTATGATCTTCAATCTTGTACCGACACCGACTGCTATCTCGGACATTATTTCGGCACCGCCGAGCATGTCATCGACGTTCGGACAAGCGTTCATTAACTTCTCGGAAGTCTTCACGGTCCAAATGCTAGTCGTCATCTTGACGTTCTTCTTCATTGACTTCTTTGATACAGCGGGTACGCTCGTAGCGGTGGCTCGTCAAGCGGGGATTATGAAGGACAACAAAGTACCACGTGCCAGCAAGGCGCTCATGGCTGACTCGACAGCAACAGTGGCAGGTGCAATCTTTGGAACATCGACTGCGACGTCATATGTTGAATCGTCAGCAGGTGTAGCGGCCGGTGGTCGTTCGGGATTGACAGCTGTATTCGCAGGTTTGTTCTTCGGATTGGCGCTCTTCTTCTCACCGCTCTTGGCAGTCGTTACATCGGCAGTCACAGCCCCGGCATTGATTATTGTTGGAGTGCTCATGGCTTCAGCATTGCTCGATATCGACTGGAGAAAGTTAGAAATCGCGATTCCCTCATTCATGACGATTCTGATGATGCCGCTCACTTCGTCGATTGCGACGGGGATTGGGCTCGGGTTCATCTTGTATCCGCTCATGATGATTGCGAAAGGGAAGACGAAAGAGATTCACCCAATCATGTACGGTATGTTGGTCATCTTCTTGGCTTACTTTATATTCTTGCCACACGCGTAATGAAACGAAAGCCGACTCGGTTTATGAGTCGGCTTTTTTGTATGCGGTGTTTTCTGGCAAGAAGGGGTCGTACATAGTTAAGGCATGGTTTTCTGTGATGAACTCATTTCGGATGAACGTGCCATCTTGCGAGAGCACGCTTCTGAATATTTGATTATGCCGAACGGTTCCGCCCCACCATTCATTCGTGAAGTGATGGTTTTCTTCATATATCTTATATTGAACGGTTGGTGGAATATTGGACCGCCATTGCCCGACGAGATAATCCCCCTCTATATATAGAAGGAGTTGAAACGTCTGTGCAGTCTGATTGGTGATTTGAAGGTCTAAATAGTTGTAGGAGCATGTGGCCCCACTCCCGAATGGTTGATCTCTTCGTGAATCTGGGAAGACATCATAACTGTGGCGGTAACGCTCGGTCACGGTGAGGGGGCTATGGAGTGTGATCCAATAAATCAAGTTGGATAATTGACATAATCCGCCCCCGGTTCCAGTCGTGACCTTGCCGTAATGCAAAATCATTCCGTCCACATAGCCTTTTCGCTTGGTTGGTCGTCCAATGGTTTTCCAATAGGAGAGGACTTCGTTCGGAGAGACGATGATGCCGTTTAACTGTTTGATGGCGATGTTGAGGTTGATGACTTTATTCTGTTGCATCTCGAGATCGACGTCGCGTAATCTTCGGTAGAGTGGGGTGCGGTGCTCCTGGATGAGATGAGGCAACGGTTTGGTGTTTCGTTGAGTAGTATACTGTTTCCCGTCCGTTATCCATTGAGCCTGGCGTTTTAGTGTGTAATACTGGGTTCCTGCCCATATGCGCAGGTTCGATCGTTTCTTTGGCTGCAGTTGAAGCATCGGGTGTCACCTTCTTTACGTTGGTACTAATGTGTATTCGCCAACAGGGAATAATGCCCTTCTCGAAACCAAAGAATTAAAATGGAGAGGATGGAAAAAAATTAAAGTTTTTTTAGAATAATGCTTGCCATCTGGTAGAAGGGGATGCTATAGTTATCTCTGTTGCCAGCGATGCTTACAACTATGTGAACAAAGTGGTTGACACACAATAACGATAAATGTTATTATCATTTAGTCGCCAAGCGCGGCAGACGAACTTTGAAAACTGAACGATGAGGCAAAAATAAGTTTTACAATTTTTGAATGAAGCGCAAGCTTCGTCATTTTCAAGAG
>NZ_JACSMA010000005.1 GCF_018618415.1 Exiguobacterium sp. s146 | reverse complement strand
TCGGAGCAAGATCACTATATGGGTTCAACCCGTTTCTCGCCTTACGTGACGAAAATAAAAAACAAGCAAGCTCAGCTCATAAAAATCGCATCAAGCTAACTGACTTTTTAAAAGCCAAGTTAGCTGATGTCTTTTTTATTTATAGACAGTACACTAGATGAGGATGATCCATGTACATGAAAAAACACCATTCAGCCGAATGGTGTTCCTTGCGTGGCGTTAGACGCGCCCACGCTCTTGCTTTTGACGTTGCCCTTACGCCCCGTGCCTCCCGTTAGAAAGGGCCAGGAACATAGAGATGCGTTTTAAAGCAGCTCTTGTTATCGGGCCGTCAGGGGGGCAGCGGTGCGATGAGCGACTTCGCCACAAGGCGCTAGACGCTCACGCATGAGCCCGAATCACCATTCCTTCTCCCATGCCCCGTCTTCAGACACGCCCCAATCCTCGAAGCGATACTTGATGAGCCAATGGACATGCATCACTTCATATTCGAATACACTCTTGGATAGCTCTGAGACGACGAAACTGACGTCCCCATCCGCCACCACCCATGTCCCATATAGATACACGATCTTGATTGGGTGCTCTTCTGCATTCAGATAGATCAACACTCGGAAGTAACGCGAGTTCCGTCCTTCATCGAACCGGACGACCTTCTCGACACAATGTTCCTTGTCGACGACACGCATCCACTCGGGATGTCCCATCAGTTCCGAGAACACGGTCTGGACGAACGGATCCAATCCTTCGAACACATAGTCATCAAGCAGCCCCTCGTCCATCACGTCTCCCCCTTCCGCTTCGCTATAGAACGATTCCCCCTCCAGAGCCAGTTCAGTCCTTGTTCATGAACCTACAGAAATGAAGACTTTTAAAAAATGTATACACATATACATGTATACACGTATACAAATCTACATGTATACATGTATACAATGACTCCTTTTTCTTATGTACGACGATTTCGTCGAATCATATTGGTATTGAAAAAGACGGTGAGGTGGGTCAAGCGTTCTCCTTCCTTCACGTCACAAAGAAGATCCATGCTCACAAGTTTTAAGTCGTCAAAATCTTCTTGAAGCCGGTCAGGAAGGCGTCGAAGCAATACCTCCGTCATCTCGTCCATCGTCTGTTGGTCTAGTTGAAAATTATCCATCTGAATCATCCTCTCCTGTTGATAGCCTAATGATACCTCGCACCCAAGCAGGCAACATCTCGCCTAATTTCACGTAAGCCCTGGTGTTGTTTCAAACAAGCCCTAGGGCTTGTTTAGAAAACATGGTCATTTTCAATAAATAAACCATGTTTTCACTCCTGACACTTCATCAAACAATCTTCTTACGAGACAGACCAAAACAACGTCCAACCTTCACACACGAACCATCTCGTTTTCGTCATGCGAAAACGGACCTTTTCCCGGATCCCGCTCGATGGATCAAGGCGAGAGCAACGCGAGTCGCCCCTCTCGTCAAAGAAAAACGCACGTTTTTCGTCCTTGCCCTTACCGGACGGACCGGGACCGGTCCCCCGGCCCCACTCCATTCCGTTCAACCCATGTAACCTCGCTGTTTCATGCTGACGTACGACTCGTCCGCTCCGAGGATGAGATGGTCGAGCACCGGGATGCCGATAAGGTCCCCCGCTTCATGTAACCGTTCGGAGACGAGGATGTCCTCCCGGCTCGGGGTCGGGTCCCCGCTCGGATGCTGATGGCAGACGATGAGACACGAAGCGTTGTTCAAGATGGCGCATTTGAAGACTTCCCGTGGGTGGACGACGCTCGAGTTGACGCTCCCGACGTGCGCCCGGTGGACACCGATGACCCGGTTCTTCGTGTTGAGCATGATGACGAGGAACACTTCACGGTCGTCATCCCCGATGAACGATGACCCGATTTGTCGGGCGCTGTCCGGTGAATGGATGATGGCGTGCTCGAGGGCGACCATTTCCTCGCGAACCTCTTGCTTGATACGGATGACCTCGATGATAGCGGATAGTTCCATGATGATTTGTCCCCTTTCAGATAAGCTGTCCTCAGAACGAACACCGTTGTGCGTCCTGTTGACGGATTCGTTGCGAGCGTCGGGAGACGGTGCAAGGGCGACCGCAGGGAGAGCCTCAAAAAAATGCGTAGAGCGCACATAGGTCCAGGCTTCCGTAGCCAACGAGCGAAAAGCCTTGCTTTGAGCCTAAAGCGAAGGAAGACGGGCCGGAGGGCGCGTCATTTTTTTGACGTCCCTTGCACCGACGACCAGCGAGCTAGAGTACGGAAACAGGACGCAGGGATCAACAATCATGAAAAAGGCTGTTCAAACGGGACAAATCAGGTATAAAATAGGAACAAGTGTTCGTTTTATAAAAAGGAGTGATTGTGATGACGATGTATCGCGATCGGGGTGAGCTGAAATGGATCCCGTTCCTCATGCCCGAGCACAAGGCGCTACTGACGAAATACTATAAAGAGATTCAAAAAATTGAGATGCCAGATATCGATGAACAGGTCCTATCGGTCTATGAGAATGTGCTGAATGACGCGATCTTCAGCGGGGATATGGTGGAGGTGAAATATGTGGAGGATCGGGAGATGAAACGATTCAAGGGGTTTGTGCACCGGACGAATTACATGGAGCGGACCGTCGAGCTGGCCAATCAGCGGGACGGGATCATCCATGTGCCGTTCGAGGCAATCATTCACGTGGAACAATCGATGGACTAACGCCCTGGCGGTTGCTGACGAAAAATCCTTTGCTGCTTTTATAGATGTATCAGTTAAAAGTTGCAGTACACTGATATCTTTAAATCATTCCGTTTGTCAATTTAAGCTAGACAGATCGACTCCATTCAGGTGACTCAAAAATGCCTCCAACGGTGTGCGGTAATTCAGTGACTTTCTTGGGATGTTATTCCGCTTGTCGGCCACCGACGAAATAAATGTTTGATCCACCTGGTTGAAGTCCATTTCCTTTGCCAAGCCGTCTTTCCGCAGGAGCCCGTTGGAGTTTTCATTCAAGGCGCGCTGAGAAGGCGTGCCAGGATCCGCAAAGTAAATCGAGACGTCGTGCCGGTTGCACAACGGTTTCCAATTAGAGAATTCCTTGCCGCAATCAAACGTGATGGATTTGAACAGATTTCTCGGGACCCCTTGGAACCACTGGTTCAACGCAGTTTCAATATCGCAAGCCTTGCGTCCTGCAGGCTTCAGGGCGATGATGACTTTCGTCAGCCGTTCGACCAGCGTGATCACCGCACTTTTGTGGCGGGCACCCACAATGGTGTCGCCTTCGATATGCCCGAACTCTTTTTTGAACGACGGGTTGTCGGCTTCCCGTTCGGAAATATGGCGTTTGAACGCCTGCTTTCCCCGGCGTTCCTGGTGTCCATTGGGTTTCCGTTTTCCTTTCATCGGCAGCGTGGCGGCGTCAAAGACCTGATTTTTGAACATGCGATAGATGGTGCGCGCGGAACAATCGATGGCCGTTTCTGCCCGGCCGACAATGACATCCGGCGTCCAGCCCTGCGCCACCTTGTCTTGAACATAGGCCACTTGTTTCTTCGGCAGGACAATCTTCCGCCGGCCGCAGCGTTTCTTATTTTTCTTGTATTGCGTGTAGAAGTCGAGCGCTGTATGTCCTGATTTCAGGAAATTGATGACGTTGTAGATTGGCTGCCTGGAACGGTTCATCAACTTAGCAATGATCGCTACAGGTATATTTTGGCGGTGGTAGGATTCTATCATCACCAGTTCATCCGTGGTAAGATGGGTGTAGGTCATTCGTAATCACTCCTATGTTTTTCTTTGGTCGGAAAATACATTGTGAGTGCACCACGAATGGCTTTTTCAATTGTCTAGCTTAATTTTACAATCGGCGTTTTTGAAAACTTTTTTGTGTTAATTGAATTTAAGTAGAAAAGAGAAGAAGCTTTTGGGCTTCCTCTCTTCCGATAATATCTCATATGTAAACCTTTATCTGGTGGAACCCTTAAAAGCTTATTCTGTATTTATTGTTTCCCTTTCCTACAGGTTTTAGCGTGTAAAACATAACATTTAAACATTCGTTTGAACATTTGATTGACAATCCAGCGAAATATTTATACACTTGCTTTAATCAAACATTCATTTGAATGTTTAACTAACAGTAAAGTATTCGTTAAAGCTCGGATTTACAAAGGAGTTGGTGATGTTGATATCCACTATTTTTTCCGCCATTGCAGCTTATATTGCAACAAGCATTGATTACGTCATCATATTATTGATTTTGTTTTCACAGACCAAAAAATCCGGCCAATTAAAATCCATTGTCATCGGCCAGTATTTGGGGACAGCCCTATTGGTTGGTGTCAGTCTATTGGCTGCATCCGGTCTTACCTTCGTTCCGGAACATTGGGTCGGGTTGCTCGGACTCATTCCGATTTACCTAGGAATCAAAGTGTGGTTTAAAGAGGAAGAAGAAAACGACGAAGAGGATATCCTGTCCCGATTATCTTCCGGAAAATCCAATCGCTTGTTTGTAACCGTCACAGTCATTACATTGGCGGCTGGCGGCGACAACATCGGCGTCTACATACCCTATTTCTCAACTTTGAATCTGAGTGAAACCGTTGTGATGCTTATTGTCTTTGCCGTCATGGTCGCGATTTTGTGTTACCTTAGTTACCGTTTGGCATCCGTTAAGTCGGTCTCTGAAACGATTGAGAAATGGGAACGCTGGATTGTACCGATTGTCTTCATCGGACTCGGCATCTTGATCATGATGGAGAACGGAACCTTTCGATTCCTTTGGAGACTGGTGAGCTGAAATGATTTTTCACATGCTCTGTTCCTATAGAAGAAAAACTTACTGCAACCTATTTATTTGATGAAAAGAGGAAAATGAAATGAGCAAAGATACATGCGAAATTTTGTGTGTGGACGAAGAAAAAGTTGTGCGAGTCCAGCAACAGCTTGCAGAGCAAAATCCGTTGGAAGTCGCGAAAATTTTCAAGGCATTGTCCGACGATACGAGAATCAAAATCGCTTATGCCTTATCGCTGGAGGACAAACTCTGTGTTTGCGACGTCGCCAATATCATCGGCTCTTCTACAGCGACGGCTTCCTACCACCTGCGCCTGTTAAAAAATATGGGGTTGGCGAAATACCGCAAAGAAGGCAAATTGGTCTATTATTCGTTGGATGATGCACATGTGAAACATCTGGTTCAAGTGGCCTTCGCTCATCAGAAGGGGGTTGTTGAAGTTGGTTGAGAAAGCAAAGATAGAAGAAGAAAAAACAGTCTACCGTGTGGAAGGATTTTCGTGCGCCAACTGTGCCGGAAAATTCGAGAAGAACGTCAAAAACCTTTCCGGTGTTGAGGATGCGAAAGTGAATTTCGGCGCTTCGAAAATTTCCGTTTACGGCGAAGCAACGGTCGAGGAACTGGAAAAAGCTGGCGCTTTCGAGAATTTGAAAGTAGCACCGGAAAAACCGAAACGTCAGTCGCTCCCGGAAGTGAACGTGGCTAAAGAGGACAAAAACGTTTTCCGGGTCGAAGGCTTTACCTGCGCCAACTGCGCCGGGAAATTCGAGAACAACGTCAAGCAGCTTCCCGGTGTCCAAGATGCCAAAGTGAATTTCGGCGCTTCAAAGATTTCCGTTTACGGGGCAGCCACCGTCGAAGAATTGGAGAAAGCCGGGGCGTTTGAAAACCTGAAGGTCGCTCCTGAAATTACAGGTCGGCCAGCTGGTTCGAAAACGGAAGCCGAAAAAGTGACAGTCAAAAAAGAGGACAACGTGCCGTTCTACCAAAAACATAGCACTTTGCTCTACTCCACCCTGTTGATCGTTTTCGGGTACATTTCCCAGTACGTTAATGGAGAAGAAAATTTGATAACCTCCCTCCTATTCGTGGCAGCCATTGTCATTGGTGGGTACTCGCTCTTCAAAGTCGGTTTCCAGAATTTAATACGCCTGGATTTCGACATGAAAACCCTCATGACCGTTGCCGTCATCGGGGCGGCTTTTATCGGCGAATGGGCGGAAGCGTCTATCGTGGTCATCCTCTTTGCGATCAGTGAAGCACTGGAACGCTATTCCATGGACCGTGCCCGCCAATCCATCCGTTCGTTGATGGACATTGCCCCGAAAGAAGCACTCGTCCGGCGGAATGGCCAGGAACAGCTGATTTCGGTGGACGACATTGTGGTGGGCGACACCATGATTGTCAGACCCGGACAGAAGATTGCCATGGACGGCACGGTGACCAACGGCTATTCGGCGGTCAATCAGGCGGCGATCACCGGGGAATCCGTGCCGGTCGCCAAAACGGTGAACGATGACGTCTTCGCGGGCACGCTGAATGAAGAAGGCTTGCTCGAAGTCAAAGTCACGAAGTTGGTTGAAGACACAACCATTGCGAAAATCATCCACCTGGTTGAGGAAGCACAAGGCGAACGGGCTCCTTCGCAGGCGTTTGTCGATAAATTTGCCAAATATTATACACCGATTATCATGGTCGTTGCTGCGCTTGTAGCCATCGTTCCTCCCCTTCTGTTTGATGCCAGCTGGGAAACCTGGGTCTACCAAGGATTGGCTGTGCTAGTCGTAGGCTGCCCGTGTGCTTTGGTCATTTCGACTCCGATTTCGATTGTATCTGCTATCGGGAACGCAGCGAAAAAAGGCGTTTTGGTAAAAGGCGGCGTGTATTTGGAAGAAATGGGCGCGCTGAAAGCCATCGCGTTTGACAAGACCGGCACCTTGACCAAAGGGGTTCCGGTTGTCACGGACTTTGAAGTGCTGAACAAGGGAATCAGTGAAAAAGAGCTGCTTTCTATCGTCACAGCACTGGAGTACCGCTCACAGCATCCCCTTGCTTCGGCCATCATGAAAAAAGCGGATGCAGAAAATATTTCTTATTCTTCGGTCTTGGTCGAGGACTTCTCATCCATTACCGGCAAAGGGATTAAAGGAACCGTCGAAGGAACCACGTACTATATCGGCAGCCCGATCCTCTTCAACGAGCTGGGCGCCGCAAGTGCCGATGAGAACTTGGAACAAAATGTAACAGCCCTTCAAAATCAGGGCAAGACAGCCATGATCATCGGAACGGAACAAACTATCCTCGCGGTCATTGCCGTGGCGGATGAAGTCCGTGAATCCAGCAAGGAAGTCATCCAGAAGCTGCATCAAATGGGCATCAAGAAGACAATCATGCTGACGGGCGACAACAAAGGGACCGGTCAGGCCATCGGCCAGCAGGTCGGCGTCAACGAAATCCAGGCAGAATTGATGCCAGAGGATAAATTAAATGTCATTAAACGCTTGCGAGCTGAGTACGACAATGTCGCGATGGTCGGGGACGGCGTAAATGACGCTCCGGCACTCGCTGCCTCTACTGTTGGAATTGCCATGGGTGGTGCTGGAACGGATACCGCTTTGGAAACAGCAGATGTCGCCCTGATGGGCGACGATTTGAGCAAACTACCGTTTACGATAAAATTGAGCCGAAAATCCCTAAATATTATCAAAGTGAACATCGCGTTCGCTATCAGTATCAAAGCGATTGCATTACTCTTGGTCATCCCGGGCTGGCTCACCCTATGGATAGCTATTATGTCCGATATGGGGGCAACTCTTCTGGTAGCACTGAACAGTTTAAGACTGATGAATGTCAAAGAATAAAAAAACAAAAATATTCATTTTTATATCCTCGAATTTGTACTGGGTATGATAAAAATAAATGATCTCTGTTTTTTAAGACGGCTTTAAGATGACTTCGGTATTGTTCCCGAGTCATCTTTTTAGGTTTCATTGTCAGCTTTTTTATCATCAGACAGTTTTAATCGAGGCCGAACCTTATTCATTGACCGGAATATTCTCCGAAGTATGGAAAGAAAATCCGGTCGATAGGTCTACTAAACTATGACAATTAAATCTAAATATTTGAACGTTCGTTTTGGAATCATTCATTCATTCGAATACATCCTATTTTAAGAGACGAAATTTCGATAGTGTTCAAAAAAAAAACGAATGAGGGGGTTTCTAAATATACCCTCATTCGATATTCAGTTTCCTTGCACGTAGAAAAGTATTTATTGGTATCAGACGGTATGAAGTATAGAATTTTTACTCATATGTCGAACCTCAGTGTGGATTTGGTGCAAGGATGACTTATTTCTTTAGTTGTGTTTTTTTGATTCTAACTCTATTGTAGAATGTTTAACATCTAGTTTTGAAGTCACTTCTTTGACTTTTTGTTTAACAATAGTTGAATCCTTTAGATTCATCTCTTCTACTATTAAGTGTAAATTCATGGCGTTATCTTCGCCATCAATTGACCAGACATATAGGTTTTGAACAGAAATCACTTCTTCAATACCTTCAATCTTTTGCTTCACCTCATCGATGTCAATACCATCAGGGACAGCACCTAAAAGTATTTTCATTGTTTTAACTAAATTACGAAACACATTCACTAATATAAACAACGCAATAGCAATTGATAGGATGGGGTCAAGTATATGTATATCCTTGAAGAGTAAAACTATCCCTACTACAAGAACGGCAATCCAACCTAAAACATCTTCTAAAAGGTGCCAAGATAGTACTCCCTCATTTACTGATTTTCCTTTGTGTAGACGGAATGCCGCAAAACCATTTAAAAGCACACCAAAAATTGCAAACCAAATCATTCCTTGTGCATTAGAATGCTCCGGTTCAAACAGTAGAGGAATTGCTTGAGTAAAAATATATACAGATCCAATTATTAATATTGTCGCATTTATTAATGCTCCTAAAAGGGAAAAACGATTATATCCAAAAGTGAAGTTATGATCGGGTTTTTTGTTCGAAAATTTTTGTAAGAACCAGGACAGGCCCAATGCAAGAGCATCACCTAAATCGTGAATGGCGTCCGACATGATTGCAACACTATTAATCAAAAATCCCCCGATAAATTCACCAATCGAGAAAACAAGATTAATTATAAATGCTAGTTTGATATTTTTTGATGCCTTATCAGTACTCGCCATTGTTCGATCTCTCCTCACTTGGTAGTCCATCCTTAAAAAGGTTAGTTGTTAGAATAATACTGGTCTCTAGCGTTCTGCAATATAATAAATTTCTTTGCCTATTGATTGTAAACAACGCATACTTGAGAACTTAAGCGCAGTTCTTAATATTTTAATAAACAATCGAAGGACGTAATTTTTGAAAGCGAAATTAAATACATGTATCTAATTTGTTAGAACCATTTAGGCACTAATTTTATATATAAGACTTCTCCGAACAATTCGGTAACGGTCTGTAAAATGATCACTACAGCTACTTGTGTTGATAGGGGCTCTGGTAATATAGATGCTAATGGAAGAACTACAAGTGAATTCCTTGTTCCCATACTAAATGTAATTGCTCTTCTTGAAGCAATATCTAGTTTGAACAACTTACCAAGGGACTTTGACACCCATGGTATGATAAGTAGAAATAAAATATAAACTGGTATTACATCTATTAATGTCCCGAGGTCACTATACACTTCCCTAATTTGAGAGGCAACTACCACAAAAAGTACAAAAGACATAAATGGAACGGGAATCCATGGCGGCATTTTCATGATACGATTACCTAAAGAACTCTTTTTAGAACACAATTGTGTCATTATCGCTAATAGAAGCGGTATAAAAATCAAAAATAGAAATGCATCTAGAAATGGACCCATCCTAACGATACTAATAGCCTTTTCTCCTAATAATACGAATAAATATATGGGTAAGAATATCGTCTGTAAAATTAAAAGAATCGGTGTTACTTTTAACAATATTGATTCGTTTCCCTTTCCCATCTTTGTAAAAACAATCACATAGTCGATGCACGGTGTTAACAACACCAAATACACCCCCAGCATTAGTGATGAATCTTGAAGAAATATGATAACCAAAACCTAAACTATTAAAGGAACGGCAACAAAATTTCCTAATAAAAGAGCTACCACAAACCTCATGTTTGTAGCAGATCCATTCGATTTCAGAAACGGAATTTGAACGAACATCCCATACATCAAAACTCCTAAAAGGGGAGAAATAAAAATATCGAGATATACAGCTTCTGTATTCAATAGACCAAAGATTACTGCCAACATCAAAAAAATGATGTATATACTGACTTGGTGGGCTTCCACCTTCTCTAGCACTTGAATTCCGAATTTGCTTTCCTTCTCTATCAAAATCACCCCCAAAATTTTCAGGAAATTTCAGAATGAAATAGATAACTCCACGATTTTAATTGCCAGGGCAAGAGGTTTTATATTTTTTCTTCTAGTATTTTTATTTATCCAACAGTAAAAATACCGACTGAAAGTAAATATAATTAAGGCTCATTATTTACACTTCCGAATATAGTTAGTATCTTGAATATATATCAGTCAAAAAATAAAGTGATAACCATTAAAAAAATAATTATTTTAGCCTAAAGCCACATCTAAAATCATCATGATTGTAAAGCCAAACATTAAACAAACAGAAGCCAAGTCCTTGTTTCCATTTTCTTGAGATCCTGGGACTACCTCCTCCACTACAACAAAAATCATTGCTCCTGCAGCAAAGCTTAGCGCAAACGGAAGTAAAGGCTCCATTATGAGTACTGCTACTACTCCTACCAACGCCGCGAACGGTTCAACCATACCAGATAACTGGCCATAGAAAAAACTTTTACGACGAGATAATCCATCTCGTCTCAATGGCATTGACACAGCAGCACCCTCAGGGAAATTTTGTATGCCGATTCCGATTGCCAGCGCGATAGCTCCCGTGATTGATGATGAAGGGAATCCTGCTGCAACTGCTCCAAATGCAACGCCTATGGCAAGTCCCTCTGGAATATTATGCAATGTTATTGCTAACACCAGTAACGTGCTCCGCTTTCTCTTCTTAGGGTTTATACCCTCAGCCTCATCCATCGGTGAAGTGGGATGCAGATGTGGAATCACTTTATCAACACCTGATAAAAAGAATCCTCCAAGTAAGAAACCGATTGCAGCTGGTAACCACGCCGGAAGAGAATCTTGTTCCGCCATCTCAATTGCAGGTGAGAGTAATGACCAAAAACTAGCGGCAATCATTACTCCTCCAGCAAAACCGAGCATCCCATCCATTAGCTTTTGATTCATTGATTTTGTCATAAACACTAACGCGGCACCAAGCGCCGTCATCCCCCAAGTGAATAAAGTACCCAGCAATGCTTGAGTAAGGGGTTCTAACGAAGAAATATATTCAATCATCTATCAAAACTCCGTTGCCAAAAATCGAGTTTCTATACATGCTCAAAATTAAGTAACTATTATCCAAAATCAGCATTGCTGTCTCCTCCTCTTGATTGTCAATCCTACTCAACAGGTGATTTTTTTAATGTTGATGCACTACTTCCCCTACCTTCAGTTTGCAAAGCAATTCATCGCTGTGAGGATGAGAAAGAGTTTCGAATTGAATCGTAGAGTGTTGAACGTTCAGATGTGCTAAATCGTGTTCAATTTCTTGAAGTAGATTCTCACTGTCATAGATTTGTAAATTACCATCAACGACAACATGACATGAGAGTGCATTCATTCCACTTGTGATACTCCAAAGATGAAAGTCGTGTATACTCCGTACCCCCTCCTTGTTGTGAATGACTTGAAGAACCTTTTCGACATCAACGTTTTGTGGTGCACCTTCCATTAATACGTTCAATCCGGATTTCGTCACGAAATAACCACTTCGTAAAACAAGTCCCGCTACAATGATTCCTGCGAGCGGATCTGCCCAGTTCCATCCAAATGCCATGATAAGAAGCGCTGCCAGTATTGCACCGACTGAACCCAACGTATCGCTTACAACATGTAGATAAGCACCTCGCATATTCAAATTATGTTCTACGTCTGCACCTCTTAACATAATCCATCCAACAAGAAGGTTTATAGCAAGGCCAATACTGCTAACAATTAACATTCCTACGGATGCGACCTCAGGTGGTTGAATAAATCGATTGATGGCCTCATAAAAGATATATATGGAAATCAGTATGAGTGTGACCCCGTTTAAAACAGCTGCTAGAATCTCGAAGCGTCTATATCCGAACGTTTTACGATTGTTCGCTATTTGTTCACCTAATTTAAAGGCAAGTAATGCAATAGCGAGCGAAGCCGCATCACTAAGCATGTGACCTGCGTCCGCTAAAAGTGCTAAGCTATTTGTAAGGTACCCTCCAATCGCCTCTACAACCATGTATGCCGAAATAATAAAGAATGAAATGATCAAAATCTTTTTGTTAGAGGTATGAGAATGATCATGTGCATGATTATGTGCCATAAGATTAACTCTCCTTACTATATTTAGTGGTGTTTCGCATGCTCAATCGCCTGTCTTAGTAAGTTCATGACATGGTGATCATCTTCTGAATAAAATAGAGTAGTTCCTTCTCTTCTAAACTTGACAAGTCGAAGATTTTTTAAAAAACGTAGCTGATGAGACACGTTTGATTGACTTAAGTTAAGAAGATCAGCTATTCCGTTGACCGAATGTTCCTTTGTGCATAGCAGGGTTAATATTTTAATTCTTGTCGGGTCACTAAGTGCCTTGAACGTCTGAGATACAATAAATAGAGTCTCATCGTCAATCTGCGCCCCTATTTCTATTTCATTTTCTGTAGTATCTTCAATCGGTTCATCCATAAGTCAGTACCTCCGCTCATGATAACTATACATGTTCATATGTTCATATATAACTTATTAGACTTTTGCTGTGCCGTCAACACTTAATTTAAAAAACATTTATTCTATCAGCTCTACATACTTGAAGATTTGAGATACTTTCTCTGGTTTTGCGATTATTTCTTATTTTTAGCCATACAAAAACTACCTATTAGAGAGCTAGTTAGATCTCATACTCGATAGGTAGTCACGCTTTTTCAAAAAATCAATATAGTACACTAACGTTTTAAGAAAACGTCAATTGAATTATTTACTGGGTATTGTCTAATCTATTTTCCAACTTCAAAAAGCTTTTCATGTTTTTCTAAATCAAAGCTGTTTTTTAGTAAGCATACCAATTTGATACAATTAGTTCTTCATTTTTCAAATCCAAATCAAAAACTACTGTTTGGTACTGATTCGTCCAAGAATGACTGTAATCAGAAAAAAGGCGGTCAACGCTAAAAACGGAATTGTGATAAAACCCATCCAGTCAATGTACTGTGCATTACAGGAAACTCCTTGTTCACATGGTCTGACTTCCGAAAAGCCGGGCACCTTTTGTACAAGATAGTGGTAAAAAGAGATACAGAATCCGATTATTGATAAAGGGAGAACATAAAATTTGATTGAGCTATCTTCTCTGAAAACTGCAATTGCAAGAATCAAAGCTATTGGGTACATAAAGATACGTTGAATCCAACAGAGTTCACAAGGTATAAAACCACGAATTTCGCTAAAATATAGACTTCCAAGTACTGCAGTAATTGAAACAACCCAGGCGAGGTACAGTCCATATCGGTTTATTACTGAAGCGCTCATTGGGTTAGCTCCTTTTCAATTTGTTTTTTTATAGAGGTATAGTCGAATGGATTTTCAAGGATGACCCCATTAACTGCAATCGTCGGGGTCAGTGTAACATTGTATTTTTCTACGAGCGCCGCATCCATTTTAACTGATTCTAATCTAGAAGAACGACTTGATAGGTCTTCTCTAAATTTATTTAAATCTAGAGAAGGGACAGTCTTCGTCGCAATCTCTTCCATTTTCTCCACCGTAACCCATGGATTATCGTGTATTTGCACGTCAGGTTGAGCTTCATAAATAGCTTTGTGAAATTGCCAAAATGATTCTGGGTGATTTTTGTAAACAGATTCTGATGCAAGGGCAGCTAAAGTGGACTCATCTCCGTGAAACAAAACATTAATGTAACTAAAGGAAGCTTTCCCACTTTCAATGTAATCTTTTACAAGTTGAGGATAGATTGTTTCACCCCACTCTTTACACGAAGGGCATTTATAGTCTCCGAATTCTACAATTGATATCGGCGCTTCCTTTTTACCTATTGTAGGTTGATTATTAACTGATATCTTTTCATCTTGAACAATTTTAGTCTTTGATTTTTCGGAACTTTGATCATTTAAAAATAAAAAAGCTAAGACTGCAATTACTAATACGGATGTAAAAATAGTCAATAGTTGATTAGTTTTCAAAACAATTCACCTCTTTTATAAATTCGTTATTTCTTTTATCAGAATTATAGCTAAAAATACTAGAGTATCCTTAGTTTTTCAACATTGAATCCATGGACTTCTAAAAACGAAATCTATGAGTCAAACAAGTTACATTCTAACACATTCATGCAACTAAACTTTTATGCAGATGAAAGGAGGGCCAATTTATTTCTTAAAATACGTCTATTCCCCTTAATAATAGTGCATTTTAAAACAGGGCAAGAAAACTTTTAACTGTAGATAGACGAAAGCCAATAATCGTTGCATAGAATGACTAATATTTAAAGGATAAGTACCATACAGATAGTAAAAAACCATTCATGGGTCTTTACAACCAAAAAAACTACATATGAGGAGTCTATTATGAAGTCTAAACATAAATTTCGAATAAGCTTAGTAATTTCCTTGGCTTTATTAACTTCTTTTTTCTATCCCTTTAAGCTTTTAACTAGTGTTAACGTCCTAAACGTCGTACATGCAGAGGAATCTCTATTCATAACAACTGAAAATTTGAATTTGCGTTCCTCGTTCTCTTCAAAAAGCAAAGTCCTTTTGACGATTCCAAAAGGAAAAACCATTAAGAAGATAGGTGTATATGGAGAAGATAAATCCTGGTTTAAAGTTTCATTTAATTCAAAAATCGGTTATGTCTCAACGAAGTACGTGACGCCAAAACCTATACCTAAAAATTCAGTCAGTTCAATAAACACAATATATAAAACTAAAACTTCACTAAATCTGCGTAAGGGCCCATCTGTCAAATCACCCGTTTTAATGACTATCCCAAAGTCCAGCCCACTAATGTACCATGCTGCCTCAGGCCCTTGGTATAAAGTATCATACAATGGGACTCAAGGCTATGTGGCAAGTCAGTATGTAACCATATCGCCCTCGGCTATGAAGTCACGAAGTAAGCAAACGACCGAGATTCGCTCAAGCATGTCTTTAGTGAACTCAAAGGTCCTTATTACGATTCCAGCATCTACTGAAGTGACTGTACTAGGAAAATCGGGCACAACGGGTTCTTGGTTAAAAGTTATGTATAACGGTATTACAGGATTCACACCTGCTCGACATTATATAGTGCAAGTGGCACCGGGGGATTCTTTATCCACTTATCCAACATATATTACTATCGAAAATCTTAATTTACGTAACCAAGCGAGTCGTTACGGATCTATTTTGACAACAATTCCCTCAGGCACTTCGATTTCTGTCATATCGAAAAGCGCCAGTTGGTACAAGGTGCGATATAACAATCAAGTCGGTTACGTATCATCTGGTTTTGTGCAACCATTTACCGGAAAAACTCCTATAAAATCACCGGTGATTCCAGCTAACAAACACGTGATTTTAATTGACGCTGGACACGGTGGGGGAGATGCTGGTGCAGTGACTTCAAACGGTACAGTTCAAGAAAAAGTACTCACCCTAAACATTGCTAATCGTGTGGCCGACGAACTAAAGAAAAACTATGAGCTTTATGAAGTGAAACTAACGCGCTCAAATGATAGATACTTGTCACTTGTTGAGCGGACCAATCTATCAGAAAGGCTTGATGCTGACGCTTTCATAAGCGTCCACATTAATTCTTCACCTTCTTTCGCTACAGGTCATGAAGCACTCGTCCCTACTTCTAGCGCGTACACCACAAATCCATATGCGAACGCTAGCCGCAGATTAGGTGAAGTAATTAATCAAGAAATCGCCATGAACGTTCCAGATTTTAAAAATCGAGGCGTTAAGCGACAAGATGTCTATGTGGTAGGAAGAAACACGGTACCTTCTACTCTCATCGAATATGGCTTTATTGCTAACTCAGTAGATCGCTCCTATATGTCGGGAAGTAACATGATCAAAGCAACCGCCAAAGGAATTGATAAATTTATGAAGAGTTACTACTAAATAAACACCAAACAAATACTAACAAACGATTTGACCACTGAATTTGAGACAAAATGTCCTAAATTCAGTGGTCATCATTCATTTCCTCATCAAAATGGCATTATAAGTATTTCTCTTGATATACTCGAATGACAATAAACTCAAAAGAACAACTGACATAGAAATGAAAAGAAATAGAAATATAGATGGTGAAGTAATATTGATACAATGATTCCGGTTCGAGTTTTAATCATGATACGAATACTTTTATCCAGCAACGCATTTTTTATAATAGAGATAAGTTACGGAGGCAACAACATTGTTTACCATGAAAAAAATTATAGCTTCAACTTTACTTGGTGTTATGTTAGTTCAAAGCGCATCCCCTTCTTACGCTTTAAACTTGACTGAAAAACAAAAAAATATCCAGCAGAAGCAAGCGCAAAATTCTACAGAGCAACGTAAAGCTAATACGTCAATTCAGCAGCGTGAACAAGATATCACACTCGAAGAACAGAAACTGAATGACTTGGAATCCGAGTTACAGGATATTATCAATGAGGTCACCCAGAAGAAGGCTGAAATTCGGACAACCCAAAAGAAAATTGCTCAGATTCAAACTCAAATTAAAGAATTCCAGAAAAAAATGAGCTCTCAAAAGACATTGATGGAAGAACGCATGGTCACGATGCAAAAAAACGGTGGTTCTTCTATAAACTGGGCTGAATTTATTTTTGGTTCAAAAGACTTTGGTGATCTGGTTTCACGCATGATCACCGCAGGGACGATTCAAGAAAATGATCAAGAACTTTTCAAAGAATATCAATCAACAAAAAATAAGCTTCAAATTGCTAAAGCTGAATTGGACACTGAAAAAGATAAGCTTATTAGTCAAAAAGAAGAGCTAGAGAATAGTCAGAAAAAATTGAACGGCAAAATTAAAGTGCGGGCTGCTCAAATAAAAAAATTAGAGGCCGAAAAAATCCAGTTCACATCTAAATTGGTAAGCTTGCAACAAATGGAATCGACGCTTCAAGAACAAGAAAAATCAATTCAAGCAGAGATTGAAGCCCAAAGGCTTGAAGAACAAGCTAAAATTCGTACCAAAGAGGCTGCGCGTAAAGCTGCAGAAGCAAAAAGTGCCGAAAAAAATGAAATCAGCGAGAATAAAGCCTCTCTCGAAAAATCACCAAACTCTGAGAAAGTGGTAAACACTTCAAAGACTACGGATTCACTCGCTTCTCCAACAAGTGGCGGAGTTTTTCAACGTCCAACCTCAGGTATCGTAACCCAAGGATGGGGTCCAGCAGGCGGGGCCAATGGCTACAGCTTCCATAATGCACTAGATACAGCTGGACCAGTAGGAACTCCTATTATGGCTGCTCAAACAGGAACTGTAACTCGAGCAGGCTGGGGTGGACCTTATGGAAATCATGTCATCATTACGCATGTCATAGGCGGTCAAGTTTGGACTACCCTTTATGCTCACATGAGCTCATTGTCCGTTTCCGCCGGACAACGTGTGACCCGAGGACAGAACATCGGTGCGATGGGGAGTACCGGAAATTCGACCGGTTCTCATTTACACTTTGAAGTCCATCGAGGAAACTATTCGTACTCAGCTACAAGTGCAGGGAATACAGTCAACCCATCCCAATTTTTCTGAATTTCAGAGGCGAAATTGTTTAACACTATATAATTACTTCAGTAAATCACTTAATATTTAGACCACAGAATATTAGATGCCCCGTAAAAGTTGGACCTGATAATCTAATTTTTATGGGGCGATTTTTATGTCCGAAAGCTTTTAAAGTCTCGGTGACCAAACGCTAACTGACTCGCAAGAAAAACTTCAGAAAGTTAGGATGAGCTTTCGTTCGTGCCCCCACCCCCCTACGAGTGCCTGGGGAATACAATCTCAGGTGCGACATACACATTCACTATGTAGATATTAAAAACGATATGGATGGGTAGACAATCTTTAATCGATTCAATCTTGAAGTACAGACTCTTCTCTCCTTTGATGACCTTCAACTGGCAATATACGTCGAGACGAACCTTAGGTTACTAAGGCCGTGTCTAACGGTCGATGATAAATTTACGGATATGAAGGTCCAAATTCAAACCTAGGTTGTCGAAGTCACCAGATGATCTATTTCATTATCCAACTTTTTGGATTAAGTTCAATTAATATCTTTTGAACTTAATATATAAAATTGAACTTAATATATAAAATGTACATTTCTTTATTTTTTATATAGAAAAGTAAACCAATCGAGCATACGACGCTCTATAAAGTCTTGAACCTTAAAAGTGACATGGGGTCTATGCTCGATAGCTAATAAGATTGCATGATCAGGTCACTTTTAATGTAATAATCAATACATCACATTTTCGTGTATGTTAATATTAAATCGTTTAAAGGAGAGAAAAAAGATGGCAAGGTTTTTTTCACTGTTGATTGTTTTGTTAGTATTATCTGGTTGTGGAAGTACAGTAAGCAATAATGGACCTGAAGTGATTCCAGAATTAATTGATGTACAATTTAAAACAGATCCTGAAATAGTAAAAGCAAACGAAGTTATTGAACTTATAGCAACTGTTTCTCAAGGAAACGAGAAAGTAGACGATGCGGATAAAGTTGAATTCGAGATATGGAAAGAAGGCCAAGAGGAAAGCCAACACGAAAAAATTGAAGCCAATTATCAACAAGACGGACTGTATGTAATTTCTTATAT
The DNA here is from genome assembly GCF_018618415.1 of Exiguobacterium sp. s146. Lineage (GTDB taxonomy): Bacteria > Bacillota > Bacilli > Exiguobacteriales > Exiguobacteriaceae > Exiguobacterium. The sequence continues at coordinate 82,217 of NZ_JACSMA010000005.1, read as the reverse complement.
TTTTGAAGAGCCCGGTAAATACTTTATATATTCACATACGACAGCAAGAAGCTATCATTCTATGCCCAAAAACGAAATATTAGTAAAATAATAAATTTTAATTATTACAATTAATAATATAGACGAGCTAATCCATGATGAAAAAACTCGTTTTTATTGAATCGCGCGACAACATCAACCTTGTGATATATGCTCGAAAAATACCAATTTTATGATATATCCTTTCCGCTCCAATGTCTGACACGTCCATTCCGTCGCTCCACCTTGGAAACTACCATCAGTTGTATGCTTATATGTAGGAATATAAACGCGAGTCAAATAGAGTCACATTGCTCAAACGCATCCTCAAAAACTCGAAGGATGCGTTTTTTGTCCTGCTGAGTATTGCGGATACAGAGAGCCACTAGTGCGGACGACTGAGCGAGTCAATATGAAGAAAAAGGCCATCGACTCATCGATGGCCAAGATCTTAGCTTATCCCTAGCCCGTGGTGTTCCCTCATTGAGGTTTCGCCATCGACCAGGATTTTATAGGAGTCGTGTACGATCCTGTCGAGAATTGCGTCCGCGATTTGGGCCTGTCCTAGATTCGAATGCCACTCCGCGTGGCGTTAGACGCGCCCACGCTCTTGCTTTTGACGTTGCCCTTACGCTCCGTGCCTCCCGTTAGAAAGGGCCAGGAACATAGAGATGCGGCGGTGAGCCAGCAGCTCTTGTTATCGGGCCGTCAGGGGGGCAGCGGTGCGATGAGCGACTTCGCCACAAGGCGTTAGACGCTCACGCATGAGCCCAAATCACCATTCCTTCTCCCATGCCCCGTCCTCAGACACGCCCCAATCTTCGAAGCGATACTTGATGAGCCAATGGACATGCATCACCTCATATTCGAATACACCCTTGGATAGCTCTGAGACGACGAAGCTGACGTCTCCATCCTCCACCACCCAGGTCCCATATAGATACACGATCTTGATCGGACGTTCTTCTGCATCCAGATAGATCAACACCCGGAAGTAAGGCGAGTTCCGTCCTTCATCGAATCGGACGACCTTCTCGACACCATGTTCCTTGTCGACGACACGCATCCACTCGGGATGTTCCATCAGTTCCGAGAACACGGTCCGGACGAACGGATCCAATCCTTCGAACGCATAGTCATCAAGCAGCCCCTCGTCCATCACGCCTCCCCCTTCCGGTTCTCTATAGAACGATTCCCCGTAAAAAGACAGTTCAGTCCTCATCCATACACTAGTAGAAACGATTCCCATTCAAAAAAATGTATACACGTATACATGTATACACGTATACAAATCTACATGTATACATCTAGAAAATTCTTACGGTCGACCATATGTTCGAAGCGTATTGGTGGTGAAAAAAACTGTGCTTCTTGTCAATAACTCCCCTTCTTTCACATCACATAGGATATCCATACTCACAAGTTTAAATTCCCCGTTCTTAACGTTTAACCGATCCGGTAGGCGGCGTAGCAATACCTCCGTCATTTCGTCCATCGTCTGTTGGTCTAGTTGGAATTTATCCATCTGAATCATCCTCTCCATTTGATAGCCTAATGATATCTCGCATCCACGTAAGCAACATCTCGCCTAATTTCACGTAAGCCCTAGTGTTGTTTCAAACAAGCCCTAGGGCTTGTTTAGAAAACATGGTCATTTTCAATAAACAAACGCTCTTTTCACTTCTGCCATTTCATCAAAAAAATTATGCGACAGACCAAAATAACGTCCCATCTTCACACACTAACCATCTCGTTTTCGTCATGCGAAAACGACCCTTTTCCGGATCCCGCTCTATGGATCCAGGCGAGAGCAACGCGAGTCGCCCGTCTTCTCAAAGAAAAACGTATGTTTTTCGTCCTTGCCCTTCCCGGACGGACCGGGACCGGTCCCCCGGCCCCACTCCATTCCATTCAACCCATGTAACCTCGCTGTTTCATGCTGACATATGACTCGTCCGCTCCAAGGATGAGATGGTCGAGCACCGGGATGCCGATGAGGTCACCCGCTTCATGCAACCGTTCTGAGACGAGGATATCCTCCCGACTCGGGCTCGGGTCCCCGCTCGGATGTTGGTGACAGGCGATGATGCACGAGGCATTATTGAGAATCGCACATTTGAAGATTTCTCGCGGGTGGACGACACTCGAATTGACGCTTCCGACATGCGCCCGATGGACGCCGATAACCCGATTCTTCGTGTTGAGCATGATGACAAGGAACACTTCACGGTCATCGTCCCCGATGAACGATGCCCCGATTTGTCGGGCATTGTCAGGTGATTGGATGACGGCGTGCTCGAGGGCAACCATTTCCTCTCGAACCTCTTGCTTGATACGGATGACCTCGATGATTGACGATAGTTCCATGATGGTTTGTCCCCTTTCGGATAAGCCGACCTCAGAACGAACACCGTTGTGCGTCCTGTTGACGGGAACGAAGCGAGCGTCGGGAGACGGTGCAAGGGCGACCGCAGGGAGAGCCTCAAAAAAATGCGTAGAGCGCACATAGGTCCAGGCTTCCGTAGCCAACGAGCGAAAAGCCTCGCTTTGAGCCTAAAGCGGAGGAAGACGGGCCGGAGGGCGCGTCATTTTTTTGACGTCCCTTGCACCGACGACCAGCGAGCTAGAGTACGGAAACAGGACGCATGGAACACCGATCACGAAAAAGGCTGTTCAAACGAGATAAACCGGGTATAAAATAGGAACAAACGTTCGTTTTATTAGGAGGATGCTTTTTATGACGATGTATCGCGACCGGGGTGAGCTAAAATGGATCCCATTCCTCATGCCCGAACATAGGGCCCTACTGACGAAATACTATAAGGAAATTCAAAAGATCGAGATGCCCGATGTCGACGAACAGGTCCTATCGGTCTATGAGAATGTGCTGAATGACGCGATCTTCAACGGGAATATGGTGGAGATGAAATATGTGGAGGAGCGGGAGATGAAACGGTTCAAGGGGTTCGTGCACCGAACGAACTATTTGGAGCGGACCGTCGAACTGGCCAATCAGCGGGATGGGGTCATCCATGTGCCGTTCGAGGCTATCATTCACGTGGAACGGTCGATGGACTAACGCCCTGATGGTTGTTTGAAGTCTGCGTCACGAAACGAAGTTTCGCTCCTCGGCTTTTTAAACTTCTAAATAGTTAATTTATGAATTGTAATTGGCATCTCAAAACTTTTGTTCAAGCTTTAATCTGATGCAAATGAACAATTTCACAAAAAACATATCTTGGAATAGGCATATAGAAAATATTTATTAAGGTTTCAATAGCCAATTGCTGTAAACTATTAATGTAATTATCTGTTACCCAAGGAGGAGCAGGGTCTATGAAACCTAAACATGCTATGACTGAAGAAGATATCAAAAATAAATTTATTACTCCTGCCATTGTAGAATCTGGCTGGGACATGAAGTCTCAAATCTATTTCGAACATTACTTTACTGATGGGCGTGTAATTGTCCGCGGTAATTTGACAGCTAGAGCTGAAGGAAAACGTGCAGACTATCTGCTAATGCATAAAAGTAACTATCCTTTGGCTATCATCGAGGCCAAAGATAACAATCATCCAGTAGGCGGAGGGATGCAGCAAGCTATTGATTATGCGGAAATCTTGGATATCCCCTATGCTTACAGTTCGAATGGGGATGCATTCGTTGAACACAATCGCTTAACGGGTGAAGAACGGACGATTTCATTGTCAGAGTTCCCTTCTCACGATGTTCTTTGGTCACGCTATCAACAAGATGCCGGTTTAAGCACCGAACAAGAAGAATTAATCAATGAGCCGTATTACTATCAACTTGGTGATAAAACACCGCGCTACTATCAACGTGTCGCAATCAACCGTACGCTTGATGCAATCGCCCAAGGCCAAAACCGTATCATGCTCGTTATGGCAACAGGAACGGGGAAAACCTATACTGCCTTCCAAATTATCTATCGTCTCTGGAAAGCTGGGATTAAGAAGCGGATTCTTTTCTTAGCCGATCGTAATATTTTAGTTGATCAAACCATGATCAACGACTTCAAGCCGTTTGAAAAGGTCATGACAAAAGTAGAAAATCGAGTTCTCGATAGTGCTTACGAAGTCTATACAGCGCTCTATCAACAGTTAGCTGGTGAAGACGGCATGGAACCTTTCCGCCAATTCGAGCCTGACTTTTTCGATTTAGTTATCATCGATGAGGCTCATCGTGGATCAGCTAAAGAAGAAAGTCGCTGGCGTAAAGTGTTAGAATACTTCAGTGGGCCCGATACGACACATATTGGTTTGACTGCTACGCCAAAAGAAACGAAGAATACTTCAAACATTACGTATTTCGGTGAACCGATCTATACGTACAGTTTAAAGCAAGGAATTGATGATGGTTTTCTTGCCCCTTATAAAGTCGTTCGAGTCGGGTTAGATCGTGATTTAGAAGGTTACCGCCCTGAAAAAGGTAAAGTCGATATGTTCGGAAATGAGATTGAAGATCGAGAGTATAACATTTCCGATTTTGATCGAAACATGATTATTGATGGACGCACCGAAGAGGTCGCCAAACGAATCACAGAATTCTTAAAAAAGCATGATCGTTATATGAAGACGATTGTGTTCTGTGCAAACATCGATCATGCAGAACGTATGCGCAGCGCATTAGTCAACCTTAACGCTGACTTAGTAAGAGAGAATTCAAAGTACATCATGCGCATCACGGGTGATACGCCTGAAGGGAAGGCGCAGCTCGACAACTTTATCGATCGTTCAAGCCAATATCCGACAATTGTCACTACATCAAAATTGCTGACCACAGGCGTCGATGCTAAGACGTGTCGCCTCATCGTACTCGATTCAAATATCAACTCGATGACTGAATTCAAGCAGATCATTGGTCGAGGGACCCGTCTTGATCCCGAATTTGGAAAGGAATACTTCACTATCATGGACTTCCGTAATGTCAGTCGTCTATTTGCTGATCCAGAGTTTGATGGAGACCCTGAAGTCATTTACGAAGTGCCTGAAGATGGTGAGCTACCAGACGAAACAAATGAGCCTGGTGGAACGTCGAATACGAACACTCCTTCTCCTACTGGACTTCCAGGCGGAAACAGTGATGAAGATGACTATTACGCAGCACCAAAAAAATATCGAGTCAACGATGTTGATGTAAAAATCGCTAATGAACGTGTTTATTATTATGATGTTGGCGGAAAACTCATCACTGAAAATTTGATTGATTATACGAAGCGCAATATTCGTAGTGAATACGCTACGTTAGAGGAGTTTTTACGTAAATGGAAAAGTGCCGAACAAAAACAATCCCTACTTGATGAATTGAAAAAACACGGTGTTTTATTGGAAGCTTTGTTCGATCAGGAACCGCACTTGAAGGATCTCGATGAGTTTGATTTGATTTGTCACTTAGCGTACGATCAAAAGCCACTGACAAAGGCTGAGCGAGCGAACAACGTGAAAAAACGTGGTTATATCTATCAGTATCAAGATGTGGCTCGTGATGTCCTCGAATTATTGCTTGAAAAGTACCAAAATGAAGGGGTCAAAGAAATTGACGGTACTACCGTTCTTGAACTCCCAGAGTTTCAGCGTTTCGGCAGTTCACTTAAAATCGTTAAGGCTTTTGGTGGAAAAAAAGAGTATTTAAACGCATTAAAACAATTAAAAGATGAAATTTATATTTCCTAGGAGTTGTAATTCATGTCAATCACCTCGTTTGTAAAGAATATGCAAAATATTATGCGTAACGACGCTGGAATTTCTGGTGACGCGCAGCGTCTCGAACAAATCGTTTGGATTTTGTTCCTTAAAGTCTATGCAGCTAAAGAAGAGCAATGGGAATTGCATGACGATAACTACACTTCCATCATTCCAGAAGAATGCCGTTGGGAAAATTGGGCCGTCGATAAGAAAGACGGAAAATCCTTAACAGGAGAAGCACTTCTCAATTTCGTGAACGGTACTCTTTTCCCTACTCTTAAAACGCTTCCGGTAGACGAATTGACACCGGTAAGTAAATCCATCGTCAAATTTGCTTTTGAAGATGCGAACAACTACATGAAAAATGGTGTGCTCTTACGCCAGGTCGTAAACGTTATTGATGAAATTGACTTTACTGACTACAAAGAACGTCATGCCTTTAACGAAATTTATGAACAAATTTTAAAGGATCTTCAAGCACAGCGCGCATCGGGAGAGTTCTACTCTCCTCGTGCGACGACTGACTTTATGGTACAAGTCACTAATCCTCAACTCGGAGAACGTGTCGCTGACTTCGCTTGTGGGACAGGTGGGTTCTTAACTTCATCACTGAATCACTTGATTCAACAAGTCACGACAACAGAAGAACGTGAGCTCTATAATGCTTCTGTCTTCGGGATTGAAAAGAAGGCGTTTCCTTACTTACTCGCCATTACGAACTTATTGCTCCATGACATTGATAATCCAATGATTGTTCACGGGAATTCTTTAGAAAAAAATGTGCGCGATTACTCTGAACGTGAAAAATTCGAAGTTATTCTAATGAATCCGCCTTACGGTGGATCAGAAATTGATGGGATTAAAATGAATTTCCCACTCGAATTACGCAGTAGCGAAACAGCTGATTTGTTTATGTCCGTTATTATGTACCGATTAAAAAAGGATGGTCGCGCTGGCGTCATCTTGCCAGATGGTTTTTTGTTTGGTGAAGATGGATCGAAGCTCGCGATTAAAGAAAAACTCATCAAAGAATTCAATTTGCATACGATTATCCGGTTACCACATAGCGTATTCGCACCATATACATCGATCCACACAAACATGTTGTTCTTTGATAAAACAAAACCAACAGAAGATGTTTGGTTTTACCGATTAGACATGCCCGAAGGTTATAAAAACTTTTCTAAAACACGTCCAATCAAACTAGAACATTTTGAACCTGCCTTAGAGTGGTGGAATAATCGTGTAGAAATCATCGATGGAAAGAACGAAAAAGCACGTAAGTTTACAGCGGAAGAAATAATCGGCCGGAATTACAACCTTGATTTATGTAAGTTCCCTCAAGATGAAGAAGTTATCTTAGAGCCTCAAGAACTGATAGAAAACTATGTGGCAGAGCGCTCACGTCTAAATCATGAAATCGATAGTATCTTAAGTGAAATTCAATCTATGTTAGGTGAAGTTAAATGAATGCAGTCGAGCTAAAAAAATCCGTATTAAATTATGCTTTCCAGGGTAGACTTACAAAAACATCTACCCTTAATGATTCTGCAAAACACACTTTAGAAAAAATTATGCAGGAACAAATAACTCTCATCAAAGAAAAGAAGATAAAAAAAGAGAATAGCATAGACAGTACGAACTATAGCGATATTCCTTTTGATATTCCGGATCATTGGGTTTGGGTTAAACACAATCAAATTTTTGAAATTATTGGAGGTTCCCAGCCTCCAAAATCGTATTTCAAATCCGAACCATCACCAAATTATGTACGTTTATACCAAATTAGAGACTATGGGAATTCGCCTGTTCCTGTATATGTCCCAAAAAACAAAGTCACCAAATTCACTAATGACGGAGATATATTACTCGCTAGATACGGTGCTTCTGTAGGGAAAGTTTTTATAGCTAAACAAGGTGCCTATAATGTGGCAATGGCTAAAATCAAAAAGTTGTTTCAGTCAGAACATCTAATCGACAATTTGTATTTGTACTACTACTACTGTTCTTCTATTTATCAATCGAAAGTTCGAAATTTCAGCCGTTCAGCTCAGTCTGGTTTTAATAAAAATGATTTAAATTCTCTGTGGTTCCCATTACCTCCTTTAGAAGAACAAAAACGAATCATAGATAAAATTGAAGAACTGTTTTTTAAAATTGATTCCTACGATAATCATTACTTAGCTTTAGAAGCTTTAAACAAACGTTTCCCCAAAGACTTGGAGAAATCAATCCTTCAATATGCTATGGCAGGTAAATTAGTAGAACAAGATACTTCAGATGAACCTGCTTCAGAACTATTGAAACGAATTTCTGAACAAAAGGAACAAATGGTCAAAGAAAAAATCATCAAGAAAGAAAAAGCTCTTCCTCCTATAATCGAGGAAGAAATTCCTTTTGATATTCCTGAGACATGGGAGTGGGTAAAGTTAGGTGAAATCTGCGTCACTAACATCGGTGTCACTTACAAACCTGAATCTATAACCACAAAAGAGAATCCTAATTCAATACCTGTTTTAAGATCTTCGAATATCCAAAACAGTTTGATAGATTTAAATGATTTAGTTTATGTGAATAGTGAAGTTCGTAATAATCAATTCCTTCATCCAGGTGATATTTTGATGTGTGTTAGAAATGGTAGTCCAAAATTAGTTGGGAAAACAGCTATAGTAAATTGTTCTGGAATGGCATTTGGAGCATTTATGTCTAAAGTTTCTTCTCCAATTAATGAATATCTTCAAATTTTCTTTCAATCTAACGTTTTTAAAGACCAACTTGTTAGTTCAAAAACTACTACAATTAATCAAATTACACAGTCTGTTCTAAAAAATATACTAGTGCCTATCCCTCCCTTAGAAGAGCAAAAGCGAATTGTTTTTGCCACTAATAACGTTTTAAACAAATTTAAAGAAAAGTTCAAACACGTCTTTTAAACGAACTTTAAAAAGACATCTTTGTCTGCCGATACACTTAAAAACGAAAAGGGCTTTAAATGGCTCTTTTCATTTTGGTCCCATTGTCCATTAACTCATCTTTTAATCAATATATATTCTATCCGATATTTAATGAGAAAATGAACATTCACAAACGCGCCATCTACAATCCTCTTTTCAAGACTCTCCACGTCCTTGAAATTAAAAAAATTCTAACTTCAAGGACGATTTTTAGTGACACCATATTATCAACTCATTTAGTCGCTTTCATTGACACGATCACTCAACTTTAATATATTATAAGTAATCAACTAGCAGGCTGGACTGACCAGCCAACAACGGCCCCTTATCTTTCGGTAAGGGGCCGTTTATTTTATACTGTTCATATCAAAACTATAGTTATGGAGGACCTTGTTCATGTCGAAACCGGAAAAGATATTCAAATCCACGACCGAACAACTTGACCTTCTGCAACGACGAGGTCTCGTCATAGATGACCCGATGTTCGCGGAGGAGGCATTGATTCGAACGAGTTATTATGAAATCATCAACGGCTACAAAGACCTTTTCATCGACGTGAACGTTGAGGAGGAACGCTTCCAAAGGGGGACAACGTTCTCAGAGATATATTACCTATATGAGATGGACAACACTCTCCGTTTTGCCATGTTGTCGGCGACCCTGTCTGCGGAGAACCTTCTACGCTCTGTCATCGCCTACGTCCTCGCTGAAGAGCATGGACATTCCGTAAAAGACTATCAACACAACCGGAATTTTCGACAGGGTAAGAAAATCATGCACGGCCGGGCAAAAGGGAAATTCGAGCGCGAACTGCTGCTGCAAATCTTTACCGAGGTCTATCATTCCACCCACCAACCCATGACCTATTATCGCGAAACCTATAAAGACATGCCCCCTTGGATCCTGGTGAAGGGCCTGAGCTTCGGGAACCTACAATATCTGTTCAAACTGATGCTTCCCGAGTCGAAGACTAAAGTCATCGCACGTGCGACAGGGATGAGCCCTGAGTTGATTGATGACCGTTTCAAACAATCTTTCTCAGAGATGTTTGACATACTGGTCGCTTTTCGGAACTGGGCGGCACATGGGGGACGTGTGTACAACCATCGCGTCCGCAGGAGGCTGAGTCATTCTCCCGCACACGCCCGGTTCAATGTGACGCACTCCGCCTATCAGAAACACGGTCGGGGACGAGACGACATCCTGAGCCTCATCATCGCCTTGTCCTATCTTCGAGAGCGAGGGATGGCGGAACGATTCATCCAATCAGTCACCTCAGAGATCAATGATTACGTGATCAGTTTCCCGAGGCACGAAGACATGCTTCTGAGTCAGATGAACCTCCCGACAGCACTATTTAAGGAGTGGCTACATAACTTATAGTCGGACAAACAAAACCGGGAAACTTCAATGTGAAGCTTCCCGGTTCATATTTCCAATCCCCGTCTTGATTACAATGAAGCGAACCGTTCCTATTCATCATCTTGACGTTTCTTCAAAGAGTTTCGTATCTAAATCATCGATGTGACCGGTCTGGACATCATTCAAATAGTCTTCCAACTGGGAGAGAGACAAAATCCTGCCTTCCCGTTCAATATACTCGGCGATTCGGCGAGCCGGATTTTCTACATCATATTGTTTGAAATAACGATGTGAACCAATAATCAACAATTCTCGTTTCGTCCTCGACAGGGCTACGTTCAATCGGGCGGCATCTGAAAAGAACCTCGTCTTCTTTTTCGAGCGTGTCGTACAATAAAGGATCACCTCTGCCTCTTCACCTTGAAATCCATCGACAGTATCTACCTTGATACGCCCCTCCCGCAATTGAACACCCAATCGTGGGCACGACCCGAGCATCTTGATAATCAGTCTCTTCTGGGCTCTGTAAGGGGTGATGACCCCGAACGTGTCTGAACCCTTCCTGACCAACTTGTCTAAAATGGCCTTCACGACCACTGCCTCCCTCTCGTTACTCAAGGGAGTCTCTTGCTCGAAATAATCCGGATCGTCCCCTAAATCAAGCCATGTCATTTCATTCGGGAAGTGTATCGGTTTTTTATGCAATGTTGATTCTCCGCTCAACAGGTCATTCTCATAGAATAATGAACTGATGAGACCACCCAATGAAGTAGGCATACGATATTGCGTACCCAAACGATTTTTGGCGTGGGGAGGCGTTTGAATATATAGACGCTCGAACAGGCTCTTCTCAATCAACTCATCCTTGATATGGGGTTCCTCATTTGCGAGCAGACCATCCCGGTCTGTCAGTGACGGATGCATCGTCGGAGGTAGTTGGAGGTGGTCACCAATCAAGAGGGCTTTTCGTGCTCTGATCAAAGGGAGAAGCATCTCCCCGGGAAGGGCCCGTCCCGCCTCATCGACGATCACCAAATCGAATTGTAGACGGTCTATCCCAATCTTTCTTCTCGCCAGGCCGACACAGGTGGCCCCAACAATCTGTTTAGATTGGAGAATGAGGGTGGCGATGGTCGCGGAGTCTTCTTTTTCCAATTCTTCACGCCAATCCATGAGCAGCGGTCTCAGGTTATCTGGAACGACTTTCTCTGCGATGCGTTGGCGGTACAGACGCTCGACCTCTTCGAAACTATAGGCGACGAGCTCACGCTGCATCTTACCTTCGTTCCCACAGCGAACCAGACCAGACGGATAATGATCGATGAAGTCCGTCAATACGTTATCCACGGCGACGTTAGATTGGGAGGTAATCAATATACGGTCATGAGGGTGGCGTTTCAGATGCTGTCGAACAATCTCTTGGATGACAGTGGTCTTCCCACTTCCAGGCGGTCCTTGAATCATGTACAAAGATTCTGCACCAAGTGCCATCTCCACGATTTCCCTTTGTCTCTTATTTGATGCTATGTGTGGGTTGAAATAATCAGCGTCCTCTAGTCGCACCGGTTCAATCTGTGGGATTTGCGAAGGATCCAATAACAGCTCATGGATGACCGATGAGGCAACCTCTCCTTGTCTGAAGCTTCTGATGGCATGGAACTGTTGATGCTCCGCATAGCTGCGTCCCATATAGTACAATGCAAAATCGTCTAAATCACTCCTCAACATGACCTCATCCGGTTCGAGCAAAATGAGCATGTATTCCTCACGAACGATGGCCACTCGTTCACCATATCTGGGGTGGTCCATTATCATATATTGACGGTGACGGAATATGGCGTCAGGGCCGCCAAGAAAATTCTCGAGCTCTCGAGAGTGGGTAAAGCGTAGATTCACTTTTACACGTCTAATCGTCGGGTCGAAGGCTTGGTCAATCAGTTCCACCTGTTCTTTGTAAGGGCCTTTGCGGGCTATGGAGACGCTCAACCTCTCCATCAGGTCGGTCCACTTGTTGTAATACAATCGGGTCGCGATGGCCTTTTGGATGACCCTCTGTTTACGGAATTCCGATTCCAGGTAGAGGTGTAGATGGATGGTCGGTTCGGTCATGGAAGGGGTCGATTCGATTAATAACTTCCATTCCGATTCATCTCTGATGTGGAGCGTGAACTCACTTACGACGAAGACCTCTTCTGCACGAATAAGTTCTTCTTTGGCCAACTCCTGATGAAATCGAAAATAGAGCGGCATCTGATTTTCGTCCTTCACCAACTCTACCAGCAGCCCCACGTCCGTGGATAACTGCATCCGAAAATAGTTCGTATCTGAACAGGGGGCGACCTTCCATTCCCTTGAGGAGAACGAACCTTCCCTTTTCGACAGTTCATCCATGAACTCGACGGACGACACCTTGTCAGGAACCGCAAGTGCGACCTCGTCCAGTTGTAGCAGGTTCAAGCTCCGTACAAACTGTTCCGTCACACGAGGACTCTTTTTACCATTGAAAAAATGATAATCCACAACGAGCGGATAGACGATAAGTTCCATCAACGGTTGAGGTCTGCCTCCCAAGGGCTGAATCAACTCTTGGTTCGGGAGAGTGAGTTCAATCCCGTGATAGGAGACGATAGACTCGTGTCTCGTGTTCTTCACAACCTGTACGTTTAACCCTGAGGACTGGGCGTTCTCCAGATGCTCCTTGAAATATCCATGCCCGACCGATGCTGTCCATGTACCGCTATCCCTAAGTCCAATCAAACATAAAGGAACGATTTGGCCATCCTCATAATCTAATACACGATGACGATCACAGTCACTCAGGTAGATGGAAAAAGATAGCAATTCCGATTCAAAAATGTCACCTCCGAGCAACTCCTCTTTGGTTGCATAGAAGAGCCTACCTACGTATGGGTAATCGTTAGGTAACGTCAATTCGAACTCGAAAGGGGCGGCATGTCTTTTTTGGGCCCATTCCATCTTCCTTTCATACCGAGCGAGGTAATTCACGTAAGCGTTCATTTTAGCCAGCGCTTCTTCGAACTCATATAACATCTTCGCAATCGCGTGTGCACGCAGTTGATTGGTCTCGCCACGCTCATCTCTGCGGATGGCATATAGTTTGTTTTTCTCATCCTTGAATTGTCGGATTTGTCTCTCAAACATCTCCCTACGCTCCTTTGCCGAGGAGATGAAATGATTGAACTTTGCTTGGCGTAGGGCCTCTGCTTTAATATATTCTTCTCTCTGGCGGAGTTCTCTACGCGCCTTCTTGAAGGATTCTTCGCGAGAAATCCCGGACCGCCTGAAAGATTCGACCATGAGATCGACTTCTTTTTGAAAACGTTCCACATCCCTCGCCTGCCGCGCTTGTTCCCTCTCGATGTCATCCTTAAGATCGCGGTGCTTCTCACGTTCGCAATCCGAGGCCTCCCCGTTCAAGAAATCCGATACGGTGGACAATACGAACGTCCCTACGACAAGGGCCCCGACGAGTGCAGGTATCATTTAAGGAGCGAGACAAGCTTCTCGCGGATGTCCTGCATCTCTATCTTGATTTCAGTCACCTGCTCTGGGCTCAGTGTATTTGACGCGAGTTGTGCGCGTAGGAAGCGATAGTCTCCTTCAAGCATCTCGATGCTTGATTTTGCCCTGTCTTGATTACGTATCTCTAACATTCTCGCCTCATGCTCCTTCTCGATTTTCAGTTGTTCATTATCTTGTTCCCGCATCTTTTGTTTGTGTTGATATTTGTCCTGCTTCGCATCAAGCTCTGCCTTCACGATGCTTTCATGAATCCTTGCCTCATTCTCTTTTAGTTGATTATCTAATTCACGTCTACTCGTCTTGTTCGACTCTTCGATTTCCATCATACGAGTCTTGGACTCCACCTTCACGACTTCATGTGCCTTCTTGGCTGCATAAACATTCGATATATTTCTGGAAATGTCGGCAGCCGCTTCTAATCCCTTTCCAATCACCTCAGGATTTTGCCAAGGCTTACCGGACGCCGCTCCCCCTACATTGGCGGGTAGGTCTTCTTTTTTTATCGGTAGGTTCGATGAACCTTTCGGCTCGTTACTTTTTGTCATATCTATTCCTCCTTGACGTTGATCACACCATGTTGATGGCGGCATTCTTATGCATCACCTGGAGCTGTCTGATGTCTTCCTCGAGTCTATTGACTTGATGCATCGTTTGCTGCGCGGTATCTCCGAATTGAGTGTCCAAGAGTTCTTTCCACCATTCCACATCATCTTGTAGGAGGCAAATTGCCTTCCCGACCAAGGATACTTGTTGCTGGGCCATCTGTAACTGTTGGACAAACTCTTGCGTCCTGGCATTCAACCTGGCTTCTTCGACTCGAATCGACTTCATCCGTTGTTCTTCCAACTGTTGTTGCATCGTCTCGAGTGCACGTATGCGTGTCGCTTGCTCTGCATCGATTCTCTCTTGGAATATTTTTCGTTTTTCTAGTAACTCCTCTTCGTTCTTACGATTGAGCATTTCACCCTCGAGTTGGGATTTGGCTAACAGGCTCTCCAGCTCCACAGTAATCTTTTTCAATTGACCATATTCATAGAGTGCGGACCCGAAGCGTACGACTTCGATGGCAAACTCGATTGTCTGATAAGGTACCCCCGCCGCCACTCTCCCATTACCTGCAAATCTACCTCCGAATTTAAGACCAGATTTCATGTTCCACCCCCCTGTTCACCTTGCTCTTCTAACCATGAGACAGGGATTCGTTTGACGGCATGAAATGAATCGTACTCTATTTCGAGCATTTCCGTATCATATCCTTCCTCGGCCAGCTTTGTTTCGAACCGCCTCAACAATTCTGAGGAACGGTCCGTCCCATGTACTCTGATCCCGTCCCCTAAACGTGTTGGTGGGGCATGCACAGAGAATGAACCGGTGACCTCATCGATGTACATACTTATTCGCCTATACTTTTCATATGTGTCTCTCTGCTCGAAGAGGCGGAGCGCCTCTTCGCTCAACCAATTCGGACGTTCCTTTCGGAAACGTTCGAGGTGCTCCCAATCATTCTCTTGAATATCATGGAGCACAGAAGGTTCTTTGAGACGAATGGAATTGATTGGGTAATGAAGTTCGAAAAATGGTCCGTCAGATATGGTCGAGGAGGTCTCAAGAAGGAGAGAAGTGTCCACCACCTCTTCAAAGTACGTAGGTACGGCTCTCAGCAAGAATGGTCTGACTTTAGGTGTCGCATCCCTTTGAAACTCTAGTTTTAGAACAAGTTGTTCAGCTTCAAGTTGATCCATCACCTCTTCGGGTGGCATAGTCGATTGAATCAGGTCAAAGGTGTTGTAGGGATTCTCCCTTTGATACAGGGAAGGGGTGATTTTTCTTCTGCTCTCGGTAGATGACTCGAGCTGGTTTTCAAACATTACTCGTTCATGCTCGATGTCAAAGAAAATATTCCAACCGCCAGAATCCAATCGCTCCGAGACGATCAATCGTTCGTACAATCTCTCCCCTATCAGAGTCAGCGTGAAATCGTCACCTATTTCCTCAAGCATGCCTCTTCTAATCAGCCAATCTGCCTGTTCCCGGATGACCCCTTCGCTCAATTCGGTCACTTCTACAAGTTCCTTGGTCTTCACTCCTTGAGCGGCACCTTTAAGCAAAAGTCTCAAGACCGGTCCGAGCTCCGTTTTCAATGTCGAGGTGATTGAGATCCTCCCGAGAAACCCCTCTATTTCAATTTTTAAAGGTTCAGGTAACTGTCGAATCCACATAGCTTCACCTCATCGATTTACTAAATTACATCCATTTTACTTTTGTTTGAAGTACCAAACCATCGTTTCTATTAATATATGGTAAATAAATTTCTATATTTTAACTTTTTGAATGAATACTACATATTCATCGATAAGTTATATAAAGTCTTAAAGTCCGAGGCGTGAATCCCTGCAAGATAATTTACCATGATAAATTTGTTACCCACCTTCTATGTCGCTATTGTTTTAAAATCAAAAAGAATGTTGCGCGAGTAAAGTTTATTGAGCTGATCTACACTATTAATCAACTAACTAAGATGTCTGGAGGCACATTTGAGACGAAGGGACGAGATGTAATGAACTGTGGAGAAGATATTATGGTATGGTCTTATTGGAGAGCGGTCATACGATACGGGCATGTGGGGAAAGGCAAAGAAATCAGTGTGGCACGATATCTGGTCATGCCTGACTATTTTATGATGGTCGATGTGATGACCGTCATCAACGAGATGCCAGGGACGAAAAAACGTGCAATGACCTCACTTCGAAAAATCGATTATACAGAGTATTTAGAAGGTCTCCGCGCAGAGAAGGAGAACTTCTTTCTACAAAGACTCTTCGAAGGGAAAGAAGCTCTTTAAAACAAGATAGTATGAGATTTTTTGTATACATTTCGACGTCGAAACGTATACAAATCTAATCAATCCTGAAGGACCGCATCGACAATACAGCTGACAGAGTGGTGAGAACAGAACAATGGATACACAAGAGACGAAGGTGACCTCATTCCGGGTGTCGCCTGATGTGAAACAACGTATACAGGGCTTGATGGAGGAGCGACAGCTCTCGACAAATCAATTGTTCGAGGAGCTTTTGCAATTGGCCGACAAAGATTCCCCTGACCCGGTCATCGCCGAGGAGGACGCCGTATTGGAGGCGACACTCTTGCAGGTGAGGGCTCTATTCCATGAACGGGCGACCCGTATTGAGGCGCAGATTCGAGAGAACAATCGAATCAAATCCAAACACCTCACGGCGGTGAACGAGCTCGAGCAGGGCATCCTCGAGGAAAAGGACCGTCTCGAAATGGCGCATGAGGAGAACTTGTCTGCACTCGAAATAGAGAGGCGGAATCTCGAAGAGCGACTCGAAATCGCACTACAGGAGAATGGCGAGCTGGCTTCCACCTTGGAGGCGGAACGCACGGCATCCAAGGTGGTCACGAAAGGTCTGAAGCGAGAGGTGTTCGATTTAGAAGGAAAACTCAAGAGACTCGAGGACGAACGCTCCCAGCTTTACCGTCAGAACCAGAGCCTGGTCGACATGGTCGAAGATCTGAAAGGGCGCATACGACGCTCGGATCAATTAGAAGAGGAGAACCAAAGACTCCATCTCGAGGTACAGATTCTGCGTCGCGAGAAGGAAGCCTTTGAGAGTCGACTTGACGAGCAGGTCGAGCTCGCCATCCTGCGAGAACGGAACAAGAGTCACGAAGCATTCGATGAATGAAAAAAGGCACCACCGGGTAAATTGACTCACCCAGTTGGTGCCTTTTGATATATCTCAAAACTTGAACCGATATAATCCTTTAGCCGTTATCAAGACTCGCTTGATTCGTCTCGACAGAGACATCATCAACATCGCTTCATCTAGAAAAATGAGTGTCACACCTTTCTAGCTGACTCCCTGCACATCTTCTCATAGGGACAGTACTTACAATGTGGCCCCGGGGTGGCAGTGATTGATTGTTCAAGACCAGCCCCATCAAACACGTTCCGTCCCCTTGACGGTGTCCCGAACAAGGTGACTTCCGTTCGCGGGATGACATACCTCACCTGACCAAGATGAAAATTTTTCCCCTTCGGACTTGATGGATGTTCATCCCAATAGAGATGATGTTTAGCAGTCCACATCTTTTTTTTCGTTTCAGAGAGGTGAGGGAAGAGTGAACTGACACGACGATCCCAGCGTGCCTCCCTCTCCCTGTCCCCGCATCTGCCCAACAAGAGAAGATTTTGGAATACGAAACCCTCGTGGAACTCGCTCTCGAAAACGGGGCGTTCATCGAACAGATAACTGTAGGCCGCACGTTTCTTACAATATTCATACGTTCTTTTGACCGCTCCCACGAAGACTCGGTCATTGGATGTCAGGGTAATTTTCACAGGGGAAGCGACTTCTTGACCTTCCGTCTCGTCAGATTCATCCTTATCGTCTATGGAATCCGGAGGGGCCTCGGTGAGTCCCATCAGGTCAAGATAGAACGAGGGTGCGAGCGCCTTGTCCTTCTCAAACTCTTGGATGAACGAGAATTTCAGATGGACACCGTTGCACATAAGAAGATATAGAAGATAACATGCGATTTCGAACTCGAGGTCTTTTCGAACCTTCAGTTGTGATAGCGCGACATTCGTCTCAAAGAGATACTGTGTCCGCTCAGGTTTCAGCGGCCAAAGACTCATCGACTGCGTATATGGGAATGATTTCTGATCCATCACACAGAAGTGGATTTGGCGCTTCTGAGAGAACTGCAACCCGTCACTGTTGAGCATCGCTTTGACGAGATCCCCCTTCTGACCTTGTTCACGTCCGTTGACCTCAGATTCATACCCATCTTCTTCTGGTCTTCCAGCCAAGAAGAACTCGAGTCCCCTCACAAGGTCACGTCGGTCCACTGCCTCCAAAGGACTATCCTGTAGCTCTTTTAGAGAATCCCTCACTTCCTCCGCGATTCTTTTATCCGCCGCATTTTGAAGACCGGGCATGATTTCACCAGTGATATGATCATCCAGTACCTCAACGTAGTCTTTGATGTTCGCACGCTCATCTTTGAACAATTTTTGATAGAGTTCTCGGATGACCTGTAAACCTTTCTTGATCGCCTCGATTTCCTCGATGCTCACATTCAGATGGCTTATCATCTCGTGGGGACGTGCGTATAGTCTATGGTCCAAATCACCATCAAACTCACTATGTTTTGCCCGTAATCTTTGTTCTATATCCTCTTTGATTGAAATCAACTCGTCCAACTTTCGAGTCCATCCATCAAACTCTTTTTCTCGTTCGAGTAGCCTCGATACCCTGATTAACGGTCTCAAGTAACATGTCGCCTGGACACCATCGATGAGGAGGAATCCTGATTGGAAGATACGCTGGATCCGTTCGATGGAGAGGTTCTCGGAACTTATATACGAATCAGACCTTGTGTCATATCGACCATTGTTCAGCCTGTGGATATCAAGCAAGAAACGTCCGAACGGGTAACGGGACAACTGCTGCCTCCCCATCTCGTCCAGGTCAGACATGTATCCCCGTATCTTATGGGCTTTCGGTGAAACCAGATGATGTGTATCTCTTCTCGCGTACTCCTTGAATTGATAGAGGTTCTTGAAACGATAGACCTCACCCTTGCTCTCCTCTCCCTCCTCGAACCTTCCGTTCAATGCCTCGAGATAGCGCTTGGCGTGCATGTTGACCGGATACGGGATATCCAACGCCTTCTCACTTGGTGTGTTCGAGAAATCAAGGAATCGCTCGATGGGTTCGAAGCCACGCTTGAAGCCGTCGACGTGATTCACTACGTGGATTACCTCGACCTCTCGGCTTAGCATGTCAAAGATTTTTTTCTGTATCGGTAGGAGGAAGTAAAATCCATGGAGAACGATTTTTTTCTGTTGCGCGAATCTTCGTTCCACGAGACCCCTTAAGTCTGAATCACCGCCGAGTCCCACCCCTGACCCACCATGGAGGATATGGGGATGCGTCTTGCCCCTCTCCGTCAAAGCCTCTTCGAGCAGGTCTGTGAAACATCCGATGATGTCCTCATCGAACCTCGTCATCCAATCATCAAACTTTTTGAACGCACCGGATGTCTCCATCGCACCATAGAGCCTTACGAAGGTCTTCTCCTCCATCGAAACCTGGTCTCTGGGAAAGGAAAGATTGTCCGATTCGACACCAGCTTCCCTTAGCGTCCTCATGGTCGACAAGAGCTGGCCTTGATTCTTGTCGACGGCGCTGTGGATATCAAGATGTTCGACATGCCCCTGTTCAACATGCAGACGCAATGCCTCAGAGAGGAGAACGAACTGATGAAGCTCCGTGCCAGGGCGATACCAACCTCCCCCCATCACCCTTGACAGATCCGCAAAAGAAATCACAGGGTTATGAAACCAGCGGAACAATTCATTGCTACTCTCTTCCATGCCATCCCTCAAGGAATTCGTTGCCGTGATGTGGATGGCATCTCGATAAGGACCGAACCGAGATGCCGGATGCATCAGCTGTTCAGGCGTCTCATAGGTCATGACTTTATAGCCCATCTTCGCGTCCTCCCATCCGTAAAAGGTCTCCCCAGGTACGTGGGGGGTCATTTTCCTTCGCCTTGTCGTATTCATAGACAAATATTCTGGATATCGCTCTCGTCATGGCCACATAGAGCAGTCTGCATTCCTCTTTGATTTGTTCCTCGTCCTCCTCTTTCTTGAGCAAAAAATAGTTCTCCGTCATAAAGTCTATTTTTGCAGCCTGGTCGACGAATCGCCAACTATACTCGATGTCACCCGTCTCGTCGGCAAAGACGATGATATCACTCCCGTCACCGTGGCTCCCTTTCACCATGTTTTTCGAGGTGTAGGGAATCATGACCGTGTCGAACTGTAGTCCTTTCGAACGGTGTACCGTCAGCACCCTTACGATGTTCCCTTCGAAACTCCAGTCCTCGATATCAGCCTCGTCGTCCTCCCGATTGGTGGAGACTTGGATATCCAGCCAGTTGTAGAGTTTCAAGATGTCCAAGGGTTCGTCTGCGAACTTCTCGTGGGCCAGCAACAAGATTTTTTGTATGTTCAGCTCGTACTTCTTCACCTCGGCCTCTGGAACACCCGCACCACGTAAGTTTTCCAAGTGCCGGGAGTTCTCGAGGAAATGGTCGATGACGGGCAGGAGGGGGTGGTGCTTCATTTTCACCTGTGCCTCAGACCATAT
This sequence comes from Exiguobacterium sp. s146, assembly GCF_018618415.1. Classification (GTDB taxonomy): domain Bacteria; phylum Bacillota; class Bacilli; order Exiguobacteriales; family Exiguobacteriaceae; genus Exiguobacterium. Next base: position 61,447 of record NZ_JACSMA010000005.1, on the reverse strand, counting down.
GTTGTCCAAATAGACAACATGTTCTTCTGCCACGATTCTCTCCTGCCCATCCTCCACCCCTACTCTTCTAACCCTGACCGGATCGGACGGAAACGAGAAGGCGGTCCCATCGAGCGAGAAAATCAACTTCTTGTCCTTAGGAAAAATCCAAGACCCCAACAGAATCAGTAGGTCTTTGGCGGCTTCTGAAAGGAAGAGCGTCCCATCCATCCTCACCTCATAATTCTTTATCCTGCCGTCTTGCCTCAACTTCTTCCCGATTTCTTCGGCCTGGGAGTTCTCGCGTACGAGTATCGCCAGCACCGAATTCTCAGGGAGCTCGTCATATCGCGACTTGATTTCATCCATGTCGACACTTCCATCTTTCAATGTGAAGAACGCATCCCCTCGATCCTCAACCATCTTCCGCGAAAACATCGCCCCATCGTCCCCCGGCAACAGTCCACAAGAGCGCCATGCGACAAAATGATTTTCCATCATCTCTACGAGCCGCTTCGATGAACGGAAGTTCTCGTCGAGTTGATATCTCGTCTGTGGTCGCGCCCCTTTGTTCGCCAGAGTGGATTGCAGGACAGTGAAGGCTGAAGAGTCCGCCCCACGGAATCTATAGATCCCTTGTTTGACATCCCCCACCACAATGAGTCGAATATCCGTCGAAGCGACAAGATTCGCGATGAACGATATTTGAGAGATGTCTGTGTCTTGGAACTCGTCGACAAGAAGATACTTGTATCGTTCTGACATCTCAAAGAGAGGTGCGTCGACTGCAACGAGTCGCTTTAGGTACCGGGTCAAATCAGAAACCCCGAGGATATCTGAAACCTTCTTGAGCTCGTCGAGCCTCTTATCGGAATCGATGACAGTGGCGACGAACGAACTGATGAGCTCATTTTTAGGTGAGTCCATCCTTTCAAGTTCCTCATGAATGAGACCTTTCTGTTCAAATTTGTCCCATAGCTTCTCGACAAACTCACGGACGCGATAATACCACAGTCCCGAGAAGACATCTTGGATATTGGTACCACGGAACTTCTCGTCTATCACCTCATCGATGAGCATCCTCCTCTCCATGGTCATTCCACTGATTCTCACGTTCGAGCCCAGACCGATATGCTGTCCATATTGGTTCAAGATATTTTTCGCGAATGAGGGAATCGTCAAGATGTCCATCCTGCGCAACTCGTTCAAGTATTTCAAGAACCTTGTGTCACCGGTCTGCCTTGTCAGTCGGACGAGTTCTTTGGCAAGTGCCGCCTCCATATTGTTGACCGCCTCGTTCGTGAAGGTGATCATGGCAACCTCTCCCAGGTGTTTGATTGCACCGGTATTTAGAAGAAACAAGATTCTCGCGATGAGTGTCGTCGTCTTCCCGCTCCCCGCACCCGCATTGATGGTGATGCTCTCGTCGATGTCCGCGTGTTCCACCACATATTGGTCGTAGTTGAACCGGTTCGCCAGATGACCGTGCTCCTTGAGATAGCTCGCATATCTTTGGTGGCCAACACCATCATTGATAGTGAACGGGGTGATGCCCGAGATGTTCACAGGGATGTGATAGACCTTGATTCCTCGTATCCTCATCGAGTCGATGACCGAGGGTGATACGTCTCCTCCGAAGACGATTGAGTGACGCGGTGCATTCGTTCTGTCGGTCTCTTTTATAGCGTGTTCTTCTTCATGAAGGGCGTACCGGTCCACCCCCTTCTCGGGGACGAGGTCCATTTCTATCCCTGCCTCATGCCCTTGCATGATTCCAAAGATTTCATAGGCGTCCTCCTCTTCGTATAGCGACAACGCTTTTCCTTCAGCATCCTTCCAGTTCTTCCTCGACTTCAAACGAAAGAGATGTATCGGGTAGGAGGTGAAGGATTCGATTCGTTTTAATGACAGTCTCTTGGTCCTTTCATATGCGGCGTCACCCGAGAATAGTTGAAGACCCATGGAGAAATCTCCGGACCCCAGCAAGATGTCACTTTTCATGAACACGTCATGGGTAAGGCTCATCTCGACCGAGTCGAAGATTCCCGTCTCCTGCAAAATGAAATAGAAGTGTATGTCTGTCAATAGCGCCTTGTAGGCGAGATTGGCCTGACTCTTTGCCGATTCACGGTTCGATCCGGGAAAGTAATCGCCGACGAACTTTTCCTCGAACTCCGTACAGCGAGGTAGACTCCGCTTCTCCAGAATCATCTCATATAGTACCGTGGTGAAAAGGGGCGCGCTACGATTCTTCGTCCCCTGCTGCACGTAGGGATGTCTGTATCGAACATAATCGGTCGTCAACATATGTTCTATCTCTGTGGAGCCCTCGATGTAATTCAAGACTTCTTTCATATCTATCATACCGAGCACCTCCCTATTATTTGATATCGTCAAATGATATATGGCTCATCGATACCTTTCGACATCGAGACTCGCCATCCTTCCAAAATAACGCACATAATATAGGAGGGTATGGTCACACCCATGCCCTCCTCCAATGTCACCGGTTCAGTCACGTCATTCCCCCGGTCCCCTTCGTCGAGAAGCTTGGTCCTCGACCCGGGACTCCTCAATCAATCTCTCCACATATAGTTCCTCCATGATTTCATGCAACACACCGAGTTGACTAAATCTCTTGTTCGAGACGATCTCAAAAAAAGAGACCAGATACCGCACGAAGACAAACAGAATCAATGTGCTGAAGACAAACAAGAACTTGAGGGTCGCTTGCAGCTCTGCAGTGGAGTTCAAGATAGAAATCGATGATGATATGAACACGGTCAGGTACACCGCGTCCAATGAATACCTATTCTCATGTGGGGCAACACGCTTTGCGACTAAATCTGCCAACTCCCTGATATGGATCGATCGATGGATGTGATAGTCGTGTTCGAGGACACCGCTCACAACACCCTTCATCCGCTTGAATCGCTCGACTCTCGCCTGTTTGAGTTTTCTATCAGACATGTCATTGTAGTATCTCATCATGTAAGATGTCATCACGATTGCGATGCACCACAGACTGAGAGCTATCATGCTCTCTACCATTCGAGGAACGATGGCAGGGAATGCCAGGACCGAGAGGTTCAATAGAATCGAGAGGACGAACATTCGCATCGAGGGTATCCTCTTAAAGATACCCCCTTCCTCTTTTTGCTCAAGCTCCAAACGTTTTAGATAGTAATCAATCAGTTTTTGAACCATCTCTCATCCTCCATCCTACTGTAGGTACCTCGACCCTGAACATCAGTATTCGACCATGGTGGTGATTTTTTTTGAATCAAGATAATGATTCATCTCACCTTCAACGAATGCTTCTACGTCCTGAAGGTCGCGAAGCATCGGACCGAACGCCAAGGAGCTTAGGATTTCAGGCCGTCGGATGATCCTGCTGTCCAATATTGCGACCACACCCATGTCTTCCTCTGATCGGATGAGCCGACCGGTTCCTTGCTTCAGTTTAATCATCATCTCATCTTCGACAGTCCCAGGTATCAAAGTGGTCTTATGTTGAATCACAGGGTCAGGTACCGGATATGGCAATCTAACGACAATGAGACAGGAGAGCGCATTCCCTTTGATATTAACGCCCTCCCAGAAGGATCCCGTCGCGAAGAGGACCTTGCCGCCCCCGTCCGTGAACTCTTTTTGGAGCGTTCGGACAGACTTTGTTCCGTCTTGTCTCATCAAAGTCCACGCCGCGTCTTGGCTCTTATCCTGTAGCAACAGGTCGACCTGGTCGAGTTGGCGTTTCGAGGTGAACAACACCAAAGTCTTGCCTTCGAACACATCGGCCAGCCGTTTGATTTCTGAGGCGATCGACTCGATTGACTCATCCGTTCTCACGTCGATTTCCTCCCTTGGCACATAAAGACGTGTATTGCTCTTATAGTCATATGGGGAGGGTTGTGGATCACTGTATTCGGTGCGCACCGGCAGACCTAGCGTCCTCCTTTGATACCCATAATATTTTTTCAAATCCGTCGTCTTGTCTCCCGTACCAAGCGTGGCAGATGTCAAAATCACCGAGTTCCCTCGTCCGAACAACAATTTCTGTATGAACTTATCGATGTTTTTCGGAGCGCTGCAGAGGAACAAGCCTCTCCGACTGAATTCTCGCTCATAGACCGCCCAGTACACTGACCGTTCCGTCAACAACGAATCCAAATATGTATGGAATGTCTCGGCGAGCGTGACCGTCTCCTCATACAGGTCCTCTCTCGAATCGTCATAATCGTGATAAGTCAGCGCCTCCAGGAGTGCACCTAGATTAATAAGAACCTTATTCATCATTTCCCGTGTACCGTGCACGACATCCGCGATATCGAGCCGGTTATCGAGCACATATTCTGCCTCCCTGCCGTACTTCGAGGAAAGGTAGGTATAGAATGTATCGAACAGGTCGAGCAGGTCTCGTTCGAGTGACACGATGTCAAATCGCTTCAACCGGACATCTTCGACAAGTCGTCTCAGCTTTTTGACGTCATGATGGCTCAATTTCGTATTCAGCGCGTCCCTCACGACGTCCTCGAACTTATGAGCCTCGTCTATGACGGTGGCGTGCCCTTCCTCGATGAGTCCTTTGCGACCGGAGAGCTTCTGCCTCAGGTCTTCGACGAGCAGGTTATGGTTCACGATGAGACAATCTACCGAGGACCCTCCTCGTCCCGCGAGGCGTTGTCTCATGGTGTAGAATTCACATGCATGTCTGAGCTCACATCGGTTGAACAGGCAGGACTCCACCTGTAGGCCCCTCTTCTCAGAAGGAGTCAATTCTTCCCCGCCCCAGGCCTCTTGCAACGCCCCGATACTTGAAAAGTCTTTCTTGAAACGACTCGAACCGGACTCATATCTCTTGAAGCAAGAATAGTTGGTGCGCCCCTTCCCTACCGTGTAGGTAAATGGCTTCGAAAGGATTTGACCTACCTTCTCTACGTCCGAGACGAGTTGCTCGGTCAGTTGTATAGAGGACGAAGAGACGATGAGGGGCTTCCCGGTCTGCCAACTTCGAATCAGTCCCGGCATGAGATAGGCGAAGGATTTACCGATCCCGACCCCCGCCTCCGCGATGAGCACCTGGTTCTCTTCCATCGCCTGGGCGATGTCCAACATAAGGTTCTCTTGTCCCTCGCGTGGGGTCAATCCATGTTCCGTCATCGAATCGATGCCATTGAATACTTGATTGATAAATTTGATAATAATCACTCCTTGAAACATATGTTCTCGTTTATTTTATCACTGTCCCCCACTCTTGATCAACCATTATCAGGAAGAAGATGTATATTCATCATGTATCCTACACTCTATAGACATTGATGAATAGCGATTCTTTAATACCCAGCTAAAAATATGACATCCTTAAGGATAGGAAACGACCTATAATGAATAAGAGAAACTTTCATCTTTGTATCGAGACTTCTTACAATATGCTGAGAAGGTGGATAAATGAATTTTATGGGAGGAGTCATTATGGACACAGTCAGTTTTAAAGATTTGCCTATATCAAACCTTGTTCCAAATCGAGTGTACCTTTCTGGTGACACAGGAAATTATACGAGAGACGAACCGATTCAGAGGATTTTCAAATTCGAGGGGTACAGGGGTATCGGTAACATGGGTGGGATTCGCCGTACCATGTTACATGCTAACAACGGGTCATCTGAGGAAGAGGCGTTCATTGTACTCGTGAACAGTGGCGCACAGCTGAATTGGCCAAACGTCTATGATACAGCTAGCGGTATTTTGACTTATCACGGGGACAATCAAAAACATGGCAGAGACCATCTCTCCACGAAACAGGCGGGAAACAAGGCGTTCATCAAATATTTCAGAAGGTCATACGAGGAATTTGGTGCACATATCGTGCCATTCTTTTACTTTGAGAAACTGCCTGACGGAAGCGTCAAGTACATCGGCTTGGCCGTACCTTACGTCGAAGGACTTGACGCTTCAGAGGCTTTGACACTAGAGAGGTTCAATGAAAATCGGACAGGGAAGGATTTTGAGAACCTGGTCGGACGATTCACCGTTTTGAGGACGACCGTCACCAGGGAGTGGTTGCTCGACTTGAAGCATGGGAAGATTGATTCTGAAAATGCACCTGTGGAGTGGCTCCGCTTCCTGGCCGAAAGAACATTTGATCCACATGTCGAACCACCTCAGGTGCAAAGCCTCAGCCGCAACAAGAAAAAGGTGAAGATGGAGAGCATCGGTTATCGCATGGCATCTTTCCGAAAAACACAGGGGAGATTCAGACGGGAACTCCTGAAAAGAAGCGACTGCTGTGATCTGTGTGGTATGGCGGTCGAGCCCCTCTTGGTCGCGAGTCATATCATCCCATGGTCGGTCGCCAACGAACACCAACGGCAAGACCCCGACAATGGGCTCCTTCTCTGCGTCACCCATGACGCATTGTTCGACAAAGGATTCATCACTTTCGAGGACGATGGGAGGATTCTGATTTCGGAGATGTTTCCTCGCCAGGAATGGCAGAGGTTGTCGATAGACGAGACGATGCACCTCTCACATATACCGAGAAACAAGGCATATATGCGCCTCCATCGGGCGAACACCTTCAAAACTTCTTCAAGATGAGCATTTCTATTCAACTCTCAAAAATTATTCAGGAGGATTCGTCCATGCCGTTCGCAGATGACATTCTATTCATGAAAAATCTTTATACGAAGATGCCGGTCCAAGTGGTCCATGGGAACATCCACCTCTTAGAGGAACATGTCCCGGGCCTACAATTGCGATATCCTGGAGCGTTACGCGGTGGCAAAATCGGGGATTATTGTCTCTATTTGAACGATTTTGCTCCCTCGCATACACACGTGGTCCGTGCGATTCATAAGTATTGCGAGATTTCGGGACACGACGGGGCCGAGTCGATGCTCTGCTTTCTAGAGGACTTGGCTACCAACGGCCTAGCGGGGACAGAAAACCTTCCGTCCCCGTTCGAACTCGCGGGAAACAGCTTGGATGACCACCAGACCAGGATGCTCCTCTACTGGTTGATTCTACAGGAGGACATCAATTATCCGAGTCCTCGACACATGGGTGTCCGGATGCCGTTCGTCCGATATACCGAGGCCGTCATCTCTTCGATCCACCCGAATCTGCTCGACATCGAGACCGTCGTCGAGAGGACCGCTGCCCGGGGCGGGAGACCTGCGCCCAGGTTCGCACATGCCTCCCTGTCCTCTCGTTTCCTACGAACGTTCGATGTCATCGAGAACATGAGGCGCTCTGTCGTCTGATGAAAAGAAGTCGCCGGCACCTGTGCGGCGACTTCTTCGAGTATTACAGCCATGTAATTGCCAAACCATCGTCAGAGACGTTCCTCGAAGGAGGCCAGCATTCCCCGCATCCGTACCATGAGACGGATGAACTCCTCCCTGTTCTTCTCGTCGAGCCTTCCGATATGGTCCATGTCGATTGTATCGAGCGTCTTCAGGGACGTGTTGAATGCATCGATTGGTCTCATCTTCGCCCGGGAGATGGCAGTCTCGTCAGCCCTACGGTCGATGAGGGAGGCGGCCTCATTCCTCAGATCCTTCATTTTCGAGTTGAGCTGCCTCATAGCCTCCAGGTCGATTTTCTCCTTTCCCTGAAAAGCGTCGGCGACATCATTAACGATGTCGTCGAACTCTTTGAGGAACACCTCTCGATTCGGTGCCTTCAAGATGTCGTTCCCGATGCGACGGATGTATCTGGTCAAGTCCTTGTTCTTGGAGATTGTCAACGCCGTGAAGAGCATGTCCGTCACTCGGATCCGTTCCTCCTCGTCCTTCTCGTTCTTCAGGATGCCGACCATTTCCTGGAAGGGCCCATCCAGTTCCAGATCCCTCGCGAGATAGAATTTCCCACCGGCGTTGATGAACTCCAGATACTCGACCATCAACTTGGCCTTCTCGACCATCTTCTTGACCTCCGGGAGCTTCTTGTTGGTGTTCAGCACATACTCCTGTTCCGTGAAGTATTCGTTGACGACGATGTCATTGTAGACGTCGACGAGGTTGTCGATAGGATTGTAGTCCACCGGACGCTCCTCGCCATGCTGCAGGTTGAGCTCGAGCCGCTTGATGTCGATATCGGAGAGCCCTTCTTTCGGGTCGAGGATGATTGCCTCGAAGAGCACATCCATCCCGTGGTCACGTCTCAGATGGCGGAGACAGGTGAATCGACGGTTCCCGTCCACGATGGTCCCATCGTTGAGCACCACACCCGGCACCCGCTGTCCGAAGTTCTTGATGTTGTCCTTCGTCTTCTCGAGCGCCACGCTCCCCAGGCCCGCTTTTCATCTCTCATTCCTCCTCCCTTGACCATCAGACGGTATCTCGTCCGATTTTGAATACATGTATTAGGTCCAGTACCCAAGTATTCATTTTTTTGTCTCCACTTTCCTATCTTTTTCCCTGATTTTTAGGGGACGTATCATCATTTTTACAAAAGAGGGATATCTCTTCGATGACTCATCTGTCCCGATACACCACCTCGTCTGTTTCTTTGAAATCGACAAAATGGAGGAGGTCCGCGCCTTCGGCGGACCTCCTCCATCTAAATCGATCGGCTATCGGTTCAATCGAACAGGGCGACGATGTCGTCATAGTTCACGTTCGGGTCAGGTCGGAGCTCGCCGTTCTCAATCGCCTCGAGCATACGCTGCTCCTTCTCCTTGAGTCGGATGTAGATTTTCTCATCGACCATGTTCTGTCTATCGGGCTGGCCCTCCATCATCATGTAATGATAACGGGTGTATTGTCCCTCTGGGAGTCCCAGACGATGAATCCGGTCCCTCGACTGGAGCATATGGGTGAGATTGAACGAATACTCGAGATAGACCGCGTCGTGACAGACATGATGGAGCGACACTGACTCCGCCAGCGTGTGCGGGTTCGTGACGATGACATCGAACTCACGGTTCTGGAAGGCACGGATCAGTCGCTCGCGCTCCTCCTGTGGCGTGCTGCCATAGATGACCGCGGATCGAATCCCGTTCGACATGAGCTCCTCATGGACCCGGTCTATCGTATGCACGAACATGCACCAAACCACCGCGGTCTTGCCCTCCCTGTGGAGGGAGGTGACGGTATCGATGGCACGTCGGAACTTCCGTGTCTCTCGGACGGACCTGAGGAGACGAATCTCCTCCATATCTAAGGAAACATCGGGCTGCCCGTCCCCGTCTAAAAGGGGGATTCCTGTGGCATCTTCTCCGAACATCTCTGCCATGTCGATGTTCCGGAGGACGAGCTCCGGGCTCGATGCCGCTTGGATGAGGCGGATATAGAGGGCGAATGGATTTCCCCGGTACTTCCGGTAAAGGAGGTCGATGATGCGCTGTTCCGTGTCGTCAGCGACAATCTTGTAGAGGATATCGTCATCTGCATCTGGCACACCGAGCTCCCGCTTGTTTGTCCGCCAGAAGAACGGCACCAACTTCATGTTCACCTCTTGGACCTTCGACTCGTCCGGTTCCTTGAGCTCGTAAGGCTTGAAGTTGAAGAATGACTTGTATTCCTCACCGTACAGGATATTGAGGAAGTTATAGATGTCCTCATAAGTGTTGGGTATCGGTGTCCCGGTAAGGACGAACTTATAGGGGGCCAGGGGGGCCAACGCCTTCGCGGACTTCGCGCGTATGCTGTTCAGTCCCTTGATCTTATGGACCTCGTCAAAGACCAGCATGGTGGAGCGGTCGATCACCTCCGAGAGGACCCGCTCATATTTTCCGAGCGACTCGTAGTTGACTAGGATAAGGTCATAGAGGTGTGCGTCGGTCTTCAGGGCGAGCAACGGCTCGACCGATTCATGGATGTCGAGCACCCTAAGGTCTCTCTTGTTCCCGAAGTTCGCCTTGAACTCGTCCTTCCATGAGATGAACGTATTCTTAGGCCCGATGACGATGAGACGCTCGACCTTGTTCACCTCTCTCGAAGAGAGGTATGCATATGCGCCATAGATCATCGAGGTCTTTCCCGCACCTGGCACGGAGAAATTCGCCGCCTTCTGCATCTCGACCATATAGAAGGCCGAGCGCATCTGCCGCTCCCGGAGCTTTCGTTCGAGCTCCCTGTCCACAAGGCTCGAGAAGATTTCGTACTTTTGTTGAACCTTCTCGTGTGACGACTTGAGGAGACGCGCATACTCTGCCCTCTCCTCGATCATGAATTCCTGGTCGCCCAGATATTGCTGGAGACGTTCGGTGACGACGACCTCGAAACCACGCCTTGCGCCGAGGTGCTCCAGACGGCTAATCACCTTCTTGATTTCCATATACGTCAAGTCTGCGCGGAAAGAAGGATATCCTCCCTCGCAGAACGGCACGAGCGTCCTCGTCAGTGTACGCTCGTTCGTACGTAACTTGCCGGGCGCCACCCGGTCATGGACGACGAGCCTTCCCTGATCCAACGTCAGGACCAGGGCGTCGTCCAACAGCATCTCTTTGTCCAATATAATCTTCCCCTTGTCTCTTCTCAGGATATGACTCAGCACGAGCTCCTCGAATTCCCTGACACGTACACCATGTTTGCCCGAACTGTCGGACCAGAGGCTCTCGAACTCCTCGATGGCCCTGTCGATCTTTTGACGGTCGAAGTCCGAGCACAGCCAGGTCCCGGTGACGTCGAATGACTCGTAATTGTGCTCGATGGCGGCGCGTGTCTCGTTATTGGACCCGGTGAAATATAGGATGTTCCCCTCCGCATCCTTGACGAGCCCGAATTTGGAGTGGAACAATCCGGAACGGATGAAACCAATGCGGACGTCCACGACTCCTATTGCGATGAGATGGGCCAGGTTCGAGAAGTCTGCCTCCTCCTGGAGGGAGAGCCTCTCGTCGAGTCGTTCCAAAAGGTCCTGCTCGATTTCACGTCTCAGACGATATCCCTCGGTCATCTGAAGGAAGTCCTCCTCCGCTATCTCCTCGGAGATGATGAGACGCATCCTCCCACCGTTCCGGACCAGCCCCTGAATCCCTCTCGCGTAGTGTGCGAACGCCTTCCCGCTGAAGTACCCGCTCACACGGTCATAGGAGACGGCGTTCGTCAGGACCGGCTCATAGAAGGTGTTCGCGATGCTCGTCTGGTTCGTATAGTATGAGGGTTTCAGGTCGAGGAGGCGAAAGTCAGATTCGGCCCTCATAGGGAATCCAGTCTCTCCCGCAACAGGTTCACCAATCGGTCGAACTCGCCCTTCGTGTGCGCATCCATTCTGGACACCTGCTCCGTGTCGATGTTCTCGAGCGCCTTGAGCGAGGTGTTCAAAGCATCGACGGGTTTCATCTTGGCCCGTGTGATGGCCGTTTCCTCGGCACGACGGCTCACGATATAAGATGCCTCGGAGCGTACCTGTTCAAGGTCCTTGTTCACCTCTCGGATCGTCGAGAGGTCGACGTTCTCCCTCTCCTGGAAGGCGTCGTGCACTTCGTCCACGATGTCCTCGAACTCCTCCAGAAATTCCTCACGGTTCTTGCTGCGGAGGATGTCCTTCCCGATTTTACGGATGTAACGGGTGAGGTCTCTGTCCTTCGAGGTGCTCAATGCCGTGAAGAGCGCGTCCTGGACCCGGATGCGGTCCTCTTCGTCCTTCTCTTTACGCAGGATTCCCGTCATCTCCTGTAGCGGACCGTCGAGCTCCAGCTCACGTGCGACATAGAACTTGCCTTCCGCATTGATGAACTTGAGGTACTCGACCATGAGGTCTGCCTTCTCGAGCATCTTCTTGACATCAGGTTCTTTTTTATCGATGTTCGCTGCGTATTCCTTGATTGTGAAGTAACGGTTGATACGAATGTCATTATAGACGTCGACCAGGTTGTCGATGGCATTATAATCGACCGGTCGCTCCTCCCCATGCTGGATGCGCAGTTCGAGTCGTTTGATGTCGGCGTCCGTCAGTCCCTCCTCGGGGTCGAGGATGACAGCATAGAAGAAAAGGTCTCCCCCGTCCTCACGCTTGAGTTGTCGAAGACAGGTGAAGCGTCGGTTCCCGTCGATGACGGTCCCGTTGTTCAGCACGACACCCGGTTGCATCTGCCCCAATTTCTTGATGTTCGTCTTCGTCTTCTCGAGGGCGTTCCGGTTCGAGTCGACGATCATCTTCTCGACCTTCTCGTTGTACTCGTCTTTTGACAGCTCGTCCACGACGACCCCTTCGGACTCAAGTTTGTTCATCCAGCTGATGATACGTCCGTTTCTTTTGTTATATAGGAGAAGGTCGAGCGGGATTTTGTACACGTCGAAGCTCTTGACCTCACCCTTCAGGGCGAGCTTCCGCTTCTGCTCGGTCTTCATGATGTCATGACCGATGCGCCCTCTCAAATTGATGGTCTCTATTGATTGTTCTGTTCTCAAGTTCATTACCTCGTTTCTAAAGATTATGTGATGTTTTCAGTCTCGATAAAGATCATCGAGGAATATCGACTTGTCTCGGTACACTTTCTCGGTCTCCGGTGAGAAGAACCCTCCCCGGTCCCTGATGGAGTCGATTATCTTCCCGCTGTTGAACGTCATACCGTATCGTTCCTCGAGCCCTCTTTCGAACACGTGGACGTCTGTGCCCTCGCTTTCATGGAGGTGTGCAAGATAGAAATGTCCAAGCATCCTCTTTTCTCTGGAGAAATAGAAGATGTCCCCACCACCTGACGGGATGAAGTTCACGTCCGGATGAAGGCGGATCAGCCTCTCGTAGAAGACATTCTCCATCCCCAGGTCGACCAACTCTGAATCGAGGACTTCTTGAAGCATGGGGAATGTGAAATACTCCGTGTCGAGATGTCTTGCAGTCTCGACAATGCCCTCGATTTCAGCCCGGATCATGGATTTTGAGAACCCGCCCTTCTCCAGTCGCCCGATGTTCATGTAGTGGTCGTCGTCTGCCCTGAAGATCTCTAATTCTGTCTCTAGGTCCTTCAGTACCTTGAAGTAGCTCTGCGTCTTGGCAGCCGGGATGTCCTGTATTCGATACAGGTCTTTGGATTTGATGACGCACCGGAAATATGCCTCCCCACTCCCATACTCCGACTTGACGATGAATCCACCGCTGATTGTGTAGCCCACCTGTGACAGGATCCATTTGTTCAAGAACTTGTCGTAAAGGTCTGGGACGTCCTTATAGAGATCAAGCAGTTGGTCGAACGTGTAGATGGCTTCGACAAGGATTCCCCTCAACCACTCTGTCTCCTCGTCCGTGATGACCGGGAAGCTTGCTATCAATACGTTATCAGGCGATAAATGTTCTAACATGGTGGTCTGGACCAGACTACGCATGGAAGGGATATGAAGTCCAAATCTACGGGACAGAATGTCTAGAAATTCCTCGAGCGGTATCGGGGCATGCTCACGGATTAGATGACGCACCCACGTGAGTTTATCGCTAACACCTATGGCGAGTTCTGGCATCCTTCCCATCGTGACATGAGGATGTGAGATTCTGGTTTTGATGATGTTATGAAGCTCTGAAGGATCTTGGCAGTTCAACTCTTCCATAAGTTCAGGGTCGAGTTGAAAGATGTAGCGCGCATTGTATACACCAGGTTCTAGTTGCAGCAAGCGTAGAAGACGTTCGACCCTCTCACCTGTGAAGACCTTAGGGTCATGGAATCTCAGCCCGTGGCCATACGAGTTGATAACAAACTCTGACCTTTCACCTATACCCTTTAACGTCAGCTCATCAGTCAGGAGTGGAGGGGCCAATTCGACAGGGATATGTTCTGCTATAAACCGTTCGTATTGCCTTTTGACCTCCTCGATGTGAAAAGGGGCCATCGACGCATGAATACGGAGAACATGCTCAAAAATGTTCTTCTTATTGATTGGTACTAGCTCGCCATCATATAAGAACAACGAGAAGTGTCGTTCGAACCTCTTCTGCTGCTCCAGTGTCAACTTGTCGTGAATTCCCGAAATATGTCTTTCCCCGCGTTTCAGTTTGGCTGATAGCAATCTATATACTCCACGATGCATGTCGAAGATTTCGACGAAAGCATCTTCGGAAAGGCTGAATTGGGTAAAGAGTTTAAGATGGGCATTGGTCTCATCGATGTGAGTGAGTGGAACGAGTCCCACTGCCGTGTTCAATCGAGTCGATATGCGTTGTCTGGAAATCCCGCGTTGTTCCGATATCTCATTCACACTCTTGAGACCCTGGAATCTCATACGCATAAATTCTTTCTCAGGCAATCCGTCCCAAACCAAAAATTCTTCGAACGTCCTCCTTATCTTTTTTACAACATGCTCGTCATGTGCAAGCAACCCCTTTTGTTCTGACGCCTGAAGGACCAATCGGACATACCGCTCATCTCTCCCGAATTTTTCTCTAAGTTCCTCCACCGTGAACGTGTCATCCAATTCGTCATACCACTTCTGCAAGAACTTCCTTTCAAGGAGCGTGAACTGTCTTTTGCCGATAGGGGCATGCCTGCCAACGGGCGGATTCACTGGTGTCTGGTAAGACTCAGGCAGAACTGATTCCGATGAACATGAACCCATCGCTTCTTCAAACGCCAGGTAGGAAGTCATCAATTTTTCGTATGTATTCAGCCGATTCCTTCCCCCTGTTCTCTCTTTGAACGTCTCGTAGTCGACTCTTTTAAATGAGTGATAGTCGAAGCCTTTGACTTTCAAAAGTCTCGGTAGCGACTCATTCACGCCCATCCCCATAAAGATAAGATGATAGAAGGTCCTTTCGGCACTCATCCGTATAAATTGCTCGGGCCCGTATATGCCCAAAAGGGCGGTGAGCGTTTTGTAAACCGGCTCCCTGAACCGTTCTATGGTAGCAGCTTCACCTGAAATGAAATCTTGAACAGTCAAATGTTGGCGAGTCAATTGGATGACAGAATTGAACGACAAGGAATATCCCTCTCGTTCTGCGACATCAATCATTCCAAGAAAACTATGTTGCAGGTCTTCTAGACGAATATCCTGATATCTTCCCCCTCCAAATCCCGGCTTCCTTTCATCCATCTTCTTATCCCCCGATTCTCATATTAGTTCACTGACGTCCAATCGAAGACAAGTATTCCTGTAGGGCTCGACGAATGATTTCATCCTCGGATACAGCTTCCTCTCGGGCCTTCTGCCGAAGGTTTTGATAGAGCAAGGCATCGTCATCGTTGAATGTAATCCGGATGTTCCGCTTAGGGGTGCTGGAGGTCTCGATAACTCGCCCTTCTTTCCGTTCTAGCAGCATCTTTTTCACCTCACGTAATTCCTCACGCGTCATCTCATATACGCTCTTCTCCCCATTTTTCGTAGGGTAGGTTTTTCCGTCCAAGAGCGCAGGTCTCGGGTCCTCCGGCCAAGACAAGAGTTCGGCGAGCTTCGTCGCGCTGAAGTCCTGTTCAATCGTCTTTTCTAGGATGTTCGGCCCGAACGTGTTCCAGAATGACACGAAACGGCTCACCTGCGGGTGTGACATCCCGATACGATTCAAGAAGTCCTTCCATGTCCCTTGCACCCTCTGAAAATCCTGCTTCGTCTCAGGGTCCCTGAACAGGGCGTTCGCATGTGCGAGTATTCGACATTTCTCGACAAAACTTGTCGCTTGGATGGCATCGATGTGATTGTAATACTGCACGATCCCCTCCATGTCCTCTGGGAGTTTCTTTGTGATGATCCGTGACAATCCCGTCGCCGGAAGTGCTTGATAGGGATTTGACACGGTCGTGGTCGCTGAGAACTCCTTCACGGCCTCGACCTGTTCGGTTCGCGTGTCGGCCGGTTGTTGGTTCTGCTTGACCGGAAGGCTGGCGCTGAACGTCGAAATTTTCGGGGCATGTTTCTTTCGGTTGCGTGTCATAACGAGAGTACCTCCTGGGCAAGTTGTAGATAGGCATCGGTCGCAGGGCTCTTATGGTCGATGACGGGGCGAGACTCGCGCTGTAGCGTCTGGACCTTTACCGCATAGGGAATCGTCGTCAAGACCGGGATGCCGACTTCTTTTCCGAGTTCTTCGAGTTCTTCCACTGTCGTGACGTCTCCTTTCGAGCGAGCGCTAACCATCGTCGGTATGAATGCCGCGATATGGATGTCTTCCCGGAAGCGTTTCATCTCTTCCAGCTCCTCTGGCGCCGAGTAGACCGCGTCCATCGAGAACTTTTGCATCTGGACAGGCATGACGATACGGTCCTGAGCGACGAGTGCGCAGCGTGCGTATGGGTTAAGGGCCGATGTCGATCCGGGGCAATCAATCAAGCAGATGTCGAACAGTTCGTCGATCTTGGCGAGCTCTTCACTGAGACGATACTCATATCCGATTTGACTCGTCAGGTCACTTGGTGAGGCCGAGCGTCTCGTCGGGACAAGATAAATCGTCCCGGTCTCATACTCGCACGTCACGATGACCTGTTCTATTGGTGTATAGAAAGGGTCATTCTCCTCGAGAAGACAATCGAGGAGCACCTTGCCCTCATAGTCGTTCGTCAGGCCGAGCCCGTTCGTCGAAGAAGCTTGATCGTCCGCGTCTATGACCAGGACACGTAATCCGTCACGGGCATACGCGTGGGCCAGGTTGATGGTCGTCGTCGACTTACCGACCCCGCCCTTTCTATTGTACAGTGCGATTTTCTTCATGATTCGTCTCCTCGTTTCTCGTCTGTGACTTGGATGATATTGTCGCTCACTGTCTGTTGGATGATTTCTGCCAGTAATTCGCTCACGCTTCGATTCTGTGCATGCGCATATTGTTGGAACTGATCTGACAGGTCGGTCGGGATCCGAGCGGAAAGAATGGACGATGGTTTCTTCGCTTTTTGGAACGGACTGACTTTGACCTGAGGCGTCTGGTCACGATTTTTACGTGCCTCTCGGATTTGTTTGACCGTCAACTCGTCGATGTTACGCGACTCCCCATCGATATAAAGTCCTTGCTCGATGACCTCCTCCACGTTGTCGAGATACATCAGTTCGAACAGTTTGGAGGCAGGTACGCTCGAAAGTGTGCCTTCCAGTGGGTGTAGCGTCTCGTAGGCTTTGACATATCGTGAGGCGAGAGAGCTGGACATCGACACGGCTTCGAGGAATCCGAGCCATTCCTTCTTGTCATGCATCTCAGAGCGTGCGATGACGAGTCGCTTCCCTATCTCGAACACTGAAATCGTTTGTACTTTTGAAAGCTCATTGATCTCGTTCACGAGGTCCTCGACCTCTTTGGATACCGGAAGTTTTTGAACGAGGGCACTGATATTTGTCAAACCACTCTGATATGGATGCTGCTCGCTCGGTTTGATTTTATGGATGTTTCGATTCCGTGCCTTCATGACGTCTCACCCGCCTTTTCGACGATTTGTTTGGCCAATCGACGGAACGGGTCAGCGAGCACCTTGGATTCTTTTGAGCGGTACTGGATGACGCTCTTCCCGCTATCGGCCGCCTTTTCGATGAACGTCGACCGTTTGATGGTCGGGAGGATCTCTAGCGTCTCTTGTCTCGCAATGTCCTCCATCGCTTCGTAATATTCTCTGTCAGCCTTCAAAGAGGCGTCCATGGCGACAGGAAGGATGCCTGTGATGACGAGGTCCGGATTATAAAATTTCTTCACTTTTTGCACCGTACGTACGGTACTCGCAAGTTGGTCGAAGACGAGCTTCTTCGGCATGAACGGGATGATGGTCATGTCTGACGTCGACAGGACGACTTTCGAGAGTTCGTTGATTGATGGGACCGAATCCAAGATAATCCAATCGAACTCGTCTTCTAACGGGCTTATCATGTCCTTCAATAGAAAGAGCTTGTCTTGTTCCGATATCAGGTTAATCAATCGTGCATTACGTTCGTTCGAAGGGAGAAGACTGACGTTATGCGTCTCATCGTCAAAAAGGACTTCTTTGATGTCGAGGTTGCGTGTATGTACATCAAACATCGTCATGTACTTGATTGTGTCAGATTCTTTCAACATCAGTTTGCTGAGGGAACCTTGTGGGTCCAAGTCGATAATCAGTACCCGTTTTCCCAGCTCACCCAATGCGTAGGCCATGTTCAAGGAACAGGTGGTCTTTCCCGACCCACCCTTTGATATGTAGAACGTGAGTATGTTCATCTTCTCTCCCCTTTCTCTCTCATATCATGTCATAATCTTTTTTTCAATACAATGAAAAAACCGAATGCCCTATATAAAATCATAAAATATATGTATACAAACGTGTTTCAACAAAGTATACAATAAGGTTCATATATATATATCTGTATACATTTCGACGTCGAAATGTGTCCGATTAGACGATTGTCATGTGGAGCTCCACAAATGTATCGCTGCAAACGGAGCTCATATCAAGGAGAGACATACAAGTTATATCTATACGTCGCTGGATACTTTCACAGAAGAAGACTAAAACCATATTCTTCTGGATTGAAATAATTGAAACAGATTATAGAGAGTTTAAAAGGGATTAATAGAATTGGAAGAACCAGAAGTCCCCTGGACCCAGTCTTCCCAGGCGTTCAGCAGATTATATCGTCTAGAGAATCTTCAGGAGAAGCCATTCTTTTTTCAGAAGGACTTTATTTACTTCTGTTAAGATTTGTGATCATGACGATAAGTTATAAAATCCTTCTTCGTATAATTGATTAATCAGATGAAACATTTGATTTTTTTCCTTAATGGCCGAGCGAAGTGCCGAATCGATGCCCTGATGGTCGAGATAAATCTCAAAGCGTGAAATCAAGCATTTCGCATGATACATATTGGTCGTTTTCAAGAGTTTTTTCAAAAAAGTGCATGTCAAAGAGGCCATCATGCGACAGCCATTTTTTCCTGTATGGTTTTCAGCCGTTGATGAAGATAGAAGATCGGTTCCTCAAAGAACAGCTTGTGCGCGCTCGAGTGGACCAAATCCTCCCGATGGTGGAGGAACGCTTGCTTCAACTCTTCGACCACCTGTTCGAACGATGTTGCTCCGAACGTAT
Organism: Exiguobacterium sp. s146; assembly: GCF_018618415.1. GTDB lineage: Bacteria > Bacillota > Bacilli > Exiguobacteriales > Exiguobacteriaceae > Exiguobacterium. The sequence continues at coordinate 42,557 of NZ_JACSMA010000005.1, read as the reverse complement.
CACTCATCGAGAAGAGCGAGTCGCGGCCTATTTTGAGCGCGTCAAAGTCGAGGAACTCCCCGACCCGCTTACGAAGCTCGAACCAAAGGAGCTGGACCGCAGAACGCTCCTGCTCTTTAATCTGCTTGCTGTCGTGTGTCTCCGATAGCTGGACTTCAAGCAAGAGCGGACGTGTCACATCTTGGACACGCTTTTTGAGCGATACGCTCTGCTGGACCATGTTCAAGAAGGTCTTGCTGTCCTCGACGAGCGACACGCGTAGGAACTTGAGACCGGACATCATCTTTTGAATGGCGAGCTTGTGGCCGCAGTATTTAGGAAGGAAACCTTTGATTTCATCGTACGTCAACACGGCCTGCTCGTTTGACTGGACGTGAATATCCTTCTCGACCTGGACGAGCGTCCGCAATGCGAGGCGCAACGTATTGACGTTGTCGAGCGCGATTAGCTCTGACAAGAGGCCATGCCAGATAGACGTGTACCCGGTCTTTGAGACGACAGAGGTGCCGTCGAGGAAGAGGTCACGATAATTCTCACGGTATTCCGTCAACTCGATAGAGAACACCCCAGGGAAATGACGGACGACCGTCATGAGGCCGCACTGTTCGAACATCTTCAGGTTGTTATGTAGGGAACGGGCCGAGGTGCGCGCCGACTCCGCCATCGCAACATCTTCCGCGAAATCGATTTTCCCTTGGTCATCGGCATAGGCGAGGATGGTGAGCATGTGCCGGATCCGCGACTTCGTCCATTTCAAGGATGTGAAGCAGACAGGGATGTTATAATGATGCTGCTCATAACGATAGTGATCCTGTCGTTTAGTCCAACGTGTCAGTCCGCTCATCGCGACTAGAAGTTTATTCGCAATCAAAACATGGCGATTCTTACCGATCATCTCTCCTACACCTCCCCTATCCTAAAATATGCTAGTTTTAGTATCTTGTTCTTTCCAATTGGTGTCAAAGTGCGGTTTCAGTACGACGGTTTGCGACCAAATTTAAATAAACATTGGTGTTGAGCCATTTTTAGAGAGAAAAAGAGTGTCGTTTCAGTACGACGGTTTGCGACCAAATTGATACGAACGGCCTGATGAAGCGATTTCAGGCTATATTCGGCTAGAATTTTCATCACGAAAACATAGATTATGTCGTTTCAGTACGACGATTTGCGACCAAATTGACTTAAGTGTCGTCTCGGTACAATGATTGGCGACAAAAATCGAACAAAATGCGGTTTCAGTACGACGATTCGCGACCAAATTTAAGAAACGGGTACTTAATTTTTTTTTGGAATTCTATCGATTTGCCCATATATGTCGTTCTGGTACGCCGATTCGCGATCAAATCAAAGAAAGTGTCGTTCTGGTACGATGGTTTGCGACCAAATTAAAGAGAATGTCGTTTCAGTACGACGATTTGCGACCAAATTCTATCTAAGTGCGGTTTCGGTACGATGACTTGCGACCAAATTCATCTCAAATGTGTCTTATTACGGATTGTACTGAACACTTTAGAATAAACGCGACATTGTAAGGCCGTTCACCCCCAAAACTCCCAGGATGTCATCTTGGTACGATGGACGATGCTGGTCCATGGCTGTCCTATGACTTGCCCTGAGCATGGAATGTTCCACATGGAACATATTCGGCCGCCATATCAACAAAAAGAAGCCCCTTTTGCAAAGGGCTTCCTGGGATGTACGTCTCTGTCAAAGCAGCAAGGTGTCATTGTGGTTCAACATCTCCCACGACTCGAGCGGATAGAACGTGAAGAAATAATAATCACCGGAGCGGTGCCAGTCCTTCAAGATGAACTCGTGCTCCTTGATGCGGTCGAGGTTCGCCTCGAGCTCCATCAGGTTCTCTGACTTACGTGACTTGTTGAAGCGGATCGAATAGGTGAACTGGCGCCAATGTCGCCGGACCGGGTTCTCCTCCCCCGACTGGATGGAGGCCATACGTTCTTTTTGTAGGACGAATGCCAAATGATAGGCGAAGCTCCCTGTCAACTGTTCGATCTGTTCCCCGTATATGCTGACGATCTGCTGTTTGAGCAGGTCATCATAGACCTCCTCGGTGACCGTGACGACCACCTGGCTGTCGGCCAGTGTCGTGGCGTTCCTGATGGTGACGGATGAGAAGAGCCCGCGGATGAAGAAGTCCCCTTCATCGTTATGCCCGGCGACCCGATAATAGCCGAGCTTCATCAACCGCTTCGTCGTCAAATCATAACTCTTCCCGCTCTTGTTGGCATACAGCTTCTCCACCAGCCGGACCAACGGGAAGATGATTTTCCGGCTCGTCTGGAACGAGATGTCGCGGTAAGAGAGGATCTCGGTGAAGGCCTCAAAATCCTTCGAGTCGAGGTCAGGGACCTTGCCGTTCAACTCTTGGATGAACTCCTTGCTGACCAGGACGGAAAGGTTATGCGGGACGCCCTCCTTGTACTTGGGGACGACGGACTCATAATTCAACAGGTCGAGGTTGAGCTGCGAGGCATCGTTCAACCTCTCGTCGAGGTGGTCCGTCTTGTTCTTGATACGGTCCGACATGCCGAAGAACGGGATGTCGACGGCCAATGTCGGTGAGTGGTGCGCGACCCGTTGCGTCAGATCGATCTCTTTGGCCACCTCCCCTAGGACCATCAGCACGTCGGTCTTCAACGTGGACGTTTTTTGATTGAGGGTCTTCTGCGACCAGTAAGGATATGTGTGGAGTAATCGGTTCGGATCCTCGGCCCATTCCTGGATCTTTGTGATGCAGAGCTGCATATAGTCCTCGACAGACTTCACGTGAAACTCTCTATAGAGGCCTTCGGGGCCAGCCACCTTCAAATAGGCCGAGATCATGTCATGTTGTGCCCGCAGCTCCTTGTTATATCCACGTCCCTCTTGATAGTTACGGATCGCCGTCTTGACCCAGCGACGCTTCAACTTCATGAAGGAATAATAGCGAATCTTTTTATAGGCGTTCTCGATGTTCTCAAGGGCGTAGTGTTCCTGATAGAGCGACGCCACGAAGCCGTTTATGTCGTAAATCGCCGCCTCGTGGAGAATGTCCTCCATGCCGTGCTGTTTGATTGAATTGACCGCTTGCGAAATGATGAGTTGCTGGGAGCGGCTGTTGGAGTTCGATTGGTTCTCCATGCTGATCACCTCTTCTCCCCTAAATATAGCACACGTCCCCAAGAGGAACCTTTAAATTTGATACCCTATAATTATTTCAAATACCACAATTGAAAATGTGCGCCGGCGCACACTTTTTTCTAATATGATGAGAGGTGAAATTGAATTATAATTCTAGTGTAGGGTTTTGTTAGAATACTCCCTAAAAATGGCTTATAAGTAGGCCGTGACTCAATAAATGCAAGGAATGAGGGAAGTTATGAGCGTACATCTTAAGGCGTTTGACACATATATTGGGAAAGGGGCCAAGATGCTGTCGTGGGATGTCGGTCTCAACCCTGATCTCAACGAGAGCAAGGCGAAGACCTCCAATATAACGAAACGGCTCATCGATCGTCATAGCGATGCGATAGAGCTGTTGGAAGGAGATGTCGACGGACGACTGTTAGTGAAGTCTGTCAATCTCAATAAAAAGGGCACTTCCAAACAGAACACTGTCCTCGAGGAAATCGATTTTCTCGAGTGGGTCGAGACGGACTGGGAAAACAGTGCAATCATGCGATCTCTCGGCGGTTCGACCTTCCTATTCATGGTCTTTTGTGAGAACAAGGTTGGGGATGTGTTCTTTCTTGGTCCCGTTCTCTGGAAACTACCACATGAAGAGGTAGAGGGATTGAAATCCTATTGGGAGATGGTGACCAGTATACTGAGAGAAGGGGTACAGATGTGGGAGGCCTACCACGGGAGTAAAATGATCACGAAGAACAATCTCCCAGGCCAGGCGGCGCATAAGATGATACATATCCGGCCGAAAGCGAACAATAAGAACGATGTCACCCTCCTCCCTGACGGACAGACGATCACGAAGCAAGGCCTCTGGCTGAACGCGAAATACGTGAGTGGAATCGTCACCCCCCTCTTCGAGGCCAGACGAGATGAAATCAATGTCCTACGAGACATGGAGTCAATCGACGATGAAATAGTGGGAGCCACAATCGACTCCCTCAAGAGGTTGTTGCAGGAGGAGGCCTATACCCCAGAGACGTTCGTGGCAGCCTGTCGAGAGGTCATTCCGGGATTCGGGGTCGAATCCATCAACAAGCGTCTGGTCGAGAATGTAGGGTATCGGATATCCTCGCCATACATCTTGGCCAGGAAGCATCTGGACAGCAGGTCTTATATCGAGCAAGTCATTTTGGGCGTCGATTATTTCAAGATGGAGGATACACCGGTACTCTCCCATCCCTATGCGTCCAGGATGATGGCAAAGATGAGGGACGGTTGGAGAATCATCGAAATCGAGCCCGGCCTTTTCATCACAGAACGGGCACTCGTCCGTGCGGGCATAACCACCAAACTATTGGAATCTTTTCGGGAGTTGGTCTTTAACGAGATGGAAGTAGGTCGCTTCTATACGATTGAGCGGCTCACAGAACTTCTCGACTATGACCCGCTCGGGGAATACGGGTTCGATGAGAAGGTGTATGAGGGGGTATTGAGAAGGCCAGGTAAAATCTCTCATGTGAAGGTCGGTGATACCTATCTCTTCATCAGAGGGGTGAGCCGAGACCTTCCACAAGCATTGATGAACAGTTTGATGGGGGTGTCTCCACATGCACGGCTGACGGATATGTGCGACGAGTTGTCTGACCTTCATGGCAGACCGTTCGACCGTGCGGGTTTCGTCATCTTGGTGAACCGAACATCATTTTATCTGGCGCCAGACATGGATATGGTATTCGTGACCAAGGATGCCTATCTGTCTTACCTTTATAAGGTGTGATTTGAAATAAGCCCCGGTTAGAAAAGTGTGCGCCGGCGCACACTTTTCTAACCGGGGCTGCTTGGTGAACAACTCGTCAAGCAGATACATATAGACCGTTGCGCCCGAAACGAGACCATGGGCATTTCCAGATGGACACAAGGTATGGTACGGTAACGGGCAAGCTCGATCTGAATTTGATGTATGTTAAACAGATGAAAATAGAGGACGAGAAAGATTCGATGATGAGCCCCGTTGGCAGGGAATCTGGGACAAAGAGAGAACTGTTTCAATACTGCATCTGAAGGATGTGAAACATCGAAGTGAAAGGAGGGTCAGGATGGAAGCGAGCAAAATGTTCGTCAACCTCATCGAGTTGTCTCCAACCGATAGAGGGTACGCCCTCGACGCCGTAGGCTACATCGTGGAAGAAGGAACCGGCGGACGACACCTGGATAAGATACACAAGAAGAATTTCCGGATGACGACGGTCGAGTATGTGAATGGGTTGAAAAATAACCTGGACAATTCCGGACAATGGACTTTGGTCTACGAGGCCATCTCAGAATGGTATGGGTCCTTCCAAAGAGACTTTCAAAACCTGGACATCAATCAATTAAAGAGCAGGTGGAAAGAAAGGCCCATACATACCTGGGCACACTTTCTTTTGAGCGGGGAGCTCCATCTGTTGAGGGAACTAGATCATTCGGAGATGGTTTTGATTGAAAAAGAGACCTGGGAAAGGACGCAGAAACTTTCTTTGAAGAACTCGAGCCTGACAACGACCAGGGATGATGTTCAGGACAAAGGGACAGAACATGACGGTTTAAAAGAAGAGCTCATAAAACTATATCGGATCGATGAAGAGACAAGGGTCAAGGTTTCCCTTTTCGACAAGAGAGTAGCGTTCTTTCTACAGACGCCATATGAAGAAGCCTCCGTCGACGAATATAAGAATAGATACAACCTCCACAGCATCACCCAATACTCGTCGATAGATTTATCCACTTTCAGCACCCAACACGACCTTTTCGTGTTCATGGGGACGAGGGCCACCCATGCTGCCTTCTATAAGCTCACTAGCAAGATTCCTAGGAATCGGTTGTTGCAGGTGAGCGGCCAGAACATAGATATCGTATTCAAAGAAATCACACAACAGTTAAAGGGGAAGATAGATGATGCAGCAGATTAATGAAAAATCAGTATTATTGACCCGGTTGATCCAGGATGTGGAAGATATGTCCCATCGTATCGAAGGGAAAGAACGAAAGAAATTCTTGTACAAAAAAATCGACCTTGGACAGATGCAAGACAACGAGATCGTCGACGATTTTCTCACATTAAGATATATAGCGGGCAATCGTATGGATGAATTCGAGAACCTCTTGAAAGAAAAGCTCCATGCTTATGAATCGGCATTGGTAAGTGCCATCGAGGAATCATTCACAGAAAGAATCACATACAATGAGGAATTGCTTGAGACGGTAACAGAAGAGCTAGTCCCTTACTATCACGGACGGTTCCAAATCAACCTGTCCAGAGAAATCAGTTTCTTGCCGCTCGAACTGCGTCTTCTCCTATATACGAAGCTACTTGCCATCGAACCTTATAAAATAATCCGTTATAATTTGCTTGATCGAATCTCTTTGACGTTGTACAAGTCAGGGGACTCGAGGCTTGGAGAATATGCTACTTTTCTGAAGACAATGCTTGGCGTTGAATTGGCGCCACTCATATTCAAGACAGAGAAACGATTCGAAGAACTGTTCTGGGCTGACATCGGGGCCAACGAGAAAATCGAGACCGTGAAAGAAGAAATCTTAGATGAGGCGAACCTTTACCAAAAAACCATCGAACGAGAGTTTTGGTATGGATTCAAAAGCATGAGTGATTTGAAAAATATAAACGATGTTCACGCAGCCAAGCTATGCTTGAAAGCTTTCACACTATATTTCGAGAAGGTCGTTGAATTATCGAATCAGATGGAAGAAGTGTTTTTGAAGTATTATGACACTAGAAATCGAAAACCGGTGGAGCGCATGTTGAACGAGGAAGGGCTCGAGGGCCTCACAATAAAACCACGTTATACCATTGCCATAATCGGGCAGGAAGGGCAGAGGGAGATGACGGTTGAGGAGAAAGACGAATACGAGGAAGGCATGAGGAGACGCGCAAAAACATGGGCTGGTGTCGGCCGAGAAACCTTACTGATGAACAAAGGGAAGACAAGGGCCAAAGATGAAGTGTACCAGGCTCCCGAGGTGTTAGATCAATCCTCTGCGCGTCTTCATATCACCAATTTGGTCCAACTGATAAGTAATCGTTCCTATACATTGGACCAGTTTGACCGGTATATGTTCGGATTGGTGATTTCCTCGTTGAAGTCGAAAAACTGGGACAAAAAACGCTTGAATCTCTTTTTGGGTACTTTAACTTACGTCCAATCCATGCTTTGGAACAGAAATGACAGAGATCCGGTAGCTTTACTCAAAATCACAATGGATCTGATTGAGCAGGACGGATTACTAGAATCACATGGAGTAGGTTGGCCAATCGGTCTTGTAGTGAATGAGATGGGAAGAGCATCTAAGAAAGACTATATCGTCGTATTTGAGAAAATACAACGGAATGATATTTTCGCAGGGATCGTTTTCGTCTCTTCTCGAGAGCCCCTTCGAAATGGTGGGAAGAAACAGTCAGAAATCGAGAGTCATATAGACCAATTGTTATATTCACTTGTGATAGATTGGAAGAGGATAGAGAAGAAAATGGGGGCGACGAAAAAAGATTCTACTCTACTACGGGATGGTTTGAAAGAGTTGTCGAAAGAAAAAGAGCGGATATTTGTATCGAATTCAATTCAATGATGAACTTGAGGTCTTGAAAAAAAGCTTAGTAGGTATTGAAAACGCTTTGTCTATTCTTTAAAGGGTTGGATTTACCCACAAAATATCAAAAACCCTCAACACTTGAAGAATGTATTGAGGGTTTTTCTTTATTAGGTTCTATCTTTTCTAGGTACTTTAATTACAGTAATTTTATTTCGATACATATTGAAGTCACAAGTGAATGTATCAACTTTTCGTCCTTTGGCATTGTATGCATCGAAAGTGATGATTGGGAATGGAACGCTATTAGGGTACGGTCTCTTACTAGCAATAGTGAATGTAGTTGTTCTATTCGGTGCAAGGCTAAATTTGGCTTGTCTTTGCACCAAATCCATTTTGTTTAACTCTTCTTCGAAGGTATTCCTAAGATTCTCCATGTTCACTACTTGAAGTGTGTAGTCTTTGATTGGTGATTTTCCCGTATTTTCTATTGTTACGTAAAAAACGTTATCTTCATCAGAAGGATAAATAGCAAGTTCCTCTTTTACGTTCTGAACGTAGAACGTGTATATACTTAAAGACAGTGCCCCTAGAGCTATTGTTAATTCCCAATTCAAATCAATAATGTAATCCCACATTCTTTAATAAACCCCTTACTGTTTAGTCCATTCGTTCAGCTAATCTAATTCCATTAGAGTTTTCCCTTTATTCGTGTAGGCAATCTTATAGATACCATGAGTTGTATCTTCAGCGTTAAATATATGAACGAACATTTATTCTACTGAACCGTTTAGTTTGTCTTTATGTTCCGTTTCAATCTGTTTTAATAGTCCGGCTGCCTGTTCATCGTCCCTCACTTCAGAATTAACCGTAATGTAAAAGATTCCTGCGTCATTATAGCGTTACTAAGTGTTATTTCATGTTCAATTTTCTTAGGAGTTTGTTAGTCATCACTAAATTCTGTGCACAAAAGCTGGTCGTCTTTTTTTCGTATGCATTATAATAATGTCTATTACGTTGCGGGATATGTACTGTAATCGTATATCCGCCAAGAGGCCAGCCGTTCTCTTAACTAGACATATTAGATAACATAAAGGACATTCTTTTCAGATGTCCTTCGATTTGTTAAAGGATTTGGAGTTCTTCTGGAATCAGTGTTGCAGTTTACTGATTTCTTTTATACTATTATTTCCATTCTACTTCTAGTGTTGGAAGATCAGCAACTTCAATAAATAAATTAAGCAGATGTTTTGCAATTTCTTTCCCACCACAATAGAGGGGGGAAATAGCAACAGTTATCAAGTCCCACTCGCATAGATTTAACAATTCATTTAAAAGTTCTCTAATTTCTTTGTCCGACATTAACTGAGGATTATCTAATGAATCGGATAGGTTAAAAAAATCTAAATCTAAGTTTAGTATTTTACTTTTGTCATTTGAGTATTTTTGAAATTCATGGAAGTATTTTTCTTTAAATTCTTCAAATGAGAATGACCTATATACAGATTGAAATTTCTCCAGCGGAATAAAATCTAAAATCGCTTCCTTTTCCATTTCTGAATCGTTTCTTGTATAACTATTTTTTGTTTCTTCCAACATCCAAGAAGCAAAATCATGCTGATTCTGACGAGCTACCACAAACATTGAACCAATGGTCCCCCTAGCAAACGATGGCCATATAAAGTTGTCAATCTGTATTTTTGTCTTATTCAATCTGCCGCTATAGAGTTCTTCATTTGTTCTTATTAGAGAGAAAAGTTCTTCTTTATTCTTTGCTTCCATCATCCCATTTACGTCTAAACCATCTGCTACGTCGTCTAAGTGAGCGTCAACATGTAATAAAACAGAATCCGAACCGATAGTACCCTCTATTCGCTCATACTCCCATGCGGCAAACGCCCAAGAATGATCTTTCATTAGATACATCTTTTTTTGGGGTATCTGAACCTTCCAATCATTTCTAGGGTTAAAAATATCCATTTAATAAACCTCCAATTCATTTTGAGAGTCTCTATATGAATTAATAATATGACTCTTAGCATATAAGTAAACTTAAATTGCCACTCCTTTATCTTCGTTGAATAAGCATTTTGTGAACATATAGAATAAATGCTAGATATGGTCTCATCTCTTTCCGTATTGAGGACCAATGACATGTCATATTTTTTATTCAAATGGTAATTCAGTATATAAAACGTTTGAGAGTTGATTGAAAGATTGCAGATAAGCGTTAGTCGTGTTAATCGATTCATGACCAACCAATTGCATGACCCCAATCAGCGGACTCCCATTGGCTAGCAGCTTAGTGATGTAAGCGCGACGGAACCAATGAGGCGGGGCCTTTTCTTCGGTCTCTGCATGCTCGACCGCATTGTGTGTCATCAGGCGGAGGGCCTCGTACGTCATCGCTTTATTCGGCTTTTTGGTACTGAAAGCGATATAGGAAGAGGTGACCTCCTCAATCATCATGAGCGTCTGCAGACGATTAATCAGATAGCTCGCCTTCTCGGTGAGCGGAATCCGTCGCCATTTGTTGCGTTTACCTTTTACCTCGAGATAGAATGTGTGCTGATTCCGTCTCACATCAGTGAATTTGACCGATAGGAGCTCGGCGGCCCGCATCCCCGTCGTCAGCAGCAGATAGCCGATCGTCTCGTTTCGGAGCTCCATGAGCTCCTTTTTCTGTGCCCTTTTGACGGTATAACGGAACGATTCGGCGATCCGCTCGACCTCGTCGAAGTCGAGCTCGCGACGGAGCGGCTCGGGACGCTTCTGGTTCTTCACGTGGAAGGCCAGGTTGTGTAGATGGTAACGGTTGACGTGTAGGTAGGTCAGGAGTCTCTTTAGCATGTTGTTCTTCCGCTTGGCGCTCCGTGGCGCGTACCGTTCGTTCACCTCGAACAGATAGCGATGGACGTCGATAACTGTCAGACGCTTCAGCCCGTCCGTCTTCGTCATCACGAAGTTTAGGACGAACTCGAGGTCCTGCTTGTATGCGCGGCGCGTGTGCGGACTCTTCTCCGCGTAGATTGGGAACAGCTCCGTCGCCCAGAACAGCTCGATGATCTCCAGGTCGTTTAACGTCTCGAGATTGATGTGGTCACCCTTCAACGCCTCGGCCAGTTTCGGGTTCGCCCCGGTCAACTCCCTCAGGGCCAGTTCGAATTCCTGCCGTTTCTTCTCGATTTTCATGCTTCTCCCTCTTTTCGATTCGAATTCACAGTTTTACTCGTCATTCGCTATTCATAAAGGTGTGATTGAACGTATTACATACGTAATTAAATTTTAAATACAATATAAATAGATTTAATATCGTTTGTAATACACGTATTACATTTTTATCATTTAATTAATCACTAAAACACTAACTTGTGATAATCCTATATTATCACAAGTTAGATATTTTAAGTTCGTACTGAGACAAGAGTAATATATTATAGATTTTTTTAGGGTTGATTTTTATATATAAGAAGATTGGATTTTGGTTTTAAGAAATAAAAAAAGTAGCTAGGCGACTCGAGGAAAATTGAATCGTTTAGCTACCTGAGGATACTTAGTGCGGTATATTCCACTCTGTCTTTGGGTGTATTATTGTTCAAGCATTAAGGCGCTACTGTGGAATTATCTCGATTATTCACCCAATTACTATCGAACACTAGATTCGGGTCGTATTCAATACAATAATTTAACGCTTCTACGGCCTTTATGCTTGTATCATTTACATCCCATCCCTGGACTAATCTATAAGCCGAAAGCGGTTTACCTAATGATGAAGTATGACTGTAATGGTGGGCATCCTCAAAATTTCGTTCCATAACATATCGTCTAGCTATATTAGGATCATTTACTTGAATGATTCCAGCTTCAATAGTGAAGTTTAAAGTCCATGCACTATTATTTTGATTATTGACGTTCAAGGTGTCGTCTAAATCATGAATTACTGTATAACAAATTTTAAAATGGTTTAAAACTTTTTGGAAAGACGGAATATTATTTTTCGTACCACAATTTACTACTAAAGGAACATCGTTATATGAAATTTTTCCGTTCTCGACAAACTTGTTTAACAGTTCTCTAAAAACTACAGCCTCAGTATCACCTTCAACTAAAATAACCTTATCGTTAAAGAACCCTTCACAAATGTACGGGTTAAATGAATTTAACATTTTCATGTGCTCTTTTTCTTCTTCGTCAAAAATAGAGTATTTTACTTGGTTTAAGCAAACATCCCCTAAGTCATTGATATTAGTTTTAATTAAAGTAGTATGATCTCTACTTAAATCAATCATAATCGGAGAATGTGTGGCAGCTATAATTTGAAACTCCGGGTTCCCGTTTTCTCGATTTACTAAGTCATAGAGTATTTTCGAAAAAAGTCTAATAGATTGAGGGTGAAGAAAAAGCTCTGGTTCTTCAATTAAAAGCATTTTCTTTCTTGATGAAGTATCTTTTTGGTCAATGTTATCGATTATTTCGACATTTCTTCTGTTTCTAGCAGTTTCCATTTCCTTAAAGACATGATTTAGTCCTCTTAATGAATTGAATAAGAATTGTCTCCGAATGCCATGACCATGATTACTCATGTGCAAAGCTTGGCCTTGTCGATTAGAAAAGTTGATATCGGTATGTATAAATGAAGAGAGTTTTTTACTTATATCATCTTTCTTATCTCCAAATAAAGATACTTTTAAGTCAGGGAAAGTCTCTTGCATCATATCATTTAATCGTGATTCTAATTTTATTGAGTATTCATCTTGTAAAATTTCCTTACGAAGTTCTTCTAGCTCTGATTGAATGGTTCCGATCCGAGAAGAGCTGACTGCGTTGTCTATTACTTTTTCTTTAATCAGTTTCTGAACGTTCGCTAGAATTATTTCTACATCGTCTAATCCGCGTAACCAAATCGGTTCTGGGCAAGCGTTTTGTAATAAGGTGTCGAATCCTCCTGCACCTCCTATATCCCAGCATTGATCCGTTGTGTTAAAAGTATATTTATTAGCGCTTCCTCCTATTTCAACCCACTCTTTTTTAAACCTCCCAACACCTTCATGGTCCATTGAATTCACCATTGCACTATGTTGTCGATCCTCATCGCTTTCGGCTTGGATCCACCCTTCGATAATTATAGGTTCTGAATTATTATTGTGAAAATCATTTAATTTTGCATTTATGGATGAATTAACAAAATACTCGTAGGAATGGAGGATTGAAGATTTTCCTGTATTGTTTTGTCCAATCAAATAGACCAAGTCTATGTTTTCGAAATCAATCTCAATTCCAGCAGTAACTGAATTTCCCGCTATTCCTCTAAAATTAGATACACGTAACTTAATTAATTTCATATATTTCTCCTTCAGATCTTTTAGTAAGAATATTTTTATACATATATTAACTATAAATAATAAAAAAGGTTGCAACAATATTTATTTGTATTTATTTGGATTTTATATCAACTACTTCTGATTAATAAAATTTCGGGAATATGTAACTTGATTGAATAAACTAAAAGAGTGGTATATAGTTAGTATTAAGTAAAGAGTAAGAATTCTTACTGGATATAAAGTGAGAATGCGAAAAGTCAACTAACAAAAAGCATACGAACAAAAAAACCGAGGGAAAATAAATTACACAACAATGAAAATGGTAAAGTGGAAAAAGGAGAGATAAACCATGTTAGCAACGAAAACGAAAAAGGTTGCCGTCTCCAGCAAAAGACAAATCGCCATTCCAAAAGAATTCTTTGATGCGATCGGTATTGAAAAAGAGATTATTATGGAACTGAATGACGGAGTTATTCATATCAAACCAGTAAGAACACATACGGATGATTTCTCAGAAGAAATATTAGCAGATGTTATTCAAGAGGGCTTCACAGGGAACGACATTTTGAAAGAGTTTCAACGCCGTAAAAATATGATTCGTCCGGCTATTTCACAAATGATTAAGGAAGCAACAAGCACTAAACCAACATCAATAGATGATTTATTCGGAGATGACGACGAGGACTGATTTGAATTGAATGATAATGTACCAATTGTATTTCATCCAGCAGCCAAAAAATATTTTATGAAGTCAAAAAAGAAAGATAAACAACTTAGTGAGCTGTATAAAGTAAATCTTCAAAAGATTGTAAGCAACCCTGAAATTGGTGAATTTAAGACTGGTGATTTGGCCGGTATCCGAGGATATGATTTTAGGCATAAGGGAACCGTCTATGAGATTGCCTACAGCATTGAAATGGGAGATGACGGGGAATTGATTGTCGTTATCTTAGCTGGTACAAGAGAAAACTTTTACCAAGAATTGAAAAGGTATTTAAAATCGAAGTAGTTTATAAAATTTTAATTCTACTAAAAGAAAATTAGTACGATACAGACCAGGATAGTTATACCCTAGTCTGTATCGTACTTTTAAGTAGAATGATCTTTATTTTTTCAACCTAGTTATTATTGTATAGACACTATCGTACTTTGGATTAAAAACAGAACTCTCATATATCATCTCATTGTCCTCAACATTATCCAGCCACATTGACGCGTTATGCTCACCTTCAAGAAACACTTCTTCCTTAGAATCAACTTTTGAAACTTTAAATGCCTCACTGTTTCTATTTAGTTTGGTTCCTTCTTTTTTCAAAGGGACATCACTTGAAAAAACTTTTGCTATTTTATCATTACTAGAACTCACAGTGGCAAAGCGGTCTCCTTTATATTCAACCAATCTATGGCAAAGAGAAGTTAATGATACTTCGTATTTTTCATCAGCGAGTTTTTTTATTGATTTTAGGCTTGCGGGATTTTTTCCATAAAAGTTTAAATCTTTTTCTAATTCGCTAGGAGGCGTTATTAAATTTGTAGTAAAGGATTGGGCTTCCATCTCTTCAGAATCCTCTGTTAATAATGTGGATTGACCACGTTTTCTACAATAGTAAATTTCTTGAGTGTGCCACGGAAGTATAAGATGTCCGATTAAAGTACATATTGCAAATTTAATTCTTGCTTCATGATTTAATTTTAAATCAATGATAATAGTATGACTTTTCTTTAATAACATTGCATCCGCTTCATCCTTTAAATCCCCGCGAATGATTTTAATGTCTAATTTTTGAGCGAGTTTATTCACGTTGACAGGCAGTTTTTTATCAAAATATTGTTCATAGATATATTGCGCATATTGTTTAGGATCCGCTGTATAAATTTTGATTTTTTGATTTTGGCCAGTAACTGAAAGTGAATAGTTAATTATTTTTTCTTTCGTAGAGTGATCGACATTTTTAATTATTTTTAAAAGTTGTTCACTAATAGGATCTAAAGAAATCTCATCTTTATTTTCACTATCTACTCCTGATATAAGATATTCTGCTTTCACTCCTAAAGCACTCGATAACTTCAAAATAGCATCATATGAAGGATTTCTAACACCCGATTCATACTGGCTAATAGAAGGAGGCGTTAAGCCTGCTCTCCTCGCTAATTCAGTTTGATTTAACCCTAATTCTGTCCTTTTTTGAATTATTCTATTTCTAACAGACATAATATACCTCTCATTTCAATCTATAGTTATTAATTAAAATAACATATGTTATTTATCCTTGACAACGATAATTACTACCGTTATCATTCGAGTTAACAGTAGTAATTATTATGAAAAGCGAGGTATTTCTATGAAAAAAATGATTTCAGTCGTAATTAATGGAGAAATAAAGGAAGTTGAAAAACGAAAGTATACTTTCCAGGAAGTAGTCGAGTTAGCATACGGGACCTTTGATGAAGCTCAAAAATCCTATACTGTAGTTTCAACAAAAAAGAACGATGATGGAGAAAAGCATAAGAAGCATTACTCTTTCGGTGATGAAATTGATATGAAGGAAGGTATGCGCTTAAATGTCGACTCCACTAATAGATCTTAACCAAGATTTAAGTAAGCTCAGCGCAGAGGGATACGAAATTTCGATTGTAGCAGGTAACTTGGTTGTGAGTGGTATTCCATACGTAAACAATCAAAAGACTATTAGTTTTGGGGTTATTTTTTGTCCTTTAACGCTTTCGGAAAATAAAATAATGCCCCCTTCAGATCATACTGTATACTTCATGGGCGATCATCCGTGTGATCAATATGGGAAACCCGATGATTCCTTTGTAAATAGCCCGACAAGTCAATACCTGAGTCCAGAAATTACTGGGACCTTCTACTTTTCTTCAAAACCAGCTTCGGGCAATTATCCGGATTTTCATTCAAAAATGACGAGGTATATTAGTCTATTATCTGCTCCTGCAAAATCAATCGATCCGGGAGTCTCAGGGCAGAACAAGGGATCTCATTTTTACAATGAAGATAGTGTATTTCTTTACACTGATACGTATACTGCTAGAGCAAATTTAACTGGCGTTTCTGAAAAGTTAAAGAATCAAAGAGTGGCTATAGTTGGTTTAGGCGGTACAGGATCTTATTTATTAGACTTTATAAGTAAAACCCCTGTTCAAAAGATTTCTTTATTTGACGGAGACGACATGTTGAACCATAACGCTTTCAGAATGCCTGGTGTTATGACTATCAGTGAATTAAAAGAACAGCCCGACAAAGTCGTATATTTTAAGGAAAAGTATTCAGCCTTCCGATCAGGGATAGATGCACACAATTTCTACTTAGATGAAAGCAATGTTCATTTATTGGAGGAGCACGATTTTGTGTTCCTTTCCCTTGATAGGGCTAGCGCTAAAAAATGCATTATCGATTTCTTAATAGAAAAGAAAATTCCTTTTGTTGATTTAGGAATGGGGATCAGTATTGTGAATAACTCTCTTCGTGGAACTTTGAGGAAAACACTTATAACTCCTGATAACAATTCTTCTATCACAAGAATTGCTATGCAAGAAGTTGCGGATGATGACTTGTATGCTACTAATATTCAAATCTCTGAACTTAATGCTTTAAATGCAATTCAAGGAGTCTTAGCTTGGAAGAAATTGAACGGCTTTTACCTAGCAGAAGAGAATTTGGTAAATTCAACTTTTATATTGGACGAAGAGGAATTTAATCATGAAACATAAATTTGTTGAATTCATTCCAAGTGATATTGAAGAAGGTACTTTATATATATCGATAGAGTACGATGTTGCAAAGCATAAATGTGCTTGTGGATGTGGCTCAGACATTGTTACTTCTTTATCTCCTGCCCAATGGAGGTTGATTTATGATGGTGAAACAGTATCACTTCAACCTTCAATCGGAAATTGGAATCATGAATGCCGATCTCACTATTTTATTACCAACAATAAAATTCAATGGTCGACTTCAATGTCTCAACATGAAATTCAAAAAGTCATTAAAAATGACCAACAAGCGATAAAGAATCATGTGAAACATGTCAAACCTAAGAAGACTTTCATTCAAAAATTAAAAGATTTTTTGGGACTTTAATTTAAATACTCAAAGAAGGGGTCCGGCCACTGGAAATCAGTGACCGGACCCCTATTTTTATTGAAAAGCTTTAACATCGGCTAGTTATATCTCGGCCTCATGTGACATCAGAGTCATTTTTAGGAGTACTCATTTTTTTACAATTAATGATTACGTCATTGCTTGAAGAGCAGAAGAAATGAGGTGCAATGCGTTTAATAGATTATCTAAGTTTAAGGCAATATAACCGGTGCTTATAGCAATAATAGTAAGCATTAGCAATTTAAAATAATCTAACTTATTGTTGTTCATTACAACCATCCTTCTAATTTTTATATTATTGATTGCGTTGTAAATAAATTCTGAAAATAAAATCTATTTAAAACTAATGCTATCAAAAGAATAAAGAAGTATCAATTAATAGTTGTAACTTACATCCCAATGATGACTAGTGGTACTAGTGACGTCAATACCACTTCGGAATGTAGCTTTATAATCCAAATCAGCGGAAGCGAGAGTTCCTGTCGAACTCCAAACCATAGAAGGCGAATAGTAATTAGAGCTAGACATATTATAGTCGGTGACATTCCAATTAGCCCATCCGTTAGTAAAGCTACTTGTCGCTTTAATTGTGGGGTTTGTTGATATATCAAAAGTAAAGTTTAAATTAATTGGATAACCGAAAGTGACAGAGTAAGGACTTGCTGAAGCATTTTGTGGTTTAAATTCATCTAGTTTGTCTGAAGTATACGGTAAAGAATTCTTCATATTGAGAATTGTAGCTCTCCACCCAGAGTTAGCTTTGACTTGAACAGTATTTTTTACGGTGAAAATATCATACGTTGTATCTCGCTCACTTGTAGATTTATATAATTGATAAAAGGATGTTAAGGTACCGCTATCATTACTAAGATAATATCCGGTTGTTGTTTTAGTAGCACCTCTGAAAACTAAGGAACTACTAGCACTTGCAGTATTTTTAGAGAAAATATCTAAAAATGCACTATTTTCAGATAAATCTTCTTCTAACATTTCAATTCTATTTGATTCCTGTTTTAATATTTCTCGTAAATATAAATCGTCACTGATTTTAATCCCATTACCTTTCTCATCTTCGTTAGTTATGTACCCTCCCCAGAGTCTTAAAGGCTCTTCTTTAAGAGTATAACCAATGATATCTTCTAATTTTTCTTCATACTCATCATCTTTAATCTTGTCACCTTTTTCGGAATCTACCGCTGTCTCATCCTCTATAAAATTAATGTAAAATGGATGATCTTCACTGCCGACATTAACTTTCATATCATCCAATCCTAATAATTCAGCGTATTTTTTAAAACTTAAACCTCCGTACAAATAGATTTTTTTCCCTTTGTTAAGTTCTGAATTCAGATAACTGCGAAGTTTAATATCATTTTCTACTTCTTTATAATTAACAGCTAAAGACTTAAATTCATCTTCTTTTGTTATATCTTTAAGTGATTTCACTAATTTTGTTTCCAATTTATTTGCTTTGAAAGCTTTTCCGACACTATCCATCGCTTTTTCTTGATTAATATTTGTTTTCATATCTTCAAGTTTTTTCGAAGAAACATCATTAGATAAAAAGAATAAATTGCCTTGTTTTGTTCTTTTACTTGCTTCAACTTTATCTTTTTCCTCAATCTTTATACTATAGGGATTTAACAAAATACTTGTAGCTAAAAATAATGACGTACCTACAATCGCAATTTTTCTTAAGTTCATAAATTATCCTCCTCAAAGTATTAAACTCAATGTACTTGCTAATTTAAATTTTGCACTTTATACCTCTTTTTTACAACTATTTTTTAAAAAAATACATTAAAAGGTTAATATTAGTTCTTATTAACACATAAGAAACTTATCCAACTCGGAGAAAATACTTTCGGAAGAGAATCTAAATTCTCCGTACGGAGATTCTTAATAAAATGTGAAAAAAGAAAACTGTATTAAATCAGACTCAGTGATAGATGATACATAGGTTCAGTCAAATACTTCTACCAAGAACGACCAAATGGCCTTAGCCCATTAGAATTCAGGACTAAAGCCGTCTAAAATTTTTATATTATATTTAACTCTCCATTTAAAAAGAATAATACAGAATACCAAAACAGCAGTCCGGACTAGGTGTCAATTGATATAAAATTTAATACTATTCATATTAAAATTAATTAAAGCGCTCACTATTAAAAAAATCATTTAAATTTATTCCAAGTCCATCACAAAATTTTTGAATTGTGCTCACTTTAGGATGTTTGGTTCGTCCGCTCATTAGTTCTGAGATTGTTGCTTGATTCAACCCCCCTTTTTGAATGACTTGATGGATCGTCATACCATGCTCCGCTGCGAGCTCCTTCATCCGTTCGATGATTGCCTCGTTCAATTCCAATTGCTCACCCCACGATCAAAGTACTTTCTTCATCACTTATTCTTTATGAATCCTTCTATTCCTCTACCCTACCACAATCTCTTGAAATCAAAATAATTGTCATAATTTTCTATACTCAAAGCGTTATTTTTTTACAGTTGTGCTACAAAACAAAAAATATTGAGTTACTGTTGCCTATGAATCCTTATACAGAGCGGATTCGACAAGAATCGTCAACTGTAAAATTTCTGACATATCAGAAAACTGATGATTTTTATTCCTAACCCTGTTATATTGGAACCAACAAAAGGAAACATCTGTTTGGTCGCCGCTCTGGTTTACAGAAAGGGGAATGCTTATGTATCGATTCGGGGAGTGGTTGAAGGAGAACCGCCGGCTCTCGGGCTGGTCACAGGTCGAACTGTCAGAGAAGACATTTGGAGAGATTTCACAACCCGCCATCAGCCAGTATGAACAAAACCGTTCGGTACCGTCTATTGCGGACATCGATCACCTAGCCCGCGCATTCGGGCACACGCTCGCGACGGTCCCGTGGGACGCCATCGACTTCGGATACGGGTACGGGGCAAAACATTCTGTCACTAAGCTCGAACGTCGTCGGTTCGATCTGAAGGAACTGCCACAGGCCGACTCGGTCCGCACGTTCGACGGGAAGACGTATGAGCTACATGGCTTCATCGGCATCGAGAAGGGAAGCGGCGAGGCGGTCCAGCTGACGCAGCTCTATTACCGGATTCGCACGGTCGTCTGTGACGCCCACGTGCTCGCCAAGCGCAAGAACCCGGATGACGAGCTCATCCACGTCAAGAAGCGGAAAAGAGTCCGACAGTAACCGATATCGATGCAGCAGCACATCCTTAAGGATGGTCTCCTCCAATCACATATCGGCGTGTCCCTCACCAGTGACCGGGTGAGCGGGATCTACGCACAGATGGTTCGGCGAGAGTCGCCTAAAACTCGCCACAAGGTCACCGCATCGTTCCGGGTCATCGAAAAACCCTGTACAGCTCCTTCGATTCAGCGAGGAGTGGAGTTCGTGGGGGAACGGCTAGAAACCCACCGCACCGAATCCGACTGTCCTTAATGATGTGCTGCTGCACATCACGAGATCAAGGGAAGGAAGTGTGTACTGTGGCATCAAAAGAACAGAAACAGAACCGTAGCTTCGCCGAGAAACTTTTACGCATCCGTGGGAAGGATTATGAGGAATGGCTCGACGAACAGCATCAACAGGTCATCCAGGACAACCAGGAACTCATCATGGAGGCGCTCGAGGCGAAGCTCAGCTTCAAGTCGCCGGCGCACCAGGACTAAGGAGGGAACGACATGGGACTCAATGAGACAGGGCTCAGCTTACTTCAGTTCTTCCAGGGGCTCGCCGTCATCGCCGCGGCCATCGCTTTCGCGATCGGGGGCTTCTACTTCATCTTCGGCGGCGATCGAGGTCGCTCGAAGGCCGTCGGTTGGCTCGTTGGAGGCGCCGTCGGCCTGATCATCGTCATGGGTGCGTTCACGCTCGCCGAGATGGTCGACCAGAACATCAAATTCTAATGCATATCCACGCAGCGTTCCAATCGGAAGGCTTTTTTTGTTGCTTGAAACGAGAGGAGGAACGAGATGCTGTTTGTACGATTCACCGACGTGCCGGACACACGGATCCAGAACTATGAACGACTCCCCTTCGCCGAGGCGGTCGTTGTGACCCATAATCTGCACCAGGCACGTAGCGAGGAAGGGACGAACTGCTCCGGTGACTTCCGGCTCTTCGACCAGAAAGACGAGCTGCTCTATCGAGGCACGTTCACGTTCGGGTCCGAAGGCACCTATCCGAACCTGTATCATCAGGTGAAGGACCGGATACAACGGATTCGAACGAAGAAAGAGGATAACGCGAAGAAGATGTGGCTCCTCGACGAGATCGAGTCCGAGACACCGGACGACTATAAGAGCCATTCCATCAAATCAAACCCGATTGTGTCGTCGACCTATCAGTCACGCCTGACCCGACTACAGCGTCGCCTCATCTACGGGGCGGCCACGGTCGGGATTCTATTCACCTCACTGTTCACTGCCGCGCAATGGTTCATCGATAAAGAGGCACACGCCGAACAGGGGACCGGTGGCGAACATACGTGGCTGAATGCTTACGAGCAGGCGCTCCAAGGTGAGGAATCCTCGCTCATCGATTTATTGGAACGGAAAGACCGGTCCGAGGAAGAGGATGCCCTATTGATCGATCTTTATCTTGCGGAAGGAAAAGACCAGAAAGCGCTCGAACTCACAGATGACCCGATCCTGATTGAGACGAAGCTGGCCGGGCTTCACCTATCCGATAAGGAAAAGTTGGAACGGCTCCAGGACTTCCAAGCATCACATCCGACCGATGAGGGCGCGTTCGATATCGCCGTACTGGAACGGAACCATAAGACCGTCGCCAAGACGGATGACGTGGAATGGACCGCTCCACGCGTCTCTGCGAAAGTGACTGCCTATCTTTATCTCGGAGACATCGAATCTGCAAACGAATGGGCGTCCAAGACGAACGACTCTGCCGCACAAGAAAAAGTCGACAAATACCAAAATATCACGGCCACCATCGACGGACTGAACGAGAAACTGAAGAAGACCTCTAGCAAGGACACCTCGGCACGTGAGAAGATTCAAGCCGCTATCGCTACTAAAGAAACTGACCTAGAAACAACTCTTTATTTAGATTAAGGTAGGTGAAATAATTGAGAACTTGGTCTCTATCACCACGATTTCCGATACGTCTGGTTTTCCCCGCCCTGTTCTGCCTGTTGGTGGTACCGGCCGGGCTTTTTTATCTGCTGAACGGGGTCTACAACATCATTCGACAAATCATGACCCCAATTCTAAAAGAAGGGCTGTTGGCCGGGGCGACGATTCCGACGCTCTCACCCTCTTTGTTCTTGGAGGTGAGTCTTCCCTCTTCGACCGTCTTGATCGGACTGATCGCGTTCAGTCTGTTCATCGGATTGGTCGTGTTCGGCAAGGTATGGCTGAACTTCCGGGATCTGCGACAGAATCAGAAAGGGAGCGCCCGCTTCACCTCATTCGATGAATTGAAACAACAGTATCGTCGCGTCCCGGACCGGAAGAAACAATATAAAGGATCAGGTGGTGTCCCCGTCGGACGAGTCAAGAACGAGCTATTCATCGACGACTCGCCCGTCAATAACCTCGTCATCGGGACGACCCGATCCGGGAAAGGCGAGACGTTCGTCTTTTCGACGATCGATCTATACAGCCGGGCGCGTGACCAAGCGAGCCTGATCATCAACGACCCGAAAGGTGAGCTCTTCGCCGCCTCGAAGGAGACGCTCGAGCAACGCGGTTATCAGGTCGAGGTGTTGAACCTGATGAACCCGCTCCAATCGATGTCGTACAACCTGTTGCAACTGACGATTGACGCATTCCTCGAGGAGAACTATTCACTCGCCCAACAGTATGCACGCTCGGTCGCGTTCATGTTGTACCATGACCCGAAGGCACGGGACCCGTTCTGGGCCAACTCGTCAATCGACCTGTGTACGGCGCTCATCCTCGGGCTCTGTGAAGAGGCGAAGGACACACCGGAGAAGATCAACATGTACAACGTCGCCCTCATGCTCTCGGATTTAGGATCACGGACGGTGGTGACGCGACAAGGACAGGAAATCTCCGCGCTCGACGAGTTCTTTCAGCGATTCCCGGAGAACCATCCCGCCCGGCTCCAGTTCGCGACGCTCCACTTCTCGGGTGGCCAGACACGGGCTAGTATCCTGGCCAATACGAATGCGAAACTCGGGATCTTCACGTTGAACGGGACCGGAAAGCTGACGTCGATGAACTCGCTCGACATGCGACGCATCGGATTCAACCGCTGGATCAGCGGACGGGCGGAGCCACTAACACGACTCACGTTCACGTTTCCCGATGGGACGACCCATGCGCTCACGACCGACGACGATGGCAGCTTCATCGTGTACCACGCGTCGTCACTTAGAACCGGAGACGCCGTTCAAATCTCGACCGACTCAAGCACTGCGACGATCCAGCTAGAAGCGCATGACGAGGAGAGTGGACGTTTCCGTTACGCAATCGATGAGATGATACAGATTCGTGAGGTGATGCACCAGCTCCGTCCTGTGGCGGTGTTCCTCATCGTCCCAGACTATGACCCGACATTCAACGTCATCGCGTCGCTCTACATCAAACAGGTATACACGGCGCTCGCCCGGGTCGCCTCGCAGACGAAACAAGGCAAATGCGAGCGCCAAGTCGTCTTCTTACTCGATGAGTTCGGCAACATGCCGCCAATCGAGGGTATGGCCAACATCATCACGGTCTGTCTCGGGCGCAACATGCGCTTCAACCTCGTGATCCAGGCCTACTCTCAGCTCGAGAATCTATACGGTGAGGATTGGAAGACGATTGACGGCAACTGCGGGAACACACACTATCTGTTGACCGCGGACGAGTCGACCGCCGAACTAATCTCGAAGAAGCTCGGTGAGGCGACCATCGTCACGAAATCGCGGTCCGGTCAGACGTTCTCGCTCAAAAAATCGAAGACGGAGAATGTGGACGGCCGCCGGCTCATGACAGCGACCGAGGTCATGGGGCTTAAGGAAGGCGAGATGCTCATCATCCGTGTCATCAAGCGTCAGGACACGAAGAAACGACGCATCCAGTCGTATCCAATCTTCCTGAGCGGCAAGACGGCGATGAAGTACCGTTATGAATACCTGACGGACGACTTCGACACGGACCGCTCCCTGCATGACATCGACATCCCATGCCGTCACGCCGGTCTCGACTTCGAACAGATTCGTATCCGTTTTGCGAAGAAAGAGGACGAGACGGAAATCAACGCTCCATCGAATCAGGAAGATAAGTCTAAGTCCTTGACGGTACGAGATGTGCTGCAGGACAGCATCCTCCGCTCGATGTTCGAAGGACATGACATCGGTGGGATGTCCCTCCCTGAGTTCGAGACGAACCTGAACGTAGGAGTTTACGACGTTACCGACAGCCAGAAGAGCTTTTTGAGCACGATGATCGCGAAGCGACTCGAGAAACTGAAGCAAGGTACACCGTAGAGAGGAGGCCGAACCCATGGCCGAGAGTGCGAGAGAGAAGCGAATTCAGAACGAATTGCGTGTCGTCGCGAGGATCATCGAGACGCAACGCGTCCGCCTCGAACGGGGCGACGTGCTCAATATCCAGACGACCGATGGCTTTCTGACCGTCTATCAGGACGACACCTCAGACACCCCAAAAACTGTTACACTAATAGATAAGTTCGACTTCCGCGTCAACTTAAAAGTCGCGGATCTATTGAAGGGGAAAATCGTCTGACGGAGGGGTAAACGTTATGAGGAAACTACTTGCGGGTACTTTAGGAATCAGCTTGTTTTTACTTGGAGCTTGCTCAAATTCCAATGAGTCTTTGGTTCAACGTGATATTGAACACGTTGAGAAGATCATGACAGCCGAAGAGGATGATTATTTGCTGATTGTAAAAGAAGAAGATGGTGAATTCGAAGAGTTCGTTGAATTCGTAAAAGAGGTAGCGAACGAAGAGAGTCAACAAGTCACGCTCTATAATACGTTTCAGCCAGATGGCGAGGAACTTGTCGATCGTGGTAACTTTGAATACACTGACGAACTAAAAGGTGCCGTTCTATACTCGATTCAAGATGGAAACATCACAGATGAAATCAATGTTGGAATGTTGACGGCGGATAATTACGAACAACAGTTAGCAGACTTCTTTACTAGGACTCAGTAGATTGGGGGTCTTTCAATGACTGATTCCGATTTAATCACCAAATTACAGGAATACGAAGATGTACTCCAAATAAGTAGTATGGTCAATGACGCACTGCGCTCAATGGGATGGATTCTTGTCAGAGGACTATCAGTCTTGATTGACGGCCTTGAATCAATCACGAATCAAATCCTATTAACCAATACATTCTTCAATAATGAACAAGTGGTTGAATTCGTTCTTACGATTCAACCTTTTTTGTATGTTCTTTTAGCAGGAAGTTTCTTGTTCACTGGGTACTTGTTGATTTTCCAAAAGAAATTTGAACGTGAGAGTTTTTTGATCAACCTGTTCATCACACTATTGATCTTAGGTTTACTTTCACCAACTATGAGCCGGATTCAGGAGTTCTCTGATGAGGCAATCGCAGAAATCGGAACAGACTCGCTTTACGACGGTGAAGCCTCATTATCTGAGAGTATCTTAAAGCGGAATGTACATGATTTGATTGAGCACGATTCGAAGAATTTTGATGCTAATACAGGCGAATCATTAAATGCCATTCCGACTGAGTTGATTGATAATATCCGAATTAATGAAATTTTCGACAAGAACAACTATGACTTATCGGCAACCGGAAACAAATTGGCCGAGTCCTATATTCTATGGAACGGAAAAGAGACAAGTCTCGGTAAACTCGATCAAAGTGGCGTCGAATGGAACAACCAGTATTACTACCGCTATCAGCCGAACTGGTTGACCATCTTCGTGACGCTCGGGATCATGGGCTTCACGCTGTTTTCCATTGCTTATAAACTGGCGCGTCTCTCGTTCGAGCTTGCCTTCAACTATGTCCTGGCGATTCTCGTTGCACCGGCTGACCTACACAGTGGCCAAAAGACGAAGAAGGTCATCCAGAGCATTTTGAACACGTTCCTCGTGATCATCCTGATCTTCGTCTCCATCAAGTTGTACACGATTGGGACCGCCTATCTCGCAGAGACGTTGGACGGGTTCGCCTACCTGATTGCCCTCATCGCCTTCTCGGTCGCCTTGATTGATGGACCGAACATGGTCGAGCGGCTGTTTGGGATCGATGCCGGACTCAAACGGGGCTGGGGTGTTGCGCTCGGCGCCTATGCCGCTGGGAAAGGCGTGACTTCGGCAGGTGCCCACGCCGTCTCGAAGGTCGCGCGTGCCACACAAGGCACACCAAAGATGCCATCGCTCCATGAGGCCGCGACGACACGGATGGATTCAAACTCCGTTCTTCAGAATGGTTCACCGCTTAGTGCGGCGAGCCAAGCTCCACAAAGGATGGACAATGAGCGACAGATTGATTCGAATGAGTTCGACCAGGCGAATCAAACCGCCAGTCGCACGCAGACCGACCAAGAGAATCCGACAAATCCGAAGGACGTTGCGCAACCAATCAGTGGTCAAGAATCAGAACTGGAAACGCAAGGTTCTCCACACGGGAAGGAAGCATCGGGCCGCACGTCTCCCGAATCGATCCATGCGACGAATCCGAAATCGAATATTGAGCGTGGACCCGACTACCAAACAACATCATCGGAGACGCAGAGACCGGAGTCGATTCACGACCATTCAAGTTCAGGTCATCATGCTCCAATCCCGGCTTCGTCGGCTCTCGAACCGGTCACCGGGTCCATCGATGCCGCATCCGGACCAGGCCGTCGTCACAATGAATCAGTAGACAGAGATGACGTGACGACACCGACACCTCGTGAGGTACCACCTTCAGGCGACTCATCCTCGTCTTCGTCATCTACGAGGGACTCGAGTGATGCGGCTACAGAAAAACGCCAAGGACGCGCCCGACGGACCATCCATCAGGACACCGTGTTCGACGTCGAGACCGAGGTCATCGAACAGGTCCGAGAGAATCAGACGCACCGTCATACACAGAATCATGAAGAGTCGCGACGGATCTATCCGACCTCGCCACCGAAATCTGACAACATGAAGAAAAAGGAGTGATGACCCATGCGCAAATACCGGATCCCGAACGAGGTCACGACCGAGCTCAAGATCAACAAGATGCTCTATCTGCATGACTTCCTGTTCCTCGTCGGGCTCATCGTGCTCCGGCTCGTGACGCTCCCGTTCATCCCGTCGGCACTGCACATCCCGTTCACGGTCTTCCTCGTCGTCTTCGGGCTGTTCATGGTGCTCCGTCCGGCGACGAACCCGCAGAAGCGGATGGTCCACGCGCTCTATTACGCGCTCATCAAACGGAAAGACACCTATCTCGCGCTCGACGCGCAGACGAAAGGACGTGATTGAGATGGCTTTCATCGAAGATACGCTACAGGGACCTAGACGCACGGGCACCTGGCTCGACGAACAGGACGTGGTCGAGAAACAGAAAGTCAAAGACAAGGTCGTCGTCAAACCGACGGTCGCCGAACTGATGCCGGTCGTCGACGTCACCGGGACCGAGGCGTTCGAGATGCGCGACGGGACTTATCTCGACATGGTCCAACTCACCTCAAAGGACATCTACTCCTTGAACGAGGAGGAAAAGGACCATGACGTATTCTCGCTCGCCTATCTCCTCCAGGCGTACGCACATCCGCTCAAGGTCGTGCCGCTGAACACGCCGCTCAATCTCGAACGGCAGAAGATCAGCATCGAACGACAGATTCGACAAAATCAGACACCGGCCTACCTGCCCTTCCTACTGAAAAAGAAGCAGGAGCTCGAGTATCTCGAGGAGCATCGCACCAATCGCGATTATCTCCTCTTTTTTTATGCCGACGACGAGCGGACGCTACGGGAGCGAAAGACGCACCTCTATAAACTGCTCCGGCGCTCGAACCCGATGCGCGAGCTGACGCTCGACCAGAAGGTGCATGTGCTCTATCAGCTGAACAACCCGAACACGAAACCGCAACTCGACACCTGAAGAAAGGAGTGACGCGCATGTGGCAGCGCCTGCGTGAAAAGTTATCCAAACAACAGGACCCGGAGATCGTCAAAATCAAGAAAGGCTATAACACCGACGTCATCGCCAAAATCCAGCCGCAGGGTGGTATTAAGTTCGACGCCAATTTCGTCCGGCTCGGGGACGGCTACCTGTCGTGTCTCCATGTTTATAAATATCAGTCGCTCGTCTATGACTACTGGCTCGAACCCATCTTGAACATGCCGGGCGTTTTGACGACGCTCGACATCGGGACGGCCGACAAGCGTGAAATCATCCAGACCATCAACAAGTCGATGGCCGAACAGAACACACGCTTTGAGAACGCGAAGGACAACATCGACCGCATCGATGCTAGGGAGACATATAAGGAGCTGAACGAGCTCTATGAACAGATCACCCAGGGCGAGACGATGAAATATCTGCATCTGCGCCTCTATGTGAAGGCGAAGACGCTCGACGCGCTCGAGGTGAAAGTACAGGAAGTGATGGAAGAACTCGAGGCCCGGAACTTCCGCTCGACGATCTTCCTGAACGAGCAGGAATGGGAGTGGCAGAGCCTGTTCACGAGCTATGACCAACAACAAAAACTGCCGAATCGGCGACGTGGGAAAGAGATCCCTTCCCTCTCCATCGCTGGCGGCTATCCGTTCCACTTCACGTCGCTCCAAGACGCGACCGGGACGTACTACGGGACGACCGACACGAACGGAAGCGTCATCTTCGACCTGTTCCATAAGGACAAACAGCGCAAGTTCTATAACGCGCTCATGATCGGCAAGATGGGGTCCGGCAAGTCGACACTCCTCAAGAAGACGGTGCTCGACCAGGCGATCAAGGGCAACAAGATCCGCATCCTCGACGTCACGGGCGAGTTCTCCGACCTCGTGCGGCAGCTCGGCGGGAAAGAAATCGCACTCGACGGGTCGGCCGGTCTCATCAACCCGCTCCATGTCTATAAGACCGTGACGAATAACGACGGCAGCGCCAACGAGGCGCTCTCGTTCATGCAACACCTGTCGAAGATGGCCGTGTTCTATCACTACATCAACCCGGCGGCGACACAGGAAGAAACGAACGAGTTCGAAATCCTGCTCCGGGACTTGTACGTTCGGCACGGGCTCTGGGACGAACAGGGCGAACTGCCGATCACGACGCATCCGGCGAACCGGTACCCGACGTTCTCCGACTTCTTAAAACTCGTGCGGCGTGAGCTCTACACGGACGACACACGCACCTCGATCAAAGAAGCGATCAGTCCGAACCGGGTACGGCGTCTCGAGAACATCGAGCTCGCTATCACGAACCTCGTCCATAACTATGGCAACATTTTCGACGGCCACTCCTCGATCGACCGGTTCGACGAAGAGCTCATCGTCTCGTTCCCGCTCCGAAACCTGACAAGCCTACGGGACGAGGTATTCCAGGCGCAGGTGTTCTCGCTCATGAACATGCTGTGGGACGGGATGATCGCCAACGGCTCGAGTCAACTGAAAGCCTATAACCAGGGCGTGCTCCGGACCGAGGAGGCATGCAAGTACCTCATCGTCATCGACGAGGCGCACCACTTGTTCAACACGCGCGACATCGCGCAACCGGCCATCCTGTATCTGCAACGCTGCATGCGCGAGGCGCGCAAGTATTTCGGCGGTATCTTCTTCGTGTCGCACTTGATCACCGACTTCGTGCCGGCCGGATCGAAGTCCGAGAACGCCGAGAACGTCAAGTCGCTCTTCCAGCTTACGCAATACAAGATCATCGGCGAACAGGACGCGGAGAGCATCCCAATCATCCAGACGGTGTTTGATGGCCAACTCTCGAATTCCGAGATGCGCATCATCCCCTCGCTCGAGACGGGACGCGTCGTCCTCAGCATATCCGGCGTACAGAACCTCATCTTTGACGTCGATGTCGCACCCGAGGAGCTCGCCCTGTTCGGCGGAGGTGCCTGATGTGGGCGGCCGCGAAACGGATTGCCCACTTCGCCCTCATGGTGAAGTGGCAGCTTGCGACGCTCAAATGGCGACTCATCCTGCTCGGCATCGCGGCACTCGTCTTGTTCCTGGTCATCCTCGTCGTCGGAATCCTCGACAAGCTCACGGGTGTCCAGAACGAACAACCGACCGACGTCACATTCGACACGGCCGGCGGTCTCCAGGTAAGCGACCAGGTGCTCCAATATCGGGGCTTGGTAGAAAGTGAACTGACGAAGCACGGACTAGCCGAACAGACGAACCTCGTACTCGCGCTCATGATGCAGGAGAGCGGCGGACGCGGGAACGACCCGATGCAGGCGAGCGAATCGCAGTGTGGACGGATCGGGTGCATCACCTCCCCCGAGGAGAGTATCGTCTACGGCGTCGAACATTTCGCATCCGTCTTCGAACGGGCGAACCGCGACGTGCAGCTCACGTTACAGAGCTACAACTTCGGCGGCGGCTTTATCGATTATGTCCAGGAGAACGGCGGGCGCTACTCGAAAGAGCTCGCCATCTCATTCTCGCGGATGATGTACCAGCGCGTGAAACACACCGGTATCTATCGTTGTCATCGCCCGAGTGCGGTCCAGCACGGCGCCTGTTACGGGGACATCGAATACGTCGACGCGGTGTTGAAATACCTCGCGCCGGTCGCCGTCGCCGATGGGATTATCACGAAAGAACTGTTGTCGGGGTTACGTTCTCCGCTCGCCATCCCGCTCAACGTGACATCGCGTTTCGGGTGGCGCGTCGTCTTCGGACAACGGGACAACCACACCGGGATCGACTTCAGTTGCACCCCGTCCGACACGATCCACGCGGTCAAGAGCGGCACCGTCATCTATAGCGGGAACCGCGGACCATACGGCAATCTCGTCCAGGTCCAGCACGACAATTACATTACGGCGTATGCGCACCTGAGTCGTCTCGGCGTCCAAACGGGCCAACAGATCGACGCTGGGCAAGCGCTCGGGTACTGCGGCACGACCGGCCGTTCGAGCGGGAACCATCTGCACTTCGAGATCAAGACGGCTGAATGGTCCGGTCATATCAATCCCGCCCCGGTCTTCGAATTATAAGTCATGCATGTATGAAAAGGAGGAGGAAGAATGAACTTCACCGCACGTCACCTCGCGTATCTGTTCGGGGTACTGCTCCTGATTTCGATCGCAGCGAACGTCTTTTTCTATCAACAAGCGACGGCTGTCACGAGTACTTCAGACACGAGCGAGACGAAAAATGAGAGCGTCACTCACTCTGAATCGGCAACCTCCGAAAATACGCCGTCAGACACTGCACCAGTCGTCGCTTCGACGGAGACGGAACGAATGGAGGAGCTGACGACACACGCGACGCGCTTCATCGAGTATGCCTTTACCATCACGAAGGACAGTTACACGACCCAGAAACGACAGGCGAAAGGTGTCATGTCCGAGGAACTCGCGGCCACGCTCTTCACCGCTGACGGCAGTGACGTCGGCACGTTCGAGACGATCGTCCGCGACATCGAGGTGTTCCCTTCTGTCTCCGGAGAAGATTGCCTCGTGCGATTCGAACAAGACCTGTTGATCACCGAGACGGGTTATGAAGAGACGACGCAAGAACTGTTGGCCCTGACGTTCGAGTCCATCGACGGACGTTTGGTCGTCACAGAAATGGAAGATTTGACACCGAAAGGAGGGATCTAGATGCGACGGCAAACGCGACGGCGTCTCACCCAGAACGTCTCCCGGTTCTACCTCGGACTCGGCGTATTCTTTGTCATCGGCTTCCTCTTTTTCGGTACCTCGTCGTTCTTCTTCGCCGAGGAGGCACCGGTCAATGAGACGCCGATCAACGAGGCAATCCGTCTCTCGAACGGGGAGACCGTGACGCTCCACGCGTCTAGTTACGATACGAAGACGAAGACAATGCGCATTCGACTCTCACTCGATGAAGCACCAGGTAACACGAACGATCATCTCTTCCGCTACGTCTATAAGGCACGTCCTGATTCCGAGAAGGAAGTCACATCGCTGTATGAACGGAACAATCAGTACGTGCTCGAATTGAAGGACGTGCCGAACGACTTCGACCAGCTCGCCATCCGAATCTATGGGGTGGACGAGTCACAAGCAATCGAATCACTCACACCCGAGGAACGGGAGAGCAGTCTGTTGACGTCCCTCTATGCCGACCGTCGGACCATCGAACAGGCGAACCATACCTCATCTGACGAGACAACTTTCACGAGACTATTCGTCGAGGATGAGCTCGCGGAGACCGAACGACAGGTGGAAACGACGCAACAATCAGTCGAGGCGCAGCGGCAACAGATCGAGCGACTCGACCGTGACAAAGAGGAACTCGAAGACGAACTTCCCTACCTCTCGCTCGACGAACAGGTCGAACAGGAGAACGAGATTTTCGATCTTGGTCGGAAGCGTGACGAGCTCACACTCGAACTCGAGAAACTCGAACAGTCGGTCCAAGCGCTCGAAGAAAAGCACGACAAGTTACGCGTCCGGCTTCGGGAACTATCGATTTAAGTGGCACATTTTGTGCCAAATCGCTGGTTTTACTGGCACATTTCGTGCCGTTTTCGGACTTTTGGTGATATCACGGAAACCCCAGGCTCTGCCTGGGCTATCACGACAAGTGATAGCAGTTTCCCCTTATGCTCTTTGAACGAACTTTTAGGACGTCGGCAATATGTAGCCTCTAGAAAGGTGGTCAGGCAAATGGATCTGTTACTCCGCGACATCGACCCCGTCATCGTGAAGCAAATCGATGAATGGGCGAAGGAACACAACCGCTCCCGGCAACAATATTTGAAAGAACTGCTCGCCTCCTGGTGTGCGAACGGCATCCAATCGACGCAGGTCGAGCGGCTCGAACGACAGCTCGAGGCGAACACGCTCCACTTGAAACGGAGTGCGGACGAGCTCGCCGAGGTGACCCGGTTGTTGAACGAGGTGATGCAGGATGCATGAGACGCCGGGTGTCGTCATCAAATCAAAGTTCAAGGTGCCAGGCACAAAAAAGAAGTCACGTCGCTACACGACGTACCTCGACTACATCAATCGTCCGGACGCGAAAGACAGCAGCGAACAGTTCGAGACGTATCACGACTACATGGAAGACGAGACGAAATCGAGCGGTCTGTTCACGCGCGTGGACGATCGGTTGAACGACGAAAAACGTCGCGCCGTCCGCGACATCTTCAAGCATGCGCAAGAGAGAGGGAGCATCCTCTGGCAAGACGTCATCTCGTTCGATAACGCTTGGCTACGCGAGACCGGCGTGGTCCACGACGACCTCATCGACGAGAAACGATTGATTCAGGCGACACGGAATGCGGTCGAGGCGATGCTCCAAAAAGAAAAGATGGTCCACGCCTACTGGACCGGCGCCGTGCATTACAACACCGACAACATCCACGTGCATGTCGCCATCGTCGAGACGAGCCATATGCGCGAGCGCGGCAAACGCAAACCAAAATCGATCGAGCTGATGAAGTCGAAGGTCATCCATTCCCTCGCCGACCGGACGAAAGAACAGGAGAAACTGAATGCGTTCATAAGAGACGAACTGGTCGCCCATAAACGGAACCGGAAGATTCCAACGCTCCCGAACCGTGTCCTGCATCCCGAGCTCGTCCGTCAATTCAAGGACATCTATGAGCGGTTGCCGGAAGACAAACGACAGTGGCGCTACAACATGAACGGGATGCAGCCGCTTCGGGAATCGCTCGATCGTCTGACCGACAGTTATATCGACATTCACTTCAAATCAGAGTTCCAAGCCTTCAACGAGCGACTTGAACAGGAAGTGTCGTTCCATCGTCGTAGCTACGGCGACACGGAGAAGGCCGAGCATTACCGGACGACGAAGCGACAGGATCTCTACACCCGGATGGGGAATGCCATCCTCGCTGAGATGCGAGACTTGTCAAAGGAACAAATGACACTTGAAAAAATTGAAGCCCCTAAACATCCGGTCCGACGCGCGTTCAACCAACAAAAGATATTCAACGAATCAATCTACCGTATCGAGCGGCACATGAATGACGAATTCGAACATTTGAAGAACCAACGAGCTTTCGAACAGCTGGAACGGGACATCGAATATGGAAAGTGAGGGAGGACGATGGAAGAGTTGAGACAGATCCGTCTCCGATTAAAGCCGGAGACGGTCGCGTATTTAGAAGAGTTCGCCGACGACAAACGCTTCGGCCATCTCGGTCAGGTCATCGACCATATCGCAGACGAGCATAAACAACTGGCTGACGGGAAGTGGGACATGCAGTTCCTCACCCGCTCGATCAGCACGCAGGTTACAAGTCATATCGAGGAGTTAATGAACAAGCAGGTGTCGACGGAACTCGAGCGGATCCGACTCGCCGCGAACCGTTCCGATCGCCACGGGCAGATCCTGACAGAGCTTCTGCAGGCGCTGATGCAGACCGAGGGCATCGAGGACATCATGACGACGGATCAATTCAAGCCGACGTTTCTCGCGACGGCGGAACGCATCGTCCAGGAGCGCATCGAACACCAAAAACAGAAGAAGGACACATTAACTGTTGAGAGAGGATGAATCTTATGCGACCACTTGACCGTCCCTTCACGATGGGACAACTGTTGACGCTTCAACCGGATACCGTCACGGTCCTCATCTATGGAAAGCGATACGACATGCCGGTGTCCGTTTCCGAGCACCAACTTTTGACCGCCGTCGCGCAAGACGAGATCGTCTTGCTTCCCGTCAATTTCGAGCGGACACAGCTGTTACTCGACATACCGGAAACGTCGCCACAACTCGAGCGTGAACTGGACGAATTTGCGGATAGTGATGAATCTGTCACCGACTTGTTGAAGGAAGGAGTCTGACACGATGGCCAAGATGAAGACGAACGAAGAACGGAAGGCCGAGCTCGAGGCCTTGACCGAACAGATGGGAAAACAGATCGACAGCTACTTCGAGAGTCCGGAAAAAATCCGGGAACATCTACAGTTCCTCGGCAAGTTTCATCAATACTCGATGCGGAACGCAATTTTGATCGAGTCCCAATTCCCCGGCGCGGTCGCGGTCGGCTCTTACCCGTTCTGGGAAAAGCAAGGCGCACAGGTCCAAAAAGGTGAGCGTGGCATCAAAGTATTTGTCCCGAACCCGGTGACGTATGTCTTGCACAAAGATGAATGGGTACCGCTCAGCAAGGCACCGAAGCCAATCAAGGACGGCGTGAAACAAGGACGCATCCCGTCACGCAAGATGATGTACTTCAAGATCGGTCACGTGTTCGAGTACACGCAGACCGACGCACGCGAGAAAGGAATCGAGGTCTCGGACATCTTCAAACGGTATCACCGGGACGGCGGGATGGAGAACGAACAAGACATCCGTGACGCCTTGACGACGCTCGCGGATGCCCGGAATGTGACGCTGTTGGATGAACCGCTCGACGAGATCGGAACGGCGAAGGGCTGTTACTATCCGGAGCTACATGCGATTGCCTTGAACCCGCGGAACTCATCTATCGAGGACATCAGCGTCCTGATCCACGAGCTTGCCCATGCGGAGCTACACAATCAGGAGCGGAATTTTGAACGCGATCATCCGCTCACGGCACCCGAGAAGGAGTTCCAAGCCGAGATGGTCGCCTATGTCGTCTCACATCAACTCGGGTTCTCGACGGACGACTTCTCGCTCTCCTATCTGGCCGGTTGGACGAAAGACAAGGAACTCCTCGACAAGGAAAAATTGTTGCAGGAGGTCCACCAGACGTCCGCAGGCTTCCTCGAACATATCGAGACACACTTAGAAAAGGTGAACACCTTGCAACAGGAGAAAGAGCAGAGCCCTCTTGATTACCTTGAACAGCTGGAGCGGCCAATGGGATGGAAAGACGCTGACCTCAGTCTTTATGAACGGGTGCATGCCGTACAAAGTGTGTTCCCCGAGGAGGTGGAGCCCTATCTGAACGCAAAAGCGGCCCTCGAGACGAACCTGAAGGTGGATCGCGTCGATGAGCCGCTCATGTATATTCATGGTATGGGTCTCGGGTTTCAGCAGTTCGGCATCGCCAATAATCATGACTTCAGTGAAGATCAGCTTGTGGCTTATACAATCGCATTACCGAATCAACCATTGGTCAGTGGTCACTTCGTCCCGGAAAGTGCCGTACATCCTTTACACCATCTTGAAAAAACCAATCGTTTGGAGAGACCGGTCCTGAAATCGCTTGAAAATCACTGGCATGACGTGTTGTTAGATGAAGAACAAAAGTCCCTTTCAAGAATTTCATTGTTTAACATCGAAAGACTCTGGTGACATTCGTGGGTATGATGATTTTAAAATTCATACCCTTTTCAATTTCAGAGCGCTGCCATTGCTTTTACCTCATACATTTTGTGTAAGCATATGAGCAGCTGTTTCACGCATATCTTGTAGGTCAGATATCTCTGCGAATTCAGCTACAGTTATTGCGCTGGTTGTTAACAACTCAATTATATGCTCATCCATTCTTGACCATGTTCTTCCGCCTGCATTGTCGTAAGCATCGAGTAACTTTGTCAAACCATCCTTACCAAACAGTAATAGATGTGATAGAAAATCCACAGATGTGTCCGCAATACTAATTTCTGTCCAATCTATCAAACCAGAGACCTCAAAATTCTTATTTATTAGTATGTGGCCAGGGTGTAAATCCCCGTGGCTTACACCTACATGCGATGGCCATAGCGAATCATTCGCCAACCATTCTTGCCAACGCTCCCATAGCTCTGAATTCACATGATACTTCTGTCTCACCTTCTCCATCCGTATCTTCATTGAACTGTTTAAATCTCTAGCATATAGAGTTTTGATACCGATTTCTTTGAAGTGTCGATGTGGTAATGTGTGTAGTTCTGCCAACACTTTACCTAATGACTGATAGTAAGATTGTGGTGTATTCTCTTTGTCAAAACTCCAAATGTAATCTTGTTGCTCTACATCAATTGTTGCAACCGGAACACCATCTAATTGCTTATACGCAATTAGTTCATCATCAAAAATTGACCAATTTGGAACTTGAAAACTCACATGTTCTTCCATAATTTCTAGTGCCCCCTTTTCTTTCAAGGCGCTCCTCATCGAATCTAATCTTCGAGGAATTCTTAGTATCCACTTGCTACCAAGCGTATCTTTTGCATAAGCAACTTGAAAATCAACACCCGATTCATTTACCACAATGCTATTCTCTAACACATCTAATCCTTTATTTTTTGCAAGCCGTTTAAATTCGTTCATGATTTGTTCCTCCAATTTTTATGTTGTGCGATAAGCAAGTGAAATGTATGCATTTTTAATACTTTTTCATTTCAATCTTTTCTAATTAGACTTAACTAAATGAAGTCATAAAAAAAATCA
This sequence comes from Exiguobacterium sp. s146, assembly GCF_018618415.1. Classification (GTDB taxonomy): domain Bacteria; phylum Bacillota; class Bacilli; order Exiguobacteriales; family Exiguobacteriaceae; genus Exiguobacterium. Next base: position 4,944 of record NZ_JACSMA010000005.1, on the reverse strand, counting down.
CAGACAAAATGGTGTCTGTGATCAAGAGTAAATGAGCTACAACCAAGAAGCGTCCATTATCAAAAATAAAAGGACACGACAAAAAGAGTTGTAAATCTGCTATGTTTGTAAGTGTGTGGTTTCTTCGTCAAAGATTGATAAAAATGTGCAGACTACTCCCATTTACTCTGTTTTATGAAAACAGAGCCTTTGAACATATTCAATTAGCCATTGTTCAAAGTGTGGTGGCGTAATCTCCCGGCGTGCATCATTCTTAACAATCCTCCTAGTGAATATTATGCTGTTGACTTTATATCAGTTTTTATTCAATGTCAATCGAGCTTTATATTTAGATAAAAATTATTTGCCGATTTGTCTTTATTAAAAAATACTGATTTGTAAGTTTTAAAAATACAATCATGAATAATTGATACTCGTTTTTAATCTTCCCAAAGCTCATCCATCAACTCATCGATATCACTCGATAATCGTTTGCGTTCCTTGGCGTCCACTTCAACTTTCCCATCTTCATAAAACCAAAGCACGTCACCAGGTTGAACCGTGTCTGGAAGTCGTGACTTTGGAATATCCTCCATCACTTCTCCGAATTCGACGACAGCCAGATCTCCTTCAAACCGGTCGATGATCCCTCTGCGTCGCTTCATTTTGATTTCTTCACGGCGTAACTCGAGCCGTTTCCTGTGATAATGATCGTGCCATTTTTGTCTGTACGAAGCGTGTTCGCTTTTTGGCGTTTTAAGTTCGTCACCACTTCGGACGTCGGGTGCCCGTAGTTGTTCTTCCCGACACTGATGACGGCATGCTTCGGTTTGACCGTATTCAGGAACGTGCTGCTCGTCGACGTCTTGGCACCGTGATGCCCCACCTTCAAGACATCTGCACGGAGCGTCTGCTTCTTGGCCATCATGTCCTTCTCAGAAACGTGTTCCGCGTCCCCTGTGAACAAGAACGTGTTCTTCTTGTACGTGACATGAAGGACTGCACTCCAGTTGTTCAAGTCACTGTTCGAGTAGGATTTGACCGGACCCACAAACTTCGCACTGACACCTTTGATCGGCAGTTTCACGCCAGCCTGTGCCGTTTTGATGGTCTTCCCTTCCCGTTTCACGGCTTGAAGGAAGTCTTTGTAGGCTTGGGTTGTGTGTTTCACTTTTGGTGCGTAGACGTTCTCGACACGGTAGGCATCTAAAATTTCGTCCAATCCACCGATATGATCCGCATCCGGATGCGTCGAGATCAATACTTCGATATCGTCGACTTTTTGTTTTTTGAGATAGGCGACGATGGCATCCCCTTTACCTTTGTTCCCACCGTCAATGATGACGTCCTCACCGCTTGGCATCTTGATGTAGATGGCGTCCCCTTGCCCGACATCGATGTAATGGACTTTGATGCTCGCAGCGGCTGATGCTTCCCCGTATGGCGACACCAATAGCGCTCCACTAAATAGAACGGCACTCCCAATCTTGATCAATTTATTCATCTTCTATCACTCCACTTTATAATTATTGTAAAATTATCCAACACACCTTTATTATAATCCGGTATTTGTTAAATAGCTTCTTATTCCTGTGGTTGACCGTATACATAAATAGGCAAGGTGTAATTGATAGGAGGAGTGAGAGAAATGGATTTACGAAAACCAATCGCAATAAACAAGACGAATAAACCGGTCCTGATTTTTAAAGACGGGGTAGAATTAAAGGAGTGTGTCTCCATTCAGGAAGCTACACACTATCTGAAGGGATACACGTTATGCACCGCAATGCCGTATCGTCACATTATGAATGGCATCATTCTTGATGAGACCTGGATCCATGAGGGAAGCAGCTATAGGTTCACCACTGATCCTGATGTGAAAAAGGCAAAGTTGGAAGAGATGAAGATCCGGAACAAAGTCCGTTTTTAAGGAAGGACAGAATATGAAATCGAACAGGTCTCATGTGCGGCACCTTACACACGCTGTACACGACTTCGTCACTGTTTATTACAACCCTACGAGGTACACTTGAACTAAAAAGGGGTTCTCCTTATGCGACTTCAAGAATGGATCCAGCAATATCACAGTACAGAGATACTACGCTTTGATCACCTTTGCGAGTACTTGGATGCGACACCGTTTGAAATCAAACACCACCTTGATGGAATCAGTACTGAGATAACCGGCGTACTGAAGTCAGAAGAGGGTGTTGGCGACGACGCGTTCATCACGAAGCTAGAACATCATTTGCTAAGTCGATTCAACAAACGAAGAAAAAAAGTGAAAGTCACAATTGAGGTAGAACTGCCATTACCGGAAGAAGCCTACAACTTTTGTCAGCGCGAACGATTTGGAATGATTGAACGCGTCACTCAACATATGGACGAACAAAACGTGAAGGATTGGCGCATCGTAAACATGCGGAGGATATAATTGAACATAGATCGTATTGACTCATCTACATATATACATGCTATAAGGAGAACAAAATGAAATTTACCTACTTAGCCTTCCCTTTGGCCATCCTGCTGATGGCCGGTTGTACCAGTGAAAACACCCCTTCTACAAATGAGAAAGCAGAGGAGCCTGCTACTCAAACAGAAGAAGTCGTCGAGACGACCGAAACGAGCACAGACGACTCAAATACGGAGACGACTGCAGAAGAGCCTGCAGAAGCCGAGAGAACGGTCACAAATTCGGATAACAATCAATTCTCCGGCTATAAACTGATCAATGTTGACGGTGGCGATTTGTCCGGGTACCGTGAGGCGAACGTCGTCGTCGATATCGGATATGGAGATCGCGAGTATTGGGCGTTCACGAACGAACATGGTCAATTGATTCGTGTCATCGCCGATCAGATCATCTTGCAGGATGATGATTCGGAGGATGTGACCTCGGATGGCCGCTACTATCATGACGAGGCGAAGGTCCCAGGCGTCGAACACAGTGATCTCGATGAAGGCCACGTCATCGCCGACTCGCTCGGGGGCGTCTCGAACGCCTACAACATCACACCACAGGATAGCACGCTCAACCGCTACGGGGACCAGGCCTATATGGAGGATGTAATCCGTAAGGCCGGCGGCGCGGCCGACTTCGAGGCGATCATCACGTATCCAGATACGAGCACACACACCCCTTCACACTATAAGTACACCTACACTGTCAGAGGAAATGTCGTCACCGATTCCTTCGACAACGTTAACCCGGATGAAGTGAACGAAACACTCGGCCTCACAGAAAGTGAACCGGAACCCGCAGCTACACTTGAGGCCACAGGCGATGTCTCGAGCGTAGATACGAATGGGAACGGTCAGGTGACGATCCAGGAAGCGAAAGACGCCGGTTTCACGATGCCGATCATGAGCGACCATTGGCTCTACCCCTATATGCGTGATAACGACAACGACGGAATGGTCGGGGAATGATTTTAACCTGAAAATTAAAACAATGATGATTGTATAAAAAGACATCCTCTATTTTTAAGAGAATGTCTTTTTATGTTCATTTACGTTTTCGCTTCACTTTATCGAGCCGAATTTTTTCAGTTAACGCGTGGATGATCTGTTCATCTCTTCCACCGAAATCTTTATTGAAGGGAATCCGCTCTCCTTCGAACATGAAGTAATCGAGCAGGTACGGGACTCGAGGTGTTGCGTGGCCCCACGTGTGCTTCGAGCAACGATCCCACACCTCGGCTCCGAACTCTTTTGAATACCGCATATGCTCGACAGCAGCCTTGACCTCTGATTTTTTCAGGACGAAGTAGTCCTCGAAGACGAATTTACCGAGAAGCTCGTACCACATCTCCTCGCGGGCTCGCTCTTTAATCGCTTCTACATCGACCTCGACGTGATACGGGGCCTCTTCTTCATTCTTGACGACATCCCGAGCATCCCCTGTCACTGACTCCGGATACAGCTCCCATCCTTCAGGCATCCGTTCTTTGATGAACTGTTCGAGCGCCTCCTCACTGATCCGATAACCTTTTTTACGCGACTCGAGCGGTTCTGCCTGGATCACGCCTTTTCGTACCCAGTTGCGGACCGTCTCCTTATGGCTTGTGAGCTTGTTCTTCGATAAGATTTCAAATGCCTCGTCAATCGTATACATGATAAGATAATCCTCCTTTTAACACAATGATCATTTCATTAAATAATACCATGATCATTGTGTTAAAAATATAGAAACAAACTCTACTTTTTAGAAGGGATATCAATCAAAATTAAGAGAATTAATCATGGTAGAAATTTAATTTGGAATCAAAAAGCGAAATCCTTTTTAATAATTGACTTTTTTTGTATTTAAAGGGACATTAAGGGGTAAGATGTATATCTTTAACTTCACTTGTATAAGAGGAGGGTTTATGCAGAAAAGAAAAATGTATTATTTCATCATTTCGACCTTAGTCATCCTCGCTTTATTTAAAACCGGCGGGGCTTTCCTTTATGGAATGATTGTAGATCGCCCCACCCAACAAGACATGTCGGGAAATCCAAGGTATATCGATGGTGAATTGGCAACCTTTAAAGAAAAAACAGAGAATCTAGAGGATACGAATGATATACCGAGGTGGTATGATCTTTTGGCAAAAGAACGGTTTGAAAAGAAGGCGTCTGGCGAAGATCAAGAGACTGCTTCAGATGTCCTGAAATGGGTCGTTATAGCTTTCTTGCTCATTTTATTTCTCAAGTACTACAAGCGCGTACGGGATTGGTGGGACAAGCGGCGACGCAAAGCGACACCGTCCTCGGCTGACGAGAGACCATTCTCAGTTCGAGCCAACATGAACACGGTGACCAACACAACACCAACCTTTCTCTATGCCTCTGATACTGAGCTTGGAAAACTACTCGTGGAGCTAAATGACACCTTGAGCGACACTCAAAAACGAAAACCTCACGAGACCGTCTCAGAGTGGTTTGCACGCATTCGATTCGAACAATCTGTGAAACCTTATG
>NZ_JACSMA010000004.1 GCF_018618415.1 Exiguobacterium sp. s146 | reverse complement strand
AGACGATGAGGTAGATAGGTCATGGGTGGAAGCACGGCGACGTGTGGAGCTGAATGATACTAATCGGTCGAGGCTTTGATCTAGTCTAAGGTTTGTATGAATTGATGAGTCTTCAGTTTTGAGAGAACGATCTCTCTATATCTGGTGGCGATGGCGAAGTGGTCACACCCGTTCCCATGCCGAACACGGAAGTTAAGCACTTCAGCGCCGAAAGTAGTTGGGGGTCTCCCCCTGTGAGGATAGGACGTCGCCAGGCAAACGGTGGTTCTGGAGCATTCGCTCAAGGGCCGCCGCTTTTTTTATTTATATCGCGATTCAAATGAAAGAGAGGAATAACAGATGGCCAAAAAAATCAAAGTATACGTCGAGCCAAACGAGACAATCGATGAATGTTTAAATCGAATTGCTCAAATGGGGTATCGCCCGGTACGTAGGATTGAAAAGCCTGTCTTTGAACAAACGGGAACCAAAGACGAACCTGTACATTCCCATCAATCGATTTTGTTTGAGTGCGTTGCTCTCAAATCATAATGCCAAACCGTCACGAATATGTGACGGTTTTTTTTGTATTCCAACGAACCTAAAGACGAACGATAAATATTCAGACAATTAAATTGTTCGCAGTTTGTTGACATGTTTTGAATGAACAAGGTACGATAGGCGTGTGAGTTAAGAACAAATTAAATAGTGCTCCATATAATCGCGAGGAAATGGCTCGCAAGTTTCTACCTGATCGCCGATTCTGATCAGACTATGGGGTGTAGTCGACATTTTTTTGTCGTGGCCTATACCCTAAACTGGTTATTCGGTTTAGGGATTTCTTTATTTAAGGGGGACATTTAAGTGAAGGCAACAGTAGGTGTGATCATGGGTAGCTCGTCTGATTGGGAAACAATGCGCCACGCTTGTGACGTCCTAGAAGAATTGAGTATTCCATTTGAAAAACAAGTTGTCTCGGCACATCGGACGCCGGACTTAATGTTTGAATATGCAGAAGAAGCTCGTGAGAGAGGCATACAAGTCATCATTGCAGGAGCAGGAGGGGCAGCCCATTTACCTGGGATGGTCGCAGCGAAAACAACGCTTCCTGTCATCGGAGTACCTGTTCAATCTAAAGCCTTAAATGGACTTGATTCATTGCTCTCGATTGTTCAAATGCCTGCAGGAGTACCAGTCGCAACGGTCGCGATTGGTCGTGCCGGGGCCACGAACGCGGGTCTACTCGCCGTTCAAATCCTCAGCTTGCAATTCCCTGAACTGGTTGAACGCCTGGATACGTATCGCCAAGCCAAGCGTGATATGGCACTTCAAGCGACGGAGGACCTAATCTAATGAGAATCGGCATTTTAGGTGGAGGTCAACTAGGTCGCATGATGTCACTCAGTGCAAGTGCAATGGGGTACGAAACGCTAAGCCTCGATCCCAACTCAAACGCACCTGCTGCCCAGGTCGCACCGAGTATCGTCGCTGCATTCGACGATGTCACGGCAGCTCGTGAACTCGCCCATCGTTCAGACGTGATCACCTATGAATTTGAAAACATCGATACGGCGATGATTGAGACCATTGCTGACAAATGTCCTCAAGGGATGAATGTCTTGAAGGCGACGCAGCATAGAATCTTTGAAAAGCAAATGATTGAAGGGGCAGGTCTTCAAGTCGCCCCGTATGTTCCAGTCCGTTCCGTCCGTGATGTCATTCGAGCAAAAGACGTATTAGGTTTTCCGTTCGTGATCAAGACATGCCGTTTCGGTTATGACGGAAAAGGTCAAACCGTCATACGTTCAGAACAAGACGTACGCACGTTCACAGATCAGTTCGAAGAGACGGAATATGTGGCCGAAGCTTGGCTTCCTTTTAAAAAAGAAATTTCTGTAATCGTGACGAGAGGGACGCACGAGACAACGACGTTCCCCATCAGTGAGAACGTTCATCGAAACAATATTTTACATCTTTCGATTGTACCGGCACGTGTGGAGCCAGACGTTTTAGAAGAGGCGCGGCATTTGGCGCTCCAGCTCGTCGACCACATCGGACTGATTGGTACGCTGGCAGTTGAGCTATTTATTATGGAGGATGGTTCATTATACGTGAATGAACTTGCGCCACGTCCTCACAACTCAGGGCATTATACGATTGACGCCTGTGAAACGTCGCAGTTCGAGCAACACATTCGGGCAATTACCGGGATGAGACTTGGGCGAACGACGTTATACACCCCTGTCGTCATGGTCAATCTTTTAGGGGAACATATGGACGAGCTGGACCCGCAAACGTTACCGTCGAATGTTAAACTACATTTGTATGGGAAAGAAGAAGCGAAGCCAGGGCGGAAGATGGGGCATTTGAACGTGATTGCCGCTTCCGTCGAAGAAGCGCTTCAGACCATCGAACAATTGGCAATTTGGAAGGAGACCGTTTTATGATTTCACGTTATACCCGTCCTGAGATGGCGGCGATTTGGACAGACCAGAATAAGTTTGAGGCATGGCTCCAAGTAGAGCTGTACGCCTGCGAAGCGTGGAGCGAACTCGGAATCATCCCGAAGGAAGATGTCGCCGTCTTATGGGACAAAGCATCGTTTGATGTCGAGCGCATCCTTGAAATCGAGCAAGAGACACGTCATGACGTCATCGCATTCACCCGTGCCGTCTCAGAGACACTCGGCGAAGAGAAGAAGTGGGTGCATTACGGACTGACTTCGACAGACGTCGTCGATACGGCCTTATCGTACTTGATTAAGCAAGCGAACGATATTTTAGAAGCCGATATCGACCGTTTCATCGACATCCTCGCTGAGAAAGCGAAAGCACATAAATACGACATCATGATGGGGCGTACACACGGTGTCCATGCTGAACCGACGACGTTCGGATTGAAGCTCGCACTTTGGTACGAAGAAATGAAACGCAACAAGAAACGCTTCATGGCAGCCCGTGAGACGATTGAGTTCGGCAAGATGAGTGGTGCGGTCGGCACGTTCGCCAATATCGATCCGTTCATCGAATCGTATGTGTGTGACAAATTAGGTATTCAAGCAGCACCGATTTCGACGCAGACGCTGCAACGTGACCGTCACGCCGAATATATGTCGACGCTCGCGTTGATCGCCACATCGATCGAGAAGATGGCGACAGAGATTCGCGGCCTCCAAAAGACAGAGACACGTGAGGTCGAAGAATTTTTCGCCAAAGGACAAAAAGGGTCGTCAGCAATGCCGCATAAACGTAACCCGATCGGTTCAGAGAACATGACCGGCCTAGCCCGAGTCATTCGCGGTCATATGGTGACGGCGTATGAGAACGTCCCGCTCTGGCATGAACGTGACATCTCACACTCTTCAGCCGAACGCATCATTCTTCCGGATGCGACGAGCCTCCTCAACTACATGTTGAACCGGTTCGGCAATATCGTGAAGAACTTGACGGTCTTCCCGGACAACATGCGCCGCAACATGGACCGGACGTTCGGCATCATCTTCTCACAACGCATCTTGCTCGCGTTGATTGAAAAAGGATGGTCGCGCGAAGCCGCCTATGACGCCGTTCAACCGAAGGCAATGCAGGCGTGGGAAGAAGAGACGATGTTCCGCACCTTGATTGAACAAGACGCCGAGATGGGTGCACTCTTCACGAGTGACGAGCTCGACGACTTATTCGACCCGAGCCATCACGTGCGCCGTGTCGATGTCATTTTTGAACGCTGTGGTTTGTGATCGTTGAGGGGCTTCATGCCCCTCTCACTTTTAAGGGGGACGATACAGATGGAAGCAATTTACGAAGGTAAAGCGAAAGCGTTATTCGAGACCGAAGAACAGGGTGTGCTCCGCGTCTATTATAAAGACGACGCGACAGCATTTAACGGGGAGAAAAAAGAATCAATCGCTGGCAAAGGTGTATTGAACAATGCCATCACGACGCGCTTGTTCGAACTCATGCACGACAACAAGATTCCGACGCATTTCATTAAACGATTATCGGATCGCGAGCAGCTCGTGCGCCGCGTCGATATTATCCCGCTCGAGGTCGTCGTTCGGAACGTCGCCGCCGGGAGCTTGGCCAAACGACTCGGTTGGGAAGAAGGGACACCGCTCCTCTCACCAATCGTCGAGTTCTACTATAAAGATGACGCACTCGGAGATCCGCTCCTAACAGAGGATCATATCCGTTTACTGCAAGTTGCCACACACAAAGAAGTCGAAACATTGCGACAACTCGGCCTATGGGTCAACGATGTATTGCTCGATTTTTTCAATGAACATGGCATCGATTTGATCGATTTCAAACTTGAGTTCGGTAAAGTCGACGGCACAATCATCCTTGCCGACGAAATCTCACCAGACACGTGTCGGCTTTGGGACAAAGAGACGAAACAAAAGCTCGATAAAGACGTTTTCCGCAGAGACCTCGGATCTCTGACAGACACATACAGCCAACTGTTAACACGCATAGGGGGAATGGACCGATGAAAAAAGTAAACGTGTACGTGACATTACGTGAAAGTGTACTAGATCCACAAGGCGTCGCCGTGAAAGGTGGGCTTGAACATCTCGGCTTTACGGGGGTAGAGTCGGTACGCATCGGGAAAGTCATCGAGCTTCAAGTCGCAAATGAGACGACCGAAGCGATGGTGCGTGACATGTGCGAGAAACTGCTCGTCAATACGGTCATCGAGAACTATCGAATCGAGATGGGGGTACTCGCATGAAATTCGCTGTCATCGTCTTCCCGGGATCGAACTGTGACCTCGACATGTATCACGCCGTAAAAGATGTCCTCGGTGAAGAAGCGGACTATGTGTTCCATACGGAAACATCACTCGAAGGATACGACGGTGTGCTCTTGCCAGGAGGGTTCTCCTACGGGGACTACTTACGCTGTGGTGCCATCGCCCAGTTCTCACCAATCATGAACGAAGTGAAGCGGTTCGCCGAAGAAGGGCGACCGGTGCTCGGCGTCTGTAACGGATTCCAAGTACTCGTCGAAGCAGGGCTTCTCCCGGGTGTGTTGATGCGTAACCGTGACTTGAAATTCATGTGCAAGACGGTCGAGTTGAAAGTCGAAACGAACGAGACGATGTTCACGAACGATTATGCGCTCGGCGAGACGATTCAAGTCCCGATCGCACACGGGGAAGGCAACTACTACTGTGACGAGGCGACACTCGAGGCGCTCCGAGCGAACGGGCAGATTGCCTTCACGTATACCGACAATCCGAACGGATCGGTCGCCAACATCGCAGGAATCACGAACGTACAAGGGAACGTGCTCGGAATGATGCCACACCCGGAACGAGCGGTCGAAGCATTGCTCGGCGGGGAAGACGGCAAACGATTATTCACTTCGATGGTGAAATGGGGGACTCGACATGCTACTTACAACTGAACCGACAGCAACACACATCCGTGAAGAGCGACTTTACGCCACGATGGGCTTGACTGATGAGGAATACGCGCTCGTCGTCTCACTGCTCGGTCGTGAGCCGAATTACACAGAGATCGGATTATTCTCGGTCATGTGGTCTGAACACTGTTCGTACAAAAACTCGAAGCCTGTCCTCCGGAAATTCCCGACCACTGGGAAACATGTCCTTCAAGGACCCGGGGAAGGTGCCGGCATCGTCGACATCGGCGATGGCCAGGCCGTCGCATTCAAAATCGAGAGCCATAACCATCCGTCGGCGATTGAGCCGTACCAAGGTGCGGCCACAGGGGTCGGCGGGATTATCCGCGACATCTTCTCGATGGGCGCGCGACCGGTCGCACTCCTCAATTCGCTCCGCTTCGGAGATTTGAACGAATCACGTGTGAAACATCTTTTCGGCCACGTCGTCTCCGGTATCGCCGGTTACGGTAACTGTGTCGGTATCCCGACGGTCGGTGGGGAAGTCGCGTTCGACCCGGCCTATGCCGGTAACCCGCTCGTCAATGCGATGTGCGTCGGTCTCATCCGCCATGAAGACATTCAGAAAGGGATTGCCGAAGGTGTCGGCAACTCGGTCATGTATGTCGGTGCGACGACAGGACGCGATGGTATTCACGGGGCGACGTTCGCCTCGGAAGAACTCGGTGAGGATGCGGACGAGAAACGCCCGGCCGTCCAAGTCGGTGACCCGTTCATGGAGAAACTGTTGATTGAGGCGTGTTTGGAAGTCATTAAGCACCCAGCCCTCGTCGGGATTCAAGACATGGGGGCAGCCGGTCTCACGTCGTCTTCGGCTGAGATGGCATCGAAGGCAGGCATGGGTATCGAGATGAACCTCGACCTCGTCCCGCAACGCGAGGCGGACATGACGCCTTACGAGATGATGTTGTCCGAGTCGCAAGAGCGGATGTTGCTCGTCGTCAAGGCAGGACATGAAGATGAAATCGAAGCGATTGTCACGAAGTGGGGACTTCATGCGATCAAAGTCGGTGAAGTCATCAAAGAGAAAGTGCTCCGTCTGTTGCATCACGGGGAAGTCGCGGCCGAAGTACCAGTCGACGCGCTCGCAGAAGACGCACCGGTCTACCATAAGCCGTCGCAAGTTCCGGCATACTATGAGGCGTTCCAAGCGATGGCACCGGTCCAACCGGTCGTCACGGACGTGCTCGCGACATGGAAAGACGTCCTTGCCATGCCGACGATCGCCTCAAAACGTTGGGTGTATGAACAATATGACCACATGGTTCAAACATCAACCGTCGTCGCGCCAGGCAGTGACGCGGCCGTCATCCGCATTCGCGACACAGACAAAGCGCTCGCAATGACGACAGACTGCAACGCCAAATACGTGTACCTCGACCCGCGTGTCGGCGGTGCCATCGCGGTCGCCGAAGCGGCGCGCAATATCGTCGCGAGCGGCGCCACACCACTCGCGCTCACGGACTGCTTGAACTTCGGTAGCCCGGACAAGCCGGAAGGGTTCTGGCAACTCGACCAAGCTGTCGAAGGGATGGCGGAAGCGTGCCGTGCCCTCGACACACCGGTCATCGGCGGGAACGTTTCGCTTTACAATGAGTCGAACGGGACGGCGATTTATCCGACACCGGTCGTCGGTATGGTCGGTTTGATCGACAAGCCGGAACATATCACGACGTCGTTCGCGAAAGCGTCTGGCGACATCATCTTCCTGCTCGGAGAGACGAAACCTGAGTTCGGCGGTAGTGCGCTGCAAATGCTTCAGGACGGGAAAGTGAGCGGTCAAGCGCCGACGCTTGACCTCGAGACAGAGAGCCGTCAGCAACAAGCACTCCTCACAGCGATTCGCCAAGGTCTTGTCACGGCGGCGCACGACGTATCGGAAGGTGGACTCGCCGCGGCTCTCCCTGAACTCGTGTTCGGGACAGGCTTAGGTGCAGACGTAACAGTCGACACGGATCTCGTGACGACGCTCTTTAGTGAATCACAATCACGTTTCCTCGTCACGGTCGCACCGGAACAGGCCGATGCGTTCGCATCCTTGACGAAGGCGTCACGCATCGGACGGGTGACAGACACGCCACAATTGACGGTCCGTGCAAACGACCGCCTGATTGAAATGGACGTCACGGAACTTGAACGGGTATGGGAAGGAGCTATTCCATGTTATATGACATCCGAGGCATGAACGAGGAGTGCGGGGTATTCGGGGTGTTCAATCACCATGAAGCGTCACACCTCGCCTACTACGGCCTCCACAGCCTGCAACACCGGGGACAAGAAGGGACAGGCATTGTCACGGCTGACGGCGAACGCCTACACGCCAAACGCGGACTCGGCCTCGTCGCCGAAGTGTTCGACGAACCGTCGCTCGACGCCTTGACCGGGCATCACGCCATCGGGCACGTTCGTTACTCGACGGCAGGCGGGAACACGATCGAGAACGTCCAACCGCTCCACTTCAAGTCGCTCACGGGCGATTTGGCGATGGCGCACAACGGTAACCTCGTCAACGCCAACGAGTTGAAACATATGCTTGAAGCGGAAGGTGCGATTTTCCAGACGACGTCCGACACGGAAGTCGTCGCCCACTTGATTAAGCGGAGCCGAGGCCACTCAATGAAAGAGCGAATCGCGGATAGCTTGGCGCGTCTCGTCGGCGCGTTCGCTTTCCTCTTCTTGACGGAAGACGCGCTCTACGTCGGCGTCGACGTTCACGGCTTACGCCCGCTCTCGCTCGGCCAGACCGAGGACGGAGCTTACGTGTTCGCCTCAGAGACATGTGCGTTCGACGTCGTAGGGGCGACGTACGTACGCGATGTCGAGCCAGGGGAACTGCTCATGATCACGCAAGACGGGATTGTGTCGGAGCGGTACAGCGAGGCCTCGGTCCGTGCGATGTGTTCCATGGAATACATTTACTTTTCGCGGCCGGACTCCATCATCGATGGCGTCAACGTCCATACGGCTCGTAAGGCGATGGGGAAGAAGATGTTCGACGAGGCACCGGTCGAAGCGGACGTCGTCACCGGCGTCCCGGACTCGAGCATCTCGGCGGCCATCGGTTACGCCGAGGCGAGCGGAATCCCGTACGAGATGGGACTCATCAAAAACCGCTACGTCGGTCGGACGTTCATACAACCGTCGCAAGAATTGCGGGAACGCGGCGTAAAGATGAAGCTATCGGCGCTTCGAGGCGTCGTGAGCGGAAAGCGGGTCATCATGGTCGACGACTCAATCGTTCGCGGGACGACGAGCCGACGCATCGTCAAGTTGCTCCGGGAAGCCGGGGCGACCGAGGTGCATGTGCGCATCACGTCACCACCGATCAAGCATCCGTGCTATTACGGCATCGATACATCATCAAAGGAAGAGTTGATTGCGGCCACCAAATCCATCGAAGAGATTAAAGAAGAGATTGGGGCCGATTCACTGGCGTTCCTCACATTGGACGGGACGGTCGAAGCGATCGACCGGCCGTTCGAAGGGAACTTGCGCGGGCAGTGCGCCGCTTGCTTCACCGGACTTTATCCAACTGAACTGGCGGAACTTGTAACAGAGACAAAAGCTTAAGGGGGACTGACGATGAGTTTAAGATATGAACAAGCGGGTGTGAATTTAGAAGCAGGCTATGAGGCCGTATCACGCATGAAGCGTCACGTGGCACGGACGATGCGTCCAGAAGTGATGACCGGGCTCGGCAGTTTCGGGGCGATGATCGACCTCGGCTCGATGCAGTTGAAACATCCGATTCTCGTCAGCGGAACGGATGGGGTCGGCACGAAACTCAAACTCGCGTTCGCGCTCGACCAACATGATACGATTGGAATTGACTGTGTGGCGATGTGTGTCAATGACTGTCTCGTCCACGGGGCCGAACCGCTGTATTTCTTAGACTATATCGCGACCGGCAAAGCGGAACCGGCCAAATTGGAGCGCATCGTCGCAGGCGTCGCCGAAGGCTGTGTCCAAGCGGGTTGTGCCCTCGTTGGAGGCGAGACGGCTGAGATGCCGGGGATGTATCCGGACGGCGAATATGACATCGCCGGATTCGCCGTCGGTGTCGTCGAAAAGGAAGCACTCATCGATGGGCGAACGATTGAAGCGGGGGACATCGTCCTCGGACTCGCGTCATCGGGTGTCCATTCGAATGGATTCTCCCTCGTCCGCCATATCGTTGAATCACAAGGCCTCGCCTATACGGACGAGATTGCCATGCTCGACACGACGCTCGGGAACGCCCTTTTGTTGCCGACACGCATCTATTCCGAAGCGGCGAAAGCGGCCATCGCGACGGGGCGTGTCCAAGGCATGGCCCACATTACGGGCGGCGGGTTTTACGAGAACGTGCCACGCATGCTGCCGGAAGGACTCGGTGTCACATTCGACGCCTCGAATTGGCCGAGCCTGCCCGTGTTCGACTGGCTCGAACAAGTCGGACATGTCTCGAAACAAGAGATGTTCAACGTGTTCAATATGGGTATCGGCTTCATGATCACGGTCCGTCCTGAAGATGTCGCCGTCGTCGAAGCAGCGCTCGAGCGCGCCGGGGAGACGTCGCACCGCATCGGAAAAGTCGATGCCAAACCGGGCGTCCGCATCTTGGGGGTCGACCAGTGAAAAAGTTTGCCATCTTCGCCTCCGGGTCCGGTAGCAACGCCGAAGCGATTTGGCAAGCCATCGACCGAGGCGACTTGTCAGGGGAATGTGTCCTGCTCGTCACGGACAAACCAGAAGCGAAAGTGCTCGAACGGGCGGATCGGTTCAACATCCCGAGCTTCTCATTCGAGCCGAAGGCGTACGCCTCAAAAGCTGAATTCGAACAAGAGCTTCTCGTCTTGATTCAGACGCTCGGCGCCGACTATATCGTCTTGGCCGGGTATATGCGGTTGATTGGGGATGTGTTGCTTGCCGCGTATCCGAAACAAATCATCAACATCCATCCGTCGCTGTTACCAGCGTTCCCTGGAAAAGACGCCATCGGACAAGCGCTCGCGGTGAACGTGCCGACGAGTGGTGTCACAGTCCATTACGTCGATGCCGGGATGGACACGGGCCCAATCATCGCCCAACAAGAAGTCGCCATCGCCGGCTGTGATGCGGCCGAAGCGGCAAGGCGCATCCAAGCGGTCGAGCATCAGCTCTATCCGCGCGTACTACAACAAGTGTTTATCCAACAGGAGGTTTTCAAGTGAGAGCATTACTGAGTGTGTCAGATAAAACAGGAATCGTCGAGTTCGCGCAGACGTTGCATGAAGCGGGTATCGAACTCATTTCGACAGGTGGTACGGAAGCGGCGCTCATCGCGGCCGGCCTCCCGGTAAAAAACATCTCAGCAGTGACATCGTTCCCAGAGATGCTCGACGGACGCGTGAAGACGCTCCACCCGCTCGTTCACGGTGGTCTGCTCGGACGCCGCGATTTAGACTCGCACGTCGAACAGATGAAAGACCATGATATCGAGCCGATCGATTATGTCGTCGTCAACTTGTACCCGTTCAAAGAGACGATTGCGAAAGAGAACGCGACGTATGAAGAAGCGATTGAAAATATCGATATCGGCGGACCGAGCATGCTCCGTTCGGCGGCGAAAAACCATGCCAGCGTGACGGTCGTCGTCGACCCGGCTGACTACGGTCATGTCGCCGAAGCGGTTCTCGCCGGCGGGACGACGTTCGAGACACGTCAGCGCCTCGCCACAAAAGCGTTCCGCCACACGGCGGCGTACGACGCCTTGATCGCTGACTATTTAGGGCAACAGATTGGTGAGACGTTCCCGGAACAGCTCACGGTCACGTATGAGAAAGTACAAGACCTCCGTTACGGAGAGAACCCGCACCAGCAGGCAGCGTTTTATAAGACGCCGCTCTATCACGGGATGACGCTCGCGAACGCGGAGCAACTGCACGGCAAAGAACTTTCCTATAACAATATCCAAGATACGAACGCGGCGCTCGAGGCGCTCAGTGAACTGACGGAGCCCGCAGCGGTCGTCGTCAAACATATGAACCCGTGCGGTGTCGCGGTCGGAGAGACGATTAGCCAAGCGTTCTCACGGGCACATGCGGCCGATCCGGTTTCGATTTTCGGCGGCATCGTCGCCTTGAACCGTGAAGTTGATGTGGAGACGGCAGAGGCGCTCCGGAACATCTTCTTAGAGATCATCATCGCGCCATCCTTTAGTGAGGCAGCACTGGACCGATTGAAAGAGAAAAAGAATCTTCGGTTATTGACGCTCGACATGGGGCAGATGACAGGGATGCGCTTGACAGCCGTCGCGGGCGGTCTGCTCGTGCAAGACGGGGACGACGTGACCCTTGATGATGCGTCATGTCAAATCGTGACGGACCGTCGTCCGACGGCGTCCGAGTGGGAAGACTTGAAGCTCGCGTGGCGTGTCGTCAAACACGTGAAATCAAACGCAATCGTCGTCGCGAAAAATGAAACGACAATCGGCATCGGTGCAGGACAGATGAACCGCGTCGGCGCGGCGAAAATCGCCTTCGAACAAGCGGGTGAACGTGCTCAAGGGGCTGCGCTCGGTAGCGATGCGTTCTTCCCGATGGGTGACACGGTCGAGGCAGCGGCAGCGGCCGGTATCACGGCCATCATTCAACCGGGCGGGTCGATTCGTGATGAAGAGTCCATCGAAGCGGCGAACCGCCACGGTATCACGATGGTGTTCACGTCTGTGCGACACTTCAAACATTGAGAGGAGCGATACGATGAACGTACTCGTAATTGGACGCGGCGGCCGTGAACACGCGCTCGCCTGGAAGTTGGGACAAGACGGACACGAGGTGTTCGTCGCCCCGGGTAATCTCAATATGGACGGTGTGACATGTGTGCCGATCGAAGAGACAGATGTCTCGGCCCTCGTCGGGTTTGCGAAGCGTGAAGGAATCGACTGGACGATTGTCGGTCCGGAATCGGCCTTGATGGCCGGTGTCGTCGATGCGTTTCAAGCAGAAGGACAACGCATCTTCGGACCGACGCAAGCGGCAGCACTTTTGGAAGGCAGTAAAGCCTTCGCCAAAGAAGTGATGCGCGAAGCCGATATTCCGACAGCCGGGTATGACACGTTCACCGATGCCGCGTCGGCGCTACGTCATCTCGATCAGTCGATAGCCCCGCTCGTCGTCAAGGCGGACGGGCTCGCTGCCGGGAAAGGCGTGACCGTCGCGTTCACACTCGATGAGGCGCGCGCGGCGATTCACGACATCTTCGACACCGATAAGTTCGGCGACCAGTCCCGTGTCGTCATCGAAGAGTTTTTGGACGGGGAAGAGTTCTCGCTCATGGCGTTCGTCTCAGGCGAGCACGTCATCCCGATGATTACGTCTCAAGATCACAAGCGTGCGTTTGACGGCGATAAAGGACCGAACACGGGCGGCATGGGCGCATATAGCCCGATGCCCCATCTCGATGATGCCGTGTATGCGGAAGCGGTCGAGCGCGTGCTCTTGCCGCTGGCACGGACGATGGTCGAACGAGGCACCCCGTTCGAAGGATTTTTGTATGCGGGTCTCATCTTGACGGCGGATGGTCCGAAAGTGATCGAGTTCAATGCACGGTTCGGCGATCCCGAGACCGAGGTCATTCTCCCGAACTTGGCATCCCCGCTCCTCGACGTCATCGAGGCGGTCGTGGACCAGAAACCGTATCCGATTGAATGGGTGGACGGATATACGATTGGAGTCGTCGTCGCGGCAGAAGGATATCCGGAGCGAGCGACGACCGGACAGGTATTGTCAGGCTTCGGTGACTTACGAGACGATGTGCTCGTATTCCATGCGGGCACGACCCGTGACGGGGCGGACATTGTCGGCAACGGGGGACGCTTGTTCGTGCTCACGTCGACGAAACCGACTTTGCTCGAAGCGAAACATGCCGTCTATACGGCACTCGAACAACTTGATTTGCCACAGACGTTCTACCGTCGAGACATCGGCGGACGCGCGTTGGCACGGATTTTTTAAAGGATGGGTCAACCCGTCCTTTTTTTCATGCGAAAAGAAGGGAATCCCCACTTCCTGCTCTACAATAATGAAGTAGATTGAAGGAAGAAGGTGGTCGACGTGCGCATTCGGACGAAGCTCATGATTGCGGTGGCCGTGAATATAGTCGTGTTTGTCGGAGTCATCTTTTTTGGGGTCCGTCCTTATTTCATCGAGAAGAGCATGGAACAAGATCGGCAGACGGTCGAGAGTCAAGTCGCGAGCGTGTCAGAGACGCTCGCCAATCGGAAGCATACGCTTGAGCGCACACTCGTCGATTGGGCCGTCTGGAATGACACGTATACGTTCGTACAAAAACGGAACGCCTCCTATGTTCAAAGTAACATTAGCGAGGAATCGCTCGAGAACTTGAGCGTCAACGCGATCGTCTATTTGAATCGGGACGGAGAAGCGTTCTACTCGGCGTTTCGTTCATCGGGGACGACGTTATCGACAGCCGAACAACAAGCGCTCATCAAGGCGGTCACTTCCCGCTTGAGTGATCAGCAGGATGGGCAAAACGGTGTCTATGCAAGCGACTTTGGTCCGACGCTGTACGTCAGTCACCCGATTTTACGAAGTGATCGGAGCGGTCCGAGTCAAGGTACGCTCGTCATGCTCGAATTCGTCGACCAGGCTTTTTTAGCGGATATGAGTAGCCAGACGAAGATTCCGTTAACGATTCAGCCCGCACGTCAGAATCAGACGGCCATCACGGATGGGGTGGCCGGGACCGACGTCGTGATTCCGCTAGGCACCGTGTTTCAACAGTCCGATTTCGAAGTGACGTTCACCGTCGAACAAACGCATTATCAAAATATGGTGGCGATGTTGCGGCTCGGAATGATTGCTCTCGTCGTCCTCGGGTTCGGTCTCTTCTTTTCGTTACTATGGACGATTCACCGTGTCGTGATTCGGCGTCTCATGGAAATCGTCAGCGAGTTGAAAGTGATCACGCTCGAACGGGACAGCCGGCTCCGGCTCAGTCGTGATACGAAGAGCCACGACGAGATTGAACAGATGGCGACGAGCATGAATGAAGTGCTCGCGGCACTTGAAGACACACGCGCCGAAGTGATTGATCGGGCGTTCCGGGACGCGTTGACGTTGCTCCCGAACCGGCTCGCACTCGAGGACTATTTCTTGAACGTGCGCGGCAGACAAGACCAAATCGGCGTGCTCGGTTTGGACTTGGACGACTTCCGGCGCATCAACGACCAGTATGGACACCGAACCGGCGACGCCGTCTTGATTTACATCGCTTCCCGGCTCAACTTCTATAAAGAAGATGGATTTGTCGCCCGAATCGGGGCCGACGAGTTCATGTTCGTCCATCCAGGCTGGACGCTCGAACAATTGCAGCCGGTCGCCAGGCGGTTGACCAAAGACTTGAAAAATTGGGGCGAGGTCAACGGGGTGAAGGGGATGGCTGTGACGATCGGAATCGATGTGTTCACTTGCGCCGAACCGAACCATACGTACGAAATCATGATGGGCCGGCTCGATGTCGTCATTCATGAGGCTAAACTGTCAGGGAAGAATCGGGTGCTCACCTTCCAAGAGATCGAGGATGGGAGTCACTATTTACAGACGCTCGAGATGGAGCGCGATCTTCGACACGCCCTCGAACATGAAGAGTTCGAACTGTATTACCAGCCGATCGTGTCGCCGCGCCCGTTTGCCGTACGTGGTGTCGAGGCGCTCATTCGGTGGAACCATCCGACGAAAGGTCAAATCTCGCCAGGATTGTTCATCCCGGTCGCCGAACAGCTCGGTCTCATCTCTGATTTGGGCCGGTGGGTACTCGAACAGGCCGTCCTCGAGATGAAAGACCACGTGACGCACCATCACTTGTTCCTGTCGATTAACGTGTCGAAGCGCCAAATCGCCGATGGATCGTTTTTGGCTTCATTAGAACGCGTGTTGACAAGTTCGGGATTTGATCCCCACCGTCTCCATGTCGAGATTACCGAGAGCGAGGTCGGCGGCAATTTATATGAACTGCAGCAGTTCATTCAATCGCTCAAGGCTATCGGTGTCAAAATCTCGCTCGATGACTTCGGAGTCGGCACGTCGTCGCTGTCGTTTTTACAGTCGCTTCAACTCGATTTGATTAAAATCGACCAGAACTTCGTCAAAGGGATTCCGGAGAACACGTTCGACCGGGCGTTGCTCGAAGGGTTATATCAGACGTTTCATACGCTCGGGCTCGATATTGTCACCGAAGGGGTCGAGCGTCCAGAACAGCTCGCCTTCGTGCTCGAACATAGCAGTTCCCTCATTCAAGGCTATCATTACAGCAAACCGGTTCCGCTCGCTCAACTCGAGCATTATTTGAAAAAGACGGTCACGATGTACGATTGGTGAAGGCGTCTCCCACGGGAGACGTCTTTATTTGTGTGAATTTCATGTGAATTCCGTTACAATGGGCAACATAACTTGCGAGCCTTTCAGAGAAAAGGTAAACTTGAACCAGATGAAAGAAAACGCTTACAAAATTATTGTCTGATAATAATGGCGAGGCGATAAAGGGAGGATTGGGTTCGATGCCACCAAAACGATCGGCGCGGGCACCGTGGTCTAAAGCGATGATTCGGTCACAATTAGAAGTCGTGAGCCAAGTCAGACCACCTTCGCTCGTATTGACGAATGCCACATACTTAAACATGTACGTGAAGCAGTGGAAACAAGCAAACATATGGATTGAGCATGACCGAATCGTCTACGTCGGGCCAGACATGCCGAAAGCGGCCGTCGAGACGGTAGACGTGTCAGGGAAATACATCGTGCCGGGCTATATCGAGCCGCACGCGCATCCATTCCAACTTTATAATCCGGCGACGCTGTCGAAGTATGCAGGCGAGCGGGGAACGACGACGCTCGTGAATGACAACATGCTTCTTTTTTTACAAAATAAGGAGCAAGCGTTTGCGCAACTGGAAGCGATGCAACAGCTTCCGACGAGCACGTATTGGTGGGCCCGTCTCGATACACAGACCGAACTCGACCGTGATAGCGTGCTCGTCGACTCCGAGCGGGTTCACGCTTGGTTCAATCACCCGGACGTCATCATGGCCGGGGAATTGACGGCTTGGCCGCGAACGTTAAAAGGTGATGACGAGATGCTTCAGTGGATGCTCGATGCGGAGACGTGCGGGCTCCCGGTCGAGGGGCACTTCCCAGGTGCCTCGGCGAAGACGTTGACGAAGATGGCGCTGATGGGTGTCCACAGCGACCATGAAGCGATGACGGCCGAAGAAGCGCTCTGTCGTCTTGAACACGGCTATACAACGACTCTCCGTCATTCCTCGATTCGTCCCGACCTTCCAGGAATCATCCGCGGACTGCTCGACGCCGGACTTGAGGCGTTCGATCATCTCATGGTCACGACAGACGGGTCGACACCGGGATTTTATCAAGACGGGCTTCAAGACGCGCTCGTGAAAATCATGATTGAGGCCGGATTGCCTCCGATTGAAGCGTACCGCATCGTCTCGTTGAATGTGGCGCGACACTTTGGGCTCGATCACGTCCTCGGTTCGATTGCACCGGGCCGCATCGCCCATCTCAACATTCTCGATGCGATCGATGAGCCACGTCCGAGCGCTGTCATTGCCAAAGGGCAATGGATTTATCGGGACGGGGCGTCCGAGTTTCCGAACGAGCTCGTCGATGCGGCACTTACCTTGATGCCGTCGACGAACGTCGACATCGAACTGACGCCGAACGACTTATCGTTCAGCATGCCGGTCGGGCTCGACATGGTCAACTCGGTCATCATGAAACTGTTCAAAATCACGCACGATACCGGCCAAGATGAGTTGCCGCGTGACGGAGACGAGTCGTTCCTCATGTTGCTCGACAAAGAGGGCAAATGGCGCCTCAATACGGTGTTGAAAGGATTCGCCAACGACTTCGGCGGTCTCGTCAGTTCGTATTCGATTAGCGGTGACTATTTGATTCTCGGGAAATGCAAACGAGACATGTTGACGGCGTTCGAGCGGATGAAGGAACTCGGCGGCGGCATCGTCCTCGTCGACCGCGGTGAAATCATCGCGGAAATCCCGCTCCCGCTCTGTGGCATGACGTCGAAGGAGCCGGTCGAACAGTTGATCGTCCAGGAAGAAGTGTTGCGGGCCGAACTGCTCGCCCGCGGATACAAGTTCGAAGAACCGATTTATACGCTCTTGTTCTTGGCATCGACACACTTGCCATATGTCCGGGCCACACCGCTCGGAATTTACGAAGTGATGAAGAAACAAATACTATTTCCAGCAATTTTACGATGAACAGTTGAGTCCGAGCCGGTCGTGCTTTAGAATGATAAAGAAGTACGATGAGAGAGGATGCTTGCGGATGCAACTCGATAAATTACGAGGTCGAGAGCTCGATCAGCTGTTTGAGGCGATTTTGAAGCTCGATACACTCGAAGATTGTTATCAACTATTTGAAGATTTAGCGACCGTGAACGAAGTACAGGCGCTCGCCCAACGACTTGAAGTGGCCCGCCAAATTCGTGAAGGTAGCACATATCATAAAATTGAAGAAGCGACAGGTGCTTCGACAGCCACCATTTCCCGTGTCAAGCGTTGCTTGAACTACGGATCGGGCGGTTATGATCTTGCCCTTGAACGTCTACAACAATCAGAAGGTGACTCGTAAGAGTCATCTTGTTTTTGATGGGAGAGGAGGGGCGAGATGCAAGACAAGTTTATGAAACGAAATTTACAGCTGTTCTTTCGAAACCTGACGCCGGTCCAGACACTCGTGTTGATTTACAGCGCGGCGGTCGTGTTGTCGATTATTCTGCTCGCCTTACCGATTGCGCGACAGCCAGGGGTCACAATCACGTTCACCGATCTCGTCTTTTTTGCGGTCAGCTGTGTCAGCGTCACCGGCTTGACGCCAATCGTCGTGACGGATACGTTTTCGACGTTCGGGCTGTTCATCATCCTGTTCATCGTCCAAGTGAGCGGGGTCGGTTTGATCAGTTTGCACGTCATCATGTGGATTTTGCTCGGAAAGCGAATCGGCTTTCGCGAGCGTCAGCTGATTTTACGGGACCAAAACCAGACGTCGATGTCTGGAATCGTGAAGTATATTGCGGAAATCGTCATCACGGTTATCACGATTGAAGCGATTGGGGCGATCCTGCTCGGTGTCCACTACTTACAATACTTTGATACGGCCAGCGAGGCGTTCCTGCAAGGCTTGTTCGGTTCAATTAGTGCAACGACGAACGCCGGGTTCGATATCACCGGTAGTTCGCTTGCGCCGTTCCGGGAAGATCCGTTCGTCATCTTTACGCAAATCGCGCTCATGACCGGTGGCGCCATCGGGTTCCCGGTCCTCGTCGAGATTCGCACCTATTTGACGAACCGGATTATGCGGAAACGGGAGAATTTCCCGCGCCGCTTCTCGTTGTTCACGAAATTGACGGTATCGACGTTCTTCGGATTGATTGCGGTCGGGACCGTCGGCTTGTTTCTATTTGAATACAACAATGCATTCAAAGACTTACCGCTCTGGCTCGCGCTTTCGGACTCGTTATTCCAGTCCGTGACGACGCGAAACGGGGGCTTGACGACGGTCGACGTCAACTTGTTCTCGGAAGGCAGCATGTTGCTCTTGTCGATTCTGATGTTCATCGGGGCGTCCCCGTCCTCGGTTGGTGGTGGGATTCGGACGACGACGTTCGCCGTCGCCGTGCTCGGTGTCGTCGCGTTTATTCGCGGGGACTCGTCCATCAAAATCTTCGGGCGTGAGATCGTGCTCGAGGATATTTGGAAAGCGTTCGTCATCATCACGGTGTCACTGGCCGTCTTGCTCACCGGGGTCATGGTGCTGACGTTCTTCGAAGACGCATCGCTCACCCGGATTTTGTTCGAGGCGTGCTCGGCGTTCGGAACGACCGGCTTGTCGGTCGGATTGTCCGCTGAGTTCAGTAACGTCGGCAAATGGGTGCTCACGATCCTCATGTTCATCGGTCGAATCGGTGTCATCGCCTTCATCTTGATTTTGCAGCGGAGACAACCGAAACGGATGTACAACTATCCGAAAGAATCAATCATCTTAGGCTAAGGAGCTCAGATCATGAAGGCTTTTTGGATCAATTTTGGTTACGTGTTCGCCGTTCCGGTGTTGCCGTTCATTGCGGTCGTGAACGGAACGGCGCTCTGTTCGCCAGATTCACCGTTACTCGAGATTCCAGTGCTCGGCTTCTTTTTAGCCAATCCGCTCTGGTTCATCCCGGTGTATGGACTGTTCGCACTCGTCGTCGCCAAATGGATGACGGCCCGCGAACAAAAGACGCACGCCAGACGTGCTTGAGACTTGCCTCGGCAAGTCTTTTTTTGTTCAACAGATGCACGCGACGGGAAAAATCGCTACACTAGAGAAGGTATCGAAGGGGAGGGAAGCCGAATGGATTTTCAATCGTGGCGCCACGTGTTTAAACTAGATCCGAATAAACCGCTTGATGATTCGGCGCTCGCGGCGCTCATCCGTTCGGGCACGGACGCTTTCCTCATCGGCGGGACGGACGGGGTCGACGCGGAGAACACGTTCGCGCTCTATACTCGTCTCGAAGGATGCGGCATCCCGCTCGCGCTCGAGATGAGCCATCCCGAGCAAGTGATTCGGGGCTTCGACCATTATTTCATTCCGACCGTGTTGAACGCGGGTCACGTGGACTGGGTCATCGGTCATCAAACGAAGGCGTTCGAGCGATACGGACACTTGTTTCATGCGGATGTGACCGGGCAAGGCTATATCGTCTTGAATCCGGATGCGAAAGTGGCTCATGTGACCGAGGCGAAGACCGATTTGTCCATCGAGGCAACGATTGCCTATGCGGAAGCGGGCCATCGGTTGTTCCGTCTGCCGTCCTTGTATGTGGAGTATAGCGGCACGTTCGGATCGGTCGAGCTCGTCCGAGAAGTACGGTTGGCCGTGCCGGACGCCCATCTGTTTTATGGGGGCGGCATCACCGGATACGAGTCGGCCCGAATGATGGCTGAACATGCAGATACGATCGTCGTCGGCAATGTGATTTATGACAATTTCGAAGGAGCGCTTGCGACTGTCGCGGCACTCCGATAAAATAAGAACAAATGTTTGGATAGGGAAAGGAAACGATTATGTATAACTTGAGTGAAGAATTAGTCAAAGGCATGAACCCTCCGCAAGCGGAGGCGGTCAAATATACGGACGGCCCGTTGCTCATCATGGCAGGAGCGGGGTCTGGGAAAACACGTGTGTTGACGCATCGCGTCGCCTACTTGATGGCGTCGAAACAAATCGCGCCGTGGAACATTCTCGCCATCACGTTCACGAACAAAGCGGCCCGCGAGATGAAAGACCGGATCGCCCGCCTGGTCGGTGGTGTCGCGGACGACATTTGGATCTCGACGTTCCACTCGATGTGCGTCCGGATTTTACGCCGTGACATCGATCGCATCCGTTATGACCGGAACTTCTCGATTCTCGACTCGTCCGATCAATTGACGGCAATCAAGCAAGTGCTCAAAGAGCTCAACCTTGACCCGAAAAAATATGAGCCGCGGACGCTGCTCGGCATGATCTCGAACCATAAGAACGAACTCCGCACGCCGCAAGATGCGGCCGCGCTTGTCGGCACCAACCCGTATGAAAAAGTCATCTCGGACGTCTACACGGCGTATGAGAAGAAATTGAAGCAGAACAACGTGCTCGATTTTGACGACTTGATCATGAAGGCGATTCAGTTGTTCCAAGAAGCGCCGGACGTGCTCGCGTTTTATCAGAAGAAGTTCCAATACATCCACGTCGACGAGTACCAAGATACGAACCGAGCCCAATACACGCTCGTCAAGTTGCTCGCGCAGGCGCATGAGAACTTGTGTGTCGTCGGTGACTCGGATCAGTCGATTTATCGCTGGCGCGGCGCCGACATCGCCAACATCTTGACGTTCGAGAAGGATTACCCGAGCGCGCACGTCATCTTGCTCGAACAAAACTATCGCTCGACGAAGCGGATTTTGGAAGCGGCGAACGGCGTCATCCAGAACAACTCAGGTCGAAAAGACAAGCAGCTCTGGACGGAGAACGTCGAAGGTGAGAAGCTCCTCTTACACGTCGCTTCGGACGACCGGGATGAAGCGTTCTTCATCATCAATCAGATGAAAGAGCTGCGCCAAGAAGGCATCGATTACGGCGAGATGGCCGTCTTGTACCGGACGAACGCCCAGTCACGCGGACTCGAGGAGATGCTCCTCAAGTCGAATATCCCGTACAAGATGGTCGGTGGGACGAAGTTCTATGAACGGAAAGAAATCAAGGACATCTTGGCGTACTTGCGGTTGATCGCCAACCCGGACGAGGACATCTCGTTCGTCCGTGTCGTCAATGAGCCGAAGCGCGGTATCGGGGCGGCGACCGTCGACAAGCTCGGTGATTTCGCCGGGATGCAAGGCGTGTCGCTCATGGAAGCGATTCGTGATATCGAACTTTCAGGGATTGCGCCGCGCACAGCGACGAAGCTGAGTGAATTCCGGCAACTGATGGTCGACTTGCGTCAAATGGCCGACTACTTGTCGATTTCGGAATTGATTGAAGAAGTGTTGAAGAAGTCAGGCTACGAAGAGATGCTCAAAATCGAGAAGACGCTCGAAGCCGAGAGCCGACTCGAGAACTTGCAAGAGTTCCTCTCGGTCGCGCAAAACTTCGAGAAAGAGAGTGACGAGCAGACGCTCGTCGCCTTCCTCACCGATTTGACGCTCGTCTCGGATCTCGACACGCTCGAGGAAGTCGATGAGTTGCATCAAGTCACGCTCATGACGCTCCACTCGGCCAAAGGGCTCGAGTTCCCGGTCGTCTTCTTGATTGGGATGGAAGAAGGGTTGTTCCCGCATAGTCGCGCCTTGAACGACCCGGAAGAGATGGAAGAAGAACGCCGTCTCGCCTACGTCGGCATCACGCGGGCCGAGAAGCGGCTCTACTTGACGCGGGCCCAGTCCCGCATGTTGTACGGTCGCTTCCAAAACAACCCGGAGTCGCGCTTCTTGCATGAGTTGCCAGAAACGCTTCTCGAGCGTTCAGGAAAAGCGAAGAAGCCGATGCCATGGAATCCGGTCGAGTCGCCAGGGAAACTGCCGGTGAACGGCTTCAGCTCGAAACCGAAACCAAAACTTGCCCAGTCGTCGGGCGCCGAATCAATCGGTTGGAACGTCGGGGACAAGGCCAATCATAAAAAATGGGGACAAGGCACGGTCGTTCAGACGCGTGGCGAAGGCGATCAGCTCGAACTCGATATCGCTTTCCCGGCCGTCGGTATCAAGCGCCTGCTCGCCAAATTTGCCCCGATTGAAAAAGCGTGAGGTGATCATATGGAGATGGTAGAACGCGTTGAAGCGATTCGTCAAAAGCTAAATCAATACGGGTATGAATATTATGTGCTCGACCGACCGAGTGTCCCGGATGCGGAATACGACCGTCTCATGAACGAATTGATTGAAATCGAGACGGACTATCCGGAACTTCGGAGTCCGGACTCCCCGACGCAACGGGTCGGCGGGGCCCCGCTCGATGCATTCGTCAAAGTGACGCACGACACGCCGATGCTGTCGCTCGGGAACGTCTTCTCGAAAGACGAGCTCGTCGAATGGGTCGAACGGATTGAGAAAGACCTCGGCTACAGTCCGCTGTTCGTCGCCGAACTCAAGTTTGACGGGCTTGCAGTATCGCTTAAATACGAAGATGGACGCCTCAAACGTGGTGCGACGCGCGGGGATGGAACGACCGGGGAAGACATTACGCAAAACTTGAAGACGATTCGCTCGATTCCGCTCCGCTTGAACGAGGACGTCACGTTCGAGGTGCGCGGTGAGGCGTACATGCCGAAACGGTCGTTCGAACATTTGAACGACGAGCGGGAACGTCTCGGTGAACCACTGTTCGCTAATCCGCGCAACGCGGCGGCCGGTTCACTTCGACAGCTCGACTCGAAAATCGCGGCGTCGCGGAACTTGGCGTTCTTCGCCTACGGGCTCGTCTCGTCAGACGACCTCGTCGCCTCGCACGACGAGTCGCTCGAATATTTACGCCGACTCGGCATCGCGGTCAGCCAAGAATACACGACGTGCCATACGGCGGATGAGTTATGGGACTATATCGAAACGTATGTGACGAAGCGGTCCGAGTTGCCGTATGAGATTGACGGCATCGTCATCAAAGTCGCAGCCTATGAAGAGCAAGAACAACTCGGTTTCACGGCGAAGAGCCCGCGATGGGCCGTCGCGTATAAGTTCCCAGCCGAAGAAGTCGTGACGACGATCGAGGACGTCGACTTCAGTGTTGGACGGACCGGCAAAGTCACACCACGCGCGCGGTTCGCACCGGTTTCGGTCGCCGGGTCGACCGTGACGTATGCGACGCTCCATAACGAGGACTTCATTGTAGAGAAGGACCTTCACATCGGGGACCGGGTCGTCATCAAGAAAGCGGGAGATGTCATCCCGGCCGTCGTCTCGGCGCTCGTCAGTGAGCGGACAGGGGAGGAGACGGAAATCGTCTTCCCGACCCATTGCCCAGCTTGTGAATCTGAACTCGTCCGTTTAGAAGGCGAGGCAGACCATCGCTGTGTCAATCCGGAATGTCCGGCCCAACTGCTCGAAGGGCTGATTCATTTCGTATCACGTCCGGCGATGAATATCGATGGGCTCGGTGAGAAAGTGATCACGCAACTCCATGCGTCCGACCTCGTCCATAACGTGGCCGACCTGTATCGTCTCGACCGGGATGCACTGCTCGCGCTCGACCGGATGGGTGAGACGTCGGTGACGAACTTGCTCGCGGCGATCGAGCAATCGAAACAGAACTCGCTCGAACGGGTGTTGTTCGCGCTCGGCATCCGTCTCGTCGGACAAAAAGCGGCCGTGTTGATTGCGGAGCGGTTCGAGACGATGGAAGCGGTCATGGAGGCATCGGTCGACGAGTTGACATCAATCGATGGCATCGGGATGAAGATGGCCGAATCGATCGTCTTATACTTCGAGAAGCCAGAAGCCCGTGACCTCGTCCGCGAACTCGGCGAAGCCGGTGTCAATCTGACGTTCAAAGGGGCAAAACGACCGGTCGACGCGGATGCACCGCTCGCCGGGAAGACGGTCGTCTTGACCGGGAAATTGCATGAGATGACGCGTGGCGAAGCCGGGAAGCAACTCGAACTGCTCGGTGCGAGCGTCACGGGTAGCGTCAGTAAGAACACCGACCTGCTCGTCGCCGGCGAGAAGGCAGGCTCGAAACTGACGAAAGCCGAGTCACTCGGCATCGAAGTGTGGGATGAGGCGGCATTGCTCGCCTTCTTAGCCGATCAAGCTTGAACAAGGTCCTCCTTAAGGAGGGCTTTTTTTTATTGACCTGATTTTCAAACGTTTCTGGTCGCGAGCAGGTTCGGGTCCTCACGGGACGGGTAATGATTAGTATCTACAAATACTTTTTTGACACCAAGACCTTACACCACGACTCGCGCACACTCATCCTCCATCCCTCTCCTGTGCCGGAGCGTGTCATCGCAGACGTTCAGACACCTTAGAGGAGGGGACCACCATGCGAAACACCGCCCATCGTTTTATCGCCCTCATCACTTTCGTTCTCCTATTGATCAGCATGTGGGCACCGAATGCCGCAAATGCGGACACGACACTGACACCGACGACGCTTTACGCCCAAATCGAGTTCAGCACCGAAGAAATCGAAGCGTACGATGACGCGAGCTTGATTTATGCGGACGTCACGTATTACGGGGCGCGTGAAACGTCAACGATTTGGCGGTTCATGATTGACGCGACCGAGGTCGACGTGACGACAATCGACCAAGTCACCTTATATGACAGTGCCGGTGTTCCTTATTCATTTCCGGGCGCTGTCTATGCGTTTCAGCTAGAGGAACTGACAGGCGAGTCGAGCGAACCGGGTGATGACGGGACGGAGCCGGTGCCGGACGTCGACACACCCGTCGAGCCTCCACTCGTGGAGCCGGAGCCAGCACCAGAGGAACCTGTCACCGAAGAAGTGACCGCACCTTCCGCTACCCCAGCGGTTGCTATCGATCAATTGGTGCTCGGAGCCGACGGGCCGATCGAGCGTGTGTTGAGCGGAGATTTGGTGACGTATCGGCTCGTCATCGATGTGACGGGCACACCGATTGAGAACTTATCTGTGACCGACACGGTGCCGGAAGCGTTGACCGTCGTCGCGGATTCGGTCGAAGTGCTCGGCCCGGAAGGCGCGGTCGCCCCGACGACCGTGAGCGGACCACCAGCTTTCAATTGGATGTTCCCGACGATACCGGTCGGGACGACGACGATTCAGTTCGACACGTTTGCACCAGACGTTGCGAGTGAGACCGTTGTGACGAATACGTTCTGTATCGGCGTCGAAGACGAGACGGTTCCTCCTGCCTGTTCGGAGGCGAACGTTACGGTCGTACCGAACGATACGATCGGCCTTGAGGTCGGGAAAGAGGCCAACATCGACCAAGCCGTCGTCGGTGGGATGATCCCGTATACGTTCGTCATCGAGAACACAGGTGAGACGGCGCTCACCATCACATCCATCGAGGATGAGTTCTTTAGCGGCGACATCGACGCGAAGACGGTCGACACATTCAATGCGAACGTCCGTGAGCGCTTATTGGCACTCGTCGGCGAGGACGGGCTGCTCGCTGGGGAACGAGTCGAGACGACCGTCAACTTATCGATTCCAAGCGATTACGATCGGACGAACGCCCCTGAAATCGGGAACGTGTTCCGCGTCGCGGCGACCGATGCGTACGGTCGGGTCATCGATGCGGAAAGCCAACAAATCGTCTTATTGAATCAAGCCGACTTCACCGTCACGAAGACGGCACGTCCCGAGACGGTGCATCCTGGCGAGGCGATTCGCTATACGTATACGATCACGAACACGTCGAACGTCACGTTGTACTTCGTCGATGTCCTCGACGAATGGACGAGTGGGGCGTTGACGACGAAAGAGCAGCGCGAGACGACCGAGACGCTCCGAGATGGCATGCGTGCCCTTGCCGAAGTCGAGAACGGATTGGTCCCTGGTGAAGAAATCGTGCTCGAGATGGAGAAAGTGCTCTTGCCATCTTATGATGTGCGGGCCGGTGCCGTGCTCACGAACCGGACGACATTCACGTTCGAAGTCAATCGTGAAGCGCGCGTGTCGCGGACGGTCGAGGCGACCGTGCATGTGAAACAAAGTATCCCGAAACCGGACAACGATGACCGGGATGACCGAGATGAATCGGTCTATGTACCAGAACCGACGACTCCGGTGACGCCAGACCAGGCGACCCTCCCGATGACCGGTACGACAAAAACGTGGGGAACGGTACTTGGTCTCGTCTTGATCGGGCTCGGTCTCTTGTTCGTGACGCATCGACGTCGCCCATCCACGAAAGCGTGACGTGGACACCCTTCAACTGGCGTTGAAGGGTGTTTTGACGTGAATTGGCACTGATTCCGCTTCGACACTTTTTTCAACGGATGATTTTGTTATAATGGACGAAGTGTAACGAAACGAATCATTAAAGGAGTTCAGACATAGATGAAATGGAAACAGATGCTCATCCCAGCTCTCGCCGCGACGGTTTTTCTCGGCGGATGCTCTATGAAAATCCCGATGGGGGAAGAAGAAGTCACACCGACAGGCGAAGAGACGGCAGCCGAAGGGGTCACTCAAGCGATTCAAGCGCGTGATTCGTATTACCAGATGGTCATTCCGTTCAAACCGGCTGCGGCCCGAGGACTGGCGCAACGTCAAGTCAGCTCATCGCTCGAACTCGAAGAAGTGGAGCTTGGCCTCATGCGCCATTCGACCGGCGCGTTCGATCCGGAGAAGTACGCCTATCAAGAAGGACAGCTGTTGACGAGTGAAGACGTATCGCGTTTGCTTGGCCGGAAAGACAAGACGTCGGAAGGACTCGTCCCGCTCAACCCAGCGTATGCGAATGGGACGGCCGAAGTGGCCGAAGAACAGTTCGTCGAGGAGAATAAAAAATCTCCTCTCTATTTGGCATCGCTCGTCGAACAGAACTATATGACGAAAACGGATAGTGGCTATCAACTCGGCGGTGTGTCATTCGCCTTGATTTTGAATCAAGAGTACGTGTTCCAGGCGCCGAACTTCGGTCCGACGTATACGGAAAAATTGGACGAGAAGAAAGTCATCGCCGAAGGCGAACGGATGGCCAATGAACTCGTCGCCCAGTTGCGGAAACGCGAGGACTTTAAAGACCTTGATATCAATGTCGCATTGTACATGAAAGCGCCGCAAGGTTCACCGACACCAGGGAACTATATCAAATCGGCATTCGTCGGTTCAGCCGATGAAGTGGCGGCAAACGACTGGACCGCCATCGACGAGACGTATTATTACTTCCCGTCCGCCACGGCGACGAATGAAGTACGCGACGATGCCCAAAAGTTCTCTCTCTTCAGTGACCGGATTGCCGATGTGTTCCCAGATTTCAGCGGCATGATCGGGAAAGGTTTTTATCAGAACGGGGACTTGTCACGAATCGAGATCGACATCCCGATCCAGTTTTATAGCCGGGCCGAGCTCGTCGGATTCACCCAGCACGTCGTCGGTCTGCTTGAGAACCGGTGGGAGTACAACCGGAACGTACCGGTCCGCATCAACGTCACCTCGCTCGGTGGGGAGCAAGAAGTGACGATCGTGTTCGAAGAAGGCATGGACAGTCCGAAAGTATACTTTTAATCGTAAGAAGGCATCGTGATGAAACGATTGCCTTCTTTTTTTCGTATGCTAAGTAACGAGGAAATTCTTTGACCTTCTTTGACCAAATCGGTAGAATAGACTTAACAGAATCGGGAAAGGGATAGGTGAGGTGAAACGAGATGGCAAAAAACTATTATGACGTCCTTGGCGTGCCAAAACAGGCGTCCGACCAAGACATTAAACGAGCATATCGAAAACTGGCAAAACAATACCATCCGGACGTGAACAAAGATCCGGGCGCGCAGGACAAGTTCAAAGCAATCCAAGAAGCGTTCGACGTGCTGAGCGATCCCGATAAGAAAGCGAATTACGATCGCTATGGCAGCCCAGAAGGACCGACGTTCGGTCAAGGACAAGGGTACAGCGGCGACGGATACGGGGAAGGATCGGCCCAGTTCGAAGACTTGTTCCGCCAGTTTGGCGGCGGATCACGGACGACATCGCGGACGTTCGGGTTCGAGGACATGTTCGGCAGCTTCTTTAATCAAGCGGTCGAAGAAGATCTTGACGAGACGGTGCGCGTCAACGTGCCACTCAGTCAATTGACGTCTGATTCCAAGGTGAGCCTGCGTCTCCAGACGGGAACGGTCAACGTGAAAATCCCGCAAGGCGCCCATGAAGGGCAAAAGTTAAGGCTCAAAGGCAAGAGCAGCAAGGTCGGACAAGCGGGTGACCGCGGCGACGTATATGTCGAGCTCCATTTCACCGATGATGATACGTATCGTCGGGAAGGGGCGAACGTCATCACCGTCAAACGGTTGCGTCCGCTCGCTTTCCTTGACGGCACCGAAGTCGTCGTGGCGACACTCGACGGCGGCCGGGTCAAACTGAAAGTGAAACCGGGGTCACGGCCGGGTCAACGGATGCGCATCCCGGGCCGCGGGTTCATGACCGCCTCGAAAGTCCGGTCAGATCTCTTCGTGCAACTCGAAGTCGATTTGCCGCTCGACGCCGCCCACCGATCTGTTTACGAACAACTCGAACGCTGAGTCTAAGGAGGAAACAGTATGGATTTCAATCGATTTACCGATAAAGCACATGAAGGCATCGTCAGCTCGCAGGCACTTGCGAAACAGTACCACCATAGCGAGATGAACGAATGGCACGTCTTGGCATCGATGATTTCACAAACGGACGGCATCGCGCCGCTGTTGCTGCAAAAGATGGAGTTGAGCGTTGCTGACATCGAGGCCGAGGTCGCGATGGCACTCAAAAATGCGCCGAAGCTGCAGACACCGACGACACCGATGATCTCATCGTCGCTCTTGAACGTATTGACGACGGCGGAGCGGGAAGCGACCGGGATGAGCGACGAGTACGTCTCGGTCGAGCACGTCCTGCTCGGTATCATCATGAACAAGAGCCAGGCGCAGAGCATGCTCGAGCGCAAAGGTGTGACCGAGGACAAGCTACGCGAAGCGCTCGTCGCGGTCCGTGGCAATCGACGCATCACGTCGAAGTCGCCGGAAGCGACGTATGACGTTTTGACGAAATACGGCCGCGATTTGATTCAAGAAGTGAAGACCGGCAAAATCGATCCCGTCATCGGGCGCGATAGTGAGATACGCCGCGTCATCCGTATCTTGAGCCGGAAGACAAAAAACAACCCGGTCTTAATCGGGGAGCCGGGTGTCGGGAAGACGGCGATCGTCGAAGGGCTCGCCCAACGGATCGTCCGTGGGGACGTTCCGGAGAGCTTGAAAGATAAGACGATTTTCAGTCTCGATATGAGTTCACTCGTCGCCGGTGCCAAATACCGCGGCGAGTTCGAAGAGCGGCTCCAAGCCGTCTTGAACGAAGTGAAAGAAGCGGAAGGGAAAATCATTCTCTTCATCGACGAATTGCACACGATTGTCGGGGCCGGCAAATCGGAAGGGGCGATGGATGCCGGGAACATGCTCAAACCGATGCTCGCGCGCGGTGAGCTCCATTGTATCGGCGCGACGACGCTCGATGAGTATCGCCAGTATATCGAGAAGGACCCGGCGCTTGAGCGCCGCTTCCAACAAGTGCTCGTCGATGAGCCGGACGTCGAGGACACGGTGTCGATTCTGCGTGGGTTGAAAGAACGGTTCGAGATTCACCACGGCGTCCGCATTCACGATAACGCCCTGGTCGCCGCGGCCGTCCTTTCGAACCGCTATATCACTGACCGGTTCATGCCGGACAAGGCAATCGACCTCGTCGACGAGTCGTGTGCGATGATTCGGACGGAGATGGAATCGATGCCGGCCGAGCTCGATGAACTCGTGCGCCGTGTCATGCAACTCGAAATCGAGGAAGCGGCCTTGAAGAAAGAGAGTGATGATGCCTCGAAAAAACGGCTCGATGCACTTCAACAAGAACTCGCCTCGATTCGGGAACAGTCCGATGCGCTCCGTCTCCGATGGGAGAATGAGAAAGAGTCGACGCACCGCGTTCAACACATCCGCGGCGACTTGGAGAAAGTGAAGCTTGAACTGCAAGAAGCCGAAAGTCGCTATGACTTGAACCGGGCCTCGGAACTCAAATATGGCCGCATCCCGGAACTCGAGCGTGAACTCGTGGAAGCGGAACGGCTCGCCGGTTCCGTGACGCGTGAACTCGTCCGGGAAGAAGTGACCGAGGAAGAAATCGCCGAGGTCGTCTCGAAGTGGACGGGCATCCCTGTGATGAAACTGACGGAAGGGGAACGCGATAAGTTGCTCAATCTCGAGACCGTGCTCCATCAACGCGTCTTCGGACAAGACGATGCGATCCGTCTCGTCAGCGATGCCGTCATTCGGGCCCGGGCCGGTATTAAAGACCCGAACCGCCCGATAGGGTCGTTCCTCTTCCTTGGGCCGACCGGTGTCGGGAAGACCGAACTCGGGAAAGCGCTCGCGGAGGCGATGTTCGACTCGGAAGACCATATCGTTCGTCTCGACATGAGCGAATATATGGAGAAACACGCTGTGTCACGTCTCGTCGGGGCACCTCCCGGCTATATCGGCTATGAGGAAGGCGGCCAGTTGACGGAAGCGGTCCGCCGCAATCCGTACTCGGTGCTGTTGCTCGATGAAGTCGAGAAAGCCCATGCCGACGTGTTCAACATCTTGCTGCAACTGCTCGATGATGGTCGCTTGACCGACTCACACGGACGTGTCGTCGACTTCAAGAACACGATCGTCATCATGACGTCGAATATCGGGGCCGACATCTTGCTCGAGGCGGCGAAGGATGGTGTCATCGATGAGGCGGAAGAGCGCCAAGTCATCGAGCGGCTCCGCCGCCACTTCCGGCCCGAGTTTTTGAACCGGGTCGATGAGACGATTCTGTTCCATCCGCTCACCCGAGCCCAAATCGGTCAAATCGTCGAGAAAGCGGTCGCGCGCATGGGCAGTCGTTTGACGGCCCGCTCGATTCGAATCGAGATTACGGATGCGGCGAAAGCGTTCATCGCTGACGAGGCGTATGAACCTCAGTTCGGGGCCCGTCCGATCAATCGATACGTGCAACGGACGATTGAGACGAAGCTCGCCCGCAGTATCCTCGCCGGAGACATCGAGGACGGACAGACAGTCGTCATCGACGTCGAGAACGACGAGTTGACGCTCCGTCCCGCGACGGTGACCCATTAAACAAACAGAGAGCACTGGCTACTGCCGGCGCTCTTTGTTTGTGTAGTCGTTGTGGGTTGATAGATGCAGTACGGCTCTTCGGCTTTATAGTCACCGGTGACGGCGTAAGCTCGTGCCCGGGAGCCGCCGCAGACGTAACGATACTCGCAATAGCCGCATTTTCCGTGATGCGTATCGGGGTCACGGAGCGATTGGAAGACCGGATGCTGCCGATAGATGTCGGCGAGCGGTGTCTGTTTCACGTTGCCGCACGTAATCGGCAAAAATCCGGACGGTTGCACGTCACCCGTGTGTGAGATGAACACGAAGCCGTTGCCGTCATTCGTGCCGCGCGGTGCCTTGGCGAGATCGTCATGCGGATGGCCGATCGGTGGCAAGCCCTCGTTTTTTCGCCGCTGAT
The DNA here is from genome assembly GCF_018618415.1 of Exiguobacterium sp. s146. Classification (GTDB taxonomy): domain Bacteria; phylum Bacillota; class Bacilli; order Exiguobacteriales; family Exiguobacteriaceae; genus Exiguobacterium. The sequence goes on along the minus strand of NZ_JACSMA010000004.1, from coordinate 175,521 downwards.
TCTCTTGCCGGGCGATGCGCCGATAAAACTGGGCCTCGGTCGTCGAGATGATGAACGGGACGTGTTCTTGCAGGGCGAACGCCCAGCGCAATACGTCCTCATGACGTTCCGGGGAGATCGGTTGCAAGAGCGAACCGCGACCGGTCGGTACGAGGAAGAACAGCGTCCACACCGATACGCCGAGCTCTCCAACGAGTTTGGCGATTTCCGGGAGTTGGTCGACGTTATATTCCGTGACCGTCGTATTGATTTGGAACGACATGCATTCTTCCCGGAAGTAGGAGATGCCGCGCAGCGTCCGCTCGAAACTGCCGCGCGTGCCGCGGAAATAGTCATGCGACTTGGCGTCCGGACCGTCGAGCGAGAACGCCCAGCGTGTCAATCCGGCATCTTTCGCCCGTTTGACGGCGTCATGGGTCACGCGCGGCGTCGCCGATGGGGTCATCGAGACGCGCATCCCGAGTGAGGCGGCGTATTCCGTCAGCTCGAACAAGTCTTCGCGCATGAGCGGATCGCCCCCGGTGAAGACGAGAATCGGGTTGTTCATCGCGTGGATGTCACGGATGAGCGCCTTACCTTGCGCGGTGTCAAGTTCACCCGGATATCGATGGAACTGGGCCTCGGCCCGGCAATGGACGCATGACAGCGCACAGGCACGTGTCACTTCCCAAATGACGATGAACGGATTCTCGTTGTAGTCGATTCGTTTCATACGGACACCGCCTGTCTTGCCATGATGCGGGTGACAGCCTGTTTGGCCGAGTCGACGCAGTCCGGGAGACCGACGCCGTGCAAGATTGCCCCGCAAGCTTCGATGCCGTCGAGGGAGGACATCGTCTCTTCGAACGCCCGCACGTATTGTTTATGGCCGACCTCATACTGCGGCATCGTGTCGACGTGCCGCTCGACTTTCGTGAAGAGGGGCGTGCCGACGTGTTGGATTTTCCGAAGCTCACCGAGCGCGAAGGCAGCGACCGTCTCGTCGGACTCTGCCAACAAGTCGGGCACGAATGCGGAGCCGATATAGACGCGTAACAGCGCTTTGTTGTCGGGCGCCATATGCGGCCATTTCTTATGCATCCAGCTACAAGCGGTCAAGGCGTTGCCTTCACCTTTGGCGATGACATAGCCCGTCCCGTCGAGTGCCGCGACGTCTGCTTTCTCGAACGCCGCGAGCACGGTGATGGAAGACGTGCGTTTCAATGCCGACAACCGTTCCGCTTCCGGGAGACCGAGGAGCGGGCCGAGCGCGTTTGGCGAAGTCGCTAACACGATGCCGTCAAACGACTCGACCGTCCCGTCCTCGAGCACGACTTCATGGGGACGGACGGACGCGACCCGTGTCTCGAGACAGAGGCGGTCAATCGACGGACGGAGTGCTTCGATGAGGACGCCGAGCCCTTGTCCGAGCGATAGAAACTTTCCGGCCTCGCGCGGTTTGACACCGGCTTGGACAGGTGGCGTTAATGCTTTCATACCGAGAATCAGGCTGCGTGTTTTCTGTTCAATCGTGATAAACTGAGGGAAAGTAGACTCGATACTCATATCGTCAAGCGTACCATTGTAAATTCCGGATAGGAGCGGTTCGATCATCGCCTCGACGACTTCTGAGCCGAGCCGGGCGCGGAAGAACGTGTCGAGTGAGATGTCGGATCCCGCATAGACGCGTGGCAGCACGAGATCCAGACCGGCTCGGAGTTTGCCGCGCCACGTGAACAGATCCGTCTTGACCATCGGCCAGAATTTGGTCGGAATGCCCATGACCGAACCGACGGGCATCTGGCGCAGTTGGTTCCGCACGTAAATGTACGACGTCCCGGTCATCGACCGGACGAGGTCATCGCCAAGCCCGAGTTCGGTAATCAGGTCGGTCAAGGTCGGCTTCCGGGCCATATATCCGTCCGGCCCGCATTCTAAGACGAACCCGTCTCGATAGACGGTCTTGATTTTTCCGCCGATTCGGTCACTTGCTTCATACAATGTGACGTGCGCACCCGCCTGTTTCGCGTAGTAGGCGGCGGCCATACCCGTAATCCCTCCACCGATGATTGCAATCTTGTTCAATCCATTCACCCATTTCTATGTAGTATTCCTACTAACGGTACCGAGAATGTTGCCGTAGACATAGGATAAGTCTCACACGGTTCTAGACAAATTCGTCACGATTGGAAGGAGGACCACTCATGGTTTGGTTCGGGATTGCGTCGACGATCGTCGTGGTCGGTATCCTCGCGTTCATCGTCTCGATGAATCGACATGGCGAGAAGCTCGAAGGGGATGAGGACAGCCCGTCCGTTTTGTGGGCCGACGAGGAATGGTATAAGCCGGACAAGGAAGACGGTCCACTTGATGGTTAACCGTCTGCAAATATGTTAAGATGACCCGGGTAAAACTATCGGACATGAGGTGATTGGATGAACGTATTGGAACAGCAGTTGGCGCATTTGGTCGACGAGTGTCGTCCGTACACAGCACAAGGAAAAGTCGCCGACTATATTCCCGAGCTTGCGCATGTACAAGATGATTTGCTCGGCGTGGCGATTTGCCTACCTGATGGTTCTTATATTCATGCGGGGGACGTCCATCATAAATTCACGATTCAAAGCGTCTCGAAGGCGTTGACGCTCTGTTACGTCTTGATGGAGTTCGGGGAAGATTACGTGTTCTCTAAAGTCGGCATGGAACCGACGGGTGATGCGTTCAACTCGATCGCCAAACTTGAAGAGACGGTGCCATCGAAGCCGCTCAATCCGATGATTAACGCCGGGGCGCTTGCGGTCACGAGCATGATTTTGGGGGATACGGCGGAGCTGAAAATCTATCAGTTCCGTCAATTTTTGGCGACGTTGCTCGATGTCCCGGTCGAGAAAGTCACGTACAACGAAAAAGTCGCCCGCTCGGAATACGAGACGACCGACTTGAACCGGGCCTTGCTCTATTTCATGCGCCATCACGGAATCGTCGAGGGTGATGTCGATGAGATTATCGATGTGTACACGAAACAGTGTGCCATCGAAATCGATTGTTTTGACTTGGCGCGCATCGGTCGGATTCTATCCGGCAACGGCGAAGACCCGGTCACAGGCGAAGAGTTGATTCCGCGTCGTGTCGTCCGCATCGTCAAAGCGATCATGACGACGTGCGGCATGTACGACGCCTCGGGTGAGTTTGCCGTCCGTGTCGGTCTGCCTGGAAAGAGCGGGGTGTCGGGTGCGATTCTCGCGACCGGCAAGCATGAGCTCGGGTTGAGTGATGTCGGCTTTGGGATTTTCGGTCCCGCCCTCGACTCAAAAGGAAACTCGATTGCCGGGATGAAGTTGCTTGAACTGCTCGTCGAACGCTATACGTCCCGTTAAAGCTTGATGGCGTCGACCGATTCGTCGAGCCGGGTGTGCAACGCTTGGATGACTTGTTCATAGTCGTCGGTCAAGGCGGCGGGTGGCGTGAAGTCGGTCCAGCGCAACAAGAGCTGATGCCGGTCATTCATGTCGCCGAGTTCGGTCTGGAGCCGCTTCAGTTTTTGGACTTGGTCTTTGGAGGCGCTCGGCTCATAGTTCAATAAGTACTCATTCAAATAACGCTCCCGTTTCACGGCGAGCCTGACTTTGTGGAGCGTATCGAGCCGATCGGTCCGTTTCGTCGCTTCGTGATGGGTCTCGATGCGACGCTTGCGGTCGGCTTTGGCTTTATCGAGAAAAGACGCCGCGTCTTGTTTGCGAAAGGCGCGAAACAGCTGCCCGCCGATGAAGCGCCGGACTTGCTGGTCGAGCGAAGGCGTCATTTTTTCGGTCACACGTGCTTTCAGGAGCGTGCGGTCTTTGGCACGCTGCGCTTCCACGTGATCCGCGAACGCTTGGTCGAGCTCGGTCTCGACGGCGAGCCCCTCAAGGAGGACGTCGCCGTCACGCACCGCTCCGAGCGCCTCCATCAGCTGTTTCAATTGGCGATACGTCGAAGGCTTCGTGTCGTACAATTGGATGAACGTCAATAGCTTGCGCAGGCGGACCCGGGCTTGGTGGATATCTTCGCTGTTTTGGAACGTCAGCGCCTCGGTCATATAATGATTGAACGTGTTCCACGTCTCTAACAGCTCATATTTTAATTTTTCTGCATTCCGTTGATTCATTCTAATTTTTCCTTTCTGAAATGAGATGAGGTTGTCCATGTATCAAACACATTCACTAAATGAAAAAATCAAACTGTTCTTCACCATCTTCTTCCCGATTTTGGTGACACAAGTGTCGTTTTACTTAATCAGCTTTTTTGACACGGTCATGTCGGGTCGGGCCGGCGCCGTCGATTTGGCGGGTGTCGGGGTCGGGTCGAGTTTATGGATGCCGGTGTATACGGGGTTGAGCGGGATTCTGCTCGCAGTCGCACCGATTGTCGCCCAGGCGCTCGGGGCCCGCAATATCCAACAAATACAACGGACGCTGTACCAAGGCGTATACTTAGCGATCGGCCTTAGCATCGCGACGCTCGTGCTCGGCTTCTTTCTCGTCCCGACGGCTGTCGACGGCATGGGACTGAGCGAGGAAGGGAAACGGATCGCCAAAGGCTATTTGTTCGCCCTCGGATTCGGTGTGTTGCCGATGTTCTTGTTCAACGTGCTACGCACGCTCATGGACTCACTCGGCAAGACGCGAATCTCGATGCTGCTTATACTATTAGGGTTACCCATTAACGTCGGGTTAAACTACATCTTCATCTTTGGAAAACTCGGCGTTCCGGCGTATGGCGGGGTCGGGGCCGGAATCGCCTCGGCCATCACGTATTGGTTGCTCTTCTTCATGGCGTTCGCGTTCGTCCGGAACGGGAAGCCGTTCCTGGAATATCGCTTCTTGCGCTCGGTGGAACGAATCTTCTGGCCAAGACAAAAAGAATTGCTCAAACTCGGGACACCGATCGGGCTTGCCATTTTTGCAGAAGTGAGTATCTTTGCGGCGGTGACGTTGCTCTTGAGTGAATACGGAGACAATATCGTCGCGGCCCACCAAGCGGCCATCAACTTCGCTTCGTTTGTCTACATGCTACCGTTGTCCGCGTCGAGCGCCCTCACGATCGTCGTCGGCTATGAGCTCGGTGCAAGGCGACTCAAGGATGCCGTCCGCTACGCCAAGATTGGGATCACCCTCTGTCTCGGCGTCTCACTGTTCTCAGGTGCGCTCTTGTTCTGGCAGAACGAGCGCGTCGCTGCCATTTATACGAATGATGCGGCCGTCGTGGAACTCGCGGCCCACTTCATGATTTTTGCGGTCTTCTTCCAATTGTCGGATGCGGTTGCCGCCCCGATTCAAGGGATTTTGCGCGGGTTCAAGGACGTCAACGTGACGCTCATCTTATCGCTCATCGCCTATTGGGTTATCGGCCTGCCGCTCGGCTATGCGCTCGCCGAACAGTTCGGATTCGGACCGGACGGCTATTGGATCGGTTTGATCGCCGGTTTAGCGGCCGGAGCCGTGTTGCTGGTCATGCGTCTCATCCATATCGTCAAACGGTATGAGGCCCAACCGCTCACGAACGAGCCCTCTAAACTGTGAATAGGTTGACGCCACGGCGTCAGCCTTTTTTTGTTTGAGGGAGAATCAGGACGGGCAAAGGATGGGGGAAATGGAGTTCACTTGTTAAAATAATTGGTCTATACAACTATACTGGTTTTTGATATGATAACGATGAAGCTATTTGAAGAAAGGTGGATGACCGATGATGGTGATCATCAATGCACATATTGTTTCGGGGGACAAAACGTGGGAACGAGGTTATATCCGGTTCGATGGCACGACGATTGTGAACGTCGGCGCGATGGAGGATTATGAGGAAGGAACGGAGTCAGCGCTCGACGTGCGCGGCGCTCTCGTGACGCCAGGAATGATTGACGTCCACATCCATGGCGGTTATGACGTCGATACGATGGATGCGGACGTAGACCGACTACGTCACCTCAGCCAATCGATGTTCGCAGAAGGCGTGACATCTTATTTTGCGACGACGATTACGCAGTCGCCGGCCGCCATCACGAAGGCGTTACAGTCAGCCCGAACCGTCATCGAGTCAGGAGACACGTCACTCGTCGGCATCCATCTGGAAGGGCCGTTCGTCAACGTCGACAATGCAGGCGCACAACCGGCCGAATACATCATCGATCCCGATGCGAATCAGTTCCGCGCATGGCAACAAGAAGCGGGCGGTCACATTCGCCTCGTCACGTATGCCCCGGAACGTCCAGGGGCCCGTGAGCTCGAACAGGCGATGCGTGAGACCGAGGCGATCGGGTCGACCGGACACACGAACGCCACGTTTGCCGAGAACAAGGAAGCGAACGTCAAACACGGCACGCACTTATACAATCAGATGCGCGGAATTCATCATCGCGAGCCGGGAACGGTCGGCTACTGTCTCATGGAGCGAGACGTCATGGTCGAAATCATTCCGGACGGGATTCACAGCCGGCACGAGATGGTCGACTTTGCCTATCGTCTGAAAGGGGCGGACGGTCTCGTCGTCATCACGGATGCGATGCGGGCCAAAGGTCTTCCGGACGGCCGATACGAACTCGGGGGTCAACCGGTCATCGTAGAAGCCGGAGCGGCACGACTCGAAGCCGGGAACTTGGCCGGCAGCGTGTTGACGATGGACGCCGCGTTCCGAAACGTGATCGCGTTCACGGGATGCACGGTGCAAGAAGCGGTGAAGATGACGTCGTCAAACCAAGCGCGTGAGTTCGGCTTGACGAACAAAGGGGCCATCGCGCCTGGTTTCGACGCGGATCTCGTCATCTGGGATGACGCGATGACGGTCGTGACGACGATTCATCAAGGACAGGTCAGTTATTCGAAGGAGGACATGCAATGAACATATTAGTGGCGAACACACCGACGGATGCAGAAGAAATCGCTTATACACTCATCAAAGAACGGGTCGCCGGGAAGCGCGATTTCGTGCTCGGACTCGCGACGGGCAGTACACCGGTCGGGATGTATGAGATGTTCAAACGAGATCGGCTCGACTGCAGTCATGTGACGAGCGTCAATCTAGACGAGTATATCGGGCTCGCACCGAATCATCCGCAAAGCTATCATCACTTCATGGAAGAGAAGCTGTTCCATGACATCCCGTTCAAACAGAGCCATCTGCCTCATGGTGACGCGGCCGACCCGGAAGCGGAAGCGGCTCGCTATGAACAGCTCGTCCGCTCGATTGGTGTCGACCTGCAATTGCTCGGCATCGGGGAGAACGGACATATTGCCTTCAATGAACCGGGCACGGCGCTCGATGCGAAGACGCATGTGACCGAACTGACCGAGTCGACGCGTGAAGCGAACCGCCGTTTCTTCGATTCAATCGAAGACGTACCGACGCAGGCCATCACGATGGGCCTCGACACGATTATGAACGCACGTGAGATCGTCCTCGTCGCCACGGGCAAGCGCAAAGCCGAAGCGGTCCATCATATGATTGAGAGCGTGCCGACGATTGACTGGCCGGCCTCCATCTTGCAGGCCCACCCGAGTGTGACTATCGTGCTCGATGCCGAGGCGGCCTCGGCTTGTAGCGATGTGTTACAGGCGCGCGGCAGTGAAGCGGCCGAACGATTCTTTTCCATCCGAGCTTGACGACCTGGAGACGCATGTCTCCGGGTTTTTTTCACGTTAACTGTGGGAAATTGTATGGAAATGGATTTGTAATCAAAACGTTTTCGACAAAAGTCGAGGTTTCCTCTATAATAGGTGAAGCTCATATCATTCGATCGCGAAGGAGAAACTCATGAATTCAAGAACCCAAGCTCGTAGACGGCGCAAAGGCCCGTCTGCGTTTTATAAGCTGTTCAGCGCCCTTGTATTGATTGCCGTCATCGTTGGCTCAAGCATGTATGGGACAGCTTTTTATAAAGCGCATAACATGCTGTCCAGTACTCAAGTGACACTTGAGGATGATCCGACTATCGAACCGACTCGATTTGATAAAGAGGATACCGAGAGCTTCCTTGTGCTCGGGACAGACTTGTCCCCGCAGAAGAAAGCGCGCGGCGAGTATGGCCGGTCTGACGTCATGATTGTCGTCATTCTAAACAAGAAGAACAAACAGACGACGATGCTCAGCATCCCGCGTGACTCATACGTCAACATCGACTATACGGGCTTTAATATCCCGTACGGTAAGACGGGGCTCGATCAAGACAAAATCACGCACGCCTATTACTTCGGATCGATGGATGAATCGAACCCGAACAACGGCATGCGGATGGCGACGAATACGATTGAGGACTTGGTCGGCATCGACATCGACCACGTCGTCTCCCTCAACTTCCAAGGGTTCGTCGACTTTATCGATGCCGTCGGCGGGGTCGAAATCGACGTCCCGTTCTCATCTGAACAGAAGAGTTATGACGCTTCACGCGAAGTCGTCCAAGTCGAAGAAGGACTTCAGCAGTTATCGGGAGAAGAGGCACTCGCTTACGTCCGAAACCGTTACGACGACCCACGTGGCGACATCGGTCGTGGACAGCGTCAGATGGAAGTCATCAACGCCGTCCTTGATCAAGCACTCGGCACGTCGCTCATCAACAACTACGATAAAGTGTTGAAGGCGGTCGGTGACAACATGCAGACGACGCTCGGTCCGAACGACTATATGCGTTTAATCGAGGACGTCGGCGCCCTCAACAACACGGTCCAATATCAGTTGACCGGTGAAGGGGCCCGTGGTGTCGACGGTCATTTCTATTACTTCTTGAACGAACCGTTGCTCGAAGAAGTTCGCTATCGTGTCCAACAGGCCGATGCCGGGAACGAAGTCAAACCGATGACCGATACCGAGCTTGAGACGTATATGTACGACCCAGCGGGAATCACGTATGAAGCACAATAAAAAATGGTTTGCCGTCCGCGGCAAACCATTTTTTATGTTCGGTCCATCGCGACGGTGAACGAATAGGCGTCACCGCGGAACAAAGACCGGCTATACTCAAACATGTCCCCATTTTCGAGATACGTCCGTTGGTCGATCAAGAGCACGGGGGCGTTCGGGGAAATCGTCAATAGCTTTGCGTCCTCCGGTCCCGCGCTCCGCGCCTCGAGGGTTTGGGTCGCGTTATTAAGTCGGAGGCCCGACTGCTCGGCGAACTCGTAAATCGAACCGACGGCATCGGTCTCGGTCAAGTTCGGCAGTAAGGCGACCGGGATGTACGCCGTCTCGAGGGCGAGCACTTGCTCATCGGCGAGCCGCAACCGTCGCATTTCATAGACGGGCGTGTCGAGCGCGACGCTCAGTTTTTGAGCAATTTTGGCCGGGGCTGAAATCGTCTGGAATGACAACAGGCGGCTGAACGGACGCATGCCCCGATGTTTGATCTCTTCCGAGAAACTCGTCAGTCCGGACAAGGCCATCGTAATTTTCTTGTTGGCGACGAACGTGCCTCGGCCTTTTTGGCGGCTCAAATAACCGGCGTTGACCAAGTTCGTGATGGCCTGGCGCACCGTCATTCGGCTGACGTTATAGCGCTCTGAAAACTCCCGTTCGGATGGAATCGATTCGCCCGGTTGAAGAGCGCCGGCATCTATTTGTTGCTTTAAATAGGCTTCGATTTGATAATAAATAGGTAGCGGTGATTGTTTATCAATCTGTAACATGCATATCGCTCCTGACTGCTAAAGTAAGTGTTTCTTATTATAGACCAAATTAGACTAGTTGTCTGAACATATCCTACAGAAAAGGCGGCGATCAAGATGAAACCATGGCAATTTGAAACGACGGTGACCGACGTGCGCACGGATGCGCGCGGGACGTGGGTCGTGCTCGCATCCACCTTATTTTATGCGGAAGGCGGGGGCCAACCTCCGGACGTCGGCACACTCGAAGGACAACCTGTTCTCGATGTGCAGCGGGTCGAGGAGGTCGTCTGGCATTTAGTCGAACAAGGGCTCGAGCCTGGGACGACCGTGACCGGAATCGTCGATGAAGCCGTCCGTCGCGACCACTCGATTCAACATACGGCTCAGCATGTGTTGACGGCGTTATTGGAAGACGAATACGGTATTCAAACGCTCAGCTTCGGCATCGGACGAGAGGAGTCGTCGCTTGAAATCGGAATCGAGACGTTTGATTGGACTCAAATCGAGACGTTAGAACGAGATGTGCAACGCATCGTCTTTGAAAACCGTCGTGTCTCCACTTACGAACTCGCGTCTGAAGAGGTCGAGGTCGCTCGGTTGCGCAAACCGACTGACCGTGCCGGGATGATTCGAATCGTCGACATCGAGGGCCTCGATTACAACGCGTGTGGCGGGACACATGTCGAGACGACCGGCCAACTCGGGATCGTCCACGTGACGTCGATGAAGAAAGTACGCGGGAACGTCCGGTTGACGTATGTCGCCGGACACCGGGCCTTGTCCGCCATCCATTCGTCCCGGACAGCGTTGCGAACGATTCACCAAACGTTATCGACGACGAACGAGACGGTCGCCGCTCGCGTCCTCGAGGAACGAAATCTTCGCCTCGAACGAGAGAAAGAAGTCAAAGCGCTCGAGGCCCGCGTCGCGAAAGCGAAAGTCGCTGCCTTCTTGCAAGAAGACAATTACGTCATCACCCATATCGGCAAGACGGAAGCGGAAACGTTGACGACGATGATTGTCGAACGCATCGCCGCGACGGGCCGCATCGCTGTCGGCGCCAACCATACGGGTCAAAAAATCTGGCTCATGCACGATGGGACGCATGACATCGCCATCGGCAAATTCTTAAAACGGACGCTCGACGACCTTGGCATCGGTCGCGGCGGCGGCAGTCACAAACAAGCCCAAGCCCGTTTTGAATCGGTCAGCGAGTTGGAACGCGCAACGGCAGAAATCGTGAAACGGCTTCAGGAAGGAATGGTCTCATGTTGAAGGTTGAACACGGCAAGCAAGCAGAATTGATTGAACAGGCACGGTTTGTGCGGGCGACGGTATTTATTCACGAACAAGGCATCGCCCCCGAACTCGAGTATGACGATCTCGACCCAGCCTGCACGCATTTCGTTGGGACAGTGGAAGGGGAGCCGGTAACGACGGCGCGCCTCCGTCCGATTGGCGACGGGGTCGGGAAAGTGGAACGGGTTGCCACGCTTGCGACGGCACGAGGCAACGGCTATGCGAAGGAAATCATGTTCGCCATCGAGTCCGTCGCCCGGGCAAGCGCGTTGCGCGAGCTCAAACTAGGTGCCCAACTGACGGCGCTTCCGTTCTATGAACGTCTTGGATACGAGGCGTACGGGGACGAATTTTTAGACGCGGACATCCCGCATCGAATGATGAAGAAGACGTGGTGATTGTTTTTAGAAATTTTCCTTTTTTCTAAAAAAAGGTTGGCAAGCCAGGATGCATTTGTTATAACTAAAACTAACAACTGACAGATAGAGGTTGCGAATGACATGAGTACGCTTGATCGACACGGACGCATTCCGGATCGAGCCGAAAGGGGAATTTCGCCGAAGTCGACGTTCGCATGCGTACGAACGAAGGCTGGGGTAGTCGTGAATAACGCCTACACTGCCATGGATGAAATGCCATGGAGCGCTATCTACGGAACGATTCTTTAATCGTTTTTCAACTGCGCGTACAAGCGGCAGACCGTAGGGAGAGTGCTTCCTACCGGTCTGCCGCTTTTTCTGTTGGTGGACATCATGAAAGTGGGGAACCTGATGACAACCGTATTGAAATTTGGAGGTAGCTCCGTTGCCACAATTGAACAACTCCAGGCCATTTCCGAATATTTACAGACTCGCGTCGCGACCGGAGAAAAGCTTGTCGTCGTCGTCTCCGCGATGGGGAAAACGACTGACTCACTCTTGTCACTCGCCAAACAAATCACGGAACGCCCGATGATTCGTGAACTCGACCGCTTGCTCGCGGTCGGTGAGGAACAGACGATCAGTTTACTCAGTATCGCCTTGAATTCACGAGGCGTCGCCGCCATCTCGCTCACCGGCCAACAAGCCGGGATCGACACGATGGGCATTCATACGAAAAGTAAAATCAAGGCGATTCGCAAAGAAGTGCTCGAAGAGAAGCTTCGGACGTATGACGTCGTCATCGTCGCAGGCTTCCAAGGCGTCAACGAGTTCGGTGATGTGACGACGCTCGGACGAGGCGGATCGGATACGACCGCCGTCGCCTTGGCCGCCGTCCTCAGCAAACGCTGTGAGATTTACACGGACGTCGCCGGCGTCTATACGGCTGACCCGCGCATCCATAAAGAAGCACGCCGGTTGGATACCGTCTCATACGACGAGATGATGGAGATGAGCGCGCTCGGGTCGAAAGTGATGGAGATGCGCAGCGTCGAACTCGCGAAAAAATTTGATGTGAACATCTTTGTAGGAAAGACGCTTGCGAGCGAAGGAGGAACATGGATCATGGATATGACACAGGCGATGGAACAAAAAGCGGTGACGAGCGTGAGCGTCGTGAAGAACGTGCTCAGCGTCTCAATCAAACATATTCCACACTCGGTGGCAGGCGTCGCCGACATTTTCGAGAAGTTGTCACAGCGTCATGTCAACATCGATATGATCAGTCAGACGGCGTTCGATGGAGAAGTGTTCTTGTCGTTCACTTGTCCGCTCGATGAAGAGGCGTTCCTCGAAGAGGCGCTCGCGGAATTGACCGAGACGTTCCCGCAAATCAAAATCGACCGTCATACCGAGCACGCCAAAATCTCGGTCGTCGGCATTGGCATGCGTGACGCGACAGGCGTCGCCGCTGAGCTGTTCGCCACATTCCGTGAGAGCGGGATTCCATTCTATCAAGTCACGACATCCGAGATCAGCATCTCGTACACGATTAACGAACAAGACGTCGAAGCAGCCGTCGCGGCCATCGCGACGCGCTTCAAGTTATAAGGAGGACGCCACATGTATAACGTAGCCGTCGTCGGTGCGACCGGTGCCGTCGGCCAAAAGATGATTGATGTATTGACCGAATATGAATTTCCAATCAACGAATTGATGCTGTACGCCTCGGCTCGCTCAGCCGGAAAGACCGTGAGCGTGAACGGCAAGGACGTCGTCATCCGAGAACTATCGGACGCGATTTATGCGGATCCGATTGATATCGCGCTCTTCTCGGCCGGCGGGAGCATCAGTGAACAGTATGCCCCGCGTTTGAGCCAGCAAGGTGTCATCGTCATCGACAACTCGAGCGCATTCCGCATGCAGGCGGACATTCCGCTCATCGTACCGGAAGTGAACCGAGTCGAACTGAGCCCGGACAAGACGCTCATCGCCAACCCGAACTGCTCGACCATCCAATCGGTCGTCGCGCTCGCGCCGCTCGCGGAAGTGTACGGCTTGACACGCGTCGCCTATACGTCGTATCAAGCGGTGTCGGGCTCGGGTCAAAAAGGGATTGAAGACTTGGAACGCGGTGCGCGTGGTGAAGAGCCGAAGAACTATCCGTATCCGATTTTCGATAACGTCTTACCACACATCGATGTGTTCTTAGAGAACGGTTATACGAAAGAAGAACAGAAGATGATCGAAGAGACACGCAAGATTTTAAACGCACCGAACCTCGGTGTCACGGCGACATGTGTCCGTGTCCCGGTCCGCAACAGCCACGCCGTCTCGATCACGGTCACGCTCGACCGCGAGGCGACGCTCGCTGAAGTGAAAGCCGTGCTTGCCGACGCGCCAGGCATCGTCCTCATGGACAACCCGGGCGAGCTCGTCTATCCGACACCGCTCGACGCGAACGGAACGGACGAGGTGTATGTCGGCCGTGTCCGTGTCGACGAGTCACAACCGAACACGTTCCATCTCTGGTGTGTCGCGGACAACGTCCGTAAAGGCGCGGCCGCGAATGCCGTTCAAATCGCACAATGCATGATTGGGCAGACTGCCACGAAATAAGGGGGAAATCATATGTTTACAGGAGTCGCAACCGCACTCGCTACACCGTTTCAAGCAGACGGTCAATTACATCTCACAGCGTGGGAAGCATTGATTGAAGAACAAATCGCAGAAGGAATCAACGGGCTCGTCATCGGGGGAACGACCGGTGAAGGCATGACCATCACGGACGAAGAGTTCGAGACGTTACTCGTCAAAGCGATTGAAGTCGCGGCCGGCCGTGCCGTCATCATTGCGGGTACCGGGTCGAACAACACGGCGCTCAGCATTCAAAAGACGAAGCGCGCCGCTGAACTCGGTGCCGAGATGGCGATGGTCGTCACACCGTATTACAACAAATCGACGCAAGCGGGCCTGATCGCCCATTTCACAGCCATCGCCGACGCATCACCGATTCCACTCATGCTTTACAACGTGCCGTCACGGACGGGCGTCGCGCTTGACCCGGCGACGGTCGGGGAACTCGCGGATCATCCACGTATCGCGGCGCTCAAGGAAGCGAGCGGGGATATCTCGGTCATGGCGCAAATGATGGCGCACGTACCGGAAGGGTTCCCGGTCTATTGCGGGAACGATGATCAAATCCTTCCTTATATGGCTTGGGGCGCCCAAGGTGTCGTCTCGGTCCTCTCGAACGTCTATCCGGGTGCGACGGTCGCCTTGGCCGAAGCACTTCTTGCCGGAGACTTGGAGACGGCACGCCGTTGGCAGCTCCGACTGCTCCCGGTCATCGACGAATTGTTCGCCGAAGTGAACCCGATTCCGGTCAAGGCGGCATTGAATGCGCGCGGCTTCGAATTCGGCGCCCCCCGCCTCCCGCTCGTCCCGATGAGCGCGACGGCCGAGGCCCGCTTGTTGTCAGCAATGGAGCAGTTCAATGAGGTGAGACAGTGAACTTACTCATCCACGGATACGGCGCGATGGGACAGATTGTCGAAGAGGTCGCCCGGACACAGAAATTGAACGTCGCAGCCATCGTCTCACCAGCCGGCGGGGAGCACCCCGTCTCGCTGCAGGACGTGGAGGCCGAGGTCGATGTCGTCATCGACTTCTCGAACCCGGCGTTGTTAGACGACGTGCTCGCCTTCGGGAAAGCCAAGCAGATTCCGCTCGTCATCGCGACGACGGGTTTCTCAGAAGCCGAGCTCGCCAAAATCGAAGAAACGTCCAAGGAGATTCCGATTTTCCAGTCGTACAACACGTCTTACGGGATCGCGCTCTTGAAACAATTGCTCGACCAACTCGTCCCGCTCACGCTCGGGTATGATATCGAAGTGATTGAAGCGCACCACCGTAAGAAAGTCGACGCACCGAGCGGGACGGCAGAACTGCTCGCCCGTGCCATCGAGGCGAAACGCGACGTGACACCGGTATATGACCGGACACCGCGCCGCGAAGCGCGTGCAGCCGATGAACTCGGCATGCATTCGGTACGCGGGGGCACGATTTTCGGTGAACATACCGTCCTGTTTGCCGGAGACGACGAAATGCTCGAATTGAAACACACGGCCCTGTCCAAACGCGTCTTCGCGAACGGGGCACTCGCTGCGGCGGCAACGATTGTTGACCGCCCAGCCGGATTATATAATTTAACGAACCTATACGAGGAGGCCACTCATGTTACTCACAAACGCTTATGAAATCGCGCAATACATTAAAGATGCCAAGAAAGAAACGCCAGTCAAATTGTACGTCAACGGTCAATTGGCCGGTTTGACGATTGAAGATGCGAAAGCCTTCGGAACGGACGAGTCGAAACTGTTCCTCACGACGGCTGAGCGGGCGGCTGCTTTCCTAGAAGCGAACGCTGCCGTCATCACGGACACGCACCTCGAGTACGACCGTCGCAACAGCGCCGTACCGATGCTCGATACGACGCAGTTGAATGCCCGCATCGAACCAGGTTCGTTCATTCGTGACCACGTTCAAATCGGAAACAACGTCGTCGTCATGATGGGGGCCGTCATCAATATCGGTGCCGTCATCGGTGACGGGTCGATGGTCGATATGAACGCGGTCATCGGTGCCCGCGGGACGCTCGGGAAAAACGTCCACCTCGGCGCTGGCGCAGTTGTCGCCGGTGTCCTTGAGCCACCTTCAAAAGACCCGGTCATCATCGAAGACGGTGTCATGGTCGGAGCAAACGCCGTCATCTTGGAAGGCGTCCGCATCGGTGAAAATGCCGTCGTCGCAGCAGGTAGTGTCGTCACACAAGACGTACCGCCAGGCGTCGTCGTGGCAGGGACACCAGCCCGCGTCATCAAGCAAAAAGATGAAAAAACCGCAGAAAAAACACAACTTGTTGATGACTTACGCTCCCTGTAACGTATAATAGACAGAAAATATCAAAAAATGAATGGGAGAGTTGAACAATGGAACAGTATGGACAATGGATGTGGCAAGACGGGGCTTGGATCGAGCCGAGTGATGCGAACACGAGCATCATGACGCACGCGATTCACTACGGCAGCGGGTTCTTCGAAGGGATTCGGGCATACCACACAGAGGAAGGCCCGGCCATCTTCCGACTCCGTGAACATTTGGAGCGACTCGTTCGTTCGTGTGCATACTATCACGTCGACTTGCCGTACACGGTCGATGAGCTCGAACAAGCGACAATCGAATTGATTGAACGCAACGGCTTCGAAGCTTGTTACATCCGCCCATTCGTTTTCCTCGGCACACCTTGGCAGGCACTCATGCCGACGCAGGAAACGAAAGTACACGTTGCCATCTCATGCTGGCCGCTCGGCGAATATTTCAGCAAGACGGTCGGGATCCGCGCGAAAGTCGCCTCGTATCGTCGCGTCTCTTCGACGATGATGCCGATGCAAGCGAAAGCGGCAGCGAACTATATGAACTCGCAACTCCTTAAAGGAGAAGCGGTCCGCGACGGGTATGACGAAGCGATCGCCCTCGACATGAACGGAAACGTCAGCGAGGCGAGCGTCGCCAACATCTTCCTCGTCAAAGGAAACAAAATTTTCACACCGTCACTCGATTGCTCAGTGCTCGATGGCATCACGCGTCAAACGGTGATCGAACTTGCCCGTGAGGAAGGGTTCGAGGTCATCGAACGCCACATCGGACGTGATGAACTATATGTTGCAGATGAGATTTTCTTAACAGGAACGGCGGCTGAAGTGACGAGCGTCATCGAAATCGACAATATCTCGATTGGTGGCGGCGTCCAAACGGTCGCGACGAACATGCTCTCGCGTTACCGTGAGGCAGTGACGGGTCAAATCGCAGGCCACCGCGACTGGGTCACGTTCGTCAAAGCCGGAGTCATAGAATAAAGGAGTTTTTTGTATGGGAGTCACAATTGACTTGAATGCGATTCGCGAAAACAAACGTCGGATTGAAGCGCTTGGCCGACCGGTGTTCGCCGTCGTGAAAAACAACGCCTATAACTTAGGGATGGAGCCAGTTGTGACGACACTGTACGAAGAAGGGGTGCGTCACTTCATGTTGACGACGCTTGACGAGGCGAGCGAGGTCCGGGCATCAGCTCCGGAAGCGCGCGTCCTTGTCATGAACCCGGTCTACGAGTGGACAGCCGTCCATCGGGACCAACTTGACGTCGCCATCGGTTCTTACGATTGGCTCGTCTCGCAACGGGACCAGCTCGACGGGGTCCGGCTTCATTTGAAGCTCGACGTCGGCATGAACCGTTTCGGTGCGAAGACGTTCCAGGAAGCGTTGGCCATCGTCGCTTTTTGCCAAGACGAAGGGCTCGACCTTGTCGGGTTATGTACACACTTCCCACTCGCGGACGCGGATAACGCTGAAATCGAGCATAGTGTGCACGTGCAACGGTTCGCCGACTGGTCGAATCGTCTCATGGAACGGCACACGTTCGAGATCGTGCATGCGGCCAACAGTGCGGCGACGCTTCAAACGGATCCGCGTCTCGGGCATTGCACGCACGCACGTGTCGGCATCTTTCTGTACGGCTACTCTTCGGTCGAACCGGTCGATTGGCTCGTCCCGGCGTTTCGCTGGGAGACAGAAGTCGTCGCCGTGCACGACATTGAAGCGGGTGCCCACGTCGGTTACGGCACGGGCTACACGGCCGAGACGAAGGAACGCATCGCCGTGCTCGCGGTCGGCTATGGCGACGGACTCATGCGGGCCCGCCGCTTCTTACCGGCCCACATCGAAGGACGGGCCTATCCGTTCATCAGCAATATCTTCATGAGCCACAGTTTTTTACGCGTCGATGACACCGTACAAGTCGGAAATCGTGTGGAGCTGTATGGCCATCTTACAAAAATCGATGACGTGACCCGCACCGGGCACGCCAACAACTCAGAACAATTATGCGCACGCTCATGGCGTGTCCCGCATCGCTTTGAAGGAGGCAATGTATGTACACCACCAACCAATCAGTTTGTATGATCGAAGGCGTGTCCGTCCGTGAACTTCAAGCGACGTACGGGACGCCGCTCTATATCATGAGCGAGCCGGAACTCGAACGTCGCCTCGGCCTCGTCCGGAACGCTTTCCTCGACAAGTATCCGAACACGTACGCACTGTACGCATCGAAAGCGATGTCGATTGCGGCCGTCTACGATAAAGTGATGGCAGCGGGCCTAAGCATCGACGTCGTCTCGCGCGGCGAGATGTTCGTCGCCTTGCACGCCGGCGTTCCGGCCGACCGTATTCACGTCCACGGGTCGAACAAGACGATTCAAGACATCACGTTCGCCCTCGAGAATGGCATCACCCATTTCACCATCGATAACATGCGCGAAATCGGCCTGTTATCAGGTCTTGCCGTGGAACAAGGGGTAGACGTCGATGTCTTGCTCCGCATCGTCCCACAAGTCGTCGGAGGCGCCCATGAGGCGATTCAGACGGGTGGGGTCGACACGAAGTTCGGTTTCCCGACCCATGACGACACTTATCTCGACGCGGTCCGGGCGACGCTACAAACGGAGCGGTTGAACTTGACGGGGATTCACTGTCATGTCGGTTCGCAGATTCAAGAGCCGACGCTGTTCATCAACACGGTCAAGACGATGGTCAACTTCATCGAGACGATTCGCCAGGAGACAGGCTATACGGCCGACGTCTTGAATATCGGCGGCGGCTTCGGTGTCGCTTATCTCGAATCGGACGACCCGCTCGACTTCGCCGACACGATGACGCAAGTGACGGATACGCTCGTCGCCGAAGTGAACCGCTTCGGTCTCCCGCTCCCGAAAATCGGCATCGAACCGGGCCGTTGGCTCGTTGCCAACGCCGGTGCGACGCTGTATGAAGTCGGGACGGTGAAAGAAGTGAGCGGTGTCCGCACGTATGTCTCGGTCGATGGCGGCATGACGGATAACATTCGTCCGGCCCTCTATGACGCCGAGTATGACGTCATCGCGGCGACACGGATGGATGAACCGAAGACGCTCGAGGCAAAAATCGTCGGGGCGTGCTGTGAGTCGGGAGATATCATCTCGAACCGTTCGCTCATCCCGCCGGTCGAAGCCGGGGATCTCTTGCTCGTCAAAGCGACAGGAGCCTATAATTTCTCGATGGCGAGCAACTATAACCAGATGCTCCGTCCAGCCGTCGTCTTCGTGAAAGACGGGGCGCACCGTCTCGTCGTCCGCAGACAGACGCTCGAAGATTTGGTCGCCTGTGAGATTGTCGGGCA
The DNA here is from genome assembly GCF_018618415.1 of Exiguobacterium sp. s146. Taxonomy (GTDB): domain Bacteria; phylum Bacillota; class Bacilli; order Exiguobacteriales; family Exiguobacteriaceae; genus Exiguobacterium. Next base: position 155,980 of record NZ_JACSMA010000004.1, on the reverse strand, counting down.
ATCGACATAATACAAGGAGCGCATTCCTGAATCAGGGATGCGTTTTTTTGTGGAAGTCGTTCTTCTTCAAATGAGAAACGTTTTCAATTATGATGAAAGAGAAAATAGAGGGGGAAGTGACTTCAATGGAAAAGACAGCAGGACAACAGTTGATTGAATCGCGGCGGACGATTCGTATGTTCACGGAAGGCGCGCTCGACACGTCAGAACTATATACATTACTCACCTCGGCCCACCAAGCGCCGTTTCACAATAAGATCGAACCATGGAACATTTACTTGTTCAACGGGGACGGAAAAGATGTTTTGCTATCGGCGCTCGAGCCGGCTTTCGCCGATGGACCGGAGTCGAAACGGGAAAAGATTGCTGGGCGAATCCGGAACGCGGCCGCTTGCGTCTATGTGACGACGAAGGCGTTCGAGACGGAGAAAGACAAGAAGGATGCATTGCTCGCGACAGCGACATTCATTCAAAACTTCCATTTACTGTGTAGCGAGCGAGACATCGGTCTCGTCTGGCGGACCGGGGGCATCTTTGAGGATGCGCGTCTACAGGACATGATTGGGGCCGAAGGGGAGACGTTCGTCGGATTGCTCCAACTCGGACGGTTCGAGGACGTGCCACCGACCAAACGTCGTCAGTCGATTGACAGCTGCCTCACGATTTTTGAGTAAACAAAAAGGCCCGGGCGTAGGTGACTACGATCGGGCCTATATTTATAGGTCAATGAGACTGAGCTGTTCGCATGAGCGCTCAGTTTATTTTTTTAGCTTGCCTGCAAGCCAGTCTTGAATGACATTCGTTGGAATCATTGTGTTCACGTTCCCTCAGTTTTAATTTCTTTCTCTATATTATTATCCAATTGCAGTCGTTCCCAAACCTCGCGATGTGTGCCTTGCAATGAATCATCGAACGAATCCTCGATATGCAGGCAATGGCTTGGGTTCACGGATGAGGCGTACAAGTCTAACATTAGTTCGGCATGGTTTGGATACATACAATTGGCCCCTTTCGACACGTCGGCTTGACTACATCCTCAGTATACAAAGGAAACATAAAGAAAAATCGGGGGAATCGTTAACATTTTATGAATCTTGTAAACGCTTTCACAAACTTTGTGTGGATGTCAGTGGTTCACACGTCTGTTTATACTGTTCGGCCCGCTTCGCATATTTATTGACGGTACGTTCCATGATGAAGCGATCCTCGTCGTTGAGCGGACGGACGACTTTGGCCGGAACACCCATGACCATGACACCTTCGGGGATTTGCATGTTCGGTGTGACGAGCGCACCGGCGGCGATGAACGAGCCCTTCCCGATTTTGGCGCCATCGAGCACGGTCGCATGCATGCCGATGAGACAGCCTTCCTCGATTTCACAGCCATGAATCATCGCCATATGTCCGATAGAGACGCGGTCATGGATGACCGTCGGCGAGCCTTCATATTGGTGCACCATCGATCCGTCTTGGATGTTCACGTAAGAGCCGATGCGAATCGGTCCCTCGTCTCCCCGAATGACCGTATTGAACCAGACGCCGGAATGGGCACCGATCGTGACATCACCGATGACATGGGCCCCGGGCGCGATGAATACCGTCTCATCGACACGGGGAATAAGTTCTCCTAATTTGTACTGCATATGTGTAACCCCTTTCAAACCGATATGCTTTCATTGTCGCATAAGTTGAAAAAGAAATTGCGCCTGAAAGATTATTCTTGTTAAGATAGTAAAAATACGTAGAAAAAAGGAGACACACAGATGGAGAAACAACATTTGATCGACATCGCGGCGAAGAAAAAGAAAGCGGCGGTCGTCTTTAAAGATGTGGCGGTCATCGACGTCTATAGTCGCGAGACGATTCGCACCGATGTCGCCATCGATGCGGGATATATCGTGGCCATCGGGGACGGCTACGAAGGGGAGACGGAATACCACGACCCGTCCTGGACGCTGGCACCATCGTTTATCGATTCCCACGTCCATATCGAGTCATCGATGGTTCCGCCTCACGAGTTCGCCAAAGCGGTCTTGCCGCTCGGCGTGACGACGGTCATCGCCGATCCGCACGAGATTGCGAACGTCAACGGGGCGCTCGGCATCGAGTACATGTTGGCGGATGCCGAGGGGTTGCCGCTCGACGTGCGGATGATGCTCCCGAGCTGTGTGCCGGCGACGCCGTTCGAGCACGCAGGGGCGAAGCTATACGCGGAGGACTTGGCACCATTCTTAGGAGATCCGGGGGTGCACGGTCTCGGTGAAGTGATGGACTATCCGTCCGTCGAGTCGGGGAGCCCGGATATGCTTCAAAAGATTGCCCAGGCGGAACTCGCCGGAAAAGTCGTCGACGGCCATGCCTCGGGTCTCGGTCCGGATCAGTTGAATGTGTATCGCACGGCCGGCATCATGACCGATCATGAATGCACGACGGCTGAAGAGGCGCTTGAACGGGTACGCCGCGGATTTTACGTTCAAATTCGGGAAGGGTCGGTCGCGCGGAACGTCGAGAAGGTCAGCTTGGCGATCACCGAAAGCAACGCCCATCGCTTCTTGTTCTGTACGGACGATAAACACTTGGACGATCTCGTCGCCGAGGGTGGGATTGATTACAATATCCGGATGGCCATCAAACAAGGGGTCAAGCCTGAAACGGCGTACGCGGTTGCGAGTCTCCATGCAGCCGAGGCGTATGGCCTGAAGGACGTCGGTGCGATTGCCCCAGGTAAACGCGCGAACTTTGTGATCTTGTCAGACGTCGAATCGGTGACAATCGAAACCGTGTATGTAAATGGGGAAGTCGTCGCAAAAGAGGGCAAGGCCACATTCGAGGCTGCCGGGATTGAAGTGCCGAAACCGATGCGAGGCGAGCTGAAACTGCCGGACTTGACGACGGAGTCGTTCCGCTTGGCCGTGAAGGAAGAAGCGGTCGATGTGATTCAAGTGCTGCCGAACAGTCTCTTGACGAAACGGGAGCGGCTCGTCTTTGAACCGGATGCTTCGGGTGCCGACCTCGCGCAAGATATCGCCACGCTTGCCGTCATCGAACGTCACCACGGGACGGGGCATATGGCGCTCGCACCGGTGACCGGTTTCGGTTTGAAACGAGGGGCGCTCGCGGCAACGGTCGCCCACGACAGCCATAACCTCGTCATCGCCGGGGTGAGCCCGGACGACATGTTGCTCGCGGCCGAGACGCTTGAGAAAGTCGGTGGCGGCGTCGTCGCAGTGTCAGAAGGCGAAGTGTTGGCCGTCTTGCCGCTTGAAATCGGCGGACTCATGACGAAACGTCCGTATGCGGAAGTGGCGGACGTACTCGAACAGTTGAACGATGCGCTCGATGTCGTTGGGGCCCATCGCCACTTCAACCCGTATTTGACGATGTCGTTCCTCGCGCTCCCGGTCATCCCGGATTTGAAGTTGACCGATATGGGACTATTCGATGTGACGACGTTCTCATTCATCGAATCGTAAGTCAGTCTAACGTATGATTTTTGTTAAGAACGACCCGAAACGATTGAATGAATCGGCTTAAGTTGATATAGTTACGACAAGTTTCATCGGTAAATATGGAAAGGGGGGATATCACAGATGGAACAAGTTGCTTACAACCGGTCGTATGATGAACATGGGGATTTGATCAATTCTGTATATCGTACCTTCCAAGATCGATGTCAAGAATTGCCCGACGAGACGCGAACGAAACGGCGGTTGCGTCACTTGATTTTCTTAACGATTAAAGAACATACGACGTCACACGCCGAGCGTTTTGTCTTATATCATTTCTTTAGTGATTTCTTTAAAGCGGTCGAGTCAGACGACCAAGTTGCACTCGCGGTTTTGAAACAAATCATCCGAGATGAAAAAAACTATTGATTAGTCACTATGACCTATGATAATTTAGACGTAACTTTAAATGAATATTCGTGCTATCGATGAGGTAGAGGTGCGATGCTGATGAGTAAGTAGTCCGAGGATGACAACGGTGAAGACTACAGAAAGGCAAGATCGCCGAAGTGTAAAGTCATGTCTCTGGCTTTGTGCTGGGCTGACGGGAAATACCCGTCAGACTGCCATACATATTTACGTATGGAGCGCTCCAAGTCGGCTAAGAAAGACGGAACATCCAGCGAGGGTGTCGGCTTTGTTGCCGATGCCCTCGCTTTGCGTTTTTTTAAGCATAGGGGGGCCTCATCTCTAACAAAAGAGGAGGAAATCACATGGTAGATTATTCAACATCGGTACTGTCACTCGTACCGGCTTTATTGGCCATCATCATGGCTATCACAACACGGAAGGTTATTCCGTCACTCGGTGTCGGGATTGTTGCAGGGGTCTTACTGCTTCACAATTTTAACCCGCTCGAATCGATTCAATACTTATGGTCGAACGTCATCGCCTTATTCTGGGCAGACGGGGCCATTAACGAATGGAACGTGCTCTTAATCGCGTTCTTGCTCTTGCTCGGAATTTTGTCATCGATCATTCAAACATCGGGCGGTGCCCGTGCATTCGGAGAGTGGGCCGCTTCAAACGTCAAGACGGCCCGTGGCGCTCGCCTTGTCTCGTTCGGACTTGGGATTTTAATTTTCATCGATGATTACTTCAACAGTTTGGCCGTCGGTAATATCAGCCGACCGCTTACGGATCGGAAGAAAGTATCACGTGCGAAACTCGCCTACATGATTGATTCGACAGCCGCACCGGTCTGTGTCATCAGCCCGCTCTCGAGCTGGGGGGCGTACATCATCGCCATCTTCGCAGGTATTCTAGCGAAGTATTCGATTGATAGCTACTCATCGTTCTCGGCGTTCATCCAAATCATCCCGATGAACTTCTACGCGGTATTCGCGCTTCTGTTGACGGCCTACGTTGCTTACACGGGGCTTGCCATCGGACCGATGCGTACACATGAACTTCGTGCCCTTCAAGGGGAACTCTACGACGCTTCGAAAGGTGCGCCGATGGGTATGAGTGAAGATTTACATGAACATGAAGGTGGAAAAGTACGTGACTTGATCGTACCAATCATCGCTTTGATTATCGCGACGGTGTCGGCCATGCTCTACACGGGTGGTCAGGCGCTTGCGGCTGACGGTCAAAGCTTCTCATTAATCGGTGCGTTCGAATCGACGGACGTGACCCGTTCCCTTGTGACCGGGGCGGTCGTCAGTTTGATTGTCGCACTCTTGTTACTGATTGGTCGCAAGATTCCGGCGAAAGACTATGGACAAGCGACATGGGCTGGAATTCGCGCCATGTGGCCAGCTGTACTCATCTTGTTGTTTGCTTGGACGATTATCGCCGTCATCGGTGACATGAAGACAGGCGACTACTTGGCAAGTTTCGTCACAGATTCGATTTCACCGTCTTACTTGCCGTTCCTCTTGTTCGTGATCGCCGGTCTGATGGCGTTCTCGACAGGAACGAGCTGGGGGACATTCGGTCTCATGCTTCCAATCGGTGCCGATTTGATTATGGCAGTCGAGCCGGAACTTTTGCTCCCGACACTCGCCGCGGTTCTCGCCGGAGCAGTGTTCGGAGACCACTGTTCACCAATTTCGGATACGACGATTCTCAGTTCGACGGGTGCCGGATCGCACCATATCGACCACGTGTTGACACAGTTGCCATACGCGTTAATCGCAGCTGGCGTGTCGGCGGTCGGATATTTGGTGCTCGGAATCACAGGCTCGATGTGGGTCGGATTCTTCGCGGCACTTGCGACATTCGTCGTCTTGCTCGTCATCGCGCAAATCATCTCGAAACGCGGACGCGTACCAGCCGATATGCGGGCTGAACGCGAAGCGTAATCATCATCAAAAAGGGACGTGCCACAACTTTGTGGGACGTCCCTTTTTTGCGTCATAGAGCACGGTCTGCAATAAATAACCCCTGCCGCTTCTTGCGGCAGGGGGTGTGGATTAGTTGACGTCCAACCACTTGAAGCTAGCGTCAGCTCCGAACGGGTGGCGGTACATGTTTTCGATGTTTGAACGCTCAAGGTAAGCTTCACCTTTTTGGTAAATCGGTGCAATCGCGAAATCATCTTCGAGCAAGATGCGTTCTGCTTCTTGCATCGCTTCCCAACGTTTCATTTGATCGGCTTCTTGTTTCGCGCCTTGAATCAACTTGTCATACTCGTCGTTCGAGTAAGCCATCCGGTTGAACGGACCGTCTGTGACCCACATGTCGAGGTACGTCATCGGATCTTGATAGTCAGGGCCCCAACCGGCAGCGGAGACGTCATAGTCGCCAGCGCCTTCAAGCTCAAGGAAGTTTTTGAACGGCTGTTGCTTAATGTTAAGTGTGAGACCTGGAAGGTTCTTCTCGAGCTCACCTTTGATGTACTCGTTGACTTTCTTGAACGCTTCTTCGTCACGTGAGAGGAACTCGAGCTCGATTGTCTCGACACCGAGTTCGGCAAGACCTTTCTCCCATGCAGCTTTCGCCTCGTCGACGTTATAGCTTTGAAGGTCCGGATACTTCTCGCGGAAGTCAGCGCCGTCTTCTGTGAACGTGAAGTCTTTCGCGACGATATAGTTCGCCGGCTGTGAACCGTCCGTCAAGATGACGTCCGTGACGCTTTGCTTATCGAAGCCTTTTGCGAGTGCCTCACGAATGTTGACGTTTTGGAGCGATTCGTTCTTCTGGTTGAAACGAAGGAAGTTGATACGTGCGTCGGCACGTGTCTTGAATTCATCACTGTCCTGGAACTGTGGCACGAATTCAGATGACAAGAGCGTGTAATCGACTTCGCCCGATTCGAACAAGTTGACTCCTGTCGCGACTTCTTTGACGACCTTGACGTTGATCGTCTCCATCTTGACATTTTCCGCATCCCAGTAGTCCGGGTTCTTTTTATAGACCCAGCCTTCATTGTCTTGCCAGCTGTCCAATACGTAAGGTCCGTTGTAGAGCGTCTTATCGACGGCAGAAGCGAACGACTCGCCTTGCTCTTCGACGAACTCTTGCTTTTGTGGCATGTACGTCGGGAATCCTGTCAACCCGAGGAAGTAAGGGGCTGGTGCCTCCAATTGAACTTCGAGCGTCTTCTCATCGAGCGCTTTCGCACCGAGTGTATCCAGCTCTTCTTCGCCTGCAAGGATCTTGTTGGCGTTTTTCAAATCTTGGAGAATATACGCATACTCGGCACCTGTCTCAGGGTTGAGGGCGCGTTTCCATGAGTAGACGAAATCTTCAGCAGTGACCGGTGAACCGTCTGACCAGTTCGCGTCACGCAATTTGAAGGTATATGTAAGTCCGTCTTCTGAAATTTCTACGTCTTCAGCAATTCCCGGTACCGGTTGGTTGTTCTTGTCGAGACGATACAGTCCCTCAAAGACGTTGTTCGTTACGATGATTGACGTCGAGTCCGTTGTGAGCGTTGGATCAAGCTGTGGCAAATCCGTCGCCGAAACGAGCGTGATTTCTTTTTTCGCATCACTTGATGAAGAGCCGTCAGATGAATCCGTTGCGTCTTCGCCGCCACCACATGCTGCTGTCGCAAGTAAAGCGACACCCGATAAAGCTAACCATTTCTTGTTGCGCATTGTGTTACCTCCCGAAAATTCTGATTGTTTCGAATATATTGCAATTAAACTATAAACAAGATGAATAGGCAATAAAATTTTTTAAATTATTCGAAAATATAAACATTAGTGAAATACCTATCTAAACGCCTTTGGTTTCAGTAGAATAAGGAAATCGTCGAATGATTATACATTATTTATGAATAGTTATTCGTCAGACGTCAACTTGCTTTGGAGGGTTTTTGAATGAAGTCACAGTCAGCCGGAATCGGCTTTTTTGGGCTCGCTGCCATGGTCGTCGGAACCATGATTGGCGGAGGCGCATTTAATTTACCGGGAGCGATGGCGCAAGGTGCCGGGGTCGGATCGGTGTTAATCGGTTGGACAATCACCGGCATCGGGATGGTCATGCTCGCGTTCGTGTTTCAATTTCTAGCCAATACGCGTCCTGAACTCGAGGGCGGCATATACGCCTATGCGAAAGAAGGGTTCGGCAAGTTTGTCGGATTCAATAGCGGGTGGGGCTACTGGATGTCGGCGTGGATCGGAACGGTCGCCAACATCACATTAATCTTCAGTACGCTCAGCTATTTCTTCCCGATTTTTTCGGCCGAGCACCGGACGTTTCGCTTGCTCATGAGCGCGGTCGTCATTTGGGGGCTGTTTTGGATTATCTCGCGCGGGATGAGGGAAGCCGCACTCTTGAATCTCGTCACGACGATCGCGAAGCTCGTCCCCATCTTTTTATTTATTGTCCTCATCTTGTTTGCGTTTCGAATCGACACGTTCCAAATCGACTTCTGGGGTCAATCTGGGTTCAGCTGGTCACAAGTGTTCCCGCAAGTGAAGTCGACGATGCTCGTGACGCTTTGGGCGTTCGTCGGGATCGAAGGGGCAGTCGTCTTGTCATCACGCGCCCGACATAAACGAGACGTCGGGCGTGCGACGGTGATCGGACTAGTCGGAACGCTCGTCATTTACATGATGATCTCGATTTTATCGTTCGGGGTCATGACACAAGAACAACTCGCGACGCTCTCGGAACCATCGATGGCGTACGTGCTCGAGGCCGTCGTCGGGCCGGTCGGAGCGACAATCATCAACATCGGACTCCTCGTCTCGCTCTCGGGTGCGCTGCTCGGATGGACGATTCTCGCGACGGAAATCTCTTATGTAGCAAGTCGCGATGGGGTGTTCCCGAAATTGTTCAATCGGCTCAATCGAAATGAGACGCCGGTGAGCGCGTTGTTCATCACGCAAGTCTTTACGCAACTCGTCACCCTCATCGCGCTGTTCTCGGAACAGACGTACTTGGTGCTGTCGAGCATCGCAGGGATAGCGGCGCTCGTCCCATACTTGTTTTCCGCCTTGTTCGGTTGGAAAGAGGCACGGCGGACCGGGACACGTTCGATGCTCGTCATGTCAGGCATTGCGACCGTATATGCGGCCTGGCTCCTGTATGCGTCAGGAGTCGAGTACATGCTTATCGCCATGATTCTTTACGCGCCTGGCGTATTCGTCTTCATGCAAGCCGAGCGTGAACAGGGCCGGCCGTATCTCAGCCGCCTGCAATATATGATTGCATTCGTCATCCTCTTGGCAGCTACGTACGGCGTCTATGGATTATGGACGGCGACAATCAGCCTATAATAAAAAGTCATCGCGCGTCGTGAGACGCGCGATGGCTTTTTAATGATTGTCCGTCAATAAACGAACGACTTCGATTGGAGGCAACGGCTTGGCGTACAAAAACCCTTGGAACGAGTCGCAAGCGGTTTGTTTCAAGTGATCGAGCATCTCCTGGTGTTCGACACCTTCGGCCACGACGTGAAGGTTCAGGCTCTTGCCGAGGTGGACGATGACATCGAGCAAGTGTGACTTCGACGTCAACCAATCATCGAGGAAGACTTTATCGATTTTCAGCTCGTCGACCGGGAACGACTTCAGGTATTGAAGGGACGAGAATCCGGTCCCGAAGTCGTCGATGGATAAGCGATAATCGAGACGTTTGATTTGATCCATCCGGGCGATGATTTCGTCCGTCTGTTGCATGACGAGACTCTCGGTAATCTCGAGGATGATGTCGGACGGGTTCAAATTGAGCTGTTGTTTGATATTGCGCAATGTATTGATGAAGCTGTCGCTGCGGAATTGGTTCGGCGAAATATTGACCGCCATCGATAACGGGCGGTCAACGAGTTGTTGCCAGGCTTTCAACTGTTTGGCCGCCTCAAGAATGACCCAGTTGTTGATTGGGACGATGAGCGCCATTTCCTCAGCGAGTGGGATAAACTCGGAAGGTGGAATCTGCCCGAGCTCATCATGATGCCAACGAAGGAGCGCTTCAAACCCGATTAGCCTGTCGGTCTTTAACTCATACTTCGGTTGATATTCTAAATAGAAATGTTTTTCTTCGAGCGCTTGATAAAGTGCTTTCTCGATATGAATTTGACGTGAGAACGCATCGTCCATATCTTTCGTGACGAACTGAATCGTCCCGACACCGATCCGTTTGCCTTTGAACAGGGCGCTCTCGGCGCGTGTGTACAGTTCTTCTAATGAAGACGTGGCGGACGGATAGAAGACGCATCCGATGGAAATAGACACCATGATGGAGTGATGATAAATCCGGAACGGACGCTGCAGTTCGTGTTGCAGTTGACGGAGCAACTGAAACACTTCTTCTTTCGACTCTTCAAAGAAAATCAATCCGAACAAACCGCCCGACGGATGGAACATGACGCTCGTCTCCGGCATGAACTGCACGGCCCGCTCCTTGATTTGAAGGAGCAACTCGTTGCCGACGCGTGAACCGAACGATTCATTGATGATTTTGAAGCGATCGATATCGAACAAGGCGACATGGACCAAGCCGTCTCCTTGATCGACATCCGTCAACACGTGCCCGTATTGACGGAGCCATCCTTTTTTGTTCAAGAGTCCGGTCAAATCGTTATGGTATGCGAGATAATTGACCTCTTGCTCGAGTCGTTTTTTATCTGAAACATCGAAGCCGAAGGCGGTATACTGCACGACTTCGCCTTCTTCGCTCAAAATCGGAACGACCGTCAAATTGAGCCAGCACATGTTGCGGACATGCCGTTCGGAACGGACGGGCATTTCACCGTTCCAAATGCGGTCGGTCGTAAGTGCTTGAAGCACGTCCTCGGCAAGCGGATGATTCTCAAATGACGGATGGATGAGCTCGAACCAGTTACGACCGATGAAGTGATGATTGGGTGCGCCGATTAACCCGCAGAGCAGTGGATTGAGTTCGGTGATCTCGCCGTAGGCGTTGGTGGCCAAATAGTACGTCGATTGTTCAATCATCGCTTGAAAGTGATGTAGCAGATTGAACTGTTCCGTACTGATGAGCGGTCCGAACCCTTTCGGCAGGAATGCTAAAAAGTAACCCGTATAGTCATTGATGGAGAACGATTGCAAATAGGCCGTCGCATAGACGACTGCACCGTTTTTATGTTTGAACGGCGTCATCGCCGTCGTCGAGAACGGATATTGAAGGAGCATCGGTGACCAGGATTCAAGCGCATCCTGTAAGTGTTGGACAACAGGGAGTGGATGGTGAAGCACTTCGTCCCGTTCCCATCCGAACAGCGTTTCCGCATGTTCGTTCCACAGCAGGACGTTGCCATCGAGATTGATGTAACAGCATGGGACAGATAAAGCATCGATAAACTCGTCAATTGGCAAATCACGCAATGAAGCCACATCGTTTCCTCCAATCTACATCAAATGAATCATAATCTACGTTCAGTGTACCTTATTTTGCCAAACCGAGGAATGGGCAAGTTGGTCGTTGTCAAAAGAAAGACGGTCATCATATACTGAAGGGGTAAGATAGCTTTTTTGAGAAGGGGGAAATCAAATGTCAAAGACACAAGAAGTGATTGAATTGACAGAGAAATTCGGGGCGCACAACTATCATCCACTTCCGATCGTCATCTCGGAAGCGAAGGGGATCTGGGTGACGGACCCAGAAGGGAATCGCTACATGGATATGTTGAGTGCGTATTCAGCCGTCAACCAAGGCCATTGTCACCCAAAAATCATTCAAGCGCTCAAAGACCAAGCCGATAAAATCACGCTGACGTCACGCGCGTTTTACAATGATCAACTCGGTCGTTTCTACAAAAAAGTGGCAGCGCTTACAAATAAAGAGATGGTGTTGCCGATGAACACCGGCGCGGAAGCGGTCGAAACGGCTGTTAAAGCGTCACGTCGTTGGGCGTACGAAGTGAAACAAATTCCAGGTCAGGCGGAAATCATCGTCTGCTCGGGCAACTTCCACGGCCGGACGATGGCGGCGGTATCGATGTCGACCGAGGCGGAATATCAACGTGGATTCGGGCCATTACTGCCAGGATTCAAAGTCGTGCCATACGGCGACATCGATGCGTTCGAGGCGGCCATCACTGAAAACACGGCGGCCTTCATCGTCGAACCGATTCAAGGCGAGGCAGGTATCATCATTCCGCCGGCTGGTTATTTGAAACGTGCCAGTGAACTGTGCCAGCAGCATAATGTGTTGTTTGTGGCCGATGAGATTCAATCAGGGCTCGGTCGCTCAGGCAAATGGTTCGCCATCGAATGGGAAGATGTCGAACCGGATATGTATATTCTCGGAAAAGCGCTCGGGGGCGGCGTGTTCCCGGTATCGTGTGTCGCGGCTAATGAGAACGTCTTGAGCGTATTCAATCCAGGATCACACGGTTCGACGTTCGGGGGGAATCCGCTCGCGGCAGCCGTCTCGATTGCGTCGCTCGAAGTGTTAGAAGAAGAGCAGTTGCCACAGCGTTCACTTGAACTCGGGACGTATTTCATGGACCGTTTGAAAACAATCGACAACCCGCTCATTAAAGATGTGCGCGGGCGCGGTCTGTTCATCGGGATTGAATTGACAGAAGCGGCCCGTCCTTACTGTGAAGCGCTCAAAGAACGAGGCTTGCTCTGTAAAGAGACGCACGAGACGGTAATCCGGTTGGCACCACCGCTCGTCATCACGAAAGAGGAACTCGATGAGGCGTTCGAGGCCATCTCGGCCGTGTTCGCACCAGCAGCTATTTCGTGATGCTGCATCGCTTGGTATAATGAGTACAGACGTAACACCTGTCTCGCGACATGCTCGCGGCAGGTGTTTTTTTGAAGGGAGGCATGGCGATGCTTTATGTATACGTCGGTTTGGCAGGAGCGCTAGGTGCCTTGGCGCGTTATGGGGTCGGGACGGGCATCGAGACGTTTTGGGTCGGCATGTTTCCACTCGGGACGCTGCTCATCAATTTGTCGGGTAGCTTTGTACTCGGTTGGCTGACACACTTCCTGTTTCGGTCCGGACGTCTCTCGCCTAGTATTGTGACGGCGGTCGGGACCGGATTCATTGGCTCGTTTACGACGTTTTCGACGTTCAGTGTGGAGACGATCGACTTGCTGGAATCCGGCGCGCTCGGCATGGCCTTTCTCTACGTGACGCTCAGCCTCGTCCTCGGTCTGTTCAGTTCATGGCTCGGATTTTGGTTCGGACGCCGTCGATTCAAACGGTTCAGGCGGGAAGGGGTGGCGCGATGACGATTCTCATCATTATGGTAGGGGCATTCTTCGGGGCGATGGCACGGTTTGCCATCGGTCAGCTCGTCAAAACTTGGACAGCCTCCACGTTCCCGTGGGCGACGCTGTTCGTCAATGTGAGCGGTTCGTTTCTCCTCGGCTATTTGTATGCATCGAGTGTCGGCCCGTCGCTCATGCTCGGACTCGGTGTCGGTTTTCTCGGCTCGTTCACGACGTTCTCGACGTTCAAGCTTGAAGTGATGCGATTCGTCGCTAAAGACTGGATTCGCTTCGGGATGTATTTGCTTGCGACTTATGTGCTCGGTCTGCTGGCGGCCTATCTCGGTTACCATCTACCATGACAAATCCCTCGGAACACGTTTCCGAGGGATTGTTTTTTTATCAAAAATAGGCGAGAATACGCCCACTTCTAAACGTTAAGGGCGAAGCCCGAGTGAAAGTGGGCGATGAATTGCCAACCTCTCTTTTGGGTATAAATACCTAGAGGAGGTGAACATCATGTTGAAGCATAAAGCGTATAAATTCCGGATCTATCCGACAACGGAGCAGGAAATCCTGATCGCCAAGACGATCGGTTGTTCACGCTTCGTCTTCAACCACTTCTTGGAGAAGTGGGAAGAGACCTACAAGGCGACAGGAAAAGGCTTGTCCTACGGCTCCTGTTCGAAAGAAATCCCTTTGTTGAAGCAAGAGCTTAATTGGCTTAAGGAAGTCGATAGTACTTCTGTGCAAAATAGCGTCAAACACCTTGCCGATGCGTATGACCGCTTCTTCAAGAAACAGAACGAACGGCCCCGGTTCAAGTCGAAGCGGAACCCCGTCCAATCCTATGAGACGAACATCCAAGGCAAGTCTCAACTTCCTGAGGTGTCGATTATCGGCAACCAACTCAAGCTTCCGAAGTTGAAGTGGGTGCGTTTCGCCAACTCAAGGACGGTCGAGGGGCGAATCTTGAACGCCACGATCCGACGAAACGCCTCAGGCAAATACTTCGTTTCCTTGTGCGTCGAGCAGGAAATCGACGAGCTGCCGAAGACCGGTTCCTCGGTCGGCGTCGACGTCGGCCTGAAGCATTTCGCCGTCCTGTCCGACGGCACGGTGTACCAAAACGACCGGTACTTCCGTTCGCTCGAGGAGAAGCTCGCCCGCGAGCAGCGCAAGCTGTCGCGGCGTCGGCTCATCGCCATGAACCGGAACGTCAAGCTGTCCGAGGCGAGGAACTATCAGAAGCAGAAGCGCAAGGTCGCCCGCATCCATGAGAAGATTGCGAACAAGCGTGCCGACTTCCTGCACAAGGTGTCGACCGAGATTGTCAAAAGCCACGACGTTATCGGCATCGAGACCCTGCAGGTGAAAGACATGCAGCAGGATCGCAAGCTCAGCAAAGCGATCTCCGATGTCAGTTGGTCGGCATTCTTCCGCATGCTCGTATACAAGGCGGACTGGTACGGCAAGACCGTCGTCAAGGTCGGGAAGACGTTCGCCTCGAGTCAGCTCTGTTCGAGTTGCGGCCATCGACACAAAGACGTGAAGCATCTCGGTCTGCGCGAGTGGACATGCCCGGGTTGTGGGACGCACCACGACCGCGATGTGAACGCAGGACTGAACCTCAAACGAGAGGCCGAGCGTATCCTGGCCTCCTCAACCGTCGGGACGACGGGGCTAGCCTGAACAGGTTCCGGTCGTTCGACCGGATCACCCAGGAATCCTCCACCTCCAAGCGAAGCGTAGGTGGGGGTAGTTCAATCGCTCAATTGGAGTTTTTCAGCACAAGATGGGCACGTGCTTTCGTAAGACTCGCATTGTTCATCCATCTGTTTCCCACACTCTTGACACGTCTTGTCTGGTAACTTCCGATAAAACTCGACGGAAGATTCAAGTCGGCTTGCCCATTCATTCATTGTAACTGCCTCCTTTATTTAAGTAACGTAGCTGTTAAGTTGTATTTATTGTATTATAACAGTGGTAGATAAGTCAATAATAATATATAACAGATTTATGAGTCAGATTTTGTTAGAATGAAAGTATAGAAAATGAGGTGAGATGGATGAAGGCACCCCAATGCGAAACGATCGCCATTCAGAGTGAAGACGTTACGGTATTACAACAAGCGTTGACCGACCTTGATGCGACGCGAGTCAGTCAATTGTTCAAGGCGTTCGCCGATCCGACCCGGCTTAAAGTGCTCTACGTGCTTACGCTCGAAGCGGAACTGTGCGTCTGTGACGTGGCGGCCGTGATTGGGCATTCAAACGCGACGGCGTCCCATCACTTACGGACACTTCTCGAGCAAGGGCTCGTCAAATATCGTAAGGACGGAAAAGTCGTCTATTATTCGCTCGACGACGACCATGTCCGATTGCTCGTCGAGATTGCGATGGCTCATAGCGCCGAGCAGGATGAAACTAAATTAGACACATGAGGTCGACTGGGATTCCAGTCGATTTTTTTACGGTTGTAATTGTGAGACAATCGCGCTACGATATATTCAAATGAACGTTTGAATATATAAGGGGTGAACATGATGCAACGAGATGTGTTACCGGTTAAAGGAATTACATGCACGAATTGTGCCGCTAAAATCGAGAAGCGCGTGAGTGAAGAAGAGGGTGTCGCCGCTTGTCAAATCGACTTTGCAACGAGTCGAATGATGATTGACTGGAACGAGTCAACTGATCGCACAGCGACGCTCCGCTCAATCGAGGCAACGATGGGGCGGATTGAACCAGGCGCGCATTTTGTGAAAGAAGAGACGGAAACGCCGATGTCGCATCGCTTGCTATGGCGGTTTGGAATAGCGTTCATATTCTTGCTCGTCGGTCTTTATACAGATTCGCTCGTCATGTACGGGATCGCCTATGCGTTAGCGGGCTATGACGTCCTGTACGCCGCCGTTCGGAATGTGTGGCACCGGGAATGGTTTGATGAGAAATTTTTAATGACGATTGCGACGGTCGGCGCGATTGCGATTTCGGAGTATCCCGAAGCCGTCGCCGTGATGCTGTTTTATCAACTCGGTGAGTATTTCCAAGCGAGAGCCGTTCACGCTTCCCGACGATCGATTCAATCATTGTTGAATTTGAAACCGACGCTCGCGCGGGTCCTGTTGGACGGTCGAGAAATAGAACGGCGGCCTGAGGACGTGGCGGTCGGTTCCGTCATCATTGTGCGGGCCGGAGAGCAAGTGCCGATGGATGGTCGTGTGTTACAGGGCAACAGCTCACTGGACACGGCTTCGCTGACAGGGGAGTCGTTGCCACGCCAAATCGGGCCTGATGAAGACGTATTGGCCGGCATGATCAACCTCGAAGGGCGGCTCGAAGTTCAGGTCGAACGACCGGCCGCAGAGTCGAGTCTTCAAAAGATGATTGCCCTCGTTGAACAGGCGAGCATGAACAAGGCGAAGACCGAACAGATGATTACGCGATTAGCCAAAGTGTATACACCGGTCGTCGTGGTGTTAGCGGCTGCGGTCGCATTCATCCCGCCGCTGTTTGTCGGGAATTTGGAGGAGTGGGTGTACCGGGCTTTGATCTTCCTCGTCATCAGTTGTCCGTGTGCTCTGGTGATCTCGATTCCGCTCGGTTATTTCGGTGGAATCGGTGCTGGCTCGCGCCGTGGCATTTTAGTGAAAGGCGGCGAGTATTTGGACGTCCTCGCCGAAGTTGGGACGGTCATCTTTGATAAGACCGGCACACTCACGACGGGACGGTTTGAAGTGACCGACATTGCGACGAATGGGGAACTGACGACGGGGGAGTTGCTCCGGCTTGCGGCCCGTGTCGAAATGGCTTCGACGCATCCGCTCGCAACGGCGATCGTCGAGCAAGCCGATCCCGTCATCCCGTTCCCAACGATTCAAGAAGAACCGGGTTACGGCCTGATGGCTCTAGACGGTGAAGACCGCATATATGTCGGAAGCGCCCGCTATATGAAGAAGTTGGGCTACTCGATCCCGAAGGAGTCGTCGGGAACAATCGTGCATGTCGTGAAAAATGATCGCTGGCTCGGACGAATCGAATTGAGAGACGAAGTGAAGGCGGACGCGGAACAGACGATTCATACGTTGAAACAGTACGGATATCGGACGGTCATGCTAAGCGGAGATCGGCATGAAGTCGCACAGGCCGTCGGTTCGGCGATTGGCATCGATGAAGTGCACAGCGAGTTGCTCCCTCATCAAAAAGTAGCAGAAGTCGAGCGGTTGGCAACAG
The DNA here is from genome assembly GCF_018618415.1 of Exiguobacterium sp. s146. Lineage (GTDB taxonomy): Bacteria > Bacillota > Bacilli > Exiguobacteriales > Exiguobacteriaceae > Exiguobacterium. The sequence continues at coordinate 138,652 of NZ_JACSMA010000004.1, read as the reverse complement.
GCGGTAAGGTCGCGTTTGTTGGTGACGGTTTGAATGATGCGGCGGCGCTTGCGCGGGCCGATGTCGGACTCGTGATGGGGGGCGTCGGCAGTGATACGGCAGTCAACGCGGCAGATCTTGTTCTCATGAACGATGCCCCGCACGACGTGGTGGCGGCGATTGACTTGAGCAAACGGACACGACGAATCGTCTGGCAAAATATCACCTTCGCGTTCGGGATGAAGGCGCTCTTCCTCTTGCTCGGTGTATTTGGTCTCGCCTCGATGTGGGAAGCTGTGTTTGCCGATGTTGGGGTCGCATTACTCGCCATCGGGAACGCTGCCCGATTAATTCACAACAAATAAAAAACCTCGAGTATGCTCGAGGCCGGGAACCGACTCATTGAGGTCGGTTCTTTTTTCGTGTTTTGAAAATCAAAAATAAAATGACGAGGATGGCGGCGCTGAGGAGGATGGCGATGGACGTGAGCGCTTGCATCAGGACATCGATTTGATTCTCCGTCGCAATCAACTGCTTACGGATATCGTCATACTGCATCTTTTTTAAGGCGCGCAAGTCTTCGAGAATTGTCTGGCGTTGATCGGTCATCGTTTCGGCGAGGTCGGTCGCGGCTTCGATGTCGCCCCGTTCATAGAGGACGAGCACTTGATCGGCGCCTCGTTCCCAAATCCCATCGCGATGGAGTAAATCGAGAAGCGAGCTCGGCGTGCTCGGGTCGTTCGCGATGGACGTTTTCAACTCTTCTGCTTGCTGGGACATACTGTAATACGATTCTAAAAAGCGCTGGTCTTCATAGGCGAGTAGACCACGGATGGCGTTGGCTCGTTCGATGTTGAAATACATGATATCCTCGATCGCGTCATACGAGTCGAGACGTTGACCGTGAATCGATTCGACTTGCCGCGTCGTGTCGCGAAGTTGAAAGGCGAAACTGGCAAGGATGAGGATGGATAAGACGGATAACGAGATGAGTAAAGTCAGCCATTTTCGTTGGGACATGGTCCTCCCTCCTTCTGTAAACCATCGTACAATACTTCATGATTTCACCGCAAAATATTTTTTTGGAAAAGGAAAAAATCGGGTAAAGGTATAAATATATAGTAATGAGTTTCTTGATATCGTTTACAATGGTAAAGGAACGATTTTATTCATAAGGAGAATACACATGCCAGAGAACTCATCGTTAATCAAGTTGCACCAAATCTTGAAAGAAAAACGAACGAACATCCATTACGAGATTCCGACGTTATGGAACCGGCTGCAATTCGCTTCAGAGCCGGTACGTGATGGGGTCGAGCGGGTCAATCCGTATGATTTCTTGATCGAGACGATTGAAAAAGCGATACTTCCCCATGCGGTCGACGGGCGAGCATACGATCAATCGGTCGCCCAAGCGGACGGCTATTTGCAAACGGGCGGCGATTGGATCAAACGGGCCTCGGTCTACTCGATGCAAGTCCGGACGTCGACGTCATGGGACCATGATGGGTCGGGCTATGTCGAGATGGAGAACTCGATCGGCATGAAAGACACGGGAACGTTTGTCAAAACGCTCGCGTTAATTCCGCATCTCCTTTACATGGGTATCGACACGTTATTCTTATTGCCAATCTCGCAACACAGTCATAAAAACAAAAAAGGCGAATTTGGTTCTCCTTATGCGGTGCAAGACTTTTTCGGAATCGATGAGGAGTTGAAAGAGACGTTGACCGGAGACGGCTTGACCGTCGAAGAAGAGTTCGCTGCGTTCGTCGAGGCATGCCACATGGTCGGGATTCGCGTCGTCATCGATGTCATTCCGCGTACGTGTGCCCGCGACAACCGACTCATTCTCGAAAATCCGGAATGGTTTTATTGGATCCCGGTGACCGAACTCGATTACTATCATCCGCCGCACGTTCCAGGAATCGGTGAGAACGTGAAACCAGAGCACGCGTTCTTGCCGATGATCTATGGGTCGGAAGACGTCTGGGCGCACTTGCGTCGCTTCTCGATGGCGCCGAACCTCGTCGATGCAGACAAGTGGGAGACGGTGAAAACGTACTTGCTCGAGCATCCGGAAGAGAACTTGCTCGCCGTCATCGAGCGCGAGTTCGGTTTGACGACGGCTCCAGCCTTCTCGGATTGCATCAACGACCCGCAACCGCCTTGGTCGGACGTGACGTACTTCCGTCTGTTCTTGGACCATCCGACAGCGGCGGCGCCTTACGTGAGCGAAGCGAACTTGGCACCGTATATCTTGTTCGACTCGATTAAATCGAATCAATTCCGAGGCGATCAAATCAACGAGCCGTTATGGGCGATGCTCGCCGACATCATTCCTCACTATCAACGTGAATATGGGATCGATGGGGCTCGCATCGATATGGGGCACGCTTTGCCGGTCGATTTGGCGCAACGAATTTTGCAACAGCCACGTGCACTCGATGCCAACTTCAGCTTCATCGCTGAAGAATTGATTGAAATCGGGGCGTGGGCGGCAAAAGAAGCCGGCTATAACATGATTATCGGGTACGGGTTCTATAAAGAGCCACGCTTTGATACGCATGAGACGCACCAGTTCGTATATGACTCACGCTTCTTACCGTTACCGGTGTTTGCGGCCGGAGAGACGGCTGATACGCGCCGTGTCGCGACACGAGATGGGGGACGACAAGCGAGTCGCCTGCTCACCGTCTTGAACGGTTTCGTACCGAACGGTGTCCCGATGACGAACTCGGGACTCGAACTGTATGAGACGCAGCCGATGAACACTGGGCTCGACTGCCGACCGGAAGAAGCGTATCAACTCTTCCCGACCGATCCATACTTTGGAAAGCTCGCTTTCTTCGATGCGTACCAGTTCCATTGGGATCACCCGGAGCGAGACGAGATGATTGAACTGATGCATCAAGTGGCCGAAGTGCGTCGTCGCTGGTTGGACGTCCTCGTCAACCCGAGTCACTTCGAACCGCTCGCCATGACACATATGGATGCGCCATTCATCGGCCTCGCATGGTTGCGTCCGGATACGAACGAGACGCTTCTCGTCGTCGCCAATACGGATATGCAGCACCCGTTGCAAGGGAAGGTGCCGCTCGACGGAGTGCGTCGCCGTAACTGGAACGCCAGCCGTTTCGCTGAGATGGTCTACTCACCGACTTCATGGCCGTACGCTGAGCATTCGTTCGACGAGAATTGGGACCTATGGGTTGATTTGAAGCCGGGCGAAGTGAAGATTTATGAGATGAAATAACAACATGCCCCGAACCGGATTACCGGTTCGGGGCATTTGCGTTACATCGTCTGCTTCATATAGTAGATGACAAACTCATCGAGCGGCATCGGCTTCGCATAGTGATAGCCTTGCATTGAATGACAGCCGATTTTTCGTAAGAAGTTCTCTTGATACTCGGTCTCGACACCTTCGGCGACAAGCGCCATCCCGAGTTGTCGGGCCATCGCGACGATGGTCGCGGTGACCGTCTGATACTCCCGGTTCTCTTCGAGTTGCATCGTGAACTCGCGCGGGATTTTTAACTCATCAATCGGATAGCGGACGAGGTAGGCGAGCGAGCTGTAGCCGGTCCCGAAATCGTCAATCGACAGTTTGATGCCGAGTGCCTTCAGCTCGAGAATCCGGGTCAACACGCGATCGGATTGATGCGCCGCGACCGTCTCGGTCAACTCGAAGTTGAGTCGGCCGGGCTCAATCGGGAAGCGTTCGAACAACGTCGTCAAATACTCAATCAAGTGCTCATCGAACAGTTGGCGGACGGATAGGTTGACCGATAATTTTGGTAAATCGATGTCGCCTTGTTCGAAGGCGTACATCAATTGGAACGTCTCATGAATCATCCAGCGGCCGAGGTCATGGATATGGCCCGTCTCTTCTGCGATTGGGATGAACTGGCTTGGCGGGATGAAGACGCCGTCCCGTTGCCAACGCATGAGTGCCTCGGCCCCGATGATGGCTTTCGTCGAGGCGTCGACTTGTGGCTGAAGATAGAGCGAGATCTCGCCTTTCTCGAGGGCGGTATCGAGCCCTTCCATCAACAGTTTGCGTTCTTCTTTATGCGCCCGTAATTCAGGCGTGAACAACACGGTCTCGTTGCGTCCTTTATCCTTCGCCTTGTACATGGCCAGGTCGGCGTTGGAGAGTAAGTGCTTGAGCGTCGAACCGTGCTCCGGATAACGGACGATTCCGATTGAGGCATGAATCTCGACGAGCGTCCCGCCCATGAAGTAAGGCGGACGATAGACGGAGCGGCGCAACCGTTCGACGAGCATCTCATCGTCGTCGTGTTCGGCCACGACGATGAATTCATCACCGCCGAGACGTCCCGCATACTCGTTCGGCAACAAGGCGCCTCGCAGACGTTTGCCGATATGTTGCAATAACTCGTCCCCCATATGGTGTCCGAACTGATCGTTAATCTCTTTGAAACCGTCGAGGTCGGAGAACATGAGCGAGAACGGACGTCCTTCCGCGATGAGTCGTTCAATCTGTTCTTGCAGGGCGTAGCGGTTATGGAGCCCGGTCAGACTGTCGTGGTTCGCTTGATAATAAATTTGTTCTTGTTGGACGATCATTTGGGTGATGTCTTTGACGATCGCATAAATGCCCTCAACCTCACCGTCGATAATCATCGGAATGTTCATCAACTGCCACACGCGTTTCGATCCGTCTTCGGTGACGACATCGACGTCGAGCGTCCGGGGACGACCGTTCGTCAAATCGTGCAACACGGTCGCATAGGCGGCGCGGTCTTTCTGTTCGATGACGTCCAAAATGTTGGAGCCGATTAGCGTCTCCGTATCGTGGCCGAGCACCGAGCTGCCGGACTCGTTCACGGACAACACTTCACCATGAAGGTCGAATAAGAAGATCGGTTCGGCGTGATAGGCGAACAGCGAGCGATACTGTTGTTCGCGGACCTCGAGTTCATGCGCCTTCGTCGTCACCGCGACTTCGAGATCGGTGTTGACGGTATGTAAACGGTGACTGATCAACGCATTCTGTTTGGCGACGACGAACTGACGGATGAGCAGCAACAACACGGCGTTCGCCGTCATCGAATCGAGCACAGATGTGCCGAGCAAACGGTCCGAGGCGAGCATGAACAGCATGACGATCGCACTATAGACGACGTAGTCAAACACGGAATCGTGGACGAGCGCATCTTCGCGTGATTCATCGAACACATAGCTGATTGAAATGATAAAGATGCTGCTCACTTGTAGCAAATGCACCAACTCATGGCCGATGCCAGCGAAGACGAACAGTTGGTTTAGAATCGAGGCGGTCGTGAAGCCGAGTATGCCGATCAGTAACAGCACACGGAACGTTTGGCCGACCGAAGCGATGCGATTCAAGTACAGGAAGCCGAGCATCATGTAGAGGCTAATCAACACCATCTGTTCTTCAAAGCCGTTCAATTGAGCCGCATAGCGGCCACCATCGTTCGAATAAATGAACAGGTGGAGCGCCCCGATCAACAGGAAGCTGAACAAGGCGAAGATGTCGAACGTGCGCAGTTTCAGTGTCCGGATTTCAATCGATTGCGTGATGACGATCAACGACATAATCAAATAAAAGAAGTTCTGAATAAACGGCATGTGATTGCTTCCGGTCGGTACGCCGAAATGGTGTCCGACCAAATAGGCGATGAAACAGACATTGCCGGCGCTGATCAAGACGTGAATGTAGCGCCGCATCCCGCGATTTTGAAACACGGCCGTCACACTGAAGACGGTCGCGATGAGTGTGACCGCCGTGAAATAGACGAATAAACTCGTCTCCCTCAAGGCGTAAGGGGTGAAGAGGATCAATAAAAGGCCGAGAAAAAAGGTCCCGACGAGCAAAGCGGGGACTGTTTGGCGCAACGAGTGATTGGACAACTCATGCACCTCCTTCTGTATATGTCTAAGAGGCTCACCACTATTATCGGATTGTTGATGCGTTTGTTACACAAAAAAATCGACAGCGAGCCGCTGTCGATTAAAGTGTATACGAATGTTCTTTAAAGTTACCGACGACCGAGTCGATTTCCGATACGGTGACGAACGCTTCCGAATCAATCTCGGAGACGATTTGACGCAGTTTTGGAATCTCGTTGTTCTGAACGACAACATATAACATCTTCTTCGAATCGTTCGAGTAACCGCCGGTCGCGTCCATGATGGTCACACCACGTTTCAAGTTCTGCTTGATGACGAGGTTGATTTCGTCGGCTTTCTTACAGATGATAAAGCACTGCTTTTGTGCCGAGAAGAACCGGTGAATCGTCAACAACGTCCGCGACCGAACGAAACTGAGCACGAGCGCGTACATGACGGCTTTAATATCGAACGTGATGAACACGAGGATATAGACGATGATGTCTTGTGTCAAAAAGATTTTTGGGAGTGATAAGTTCCGGTTGTTCGTATAAATGACTTTCCCGAGAATGTCGAGTCCGCCGGTCGAAGCGCCAGCGAATAATAGCAAAGCGAGCCCGAGTCCCGAGACGATGCCGCTGAACACCGAAGCGACGAGCGGGTCGTCGAGCGGGGTCGGCGGGATGAGCACCGGCAACGTGTCAATCAAAATAGAAGAGAGCACGACGACGAGCCCGGTCATGAGAATGAACCGTTTGCCTAAATATTTAATCCCGATAATGAAAAGGGGGATATTTAATAGAAGTTGGCTGAACCCGATCGGCGTGCCGAACAGTTCATTGATAATGAGCGTGATTCCGACGATGCCGCCGGATCCGATTTCGTTTGGCTTGAGCAGTAATCCGACAAAGATTGATTGCAGAATCGTTCCGGCGATGATGAACAGCGTCGTCTCGACGGCAATCCGTTTTCTTGATTTTGCGTACATAGATGATGGCTAGGTGCCATACGCCCCCTTTGACTTAAACTCACTCAAGCGTACTCCGACGATGTCGGAATTTCAAGCGTTGACCGATTACAATTCGTTATGAAAACGGTCGATATCGCTCGCGAGCTGTTCGTGCACGTAATCGATGACTTGGGCGTCGTCGAATAAGCCGAGCGGCGCGTCGTCCGGAATCGCGTCGAAGGGTGACACGAAATAGAGAATCGCAGCGACAAGAGCGTGTTGTTTGTCCGGCTGCATCTCGAACTGATCGTTATAGACGGCCCGCAACATGTTGAGCAATTGTTTCATTTGGAAGTAGAGCGTCAACTCTTCTTCCCGTTCGATATTGCTAATCTCGCTTGACGCGACGTCGACCGTCACTTTGGCGAGAGCGAGCTCGCCTTGTACCAAGAGGTCACCCAATTTTTCTTGATCGGTATAGTCCTCGGTCGCGCTCGTCAAAAAGTGTGTGTACGTCGTTTTCCAATCTGACATGTAAATTCCTCCTTCTGTCTTCATCTACTAATATGCCCGTTTTTGCGATTTGGTTGCAACTTTTCCGAAAATTTAAGAAAATAGAAATAAGTGAAAAAGGAGGAACTGTACATATGTCTACTGTAACCATGCCCACCGAGGCAGAATTCGCCCGCTACGCTGAGCTTGCCGTCAAAAAAGGCGTCAACATTCAGCCGGGCCAACAGCTCGAAGTTCGAGCTGATATTAGCCAAGCACCGCTCGTCCGTCAAATCGTGAAAGTAGCTTACGCGGCTGGCGCGAAACAAGTGTATGTCAACTGGAGTGACGAAGAGACGACGAAAGTCCGTTACTTCAACGCCCCGGCGGATGCCTTCAAGGAATATCCGGAATGGCTCAAGGCACGCTTTGAACAGTTGGCCGAAGAGAAGACAGCCTTCCTATCAATCGTCAGCGACGACCCGGACGCGCTGAACGGCGTTGAGTCGTCACGCATCGCGGACTCGAACCGGGCTGCCGGCGTGGCGCTCGCCAAATGGCGCAAGTACGTCATGAGCGATAACGTCAGCTGGTCAATCGTGGCTGGCGCTTCAGAGGCGTGGGCGAAGAAAGTCTTCCCAGACCGTGAAGACGCGGTACCTGCCCTTTGGAAAGCGATTTTCGAAGCGACGCGCATGGACCAACCGGATGTCGTCGCGGCATGGGATGCGCACGATTCATCACTCCGTGAACGGGCGACATTACTCACGAACAAGAAGTATGCAAAGCTCCACTATAAGGCACCGGGCACGGAATTGACGATCGGCTTGCCGAAAAAGCACGTCTTCCTCGGCGGTGGCGGACCGAACATCGACGGTGTCGATTTCATCGCCAACATGCCGACCGAAGAAGTGTTCACGCTCGCCGATAAAGATTCGGTCGAAGGACACGTGTCGAGCACGAAACCACTCAGCTATAGCGGGAACTTGATCGATGGGTTCACGCTCTGGTTCGAAGGCGGGAAAGTCGTGAAGGCGGAAGCGAAGCAAGGCCAACAGGCGCTCGATGAGCTGTTGAACCTTGACGAAGGAGCGCGTCGCATCGGTGAGGTCGCACTCGTGCCGGACGATTCGCCGATCTCGAACTCGGGTCTCCTCTTCTACAACACGTTGTTCGACGAGAACGCATCGTGCCATTTGGCGCTCGGACGCGCCTACTCGACATGTCTCGAAGGCGGACCGCAAATGTCAGCCGAAGAGCTCGCCGAGAACGGGGCGAACGACTCGATGACACACGTCGACTTCATGATCGGCTCGGCCGAGATGAACATCGACGGCGAACTCGAAGACGGATCACGCGAAGCCATCATGCGTGACGGGAACTGGGTCATCTAATTCAGCAAGAGACGAATTCCATCGCGGAATTCGTCTCTTTTTTCATGTCAATTCATAGAGGAAAGCGAGGGCGTTCGGTAGCCGTCGCCGCCACGCGATCTCATTATGGACGGCACCAGGCTCGACCTCGTAGCGGAAAGCGAGGCCTTTCCGGGCGATTGTCTCGACGAGTTTCGCATTCGTATACAAGTAATCCTCGGGCGTGATCGGTCCGCTCGTTTCATTCGTCCCGATGTCCATATAGAGGCGGGCCGTCACATCGGCTTGCCTCACTTCCCGGATGAGTGAGTCGAGATTGGCCCAAGCGGCCGTCGAGAGCGAGCCGACGCGCCGGATGGACGGATAGGCCGTCATCATATAGAGCGAGATGACCCCGCCCATCGAGCTGCCCATCACGCCGACGTCGTCCTTGTCGGTCGCATAGCGCTCATCAATCCACAGTTTCAACTCGCGCATGAGCCAATCGGCATAAGCCCGACCTCTCCCGCCAAGCGTGGGCCGTGTCTTAGCCAGTTCCGGCCCGATTCGGCGATACAGCATCTCGTCTTCATAAAACGAGTACTCGTCGTAGCGGTCGAGCCAGTCCGGGGCGCTCGCGATGGCGACGACCATGAGCGGGAGTTGCAAGTCTTCGATGTGGCGGTTGATGGACCAGCCTTCCCCGATCGTGGCCGTCTGACCATCGAACACGTTTTGCCCGTCGTGCATATAGAGTACCGGGATCTGTTCATCAGCCGACACGAAGTCGGGACGGTAGACACGAACGATTCGTTTCCGGCCCCGTATGGTCTCCGTCGGTAAAGTAAAGCTGAATTGCTCAAGCATGTTAAGCGCTCCTTTCACAGTCAACTGGTTTTAGTTTGCCGGGTGTAACCGAAGAATGCAATCGCGACACTTGACTACCTACCGTTCGTTAGGTAAAGTGATGGGAGAAGAAAGGGGACGATTATCCGTGAATACGAAACAACGAATTGAACTCGCGGCGCGGCGGCGCTTTGCGCTCGAAGGTTACGAAGGGTTATCGCTTGCGGCGCTCGCCGAAGATGTCGGCATCAAAAAAGCGTCATTGTACGCGCATATCGACGGAAAGGAGCAACTGTTCAAGCACGTCGTCGAGGATATGGCGAATCGTTATGATGGCGTCTGGCGAGAAGCGCGGGACGCGACTGCAAATGCGGCACCGCTCGAACGGATTGAGGCCATCGTCGAGACGTTGATTCGCTTCTTTGAAGAAGAGGAGACGTGGATGCTGACGAAGCGGATGTTGCTCGTCCCGCCGCCTGAATTGCGATCGTTCATCGAGACGACGCTCGGGTCGGTCGAAACGGAATTGCAAGCGTTTGAGAGAGAACAGTTTCGATTGGCGATGGAGCAGGGGGCGTTACCGGAGCAATCGCTCGAGGACGTCTATGATGCCTACTATTGTTTTCTCGACGGCGCGCTCATCTCGCTCTTCACGCTCGAGACGAATCGCGTCAAGCGGCAACGGGCCGCCTTCACAATCTTTAAGAAAGGAGTCGGATGGACATGAAACGAGATCAAATGGCCTGGGTTTGGCTCATTTTCGCCGGATTGCTCGAGATTATCTGGGCGACGACGATGAAACTGTCAAACGGATTCACGCTGCTCGGACCGACCGTGGTCACCATTGTGTTGTTGATTATAAGCTTTGGACTGTTGGCACTGGCGTTTCGTGTCTTGCCGGCCGGAACCGGCTATGCCGTATTCACCGGGATTGGTGCCGTCGGAACGGTCATCGTCGGCGCCGTCTTGTTTGATGAGACGCTGACCGGGATGAAGCTCGTCTTTATCGCGACGCTCCTCATCGGCGTGATTGGACTGAAACAAGTGACGGGAGGGGAATCAGCATGAGTTGGGTGTTTTTGATTGGTGCAGGTCTTGCCGAGATGATGGCTGTCTTTTGGATGGGAAAATCGAAAGGTTATCAGATTTTTAAGTGGTCTGCACTATCTGTCGGAACGTTTGCCTTAAGTTTTTATTTATTATCGCGCTCCCTTGAGACGCTCCCGCTCGGGCTGGCTTATTCGATTTGGGTCGGAATCGGTGCGGCCGGTGGTGTTGTGCTCGGGATGTTGTATTTGAACGAATCGCGGGACCGTTGGCGCATCTTCTTCCTGTTGCTCATTATCGGGAGCGTCATCGGACTAAAAGTTGTCGCCTAATCAGGATTGAATCGGAATAAAAACGGGAATTGAATAGTTCAGACTGTGAACGAAAGGGGCGGGGACGATGAATCTTGTCAAACTGCAATCCGAACGTCTGCGACTTGAGCCTTACACGATCGCCGATTTTTATTTCGTGAAATCGTTACTCCAAGATCCGCGGGTGATGCGTTTCATCAGCCAGGATGGGAAACCATATACGGACGAGCAGACGATTGAATGGTTCGAGCGACAGTTGGCCCGCTATCAGACGGGTCGACAAACCGGATTGCTCAAATTGATGACGCATGAGAGTGATGAGCCGATCGGACATGCCGGTACGTTGCTGCATGAACTCGATGGCACGATTGAACTTGAAGTCGGATATTGGTTGGCGCCGAAACATTGGCACATGGGCTATGGGCGCGAGGCGGCGGCCCGTCTCATGCGTTACGCGTTTGAAACCGGGGAGAAGGACATCATCTCCTTGATTCATCCGGACAACGTTCCGTCGCAGCGGGTCGCGAAAGCGAACGGGCTGCATTGGGACCGGGACACCGAATATCAAGGTATGCTCGTCTCGGTATATGCCGGTGATTTAGAGCGGTTGTGCCGCCATATGAAACGGGAAGAAATGACGCGCTAAAAAAACTAAAAAAAGTTTTAAAAAACAGTTGCCAAGGCATTAGTTTCTTGATATATTAATAGTGTCCTTAAGAGAGGACACGACCTGATTCTGTAGCTCAGCTGGGAGAGCGCTACCTTGACAGGGTAGAGGTCGCTGGTTCGAGCCCAGTCAGAATCACTTGGGTGCCAAACCCGATGCGAAACCCATAGGAACGTGGGTTTCCGCGACGCCACTTCTTGCGAGAAGTGGCTTTTTTTTGTTTTTCTTTCAATTGACAGTCTACATAAACAGTTGGTATATTCCTCTCAATACATACAGAAACGGGGAATCATCCAATGGTCTTAGCCGGAACAATCGTCAACGCGGCGTTGATCGTGATTGGCACATTACTTGGACTCTTGTTCCACCGCATCCCCGAACGAATGAAAGAGACGGTCACCGCAGCCATCGGTCTCGCCGTCGTCTTGCTCGGTGTTCAGATGGGGATGAAGAGTGAGAACTTTTTAATCGTCATCGGCAGTCTCGTCATCGGGGCCGCGCTCGGGGAATGGTGGAAGCTCGATGAGAAGTTGAACGAGGTCGGCTATCAGTTGGAACGCCGGCTCGGCGGCAAAAGTAAGTCGAGTATCGCCGAAGGGTTCATCACGGCGACGCTCATCTTCGTCATCGGGGCGATGGCCGTCATCGGCGCGCTCGATAGCGGATTGCGCGGAGATCATGACGTGCTCTACACGAAAGGGTTGATTGATGGCTTCACGGCACTCGTGCTCAGCTCGACGCTCGGCATCGGCGTCATGTTCTCGGCCGTGCCAGTCCTGCTTTACCAGGGCGCTATCGCCTTGCTCGCCATCCAAATCATGAAGTTCATCCCCGAGTCGCTCATGGATGATTTCATTTTGGAGATGACAGCGACTGGTGGTGTCATGATTGTCGCGATCGGGTTGAACTTGGTCGGCATCACGCGTATTCGCGTCGCGAACTTATTGCCGGGCATCTTGATGGTCGCGGTCATCGTCTCCATCTTACATATCGTCTAATCAAAAAAATCCGAGACATGCGATGCATGTCTCGGATTTTTTTAGTTCTTCGGTTGTTCGACGTCTTCTTTCGCACTTTCGCGTAGGGCCGACGCCATGACGTCCGCTAAATCGCGTGAGCGGAGCACACCGACACCTCGGTCGGTCGGACCGTTCGGGGCAGCCACGTCCGCAATCAAGTCGTTTGTCGGCCGTGTCTCGTGAAGCAACAGCTCGGCCGAACCTTTCATCGCCTGTGCGACGATTTGGCGCGCCGTCGCTTCATCGAAACCGGCATCGGTCAAGACGGGTGTCATCGAGCCGACGATTTCATAAAAGAAAGCGGGGCTGCATCCAGCGGCAGCCATGAAGGCGGACATCGTCTTCGCATCCGTCACGGCCGTGCGTCCGACGCGTTCAAACAGCGCCGTCGCGGTCTCGCGAACGACATCATCCGTCTCAGGGCCGAACCACAGTCCGGTCATTCCGCTCCGATGAGCGACCGGGGTGTTCGGCATCGCGCAGACGGCTGGAAGACCTGACGCCTCCTCAAGCTCGCTCGGCTCGATGTGGGCTGCGACGGAGACGAGGAGCGGGGTGCTCCACGTTTTCGATTGCACGTAAGGAATGACCCCGTCCGGTTGCATCGCGAGGACGACGATGTCATACGCGTTGACATCCTCTTCGTCGACGATCTGCACGCCAAGCTCGGTTTGCAGCTCGGTCAAACGGGCCCGGTCACTCCGGTTCGTCATCGTGATGTGTTCAGGCGACACACCTGAGGCGAGCCATCCGCGTACGAGTGACTCACTCATCGATCCTGCACCTACCATTAAAATATTCATTCTCGTCACCTCTTCATATAGATTCGGTCGTATACATGTTGCTTATCATAACAAATGATGCGGGAAATAGCGCCCATCGTGCTCAAATTGTAAAACAAAGGAAAAAAAGATGGCCGGTTTGTCATTCAATCGTCGCATACGTCATAGATGACAAGCTCGCCACTTCGAGCTATTATGGCTGTAATCAAACTGGAGGCGATGAACGTGAAACGAGTGTTAGTGCGGGGGATTCAAGGGTATCAACGGTTCATCTCACCGTTGAAACCACCGACTTGCCGCTTTTATCCGACGTGTTCCCATTATGGAATCGAGGCGATTGAAAAGCATGGTGCGCTCAAAGGCGGATATTTGACGACACGCCGTCTATTGCGATGTCAACCGTTTCATTCGGGCGGACTCGACTACGTGCCGGATGAATTTGATTGGCGCGCCCCTTTACAACCCGAAAAACCCCTTTCTCAGCGAGACGTCTAAGTGGCGGCTCGCTGTTTGAGATACAGCTTCAAAATCACATCGTTGTTTTATTACAATACTTTTGACAATCTTCTAAGTATTCTGAAAAAATAGAGATGTACGATTACATAAGGGGAAGGGGAATTCAATATGAGTCAATCGTTCAGTGAACTCATCGGTACGATTTCGAACTTTGTGTGGGGACCACCATTATTGATTTTGCTTGTGGGGACAGGCATCTACTTGACGGTACGGCTCGGGGGGCTTCAAGTCACGAAGTTGCCGTATGCATTGAAGCTCGCGTTTTCTAAAAACCAAGACCAATCATCGAAAGGGGATATCAGCCACTTTCAAGCGCTCATGACGGCGCTCGCGGCAACCGTCGGTACGGGGAATATCGTCGGGGTCGCGACCGCGGTCGTGCTCGGGGGACCGGGGGCGATTGTCTGGATGTGGGTATCCGGATTCTTCGGTATGGCGACGAAATACGCCGAAGCCGTGCTCGCCGTGAAATATCGGGTGACCGATGAGCGCGGGCAAATGGCCGGCGGTCCGATGTATTATTTAGAACGTGGATTGAATCAACGTTGGCTCGCCGTCGCATTCGCGGCATTCGCCTCGCTTGCCGCGTTCGGGATCGGGAATGGGGTGCAGACGAACTCGGTGGCGATGGCGCTCAAGACGACGTTTGACGTGCCGTTGTATATCTCCGGTATCTTGATTATGATTTTCACAGGTGCAGTCATTTTGGGCGGTGTCAAATCAATCGGCCGCGTCGTCAGTTACTTCGTGCCGGTCATGATCGTCTTTTATCTCGGCAGCGGCTTGTTGATTATGGTGATGAACTATACGCTCATCCCGGATGCGATTGCCCTCATCTTCAGCAGCACGTTCAGCGCCGAGGCGATCGGAGGCGGAGCAATCGGTGCCGCCATTCGTTACGGTGTGGCGCGCGGCGTCTTCTCGAACGAGGCCGGTCTCGGTTCAGCCCCGATTGCAGCAGCGGCTGCTAAAACGGACATGCCGGGACGTCAGGCGCTCGTCTCCATGACGCAAGTGTTTCTTGATACGCTCATCGTCTGTTCGGTCACGGGCATTACGCTCGTCATGGGCGGTCAAATCGGTTCGGGCCTTGAAGGGGTCGAATTGACGACGGCGACGTTCGAACAGTTCCTCGGACCGGCCGGCGGTTATATCGTGACGATTGGACTCGTCATGTTCGCTTATTCGACGGTGCTCGGCTGGTCGTATTACGGCGAACGGTCGATTCATTACTTGTTCGGTCAAAAATCGATTCTCCCGTATCGAATCGCCTTCGTCCTTGTCGCCGGTCTCGGTGCGATGACGACGAACCTCAACTTGGTTTGGGCGCTCTCGGACGTATTTAACGGCTTGATGGCCATCCCGAACTTGATTGGTTTGCTGTTCTTGTCAGGCGTCGTCATCGCCGAGACGAAGCGATTCAATCACCAGCTCGAACTCGAAAATCGAAATCGAAAAGCCTCTTAAACCAATACGCCACCATCCTCACGGGGACGGTGGCGTATTTCGTTTGCGGACCTCTTCGAGCCGTGCTTGCTGGAGACGGTCGAACACTTTCGTGATGAAACCGACCATGATACCGACACCGGTGATGACGTAGCCGATGGTGAACACTTTGCCGAGATCGGTCGTCGGGACAAAATCACCATAACCGATCGTCGTCAATGTGACGACACTGAAATACAGGGCGTCGAGCCAGCGCATGTCTTCGAAGCGTGAGTAGAACAGCGTCCCAGAGAGGATGGTCAGCAGTGCGAGACTGAATAAGACTTGGAACTCGGCGTCCTTCAAGCCACGCCAAATCCCGCGGAACATGCGCCGGAACGTCAAGATGAAAGATAGCATCGCTTTCCCCCCTTTCCCTACTAGGTTTGTTCGCTAAGAACAGGGGAACATCCTCTATAGAAAAGAAGGGGAGGATGATTACGATGAAGCGACCGATTCCGAAAGAGGAAGGACTAGACCATAGTCTAGCGTTTTTGCGGGAGGGATATTTATACGTCCCGAACCGTCGAAAGAGCTTTCAGTCCAATCTGTTTGAAACACGTTTGCTCGGCGAACGCGTTATCTGTCTCGGAGGCGGTGAGGCGGCAGCGTTGTTTTATGACGCTGACAAGTTCGTACGCAAAGATGCGGCACCGAAACGGTTGCTGAAAACACTATTCGGTGAGGATGGTGTGCAAACGTTAGACGGGTCGGCCCATACACATCGCAAACAGATGTTTATGTCGCTCATGCTCCCTCAAAATATTGAACGGTTAACGAAGCTTATCAGTCGGGAGTGGGAACGAGCGCTTGACGCTTCCGTAGGAGAAATCGTACTTTACGACATGGCGCAAGAAGTGCTCATGCGGGCCGTCTGTGAGTGGGCCGGGGTTCCGCTCGGTGAGCATGAAGTGACAAAACGGATGGACGAGATGCGACTGTTATTTGAATCGGGGACTGCCCTCGGGCCAAAACATGTTCGGGGGCGAGCGGCCCGTTCCTCGGCCGAGGCATGGGTGCGGGGCATGGTCGAGGAAGTGCGGACGAACCGGCTTCTCCCGAACGAACAGACGGCGTTATATGAATTTTCTTGGCATCGGGATGAGGCGGGGAAGCTGCTTCCGGCAGACGTCGTTGCCGTCGAAGTGATTAATATATTGCGGCCGACCGTGGCCGTCTCGATTTATGTGTTGTTCACCGTGCTGGCGCTCCATCAATTTCCGGAAGCTCGGGCCCGATTGGCGCGAGGTGAGACTGACCCGACTTTGTTCGTGCAGGAAGTGAGACGCTTCTATCCGTTCTTCCCCGTGACAGCGGCCAGGGTCAAGCAAGATTTCGAGTGGGACGGATTTGTGTTCGAAAAAGGGACGCTCGTGTTGCTCGACTTATATGGGACGAATCACGATCCTTCCTTATGGACGGAACCGGATACATTCCACCCGGATCGATTCAAAGACTGGACAGAAAGTCCGTTCACATTTATTCCGCAAGGTGGTGGGGATGTTGATTTTGGTCATCGCTGTGCTGGAGAGCACGTGACGATTGCCATCATGCGCGAGACGATAGACGTGTTCCTGACCCGTTACCGTTACGAGATTCCGCCGCAAGACCTAAGTTATAGCTTCGTCGACTTGCCAAGTTTACCGAAGAGCGGGATCGTGCTGACGCACATTCAAGAGAACGAATAAATGAGTCGCCCGCGGGCGACTCATTTCGTGTGTAACGCTAACCGTTTTGTAATCGGTTGAATCGTGATATTCGTATCGACCATGCGATTGTCACGCTTCGGTTCAGCGGTCTGCTCGACTTGCCACGATGTATCATGTAACTCTTTGAGCCCCAGCGCGATGTCATAAAGCGAGTGACTCGAATTGCCGTTCAATTGGTAGAGTCCGGCTCCACGTTTCGTCAAAATCTCGAAAATGGCATCGGCCGTATCTTCCAAAAACGAGCACGACGGATACCAGTGAGCGCTCGCGACGATGACGCCATGTCGCTTCATCTCGTTCTCGAAATAATCCATCATGTTATTCGACCCGGCACGATCCCCAATTTGCCAACCGAGCCGTACGATTTGAGCCCCGGGATTGGTCCGAGCGATCGTCTCCTCGCACGCTCGCTTATAAGCCCCGTATTCATCGGTCGCGTCAGGAGGTGTGTCCGGTGTGATTGGTCCTGTCACGTTGTCGGAGAACACCGAGACGGTGCTCGTGAACAGGAACGGGATCTTATATTCTCCGCATAGTCGAGCGAGCGTGTCGGCCCATTCGACGGCACCCATGCCGATATGGAGAAAGTAGTTTGGACGTACCGATTCGATAAAGCGTCGCATCTCGGCCTCGTCTGTCGTCGATACTTTCGTTCGGTCCCACGCCACAGGCTCGATGCCATGTCGCGTCAACGTCTCGGCGACGACCGGGGCGACGGTCCCGTTCATCCCTGTCAAAATTGCTTTCATCATGCATTCCTCCCTTTTGTTTCTATCATCCCACACTTCACGAACTGACAAACCACTAGATGATAGCTTTATGCTAGACTGATGAGTGGAGGCGATAGTTATGAATATTCGAAAAGCGACACCGGACGATCAGTTGCAGATTGCACCGCTCGTCTACACGGCGATTCATGAAATCGCCTATTCATTGACCGGCACATCCGATCGACAGCACGTGCTCGATCGACTCGCGATGTGGATTGGTCGGCCTGGCAACCGTTTGAGCTACGAGAACATATGGGTGGCCGAATCCGATGCGACGATTGCAGGTATCCTGATTGCGTATCATGGTGAGCAGGCGGCCTTGCTCGATGAACCGATTAAAGCTTGGCTGCGGACAAAGGGGCAGCCAGACGAGTTAGATGTCGAAACGGAAGGGGACGTCCTGTATATCGACTCGGTCGCCGTCGATGCGACGTTCGGCGGACGCGGCATCGGCACGAGCTTGATTCAACAGGCGATTGCTCATGCACGTGCGACGAACATTCCCCGCGTCACGCTCAACGTCGACCAAACGAATCCGGCAGCCGGTCGCTTGTATGAACGGCTCGGCTTTATAAAAGAGAAAGAGATTGAGATATCTGGGGGACGGTTCGATTATATGACGCTCACGGTCAGTGAGGACGTCTGAACGTCACGAAACCGATGCAAACCGGTCGAGACTCGGCTATACTATAGGCTTGATAACATGAAGAGAGAAAAAGGAGATTGTGTATGGAGTGGAAGAATATGTTGCGCGGCATCGCGATGGGAACAAGCGATTTGATTCCTGGCGTCAGCGGCGGGACGATTGCAGTCATTTTAGGAATTTATGACCGTTTGATTGAAGCGATCAGCGGGATCTTCAGTCGGCATTGGAAACAACACCTCTTATTCTTGATTCCACTCGGGATCGGAATGGCAGGGGCGATTTTAGGACTCAGCCGTGTGATTGAGTTTTTGTTGCTCGAATATTATGAACCGACCCAGTTCTTTTTCATCGGATTGATTCTCGGGATTATCCCGATGCTCTTCTTTGAATTTCGTACGAGAGCCGTCATGCGACCGGTACATATCGTCGCGATGGTCATCGGGGCGATTCTTGTGGCCAGCATGGCCATCATCAAACCAGCAGATACGGCCATCATCACGGAACTGTCGACCGGGACGACGATTCTCTTGTTCTTCTCGGGCTGGCTTGGCAGTATGGCGATGTTATTGCCGGGAATCAGTGGCTCGTTCGTATTGCTTTTGATTGGGGTGTATCCGACCGTCATCAGCGCCTTGTCGAACTTGAACCTGCTCATTATCGGTATCGTCGGTCTTGGAGTGGCCGTCGGTTTTATCGTCAGTAGTAAAGTGATTCGCTATTTGCTCGGTCATTTTCCGGGCATGACGTTTTCGGTCATCATCGGGCTCGTCATCGGCTCGCTCGCGGTCGTGTTCCCGGGTTTGCCGGACACGACGATGATGTGGGTACTCAGTATCCTGTCGTTCTTAGCCGGATTCATCATTGTCCGGTTGCTCGGACGTTTCTCTGTCTAACCGAACAAGCACGCCCGTCAATGAAGACGAGCGTGCTTGTTTTTGTTTATTAATAAATGAACGGGATCAGGCGTTTACGCGACTTGGCCCACGTCTGGTACGTCACACCGAAGTGAGACGTCAACATCTTCTCCTCGATATGGATGCGCCATAAGAGGGCGAGACCCATCAAACAGGTACCGACGAGCGCGATTGTCCAGTGCGCGAAAAAGAGTGAAAATCCGAACGTGATAAATAAGAGCCCCGTATACAGGGGGTGGCGTAAATAACGATACGGTCCCGAACTGACGAGCTCATCCGCGGGTCGGACGACGACGTGGCGGGTGAACTGATGGCGCAATTGTCGGATACCCCAATAGCGAAGTGAGACACCGGCGATGAACCCGCTTAGCCCGAGCAGGCGTTGCAGGGTGGCCTGACGAGTATCCGTCCAAGCAGAAAGTCCGATCGAGACGGCGAATACGGCGACCATCATCAATGAGACGATATAAAAACTGGCGTGCTCACTGGCGCCATCGGTCGGTTCGGACCGGTTTCGGTACCGCCAAATTTCATATAGCCAAGCGACCGAGGTGAGAATGAATAATCCATCCAGCCAATCCATAGCGTGCCTCCTTTTTCAATACCTTCGATGTATTACCCGTGTCTTCCTCCTCTCTAACGTGCAGGAGACAAAAAACGTCCCGCGATGTGCGGGACGTTCAGGGAAATTAACGGGCATTGGCAAGTAAGGTTGCGGCAGCCTGCTGGGCAGGCGGCGCTTCTTTTGGCTCGTCTTTAATCAAGTGGTAGGTAAGGCACATCGGTTTCTCGGTCCGGGGGTCACGTCCGATGATGGCATCGATATGGAACACTTGTCTGAGTACGAGCGGACAAATGACTTCCTCGGCCGAACCGGTCGCGAGCACCTCTCCGTCTTTCATCGCAACGATATGATCGGCAAAGCGAGCGGCCTGATTCAAATCGTGGAGCACCATGACGATGGTCCGTCCTTGCTCACGATTGAGCGTTTCGAGCAGTTCGAGCACTTCAAGCTGATGGGCCAAATCGAGATATGTCGTCGGTTCGTCCAAGAAGATTAAGTCGGTCTCTTGGGCAAGTGCCATCGCAATCCACACGCGTTGACGTTGTCCTCCAGACAGGGCGTCGACGCTGCGGTCTTTATAAGCGAGCGTTCCAGTCACTTCGAGTGCCCAATCGATGACTTCGTGGTCATGTTTTGAGAGGCGTCCAAATCCGGATTGATAAGGGAAGCGACCATAGGAAACGAGTTCGCCCACCGTCAAGCCGCCCGCACCTTCTGGCGTTTGCGGCAAGATGGCCATTTTCCGGGCGATCTCTTTCGTATTGCATTTCGCGATATCGGCCCCGTCCAAATGCACAGCACCGGAAGATGGCGAAAGAATCCGGGTCATCGCTTTTAAGAGCGTCGATTTTCCACAACCGTTCGGTCCAATAATCGTCGTGATTTTATGGTCAGGAATCGACAAGCTCAATTGTTTTACAATCGTCTTGTCGCCGTATCCGACCTCGATCTCCGTCGTATGTATGCGTGACATGATGGATTCCCCTTTCCGTAGATGACGCCCATGATAATGATTCTCAATATCGAGTTTACTATAGCAAGCACTGTACATTGTGTCAATGTTTGTTTGAAGTCAAAATAGATTGTCGAGCGGACGAATTCGAGGTATAGTGAATGAGAATGAGAATCAGTGGCGCTGGAGTTTTAAGAAAGGGTGAGGACGATGAGCGAACAAGACCTATATGATATAACGATTATTGGAGGCGGACCAGCCGGGCTATATGCGACGTTTTACAGCGGCTTGCGAGGGATGAAGACGAAATTGATTGAGTTTCAACCCCATCTCGGCGGCAAGATCCATGTCTATCCAGAGAAGATGATTTGGGATGTCGGCGGTGTCACGCCGACGACCGGGGCCCGACTCATCGAACAGTTGGTAGAACAAGGCTTGACGTTTGATCCGACCGTCGTGCTCGGCGAAAAAGTCGAATCGATGACAAAAGATCATGATGGCCATTTCGTGTTAGATACGACGCACGGCCAACATCGATCGAAAACGGTCATTGTCGCGACAGGGAGCGGGATCCTGCAACCGCAGAAAATCGATATTAGCGGTGCGGAGCGCTTCGAAGTCTCCAACTTACACTATACGGTCAAATCGCTCATGGCATTCAAAGGGAAGACCGTGTTAATCTCGGGGGGCGGCAACAGCGCAATCGATTGGGCCAACGAACTTGAACCGATTGCCGAGCGTGTCATTTTGACGTACCGGAAAGAGGCGCTCAAAGGACATGAGTCGCAAGTCGATAAGCTTTTGTGTGGACGCGTCGATTGTCGACTGCATACGCAAATCGAGGATTTGATTTCCCAGGACGGGACGACGATTCATGCCGTCGCTCTCGTCGATTGCGGGACCGGTGCCCGTGAGGTCGTGGAAGTGGACGAAGTCGTCATCAACCATGGGTATGAGCAGGATACGGCGCTTCTTGGGGAATGTGAGCTTCAAGTCGAGATGGTGAACGATTTTTACGTGAAAGGCAATGCGAGCAGTGAGTCGTCGGTGCCAGGTTTATATGCAGCGGGCGACATCTTGACGCATGAAGGGAAAGTCCATCTGATTGCAGGTGCTTTCCAAGATGCGGCCAATGCAGTCAACCGAGCGAAAACGTTCATCGATCCGGACGCGACGAAGACGGCGATGGTGTCATCTCATAACGAACGGTTGAAAACGAAGAACCGTGATATCATCGAGCAGGCATTACAAAAGCAGTGAGGGGAGCCCTCACTGCTTTATTGTTGGATAATCACATAGTTCAACGATGACGCCTCCAGAATGGCGGGGATCCATGTAGATGAGGCGACGGCCTTTCGCCGTCGTCCGTAACGTGTCCTCTAAAAAAGTCACGCCGTCTCGTTTGAGCGACTCGATCGATTCGTCCAAGTTATCGACGCGGTAGGCGATATGGTGCACCCCTTTACCACGTGCTTTCATAAAACGAGCGATCGGGCTGGTCGGACTCGTCGGTAATAACAGTTCAATCACGTCGTCACCCACGTGGATGACAGCAATCTCTGTCTCGACGCCGACGGCCGTGTTCGTATAACGGTCGACCAACTTCCCTTGGAGAACGGTCGTGTAAAAAGTAATCGCCTCGTCTAAGTCACGGACGGCGATTCCGGTGTGGTCAATATGCATAGTTGTTCCCTCCTCTTGCTCTAGTTTGACGAAACTTGAACAAATTGTCACTTCACAACGTTTTGTCGGAATCCGATATACTAAAAGAGGGAGGGACGGCGAAATGAACGGAAAGATCACTCTTGGATTGATCAGCGCGTTCGCGCTGGTGTCATTTGTGTTTGGACTCTCACTTGCGACGTTTGTCGATTATCGGATCAATGAAGAGCAAGTCGTTCTGGAACGCTTGACGACCCATAAAAAAATTGGTCCATCTGAACTTCTATCCACAGAAGTGGACTTTCACTTGAACGGTTCGAACTATGCCCTGCGGTTCACAGATGAGCCTCACATCACGTACTGGTTCAGTGTGACGGATCGTGAAATTCAGTTCGATCGGATTGAATCGTTGGACCGACGTGATACGGGTCTTCGGACCAATCTCTTTGAAAAGATGCCGCCGCTCGCGATGGACTCGACAAACGCTGCCGAATAAAAACACGAAACGAACGAGTCTGATTGACGGACCGCGGGCGTTTCGTGTTTTTTATTAGGTCGTTGTGGAAGGGGTCAAGTACTTCAATAATGTATAACTAGACGCGGGTGTCGGACGGGCACCTTGTTCGTATAAAGCGTGCAGGACATGTGTCTGCATCGTGGTCGCGGTGACAAGCATCAGTTCTGTTTCTTTAAATTTATTGAAGTAGGATTGCTGAAAAAATGAAATGCCTTCTTGAACAAATTCATGTTGGCCCATGATATGCAACTCGTGGAGATGCAATTGACGTTGCTTAATTTCACCGTACATGGTGCCTACCACGGTGCCCTTCCATTTCAGTGAGTAAAAAATCGTTTGCCTTCGATGGAGAAAATCAAGTGTCCGAACCGTAAGTGGGGTGGCTCCAGGCAAGAGCCAGAAATATTGATTTCGGTTTCGTAACCAATCTCCATGTGTTTCCGGATACTCGATACAAAATTGCCATTGTTCAAAGGTTGTTTTTTCATACGGAACGAAAGGGAACTCGTATGACGTCGCTTCAAGGCAGGGAAGAAACCCGATATTCTTGAGACTGTTAAACAAATCGTCTGGCGCGTCACTTGGCAGATGTAATGAAACCGTTGTGCGATCACAACTCTCTAATCGAATTTGGAACAGGACCCGATCGATTAAACCACATAACATCATCCGATTTTTACCGATGATGTCGCTCAAGTGGATGACGTGGGAGGATTCAAAATCTTTGCAGTCTACTGTGACCGCGGCGACCGGTTCGTTCCGAAACCATCCCGTATAGTGGTAACGGTCAACTGGCAGACAGAAGAGATGTGGGATTTGACCCGTTGGATAGAGCGCGTGGAGCATGGACCGTTCATGTGGTTTGAGCTGTCGGCTTTCCTTGACGACAAAGGTATGCTTCATGAAAGCAACCTACTTTCTACAATTATTGGAACACCCTTAAATTGTAAGCGTTACCACTTAAAAATACTTGTATTAAAATGATGAACATTTTTTGGTTAAAATAGGGGTGGTTTTGAGGGGATATGTTGAGCATCACGTTTAAAATAAGCAGAGAAATGGCTTGGGTAATGGGTTTACGTCATAGTGAATTGAAAAAAATAATCGTGTGTCTTCTGAAAGATCATAGTGTGAGAATTATTTAGCGGCGGAAAATTCGAAGAAAAATCGCATTATAGCTCTGAAAAAAGGCATGCTATACTGGACGTACAGAAACGAACCGAGGAGACGATTATGCGATATTTGACAGGCTTATGGTTGATAGTAGTGTTGTTGGCGGGCACACCGCTCGTGGCGCAAGCAGACTCAGAACCGATTGTGGTCCATGAGAATGTCATCGTCGACGAGGCGGTAGAGCTATACGAAGGGTTTCGATCCCCGAATGAGATGGTTTTTATTTTTGTTTTGATTGTATTATTGTCCGTCATCGGTCTTGGCATCATCAACGCCATCGAATAACGTGAAAACGTTCACAAAAATGCAATATCTAAAACGGAAGCGGTTTCAAATCTGATTTATACTAAACGTGTAGGAAGGAAGTTCTGCACCAACTTCCCCTCCTTTTCAGATGAACACCCCTCGTTCATATCATGTATTGGAGTCAAACGACGATGTCGATTGACTCCTTTTTTTGTATGTGGGACGAGGTTACAACTGAATGCGCTTTTCTTTCGCAAGACGTCGCAATCGTTTCGTCTCATCCGTATGGCCATGGCTTTCGAGCATATTGACATACACTTTGAACGGTTCGGAACGATGTGAGAAGAAGGGGATATATTCGGCGAACAATTTTTGTTCGGCCTCGGATAAAAGGCCACGTTCAACGAGCAACTCTAGTTCGAGCATCTTTAAAGCCTGATAATTGGCGAGTGCATTGTCGTCTGTCTGGGCTTTCGCTAACGTACGGTCGCACAATGTGGTGAGGCGTTCATGGAGCAAGTTCCATTCAGCTATGCTATATGACTGCTCGAGGAGGGTCGAAAGTAAATCAACCCGGGTAGAATCGACATCTTTTGGGACATGGAGTGCGGTATACAAAGCGCGATCAATCCAAACGGCAGGGGCGGGAGCGTCGAGTTGATAATACTGAATCAATTGGGATAACATCGTGGTTTGAGACAACTTCAATAACCGAAACGGATCACTCGTTGTGAAGAGGGGCTCTTCTCCAGCAGAAGATGACAGCAACAAGAACATCTCTTCATACATTGTCCGAGCCTCAAGCTCCTCGTCAGCATAATGGACGAGGTCACGAATGATTTTTTTAGCGTGAATGTACCAGTTTTTTTGATCCCGTTCGCTCATCACTTGATTGGGCACTAAATAGAGATGGTCATATGCCAATTCGACAAAGCGCTCAGCGAGGATGATGGTTTGCGAGAGCGAATGCCGTTCGTCTGATGACTTTTGTTCTTTATAGCGCGTGAACTGGCTGACCATAAAGTCGATGTCTTTCTCTTCAATCACGTTTTTTGGAATGTTGCGATACATCTCGACAATTACATCGCGAAGCGTGGCTTCACCGTATTGTTCCAACAACATCCGTAACTTCCCGATACGCATTAGCTCTCCCTCCTTTCGAGAGGACGTCGAACAATCTACCAATCCACAGATGGGCAGACACCAATTATTATTCCTTTCCCGGTTTCGGTTTAAAACAACCCTTCCGTCTCATGCTTAAGACGGATTTTTGCCCTAACCGTTGTCAGAATAGCGATTGTCGATGATAATGTAGAAAAATCTAACCATACTAGAGGTACAGCATATGAATGACGATCAACACTTATCACGTGTCGAGCGCCGGCGACGGGAGCTTGAACGCGAACGATTAACCGAACAAGCCCGGCTGGACGAACAAACTCGACTAGAGGAAGACGCTCGTCACGAGACGCCCCAGCACCAAGGGCCTGTAGAAGACAGATTTACGAATGATTCCAATCGTTCGACAGATACAGAGCAGGGCGAGCATCCGTTTTTGAATCGGCAAGCCGATGACGCACGGACCGCGCATGCCTCGAACAAAAAGGCGGAGTCGAAGCGGAAAACATCAAAATTACGCAACCGTGGCTTCAGTCTGCCGTTCGGCAAGAAGCGCAAAGCGAAGCCGCGCCGAGACGAACGACGTGAACCTGTTCGAGATACGCGTGAACCGAAACGGAAAGACGAGCGACGCGATGCGGCCACTGCTGCACCGAAAGAGAAGCCGCACCGTCGGAGATGGAAAGGAAAAGTGCTCGCAATTTTATTGTTGCTCGGATTAGTAGCCGGCTATATGGCGACAAGTCCGGTCACGTTCTTAGTCATGGGTAGCGATGCCCGTGTCGGAGAATCGTTATCCGGGTCACGGACCGACTCGTTGCAGCTGATGGAATTTGTCCCACGTTCCCGCACCGTCCAAAACGTCTCGATTCCACGTGACACGTATACGGCGATTCCGTGTGAACCGGAACGGGAAGGTGATAAAATCACCCATGCATTCGCCTATGGCGGTGCTGACTGTACCGTTGGCGCGGTAGAAGGATTGACCGAGGCGTCGGTCGACGGTCAAGTCGTCATCACGTTCGAAACGTTCATGGAACTGATTGATTTGGTTGGCGGCGTCAATGTGACGGCGACCCACTCATTCAGTGAGAAAGGCTTCAATCAGACGTACGAATATACGGAAGGCGTCTCGTACGCCATGGACGGAGATATGGCGCTCGCCTACGCCCGTCATCGGAAAACCGATACGGACGGGGCGCGCTCGAACCGACAGACCGAGGTCATGTCGGCCGTCGCCGATAAATTGGCCAGTCCGACGGGATGGACGAAAATCCCGGCCACGTATCGCTTTATGAAAGATGAGATGGGACTTGAGATGAACCCGTTGCAGATGGCATCGATCGGAATGACGATGGCGCTACAACCACAAGTGGATAAATTGCAAATCGAAGGGGAAGACGCCTATATCGATAACGTCTACTACTACCAACCGACCGAAGCGAGTGTACAAGCCGTTCGCGACGCCCTCGACTTAACAATGTGGGGAACCGTGAGATAATTTTGCGAAAAGGGTTTGATTCCACCCCGAAAGAGGAAATTTAATCAAATGAACTACTCTTTTGAGGAGGGAAATTTGAATGAAAGTTTTAGTCATTGGAGCAACAGGAAAGATCGGTAGACGTGTATTAAAAAGTTTAGCGAAAACGCATCAAGTGACCGCTTTAATTCGTTATCCTGAACTACAGGCAGAGTATGAGAAAATGGGTGCGCGCGTGCTCACCGTCGACGTCGAGAAAGAGCTGGATAAAGGAATCCATGACGCGACTTCCGGACAGGATGCCGTCATCATCGCAGCAACGGCCGGGGCAGATGGATCGAGCAAGGAGATTGAACTGCTTGACCGCAACGTCGCCATGAAAGCCATCGATGCTGCTAAAAAAGAACGTGTCCGTCACGTCGTCTTGCTCAGCGCTTATGGCGCCGATCAACCGGACGCTGCACCAAAAGAACATTTCAACTTCTTGTCGGCAAACAATGCAGCCGACGAGTATATCGAACATAGCGGTTTAAACTACACGATCATTTGCCCAGTGACAATCGTAGATGGTCCAGGGAAAGGCTCGATTGAGGCATCGGAAGATTTAAGTGATGCGAGTGGCGCAACGATTTCTGAAACGGACGTTGCGACCATCATCGCCGCCTCGCTCGATAATCGAGGCTTATACGGACGTCGGATTGAAGTCAAATCAGGCAATACCCCAATCAATGATGCACTTGATTTTGACAGTCGCGGAGAAGTGGCGACAGGCGGCAGAACGACGCTCCGTCGACCACAGCGTTAACGAGAAACTGGAGGAGAAGGTGTCTTGATGGAACGAAAACTGTATAAAGATCCGTCTAATCAAATGATTGCTGGTGTCTGTTCGGGACTCGGGAATTATTTAGGGGTCGATGTGACGTTGATGCGAATCATCTTCGTCGTCTTCGCGCTCTTTGGTGGTCCGGGCATACTGATTTACATCGTCCTTGCCATCGTCATGAAAAAACCGCCTTCAGAGTATGAGGCGGAGCAAGACAGTCGCTTTTAACAAAACGTGCTGACCGATGCGGTCAGCACGTTTTTTATTCCATATACAAGGTGTAAGTCGCCTCGAACGATTCGCCGGGGTCGAGCAGTTGGATGTCTTCTTTCTGCCGGATATCTTTCCGGTGTCCTTTATAGTCGGCGTGTCCGAACCAAGGCTCGAGACAAGCGAACGGGGCGTCGGAATGCGGTGGTGACCAGATTCCGAAGTGGGTGAACTGGGGAGACTCCATGACAATCGCCCGACCGCTCGGCTGATGTCGAAGCGCCGCGTATTCGATTTGCTCAAAGATCAGGGCATCCTGGTCGAACAAATGATGCGTCAACGGGATGTAACGACGTTCCCCGAGCGGTTGATAAGCACCGGTCAAATAAGGCCCTTCGAGCAACAAGCGGTCGAGCGTCCGCGTCTCGCCGAAGTCAATCGTGTAGTCTTCGAACGTCCCTCCGGCGAACGGAATGTTGAAAGCCGGGTGTCCGCCGATACTGAACGGAAGGACGACGTCGTCCCGGTTGACGACGCGGTACGTCACGCTCAACTCTTCGCCAATCAAGCGATAGATGACGTTCAATTCGAATGAGAACGGATAGTGTTTTCGTGACTCGATCGAATCACGAAGAATGAAGCGGACGTGTGTGTCCGTTGCCTCGGCGACTTCGAACAGTTCGTCTCGTGCAAATCC
The DNA here is from genome assembly GCF_018618415.1 of Exiguobacterium sp. s146. Lineage (GTDB taxonomy): Bacteria > Bacillota > Bacilli > Exiguobacteriales > Exiguobacteriaceae > Exiguobacterium. Next base: position 109,844 of record NZ_JACSMA010000004.1, on the reverse strand, counting down.
GTGCTGGCTCATCGCGTATGTCAGTCCGTCATATAAGTAGCGGTCGTCAAGTAACCTTCCGACGAAAGGGAACAGGATCGGGGCTTGGCGTCCCCAATACGTCGGGTCGCCTTGCCAAAGGAGTTCCGTTCCCTTGACTTTCCAACTCGTCATTTCGGCACCATGCGCTTTTAGGGTGACGCTAACTTTCTCATTGTGAAGTTGCAAGATAGTTACTCTCCTTTGAATGATGTGATAAGTTAAGTTTAGGAGTGAACAGTCCACAGAACAAGGGGTAAATCATGCGATTCCATAAACTAGCGATCAGTCTCATCATGGCAGGCCTCATCGCAGGATTGGCTTATCAAGGATACGACGAGTACAAGACGAGTCAAGAGAGTGAACGGCCGGTCGAAGTCGCCACGGACGACGACGTGCTCGGCGGTCTTGAGGTCGGGCAGCGGGCGCCAGAGTTCGCGCTCGAGACGACCGAAGGGCAATCGGTGTCGCTCGCCGATTATGAAGGGCAACAAGTCATTTTGAACTTTTGGGCGACATGGTGTCCACCGTGCCGGGAAGAGTTGCCAGAATTGATTGAGTTCGGCGAGGATACAGGCATCCCGGTACTCGGGGTGAACGCGACAAAAAATGAGCGGCTCGGTAAACGAGACGTCGATGCGTTTTTACAAGAAGTGCCGGTCAGTTTCCCGATTCTATTAGATGAAACGGGCTCGGTGGAGAAAACGTATCGGGTCGTCGCGCTCCCGACCACCTACGTGATTGGTCCGGACGGCGTGATTACGGCCAAACAAGTCGGACCGGTCGATTTCGATTGGTTGCATGACCAAACGAAATGAACGGACAAAGACAGACTGGATAAGGACCGGTCTGTCTTTGTCTACTTTTTATAATGTTGTTTAATCAGCGCATCGAAATTCGGTGTCATGTCTTCTTCGAGATAGTAATGGTGGTTATCTCGAATGATGGTATCGCCAACACGTGCTTCTGATGGCAAGAATCGTCTCGGGATAAAACTTGAGCCGTTGTTCCAACGTAACACGGCGTATTTCCCTTCGACCCGCACCAACGTGCCATACTTGATCATGCCTCTTCCTCCTCAACGAACAGCTTTCTGTCTCTTTTATTCTTATAGAGTGTATTCCCAGATTCCACAAAACCTACACATATTTGCGCAAGGCTAGACAAGCAAAAGGAAAGGAAGTGGCATGACAAAATTGTGAAGAAAGTTATAAGAAAACGCTTTCTTTTTAGAAACGTTTCTTCTATAATGAAGGCACGGGGTGATTATGACGAATTTGTGAACAATGGGGGTATGGTCAATGTTTTCATCAGCTATGATTGGATTGCTCGCTGTCACCGGCGTGACCATTTATGGGATTGACCGTATGTTCACGGTCCGTTCAGAACGCGTCACAAAGAAATAGGTCTACATAATAGGGGGAATCGCAACGTCTTGGGGAGACGTTGCGATTTTTTTGCGTCAATAATCTTGTTGTCGCGACTCGCGATCTTTCGCTTTTTGCTCGACGTGTTTCCGATTACGTTCATGGACGCGTTGGAAGAAAGCATGTTCAGGCCAATGTGGAGACCAGACGCGTTCTTCTGGTAAAGCGAGGATATATTCTTCGGCGGCGCTCAATCGCTCCATCATTTTGCTCCGGTCGTCACACAAGTCACCGTGACCAGGAATGAGCCAGCGAATCTCATACTCATAAATGGCTGCTTGAAGCTTCTGCAATGATGTCAAATACGCCTCGGCATCGTGTTCGATGAACGGAGGCTCGATATTGGAAGCGTAGTCCCCACACACGAGTAAGCGCAACGGCTCGATAATTAACGACATGTGGGTCGACTCATGGCCAGGCGTCAATAGAAACGTGATCGGCGTAGAGCCGAGGGCGAGGGTGCCGTCTTCCGAAATCATAATATCGACAGCAGGTTTAACGATGGGACGATCGATGTAATACTGTTCGTAGAAGGATTGAATCGCATCAAGTTGAGAACTCGCATCCGTCTCGACGAACGCTTGGGATGCGATGACGGTAGCGTCTGGGAACGCATAAGCCCCGATGATATGGTCGTAGTGCTGATGTGTATAGATGACATACAGTTTTTTTCCTCGGCGTCGTAATTCGACGTCCCGGCGAATCGTGGCGATTTCTTCGGGCAACCAGGTCGGATCGATGACAATCAAGCTCTCGTTCGTCTCAATCAATGTCGAAGTCGTGCGCATCAAAGCACTCTCGTATACGGTAAACGGTTGAAGACGTACTTGAATCACAGGAATCCCTCCTTCTTGTCTTCCATCCTTTTCCCGAATTAACACCATTTAAGCGTTGTCGGAATCAACGCTATTATGCCGAAAAACAAAAAAGCAGAACGTCGAATGACGTTCTGCTGGTTGCACGGTGTCCCGTGCGGTTATGTGTGCGAGCAAATTCTCGCGTATATGTCGGTAATTGGAGCGGGTGAAGAGAATCGAACTCTCGTCATCAGCTTGGAAGGCTGAGGTTTTACCATTAAACTACACCCGCATATGAAATTTTAAAATGGAGCGGGTGAAGAGAATCGAACTCTCGTCATCAGCTTGGAAGGCTGAGGTTTTACCATTAAACTACACCCGCGAAACGCTTAACGTTACGGTAATATAATAGCACAGGATTTTAGCTTTGCAAACCCTTTTTTGAAAAAACATTGGTTGTTGCGGCTAGGTCGTCTTGCTAAGATAATAGAGGAGAGGAGTGGATGGGGCATGAGTGAGCGAAAATCCTATTTACAGATGATGAGCGAAGGGTTTCGGATGATGAAACAAGCCAAACAGACCAACCAGGAGACGAAGCTTCGTCAATGGATGTTTTCGATTAGCCATGAGTCGGACTGGCAAGTGATTCTACGTACGGAACGCTTGAAATGGATCAGTCCGGCGACGAAGGAGTTTATCGTCGAACCGCTATCCGTTCAAATCGGACCGCTACAGCTCACGCGTCATCTCGAAACGAACGAAGTACGTTTGAAGATCGAGGAAGAATGGGGAATTGAAAGTAAGGTCGTCTGTGACGACCAGGAGTGGGAACGATTCGTCGCGTCGCTCGAACAAATGAAGGGGGAGTAGTCGTGAGTCGAGAAAGGCTATATCGGATTGAAGCGGAAGCTCGGGGCAGTGCCTGGCGAGCCCGTGTATTGACCGGCATCCAACGATTCCGCTTTTTTAAAGGGGAATTGCTCGCACCCACAGAACGTCCTTATGTCGTCTTGAGCATCTCACAAGAGAAGCAGGCGCTCCCTGATTTGATTGAGACAGATATGGGTGTATTGCTCATCCATGAGCGAATCGGTCCGATTTTTATGAACCTATGCCCGTACGATATTCAGCTCGTTCGAGTCGAGGTGCATACGAGCACCGGGAAAACGGATCAATATTGCGCGCTCAACGTATTGCGTCGCTTCGAGATTGAGCATCTCGAAGATTCAGGCGAATATCGACCGTTAGACCCGAATCGACTCTATTTTTTATCACAACAAACTGTACGACTGAACTTATTCGGGCACATGATTGCCCAGGACCAAAACAGTCAACGTCTTTATGTGACCGAGCGCCTCAAATATGCGCTCCAAGCGAAGATGGTGACGGGTCTAGCATTTAAGAAGACGAAGGAGCAAACAGCATGAAGGAATACGAGATTGACGGTTGGATCCGTCTATCCTACCCAGAACACTTTGAATACAATGAAGAAGAAGATCACGTCAGCTTTTATTCGGTTGAGGCCGACGCCCAAGGAACGCTTCAAATGTCCATCTATGAAGCAGAGGAAGAACAAGCACCGAGTGACGCAGCTCTCCAAGAGTTAAACACGTTTTTAGGCGAGTTCCCAATCGACGTCAAAGTCGCACCGAGTGTCACGACAGACGCAGGTGGTATGACGACGGCCTATGCGAGCGGAATCGAAGATGGGATGCATCTTGACGTCTGGTCACTTACAGACGGGAAACGACTTTTGTTTTTGACGTACGTCGCCGATGAAGTGACGAATGAGAAAGTAGAGATTGAAGCAATCGTCGACTCAATCGAATGGACATAATAAGAGACACGCGCCATCGTCGGCTGCGTGTCTCTTTGTGTCTTACTGGAATTTTGGAACATCGAAGTAAAGTGTATAGGATTCGAGCTGTTGATACATGTTGTAAATGTTGGTCGTCTGTTTCGTCGCCCAAGCAATATCCGTGGCATATTGCATCGTGCCAGGATTTGATGGATTAAAGCGCATCTTGTAGAGCGTATTCTGTTTCCGGCTTGGATTGTTGATATACGAATCCCCGATGAACTTGGCTCCACCGATGATGGCGGCTTCCGGCGTGAACCAACCTTCTTTATAAGCGCGCTCGGCACCTTTGACGTGGGCGTTTCCGTCAATCGCACCGATGCCGTACATGTTGTAAACGGTCTTCGGTGTGACGGCCTTACCGTCGACGCTCGAGACGAGAATCCCGGTGGCGAGAGCGGACGTGCCATGACCCGTCTCAAGCAACGCATGTGACAACAGATAAATGTCGTTGACGTTGTGCGTACGTGAGGCGTCGATGAACGCTTGACCACGGCCGTCTAAAATTCCTTTGCCGACGAGCGATTTGTTCAAAACAGGCGCCGTCAAATCGGCCCCCTTCGACAAATCGAGGAACTGAAAATATTCCCGTGACGTCGTGGCGAACGAAGACGGAGACACCTGACGTGTGATTTCCTCATCCGTCGCAAGACGCCAATTCCGGTCATAGACACGAATGTTGTATCCACTCGGGCGATAGTAGCTGATCGTGTAATACTGACCGAGCTCACCGGTGATGGTCACCGTCTCACCTGGGTTGAGCACCCCGAACGAGTGCGATGTCATGGAAGCGTCTTTCAATACGTTGACGTTACCAGCGACGTTGGCAGCGCTGACGTATCCGGTCAATAGACCAGACTTCACTTTATACCACGTCGTCGAACCGACTTTTTCTGTCCCGAGGTACTCGAGTTTCGTATTCGTCGATAAACCGCTCAAGTTAGCCGCGGCGGATGACGCGGTCGCCTTCAAATATTGGAATGAAGTCGTGAACAGTTCCGTCGAGCTGATCGTCCCCGTCGTGGCGGTCGGTGTCGCACGAGTGATAAATGCTTTCGGTACATAGGCGTTCGCAGCACGGAAGGCGTCCGACTGGGCGAACACGTTGCGTTGCGTCGTCACCATCGACGCGAGCGTGTATGGGTAAGGCGTCTCTGTGATGACCATCTCTTTACTGCCGGCGACAGGTGGCGTATACGGTTTCGTATATGTCAGCGAGATATATCCTTTCACGAGCGAACCGTTGACGAGATACGAAATGACACCCCAGTCGCTGCCGACGATCGGCTTCACTTTGACGACCGTCCCGTTCGCGAGCGTCCCGATGACGGCGCCATCGACTGCTTTATTGCGCACGTTCAGCGTCCCGTTGTTGGCGACGACGACCTCGACTTCTCGTTCTGATTCGAGCTGTTCTTCTGGCACTGGCGGTTTGTCCGCAAAATAACTTGCGGTCGCATAGCCGGTGAGCGTGCCGTACTTGATTTTATATAACGAGCTGGTCAAGCCGGCCTCCGAAATTTGTTGAACTTTTGTCCCTGTCGGAATGACAGCGATTTTTGTTTTCGGTGAAGCGGACCGGTCATAGAGGACGACTCGTTGTGTCGTGTAATAATCCGTCACGACGATCACCTCCGGTTTTTCGACTGAGAAGTGACGTGAAGCAGCATAACCGGTTTTCCCGTCATAGCGGACTTTGAACCATGAGCTCGACAAACCGCTTTGAGAGATTTGCTCGATTTTTGCACCGAATGGAATCGTATCGATTTTCGTTGCGCCTGAGGCAGACGAATTATACATCGCGACGTTCCGAATCGCGTAATAAGGCTTGATGACGATCACTTCTGGTGGAGTCGTCGAGAAGTTACGAGCCGCGGCATAGCCGGTGACACCGTCATACTCGATTTTAAACCATGAGCTCGCAAGCGCAGAATCCGACACTTGCGTCACTTTGCTGCCGGCACGGATTGTCCGGAGACGGTCTGCACCCGAGGCAGACGATTTATATAAGACGAGATCGCGAGCGGCGTAATAAGGCGTCCGGACGATGACTTCCGGTTTCGTCTTCGAGAAGTTACGGGCGGCGGCATAACCGGTGACGCCATTGTAACGAATCTTGAACCACGACGAACTGAGTCCAGCCATGGCGATTTGCTCGACTTGAGCACCTGACGGGATGGTCGCGATTTTCGTCGCCCCAGAGGCCGAACTGTTATAAAGGGCGACATTTGTGATTGAAAAATAAGGTGTCGTCGTTTCAGGTGTCGACGTTTCCGGAGTCAACAGTGACGTCGAGAAGTTACGGGCTGGCGCGTAGCCGATTTTCGTGCCGTATTGGATTTTAAACCATGACCCTGTCGCGCCGAGCGAGGCGAGATGCGTCACTTTGGCACCAGCCGGAATCGTCGCGAGTTTCGTTGCGCCCGAACCGGTTGAGTTGTAGAGTACGGCGGTCTTGTTCGCATAGTATGGCGTTTCAACAGGAGCTGACGGCGTAAAATACTTAGCCACGACATAGCCGGTGTATTTGCCGTACGTCACTTTCATCCACGAGCCGGTTGCCCCGTGTGACGAGATGTACGTGACGGTCGCCCCTTTCGGGATAGTCGTCAAGACGGTGGCCGACGTCGAGGTCGATGAGCGCAAGTTGACGTTCGCATCCGCTTTGAAAGCAGAGGTCGTCGAGGCGGTCGTCGCCGTTTTCGCGACGGTCGATTTGAGCGTCAAATAAGTCGTTGATACATAGCGCTTTTCGCCTTCGAATTCAATTTGAGCCCAAGTGTCGTTTGTGGAATACACTTGAACGGTCTCGCCTTCGGTCAACTTCCCGACAATATCCGAAGTGGTAGATGTGGCGGAACGGACATTCAAAATGGATGTATTCACTGTTCCTTCGTATGTTGCTGCATATGAGTGAGCGGGAACGAGCGTACTCAACACTGTGCTAGAGATGAGGACGGCTGTGCTCAATCGTGTGATGGTTGGCTTCAATGTGTTACCCCTTTCGGTGAATACGTATCAAAATACATGTATTTTTATAGTGTGCGGTCTAAGTATAGCGCACTTAAAAAATGGAAAGAAGAATCTAAATTACAAAAAAGGTAAATGAATTAGAAATCCAATGTATGAATTTGGTAAACAAAAAGAACCTCCATTTCCTAGGAGGTTCTTTTTGCGATTCGAATCGTGTGATGCATCCAGTCACCGATGTCCGTCCAGATGTCTTGACGTTGACGCTCACGGAGCACCTCGTGACGAGCCTGATCATAAGATAGCACGGTCAATTCGATGTCGGCGGCCTGATGTTTGCGGACGATTCCTGCGAGTCCTTCTCCGTCATGGACGACGGGATCATCGGCGCCTACGACGAACAAAATCGGGAGTGTTTTCGGATGTTCCTGAATCCTGGCAACAGAGGTCACATCGAGCGAAGCTTTTGCTACCTCATGTAAATAGCCGAGCGTCGGAATCCCGCCACAGTCTGGATCATTTACATAGGCGGCCACTTCCTCGGGGACACTTGAAATCCAATCACTCTCGGTCGTGGCGGGTAAAAATTTCAAGTTGTACCGTCCGAACAACAAGCGTTCGAACAAGCGCGATTCATGTGTGCTCCCTTTGAACCGGATGGCCAAATCAATCGCGTACAGTCCGGCCCGTCCAATCAATCCGGAATGTGGAGGCGGGGAGACGGCGATGACGCCGGCCAAGCGATGACCTAACTGTTGGCCGAGTCGACGTGCGAGCAACGAACCGAAACTATGGCCGAGAACGACGGTCGGCAATTCATCTTGATAATGGTCGAGGAGCGAGATGGCGTCGTCGACCATTTGCTCAAACCCTTCGTGGGGCGACAGGTGGGCGTAAGTGGACTGAGTCCGGGCCAAGGAGCCTGCGCCACGAAGGTCACACAGGAACACGTTGAATCCAATTTCTGACAAAAAATCAGCGAATTCGACATAACGTCGATGATGTTCGAGCATCCCATGGAAAATAAAACAATTTCCAATCGGTTGTCTGGCCTTGATGTGCAGTAATTGCGTCCGATATCCGTCCGCATACGTATGTTCCGTGACGTCCATCTCGATCCCTCCGTTGTCGTTTAGAATAAACCGATCGCTTTCCCGGTCTCGTCAATCCCCATATTCAAGGCAGCCGGCTGTTTCGGCAGACCTGGCATCGTCAAGACGTTACCGGTCAAGGCGACGAGGAAACCAGCACCGACCGACGGCTTCAATTCTCGTACCGTCACGGTGAAGCCGTGTTGGTAGCCAAGTTTTGTCGGGTCATCCGAGAGTGAGAACGGCGTCTTCGCCATACAAATCGGCAAGTGCTGCCAGCCGTTTGCCTCGATTTGCGCCATCTGTTTCTTCGCGGTCGCGGTAAAAGTGACATCGGCCGCCCCGTACACTTCACGAGCAATCGTTAAGATCTTCTGTTCGATTGAATCGGTCAACGCATAGAGCGGGGTGAACGCACTCTCATTTGACTCGATTGTGTCGATGACGGCTTCGGCGAGGGCACGGCCCCCTTGTCCGCCGTTCGACCATACTTCACTGAGCGCCACTCGAATGTGGTTCGCTTCACACCAATCGAGGACGGCCGCCAATTCTTCGACTGTATCTGAATTGAAGCGGTTGAGGGCGACGACGGTCGGCAAGCCGAGTTTCCCCATCGTCTCGACATGTTTGGCGAGCAATTTTAACCCGTTTCCGACAGCTCCGACGTTCTCGACGTGAAGTTGGTCCTTGGCGACACCACTATGCATTTTCAAAGCGCGGACTGTCGCCACGAGAACGACGGCGTCTGGATTCAATTTTCCGATGCGTGACTTGATATGACAGAATTTCTCGGCGCCGAGATCGGCTCCGAAACCAGCTTCGGTGACGACGTATTCGCCAAGTTTGAGCGCGGTTTTCGTCGCGATTAACGAGTTGCATCCGTGGGCGATATTGGCGAACGGACCACCGTGAACGAGGGCGGGTGTCTGTTCAAGTGTCTGCACCAAGTTCGGCTTGAACGCTTCTTTCAACAGCAGTGTGGCGGCACCGGCCGCACCGATTTGTTCGGCCGTGATTGGCTCATTGTCCCGATCGTATGCGACAACGATTCGCTTGATGCGTGCCTCGAGATCGGTCAAGGAATCAGCGAGACAGAGGATCGCCATGATTTCAGATGCGACCGTGATATCAAAGCCGTCTTCACGGGGCACACCATGGGCACTACCGCCAAGTCCGACCGTCACGTGCCGAAGTGCCCGATCGTTTAAGTCGAGCACACGTTTCCAGACGATTTTCCGGACGTCAATCCCAAGGTCGTTCCCTTGATGAAGATGATTATCGAGCATGGCGCTAATCGTGTTATGAGCTGAAGTGATGGCGTGCATATCGCCTGTGAAGTGAAGGTTGATGTCTTCCATCGGCAACACTTGGCTGAACCCTCCGCCGGCGGCGCCGCCTTTTAAGCCCATTGTCGGACCGAGCGACGGTTCACGCAGACAGACGATCGCTCGTTTGTCGAGTTGGTTGAGCGCTTGGCCGAGCCCGACGGTCACAGTCGACTTTCCTTCGCCGGCCGGAGTCGGGTTGATCGCCGTGACGAGGATGAGTTTCCCGTCTTCGCGCGTCGTCATCCGCTCGATGACATCAAATGATAACTTGGCTTTATATTTCCCGTATAGGTCGAGGTCATCTTCTTGTAAGCCGAGTTTTTCTGCAATCTGTTTGACGGGCAACATCTCGGCTTGTTGGGCAATCGTTAGGTCGGATAACGGTTTAATCGTCGTCATGTATAAAATCCCTCCACCTTCGAACGTTGTGATCTATTTATTCCATTTCATTCGTGAATCGACTTAGAATCAAGATTTAATCATTGATTGAAAAAGACTCGTTCGGTTTGTCATTGAGTTTATCATAACGCATCGTATCGTAGAATTCACCCATTGAGTACAATATATTCCACCCTTTCCGTCAAATGTATCCGTTTTCATTTTTGTCTAGGGAAGGTAAGTTGATAGTGGAGGCGATGAACATGATAGAAACATCAAAACAACACAAGCGAAGACGGAATTGGAAGAAGCCGGCGAGTTTTATCGCATTCGTCGGTCCGGCCTTTTTGGCGTTTGTGGCGATTGTGCTCATACCGTTCGTAAACGGAATTTATTACAGTTTCACGGATTGGAACGGTGTGACGGGTCAGTTGAACGTAATCGGATGGGACAACTATCAGCGGATTTTATTCGAAGATGAACAGTTCCGTGCCTCGTTCTGGATCACGACGAAATACACGATTGTGGCCGTCATCTTGACGAATGTCGTCGGTTTCTTGCTGGCCTTACTGTTGACGATGAACATTAAGACGCGCAACATCCTGCGCACTGTCTTTTTCATGCCAAACTTGATTGGCGGGCTCATTCTCGGGTTCATTTGGCAGTTTATCTATGTGAAGGGCTTTGAATCGATTGGGGCACTGACCGGGTGGAGTCTGTTTGAACTGCCGTGGCTCGGTGACGCCCAGACCGCCTTTTGGGGCATCGTCATCGTCGCCATCTGGCAAGGCGGGGGTTACGTCATGGTCATCTACATCGCGGCGCTCCAAAACGTGCCTACGGATTTGCTGGAGGCGGCTAAGATTGACGGGGCGAACCGGTTGAAGATGTTGCGTCACATCACGTTACCGATGATTATGCCGTCAATTACCATCTGTCTATTTTTGACGATTTCCTGGTCGTTCAAAGTGTTCGATACGAACTTGTCGCTCACGAACGGAGGACCGTTCAAATCGACCGAGATGCTCGCCTTGAACATCTATACGGAATCGTTCGTGAATAACAATTACGGTCTCGGGTCGGCGAAAGCGGTCATCTTCTTCCTTGTCGTCGCAGCGATTACCGTCACTCAAGTCTACTTGACGAAAAAGCGGGAGGTGGAGGCATGACGACAGAAAAAATTGAACGCATCGAAGCGAAGGTTGACTCATCCCCACAGCGATTGTTACCGCAAAAACCGCTGCGGGCGGGTGGGTATACGGCCGGTCTCGGGCTCGTCGAACTGGTGGCGATTTTACTCGGACTGTTATATCTCGTCCCGTTCTATTACGTCATCGTCAACTCGTTCAAATCGATTGCCGAGATTTACACGAACACGTCCGCCTTGCCGAACGTTTGGCTTGCGTCGAACTATACAGAAGCGTGGGAGGCGATGAACTACGGACGTGTCTTCTTGAACTCGCTTCTCATCACGGCCGGGGCGAACCTTCTGATTGTGCTGTTCACCTCGATGGCGGCGTGGAAGCTCGTTCGGACGAAACATTGGATTTCGACCGTTATCTTCTTCTTGTTCGTCGCGGCGATGGTCATCCCGTTCCAGTCCATCATGATTCCGCTCGTGAAAGTGTCGAGCATCCTCGGCCTGTTGAATAGCCACTGGGGGCTGATGGTCATGTATCTTGGGTTTGGATCGGGCATCTCGGTGTTCCTCTATCATGGATTCATGAAATCGATCCCAGAAGAAATTGAGGAAGCGGCCATCATTGACGGTTGTTCGACATGGGGCGTGTTTTGGCGCATCGTGTTCCCGCTCCTCAAGCCGATCACGGTGACGATCGTCATCTTGAACAGTCTTTGGATTTGGAACGATTTCCTCTTACCTTCGCTTGTCCTCCGAGACATCGAGCTGCGGACGATTCCGCTCGCGACGTTCTATTTCTTCGGACAATATACAAAACAATGGGATTTGGCACTTGCTGGTTTAGTCCTTGGGATCGTTCCGCTCCTCGTCTTTTTCTTCGGTATGCAAAAGCATATTATCAAAGGGATTACGAGCGGCTCGATCAAATAACCCTTCCCAAGGGATCTCCCCCGTCCGCTACACGGGGGAGAATTTTTTTAAAAAAAGTGATTGACATTCGTCTGAATATTGATAATAATTGGGTCAATTCAATTGTGAACGACATTGAAAGGACGAGTACACAGAAGACGTAAGCAAAGCGAGCCGGGGAAGGTGAGAGCCCGGACTGAAATCTCTGTCGAAGAACCTCCTGGAGTCGCTACCCGAACGCTTTGCAAGTAGACGTAGCCGGACCGTTCCCCGTTATCGGAACTACGAGATGTTCGTCTCGAAAAAGTGAGTAGATTCGTCTACTAATTTGGGTGGCACCGCGGAGCTTGAAGCCTTCCGTCCCATAGTCCATGGGATTGGAGGGCTTTTTTCTATTGCTCCATCCCGAAATCCCACAATTGGAGGAAGAAAACATGACAACAACAGCAATGAGCAAGATGAAGGAAAAACAACAGGCGATTACAGTAGTGAAGGCGACATTCGAAGACAAGTTCAGCACGGCGCTCGGACTCACACAAGTTCAGGCCCCGCTGTTCGTCACATCGGCGAGCGGTGTCAACGACCACTTGAACGGTGTCGAACGCATCATCCAGTTCGATACGCAGTATCCAGGACATGAGCTCGAAATCGTTCAGTCGCTCGCAAAGTGGAAACGCGAAGCGCTCGGCCGCTACGGATTCGAAGTCGGTGAAGGGTTGTACACCCAGATGCGCGCCATCCGTCGGGATGAAGAACTCGACGCGACACACTCACTCCACGTCGATCAATGGGACTGGGAACGCGTCATCGCCCGGGAACACCGGACGACGGAGTACTTGAAGGCAACGGTCGAATCGATTTATGCGGCGCTCCGCGAGACGGAACAGACGGTCGAATCGATGTACGGGATTGAGGCAATCTTGCCGGAGTCGATTCACTTCTTGACGAGCCAAGAGCTAGAAGACCTTTACCCGGACCTCACGCCAAAAGAACGGGAGCACGCGATTTGTAAAGCGCACGGCGCAGTCTTCCTATCGCAAATCGGCGGCGCACTCGCTTCAGGCGATAAGCACGACGGTCGCGCGGCGGACTATGACGACTGGTCGCTCAACGGCGATATCCTTGTCTGGCACCCGGAACTCGAATCAGCGTTCGAACTGTCGTCGATGGGAATCCGTGTCGACGAGACGGCACTTGCCGAGCAATTGGTGACAGCCGGAGCTGAAGACAAACGGAAGTATCCGTTCCATCAAGCGGTCCTTGAAGGACGTCTCCCGCTCACAATCGGGGGTGGCATCGGACAATCACGTATCGCGATGTACCTGCTACGCGCCCGCCATATCGGTGAAGTTCAATCGTCGGTCTGGCCGAGCGAGATGGTCACAGCATGTGAAGAAGCTGGAATCAGCCTGTTGTAATTATATAGAAGAAACTAAACCAGGACTTTCTTTTCCATAAAGAAAGTCCTGGTTTTCTGTGCAACATTTTCCACCCTAGACGTCAATTTTGACACCTATATAATGGAAGCGTTTTCATCTAAAGTTAGGGTGTACCGAATGTTGAAAGATTGTCGACTCTATACTTAGGAGGAAGCGAAATGAAACGTAAATGGAGATTATCAACCGCCGTCATGACGGCTGGGATGGTATTGACGCTTGCGGCCTGTGGCGGCGGGTCGCTTACGGAAAATGAAGGATCAAACGATGCGAACGCGGATAACGGGGACAAGCAAGACGTCACGTTGAACGTCTTCCAGTTCAAAGCGGAAATCGCCAAAGATCTCGAAGCGATGGCGAAAGAATACGAGGAAGAGACGGGCGTCAAAGTGACTGTCCAAACGGTCGGAGGTGGAGCCGATTATGGCGCTGCGCTCAAGTCACAGTTCGCGTCGGGCAACGAGCCGGATATCTTCAATAACGGTGGTTTTACCGAAGCTCAGACATGGAAAGACAAATTGGAAGATTTGTCGGGCGAGAAATGGGTCGGTGATTTGACGGAAGTGGCCAAGGAACCGATGACGATGGACGGAAAACTGTACGGGATGCCGATGAACTTGGAAGGATACGGCTTCATCTACAATAAGGAGCTGTTCGAGAAAGCGGGCATCAGTGAGTTACCGAAGACGTTGTCTGAGTTGACGGATGCGGCGGAGAAGTTGGACAAGGCCGGCATCACGCCGTTCTCGGTCGGATACGCTGAATTCTGGATTCTGGGTATTCACTTGCTCAACATTCCGATGGCACAGCAAGACGACCCGGATGCGTTCATCCAGGCGCTCAACGAGAATAAAGAAAAATTCGAGGACAATGAGCAGTTCCAACAATTCTTGAAACTGTTCGACCTCACAATTAAGTACGGTAATAAGAATCCGCTCACAACGGACTATAACACGCAAGTCACACAGTTCGCTCAAGGTGAGACGGCGATGTTGCAACAAGGGAACTGGGCGCAACAGATGATTCTCGACGTGAATCCGGATATCGAGATGGGCTTCGTGCCGATTCCAATCAACGATGACAAAGAGAAGATGGACCGTCTCCCGGTCGGCGTCCCGAACAACTGGGTCGTCAACAAAAACTCGAAGTATAAAGAAGAAGCGAAAGACTTCCTCGAATGGATGGCGACATCCGACACCGGAAAAGATTACATTGTCAATAAGTTCAAATTCATCCCGGCGTTCAAGTCGATTGAAGCGAATGACCTCGGACCGTTGGCTGATGACATTTTAGCCTACTCGAATGAAGGCAAGACGATCTCATGGAACTGGTTCAAGTATCCGGATGGTGCGGTCAACGAGTACGGCGCGTTGATGCAAGCGTACGTTGGCGGTCAAAAGACCGGCGACGAGATGCTCCAAGACTTCACGAAAGTATGGGCCGATAAGGCGAAATAACAGCAACACAAGCGGCGAAATGACCCCTTCGCCGCTTGTGTTTTTTAGTCATGACAAACCTGGACCGAAGTTGAGGCTTGTCAAACGAGCGTCGCTCGCACAAAATAATAGACAGTTGAAGTGGTGCTCGGACCTTTCCGGCACCACTATTTTATTGGGGAGATGAAACAAATGAGAAAGAATGTCACGGTCGCATTGTTATTGGCGACTTTTTTAGCGGCGATTGAAGGGACGGTCGTCTCGGTCGCAACACCGGTCATCGCGAGCGAATTGAACGGGGCCGCCCTCGTGAGTTGGGTGTTCGCAGCCTTCTTGCTGTTCACGGCGGTATCGACGCCGATTTACGGAAAAGTGGCCGATTTGTTCGGCCGTAAACGGGTGTTGTTATTCGGGATTGGCTTGTTCACGATTTCCTCGCTTCTTTGCGGCCTCGCCACCTCGATGGAGCAATTGATTGTCTTCCGGGCGCTTCAAGGGCTTGGCGCCGGGGCGGTCTTACCGATTTCGATGACGATCATCGGCGACTTATATAAGTATGAGGAACGTGGCAAGATTCAAGGCATCTTAAGCGCGGTTTGGGGTGTATCGGGTGTACTTGGCCCGGTCATTGGCGGATTCTTGGTCGAGACATTGTCTTGGCGCTACGTCTTTCTCTTGAACGTCCCGTTCGCACTGTTATCGTTCATCATGATCATTGTCTTCTATAAAGAGACGGTGACCGAGACGACGGAGCGGATCGACGTCAAAGGGGCGCTCTTGTTCGCGTTCGGGACGACGGCGTTCTTGTACGGCTTGATCACCTTCAGCGAGACGAACGTCTGGACGCCATCAATCGTTGTCAGTGCCGTGTTCAGTGTCGTGTTGCTCACCAGTTTCTTTTTATCAGAACGGCGTGCGAAAACACCGTTATTGCCACTCGATTTATTGAAACAACCGATCATCGCGTCCATCAATGGTGCCGTCTTCTTCGCGGCATGGGTGCTCGTCTCGATGTCGGCCTATATCCCGATTTGGGCCCAGGCTGTACTTGGTAAATCGGCGACGGAAGCCGGATTCATGCTCATGCCGCTCTCGGTCGCTTGGACGTTCACGTCGATTATCGGAGGTCGCACACTTGGTGTAGCCTCACCGCGTCGTCGTGCTGTGACGGGGATGAGCTTGTTGCTGATGGGAACAATCATCTTGACGTTGCTCACACAATCGAGCTCGGACTTGTTCGTCTATCTCGCCGTGGCCATCATCGGGGTCGGTTTCGGCTTATCGCAGCCGATGTTCATCGTCGTCTTACAGACTGTCGTGTCTTATCGACAACGGGGAACCGCGACGGCAGCGAACTCATTCTTGAGCACCGTAGGCCAGACGCTAGGGGTCGCCGTGTTTGGTGCCGTGTTCAACTTTATCGTCCTCAGCGGTTTCCGTGAGGAGGCCGGGTTAAGCGGTGTCTCCCTCGAATCGTTCTTCAACCGAAGTATGACCGAGGCGCTAAACGCGACCGTCCGGGCACAAGGGGAGCAACTCATCGCCACAGGATTGAATACCGTGTTCATCGGCGCAGCACTCGCCGCGTTCATCGCACTCTTAATTGCACTCCGTTTACCGGCCAGCCCACCCGAACCTTCACGCGATAACTGAAGACACGGTATGATGGGGAAAAGGAGGCGATTCTCTTGAAACGATGGATGCTGATTTTGTCGCTCGTCTTTGTGGCGGGTTGTACGTCAGAGTCGACCGAGACGCCGGAACCCGAACAGGCACCGGTTGAAGAGTCGACCGAAGAAACACCTGTGGAAGAGACACCGGTCGATGAGCCGGCATCGGAAGCAGACGATTCGCTGACATTCGGTGCAACCGAAACGGTCGCTAAAGACTTGAACGCGCCATGGTCGGTAGCACGCACCGAAGACGGATGGCTCATCTCAGAACGCGGCGGTACGATTGCCGTCATCGATGCGGACGGGAATCTCGATCGACAACCCGTCATCTTGGACGAGGACGTACTTGAAATCGGGGAGGGCGGTCTCCTCGGACTCGCCGTGACCGCAGATTTTGCGACGTCGCGCCAACTATACGCCTATCATACGTATGGGACACCTGGTGACGTACTGAACCGGGTCGTCGAGTTGACGTGGAACGGGGAACAGTTCGAAGAGATGGCAGTCGTGCTTGATGAGATTCCAGGAGCCCAGTTCCATAACGGCGGACGATTGCTGCTCGATGGTGACGTGCTTTGGGTCACGACGGGAGATGCGCTCGTGCCAGAATTGGCTCAAGACGAGACATCGATTGCCGGGAAAATACTTCGTGTCCCATTATCGGGTGAAGGAGAACCGGTCGATTGGATTTATTCGTCCGGCCACCGTAATCCACAAGGCTTGACGAACATCGAGGATACGCTCTATGCGAGTGAACATGGGGCGTCCGGTCATGATGAAGTGAACATCATTGAAGAAGGCAACAATTATGGATGGCCGCTCATCGAGGCGGATCAGACGCAAGCTGGTCTTGAGATACCATGGTTCGAAGTCGGAGAGACGTCGTGGGCACCGTCGGGAATCGTCGCCGACGACCGTTACGTCTATATGGCGACGCTTCGTGGGAATCGCCTTGTCGCCATCGACCGGGAATCACGAGAGGTCATCCCGCTCGTCGAAGACAAAGGTCGCATCCGTGACGTTTGGTTGGAGGATGATGGACTTTACTTCATCACGAACAATACGGACGGACGTGGTAACCCTGGAAGTGGAGATGACCAGCTATATCGCCTGACGATTGAATAGAAACTGAGGCCCGTGTCAGTTTCTATTTTTTTTGTTGAATACATCCATTTATCCGGTATAATGGACTTCATATGGAAAATGAAGGGGATTTTTACATGAAACAATCGCAATTGGTACATAAGAATGAAAAATTGTATTTTGGATTGCTCGTCGCCGCCAGCGTGTTGACGGTTATTTTAGGGATTGTCTTCACGATTGCCTCGCTCGGTATCTTTTTGTGGGTGATCGGAACGATTTTAGCACTGTCTCTATTCACACATTGGCTCCAAATCGGATATATTCGCACGAATGGCGTCAAAGTCACGGAGCGACAATTCGCCGACCTGTACCAGACGTATCAGCGTGTTGGACAGGAGATGGGAGTTCGCTTACTCCCGGACGTGTACATTCTTCAAGCCGGAGGCGTCTTGAACGCGTTCGCGACTCGTTTCTTCCAAAAGAACATGGTCATCCTCTATTCGGACGTCGTGGAATTGTCACGCGAAGGGTACGCTAAAGAAGTCGAATTTGTCATTGCGCATGAGTTGGCGCACATTCGCCGCAACCATGTCCAGAAACAATGGGCGATGATGCTCGGCGGCTGGATTCCGTTTTTAGGGTCGGCCTATTCGCGTGCGTGTGAGTTTACGTGTGACCGCATGGCGGCCCACCATATTCAAGACCATTCGGCATCGAAACGTGCCCTCACGATTCTTGCGATTGGTGGAAAGTTGGCAAAAGAAGTGAGTGAGTTTGATTACTTATATGAAGCGAGCCGTGAGAACGGATTTATTGCCAAGTTGAGTGAGCTGTTATCCACGCATCCACCGCTTCCGAAACGGATCGCAGCGATTGCGACGAACGCCGGTGAAACGAACGTTCCGGTCTTCAAGACGGCGGGGTATGTCAAAGGGTCGATTATCGGGACAATCGTATTGAGCGTCGTTGTCAACGTGGCGATTGTCGCTTGGTTGTTCACGAGCGACGGATTGACAGGCTTCTCGGAAGGGTTTGGTTCGCTGGATGGCTTCGCGGAAGAACCAATTCAAGAGCTTGCCTATAATGCTGCAACGTATGAGGAGTTCGAGGTCCTATTGGCAGAAGGGGCCGACGTCAACACACAAGATTTGTACGGTGATACGCCGCTTCATAACTTGCTCTACAATGAAGGCGTCGACATCGATACGGTAGGTTTGTTGCTTGAGAACGGCGCCGACGTCTCGCTCGAGAACCAGGACGGCATGACGCCGGCTGAACTCGCAGCTGATTCCGGGCAACCGAGAGGCATCATCGACTTGATTCAATCATACGAATAACCAACGAGGTTTATGGCCGAAACAACGGTCATAAACCTTTTTATTTTCAATTGTTGCAAACGCTTGCATAAGCCGTGATATAATGACAACGAGGAGGCGATACGCGGATGAGCATTCGGACGAAGCTGACGGGAATGATCGCACTGACGATTATCGTTCCCGTCATTTTGGCGACAATCATTTCGTTTTGGTACATCAAAGACCGGGAGCGGGAAAGGGGGCTTCAGCTCACCGAATGGTCACTTGAACGTGGAACGCTGCAAATGGAGCGATATGTCTCGGATTTGAGCCGTTTGCCGACGAGTCTGTATGCGAATCGGGACGTGCTCGATATTCTCGAGTACGGGCCGGGACTGTCGCTCGAACAGACCGAACTCGAGGTCCGACGGGCGCTGCTCGGGATGTATTTATCCCGTGAGGATGTGGCCCAAATCCAACTACTCATGCTCGAGGACATGGACTCGTTCGCCGCCTATAAGATGAAAGTGTCCCCCCGCTCGAAACGTGAGCCGAGCGCGATTCAACAACAGCTATTGAAGTACGAGGAGAGTCGCGTCTTGCTCGAGGCCTCACATCCGCTCGTGCCGTATCATGATTTCGGTCCGCTCGTCTCAGAAGAGGAAGTCGTCACGCTCCATTTCCGACTCGATAAAATCGAGACGGATCAACCGCTCGCGATTTTGTCGATTGATATCCCAGAAGAGGTCTTCATCGGTCAGCTCGCCTCGCTACAGAACAATCCGAGCGAGAGCCTTTGGTTCGTCGGGGGCGGCAATCAAGTGTTCGCGCAACTCGGTGACGGTGACATCCCGCAAAATGGATCGACTAACTCGCTGTCGAGCGATGGGAAGCATCATCGCATCGTCAAATCGTTCGAATTCGAGAATCAGACGTTCTACGTCGGGAAATCGATACCGGATCGCCTGTTGACCGAGCCGGCGTCGAGGACGTCATTCATCATCTTTGTCGTCGGGATGGTGTCGCTCATATTGGCATTGATTGGGGCGACCTACGCCTCGATGCGTTTGACGACGCCGATTAAGACGCTCACTTCGAACATTTGGCGAATCGAACAAGGAGATATGACGGTCTCGTTCGATTCCCTCGGAAATGATGAGTTCGGCGTGCTCGGACGCCAATTCAAACGGATGATTGAACGAATCGATGATTTGATTCAACGCGAATACCGATTGGCGCTCGAGAATCGGACGAATGAGCTAAGGGCGCTCCAAGCCCAGACGAATCCCCACTTCTTGTTCAACGCCCTGCAATCGATTGGGACGCTCGCGCTGAAAGGGGACGGCAAGACGGTGTATCGGTTGATCACTCAACTGTCTTCGATGATGCGCTATACGATGCATCCTGACGAGTCGCTCGTGACGCTGAAGCGGGAAGTCGACCATTTAACCTCATACGTGCGGCTGCAGCAAGTGCGTTTTCCTGATCAATTCGAGGTCGAGGTCGATGTGCCGAACGCGCTCCATGACTTTATTGTCCCGAAGATGATTTTACAACCGCTCGCCGAGAACTTTTTCAAGCATGGGTTTGAGCGCGACGGTGCGACAGCGGCCAACCGTTTTTCGGTGCGAATTCATCAAGCGGGACCAAATCTTGTGATTCATTGTGAGAATAGCGGACGCGACATTCCGGAGGAAGAGTTGGCACTTTTGAAAGAACGGATCGAAGTATCGACCCAGCCATTGAATGGGGCGGAAGGCACCGGTTTAAAGAACATTCGGGATCGACTCATGTTAAACTATAATCGGGAGGCTCAGTTTATGTTGGCTACACCAGAGACAGGCGGATTTCGTATTGTCATGTGTTTCCCGGCCGTAAAGGAGGCGGATGCGTCATGACAAAAGTGTTGATTGTGGATGATGAGTCGCCGGTACGGGAAGCGGTGAAACTACTCGGGGAGTGGGAACGGCTCGGCGTCACGAAAGTGATGGAGGCACAAGACGGGGAAGAAGCGAAACGAATCATCGCCAAAGAACGACCGTCGTTGATTTTGTCGGACCTGCAAATGCCTCGATGTAACGGCATCGAGTTGATGGAATGGGTCCATACGGAGGCGGAGACGGTCAAACTGATCGTCTTGACGGGCTATGACGAATATTCGTACATGCGGCGTGCAATTCAGCTCGGCAGTTTCGATTACTTGTTGAAGCCGATTGACCCGGACGTGTTGAACGAGACGCTCGCACGTGCCCTCGCCGACGTCACTCCTGACGAAGACGATCCGATTCTACAGATTGGCGCGTTCATCGAACGCCATTATGCGGAAGAACTCAGCTTACAAGGGATGAGTGAGCGCTTTTACTTGAGCCGCGAATACATATCGCGTCGCTTCAAACAGCAGTACGGCGTCAACTTATCCGACTACTTGCTGTCGATCCGGATGCTCGAGGCGAAACGTCTCCTTGAGACGAGTAGACAACGTATTTATGAAGTCGCCCAAGCGGTCGGCTTTTCGGATGATAAGTATTTCCGGAAAGTCTTCAAAAAACAGATTGGCATCACCCCGAATGAATATCGGGAGCAGTGCCAACGATTATCTTGAAGGAGGAATTTAATCATGAGTGTACACATTGGGGCAGAAGCAGGACAAATCGCAGAAACGGTATTATTGCCAGGAGATCCGTTGCGTGCGAAATATATCGCGGAGACGTTCCTCGAGGACGTCGAGTTATACAACGAAGTACGCGGCATGTATGGCTTCACTGGGACGTATAAAGGGAAGCGCATTTCTGTTCAAGGGACGGGGATGGGTGTTCCGTCGATGTCGATTTACGTGAACGAATTGATTATGTCATACGGTGCCAAAAACTTGATTCGTGTCGGTACCGCCGGCGGGATTCAGGAGGACGTCAAAGTACGTGACGTCGTCATCGCGATGAGCGCCTCGAGTGAGATGGCCCAAAACCGGGTTCGTTTCAACGGCATGGACTATGCACCGACAGCGACGTTCGACCTCCTACATCGTGCGTATATGAACGCCGAGAAAGCGGGCATCCCGGTCAAAGTCGGTCAAATCTTTACAGCCGACCAGTTCTACCAAGATGATTTCCACCATTTCAAGAAGTGGGCCGACTTCGGTTGCCTCGCCATCGAGATGGAAGCGGCAGGTCTCTACACACTCGCTGCGAAACATAAAGTGAACGCGTTGACGATTCTCACGATCTCAGACCACTTGTTGACAGGGGAAGAGACGACTTCGGAAGAGCGTCAGTCGACGTTTGACGAGATGATTCGTGTCGCACTCGACACAGCGGTCGAAGTCACAAATTAATGAGCGCGCCTTACAGACCACTGGTTTGTAAGGCGTTTTTGTGTCCGCGCGCCTTCCCGTGTATACAAAGTGAAACCGGCAGGCTAGACTGAAGCTGAAACGAACAGTTCCCGCAGCGGGCTGGATCAAGGAGTTGTGACCATGAATAAAGCGTCCGCGTTTGTCATTTATAGTATCGTCTTTTTTGCCTTCTTTGATTTATTCGCCCAGCTACCGGTCATGAGCACGTTTGCGACATCGGTCGGCGCGACACCGTTCCTCGCAGGGCTCGTCATCGCCATCTACTCGTTGTCGAACACGTTCGGCAACATTTTATCTGGCATCTGGACCGACCGGATCGGTCCGATCGTCATTTTGCTCGTCGGTCTCGTGCTGTCGAGCCTCAGTCTCGTGTCGTACCACCTCGTCGACACGGCGACGGCACTGTTGATTGTCCGGGTCGCGCACGGCTTCGTCGCCGGTTTGATTGTTCCGGCAGCGTTCACGTTGTCCGCCAATCTGACCGCCGCGAACCGACAAGGTAAAAAGGTGGCGTTGACCGGTAGTTTTGTCGGCTTGGCAGCCATCGTCGGCCCGGCGTTCAGCGGCATCATGGCTAGCCAGACGACGGTCCCTGTCGTCTTCACGTACGTCGCGCTGTTCGGGTTGGCGGTCGCGCTCCTCGCGCTCGTCTTTTTGCGCCCGTCGAAGTTGATGCTTGAGACGTCGCATCGTGCAGAGGAGGGGACGTCGCGGCTCGAGCGAGACGTGGTGAAGGCGTATATCGGTGCCTTCCTCCTGATGTTCTCACAGGGGGCGATTGCGTACTTGCTTCCCCTTTACGTGCAATCGCTCGGGTACGACTCCCGTTTGAGCGGGACGTTGCTCAGCACGTTTGGCATCATGGCGGTGCTCGTGTTCGTCTTGCCGACGAACCGCTTGTTCGACCAAGTCGAGCCGGCCAAATTGGCAGCGCTCGGTGTCGGGATTCTCGGGGTGAGCCAACTGTTGATTGGTCAATCTGAGACGTCGCTCCTCTTGTACGGTGTCCTCGCCTTGTATGGCATCGGGTTCGCCATCTTATTCCCGGCCGTCAACACAATGTTGATTAAAGCGACGAATCAGACCAATCGCGGCAAGTCGTACGGCTATTTTTATGCGTTCTTCTCGCTCGGTACGGTGACGGGATCGGCGTTGTTAGGTTGGCTCCCGGTTTCGCTGACGCAAAAGTTTACGGTGACGGGTGGTATCTTGCTCCTCGCCGGTTTGATTTTTGTCGTCATGCAACAAACGAAGAAATGGGACGTGCCTGTCAGATAGGACGGACGTGCCTCGAAGGTTCAAAATGGTCGCTGACCGAGTGAAGATGATAAGATGGAGCTAGCGTTATCATCCAAGGGAGGCAGATTTATGCTCGCACCAATCGAACAGTTGACCATCGAAGAGCTTATTCGTAAACAGCGTCGCTTCTTTCGGACGCAAGCGACCAAGTCGCTCGCATTCCGACTCAGCATGTTGACGTTCTTGAAAGAATCGATCAAGCATCATGAAGCTGAGATTCTTCAAGCGTTGGAGCAGGATTTGAACAAATCAGAACTCGACGCGTTCACGACTGAGATCGGTTTCGTCTATGACGAAATCACTCGGACGATGCGTGAGTTGAAGCGTTGGATGCGCCCGAAACGTGTCCGTGGCGCCTCAATCCATCTCGGAACGCAAAGTGAGGTCATGTATGAACCTTACGGAACGGTACTCGTGATCGCCCCATGGAACTATCCGTTTCAACTGGCGATGGCGCCGCTCATCGGAGCGATTGCCGCCGGGAACACGGCTGTCGTGAAGCCTTCGGAATTGACACCGAACGTCGCCCAAATGATCACGAAAGTGCTCGAGCGGGCGTTCACCGACCGCTACGTCGTCAGCGTCGAAGGGGATAAGGACGTGGCGACCGAGTTGCTCGCCCAGAAGTGGGACCATATCTTCTTCACCGGGTCGACACCGGTCGGCAAAATCGTCATGAAGGCGGCGGCGAAGCATTTAACGCCGGTCACGCTCGAGCTCGGTGGGAAATCACCGGCCATCGTCCATGACGATGCCAATATCGAGATTGCGGCCAAGCGTATCGCCTGGGGCAAATGGATGAACGCCGGGCAGACATGCGTCGCCCCGGATTACGTCCTCGTCCATGAATCCAAACGGGAGGCGTTCCTCGAGGCCATCAAACGGGAGGCGTTCACGATGTTCGGGAACGGCGTCGGGACGAAACGGTTCACACGAATCGTCAATGAGACCCACTTCGACCGCTTGACCGGATATTTGACAGAAGGAAACGTTTACTTCGGAGGACAGACGGACCGGGACCAATTGAAGATTGCCCCGACCGTGATGACGGACATCGAAGAGGGTGCGGACGTCATGAAAGATGAGATTTTCGGACCGATTCTACCAGTCCTCACGTACCGGCAACTCGACGAAGTGATTGAGTTCGTGTCATCGCGCCCACATCCGCTCGCGCTCTATTTGTTCACCGAGACGAAAGCGGTGGAGCAGACCGTGATGAAACATCTCACGTTTGGCGGAGGCTGCGTCAATGACGTGCTCATGCATTTGACTAACCCGAACCTGCCGTTCGGCGGCGTCGGTGAGAGCGGGATGGGTTCGTATCACGGACGTTATAGCTTTGAGACGTTCAGTCACGCCAAATCGATTTTACGAAATACGACGAAGTTCGATTTACCGATTCGTTACCCGAATTTCAAGGCGGCCGAGAAGTTGATTCGACTCGTCTACCGTTGATTCGACTAGACTGCAGGGAGCCTGCAGTCTTTTTTGTGCCCACAGAATAAGAAGATTGTTTGAAATGTCACATACTTTTATGAAACTAGCTCTAGACGTCTTGTATAATATAGCCATACACATGACGTACGAGACTTAATCGGTCTACGATTAGTGGAGGGAGCAGACAACATGACCATGAAATGCGGAACGACCAAACCGAACAGCTTTGTCTTTTCGCAAGAGACGAAACAGCTCTTGCTCGAGATGATGACGTTTCAGGATCATTCGAAAGGGAGCATCGTTTGTTGGGAAGGCGAGAAGTGCAACAAGTTCTTTTATTTGAAGAGCGGTTCCGTCAAATTCACGAAGCTGACGAAAAAAGGGAGCGCGCTCATCATGTTCATGTATGGGGCGGACGACTTCTTCGGGGAGTTCGATATCGATGAGGTGTTCCCGAGCTCATATAGCATCGAGACGACAACGGACAGCGTCATTGGTTGGATCTCGAAGCAAGAGATGGATGAACTCGTGCGGCGCGATGCGCAGTTGGCCACTGAAGTACTACGATGGACGTCGATGATGCGCAAGCAGTCCGAGATGAAACTACGTGACTTGCTGCTTTACGGAAAACCGGGTGCACTCGCCTCCACGTTATTGCGCATGGCGGCGATGGACGGTGTCGAGTCAGCAGAAGGGATCATCGTACCGAAACATCCGTCAGACGGGGAGCTCGGCCAGCTGATCGGTGCACCTCGCGAGACGGTCAATCGGATGATGAACCAGTGGCGGAAGGAAGGCATGTTGACGACGACGGGGACCGAGATGATTTTGCATAACATCGATTTCTTGAAAGAGCTCTGTTATTGTGAAGGCTGTCCTGCCGGCATCTGTCGGCTTTGATATTCAAGTGTTGCCACATTTTTTCTTGTCACAGTGTGCGCAAACGAACAGGTGATTGACTCGACCGCTGTCGGGACGATCGCCTTTTTTGTATGGCTTTGTATCAAATGTGAACTTTATGTGTGGAAACTACGCAAATTTGATGTGATTGTCACTTTTGGAGTGATAAATGTCACATATTAATCCTCATCCCATTTCATACAATAAAAGTGGAAATCAAAGGGAAAGGGGTCCTTCACGTGGAGAAAAACGATGGACAAGAACCGAACTTAAAAGGCACGTTCACATCGGTCATGATTGTCGCGGGCGTCATCATTGCCATGTGGTCGTCGGTGTTTTACTTATTTGTGACGCGATAACGAGCAGGAGGAGAGCAGCATATGCATATTCATAAACTTGAGAAATATTGGCTTGTATTCGGCATCATTCTATTAGGCGTGTTTTTGACTGTACTTGGCATCTCTGCCTTTGCCGCAGGCAATCAACCGGCCTCGGACGCGGATTTGATCGATCCGGCGAAAGTACATCAAACCGCCCCGTTCGACAAACCGGGACTTCATAAAATTGACGATAACGAATATGAACTCGTCATGGTCGCGCAAGCGTTCACGTTCACGCCGGGCAACGTCGAGATTCCAAAAGGGGCGAAAGTCACGTTTCTCGTCACATCACCGGACGTCGTCCATGGTTTCCAGTTGACGGGCACACCGGTCAATATGATGGTCGTACCCGGTCATATCAACTCGCTCACGTATACGTTTGATGAAGCGGGCGAATATTTAATCCTTTGTAACGAATATTGTGGGACCGGACATCACATGATGTCGACAAAAATTAAGGTGGTGGCTAAATGAACGACGTAGCCTCGAAATTAAAACAGTGGGAGATGGAACGCGGTGTACCGGTGCCGAGCATCGGTGCGAAAGAAGCACGCCTTGCCTATGCGCACGTCGTCATCTCGGTCCTCGCCGTCTTGATCGGTGGATTAGCCGGTCTCATGCAGACGCTCATCCGGACAGGGGTCATCCCGGAAGTATTCGGCTATTATCAACTGTTGACGGCCCACGGTATCATGCTCGGCCTCGTATTCACGACGATGTTTATCATCGGTCTGCTCTACGCGCTCCTCGCCAAGTCGTTCGGACGCTTTGAATCGTTCCCGACGCGAGTCGCTTGGCTCGGATTTTGGATGATTATCGCCGGGGCCGTGCTCGTCACGATCATGGTGCTCGCCAACAAAGCGACCGTGCTCTACACGTTCTATGCACCGCTTATGGCCGACCCGGTGTTCTATATCGGTCTCGTCTTGTTCGTCGTCGGGACGTGGTTGTCGGCGTTCGCCATGTTCCGGATGTATGCGGACTATAAACGGGAGAATCCAGGCGTTCATCCGCCGCTCCCAGCGTATATGAGTATCATGACGATGCTCTTGTGGGTCATCGCCACGCTCGGTGTCGCCGGGACGATTTTATTTCAACTGCTCCCGCTCTCCCTCGGCTGGAAAGACACGGTCGGAATCGAGTTGAGCCGGACCCTGTTCTGGTACTTCGGTCATCCGCTCGTCTATTTCTGGCTCATGCCGGCATATATCGTCTGGTATACGGTCGTGCCGAAAGTCATCGGCGGCAAAATCTTCTCGGACGCGCTCGCACGGATGGCATTCTTGTTGTTCCTGTTATTCTCATTTCCGGTCGGTTTCCACCACCAATTGACGGAACCGGGGATTGAGCCGTTCTGGAAGTTCGTCCAAGTCATCTTGACGTTCCTCGTCGTCATCCCGTCGTTCATGACGGCGTTCTCACTCTTCGCGACGTTTGAGTTGCGCGGTCGGGCCCTTGGAGCTCGCGGTCTCTTTGGTTGGGTCAAGAAGATGCCGTACAGAGATGTCCGTTTCCTCGCTCCGTTCGTTGGCATGTTGTTCTTCATTCCGGCCGGGGCCGGCGGCATCATCAACGCATCGCACCAATTGAACGCGATGGTCCACAACACGCTTTGGGTCACGGGCCACTTCCATATCACGGTCGGGACGGCCGTCGCCTTGACGTTCTTCGGAACGGCATATTGGCTCGTGCCGGTATTGCGCGGCCGCACGCTCACGAAAGCGATGAATCGCCTCGGATTGATTCAAGCGGGCACGTGGGCGTTCGGGATGTCAATCATGTCCTACGCGATGCACATCTCGGGATTACAAGGGAACCCGCGTCGGACCGGTCCGGCGACGTACTTCTCGGACGCGCTCACGCACGAATGGATCCCATACCACATCGCGATGGCGATCGGCGGAACGATCCTGTTGATCTCGGTCCTCATCTTCGTCTATTCGATGTTCAACTTGTCGTTCCTCGCGCCGAAAGGCGAAGAGGAGTTCCCGCTCGCCGAGACGGAAGAGGCGGCGATGGAGACACCGCGTTTCTTCGAGAACTGGAAGCTTTGGATCACGGTTACATTCGTCTTGATCGCCTTCGCTTATACGATTCCAATTTGGCACTTGATTGAGAGTGCACCGCCGGGAGCGAAAGGTTGGGTGCTCTGGTAAACTGAAGTCAGCCCTGTATTTTAGGGCTGACTTTTTCATGTGGGGAGATGGGAAAATGGAGCGACTTCGAACAGATATTCACCGTGCATATACGGAACGCAAGGCAGACCGGCCGTTCCTCGTCGCCATCGACGGATTGAGTGGGGCGGGGAAGACGACACTGGTTGAACAACTGCGCGGGACCGCACCGAGTGAAGTGGTGTTCCATATAGACGACTTCATCGTCGAGCGGCACCGACGTTACGCGACGGGGCAGTCAGAGGCGATGGAATATTATGCGCTCCAATGGGATGTCGACTTGCTCGTGGAGACCTTGTTCAAACCGCTTCGGGAAGGGCAGACGAATCTGACGTTGCCGTATTATGAGCGCGATCGGGACGAAATCGTCATGCGACCACTCGAGGTCGCAGCCGATGCACTCATCCTGATTGAAGGCATTTTTTTACTCCGTGACGAATGGCACGCTTACTTCGATTACGTCGTCTATCTCGACTGTCCGCAGGAGGTCCGTTATGAACGTGTGCTGCATCGAGATACGTATATCGGTGACTTGGCGGAGCGGCTCGCCAAGTACGAACGCCGGTATTGGCTAGGGGAGGCGCATTATCTGAAGACCATCAACCCGAAAGATAAGGCTGATCGAATTGTCCAATCCAGTTGACGCATCCATATATAGGCGGGTGCGTTTTTGTTTTGGGAAAAACTGTTGACTCGTTAGTGTATTATGATGATAATACAGTTAGATAGTGTATTAGACTCATCATACACTTAGAGAGGTGACAACATGATCATACAATTCAACACGAGAGCCCCGGTTTATATGCAAGTCGTCGATTACTTCAAAAAGAAGATGGCGCTTGGTGAACTGCAGGCGGGCGAAGAGATGCCGTCGCGACGCGAGCTCGCGACCGAACTGAAAATCAATCCGAACACCGTCCAAAAGGCGTTCAAGGAGATGGAGGAACAACAATTGATTACGACCGAACGCAACCGTCCGAGCCGCGTGACGACCGATGAACACGTATTGAAACGCATCCGGACGGAACTTGTCGATGAGGCGGTCGCCGTCTTCGTCGAATCGATTCAAGAACTCGATGTCACGATGGATGAGCTTGTCGATAAAATCAAACGGCAATACGGGGAGGGGAATCTCGATGATCGAAGTACTGGGAGTTAAGAAACGTTACCGCAAAAAGCAAGTTATCGAAGACGTATCGTTCACGGCCCAAAAAGGGGAAATCACGTGTTTAATCGGATTGAACGGTACCGGGAAATCGACGATTTTAAAAGGCATCATGGGACTGACGCCATTCGACAAGGGAACGGTGCTCGTCGACGGCAAACCGATTGATTTGAATCGCGTCGCGTTCGTACCGGACCATTCGACGTTCCCGATTCATTTTACGATTGAACAGTGCGAGGCATTTATGCGCGATTTTTATCCAACGTTCGACCCGAACTTGTTCGCCCGTCTCGTCGATGAGTTTAAGCTGTTCCCGGAGGACAAGTTAAACGAGCTGTCGAAAGGGACGCTCGCCAAAGTGAATTTGGCGCTTGGGATTGCGCAAGACCCGGATTATTTGTTGCTCGATGAACCGTTCTCGGGCATCGACGTGTTCTCGAAAGAACAGATCGTCGAGTTGTTCTCGAGTGACATCATGGAAGACCGCGGTGTCTTGATTACGACGCACGAGATTGAAGATATCGAATACTTGGTCGACAAGGCCGTTATGTTGAACCGCGGTCGGATCGTCCGTGAGTTCGACGTCGAGGACGTCCGCTTCATTCATGGGAAGTCAATCGTCGATGTCATGAGAGAGGAGTACGGCGCATGAACTTATTGAAATTACTCGGATGGGAAGTCGAGCGGATGACGAAACCGTATCTCATCTTGATCACACTGCTCGTCGTCACCCAGTTCACCTGGCTTGGGGTCTTTCTTTGGAGTGAGACGAACATGTATGAAGAGATTCGTCGTACCGGTACGCCGGATTACGTCTTGACGTTCGGCAATTATATTGGTGGGGTGCCGTTCATTTTGTCAATTGGGGTGGCCGTCGCTGCGATGTTGCTCTATAGCTTTTGGATTTGGTATCGCGACTTCCAAGGTCGTGGGACGTTCATGATGCGCTTATTGCTCATGCCGCAACAACGGATGCTCGTCTTTGGTGCGAAGCTCGCAACGATGATGTTGATGGTGCTCGGTCTCTTATCGGTTCAATGGATTGCGCTCAAACTTCAGTACATAGCGTTCACCGGATGGTTTGATTCCCAGATGATTCCGGTGAGCGGGACGTTCGAACAAGCGATTCGCTTCGATGGGGCGCTCTCCGTCATGTATCCCGCCTCATTCGTCAATTTTCTGATTCATCAAGTACTGATTGTGCTTGTCATCTTATACATTTTCGCGTTCGTATTGATGGAACGGAGCCTTTGGCAACGGACATTATGGGCGCCTATCCTTGCGATGTTGATTCTCGGGACGCTGATTCTCGTTCCTGTGCTGACGTTCTATTTCCTAGAAAACCGGTTGTTCATGGACGAGTTGATGCTTTTGATTTTGCTCGGTTTGATTGGATGGATGACTGCGGCAATCTGGATTGCTCGTCGTTACTTGACGAAGAAACTAAGTGTGTGAGGTGAAACGTATGAAACGAATGTGGAATGTGGCCGCGCTCGGAGCGGTTGTGATCATCGGTCTTGGGACGTTTGCTGTCGATATGCGGGACACAAAAGCCGAGTGGGAGTTGGCCGTCACGTCGAATCCAGAGATTTGGGAAGAGCAGACGATAAACTTGTACTACAATACGGAAGAGGGAGACAAGGAACGTTTTGACTTGACGACCGATGGGAGTCGTGTGACGACAAATTTGAGTTATATCGAACAGGCGTTGGCGTATGAAGACGAGGTCGATTCTTCCGTTCGCGGATTTTATCGACAGCTCTCGGGTCTAACGTTCGTACAATCGATTCGGACACCTGACGGCTATATTGGGGTCGGTCAGAATGGCAATAAAGAGATTATCGTATTCCGATTGAACGGAGAAGACGTGACCAAACACGTTTTCGGTAAAGACGTCAACGGTTCGGCGGAAATCATGGATAGCCCTTGGGCGGGTCTGTTCGTTCATGATGGAAACATACATGTCATTTATCGCAACGGATATGGGGGAAATGCAGAAACGAAAATCGCCAAGTTCGATGAGGACGCGAAACAGATCACGATGGAAAGTTTGGAGCTGGGAGACGAGGCGATTTCCACGGTAAGAGGAACTTCTTGGGCCTTCCGTCCTTATATGGCGACGATTGCCGCTGACAATCGATTCATCCCAGTTGACATGACCGAACAGACGACCGTCACCGAAGGCGGAGAATCATATGTTAGCGAGCAGGACAAAGTTGGAGTTTATGCATACGATGTGGACACGAAGCAAGTGATTGAATTGACGCCGGACGCAGACATGTGGAATTCGACCGTCTATGATGATCGATTGATCGCCTTGCAGGAAGATGGGACCGAGCTCGTCGTCGACTTGAAGACGGGGAAGAAATCGACGCGACAAGTCATCGATGGCTCGGTTGGCACGACGTCATATGTCGGTGACCAACTGTATCACGCGCGCCCGACGAAAGACGGGGCCGTCATCGACGTCTATCAAGACGGAAAAGCCATCTCGAGCGCTGTCGTGAAAGCGACGAACGAAGAGGCGAAAGCGTTGGTGTCCAACACAGAATATTATGTGGACTAACAAATAACCGAGAGGCGGCCGCCTCTCGGTTATTTTGATGGTTTCGGGACGATAACCCCGTCTTCTAAATCGAGCAACATATCAATCAGTTCTGCACAGAACTCTGGGAACTGGTCGAGGAACGCACCCGGACCGACCTCGTCGGTGAAGTCGATATACAGGTCCGACACGTTACCGGCCATCTTCGCCGGAAGGGCGAGGAATGCCGATCCGAAACGCCAGCTGCCACGGATGTCGAGCAGTTTGCCGAGCATGATGTCGCCGACCTCACGTTTTTCCGGGAGGTTGACGCGATACGTCTCTTTCGTCTCCCAGTCGCGTAAGCCGTCGTCCTCGGTCACTTCAAACACCGAGCAACGTGGGACTGCCAAACCACGTAGTGCGTGATACAAGGCCGGGGACATGTCGTTTTTTTGATCCGCCAAGTAGCGGCCGTGCGGTGTCATCCCGTCCTCGTCCGTCTCGAAGAAGACGGCCCAGTCGATGAACAGGTCGCGGAACAGCTCGGCGTCTTTCAACTGCCACGTGCCTTCCGAGGCGATTTCTTGAATATAGTTTGTCCAATGTGTGCTGCGCGCGAGCGCGGCTTGCTCATATAACTTTTTTAGCTCGGCCAGCAATTCGGACTCTTCTACAAGCAAAGGGAATGGAATTACTTTCCGGTCTTTTTTCATCGGCGCGGTCCTCGTTTGTTCGCAGGGCGCTTCACGACCGGCGGTTTATCCTCGATGCGTTTCTCGATGACATCGCCACGGTAAATCTCGAGTTCTTTCAATTCGACGCCGAGTTGGCGGGCGAACGATTTCAAGTGCGTCAAGTCTTCCTCCGTCACGAGCGAGAGCACGGTACCGGCTGCATTGCCGCGTGCCGTCCGGCCCGAGCGGTGAATGAAGTCATCGATCGATTCCGGCAAGTCGAAGTGGACGACGTGCGTCACTTCTTCGATGTCGAGACCGCGGGCGGCGAGACCCGTCGTGATGAGGAGCGGATAATCGCCTTTGCGGAACTCGCGGAGCGTCTCCACGCGTTCACGTTTCCCTTTCAAGCTGTCGAGCATGCGGTAGTTCACTTTCATCTTGTCGAGCTCGCCGCGGAGCGGCGGCAAGAACGAGCGGTTGTTAATGAAAGCGAGCGCTTTGACGCCGTTGACGTGTGACAAACGGCGAAGCAATTCTGGCTTATAGCGGCGCGTCGTCAACATGTAGCCGTACGTCACTTTTTCACTTACGGCCCGTTCAATTTTCACATGGCCTGGTTCGTTCAAGAACGGGGCAGCCCATTCTTGGAGCGTATCCGTTAGCGTCGCCGATACGAGGGCGATTTGATGCTCGTGCGCCGTGTGTTTGATGATGCGCTCGGCAGCCTCAGTCAAACCGCTATCGATGATTTGGTCGGCTTCATCGAGGACAATCGTGTGCGTCTCATGAAGCTTCAATTTTTTCTTGTCGATGAGCTCGACGAGTCGGCCCGGTGTCCCGACAATCAAATGCGGCTTTTTCTTCAAGCGGTCGATTTGACGTTTCAACTCGACACCACCGATGAACGAGGCGATGCGGACGTCACCTTTCTCGGTGAAGCGTTGTGCGACCGTCTGAATCTGCATGACGAGTTCACGCGTCGGCGCGACGATGACGACTTGAATCCGATCGTTCGAAGCGTCGATCTTTTCAATGGCGGGTAACAAATAAGCAAGAGTCTTCCCGGTACCTGTCGGCGCTTCGATCGTGACGTCTTTTCCGTCTAACAGAAGCGGGAACGCTTCGGCTTGAACCGGCATCGGTTCAGTGAAGCCGAGGCGATCCCAGGCTTCGTTAATAAATGGTTTTGTAAAGTTCATATCATTTCTCCTTATCGTGGGGCAAAAACAAAGGAAGCATAAGTGCTCCCCGTTTTAAATATAACGAACATGTTCCGTGTCTTGGTCGAATGAAGAGCGGAGTGTCTGTGTGTACGTCTGTCCGTCTTCGATGAGTTTGATGTGCACATCGATTTGCTCAGGCGTTGCCTCAACACCTTCAACGGTGAATCCTTGATACACGCGATATTGCAATTCTTTCGTCAAGCGCTCATAGGCGGCGAGTTCTGGATACGTCGCTGCGACGTCAATCGGGCGCGAGATGAGCGCCGCGAGCAAATTGTCGCGGTAATCGATGAAATCCTCGTTTTCGATATCGTCGTCAAACCGAATCCAAAAACCTGCGTCTTCAAATTCTGTGATAAATCCGTCACGTTGTTCACCGTTCGCTTCTACTTTAAGGGAGATGCGGTCACCGGCTTTCAAGTCGTGATCGGCTGTCAATAATTCGTACGTCATGGGAAGAACCCCTTCCTCTTCTACAATGTTCTGCCTTCATTGTGTCCGATGTAAGGCAAAAATTCAAGTTCTATCCCCGAGTCGTGATATACATCACACTAAAAACTGTATAAATCGTCACAATCAAATTGAGATGATACAGAATCGAGATAAATCCTGTCGTGACGTAATTTATCTGTTTCATCGTTCAAAGAAAATATAGTATAACAGAATTTAAAGCGCTTACAAAAACGGCTTTACGCCAACGTTCATGAGATTGTTACAACTTTCACAATAATGTAAAACATAATGTTCACGTTTTCACGTACACTCAACGTATAGCAAACACGCAGTTATCTCAACTATGAGGAGTGACCCACAATGGCAACCGAAATTAAATCAGCCTGGTCAGGATTTGTTCCTGGGCAGTGGACGAGTGAAGTGAACGTCGGTGAGTTTATCCGTTTAAACCGACACGAGTACACCGGGAACGATTCGTTCTTAGCGGGGCCGACCGAAGCGACGAATCAGCTTTGGGCGCAAGTGATGGAATTGACGAAAGAAGAGCGGGAGCGCGGGGGTGTTTGGGCGGTCGATCAAAACAATCCGTCGACGATCGTCTCGCACGGTCCTGGATACTTAAATAAAGAACTCGAGAAAGTAGTCGGCGTTCAAACGGATGAGCCGTTCAAACGTTCAATCCATCCAAACGGTGGTATTCGGATGGTCGACGCTGCACTAGAATCGTATGGCTTTGAGCCGAACCCTGAAATCACAAAGATTTATTCGGAAATTCGCAAAACGCACAACCAAGGTGTCTTCGATGCGTACACACCTGAGATGCGAGCGGCACGGAAATCAGGGATCATCACAGGACTTCCTGACGCCTATGGCCGGGGACGGATTATCGGTGACTATCGTCGCGTTGCCTTGTACGGGTTGGACTTCTTGATTGCGGCACGTAAAAAAGACTTGGCAAACCGTGGCGGCTTCTTGTCCGAGGCAGATATTCGGACGCGTGAAGAAATGTCGGAACAGCTCCGGGCGATGCAAGAATTGAAACAACTCGGTGCGGCGTACGGGTTCGACCTTGGCCGTCCGGCGGAAAACACACAAGAGGCGTACCAATGGGTGTACTTGGCTTATCTCGCAGCCGTCAAAGAACAGAATGGGGCCGCCATGTCGCTCGGACGCGTCTCGACGTTCCTTGACGTATACGCCGAGCGTGACATTGAAGTCGGTCGTTTGACCGAGTCGGACGTCCAAGAAATCGTCGACCACTTCATCATGAAGCTCCGAATCGTCAAATTCTTGCGCACACCTGACTATAATGAATTGTTCTCGGGTGACCCAACGTGGGTGACCGAGTCAATCGGTGGGATGAGCGAGGATGGTCGCTCGAACGTGACGAAGAGCTCGTTCCGCTTCTTGCATTCACTCTCAAACCTCGGGCCAGCACCAGAACCGAACTTGACCGTGCTGTGGTCGACAAGATTGCCAGAAGGCTTCAAACAATATTGTGCCAAGATGTCGATTGAGACGTCTGCTATCCAATATGAGAACGACGACCTCATGCTTCCAGAGTTCGGCGACGACTACGGCATCGCCTGCTGTGTGTCACCGATGAAAATCGGGAAACAGATGCAGTTCTTCGGTGCCCGCGCCAACATGGCGAAAGCACTCCTTTATAGCATGAACGGAGGACGCGACGAGAAGAGCGGTGATCAAATCGCACCAGTGTGGGAGATGAACACCGAAGACGTACTCACATACGACAAAGTGTACGCCGACTTTGATCGCACGCTTGATTGGCTCGCCGAGCTTTACGTCAACACGCTCAACGTCATCCACTTCATGCATGACAAATATGCGTATGAACGGATTGAGATGGCGCTTCACGACCCTGAAATTTTACGGACGATGGCATGCGGCATCGCCGGCCTTTCGGTCACAGCGGACAGCCTGTCAGCTATCAAATACGCGACCGTGAAACCAATCCGCAACGATCAAGGCATCGCCGTCGATTTTGAGACGGAAGGCGACTTCCCTAAATTCGGCAACAACGACGACCGTGTCGATGCAATCGCTGTCGAGCTCGTCGAGTCGTTCATGGAAAAAGTGCGCAAGCATAAAACGTACCGCGACGCGCTCCATACGCAATCGGTGTTGACGATCACATCAAACGTCGTCTACGGCAAGAAGACAGGAAACACACCGGACGGACGCCGCGCCGGCGAACCGTTCGCACCAGGCGCGAACCCGATGCACGGCCGTGATACGAAAGGGGCTGCCGCGTCGCTCTCGTCAGTCGCGAAACTTCCGTTCGAACACGCGCAAGACGGCATCTCCTACACGTTCTCGATCGTCCCGAAAGCGCTCGGCAAAGAAGAAGTGGCCCGTGAACTCAACTTGGCGGCACTGCTTGACGGCTATATGGGCGGCGAACATAAAGGACATCACTTGAACGTCAACGTCTTCAACCGTGAGACGTTACTCGATGCGATGGAACATCCGGAAGAATATCCACAGCTCACCATCCGTGTCTCAGGATACGCGGTCAACTTCATCAAGTTGACACGTGAACAACAAATCGACGTCATCAACCGGACGTTCCACGGTTCATTGTAAACAAAGGCTTGGCGGCCTTCACCTGAGGGCCGCTCATTCGTTAGGAGGTCATTTCGATGACAATGGGATATGTACACTCGGTCGAATCGTTTGGAACCGTTGACGGCCCGGGAATTCGTTTTATCGTCTTTTTACAAGGTTGTGCGCTTCGTTGCTTGTATTGCCATAATGCTGACACGTGGGATTTCAAAAAGAATAACCATCGTTCGGCCGAGGACGTCATTCAGGAAGCGCTCAGCTATCGTCCGTTCATGGAAGCGTCAAAAGGCGGCATCACGATTTCTGGGGGCGATCCGCTCGCGCAGCCAGAGTTTTTAGAGGCGTTGTTGCGTGAAGCGAAGAAACACGGGCTCCATACGACACTCGACACGTCGGGTGCACTCCGTCCCCCTAACTTGGATGCCATTTTAGACCATACCGATCTCGTGTTGCTTGATATTAAACATATCGACGATGAGATGTGTAAGAAACTAACAGGACGCAGCAACGTCAACACGCTCGCGCTCGCTGAACACTTATCCGAGCGCGGAACGAAAATGTGGATTCGCCACGTCCTCGTCCCGGAATGGACACTCGATGAAGGGGCGCTGCGTCGCACGGCAGCGTTCATTCAAAAGCTCGACCACGTCGAGAAAGTCGAAATCTTGCCGTACCATGAGATGGGCGTCTATAAATGGGAGGCGCTCGGGCTCGACTATCCGCTCAAAGGGATCAAACCACCGACGACGGAAGAAGTCGAATGGGCGGAAGGGATCTTGCAAGGAACCGTCTAAAAAAACTGCGCAGACCTTATTGGTCTGCGCAGTTTTTGGATTACAGATGTTTTTGACTCACATGCTGGCGGATGGCGGCTTCATCGAGCGGACGTTTGGCGACGCCGGTCTCGACGGCGGCTTTGGCGACCGCAACTGCCACGGCCGGTGCGATGCGTTCATCGAACGGGCTCGGGATGACGACGCCGTTCGCCAAATCTTCCTCGGTCAACAAGTCGGCAATCGCGTGAACAGCGGCTTCCTTCATCTCCTCATTGATTTCGCTGGCGCGAACGTCAAGTGCGCCCCGGAAAATGCCTGGGAAAGCGAGGACGTTGTTCACTTGGTTGGCGAAATCGGAACGGCCGGTCGCGACGACACGCGCCCCGGCGTTTGTCGCGAGGTCCGGCATAATCTCCGGAATCGGGTTCGCGAGGGCGAAGATAACCGGGTCGACGGCCATCGAGCGGACCATGTCTTCCGTGACGGCACCAGCCGCCGAGACACCGATAAAGACGTCGGCCCCTTGAAGCACGTCGGCGAGCGACCCTTCGTGTTGCTTCCGGTTCGTCGCTTTAGCGATTTGATCTTTGAACGGGTTCATCCCTTCGACGCGTCCTTCATAAATCGCGCCTTTTGTATCACAGATGACGAGATCTTCGACGCCGAAACGCTTCAATAATTTGGCGATGGCAATGCCGGCGGCCCCGGCACCGTTCATGACGACACGGAGTTCAGGCATCGTCTTATCGACGAGACGCAACGCGTTGACGAGACCGGCCAAGACGACGATGGCTGTCCCGTGTTGGTCGTCATGGAAGACAGGAATCGGGAGCGTCTGTTTCAGGCGCGCCTCGATCTCGAAACATTCGGGCGCCTTGATGTCTTCTAAGTTAACGGCACCGAACGTCGGCGCAAGCAATTCGACCGTCCGGACGATCTCGTCGACGTTATGCGTGTCGAGACAGATGGGGAACGCATCGACCCCGGCAAAGCTTTTGAACAAGACGGCTTTCCCTTCCATGACCGGGAGCGCGGCCTCTGGACCGATATTGCCGAGGCCGAGGACGGCACTTCCGTCCGAGACGACGGCGACCGTGTTGGCACGGAGTGTATAGTCGTAAGACAGTTCTTTATCTTCAGCGATGCGGCGGCACGGTTCGGCGACACCTGGTGAATAAGCGAGACTGAGCGCTTCTTTCGTGTCGACGTCGACTTTCGGTGTCGTTTCCAATTTTCCGTGGTGCATGGCGTGCATCTCGAGTGCGCGTTCGTTCAATGTTTTCATAAGTCTCTCCCTATATCTAGCGATTTTATCTGTGATAATACGAGTCCATTGTAACGGAGAAACCGCTTACTTTCGAGGGTTTTACCTGCATTTAGGCGAACTATTTCTGAACGATTGTTCACAAAAGAAGGACTGGTGATAGGAGATGGTGCTAAATGATGCGGTGTAAAAAGGGAGACACGGCTGTTTCCGTGACTCCCTCGTGTTCATGCTTTTGTTTTTCGTTTCTTCTTCTCGGCGAGACGTGCCGCTTCCGCTTGCCGTTTCTCGGCATAGCGGAGCTCACGCTCGAGTTTGACGAAGCTTTGATAGCGTTTCGCGTCGAGCGTTCCGACTGTGATGGCGCCTCGGACGGCGCATCCCGGTTCATTGCCGTGCGAACAGTCCCGGAACCGACACGTCTCGGCGAGCGCCTCGATATCCCGAAACGTCTCGTCGAGGTGATCGGCCCCGTCCCAAAGACCGAATTCACGCATTCCGGGTGTATCGATGACGAACAAGTCGTCGATTTGGAACAGTTCCCGATGGGTCGTCGTGTGCTTGCCGCGCTCATCGCTCTCGCGGACGGCCTGCGTCTCGGCGACGTCCGTCCCGGCGAGCGCGTTCGTCAGCGTCGATTTCCCGACACCGGACGATCCGACGAGGACGATCGTGCTTCCGCTCGACAGTGCGGCTCGCAACGCTTCAACGCCGTCCCCAGTGACTGAACTGACAGGGAAGACGTCGACGCCAGGCACTGTCAACGTGAGTTCGTCGACGAGTGCATCCGCGTTGTCGACTTGGTCCGATTTCGTCAAGACGATGAGCGGCGTGGCGCCGGTTTCCCACGCGGCGAGCGAATAGCGCTCGAGCCGGCGCAGATTGAAGTCGTGCCCGCATGCCATCGTGATCAAGATGAAGTCGACGTTCGCGCAGATCAGCTGTTCACGCGTCTCGTTGCCGGCCGCTGCCCGTGATAGGACAGTGCGCCGCTCAAGGAGACGTCGAATCACGCCTTGACCGTGTTCACGAACGGTGAACTCGACGAAGTCACCGATGACCGGATAATCGCGCTCACTTTCGGCCTCGTGCCGAAATTTCCCAGTGACGCTACACGTGTAGGCTGCATTATCGGTCGTGACCGTGTACATATGTTGGAACTGTGCTGTGACACGTCCCGTTGTGATTGTTGTTTGATTCAAATAGAATCCTCCTCTTAGTGGTGGAGGACAGTCGCCCTCCGATTGGCTGACAAGATGTGTACTGCGTTGACTAAGGTGCTCATAAAACATCATCCTTTCATTGTTCGATGCCTCAAGTATAGCACAGGATTTGAGAACGCTCTCATCTCGGTCTACAGACTGAGGGAAAACGGGCCTTGCGCTCGTCGCGCCATAAAAAATAACGTATTATGATAAGAGTGTACTTAACGAGGAGGGATGATAGATGAATCGCCAGGTGAAACAAGTGTTGTTCATCGTGGCCGCGATCTCTTTAGTTCTCGTTCTAATCGGCTTTTTACCGAATATGATCATGTTCGGTTTGGGGGCGCTCTTAGCACTGTGGGCTGGAGTCAGATTCATGGCCGTGACACATGTCGGCGCTAAAATCGGTTACGGTGCGCTTGCCGTGATCGGGATCATCACAATTTTATCGAACATTTGGGCGTTACTCGGGATTGTGGTGGCATGGGTATTGTTTAAAGGGTATATGATGTATGCCAACCAAAAACAAGACGTCGAGATTTTGAATGCGGACGGCTCGCGTGCGAACCGGAGCAGCTTTCAATCGTTTGATCAAGTGTGGCAGAAATTTGTAAACCGTCGCTAAGCTTCACAAGGAGGATATTATGATGAAAACACCATTTGACCAGTTTCGTGATTTAGCTAACGAGTTGACGAAAGAATTATCGAAAGAGATGAAGAAGTTCCAAGATAAAGAGGGCCCACGTTCGGCACCGCGTTCGAGCGGAGAAGCCGAGTTAAACCGCCACATCCGTGGTGCTGAGAAAGAAGCGATGTCGGTCGAACGTCTCGTCGAACGTCAAAAGGCGCTCCTCGATGAGTTGGCGACGAAACGTGATGACGCCAAACTGATGGCGGACAAGCGTTACGAGCAGACCGAGCTCGCCAAACAAGCGGGCGAAGAGAAGCTTGCGGAACGGGCCGCCCTTGAATCAAAACATTACGGCGAGCAGTATCGCTATTTCGAAGGGTTGCTCGACGAAGGAGCGCGTGAACTCGATGCCCTCGAGCGCCGTGCCCTCGAGATGCGACTGAAACTCGATGAGATGCAAAACAAACGTTATGAATTCGCGATGCGAGAAAACCTGGATTTATTGAAAGGTGCGCTCGATCAAATCTTCGGCGCGCAGACGTCGAAGACGCATCCGTTCACGGAAGAAGAGAAGAAACAAGAACCGGCCGCTGAAGAGAAAATCGATACGGCGGACGAAGATGATTTCGAAGCAAAACTAAAAGAACTCGAGCGTCGCTTCAAACAAGACTGACGCAACGGTTCAGCGATGGTCCGACGAATGGTTGGGCCATCGCTTCTTTGCTTCATTGTACATACTGTCAGAGAGGGGGAAGCAACGTGGAACGTTGGAACACACGCCAAATCATCGGATTCATGATTATTTTATTTGCCATTGGACTCTTTATCGATATCGTGACGGGTGGAAACAGCGTCCTCTTCAGCATGGTCGTTCCGTTATTGTTGCTTTATATCGGACGGCGCTTCAGCCGCAAAGGCAATCAGCCGGTCAGCTATATCTTTTACGGGATTGGCGGCATCATGCTCGTCGGACTCATCTTTTCGTCGGCGGCATTTGGGTTTGTGCTGTCGGGACTACTGCTCATGTTCGGCTATCGCCTGTATAAAAACCGTCCGCTCGAATCGAGCCGGTTCAAGTCACATATTCGGCAAGAACAGGCGTTTACGTTCGGGACGAAAGAAAGTGGTCATTACGTGCTCCAAGACACGAATGAATTCTTCTTGTTGCGTGACGTTGAACTCGACTTGTCACGCGCCATCATCCCGGAAGGAGAGACGTTCTTACTACTGAATGGCCTCGCCGGGGACATCCGAATCCTCATTCCGGCCGGTTACGATTATTCGATTGACGCCTCCATCGGCTTCGGCAAGATTCAAGTCGACGAATCGAATTACTCGCCCGTATTCAATCGCCGCTTCTATACGGCATCGGACGATTATGCAGCGGCGACACGAAAAGTCCGGATTCATATCGTGCTCATGAGCGGAAGTGTCGAGGTGATGACCGTATGAAGAAAGATTCGTATCCACGGACCGTCGTCTGGCATCAGCTGTTCAGTAGTCTGTTGACGGCACTGTTCGTCACGATTGCATTTCTAATAGGTGACTCGACTTCACTCCGAGATTTGTTCACACGTGAAGAAGGGTTGCCTTTCGGTGTGTCTATCCTCGTCATCGCCGTCTTGATCGGCAGCGTGTTCGGGGTCGGCTCATACTTTTATTTGCGCCGTGACTTCCGTGAAGTGGCCATCGCCTTATGGAAGCTCGAGAATCAAAAAGATATCACGTTCCGGCCGTTGTCGCCGTATCGCGACACGCTCGAACGAATCGCACGCATCTCGAAACAGCGCGCGGAAATGGTCGAGATGGCAAAGCGGGTCGGCGATCGGCCCGTCAGTGTCGAGGAAGCGCGCAGCGAAGCCGTAGTTGAGGAACGGCGACGTGTCGCCCGAGAGTTGCATGACTCGGTCAGCCAGCAACTGTACGCCATCTCGATGATGACGACGGCCGCCAAGCAGACGATCGAGGCGAAACCGGACGTGGCCGCCAAACAAATCGAGCAAGTCGAAGTGATGGCGCAAACCGCCCAGGCCGAAATGCGCTCACTACTGTTGCAACTCCGCCCGGTCGAACTCGAAGGGATGACGCTCAAGACGGGGATCGAGCGACTGTTAGAAGAACTGTCGCGCAAACAATCGACCGAACTCATTTGGCGGCTCGAAGAAGTCGAGTTGTCGCGTCACACCGAGAACGAACTGTTCCGTATCGTGCAAGAAGCAATCAGTAACACGCTTCGACATGCGAAAGCGAAGCGACTCGAAATCGAAATGCGGACCGTGCAACAGACGGTCATCTTAAAAATAAACGACGACGGCATCGGCTTTAACGTCGATGATACACAAGTCGCCTCATATGGCTTACAATCGATAAGAGAGAGGACGGCTGAGGTCGGCGGGACGTTACGACTCGTCAGTGTGCCCGGCGTCGGTACTCAGATTGAAGTTCGTGTGAAACAACAAGTGGAGGGGTTACAATGATTCGAGTCGTATTGATTGATGACCATGAGATGGTACGGGCCGGCGTGTCGGCGTTTTTGTCGACGCAACCTGACATCGAAGTCGTCGGAGAGGCATCGGATGGCGCGACTGGGGCCGAGATTGCCATCCAAGAAAAGCCGGATGTGGTCTTGATGGATTTAGTGATGGAACCTGTCGATGGGGTCGAGTCGACCAAGCGGATCAAGGCGAGTTGGAAAGACGCTAAAATCTTGGTCGTGACGAGTTTCTTAGATGATGAGAAAGTGTATCCCGTCATCGAGGCCGGGGCGATGAGTTATGTCTTGAAAACGGCAAATGCCAATGAAATCGCCGATGCGATTCGTCAAACGGCAGCGGGCAATCCCGTCATGGCCGCCCAAGTGACGGGTAAGATGCTCGAACGGCTCCGTCATCCGGAAAAGACGTTGCACGAGAGTTTGACGGCCCGGGAACGTGAGATTTTGCAATTGATGGCGGAAGGAAAGTCGAACCAAGTCATCGCCGACGAACTATACATCTCATTGAAGACGGTGAAGACGCACGTCTCCAACATTTTGACGAAGCTCGACGTCTATGATCGGACGCAAGCGGTCGTCTATGCATTTCAACATAATATCGTCAGTAAAGGGTGAAGAGCATGCTTCCAACGATTGAAACGGACCGGCTCTGGTTGCGACAACTCGACGTGAACGACGCCGAGCGGCTATTCAGCATTTTTTCAGACCCGAACGTCTTACAGTATTATGGGATGGAGCCTCATGCGTCCATTTCAGAGACGGAACAGATGCTTACCGGGATGCTCGAAGGAATCGAGTCCGGTGCCGTCATGCGCTGGGGCATCGTGACGAAACAGTCGTCCGAGTTGATTGGGACGATCGGTTTTCACAACCGGGCGCCGCGGCATCGCCGTGCCGAAGTGGGCTACGAGCTTCACCCAGACCATTGGCGTCACGGGTATGCGACAGAAGCGCTCCAGGCCGCGTTAGGCTATGCCGCGCAAACAGGCGAGATGGAACGGGTCGGGGCCATCGTCTTCACCGGGAACGTCGCGTCACAACAGATGTTAGAACAGAACGGGTTCATCCGGGAAGGGATG
The DNA here is from genome assembly GCF_018618415.1 of Exiguobacterium sp. s146. Taxonomy (GTDB): domain Bacteria; phylum Bacillota; class Bacilli; order Exiguobacteriales; family Exiguobacteriaceae; genus Exiguobacterium. Next base: position 65,382 of record NZ_JACSMA010000004.1, on the reverse strand, counting down.
CTTGCACGCTATATGCGCCAAGGAGACCTTGCCCACGACGTGTATGTATATAGTTACATGACAAAAGAGGATCACGCCGACGCGTGATCCTCTTTTCATTTCTTCTGTGCTTGAATTTGTTCGTCGATTTCCGATAGATATTCCCAACGCTCCATTTTCGTATCGAGTGCCTCTTTCAAGGCGGCGATCTCGGCGTACAGTTCGTTCACTTTCCCGAGATCGCTTCCGGCCGTGGCAAGACGTGCCTCAGCCGCCTCAATCTCAGACTCGAGCGACGCGATATCATCCTCAATCGTCTCCCATTCCTTCTGTTCTTTGAAGGTGAACTTGACGACATCGGTTTTGACGCGCTCTTTTTTTTCTTTTGATTCTTTTTTCACTTGTTGCTTCGTCTGTTCTTGAAGCGTGGCCAAATAATCACTATATTCGGCGTGATAGACGTTAATCGTCCCGTCTTCGAAGGCGATGAGCTGTTCGGCGATCCGGTCTAAGAAATAGCGGTCGTGACTGACGGCGATGACCGTTCCTGGAAACGACTCCAAATAGTCTTCAAGGACAGACAGAGTCTCCGTATCGAGGTCGTTCGTCGGCTCATCCAAAAACAGCACGTTCGGTTCATCCATCAAGATGCGGAGCAAGACGAGGCGGCGTTTTTCACCACCTGACAGTTTGGCAATCGGTTTATATTGCGCGTCCGGGGTGAACAAGAAGCGTTCGAGCATCTGACTGGCCGTGATCGTCTCGCCATCCGGCGTATAGATGACTTGGGCGATACGTTCAATCTCATCGATGACACGGCGTGAGGTATCTTCAAATTCGACTTGTTGCCCGTAATACCCGAGATGGACCGTTTCGCCGTGGACGACCGTCCCGTCCGTCGGCTGAAGGCGATGAGCGAGCAGGTTCATGAGCGTCGTCTTTCCGCTTCCGTTCGGTCCGACGATGCCATATCGCTCCCGACGTCCGAACAGCCACGTGAAGTCTTGAATGAGAAGCTTGTCGTCATAGCCGAATGACAAGTTCTCGACTTCAATCACTTTCTTCCCGAGGCGGCGTGACCCGACGGACACTTCGAGCGCCTCATCCTCGGCGAGCGTCTCTTGATGTTTCAATTCTTCGACGCGCTGGATGCGCGCTTTTTGTTTCGTCGTCCGGGCTTTGGCGCCGCGGCGCAACCAGGCGAGCTCGCGGCGTAAAATGTTTTGGCGCTTCTGCTCCATCGAATGGGACCGGGCCTTACGCTCGGCCCGTTTCTCGAGGAAGAGCTCGTAGTTTCCGTCATAGAAATAACTCGTCCCATCTGCAATCTCGAGGATGTGGTTCGTGACCCGATTTAAGAAATAGCGGTCGTGAGTGATGAGCAAGATGGCGCCTCGGTAATCGGCGAGGACCGTCTCGAGCCAAGCGATCGTATCGGCATCGAGTTCGTTCGTCGGCTCATCGAGCAACAACAGGTCGGCTTCGTCGAGCAGGGCGGCGGCCAAGGCGACCCGTTTCTGTTGTCCGCCGGAGAGTGAACTGATTTCGGCCGTCACGTCCGGAAGGCCGAGGCGGTTCAAAATCGATTTCAACTTGGCCTCGGTCTCCCATGCATCGGCGGCATCGACGGCCTGCTGGGCTTTCATGAAGCGTGCCAGCCATTGCTCACTCGTCGGGTTCGCCTCGAGTGCTTGCCGGGCCAGTTCATATTGCTTCAACGCTTGAACGGATGGAGTGTCACTCGTGAACAAGGCGTCCAAAATCGTTTGACCTGAATCGAAGTCGACCGTTTGCGTCAAATAGCGAATCCGATAGTCGTTCGGATGTTGCATCGAACCGCGGTCTGCCGTCTCGACGCCGGCGACAATTTTTAAGAACGTCGATTTTCCAGAGCCGTTGACGCCGATCACGCCGATACGGTTACCGGGATGAATCGTCATCGTGACGTCATCGAACAACACTTTATCTGCAAATTCTTTATGAATACCTTCAATCGTTAATAAGCTCATGATTCTTCTCCTTCAACAACGCGGCGAATCATCGTCTCCGCAAGCGCGGCGATTTCTTTGTTCGGGACGTCGGCCGGATCGATGACCGGTAAAAAGGTGACGTCGACCGTTCCTGGGGTGATGCGATTTTTCGTCTCAAGTAAATGATGGCTGCCTTTGATGGCGACCGGGACGATCTTGGCGCCACTTGAGGTGGCGAGCGTCAAACTGCCGGCCTTGAATTCTTTAATCGGTCCGCCTTTTGAGCGTGTACCTTCCGGGAAGACGATAATCGATTGGCCGGATTGAATCGTCTCGACGCCGGATCGGATGGCCTTAATCGATTGGCGACGGTCGCTGCGGTCGATAAAGATACAGCCCATCATCTCCATCCAGCGTGGGATGATTGGGAACTTTTGTACCTCGATTTTAGAGATGAACGCTTTCGGATGTTTCGTAGCGGTGAGCATGATCGGCACATCGAAGTTCCCTTGATGGTTCGCGACGTAGACGACCGGCTCGTTCGGGATATTTTCCTGGCCGTGCACGCGGACGCGGGCGCCGGCGATGCGGAGCAGGAAACTTGCCCATGTATAGGCAACGGTTTGAACGTACGCGTAACGTTCAGGCGGCGTCAGCCGTTTCGCTTTCGGATAGAAGGGAAGCGTCAGCGGTAAGACGGCAAAAAATGTGATAAACCAAATGGCGGTGCGAATCATGAGTCATTCTCCTTTCAATCGTTCAACTATTGGTCTGGACACGAAGAAAGAGTCTTCTTCTCTGGACGAGAATCCGACTCTTCGGCATGAATCCTTATTCCCAGAAGCGAGATTCGCTTTCCTCTTCTTCTTCCTCGAGTTCGAACGTGATTCGTTTGTTCACCGGGTCCACAGCAAAGTAAGCTCCGTCTTGATCGATGCTCTTGAACTGCATGACGTGATCGGTGCCGATTTCGAGGGTGAGTCGAATCCGGTTGTCATCATCGACGAGCAAGATCCCATCTTCTTTCAGCCATAACTCCATGACAGGTGAATAACGCAATAACCATTCGTTCGATAAAGGGATTTCATTCATACGTGTTTGTGCCTCCTACGGGTTGAGTCCGTTTTGCTCTCTGTCTACAATAGAATAACAAAAGTGGAGGGTGAAGACGAGCGTTATGTAGAACGTTTACGTGTACTCGAGTGCATACGTGCCACGATGCGTTTGATTTTTTTCTGGTTGCGGCGTTCAATCAATAAGACGTTCGTTTGTGCGACTAACTGTTTAAACGAAGATAAGCCCATGGCGAGCAATACGGCGAACAGGAATGTACCGATCGGGTCTTTGAAAAAACCGGTTTGGAGCGAGACGGACAAACCGACGACCGAAAGAATCGTGGTGAGAAAATAAAATAGCATGAGTGGCTCTCCCTTCCCAGATGATTCAATAGTAAAAGCCGAACGTTATGTTCGTTCGACAGTTGCACAAAAAATCCCTTTTTTTGTCGGAACAAAACAAAAAAACGCCTTCTGTCAGGAGAGGGCGTTTACTCTTGGACCATTGTGACGGATGATGATACGTTTGTATCGACGCCGTTTGAGAAAATGAAGCTAAGTGAAGCGAGTAGCGCGAAGAAAGCGATCAATAAGCCTTTCATAAAGCGCTTCGCAAATGATCGAGATTGAACATCAAACATTTATTATCCCCCGTTCGGCCATGGCTGAAACCTAATTCGTTAAACAACACTTCCTTAATAATAACGTTTTCAAAATGTGGATACTAGATGGAAAATGCACGTTCACAAAATTGTCACAAAATTTGAAATAAGAACGTTAGAATCCTCGTCAACCGGTCATATGAGTATCCTGCTCTCGTTCACAATTTAGACACAAATGAACGGGGCAGTGAAATCGAACGTGATATGATTAGGAACGTGTGTAGGTAGGTATATTGACAGTAATAGATGAAAAAGGATGTGGAGTGTATGGCATTACGTGCAGGCGAAGTAGTAGACTTGGTAGCGGAACGTTCAGCGGATTTTGGAGTGTTTATCGGAAACGGTCGCGAAGAGGTACTCCTTCATCGAAAAGAACAAACAGAAGAGGTCGAGGTCGGGCAGACGGTACGTGTCTTCCTTTATCACGACTCGGAAGGGCGTCTCGCTTCGACGATGACGATTCCTAGCGTCACGTTCGATGACTATGAGTGGTATGAAGTGACCGGGGTCCGGTATAACACGGGTGTGTTCGTCAATATCGGGATTCAAAAAGACGTGCTCGTCTCATTAGATGATCTTCCTGAGAACCGGTCGTATTGGCCGAAAGAAGGAGACAAGCTGTGCATTCGTCTCAAGTATGATCAAAAGAGCCGTCTGCTCGGCGAACCGGCGCATTACGCGTACTTAAACTTATTGGCGCGTCCCGCCAAAGAAGAGTGGGGCAACCAAGATGTGCAGGCGATCGTCGTCAATCGACGCGACGTCGGTGTGAACGTCTGGGTCGAGAACGAGTCGCTCGGTTTCTTACATGAAGCAGAGATGACACGTTGGCCCCGTCTCGGTGAGCAATTGAACGTACGGGTGACACAAGTGAAGCAAGATGGGACGGTACTCGTCTCGATGAAACCTCGGGCATATGAGGCAATCGACCCGGATTCTGAAAGCATTCGTGCTTACATTGAAGAGCGTGGTGGCCAGATGCCGTATGGTGACAAGACAGCACCTGACGTCATCGACCGGGAGTTCGGGATGAGCAAAGCGGCGTTCAAACGGGCGCTTGGGAAACTGCTGAAAGAAAAGCAAGTTGAAAAACTCGACAACGGTTATAAATTGAAATAAGATAACTCATGTCCAGGTGGGTATGAAAAGTTTTAGAATGTATTTCTTTCATTTTAGAAACGAATACGTTATAGTTAGTAAAGTTGACTACGAGGAAACATTGGAAAAACGTCTGTAGAACAAAACCTCAGACGTTTTTTGTATGAAAAAAGGAGAATATAATTTGACAAAATTCCAAGATTTACAGTTAAGTGAAGTATTAGTAAAAGGTGTACTCAAGATGGGCTTCGAAGAAGCGACACCGATCCAAGCTGAGACAATTCCTGTCGCACTCACAGGAGTGGACGTATTAGGTCAAGCACAAACAGGTACAGGGAAAACAGCAGCTTTCGGTATTCCGACAATTGAGCGAATCGATACAAAGGCACGTCAAGTCCAAGCACTTGTTCTTGCACCGACACGTGAACTTGCGATTCAAGTTGCAGAAGAATTGAATAAAATTGGTGAAACGAAGCGCGTTTACGCACTTCCAGTATACGGTGGCCAACAAATCGACCGCCAAATTCGTGGTTTGAAAAAGAACCCACAAATCGTCGTCGCAACACCAGGACGTCTTATGGACCACATGAAGCGCAAGACGATTAAACTCGACGAGATCCAAACGGTGATCTTGGATGAGGCAGATGAAATGCTCAACATGGGCTTCGTTGAAGATATCGAGATGATTTTGAAAGGCCTTCCGGCTGAACGTCAAACACTTCTCTTCTCTGCAACAATGCCACCACAAATCAAGAAGATTGCTGAGCGCTTCATGAAGTCGCCGACAATCATTAAAGTCAAAGCGAAGGAAATGACAGTTGAAAACATCAACCAACAATTCCTCGAATTGCGCGAAGGCCAAAAATTCGACACGCTTTGCCGTTTGATCGACATCGACTCACCAGAACTCAGCATCATCTTCGCTCGTACGAAGAAGCGTGTTGACGAAGTGACAGAAGCACTCATCAAGCGTGGTTACACAGCTGATGGTCTTCATGGTGACTTGACGCAATCAAAACGTGACCAAGTCATCCGTCGTTTCAAAAACGGCACGATCGACATCTTGGTCGCGACAGACGTTGCGGCACGTGGTCTTGATATCTCAGGCGTTACACACGTTTACAACTTTGATGTTCCACAAGATCCAGAAAGCTACGTACACCGTATCGGACGTACAGGCCGTGCTGGTAAAACAGGTACAGCCCTTACGTTCATCACGCCACGTGAATTCGGTCAAGTCAAAGCAATCGAACGTGTAACGAACAAGAAGATGAACCGTCGTCACGTTCCGACAATCGCAGAAGTGCTTGAAGGTAACCAAAAGCAAGCAGCTGAAGAATTGATTGAGCGCGTTCAAGCGGGCGACTTCAAAGCTTACACGCAACTTGCGACGGAGCTTCTTGAAGAGTACGAAGCAGTTGAAATTCTTGCGGCAGCCCTTCGTGGATTGACGAAAGAGCCAGATTCAACTCCGGTTGAAATCTCGTATGCAGAACCAGTTCGCGTTAAACGTCAAGGTGGACGCAACGACCGTGGTGGATACCGTGGCAACCGTGGCGGTGGAGACCGTCGTGGTGGCGATCGTGGTGGACGCAGCGGTGGTGGCGGTGGATACCGTGGCAAACGTACGGGTGGAGACGACCGTCGTCGTTCGGACGACCGTGGCCCACGCCGTCCGCGTGACTAATCAATAACCCAAAACCGCATCTCCCTAAGTGGATTTGCGGTTTTTTTTTTGGTGTCATGCTACACTAAACGAGTAGAGACAGAAAAATGAGGTGTCAACGGATGATTGAACTAGGTTTTGGTCTCGTCATACTATTGGCGTGCGTCCTGGCTTTGAAACCGATTATAACGCGGACCGAGCGTCCGAATTTCCGATATATCCCGGTCGCCACGCTCTTGTTCGGCGCGATGATTTGGCTGGTGATGGCCATCGGCGTCGGCGGGAAAATGGGAATCGGGTACGGTGTGATGAGTATCGTATATTTCATTGCTTGTTTCGGTGCCTATATGTATGTGCATACACGAGCGAGCTGAACCCAGCTCGCTTTCGTGTTTAGAAAAAAAGACGAGGTGATCAAGGTGGATGCAGTGGATGTGATGATGAACCCAGAGGAAGTCGAAGTGACATTTGAACCGATTCTCGGGGCTGCTACCTTTCAAGTAGAAGGGTATATGGTTCATGGACAGTTTAGGGGCGAGTCGCTCACTTCTTTCTTTTATGACGATGACGTTCCGCTCGAGTACCAGCTCGACATCGCCAAACGCATGGAGCGTCTGGCGGCCGAACAGTTGCGGGACGAAACCCAATTCGTCACGTTCCGATGTCGTTCGGAATGGATTCTCGACCAGGGCGGGGAGGCGTTTTTGGCCCCGTTGCGAGAATTGAACTTCCCGCTCCATCGCATTTATGTGACGCTTCAGGGGACGGATCTCGTCGACGTGTCACGTTTATCACGCGTCGTCCAATATTACCGTTCGTCCGGTGTCAAAGTTGCGCTCGACTTCGCCGAATCGACGAGCATCGAAGATATCATGACGGTGGCGCCTGAGATGCTGCTCGTCGATTTGGCGACGATGGTCGAGAAGAAGACGTTATCGGTCACGTACCCGCAAATGCTGCAGACGATGGAGTATATCGCTTCCCGTCTCGGGGCTCCGCTCTTATATAAATCGATTGATCACCTCGGACAGTTGCGTTATGCGTGGCGTCACGGCGGACGTTACTATATGGGTGGGCTCCTCGGTCAACATGACACGACGCCGTCGCGCGAAGCGAAAGGCATGAGCGTCTTGACGCAAGAAGTGCCATTGTTCTTCTTGCACGACCAAGAGCGGTTGAAGCGATTGTATGAGCTCGAGTTTGAACTTCATAAACAAATTCACGACTTCGTCCACAGCGGGAAATGGTCACGCGATAAAAAAGATGAGTGGTTGCTCCACATCGCACCGAAACTCGAAGGGACGTTCGTCCGGTACTATTTGACGGACCAAACCGGGTTCCAGACGAGCGCGAACGTATATCAGACGCAGTCGAATTGGACGGTCGACAATACGTATCGCGGCTATAACTGGAGTTTCCGGCCGTATTTCATCCAAACGATGGCTGCGATGGACGTGCGCGGACGAGGCTACTTGTCCGAGGACTATCGTGACTTCAGCTCGAACGAAGTGACGCGGACGTTCAGTTATCCGTTACCGGACGGCATGTTCTTGTTTGCGGATTTATCTGAAGAGTTCTTATATCAAAATCGATTATTAGATTGAGAGGGAAAACGAATGTTAGATTATGATTACGATGCATTGCGTGAGATTGGGCGAATCGTCGCCTTGGCGCGTGATGAGATGGCGAAAGCGGTCAAACCGGGCATGACGACGAAACAGTTGGATGAGATTGGCCAGCGTATTTTGGAAGCGGAAGGGGCCGCCTCGGCTCCGATTACGATGTATGAGTTCCCAGGGTACACGTGCATCTCCATCAACGACGTCGCCGCCCACGGGATTCCGGGTGACCTCGTCATCAAAGACGGGGACGTGGTCAACGTCGACGTATCGGCCGTGAAGGACGGTTATTATGCCGACACAGGGCGTACGGTCATCGCGGGCATGCCGAAATCGCCTACGCATGAACGGTTGGTCGAAGTGTCCTTAACGTCGCTCGAAGCGGGTCTCAGTAAAGTGAAGGCCGGCGTCAAGGTCAACCAAATCGGGAAGGCGATTTATGCCGACGCCCGGAAGAACGGCTTCACGGTCATCCGTAACTTGGCAGGCCATGGACTCGGGCGCACTCTTCATGGGGAACCTGAGACGATCTCGAACTACTATAGCCGTGAAGAGAACGACATCTTGAAAGAAGGACAGGTCATCGCCGTCGAGACGTTCATCTCGACAAAAGATGAAATCGTCTATCAATCGGAAGAGGACGGCTGGTCGTTGTTCACCCCGAACAACAGCCTCGTCTCCCAGTTCGAGCACACGGTCGTCGTCACGAAAGACGGCTATGAAGTATTGACGGGCTCGTTCCGTTAACGAAAAAGCACCAGACCGCGGTCTGGTGCTTTCTTATATCAGTCGAATCGTCTGTTCGCTCAACCGTCGAATCGTCTCCCAATCCGGTGTGACACTGTCTGGGATGGCGAGTTGTCCATTCTCGACCTCGAGCGGGGTATCGAGCAAATCCGTCTCGAAATAAGCGCTCGTCCCGGCCATATCGGCGGGGTAGGCGGCTCCGCTCAAAGAGGCGAATAAGAGCGTATGATACCGGCCGATTGAAGACTCATACATACCGCCGACCCAGTAGGGCGTGCCGCTATCGCGAATCGCGAGCGCTTCGGTCAGACCACCGACCCGGGCCGGTTTGATATTGACGATGCGACCGGCTTGGAGCCGACGCATCGTCGCCACGTCCTGCGCCGAACTGATCGATTCATCGAGACAAAGCGGTGTGGTGAGGCGGGCCTGTAAATCCGCTGTCTCGACCCAGTGTGTGCTCGGATAAGGTTGCTCAATCATCAAGAGACGATAGGCATCTAACGCCTCGAACCAATCGAGTGGTTGCTCGGAGCCGCTCCCGTTCAAATCAATCATGAGCGGGGCGTCCGGAAAATTGCTCCGAATCTCGCCGAGCGCTGGCAACAGTTCATGCGGAGACGCTTTTAACTTGATGCGGTCGAAACCGGACGCGAGCGCAGACTCGATGGCATTTAACGTTTGACTGAGCAGACCAATGCCGATGGTCCGGCCGCAGGCTACGGCGTCGCCGGCTTGGACGAATTGTTTGATCGTCTGATTCGCACGAGCCGCTTCCACTTCCCATAGGGCGCTCTCCCACATTGCTTTCGCCATCGGATGACCGATGATGGAACTGACGTGGTTGCCAAACGAGGCAGCAGACAACGTCATCCCTTTCAACAGTTGAACGATCAACGCGGACGTATCGATGACGGAGCGGACGGTCTCGGACGTATACCAAGGTGTCTCGAACGCGACACCTTCCCCGTAGCCGACAACACCGTCGACCGTCTCTAGACGGAGGATGACCGTCCGTCTCGTCGTCAACACGGCGTGCGCCGTGACAATCGGATGTTTGAACGTGAGCGGGACGATATACAGTTCAGCGCGACGAATCATGGTCAGCCTCCTTTAAGCGATGGCGCATCAATTTACCGTTGGCGTTACGAGGCAGCTCGTCGACGGCAATCCATGCCTTCGGGTGTTTATAAGATGCCAGATGGTCGTGCAACAGCTGAGTCGCTTCATTCAAATTGAACGTGCCGACGGTGAAGGCGACCGGTACCGCTCCCCAAGTCGGATCGGGACGGCCGACGACCCCGACGTCTTGAATACCGGAGCAACGCAACAACACACTCTCGATTTCGGCTGGATATATGTTCTCTCCACCGGAAATGATCAAATCACTGCGACGGTCATGAACGTACAAATACCCGTCTTTCATTGTGCCGAGGTCACCGGTCTGCCAATAGCCGTCGGGTGTCCAGGTGTCGGCTTCAGGCTGTTTATAGTAACCAGGGGTCACCGTCGGTCCGTTCACTTCAATCTCCCCATCCGCATTGATGCGGATTTGCGTCGGCGCGATCGCTTGACCGCTCGAGCCGATGTGGGCGAGCGCATCGGATGGCAAGAGCGTCGCGACTTGCGAACACGTCTCCGTCATCCCGTACGTCTGGGCGACCGGTAACTGCCGCCGCTCGGCTTCTTCGAGCAATGGGCGTGGCACGGGACCGCCGCCGACGAGCAGGAGTCGCAACTGATGACGGGAGAGACCGGCGTCAAGGAGACGCTGCAGCATGACGGCGACAAGCGAGATGTGGGTGATTCGTTCCGTCTCAATCAGCTCGAGTGTCCGGACGACATCGAACTTCGGTTCGACGTAAAGGGTCGAGCCGAACCGGGCGCTCCGATACACTTGGGCGAGCCCGCTCATATGAAAGAGCGGCGTGACGATGAGCATCCGATCGCTCGTCCCATAGCCGAGGCGTATCTTGGCCGCCTCGGCGCTGGCGATATGATTGCCGAACGTCTGCTTGACAGCCTTGGCCTGTCCGGTCGTGCCCGAGGTGAACATGAGCGACATGACTTCGTCATCTTTCCACTCATACGGTGTAGCGAGTAACGTCTCATCTCGTGCCGTCACCTTGAACTGTGCGATCGGCAATTCAATCGGTTCATCGACGAGCAATACATCGAGATCAGCCGTCTCGATTTGTTCCGCCAGCTCGCTCATCGTCAACCGTGTGTTGAGTGGGACGAGTACTTTCCCAAGCAACTGGATAGCGTAGACGGCGATGACGTAATCCGCGCTGTTCGCAGCGCGCAATCCGATATGGCGGGCTGCGGGTGCGACCCGTTCGAGGAAGTGGGCCAAGCGGGCGCTCTCGGCGTTTAATTCGGCCCATGTCAACTTGACGGATGCCGTGACGAGGGCCATGGCGTCGCGTCGATGTTGTGTCACAAAACGATTCATCATCAGAACCTCCAAAAAAAGAGTAGCGAAGTCGCTACTCTTTGTTGATTTACGGGAAACGCGGGAACTGACCGAAGTCTGGGTCGCGTTTTTCTTTGAACGCGTCGCGTCCTTCTTTCGCTTCGTCAGTTGTATAGTAGAGGAGCGTCGCGTCGCCGGCAAGCTGTTGCAGACCTGCAAGTCCGTCCGTGTCGGCGTTCATCGCTGCTTTCAAGAAGCGAAGGGCCGTCGGCGAGTGTTGCAAGATCTCTTGGCACCATTGAATCGTCTCGGCTTCTAGTTGCTCGAGTGGGACAACCGTGTTGACGAGTCCCATATCAAGCGCTTGTTGCGCATCGTATTGACGGCAGAGGTACCAGATTTCGCGTGCTTTCTTGTGGCCGATGATGCGAGCCAAGTAACCTGAACCGTAACCGGCATCGAACGAGCCCACTTTTGGTCCAGTTTGACCGAAACGGGCGTTGTCGGCTGCAATCGTCAAGTCACAGACGACGTGCAAGACGTGTCCGCCACCGATTGCGTAACCGGCTACCATGGCGATGACCGGTTTCGGGATGACACGAATCAAGCGTTGAAGGTCAAGGACGTTCAAACGTGGGATGTCATCGTCACCGACGTAGCCGCCGTGGCCGCGTACTTTTTGGTCGCCGCCTGAGCAGAAGGCTTGATCGCCTTCACCTGTCAAGATGATGACGCCGACTTCTTTATCGTCACGGGCGCGTGCGAACGCGTCGATGAGTTCGTTGACCGTTAGTGGACGGAACGCGTTCCGTACTTCCGGGCGGTTGATGGTGATTTTGGCGATGCCGTTCCACTTCTCGTACTTGATATCTTCGTACGTGCGGACCGATGTCCAGTTTGCTACTGATTCCATTTAAATTCCCCCTAAAATCAATTTCTCTATCATTGTACCAAATTGTTGGGCATTCTCGACATGTGGAGCATGAGAAGCGCCCGAAATTTCGTGAATTTCAATATCGGGCCGGATCAACTGCATGTTCCGGGCAATCTGTTGGAATTTGAGATCATGTTCCCCGACAATCAAATCGGTGCGCGGTAAGCGGTCGAGTAGCGGCCAGAGCGACGGCATGCTGCCCGTCCCGATGGCGCGGAGGCTGTCCGCGAGCGCGGACGGATGTTGGGCCAGTCGTTCAGGACGGAGGACGGCACGCATCTCATCGGTCTGATGCCAGAGCGGGAGCTGTTCCCACCGGTCGACGAACGCCTCAAGCCCTGCTTGCTCGATGAATGCGGCGAGCTGTTCGTCTTGAAGCCGACGTTGTCGCCGTTCAGCCGCGCTGAGCCCGGGCGTCGTGCTGATGCCGATGAAATGGTCGATGCGATCATCACAGGCGGCGAGTGTCATCCCGATGCGTCCGCCGAGCGAGTAACCGACGACCGTCCACGGACCTTCGTCCGTATCGAGGAGCGCCGACAAGTCTTTTACCTGTTGACTCATCTTGGCGCGTTCGACCGGTTGATGGCCCGTGGCGCCGTGTTGCAGCAGTGTCGGGGCGACGAGTCGGACGGGTAGTTCCGGGAAGCGGGAAAGCCATCCCGCGCTTCCGGTAAAGCCGTGCAACAACAAGACCGGTCGACCGCTGCCGCGCTCGAGTACCTCATACGAGACGCCTCGCAACGAACGGATCACGACTCATTCCCCGTCGCCAAGCGGTCCGTGATGGAAGCGGTCCAACGCCGGTGCTCGGCCACGTTCGCCGTACGGTCTGATGGGAATTCGATGAGCTGGATGCCCGCTTCGATGGCGGCCGTGACGTCTTCAGGCTGCTCGAGCCGTTGGTAGCTGAGCCCATACGCATCGGCGAATCCGCGCAGATTCAACTGTAGCGGCGTCCCGAACAAGTCCTCGAACATTTGTGGGGCGATCGAGGCTTGTGGCAAGAAGGAGAAGATGCCACCCCCGTCGTTGTTGACGACGACGATCGAGAACGAACCAGGGTGCGATTTGACGAGCTGGAGCGCGTTACTGTCATGATAAAACGCCAAGTCGCCAATCAAGAGGGCGGCCTTGTCCGTATCGTGACAGGCGCCGAGCGCACTTGAGATGATGCCGTCAATCCCGTTCGCCCCGCGGTTGGCGACGACGTCAAGCGAACAGCCGGCAGAGAGCGTCGTGTCGATATCACGAATCGGCATGCTGTTGCTGACGAAGACGCGTTCAAGTCGAGACGCCAGCATTTGACGGGTCAACGCACTTTCTCCGGTCAAGGCAGGTTTGGCGGATTCAGTGATTCGTTCGAACAATCTGAACCGCTCGGCCACGTCGCGATCGTATAACTGATCGATGGCTGCCAAATAGTCGATGGCATCACCGTACACGACCGTGGCCCGATTTGACGGGTCGCGGAACGAGCCCGGCTGTTCGATTAAGACGCACGGGACGTCCTCGAGCCACTGATTCAACCGTTTCGAGACAGGAGCGGCGCCGAAGCGGACGACCGCGTCAGGCGTCCACTCCGTACGATGCTCACTCGCGAGCCACGTGTCATAGTTCGTCAGCACGTGGTCAAACCGGCGCATCCCACTTAACGGGTCGGCGAAAATCGGAATCTGATACGTCCGTGCCGTCTCATAAATCGGTTCGAGCCATGATGCCGGCGTCCCAGGACCGACGAGGAAGGCGAGACGGTCGACATCGATTTCTCGTTTGAACCGGTTCATGTCACCTTTTGTCGGCTTGAGATAGGCCGGTTCAGACGATTCGGCATGGCCGTCAAGCAGTGACGTTAAGCGTTCGATATCCGGCACTAACGGCTCGCGGAACGGAATGTTCATATGGACCGGTCCGAACGGGGCGTGCAGGCTCGTCCGGACGAGCCGTGTCACCGCTTGTTCCATATAGCGCTGGCTGGCGGCTTCCGGAACAGGGAGATCGATACTCGCTTTGACGTGCTCGCCGTACAATCGGACTTGATCGATCGCTTGTGGAGCGCCGACGTTCCGAAGTTCGTGCGGGCGGTCCGTCGTCAATACGATGAGTGGCAGTTGTGAAATATTCGCCTCGGCCACGGCGGAAAAGTAGTTGGTCGCGGCGGTACCGCTCGTGCAGATGAGCGCGACCGGTCGCAACGATGAGGTGGAACGGGTCAAGCCGAGAGCGAAGAAGGCGGCCGAACGTTCGTCGACAATGATATGATGACGGACGTTCGGATGAAGATAGGCGGCCATGGCCAGCGGGGTCGAGCGCGAACCGGGACTGATGACGATATCCTCGACGCCTTGCTCGACGAGCCGGTTCATCATTTGGGAGACCCAATCCGTTAACGTTTCATTCATGCTTGATTGCCTCCTGCGCTTACTTTGTCCAATCCGAGCGCTTGCTTGATTGGACTGAGCTTGATTTCCGTCTCGGCGAGCTCCGATTCGAGTTCAGACTCTTGGACGATTCCACAGCCTGCGTAGAGCGCCACGAATTGGTGATGCACGAGGGCCGATCGAATCGAGACGACGAATTCGCCTTCCCCTTCCGTGTTCAACCAGCCGAACGGCGATCCGTACCATCCGCGGTCAAACCGCTCAATCTCACGCAACAAGCGGACGGACGTCCGTTTAGGTGAACCGCCGAGCGCCGGGGTCGGATGGAGCGACTCGATGATAGACAACAAGGACGCATTCGTGTCGAGCGTCGCTTGAATCGGTGTATGCAGATGGAACACCGAGCGATTCTCTAAGATACGCGGCGTTTCGGGAGCCTTGATGGTAGCGGCGTAGGGCGTGAGGGCATTTTTAATGTCCTTCACGACGATTTGATGCTCCTCTAAATTTTTGGCATCGTGTAGCAGCGTCTGTTTGGCTACATCCACCTCGATTTCTGTGTCCGGACGTTTAATCGTCCCGGCGATCGCGGCCGTTTCGATATACGGTCCTTGTTTTTTGACAAGGCGCTCCGGGGTCGCCCCGAAAAAGCCGATGTCTCGCTTCGGTTGATACAAGAAGACGTAACTACCCGTTTGATGTTCTGACAAATGGCGTAACGTCGTCGCGAACGGAAACGGTTCTTCTGAAGTTTGATAAATCTCTTCCCGGGCGATCACGATTTTCTCGACGCGTTCTTCCGTGATGTTCAGTTTGGCTTGTTGGAAACTCGACTTGAAGTGGTCGACGCCGTCTTTCACTTGCGAGTAGGTGGGTGCCTGCTCGTCGGGGGCGTGTAGCGCGTTGAACTGCGCGAGCTGATCGGCCAATTGAATCAAATATTGTTCGACCGAACGGTTCGCCGACACGAGCGTCGAGACGGTCAACGTATGCTTGTCACCTGAACGGCGATATAAAAACTTTGGCACGACCAACGATGCTTCACCGAACGCTTCCCACATATTTTTCTGGGGACGGACGAACGTGTCGAACGAGAAGCCCGAGAACGCATGAATGACCGCGTCGACGTCCCGGCGGTGCAGGCTCCAGTCATATTGCAACCGTTGGAATCGTTCTGGGCCAGAAGCTGTCAGCACGAGCGCATCGGCACATCCGAGCATCTCGAGGGACCGGTCCGGCGTCGAAAAATAATAATGGGACGTTTCTGTGTTTTGAATGATATGAAACGCGTCGAACGAAGGGATTTCCCACGTGTATGAGGCAAGGACCGGCCGTTGCCAAGCACGTGCCCGTTTATGGGCTTGCTCGATTCGTTGTTTAATGTGTGTTTGAGTATCTGGCATGTAAGAAAAGCCTCCTCAATCCAATGGAATTCTCATTCTTTAGTGTATCATGACTTCACGGCAGAACTGGCCGTCAAATGCTCGGGAAAGTGAAGGGAGCCGTTCGAGCGACGGGCATTGACAGAATTTTTTAAAGAGACGTAAACTAACGAAGGGAGGGAAGTGCATGAAGAAGAGAGAGAAAGGTGCCTATTGGCGCATGATTCGTCCGCACACATTGACGGCGAGCTTCATACCGGTGCTGCTAGGGACGTTCATCGTCCTCGGGCAAGTCGAATTGAAATGGGGATTATTCCTGGCGATGTTCATCGCCTCGGTCTTGATTCAAATCGCGACGAATTTATTCAATGAGTATTATGATTATAAGCGCGGACTCGACCATGAAGGGTCGATTGGAATCGGTGGTTCGATCGTACGCGACGGATTCACGCCGGGCCAAGTGCTTGGGATCGCCCTTGGGATGTATGGGGTAGCGGCCGTGCTCGGACTTTACATCGCCGCTTCGACAAGCTGGCACTTGATTTGGATTGGGCTATTGTCGATGGTCGTCGGATTCCTCTATACAGGAGGTCCGCTTCCAATCGCCTATACGCCGTTCGGTGAACTCGTTGCCGGTCTGTTCATGGGATATGTCATTATCGGGATTTCAGGATATATCCAAATCGGCACAGTGACGACGGAGCTGTTGCTCGTGTCGTTCCCGATGGCGTTGCTGATCGGGGCCATCTTGCTCGCGAACAACATTCGCGACTTAGATAACGACAAAGTGAACGGGCGAAAAACGATCGCTTGTCTCGTCGGACATCGGCGTGCCGTTCTCGTCTTGGCCGGATTCTTTATCGCGGCATTGATCGGTATTATCGTCGCTGTGGTCGGGTTTGGCGTCACGCCTTGGGTGCTATTGTCACTCTTGACCATCCCGATGATGATTCGGGCGGTGAAACGTTTTTGGGTCAAACAGGAACCGGCTCAACTGATGCCGGCGATGGCGATGACCGCCAAAGTGAACACGTTGTTCGGTGCCTGGATGGTCATCGGTTTGATGGTCGCGCGATTCATCGCGTAAATAAAAGGAGGGAACCATATGTCAGTCGTTCAAGAAATGTTAGCGTTCAATGAAAAATTCGTCTCGGAGAAACAATACGAAGAGTTCGTCTCGGACAAGTTCCCCGACAAGAAAATCGTCATTTTAACATGTATGGATACACGGCTGACGGCGTTACTGCCGAAAGCGCTCGGTTTGAAAAACGGGGATGCCAAAATCATTAAAAATGCGGGTGCTGTGCTGTCGCATCCGTTCGGTTCGGTCATGCGTTCCATTCTTGTCGCGCTGTATGCGCTCGGAGCGGAAGAAGTCATCGTCATCGGGCACTATGATTGCGGGATGGCCGCCATCGACCCGAACGCCGTCATCGGCGAAATGGAACGTCGTGGCATCGAACCGCAAACGCTCCAGACGCTCAAATCGTCAGGGATGGATTTGGAGAAGTGGTTGCACGGGTTCGATTCGGTCGAAGCGAACGTCGTCAACTCGGTCAGCCTCATCAAAAACCATCCGCTTCTGCCACCGGGCACGAACGTCCACGGGTTTGTCATCGACCCGGCGACGGGACGTCTCGATGTCGTCGAAGCATAACGCAAAAGGCGGTCTCTTCTGCAGAGACCGCCTTTTTTTTCGTTACCCGTATGTGTTGACGGGAATGTCTTTATACTCGTCCTCGTCCGAATCTTTCGATTTGGACTTTTTGTTTTTCTTGAAGTTTTTCTCGTACTCCCGCTCGCTCGGTGTACGGAAGAAACGTTGCCAGGTGGCGTTGATTTCTGACCCGATTAAAATGATCATACCGGTCAATTGCAGCCAGAGCAATGTGACAATAATCCCCCCGAGCGAACCGTACGTCGAATCGTAGTTGCCGAAGTTCGAGACATACAGGCTGAACCCGAGTGAGACGAGTTGCCAGGCGATGACGCCGAAGATGGCGCCTGGAATCGTGCTCTTCCAAAACACATGTTGCTGCGGGGCGACCTTATAAAAAATCGAGAGCGTCAAAATCAAGATGAGTGTCGTCAACACGTAGCGAAAGACGTTAATCAAGATGACGTCAGCCCCTGAGATCGGGATGAAGTCCATGACAAAGTCGATGATTTGAGATCCGAACACGTTCGAAACGATGAGCAACAGCACGCCGACGCCAAGCAAGAGCGTCATGCCGAGCGCGATGCCTTTACTGACGAAGAAGTTTCGTTCGTTGTCTTCCCCGTATGCATGAATCGCCATGTTAATCAAGCGTTCGACCCCTTTGGCGGCCGACCAAATCGCTAAAATCGCACCGATTGAGAGGAGTCCGCCGCGCGGCTCGCCAATCGCGTCGAAAATCCCGGTCAAAAATTCAGTCGCGGCCGCCCCGGGCGCCAAGTTGTTCAACTGTTCTTGGAACGACGCCTGCGAGATGTCGAAGAACGACAGTAACGCGAGAATGAAGATGATGCCGGGGAAAATCGATAAGAACCAGAAAAAAGCGAGCGTTGCGCCGTAATCTTGAACGTCATGTTCTTTAAAGCGACGAAGCAGCTCTTTCCCGAAGGCGAACCAATTCTTTTTTTCTTTCACTTCTGTAGTATCCATATATGAGCCTCCTGAACGTTATCGTTAGAAACTTTTATTCCCGAAATGTCAGGAGGCTACACATGAAATCAGTCTTCGGCCAGCGTTTTATTGAAAAAGCGCTCGGCCTCGTTCGCGAGCAAGTCGGCGAGTGACGGCGGTCGTACCGGCAAGTGGCTGAGCGCGCTGCGCTTCACCCACATCGGTGTGTAGGAACCGTTCGTTTGTTCGGCTTGAAACTCTTCGCCCGTGCCGGTCCCGAATTCGCCACCGGTCACGCGGGCCCAGTAGTACGGGTTCAATTCGCCGTTGAAAGCGATGTGAGCGGCGACCCCTTCGAGTTCGACGTGGACGCCGAGTTCTTCGAACGCCTCACGGACAGCCGTCTCTTCTGCGGTATGGCCGAATTCGACGCCGCCGCCCGGGAAGACATAATACAACAGGTTATCTTTCTCTCGACGAATGAGCGCGATTTCGTCATGCTCGTTCACGAGGATGACGGCACTTCGTAATTTCGTTCTGACCAATGGAATCGTTCCTTTCGATTTTGAATCGTGAATAAAACGCATCGACGCGCGGCCGATGCGTTTTGGTTAATCTGTTGCGGGTTGTTCGAGTGATGCATACATCTCAGGCGTCAGACCGTTGTCATGTGAGGCGATGACTTTCCCGGCGACGCGCATCCCGAGTCGAAGTGCATCTTCAATCGGATGACGTTTCATCAATTCGGAAATGACAGCGGAGAAGAATGAGTCACCGGCACCGGTCGAGTCAGCGACTTTCACTTTCGTCGTCGGGACGTGGCCTTGTTCGTTCGTGCGCAAGTCGACATAGACCGCACCGAGTTCACTCATCGTGACGATGGTGAGCGGGGCACCTTTCATGGCGAGCACTTCGGCGACACGTAACGCATCGTCCACCGTGACAATCGACATATCAGACAGAATCTCTGCTTCTTCACGGCTACAGATGAAACCGGTGAAGCCTTGAAGCAAGTGGCGGTTCCGTTCGATGACCGACAGATGGCCGCACACGCCGTAAAGCGGGAGTTTCATCTCGCGGCAGAGTTCAATCGTCTCGTTCAGCACGTTGACCGATAAGTCGAGGTCGATGGCGACCGCCTGACTTTCAGCGAACACCGTATCGATACGACGGAGGATACATTCTTCCATCATCGCCTCATCCGGTTGCTTCGAAATCGACGTTTGAAGATCGCCGTTGTTGTCCATAACGGCCAACCACATGCCCATGCCGTTATCATCGAGCAAGTCGACGTGATCGACGTTCACGTTCAAACCGCGGAGTTCCTCGAGGACACCCATCCCGATTTGATCGTTCGTCACGGTCGACACGAAACGGACATCGTTGCCGAGGACGCCTAAATTTTGAGCGACGTTCCGGCCGGTCCCGCCGTTTGAGAACGCGATGTCGCCGACGTTCTTGGCATCTTTATGGAGCGGGGCGAACGAGGTTCCTTTAATATCGACAAACACCTTGCCGATTACTGCAATCGTATTCATACACTGTACCACCTTTAGCCAATCTTCCTATCAGTTCCGGTCTAATTAGACACATTGTTTCCATTATAGCGAAATCGCCAACGGCTTTCAATGACGGTGTCGATTTTTGTCAGTCCCATGACGTGCTGAGTAAGCGCAGGCCGTTCAAAATGACGAGGATGGTCGACCCTTCGTGCCCGACGACGGCAAACGGCATGACGAGCAGCTCGAAGATGTTCGTCGCAATCAATACGAGGATGACCCCTAGGGCGAACACGACGTTTTGAAGGACGACCCGATTCAATTTACGAGACTGTTTGATGGCCGAACTTAGGCGGTTCAAGTCATTCTTCATCAAGACGACGTCGGCCGTCTCGAGGGCGGCGTCCGTCCCTTCTCCCATCGCAATCCCGACATCGGCTGTCGCGAGGGCAGGGGCGTCGTTGATGCCGTCACCGATCATGCCGATGCTGCCATACTCTTGTTTCAAGTGTTTGATGTGCTCGACTTTCTCTTCCGGGAGGCATTCGGCGATATAGCGGGTCAAGCCAGCCTCGGACGCGATGGCACGAGCCGTCGCCTCATTGTCACCTGTGATCATAATCGTGGCGATACCGAGGTGGTTGAGTCGCTCAATCGCTTGCTTCGCCTCGGGACGTAACGTGTCGCGCAGGGCGAACGCGCCAATCGTTTTCTCCTCGTCACTGACGAAGACGAGTGTATGGCCGGCCGCTTTTAGACGCTCGACTTCGTCGCTGAAAAAGTCGTGGCTACGATCGGCGAACTTCTGTTTACCGACCCGATAAGCGACGCCATCGATCGTCGCTTCAATCCCAGACCCGGTCACATCTTTAAAGTGTTCCATCGTGCCCGAATAATTGCCCGTATACTGAACGAGCGCTTCGGCGAGCGGGTGCATCGAATGTTCCTCGATCAAGCTGACGATGCGGTACACCTGTTCTTGTGCCAGCTCGGGATGAATCAACGCCGCCTGGACTTCTGGCTTACCGATAGTGAGTGTGCCGGTCTTGTCGAACGCGACTGCTTTCAATCGTCCCATGTTTTCAATATGGACACCGCCTTTGAATAAAATCCCATGTTTCGCGGATGAGGCGATGGCAGCGAGTGCGGCCGGCGTAATCGCGGCGACGAGCGCGCACGGTGAAGCAACGACGAGGAGAATCATACCACGGTAAATACTCGTTTCGAGCGACCATGGCGTCAACACCGGGCCGAGCAAGATAATCGCTGTGACGGAGGCGAGCACGACCTGGACGTAGCGTCCCTCGTACCGATCGATGAATTGGGCGGACGGTGATTTTTCTTCTTGTGCTTGCTGGACCATTTGAATGATTTTTTGGAACAACGTCTCGGTGGCGAGCTTTGTGACTTCGAGCGTCAACACACCGTTCAAGTTCACGCTAGAGCCGTACACATCATCACCGACGTTGCGGTCGACCGGAATCGATTCTCCGGTGATGGCAGCTTCCTCAATCGAGGCGCTGCCTTTCAAAATCCGACCGTCGACCGGGATGCGCTCACCGGGTCTGACGTAAATATGGTCACCGACGCGCAATTCGTCGATATGGACGACCTCGAGGCCACCTGAACTGTCCAACCGGGTCGCTTGTTCAGGTTGAAGCTCCATGAGCGATTCGAGCGCGCGTTCATTTTTATTCATCGTGTACGTCTCGAGGGCGCCCGATAACGCGAAGATGAAGATGAGGATGGCGCCTTCCATCCAATATCCGATGGAGGCGGCGCCGATGGCGGCGATAATCATGAGGAGCTCGACGTTCAAAGAACGTGTCTCCCACGTATCGGTCAAGCCTTCCTTCGCTTTGGCGTAACCGCCGATTAAAAAGGCGGTCAAATAAAGCGTGACATAGAGCGCAGGAGCTCCGTCTTGTCTTTCCGCGAGATATGCGAGTACAATCAATACACCACTGATGAGCGCCATGATGAGCTCGATATGTTCAATCCAGCTGGCCCGTTTGAAGACGTGGCTTTTTTCGTGCGTGACGGTTGATGTGTTCATGTGAGCACCTCTTTCTAATTGAGAATATATATCATTTAAATGATAATGATTGAGGATGATTATCATTATCCATTGTTGATATAAAAGGGTTTAATCCTGATTTGGTGTGAAACTCTTATTTATAATGATTATCATGTAAGTCTATTTTAGCACCAAATGGAATAACTCACAAACTAAAAGATTAAGGAGTTTTTGTGTCATGCCGAATGTATTTCAACGCCCTTGGACGGTCACGTTCTTGGCCCTGTTCAACACGTTTTTATGGGGGAGCGCCTTTCCGTTCATCAAACTGAGCTACGAAGCGCTCGATATTCAGGAACACGAATACGGCCAACAGCTGTTCTTTGCCGGCGAACGCTTTTTATTGGCCGGTCTGCTCTTACTCGTCATCAGTCGACTCGTCTTTAAACGACCGATTCGCTTAACTGCCGAAAAGCTAAAGGCGTATGCGCATTTAGGGGCATTTTTAACATTTTTGCAATACTTGTTCTTTTATATCGGGCTTTCCATCTCGACAGGGGTGCAAGGCTCGATTATCGCGGGGTCGACGTCGTTCTTTCAAATGGCTCTCGCTCATTTCCGTTATAAAGATGATCGCTTGAACCGGTTGAAAGGTATCGCCCTGACACTCGGGTTCTCCGGAATTGTCATCGCCAACTGGCCGACCGCAAGTGCGGAAGTCGGATTTGGAATCGGAGAGATCCTACTCATCATGGCGATGGTGTCAGGGGCTTTCGGAAATTTGATTGCCAAAGATTATTCGCGCTCGCATGACGTCGCACCGATGACGGCCTGGGCGATGGTCATCGGCTCACTCGGCTTGCTCGTCGTCGGTTACGTGCTTGCACCAGGAGATGTGTTCCTGCCTTACACCGTGACAACCCTCTTCTTCTTGTTGTATCTCGCCCTCTTGTCGGCGATCGGGTTCACATTATGGAATACGCTCATGAAATATAATCCGGTCAGCCGGGTGTCGCTCTATATGTTCTTTGTTCCCTTATTTGGTGTCGTCTTATCGAGCATCTTGCTCGGGGAGACGATTCCATGGAACGCCCTCGTCGGGTTATTGTTCGTCATCGCGGGCATCTATCTGTCGACATATTTTCAAGGTCGAGCGAATAAACCGGCTCGTTAAAGAAACGAGTCGGAGACGCAGTTGACGGAATCTTGTTCCCATGGCAAAATATATTAAAAATTCTGAATTCTTTCAGTTGAAATCGGTCTTCGTTGTAAAGACTTGCGTGCGAATCGAAAAGAAAGGAGGGTGCTACCGTGGCAAGAAATCCCATCGTCCGAAACATACTCATCTCTCGTCAACCACGAGACGAGTACGTCAAATACGTGATGAAGTGCGTGAGTCGCGGGTTGAAGGAACATCATGAGCAAGTGGATGCGCGTGCCATGAGGCAAGGGGAAGACATTCAGACGAAATGGCAAATCAATGACCGGGTCATTGAAGTCACGCTCAAGTCTGACGTGTTGGCCTCGCTCGAGACGGAACCGTTCGCGCTCGATGAGGTGTTCATGCGAGCGTTCGAACGCAACGATGTCAGGCTCGGTCCGGTGAAAGAATAACGTGAAAAAGGGAAGGTCTCCGTGGAGACCCTCCCTTTTATTTAGACGTCAATCGGCTTGGCTTTCGCCGTGAACAAACTGACGGCCAAAATCCCGAGAATGAGCGTATACATCAAGAAATACACTTCTTTCGGCAACGCGATCCAAAACGCGCCGATCATCGGTCCGCTAATCGAACCGACACTGAACGAGATGCTGTAGAGCATGTTGCCGGTCGGCAATAGCGATCGCGGTAACACTTCCGTCATATGGGCCAGTCCGAGCGAATACGTCGAGCCGAGCCCGGCACCGGCGAGTGCGAACAAGACGAGGAGCCAGACGTAATGGTCGACGGCAAGGTTGGCGATGGCGAAGACGAGCGTGCCGAGTGTCAGCACGATTTGGAGAATCCGCTTCTTCCCGAAGTGGTCGGCGAGCCGACCGAGTGGTAACTGCACGATAATCGAGGCGACAATGAACGTCGTGATGAGCGTGCTCGTCTGCGTGAGCCCGATGTCGTTCCGAACCGTGAAAATCGGTAAATTGGCATTCAAGCTCGCCTCGAGGAACCCGTATGTAAAGGCCGGCAAGAGCGTATAGCCGCCACCAATCAGGACGAGACGAATGCGTCCTTTCGAGTCGGTCTTCACTTTTTCGGCCTCGGGATATTCGTTATCGACCTTGAAAATCAAGAACAAGGAGGCGAGACAGAAAACGATCAAGACGAGGAACGGCAACCAAAAATGGAGATCGACGAGCGGGGCGATGAGCGGACCGACCGCGAAGCCGAGACTGAACGCCATCCCATAATACGCCATCGCCCGGCCCAGGCTCCGCTTGTCGCTCGCGGACGTGACCCACACTTGCGAGCCGTAATGGAGCGCCGAGTCACCGAAGCCTATGACGAAACGCATGAGCGCCCACATGAGCAGGGACGGCCAGAGCGGCAGGAAGAACGTGGCGAGTGCCGTCAAGGCGATGCCGAGGACGATCGTCGGTCGGAACCCATACTTACGGACGAACCGTTCGAGAAGCGGGGCGGAGACGATGACCCCGAGATAGAGCATCGTCGCATTCAATCCGTTCAACCAGGCCGGGTTGCCGTCCCGTTCGATGAGCGTCGACAAGAGCGGGATGAGCGCACCTTGAATCAAGCCGGAGATAAAGACGACGAGTAATAAAATCGAAAATCGAAAGCGTTGCATAGTTCACCTCATTATTCATGACATAATAAAAAGCTGAGAAGCGTCTCAGCTTTTTGATTCGTCAAACGGTTGAGTTCGATGGTTCAAGTGTAAAAGTTCATCGTCCCAACTGCCTTGACTGAATACTTCATCACGGTCTACTTTGTCTGAAACGAATGCGGCTGTCAATAAGATGCTGAGCACACCACCGAAAATAACGATGGCCATGACGGTGATCATAAATACATAGATGGCAGTCATCTTCAAACACCTCGATTCAGTTTATTTACTGAACATTTCCCGATTTGAAGCAATTAAAACGGTTCGGCCACGCGTTCTTGGAAGTTCACGTCAGGGTAGTACGCTTGTTTGACGAGCGCGTTCGGACCGAGGCATTTGACGGCCGGACAATGGCAGGATAGCGTTGCGTTCAAACTGCTGTTCGTCCATGTCTCATACGCGTCTTGGAACGAGGTATCATAAACGGTGCCGAGCGTGCCGAGCTCATCGCCGAAGTCGGTAACGATGATTTTGCCGTCGAAAATGTTCGTGTTGAGGCGCGACCGTCCATCCGGGTCGTTCCGCACGGTCACATTCTTCGACTCGTGGAGCCGCTTCAATAGAGCGCGGTCTTCCGGCAAGTCGGAACACGCATAAAACGGCAACGTCCCGAACAGCATCCACACGTTCTCGTCCCGGACGTCGAGCAGGTCGTGAATCGCCTGGCGGGTGTCAGGGAGTGATGCCGACTCGAGCGCACTTGCAAAATCGGCAGGGTACATTGGGTGCACTTCATGGCGCTGACAGCCGAGTGCGACGATCTCTTCATGGATTTCTTTCAAGTGCGGGATCGTCCGTTTGTTGAGCATCGTCTCGGCCGATACGATCACACCCTCGGCCGTGAGGGCCCGGGCATTGTCTTTCATCGTCTGAAGCATCTTCAACCGTGCCTCGGCACTCGGTTTGCGATCCATCATCGCGAAACCGCCCTCTAAGAAGTCGGCGTCCGTCCCCCAGTTATGCGAAATGTGCAAAACGTCGAGGTAAGGGGTAATAAGATGGTAGCGAGAGAGCGGGAGCGTCAAGTTCGAGTTGATTTGGGTCCTTGCCCCGCGCTCTTTGGCGTAACGCAACAGTGGGACGACATAGTTGCGCACCGATTTCATCGATAGCATCGGTTCGCCGCCCGTGATTGAGAACGCGCGTAAATGCTCGATTTCGTCCAAACGCGAAATCAATAAGTCGAGCGGTACTTCAGGCTCTTCCGTCTGGTCGAGCATATAGCCGACTGCGCAATGTTCGCAG
Organism: Exiguobacterium sp. s146; assembly: GCF_018618415.1. Taxonomy (GTDB): domain Bacteria; phylum Bacillota; class Bacilli; order Exiguobacteriales; family Exiguobacteriaceae; genus Exiguobacterium. The sequence goes on along the minus strand of NZ_JACSMA010000004.1, from coordinate 39,267 downwards.
CGCATGTTGCATAGCTTGGTCGTTGTCACTTCGACGTTCGAAAGGACGAGGCGACCGAACTCGGTTTGATCGAGGTAGGCTTCCCATGGATCAAACGTTGTCGAGATGTTTTGCATATCAATTCCACCTTTTCATCAAGTCACACGAAATAGTATGCTATAATAACAACTCTTTGTCACGAACCAAAGGAGCGATCACGAGATGGGTAAATCACGAACAGATACGGCAGGAAAAATGAACGTGTTAAAATCGAGAACGGAATTACTGTGCTTATCAGTCAATACGTTGGACGAATTCACGACGCCAGAGGATTTGCATCGATTGTTAGCTGATATTGATTCCTTACGTGCGAAAGTCGTACGTTACGCCAAAGATTTAGAACAAGTATCTCGAAAGGATGAAACACATTGAAACTGATCGTAGGAGAATACACAAGCGCCCAAGCCGAGCGGCTAGGCATTAACGGAGAGGGTATCGCGACGATTGATCGCATGGTCATCTTCATCCCGAACTTATTGCCAGGAGAGAAGGCGAAAGTCGAAATCACGCGCGTCGAGCGGAACTACGCCGAGGCACGTGTCATCAAGCGCGACAACGATTCTCCGGACCGGGTCAAACCGCCGTGTCCGATTTATGACGAGTGTGGCGGTTGCCAGATTCAACATATGAGTCCGCGCTTGCAGATGGACTATAAAGAAGAGATCGTCCGCAACGCGTTCCGCCAAAAGACGAAATTGAACGTCGACAAGTCGGATATCCGTGGTACGAAAGGGATGGACAATCCTTGGTATTACCGTAACAAATCGCAATTCCCGCTATCGACGCGCCGCGGTGAAATCGTGTCAGGCCTCTATAAGCCGAACACGAACGAGCTCGTGCCGATTGAGCACTGCATGGTACAGCAGCGAGACACGACGAACATCAACAACGCCATCGTCCGTATTTTAAACGAACTCGACATCCCGGTCTACGATGCGCGCCGTGACGTCGGCTTTGCCCGTACTGTCATCGTTCGCTCGGGTTATAAGACGGATGACGTCCAAGTCGTGCTCGTCGTCGGGAATGAAGATGTCCCGCGTTTGGACGAATTGAGTGACCGAATCATGGCGTTGCCGAACGTCGTGTCGTTCCACTTGAATATCAACTCAAACCGTTCAGGTGTCATCTTTGGCTACCGTACGGTTCATATCGCCGGGCAAGACAAGATGGACGAACAGCTTGATGACGTTCATTACCACTTGTCACCGCGGGCCTTCTTCCAACTCAACCCGGCCCAGACGGAAGTCATGTATCGGGAAGTCGTCGAGGCGGCTGGACTGACGGGTGAAGAACGAGTCATCGATGCGTATGCCGGTGTCGGCTCGATCGGGCTATGGCTCGCGCCGCACGCCAAAGAGATTCGCGGGATGGAAGTCGTCCCGGAAGCGGTCGAAGATGCGAACGCGCATATGCGCGAGAACGGGTTCAACCATGCCATGTACGTCGAAGGCCGGGCCGAGCATTGGATTCCGCGCTGGGTGAAAGATGGATGGATTCCGGACGTCATCGTCGTCGATCCGCCGCGCACAGGTGTCGATCATCAACTTCTCAACGCGATGATCTCATCGAAGGCGAAACGCATCGTCTACGTGTCATGTAACCCGCAGACGCTCGCACGGGATGCGGACCAGCTCATGAAAGCCGACTATAAAATCAACTATATCCAGCCATACGATATGTTCCCGCAGACGGCTCACGTCGAGTCAATCGTCGTCTTCGAGAAGAAGAAAAAGAAAAAGTATTGACGGGGTTGTGAAAACGCTTGCAACCGAAGCGATTTCACGCTATAGTTCAGATGTCAGACTTCTTTGATAAACGTTAAGAAGCGGAGGAACATCAGATGATCCCACAAGAAAAAGTAAACGAGCTTGTCCATAAAGCGATTGATGCACGATCGCGTGCCTATACACCGTATTCGAAGTTCAACGTCGGGGCCGTCGTCATTGACGAGACCGGCAAGGAGATTTTAGGATGCAACGTCGAGAACGCCTCGTACGGGTTGTCGATGTGTGCGGAACGGACCGCGATCTTCAAAGCGGTGTCGGAAGGCAGTAAGGCGATTGAGACGGTCGTCGTCGTCGGCGACACGGACGGCCCGATCTCGCCATGTGGCGCTTGCCGTCAAGTCATCGCCGAGTTTGCGAGTGACGACTTTACGTTGATTCTCGCGAACATGGCGGGAGAGACGAAAGTGATGACAAAAGAAGAGATGCTACCATACGGCTTCTCGCCAAAAGATTTAACGTAACATAAAGGTGCGGACGCACTCGTCCGCATCTTTATTTGTTGCCGTCATATTTCTTCTCGCTGACCGAATCGTCCTTCGAGTGGCGTTTCTGTTTCTCATCTTTCACTTTTTCGTTCAATTCTTCTACGGGAATCGGGTCAACGGTCTCCATGCCTTCCTGGTCGAAGATGCTCTCTTTGTCGGTATCGACGGCATCTGGGTTATCGAACGGTCGTTTTGACGGATCCTGTGATTTTTCCATCCTCATCGCCTCCTTATGTGATTATTGTTATTCCACTCTCTGAAAGTGTGTAAACGCTTTAGGACACGGGTTTCGATTTTGCGGAACAGTGGAATTATCGGTACATAGTGACTAAGGAGGGGTATTCGGATGGATAAGAAAGTATTAATGGGCATCGTACTCGGTGTGGCCGGGGCGGCGCTCGTCGCACCGAAAGTGGCAGCGCTCTTGACGCAAGACCACGATGAGGATACATGGAGCAAGATGGATCGCATGGAAAGTGTCGATTCGGATAAAGATGAGGCGGAAGCGGGTCTCACGCAGCTCGATTCGAATTATCGGGCCGAGTGGCAAGCGAACGGCTATCCGCAGACGCATGCCGAACGTGAGCGTCTCATGAACGAATCGGATGACGCCTATAAAGGGAAGGACATATAAAAAAAGACAGCCGCGATGGCTGTCTTTTTTTATATGTCTTCGTCCGGTAGCAGCGGGAGCGTGAGCGTGACGGTCGTCCCGTTGCCGATTTCCGAGGCGAAGTGCATCGAGCCGCCGTGGCGCTCCATAATATGTTTGGCGATGGCGAGCCCGAGTCCGGTCCCGCCGTCTTCACGTGTCCGCGACTTGTTGACGCGATAGAATCGTTTCGTCAGCTGGTCGAGGTCCTCTTTCGGGATGCCCCGGCCTTCGTCATGAATCTCGGTGACGGCGTTGTCCGCGGTCGCATACGTCTTCACGCGAATCGATTTGCCGGCTTCCGTATAGCGGAGCGCGTTGTCGAGCAAATTCCCGACGACTTGCTCGAGTCGGTCGTGATCCCCGAGAATAATCAAGTCGAAGTCGAGGTCCGTCTCGATGGTGACGCCTTTCGCCCGGGCAATTGGCTCGAAGCGATAGAGGACGTCTTCGAGCACTTGCGAATAGACGACCGGTTCTTTCGTCATCGGATAGGAATCGCGCTCGAGTTGGGCCAAGTCGAGCAAATCGTTGACGAGCCGTTGTAACCGTTCGGTCTCATTCTCGATAATCTCGTAATATTGATTTTTTGTTTTCTCATCGAGCGACGGGTCTTGGAGCATCTCTGTATAACCGCGAATGTACGACAGCGGTGTCCGCAGCTCGTGGCTGACGTTCGCCAAGAACTCTTTACGTTGCTCTTCGACGAGCCCGAGTGACTCGGCCATCCGGTTCAGCGTCTCGGCAAGTTCGCCAATCTCGTCATCGTAATAAATCGGGATGCGGTGGGAGAAATCCCCTTTGGCGTACACTTGGGACGCTCGTTTCATTTGAATGAGCGGTTGGATGATCGTGTCGATAATCTGGGTGCCGAAGATGAGCAAGTTCACAATCATCAAAATGAGCAAGAACGTGATCATGAGCCGAATCGGTTGGAACGGCTCACTGATTTTACTCAGCTCCATATACAGGATGAGGGCATTATCGAGCTCGCCGTCCCGGATGAGCGGGAAAGCGGACATGAGGATGTCGACATCCTCGGTCGGGTGTTTGCGGGTGACGGAAATCGCATAGCCGTCCTGAAGCTTGGCGAGGTCCTGTTCCCGTAAAAACGTCTTGCCCGAACCGAGGCTGTCTTCTCGGACGGACGACAGAAATACTTTCGTCTCGGTCAGTTCGTTCGTGTACGTCATGCTGTCGGAAAACGCGTCAGAGAAGCCGTCCGCCTTGTAGATGGTGACGAGCTTCTCGCCGCGGTTGATAAGCAGTTCTTCTTGCGTCTGAATATAAAACTTGTCGTACAAGTAAAACGTCATGATAATGAACACGAACGCGGAGAAGAGGCTGGCGGTCCAGATGGTGATCCAAATCCGCTTCCGGATCGTGTATTGCTTCATACGGTCGCCTCGAACTTATAGCCGATCCCCCAGACGGTTTGGATATAGCCACCCGCTTCGCCGAGCTTGAGACGAAGTGTTTTGATATGCGTGTCGACCGTCCGCAGGTTCCCGTGATACTCGGTACCCCAAATTTGGTCGAGCAACTGTTCACGAGAGAACACTTTCTCTTCGTTCGTGATGAACAAATAGAGCAAATCGAACTCTTTCCGGGTCAAATTGACCGTTTTTCCTTTCACGCTGACCGCACGGCCATCGATATCGATGGACAAGACACCGGTATCGAACGTCGCTTCTTGTTCTTTCGAGAAGTTATGCGTCCGACGGAGCGTCGCTTCGATTCGGGCGAGCAGCTCGCGGGGGCTGAACGGCTTCGTGATATAGTCGTCCGCACCAATCTTCAAGCCATGGATACGATCGAGTTCTTCTGAGCGGGCCGTGAGCATGATAATCGGCACGTTCGAGAACTCGCGGATACGCATGCACGCCGTAAGGCCGTCAAGTTCAGGCATCATCACGTCGAGCAGCACGAGGTGGAACGACTGTTCTTTCAATAAGTCGATCGCCTCGAGGCCGTTCGTGGCTGTGACGGTCTCGTATCCCTCCTTCTCTAAGTTCGAAACGAGTAAATCCCGCATTTGTTCTTCATCATCGGTCACTAAGATGCGAAACGTTGGTTCTGACATTGGGCATTCTCCTTTACAAAACGGTTAACGAGGACGTGTGATAATTCCCTCACACTTCTATCATACCTATCTCTCCGAATTAGAACAGAAATATTCATTGCCGTAAAGTTGTCCTCATGCAATCCACACAAAAACGCCACAAAAAAGCCAATTCTTTGTCAGAATTGGCTTATGCTTCGAGCTGCGCTTCATACGTATGATCGAATTCAGGCGCATGGAGGGAGTGCAAGTAAAGTTGGAAACTCGACTTCGACACTTCATACAGAACGTATTCGATTTCACCTTGATTGATTTCAGCTAGTAATTCAGACCGAATCTCGTTGGCGCAGAACGCGTACGGCAGTTTTTCCGCCGCCGCAATCGAACGCTCGTTTGATTGTCGGATTTTCAAAAATACACTTTCGATGTCAAGTTCAAAGAAGAGTTCGGAGAAGAACGCTTCTTTCGCGACTTGATTGTAACCTTTGCCGTGATATGGTTTGCCAAGCCACGTCCCGAGGAATCCATAGCCGGATTCCACATCGAACAAGCTGATCGTCCCGATTGGGGTACCAAACTCGTTCGTGATGGTGCGTGAGATGATGTTTCCTTGCTCTTCTAGCTCGATGATTTGCTTCGTGCTAAATAAAAACTCGTCAAAGTGGACCGTCTTTTGACGGACATATGGAAAGACATCTGGGTGTTGCATCAGTTCGAACAACTCCGCGCAGTCGGTAAGCTCACGAAATTTGAGCACCTTTACATTCCTCCTCCTATTTCAGACCGCTGAAGAATAGTTGTAACGAAAGCATACTTCTGGCTTCGTTGTTCGAACTTGCCTTGGCTGCTCCCTTTTATGAAGTTACAAGATTATTTTATAGAGTTTTTTTAAAAAAGCAAGTAAATAAAATGCAACTTCATAAAAAAATAATAAGAGCGCTTTCACGACTGGTGTCACTCACATCTCGTGATGAGTTTTCGAACGACTCGTCGAGTAGACGATGTGGCCGTTGACGATCGTCATAATCGGCTTGGACATGTAATCGAGCGGGAAGTGGCTCCACAAGACGAGGTCGGCATCTTTGCCGATTTCGAGTGAGCCGACGCGGTCGTCCACTCCTAGCGACTCAGCCGGGTGAATCGTGATGGCTCGGAGCGCGACGTCGACTGGGAGTCCTTCACGGGCAGCGAGACCGGCGCACAAATTCAAATATTGAACCGGTGTATACGGATGGTCCGTCGTGATTGAGACGATCATATCGTGCTCATGCAAAATCCGGTACGTCTCCCACGTCTTATTCTGAAGTTCGATTTTCGACTTGCGTGTGAACGTCGGTCCGACGGTGACGTGTTTGACACCAAGTTCGCGTAATTTTTCGGCGACGAGATGTCCTTCCGTACAGTGCTCAATCCGATAATCGAGGTTGAACTCTTGTGCGAAGCGGACGACCGATAAAATATCGTCGGCGCGGTGGGCGTGGACGCGAATCGGCATCTGGCGATCGAGCGCCAATTGAATCATCTGACTGCCGAACGTGCCGATCGTCTTCGTCGAATCAACGGTCCGGAACGCCTCTCGCAATAAGCCCATGATACCCATACGGGTCAATTCGCCGGATTTGCCCATGCTGTGGACGCGTTTCGGGTTCTCGCCGAGCGCGAGTTTCAGGCCAGCATAGCGGCGAAGCACCATGTCCTCGATGAAGCGGCCATGGGTTTTGATGACACTCGTCACACCGCCGATGACGTTCATACTACCAGGCATGACTTGGACAGCTGTCACCCCGGCCATGAGCGCTTCCCGGAAGCCTTCATCGAGCGGATAGACGCCGTCGATGGCCCGAGCGTGTGGGGTCATCGCCTCGACGGTCTCGTTCGCATCGTTCCCGACAGAGCCGGTCCCTTCGTCGTACAGCCCAAGATGGGTGTGGGCGTCGATGAATCCGGGGAACAAGAAGTTGCCTTCGGCTTCGATGACCGTCTCTCCGTCGAGTGGGTCCAACAAGTCCGCCATCTCGATGATTTTGCCATCTCTGACGCGCAGGTCCCCGTAAAAATGTGGTGCGGTGATCGGATAGATATGGGCGTTACGAATTAACAAATTACTCACGTGCTGGCTCCTTTCAAGTCAAATGAAGTAGTTGTTTCAAGGCGGGTTCTAACGTTTCATAGCGGAATCGGAAACCGTGGTTGAGCGCTTTCGTCGGAACGACTTTTGCGCCTTCGAGGACGATGACGCTCTTCTCTCCGAGTGCGAGCTTGAGGAGCGGCGCCGGGGCGGGCGCCCAATGGGGACGATGCATCACCCGGCCGAGCGTTTTCCCGAATTCGTCCATCGTCACGGGCGTCGGTGCCGTCCCATTGACGGGTCCCTCGATCGTACTTGTCTCGAGAATATGGACGAACAGACGGACGAGGTCGTCCAAATGAATCCATGGCACCCATTGCTTGCCAGAACCGAGTCGTCCGCCGACACCGAGCGTGTATGGCAACTTCATGAGCGGGAAGGCGCCGCCGTCGTTGGATAAGACGACTCCGGTCCGCATCGTGACGAGACGGATCCCCATGTCTTGGATGGGTTGCGCCTCTTTCTCCCACAACACGCAGACGTTGCCTAAGAAGTTGGTCCGGTCGGGGAGCGGTGTCGCCTCTGAATACGTGATGGATCGATCTTCACCGTATATCCCGATGGCAGACCCGCTGATGACGACGCTCGGCTTGCGTTTCATATTTTTAATGATGCGGACGACTTCTTTCGTCCCATCAATCCGACTTTGAAGAATGGCTTGCTTTTGTTTATGTGTCCAACGGCCGTCATTAATCGAGGCTCCTGCCAAATGGACGATGGCATCGACGTCTTGAAGCTCGGATTCAGGATGACTATCGGGTGTCATCCATTCGACGAACGAGATCCCTCCTTGCCGCGGGCGTGGGTGGCGCGTCAATACGACGACTTGATGTCCGGCTTCGGCGAGCGCGCGTACGAGCGGGCGGCCAATCAATCCGGTACCACCAGTGATTGCTATTTTCATGGGTCTCCCTCCAATATCCTTTAAGCGATTTCAAAACGGGTATGAGGACTATAGGAATGTCTTGTACAGATAATACCCCTTCTTCTAACTTATCAAAAATCCTGCCTAAACGGGGAACGTGATATGTTAGAAGCAGGAAATGGAGGGATTTTGTGAAAATCGCCAAGTTTACGACCCAAAAGAAAAATCAGGACCGGTTGAACGTCTTTGTCGAAAAGGATGGACGTGAGGAGTTCGCGTTCGCCATCGATCTCGACGTCTTCATCAAATACGGATTGACGAAAGGGATGGAACTCGAAGACGATTTCGTTCGGGACGTCCTTCAAGCGGAAGAAGAGCAGAAGGCGTATAAAGCGGCCGTCAACTATTTATCGTATCGAATGCGGGCCGTCTCAGAGGTGCGTGACTACCTCGTGAAGAAAGAGATAGATGAATCAGCCATCAAACGCGTCATCGAGCGCTTAATCGAACAGCGCTATTTGAACGATGCCGAGTTTGCCAAAGCTTACACCCAGACGAAGTTCAATACGAGCCCAAGCGGACCCGTCAAAATCAAACGAGAGCTCGCTCAGCTTCAAATCGCTCCAGACATTATCGAAGACGTCATCGCCGCCATCTCACACGAAGATCAGCTTGAAAAGGCCGGAAAGTTCGTAAATCGGAAACAAATGGAAACAAATCGCCGTTCCGCCACAGAAGTGCAACAAAGAATTCAACAAACCCTGATGCAAAGGGGATTTTCGTTTGATATTATTTCAGAGGCGATTCTCACGTTTTGGGAGAACGAGGATGAGGACGTTGAACTTTCAGCTTGTCTGACACAGGCCGAAAAACTGAATCGAAAGTTTAGCGGGTATGCCCCATATGAGCGGAAACAGCGGATGAAGATGCAGCTTCGACGCAAAGGTTTTCCGTATGAGGTGATTGACCGGGCGTTAGAGAGGCTCGCTGAACAAGAGTCGTAATGGGAGATGCATTTACGGTAGGGGAAAAATCTGAAAAGGTGGGTCTACATTGACGATTTTTGAATGGATTACAGCACTGATGCCGATTGTGGCAGTGCTCATCTTATTGGTCATTATGCGTTTACCGGCATCGGTTGCGATGCCACTATCTCTCGTTTTGACGGCTGGACTCGCGTTCTTCGTCTGGCAGCTCGACGCGACGCGAATCATGGCGGCGACGTTACAAGGGCTTGTCATCGCCGTCACGACGGTCTGGATTGTCTACGGTGCAATTGGCATGATGAATACGATGAAAGAGGGCGGCGGCATGAACGCCATCCGTTCCGGTTTTATCAATATTACACCCGATCCCCGGATTCAAGTGCTCATCGTCGGATGGTTGTTCGTCTCGTTCATTGAAGGCGCATCTGGCTTCGGGACACCGGCCACAGTTGCGGCACCTCTTTTAATCGCACTCGGCTTCCCGCCAATCGCTGCCGTTGTTATCGCCTTGTCGGCTGATGTATCGGCCGTCACGTTCGGTGCGGTCGGGACACCGGCTTTAATCGGAATTGGAAACGGGCTGTCGCTTGACGTCAACCAACCCGAGACGATTGAGTTTTTGACAACCGTCGTGTTGCAGACGGTGCTCATCGACATGTTCGTCGGTCTTTTGATCCCATTCATTTTAATCTTGATGCTGACGCGATTCTTCAGCAAAGAAAAATCGATTAAACCGGCGCTCGAAGTGTTCCCGATTGCCATCGTCGCGGCGCTCGTATACAGTATCCCGGCCTATATTTGGACGCTCATTCTCGGATTTGAGTTCGGCGGTATGCTCGGGGCGTTGACGGGTCTCATCATTCTCGTCACGATGGCACGGAAGGGCATCCTCATGCCGAAACGGTTGTGGACGTTTGACGGGTATGTCGATGAAATCGACCAACCGCTCGAGAAACCGAATGTCGGCAAAGGCAAACGCGAGCTTCCACAATGGAAGGCGTGGGCTCCTTACTTGATTTTGACGCTCTTCCTCGTGTTGACACGGACCGTACCGTTCTTGAACGAACTAACACGTAGCGTCCGTATCGATTTGCCGAACATTTTGAACGTCGAAGGAATCTCGACGTCATGGGAACCGTTCTACTCACCAGGGTTCATGTTCATCTTGACGATGATTGCGACGTTCTTCCTGCACAACATGAGCTGGTCGCAAGTGACCTCGGTGTTTAAAGCGACGACGCTCGGTGTCGTCGGGACGGCCATCACGCTCGCCGCTTCGGTGCCGATGGTTCGAATTTTCATTCACTCGGAAAACGGTGGGGCCGGACTCGCTTCGATGCCGGTTGAACTCGCGACGGCTGCGGCCGATACGTTCGGTGGCGTCTGGCCGCTCGTCGCCCCGTGGATCGGGGCGCTCGGAGCATTCGTTTCCGGGTCGGCCACGTTCTCGAACATGATGTTCTCGAGTTTGACGACGAACGTCGCCGAGTCGGTAGGTGTCAATGAGACGCTCGCCTTGTCGATGCAGATGGCGGGGGCGAACGCCGGTAACATGATTTGCGTCTTGAACGTCGTCGCGGTCGCCTCGGTGGCCGGTCTCCTCGGAAAAGAAGGGACGATTATCCGCTATACGCTCATGCCGATGATTTATTACGTCACGGCGACCGGGCTTGTCGGTTTAATCTTGGCCGCGTTCTTCTTGTAAAAAAGTTACAAAGTATTTACGACAATAATATTGACAATTTTCTGAACAGTCTGCTAAGGTTTTAGTAGATTTTCAAACTATGAACAGAGAGGAGCCAGCATGATGAAGTACATCACAACACTACAACGCACACACACAACATCATATGGCTACTCGTATTTGACTGCATAAGTTGGCAGCTGGATAGGGGTAGTGTCCTTTCCCTGACCATGCAAAAGACTGAAGACTCAGAAGCGTACTTCATCCGATTGGTTGCACAATCAGGTGACGTGCGCTTTTTTTTGCGTGCACGGAAAGGACGAAAGGGGGAATCAGTCATGAAACTGATTAAACAATTGGATTGGTTTATTAAACGACAGAAGCGGACGTATATCTTCGCCATCATCTTGTTGATTATCACTGGGATCGTCGATATGCTCCCGCCGTGGATCATCGGGCAAGCGATTGATGCGATCCGTGAAGGCAGCTTGACGACAGAGCGACTCGTTCTCATCGTCGGGTCATTGCTCAGCATCATGGTTTTATCGTACGTCCTCTCGTATGTATGGATTGCCCGTCTGTTCGGGACGGCGTTCCTGCTCGAGAAGAAATTACGGGCCCGCTTCTTCGGGCACTTGCTCCGGCAGACACCGCGCTTTTATCAACAGCATCGCACCGGTGACTTGATGGCGCTCGCGACGAACGATTTGAAAGCGGTCGAACGGACGGCTGGGTTCGGCGTCATGACGCTCGTCGACTCGTTCAATATGACGCTCATCGCCCTCACGATTATGGGGGTATTCATCGATTGGAAGTTGACACTCGCGGCACTCTTGCCGATGCCGCTCCTCGCCTGGTCGATGAATAAGCTCGGCCGTCAAATCCACGCCCGCTTCACAGCGGCGCAGGACGCGTTCGGCGTGATGAACGACCAAGTCGTCGAATCGATTTCAGGCCTTCGGGTCGTCCGTTCGTTCGTCCAAGAAGAGGCGGACACGAAGAAGTTTGATACGATCACGGACGATGTGATGGCCAAAAACATGCACGTCGCCAAAATCGACGTCTTGTTCGAGCCGGTCATCAAACTGCTCGTCGGCTTGAGCTATTTGATCGGGTTGTCGTTCGGCACGTACCTCGTGTTCACGAACGACATCACGCTCGGTCAACTCGTCTCGTTCAACATCTATCTCGGGATGCTCATTTGGCCGATGTACGCGTTCGGGGAACTGATTAACGTCGTGCAACGGGGAACGGCCAGCCTCGAACGAATCGAGGCGACGATGAACGAGACACCGGACGTCGTCTCGACCGGTACGGTCGACATCGATGTCCCGGAGAAAATCACGTTCAAATCTTTGTCGTTCCAATATCCAGGTGCGACCCGTGCCTCACTCGAAGACATCGTCTTGCACGTGTCACGTGGGGAGACGATTGGGGTCGTCGGACCGACCGGGGCCGGCAAGACGACGCTGTTGCGTCAATTGCTCCGGGAATATCCGATTGACGACTCGCTACTCGTCAACGGTGTGCCGATTCACGACATCAAACTCGAGACGGTACGAGGGTGGAGCGGTTACGTCTCGCAAGAACATTTACTGTTCTCGAAGATGGTCCGCGACAACATCTTGTTCGGTTCAAACGATGCGACGGAACAAGACCTCGAGACGGCGATCCGGCTCGCGGCATTCGACACTGATATCGAGCATTTGGAGAACGGTCTCGACACGGTCGTCGGGGAACAAGGGGTTATGCTGTCGGGTGGTCAGAAACAACGGCTCTCGATTGCCCGCGCGCTCTTGAAAAATCCAGAGATCCTCTTGCTCGACGATTCGCTTTCAGCGGTCGACGCCAAGACGGAAGCGCGCATCATCGATTCGGTCCGGACGAGCCGGGCCGAACAGACGACGTTCATCGTCGCGCATCGCCTGTCCGCTGTCGCCCACGCCGACCAGATTCTTGTGTTACAAGACGGTCGCGTGACGGAACGGGGCACGCACGACCAACTGATGGAACGACACGGTTGGTATTACGAGCAATACGTTCGACAAGGAGAGTCGGAGTAATCCGGGAAAGGGGGAATCTCTCATGATCGATCAATATGAATTAGATCCAGTCCGCAGGAAAAAAACGATCCGTTCACTCGTCGGCTACGCCAAACAAGTGAGACGTTCGATTTTCCTAGGATTGACGTTACTCTTTTTAGCGGTCGGTGCCGAACTGGCCGGACCGTATATCGCCAAAATCATCATCGACGACCACATCGTCGCCATCGAGCGCGATTGGGTACAAGTCGAGTCAGGCGGAAGTGTCACCTTTGACGGGAACTCCTATGAGAAAGAGACGAGGATTGATGGAGAGACGATCGTCCGTCCCGTCTCAATCGTACAGACGACCGACGGCTACTATCTCGTCCCTGACGCCGTCATGAGCGGGGGTGTCCGTGAGGTCGAAGATGGAGTGCTCACGATCACGCGAAGCGAGGAGACGGCGACGTATGACAATATCGTGCCACTCTCATCGACCGACGTCTTCCGCTTTTACGAGACAGATTTACGGGCCGTGTTATTGCTGTCTGGCCTGTACGTCGTCTTGCTCCTCATCGCGGCAGGATTAAACTGGGGGCAACAGATGCTGCTCCAACGCTCAGCCCATAACATCGTCAAAACGATGCGTCTTGACGTCATGCGGCATTTGCAGACGATTCCGGTCCGCTACTTCGACCAGACGCCAATCGGGAAAATCGTCAGCCGGGTCACGAACGACACCGAGACGATTCGCGATTTGTATTTAGGCGTACTCGCACGCGTCTTCCAAAGCGTCGTCATGATGATCGGCGTCTTGATCGCCATGTTCTTCTTGGACGTGCGCCTCGGTCTCGTCTCGCTCATCATCATCCCGGTCGTCATCGTTTGGATTAAACTGTTCCAACGCCTCTCGACCCGGAACAACTTCCGTGTCCGCGCCCTCGTCGCCGATATGAACGCACAATTGAATGAGAGCATTCAAACAATGCCGATCATTCAATCGTACGTCAAAGAAGATCTCGTCTATGACGAGTTCAACGAGAAAAACAGCGACAACTTCCAAACAAGGCGGAAGCTGCTCAAATTGGATGCGCTCATGTCGCACAACTTGGTCAACTTCTTCCGCAACATGGCGCTCGCCTTACTCATCTGGGTCGTCGGTGCGCAGACGCTCGGAACAGGGAGCGTGCTCACGCTCGGGATTTTGTACGCCTATATCGATTACGTGTCACGGATTTTCGAGCCGGTGACGCAAATCATGAATCAGCTGTCTCCACTCCAACAGGCGCTCGTCTCGGCAGACCGGATGTTCCAACTGCTAGATGAGAAAGGAGAGGATGTTTCGTCAGAACGCATCGCACGTTTCAAAGGTGAGGTCGTGTTCGACGACGTGTCATTCAGCTATGAAGCCGGGAAACCGGTGCTCCAACACATCGACATCCATGCGGCACCGGGCGAGACGGTGGCGCTCGTCGGTCACACCGGCAGCGGCAAGAGTTCGATCATGAACTTGCTCATGCGCTTCTATGACCCGTCCGAAGGGACGCTCAACATTGACGGCATGGACGTGACGAAACTGCCGACCCAAGCCGTCCGCGCCCATCTCGGCATCGTGCTGCAAGACCCGTTCTTGTTCACAGGATCGATTCGGACGAACGTGACGCTCGGGGACGAGACGATTTCGGACAATCGGGTATGGCGCGCATTGACGGCGGTTGGAGCTGATCGTTTCGTCAAACAGTTGCCACACGGGTTAGACGAGCCGGTCATCGAACGTGGCGCCTCGCTCTCGAGCGGGGAACGTCAATTGATCAGCTTCGCTCGTGCCCTCGTGTTCGACCCGGCCATCCTTGTCTTAGACGAAGCGACGGCAAGTGTCGATTCGGAAACGGAAGCGCTCATCCAAGAGGCGCTCAAGACGCTCACGTACGGCCGGACGACGTTCGTCATCGCGCACCGTCTCTCGACGATTCGAGAAGCGGATCAAATCCTCGTCCTCGACCACGGTCATATCATCGAGCGAGGGAACCACCAGTCGCTCATCGCCGCAGGCGGTGTCTACGCCCGGATGCATGAGTTGCAAAGTAAACAACAAGCCATCAGTTGAGGAGGTCATATGGAGATTATCGGAAAGCATAACCGGGCCAAAGTATTCAATGAACGGATTGACGATATGACGCGGGCCCAAATCCAAACGCTCGTCGACCAACCGTTCACGAAAGGTGCTTCGATTCGGATCATGCCAGACATGCATGCCGGCAAAGGGTCGGTCGTCGGGACGACGATGACGATTCATGACAAGGTCGTGCCGAATCTCGTCGGCGTCGACCTCGGATGCGGCATGCTCTGTACGGAAATCAAGGTGAAACGAATCGACTTTCAACGGCTCGACGACATCATCCGTCAATACGTACCGAGCGGGATGAACATCCGCGATGCGGCACACCCATACGCCTCCGAGCTCCCGCTCGATGACGTGCGGGCGCCGTATAAACTGGACCGGGCGCTCCGCTCGATCGGCACGCTCGGCTCGGGCAATCACTTTATCGAAGTGAACCGGGACGAAGCCGGACGCACGTTTCTCGTCATCCATTCCGGCTCACGTCACCTCGGGGTCCAAATCGCTGACCACTATCAACAGTTGGCGGTCGAGCACATGATGAAGACGACCGACATTCGAGACGAGATTGAACGGATGAAGGCAACGGGACGGCATCAGGACATCGCGACCTATCTCGAGACGGAGCGCGAGGCACGGAAACGTTTCCGCGACCTCGCCTACGTCGAAGGGGAAGCGATGGAAGATTATATGCACGACGTCCGCATCGCCCAGCAATATGCGGCTGCCAACCGGTTGGCCATGACCGACGTCATCGTCGAGGCGATGAACTGGAACATCGTCGATCAATTCGACACGGTCCACAACTACATCGACCATGATGCGATGATGCTTCGAAAAGGGGCCATCTCGGCACGGGACGGCGAGCGGGTCATCATCCCGATGAACATGCGCGACGGCTCGCTCATCTGTACCGGCAAGGGCAACCCGGACTGGAACTTCTCAGGACCACACGGTGCCGGCCGCGTCATGTCACGTTCGGCCGCGCGGAAACGCGTCGACTTCAACGAATTCAAAAAGTCGATGACCGGTGTCTGGTCAAGCTCGGTCCGACCGTCGACGATTGACGAGTCACCGTTCGTCTATAAGTCGATGAAGGAGATCGTCCGTTATATCGAACCGGCCGTCACCATCAATCACATCATCAAACCGCTGTACAACTTCAAGGCGAACTGAACATCGTTCAGATTCGCCTTTTTCTTTTCCTTGAAAAATCTGATACGCTACAAGGGAGGTGAGTGAAATGGAAAAACGATTGAGTGATTTATCAAAATACGAGCTCGAACAAGAGATTCGAGCGCTCCATGAACGGAAGCGCAAAGCCGAGCAGATGGGGATGGTCAGTGAGATCGAGGTCGTCTTGCGACGGATTGCGATTGCCGAGAGCTATTTGATTGACCCGAAATCGTTCAAGCCGGGGACGACGTATGTCGTCAACTATAATGAGCGCCCGTTCCGTTTGAAATTTGTGAACGGTGTCATGGGGTGGGGAACGTTCGAAGGGGAAACGGCTGAACATGCGATTCCGCTCTCGGAGCTGTCGGAGGTGAAGGCATGAACCGAACCGAACAATACGAGCGCTTGGCCGAAATCTTGAAACAGAAGAACGACGTCTTGAGCGAGCTCGAGGCGTTGACGTGGGTCGAAGTGCTCTGGGAAGATTTTGAGACGACGCTCGCCCGTGCCGGCGAACCGTATCCAGGGGAAGCAAAATCGTTCCAATACGTCGTCCAACAAATCGATGCGTACGGGCCGCAACTCCACTTGTTCCAGACGAAAAACGAGAAGTTCAAACACTTGATGTCCCAGCGCGACATCCATTGAAAACCACGCCGCAACCGGTGTGGTTTTTTTACTTGCAAACCGCATCCAATCCGTTATAATAAAGGACGCTATTAGTTTGCTTTGTAGTTAAGTATATATAAACTTTCTTTAGTTGGAATCATCTTTGACTAAACTTGATTCAAAGCCGAAAGGAGGGGTTGTGACTTGGAAGTCGGTCAAAAAATCAAGCGGCTCCGCGTCAAGAAAGGGCTGACGCAAGAAGAGTTGGCCGAGCGTACGGATTTGAGTAAAGGCTATATTTCTCAAATCGAGCGTGATTTAAGTTCACCTTCGCTTGAGACGCTATTCGACTTGTTGGAAGTGCTCGGGTGTTCGCCGAGAGAGTTCTTTGATGAAGACGTGAACCAAAAAGTGATCTATACCGAGGACGACCGGACTGTCTACGTCGACGAGGAGCGGAAGTATCGGACCGAATGGCTCATCCCCGAATCGAATGAAAAAGAGATGGAACCCATTTTGCTGACGTTCTCGAAGCAGGGCGAGTTCAAACGATATGAGCCGTCACGGTCGGAGACGCTCGTCTATGTCCTATCGGGGCACATCGCGCTAAAACTTGGCAATCATACGTACTTCGCCAAGACCGGAGAAACACTCTATTACGTCGCCTCTGATTCCCATCAGCTCGTCAACGATCATGACGGCGAGAGTGAATGTTTAATCGTCGCGACGCATTCATATTTATAAGGGAGGAACTGAAATGAACCCAGAAACGATTATTCGCTTTGACAACGTGTCGAAGCGTTACGACGACACCGTCGTCTTAGAAAACATCAGCTTCGAGATTGAGAAAGGGAAGTTCTACACGTTGCTCGGCCCATCGGGATGTGGGAAGACGACGATTTTACGATTGATTGCCGGCTTCACGGATGCATCAGCAGGTGATATCCGGTTCAACGGGAAGCGCATCAACGACGTCCCCGCGAACAAACGTCAAGTGAACACCGTGTTCCAAGACTATGCGCTCTTCCCACACTTGAACGTGTTCGAGAACGTCGCGTTCGGTCTGCGCATCAAGAAGATGAAAGAAGCGGACGTGAAGACGAAAGTCGAACAGGCGCTCAAATTCGTCAACTTGAAAGGGTACGAGTCACGTGAAATCGACGAGATGTCAGGCGGTCAGCGCCAACGTGTCGCCATCGCCCGTGCCATCGTCAACGAACCGGAAGTCATCTTGCTCGATGAACCGCTCTCGGCGCTCGATTTGAAACTCCGGACCGAGATGCAATATGAGCTCCGCGAATTGCAACAGCGTCTCGGCATCACGTTCATCTTCGTCACGCACGACCAAGAAGAAGCGCTCGCGATGTCAGATGAGATTTTCGTCATGAACAACGGGAAAATCGTCCAAAGCGGGACACCGACCGATATTTACGACGAGCCAATCAACCGTTTCGTCGCCGATTTCATCGGAGAATCGAACATCGTCCCGGGCGTCATGCCAGAGGATAATGTCGTCACGTTCGCCGGCAAGACGTTCGATTGCGTCGACCAAGGGTTTGACCGCAACGAGAAAGTCGAAGTCATCATCCGTCCGGAGGACTTGGAGATGACGTCGGTCGAATCGGCGAAACTCGTCGTCGATGTCGATTCACAACTGTTCCGTGGCGTCCACTATGAGATTTGCTGCTATGACCAAGAAGGCAACGAATGGCTCGTCCATTCGACGAAGAAATCGGTCGTCGGCTCAAAAATCGGACTCACGTTCGATGATGAGGCGATTCACGTCATGCGCTTAGGAGAGACGGAGGAAGAGTTCGACCGTCGTCTCGAGTCCTATGAGGAGGTCGCTCATGAATCAAACTAGTCAAACCGCGAAGACGGTCTATTTGACGACCTACTGGTTGTGGATCGCGTTGTTCGTCATCGCGCCGCTCCTGCTCGTCGTCTACTACTCGTTTTTTGATATCGAAGGGAACTTGAGTTTAGAGAATTATCAGATGTTCTTCACGTCGACGTATTTGACGATGACGTTGTCGTCCTTCTGGTATGCGTTCCTGATCACGTTCTTCTCGCTCTTAATCGGGTATCCGACCGCTTATTTATTGACGAAGACGAAGCATAAGCAACTTTGGCTGTTGCTCATCATCTTGCCATCATGGATCAACCTCTTGCTCAAAGCCTATGCGTTCCTCGGTATTTTCGGGACGTACGGCATCACGAACCAGTTTTTAGAAGCAATCGGCATCGGGACGCAACAGATTTTGTTCACGGACTTCAGTTTCGTGTTCGTGTCAGTGTACATCTTCATCCCGTTCATGATCTTGCCGATTTATAACGCCATCGAGAAACTGCCGCCGTCGCTCGTCTACGCGTCGCGCGACCTCGGGGCCTCGAACTGGACGACGTTCCGCCGGGTCATCTTCCCGCTCACGCTTGACGGTGTGAAGTCAGGGATTCAAATCGTCTTCATCCCGGCGTTGTCACTCTTCATGATCACACGATTGATTGCTGGGAACCGTGTCATCACACTCGGGACGGCGATTGAACAACAATTCCTCGTCACGCAAAACTGGGGCATGGGCTCGACGATTGCCGTGTTCTTGATTTTGGCGATGGTCCTCGTCATGGTCATCACGCGTGACTGGGGCGCGAAAGGAGCGGTGCGTCGATGAGACCGAAAAAATTTAAATTAGCCAACCTGTATTTGATGGCGGTGTTCTTCATCCTCTACGCACCGATTCTTTACTTGGTCGTCTATTCGTTCAACAGCGGCGGGACGATGAGTAATTTCGAGGGCTTCACGCTCGATTGGTACAAGTCACTCTTTACCGATACGCGTTTACTCGTCATCGTCTTGAACACGATCGTCATCGCCTTGCTCTCGGCGACGATTTCGACCGTGCTCGGCGTGATCGGGGCGCTCGCCATCTATACGGCGCGCCAACGTTTCACGAAGACGTCGCTCTTGTCGCTCAACAACGTGTTGATCGTCAGCCCGGACGTCATCATCGGGGCGTCGTTCCTCATCTTGTTCACAATGCTCGGGATTCAACTTGGTTTCTACTCGGTACTGTTGGCGCACATCGCCTTCTCAGTACCAATCGTCGTTATCTTGGTGTTACCGAAGCTGCAGGAGATGAGTCCGACACTCATCGATGCATCGCGTGACCTCGGCGCGAGCACGTGGGACGTCTTGACGAAAGTCATCTTGCCGTACATCACGCCAGGTATCTTTGCCGGTTTCTTCACGGCACTCACGTATTCGCTCGATGACTTTGCTGTCACGTTTTTCGTGACCGGCAACGGCTTCACGACACTTGCCGTCGAAGTCTACTCACGGGCCCGTCAAGGCATCTCGCTCGAGATTAACGCCTTGTCAGCCATCTTGTTCTTGTTCACACTCATTCTCGTCCTTGGGTATTATATGCTCGCCCAACGCGGCGCGAAAGCGAAGGAGGTAAGACGATGAAGAAATTGGTCATCATGTTGACGGTACCGGTCCTCGTCAGTTTCGGCCTCTTGCTCTGGGTGTATCAAATCAATATGGCACAAGGGTTCGGCGGCGATAACACGCTCGTCGTCTACAACTGGGGCGACTATATTGATGAAGACTTGATTGGAGAGTTCGAGGAAGAGACGGGACTGAAAGTCATCTATCAGACGTTCGATTCGAACGAGGCGATGCTCACGAAAATCGAGCAAGGCGGTACGGCGTTCGACATCGCCGTCCCTTCGGATTACGCCATCAGCAAAATGATTGAAGAAGACCTGCTCTTGCCAATCGACTATGACAAGCTCGAGAATTTCGATAACATCGACCCACGTTTCCTCGACAAGTCGTTCGACCCGGGTAATACGTATTCGGTCCCTTATTTCTGGGGAACGGTCGGCATTGTGTATAACCCGGAGCTCGTCGATGGCGACATCACGTCATGGAACGATTTATGGGACATGCCGCTCGAGAATGACATCTTGCTCGCAGACGGGACCCGTGAAGTGATGGGCTTTGGTCTTAACTCGCTCGGGTACTCGCTCAACACGACGGACAAAGATGAATTGCTCGAAGCGGAAGAGAAGCTCGAGACGCTCTGGCCGAACATCAAAGCGATCGTCGGCGACGAGATCAAGATGCTCATGGCCAATCGCGAAGCGGCTGCGGCCGTCGTCTGGTCAGGTGACGCTTCCGAGATTATGTACGAGAACGAAGAGTTGACGTACGTCATCCCGGAAGAAGGGACGAATCTTTGGTTCGACAATCTCGTCATTCCGAACACATCGAAAAACGTCGAAGGCGCGCACCAGTTCATCGACTTCATGCTCGACGCGGAAATCGCGGCCCGCAACACCGATTACGTCGGTTATTCGACGCCGAACGAAGCGGCGCTTGAATTCTTAGATGAAGAAGTGACGTCAGACGAACGCTTCTATCCGACGAAAGACGTGACGGACGAGCTCGAAGTGTATGAAAACTTAGGCAAGCGCATGAACGCATACTACAACGAACTATACTTGCGCTTTAAAATGCAGAGTAAATAAAAAAAGTCCCGCTCATCGTGAGCGGGACTTTTTGAATCGGACGTGTCATGTTACCCGTTGTTTGGCCGCGATATGCGCCTGCTTGACGGTTTCATCCGCAGATGCGAATTGGAGCAGGTGCTCATAGATGGCCGTCTGTTCCGCCAACGTCAATCGGTCCTCGCCCGGTAAGGCAATCTGTCGTTTCCATGCCTTGCGATTCAGCACGGGAACGTCGGCCACGTCAATGCGCTTCAACGTCGACCGGTCGCTGAAGACGATCCAAGAATGGAGCAAATTCCGTTCCACGGCAAGCGTTTGTTCCATCGCTTTCATATGCAATTCGTTTTGTTTGATCGGATTGAAAAATCGGAATTTCTTTCGGTTCGGCATCGATTGGGTCCAATGCCGTTCTTGTTCATGTCCAAAAATCCAACCGCTATAATTTTTCGACTCGATCACGTGGACGCCGCTCTGGTTGATGAACACCACATCGATTTCAGTCGTCCGGTCTCGATGCTTCGGATGGGGCAAATATAGGTTCGTCAAGATGAAGGGATTCGAGACGCGCTCCTCGATGGCGGCGACACATAAATACTCGCCGTATAAACCGGTATCTTGAACGACTTTGAAATAGCTGTGTCCAGTTTGGGCGTAATAGCGACTCCGTTTATAGCGCTTGACCTTCATAAACAAGACCCCGCCCAGCACTAGGAACAGAGGACCGAATAGACTGACCAATGAAATCAACATTCCGTTAAGCATGCTCGTTAAAAGCTCGGACATAGGCTGCCTCCTCTCGTGTCTCTCTTCACTATATCGAAAAGAGCAGATTTTTAGGTTGATTTTTGGATTAAATTGGAAATGTGATTTTGAGAAAAGTGTGCCCTTTGAGCAAAAAAAACCAGCCATCGAGATGACTGGTCCTCTCCATTTAGCTCTGTTGCAACTCGGCCCATTCTTCGTCCGTGAACACGCGGGAACGGCTTAAAAACCGCTTTCCTTCGACGCCCTCGACCGAGAACATGCCGCCCCGGCCCTCGACGACGTCGATGATGAGCTGGGTGTGCTTCCAGTAGTCGTATTGTTTCTCGTGCATATAGAACGGACAACCGCCGATTTCGCCGAGTAGGACGTCATGATTTCCAATCATGAACTCGCCTTGCGGGAAACACATCGGTGAGCTCCCGTCACAACAACCGCCCGACTGGTGAAACAAGAGCGGTCCATGTTTTCGTTTCAGCTGTTCGAGGAGCGCGAGCGTGGCGGGGGTGGCCTCGACGCGGTTCACCATCTCAGAAGAACCCGAGTTTTTGTTCGCTATAGCTGACGAGCATGTTTTTTGTCCGTTGATAATGGTTGAGCATCATCTTATGGTTCTCGCGGCCAATCCCGGACATTTTGTAGCCGCCGAACGCGGCGTGGGCCGGATATTGGTGATAGCAGTTGATCCAGACGCGACCGGCTTGAATCTCACGACCGAAGCGATAGGCGCGGTTCATGTCACGCGTCCAAACGCCGGCGCCGAGACCGTACAACGTGTCGTTCGCAATGGCGAGCGCCTCGGCATCGTCTTTGAACGTCGTCACCGATAAGACCGGTCCAAAAATCTCCTCTTGGAAGATGCGCATTTTATTATGGCCTTTGAAGATGGTCGGCTGCACATAATAGCCGTCGGCGAGTTCGCCGTCCATCACGTTGCGCTCACCACCGATGAGGCATTCCGCGCCTTCCGACTTCCCGATTTCCAAATACGACAAGATTTTTTCCATCTGCTCATTCGAGGCTTGGGCACCCATCATGACGTCAGGGTCGAGCGGGTTGCCGAGCTTGATGGCTTTGACCCGTTCGAGCACCCGTTCCATGAACGGCTCATAAATCGACTCGTGGATGAGCGCACGCGATGGGCACGTGCATACCTCGCCTTGATTCAAGGCGAACATGACGAGTCCTTCAATCGACTTGTCAAAGAAATCATCATCCGCATCCATGATGTCGGCGAAGAAGATGTTCGGTGACTTCCCGCCGAGCTCGAGTGTGACCGGGATGATATTTTGTGAGGCGTACTGCATGATGAGTCGGCCTGTCGTCGTCTCACCCGTGAAGGCGACTTTGTCGACGCGGTCGCTCGACGCGAGCGGTTTGCCGGCCTCGAGTCCGAATCCGTTGACGATATTTAACACGCCTGGCGGGAGCAAGTCTTCAATCAGTTCCATGAGCACCATGATTGAAGCCGGTGTCTGTTCGGCTGGTTTCAACACGATACAGTTTCCGGCAGCGAGGGCCGGTGCGACTTTCCAGACCGCCATCAAGATCGGGAAGTTCCATGGGATGATTTGGGCGACGACACCGAGCGGTTCATTGAAATGATAGGCGACCGTGTCATTGTCGAGCTCACTGATGCCGCCTTCTTGCGAACGAATCACACCGGCGAAATAGCGGAAGTGATCGATGGCGAGCGGAAGATCGGCATTGAGCGTCTCGCGGACGGCTTTCCCGTTTTCCCACGTCTCGGCGTAAGCGAGCATCTCGAGGTTCGCTTCCATACGATCGGCAATCTTATTTAAAATGACAGAGCGTTCGGTGACCGACGTTTTGCCCCAGGCGTCTTTGGCGGCATGGGCCGAATCCAACGCGAGCTCGATATCTTCTTTCGTCGAGCGGGCGACTTCGCATAAAACTTTACCATTTACCGGAGAGGTGTTCTCAAAATATTCTCCCCCTGCAGGCGCGGTCCACTTTCCGTTGATGTAATTCTCATAGCGGTCTTTAAAGTGTACTTTTGTGCCTGTCGAGTTTGGGACTTCATAAATCATGGTCGTTCCTCCCTTTTCCGTAAAGTATAGAGAGTTCTATGTATGCGCTTACATTTACCTGTAAGTCAACAACTCCCTTTTTTCATCGTAACGGGTCGGTGTGATAAAAGTCAAAATTTTTCGACAATAATTCGTCACATGTGAAAGTAAATGTTTTGAAGTCAAGATTTGTGGTAAACATCATATTAGAATCAATCTTTCAAATCAAAGGAGTGGACGTATTCATGGCAAAAACATATCAAGTCGACCCAGCCCACAGTTCGGTTACATTCACGGTCAAGCATATGATGATTTCGAAAGTAAAAGGG
Organism: Exiguobacterium sp. s146; assembly: GCF_018618415.1. Classification (GTDB taxonomy): domain Bacteria; phylum Bacillota; class Bacilli; order Exiguobacteriales; family Exiguobacteriaceae; genus Exiguobacterium. The sequence goes on along the minus strand of NZ_JACSMA010000004.1, from coordinate 15,012 downwards.
GAGTTTAAAGATTTTCACGTCGAAGCGAACGGGCAACCGGATGATCTCGCGAACGCGAGCGTGAAGGTGACAATCAAGGCGGCATCGATCGATACGAACAACAGTGACCGTGACAACCACTTACGGTCCGGAGACTTCTTCGATGTCGAGCAGCACGAGGACATCGTGTTCGAGTCGACATCGTTCCGCTCAAAAGGTGGCGGTGAATTCGAATTGACCGGGAATTTGTCGATTCGCGGGACGACTCGCGAAGAGACGTTCGAAGTCGAGTACGAGGGAAGCGCGAAGGATCCGTGGGGCAACATGAAACACGCCTTTACCGGGGACGGGTCGATCAACCGAGAAGATTACGGATTGACATGGAACCAGGCGCTCGAAGCGGGTGGCGTTCTCGTCGATAAAAAAGTCAAATTTGACTTTGAGCTCCAGTTCACGGAGTCAGAGGCATAAGAAAAAAGTCGCTCCCGCGTGGAGCGACTTTTTTATTCGTAGGCCAATTTCTTTTGCAGGCTCTCTTCGCTGAACACCCAACCGGTGAACGAAGACAATACCTCATTCGACTCTTCGTCAACGATGACGACGGCGACGAACGGATAAATATCTTTCGCGAAATAACGCAAGTTCGTGAAGCGATACTCGATCATGCCGTTATGGCGTGTGACCGTATACGTGTGAATCTTCGAGAATTCGAGGAACGATTGAAGATCCGCATTTTTACGGGCTTCGACGAAGTGAAGGTCATCTTCACCCGGCATCGGTTTGTCACGGAAACGACCGCATTCGATGACCGTCCCTTTTTTTACTTTGACGGCACCTAAGCCGTCGCGGAAACGAACGGCGACATGCCAGTCATCCCAACCGATTCCCGGAGAGATGAACAGTTCGTGCGCTCCGGCAAAGTGACGGGCGACCGTGGCGAGGGCGCGATTACGCAACTTGAACTGAATCGCGTAATAGCTGATGACGAGCGCAGTGAGCAATGCAAAAATCGGGACAGTCGCCCCTGTGATAAGCCATAATACATATGCCCCGTAATAGGCCGAGAACAAATACGGATCAAACGTCCCGATGACGCCCCAGCCAATCCATTTTTTCGAAAATGGTTGCAGGGCTTGCGTTCCGTAGGCGTTGAACAAATCGACCGTGACGTGTAACAACACGGCGATTTGTGCCATGACCCATAATGAGGCAGGGTTGACGCCGAGCGCGAGTCCGATGACGGCGCTGACGATGATCGGCCAAGCGAGTAGTGCGGTGATTCCGTGTGAACGACCGCGGTGCTGGCGTAAATACGTGCTATTACCTTTTAGTTTGAAGACCGTGTCAAAGTCCGGAGCATGCGAGCCGACGAGTGCCGTCGCTGTCATGGCTAGAAACATTTGTGCGTCGCCTGACACTTCAGGGATGAGTGTCGCGATTGCACTTAAACCGAGTCCCATCCCAATGTGAGTAGCAGTATCCAATGTGCTTCAGCACCTCCATAAAAGTAGAAAAATCGCATATTTTAATCCACTACATCATACAATATTTTTAAAACGAGGAGAAACAAAATGCTCGATGTTGATAAATTGTTCACAAATTATAATATTCAAGAATTTAACACAAATTTAGTGACGTGGTTCAATCGTGAGAAGCGGGATTTGCCGTGGCGTCACGGCAAGAATCCGTATCGGGTCTGGGTGAGCGAAGTCATGCTCCAACAGACGCGCGTCGATACCGTCATCCCGTACTATAACCGTTTCATGGAGCGGTTCCCGACGATTGAGGCGTTGGCGGCGGCCGAACCCGACGAGGTCGTCAAATATTGGGAAGGACTCGGATATTACTCACGGGTCCGTAACCTCCATCAAGCCGTCAAAGAAGTTGTCGCGGTGTACGACGGCATCGTCCCGGAAGAGAAAGAACGATTCGAGAAGCTGAAAGGGGTCGGGCCATACACGACCGGTGCCGTCCTCTCGATTGCTTACAATCAGCCGGAACCGGCCGTCGACGGCAACGTCATGCGCGTCATGTCCCGCCAGTTCGGCATCTATGACGATATCGCCGTCCCGAAAACGCGAAAACTGTTCGAGCAAGTCGTTCGCCGACTGATGGATCCGACGCACGCCTCGGACTTCAACGAAGGCATCATGGAGCTCGGGGCGACGGTATGTACGCCGAAAAACCCGATGTGCTCGCTCTGTCCTGTTCAAGACGATTGTTATGCTTATACCCATAACGTGCAAGATGAACTCCCGGTCAAGACGAAAAAAGGGGCGGCCCGGATCGAGATGTATGATGCGCTCTACTGTCGTCAGGACGGTCGGACGGCATACGTGAAACGCCCGGACGCCGGTCTGCTCGCTGGAATGTGGCAATATCCGCTTACAGACCGCGGAACGGGGGAACAGTTAAACGGAACCTATATTGGACAAGTGAAACATGTGTTTTCCCATATCGTCTGGTACATCGACCTATACGAGGTCGATACACTGCCGGATGGCGAATGGACTTGGCTCGACGATGAGGCGCGCGATGTGGTGACGGTATCGGTCGCCCAACAAAAATTAGAGAAAATGGCAGGTGCCGAGGATGAGACAGTTTGACGTACGAACACCATACGACACGTCCGTTGAGACGCTATGGACGTTGCTCCAAGATGCCTCGTTGTTATCTGAATTGACTTCGTTCCCAAAAGTGACGCTACTTGGGGACGGTGCGTCGGTCGAAGGGAACTTGGTGCAGCTACGCATCGGCATCGGGCCGGTGTCCTTATCGTGGAACAGTGCAATCACGCTCGCCGGACATCATGCATTCTGTGACCAGGGCGTGAAGTTGCCGTTCCCGTTCCGTCGTTTCAGTCACGTGCACCGCGTCGAACAAGTGGACGGACGAGCCGTCATGGTCGATGAGGTCACGTTCGACAGCTACGTGCCGGCTGTCCTCGTCGAAACCTTCGTGCTCCGGCCGATGTTCAAAGCGCGAGCCGAGGCATTCCAAAAAACACTAAATTCGTGAAAATAAGAGATTTCCTTTTTCATTGGTTCTGAAAGTCGCTATAATTAAATATGAGAATTGTATAGCATCATAGCGGAAAGGAGGAGCTTATGAGCTTATTTCCCAAAGCAGGTAGCAAGATCGAGATACAGAGCTACAAGCACAACGGAACTTTGCATCGCGTTTGGGAAGAAACGCTCGTCCTTCAGTCGTCAAAAACGGATATGATCGGATTCAACGACCGCATCATGGTCAGTGAGTCAGACGGCCGGCAATGGAGAACACGTGAGCCGGCAATTTGCTACTTTTCATCTGAGTTTTGGTTCAATGTCATCTGCATGATTCGCGAAGATGGGATTTACTACTACTGTAATCTAGGTTCGCCGACAACGTTCGATGGGGCAGAACGTGCCATCAAGTACATCGATTACGATTTGGACATCAAGGTGTTCCCGGATATGTCGTACACGATTTTAGATGAGGATGAATATGAGCGGCATCGTCGCGAGATGAATTATCCGAAAGCGATTGATCGAATCTTGAAACAGAACGTTCAAGAACTTATTAACTGGATTCGAGGACGGAAAGGGCCGTTCAACCCAACATTCGTCGATGAATGGTATCGCGAATACGAAGCACGTTACCGGAGATGATCGCTCATCTCCGCTTTTTTTCTTGAAGGAGGAACTAATGGGTAGTATTAAACGTTATTTAAAGTTCGTTAAACCGTATAAGAAACAAATCGCGCTGACCATCTTCGTCGGGATTTTGAAATTCTCCATCCCGCTCGGGTTACCGCTCCTTTATAGATATGTGATCGATACTTATTTGACAGACCCGGAACCGGCGAGAGATTATACCGAGCTCGTCTGGCTGTTCAGCATCGTCTTCTTCATCTTCCTCGTCTTGAAGCCGCCGATCGAGTACTTGCGCCAATATTTGGCGCAATGGGCGGCGACGCGGATTTTATTCGACGTCCGGAACCGGTTGTTCGATCACGTCCAGAAGTTGTCGCTCCGGTATTATTCGAACAATAAGACGGGACAGATCATCTCGCGCATCATCAACGATGTCGAACAGACGAAAGACTTCGTCATCACCGGTCTGATGAACATTTGGCTCGACATGGTAACCATCTTGATTGCGATCGCCATCATGTACACGATTGACCCGCAACTGACACTCATCGCCATCTTGCCACTCCCGTTCTATGCCATCGCCGTCCGTTACTTTTATGGACGCTTGCGTCGTTTGACACGGGAACGTTCGGCCGCGCTCGCGGATTTGCAAGGGCATTTGACTGAACGTGTCAACGGAATGGCCGTCATTCGTAGTTTCGCGCTCGAGCCGTATGAGAACAAGGCGTTCGAAGAACAGAACGGTGGCTTTTTAAAAGCTGCGCTCCGCCACACCGGTTGGAACGCGAAGACGTACGTCGTCGTCTCGACGATTACCGACATCGCCCCGATTTTGATTTTTACGACGGCCTCGTGGCTCGTCTTGCAAGAACAGGTCTCACTCGGGACGCTCGTCGCGTTCATCGCGTATATCGATCGTCTCTACGCGCCGCTCGGCCGTCTCGTCAACTCGGCGACGACGCTCACCCAGTCGGTCGCTTCGATGGACCGTGTCTTCGAGTTCCTCGATGAACCGTATGATATCGAAGAGAAACCGAGCGCGTTCGTTCCCGTGAAAACGGCAGGCGACATCGAGCTCGACCGCGTCAGTTTCGCGTACGAGAAAGATGGGACTCGTGCCCTCCGCGACGTCAACCTGCACATCCGTTCCGGGGAGCGGGTCGCGTTCGTTGGTATGTCTGGTGGCGGCAAGTCAACGCTCGTCAGCTTGATTCCACGCTTCTATGACGTCACGTCGGGCAGCATCAAAATCGATGGCACCGATGTCCGTGATTTCAAACTGCGGGCGTTGCGTGATCAGATCGGGATGGTCATGCAAGACTCGGTGCTCTTCAGTGAATCGGTCGCGATGAACATCCGGATGGGGAACCCGGAAGCGAGTGACGAAGATGTCATCGCCGCCGCAAAAGCAGCGAACGCCCACGAGTTCATCTCGAACTTGGCGGACGGCTACAACACACCGGTCGGGGAAAAAGGTGTCAAACTGTCAGGCGGTCAGAAACAACGGCTCGCCATCGCCCGAGTCTTCTTGAAACATCCACCGATCATCATTCTCGATGAAGCGACGAGTGCGCTCGACCTCGAGAGCGAGGCGATGATTCAAGATTCGCTCGCACGACTGACGAAAGGGCGGACGACGCTGATTGTCGCCCACCGTTTGTCGACCATCACCGATGCCGACAAGATTGTCGTCGTGGATAACGGACAAATCATGGAGACCGGCACGCATGAAGAACTGATGCGTCGCCGTGGCGCCTATTACGATTTGTATATGATTCAAGATTTGGCAGTCGTCGAATAAGACACGGCCTCGAGGAGACTCGGGGCCTTTTTTTGTTTTCCGTGACAGTGAGACGGGAATGAGGAAACGACAACTAAAAGGGGGAGAGTCTAATGATGAACGGGGAAGGGTTAATTACTGTAAAACCGTTGAAGGACGCGCTCGAGCTGACGTGGTCGGTCGATGGGAAAGTCCGACTCACGCGAAACGGGAAGTATGTGTACGAAGGAGATGGCCGACACTATGTCGACCATGAGACGGCCGCCGGGGAGCAAGTCGCCTATCGTCTCACAGATGAGCAAGGGGAGGTGGCGAAAGTGTATACGGCCGCCGTCGACCCGAGCGATGACTTGTATTGGAATCGGCATCTCACATCGGCCGTCGTCGCGTCGACCGGCACCCATCTCCAGTGGGACCCAATTCCTGACGTCGAGACGTACGCGATTTACCGACAAGGGCGACGCATCGCAGAAGTCGTCGGGAACGCCTATTTGGACGACACACCGCTCCATGAGCCGACGATGTATGAAGTCCGCGCCCTTCGACCTGTCAAACGGGATGAGAAACCTGGGACACGGCTCATCCATGCAGTCGGAAAAGCGATGTCGCTCGCCAAAGAACTGAAGACGGACACGCGGCGCGACAAGGAGCTGTTCATCATGTATTTTCTCGTCAGCCCGCTTCGTCCCGATTTGGAGACGGTCGATCGGATTCAGCTGCGCGTCCAGACGTTCATTCGTCCACCGATGATTAAAAACCCGAACTTGTTGTCGCCGCACCCTTACTTTGAAGGGGATAGACGACCGTATAACGTCCATGCGACCGACTATCGGACACGTACAGAAGTGAAAGTCGAAGGACTGCGTGATATTCCAATCGTCTCCATCAAAAAAGACGCGGGCGTGACCCGCGGCTATAACGCCCGTCATCAGCTGACCGGGGAAGATGTTGCTTCCGTCGATCAAGTGTATCTCGATGATCTTGATATTGACCGGGGGCGGACCGCATACCGCCTGCAACATTCAGTCGGCAATCCGCTCGTCATTGCGCCGGACATCAAGTATACGATTGTCGCGCAATTGAAGGACAACGCCACGTTCAAACTATCTGGGAGTCATACACAATCGCCGCACCATGAAGTGTATCTTCAAGTCGGAGACGCCCCCTGGACGACGATTCACCGGGCCGATGACCTCGGTGTCAGTTTCATGGGCAACCCGATGCCTGAATGTCACTGGACGTACTTGACGTGTATGGACTAAAAAAACCGTCGACTCATCGAGTCGGCGGTTTTGGTTGTTGATCAAGAAAACGGCTACGCTCTTCTGGTGTCGGCAGTTTACATGTCTGCTTCTGCCCGAACCATTCGTAACGATGTTTGGCGATGAACTCATAACCGAAATCACGGAGCGGCTTCGGGACGACTTTTACGAACCGGAGCAGACGCCAGTTCCCATCCAATCCTTCCGCGATGCGGATGGCCGCGTCGGATTTGATAAAAGGCACACCGTCGCGAATCAAGACGATGCTGTCGACCGAGTCGCTGATGCGGTGACGTTCACGTAGCGTTTTCCCGGCGTCGCCTTGTAGCGAGGCAAAGTGGAAGTTCCCTGCGGTGTCCCGGTTCAAGATGAACTGGACGCTGGCGTCACAAAAGTTACAGTCTCCATCAAACAAGACAATGGCTGACATCGGATTCGCCTCCTTCACTCTTGCCTGTTTCCGTTCCGACGACAGTTCAAACGTCATGCGGCGAGTTGGCGCATCGACTCCATCTTATAGAGCGACACATAATAGAGATACGCCCCGAGCGCCCCGAACATGAAGATGTAGCCGCTCATGAATATGGGTCCGATGAACGCCCCTACGACGATGCCGGCCGCGGCAACAAGTTTGGCCCCGTGGAACGTGAGCCCCCCGAAAGCGAGGTAAGAGGCGCGTCGCTCCGGGTCGAGCAGGTCGATTTGCCTCACTTGACGGATTGGTGAGTACAGCAACTCACCGACTGTGAAGACGACGGCCAGCACGGCGAGAATCAGAAAGGAGTTCATCGATGTGATGGCCGCATACGCTGTGATATAGAGCGATAAGCCGATGAAGAACACGTATTTTTCCCGGTACCGTTTCACAAAAGCGGTGACGGCGAACGTGATGGCGACGACGAGCAACGTGTTCTCGAGTTGCATGAACGCCATCATGCGGACACCGTCGAACGGCACACCGATGATCGAACGTTCTTGGAACGATTCGGCCAAATGGACGCCGATATAGTTTGCCATATGAAACTCGGTCGAGAAGACAAGCATGCTGCCGAGCACGAAGAGCATCCAGCGCCGGTCGCCCAGAGCGATGCGATAGTTTTGAATGACACCGACAAGCGGGTTCGCCGGTGTCGACCGGTTCCCTTGATATGAATCGATGAGGTAGCGTTGCAAGACGAGCGTTGTGATGCTCAAGACGAGCGTCATCCCAACGAACAAGCCGAAGCGATAGTCGCGATAGAATGCACCGCCGAGCATGACACCGCCGGCAATCGCTAAATTGACGAGCCAATAATCATATACATAAATCGCTTTTCGATTTGATTCTTCCATCGAGTCGATGACGATTGCCTCGAGCGCCGGATAGTTCAATCCGTTCGCGATGGCGTGACCGAAATAGAGGATGGCCACGACGAATGCCCAGTTATTTGATGGGTGAATCGCCACTGTCATCCCCACGAAGCAGAGGATTTGAATGAGTTGGCCGATTTGTAAGACGTGCTTGCGATTAAAGCGATCCGAGAAGTACCCACCGAACAAGCCGGTGACATACCCGACGATGACGAATGACGTCATGATGATCCCGGCAGCGATTTTGCCGAGTTCTTCCGAAAAATATAAAGCCATGAATGGAAAGATGGCCGAGCCGACGATGCGGATGAAAAATCCACAGACGAGTCGAAGTCGGACGTTGGTTGGAAAATCTTTGAATTTCATGTGAGCACCTCCTTGTCACTACTTTAAACGTGGACTACACTTGGTAAAAAGAGACAAATTATTTGGACATGTCCACTTTTAGGGGGAATGACATGAATGCAAAACTAGTGGCCATTTATCGCTATGCGTTACAGGCGGACAGAATGGACGTGACACTCCGGCAAGCCGTCGAGGTGGTCGGTTATAGCGAGAAACAAGTGAAGCGCGATATCAAGGCGTGGGAAACGATGGGATGGGTGACCTATCAAGCCGGTAAAGGGCGCGGTCATGAATCGATGATTCGGATTCAGCCAGATTTTGTCCAGGCCCTCAACGATTGGGTCGAAACAACGTTTTTAACGGCCACAATGGCCGATACAGCCAAATGGTTGGAGTGGGACTGGCCTCCGGCTTTACGAGAAGTCATTCAAGCACTTATCTGGAACCGTTTTGGTTTCGAACAGACGGAAGAGGATCGCTTCATTTTTCCACGCATCCGTACGCTTGAATCGCTTGATCCACTCGATATCCATATTGCCATGGAAGCTTCCTTATCGCGTCACGTCTTCGACCGCTTATTTGAATGGAATGGGACATCGGTTGAACCATCGCTCGCTCATCATATGGAAGCGATGCCGTTCGGGTTTCGGTGTTACATCCGAAAAGGGGTCATGTTCCATAATGGAGTGACACTTGCAGCCAAAGATGTCGTGTATTCACTGAACCGATTATTAGCGCGCGGGAAGCAGGTGTGGTTGTTTGCGCCAATTGAGCGGGTCGAGACCCCGGCGCCATTTGTCGTCGATATCCACACGAATGCGCACCGGGCCTACATCGAGCGGTTGCTCGCCCAAACCCCGGCTTCCATCACATATGAAGGCGCGGAAGGGAGAATCGGGACCGGACCGTTCAAATTGGAGGAAACGTCAGAAGAAATCGTGCGACTACGGGCTTTCGAGCGCGGTATGCGGCCTCGCCCGTCGCTCGACGTCGTTGAATTCGTCACGTTCTCCGAAACGGACTATGTCACTTGGACGACAGGGGATGACCATAGCGTCGTCAAATGGATTGCCGAGGCCGGGGCACGTTATCTCATGTTCAATCTCGCGCACTCTTGGCTCAAGGACGATGTGGAGGCTCGTCTCGCGATTCAACATGCGATCCAAAAAGATGAGCTCGTAAACTTGGGCGGCGAGCGGCATCAAGTGGCCCACGGTTTCTTCCCGGAATTGAGCCGCTTTGTCCCGGTGTCTGAAACGGGGACGATGTGCCACCGTCCGTTGCGATTGCTTCATTTACCGTTTGAAGGGGCCACGCAAGATGCGCAACTCATCGCCGAACAGTTGAGAGCGGCCGGTTTTCTCGTCGAAATCGAGACATATGCGCTCAGTGCTTTACTGCAAGAAGAGACGCTCCGTGATGCCGATTTGATTTTATGTGGGGAGATGATGAACGAAGATCTCGATTTGGCGTTCCTTGCCTTTTTGACGAGTGAGTTGTCACTTGTCGGTAAGTTGGTCGCGGGAGAGACGGAACTCCGCGCACTGATGGACCGCTATCAGCATACGGAGATGGATGAGTGGTCGAAGCTGCACCGTGACGTCGAACGGTATTTGACCGAGGCGGCGCTCGTCATCCCGTTGTATCATGTCGCACGTGAACGGCGTTTCCCGAGTTTTCTCGGAGATGTGCCGCTCGACGTGTTCGGGCACCCGCGTTACGACCAGCTGTGGATCCGTCCCGCATTATCATAAAAAGGAGATGCCGCGGCATCTCCTTTGCTTATAGTTGAGCGAACGCGCGGTTGACCGCAGCAATCGTCTCTTCGATATCTTGCTCGGTATGTTCGGTCGTCAAGAACCAAGCCTCGTATTTCGAAGGGGCAAGGTTGACGCCGTTCTCGAGCATCAATTTGAAGAAGCGTCCGAATACTTCGCCGTCCGACTTTTCTGCGCCCTCATAATCGGTCACGATCTCGTCCGTGAAGTAGACTGTGAGCGCACCTTTTAAGCGGTTGAGCGTGATCGTCACGTCATGGGTTGCGGCAGCTTCACGAATCCCGGCCTCGAGCTGGGCACCGAGCGCGTCGAGCTGTTCATAGACGCCCGGTTGTTCGAGTACTTCAAGGCAAGCGATCCCGGTTGCCATCGATGCTGGGTTACCGGCCATCGTCCCGGCCTGATAGGCTGGCCCGAGCGGCGCGACTGTTTCCATGATTTCGGCTTTACCGCCGTAGGCACCGATTGGCAATCCTCCGCCGATGATTTTGCCGAGGGCGGTCATGTCCGGTTCGATACCGTATACTTGTTGGGCACTGCCGTACGTGAAGCGGAACGCCGTGATGACTTCGTCGTAAATGACGAGGGCGCCATGTTCATGGGTGATATCGTTGACGGCCTGAAGGAATCCTGGTTTTGGCTCGACGATGCCGAAGTTGCCGACAATCGGTTCGACGAGGACGCAGGCGATTTGACTGCCCCATTCGGCCATCATGTCGCGGAACGCCTCGACATCGTTGAACGGCACGGTGATGACTTCTTTCGCCGTGGCCCGTGTGACGCCGGCCGAGTCAGGTGAACCGAGCGTGGCCGGTCCGCTCCCTGCGGCGATGAGCATCAAGTCCGAGTGGCCGTGATAGCAACCGCTGAATTTGACGACAAGTTCACGACCGGTATAGGCACGGGCGACACGGACGGTCGTCATGACCGCTTCGGTTCCTGAATTCGTGAACCGGACTTTATCCATTGACGGGATGGCCGCTTTTAATTTTTTCGCGAACTCGACTTCAAGCGCATGCGGTGTCCCGTAAAGCAAACCTTTAGACGAAGCCTCAATTAACGCTTTATGGATATGCGGGTGGGCGTGGCCGGTAATGATCGGGCCGTATGCCGCCAAATAGTCGATGTAGCGATTGCCGTCAACATCGTAGAAATAGGCGCCGTCTCCTCGTTCCATATAGACGGGTGCACCGCCGCCGACTGCCTTGAATGAGCGGGAAGGGCTGTTGACCCCGCCGACGATATGCGTCAAGGCGTCGGTATACAAAATGTCTGAATTGTTGCGTGTAGATGGTGTTGCCATATGTATTGCCTCCTTTTACAAATTCGCACTTATTGTATCATAGCCGTCAACCGCTTAAGCTCAACGTTTGACGACTGTTCTAGAAATCAGTACACTATTTATAAAGATTACTATGTAAGAAATAGGTTAATTCTAACTAACACTTCGTATGAATTCTATAGAAGAAATGAGGGATTGACGTGGGAAGCGAAATGCTTGACCATGCTGTTCAGTCGCTCCGAGAACATGGAGTCAGAATGACGCCTCAGCGCCAGGCCATTTTGGAGTACCTCGTCACGGAGCACAGTCACCCGACAGCGGATGACATTTATAAGGCACTTTCGGCGAGATTTCCGAACATGAGTGTCGCTACCGTCTATAACAACTTGCGCGTCTTTAAGGAAGTCGGTCTCGTCCAAGAGATGAATTACGGCGACGCATCGAGCCGATTTGACTTCGTGACGTCGCGTCACTACCACATCATCTGCGATGCGTGTGGCAAAGTTGTCGACTTCAACTACCCGGTCCTCGATGAAATCGAATCGGTCGCATCTCAATTGACAGGATTCAAAGTTGATCGCCACCGTCTTGAAGTATACGGCACATGTCCGGCGTGCCAAACTGAACAAGCGCATAAACATTAAAAAATCATCCTCGGAGGCGAGGATGATTTTTTTATTCGTGTGAATGTGATTGACGTTTATTATATTTTTCGTCGAACTCTTTGCCTTCGAGCGATTGATCGATCGTGAGCGGTTCGTCACAATGCATACATAAATCGACTCGTCCGAGCATCTTGGTCTGTTTCTCGCAGTTCGGGCAAGTGACGACGATGGCTTTCGTCGATGCCATCCCGATGATGAAGTAGAGCGCTGAACTCGATAACACCATCACGAAGCCAAGCAACATGAAAATAATCATCAGCCATGTGATGTTTTTCGCCAGTAAGCCGAGATACATGACCCCGATTCCTGCAAAGACGAGCAACAACGCAAGGTTTCGAGCGCGGTTGATTTTATTCCCCCGTTTTTTCATTTCGTAATCCCTCCATGTCTGTCTTTACTATAGCTCATCTGCAAGACTGTGAGAAGTTCATACAATCGCTGGCAGGAGAATTTTATAAAGAAGGCGAATCATTTTCGTATCAGATCATTGGGTGAACGTTTGAAGTTCATCATATAGAAAGAAGGTATCAAGGTGACTATGGAGTATGCCACACGCACAATCTATTCGGAATATGCAGCCTTGAAGACGACACTTGGCATCATCGAAGTGAAGAAGAAACGACCACGCGATCCGCTGACCGATCAATCGGACCGATTGTTGATTGTGATTGAAGCGAAAGAAGAGCCATTCTGGACGGTGAAGCACTATCAGATCGGACAAGAAAAAATCATTCTCCATTTGGTGAGTGACTCGATGATGGATCGGTGGATTTTGATGAATGAGAATCGCCGGGCCATCCACTGGATTGAAGATGGGATGGTCTTGTTCGAACGAAACACGTTTTTATTAGATTTGAGACAACGCCTACGTAATTTCTCGAACGATGAGCAACGCCTTCAACTATCGCTCGCGTTTGCGAAGTTGTTGCGCCGCTTTGAAGACGGTAGAAGTTTATTTTTACAAGAAGAATATCAGGACGCTTTCACCCAAATCCATCATGCCTTGACCCATTTGGCCAGACTATCGGTCTTGGAAGCCGGGATTCATCCTGAAATTGTATTGTGGAAACAAGTACGTACCCTTGACTTAGAAATATATAAACTGCATGAGGAACTCGTGAGCGGACAAGAGTCGCTCGAACAGCGGATTCACTTAGTGATTATCGGAATGGAACATTTGATTCAATCAAAAGTGTTACCGGGCACGCTCCTTCTATTACAAACGATGCAACAAAGGGAGGAACCGTGGCCATTTTCTGAATTGATGGAGCACCCGAATTTACAAGAGTTGAAAGTCGACCTTGGAAGTATCGTCGGGTTCCTTGTACGCAAAGGATACGTTCGTTCGGTCTCACGGCCAACGAAGGGTGTCGGAGTGGAAGCGATCGCCTATGAAATCTCATAATCGAAATCAGGATGGAGTTCAATGAAGTCATGAAACTATTCAAATTTATACTAGGTAGTATATTCATTATATTGATTGCTGCGGTCGTCTCAGTCTTTGTAGCACTGTTCACGATGGGTGACCCGATTGGATCGGGGCGCCCGATCATTTGGACGATTTGGTACGTGGTGGCTCTGTTGATTGTCATTATGGCGCTATATGACTTTTCACAATTGACGAAAGGCCAACGTAAACGAGTCGCATTAATCGGGACTGGAATTGGCATCGTGTTCTTTAGTTCCGTAAAAGGCTATTATGCGTATACGGAAAGTTTACGGATCGAAGAACGCGGTGTTGAGTTGTTTGACTATCAACCGTTTAATGAGGAATCGGATCTAGCGAAACTGGACGGCGCATCTTCGTTTAAAATCGATTCAAATCTCCCACGTCTCGATGGTGCTACGGCGCTCTATCCACTGTATGCGTCATTTGTCGAAGCGGTTTATCCTTCTGACGAATATAATCCGTATAGTACGGAGGAAAGTTCGGTCGTCTCAACGACGACGGGAGAGGCGTACGATCGGTTGATTCAAGGGGAGACGGACATCATCTTTGTTGCCGGACCGTCCGATCTTCAAGTGGCCGCGGCCGAGAAGGCTGATGTGAAGTTCAACATGACACCGATTGGGCGTGAAGCGTTTGTCTTCTTTGTACATGAAGACAATCCGGTGGACTCACTTAAATTAGACGAGATTCAGCAAGTATATGCCGGAGATATTGATAATTGGAGTGAGGTCGGAGGCGAGAATGACCCGATTCGAGCATTCCAACGTCCAGAAGGAAGCGGGAGTCAGACGGCTTTGCAGCGGGTAATGGGCGATCGTCAATTAATGGATGCACCTGTTGAAGATGTCCCGGAGGGTATGGGTGGTATCATCGAACAGACAGCCGCATACACAAATCATAAAAATGCGATCGGGTTCTCTTTCCGCTTCTATGCGACCGAGATGGTTGAAGATTATGATATTAAATTACTTCAAGTGAATGGGATTGCGCCAACGGTCGAGACAATCGCTGACGGGACGTATCCAATCACTTCTGAATTCTATGCCATCACAACAGAAGAACAGTATGAAACATACAAGTCGTTTCTAGATTGGATGACATCTGAAGAAGGACAGACATTGGTAGAGCGGACGGGCTATGTGCCGCTAGCGAAAGACTGAAGCGTTGGGCCTCATCAGGGGCTCAACCTTTTTTATTTTTTTGTAATATTTCTATTGACGAAGTGGTAAATAGAGATTATAGTTATAAACGTTGTCACAGCGAAAGATTATTTCAGTAAAACAATTTGTGAAAAAAGTTGTTGACGCGGAGATAAGCAACGTGATAAATTAATGAAGTCGCCAAGCGCGACAGACGAACTTTGAAAACTGAACGATGAGGCAAAAAAAGTTTTACAATTTTGAATGAAGCGCAAGCTTCGTCATTTTCAAGAGCTATATCAAATTCTTTGGAGAGTTTGATCCTGGCTCAGGACGAACGCTGGCGG
>NZ_JACSMA010000022.1 GCF_018618415.1 Exiguobacterium sp. s146 | reverse complement strand
CCCAACTACTTTCGGCGCTGAAGCGCTTAACTTCCGTGTTCGGCATGGGAACGGGTGTGGCCGCTTCGCTATCGCCACCAGACAAGAGAAATCGTTCTCTCAAAACTGAAGACTCATCAATTCACACAAACCTTAGACTAGATCAAAGCCTCGACCGATTAGTATCATTCAGCTCCACACGTCGCCGTGCTTCCACCCATGACCTATCTACCTC
>NZ_JACSMA010000021.1 GCF_018618415.1 Exiguobacterium sp. s146 | reverse complement strand
AGACCCCCAACTACTTTCGGCGCTGAAGCGCTTAACTTCCGTGTTCGGCATGGGAACGGGTGTGGCCGCTTCGCTATCGCCACCAGACATATATGAGGTTAACATTATCTTAACATAATGTCAACTCTTTTTTAAGAGATTGTTCTCTCAAAACTGAAGACTCATCAATTCACACAAACCATTAGACTAGATCAAAGCCTCGACCGATTAGTATCATT
>NZ_JACSMA010000003.1 GCF_018618415.1 Exiguobacterium sp. s146 | reverse complement strand
ATATAGCTCTTGAAAATGACGAAGCTTGCGCTTCATTCAAAAATTGTAAAACTTATTTTTGCCTCATCGTTCAGTTTTCAAAGTTCGTCTGCCGCTCTTAGCGACTCATTTATAATAGCACCTGCTTTCTCTTTCGTCAACTATAAAAATAAAATATTTTAAAAGAATAAAAAAACAGTGTGCTCCTTCTAAGCACTATATAGAAGGAACACACTATTGATTATTGAAATGCGATGATTCGTACTTCGTCTAAGCGAGTTAAATCATACGTTTCTTGCGTCGGTTCGGATACGACAATCGGTTGTTCGACACTCGGTGTGTAGTGATGAATCTTCCCACGAACCCCACTACTCAGCAAAACGGTTCGTCCGACTTCATAAAAGCCGAGCAGCGTAGCTAAAAGCGTTAGCGCTTCTCCATCGTACGCTTCATTTTGCCACATATAGAAGTAAGCTTCTTCCGGAGTCAGTGCAGCTCGGAATGTTCGCGGTGCCGTCAACTGACAAAAACGATCGGCCACGATAAACAGAGGCGAGGCCGGATGAAGCGCGCGCTCTTCGAGACGATTGGGGAAACCCGACCCATCGAGTCGCTCATGATGTTCTGCCACTAACTTACCGACACGTTGCCGCAATGTCCGATCTTCAGGTAACATCGCCATCGATACGAGTGGATGTTGATACAGAAGCTCACGTTCCATTTTTGTGAAATAACGCATATGTGACCATTTGCGAATTTTAGCGTAACTGGCATCGGCAAAATAAGAAGCGATTCCATAGTCGAACTGAAGCCGGTGTTCATCTCCCCGATATTTCGATAACGTTTTTGCGACGAGGGCCCGATAAATCGCATGATGAATCACGTGATTCTTTCGTAGCGGCTGTTTCGTGAAAAACGTGACGATTGCTGACAGAGGGTAGTCGTGGCGAAACAACTGATGAATAAATTCAAGAGCCTCATATGGGTTCGGAGCAATCCGCTCTTCCCATTGATTATAGTGACGTTCATACTGGAGAATCTTATCGCACAAATCTCGTTCTTCTTCATGTGTAAAGGGACGTCGTTCTACTGGAGCGACTTCAATCGCCTCGACTTTCAAAAAGCGAAGCAAACGTAAATGTTCGTTCGTTAGCCTAATTCCCGCCTCTAATGAAGACACCGACGTTAAAAGCGTCATACCTACGTGAACGTTTGAAATAGCGAGTCGCATGCTCATCCCTCCTCATCGTATGAAAACAGGTCGAACGGAAGCTCCGTTCGACCTGTTTCGCCTTATTCGGTCACTTCAGACGATAGGTCGGTTTCTGGTGCTTCACCATCAAATCCATTCTCCATCTCATCTGCTGATTCCTCTTCTAGCTCATCTTTTTTCAATTTTGCAATTGTAGCCAAACGATCGCCGTCTTCGATGTTCATCACTTTCACACCGCGTGTACTGCGACCCATTTGCGAAATCGTCTGTGAATCGATTCGGATGGCGACACCGAGCTCGGTCATGAGCATAATATCGTCGTCTTCATCCACGACTCGCATACCGACGACGGTGCCGCGGTCAGTCTTGATTCCGATAATCCCAGAACCGCCTCGACCTTGTGTGCGGAATTGCTCCATCGCCGTTCGTTTGCCATAGCCTTTTTCCGTGATAATCAATACATCCTGCGTCGGACGGACGATTTCCATCGAAACGACTTGATCGTCGTCCTTCTTCAGACGAATCGCACGGACACCTCGGGCGGTACGGCCCATCGAACGGACTTCGCTCGCCAGCGGGAAGCGAATCGACATCCCTTCGCGCGTCACGATCAACATCTCGTCATCGCTCTTCGCAAGACGGACAGTAACCAACTCGTCCGTATCATTCAAGCTGATGGCACGAAGTCCGTTTTTATTGATGCGGGCGTAAGCCGAAAGCGGTGAGCGTTTAACGAGTCCTTGCTTCGTGATAAACACGAGCGACAACTGCTCGTCTGCCACTTCTGCTTCCGAGTCTTCAGTTCCATCTTCGACGATGGCTTTGTCTGCCAAGTAGCTATTGAAGTCGACGGGAATCATCGTCTCCACTTTCTCGCCTTTATCGACTTGTAGCAAGTTGATGATCGGCATCCCTTTCGCAGTCCGGCTCATCTCTGGGATTTCATACCCTTTCAAGCGGAAGACGCGACCGAAGTTCGTGAAGAACAGAATCGTATCATGCGTCGAAGCTGACAAGAGACGTAACACGAAGTCCTCGTCGTTCGTCCCCATCCCTTGCTTGCCTCGTCCGCCTCGGCGTTGCGTGCGATACGAGTCGCTCGGGATTGATTTGATATAGCCTTCGCTCGTGAGCGTGATCATCATGTCGCGAACTGGAATCAAGTCTTCATCTTCGAGCTCGATGATGTCCGTACGGATGACTGTCCGACGTGCATCACCATAACGCTCTTTGATTTCTGTCAACTCGTTGCGAATGATTTGAAGCAAGAGTTCCTCGTCGCCTAAGATGGCGCGCAACTCTTCAATCAAGGCGCGAATCTCGCGATACTCGCCCTCAATCTTCTCACGCTCGAGTCCTGTCAAACGTTGGAGACGCATGTCAAGAATGGCTTGCGTCTGATCGATTGACAACCCGAAACGGGCGATCAATTTTTCACGGGCCTCGTCACCGGTCCGCGTGCTGCGGATGATGGCAATGACTTCGTCCAAGTGATCGAGGGCGACGCGTAATCCTTCGAGGATATGTGCGCGAGCCTCCGCCTTGTCGAGATCAAACTGCGTCCGACGACGGACGACTTCTTTTTGGTGCTCGATGTAGTAATAAATCGCTTGCTTCAAGTTGAGCGTCTTCGGTCGTCCCCCTACGAGGGCGAGCATGTTGACACCAAACGTCGTTTGCATTGGCGTTTGTTTATACAGGTTGTTCAAAATGACACTCGCATTCGCGTCGCGGCGCACTTCGATGACGACACGCATCCCGTTACGGTCCGACTCGTCGCGAAGATCAGTGATCCCTTCGATTTTCTTGTCGCGTACTAAATCGGCAATTTTTTCGACGAGGCGCGCTTTGTTCACTTGATATGGGATTTCGTGGACAAGAATGCGTTCACGACCATTTTTCAACACTTCGATTTCAGCTTTGGCCCGCATCGTGATTGATCCACGACCCGTCTCATAGGCGCGGCGAATTCCGCTGCGTCCTAAGATTTCACCAGCTGTTGGGAAGTCAGGTCCCGGGATGTACTGCATCAACTCGGAGATCGTGATATCTGGGTTATGCGTCAACGCGAGCACCCCGTCAATCACTTCGTTCAAGTTATGCGGAGGTACGTTCGTGGCCATCCCGACCGCGATTCCGCTCGTCCCGTTGACCAAGAAGTTCGGGAACCGGGCTGGCATGACGACCGGTTCTTTTTCTTCTCCGTCAAAGTTCGGTTGGTAATCAATCGTGTTTTTACCGATATCGCGTACGAGTTCCATAGCGATTTTCGACATACGTGCTTCTGTATAACGCATCGCTGCCGCTGAGTCGCCATCGACCGATCCGAAGTTTCCGTGACCATCGACGAGCTCATAGCGATAACTGAAATCTTGCGCCATACGAACCATCGTCTCGTAAACAGCAGAGTCACCGTGCGGGTGATACTTACCGATTACGTCACCGACCACACGGGCCGATTTCTTATGCGGCTTGTCGGCACGGATGCCAAGTTCGTTCATCGCATACAGGATCCGACGGTGAACCGGTTTCAGACCGTCTCGTACGTCTGGGAGGGCACGTGACACGATAACGCTCATCGCATAGTCCATGAACGAGGTGCGCATCTCTTGGCTAATATTTATATCCTTGATATTTTCTTGTTCTGCCATTCGTTATTGCCTACCCTTCTTTTTAAATATCGAGGTTTTTCACGTAATGCGCATGTGATTGGATGAAATCACGTCGCGGCTCGACATTGTCACCCATGAGCGTCTCAAAGATCTCATCCGCCTCAATGGCGTCTTGAAGGTCGACACGAAGCATCGAGCGTGTCTCTGGATTCATCGTCGTGCTCCACAGTTGTTCAGGATCCATCTCACCTAGACCTTTGTAACGCTGTACGCTGTAACGAGCATTTTCCGGAAGCTGTTTAATCGCCTCTTGCAGTTCACGTTCATTTTGCACGTATGTGACTTCTTTCCCGTGCTTCAAGCCGTAAAGTGGCGGTTGCGCGATATACACATATCCACTCTCGACGAGCGGACGCATGTAGCGGTAGAAGAACGTCAAGAGCAGTGTGCGAATGTGAGCTCCATCGACGTCGGCATCGGTCATGATAATCAACTTATGATAACGAGCCTTCCCGAGATCAAACTCCTCTGCAATCCCAGTCCCGAGTGCTGTAATAATCGTCCGGACTTCTTGGTTGGCTAAAATTTTATCGAGTCGTGCTTTTTCGACGTTGATGATTTTACCTCGGATTGGCAAAATCGCTTGGAAGTGACGATCACGGCCTGATTTCGCTGAACCACCGGCCGAGTCACCCTCAACGATGTACAATTCAGACTTCGATGCATCTTTCGATGAACAGTCGGCTAGTTTCCCAGGTAATGAACTGACTTCAAGGATCCCTTTACGGCGTGTCATCTCACGAGCGCGTTTCGCTGCGAGACGGGCACGGGCCGCCATCAACCCTTTGTCGACGATCAATCGACCGACAGACGGGTTTTCGAGCAAGAATTGCTCGAACGTGTCCGTGAAGAGCGAGTCTGTGGCTGTACGCGCATCGGCGTTACCGAGTTTCGTCTTCGTCTGCCCTTCGAACTGTGGTGACGGGTGTTTGACCGAGACGATTGCCGTCAATCCTTCACGGACATCATCCCCTGACAAGCTGCCGTCAGCCTCTTTCATGAGACCGAAGCGTTTTGCATAGTCGTTGATTGAACGCGTGAGCGCCGTTTTGAATCCGGTCTCGTGCGTCCCCCCCTCGTGGGTCGGGATGTTGTTCGTGAAGGAATAGATGTTGCTCGCAAATCCTTCGTTGTACTGAAGCGCAATCTCGACTTCAATTCCATCCTTCGTGCCATGTACGTAGACAGGCTCGTCGTGGATTGAGGCTTTCGAGCGGTTCAAATGTTCAACGTATGACTTGATTCCGCCCTCGTAATGATAGTTGCGTTCAATCGTCTCATCGCTGCGCTCGTCTTTAGCGACGATGCGAAGTCCTTTGTTCAAGAAGGCAAGTTCGCGCAGACGTGTAGCGAGTAAATCAAAGTCATATTCGAGCGTCTCTTCAAAGATGTCACCATCTGGGAAGAAACGGACAGTCGTACCGGTTGTATCGGTCGTACCGACGATTTCAAGTTCGCCTTGTGGCACACCGCGTTTGAATGACTGGTAGTAGACGTTGCCGTTACGACGGACGAACACTTCAAGCTTCGTCGACAACGCGTTGACGACCGAGGCCCCTACACCGTGCAAACCACCTGACACTTTGTATCCGCCACCGCCAAATTTACCTCCGGCATGAAGGACAGTGAAGATGACTTCGACAGCAGGGCGTCCCGTTTTCTTTTGAACGTCGACAGGAATCCCGCGTCCGTTATCTTCGACAACGATCGAGTTGCCTGGCTCTACTGTCACGGTAATTGTGTCACAGTGTCCAGCGAGCGCTTCGTCAATCGAGTTGTCGACGATTTCCCATACCAAGTGGTGGAGTCCTCGTGAGCTCGTTGAACCGATATACATCCCCGGGCGTTTACGAACGGCTTCTAACCCTTCAAGCACTTGAATCTGATCAGCACCATAATCTTGCATTTGTTTTTCGTTTTCGTTACTCATCGGTTTTGTTCACCTACTATACATGAATTGGTGTTCCTATGGATTGGTCTTGCGTTACACAGATTCCGTTTCAACTTCGCCTTGTTTCACGTGAAACACTTTCGCTTGTTGAATCGTTTCATGAGCAATGCCATCAATATTGGTCGTCGTGATGATGGTTTGGACTTTTTGGCCCATCGTATCGAGCAGATGGGTTTGGCGATGGTCGTCTAATTCAGATAACACGTCATCTAGCAAAAGTAACGGATATTCCCCGACCTCTTCGTGGATCAGTTCAATCTCCGCTAACTTGAGAGACAAAGCCGCTGTACGTTGCTGGCCTTGTGAACCGAACGTTTGGACGTTGCGATTGTTGACATACAATTCAAAGTCATCTCGATGCGGACCAAATAACGTCACGCCTCGTCTTCGTTCGTTCTCTCTTATTTTATCAAACTTTTGACGATACGTTTCAAACATCGCCTCTTTTGGGTAACGTTCTTTTTGGAATGTATCCGATACGTATTGAATCGTCAGTGTCTCCAAGTCACGCGTGATGCCAGAATGGATGGGCCCAGCCCATTTTTCAAGCTGATCGATAAAATGATGACGTCGTGAAACGATTTTCACGGCCAGTTCGATCATTTGATCGGTGAGCACCTCGAGCAGTGTCTCATCCCCGCCTTTGATGGACAGCTGCTTCAATAAGGCGTTCCGTTGCTTCAGCGTCTTCAAATACTGATTCAATTCATGTAAATAGACAGGACTCACTTGGCCGATTTCCATATCTAAAAACCGTCGTCGTCCTTGCGGGCTGCCTTTGACGATGGCGAGGTCTTCGGGTGCGAACAGTACGACGTTAAACGCGCCCACATAGTCGCTGAGGCGGCGTTGTTCAAGATGGTTCAATTTCGCTTTCTTCCCTTTCGGTGAAAAGGTGAGCGACTGAACCGTCTCACCGGTCCGTTTATGAATCCGTCCCTCGACCATCGCCGCATCCGCTTCCCAGCCGATCAGTTCACGGTCTTGCGTCGTCCGATGTGACTTTGCGAGCGCAAGTACGTAAATCGATTCGAGCAGATTCGTTTTCCCTTGGGCATTCTCGCCGATGAGAACGTTCGTCTGTTCTGAAAAATCTAGCTCGAGGGTTTCGTAGTTGCGGTAGTTTTGCAATCGGATCGACTTTAAATGCACGTTAGTTCCCCTCGATTTGGAAATCCCCGAAGCCTTCGACTTCGATTTTGTCCCCGTCCCGTAGTTTCCGTCCGCGACGTTGATCAACCTCACCGTTCACTTTTACTTGAATGTCCTCTAAGAAAAACTTCGCTTGGCCTCCACTTGAAATAATATCAGCCAACTTCAAAAATTGTCCGAGCGTTACATACTCGGTTGTAATCGACACTTTTTTCATGTCGTCACTTCCTTTCTTTCATACTTAGTACAAAAAATCGCCATACTTATTAGTTTATCGAAAAACGTCGAATAAGGCAAAAATGGGGATGACAAGGTGAAACACCTCATCATCCCCGAATCTGCTCAGTCTGACTTAAGACGTGCGGACTGGCAAGATCAACTGTAGGACGCTATCCTGCTCGACCGGACGCAAGATGAACGGACGCATCGAACCCGTGAACTGGATTTCGATTTCTGAAGCATCGAGCGCACGAAGCGCATCCATGACAAATTTCGAGTTGAATGAAATTTTTAACTCTTCTCCTTCGAGCGACAAGATGCTGACGCGTTCTGACACTTTCCCGACTTCTGGAGAATGAGATGAGACTTCAACCGTCGTCGCCTCTTCAGCGACAAACTTGATGACGTTATTCCGGTCAGCACGTGCAAGCAATGACGCACGATCGATGGCCTGGAGGAAGTCCTTCGCGTTCATACGGACAGCTGTCCGGTATTCTTCCGGAATCAAGCGTGATGTATCTGGGTATGCCCCGTCGAGTAGACGCGAGAAGAACGAGATGTTTTTCAAACGGAACAAGATTTGTTGGTCCGTCAACACGATTTCGACTGGCAACTCTTCCCGATCAAGCAATTTTGCGAGTTCGTTCAATGAACGGCCCGGGACGACGACGTTTTGGAACGTCAAATCGTTGTCGGTCTCAAACCGTGCCCGGCGAAGTGCCAGACGGTGGCTATCCGTGGCGACACACGTCAAAAATCCTTTTTCAGCCGAGAAGTTAACCCCTGTCAAAACAGGACGTGTCTCTTGTGCCGAAACAGCGAAGCTCGTTTGACGGATAATCGTCTTCAAGAGATCGGCCGGCAAGTAGAAACGGCGTTCGCTTGATAGTTCAGGCAGGCGTGGGTACTCATCTGGATCGAGTCCGTTCAAATGGAACTCGGCTTGTCCCGATTCGATTCGTGTCATGAAGTTCGGAGACACTTCGAGTGTCACTTCATTCGTCGGCAACTTTTTAACAATCTCACCGAGGAAACGTGCATTGAGCACGACGCTACCGGCTCGTTGAATTTGAATGAGTTCGATTCCGCCTTCTTCAATCGGGATTAAGCGTTCGATTGAAATTTCCGTATCGCTACCTGTTAGTGTCAACCCATCGGCATGGGCTTCAAGCTTTAATCCTGTGAGGATTGGAATCGTTGTTCGGGAAGCAACAGCTTTTGATACATCTTGTACGGCTTGCATGAATACGTCTCGCTGAATCGTTAAATGCATGTGGATAATTCCTCCTAAGTGAACTGAGTCATATAGTTAATAATAATAGTATTATTTAAGTCATAATAGTAATAAGGGCTGTGGATACTGGGGATAAGTCACTTTAACCACTCGTATTGAGCCATTCTGCCTGTGAATAACTTGTGGATAACTATGTGGGTTTATCCACAGGATATCCACAGCGAAACGGAGGCGTTTATAACAATGCCTTCTTCAACGTCTGAATCGTCTCTTGCATCTCCGGATCGTGTTTGAGCAGCGTACTAATTTTCTCATGGGCGTGAATCACGGTCGTGTGATCGCGTCCTCCGAACTCTTCCCCGATTTTAGGAAGCGAGCTTTCCGTCATCTCACGCGATAGGTACATCGCGATTTGACGTGGGAATGCGAGCGTCTTCGTCCGTTTCTTCGCTTTCAGTTCATCGACTTCAATATTGAAGTGACGCCCCACGATTTCTTGAATGTCCCGAATGACGATTTTCTTCGCTTCTTGGACCGGCATGATGTTGTGCAACGCTTCAGCAGCGACATCCGGATCAATCGGACGACCGACGAGTTTGGCGTAGGCCACGACGCGCGTCAATGCCCCTTCGAGTTCACGGATGTTCGTGTCGATTTGATTGGCGATATACAACATGACATCGTTCGCGATATCAAGCCCTTCTGCCGTCGCTTTCTTACGTAAGATGGCGATTCGCGTTTCGAGGTCAGGCGGTGTGATGTCTGTGATAAGACCCCATTCGAACCGCGAACGAAGACGATCTTCGAGCGTCGGAATCTCTTTAGGCGGTCGGTCACTTGAGATCACAATCTGTTTCTGATCGTTATGAAGCGCATTGAACGTGTGGAAAAACTCTTCCTGTGTCTGTTCTTTCCCAGCTAGGAACTGAATGTCATCAATTAAGAGAACATCGATATTCCGATAGCGGTTACGGAATTCTTCGGTCTTATTGTCACGAATCGAGTTGATGAACTCATTCGTGAACTTTTCAGATGATACGTAAGCGATACGTGCGCCAGGCTTCTGCCCTTTCACATAATGACCAATCGCATGCATCAAATGCGTCTTGCCGAGCCCGACTCCTCCATAAATGAAGAGCGGATTGTAGGCACGCGCCGGAGCTTCTGCCACGGCGAGCGAGGCTGCGTGAGCAAATCGGTTCCCCGACCCGATGACAAACGTCTCAAAAATGTACTTGTCATTCAACTGTCCAAGGTTCCCTTCCTCTTTTGGAAGTACTGGAAGTGGCTGTTCTTTCATTTCTGTGGCAGCAATCGTCTCTTTCGATCCATCCGCAGGTGCATACTTGTGTGCTTGTGATTCCTCGATGAAATGAATCTCAAGTTTGTTGTTCGTCACTTCTTCAATCGTATCTTGTAACAATGACAAGTACTGACGCTCAAGCCAAGTCACGATGAAACTGGCTGGCGCGGACACGACGAGTGTCGTCCCCATCAACGAAATTCCTTCTGTTGATTTCAACCACATATCAAAGCTGGCTTTTGGTGTTCGTTCCTCTTCTTCAATCAGAGATAAAACATTTCTCCAAATCTCGCGAGCATTCTTCAATGAAAGACCTCCTTTACTCACATGTTGGCGAAACTTATTCACACGATATACACATACACTATTCTATAGTAGATACTAGGGTTATCCCCAGAGAACAAAAACTGTGGATAACGTTATCCACATGGTGTTGATGTTGGGGATAACAGTTATCCACAGCCTGTGTATATCTTGGAATTGCTAAAAGTTCATCCACAAGTTTGTGCACATTCAGTTTATCAAAATAAAATAGACGTGGCAACGGTTTTCGATATTTATCCACAGACCGCAAAAAGAATCCACAGGTAGTTATCCACATGCTGTGTATAGTGTGGATAAACTGTGGATATGTTGTGGATAATTAGAAGTGAGGAAACAGAGAGACAGAAAAGTTATATACAAAAGAGGAAGAAGGAATTGTGAAGAATATTTTTTTAAGAGAAGAAAATGAAAAATTGAAAATCGGACTCATAAAATTGTTGAAAAAAAGAGGAGTTATTCACATATAAGTGTGGATAACTTTCGGGATATGTGGATAAAATGGCTTTAGACAGCTATTTGTAAAAAAGTCACTGGCGGATTGTTAAATCTCGGTGTTACTGATTGCTCTCGTTTCTTCAAATTCATGCCAATACGAGGCGATCGTCCCCTCCCCGCTCGAAGGATTTCACTCCAATTGAAAACCTGGCGAAAACTCATTGACAATCTAGACAACAGTTTATATAATCTTAAAGACTGCCTTAAATGAAACTATAACTTGCTAATAGAGCGTTAACCTTGAGGAGGTGCTTTAACAATGAAACCAACTTTCAACCCTAACAATCGTAAGCGTAAGAAAGTCCACGGATTCCGTGCACGCATGGCGACTAAAAACGGCCGCAACATTCTTGCAGCTCGCCGTCGTAAAGGCCGCAAAGCCTTGACTGTCTAATACAGATCACGAGATTGCCCGAGGAATCCTCCTTGGGCAATTTTTTTGTATCGTCACACAACTCACACAATCGACTTGAAAAAACTGATTCTCCCTCGTTGAAACGAATGGGATATGGTATGATGTTAGTTGACGATTTTTGAAGTGAAGGATGGAGTGAGAATTTTGAAAAAAGAATACCGCCTGCAAAAGAATGAAGAGTTCCAAGCGGTGTTTCGTGAAGGACGCTCCGTGGCCAATCGTCAGTTTGTCGTCTACACACAGAAAGCGGATCAAGCGCACTTCCGGGTCGGACTTTCGGTCAGCAAAAAGCTGGGGAATGCCGTGGAACGAAACCGGATGAAACGATTGATGCGTGAATCGCTTCGCTTGCTCGAACCGAACGTGGCTCCGCACAATTATGTCATCATTGCGCGCAAACCAGCGACGTCGCTGACACAAGATGAAGTGACGGAAAGCTTGAAACATGCATTCAAACGGGCTAAAGTTTGGAAGCAGAGACAAGTCGATCGATCATAACAATCCGAGCTCGTTCTTTCATATATAACGCGAACTAATTAGGATTGACCGATAGACGTGTGATGGAACAAAAGAATCGATAAAGAAAGCGTAGGAGGAACTATGAGCAAAAAGCTAAAATTAGGATTGTTGGCCGTCATGACCGGCGTCATCATGTTGATGGCTGGCTGTGTCGACCCATCGACAATCCAAGGTGAGCCAATTACGGCTGAGACAGAAGGCTTCTGGTCGAAATACTTTGTTTGGCCATTGGCATGGTTATTGAAAGAAGCGGCCTACTTGATCGGTGGGACGTGGCAGTACGGTTACTCGATTATCGTCGCAACGATTATCGTCCGCCTCTTGATTTTACCGCTTATGATCAAGCAGACGAAGAGTATGGGTGCGATGCAAGTGTTGCAGCCAGAGATGCTCAAGCTGCGTGAGAAATACAGCTCGAAAGACCAAGAGACGCAACGCAAACTGCAAGAAGAAATGATGAAGATGTATCAAGAGTACCAAATCAACCCGCTCGCGGGCTGCTTGCCAATCTTGATTCAAATGCCGATTTTGTTCGCGTTCTACGATGCGATCCGTCGGACACCTGAAATCTTCGAAGCGCAGTTCCTCTGGTTCGACCTCGGGGCACCAGATCCAACGTTCATCTTGCCGATTCTCGCGGCAATCTTGACGTATGCACAACAAAAAATCTCAATGGCGGGCCAAGAACAGAACCCGCAATTGAAAATGATGCTCTACATCTTCCCAGTGATGATCTTCGTCATGTCGATCACGCTTCCAGCCGCCCTTTCGATGTACTGGGTCGTCGGTTACATCATCTCGATTATCGTGACGATGGCAATCATGCTTCCGATGCGCGAGAAGATGAAAGTCCAAGCTGAAGCGAAAATCGCGGCGAAAGAAGCAGAACGTGCCGCCCTCGCAGAAGAAGAGAAAAAGACAAAAAAGAAAAAACGTAAATAAATGTTAAGGCTGTGGATAACCAATCCACAGCCTTTTTTGTCGTTCGAGATGAATTGAACCGAAATCTGGGAATAATCCAAGTAGTGGTCAACATCGTCGAATCAGAAAGGGGTCTTTCAGATGGAGACGCTCATCAAACGATTGGAGCGGTCGACGTTCATTCAAGCGGCGCTCTACGTGGTGATCGGGTTACTCATCATCTTGTATCCACGGGTCTTTTTTGATGCGATTGTCTATTTGGTCGCAGCTTATCTTGCCATCATCGGTCTCGTCGCCATCGTTCAAGGATTGCGACAGAAACGGGACGGTCTCCCAGCCGGCTTCTTTATGGGCATCATCTATATCTTGATTGCTTTGATCGTCTTTTTCTTCGCTGAAACGTTGGCCAGTCTGCTCCCGATTTTTATCGGCGTCCTGTTCTTGTTCGGGGGCATCATCCGGTTGATTCAAGCCGTCGGATTTCGCCGGACCATCGCCAATCGGTGGATGTATTTCATGCTGAGCAGCCTATTATGGATTGGAATCGGGCTACTCATGTTGGCGAACCCGTTTGACAGCCTGCTCGTCTTGTTCCAATTGTTCGGCGGTTTTCTCATCGCTGTCGGGATAGTCGAATGGATTCTTTACTTCACGCTCCGCTCCTCGAGACGTCAGCGAGCATAAATGAAAGCCGCTCACATTAGGAGCGGCTTTTTTCGCGTGCGACGAGGCTTTCGAAAAACGGACGAATCACTTCGAACGCAACGGTCGTCTCGAAGAAGGGGCGTTCGGCCTCGAGACGGGTGACATACCAACGCGCGGCTGTCGCGTGATGGCTCGGGGTCAATGAATCGTAGAACGAATCGAGCTCGATTCGCTGCCGGGCGGCCACGTCTTTCAATCCGAGTGCGGCCCGCTCCGGTTCATGATGGGCAGCGAGCGCGTAAGCGAAATGGCTCATCCCTTGCCGAAGCATCTCGACCGCCCAAATGGCATTGCCTCGGTCGCGTGTTTTCGTATATTGGAAAAAGAACCAAATCGCATCGAACACGTGTCCGCTCAAGTCTGGGGCCGATAAAGCGAGCGAGCTCGCGTGATGTTGGAGCCGATGTTCTGGATCGTGCAGCACCGTGATTGTGTCTTGATGGTTCAGCGTGTCCGCTGTCACCGTGAAGAAGTCGAGATGCAAGAAATCATCATAGACGACGATTAGTTGAGGGGCCACGATGTTGATTTCGTCCTCGAGTAGAATCGGGCGATAGGTGGTCAAGTGGTCACGGCGGCGGGATAAGAATGTCTCCAGTTTCTCCGGAGCGACCATGACGTATAAGTCGACGTCAGAATATGCGTCGCCTTCTCCGCGTCCGAATGATCCTTTCAAAAAAATCGCTTGAACGTCAGTGTCGGTCCGTAAGCTTTCGGTCAGTGCGGTCATCGCGTCGTATTGTCGCATTTTATCCCATCCTCTTTGGAAATTTATTCCTTTATTGTACTAAAGTAATTCTCTGAAATGCAAGCGTGGCTCGAGAGGTCGGACGCTTTCGTTCGAGACAAATATCGTGTATAGTAGGTGCGTTATGCATAAGATAGAGGAAGTAGTAAGAAGTATGGGAGGGAAAGATGATGCTAGAGTTTGACACGATTACGGCGATTTCGACGCCGATGGGTGAAGGGGCAATCGGAATCGTCCGCTTGTCCGGTGACCGCGCCGTCGAGACGGTGGCCCGTGTGTTTTCTGGAAAAGATTTGACGGAAGTGGAATCACATACGATCCATTACGGAAAATTGAAACGTCCTGGCACGGACGAGGTCGTCGATGAAGTCATGGTGAGCATCATGCGCGCACCGAAGACGTTCACGCGAGAAGACGTCGTCGAAATCAATTGCCACGGGGGAATCGTTGCGGTCAATCGTGTCCTCGAACTGATTCTTGAACAACCGGACATCCGCTTGGCAGAACCGGGCGAGTTCACGAAACGCGCCTTTTTGAACGGACGGATCGACTTGTCGCAAGCCGAGGCCGTCATGGATTTGATTCGTGCCAAAACGGATCGGGCCATGAATGTCGCCATGTCACAGATGGAAGGACGTTTGTCACGGCTCGTCCGCGAGTTGCGTCAACTGTTGCTTGAGACGATTGCGGCCGTCGAGGTCAATATCGACTATCCGGAATACGACGCCGAAGAGATGACACAAGCCATCGTCGAAGACAAGGCGGGTGAAGTCAAACGTGTGCTCGAGCAGTTGCTTGAGACGGCGCGACAAGGCAAGATTTTACGTGAAGGGCTCGCGACGGCGATTATCGGTCGGCCGAACGTCGGCAAATCTTCGCTCATGAACACGCTCGTGCAAGAGACGAAAGCAATCGTTACGGAAATTGCCGGAACGACGCGCGATACGATTGAAGAGTATGTGAACGTCAAAGGCGTTCCGCTCAAATTGATTGATACGGCAGGGATTCGAGAGACGGAAGATATCGTCGAACGGATCGGTGTCGAGAAATCGCGCAAAGCGCTCATGGGCGCTGACTTGATTTTGCTCGTCTTAAACGGGCATGAAGGTTTGACTGTCGAGGATGAGGCCTTATTCGAGGCGATCGCTGGTATGAACGCCATCGTCATCATCAATAAGACGGACTTGCCACAAAACATGGATTCTTCTAAGCTGGAGAAACTAGCGGCAGGTCGCCCGATTGTGGCGACGTCTCTCTTATTAGAAGAGGGAATCGACGCATTGGAGAAGGCGATTTCGAACTTGTTCTTCGCTAAAGGCGTCGAATCACAGGATATGACATATATCTCGAACGCACGACACATTCAACTCATCAAACGGACGATTGAACAAATCGAGGAGGCGCTCGGAAGTGCCGCCATGAATTTACCGATTGATATGGTCCAAATCGATTTACGACGGGCGTGGGATACGCTCGGTGAAATCAACGGGGACACCGTTCAAGAAAGTTTGATTGATCAACTCTTTTCACAGTTTTGTCTTGGGAAATAATAAGGAGGAACAACTATGGCTTACACGGCAGGCGAGTTTGATGTCATCGTCATCGGAGCCGGTCATGCGGGCATCGAGGCCGCACTGGCTTCGGCGCGCATGGGCGCGAAAACGGCGATGCTCACGATGAATCCGGATATGGTCGGATTCATGTACTGCAACCCATCGATTGGTGGTCCCGCGAAAGGGATCGTCGTTCGCGAAATCGACGCCCTCGGCGGCGAAATGGCGAAAGCGATCGATGCGACGTACATTCAAATGAAGATGCTCAACACATCGAAAGGTCCAGCGGTGCGTGCATTACGGGCGCAAGCAGATAAATTCCAATACCAAAACCATATGAAGAAAGTGCTCGAGGACGAACCGAACCTATTGCTTCGTCAAGCGCTCGTCGAACGACTTCTCATCGAAGATGGGAAAGTCGCCGGCGTCGTCACGAATACCGGTTCGGAATATCGCTCGAAAGCGGTCATCGTCACGACCGGTACATTCATGCGCGGACAAATCATCATCGGTGAATTGTCGTATGAGAGCGGTCCGAACAACCAGATGCCTTCGGTCGAATTGTCGAAGCATTTAGAAGAACTCGGGCTCGAACTCGTCCGTTTCAAAACGGGGACACCGCCACGCATCGACGGGAAGACGATCGATTACTCGAAGACGGAGATTCAACCAGGGGACGACAATCCGTCGCTCTTCTCATACACGTCGACGGATCTCAACCCGATCGAGCAAATCCCGTGCTGGCTCACGTATACGAGTGAGCGGACGCACCAGTTGATTGATGAGAACTTGCATCGTTCGCCGATGTATTCGGGTGCTATCAAAGGGACAGGCCCGCGTTATTGCCCATCGATTGAAGATAAAGTCGTCCGGTTCAACGATAAACCGCGTCATCAAATCTTCCTCGAGCCAGAAGGTCGCGACACGGAAGAAATCTATGTCCAAGGTTTCTCGACGAGTATGCCGGAAGACGTTCAGCATCAAATGCTCCGCACGATTCCAGGGCTTGAGAACTCAGAGATGATGCGTCCGGGTTATGCGATCGAATACGATGCGGTCGTACCGACACAACTTTGGCCGACGCTCGAGACGAAGACGGTCGAGGGACTGTTCACGGCGGGTCAAATCAACGGAACGAGCGGCTACGAAGAAGCGGCCGGACAAGGCATCATGGCTGGAATCAACGCCGCCTGTAAAGTGCTCGGCAAAGACCCGGTCATCTTGGACCGCTCACAGGCGTATATCGGTGTCTTGATTGACGACCTCGTGACGAAAGGGACGAACGAGCCGTACCGCTTGCTCACATCGCGCGCCGAGTATCGGTTGCTCTTGCGTCACGATAATGCGGACCTTCGTTTGAGCGACATCGGCCATGAAGTCGGCCTATTGTCACCAGAGCGTCATGTTCATCTTGAAGACAAACGTGTCGCCATCGCGGCAGAGGTGAAACGTCTCAACGGACTCGTCATCAAACCGTCAGCGGACGTGAACGCGATCCTCGAAGAAGTCGGGGCGAACCCGCTCAAAGAAGCGACACACGCCAGTACGCTCTTGAAACGTCCTGAAGTGACGTACGCGACGCTCGCTCGTTTTGCACCGGCACCAATCGAAGTGCCATTCGAAGTGGCCGAGCAAGTCGAGATTCAAGTGAAATACGAAGGGTACATCTCGAAGCAACTCGAGCAAGTCGAGAAAATGCGTCGGATGGAAGAAAAACGGATTCCGGAGAAGCTCGATTACGATGCAATCGGTGGTCTGGCGACGGAAGCGAAACAAAAACTAAAACAAGTTCGTCCGCTCTCGATTGGACAAGCGTCACGTATTTCCGGGGTAAACCCGGCGGACGTCTCGATCCTGTTGGTCTATATCGAGCAAGGACAATACGCGACAGTGGAGTGAAACGATGAACCAATCCCAATTTATTGAGGCGTTGCAGGCAGAAGGATTCGAATTGAGCGAGAAACAACTCGCTCAGTTCGAACTGTATTTCGAGATGCTCGTCGAGTGGAACGAGAAGATGAATTTGACGGCCATCACAGACAAGGAAGAAGTGTATTTGAAGCATTTCTATGACTCGCTCAGTGCGGCGTTCCATTTCGATTTCTCAAACGTCGAAACCGTCTGTGACGTCGGTGCCGGGGCTGGATTCCCGAGCTTGCCGCTCAAAATCCTCTTCCCGCATCTCCACGTGACGATTATCGACTCGCTCAACAAGCGAATCACGTTCTTGAACGAACTCGCTCTCGCGCTCGGGTTAGAAGGTGTGGCGTTCCATCACGGACGCGCCGAAGAGTTTGGAAAAAATAAAAAATTTCGTGAGCAATTTGATGTCGTAACCGCCCGTGCGGTTGCCCGAATGACGGTGCTCGCCGAGTACTGTTTACCGCTCGCAAAAGTCGGTGGAACGTTCGTAGCGCTCAAAGCAGCGAAGGTTTCCGACGAACTTGTCGATGCGAAAAACGCCTTGGCCGTGCTCGGTGGGAAAGTAAAAACGACACACCAGTTCCTATTGCCAGGAGAGATGAGTGAGCGTAATATCGTAGTTGTAGATAAATTACGAAAAACGCCTGGGAAATATCCACGTAAAGCGGGTACCCCGGCGAAAGAGCCGCTAATCTGAGCAATAGTGTTTCACGTGAAACTAAAAGCAGATTCCGGTAGTGGAATCTGCTTATTTTTTACATAGAGGGGTGCCGACGTTGAAGAAAACATTTGCTAAACTGTTCGGAAGTCGTCCAGAAGTGGCGGTTACAGAAATCGCAGAAGTCAAACCGAATGATGCGGTCCAAGAAATCCCGTTATCGTTGCTTCTCCCGAACCGTTATCAACCGCGTAAAGTATTCGAGCCGGCTAAAATTGAAGAATTGGCCGTCACGATTGACGAGCATGGTCTCTTGCAGCCGATCGTCGTTCGCAAAGCGGACGGGGACCGTTACGAGATTATCGCTGGGGAACGTCGCTTCCGGGCCGCCAAGTCGCTCGGTTGGTCTGTCATTCCGGCCATCGTCCGGGACATGGATGACGATACGACCGCTGCGTTGGCTTTGATTGAGAACTTGCAGCGGGAACAGCTCAGTCCGATCGAAGAGGCGGAGGCGTATGATCGTCTGCTGGCCATGAACGGCATGACACAAGCCGCGCTTGCGAAGAGTCTTGGGAAAAGCCAGTCGACAATCGCCAATAAACTCCGGTTATTGAAGTTGCCGAATGACGTCAAGCAATGTTTGCGTGACCGCCAAATCAATGAACGTCACGCTCGGGCGCTCTTGCCGCTCAAAGAGGAAGGACTGCAACTCCAAGTCTTGCTAGAAATCTTGGAACAGGACTTTAACGTCAAAGAAACGGAAGAGCGTGTCGCCTTCTTGACGACACCGATTGAAGAAGAAAAGCGGAAACCGAAAAAACAACGCCGTCGGACGAAAAGTTTTGCGCGTGACACGCGCATCGCCCTCAATACAATCCGGGATTCCGTCAGTTTGATCGGCAAAACCGGCATTGAAGTCCAGACCGAGGAAGTCGAAGAAGACGAATTTGTTGAGATTCGGATTCGAATCCCGAAAGCACGGCCACAAAAGTGAGCCTGTGCTTTTTTTGTAGCAATCAGGCAGATGGAATGGAGGAAGCATGATGGAACGGTTACCGATTAAACACATTCGCCCGAACCCGAACCAGCCCCGCAAACAGTTCGAACCCGAAAAGCTAGACGAACTCCGGCAGTCGATTGAACGGTATGGCGTGTTGCAACCGATTGTCGTTCGCAAAGCGAGTGGGTTTTATGAAATCATCGCCGGGGAACGCCGCTTTCAAGCCGCGCAGTTGGCCGGCAAGACGGATATCCCGGCGTTGATCGTCACGGCCGATTCGGACCGCGTCATGGAGCTTGCCTTGATTGAGAACATTCAACGGGCCGACTTAAACGCGATCGAAGAGGCGCTCGCCTACGAACAGTTAATGCAGACGCTCGGATTGACCCAGCAACAGCTGGCCGAACGCGTCGGCAAGAGTCGGAGCCATGTCACGAACAGCCTGAGACTGCTCCGGTTGCCGAGCGCGGTCCAGCATGCGGTCATGGTCGGCGAGCTGACGATGGGCCACGCCCGTGCCATCACAGGGATGAAATCCATTCAGGCGATGGAACAGATTGCGCGTCGTGTCATCGCCGAGCAATGGACGGTCCGCCGGCTCGAACGTTATTTACAAAAAGAACGCATCGAAAAAAAGACGCTCAAACGCTCGAACGCCGACGTCGAAGCCGTCGAGGCGGTACTAGCGGAACGTCTTCAAATGGATGTATCGATTCGCCCGCGTCGAAAAGGGGGCGTCCTCGAGCTGAAGTATTTCTCACAGGACGATTTAGAGCATCTGTTGACGCTCCTTTCGCCTCAAGATTTCGATTCGTCGCGGGATTGACGAAGCCGGGTGATGGCCGCCTCTTCTTGATGGAGCCGTCCGATGCGTACGTCGAACTCGACGAACCCGTCGGTGATGAAACGAGCCAGCTCATAGACGAGGTGGAGACGCGTATTTTGCAAAATCATCATCTCCATGAAGCCGCTCACGTTGACGACGGCTTTGATGTTATACTCGCCGACCGAAGGGAGCTCTTTTTGGACACCGGCACCGGGCGCGAGCGGTCCTTCTGAGAAGAAGATATAGCCGACACTCGACAAGCGACCGAGACAAGCGTCGATGGCGATGATGAGCGGACGATGGAACCGTGTCTGAATCTCATGGAGCGTCTCGACGAGATTTAGCGCATGGACCGGTTTC
This sequence comes from Exiguobacterium sp. s146, assembly GCF_018618415.1. Lineage (GTDB taxonomy): Bacteria > Bacillota > Bacilli > Exiguobacteriales > Exiguobacteriaceae > Exiguobacterium. The sequence continues at coordinate 298,649 of NZ_JACSMA010000003.1, read as the reverse complement.
GTCAACGTCCCGTAGACATAGATATTGCGGACGAAGCGTTCTTCAAGGAATGTGCCGACGAGCGGTCCGAGCGAGTCGCCGGTAGAACGGTCAGAGCCGATGCACACGAGGACGATCGGACGATGTGTCTCTTGCGCCAACTGCTCGTGCAGTTGATCGGCAAAGAGCTTGGATCCACTCCGTTCGGTATGTTCGATGAAGAAAGAGTATGGTTTATGAGGTTTTAGGCGAAACGGCATGAATCTCATCCTCTCTTCTAAGCTGCCTGCGTCTAGTTGCAATTGCGGAATGAAACCGTATTATCCCATTCCCGGAACACCGAAACTTATAACGTCCGGATGTAGGGTTTGAGAAAAGTCGTCAATTATGGTTTGATGGGTTAGAAATCTATAATGCTAGAGGTGACTACATGGCTTCACAAAATACAGATACAAACTTAAGCACGGTGGCCGATGAAACGATGGATAGTGTCAATCGCTTCGTCGCCTATTTCCAGGATACGGAGATGTGGATCGGTCTCGGCATCAAATTGACCGGTGTCGCACTTATCATCTTGGCCATTTATGTGGCGTCACGTATTTTGACGTCAATGGTACAACGCGTGTTCGCCCTGCGTAAAATTAAAGAGCACGATATTGTGACGCAACGACAAAATGAGACGCTGTCAAAATTGGCCCAAAACACGATTCGCTATGTGCTCGGTCTGATCATGATTTTGACGGTGCTCGGACAGTTCGGCGTCAATATCGCCGGTTTGATCGCATCGGCTGGGGTCGCCGGTCTGGCCATCTCGTTCGGCGCGCAAAACTTGGTGAAGGACGTCATCACCGGCGCCTTTATCATCTTCGAGAACCAATATAAGAACGGGGATTACGTCAATTTAAATCAACAAGTCGACGGGACTGTCATCGAAGTCGGGATTCGGACGACGAAGTTGAAAGGGTTGAACGGGCAAGTGACAATCATCCCGAACGGACAAATCATGCAAGTGACGAACTACTCGCTTGAAAACAGCGTCGCGGTCGTCGATATCGGTGTCGCCTATGAAGAAGACATGGCGAAAGTCGAGCAGGCGTTGAAAGAGATTGCGAAGACGGTCGAAGAGAAGTATCACGACTTGTTCATCGAACCAATCACGCTCGCTGGGGTCCAGTCGCTCGGACCGTCGGAAGTCGTCTATCGTCTCATGGCTGAAGTTCCGCCGACGCAACACTTTGCGGCCGGTCGGATTTTGCATAAAGAGTTGAAGGCCGGATTAGATGAGCGCGGAATCGAGATTCCGTATCCGCGGACCGTCATGATGCCGCCAACCACATCGACTAAAGGAGCGCCCGAAAATGCAGGCTAAATCGTATGAGTTGAACGATTTTGTAGAAATGAAGAAACCGCACGCTTGTCAGACGAACCGTTGGCAAGTGACGCGGGTCGGGATGGACATTCGCATCAAGTGTCAAGGATGCGGGGCAAGCGTGCTCATGCCGCGCCGTGACTTTGATAAGCGATTGAAAAAAGTGCTTAAACAAGAGAACGCCGCTGAATAAGTGGCGTTCTTCTCTATGTTGCAACCGTGAGTTGCGGTTTAATCGAGGACTAACTATAATTGTGAAGGATGTGACGGTGTGGTGTACTGAACGTACCCACTCCACAGACGGATCAACATTTCCCGGGAAAGCCGGATGAGGAGGACATACAAGTGGGATTAACAGCAGGAATCGTCGGATTACCGAACGTCGGGAAATCGACATTATTTAACGCCATCACGCAAGCCGGTGTAGAAGCAGCCAACTATCCGTTCGCGACAATCGACCCGAACGTTGGGGTCGTCGAAGTACCGGACGCGCGTCTCGATCGATTGACAGAACTCGTCAAACCGAAGAAGACCGTACCGACCGCATTTGAGTTTACAGATATCGCCGGAATCGTGAAAGGCGCGTCAAAAGGAGAAGGGTTAGGAAACAAATTCCTCGCCAACATCCGTGAAGTCGACGCGATTTGCCAAGTCGTCCGTTGTTTTGAAGACGACAACATCACGCACGTGGCCGGAAAAGTATCGCCGATCGATGACATCACGACGATCAACCTCGAATTGATTTTGGCCGACCTTGAATTGGTCGAGAAACGCATCACGCGCGTCCAAAAAATGGTGAAGTCAAAAGATAAAGGTGCCGCGCAAGAACTCGAAGCGCTTGAAATCGTTCAAGCGATCCTCGAGTCAGAGCGTCCGGCGCGCGTTGCCGAGTTGACAGAAGATCAGCTCGCCATCGTCAAACACTTCCAATTGCTCACGATGAAGCCGATGCTTTACGTCGCGAACGTGAGTGAAGATGAAGTGGCGGATGCCGACCAAAACCCATACGTTCAAGCCGTGCGTGAGCATGCCGCGACGGAAGGGGCGCAAGTGATCGTCATCTGTGCCCGGATCGAAGAAGAGATCTCAGAGCTCGAGCCAGAAGAGCGATTGGAGTTCTTGCAAGACCTCGGCATCGAAGAGTCAGGCCTCGATCAATTGATTCGTGCCGCCTACTCGACGCTCGGTCTCGCCACATACTTCACGGCCGGTGAGAAAGAAGTCCGCGCCTGGACGTTCAAGCAAGGGATGAAGGCCCCGCAATGTGCCGGTGTCATCCACTCTGACTTTGAGCGCGGATTCATCCGGGCCGAAGTCGTCTCGTATGAAGACCTATCGGCTGCCGGCAACATGGCGACGGTCAAAGAGCAAGGCAAGCTTCGCTCAGAAGGAAAAGAATACGTCTTCCAAGATGGCGACGTTGTCACGTTCCGCTTCAACGTGTAAGGCATTTTCCGGAAACGTGTTGTAAAACGAACAGAAGTTTGATAGTATATTATGACGTGAGTAAAACAATTGTTTGCTCCTTGCTCCTACAACCGGTAGGAGCCGTTAGTCCAAGAGGAGGTGAAAGATAATGCGTAAATACGAACTTCTTTACATTATCCGTCCATCAGTTGATGAGGAAGCTAAGAAAGCTTTAATCGAACGCTTCAACAACGTCATCACTGAAAACGGTGGTACTGTTGATAAAACAACAGACATGGGTAAACGTCGTCTCGCTTACGAAATTAACAAGATGCGCGAAGGACACTACGTTCTTCTCAACATCACTGCTGAGCCTAAAGCGATTCAAGAAACAGAGCGTCTCATGAAGATCTCTGATGACGTTGTCCGTCAAATGACAACTAAAGACGAGCGTTAATTCTTAACGCTTCATATTGCGAAAGGGGAGCTTTGAGATGATTAACCGAGTTGTGTTAGTTGGTCGATTGACACGCGATCCAGAAATGCGTTACACGCAGAGCGGGATTGCCGTAACTCGCTTTACTCTCGCTTGCGATCGTCCATTCACTGGACAAGATGGGAAGCGCGAGGCGGACTTTATTGATTGTGTCGTTTGGCGCAAACAAGCAGAGAACGTGGCACAATATTTGAAAAAAGGCAGCATGGCCGGTGTAGACGGTCGCCTTCAAATCAGTAGTTACGAAGGTCAAGATGGCCAACGTCGTTACCGGGCAGAAGTCGTAGCCGATAGCGTACGCTTCCTTGAACCACGCGGTGCCTCAGGGCAACGTGATACAGCACCGGCTGGAGATGTCTTCGGTGGTGGTGAGTCAAGTGGGTCAGGATGGGGCGCAGCCTCTTCTTCGACTTCATCTCAGTCCTCGAACTCAAACAAAGGTTTTGAAGCCGATCCGTTCTCGGGTGGCGGAAAAATCGACTTATCGGATGACGATCTACCATTCTGATCGCGCCGATTCGAAACTAAACTAAAAAGGAGGTCTTCACATGGCACGTCGTCCAGGAGGTCGTCGTCGTCGTAAAGTATGTTTCTTTACGTCGAACAACATCACTCATATCGATTATAAAGACGTAGAATTGCTCAAACGCTTCGTTTCGGAGCGTGGTAAAATTCTTCCACGTCGTGTGACTGGTACTTCAGCGAAATACCAACGTCCACTTACTGTCGCTATCAAGCGTTCACGTCAAATGGCTTTGCTTCCATACGTTGCAGAGTAATTTTTGACAGACGGCTTATCCCTCGGGATAAGTCGTTTTTTGTTTTTAGAGCCGATGTAGGAGTGTAAGTGAAACGGACGGATATGGTATGATAGAGCAGAAACCATTTAGATCTCATGGGTGGCGCACCACTCATTTTAGGAGGCACACATGCACAGTGGTGAAGCAATAACATCAGTGAAGAACCAGTACGCGCGTCACGCGATTCCATATGTGATTGGGATGCTCGTTGCGTTAGGATTGGCGTTCTACAGCATTGTGGCGGCAATCACCCTGTTCGTGGGCACGCTGATCTTTTTCATCTATCAGCAAGTGACGATTCGACGAGAGCGGAAGGCATGGGAACAGTATGTCCATTCTTTGTCGCATCGGATTGAGGAGGTCGGCAAAGAGGCACTCACCGGCATGCCGATCGGGATTCTCGTATTCGACGAAGCACGTCGCATCAGCTGGTTCAATGAACAGTCTCGGCTCATCTTCGAGCTCGAGATGGAACTCGGCATCCCGCTCGATTCGATTCACTCGGCATTCACCGAGCTGGTCGAGGAAGAAGAGGACGAGGCGACGATTGAAGTCGGGGACCGCGTGTATCGCGTCCTTTACAATCAGGAATATCAGACGCTTTATTTGTTTGATATGACGGACGAGGCAGAGATTGAACAAAAATACTCGGAAACGCAAACCGTGATTGGCGTCTTGTATTTAGATAACTATGACGAGATGTCGACCGCCGTCGATGAGCAAGTTCGAAGCGAAATCAATCGACGTGTCACCGTCCTCCTGAACCAATGGGCACAGAAATATCACATCTATATGCGCCGGACGGCGGCGGACCGCTTCTTCCTCGTCATGAACGAACGGACGCTCTCCGAGCTCGAGAACAATCGCTTCTCGATTCTCGACGAGGTGCGCGAGGCGACGAAAGAGCATAAAATCCCGCTCACACTCTCCATCGGCATCGGCTGCGGAGAGACGACGTTGACGGAACTCGGGAACTTGTCGCAATCGAGTCTCGATTTAGGGCTCGGGCGCGGCGGGGACCAAGTCGTCGTCAAACGTCATAACGGGAAAGTCCGCTTTTTCGGCGGCAAGACGAACCCGACCGAGAAACGGACCCGGGTGCGGGCTCGCGTCATCTCGAACTCGATGCGTGACTTGATTCGTGAGTCGAGTCGCGTCCTCATCATGGGTCATAAAAACCCAGATATGGACTCACTCGGCGCCTCGATTGGCATCATGAAACTGGCTGAATTCGTCGGACGCGAAGCGTACGTCGTCATTCCGGCCGGTGAGACGAGTGTCGGCATTCAACGGCTCGTCCATGAAGTCGAGAACGATGAAGACCTGTATAGCCGTTTCTTGACGGAGTTTGAAGCTCAGCCGCTCATCGACGAGCAGACGCTCCTTGTCGTCGTCGATACGCACCGGCCGTCGCTCGTCATCTCGCGTGACATTTTGGACCGGGCGGAACAGGTCGTCGTCATCGATCACCATCGTCGCGGCGAAGAGTTCATCGAGGACCCGGTCCTCGTCTATATGGAGCCGTACGCCTCCTCGACGTGTGAACTCGTGACCGAGCTGATCGAGTATCAAGCCGGCACGCGCAAACTGTCGATTTTAGAGGCGACGTCGCTCCTCGCGGGCATCATGGTCGATACAAAAGGGTTTACCTTGAGGACGGGGTCACGGACGTTCGACGCTGCTTCCTTCCTTCGGATTCAAGGGGCGGACACCGTGCTCGTCCAGCATTTCATGCGTCAAGACCTCGATTCCTACATCGAGCAGTCACGCATCCTCGAGAATACAGAAATCTATTCCGATGGCATGGCCATCGCCGTCGCTACGGACGACGAGGCGCATCATCAAGTGTTGATTGCCCAATCGGCTGATCAACTCCTCAACATGGAGGGTGTCAAAGCGTCGTTCGTCATCGCGATCTTGCCAGACGGTCGGACCGGTATCAGTGCCCGTTCGCTCGGCGACGTCAACGTTCAAGTCATCATGGAGATGCTCGACGGGGGCGGCCATTTGACGAACGCGGCGACGCAATTGGATGTGAGCCGGGAACAGGCGAAGACGTTATTACAAGAAGCGATTGATCATTATATGACAGATGAAACAGAGGGAGAGGATTCTGAATGAAAGTCATTTTAAAAGTAGATGTAAAAGGTCAAGGGAAAGCAGGTGACGTCAAAGACGTCGCGGATGCGTATGCGAAGAACGTACTCTTCAAAAAGAACTTGGCAGTTGAAGCGACACCGGGCAACTTGAAGGCTTTTGCCGCGAAGGAGCGACGCGCTGAAGAAGCGGCCGAAGAGGAATTGAAGCAAGCCCAACAGTTGAAGGACAAGCTTGAAAAAGAGACGATCGTCGTCAAGACGAAGTCGGGCGAAGGCGGTCGCGTCTTCGGATCGGTCACGAGCAAACAAATCGGTGAAGCGCTCAAGGCGATGGGCTATAAGATCGACAAGCGCAAAATCGAGCTCGAGCATCCGATCAAGGCACTCGGATTCACAAAAGTGCCGGTGAAGTTGCATCACGACGTCACGGCCACGTTAAACGTTCATGTTCAAGAAGCGTGAAGGTGAGGTAGACAACGTATGAGTGATGCGATTCAAGTCAACACCCCGCCACATAGCGTCGAAGCGGAACAAGCTGTCCTTGGGGCCGTCATCCTCGATTCCGATCGGCTGATTACGGCCTCGGAGCGGGTCGACCCGGACGACTTTTATCGTGTCAGCCATCAACGGATTTTTGAGGCGATGCTGAAGATTAACGACCGCGGCGAACTTGTCGATTTGGTCACGCTCAGTTCGGAGCTTCAAGCCCAAGGCATTCTCGATGAAATCGGTGGGTTGACCTATTTGGCGGAAATCGCCGAAGCGGTTCCAGCCATCGGGAACATCGGATATTATTTGAACGTCGTCGACCAAAAGGCGGCGCTTCGCCGTTTGATTCGGACTGCGACGAACATCGTCTCGGACGGCTATGAACGCCAAGACGAGGTCGATGCCGTCCTGTCAGACGCCGAGCGGAACATTTTAAAAGTCTCGCAACGGAAAGGGCAGTCAAGCTTCCATCCGATCGGCTCCGTCTTATCGGACGCCTACTCGACGATTGAAAAACTGCACCAATCGAGCGGTGAAATTACCGGTATCGCGACCGGGTTCAGCGATCTCGACAAGATGACGGCCGGTTTCCAACGAAACGACCTCATCATCGTCGCAGCCCGTCCTTCGGTTGGTAAAACCGCGTTTGCGCTGAACATCTCGCAAAACGTTGCCGTCCGTACCGGCGAGAACGTCGCCATCTTCAGTTTGGAGATGGGTGCCGAACAGCTCGTCATGCGGATGCTCTGTGCGGAAGGCAATATCGACGCCCAGCGTCTACGGACGGGACGGCTCGAGGCCGAGGACTGGGGGCGGCTCTCGCTTGCCATGTCGTCGCTGTCACAAGCCGGTATCTATATCGATGATACACCGGGTCTTCGTGTCAACGAGATTCGGGCCAAGTGCCGCCGCTTAAAACAAGAGCACGGTCTTGGCATGATCATGATTGACTACTTGCAGCTCATCGTCGGGAACGGCAAGCCGGGCGAGAACCGGCAACAAGAAGTTTCGGAGATCTCGCGTACGCTCAAAGCGATCGCGCGTGAGCTTCAAGTGCCGGTCATCGCCTTGTCGCAGCTCTCACGTGGTGTTGAGAGCCGTCAAGACAAGCGGCCGATGATGTCAGATATCCGGGAATCCGGGGCAATCGAGCAAGATGCCGATATCGTCGCCTTCTTATACCGGGATGACTATTACGACAAAGAGAGTGAAGACGCCAACACGATCGAGATCATCATCGCCAAGCAGCGTAACGGTCCGACCGGAACGGTCAAACTCTCGTTCCGAAAAGAATACAACAAGTTCGTCAACATGGAGACGCAAGCCTTTGCGCCGCCGATGTAGAGACGAAATCAAGCGACGTCGACAAGACGTCGCTTTTTTTGTCCGACTTTCGACCCAAATGCCTTCGGAAATTCAAGAATGCGAGAAGTGAACGAAAAAAATTGAGTCAATAACGAACAAAGGGTTACAACTCAAAAAAAACGTTCGGTATTAGGTTGACTTTCAACAGGAGCAAGTGTACACTTACGGATGGTTTGAATAGAACGTTTATCTACAAGGAGGATTCATTATGTCATCAGTAGTCGTAGTGGGAACGCAGTGGGGCGATGAAGGTAAAGGAAAAATCACGGACTTCTTATCGAAGCAGGCCGAGGTCGTCGCGCGTTATCAAGGGGGAGACAACGCTGGTCATACGATCGTCTTCAACGATACGAAGTATAAACTTCACTTGATTCCATCGGGGATCTTCTACTCGGACAAAACATGTGTCATCGGGAACGGGATGGTCGTCAATCCGAAATCGCTCGTCACGGAGCTCGCGTATTTGCACGAGCGCGGTGTGAGCACGGATAACCTCCGCATCTCGAACCGGGCCCACGTCATCTTGCCGTACCATCAGTTGCAAGACAAGCTCGAAGAGGACGCGAAAGGCGACGCCAAAGTCGGGACGACACTCAAAGGGATCGGTCCTTGCTACATGGACAAAGCGGCGCGCATCGGGATTCGCATCGCCGACCTGCTCGACAAAGAAGTGTTCGCCGAGAAGCTCAAGACGGTCCTCGCGATTAAAAACCGCATGTTCGTGAAGATGTACGAAGTCGATGCGATCGAATTCGATGACATCTTCGAAGAATACTATGCGTACGGCCAACAGTTCGCCAAGTACGTATGTGATACATCGGTCGTGTTGAACAACGCGCTCGACGAAGAACAGAAAGTCCTCTTCGAAGGCGCGCAAGGTGTGTTGCTAGATATCGACCACGGAACATACCCGTTCGTCACATCATCGAACGCGGCCTCAGGCGGCGTATCGAGCGGTGCCGGTATCGGTCCATCGAAGATCCACCACGTCGTCGGCGTCTGTAAGGCGTACACGTCACGTGTCGGAGACGGCCCGTTCCCGACCCAGCTTGACGATGAGATCGGTCACACGATCCGTGAAGTCGGAAAAGAGTACGGTACAACGACAGGACGCCCGCGCCGTGTCGGTTGGTTCGACTCGGTCGTCGTCCGCCACTCACGTCGCGTCAGCGGCATCACAGACCTTTGCCTCAACTCGATTGACGTGTTGACGGGTCTTGAGACGCTCAAGATTTGTACGGCATACGAGTTCGAAGGCAAGCTCCTCGACGAGTACCCGCCGAACTTCCGCGTGCTCGAGCAGTGCAAGCCGGTGTACGAAGAGCTCCCAGGCTGGACAGAAGACATTACAGGCATCCGCAAGTTTGAAGACTTGCCGGTGAACGCACAGAACTATGTCAAACGCATCGAAGCGTTGACAGGCATCGAATTGTTGACGTTCTCGGTCGGACCGGCACGTGAGCAGACGGTCATCTTGCGTGACATTTACGAAGCATAAGATAGAGAGCCCTCGTGGCTCTCTTTTCATTTCCACGGAAATGGACTACGCTTTCTAACCTATAGAAAAAGAGTTACAATGTAGACATGTACGTTTAACGATAAGAGGAGGACTCACTGAATGGATCGTACGATTTTAGTGGTAGATGACGAACAACCAATCGCAGATATATTGAAGTTTAAGCTCGAAAAAGAAGGATACCAAGTCCACGTCGCGTATGACGGGGAAGAGGCGCTCGTGAAAGTCGAAGAAGTCAAACCGGATTTGATTTTGCTCGACATCATGCTGCCACTCAAAGACGGCATGGAAGTGTGTCGGGAAGTCCGTAAGAAGTACGACATGCCGATCATTATGTTGACAGCGAAAGACTCTGAGATCGATAAAGTGCTCGGACTTGAGCTCGGTGCTGACGATTACGTCACGAAGCCGTTCAGCTCACGCGAGCTCTTGGCCCGCGTCAAGGCGAACATGCGCCGTCACGCAACGGCCCCGGCCCCAGAGACGAAAGGTGCCAACGAGAACGATATCGTAATCGGTGATTTGACGATTCATCCGGATTCGTACATGGTCACGAAACGGGAAGAGAAAATCGAACTGACGCACCGTGAGTTCGAGCTCATCCATTACCTCGCCCAAAACATCGGGCAAGTCATGACGCGCGAGCACTTGCTCCAGACGGTGTGGGGCTATGACTACTTCGGCGACGTCCGTACGGTCGACGTGACGGTCCGCCGCTTGCGTGAGAAAGTCGAAGACAACCCATCGACACCGACGTATATCATCACGCGTCGTGGTGTCGGCTACTATTTAAAAGCAGGAGAAGAAGACTAAACGATGAAACGGACGAACTTCTTTAAATCTATCCAGTGGAAGCTCGTCGTCATCTATGCGCTGCTCATTCTTGTTGCGATGCAAGTCATCGGAGTGTACTTCGTACGCTCCCTCGAACGACAATACATCAACAACTTCTCGCAGTCGCTCGTCGATCGGGCCAACCTACTGAGCTATAACGTCAGTGAAGGGATCGCATCGAACGGCGGTGACTCGACCTCGGACCAGCAGTTGAACCAGGTACTGGATCAACTGCTGTCTGAGTTTACGGAGAGCACGACGCTAGCTGACGACATTCGCGAAGTCCAGATTATCGACACGAACAGTGTCGTCCGGGCGACGTCGAATCCGAACAACCAGAGTCTCGTCGGACAACGGACGGCGAACTCGTTCATTCAAAAATCATTCGCGACGAGCGGGGCGCAAGAGACGCTCGTCTATGAAGACTCGAACGAGCGCATGCGCGTCGTCGCCGTTCCGGTCAAGTCCGAGGTCGATGGGACGACGACGGGGATGATCTATATCGAGGCATCGATGCAGTCCATCTATAACCAGATGGAGCAAGTGACCCGCATCCTTGCGACCGGGACGCTGATCGCCCTCATCATCACATCGATTCTCGGAATCTTGCTGTCACGGACGATTACGCGACCGATTGCGGATATGCGTCGACAAGCCGTCGAGATGCGAAAAGGGAACTTCTCGCGGAAAGTTAAAGTCTATTCCGACGATGAGGTCGGCCAACTCGCCTACGCCTTCAACGAATTGACTGATGAGCTGATGGAGGCGAATGCCACGACCGAGGCCGAACGACGTCGCTTGACGAGCGTCCTCGAGAACATGTCGGACGGGGTCGTCGCGACCGACCGCTCGCTCCGGGTCATCTTGATGAACGACCAGGCCCGAGATATGATCGGACTCGCCGAAGAAGAGGCGATGGGGGCGAACCTGCAGAATTTGCTCGAGTTTGATGACGAGATCGTCATCCCGGAAGATGGGACGATGCCGCCGAAACTCATCGACCTCAGTACGGACGAAGAGCTGTTCCTCGTCCGTGCCTACTTCTCGCCGATTCAAAAGCATAGCGGTCCGATCACCGGTCTGATCGTCGTCTTGCACGACGTGACCGAGCAAGAACAAGTCGAGCAAGACCGCCGTGAGTTCGTCGCGAACGTTAGCCATGAGCTACGGACGCCGCTCACGACGATGCGGAGTTACCTCGAAGTGCTCGCGGAAGGCGCGTATAAGGACGACGAGCTCGCCCCACGCTTCCTCGAGACGACGCAAAACGAGACGGAGCGGATGATTCGCCTCGTCAACGATTTGTTACAACTGTCGAAGATGGACAGCAAAGAGTATACGATGCAAAAAGTGAAGTTCGACTTTATCCAGTTCTTCAACGATATCATTGAGCGGCATGAGATGACGAAAGGCGAGACGATCCAGTTCCGCCGTAAGCTTATGAAGCGCCGTGTGTACGTCCATGCCGATCAAGACAAGATGACGCAGGTCATCGACAACATCATCACGAACGCGATCAAGTTCTCACCGGAAGGCGGGACGATCACGTTCCGGACGATGCTCCGGGCCAAACGCCTCGTCATCGGCATCAAAGATGAAGGGGTCGGTATCCCGAAATCGAACTTGAAAAAAATCTTTGAACGGTTCTATCGGGTCGACAAGGCCCGGGCCCGTAATATCGGTGGGACCGGACTCGGTCTATCGATTGCCAAAGAAGTCGTGTCGGCCCATGGCGGCGACATCTGGGCGGAGAGTGAGTTCGGACGAGGCACGACGATTTACTTCACCATTCCGTTCGATACAATCGTGGAGGTGAATGACTGATGGAACGACCACGCTTCTTGGCGAAGCCAGAACTAGTGAAATCGCTCGTCTTGCTCACCTTGATCGTCACGTCCATCGTCCAAACGGTCATCCTGTGGGATTACCATCCGAAGTATCAGTCGGTCCAATCGGAGACGCAAGTCGCGACGGTGGATGAGTCGTTGCAGCGCCAGGCGCGCCAAGTCATCGTGCCGGCCCAAACGGTCGTCCATGAGAACAACGCCGTCTTTGCCACGAAGAACACGCCGAAGCAGATTATGCGCGTCATCCGGGAGTCGTTCGAAGCGAGTGAGTTCAAACCGCTCGCCGTCAAGAACGTCCCGAGTCTGTATGCGGGCGTCGATGAGGCCGTCGAGCTGATTCTACCGGAAGCCTATTATGCGGACACGCTCAGCTACATGCTCCCGGGCTCGTACAGCCTGTCCGGGAAAGTGCCGCAGCGGGCCCTCATCTTCATGAAGGACGACACGTGGCGCATCCGTACCATCATGAGCGACCAATCGCTCTGGGAAGGCCGCTTGTCGAAAGTCGGCCAAGGGGACGTCAACAGCCTGTTCTTGAAAGATTCGGACCGGTCGATGCGACGTGTCACGTATACGGATGAACGCGTCAACTACATCCCGGTCGTCGGACCGGCGATGAACGAGCTGTTCGCCTATGACGTGTCTCAAATTCAAATCTCGGCCCGTCTCGATTGGATGCGCGATACGTTCTTCCCAGGTGACCCGAACGTACAGGAAGTCGACCCGGCCAGCTCCGTCGGCGCCCTCACGAACGGGATTAGTGTCGCCGAGTACGATGCGAAGCTGAACGCGAGCCGTTATCGGAACTTGTCGCGCAACAGCACGGAACAAGAATCGGTCATCGGGCTCGACACGATCGTCGAATTCGTCAACTTCCACGGCGGTTGGGTCGATGAGACGTCGGAGAGCCAAGGCTTGTCGCTTCGTTTCGATGCGGTCACCCCGGCCAATAAAGGCTTTGAGACGACCGTGTTCCGGTTTCACGTGAACGGTTTCCCGGTGTTCAGTCAACGGGAGGCGTTCATTAACAACGACGCTGTCGACTTGTCGACGCTCCGGGTCGAGAACGATGGGACGCAAGTCCGGTCGATCACCCGGCACCATCTCGAGATCGATCGTTTGATTTCGGTCGGGACGACGCAACTCGCGGATGGACAAGACGTGGTCGATACGCTCGTCAACGCCGGACGATTTGAAAACGTGACCGAGATTCGTCTCGGCTATGAGATTGAATACAATGAAGACACGAGCCGTTACGTCACGTTCTCCCCGAACTGGTTCGTTCGGGAAGCCGGGAGATGGATCCCGTTCGATCAACCAGAGGACTGGACAGAAAGGATGATGTATCGTGGACTGGAGTAAAGCGAAAACGATTCTCCTCTTCGCCTTCCTCGCGCTGAACATCTATCTATTGTTCCAGCTCTTGACGGAAACGTGGGCGACGGAGGTCGTGACGAACGACAATACGTCCATCGCGCAGATCTTGGACCAGCGCAACGTCGATGCGTCGAAGTTGCCACGGATGGGCCGAGACATCGGTTATTTGACGGGATCGTCAGAACAGATGTCGGCCTCGATGATCACGCAGAATCGAGAAGTCCAGCTGGCGACGACGCTCGACAACATGCAGCTCGAAGTCGAGCTGAAACAACCCGTCCCGCTCGATCAAAACGATTTGCGGACGACCGCGTCGACGTTCGTCTCGGAGTACGTCCCGTTCGGTTCCGAGTATGCGTACTGGCGCTATGACGCCGAGACGCGTCAAGTCGCTTTCGTACAGACGTATGAGAACAATAAGATTTTCTCGAATCCCGAAATCGACGGGGAAACCGAGAAGTACATCGGTCCGTCGCTGCTGTTGCTTCAATTGAACGAAGCGTTCGAAGTGACCGACTATAAACAACGTCATTTGACGAATTTGACCTCGAAGTCGCAAGACGACCTCGTCTTGACGGCGAGCGAGGCTATCTCGCAACTCGCGGCCCGGAAGTACTTCCAGCCGAATCAAGAGATGCGGGCCATCAACACAGGCTTCTATAGCCTGCCGCTCGACAGTACCGGCAGTTTGATTATTATGCCGCCGCTCTGGTCGATTACGATTGACGAGTCTGTCTATTTCGTCAATGCGATCGATGGGACCGTCGAACGGGTCGAATTTGATTCAGAAGAATGAAAGGAGTGATCGAGTGACTTTACGCTATAGTGTGCTTGCGAGCGGTTCGACCGGGAACGCCCTCTACATTGAGACGGAACGGGCGAAATTGCTCGTCGACGCCGGATTGACCGGGAAGGCGATGCAACAACGCATCACCGAAATCGGCCGATCGTTTGATGGTATCGATGCACTGCTCGTCACGCATGAGCACTCCGACCATATTAAAGGTGTCGGGATTCTCGCTCGAAAATACAATTTACCGATTTACGCGAACGCGAAGACGTGGGACGCGATGGAATCCTTGATCGGGAAGGTCGACCCGGCCTTGAAATTTCACTTTGAGGTAGGCGAGATTAAACAGTTCGGGGATATCGAGATCGAGTCGTTCAACGTCAGCCATGACGCGGCCGACCCGATGTTCTATCAGTTCGCCCATGACGGCAGGCGCCTCGCCCACATCACGGACACGGGCTATGTGTCCGACCGGATGAAAGGTGTCATCCGCGGCGCCGACGATTTTATTTTCGAGTCGAACCACGACGTCTCGATGCTGCAGATGGGCCGTTATCCGTGGAGCGTCAAGCGACGCATCCTCGGGGACTACGGGCACGTCTCGAACGAAGACGCGGCCATCGCGATGAGCGAGGTCATCGGGGACCAGACGAAACGGATTTATTTGGCTCACCTGAGTAAAGACAACAACATGAAAGAACTCGCTCAAATGAGCGTCTCGCAAACACTCGGGATGCGCGATGTCGACCTCGGTCGCATCAAATTGTGCGATACTGACCCATCGACCCCCACTTCGCTCGTTTCTTTATAAGCGAACTTGGGAAAAGACAGGTAACACACTGTCTTGAAGGGGGGACGCGTCGTGAATGAAGAGAGACACCATGAGTATGAACCTCAAGACGTCGAACCTTTAACGCGCGAAGCAGATACAATGAACGATGTAAAACCGACGTACCCATCTCGCAGCGAATGGCGCCCGAAACAAGAAGAACATGTGCGCCATAAGCCGCGATTGAATTTAAAACCGTTGTTACTCGGAGGGGTTGGCGGATTCTTAGGAGCGGCTTTGTTCTTTTTGGCGATGATGCTCTGGGATTCCCCAACCTCTCGTTTTGTGACGAATGAACTCATTCGGACGGAACAAGCGGTCACCGTCACGGAATCTGACATCACGAGCGCTGTGACGGGCGCGAAGACGTCCGTCGTCAGCATCACGAACATCCAGCGCGCCTTCACCTCCGACTCGCAGTGGGAGGCCGGAGCGGGCTCTGGTGTCATTTATAAGCTCGACGGCGACACGGCGTATATCGTGACGAACTTCCACGTCATCGAGGAAGCGGACGAGATTAACGTGGCGTTCGCGGACGGACAAGTCGCGACGGCGACGATTCTCGGCGAAGACCCGCTCAACGATTTGGCCGTCGCATCGGTCGAGCTGCCGGCCAATATCGATGTTGCGCCGATCGCGCTCGGCGACTCGACCGTGCTTCAGGCGGGCGAGACCGTCATGGCGATCGGGAATCCGCTCGGTGTCTTTTCAAACTCGGTCACCCGTGGTATCGTCAGTGGTGTCGAACGCACCGTACCGGTCGATACGAACAGTGACGGTCTCATGGATTATAACGCCGAGGTCATCCAGACCGATGCCGCCATCAACCCGGGGAACTCCGGCGGGGCACTGATCAACATCCGCGGCGAGCTCGTCGGCATCAACTCGATGAAAATCGCCGAGGCGAGCGTCGAAGGGGTTGGCTTCTCGATTCCCGTCAACGTCGCGCTGCCGGTCATCGATATGCTCGAGCGGGACGGGAAAGTGACGCGGGCCCAGCTTGGCGTCACGATTCAAGAAGTCATCGCCGTACCCGGTAACGTCCGGGAAGAGTACGGGATTAGTTTTGACAACGAGGACGGGGTGTTTGTCGAGGCAATCACGCCCGGCAGTCCAGCCGAAGAGGCAGGCCTTCGCGTCGGTGACGTCATCATCAAAATCGGCGACCGCGACATCAAACGCTACGTCGATTTGAGGGACGCGCTGTACCGGGACGCCACGGTCGGGGATAACGTCACGATCGAATATACGCGACGCGGCAAGATCGGCAAGACCGAGGCCACATTAACTGAAGCAACCTAAAGGAGCTGCGACGCTTCTTTTTTAAGGAGGAAACATTGTGGAAAAAAAAGTATGCAAGGAACATGTTGAAATCGCTTTAGATATCATTGTGGACGAGACGG
Organism: Exiguobacterium sp. s146; assembly: GCF_018618415.1. Lineage (GTDB taxonomy): Bacteria > Bacillota > Bacilli > Exiguobacteriales > Exiguobacteriaceae > Exiguobacterium. The sequence continues at coordinate 282,049 of NZ_JACSMA010000003.1, read as the reverse complement.
GGGAATACCCGTTGCTCGAGGAACTATCCACAAGTGGACAAGTGACATGTGAGTTCTGCGATGCCGACGCAACATATGTTGTGTCAAGCAAAAAATGATTATCAACATGTGGATTTGTGGATAACTCTGTGGATAACCCTATGGATAACTCCAAAAAAACTGTGGAAAAAGGAAGAATTGGATGAATATTTCAATTATCACGGTCGGCAAACTAAAAGAGAAGTATTTGAAACTAGGGATTGCCGAGTACACGAAACGGCTCTCGGCCTACGCAAAAGTGCAGGAAATCGAGGTCCCGGACGAGAAAGCACCCGAGCATTTGAGCGAAGCGGACATGTTTCTAGTAAAACAAAAAGAAGGCGAGCGAATTTTAGCGAAAATCAGTCCGGATACGCATGTCATCGCGTTGGCCATCAACGCAAAGCAGCGGACGAGCGAAGAGTTTGCCCGCGAGCTCGATCAACTCGCGACGTACGGCAAGAGCAAAATCGCGTTCGTCATCGGTGGCTCGCTCGGTTTATCGGATGATGTCATGAAACGCTCGGATGATACGATCTCCTTCTCGAAGATGACGTTCCCGCATCAATTGATGAAGCTCATCTTGTGCGAACAGATTTATCGGGCGTATCGAATCAACCGGAATGAGCCGTACCATAAGTAACCGCGCATACATTCTTTTAGCGTCAGAGGCAGCTCACTGTCTTTGACGTTTTTTTTTGCAGGTGAAAATCTTTGGTCACCGAATGCTAGTCCTATTGAAAAGATTTTATGGCGTTGAACATCAAGCACCTGTTTTAATTAAAATTCGCAGAGATTGAATAGTTGAAAGGAGGCTTCACTTTGAAAAAAACCATTTTAATTAATGCATCTTTTTTGGTCGACATCGAAGAAACAGAAATATATAAGGATTTTGGAATAATTGATCAAGTCACAAACGAGTTGTGTCAGGGTCAGACAATCCAAATCGGTATGAATGAAGTGAATGTGGAATGGGAAAGTTGCTCCACGGTTGTCTTGGACCCAGGTGCAATGAATTGTGGACGATGCTCAACTTGTGGGCGCTGGACAACAGATAGAGAAAAGAATAATGTGTTATTACAGTTGTCTAATGGAGCAACTTTCGAAGGAGAACTGCGGTGTGATGACTGTTTACCAGAAAATCACAGGTGGTCATTTTAAAGTGGCACTCACAAAATAAGCGGAGGTAGTTTATTACGTCTCCCGCAGACAGCGAGTTGAACATCGTTCAACTCGCTGTTTTTTATTGAGTCTAATGTTAAAAAAGATTGTTGATACTTAGTTTCAGATTTACAATATAGATAAAAATAATCATAAAATGGTAATTTTTATAAAAATAGTAGAGGAGCTTTTCATAATGGAATCGAAACGAGAACGAACGAGCCGACGGACATCATTTTTTCAAAGATATTTGATCCCAATCACAATCGCTTCGTCTGTCATTGTATCTGGTACGGTCGGATACTTTGTCAGCCACTTCAACACGAAAGAATCGATTGCGCAAGCGGAGATGCAATCTCGTGTCGACGACATGCAAGAAGAGTCTGTGGCCGCCATTGAAAAAGAGATACCACAAATTATCGACGATTTAGAGGAGTACGACCAAGACTTAGCCCAGCTCGTCAAACAAGTCGATTGGTTGAAGCGAAATATGATTCCTGTCCGTGACGGATTGGACTATATCAATGGAGCGACGCTTGTTATTTCGGGGGTCAACAGTGTGGTCAGTAATCCGATTTTAGGTAAAATGAGCTCTTCTTTAAGCTCTGCCAACAGTACGTTAAATGAAGTAGACGCCTTTCTATTTCGGTTGGAGCACTTATCGAGTGTCAAACAAGAGATGGGTGCGACGCGTAAACAAATCAGTGAGTTGTATAAGAAATACCAAACTGAGAATAATCCGGCATTACTATTGGAAATGGAGCACGAATTGGATACGGAACTTGTCTATCAAATTGAAGACGTTCGCACCTCCACGATTGAAGCGAGGGAAGTACTCGAATCATCTGCTGGCGTCGTAACGGCGACGAACAACACCATCTCTATTTACCAAAAGGCCAAAAATACGGGTGGAAAAGCCCTGGAGACATTACAATTTTGGAAAGAAGAAAAGGACAAAAACAAAATCGATCAGGAAAAATATGAGCAAATTGAAAAAGAGCTTGCAGATTCAAGGGAACGTCTAAAGGATTTGCCTGATGAAATGGCCGAACGTTCGAAAAAGACGATTTCATCTATCAATGAAGTGAAAACAGAGCTTCAAGTCATAAGAATGGCTGAAGTGATACAAGGAGATTGAGACATGGAGCAGAAAAAACTGGTCCCGTTCTTGAACTATATGACGGATGAACGGTTCGTGAATCAGCGCGACTACTTCCATAATCCGGACCATTTGAACGGGAAAGGGAGAACGCTCCTATCGTCTCTCGTCTATGAGGATTTGAAACGGCTCGGCTATCTATAAGAAAAGGAAATCTACAATCGCGTAGATTTCCTTTTTGTATGGTCGCGCATCACGTGCGAAGCTCGCTCATCAACGCATGCGTATTGCCCTCCGAGTCCTTGAAGAAAGCCATCCACGTCTCGAGGGTCTCCATTTTCGCGACGAGATGCGGCTCGTCGATAAACTGAACGCCTTTCGCCAAAAGCTGTTCATACGCCTCAGTGAGATTGTTCACTTGGAGATACAGCACGGAGCTCGCTTTCGCAAAGTCTTCATTCTCAGGACGCGACAACATGAGCCGTACACTGCTGCATTCTAAAAAGGCGAGCTGGCCAGCTTGGAATAAGAGTGGAAGTTGAAGCGTGTCCCGGTAGAAACGGACCGCGCGATCCAAATCGTGCACCGGCACATAGATTTGTCTGATTTGCTGAATAAGATTCAACCGATATCCCTCCTAAACATAGCGTCTGTTACGTGTGTGGTGCATGTATTCCTTGTTTAACGCGTTTGGCGAATCCGTTGGACCGTCAACATTCCTAGCGCCAGGACGATGCCGAGACCGATCCATGTGAAGACGTAGATGAACGGGGACCCGGTCGTCCCGATGGCCACCTCGTTGTGAAGCGTGGTGACGTTGCCCGCCTCGGCGATGATATCAGGTTCATAATTGAGTGTGCGGATGAATCCGACCCCGAACGTGGCGACGAAATACAACAGGTGAAGCGCGGTTGAGAGGAGCATCGCTCGTTTCGTGATCTTCAAGTCAATCTTCCTTTCCATGTTTCGCTTGCTGGTGCAGCAAAATTTTTTCTTCCATTTGTGCGTGTAGTTTGGTGACGATCCCGTCTGGATGCGGAGAAATCGCGAGTTGGACATGGACCGGGAACATCGCCCATAAATCGGTCGGATAATATGAACCGTCCCGCGGCAACCGATGACCTTGAATCGTAAAGGATTCGTCATCGTCGTCAAGGTATAATACAAGGGGAGCGGACATGCCCGAACCCTGCTCAAAGCGATCTCCTTCTTGTACGTACTCTTGAATGAGCGCCCAGACGTACACCTCATTCTTCGTGCTGTTCGTGTCGAGGATTTGATACGTCGTCCACACCTCGCCACCGAAATTCGGATTCATCACCTCGGACGTTAAATAGCGCTCGATTTCGCTATGGTCAACGGAGACGGATTGGCTCATCGTGACGAACGATTCTCCTGTCGCCGTGTGATAGACGCCTGAGACGAGCGTGATCGTACAAAATGTGGTCAGCATGAGTTTTTTCAAAAGGAGACCTCCGCATCTTTGCAGTGATTGAAGTTTTGATTTTATCGTATCGCATTTAATCCGAATCGTGGGAGGTATTGACTAAAATTTGAAGGAGGACCATCCAATGCAAATCATTTATCTAGCAGGCGGATGCCTATGGGGCGTCCAAGCGTTCATCAAAACATTGCCCGGTGTCATCGAAACAGAGGCCGGACGGGCGAACGGGACGACGGATACACTTGACGGGGACTATGATGGGTACGCCGAGTGCGTCAAAACGACGTTCAATCCGAATGTGGTCACGGTCCATGACTTGATGCGTTATTTGTTCGAAATCATCGACCCGTACAGCGTCAATCGGCAAGGCGAGGATGTCGGTGAAAAGTATCGGACCGGCGTCTACAGTACAGACCCGCGCCATTTGGAAGCCGCGCGCACGTTTATCGATAGTCGCAGCGACGCGGACCGAATCGCGGTCGAGGTGTGTCCGCTCACGAACTACGTCCGGAGCGCGGACGAGCATCAAGACCGGCTCGCGCGATGCCCGGACGATTACTGCCACATCCCGCAAGCGTTGCTCGAGAAATATAAGCGGGCCGCGCATAAATAGAGATGTTGAATCGGGCAGTAACGAAAAAATAAACCTAGCTTATGTGATGGTGCGGCAGATGATATAGTGGTCAAGGTAAACCATAATCATGTCATCACGGAGGACCATTATGTTCACACTCGGCATCATCGGTGGCGCCAGTTTGTTATTGGCTGGAATCGTGATCGTGGTTAGTTTCCTTGTCATTCGTGCCATCGTCAAAATGGTGAAGTAAGCACGCCAAAAAAGGAGTCTCGTCACCGGAACTAGGTGTCGAGACTCCTTTCTACATCACGCCCGTTCGAGGACGTTCACCAGTAGTTGATGTACGACTTCGTGGTCGCGCACGTCGTGAAGTTTGTAATCTTTCCCGGGCAATGTGTACCACTCGGCCGCCCCGACGTACGTGATGGCGAGTTCGAGCGTGCCGTCCTCGCGGCACGTCGTCTTCAGTTCGAGTTCCCCGCTGATGACACCAACTTCTTCGGTCATGACACCGTGGGATGCTTTAAAGATGGAAGATTGCTGACTCATGACAGACTCCTTTCACTATCAATAGCTGCACGCGTTGATCGCCGTCTGGAGGGCCGTCTTTTCTGTTGACTGAAGGCTGAGTCCCCAACGGCTCTTCGTCTCGACCCACATCTTCGCATAGGCACAACGCGCACCGGTGCGCGGAGGTTGCCACGTCGACGGGTCTTGGTCTCCTTTTGAACGGTTCGAGCTGGCCGAGACGGCAATCAACTGTGGGCCGTTCAAATCGTTGGCGAAGCTTTGACGTTTCGTTGTCGTCCAACTGCTTGCGCCTGAACGCCAAGCTTCAGCCAGCGGAACGACATGATCGATATCGATATCTGACGGAGACGTGAACGTGATGCCGTCATAGTAACTGTACCACGTGCCGGTTGTGACCGGGCACTCATTGACGACAGAGTCGGCGTCGCGCTTCAAGACGACGTGACGTGTGTTACAACCATTTCCTTGGCTACTCCAGTGCGGGAACAAGTCACGGCTATAGCCGGTCATCGCCCCTTCAGTTTTCACCGTCAACGCATTTAATTTGGTGAGTGCATCCGCTTTAGACGGAATATTTGGGGGAAGTGCCGAAGCGGGTGAGGTCGTGAAGTGGAGCGTTGTGGCGACTAAGATGATGGCGAATAACGAACTGATGCATTTTTTGAACATGTTTGTGCCTCCTATTATGTATGACGACTGAACGACGCGCATCGTAAACGCACGATGCACATCGACTATACATGGCAAGGAAGTGAGAAATACGCAAATTTACAAAAAATGAATCCAACGATTATAAAAGTTGAGGTCAGGGGCATGATACATGACATCAGACGTCCCGGCTTTAGCACTACTGACATACGCGCCGACCCTAACTATTGGTATAATGAAGTCGGTTTGTAGCAAAGGACGAAGGAGTGGGAATGAATGAATCAAAAAGACATCGCGGCGATTCGCAAGCATTTCAAATTGAATGCGGAAGCGGTCAAAATCGCTGACATTTATAATATTTATATTCGCCAGGACAGCAACGAGATTTTTTACGAGGAGTTACGCTCGTTCCCGTTCGTCGAGCAGGAGCACCAAGAGTTGTTCCTCGCCAACTTCAAGAAAGTACTCGGTGGTAAAATCGACGAGAAGCTGTTCGAAGTGAAGTTCCAGCACCCGGAAGCCGGGCAGACCGACCACACGCAGACACTGCTCTATGAGGCGCTCCGGACCGACGAGATTGAGGAGTGGGCCGGTATGATGCAGCGGATTGCGCTCAAGATGGTCCAGGAGGCTCCGTTCGAGAAAGATATGGTCGTCACGTTCATCCGCTTCAAATACAATAAGCCGACGCGTCGTCATTCCGAGGAGACGGAGATCGACATGCGTGATGAGGTGTGGACGTCACGATTCATCCTATGCAGCATCAATCAGACCGAGCTCCCGAAACAGTCGCTCGTGTTCGATTATATTGAGCGGGAGTTCAAGTCGAACATCTTCATCAATCCCGTCATCAAGCTCGATGCACCAATCGGCGGCTTTATGTTCCCGTGCTTCACGGACAACGCGGCCGACGTCAACCACATCTTATATGCAGCTCAGAAAGCGCACCAACCAGATTTCGGCTTCATCGAGAACGTCTTGAACGGTACCGAGATTGTGACGGCGGTCGAAGAGAAGGCGATGTTCGAGGAAGTCGTCAAAACTGTCATCGGCGAAGAGGTGAACGTGGGGACGCTCGCTACCGTTTACGATGAAATCAACCAGATGATTCTCGCCGAAGCGGAACGCGAGGACGAGGAAGAGACCGTGCCGATGATTGATGCCCGCACAGTCGAAATCGTCTTGAAGGCGAGCGGAGTCGAGGACGTGACGACGGAGAAAGTCGAGGCGGCGTTCCAACAAGTCGTCGACGACCGACAATATGAGATGAAGGCGAGTAGCGTCGTCCCGAAATATACGTCGAAATCGATTAAAATCAATACGAAAGTCGCCAACATCTCAATCAGTCCTCAAGACTTGAAGTACGTGAGACAAGTGAACGTGAAAGGGAAACGCTGTTTGTTAATCGAACTAGAAGAAGACACGGAAATCGAAGGATTCAAGCTGATCTCGGAAGAACTGTTGGACTGATGCTAAGCGGAGGACCGCCCTTGCTATCCAGTCGAGTCCTCGTTTGCCTCGAGAGGACAAGCTTGATTTTCTTCATCAAAAAGACTGAGGTTCAGACATGTGTCTGAGCCTTTTTTTGACAATCGCGTAAGGATGGTTGAATTTCGGAACGGTTATCGGTATGATGCTCTTGAAAGCGTTCTCTCGGTAGTGCTTATTTTTTTAACATTTATCGAAAGCGCTTTCGATGATAGCGGATAAATCAAAAAAACCTCAACCCTGTTCCGCGTGGAGAGGTGTCGAGGCTAGAGTAATGATTATTTTTTCGCCTTGCTCACTTTCAACTTCTTGCCTTTGACTGGTGTCGATTCCATCGCCTGAAGGACGAGTGAACCTTTTCCGTTCAAAATGTCGACGTACGTCATCTGGTCGTTGATTGTGATGATGCCGATATCGTCAGCCGACACGCCAGGAATTTTGGCGATTGTCCCGACGAAGTCGATGGCGCGGAGTTTTTTCTTCTTCCCGCCGCTGAAGTGAAGCTTCATGATGTCTTGGTTGATGCGGGCCGTCTTGTTGTTACGAACGACACGTCGACCGCTCAACTTTTCTTCGAACGCGGCTTGGTTGCGTGCGACTTCTCGTTCAGTCGGTGCATCCATCTCCGGGATGTCGAACTTGATGAACGCTTCGATGGCGCGTACGAACTTGCCTTCATACGGCGTCGCGAGCGTGATCGCTTTCCCGGCGTTACCGGCACGACCTGTACGACCGGTCCGGTGCACGTAGCTCTCTTTTTCCATCGGCACGTCATAGTTGATGACGAGGTTGACGTTATCAACATCGATGCCGCGTGCCGCGACGTCGGTAGCGACGAGATAACGGAAGTTGCCCATCTTGAACCCTTCCATGACGGCGAAGCGGTCCTCTTGCTCGAGGCCGCCGTGGAGGCGTTCGCACGAGTAACCGGCTTGGTCGAGCTCGGTGTACACCGTGTCGACGTGTTCTTTCGTCCGACAGAAGATGAGGCAGCTGTCCGGATTCTCGACGACCGTCACATCTTTTAGCACGGCGAGCTTGTCTTCGCGGCGCACTTCAATCAAGCCGTGTTCAATCGTCGAAGCAGTGACCCCGCTCGATTCGATGGCGACACGAATTGGTTCGTTCATGTGCTTCTGGCACAGGCGCTCGATGTCGTTCGGGAACGTCGCCGAGAATACCATCGTCACACGGTCGCGCGGCAATTCTTGAAGAATCGCCTCGACGTCAGCGAGGAAGCCACGGTTCAACATCTCGTCGGCCTCATCGATAATCAAGTAATCGATTTGATCGAGGACGAGCGTCTCCCGTTCGATGTGGTCCATGACGCGTCCTGGTGTCCCGACGACGACGTGCGTCTTCTGCTTCAATTCTTCACGTTGTTTCGAGAACGGTTCTTTTCCGTAAACGGCGGTCGCCTTGATGCGTTTGAAACGACCGATGTTCGTCATATCCTCACGGACTTGGACGGCGAGTTCGCGCGTCGGTGTGAGAATCAGCACTTGCGGCTTATTCTCTTCCCATTCGATGAGTTCGGTGACCGGGATGCCGAATGCGGCAGTCTTCCCGCTTCCGGTTTGGGCTTTGACGACCAAGTCTTGACGCTCGAGGGCGAGCGGGATGACTTTCTGTTGGACTTCGGTCGGTGATTCGTATTTCATGATGCCGAGCGCGCGCTGGATGTCTTCGCTCAGGCGATAGTCTGAAAAGCGTGGTTGATTCATAGGGTTACCTCTTTTTCGTGTAAGAAACTTCTATTCGAGAAATTTTCATTAGCAATTTGGATTACGCTTCATTATACACGAAACGAAGCGGTTCGTCGTTCATGCACGAAAACGGTCAAGACGAAAGCCGCTTAAATCGAACGGTGTCTGTCCGTCTAGCGTGAGCTGGCTCAACACTTCACCCATGACACTGCCGAACTTGAAGCCGTGACCGGAGAAGCCACAGGCGATGAGAACATTGGGATGTTCGGGATGAACATCGACGATGAAATCATGATCGTCCGACATCGTGTACAGGCACGTCTTCCCTTGCTTCAAGTCTCCGTTCGCCTTTGGCATATACGTCGCGAGGAAGTGGCGCAAATCTCCCTCGTCGGTTTCATAGCGACCGAAGTCTTGCGTATGTAGGTTCGGGTCGATGGCCTGACCGCCGTCGGTCTGTCCGACTTTGAGTCCGGCCCCGTCAAGACTTGGGAAACCGTAGAACATCCGGTCACCGTCCTCGACGAAGAATGAGGGGAGCGTCGCGTCTGAATACAGTATCTCGTCCGCATCGAACCAGCCGACGACTTTACGAGTCGGTTGAAGCGGGAGCGATATGTCGGGAAGGAGCTGCTTCGCCCATGCGCCGACGGTGACGATTACGTTCTTCGCGTAAAACGTTGCTTCAGACGTGACGATGGTGACGCCGTCCTCATGGAACTCGAGTAACTCGACCGGTGTGTTCATGACGAGCTCGGCGCCATTTGCGGCGGCCCGCTCACGATATGCTCGAATCGCGTTCTCACTATAGAGCAGTCCCGACTCGGTCTCATAGCAACCGATATAGTCGTCGGGGATTGAAATCCCAGGCCAACGCGCCTCGACATCTTGTTTCGATAACAATTGGAGCGGCAACTCATACTTTTCGGCCGAGGCGATTGTCTCACCTAAAAACGCCGAGTCGCGTGGCCCGAGACCGAGCACGCCCGTCTTTTGAAAAATCGGATACGGGGCTTCACGGTCGAGCTCTTCCCATAGCGTTTGGGCCCGTTTGACGAGTGAGACATAGGCTCGACCTTCCCCGTAAGCGTGGCGAATCATCCGGGTGTCTCCGTGATGGCTACCTTTGTTGTGAGGCGGGTCGAACGCATCGATAACGAGCGTATGGGCACCGCGTTCCGTCAAAAACGAGGCGGCTGACATGCCCATCGTGCCGGCCCCGATGACGGCGACGTCGTATCGTACTGGCTGTGACATAGAATCCTCCTACCTTTCTGTTTATGTATTAGTAGAATGGTATGGAACTAGAGGAAGATTGTCAATTTTTGAAAGTTTTATCGTTCTTGAAGCAAGCGCTCCATATACGGTTCAAGTTTGAATTGTGGATGGTCTTTCAAACTGCTCGCAAACAAGGCGTGAAGTGATTGTTTGGCACGTCGGATTGACACTGCGTCGATGGAGGCCGGGTACGTCTGTAAATAGCCTTCGATGAACGAGCGGTTCAACGTATGATACGCCTTGAATTGATGGACCTTCAGTCCTTCTTTTAGCGCCTGAGCCGTCAATGTCAACTCTCGCAACGTCTCGAGCATTTTCAAAGCATAGATGGGATTGTCTCGCTTCAACTCTTTCTCAAGAGCCAGCGAGGCATAAATGAACTCGAAAGGAACGTCACCGGTCTCATACTGGGTAGGACTCGCGATGAACCGCTCATGTTCAGCCTCCATTCGTTGAAGGAGTTGCCCGTCTCGATCGGCGACGACCTTCCAAAGCGGGGAACGGACCGGTAGGATTTCAAACGGGGCGATGGAGATGTTAAATTCCAATTGATTCTCAAGTAGGACGATCAATAAAAAGATATCCGGTCCGAACCGCTTCTCTTTGATGAAAACCGGGGATAACTGGAGAAAGTAGCCGGCTAGATGCTGCTTGATGGATTGGGGGTCAACGCCAGTACGGGCAGCGACCATTAAATCGATATCAGAGTATTGGTCCTGATAGCCTGCGGCACCGGAGCCGAGCTGAACGACACCTTGAACACCTGTGTCGGTTTGTAGATGGTGAAGCACGTGTTGGAAGTGTGTATCTCTTTCGACTGTACTGTACATAACAAGACCTCGTTTTCGTAGATGATACATCCTTATTCTACCAATCGAGGACGAACCCTTTAAACATGTCAGGAGGATGAAGTGATGGAACAAACTTATGCACAACTCGTAGATTACTTAAGCCAGTCGCAAAATCGAAATCATGAGGACGGCGTCGAGACAATCACCAAACCGATTCCCGATTCGGATGTCAGCGGGGATTTGGATTCGCGCGTGTTGGCCGTCATCAAAGACTATGCCGCAGCCGAGTCGGAGCCGACATTCGATTTGGCATCGGCGCGTGCCAGCATGGGTTGGCCGAACCGGGATGTGACGACGACGGACATCACGACAGACCACGTCACGATTCCGAGCCCGGACGGCGACATCCCGGCGCGTCTCTATCGGCCACGCACGGAAGAGATGCTACCGGCCATCGTGTTCTTTCACGGCGGCGATGGTCCAGTCGCAAAACGACTTGTATATGGTCGTCGACCGTCCGGACACGAACTCGTTCGATGACAATACGGGCGCGGCGCTCGCTGCTGGGACATTGACGCGCGGTGAACTGCTCCGGAGTGCGGCGAACATCTGTCGTTTCGTTTTGCAGTCTCCGGCGATGGAGCGCGAGCTCGGCATTCATGACGGCACGGTCGAGGTGGTCGGGCTCGACGAAGAGGCCGGACAAGCCATCGATTTCGATGTGACGTATCGCCACCTTGAGAGCGGTGAAGCTGTTCAGTCTGAGTGACGCCGACACATCGACGGGGAGCACACACGTCTTCGCTGTCTCGGTCGATGAGACGGGCACATACGACGTGATGATCACGGCGAAGTCGGACGCGGGCGAACTTGCCCAGATGCCGGTCACGTTGTTCGCCAACAACATCCCAGGCCCGACGTTCACGTTCAACGGCACGGACGGGGAATGGGTGACGCAGACGAAGCAAGTGTTCTTCTTGAACCAGCACAACTACTTGCAACTCTACTTCGCGCTCGGCGGTCTCGACGTGAAAGACATCACGTTCACGCTCGTCGACTTGTTCAGCATGAAAAACGGATAAACGTTCAAACGCGTGCGTCTGCATTCTTTTCAAAAATGACGAGAAATTTTGTATAATGAGGTCAACATCTTGTGATTTGAAAGGGGGGCGCATATACGTGGAAAATCGTTTGAGATTTTCTAAGTCTTCAATCACTCATGCAAAGCCAGTTGTCACAAGGGCGATCGTTTGCATGGGGCAGAACGGTTCATTTGATCGCTAGGTAATCTTTTACAACAACGGCTTTGCTTCCTTATTGTCGGATTTTCTATAAGGAGCGAGCAGATATGAAGTACGTAAATGCGCAACAGGTTCTTCCAGAGAAGTTGCTTCAGGAAGTTCAACGATACGTCCAAGGGGAAACGCTTTACGTCCCCCGGACCGGTCAAGAAAAGAAGCGCTGGGGAACAGTCAGTGGTGGCAAACAGCTGCTTGAACAACGGAATGAAGCGATTCGAACATCCTATGCGAAGGGGTCTCGGGTTGACCAGTTGGCGGCTGAATATCATTTGGCCGTCACAACCATTCGAAAAATCGTTTACTCTTCAAATTAATCAACGGCACAACGCATAGTTGCGATTGTGCCGTTTTTTATATAAAACAGTTCTAACTTGAAGTCGGTGCAATCAGGCAGTGCAAAATCCTTTACACTAAAAGAAGTCAGGATGGAGAAAGGATGACGGAACATGTCAGAGCGTTTTATGGAAAACCACCAATTCAACTTCATTCGAGAACAAGTCGAGATCATTCGAGATAGTCGAAAGAAAAGCTTACCGGCTTCCGTATTACAAGCCGTCATCGATTTGGCTAATGCTAAAATCGCATATCTGTTTCCAGATGCGACGCCATCTCAGCTTGCGATGATGGACGTATCGACTTTAAAAACAGATGAATCGTATGACGTTTTCATAGAAGGGTTAAGACCTCATGTCCGGTCATTCCCTCAAGTTACGGAACCACAAGTGAAAAAAATGTTTCCCAAACAGAAAAAGCTAAGGCTTCCGGACGCAACGAGTTTTAATGTGAATCGGATGTCCTACATGAGCTGGAACGACTTACGTTCCAATCGGAAATATATCGTTTGCGAGAAGGATCATCAGCTTATGGGAATCGAGCTCAAGGCAAGCTCGAACGCGAAGAAAAATATTTGCGCCTTCTGTAACCAGTTTGCAGAAGTCTCGTACTGTGTCACCATCACAAAAGCGAAACAAGCGAAAAATCCTGACTATTATAAAGCGATTGGGACGTATATTTGTACAGACAGTGCCTCATGCAACGAGAACATGACCAATTTGGACGCCTTGATGACGTTCGTCGAAACGGCGTTAAAAGAGTGAACAGAGAATCGACCGTGCGTCGATTCTTTTTTGGCTTTAAAACATCAAAGATATACAGCGATGCTGATTTGATTTATATTCACTTCGGATGTGAAACGAGATGGCGCTTTAGTATGTTTAAAGCGTTTTGATCCCATAACGGAGTTGTTCGATTTCCTCGTTTTCCCAGCCATTTCGGTCCACAGCATTGAGTAACTGATGACTGGTTTTGATGAGTGCATCTTTCAATTCCTCAAGCGATACAATTCCCATAGGCGTCTTAGGATGACTATCTTCTACGAATGTGAGTTCGACATCTGTGGCGGTCACTTTTTTAGCCGCTATCTGGATTGGACCGTCCATAAATTGAAACGAGTATGTCTCCCGCAACGGGGCGAATAAGAGGGCACGGTAATTGTCGACCCACCAGTTCAAGACGATGGCGACGAAATCCGACCAGTCTTGTCCCGGGAAATAATCATGAAAATCGATGACAAAGGCGATGTTACCAACGATTTGATTCGAGTATGTTAACGAATGTACATCAAGTTCGATTGAAATGTGATTTAGCAAGTACGCTCCTCCTTAATGAATGATGTCAGATGAATGGTGACTGATTGTAGTGCATGTTGAACAAAAAGTTGTATGATAAATAAACCATTAAATGTCATTTCATTGTAGGGGGAACATGTATGAACACTTCCATTATTTTTGATATGGACGGTACCTTGTTTCGGACAGAGACCGTCTTAGAGAAGGCACTTGACGAAACGTTTCATTTTTTATGCAAAAATGAGGGATGGGAAGGTGATGCACCGATTGAACAATATCGTGAGATTATGGGAGTTCCTTTGCCTGTCGTGTGGGAAACGTTGCTCCCTAATTATTCGATGTCTGTTCGAGCCATAACAGACGATTATTTCTTGAACCGCTTAATCGAAAATATTCGAAGTGGCAACGGGGAACTCTATCCAGGGGTGGTTGCTTTGTTTGAAAAACTAATATCCATGAATTGTACCCTGTATATTGCGAGCAACGGCTTAATCCCCTATTTAGAGGCGATTGTGTCGCACTATGGCTTGCACCACTGGATTACAGCAACATACAGCATCGAGCAAATCGAAACGTTGAATAAAAGTGATTTGGTCGCTCACATCTTGACAACCCATAACATTCAAGACGGATTCGTCGTCGGTGATCGACTTTCTGATATTGCAGCGGCGAAAGCGAACGGCCTCGTATCCATCGGGTGTCGGTTAGATTTTTCCCAAGAAGAGGAATTACAGCAGGCGGATTATGTCGTCAATCAACTGGTAGATATTCCGGAGATTGTTGCCACACGACGTGTCCTCCTGTGAAGGGGAATGAATCGATTTGGGTATTGTTCCGTATAGTAGGATACAACACACAATCGGAGGAATGACGATGAACACGCTCTACATGAAACAGAAGGTATTTAGCTTGCGCGGACGCTTCACTATCAAAGATGCGGACGAGAACGATCGGTACTTCGTCGAAGGGAGCTTCATGAAGCTGCCGAAATCGTTCACAATCTCAGACAAAGATGGTCACGAGATTACGACAATCACGAAAAAGACGTTCAGTTTCTTGCCGAAGTTCTATGTCGACGTCGAAGGGCAGGAGACGGTCACGATTTCGAAAGAGTTCACGTTCTTTAAACCTCGTTATACGATTGATGCGGCCGGCATCGATGTGCAAGGTAACTGGTGGGACATGGACTTCCAAGTGATGCAAAACGGCCAAGTCATCGGCAGCGTCCAAAAGAAATGGCTGTCTTGGGGTGACAGTTACGAGATTCAAGTGATGGACGAGATGATGGAGCACCTGCTCATCTCAATCGTCGTCGCCATCGATTGCGTCAAATCAGATCAAGCAGCAGCGAGTGCAGCAACATAAAGGGGATGGAACGATGGAGTTTTGGGATGTGTATGATGTGGACCGTAAGAAGACGGGGCGGACGTGGCAACGGGGAACGCGCCTCGAGACAGGTGATTATCACCTCGTCATCCACGTCTGTATTTTCAACAAGGACGGACAAATGTTGATTCAGCAACGCCAGCCGTTCAAGGACGGTTGGGCGAACATGTGGGACATCACCGTCGGGGGCAGCGCGACGGTCGGTGATACGAGCCAACAGGCGGCGATGCGCGAGCTCGAAGAAGAGATTGGGCTAAGACTAGATTTATCAGAGACGCGACCGCATTTAACGGTCAATTTTGACGAAGGCTTCGACGACATCTACCTTGTCGAGACAGAAGTCGATTTGGATAGCCTGACGCTTCAGGAATCGGAAGTGCAGGCCGTGCAGTGGGCGGATGAGGCGACCATCCTCGACATGATCCGTTCAGGCGCATTCATCCCGTATCACGAGGGGATGATTCCATTATTGTTCGCGATGCGAGGACAGTGGGGAGGAATCAATCATGTGGCAGCCGTACACGTGGATCAATGAACCAGACGAAGTAAATGCAAATGAACGCCTGACGTTCCAGACGGCACCAGACACCGACTTTTGGCGGAACACCCATTACGGCTTCAACCGGATGACGGCGCACGCCTTCGTGACGGACGTGTCGGCCGAGCGGTTCACATGCCGGGCGACGATTGAGATGGAGCCGAGCCATACATACGACCAGGCCGGTATCCTGTTGTACATCAACGACGACCATTGGCTCAAGACGTCTGTCGAATATATTCCGGACGGACCATCACACCTCGGGGCCGTCGTCACATCCTTTGGCTACTCGGATTGGTCGACGCGGGACTTTTCGAACGAAGAAGTGAGCGGACCGTTGACGTTCGAGCTCGTCTACACGGGCGGTGATGTCGAGGTGTTTTTCGAATATGGGGACGGCAGGCGTGAGCAGTTGCGGATTGCCCATCTCCATGACGTGTCGACGTTACGCGTCGGACCGTACGCCTGTAGTCCGGATACGGAGGCGCCTGGATTTAAAGTCACGATTTCAAATTGGACTGTTACGGAAGCATCGACTTGATTCATCGTCGATGCTTTTTTATGTGTCATTTTTATTTCACTTCAAGAAAATGGTTGAATCAAGGCATGGAAAAAATTTATAACGACGTTACCGAAAGTGCTTTTGGAAAGCGATTTCGATCTGTACGTTACTAGAATAGGCAAGGTCGATCGCGTCGTCCCTGCCTTCATTCACACCAAGGGAGGAAATGTAATGAAGAAATGGGTCGCACTTGCACTCGGGACTGGGCTTGTCTTATCTGCCGCACAAGGCGCATCTGCCGAAAATCCGGAGAAGAAAGACAAGACGAAATGGAAACTCGTCTGGTCGGACGAGTTCAGCAAATCAGAGATCGACCAGACCAAATGGAACTTTGATACGGGGAACCGGTTGAAAGACGCCGAAGGCACACCGGTCACACCAGGGTAGGGAAACAATGAGAAGCAATTTTACACGAACAAAAACGAAAACGCTTTTGTAGAAGACGGGAACCTCGTCAGCCGTGCGAAAAAAGAACAAGTGACAGACGAGCTCGGGTCATACGACTTCACGTCAGCGAAGTTGACGACCAAAGGCATGTTCAGTCAAACGTATGGCCGTTATGAGATGCGCGCTAAACTCCCGACCGGCAAGGGGCTATGGCCAGCGTTCTGGATGTTGCCGGAACAGGACCGCTACGGCGCCTGGGCCGCGTCTGGTGAAATCGACATCATGGAAGCATGGGGCAGCCAGCCTTACTCGCACCAATTGATTAAAAACGTGTCGCTCGGTAAAGGCGGTCACTACAAAGTGACGTTCGACGCGAGTGCCGACTAGGCCCGCTCGATCGCTGTCAAAGTCGGCGGCGGACCAGACCGCGGCTACGCCAAATATTCGGATGAAGGTTCGTTCGATTTGACGACCGACGTGCAGACGTATTCGATGACGTTCGACATGACGGAAGATACGGACCTCGCGGCACGCCTCGAGTTCAACGTCGGCCTCAGCACGGCAGGTGTTCAAATCGGGAACGTCCGCGTCGAACAGACGCCGCGTGAAGCGCTCGACCCGAATGCGACGAAACCAACGCTCGGAGACGGGAACCACGTCTATAACGGCATTCAATTGTCGGAAGGCCGTGAGTACGTGCTTCGTTTCAAAGCGAAATCGGAACGCATCAAATCGCTTCAAGTCGGCTTGAACAGCCTGGATGGGGACGCGTATCTCCCGCTCCAAGACGTGGGGTTGACGCGCGACTTCCAATCAATTGAAATCCCGTTCACGATGGGCCAAGAGACGGACTTGTTTAGCCAACTCCAATTCGTCCTCGGTTCAGCGAAAGGTGAAATCACGCTCGACGATGTGCAGTTGTTGGATGTGACACCGGTCGAGGTTGACCTGTCACCGCTCAAGAACGGTTCGTTCACAGAAGGATTGACGCAATGGGGCTCATACGTCCACTTTGACGCCCAAGCGGCGGTCGAAGCGGTGAACAAGGCGGCTCAACTGTCAATCACGCAAGAAGGACAAGAGCCGTGGAGCGTGCTCATGGAGCAGGGCGGCCTCGAGTTGCATGCCGGTCAAACGTATGTCGTGCGTTTCGATGCTTCGTCGACAGTGGCCCGCAACATGGAAGTGACAATCGAGAACGCGGCGTACACACGTTACTTGAGCGAGATTGTCCAAGTCACTCCTGAGGCGAAGTCGTACGAGTTCGAGCTCACGATGGGCCAGACGGACATGACAGCATTGAAATTCTTGCTCGGCCGCACGGACGGCTCGCCGATCGGTGCGCACGATGTGACAATCGATAACGTCAGCGTGACAACGAAATAACAGAACAAAAGGAGCGCCTCAATGATGTCGAGACGCTCCTTTTCCTGTCATTGAACTTTTTTTCGGCTAATCAATCGTGCCGTCCGCAGTAAGGACGGAAGCAGCTTTCGACGCTTCCGGATGGCCAAATATCTCGCGTCCCACGTCGGTGTGAACTTGCGTTTGAATTGACGCAGCCCGCTGAACGGATAGATGTAACTGATGTTCTCGAAGATGTCGGCCGCAATCCGTTCCGGCCAGTACGCGAACGGTTGCTCCCCGACTGAGGCGAGCGGGGCCATGCCGAGGCCGACATAGGCATAATCATTGTCCCGTGCCCACTCGATCACGTGCAGAATCAGCACTTCAATCGACCCGGGCAGGGCCTCACCGTGAGAGCGCATCAAATCGATGGAGACGGTGTCATGGCCACGGAGCAAGGTGATGAAGGCGACGACTTGTCCCGTCTCGTCACGCAGGAGGACGACCGGATAGTGGGGCAAGGCCTGCTCATTGAAAAAGCCGAGCGAGAATCCTTTCTCGCTTCGATTGCCGAGCCAGTCATCCGAGATGCCGCGCAGTGACGCAATCAGCTCGGGCGACGGGTCGATGACGATATCGGCCGTGTAGCCCCGCTTCGTGAATTGGTTATGGAGCGAGCGCATGTTGGCGCGCTTTTTGCCGGTGAGCGAGAACGTGGCGACGTCGACCGTCGCCTCTTCACCGAGCTTGAAGAACGTGAACCCGGCGTCGTGCAGGCGCGGCATCCAATCCGGGGTGACTTGATAAAAGAGTGGGATATAGCCGAGGCGATCCGTCTCTTCGATAAAGGCGAGCAACAGGTGTGACGCGGCGTCGCGCGCGCCTTGCACATCCCCGAGAACGATGGCGTGATTGCCGGATACGGCGAACAAGAGACACGCCTCGTCGTCCGGCCCATAATAGACGAGCTTGTCGTTCATATAGGCCAAATCGAACGTGCTCGTTGTCGCATGCGTGGCTTGAAACGCCGCGAAACGGGACGGCTCGAACGACGTGCCGAGCTTTGGACGTTTCAATCGGTTGAACAGAATAAACATCCCAATTAACAGCAGTCCGGACAAGACGACGGCGGCGATGCTCAACCCGGCGGCAGCTTCCGGGTCAAAGAAAATCGTGTCGGACTGACTGAACGATTGCAGCAGGAACGCGTGCGTGCCGACATAGAGGCTGACATAGAAGACGTTGCGGACAAAGCGGCTGACGGTCACGATGGAGCGATAGCGTTGATGCTGGGTCCGGGTCAACCAGACGAATAGGGCGAACCCGCCGACGACGAACGCCTCGAACAGATTGAAGCCGCGCGCGATGACACCGATGCTGGCGACGACACAGGCGACCCCGACGAGCCAGAGCACACGTTTCGTCCGGATGTACATCCCGAACGTGGTCAGTAACGTCAACAGACCGGCCGTGAACAGCGCGAGCGTACCGACCCACTGTACCCAGAGGGCGGTCGAATAGAGCGGTGACACACTCGGTAACAGCGTCTGGAACCAAAGGACGAGGCTCGTCATCAATGCGATCAGGCTTCCGGCGAGCCGTCCGGTCTTGACGAGTGTGCGCGACACGATGCGCCAGACGACGGTCCCGATCTCATAGGACGACCCGATGATCGGTTTATACTCGATCTGTTTGACGACCTGGTCTCCGAAGACGAGGGCCGCCAAAAACAGGCTGATCATGAATGGGACGATGAAATAGACGAAGCGATAGACAATCAAGGAAGATAAGACAATCTCTTGGTCGATGCCGAGCTGGGTCATCCCGACGAGGTATAATAAATCAAACGAACCGACACCGCCCGGGACGAGCGAGACGACCCCGACGATGGTTGCGACGATGAAGACACCCATCATGGCCGGGAGTGGCGCTTCGCCTCCGAGTAGATGCAGGGCATACAAGGCGACGAGTCCGGCCGTTACCCATTCGGCGAGTGACGTCGCGATATAGCCGACCAAGGTCGGCCAATCCAAGTTCGACCGCTTCCGCGTCACGTATATGTAGAGCGGCAGGACGGCGAGTGTCGCGAGGAGCACTGGCCAAATCCATTGTTTCGTTGCGGTGAGCGCACCGGCCGGGAAGAGCCCGAGCAGCACCCCTGCGGCAAGTAGCGACAAGCCGCTGATGAGTGTCGGGGTCATCCAGCCGATGGCCCGGAGCAATCGTTTCGTGTCCGTATACGGTCGATACAGCGACGTTCGGAGCGCGATGCCGATGACGCCGCCGAACCCGATCATGCCGTTCATCGCGTTGGTGATCCATGCGGCGCGAAGCAGCTTCGCGAGCGGGAGCTGGACGTCGAGCGAGCGCAGTAAAAAGTAATCGTAGCCGGTCATCGTCAACACGGCGACGAGCCCGAGTCCGATCAAGGCAATCTGTTCGAAGCCCGTCAACGCCTCTAACGTTTGAAACGCCGCGGCGAGCGACAGGTTTTGGAGCTCTTGGCCGCTCTGATAAAGAATCAATCCAATCAATAGGAATGGAAGCAACCATTTCAGTTGTTTCCAGGAAAATCGCTTGTGCATCGTATGTGCTCCTTCTGACAAACTATCGAAATCTTGATTAGCTAAAGTGTACTCAATTGAGTCGTGTAATCATAGTACGAGTCAGAGGGGAAGACGGATTCAAAATAAATGAGATTCGTGAATCGCGGGATTGAAGATTGTAAGCGCAAGAAACAGGACGAGTGAACAAAAATCAATCTGCTACAGTGGAACAAAGGGGGTGACCGAGATGCTGACGTTTGAAGAGAAGTGGGAGAAAGTACTCGCATGTGACGCGACATATGACGGACAGTTCTATACCGCGGTCAAGACGACCGGGATTTACTGTCGGCCCTCGTGCCGTTCGCGGAAGCCGAAGCGGGAGAATGTCGATTTTTATGAGACGAAAGCGGAAGCGGAGTCGTCCGGCTTTCGACCGTGCAAACGATGTCAGCCTGAGGTCGACCGTAGCCCGGCGAGCGCGCTCGTCCATGACGTGACGGCGTTCGTTCTCACGAATTACAAACGACCGCTCAAGCTCGAGAACATTGCCGAGCACGTCAATTTGAGCCCGTTCTATGTCGAGCGGACGTTCACCCAAGCGACGGGTGAGACGCCGCGCCGTCTGCTCGAAAAGGTTCGCATCGACAAGGCGGCCCATCTGTTGCGGACGACGGACATGAGCAATCTCGCCATCTGTTATGAGGTCGGCTTTCAAACCCCATCCAACTTTTATCGTGTCTTCCGGCGCTTGAAGGGCTGTTCACCGAGCATGTATCGAAAGGGGGGAGCCGATGAGCCGCTCATCGTTCGAGATTCACGTCACCGCTCCGTTTGATTTTCAGCAATGTCTGCAATTTTTAAGACGCTCCGACGATGAAGTGATGCATGTCGCTCGGGAAACGTCCGTCTCCAAGCTGTTCGATGTGGACGGCCGCTTGCTGCTAGGAGACATCTCGGAGACGTCTCAAGGCCTCGGCATCGTGTTCCCCGAGGATACCATCACGAGCGCGGAACAGGAACACGTGGAGCGATTCGTCCGCGACTGGTTCGACCTCGACCAAGACGTCGCGGCGTTCGTGCGAAAGGCTGAGGCGGATGAACTCCTGCGACCGCTCGTCCGAGAGTATGCGGGGCTTCGGCTGATCGGCTTCCCCGATTTGTTCGAGGCGCTCACGTGGGCCGTCATCGGTCAACAAATCACGCTGTCGTTCGCTTACACGCTGAAACGACGGTTCGTCGAGCAGTATGGACCATCCCGGGAGGTGGACGGTGTAACGTACTGGGCCTTCCCAACCCCTGAGACGATCGCGCTGCTTGAGCCGAGCGATCTGAGACAGCTTCAGTTCAGCATCCGGAAAGCGGAATATATCATCGGCATCGCCCGGGAAATGACGGACGGACGATTGTCGAAACGTCAGTTGTGCCGCGAGTCTTCCGACGTGATCCATCAACGGTTGCTAAGCTTACGCGGCGTCGGGGAATGGACGGCCGCATATGTCCGAATGAAGTGTTTCCAAGACCCGACGGCGTTCCCGGCCGCGGACGCCGGTCTGCATCAGGCGTTGAAGTATCACCTCGGGCGAAGTGAAAAATTGACGGCAGACGAAGTGCGACAGTATGGGGAGCGCTTTGCCGGATGGCAAGCGTACGCCACATTCTATCTATGGAGGTCATTGTATGAAGACGTATAGATTAGACTATATGAGTCCGATTGGAATTTTAGAGATCGTCGGGACTGAGACGGCCATCCGCTCCATCTTGTTCGTCGAACGCGATGATGTTCGCTTTGAACCAGATGAGACGACGCCGGACGTGTTGAAAACGTGCCACCGAGAAATCGAGGAGTACTTCAACGGACACCGCCAATCGTTCACGTTCCCGTATGAAGTCGAGGGCACGCCTTTTCAGCAAGATGTGTGGCGGCAGCTGGCGACCATTCCATACGCCAAGACGACGTCCTATCGCGAATTGGCCATGAAACTCGGACGGGATCGCGCCGTGCGGGCCGTCGGTAGCGCCAACGGACGCAACCGATTGAGCATTGTCATTCCGTGTCATCGCGTCATCGGATCGAACGGGACGTTGACGGGCTATGCGGGCGGACTGTGGCGTAAGGAATGGTTGTTGCGACACGAACAGAAAGTCGCATATCCAAGCCTGGCAAAAAAACATCTACCCCTCCATATCTGATACAATGGAGAAGTCCTATCGTGACGTCTGAATCGACGTAGTGGTCTAGGGCGATTCTCGTCACTCAGGAGCGATTTTTGGAGGGTACTATGATTAGATTATTGGCAGATTCAACTTGTGATTTATCTGATGAGATTTTAGCGAAATATGACATCGGCGTCGCGCCGCTGATCATCACGATTGACAACAAATCGTATGAGGACCGCGTCGACATCCAGCCCGATGAGTTTTACGGAATGTTGGAAGCGCTACCGGAATTCCCGACGACGGGGATGCCGAGCCCAGCAACATTTATGAAACTGATGGAAGAGTCCGTCGAGAGCGGACATGATGAGATTTTATGTATCTGTATGTCGAGCGGGACGAGCGGATCGTATCAATCGGCCGTGCTCGGAAAAGAATACTTCGAAGAGGCGCATCCGGATTCGACGGTGAAGATTCATATCGTCGACTCACGCTCAATGAGCCACGGGAGCGGTTGGCTCTTGATGAAGAGTGCCCAGATGCGCGAAGCCGAGGCGACGTTCGAAGAGCTCGTCGAGTTCAACGAGACGTATAAGATGAAAGTGAAACACTTCTTGTCGGTTGATGATTTGGACCACTTGATTAAGAGCGGACGAATCTCGAACGCGAGTGCCATCATCGGGAAGCTGTTGATGGTCAAGCCGATTATGAGCATGAAGAACGGAAAAGGTGCCATCGTCGCCAAAGAACGGGGGACGCGTAAAGTGCTCAAGCACTATACGGACGAGTTCATCAAACGCTGCGACAAGGATATTACGAACTTCGTCATCATCGGCTATACATCGGATCAAAAGATTGCCGAGAACTTGAAGTTGAAGATTCAAGCTGAATCCGACTTCAAAGGTGAGATTTATCTCATGCAGATGGGTGTCTCGGTCGGGACGCACGTCGGGCTCGGAGCCATCTCCATGTTCTTCGTAGAAAAATAAAACGAAAGCCGTCTCATTTGCGAGACGGCTTTTTCTGTGGATAACGTTATCCACAGGCAGGGACAGTCCAGACGCGTTTCACAGACCAAGAGTTATCCACAATGTCGAGGCGATAAACGTCGGGATTGCTGAGTGTGCGCCACGTGTCGAAATCGAAGCAGTTATCCACATGTTGGAGCAGCAGCGCGAGCAGATTGCCATGCGTCACGAGGATGGTCGCACCGGTTACGTCGTTGAGATGATTGATGACGCTTAGGATTCGGTCCGTCGCATCTTGCCCCGACTCGGCACCGGGCAGACGAAACGAGGCATCGGTGAACGAATGACGGAGCAGCTCGAACCAATCGTCGCGCGGTTCGAGCGAGAGGATACGCTCGCGCAACTTCGGCTCTGTCTCGATGGTCAGCTGCTTGGATGCGGCGAGCGGTGCAATCGAGGCGATGGCTCGCGTATAGTCGCTCGAGATGATGCGGTCGACGGGAACATCTTGAAAGAAGTCAGCGAGTGCGAGTGCCTGCTGTTCGCCGGCTTCGGTGAGCGGCGCCTCCGGCTCTTGGCCGGCGGCGGAGCAATGGCGGATGAGATAGAACGTAGGCATAATAGATTCTCCTTCATTATAAGGTTAAATGCTTACCAGACAGTCAAACTCGTTCTCGTATCGTTGGCATCGGTCAAATAGGCGACGTCCTCATATCCGCACGCGAGAGCATGCTGATAAAACGATTCAAGCAAAGTCTCATCCTTGCAGTAGATATCGACGAACGTGGAGTCGACGATGAGCAGGGTTAGCTCACAATTGCTATCACGAAACGCCTCGTACGTCTCAATGTCTTTCACCGGTTCTTTCGAAAAGGCTTTTACATTCACGAAGATGAGATAGTGCTCATCCTGATGAATCAAATCAGAAAATGTTTCGCCATCCATCTCGGTCGCTTCAGGAAACAACGGTTGATCGAGATTGCCATTCTTAACACGATACGATTCCTCACCCCCGACGAACCAGCTGTAAGCTGCGATATCGATGGGACTTAACATGTCGGTCAGAAAGCGTCCATATGTATTCGGGATGTTAAAACGGATGCCGCGCTTCACGGATTACATTCCTCCCTTCAAAAGTTTCATAGATGAAATCCGTACTTAACCCTTATCAAACATCACAAAAGCGTTATAATCAATATAACAATTATAAACGGGGCGAGTCGGCGAATGGGGATTTACCGAATTGTCTCATATACAAATCCAGGGGAGAAGGATGGGGTTTTCATGAGCAGTGTTCAAAAGAGAACAGACGTCATTTTGATTGGTGCAGGCATCATGAGTGCGACGCTCGGGTCGCTCTTTAAAGAGCTCGTACCAGAGTGGGAAGTCAAAGTGTTTGAGAAGCTCGAAAGTGCAGGGGAAGAGAGTTCGAACGAATGGAACAACGCCGGGACGGGACATGCCGCCCTCTGCGAGTTGAACTATACGACCGAGAAGCCGGATGGCACGCTCGATATCTCGAAAGCGATCAACGTCAACGAGCAGTTCCAAATCTCGCGTCAGTTTTGGGCGCATCTCGTCAATAAAGGCTTGATTCGAAACCCGGAAGCGTTCATCCGTTCGATTCCACATATGAGCATGGTTCAAGGTGAGAAAGATATCGAATTCTTGAAAAAACGTTTGGAAGCGCTCACAAAAAATCCGTTGTTCGAAGGCATGGTGTTATCGGATGACCCGGAACAGCTCCGTGACTGGATGCCGATTGTCATGGAAGGACGTTCCGTCGATGAGCCGATCGCGGCGACGAAAATCGATTCAGGTACCGACGTCAACTTCGGTGCGCTCACACGGATGCTGTTTGACCATTTGACCGGTCAAGGCGTCGAGGTCAATTACAAGCATAGCGTCGAGGACGTGAAACGGCTGGCGAACGGATTGTGGGAAGTGAAAGTGAAAGACATCGAGGCGAACACGATTGAGACGCACACGGCGCCGTTCCTGTTTATCGGCGGCGGTGGAGGCAGTCTGCCGCTCCTTCAAAAGACGGGCATCCCGGAGTCGAAGCATATCGGCGGCTTCCCGGTGAGCGGCCTGTTCCTCGTCTGCAAGAACCGTGACGTCATCGAACAGCACAATGCGAAAGTATACGGGAAAGCGAAAGTCGGCGCGCCGCCGATGTCGGTGCCGCACCTCGACACGCGCTTCATCGAAGGACGCAAAGAGTTGTTGTTCGGACCGTTCGCTGGCTTTACGCCGAAGTTCTTGAAGACGGGCTCGAACCTCGACCTCATCCAATCGGTCAAACCGTACAACGTCGTGACGATGCTTGCGGCCGGGGCGAAAGAGATGCCGCTCACGAAATATTTGATTGAACAGGTGCTCTTGTCGCATAACAAACGGATGGACGAGCTCCGCGAGTTCATTCCGACCGCGAAGAACGAGGATTGGGAAATTGTCGTCGCCGGCCAACGTGTCCAAGTCATCAAAGACACACCGGACGGCAAAGGCACGCTTCAGTTCGGGACGGAAGTCGTCAGCGCCGAAGACGGATCGGTCGCAGCGTTGCTCGGTGCGTCACCGGGAGCATCGACAGCGGTCCACGTCATGTTGAAAGTGCTCGAGCAGTGCTTCCCGAACCGGATGCCGGAATGGGAAGACAAAATCAAAGAGATGGTGCCATCTTACGGCCTCTCGCTCTCGGATCATCCGGAACTGTTCAAAACGATTCACGAATCGACAGCGATGGCGCTCGGCTTGAAAGAGAAAGGCGTCGTCCACATTTGAACGATGTACAGGCGAGAATATGTTCATATTCTCGCTTTTTCTTTTCGATTTTTGCATAAAAAAAGACCTCTTCGCACGGAAGGGGCCAATCAAGTAGTGGCGACAGGTTCTTCGCTCAAATAAGCAGCAATTTGTTGATCGATGATTTCTTCCGATAATTCAAGCGCGAGCGAAAGTTCTTTCACGAGGATCGTTTTAGCGTTCTCTAGAATCTTACGGTCCTGTTCATATAACTTTTTGTTCAACAAGAGCGCTTCGCTTTGGCGGCGAGCAAGCGTGTTGATGACTTGAGCAATTTCGTGACGGTTACCCGAGTGCACGACGTTCAAGAATTCGCGATTGCGGTTGTTCGGATGGGGGTTCCATTCGACACCCGGCGAGCGGAACGATTCGAGGATCTCTTTTGCTTCTTTCGCTTCAAGGAGCGTCAACATCATCACTTTATCACTATCGACGGGGATACTGATTTGCAACTTCTGTGCGTTATTGATGGGATGGAGCGTGTAGTACGACTTCGTCTCACCCGCGACCGTCATGTCGGAAATGTCGTCAATGCGGCAAACTCCGTGGGTCGAATAGATGATTAAATCACCAGTTTTGAACAAATCGATCACCTCTTCCTTTCATCAAGTATAGTAGTTCATGACACGAAATGTCAACTCGGTTGACATTTGAGGTGAGATATGACATAAAAAAATCCCTCCCAATCGTTAGGAGAGATTACAGATTCCAGTCGGCTTTCAACAACGTTTTCAGTTGTTGGAACGCGTCGTCCCCGAGTGAATCGGCTATCTTTTGTTCGAGTTCGGCCTTCAGTGCCTCGTTCTGTTCGTAGCAACGGACCCCGAGCTCGGTCAGCTCGATACATTTATCTTTTCGACTCGTCGGGTGATCGGTCACCGTGACGAGTTCTTTCGCTTTCAAGTTCTTGATGAGCTTATGGATTGCTTGACGGGAGATGTGGACGTTGCGCGTCACTTCGGCGATGGTCGGTTTCGTTTGATAAATCCGGGCGAGCACGTACCATTCGGAGTTGGAGATATAGATATCGTGTTGCTCGTTCCAAGCCCGCTCGCTGATGCGGCGAATTTGGTCATGTCGCTCACTGAGGAGATCGAGGAGTCGTGTCGTCGGTTCTGTTGGAGTCAAATTGGTCACTCCTATTCGTTTTTGTCGTTCCTAACTATACAAAAGCGGATGTGTCGCGTCAATGCGCGAGACGAGTTCAGCATCATCCAATAAGATTTAGCGATTTAGGGAACAGCAAAACAGAGGAGGGACTTGCATGCCGACACGTACCGATTTATTTCAAAGTTATAAACAACATATTCTTGAGCTACCCGATTTGGAGGAGACGACACTGAAGAGTGAACCGTTCTTACTCGAGGAGGACCCGAACAAACAACTCACGATTTATTACGCGCCGTTCGAATACATCAATCCGAATGCTAAAGTCGTCATCGCCGGAATCACGCCGGGACTGTATCAAATGCGGCAATCGTTCGAGGCGATTCGTGATTTGGCGGACGCGCCCGATGAAGAAGCGCTCCGAGCCGTCAAACAGCGGGGCAGCTTCTCGGGACCAATCCGAAAGAATCTCGTGACG
Organism: Exiguobacterium sp. s146; assembly: GCF_018618415.1. Lineage (GTDB taxonomy): Bacteria > Bacillota > Bacilli > Exiguobacteriales > Exiguobacteriaceae > Exiguobacterium. The sequence goes on along the minus strand of NZ_JACSMA010000003.1, from coordinate 254,101 downwards.
ATGCTCGACGACTTGGACTTGCATCACCACCTGGGCATCCCGACGACGCTCGACTTGTTCGGCGAGGCGAACCATCTCGTGCAGAACACGGCGGTATTGCCGTATCCGGTCTTCTATAAAGGGAAGAACTATAACGGGTCGAGTCCGGATATCTTGAGGACGGCTTTGTTCCAATCTTACGTCGAGGGTGGTTTCGCCGATGAGATGGGTGTCCTTGAAGACGCGCTTATCTTGCCGATGGGGATTAACGTGCGTCGGGCCGTCGAGACGCTCGTCGACAAAGGTATCATCGCGCCGGAACGCGTCGTGAGTGGATTTCCTCATCCATCGGGAGGGAACGGGCATCGGCATCGCATCTTCGCCGAGAACCGTGAATCGATGCGACGTCATATCGCCGACCATTTCAAACAGCATCCGCTGACGTGAACCGCCACTGTGCGGTTCTTTTTTGTGAAGCACCTCACCTGACAAGTTTGCTTTAGTTCGCTAAAATAAGGTACGAGGTTGACCTAGTTTTCCCATGAGAGAAAGGAACCGTCTATGATTACGTTAACGAATGTCAGCAAACAGTTCGGCCGCGACGCAGCCGTCCGTGACGTCTCGCTTCATATCGAACGGGGTGAGGTCTACGGCATCATCGGCGCGAGCGGGGCCGGCAAATCGACGCTGCTCCGGCTGATGAACCTGCTCGAGACACCGGATACCGGGCAAGTCACGGTCGATGGCGACGAGTTGACGAGCCTATCGAGTCGACAGCTACGCGAAAAGCGTCACGTCATCGGCATGATTTTCCAACAGTTCAATCTCGTCGCGAACAAGACCGTCTATGACAACGTGGCCGCGTCGCTGAAACTGGCCGGCCGGCCGCGCGCGACGCATGAGGCCCGGGTGCTCGAGTGCCTTCGTTTCGTCGGGCTCGAGTCGTTTAAAGACAAGTATCCGGCGCAGTTAAGCGGCGGGCAGAAACAGCGCGTCGCCATCGCGCGGGCGCTCGCGAACGAACCGCACGTCTTATTGTGTGATGAGCCTACGTCGTCGCTCGACCCGAACACGACGGCCGAAGTGCTCGGCGTGTTGAAGTCGATTAACGAGCGGCTCGGCGTCACCATCGTCATCGTGACGCACGAGATGGACGTCATCAAACAAGTGTGCGACCGCGTGACCGTCATGACGGACGGTTCGGTGTATGAGACGATTGACGTCATGCCGAGCGGGGTCGCAGACATCGACGACAATCCGTCCTGGTTCGTCGACCAACTGAAAAAGGCAGGTGGACCACATGCCTGAGGTTCTCCTGCAATATCAGACCGAGATTTGGCAATCGATCGGCGAGACGTTCATCATGGTCGGCGTCTCGATTCTCGCGGCCGTCCTGCTCGGTCTGCCGCTCGGGACGTGGCTCTATTTGTCACGGAAAGGGCAGTTGCTCGAGAATCGGGCCGTCTTCTCCGTGCTCAACCTGGTCGTCAATATCGTCCGCTCGTTCCCGTTCCTGTTACTCGTCGTGTTTTTGATTCCATTTACGCGGCTCATCATCGGAACGGCCATCGGGACGGCAGCGGCAACCGTGCCGCTCGCCATCATCGCCATCGCCCATTACTCGCGACTCGTCGAGCAGTCACTCCTTGACGTACCACGTGGCGTCGTCGAAGCGGCCGTGTCGATGGGGGCGTCCATCAAAGACGTCATCTTCAAGTTCCTATACGTCGAGGCCCGTTCTGGTCTCGTCCTCGGACTGACGACGTCGATTATCAGCTTCATCTCGTACTCGACCATCATGGGGGTGGTCGGGGGCGGTGGCATCGGCGACTTTGCCATCCGCTATGGTTATCAACAGTTCAAGACAGAGCTGATGATGTACATGATTTTGATCATGCTCGTCTTCGTCCAGATGATTCAGTTCACCGGTACGACGGTGGCCCGGCTCATTGACAAACGCTAATCATCTACAGAAAGAAGGAGAACTTATGAAAAAATTAATGGCGCTTTTCGCCTCACTCACACTCGTCCTCGCGGCGTGCGGGAACGATACCGAAACGAACACGACGGAAGCCCCGTCAAACGAGCCGCAGACGCTCAAAGTCGCATCGCTCATCCCACCGATGACGGATATGCTTGAAATCGCGAAAGAACAACTCGCCGAAGACAACATCGAGCTCGAAATCGTCGTCCTCGGTGACAACGTCCAACCGAACACGGCGCTCGCGGCGAAAGAAGTCGATGCGAACTTCTTCCAACACGTCCCGTACATGGAAGAGTTCAACCGCAGCAATGACGCGAACCTCGTCCCGATTGAACCGATTTACTTCGCCAACTACGGAGTCTACTCGAAAGAGTATGACAACATGGACGACATCCCGGAAGGCGCGACAATCGCCATCGCCAATGACGTCTCGAACATCGACCGCTCGCTCTCATTGCTCGCGCAACACGATGTGATCAAGCTCGGTGAGAAGAACGGTTCGTATTACACGCAAGCCGATATCACCGAGAACCCGAAGAACCTCAAGTTCGAGGAAGTCGATTTGCTCATGCTCGCGCGTGCGTATGATGACGTCGATGCGGTCCTCATGACGCCAGCTTACGCGGCGCCACTCGGCTTGACGCCGAAGAGCGATGCCCTCTTGACGGAAGGTGTCGAGAACGACTTCGCCATCACGCTCGTGGCCCGTGAAGACAACAAAGATGAAGAAGCGATTCAGAAACTCGGCGAAGCGCTCACGAGCGACGAAGTCCGTGCGTTTTTGGAAGAGAACTACGACGAAACAGCGATTCCGGCGTTTTAACGAAAAAGATTGAGCCCAGGCGGCTCAATCTTTTTTAGTACTCCTCGTACTCTCTCGGGTCTTGATTATCGATGCGGCCGTCCGGTTTCGTCAGGCCGTTAAGCGTCGCCATCTCGTCCTCGGTCAATTCGAAGTTGAAGACGTCGAGATTCTCTTTTTGGTGCAACTCGCTCGACGAACGCGGGAGCGGGATGACACCGAGTTGGACGTGCCAACGCAGAATGACTTGGGATACGGTCTTGCCTTTCTGCCTTGCCAGCTCGGCGATCGTCTCGTCATGCGTGACGGTACGGGCTCGGCTCAACGGGCTCCACGCCTCGGTGATGATTCCTCGTTCTTTGTCGGCCTGACGTTGCTCGACTTGCGAGAAGTACGGGTGCATCTCGATTTGGTTAATGACCGGTGTCTCACCCGTCTCCTGGATCAAACGGTCGAGGTGCTCGGGCATGAAGTTCGAGACGCCGATTGAGCGGATCCATCCGTTCTCTTTCGCTTGGATGAGCGCGCGCCACGCCTCGACGTATTTGTCTTGTTTCGGGTTCGGCCAGTGCAACAGGAACAAATCCCAATAGTCGAGGTTCGCCCGGTAGAGCGACTCGCGGATCATCTCGAGTGCATCGTCATAATTAAAATATTGAGCCCGCAGCTTCGACGTCAAGAACAGCTGATCCCGCGGGATGCCAGATTGGCGGACGGCTTCGCCGACGGCACCTTCATTGTCATAACGAATCGCTGAGTCGATTAAGCGATACCCGTTGCGGATGGCGCATGTGATGGCGTCGACACCAGGTTCGCCTCGTAAATAAACGGTACCTAGTCCGATGGCCGGAATCTCGTAGCCGTCATGTAGTTTGATGGTTGGGATGTTCATAAAATTCCTCCTCGTTCAAAATCTGTTCTCTTGTCCGATATTCCACTTTCCCGGGGAATCAAACGTTTGAATGTGAGGTCAGCGACGAAACGCTTTGATCAACCCCTCTGCTAAATCGAGGATACACACGATGATTACCGTGAACAGAATACTCCATACGCCCCAACGACTAATCATTTCGATGTCGATATTGATTTGCTCAGCAATCAATGAGAGGGCATCAGATGACATCAAATTAGGTTGCAGTAAAATGATTGCCGTGACGACAATCCAAACTAAATTGAAGAGGGCGTTCCATAAGGCTAGCGGCTTCGTCCAATGTCGAACCGTCCATTTATAAATGGCGATTGCGATTCCGAAAACGGCCAAAGCAATGACAAATGGGAAAAATTGATTCAAGACAGACGAGTTTAACAGCGGATAGGATTCGCCATCCGTGACGACGCGAATCAATTGTTCGGCGTTCACGTACAATACGACCATTAGCACCGTGACGACAACGTCAAATAAGATAGAACCAAGAGAAATCGTGGTCGAACGAGGCTTCACTTTTTTTAGTTGTTCAGGCTTCCAATTAGAGAAGGGAATTTCGCCTTCAGGTACAGCACGTTCGATGACGAAAAATGTGAGGGTGATCCAGAATAGCGTTTGGACGACGACGTTGAAGATGGCAGCCCCGGTTTGAAGGAATGCTTGAATCAAGAATTGACTCCAAGACGTGTCGTCAATCGGGGTGGTCAAATAACCGATGATTGAGAGAATCGTGGCGACTGTGACGGCAATCGGTAAGACGGTTTTGATGATGTTTACGTACTGTGTGAAGAGAGCTGGTCCGATGAGATAGAGTGGTCGATTCGCATAACGAGCGGCGAGAACATGGGGATCTCCGAGTTGGCGCAACGCTTCAAACAAAGTAGTTTCAGACGGGTCACTCCCAGTCATGTCATCGATGGTCGACTCCAATTCCAGTGCGACATCTTGCCGCATTGACTCAGGGATTCGAGAAGTGACTTCATCGATATACACATCACGAAGATTCATGATTATTTCCTCCTTCGATTAAACGGGTTAATGTCTTTGACATATTCATCCATTCCACGTACAACTCATTTAAAAGATCCATTCCATCCGAACTGAGCACATAGTACTTGCGAGGTCGGCTTTCCGTTGTGTCCCAGGAGCTTGTGACGAGTCCTTGTTTCTCAAGTCGGCGCAAGAGCGGGTAGAGCGTACTTTGATCAATGTTGATATCGGCATTAAGCAACGCCTGGACGAGAGAGTAACCATACTGTGGCGTTTTTAACTGACTGAGCACCGCAATTGTCAATGTACCGCGCCGCAACTCCGTCACCAACGAGGCTTTTACATCAGACATTTTTTCGCCTCCTTCATTCGTTCATTTTTATACTGTATATAATACACTATAAGTTATCATACATCAATGTAGTTAATCATATGATAAAGATGTTGAATCGTTTCCTGTTTTTGGGATAATTGGAGAGAGGTGATGGGGATGAAGTGGTGGTGGATGCTCGGGATCTTGACGATTGGAGGAATGATGTTCGTCAATGAAGCTTGGTATGGGAATTCGGCGGCGTTCGGAATGGCGATCAGCATGATTGTCGTGACATTGATTGGCATGAAACAGGTGGAGCAACATCATCGGATTCGACGAGGGGGCTTTATCTCACTGTTGATTGCGGGAGCCATCTATTTGGGGTTGCCGAATTATTCGGTCGATGAAGCGGAGCATCGCCTACAACAAGTACATGAGAACGTGAACTATGTGGAAGCTGTCGGGGTAGTGAACGAGGGCTGGAATCCGTTCCAGCCGAACCGTGTCTATTTATTTGAAATCGATTCTGGGGACCGCGTCTTGTTTCTACCAGATTCCGGAGAAATCATAAAAACGCGTCCTCCAATGTGAGGACGCGTTTCCTGTTTAGTTGCGAATCATATAATCGAAAGCACCGAGTGCGGCAGTCGCACCAGAACCCATCGAGATGATGATTTGTTTGTAGGCGCTGTTCGTGCAGTCGCCTGCTGCGAACACACCTGGAACGTTCGTCGCGCCGTGACGGTCGACGACGATCTCACCGAAGTTGTTGCGTTCGACCGAGTCGAGCCAGTCCGTGTTCGGGACGAGGCCGATTTGGACGAAGACGCCTTCGAGTTCGACGTGATGCGTCTCGTTCGTCTCACGTGACAAGTACGAGATGCCGTTCACTTTGTCCGTACCCGTGATTTCTGTCGTCTGCGCGTTCGTGACGACGGTCACGTTCGGGAGGCTGTGTAGACGGTCTTGAAGCACTTGGTCGGCCTTGAGTTCGGCAGCGAACTCGAGCACCGTCACGTGTTTGACGATTCCAGCGAGGTCGATCGCTGCTTCAATCCCGGAGTTACCGCCACCGATGACCGCGACGCGCTTGCCTTCGAAGAGAGGGCCATCACAGTGCGGGCAGTAGGCGACACCTTTGTTTTTGAACTCGGCTTCACCTGGGACGTTGACGTTGCGCCAGCGTGCACCAGTCGACAGGATGACACTCTTACTCTTCAAGACAGCACCGTTCTCAAGTTCGACTTCGACGAGGTCAGTTTTCTCAAGACGCTTCGCGCGCTGGAGGTTCATGACGTCGATGCCGTACTCTTTCACATGCTCTTCCAAGCTCGCGACGAGTTTCGGGCCTTCTGTGTAAGACGTGCCGATGAAGTTTTCGATCCCCATCGTGTCCATCACTTGACCACCGAAGCGTTCTGCGACGATGCCGGTCCGGATGCCTTTACGAGCTGCGTAAACCGCTGCGCTCGCACCAGCTGGGCCGCCACCGATGACGAGGACGTCATACGGGTCTTTGTTGTCAAATGCCGAAGCGTCAGGGCCAGTGCCGAGTTTCGCCAAAATCTCTTCAAGTGACATGCGTCCGTTGCCGAACGCCTCACCGTTCAAGAAGACAGTCGGGACAGCCATAATCTCTTTCGCTTCCACTTCTGCCTTGAACGCACCACCATCAATCATCGTATGTGAGATGTTCGGGTTGAGCACGCTCATGACGTTAAGTGCTTGGACGACGTCCGGGCAGTTGTGGCAACTGAGGCTGATATACGATTCAAAGTGGTACGTACCTTGAATGTTTTGAATCTGTTTAATCGCATCCGCGTCCACTTTCGGCGCCCGGCCGCTCACTTGGAGCAACGCGAGGACGAGTGACGTGAACTCGTGACCGAGCGGGATTCCTGCGAAGACGATTCCTGTCTCTTCAGACGGACGGTTAACGCTGAAGCTCGGTGTGCGTTCGAGCGTGACGTTCTCGACCGAGATGCGTGACGACATGCTCGCGAGTTCGTTCACGAGGTCGAGCATCTCTTTAGAGATCGCGTCGTCTCCAGCGCTGACACGGAGGACGACGTCGCCCTCCATGAGCTGGAGATATTGGTCCAACTGTTGTTTAATATCTGCTTCTAACATGTAATCCGCTCCTCACAACTTGCCGACGAGGTCGAGGCTCGGGCGAAGTGTTGCAGAACCTTCTTCCCATTTCGCCGGGCAAACTTCGCCTGGGTTGTTGCGGACGTATTGTGCCGCTTTGACTTTGTTGACGAGCGTGCTCGCGTCACGGCCGATGCCGCCTGCGTTGATTTCAACAGTTTGGATGACGCCGTCTGGGTCGATGATGAACGTACCGCGGTCAGCAAGGCCATCTTCTTCGTTCAAGACGTCGAAGTTACGTGAGATTGTGTGTGATGGGTCACCAATCATGATGTACTCGATTTTGCCGATTTTCTCTGATGTTTCGTGCCATGCTTTGTGCGTGAAGTGTGTGTCAGTCGATACTGAGTACACTTCGACACCGAGGTTTTTGAGTGTTGCGTATTCGTTTTGAAGATCTTCAAGTTCAGTTGGGCAAACGAATGTGAAGTCAGCTGGGTAGAAGCAAACGACGCTCCATTGACCTTTGAAGTCGTTGTCCGATACTTCGAGGAATTCACCTGTTTGGAATGCTTGTGCTTTGAAAGGTAAGATTTCTTTGCCGATTAATGACATGGGATATGTCCTCCTTGGTTTTTTACTCTAGTGGACTTTTGTCTCTACTAGAATAATTATAATGTAATACTAACTTCATATAACCTGCTAAAAATGTCAAGGCGTTTGCATGTCTGGTAAAATGTTGATATATCAACGTTAAATGGATAAAACGCTTGATGAAAGGAAAGAAAGCGATTACAAAATAAATGTGTTTTTGTTTTCAATCCTGTATCCTGATAAAGTGATTAGGAGTGGCGAGAGTTTGAATCGAGTGAAGGAAAGTCGATTATTCTCGTCACGAAGTACATCATTATCAATTACATATGAAAGGGTGAGACAGTTGAACTATCGAATCCATTCACATCGCTTCGGGGAGACAATACTTAAAAATGATGAGGAGTTCACAGAGATTTGGAGAGAAATTCATGACATCATACATTCTATAAGTGATGATGACATCATTCAAAAATTCGAAGAGAAGTATGCGGACAAGAATAAAAGTCTGTCCTCGACCTTGAATGATTTATTCAAATCAGAGTTTTCAAAGAGAGGATGGGCCAGCGAAAGTCCAATCTTCCAAGACCGTGACTATTCAGAGAATGTGTGGCGTCTCGATTTTGCAAAAGAGAATATCTCGCTGGAAGTAGGTTTCAACCATTCGGGAACGATTGCGTGGAATCTGTTGAAACCGGTCATTGCGAGCGAATTGAATCATGTCGAGAAGGCCATCCAAACACGGATTGGTGTGATTATTTGTGCGACCCAAAGACTTCAGCGGGCCGGAAATTTCGATAACGCCATCGGTACATATGAGAAATATGTCCACCATTTGAAGCCGTTGAACACTCAGTTGACCGTACCAATCGTCATCATCGGGCTTGAAGCACCCGACACGTTCAGGATTGTCGAGCATTTTAATGAAAAGGGCAAAAAAAGAGGCCGTGTAGAAGGATTCTACACGAACCAGATTGTCGATGATGCAACAGAAACTTATGATGAGCCATTGTTTGATGAAGACTTGGATTGAAAGGTGACAGCTGATCAACCGCTCCGGACGTGACGGTTGTTTTTGGCCATGTCTACGAAATGGGTGATGGTATAAATCACGTGATCGAAATCTTCATTGACCTGATGCTCCCAGAACCGGAGGATGACCCATCCTTCTTCGACATAGTGTCGTGTGACGTCGGCGTCCCGCTCGATGTTGCGACCGATTTTCTGACGCCAGAACTCGGCATTCGTCTTCGGAAGTTTGAAGTGAAGGGGGCAGCCATGCCAATAGCAAGAGTCCAAGAAAACGACGACACGGAGTCTCGGAAACGAGATGTCCGGTGTTCCATACAGCTTCCGATTGTTCTTCCGATATCGATATCCGGCAGCCCAAAGTGCTTTTCGGACCTTTACTTCCATCCTCGTGTCCTTGCCGCGATTGCCGCTCATCGTCTTGAAGACGGCTGGACTCGATGCTTTCGGTACATTTTTGGCCATACCCTCTCCTCCTTAATCCATTAAAGAGAGTATTCCCGATAACTTTAATAAATCATCAATTTAACGTGTTCGAGACTAGTTCATCATCGATTGCTGAAACTTTTTGAATAAGAAATCTTTATTGAACATAAAGCAGGTTTTTCTACCACCGCTCATAAATGTTTCATAACAAGAATCGCCTTTTCCACCCTTTGTAGAAATAACAAGGGGAGAGTTAGGACATCTGGTTGCGGTAGGTAAGGACGAGATATCATTTGTGGCAATTGCAAATTGAATTTGTTTATATGTTTTTTCGAAACTTTCAATCTCCTCAGGAGTAAATGTGACTTTGAATAGGCATTCTAATTTTCTGTGTCCGTTTTTTATTGATTTATCTTCTCCTAGATAACCAACGTAAAAAAAGGTACTCTCTTCAAAAAATAATTTCCAGTCAGAAGAATCCCACTCATCTTGAAACTCCTCTTTATGAAGTGTTTTAAAAGTTGCCTTTTCCAGGGGGTAGTAATTTGGATTGATTGGAATGCTTTTGATTCTATATGTCAATTTGTTAAAGAGTTCTACTTTTTCGAGATCCTCTTCATCACCAATTGTACGTTTTTGTATCATTCCACCTATACCTTTTGGGATAGTATCTTTTACGGAATGAGCATCAACAGTTTTAAGGATATTGATTTGAGTCATCCCTTTAAACTTTTTGAGTCGATTCCATAGCCACTCTTCTGGTGTAAGTTCTTTTGGAAGAATCAACTCATAGTTGGCGCGATGTTCTTTCAACACACCTTTTATAAATGAGTTTTTAATGGAAAAGGCTCTCGTTTTGGCCTTGATGGGCGAATAAGGCTGAATTTGTGTTTGTCCAGAAGCCCCTTTAGTCGCCGCCCCCAAAATAACACTATTTCCCTCGGATAGATTATGGGCGAGTCCTTTCCGTACGAAATCTTGGATGATGAGGTAGTCCTTTTCAATTACAGGTTCAATTGCCGTCATATCGTATAATTGGTAATCACGGATTACGAAATCTTTAGGGTCTCCGCCCTTCACAAACTCATACCAGATGAACAAAATTTTTCGGTTCTTTGAAATCAAAGAGCTATATTGAAATTCTTGGTCTACGATTTTGTTGAAATTGATTTGGGAAAGTGAAATCCGTTCTTTGGCTGACCAAAGTCCCTTTTTAGTCACAGTAAACCCAGAAACTTTTAATTCGACCCCTAATTCATCGAAATCTGCTTCTGCCCTATTGTTGTTTGGATATCCATAGAATCCGGTCTCTACAATTTTGCCGAGAATCCCCTTATCATTGGAAGATTTATCAAAATAATTATTTGAATCGAGTTCTTTGAAGGTCTTACCTACAATTTCACTTGTCTTATTTAAAAGTTCGTCGATTGAATTAAATTTTAACAACAATATCCCTCCATTTAATGGTTATGATTAACAGTTTACTATAGATCAAAAGTGATTTTCGAGAATTAATTAACCAGGGCTTGATCCTTTTTTATATAGGTGGTAAACTGTTTTCATTGAGAAAATACTGTAAATGAATTAAATTTAAGATAGAAAATGCGAAAGGGTGTTCCCATTGATTAAAGTAGTTGAGTTATTTGCTGGTGTAGGAGGTTTCCGCATCGCACTTGAAGGAATTAAAGACGTGAATGCCGAGCCTACATCGGACAAATTCGATGTAGTTTGGGGCAATCAATGGGAACCGGCGACGAAGAGTCAACCGGCCTTCGATTGCTACGCCGAACGGTTCAAAGACCGCGGGATACATTCGAATGAAGACATCGCCCTCTCGTGGATGGAGGCGGGCCCGCACCACTTGTTGGTCGGTGGTTTCCCTTGCCAGGACTATAGCGTCTCACGCAGCCTCAAAAACGAGCAAGGGATCCAAGGGAAGAAGGGCGTCTTGTTCTGGGAAATCATGAACATCATCGAGCAGGAGAAACCGCCTTACGTGTTGCTTGAGAACGTTGATCGACTCATGAAATCGCCTGCCAAACAACGGGGACGTGACTTCAGTGTCATGTTACGTGCGTTCGCCGACCAAGGCTATACGGTCGAATGGCGTGTCATCAATGCGGCTGACTATGGGTTCGCGCAACGCCGTCGTCGCATCTTCATCTTCGCGACCCGCACCGACCTGAATCATTCGGCACGTGCTCAACAGGCAAACCCTGAGGAGTGGTTGCTCGAGTCAGGATTCTTCGCACCGGCATTCCCTGTCCATGAACTAACGAGCGAGAAACATCCAGGCTCACAGTTCGAACTGCCGAAAGACATCGTTGAGATTTCCGATACGTTCTCAGCCACATACCGCAATGCGGGAATCATGTCGGGCGACAAGGTGACAACGATTGAAACATTACCGAAACGAGAAGTGCCGAAGACGCTCGGTGAAGTGGTCCAAGAAGTCTATGAGCAGTTCGGCCCTGCACCAGAGCAGTATTATTTGGACACCGAGACGATTAAAAAGTCAGGTCGAAACGAGCAGGAAGAGTTGGCTTACTTGAAAGGGCCGAAGAAAATCGAGCGGACCTCGGCAAGTGGTCACGTGTATGTGTACGCAGAGGGTGGTATGTCGTATCCGGACTCGCTTGACCTTCCAGGCCGTACGATGTTGACGAGCGAAGGCACGTGCAACCGCTCGAGCCATGTCATCGAAGATCCACAGACGAAACGACTCCGTTATCTTCGTCCCGAAGAGTGCGAGGGACTAAACGGATTCCCTTACGGATGGACGGGTACGATGACGGACCGCAAACGTTACTTCACGATGGGGAATGCCCTCGTCGTCGGATTGATTGAGCGGATGAGCCATCGAATCGCAGAGGTTCATGAGCAAGAGGATGATAAAGGTATTTTGCAGGAAGCGATTCAGATGCAGCTGTTAGGTACGTATAATAACTTCAAATAAAAAATCTCTAGTCGCGACGGGAAAAATCGTGACTAGAGATTTTTTCATATCAACTTTAATGAGTGAAAGACAGAGGTCGCCCTCTGCCTTTCACTCATTCTGCCATCAACGCACACACCGCGTTCGAATAGGCGACCGGATCTTCAATCGGTAACCCTTCGATGAGGAGCGCTTGCTGATAGAGCAAATCGGTATATTGTTTTGCTTTCGCCTCGTCTTCCTTGTAAACACGCTGGAGCGTCTGGAAGATGGCATGGTCGGCGTTCACTTCGAGCACTTTCTCGGCTTTCATGCCGCCGCCGTTCGGCATCGCGTTCATAATCTTCTCCATCTCGATCGAGACGTCACCTGCGACCGTCAAGCAGACCGGATGTGACTTGAGGCGTGTCGACGCGCGCACTTCTTTGACGCGATCCCCGAGTTCTTGTTTCATGAAGGCGAACAAGTCCTTGTTGTCCTCGTTGAGCGAGTTGGCCGCCTCATCATCGAGACCGAGGTCACCGCTCGCGATCGACTTGAACTCCTTGTCGTCATATGACTGGAGCATCTTGATGGCGAACTCGTCGATTTCTTCCGTGAAGTAGAGGATCTCGAACCCTTCTTCTTTCAAGCGTTCCGCCTGTGGCAAGAGGTCGATGCGATGAATCGATTCACCCGTCGCATAATAGATGTACTTCTGGTCGTCTTTCATGCGCGCGACATACTCTTTGAGCGTGACGAGCTTCTTCTCGTTCGACGAGTGGAACAGGAGCAAGTCTTTCAACTCGTCCTTGGCGGCGCCGAACTGGTCGTAGACGCCGAACTTGAGTTGGCGGCCGAACGCTTCATAAAATGTCTCGTAGTCTTGGCGCTCGTTTTGGAGCATCTTCTCGAGCATGCCTTTGATTTTTGATTTCACGTTCTTGGCGATGACACGCAACTGACGGTCCTGCTGCAACATCTCCCGGGAAATGTTGAGCGACAGGTCTTCCGAGTCGACCATCCCTTTGACGAAACCGAAGTAGTCCGGGAGCAGGTCAGGTGATTTTTCCATAATCAAAACGCCGTTCGAGTACAGCTCAAGCCCTTTCTCGAACTCTTTCGTGTAATAGTCGAACGGGACCGTCGATGGGATGTAGAGAATCGACTGATACCGGATCGAACCGTCGACGTTCAAGTGAAGGTGCTTGAGCGGTTCGTCATAGCCGTAGCGCTTCTCATGATAGAACGCCTTATAGTCCTCGTCCGAGAGCTCGCTCTTCCGCTTGCGCCAAATCGGTACCATGCTGTTGACGGTCTCTTCTTCGACATAGTCCTCATACTCGTCTGAATCCTCTTTTTGGCGGTGCTTCGTCACGTCGAGTTTGATCGGGTAACGGATGAAGTCCGAATGCTTCTTGATGAGCGAACGAATCTCGTACTCTTCAAGGAACGTCGAGTACGTCTCGTCGTCTGTGTCATCTTTTAGATGTAACGTGATCTCGGTCCCGATATCGGCCTTGTCTGTCGGCTCAATCGTATAGCCATCCGTACCTTCCGATTCCCACAAGTAACCTTGCTCACTGTCGACTGAGCGGGTGCGCACCGTCACGCGGTCAGCGACCATGAACGCCGAGTAGAACCCGACACCGAACTGGCCGATAAGGCTATGGTCTTCTTCCATCTTCGTCGCCTGCTTCATCGCGAGCGAGCCGCTCTTGGCGATAATCCCGAGGTTCGATTCGAGCTCGTCGGCCGTCATCCCGATTCCGGTGTCGCGGATGGTGATCGTGCGGGCGTCTTTGTCGAGCTCGACTTTAATGAAGTAGTCGTCCTTGTTGAAGTCGATTGCTTCATCCGACAGGGCCCGGTAATACATCTTGTCGATGGCGTCACTCGCATTCGAGATGAGCTCGCGGAGGAAGATGTCCTTATGCGTATAGATTGAGTGGACCATCAACTCTAAAATTCGTTTCGATTCGGCTTGAAACTGTTTCTTTGTCATGATCGTTCTCCTTTAATTTGTTCTATTTTGGCACTCTAATATCAAGAGTGCTAACACTATTGATTATCCTAATTTTTAGGAAGATGTCAACCCGATTCAAACAAAAGATTGACGCACGGCCAAGATTCGCCTATAGTTGAGTACATGCGATGAGCTGGTCTATGTAAGACGGCGGACATTCCTTCGGGAGCACGTTGTGGAGCGTGGTTCGACGCGGTAGACTTTTCGAGAGCACCTCTAGTGAGAGGTGCTCATTTTTTTGTATATGGGGGATTATGATGCAATTACATACCATCCATCACGTGGCGATTATCGCCTCGAACTATGACGAGGCGAAGCGGTTCTACATCGACATTCTCGGGTTCGATGTCATCCGCGAGCATCATCGTCCGGACAAAGGCGACCACAAGATCGACCTGCGGCTCGGTGCGTACGAGCTCGAGCTGTTCATCAAACCGGACAGTCCGAAACGGCTGAGCTTCCCGGAAGCGTGCGGGCTCCGCCATCTCGCCTTCAAAGTCGACGACATCGAAGCGGTCGTCGCCGAACTGAATACGCACGGTATAAAATCGGAACCGATCCGGTATGATACGTTCACGGGTGAGAAGATGACGTTCTTCTTCGACCCGGACGGTCTGCCGCTCGAGCTGCACGAATAAAGCCCCTTCACGCGAAGGGGCTTTTATTATGGGCGTACATACGACAAGAGCATCTCACGCAACACCCGCTGTTGGATGAGGGGCTCGATGTCGTCCTCTAAATAACTAATGTGAGACTTCAAAATGATATTGTTACCAAACGTCCCGAACGCGTTGATGATGGTGACGACGGTCGCTTTCACGTCAAGGTCGCTCCGCAGCGAGCCGTCCGTCTTCCCGTCCTCGATGAGCGGTTCGAGCGTCTTCATGATCTCGCGCTGCAACTCGATATAGTCGTCAATCCCAGGGAGGGGGCTTGCGACGAACGAGGCGTAGCTTTCGAACGCTTCGCGGAAACGAGAGTGGCTCGTCCGTTTCACTT
Organism: Exiguobacterium sp. s146; assembly: GCF_018618415.1. Lineage (GTDB taxonomy): Bacteria > Bacillota > Bacilli > Exiguobacteriales > Exiguobacteriaceae > Exiguobacterium. The sequence continues at coordinate 239,032 of NZ_JACSMA010000003.1, read as the reverse complement.
GTTGGTCGAGCAGATAGTCGAGAATCGCCTCGAGTCGCGAGTAGGCATCTCCCGGTCGGTTCGTCAGTTCTTTGAACGCATCGAGCGTCGGTGCCAAATTGCGAACGGCCGCAGCGACGATCAATTGGTCTTTTTTCGGAAAGTAACGGAATAGCGTCGCGACCCCGAGCTCGGACGCGTCCGCGATATCCTGCATCTGCACCCGTTCAAATCCGTCTTGCAAGAAGAGGACCTCGGCTTGCTCGATGATGCGATTCAAACGTTCTTCTCTATTTTGTTGTCGTTTACTCATGAAATCACCTCTTTGTATCTCGTTATTATACCGTGTCGAGGCAGTTTCGTTGAGAATCGAATGTGCATCGACTACTATAATGATAGTTAGACTATCATATTTAAAGAAATGGAGCTGGGATTATGCGGTTAACGGGGAAAGTAGCGGTCATTACGGGGGCAGGCAGTGGCATGGGTGAAGAGACGGCCAAGCTGTTCGCTCGAGAAGGGGCGACCGTCGTCGCGACAGACATCAATCTTGAAGCGGTGACACGCGTCGTAGAAACGATCCGGTCAAACGGAGGAGAAGCGATCGCGCTTCAACACGACGTCACGTCACGCAACGATTGGGAAAACATTTATAATGAAGTCCAGTCCGTATGCGGCAAGCTCGACGTGCTCGTCAACAATGCGGGCATCGCGCTCGCGAAGCCATTCTTAGACCAGACGGAGGAAGACTGGGCGCGAACATACCGCATCAATATCGATGGCGTCATGCTCGGGACGCAATATGCGATCCCGCTCATGGAGCAAAACGGCGGCGGTTCGATTGTCAACATCTCATCCATCTCGGCGCTCACAGGCATGGCTGGTGCTGGTGCTTATACAGCCTCGAAAGGAGCTGTCCGGTCGCTCACGAAAGCGGCGGCCGTCGATTACGGCAAGCACAACATCCGGGTCAACTCGGTCCATCCGGGTTATATCGTGACACCGATGAGTGCGCCGCATATGGAGCATCCGGACTATAAACAACATTTCTTGAATCAAATCGCGTTGCCGAATCTCGGTCGGGCTGAAGAAGTGGCGACGGCCGTCCTCTTCCTCGCGTCGGATGAGGCAAACCACATCACGGGAATCGAGCTTCCGGTCGATGGGGGCGTCACAGCAAAATAATCAATACAATACATGCAGGTCGGAGGAATTTTCCTCTAACCTGTTTTTTAAATTATTTTTCGAAAAAACCATATTAGAGATAGACAAATCGAGAGTTTCCTAAAATAATGAAATTAAGTGATTTTTTGTAGTTAATTGTTGGAACCTTCAAGCCGTTGTCACGTATATATGAATTGACGGATCCGTCGGTTGAAGCTTTGGACATATAGAAATGAGGAGAACAGATGAAAGCAACATGGAAACAAATTTTATCATTCGTCACGGTGCTCATGCTCGTACTGGCATTGATTCCGCCACAAGCAAGTGCGGACGCTGGAGCGGGGATGCAAGAGGCGAAGACGCTCAGCCCAGGGGTAGAGGTCACGTTTGAAACCGGGACAGACGCCACGAATACATACTGGTTCAAAATGGAACGGGGGACTCCATCGGCGATGACGCATATGGAAGTTCAGTTCGATTCGACGAAGCTCGCGAACATCTCGGTCTATCCAAGTGCCGATTTGGCCGCGAAAGATGAAACGTTCGAGCAGTATCGTTCGAGCGCGACACAAGAAGAGGGACAGCAAACGGCGACGATTCGTTTCCCGTATGCATGGGAAGGCCCGTACTACATCAAAGTGGAGTATCTCCCGATGATGGAAGAAGAGACGGTGTCACCTTCAGACATCAAGCTCGTCTACAACCCGGTCAAATTGCCGGTCAAGTATGAAAACATCGAGACGGAGGCGGGCATGTGTGCCGTCGAATCAATTTTGAATCCGGTACCGGAGCGCGACTCGATGTTGAAACTCATCCGTCGCATTCAGACGGAAGTGTTGGCGCAATCGGAGTCAGGCAATGATTTGGCCGCCTTGTACTACCGGACGTCGCCATACTTGATCAAAGCGATGGTGAAAGACGGTGCGAAACGCCAACAAGCGTACAAAGATTTGAAGGCGTTACAACCGCTCATGAACGCGCTCGTTGATCGCAAGTCATACACGCTCACGCAAGCAGATGAAGCCGCAATCGAACGGTTGCAGACGCTCGTGACGTCGAGCGTGCCGACAGCGTTGCAAGCAGAAGTCGACAAGGTAGCAGCTAAGCTTGGAACGGGTACGCTTGCGGGAACCCCGCTCCAAGATGTGATGGGTAAATTCGGCGTATCGATCGAAGTTGATGATGCGCCGCGTTATATCGTCAAATACAAGTCGTCACCGAGCAAATCGCTCGGCAAGATGAACGCATTGTCGAACGTCTCAGCGGAGAAAGTCGATCTCGGTCGCCCAGGTGACCACTTCGCGGTCGTCGACGTTGAAGCGGCGAGCACGAAAACACAAGCGACAGCCAAGTCGACGCTCGAGCGTGATGCGAACGTCGAGTTCATTGAGCCGGTCCAGACGTATCAAGCGTTCATGGCCGACACGAGCTACGATTATCAATGGTCACTCAACTCGAAATCAGTATTGGCGCCATTCCAAGATGCTGGAATCGGCATTGACGCTTACGAGGCACTCAACTTGCCGGCTCGGTCGATCAAAGTAGCCGTGCTCGATACGGGTGTCGATTATCGCCTCCTTGACTTCAAAGGACGCGTCGATATCGCGAACGAGAAGAACTTTGTCGATCCGAACGGGGAAGGCAGTGCTATCGATGACCACGGTCACGGAACACATGTCGCCGGTGTCATCGGTGCGATTCAAAACAACGGGACATCGATGCGCGGCATGATGCCGGCCGTATCAATTCTCCCGGTCAAAGTGCTCGACGCGAGCGGTTCGGGAGACACGGAACAAATCGCGCTCGGCATCAAGTATGCGGTCGATGCGGGTGCCAAAGTCATCAACATGAGCCTCGGCGGTAGCGAAAGTCGGACAATCGGTTACATGTTGAAGTACGCGTATGACCGTGGTGTCGTCGTCGTGGCGGCAACTGGGAACGACGGCGATTCAAGCCTGTCATACCCAGCTTCATCGAAGTACACGATCTCGGTCGGTGCGACGAACACGTTCGGCATCGTCTCGGATTACTCGAACTACGGATACGGCGTCGACGTCGTGGCACCGGGAACGAAAGTCGCGAGTCTCGTGCCAAACGGTAACGTCGTCTATATGGACGGAACGAGCATGGCGACACCGCACGTCTCGGCCGTCGTTGGCTTGTTGTTATCGACACGTCCGACACTCAAAGTGGAAGAAGTACGTCAGTTGCTCCATCGTACAGCGCAACCAGTCGCCTTCTCAGGTGGCGATTCGATTGGCGGAATGAGCTATGAAGATGGACTCAGCTACTTCATGGATGAGTCTGAGGAAGAGCTTCCGTTCAACTATGATTACATCAGTGGCTACGGCAAAGTGAACGTGCATTATGCGGCTTCGATGCTACGTCTCTATGCCAAGCCAGGAATCGTCCGTGACAATTCGACCGTATTTGCCGCTAGCGTGCAGAGCGGGACGAACGTGACGGTGTATAACGGTGAGAAACGTCTTGCGACAGGAACATCGAAACAGGCTCGTGTCGCCTTGAACATCGGAGCACAAAAAGCAGGCACGACGCTTCGTGTCGTCTACAGCAACGGCAAGCTCGTTTCGAGCGAACGTCTCCTTGTCACAACAGGAGCCCGTCCGAAACAGCCGGTCGTCACGACGCCGCGTGCGAACGCGAAGCAAGTGACAGGTCGCGCCGACGCTGGGATGACGGTCATCGTGCGCGATGCGAAGCGCCGCGTCATCGGAAAAGGGACGACGGGACTTACAGGATCGTTCGTCACGAAGACACGCACGCTCAAAAAAGGAGAGCGTCTCTCGGTCCATATCGAAGACGCGAAAGGCCGCGCCAGCCAGATGAAGCAAGTCATCGTCAAATAAGTGCGCAAGCAACAAGGAGTTCGCCGCGGCGAACTCCTTGTTTTGTCTTCTACTCGAGGATGCCGAGGAGCTCCATGACCAAGAGGACGAACAGTCCGGAGCCGAGGACGGCCGCGAAGAAGACGAGCACAGCGTATTCTTTTTGTTTCAAGATGGCCCACCAGCCGGTCACGAACGCTCCGAGCCCGAGGACGGAGAACGTGGTCATATAGCTGAGCCGAAGCATGTTCGCGGCGTTGTCGCTCCAAAGCGTCGAGTGGAAGGTCGTATCGAAGTTATCGAGCAGGAGGAACGGCACGTACATGGCCAGGAACAAGCCGATGAGGAGGATGGACCACTTACCGACCGAGGTGCGAGGGAACAAGGCGCCATTCATGACGATTCACCTCTTTTCGTTACGAAATCATCTGTATAGGTCTATTCCCGTTTTAATGAAAAGTTGACGAGTTTCGTGGAAACGACATGATATAGTCGAAATGAGAGAGTGGGGATAGCAATGGTCGAACAGTTCAAACTGAGACGGATTTGGGAAGACGGTTTAGAAATGGAAGTCGTATTGACGCTGAAAGCGAAGTGGTGCGAGGTCACGGTGGACGAATATGTCACAGACACCGACATCGAATCCCTCGTCTCCACGTTACGGGCGTTCAATGCACGAAACGGGAGGTCACCCGAGACGTGGGCGCTCGATGTTCCGCTCGTTCACGTCTCGTTGAAGTTCGCACTGGCGAATGCGAGAGGGACCGTTCGGGTCGATGTCGAATCTGAACAAATGAGAGGCGATGGCGGAGATATGAAGGCGACGTTCTCGTTCGAGACGACGATGGGGCAACTCGATGACTTATGCGCCCAACTCAAACGCTTTATCCGACGCGAGACCGATCATGTCGCATCGCTCTATGAACGATAACAAGCCCAGACAAAAGCGTCTGGGCTTGTTTTAATACCATTCTTTCGGTTCGTAATTCAATTCGCGGAACAATTGCTCGCGCTCTTTTTTCGACAGGTCGCGCCATTGTCCGGGCGGGAGCTTGCCGAGCGTGATGTTCATGACACGTACGCGCTGAAGGCGGTACACCTCATAACCGAGCGCTTCACACATCCGACGGATTTGGCGGTTGAGCCCTTGCGTCAGCGTGATGTTGAAATCGAACTTCGACAGTTGGTGGACTTTACACGGCAACGTCTTCTGACCGAGGATTTTGACGCCGGCTTCCATCTGTTCGACGAACTCCGGGGTGATTGGCTTATCGACCGAGACGATGTATTCTTTCTCGTGCTCGCCCTCGGCGCGAAGAATCTCGTTGACGATATCGCCGTCGTTCGTCATCAAGATGAGCCCTTCCGAATCTTTATCGAGGCGACCGATATTGAAGATGCGGAGCGGGTGATTGACGAGGTCGACCAAGTTGCCTTTGACCTTCTTCTCGGTCGTGCTCGTGATGCCGACCGGTTTATGGACGGCGATATAAACGTTGTTTCGTGCGACGCGGGCGGCCGAACCGTTGACGAGTACTTCGTCTCCGGGATTCACTTGGTCGCCGATTTTCGCTTTCTTGCCGTTGATGGTGACCCGTCCTTCTTCGACGAGACGGTCGGCTTGGCGGCGTGACGCCTTACCGGATTCACTGATGAATTTGTTGATACGCATAGATCCACGTCCTTTTTTTGGCTTCGTCCTCTCACTATAACGTATTTTACATGTGCCTGAAAGCGGGAAACGACCGAGTAGAGAGGATGTGGCACGATGGATCAGGCACGTGTGCTATTGCAAGACGCGATTCGATTTCAACAAGCGCTCATGGCGTCGTCGTTTCAGGCGGAACTGATCGACGGGGCGTCCCCGGTCCTATGGTATGGGCGACCGACGCAGCAACAATGGCTCACCGTCGGGACGAACCCGTCGCGCGGCGAGTTTTACGAACGAGACGGTGCCGTTCGAAGCGGAGCAACGCAAAAATTCTATTGGCGTGACCAAACGCTCGATGCCTATGTCGAAGACGAACGGGCGCTCGACGCGACGCTTGCCTATGCTGGGGCTTACTTCGAGGCCGGACGGGCGACGACGAGCTGGTTCGGCAAACCGGGAGGGGCGAAGCTCGAGGCCCTGCTAGAAGGGATGGGACGCTCGTTCTACGACGGGTCCGCGCTCCATGTCGATTTCTTCAAATATGCGACGTGGCGTCAGATGGGCCAATTGCGGACAGGACGCCAGTGGATGGAGCATCCGACCTCGCTCGACTTGTTGGAACGGACGATTCGTCATGTGGCACCGTCCCGTCTGATCATCATCGGACGGGACAACTGCGAAGCGTTTGACGGTTTTACGCATCGTGAGATCATCGAGGCGTATCCGAGCGCCCGGTTCGAGCTCGGCCATCACATGACGCTCGGTATCCCGATGATCGGCTTACATTTCAAACCGTCCGAAGTGTTCGTCGGTCTCGGGAACGGTCAAGACGTGTTCGGGCTCCATCATGGTTCGTACGCGAAACGCGAGCATCTAATCCGAATCGGGGAAGCCATCGAGACGAGCGCTCGTCGTTATTTTGTCTGAACGTCTAGCTTAGGTGGATGGACGCGCGTGATGCTGCCCCAAAAGTTGAACTCGTTGAAATCGATGTAGCGAATATCGCGGGACCGGTTGTCGAGCACCTCGAGCAAGATGACGTCGGGAAAGCCGGGTTTCTGGAAGATAATATACCCGATTCCGGTGACGGAGTGGTTTTTATAAAAGCCGTTCGCCATATTCAAGATGAACGGACGGTCGGCCGCGAGCTCACGCTCGAACGTCGACCATTTCCATAGATAACGCGAACTGCCGTGGCCGTCGTAACCGTAATGGGCCCACAGCTTCGTGACGATTGCGGCAATCCGCGTCGGTGGCGTGCCTTTCTCGTCCTTGAATTGATGGGCGAGCGCAATCTCGCGCGCGTCACGTTGAATCTCGATCACGTCCTCAGGGATGCGCTCATAGCCGTGGTCCCGATAATAGCGGAAAATGGCCGTCATCGAGGTGAGCGTGCAGTTGTTCTTGCCGCCATTGAATGCTTTTTGAAGCAGCACCGGAACCCCGCTGATGCGCTTCTCGTTCTTGACCGTCCAATGGCCGTGATAGCGGTCGTTCACGTATGCCTCCGGATCGATGATTCCAGCGTAGCCTTTCTTTGCCACTTCGAGCTGTCCGGCATAATGTTCGTTCATGACACACCTCCCTTTTTCTTTATTATACAAACAACGCCCGTCCTCTGGAATGAGAGAACGGGCGTGGCGTCGTTAAAAGATGAGATGGGCGATTCCGACGATAATCGGTAACGTGATGATTGTCCGCAACAAGAAGATAAGGACGAGATCGAAGAACGAGATCGGTAATTTTGAGCCGAGCAACAATCCGCCGACTTCCGACATGAAGATGAGCTGGGTGACGGACACACAGGCGATGACGAACCGTGTCAATTCGCTCTCGATGCCGCTGCCGAGTACGGCCGGCAAGAACATGTCGGCGAACCCGACGACCATCGTCTGGGCCGCAGCATCTGCTTCCGGTACTTGCAACAACATGAGAATCGGTTCGAACGGCTTGCCGAGAATCGTGAACAGCGATGTATGTTCAGCGATGACGAGCGCAATCGTTCCGACGGCCATGACGACCGGTAAAATGCCGAGCCACATATCGATCACGTTTTGGAACCCGTCCTTGAACGTGGCGCCGGCACCTTTACTCGATTTTGATTTGAGCAACGCTTGACGAAGTGCCCAGACGCGCATCGGGACGTTCGCCGGCACCGGTTCTTCCGGTTTCAATTCGGTCTTTTCATACGCCGTGTCAGGCTTACGTGACAACGGATAGATGCGCGGCATGATGAGCGCGGCGACGATCCCAGACAGGATAATGGTCCCGTAATAGTGCGGGAAGTAGGCATCGAGCTCCATGTACGACAGGATGACGATCGTGAACGTGATCGAGACGACCGAGAACGTCGTGGCGATGATCGAGGCTTCTCGTTTCGTATAGTAGCCTTCTTCATATTGTCTTGTTGTCAACAAAATTCCGATCGTGGCGTCCCCGACCCAAGATGCGAGCGCATCGAGCGAGGCCCGACCCGGGAGACGGAACAGCGGGCGCATCACTTTGATGAGCATCGTGCCGACGAATTCGAGCAATCCGAAGTTCAACAGGAGCGGCAATAAAATCCCGGCGAACAAGAACGTCGCGAACAAAATCGGGATTAAGTCATATAACAACAAGCCACCCGTGAACTCGGATGTGATCGCTTCGGGACCGATGACGAGTAGCGTCATGACACCGGCGATGAACCCGATGACGCGCATCACGAACCAGAACGGTGTGACGTTGAACAGCGTGCTCATGTGTGGACGCTCTAAAATGAACGCCGGTTTGACCGCGTACGTGATGAGTGAACCGACGACCGAAATCCCCATCATGATGACGGCGAGTGTCGGCACGATGTCGCCGATCAAGTCAATCAACCAGTTCGATAAAAAGGCGACCGGAATGGTGAACCCGTCACCAGACGGGATTGGAACGATGAAGAATAGAATCCCGATTAACGATGGAATGATGAATTTCATGTAATCTGCTGATGTGAATCTGGGCCCGTCATGACCGGACCGGTTTGGTGTGTGATTCATTCAATTTACCCCTTTTCCCCGAAAATATAGTGTGCGCTTCACTGGCACGTCCCCATCGTGCTTTGCGTGAATTGCTATGAAGGAATAGCTTCTTCTCGTTCATTATAGAGAAGAGAACATTGAGCAGGCAACAACTCGTTGTAATTTTCTGAAAAAAGAAAGCGTTCTCAAGAGCGAACTATTCGTATTCTCCGGCTCACTTTAGTATGATGACGGCGAGTCTTACAAAATCGAGATATTCACCATATATACTTTAGGAACGGAGCGATACAGATGAGATTAAGTGTATTGGATCAAGCGCCGGTAACATCCGGACATACATCAGAACATGCGTTACAAAGCGCGGTCGAACTGGCCCAATTGGCAGAAGAACTCGGCTATTACCGGATGTGGATGGCTGAACACCACGGTGGCATGTCGTTTGCCAGCTCGGCTCCGGAAGTCGTTGCGGCTTATATTGCGGCGAAAACAGAACGGATTCGTCTCGGCTCGGGCGGCATCATGATGATGCACTATTCCCCGCTTAAAATGGCCGAAGTGTTCAAGACGCTCAGTGCGCTCGCACCGGGACGTATCGATTTCGGGGTCGGACGGGCACCGGGTGGGGATGCCAATGCCATCTACGCGATGTCGCAAGGACAAAAGCCGATGATGGACGGATTGTATGAAAAGCTCGGGACGACGCTTCAACTCATCAACGATGAGACGCCGGAGGAACGGTGGTACAAGAATACACCGGCCGCTCCGACCGGCGTCACGCTCCCTGAGGCATGGCTCCTCGGGTCGAGCGGGAATAGCGCCATCCAAGCAGGACGGATGGGGCTCGGCTACTCATTCGCCCAATTCTTCAATGGGGAATTGAGTGTCGCGGCGCTCGACGCGTATCGTCAGCACTTCACCCCATCCGCTTTCATGGAGAAGCCGGACATCAGCGTCACGTATCTCGTGACGACGGCTGAGACGGAAGAAGAGGCCGAGTATTTGGCTCGTCCGTCAGATTTATCGCGCCTGTTTTTGATGAAAGGCCAGCTCCGCCAATTAATGAGCCCGGAGGCGGCACACGACTATCCGCTCACCGAGATCGACAAGATTCAAATCGCCAACAACCGAAAAATCCATCTCGTCGGGACACCGAAGCAGATTGCGACGCAACTGCAGGAAGAATCGGCCCATTATGGATTTGATGAGGCGATGATCTGCAGCATCCAGCATACACAAGAGAACCGCTTGAACGTCTATCGGTTGCTCGCGAAAGAACTTCTATGACGAAAACGCACCTATTCCTAACGGAAAGGTGCGTTTGTCGGTTACAGGAACAGTTGCATGAGCACGAACAACGCGACAAGTCCACCGAGCGAGACGGTAACGAAGACGGCGACCGAGCGTTCGTGATTGCGCAGGATGGTATATATCCCGACGACGAACGCACCGAGTGCGGCGGCGATGGCCAACATCGAGACGATAGCCGCCCACGTGTTGTCGAAGATCGTGTCGACGTTTAACGGTTGAGCGGATTGGACGATGAGGGCAGACACGAGTAAGAGCAAGAACACCGCAAGAAACAAGAGGACCGACCATTTTCCAGGTCGTGTCTGTGGATAGACGTTTCGACTGAGCATGATGGTTCACCTCGCTTTTTGCGACTGTTACTTATCTATACCCGATTATTGACCGCTCAGTAAAAACGTCTTCCCCTTTTTTTAAACGGTTTCGTGAACATGACCGGCTAAAACCACTAAACTAGAAGAAACGGAGATTGCCTGGAGGTACAGTATGCAACAGATGAAAATCGATCCGCACTATTTGTTTGATGTATTCGTTCAGTTATACCGGATGGTGTTTTTGATGGAAGTGACGCCTGAGGGATATCGATATGCACGCGTCAGTGAACAGGGGAAACTGGCGTCCTCACTCCCGGACGATGTGAGTGGTCTGTATTTACACGATATGTATGCGGTCGATGTCGCCAACGAGTTGATTGGGCATTATGACGAAGTCGTCTCGACGCACGCGCCGGTCTATTTCATGTCGCAGATGAACATCGAGGCCAATACGGCCCGATTTGCCTCTTCTGTGCTCATGCCGCTCGAAGATGAGGCCGGTAACGTGCGCTATGTGTTGGGACTGACGACTGATTTATCAGAAGAAGCAGAAATGAAACTATTAAGTAGCATCGAGAACATCGATTATTTGACCGGGATGCCGAACTTGATGAAAGTGAAGCTCGAGCTTGAGAAACTGTTCTCGCAACGGGGAGGCGCGGAAGCGACGAGCGTCATGCGGCTGCACATCAACCGCTTTAAAATCATCTTGTCGCTGCAAGGGGTGGAGCAGTCCCATCGCCTGATTAAAGAGATGACGCGGCACTTGTCGGACCTGTTGCCGAAAGGCTCGATTATCGGGCGCGTGGACGGGGAAGACTTCATCGCCGTGCTGCCGTACACTTCAATTGAGACGGCGACGATGCATGGGGAACGATTGCTTGCGGCCATCGCGGCGTACACGTATCAAGTGGCCGAGACGGAGTTCGCCTTATCCGGTTGTCTCGGAATCAGCGCAGGGAGCGAGGACGCCGACCGGGTCATCATGAACGCATCGACGGCGCTCCTTGAAGCGAGGCAAGCGGGCAAGCAGATGATTAAAGTGTACGAGAAGGATGATTACGTCCAACATTACATCGATGAGATGACGATTGAGATGGAGCTCATCAAAGGCTTGAAAACAGGCGAACTGAGCGTCGTGTATCAACCGAAAATCGGGTGTCAGGACGGGATGGTTCATTTCGAGGCGCTCGTTCGCTGGCATAGTGCGGCGCTCGGTAACGTTTCACCGGAGACGTTCATTAAGATCGCCGAAACGTCGCTGTTGATTGAAGACATCACTGGCTTCGTCTTCGATCATGTCTGTCGTGACATGATGGAACAGCCGGACTTGTTCGAAGGACGACGGGTCGCGGTCAACGTGTCACCGGTATTGTTCCGGCAAGACTACATCCAGCAGTTATTGCAGGTGCTCGCGACATACGGCTTAAGACCCGAACAGTTCGAATTTGAAATCACGGAACATACGCTCATGCAAGAACCGCTCCTCGGCATTCAGACGGTCGACTATTTGAAGACGAAAGGATTTCGTGTGCTGATTGACGATTTCGGGGTCAGCTACTCGTCGCTCAATTACTTGAAGATGTTTGAGATTGACGGCATTAAAATCGACCGCTCGTTCATCAGTCAATTGGATAAAGACAACGGCTTGAAAGAGTATGAGATCGTCAAACTGATTGTCTCGCTCGCTAAAAAATTGAACCTAGAGGTCACGGCCGAGGGAGTCGAGACGGAGGCACAGTACCGGGTGATGGAACAGCTCGGTTGTGATGTGATTCAAGGGTACTTCTTCAGTCGTCCGCTTCCGTTGACGGATCTCCAACAGGCGCTCGATGCGCTCGTCTATCAACATGCGGCGTTACGTCAGCTCGAGTTGGCCACGACTTCGCCGTCGATGGTGCTCGATGACCAAGAAGCCGAGCGATTGAAGACGATTCTGCGCCTTGAGATTTTGAACACCCCGAGGGAAGAACGCTATGATCGAATTACGCGACTTGTCGCTCGTACGCTGAACATGCCGGTCGCACTGATCTCGATTTTGACGACGGACCAACAGTGGTTCAAGTCGTGTGCGGGTCCGACGCTTGAGAGCCCACACGTGGACCGGGAATGGACACTATGCGATCGGGTCGTGACGGGTCAATCGTCGGTCGTCATCGAGGACGTGCGAACGTCTGAGGCCGGGACGAACAATCCGTTGCTGGAAAACCTCGGCTTCTACGCCGGTGTACCGCTCACGACACGAAGCGGACATGTCATCGGCACGCTTTGCGTGACGGACGAACAGGCCCGTTCTTTTGACGAGGCAGCGTTGCAGTCGCTTGAAGATTTCGCGCGGTGGGTCATGGCGGAAATCGAGTTGACGGAACAAGCACGGGCGCAGGCACAGCGGCAACAGACGCTTGAGTCACTATATGAAGTGACGGCGCTCCATGAACCGTTCGGTGATAAACTGAAGCGGATTCAGACCGTGCTCCGTAGCTGGATCGGTTATTCGCATGCCGTCATCTTCTCGACGGAATCGACATATCGTGTCTTGTCCGAGGACGGGGAAGGTAAACTCGACTGGACGAGCGATGCGCTGCAACACCTTCATACGTTGATGACGATCGGACATCAAAAACTGGGTCGAGACGAACTCGTGATCGATGGACTCGAGTTTGCCTCGATGATCAGCCTGCCTTTGGCCAATGATGGCAAGACGTTCGCTTGGGTCGTTTTCTTGGCCGAACAAGGTAACTTGAATGACGTCGTCGACGCCTCGACCATCAACGAGATGACAGATACGATTTTGCTCGTGACCCGGTGGATGGAGAATGAGATTCGGCGTGAACGGAAGCATCAGGAAGTCATCGAACTCATCACGCAAGACAGTCTGACGAAACTGGCGAACCGTCACTCGTTCATGACCGACATGCGACAAAAGATGAATCGGAAGCAATCGGTCGTGCTGTTGTTCATCGATTTGGATGACTTCAAACAAGTGAACGATTCCTATGGTCACCTGATTGGGGACGAAGTGCTCATCGAGACGGCACGACGCATTCGCTCGTTCAGTCACACGTATGACGGGAAGGCGTATCGCTTCGCAGGCGACGAATTTTTAATCGTCATCGAGGCCGGGCAGGACGTGCTCGGGACAGAGCGGTTTGACGAGTTAAATCGTCTTATTTCCCAGGAAATGAATGTCGGGGATGGCTTGTCCTTGAGGTTGTCGGCCAGTATCGGGGTCGCGTGCTCAGAAGACCACGCTTCGCTCGATGCGATGATTCATCATTCGGATGCGGCGATGTACGTCGCTAAAAATTGTGGCGGGAATGGGTATTATGTGTACGACTCGCATCAAGAGACTTGATTCGGAGGCACCCTATGAGCAAACTATGGCTGATTGAAGGATTACCGGGGAGTGGGAAGACGACGTTCGCGGAATCACTCGTTGCGACAACGGGCTATACGTTCTATTCGGAAATCGATGCGGCACATCCGGTCGATGTCCACGACGTGTATTGGGTCGAGGCAGGCGTCGAGACGGAAGGCGACATCATCGATCAAGACGGAGCCGGTCGATTCGTGCGATATGGTCCAAACGAACATTGTGCTGGGATGGACGTCTATGAATTGCCGTTCGACATACATGTCGACTTGATGGTCGGGCGCTGGCATCGTTTCGTGGAACGGGTCAAGGAGGCGGATCACGTATACGTATTCGAATGTGCGCTCCTACAAAACCCATTCACGATCGGCATGGTGGCCCAAGATGTCCCGAACGAACAAATCGAGGCTTATGTCGAGACGGTGGCGGGCTTACTGGCCCCGCTCGAACCGACCGTCGTCTATTTGGAGACGGCCGACGTGCCGACCGTGTTTCGCGAAGTTTATGGGGAACGGCCTATCGACTGGCAACGGGGGTTCGTCAAGTACTATACGGCTCGCGCCTATGCTCAGGCGAACGGCTTGAGCGGGATCGATGGTACGATTCGACTGTTAACAGAGCGGCAACGGCGTGAATTGAACTTGTTAGCACGTTTGCCGCTCCGGACGATTCGACTCGTCAATGATGAGGGGCGTTCGAAGCGTTCGCTGCATTACCGAAGAGAGAGGAGGAGCGTCATGCAGACACTTAAACAACATTCGGACCGATTTTGGTATATGGACCCGGTCGCGGAGACCGACCGTCCCATTTTAGGGGCTGTCGTCGGCGATACCCATACGCTCATGATTGATGCAGGGAATTCTGAAGCACACGCGACTTTATTTCTAGACGTCTTGGCTGAACGGGGCATCAAGCGACCGTCACTCGTCGCGTTGACGCATTGGCATTGGGATCATATCTTTGGATTGTCGGCGCTGACCGACACCGTCTCCATCGCGAGCACGGCGACAAAGGCCGGGATAGAACGATTGTTGCCCTACGCGTGGGATGATGCTTCCTTAGCCGAACGTGTTGAAGACGGACGCGAGATCGCGTTTTGCGCAGATGCGATTCAGATCGAGTACGGGACCGATCAATCGATTCGGGTCGTCTTGCCGACCATCACGTTCGACGAGACGCTCACGCTCGACCTCGGTGGCGTGCATGTCGTCTTGACACATGTCGGGGGCGACCATGCTGCCGACGCGGTCGTCATGTATGTCCCGGAAGAGAAGATCCTGTTTTTAGGAGATGCGCTCTATGCGAACTTGTATGCGCCGTCTTGGCGGATGACCGTAGGGGAGACACTCCGATTATTGGACGTGCTCGATCAGTTCGAGGCCGAGGCGTACGTCTGGTCGCATGGAAGTGTCGTCACGCGTCTTGATTACGAGAAAGACCGAGATATTTTGCGTGACTTGGCGCGATTCACTCTCGATTTCCCAGGAAATAAAGAGGCGATCACCGCTCAATACGAACGTTTGACAGGTCGGGACGCCGACGAGGAAGTCCAAGAATTGATTTCGTTTTTCGTGAACGGTTCGGGTGAGGAAACATGATGGATATCACACGAATTCACGAAGAGGACGAAGCGTTCCAACAATTTTTGACGAGTCGATTGCGGACGTTCAATGACGCTCACTCGGTGTATCATCGCGAGATCCGTAACGCGGACGTCCCGGTCGTGCAGCTGAAAGTGGAGCAGGACGGGGAAGTGATTGCCGGGTTATTCGGGAGCGTCTATTGGGGCTGGTTCGACTTGGACCGGCTATGGGTCGCGTCAGAGCATGCGGGAACCGGCCTAGGGAGCCGTCTACTTGAGGAAGGGGAGCGGTTGGCCCGTGAACTCGGGGCGACACGCGTCAAGTTGACGACGTTCTCGTTTCAAGCGAAGACGTTTTATGAGCGGTTTGGCTACGAGGTCACCGGCGTGCTCCATGATTATCCGCCGGAATCGGACTATTATATGATGACGAAGCAGCTGACGGCTGACTAAAAAAAGGCGACTCACGCGAGTCGCCTTCTTTTAATATACTTTATCCCCGTTAAAGATCGAGTTTTTCACCATGACGTAATCAACGGTGCGTAACGCATCGAGATTGTCCCCACCCGAGTAAGAGATGGCCGATTGGAGGTCTTGCTCCATCTCGGTCAACGTGTCTTGGAGCGCCCCTTTATGCTCGACGAACATTTTCTTGCCTTCGACGTTTTTCCGTTCCCCTTTTTGGAATTCAGACGCCGACCCAAAGTATTCTTTGAGCAACTTCCCATCCTGTTCGAACGTCTCACCCGGAGACTCGTCGTGGCCCGCGAACAGCGAACCGATCATGACCATCGATGCCCCGAATCGAATCGATTTGGCGATGTCGCCGTGTGTCCGGATGCCCCCATCCGCGATAATCGGTTTCGTCGCTGCCTTGGCACACCAACGAAGCGCGGCAAGTTGCCATCCGCCCGTGCCGAAGCCCGTCTTGATTTTCGTGATACAGACTTTACCTGGACCGATGCCGACCTTTGTCGCATCCGCCCCGGCGTGTTCGAGTTCGCGGACGGCTTCCGGCGTCCCGACATTTCCGGCAATCACGAACGAACCTGGAAGATGGTGTTTGATATGTTGAATCATCCGGATGACCGCGTTCGAGTGACCGTGCGCGATGTCGATTGTGATGAATTCCGGCGTATGTCCGGCTTCCGCAAGCATCTCGACAAAGCGATATTCGTCCTTTTTCACACCGACACTGATCGATGCATACAAGCCACGCCCGTGCATGTCCTCGATGAACCGAAGTCGCGTCTCTGGGTTGAAGCGATGCATGATATAGAAATAGCCCTTCTCGGCAAGCGACCGAGCGACGTTCTCATCGATGATGGTCTGCATATTGGCTGGAACGACCGGCAATCGGAACGTGAAGCCACCGAGCGTCACGCTCGCATCACATTCGGATCTGCTGTCCACGACACATTTTGCGGGAATCAATTGAATATCTTCATAATCAAATACTTTATCCATGTTGTCACACCCCTATTTACGAACAATTTGATTTGTTGAATGGTAAATACTTCGCCCATTCGGTAATGTAACGTAAATCACGATAGATGTCAAAGGAATATGATGAAAAAATACGAAAATAATTGATATTTAACATTTTAAACAGATTAATGTTCGGATTTAGGGCTGGACTCGAGTTGTTTCACGTGAAAAAAAGACCGCTTAGGAGCGGTCTTCAAACACGACGTATTGATTGCGGCCGTTGGCTTTCGCCTGATATAAGGCCAAGTCGGCCTGTTTGAGCAACAGTTTCGTCGACATGCCCGGTCGGTAAGGGGCCACGCCGACGCTCGATGTTGTGACGAATGAATGCTCTTCTATCTGCCACGGGCGTTGAAGGGCGGTCACGAGTTTCTCAGCCACTCGTTTCGGCGCCTCAGCTTCCGTGTAGCGGATGAGCACCGAGAATTCATCCCCGCCGAAGCGGGCGATCACGTCTTGGTTTCGCAACACATCGGTCAAACGCGTAGAGAATTGGCGCAACAGTTCGTCGCCGACGTCATGACCGAGCGTATCGTTGATTTGTTTGAAACAATCGATATCGAGCGACAGGACGGCGAGTGACTCGTCTTCTTCGGCGAATCGGGCCACCGTCTCTTCCAAGTAGGCAAGGAAATAGCGCCGATTCGGGAGGTCGGTCAACGTATCATGATAGGCCAGATGCTTGAGCTGCTTTTCAAGCACTTTCCGCTTCATGATTTCACGCGTGACGGTCAAATAGTGAAGCAGTTGCCCGGTATCGTCATAAATCGCTTGAATCTTCGTCTCGAGCCAAATCCAACGCCCATCGTGGTGCAGATGACGGAATTCGAGGGTGAGCGGCTCGCTCGTCGCTGTCATCGTCCGAAGTTGTTGTCTCGCCGGTTCGGCATCATTCGGATGGATGAAATCGAGGATATTTTTGCCCTCGTAAAACGACGGGGTGTATCCGAGCACGGTTTGATGGGACGGCGAAGCGTAGCGGACTTGACCGTCACGCTCGAGGATACAGACGAGGTCGCTCATATTCTCCGTGATGAGACGATATTGCGTCTCGCTCTGGTGAAGCGCCCGCTCCATCTCGCGCTTCTCGGTCACGTCACGCAACAAGGTCATGACGGCGGTCGTTCCTTCGTAATCGATTAACAGGCTGCCGATATCCATATGCAGTTTTCGTCCGGCCGGGGTGACGAGCACGATTTCGGTATCTTGGACCGGATTGCCCTGGCGCAACGCGTGAAGGCGCGCCTTGGTCGTCTCATGATATTCCGCGGCGACGAAAGCGAAAATCGATTCGCTCTCGATATATGTCTCGCCAATCGTTTCTAGCGCCAGGGCGTTGGCATACAGAATCATCCCGTCTTTATGCACGATGATGCCTTCAGGAATCGTCTCGATCAGTTGACGATAACGGCGCTCGCTCTCCTGGGTCGCCCGTTCGGCGTTCTTCTCCGGAGTGTGATCGATAATGATGGCGAACAGTCCCGTAATGTGCCCATCGACTTCAATCGGGATGTTCAAGATGGCCAAATCGAGCCAGCTTCCAGTCTTTTGGGGAGCGGTGATCCCGTATTTGTGCGGCGTGCCGGACAAGGCAAAGCGGAGACCTTTATCGACAAGGGGCCGTTCTGACTCCGGCAACCATGACAAAAAGGACTGTCCCAACAAATCGGCTTCCTCATAACCGGTAATCTGCGTGACGGCAGGATTGACCGATTGGACGCGAAACGCTTCGTCGAGGACGAAGATGCCGTGCGGTGAATACCGTTGGAGCGATTCGTGTTGATCTTTCAAGATGGACAGCTCGAGTTCACGACGTTTCCGTTCCGTTACTTCCCGGACGACCGAGATGACGTGAGTGCAAGCACCCGCATCATCGAAGACCGGCGTCACCTCGGACTCATAGTAATGAACGGGCAAACGGATCTCATGCGAGACGGGGGCTGTCGTATAAGACGGTTCGACTAGGCGATAGTCCTCGAAGATGAGGCTCTTTCGTTCTCGCACCGCCTCGTCATAATGACGCGTGACGAGAGCGGCCGTCTCGGGGGGCACCATGTCCTCGACACGTTTCCCAATATCGGCCTCGGTCCAGCCAATCGCCTGTCTTCCCGGTTCGTTTACAAATACGTAGCGATAAGTTGAACCGTCCACTTCCATGAAGAAGACAAAATCAGAGATTTTGTCGAACGTACGGAGCAGGACGGAGGAATAGTGTTGGATGGTCTGGTCGGCGTGCATCATGTCCCTCATTTCAATCAAAAACTTTTCGGCGCGTCATTCTCATATTACCGTAAGTCGTGACAAAATGTGTGAACATTCCAAAAAAGACAGGACGATGAGACGTCCTGTCAGGCAGCTTGTTTGATGGCGGCCCGCTCGCGGCGGCCGTTCATCAAGTAATAGAGGAACACGGTGAAGAAGACGACACCGGCCAGCAACAGATACAGCGTCGAGAAACCGGTCAACGGAATGAGCATGCCGATAAAGTAAGGGCCGAATCCGAGTCCTGCGTCGAGGGCGATAAAGAACGTCGACGTGGCCATACCCATCCGATGGGGATCCGCCGCTTTGACGGCAATCGCCTGTGTCCCGGACTGGATATTCCCGAAGCCAAGTCCAATCAACGCCCCGGCAAGTAACAGCATGACGGCGTTGTTCGCCTGGCTCAACACGAGCATCCCGACGGCGAAGAGGACGATGGCCGGGTACATGACGATGTTGGCGCCGCGTGCGTCCATCAGGCGACCTGTAATCGGTCGAGAAATGAGGACGGCGATGGAGTAGACGAGGAAGAAGATGCTCGCCGCTTCGACAAGATCGAGCTCGCTCGCATAAAAGTTGATGTAAGACAAAACGCTCGAGTAGCTGAGGGCGGCGACGCCGATGATGAGCGCGATCGGTAACGCCTTCGGCTCGACGAATGCCCCGAGCGAAAACCCTCGGACGACTTGCGGATTGTCAGCTTCAGGTACTTTCACAAATAAGGCGCTCCCGAGACTGATGAGACCGATGACGAAACAGGCAAGAAAGATGACGGAGAAGCTTGTGTACTGGCTCATGATCAAGCCGACGAACGGTCCGATGGCGGTGGCGAGCGTCGAACTCATGCTGTAGTAGCCGATGCCTTCCCCTTTTCGAGAACCGGGAATGACTTGGGCGACGATCGTTCCGGTCGCCGTGCTCGACAGTCCCATCCCGAGTCCATGGACGAAGCGTGTGAACAACAAGAAGCCGATGCCAAAGTCGAGGAAATAGAGCGAAATCGTGGCCGTGAAGAACGTCAGGCCAATGAGAAGCGTCTTGCGACGTCCAATCGAGTCAATTAAGCGCCCGATAAAGAGTCGCCCGACGAGGGTCCCGATAATGAAGATGCCGGTGACTAGGCCAGCCTCGCTCGTCGAAGCCCCATATGCCGAGACGGCGTGGACGCCGATGGTCACCATGAGTAAAAAGAAGATGAGTGTTAAGAAGAAGTTGACGAGAGAGATGATGAGGAAGTCTTTCGTCCATAATTTTTGTGCGGTCAGTTGCATCTGCAGCCCGCCTCCTTATCCGTTTGATTCTAAATAGTTAATAAACATAACTAAAGCAGTATAACAAAAGGAGTCGGGTTTGTCCGAACAGACGCATTTCCATCAAAAAAACCGACTCGCATCAGCGAATCGGTTACATCGAGCAGTTATTTACGGTCCCAGAACCGTCCTTTGGCAATCCCGTCGATAAACGTATCGAAACCGTCGAGACTATGTTGTTTGAACGTGTAGACGCCAGGTTGGTTCGTCTTCACGCGGCAACGGTCGAGCACCTCATCGTGATGCAGATGCAACGCGAGCGGCTTGAAGTGTTTGTACGTGTTCTCGATGAACTCGAGCACGTCGTCTTCGACCGCGGACGCGGCGCTGACGAGGAAAGCCGCATCGAACAGGCTCGAGTCGACCGTGTCGTACGTTTCCTTCACTTTCAAATCGCCGAGCGTATACGATTTTTTCCCGACGAGGCTGTAGTTGACTTTATGATCGGCGAGCACTTGGACCCACGCCTTCACTTGCGCGGCATCGACGTCTCCGGCCAAGAGGACAGCGACACTCTTCGTGTCCGGTTTCGCAATCGTGTTGGCCATGCTGAGCGCCGGTGAGGCTTTGTCCGAGACGACTTCATTGTTCTCGGCCGGGAGGTCGACACCTAGGTTGTCGGCGACGACCGTGGCGAGGTGACGGTCGATGCGATTCAACAAGTCGACGGCGTTCGCTTTGACCATGTCCGATTCACATTTACCGAGCTCGAAGCTGCAGGCGTCTTGGATGTGCTCTTTTTCAACGTCGGTCATGCTGTTATAAAACATCTTCGCTTGCGAGTAGAAGTCGAGGAAGCTGTCGCTCCGCCCCCGAATCTTATGGCCGTCGACTTTTTCTTGATAGTGCTCGAACCCGCCTTGATCGGCCGGGACCGGCTCGGGTTGATTGTTGTTGAGCGCGTTTTTATGGTAGCTCGTCTGCCCTTTGTGGACGGCCATCTGGTGCATGCCGTCGCGTTGGTTGTTATGGAACGGACAGACCGGCTTGTTGATCGGGAGTTGATGGAAGTTCGGTCCCCCGAGACGTGACAGTTGTGTATCCGTGTACGAGAATAGGCGCCCTTGAAGGAGGGGGTCGTTCGAGAAGTCGATGCCCGGCACGAGGTGGCCCGGGTGGAACGCGACTTGCTCGGTCTCGGCGAAGAAGTTGTCGACGTTGCGATTGAGCATCATCTTCCCGACAAGTTTGACGGGCACGTCTTCTTCCGGCCAAAGTTTCGTCGGATCGAGAATGTCGAAGTCAAACTTGAACTCGTCTTCTTCCGCGATGATTTGAAGCCCGAGCTCCCATTCTGGATAATCGCCTTTATCAATCGCCTCGTACAAGTCGACGCGGTGGAAGTCAGCGTTCTTACCGAGCGCTTTCTGCGCCTCGTCCCAAACTTGCGAATGGACGCCGAGTTTTGGTTTCCAATGGAACTTGACGAAATGCGCCTTACCTTCCTTGTTGACGAGGCGGAACGTGTGTACACCGAACCCTTCCATCATGCGAAGGCTGCGCGGGATACCCCGGTCGCTCATCGCCCACATGATCATATGGGCCGTCTCATGGTTCTGTCCGACGAAGTCCCAGAACGTGTCGTGGGCGCTGCCGCCTTGAGGTACTTCCGTGTGCGGTTCCGGTTTCACGGCGTGGACGAGGTCGGGGAACTTGATGGCGTCTTGAATGAAGAAGACCGGCATGTTGTTCCCGACAAGGTCATAGTTGCCTTCGTCGGTATAGAACTTGGTCGCGAACCCGCGGACGTCGCGCACGGTATCCCCAGACCCACGCGAACCTTGCACCGTCGAGAAGCGAACGAACACCGGCGTCACTTTCGACGGGTCGTTCAAGAAGTCGGCTTTTGTATAGTCGGCGAGCGACTCATACACTTGAAACTCCCCGTGAGCTCCGACGCCACGAGCGTGCACGATGCGCTCAGGAATCCGCTCGTGGTCGAAGTGCGTCATCTTCTCGCGGAAATGGAAATCCTCGATCAATGTCGGTCCCCGACGTCCGGCTTTGAGCGAGAACTCGTCCTCTGCCATCTTCAGCCCTTGATTCGTTGTGAGCCCGGCTTGCTGCTCATTGTCAATTGTATGTTGTTTTAACTGCTCTTCTTTCTTGTTCCCCATGTTAGTGCCTCCCCTTTAAGTATGTGCACACGCTGTAAGCCACAATTTGGCCTACTGTACGAGTTTTCCCTAACCGACCGAGAAAAAACCCCCATTTTTCAAATGGAGGTTAACGTAGCATCGATAAGGTTTTCGTCTTGCCGTCCGACAGTTTGTAGCGCACGATATAGTGGCGCGACGTCTTCTGAACCGTGGCGGACGTGATTTTCGTCGTCTTTTCACCGATATGGATCAGTGTCAAATACTCGACTTGTTTGCCACGCTTCGTTGTCACGACTTGATTGCGGCGTTGCCAGTCGTAGTCTCGGTACGACACGTAACTCGCACCGACGGCGACTTTCGGCGTCGATCCGACGCTAAGTTGCAACAGATGGATCGATCGGTTCTCGTTGTCTTTATACATGGCGTGCCGGCTGCCGCTCGAGACGCGATTCAAGCCGGTGCCGAGGTGGAACCGCTGGACGAACGAGGTCGTGGTCGGGCTGGTGATGTCATCATAGACGAGTACCGTCCCGTCGCGGTCGTAGGCGAGACGACGCGTGTGGGTCATCCCGGTTCCGAGTAGTCCGCTCGTGCCTGCGGCCGTCCATTGCGTCGACGCGGCCCCGACCGATGTGATTTGGCTTCGTCGCAAGTTGCTCGGCGTCAAGTTGAAACTCTTGCCCGCCACATGGACGGTGTTATGCGCCGCGGCCTTCATGACGGCGCTGCGTTCGGGACGGTTTGTATAGGCGTAACGTCCGCTCTCGACGATAAAGTCGCGCCCGTAGCCGTACAGGTCGATTGACAAATCATCGGCGTGCTTATGGATGTTGCTGTGATAGCCGGCCGTCATCATCACGTGGACGGCATCTCGGAATGGACCGGCCGTGCCGCCCCAATGTTGGCGGAAGAAAGCGTACTGGTTCGATAGCTTGCCGACTCGTGTCGACGGTTGGCTTCCCGATTGCCCTTGTGTCATCGCGTAAGTCAAATGCGGATAGCGCTCGATATACGGAATCGCGTCAGTGCGGTGCGTGATGGACGGGGTGTCACCGAACATCGGCAACGTCCCGTTCGGTTTCAACATATACGTCAGCACGCTCGGCATATCTTTGACGTCACGCATCCGGCTCGATAGGGCGAAGCGGTTGGCAGCCGCCCAGTCGTTGAACCGGGCGAGCGTGTCGTACAGATAGATTTGATAGAACGGCGAGTGCTCGAGATGGACCCCGTCCGTGCTCAAGCTATGGTTCAACTGTTGCGTGAGGCGGTTCGTCGCGAGAGAGCGCCAGGCTGAGGAACGATAGAAGCTCCGATGCGTCTCCGCGACGGCGGTCAAGGCCATATCTTGGAACATGCCGTGATTGTTGTTCGGCTTATAAAAGCTCGGTGTCGCCAGCAGTGTCGCATGTTCATACAATGTTTTGGCGAACAGCTGCGAGAACGCTGGGTCGGTGTTCACTGCGGACGAGCGGAATTCATTCCAAAAGTTGAGCAGGTGGAACGTCCGGATGGCGGTACCATGGTCGTGATACGGCCAGCGATAGCGCGTATAGTTCGCGGCCGGGTATTGCTTGGTCCAACTCGTCACGATCCGTTTGCCGTAGCGGAGATAATCGTCTCGTCCGGTGGCGGCGTACGCTTGCGTCAACTGGTTCAACGTCGTGAAGTAATGGATTTGAAACTTGAACGACGTCGAATCGACCGCAGGGACGCTGACATCAAACCGGTATGTATCGATGTTTGGGACACGCAACTGATAGGGCGGGGACGGGATGTACCAGTTCCCTTTCATGGCGGCGTCGGCCCGGGCGATGGCCGTTTTGGCGGTCAACTCATCGTAATAGTAAGGCGTCTGTCCCCGGGTGAGCGAGCGCATATACTCGTGCGTCAGCCGTGAGTAGGTTGAACCGGAAAACGTCGTCAGTGACAAGTTCGTCGCCACTAGTGTGACGGCTTGCTTTTTTACGTAATAGATGGTTCGGCCGTCTTGAACCTTATAGTAATGACCGGACGTGCTGAGCGCCTTGAACCGCTTCGCAGCGCGCAACGTTGCTTTCGGCTTGAGCGTCTTTCCGACAAATTGATAGAGCGTCGTGCCAGTAGGCGCACTCACCTCATAAGGTGAACTTGATGCGGCGTCGGCCTGTCGCGGCGTCAAAGTGGCGCTGATCATCACCAGCAGTAGACATAAAAGCATCCATCGTTTCATAACGTCTTCCTTTCTTCGACCGTTCAACGGTTACATGTATACAATTAGTATACAATTATATATTTAGCCAAAGAAAGGAAAATTCGCACTATTTTTCTGGATGAATCAGGTTATAATGCGGCCCAGACACTTTGTTTCAAGACGATACGTTGGACTGTTTCAGGATTGAGGTCATATTTCGTTGAGACGGTACGCGTCACTTTCGCTTTCAAGTCAGGATCGTCCGACTGCTCGGCCTCATAGACGCGATTCCAGACTTGCCAGATGCGTGCTTCCTCGTCTGACAGTTGCGCGTCCCATTCCTTCTCTTTCAACTGCCAGCCGAACGACATCTCGTCATAAGCACCAGGCTGGACCGTATCTGCCAGGCTCCAATCGCCCTCGGGCGCAAATACGGCTTCGCCGAGCGGCGATTCGGTACCGATATAGGCTTCGTGGTCATAGAAGCGGAGCAGGGCGGCTTGGAACGTATCGCGCGTCGTCACCTCATCCATCACATCCTGACTGATTGACTGGAGCGTCTCGACATCCGGTTGTCCGTGGACAACGACGTCATACGTATAGCGGACGGCCTCGTCTTCTTGCACGGCCTGTCTCGCTTCAATCGTATAGCGTTGCTCGTCTTCGGTCGCCTCTGCTTGCGTGACGGTGTCATCTGTCGTTTCTTTAGCCGGTTCATGCGGCCAGACGTAGGCGGTCAAGGCGATGGCAGGGATGAAGAGAAGACCGCGCCTCAGACGGTACACCCATTTTGGTTTTTGTTTTGTTGTCATTTTACTCACTCCAATGCGTATGTATGAAAAAATCCCCTGAGGTCAGGGGATTAACGTGTCCGATTTAATCGTACGATCCGAGCATCTGAATTTTCGATGCCGCGGACCAACTCGCTCAAGATTTTAGAACCTAACATGCTGTAGACCGTGCCGTTTCCGCCATATCCGAGTAAATAGTAGAGGTGCGGACGGTCCGGATGTTCCCCGATAAAGGGCAGCTGGTCGATGGATTCACCGAACAGGGCCACCCAGGCGTATTCAACTGTCAAATCATACATCGGGAACAACGCCTCGACTTCTTGGCGCAACCGCTCGGCCCGTTTTTGAATGAGCGCCTCGCTATGCGGGGTCTCAGCTTTTTCTTCATCGAGTCCGCCGGCGATGATGCGACCGTCCACGGTCGTCCGTAAATAAAGGTACGGCCGTTTCGTCTCCCAAATGAGCGACTGACCTGCCCACTCATCGAAGTCAGGAATCGGATTCGTCGCAATCGCATAAGAACGGTTGAGCTCGATCCGATGGGTGTCGAGGAGCGGGGCCGGACGATAACCGGTCGCGAAGATGACGTGACCCGCTTTGAACGTTCCCACCGGCGTCAAGACGAGCCAGTCGTCTCTGTCGGCGACGACTTCGGTGACGTCCGTCTCTTCAAAGATTGGGACGTTTTGGGTCGATAAGTAGCGGACGACCTGACGGCTGAGCGTGAGCGGATTGACCTCGGCATCGCCGTTCGTGATCAAGCCGGCCGGTTTATCGAACGGATAGCGTTCCTGTAACGCCTCTCGGTCGAGCCATTCGGCCGCAAGTCCATGTTTTGTCAGCATCTCATACTCCCGTTTCAATTTGGAGACATCTGCTTCGCTGCTGGCGAAGCAAAGACTGTCGCGCCGGATATAGACGTCTTTGGCGTCGACCTTCTCGGCGACCTCATCGAGCGCATCGACCGCCTCGGCACACAGTTTATAGAAGCGGACGGCATCCGCTTCGCCGATTTGGTCGGCCAGTTCGTGCAACATGATGTCGTTCGAGTATTGGATGAGTCCCGT
Source organism: Exiguobacterium sp. s146 (assembly GCF_018618415.1). GTDB lineage: Bacteria > Bacillota > Bacilli > Exiguobacteriales > Exiguobacteriaceae > Exiguobacterium. The sequence continues at coordinate 212,623 of NZ_JACSMA010000003.1, read as the reverse complement.
ATTCGCGGCCGTACTACCGGCCCCGACCTTTCCTTGGTCGATGACGGCGAAATCGACACCGTCCTTGTGAAGCGTATAGGCTGTCAGTGTCCCGGACATGCCCGCGCCGATGACGAGGACGTCGTAGCGTTCTTTCTTGATCGGTTTTTGTAAGACAATCTGTTCCGATTCTGTGGTCGGCCAATATAAATTCCCATTATGCATCTCCATGACGTCATCCTCCGATAATCAGCATCTTCTACTTAATCCCCGAATTTCACGAATGAAAACGCAAAAAGCCGCAGACGTTGTGTCTGCGGCCCATGCCTGATTGGTGTACGTTACTTCTTGACGACAACGGTCTTCGCCGATGCGCCTTTCGTGTAGCTGATTCGTTTCACATTCTCGGCTCCGCGAATTTCCGCAAGGTTCGTTCCGTCGACGATCACTTCTTTGACCGTTGCGCCGTCGAAGTCGATGATGGCACCGGCTTCTTTCGGTTTCACTTGAACGACGATGTTTTTAAGCGCATCGCCTGTCAATTCCGTGTAGGCGCCGCGTACGAAGATGCCGTTCTTGAAGTTCGTGCCTTTGCCGATCGTCACGCCAATGAAGTCATCTTGGAGCACGAGACGTGCCGCCGGGTTGTTCTCGACCGTGTAACGCGTCAATTCCACTTCTGGCTCCGGTGTGAGGTCGATTTGCGCAAGGACCGGATCGTGGTCACTGGCGCGGCCCGACATTTCCGTGAAGTCAGCGTTGACGTGAATCATATCAATCTCGGTCGTCGCCGCTAGACGGTTCGACACGAGGATGTGGTCGAGCACTTGCGAGTTTCCTTGATAGACGTACGAGTAACGGTCGACAGCCGGGACTTTCTCGACCATGTTCGTCATCAAGTCGCCTTTGAAGATTTGCATCGCATCCGAGAATTCGAAGTCATTGAAGTCACCGAGGGCGACGACGTTCGCGTCCGGATTGTCCGTCTTCACGTCCGCGACGAAGTCATGGACGATTTGAGCGATTTGTTTCCGTTGGACTTCACTGCCGAGCACGACCGGCTGTTTCGAGCCGAAGAAACCAGTGTCGCCACCTTTCGAATTCCAGTGGTTGGCGATAACGACGACGTTCTCACCTTGGAAGTCGAACTGGGCCGCGAGCGGCTTGCGTGAGCTGTTGAACGCCGGGTTGAGCGGGTCGATCCGGCCCGGGTTGTGCGTCAACTTGCCATTTTCATAACCGACAGCTGTCGTCGCGTCACCAGCAGGGATGCCTTCTGTGAGTGAGACACGTTCCGGGTCATACAAGAAGCCGACACGGATGTTAGCGTTCGGTGCGCCGCCGTCTTTGTTGTACTCAGGGTCGATGTTGACGTACTTGTATGATTTGCCGCCGATCGAAACGATGTTGTCAATCAAGCGTTGGTAGCTTTGATCGGCCGCAGAATCGCCTGTGCCTTCTCCGTTGTTATCTTGGACTTCGGTCACGCCGATGATGTCCGGGCTATTCAATTCCTCGACGAACGCTTTCGCGAGCTTGAGGGCTTTCTCGTCCGACGTCTCTTTGACGTTGTTCGAGAAGTTCTCGAGGTTGTAAGAGGCGATCGTCAATTTATCTTCTTCTGCCTCGATGAACGTCGTCTCACGCTTGGCATCGCCTTTGACGAAGGCAGCCTTCATCTCATTAAGACCTGCTTGAATCTTATAGTTTCCGTACGAGTATCCGACGACACCGACGATTGGGCCGTTGAAGCGGTCACCGGTCGCGACATCGAAATCACGGGCGGCAGCGTTCGGCTCGAGACGGAATTGAATCCGTTCTGGGTTGGCATCATCTTTTTTCAACAGAATGCCGCCGTTGAACGTCTCGGTCGGTGACGATTCGAGTACGGTCACGAGGTCGCCGTTCTGTTGCGGTGAGACCGATTTGAGGTTGCCCGTCTCGACGCGCATCCCTTCAAGGCTCTCCCAGAAGTCGATGGCGTCTTTGTCCGGGTTGAAGACAGCAAGGGCATCGCTGTCGATGAACTCGGTCGGCAAGTTCGACGCGTCAATCTTCACCGGCGTCGGGAGGGCGACACCGCTCTTGACGACACTGACACTGCCGTTACGCGTATCGATTTGCGTCATCTTCATATCCGTCTGTTGACGGTCGCTGTAGCCTTCGATGGCGTACTCGCTGACGAGACCATTCACGTTGACGAGGTCACCAACCTGGATGCCCGCGATCGAACGGCCGCCATACAAGATGATTCCTTCTGACGTGCGTGCATCTTGGTCGGCTTCCATGTCAGGCGTTTGGATGTAGTAATACGTCGTACCCATCGAGACGAACGAGTACGTGACGACGCCTTCGACGCCTTCGACGGTCTGTCCGTTCATCGGTGATGTGTGGCTCGCGCCTTGGATATCATGGATGCGGATTTTGTCCGTGATCTTATATTCGAACGTCGTCACGGCGCTGAACGCATCCCCTGATTTGACGGCGACTTTGAGCGTCTTCGTATCCTCGATGCGGACGGGTGACGTATAGAGCGTCCCGTTCACTTTCGGGTCCGACCCGTCGAGCGTGTAGTAAATCTGAGCGCCGGCTGTCGTCGTCGAGAGTGTCACGTCTTGTGGGCCAACGAACGTGCCCGCACCCGGCTTCGCTGTTGCCGGACGGAGTACTGACGCGTCGATGACCGTGTCCGAGACGTCGCGCGGGATGATTTGATACGTGTTATCGAACTGTTGCACGATCCCTGTGATGGACGAGTAGTTGACGTCTGTCTGTAAATCGAGAATGCCGCGTTCGTCGCGGACGACGAACTCTTTCGTACCATCTGTGGCCGTCAAGTTTTGCCCGCTGCCCGAGAGTTTGACGTTCTTCACGGTGACGAGTTCCGACTCGACGTCCTCATTGATTTGTTCGCCGGTAAGGACTTGTGCAGCCGGGACGCTCGCCGCTTGTTTCGAGACGACGACGGCGTTGTTCAATTGAAGGAGTTCACGGTATGAACCGATTGCGCCTGTGACGACGACTTCATCACCGACGTTGACGGCAAGGGACGTCGGACGGACCGAGAGGCCGCCTGTCGCATCTTGAATCGAGATTGTGTTGGCCAGTTTCGCCGTGACGACACCTTTAATCGTGACCGTTTCGCCTTCAGTTTTCGTACGGGCGTCACTGATTGAAATCGGTGTGACTGGGGCCGGTGGTTCGACCGTGCCGCCATCGCCGTAGACGACGCCTTGGAACGTGTGCGAGCCGAGGTTCGTGAACGTATCGATTGGTTGTGAGTTCCATTCAGTGGCCGGGTCGAACGCATCCGCGCCGTTCGCATCGCCAGTCGTGACCGTATCTTTCCGAACTAACGATTGGTCCACCGTAGCGACCGTCGTTCCCCATTTTGTCCCCGGATCGAATCCGACTTGACCGAAGACGTCGAGTACCGTGTCGCCTTTTTTCAAGACGAGCGTATCGTCGCCGTTAAAGTTCGTCACACCGCTCGTCGTGTTGGCTTTCGCTTTCAACGCATCGTTCGCGCTGCCGTTGACGATGACGTACGTGCCACCTGGCTCGAGCGTCCCCGTCAAGTTAAGCGTCGTGCCTGGAGCCGTCCCGCCGTTCGCATACAGTTCAAGCTTATAAGCCGAGAGGTCGATGGCCGCGTTCGTTCCATTGAACAATTCAATCGCTTTGTTGTTACTTGATCCTTCCACGTATTCCGAGATGAATAGGTCTGAAGCGTTCAACGTCTCTGCGTGTACGTTTGCCGCGATCGGCGTCATGCTGCTGACGATGAGTCCGGCTGATAAGGCGAGGCCGGTCATTTGTTTGAATGAACGTGCTTGTGGTTTCCCCATGTGTTAGTCTCCCTTTGATTATGTAGATGGCCGATACGATGTCCCAGTTCGTGTGGTCACTTGCTTGAGCGGATGCCCCCCCTTTTAGTCAAAACAAAATGATAGCGCTTACATTACTCAACTTGACGTAAGGAAGACGCATTCGTGCTCCCTCCATCGTTTGACGGATTTCACTATCATTTACCAACTTTTCAACTACATGTTAAACATAACCAAGCAGACGTCAGAACTCAATCCACTTATTGCGAAGTTCATATTACAGTTTGATTACAGGCTTGAAGAAAACTGAGCATAAGGGCAATCGGGTTGACGGGACGTCCTTCAACTCTTACAATTCATTAATACAATTAAGTGTATCGGTTAACTGTGGATTGAATAGGGAGGAAACGAATGACGACAATTACTTATCCGGTCATCCCGGGAGCGGGCGCATTTTATTATGAAGGAAATGATATCGGCATCTTGTTATGCCACGGCTTCAACGGGACGCCTCAAAGTGTGCGTGATGTCGGGATTGCCTTGATGGAGAAAGGGTTTACCGTATTCGCGCCTCGGCTCAAAGGACATGGGACGGACCCGGAAGAGTTCCGGCGTTCGACGCGTCACTGTTGGTATGAGTCGATGGAAGCCGGCATCCGTCTCTTGCGCGAGCGATGTCGACACGTCATCGTCGTCGGGCAGTCGATGGGTGGAACGTTGGCGATGAAGGCCGCCTTGGCGGGGCAGGCCGATGCGATCGTCACCATCAATGCGGCGCTGTCGGTTCCAGGCTATGCCTGTCACGCCACGGACGATGTCTGTCATTTCATCGATGAAGACGAACCGGACATCTGTGCACCGGGTGTGTTTGAGATCGTCTACGACAAAGTGCCGACGTCAGCCATTCGTGAACTGCTCGCGCTCATCGAGGAAGTGCGACCGATGGCGGCCGAAGTGACCGTGCCGACGTGCGTCATCCACTCGGCCATCGACAACGTCGTGCCGCCCGAAGATTCGATGTGGTTGTACGACATGGTTCAAGCCCCGAAACAACGGGAAGTACTCGAACAGTCGTATCATGTGGCGACGATGGACCATGACCGGGAACGGTTGGCCGACCTCATCGGCGCATTTTGTGAACAAGTGGCGACGGCCCCGAAAATGTAGTCTCCGGACTGCATTTTTTTATGTCTCATTATTTGCAAACGCTTGCACAAGTGCTATTGTAGGATTAGATTCAACCCAAAACAGGTATTGCTGTTCAAGTATATAAATCTAAATGATGAGACGTAGGAGGCAAGTGTCGTATGGAGTCGATGGTCAGCAGACAGCAAGTGGAGAAGAAAACGGTCACCCGCACGTGGTGGAAAGAAGCGATCGCGTATCAGATTTATCCGCGTAGCTTCAAAGATTCGAACGGAGACGGAATTGGGGATCTCCGCGGCGTCATCGAAAAGCTCGATTACTTAGAGGACCTTGGCATCGATGTGATTTGGCTATGTCCGATGTACAAGTCGCCGAACGATGACAACGGCTATGATATCTCGGACTATGAAGACATTATGGAAGAGTTCGGAACGATGGAAGACTTTGACGCCTTGCTCAAGGCCGTTCATGCCCGCGGGATGAAGCTGCTCTTGGACCTCGTCGTCAACCATACCTCTGACGAGCATCCATGGTTCGTCGAATCAAAAAGTTCGAGACACGACCCGAAGCGGGACTGGTACATCTGGCGTAACGGAACGGATGAGGCACCTCCGAACAACTGGGCGAGTATCTTTGGGGGCTCGGCGTGGGAATACGATGAGACGACCGAGCAATATTATTTGCACGTCTTCTCTAAAAAACAGCCAGATTTGAACTGGGAAAACAAAGACGTACGTGATGCCGTCTACGATATGATCAACTGGTGGCTCGACAAAGGGATCGATGGTTTCCGAGTCGACGCGATCAGTCACATCAAGAAGATGCCAACTGAGACGATGTTGCCGTCTCCAGACGGGAAACCGTACGTCACGGCGTTCTCGATGTATTCGAACATCGAGGGTATCCACGACTATCTGCAAGAGATGAAACAAGCGACATTCGCCAAGTACGACATCATGACGGTGGGTGAGACGAACGGAATTGAGCCACAAGCGGCCGATTTGTGGATGGGACCGGAAAGCGGGGCGATGAACATGGCGTTCCATTTCGACCACGTCGACATCATGCGTCAATCCCGTCTGGCGCCGCTCGACGTCGTCAAGTTGAAGCGTATCTTTGACAAGTGGCAACAAGGCCTGCTCGAGACAGGATGGAACGCCCTCTATATCGAGAACCATGACATGGTCCGTGCCGTCTCGCTCGTCGGGGACGAGAACCACTATTGGCGTGAGAGCGCGACCGCCCTCGGCATGATGTATTTCTTCATGCACGGGACACCGTTCATCTATCAAGGGCAGGAAATCGGCATGAAGAACGTGCCGCTTCCTTCCATCCATGACTATGACGACGTAGCGACGAAAAATGAATACTTCGAACGGATCGCCAACGGAATGAGTGAAATCGATTCGATGCAGCAAGTGTGGGGCACGTCACGTGACAACGTCCGCACCCCGATTCAGTGGGATGCGTCCCCGAACGCTGGTTTCTCGACGGCGACGCCTTGGATGCCGATTCATGAGGAGTACGAGACGCTCAACGTCGATGCTCAATCGAAAGACGCCCATTCGATTCTGTCGTTCTATAAGGCAATGATTCGTCTCCGACGGACGGAAGACACGTTCACGTACGGCAGTTACCGCGATTTGTTGCCGGATCATCTGCAAGTTTTCGCCTATGAGCGCACGTTCGAACAACAGACGTTTTATGTCATCGTCAACTTGACGGCGAACCCTGCCGAGACGACGCTGCCTGGTCTCGACAAGGCGACGCTCGTATTGACGAACGAGATGGACCCTGAGACGATTGAGACGGACACGTTTATGTTACGACCGTTCGAAGCAAGATTGTACCGTTTATAATGAGAAGACACCTTCATGACGAGGGTGTCTTTTTAGGAGGTAGGAACATGCATCACATCGAGATTGGAAACGATAAGGGGACGTTCGTGTTCGTCATCGTGGAAGCGTCGCGCGACACCTTACGGTTAGCCCATGGTCCAGTCAGTGAGACGGTCCAGACGGGAGCGTACGTCCAATTCGCACAAGATTTGACCCGTGCCTTTCATGCGTTGCAAGGAGTGGCTCGATTACAAAATGAGGCAGGACGAGTGATTTTGTCAATTGCGTTCGAACGCGGCCGCGTCGATGTCGAGACGGCTTGGGCGCAGGTGACGAACCGATTCGGGACCGACCAAAGTTATTTGACGAAGACAGTCGGACAAATCGGAATCGTGGAATAGATTGTGACAAACGCGGGAAAAGAGCATATGATAGAGGTTGACTATACGGAAAGGGGTGTCGGGTATGGATGGCACGAAACGCGCGGACATTCGCCCAGGGCTCCACGTCCAGATTGTCCTAAAACAAGATCAGCGGAGTGGGAAGTTGACGTCAGGCGTCGTCAAAGACATTTTGACGAACTCGCCGCGTCACCCGCACGGCATTAAAGTACGCTTAAGCGATGGACAGGTCGGTCGGGTGAAAGTGATCGAAGCTGGAGGTGAATAATATGACTGAAAAGAAATTAAGTTTTCAAGAGGCGATGAAACAAAAGCTCGCTGAAAAGAAACAGAACGAGACGAAAGTGCCGACAGGACTTCGTGGGACGAAGCAGAAACCGTTGACGAACCAGTTGACGAAGAAGCCGAACAACCAGAAGAAACGGACAGGCGTTTAAAAAGCAGCCGCTCACACATGAGCGACTGCCTTTTTTGTTTTTCCACGTTTATTCAGTCATGTGACGTACCGATGAAATAGCCATTGTTGAAGTGGTCGAGCAGCTGTTGGTAATACTTCATTTGTTCAACGTTCTTGCTGGCGAGTGCCGCATCCGCGCCGGCGAGCAATTCACCGACGGTCAACCCGACTTCGCTGTTGTCCACGGCGTAGACGAGTTCGAAGTCAAGAAAATCAGCGTCATTCAAGAGGACGTTGATTTTTGCGGCCGTCAGTTGCATGATCAACCGTTTCTCTTCGGTCATTCCTTTTTTCGCAGGATCCATGAGCAGGGCGAGTGCTTCACGGTCGTCAATCACGCTATAGGTTTGTCCGTTGATGGTAACGGTTGTGCCATAGGAGAACGTCACTTTGTCGAAGTTGAAGGTGTTTTTCCAAAAGCCGATCGTATACACATCATAGTCGTCCATTGGTGGTGGCGGTGGCGTACATTCCTCGACGGTCAAGGTGACATAGCGGACCCAAGGGTTAAGCCCTGGATCGTCGCCTGGATAAGCCGTCTCTTCTTCACCATTGACGATAGTATCCAAGTGAAGGAAGACGTTGAATTGGAAACCATCTGATAGAAGGGTCGACACAGGCACCCCAAGGTAGAACGCGAGGTCTGCATACGAAATGAGCAACTGTGTCGGATCAACGTTCGAATACGTTTTGTAATCATATCCGCCTGGATTATCACGTATTAACGAACCTGCTGGTGGAAGTTGTCGGAAGTCGATTTTAATGTTTTCAGCTGCATCTTTCAGCACGACCCCATCATTCAAATCAATCACAATTTTCAACCCATCGGCGACAAACTCAAAATCGACCGTACCGATTGGAATATTTTGTCCCGCATAAATCGTTGTACTCGACGTCGTCGACACACACCATTGTTGACTACTTTCTTCCGCTACGACTCCTTTCATTGGCAACAACGACAGCACGAACATGAGCACGAACAGCAGTGACCACCATTTTCGATGCTTCTTCATCTCATTCCCTTCTTTCCTCGTGATGACTGTACGTGGTGTTATAGAAGGCGCGCACCTATATGTATTTATTACCCGGTCGACTAGCGTTCAGTCGAAAATCAGGGAAATAATTCAATTAAGATGAGAGATACAGACAATATTCACATTAAAACCTATTCACAAAGCGAATAGTTTGAAACAATTTGAATGAGGACATCAAAAAATAGCAGGGAAATAAAGATTTATTATTTCTTTTGAATAACTTTGTAAGCGCTTTAAATAAAGCTATCACTCATTTTTTGTTATATAACATATGAAATTTGCGTGAACTGACCTATAAAAAAATTATTGCCAATTATCAGAATCTTTGTATAATTCAGAACTAAGACATCATAAAATTTTTAAACAACTTTAGATTCACACAACAGGGAGGAACTTATTTATGGAAGCCGTGCAAAGCATGTTACAAGGAAGCGTCGATTACATGAACAACATCTTATGGACGTATGTTCTCATCGTCGCGCTCGTCGGAGCCGGGATTTACTTTACAGTGAGGACACGCTTTATGCAGTTCCGTTACTTAAAAGAGATGTTCCGGGTCGTCGCTGAAAAACCGGAGGTCACAGACAGCAAGAGCATCAGTTCAATGAAATCGTTCTTCATCGGAGCAGCCACACGAATCGGGACGGGTAACTTGGCAGGTGTCACCGTCGCCGTGACGGTCGGTGGACCAGGAGCGGTCTTCTGGATGTGGATTGTCGCGCTTCTCGGTGGAGCGACAGCGATGATTGAGAGCACGCTCGCACAAGTCTATAAAGTAAAAGATGACGTCGCGTACCGTGGCGGTCCAGCATACTACATTGAAAAAGGACTCAACAACCGGGCCCTTGGTATCGTCTTCGCCGTCTTGATCGCGGTGACGTTCGGTCTCATCTTCAACTCGGTGCAATCGAACACGATCGCGGCCGCGTTTGATAACGCGTTCGGCATCGATGCCGTCGTCGGTGGAGCCATCCTCGTCGTCTTGACTGGATTGGTCATCTTCGGTGGTGTACACCGTGTCGCGAACTTCTCGGCAATCGTTGTACCGATTATGGCTGGATTGTACTTGGCCATCGCCGCTTATGTCGTCGTCGTCAACATCACAGAAATCCCAGGCGTGCTCGCGATGATCTTCCAGAGCGCATTCGGCCTTGAGCAAGCGTTCGGTGGGTCGGTCGGAGCAGCCATCTCGATGGGTGTACGTCGCGGTCTCTTCTCGAACGAAGCAGGTATGGGTTCGGCACCAAACGCGGCAGCAGCCGCTGAAGTTTCACATCCGGCGAAACAAGGTTTCCTTCAAGCGCTCGGCGTCTTCTTGGACACGTTGATCGTCTGTACGGCAACAGCAGCCATCATCCTCCTCTCAGACAGCTATGCTGCCGGTAACGGAGAAGGAATCGTCATGCTTCAAAACGCATTGAGCGAACAGATTGGATCATGGGCGCCAGCGTTCGTCGCTGTCAGTGTCTTCTTGTTCGCCTTCAGTTCAATCGCAGGTAGCTACTACTACGGTGAAACAAACATCGAGTTCATCAAGAAGAGCAAAAACGCAGTTCTTGGTTTCCGCCTTGCGACAATGGCGTTCGTCTTCATTGGGGCAGTCGCGAGTCTCGGCTTCGTATGGAGCTTGGCTGACTTATTCATGGCCGGTATGACGTTAATCAACATCTCAGCCATCGCACTTCTCGGCGGTGTCGCCTTCAAAGTCCTTCGTGACTACGAAGAACAGCGCGCCCAAGGTCTCAACCCACGCTTCTCGGCACGTAAACTCGGGATCGAGAACACAGAGTGCTGGGACGTCGAAGAAGAAGAAGTTGCACAAGCTTCAGTTCAAGCGGCCGCTGCCGATACGACAAAAGGTTAATCTCATTCAATACGCAACAACAGGGGCCCTGCGCATCGGGGCCCCTGTCTTTTTCATGCGTTCTGACGGATTGATTCGACTTTCGTTTCGGCTGGCTTGGCGTTCAAATGGACGTACGTCCCGGCGACGAATAAGGCGCCGCCCACGATATTGCCGAGTGTGGCATACAAGAGGTTATGCAGCGCAAGCCCAACGTTGATCGTCTCGGACGGGACATAATAGAGAGCGAACCCGAAGATGCCCATATTGGCAATCGAGTGCTCGAAACCGGCGGCAAAAAAAACGACGACCGGGAGCATCGTCAGCATGATTTTGGCGACATCGTTCTTCGTTTTCAGCGGCATGAAGATGGCGATACAGACGAGAATATTACACAAAATTCCTTTTAAGAAAATCGCGAACGCCTCGCCGCCCATCTTTTTCGCAGCGACGATCGACAAAAGATGGTCCGCATCGACCTCACCCATGCTGTGGGCCCCGATGACGAGTGCAACGAGGATGAGCGCACCGACGAGGTTACCGAGCCAGCTGATGCCCCAGACGGCTGCTAAATCACGCCAGTCGACACGTCCACGTTTCGCGCCCGTATACAAATACATCGTGTTGCTCGTGAACAGCTCGCCACCCATCCAGACGATGAAGACGAGCGCGACCGAGAAACTCATTCCGGCAAACAGCATCGTCCCCGGTACATCGATGAACATATTCCCGACCGAGAAGGCGAAGACGACGCCAATCCCGATTAAAAACCCGGCGACGATGGAGCGGAGTGCGTAGTGACCGAACGCATGACGCAACAGCGTCGCTTTTTTATAGGCGGCTTCTTCCATATAGTCGACAGCTTGTTTTTCCATTTGAGCACGACCTCCTTTAGACAACTTAAGTCTAGGAGGTCTAACAAAAGTTTGCAATTGTTTTCACAAACTTTTAAGGGGTGGCGATGTAATCGTTCACATCGTTGCCACGAGTTCGACTTTCATCCGGTCTGGGTCTTCGAAATACAAAGCGATATAATTTGGACCACCCGCGTAAGGGAAGCGGTCGGCATAGAGCTCCTTGAAGCCGTGGCGTGTAAGTTCTGGACGCAGCCGTTCGAGTTGGTCGAGCGAATCGGCATGAAAGGCGAGATGGTTCAATCCGGTCCGTTTACGGTGATAGGGAGGTTCGAGATAGTCGGTCTCGGTTTGAACGAAGACGAGATACGTGTCGGCAAAGCGGTAACTGCGCCCGGCTTCCCATTGGTGGTAGACGGTATAACCGAGCTCGGTGAGAAGCCAGTCCCACGCATTCAGGCTCTTCGTTAAATCGGAAACGTACAGTTCGACATGGTGTAGCATCGGTCTCATCCTTCCGTCGGACGTTTCAAATGTGTCCGTTTAGTATAATGGTTATTATATAACGAATGCAGGGGGAACCATATGGACAACACGGGGCTTGTCTCGAACATCTTGATCGCGGGGAAGACCGGGGTCGGGAAGAGCGCTTTTTTAAATTACATTTATGGCCGTGACGTCGCCGAGTCACGTGCCGGTAGCCCGGTGACGGCCGAAGGGTTGCACGAATACGAGTATTACGACCTCGAACGCGGGATTCTGTTCCGCTTCTTCGATACGTGGGGACTCGAAGCGGATCGGGCCGATGAATGGCACGAAGCGGTCCTCTCCATCGTCAACAAGCGAGAAGGCGCGCTCGATATCGCCGACTGGTTCCATACCATCTATTATCTCCTCTCCATCAACTCGGGGCGCGTCGAGGCATACGAGCTCGAATCGATTTTGAAGCCGCTCTACGCGAAGCGAAGCAACGTCACCATCATTTTGACGAACTATAATCCGGACAGTGCGATGAACGTCGAGAAGGCGGAAGCGATGGAGGACGTGCTCATGCGCGAACTCGGGATTTCACGGGATGCGATGATTCGCGTCAACAGTGTCGAAAAGAAAATGCTCGGCGGACAAGTCGTGCCGCATATCGGCTATGAGGCGGTGTGGCAACGCAATCGGACCAACCTTTGGAAAGACGTCGAACGAAAATTGCCGCACAATTTGACGCGTCATTTATTGACCGAGTTGGAGGCGTGGCGTACCCGGAGCTATCGTTCGGCAGAAACGATTCGCATGATCACCCCGCAAGTGATGATCAGCTGGAAAGCCCGCCAAATCGAAAAAGACTTGGAACGAACGCTCGAAGCGGCCGCGGAGACGACAGAGGCGGCGATGGCCCAAGGTGTGCGTCATTATATTCAATTGATGGAACGTTATCCGCTCGTCGGCGCCCCGTCCGATCTCGTCTTTAAAACGCGCCGGGTCGAGCTCGGGTTTGATTATTCGTTCAACCGGACCGTCCGCAAGATGGTGCTTGGCATGATTCCGGGCGTCCATTTCATTTACTGGGCGTTCAAACGGCGAACGGCGGAGCGCGGCATCAAAAAAGCCATCAATCAGCAATATGAGCTGGTCAAACAGACCATCGAGTTGGACGTGCACCGCGGATTCGAGGAAGAGATGCGGCGGCTTGGCCGGACGCTCAATCAATGAGGAGGAACGGATATGGATAAACAGACCCCATTCAACTTTGATACGTACGATTTAAAAGAAGAGCTCGACCGCTTGCGTGGTAAAGTCAAAAAGCCGAATATTTTAATCGCCGGAGCGACTGGGTCGGGCAAGAGTTCCGTCGTCAACCACGTGTTCGGTCGCGACTTGACGAAAGTGGCCGCCGGTGAGCCGGTGACGCGGGGGATTCATCAGTTCATGAGTGATGAGATTGCGATTGTGCTTTATGACAGTGAAGGGTATGAAATCGGGAGCGCCCGGCAACAAGCGTATGCCGATGAAGTCATCGGGTTCGTCGAGCGGGCCCAGACGAAAGGGGCGGCCGAACAGATTCATCTCGTCTGGTACGTCATCAACGCCTCGATGAAACGGGTCACTCCGCTCGACCGGGCGCTCATCAAACAACTAAACGAAGCGACATCGGTCGCCGTCCTGTTGACGCAAATCGACCAAGTCGACGTAGATGAGCTCGCGGCCCTGCGACAGGAACTCGTGGATGTGGTCCCGAAAGAGGCCGTATTCCAGGTCAGCGTCGCCGATGAGCTGTTGCATGACCCGGAACTGCGGGCCCATCTCGATTGGGAGCGTCTCGTCACGTGGTCGGTCGAACAGCTCGACCACTCGCTCCAAGAAGGGCTGCTCATGGAGATTCATGCCGAGAGCGAGGCGATGCTCAAATTGAAGCGCAAGAAGGCGAATCGAATCATCTCAGGGTATGTCGCCAGTGCGGGAACGGCAGCCGCCGTACCGCTGCCGTTTGCCGATGCGATTGCGCTCACACCGATTCAAGTGACGATGAGCGTTCACTTGTTCCGCTACTGGGGCGTGAAAGCGAACGACGATATGCTGAAGACGCTAATCGGCAGCACCATCATCCCGCAAATCGGCCGGGCGCTCTCGAAAACGATTTTACTGAACGTCATGAAGTTCTTCCCGGGAGCGAACGCGGCGGCGAGTGTCATCAATGCGACCGTCGCATCAGGCATCACATGGGCAATCGGGCTCGCCATCAACGAAGTCGCTTACCGGAACGCGATGGATTCATCGAAGACGATTGAGCAACTGCTCGACAGCGACTTTGGATCGTTGTTCGAAAAGTTCATGGAACAAAATCCAGTGACGAAAAACAAGTCTTGATTGATCCGGTTTGATACACTGGTCGAGACAAGACAAAAGGGGGAACGGATATGAAGAAACGCATCTACATTACGAGACGATTACCGGACGAGGCGGTGGCGCCGCTACGAGACAAATACGAGGTCCGGATGTGGGAGGAAGAAGCGCAGAGTGTCCCGCGCGACGTATTGATGGAAGAAGCGGCATCGGCGCATGCGCTTTGGACGATGCTCAGTGATTCGATTGACCGTGAGTTGATGGAACAGGCTCCAAATCTTGAGGTCATCTCGAACTTGGCGGTCGGCTATAACAATATCGATATCGAGGCGGCCAAAGACCGAGGGGTCATCGTGACGAACACGCCGGACGTGTTGACCGAGACGACGGCCGACCTCGCTTTCGGACTGATGATGATGACGGCACGCCGGCTTGGGGAAGCCGAACGTGATTTGCGGGCCGGGGAGTGGAAGTCGTGGACGCCGATGGGCTATGTCGGCATGGACTTGTATCGGGCCAAGCTCGGGATTATCGGAATGGGTCGTATCGGCGAGGCGGTCGCACGACGCGCCCGCGGCTTCGATATGGACGTGTTGTATCATAATCGAACGCGACGTCATGAATCGGAATCGATGTATGGGTTCGTCTATGCGGAACTCGATGAACTGCTCGAACAATCCGATTTCGTCGTCGTCCTCGCGCCCCTCACGGAGGAAACGCGTGGGATGCTGGGGGCAGAACAGTTCGCTAAAATGAAATCGACGGCCATCTTCATCAACGTCGCCCGCGGCGAAATCGTCGATGAGGCGGCGTTATACGAGGCGTTAAACGAACAGCGGATTTGGGCGGCCGGTCTCGATGTGTTCGCCAAAGAACCGGTGGCGATGGACCATCCCCTCTTGACGCTCCCGAACGTGACGACGCTTCCGCACATCGGCAGCGCCTCGATCAAGACGCGGCTCGCCATGATGGCGCTCAATCGGGAAGCCATCATGCACGTGCTCAAAGGGGACGAACCGAAAAATCGATTGACGTAACAAAAAAACCTGACCGCGGTCAGGTTTTTTTACGTATTAGAAACGACGGATATTGTCTGGGTCTTCGTAGTCGTTACGGAGTGCCCGATCATCGAGTCCGCGCAATTTGTTCTCGCGGTCGTTTATATGAGATTCTTTATCCAAGCGATCCTGTTCAGGGTCGACGGCCCGGTTCGGGTTATCGCCGACCGATTCATTGTACGGTTTGGAATCGATTTCTAAGCCGTCAGCCGTATGGTGACCTTGATGGCTCGTATCGTGTCTTGTGTCGTTATACGGCTTCGAATCGACCGTCAGTCCTTCATTGTGGCGACGTTCGAAATCTTCGTCCACATAAATCAAGATTTTTCCGGCCTCGACGTCGCTATAGTGACGGTTGACCTCGTCTTCGCTCAAGCCCATGTTTCGGAGTCCGGCGTGAACATCCTCATGTCCACTTAAGAACGCCCGGACTTTATCGAAAAATCCTGTATGGTGCGACGCTTCAGTATGAACGTCCGTTTGACGACGTAAAATCGAGATGTTGTCTTCGTGTTTGGCCACGACATAGATGTCCGAGTCTTTGTAGCCTTTCGCCCGCAACTCTTCGACTTTGCCGAGGGCGGCGTCTTGCGTGTCATACATGCTGATGAATCGTTTCTCACTCATCTCGTTTTCCTCCTTATAATCGACGATGGTCTTCTAAGCCAGAATGGCCGCGGACGATTGGATCTTCTTTCGTGCCGCGAGGTTCTTCGTCGTGATCATTGAACGGTTTCGCATCGAAGGCTATGCCGTCCGCTTCTTCCCCTTTTTCATGGTCGAGCTCACTATCCTTTTTATACATGTTCGGGTAGCGTTCGTACGAATGCTTATCGATGTAAAGCAACAGTTTTCCGGCGTCGATGGACGAATAATATTCTTCCGCCTCTGCGTCGCTAAGCCCCATGTTTCGCAACTCGTCGCGAATGCGATCGCTTCCATGAAGGAACGCTTTCACACGATCCAACCAGTTGACATCACGAATCCCCGATTCGGCGTTCACATCGGTGTGATAGCGCAAGGCAGAAATTTCCCCGTCCCGCTTGGCTACGACGTGCATGTTTTTCTCAGCTTCCCCAGCTTGCTTGAGTTCATTCACCTTCTCCATGACTTCTTGCTCGTTATGGAATAATCCAATAATTTTGCGATCCGACATGTTGTGCCTCCTTCATAATCGTTTATTTTATAAATCGACGTCACGCTATTAGTAATTTCCGTTCTAGCAAGGGTTCAAACAAAAAACGCCCTCTCAATATGAGAATGGCGTCATCAATAATAAATCATCAATGTTTCGTTTCCAAGATGGCATCGCGTGTTCTTCCAAACGAACTCGACGAGCGTCCACATGGCCATGAATCCACTGATTGCTAGCAGAATGAGTGCATACACAGGCGTCAATTGAATCAAGAACGACCATCCGAGCGAGAACAGGATAGGTTGGGTCAATAAAACGAACCCGACGTATACGGCAATGATGAGCAAAGCAAATAGAATCCGCCGTCCTAACGTCTGAAAGTGATGACGAAAACGCGTCAAAAGTCCGAACACGGCTCCCGTCAGCAACACGGGGAGCACGAACCCGAAATAGTCAAGCGGATAAGATATGGCCGGAGCTGTGAACAAGCGCAAACTGAACACGTCATCCATGACGAGCAACAGATTCGCATAGGCGAACGCTAAAATCATACCGAGCAGCCAACCGAATTGATTCCAGACGCGACGGGATGATTTGATTGCCTCGATTTTTGTATAGGCCAAAAAGGAGACGTCTCGCATCTCGACATCTTGAAGCTTGACCTGGACGTCGTTGAGCCGATCGATGGCCCAATCGAACTCGCGATTGGCCTGTACTTTTTCATGCGGCTTCAACTCGTCCGTCGCCTCGATCATCGTATGGTAGCGGCGGCGATACTCTTCATTCGTCGTCGGTTGTTCGATTAAGAACACGGCATAGTTTTTCGGGTCTTGTTTGGTCAGTCCGTCGAGCGACTGTCCGTTCTTTTCTGCTTGCCGAATATAGCCTGCTAAACTGTCGAGCAATTGATTGGCTTTTGCCTCGTCATGGAGCAGGTCATACAAGTGCGTCCGGACTTGATCGTAAAACTGTTGAACGACCGGGTCGTTCGAGACGTGTGGTTTCAGAAAAATTCCTCTCTTCTCATAGTTGGATTATTCCGGAGGCGGGTCGTTATGCGATAGCGTCAAAGATTCAAAATCACCTTGTTCGATGCTACGGATGAGAATCTCACTGCCGCCCATATTCGTCGCTAGCGGAATCGAATACACATCACATAGACGCATCAAGGCGCTCACATCAGGTTCGTGCGGCTGGGCCGTCAACGGGTCGCGGAAGAAAATAATCATGTCCATCTCGCCTCGGGCGACAGCGGCACCGATCTCTTGATCCCCGCCTAGCGGACCGGACTGAAAACAATGGACCGGGAGGCCGGTCGCCTTGGCGACACGCTTTCCAGTCGTACCGGTCGCGAACAACTGATGCTGTTTCAAGACTTGGGCGTACGCTTTCACAAGTACAATCAAATCATCTTTTTTCTTATCGTGGGCAATCAGAGCGATGTTCATCTTGATTCCTCCTCAAAAGACTTCTTCTTTTAATTCGTATCACATTTGCCTGAGAAAAACACGACTTCTTTCTTATAGGAGCACTTTCTAAAAAACATTTTGACGAGAATCATTTATACAGCAATAGGAAGTGGCAAGGTTTAGGCAGATGCAAATGTTGGTATTTATACTAAGAGTCAAAAAAATGAAATCATTTCAAAAAGAGATTGGAGGAAGATGTTAAATGAACGATACTACTTACAACTTCAACACGTTCATGTCATGGCTGCCTGAGCTTTTACTTGCATTGGTCATTCTTATCGTCGGATTCATTTTGGCGAAAGTCCTGGAAAACGTGACGCGCAAAGCGCTTCGTAAAGCACGTCTTGATGATCGTGTTGGTGTGAAACAAGAAGGTGAACCTGGCAAACCTGGAAGAGAGGAAAAGCGGTGGACACCTGAACGTATCATCGCAAAAGTCGTCTTCTTCGGCGTACTGCTTCTCGCATTCTTAATTATCTTTGAATTCTTGAATGTACCGGCTGTCGCTCAACCGTTCAGCCAAATCTACGCCGGCTTCTCTGGCTTGATCACAGGCGTCATCAAAGCGGGTCTCATCCTGCTCGTCGCATGGATTATCGCCACGCTCTTGAAAAAAGGGATTCAAATGGCGGGTCATCGCCTCAACTTGAACAAGTTGATGGAGAAAGCAGGTCAAGAGTCGACAAGCGTCAATCAGACGAAATGGGTCGACACGGTCGCCAATATCGTCTTCTACCTTGTTCTATTGTTAGCTCTTCCGGCTGTACTGGATGCACTTGGATTACAAGGCATCAGCGGGCCGTTTGAAGACTTGTTGAACAGTTTCCTTGCCTTCATTCCGAAACTCGTCGCTGCGGCGCTCATCTTCGCGATTGGTTATATCGTTGCGAAAATCGTCCGCGACATCTTGACGAAGTTCTTGGAAGCAGCAGGTTTGAACCGCTTCGCCGAGAAACTTCACTTGGCTGATTACGTGAAAGGTTCAAGTCTTGCGAAAGCGGTTGGCACAATCGTCTTCATCTTGATTATGATCCCGGTCACGATTTCAGCGCTTGAAGCACTCGATATTCGCGGCATTTCGGATCCGGCCATCTCGATGCTCAATGACGTCTTGGCGATGATTCCGAACATCATCGTGGCCATCGTCTTGATACTCGCTGGTGTGTTCATTGCCAAGTGGTTGAAAGGTGTCGTCGTTTCTCTTCTTGAGAACTTGGGCGTCAACTCACTCGCTGGCAAAATGGGTCTCGGTGGCCGCACAGCGTCATCGACATCGATTGCACAAGTCATCGGAACCATCGTTCAAATCATCATCATCTTGTTGTTCGTATCTGAAGCGCTTCAAGTCGCGAACCTCGACTTTATGGCTTCGCTCGCTACAGCAATCTTCGCATACTTGCCAATGGTCATCGCAGCCATCGTCATCTTGGCGGTCGGTTTCTGGCTCGCGAACATGGCAGAGCGTCTCGTTGGCAGTGTGCTCGTAGATGGAGCCGGTCAACCGAGCGTCTTGCGCCACGTCGCGAAGTACGCGATTCTCGGAATCGCCTTCTTCATGGCAATCAGCCAACTCGGCATCGCGCCGATGATCGTCAATACGGCATTCTTGCTCATCCTCGGTGCGCTTGCGCTCGCCTTCGGCCTTGCCTTCGGTCTCGGTGGACGTGAGACAGCGGCTCGCTACTTGAAGAAAGCGGAGAAGCGAATCGATGAGACAGAAGTATCGAAAGAAGGGCTCGAGCAAGAAAAAGCCCAAATGAGTCAAGAGGCTGAACAAGCCAAACAACAAGCGAAACAAGGTGTGGAGCAGTCGAAACGTGAAGCGAATCAAACGAAACAAGACTTGAAACGCGAAACGAATCGTCCCCAAGCCCCACAATCTGATGTGACGAACGTAGACGGTCCAGAACCGAACCCGTTCCACGACAACATCACACCAGATCAAGATAACCGTTCATTGGATGACAACGAAGGTCCACTTCGCCCATAACGATGAATGACGGGTCCCTCAATCAGGGGCCCGTTTTGTTTTGCTGTAAAATAGTGTCACTTTTGTCGATATAATAAGAAATAGATTGGCAAGAAGGCAGGAGTGACATATACATGTTCAAACAGTTTCAACATACGCTCATCATGAACTACATATGGGGGTCGGGCATCGCTGTGTTCGGGGTCGGGGGACTGTTCATTTTTCAGACGCTCAGTCTGTCCCCGGCCGAGATGCTCATCTTGGCCGTCATCATGGGGGTGTCGGGTATGACGATGATCGGACTTGAGCTGCTTCTCTATCGGCGTCATATTCGCCCCATCTATCACGTGTTCCACACGGACGCGCCGACCTATGAGGCGTTACAACAGGCGTTCAATCAGACGAGTCATTTTCCGACGTTGACGGTCAAACGGATTCTTGGTCCGCATTTATTCGGGTTATCTGTGCCGGCGATGAGTTTGACGGCGTTCGCCATTCAACAAGATTGGATCAATCTTCCGTATCGATTGATTGGTCTGGCGGCGTTTGGCGCCATCTTGATTGCCATCTTGCACGCGCTCATCGAATTCTTTTTGACGTACCGATCGGTGGAACCGCTCTTGCTCCAGTTGCAAGAGATGAGCCAACGTCTGCATCGACGTCCGTTGCAAGCGACGTATCGGTCCATCAGCGTGCGAACGAAGTTGTTGATTAGCATGCTCGTCATCGGGGTGTTCCCGGTCGCGTTATTCATTCTGGCGTCTGGGGTTCAACTGTCGACGGTAGAACAGGCCGACGCGTATTGGCAGTGGGCGGCTTTGATTTTGGTCGTCATCATCGGCGTGGCGACGTTCAGTAGCTTTCTGCTGTATGACAATATCAAACGTCCAATCGGGGCATTGACCGAGGGGGTCGCTGCACTAGACGCCGGACGGTTTGACGCCATCGACAATCCTTACTCCGATGAGTTCGCCCAGCTTGTCACTGGTTTCAACCAGATGGTGATGAATGTCACGTATCGGGACAAGGAAAACGAGCAGCTACTGAATAGTTTGTTTGTGTTGTTCGCCGCGACACTCGATGCCCGCGATTCGTATACGGCCGGACATTCTGAGCGGGTGGCCGCCTATTCCGTCGAATTGGCACAGGCACTCCAGTTGCCGAACGAACAGATTGAGTTGCTCCGCAAATCGGCGTTGCTGCATGATATCGGAAAAATCGGGATTCGGGATGATGTGCTGTTGAAGGAAGGGAAGTTGACGGACCACGAGTTCGCCCAAATTCAAGAGCATCCGACCATCGGAATTCATATTTTGAATCAAATTGCTTTGCCCGACTCCCTGCAACCGATTATGGCTGGGGTTCGGTCTCATCACGAAAGGATTGATGGGCGCGGTTATCCGGATGGATTGGTCGGGGGAGGGATTCCGCTCTTCGGTCGCATCATGGCGATTGCGGACGCCTATGACGCCATGACGTCGGACCGTCCGTATCGGCAAGGGATGCCGGTCGAAAAGGCGCTGTCGATTCTCGAGAGCGGACGGGGTACCCAGTGGGATGCCGCATTCGTCGACGTGTTCGTTCAATTAAAACGTCAGGCCATCCCTGCCTAAACAAACAAGTCCGCCCGATTCGGGCGGACTTGTTTGTTAGAGAAACGTCTCAACGAGATACACCCCGGCGATGCCGCCGATGACGACGAGCATCAAGTTGGCCCTGAGTAATGCGAGCGCTGCGGCGACCGCGCCACCTGCTAAAGCGGACGTGAGACTATTCGTCGCACTTAATATGCCCGGGAAAATCAGGCTGGCAAGCACCGCATAAGGCGTGAACAGCAAGAAGCGCTTCAAGAGCGGCGGTAACTTGACGTCTCGGAGCCAAAGCAGCGGAACGAGTCGCGGAATGTATGTGACGATCGCCATGGCAAGGACGAGCAAAAACAGACTGATCATGCCTGATCCTCCTTGTATACCAATGCGCCGATCCCAGCTGCGACAATCGTGGCCAAGATGATGCTCAAGCCGGACGACAGTGGCATGAATGGGGAGACACCGAAGTAGAGCACGGCTTGTGTCAGGACGGCAATCGCAGCCACGACGATGACCGGTTTGCGGGTGAGTGACGGGACGAGCAGGCCGATGAACATGGCGTACAAGGCAATGCCCATACTCGTTTGGACCGAAGTAGGCAGTCCGAAGGCGAGAAAGACGCCAATCCATGTCCCGACGTTCCAAGCCAAGAAGGCGATCAAGTTTAGCCCGAGCACAAAGTGGCCGCGCGTCGACTCATCGCGTGTCGAGGCGACACTGAACGTCTCGTCGGTCACACCGAATGCGATGGCAGCCAGAAACCGATTCGAGGTCGTCTCGAGACGCTGGGACAACGACGCCGACATCAGGAAGTGCCGCAAGTTCAGGATGAACGTCGTCAAGACGATTTCCCAATACATCGACCCGGCCATAATCAACTGGACACCGATGAACTGACTGGCGCCGGCAAAGATGAATAAGGACATGGCGAGCGTGATGATGTTCGGCATATCGAATGATTTCGCAAGCAGACCGAAGGCGATGGCGATCGGGATATAGCCGACGGCGACGGGGATACCGGCACGCATGCCGGAACGGAAGGCGTCTTTATTCGGGATTGGTGTCATTTGTGAGACCGGGGTTGCCATGAGACCTCCTCCATTTCATAGATGATTCATTGTGGATTCGAGATTGAATCACACTTTCCTGCTCGGACGCAGAAAAAATAGGGTATATATAGGCGATAAGGAGCGTGAATGTATGAGTCGAGCTGAAGAATTTATCGCATCGTATCACCGGATTGAAGATTATTTGAGCCGAGAGATGGGAGACGGCCAACATTTCAGTTTCAGCAACATGGTCAACCGTCTCGCCAAACACAATCCGATCATCGACCGGTACAAGGAAGATTTACATCAAATGAGTCAGTTGCGGAACGCGATCGTCCACGAGCGGCGGGAACCGGACTTTATCATCGCCGAACCGCATGAATCGATTGTCAAGTTGATTCTCGAGGTGGAGAAGGAACTGCTCCATCCGCGTCAAGTCATCCCGCTGTTCCGTAAAATCGTGACGACGTTCAGTGCCGACGACTCGCTGGTCACCGTGCTCGGCGAGATTCGGGACAAGAACTACTCACAATTCCCTGTCTATAACCAAGACGGGTCGTGGCGTGGGTTGTTGACGAAAAAAGGAGTGACCAGTTGGCTCGCCGAAACGGTCGACGGGCCGCATGTGTCACTCGAAGGTGTTCGTGTCAAGGACGTGCTTCATCACGACCCGCACCTGCGACGGTATCGGTTTGTCGCGCAAGCGACGTCGGTCATCGAGGCGCACCATCATTTCATCAGCATGAAAGACGGCGTTCGTCTCGATGCCCTGCTGATTACCGAGACGGGACAAGAAGATGAGCCGTTGCTCGGGATTATCAGACCGCAGGATATTTTATACGCCATCGGTTGAGGCGCCGTGCTCGATGGCGACCTCATATTGGGTGACCGTGTTTCCGAGGACGATGGGCTTCACTTCAGAAGTACCGTCGTCCCGTTTTTTGTGGGCATGCTTATACGCACCGCTATCGCGCCAATTCTCAAAGCTCGCCGCATCGCGCCATGTCGTCATGATGACGACTTGATCTTTCGTCTCATCCGATGTATCCGTCAACACCTGCATCCGGACGAATCCGTCCATCGACTCGATGCCTTTCGTCGTTTGGAAACGAGCGGTGACCGCGTCGACTTTCCCTTTTTCAACGTCTAATTTGTTCATGACAATCCACATACACATGTCCTCCTCTGCGATATCGTACGCGTTCATTATACATGGAACGTCATCGCCGCCTCGCTCGAGATGCTCGCATCAACGTGTGGCCCACCACTCCTCGAACGCCCAATTTCGTTGTTTGATTGCCGTCGCTTCTTTCACGCCAACGTACCGGAGATGCCATGGTTCGTAGTTGTAGCCGGTGATTTTTTCTTTGCCTTTCGGATAGCGGACGATGAACCCGTAACGGTATGCCTGTTGCAGCATCCATTTGCCCTCCGGGGTTTGGTCGAACGAGGCGTAGAGTCCCATCTGCATCCGTGCACTCGTCATATCGACGGCGAGTCCGGTCTGATGTTCGCTATATCCAGGACGGGCGACATATTTCGAGGCGTACGCCGTGCAGCGCGCGTTGACCCAATACGTATAAAGTGATTTTTGGCTAGCGTAAGAGCGATAGGCGCTGAGGGCATACAGCGTGTGCCCTTCTTTCCGGCCTGCGTAGTAGAGACGGGCCAAAGCGTGAGCGGCTTCAGCGGCCATCAGTGTCCGTTCGCTTCCTTTCGCATAGACGGTCGGAATGGTCAATGGGACGAGTTGCCGGGAACGATACGTGCTCGAGAGTCCGTGTTGTTTGTTGACGAGTCGAATCCGTTCGGCCGGCGCAATCTTCGGAATACCGGCTCTCAAGTTGCTCGATGGGGTGTAGTAGCGCGTGCCATTGAGGTAAACGTTCGACCAGCTGCGATTGTACGTGGTGTATTGGACCGGCACATTCGTCAGAAGCGTCTTGGCGACCGGGGACGATTGCATGGCCCGCCAGTATAGTTTCGTCGTTTTGATCGTGTAGCCTGGTTGCGGAGAAGGGGTTGCGGCCGAAGTAGACATGACGGGAAAGATGAGCAACAGGGCGAGGAGCACACGGATGAGTTTCATGAGAATGGCCTCCTTTTGACTAGGTGGTTTTCTTTTCCCTTTTTTTCAAATGATGAAAAGATGAAGGATCAGGGAATAAGAGAGAGACCGTCTCCGCCTCATGACCTGCCTCCGGTACGGCGCGAGCCCGATGTGTCGTACAACGGGAAAGGGTACACTAGAGATAAGAGAATGGTTGAGACTAGAAAGGAGTGAGCGTATGGAACTCATTTTTGGTTTACCGTTATTGTTGCTCATCTTGTTCTTCGCCTTTTTATACTTCAACATCAAAGGGTTGTCGAACATGTGGAAAGACTATAATCGGACGAAGTCGATGATTCCGCTCGGATTCTTCATCATCGGGATTATCGGGATTTTTACTGGCGTCTGGACGTGGCTCGTCATCTTGATTTATTATGCCGTTCGTCCGAAAGCCTGACCGGACACCGTGTGCGAAAGCGCATGGTGTTTTTTTGCTATACTGAGAATGAGGTGTTGTCATGGATAAATTGATTAAAGCGTGGTTCATCATCACGCTCATTACGTTTGTACTCTTTAAGCTCGGTGAGACGATGACGGCCGCCTATACGGAACCGGCGAGTGAAGGGAATCCATACGTGCTCGTCTTGCTGGTCGGTTGGCCGTTCATCCTGTTGTTCATTTGGATCACGATTCGGCTCGCGCAGCGCACCGTCGCGTCGGTAAATCGGTTGGGGAGGATCGGTCTCGTCGCAGGTGGTGTCGTCATGGCGGGAATCGGGCTCTATATTAACGCCGGGCAGGCTGCTTCGCTCCGTGCTGGCATTCGTGCTTCGGAGAACGCGGACTATGCGTCAGGATGGAATCAGTTCACGAACATCATTTATGCGAACCAATTGACGTTTTTCGTCTTGACGGTCAGTTGTATGGCGCTCGGTGTGGCGCTCTCCTTTGTCCTCCGCAAACAAACGAACGAGGAACGGCTCAACTAAGCCGTTCCTCGTTTTGTGTTCAATGAAGTTTACGTTGATAGAGGCGGGCGTAGCGGTCGGCTGCGATGATGGCATCAGCGACTTGTTCCGGGGTCACATCGAACCCGCTATGAATCGTCTCGCCTTCTGCGGTCGCGGCTTGGCCGACTTTTAAGATGTCCTCGCGGGAGGCATCTTTCAATTTCACGTCTTCGAGCGTC
Organism: Exiguobacterium sp. s146; assembly: GCF_018618415.1. GTDB lineage: Bacteria > Bacillota > Bacilli > Exiguobacteriales > Exiguobacteriaceae > Exiguobacterium. Next base: position 186,901 of record NZ_JACSMA010000003.1, on the reverse strand, counting down.
ACCGGCAAATCGAGCGCCATATAAAGGGCGACGTAGCGGTCAAATTCTGCCTGCGTCCGCCCTTCGAGGGCGAGTTGGACGAGTGTGCCGAAAGCGACTTTCTCGCCGTGCGTCAAATGATGAATGTCGCCATGCAAGGCCGTGAATCCGTTATGGATGGCGTGCGCGGCGGCTAATCCACCGCTCTCGAACCCGAGACCGCTCAAGAGAGTGTTCGCTTCGACGACTGACTCGAGTGCCGGTGTGACGACTTTGGCTTTTACGGATTCATACGCGGGAATGCCGTAATCGAACAGCACTTCTTCACAGCGTTTGGCGATTGCTTCTGCGGCTATGGTCGGGACGCCACCCGCCATCGTTTTTCCGCCGAAAGCGAGGACACTACGCACTTCGACCCATGTCGCGAGCGCGTCGGCAATCCCTGAGGCGAGGAAACGAGCGGGGGCTTCAGCAATCAGCTTCGTATCGACGAGAACTAAATCTGGATTCTTTTTATAGAATCGATACGTCTCAAAGTTTCCTTCATCCGTATAGATGACGGAGAGGGCACTCGTCGGCGCATCCGTCGAAGCGATGGTCGGCACGATCACGATGCGGGCGTCCAGTTCGTCAGCGACGGCTTTGGCCGTATCGAGCGTTTTCCCGCCACCCATCCCGATGACGACGGCGGTATGGCTCTCTGCTGCCGCTTTGGCGATTCGTTCAATCTCGTGACGGGAAGCCTCCCCGACGAAATCGGCCTTCTCAGCTTTCACGCCGCTCGCCGCGAGCGAGGTTTCGACGCGTTCGCCGATTAAGCGCCAGACGATGTCATCAGCGATGAGCAGCGCCTGTGACCCGAAGTGACCGACATGGTCCCCGATGCGATCAATTGTATTCTTGCCTTGCACGTACTTAGCTGGACTGATAAATACGCGTTCTGACATATTCAACATCCTTTCTGAAGTAGCGATGACGATAGGACAACAGTAGATTTGTTCCCGCTTCAACCCTAGCTTCAAACAGCCATCCTTGTGACAGCTCCGTGAATCCAATCTGAACTTCTTTCACAGTCCATTACTCAGCACGAGGAATACAATCAAGATGGCAACGGCCAGAAATCCCCAATCGAGTACGTATCTCATCACAATCGTTCCTTTCAGTCGGCATGTAATGAGTATAGACGGTCGGCAACCGGACGCCGTTTCCAAAATCAGACCAGGTCCAAAAAAGGATGACGTCGCAGGTCAGGAGGTTTGAACGCAACGAGAGCGGGAACAACTCTTTCGTATGCTTAATTTAGAAGGAGGAATTTTCAATGTCTAAACATGTACTGATTGTCACGACGTCTGCCAATCAATTAGAGAACGGTCACGCGACAGGGCTTTGGCTCGAGGAATTTGCGGCACCGTACCTTCAATTCGAGAAGCAAGGCTATAAAGTCACAGTGGCGAGCATCGAAGGCGGAGACGTGCCCATCGATGCGAACAGCTTAGAGGGCGAATTGCCACAAGAGGTGTTGGATACGCAACATCTATTGAAAGATACGGCCCGACTTGATCAAGTGGCGGACGACACGTATGACGCTGTCTTCCTTCCGGGTGGGCACGGGACAGTCGTCGACTTCCCGAACAGTGAGACACTACAGCGTGTCATTCGTGACACGTATGAAGGTGGAAACGTCGTCGCGGCCGTCTGTCATGGCCCGGTTGGTCTCGTCAACGTCAAGTTAAGCAACGGGGAGCCGCTCGTCAAAGACAAGCGCGTGACAGGATTCACGGACGCAGAAGAGCGCGAGATGCAACTCGACTCAGTGGTGCCGTTCCTACTAGAAACGGCGATGCGCGAGCGCGGCGGGAAGTTCGATAACGCCGACAACTGGGCCGTCAACGTAGCCGTGGACGAGCGCCTTGTCACGGGTCAGAACCCGCAGTCGTCTGAAAAAGTGGGCGAAGAAATCGTCAAACTTCTCGGATAATCGTCAAGACAGCTTAGGAATCATTCCTAAGCTGTTTTTTTTCGGACATATGTCCTTTTCAAAGCGCTTCATCTCACGTACAGTCAGACGAGGAGATAGGAGGGGAACTTGTTTGGGAATCTTATTTGCGGTGCTCTCGGGCACGTTCATCGCGTTGCAAGGTATTTTTAACGCCAAGCTCGGGTATGCGGTCGGCGCCTGGTTATCGGTCACGGTCGTCCATCTCGTCGGTCTCGTGCTCGCGCTTCTCATTTACGCGTTCAAGCGGGATGCGGATTTGACGGCGTTTCGGCGCGTGCCTTGGTATTACAGCCTCGGCGGGTTGTTCGGCGTCTTTGTCGTCTTCGGAGAATTGACGGCCATCCAACAGCTCGGTGTGACATGGGCCATCTGCGTGCTGCTCGTCGCCCAATTGATTGGCGCATTTTTGATTGATGTGAACGGATGGTTCGGTGTGAAACAGAAACCGGTCAATCAAGGCCAGCTCATGGGACTCGCGTTGATGGTCATCGGGATTGGGATTTACACGTTCACGTAAGGAGGAGACGGATGAAAGTAGAAGCAGCATTACATCGTTTAGGATGGGCCCATCTGTTTTCGGGACAAACGTTAGAGGCGTCGACGATTGTAAGCTATCCGTCCGGGTCGATGCTCTGCACGAACGATAGCGCGATCGAGTCACTCTTCGTCGTGTTGTCGGGACGTGTCAAAATCTATACGTTGAGTGAGGAAGGTAAGTTGCGCTTGCTGCGCTTGAAGATGGCCCCGACGTTGATTGGGGATATCGAATATGCGAGCGGACGTAACGTGCTCCATACGGTCGAGACGGTCGGTTCAGTGACGTGTCTACGTGTCCCGTTTGACGTGTTACGTACGCATAACCGGACAATCGAATTTACGGAACACCTTCTCCGTGGCGTCTCTGAGAAGCTGTTCATCGAGGCGAACGCCTCATCGAACCATCTCATGTCGACGCTCGACGAACGGTTGGCCGGCTATCTCGTCTCGCTCAGCGAATCCGGGAATGAGTTGTTTCAGGACGAGATGAGCCAGTTGAAGCGAAAAGAAGTCGCGGAATGGCTCGGGACGAGCTATCGTCATTTGAACCGCACGTTACAGGCGTTCGCGGACGAGGGACTCGTCGAGAAAACGCGGACACAAGTGACGATTTTAGATGCGACCCGATTAAAAGAACGTGCCAATGGCATGTTGTACGAATAAGGAGGAAGTTCATGATAGTAGGAATCATCTGTTCGGCAGTCGCCGGTGCGTTCATTAGTGTCCAAGCAGCGGTAAATGCCAAAATGAACGTCTATTTAGGAGCCTGGGCGACGACGGTGCTCGTCTTTATCGTCGGGTTGCTCGGTTCGCTCGTCCCGCTTGTTCTATTTGGCGGTAATCTGCAAGGGCTGTTTGACATCTCACCGATTTATGCGCTCGGTGGGCTACTCGGTGTCGGTGTCGTCTTCTGTGTGATGCGGAGCATTCAATTGCTCGGACCGACGCTATCGGTGTCGATCATTCTCGTCTCGCAATTGATTTGGGCACTCGGTGTCGATTTAACAGGTGCGTTCGGGATGCCCCAGTTATCCCTATCGCCGGGTCAGGTCATCGGACTGATGGTGCTGCTGCTCGGTGTCATCGTCTTCAAGCAATCTCAAGCCACGGCTCTTCAACAAGAAGCCGCAAACGAAGCGACTTCACGTTGAAGTGGCTTTTTTCTTGAGCAAAACGGGTACAGGGGGATAACGAATCTCTGATATGATGAGAGGGAAGCAGTACGAAATATACGTAGAGGTGATGAAAACGGTGGATTCTTCCATAGTGATTGATTTACTAATTGTTTTATTCTTGATCGTGTTGAACGGGATTTTTGCGATGACGGAAATCGCGCTCATCTCGTCCAAACCGGCCAAACTTGAAGTCGAGGCGAGTCGCGGGAAGCGCAGTGCCGAAATCGCGCTCAAGTATTCAAAAGATCCGACCGACCTATTATCGACGGTCCAAGTCGGTATCACGTTAATCGGGATTATCAACGGGGCCTACGGGGGTGCGCGTTTCTCGGCACCGCTCGCTGACGTGTTCGCACAGCTCGGAATGAGCGCCCAATATGCGCCGACCGTCGGATACGTTGTTGTCGTCACGATCATCACGTACTTGTCGCTCATCATCGGTGAGCTCGTGCCGAAACGGATTGCCCTCGTGTCACCAGAAAAGGTGACGATGGCCATCATCCCAGCGTTGGACGTGTTCAGCAAAGTGATGCGACCGTTCATTTGGATTTTATCGAAATCGACGTTGTTCCTCTTTAAGTTACTCGGTTTGAAAGCGGAGCAATCGAGTGGCGAGACGGAGCTCGAGATTAAACAGCTCTTGTTCGAAGGGGCCCAACAAGGGGCGTTCGCCCATGAAGAAGTCCAACAGGTCGAGCGCGTCTTCGCGTTCCATGATCAGTTGATTTATGAGTTGATGCAGCCGCGGACGACGCTCGAATGGGTCGACCTCGAGGACGATATGGATGACATTAAAAAGTCGATTTATGAGAGCAAGCACAATAAACTTCCGGTCGGACGTGATACGCTCGATGAGTTTGTCGGCTATATCGATGTCCGTGATATTTTGACGTTGCCGACGCTACGGGAACCGTCTCAAATCTTGAAACGAATCAAACAACCGCTCGTTGTGCCAAAACAGCGCGAAGCGAGTCAAGTGTTGCAGATGATGCAAAAGAACGGCGTCGAGATCGCCTTCGTGCTCGATGAGTATGGTGGATTCCTCGGAATGGTCACGTTGTTCGATATCCTTGAAGAAATCGTCGGCGAAGTGATGATCGAAGAAGAGACGCCGGAAGTCGTGCGCCGTGAAGACGGATCGTACTTGGCAGACGGCCTCCTCGGAATTGAAGATTTAAAACGGACGTTCGGGATTCGAGATAATCGTTTCGATGAAGGACGAAGCTCGTATCATACGCTTGCCGGTCTCGTCATTCACGCGCTCGGGGACTTCCCGAAGCGAGGTGACGTCGTCGAGGCGTACGGCCTCCGGTTCGAAGTCGTCGATATGGACGGAAAACGTGTCGACCAAGTACTCGTATCTGAATTGCCAGCCACCGAAATAGAAGAAGACTGACGCCGCGGCGTCAGTCTTCTTTTTTGTGCGTGTTCCACGTCTCGAACGCCGCCTGCATGAGGATGCGGGCAGTATGCAGCATCGCCCGTTCATCGACATCGAACCGAGGGTGATGGTGTGGGAAGACGGCACCGACTTCCGGGTTGCCAGCCCCTGTGAAAAAGAAGCTACCAGGAACGTGTTGCATATAGTAGGCGAAGTCCTCACCGACCATGAGCGGTGCCATCTCGATGACGCCATCCGTTCCGACGACACGTGCGGCACTGCGCCGCACATGGTCGGTCTCGGTCGCATGGTTGATGACGGCGGGATAGCCACGAATATACTCGAGCTCATAATGTGCCTCACTGGCCGAGCAGATGTGGGCGATGGTGCGTTCCATCTCGGCGATGATGCGTGTTTGCGTCTCCGGGGTGAACGTTCGCACCGTGCCAGACAGCTTTGCCTCGTCGGCGATGACGTTGAACGCTTGACCGGCGACGAACGTGCCGACGGTCAAGACGGCCGGTTCGAGCGGGTCGATGCGACGACTGACGACTTGTTGCAACTGGCTGACGATGTTCGTTCCGACTATGACGGCATCGACCGTATGTTGCGGAATGGCCCCATGCCCGCCTTTGCCTTTGACAGTCAGTTCGAACCGGTCCGCCGCCGCCATGATCGGTCCCGTTTTCACACCGATCGTGCCGAATGGAAGCGGCGTCCAAATATGAGAACCATAAATGTAATCGACCCCGTCGAGGCAGCCGTCTTCAATCATCGGTTTGGCCCCGCCCGGCGCGAGTTCTTCCGCGAATTGATGGATGAGGACGACGTCTCCTGGAAGTTCGATTTCCGTAAGTGCTTTCGCTAGGACGAGCAGCGTCGCCGTATGGGCATCGTGACCGCAAGCGTGCATCGAACCGTTCACTTTCGAACGGTACGGGACGTCCTTTAAATCTTGAATCGGCAACGCATCGAAGTCGGCCCGAAACGCGATGGTCGGACCGTCACCGCCGTGAATCCGTCCGACGACACCGTTGCCGCCGACGTGTTCACGCACATCGAGCCCGAGCTCACGTAAATAGGTCGCAATCGTCCGTGGGGTCTCCCGCTCTTCGAAGGAGAGCTCGGGATGTTGGTGGAAGTGGCGTCTGAGCGTCACCATTTCTTCGTATAGTTCCGTCAATCTTGAATCGAGGTCAGTCACAAGCATAGCCAGCACTCCTGTCAGTGGATTGGTTTTGGTTGAAGCAAGGTCCATACGTCATGTGAATCCAAATCATCGAGAATCGGTTGAAGCAACAGCTGTCGTGCTTCATCAGCCGTCGCCCATCTGGCATCGCTATGCTCTTCGGATAGGGTGACGGTCGTTGCGATGGGGTGAGCCAAATACGTCATCAGGACGACTTGACGATGTGGGTCCGTTAAAAACGTCGTGGCGTACAATAATTGTTGAACCGTGACACGTAGGCCGGTTTCTTCGAATACTTCCCGTTCTAGGGCCTGTTCGAGCGTCTCGCCAAAATCGAGCTTGCCGCCGACCAGCTCCCACGTTCCAGGATGGACCGCATCATCGGTCGCACGTTGGATGATGAGCATCTGGTCGTCTTGCACAATCACTGCTTTCACGGCGACGACGATGGATGGAATCGACATCGTGACACTCCTTTGTATGAAATCGTGAGACAACTCACAGTAGATATGAATCATTTACTATATTTTCCTAAGTTATGCTTATGGTATACGACGAGAGGGAATTAATACAGGAGAAAATCATGAAATGAGGTGTCGAAATGGGTTGGATTATCGCAATTGGGATTATCGTTGTCTTGGCGTTCATCTATTTCTCGATGTATAACGGACTCGTCAAATATCGAAACTGGGTCGACGAGGCGTGGGCGCAGATTGATGTACAGTTGAAACGGCGTTACGATTTGATTCCGAACTTGGTCGAGACGGTGAAGGGCTATGCCAAGCACGAGCAAGAGACGCTCGCCAAAGTCGTTGAGCTCCGGAATCAGCTCGGATCGAAGACGAGCCGTCAAGAGCAGATGGAAGTGAACGATCAATTAAGCGGCGCACTGAAAAACTTGTTCGCGCTTCGTGAGGCGTATCCGGACTTGAAAGCGAACGAGAACTTCAAGATGCTCCAAGAAGAATTGACGCAGACCGAAAATAAAGTCGCTTACTCCCGACAGTTGTATAACAATACGGTCATGAAATATAACACGAAAGTCGAATCGGTCCCGACGAACATCATCGCCTCCGTTCACAACTTTGAAAAACGCGACATGCTCGAAGCGCGTGAAGCAGAACGTGAAAACGTGCGTGTCTCATTCTAATGGATTGGAGTGGCGACGATGATTTTGTATGAACAGATTCGTAAAAATAAAATCAAAACCGTGTTCATCGTGGCCGGATTCGTCCTTCTCGTATTGGGGGTCGGAGTGGTCATCTCGTATTTGAATTATGGTGACCCGCTCCCAGGCCTCATCTTCACGCCTGTGTTCTCGCTGTTTTATATCGGAATCGTCATCATGTCGAGCACGAACATCGTCATGAAGATGAACCATGCCCAAGAGATCACGTCGGTCGACCAGCATCGGTTTCTCTGGCACACCGTTGAGAATATGGCGATGGTCGCGCGCGTCCCGATGCCGCGCATCTTCATCATTAACGATGCGTCGCCGAACGCGTTCGCGACCGGCCTGAAACCGGAAAAGGCGGCCGTCGCCGTGACGACCGGGTTGCTCGACCAGTTGACGCGAGAAGAAATCGAAGGCGTCATCGCCCATGAAGTCGCCCATATTAAAAATTACGATGTGCGATTGGCGACAGTGACGCTCGCCCTCGTCTCGGTGATTGCCATCATGAGCGATATCGGGTCGCGGATGCTGTTCTTCCGGAGCGTCGGCGGTCGCCGCGACAACAACCAAAATCCGATCTTTATGATTGTCGGGCTGGTATTGTTGATTCTCGCACCGCTCATCGCCACACTCGTCAACTTGGCCATCTCTCGGAACCGTGAGTTTTTGGCGGATGCGAGCGGAGCCGAATTGACGCGTAATCCGGATGCGCTCGCGTCGGCTCTCGAGAAAATCGCGAACATCCAGACGCCGGTGAAGGAAGCCTCACGTGCTTCGGCGTCACTCTACTTTTCAGACCCGCTCAAGAAAAAGCTGAGTGGCCTGTTCTCGACGCACCCGAACCCGGCTGAACGGATTGCAAGACTTCGCAGTATGTAGCATCACAAAGGTCCTCTTTCTAAAAAGAGGGCTTTTTTGTGTGAGTAGAACTAGCTCCTGACCCAAATCCAGTTTGAATCGATTGTGAATGGGGATAATAGGAAGAATAGAGAATGGAGGGGTCTCATGTTTGAGTCGGCACTCGAGTTAGGCATCGTCATCTTTTTATTGATTTACGCAGTCACGGTTTCGCTGATGTTGGTATCGGTCAAAAAGAAGAGCTGAATGAACGACAACTCGATGGATAAACGAGCCAAGACAGGAAAAAGCCACCTCGCGCGCGAGGTGGCTTTCGTCCGTTATCCGGCGCGGTGGCTCCGGAGTTTTTCAATCTCTTCGAGGACGAATTGGACGTTCGTGCCGACGATGACTTGAATGTGGTTCGGGCTGACAACCTTGATGCCAGGGATGCCTGCTTTCTTGATTTGAGCTTGGTCGACTGTATCCATGTCTTTCACATCGACACGGAGGCGCGTGACGCACGATTCGATGCCCGTGACGTTTTGATCGCCACCGAGACCATCGTAAATCATCGCTGCCATGGCAGAGTACTGTCCACCGGCTGCGACTGGAGCCGTGCGTGTTTCACCTTCAGGCGCTGTTTCCGTTGCGACCGCGTCCACTGCTTCGTCTGACTCACGACCTGGTGTCGCCAAGTTGAGTTTGACGATCATGAAGCGGAAGATGACGTAGTAGATGGCACCGAAGACGAGACCTTGGACGAGCAACATGTAAGGCTGGTTCGCAAGTGGTAAGCGCGAACTGAGGACGAAGTCGACGAGACCGGCACTGAAGCCGAACCCGGCTGTCCATTGGAACGTCGCCGCGATGAAGAGGGAAATCCCTGTCAAGACCGCGTGCACGAGGTAAAGAACTGGTGCGAGGAACATGAACGAGAATTCGAGGGGTTCCGTGACACCTGTGAAGAATGAAGCGAACGCCGCGGCGAGAAGAAGCGATGCCGCTTGTTTCTTCCGTTTCGTTTTCGCAGTGTGGTACATCGCGAGGGCTGCTGCTGGGAGACCGAACATCATGATTGGGAAGAACCCGGCTTGATAGCGTCCCGTGATCCCTTTCACACCTTCACCTGACCAGAAGTTACCGATGTCATTGATACCGGCCACATCGAACCAGAACACGGAGTTCAAGGCGTGGTGGAGACCTGTCGGGATCAACAAGCGGTTGAAGAAGCCATAAAGGCCGGCACCGAATGCGCCCATTTTCGAGATCGTTTCCCCAAATCCGACGAGTCCGGTGTAAACGACCGGCCAGACGAAGTAGAGGGCGACCGAGACGAGAATCATTGAGAACGCTGTCATGATCGGCACGAGACGCTTACCGCTGAAGAATGCGAGCGCGTCTGGCAATTTCACATGGCTGAAGCGATTATACATTTGAGCGGCGACAATCCCTGACAGAATCCCGACGAATGCGTTGGCAATCTTACCGAACGCAGGGTTGACGGCTTCGACGTCGACACCTTGGAACAAGGCGACCGTAGCCGAAGACAAGAGCGTCGTGACCGTGAGGAAGGCGACAAGTCCGCTTAGCGCGGCTGAGCCGTCACGGTTTTTCGCCATACCGAGGGCGACCCCGACGGCGAAGAGAATTGGAATGTTATCGATAATGGCTGAACCGGCTTTGATGAGGAACGCGGCGGCGATGTTCTCAGAACCCCAACCGACGGGATCAATCCAGTAACCAATCCCCATGAGAATGGCAGCTGCAGGAAGTACCGCAACCGGCAACATGAGGGAACGTCCGAGACGTTGTAAAAAGTTCATCATTGTGAATGTCCTCCTTTTTGATGGTGTTGATCTTGCAGACGTTGAATGTGAAGCGTGATATAGCCGAGCTCTGATTCGGGCAAGACGATGCCGTATAAGTCTTCCATTTCGTTGGCGACGTCAGACGCACATGCATAGGCCGACGAGAACTTCGTCTGAATCATGAGAAGCATATCTTCGTCGATCGTATGGTGATCGTAATGGTTGACCCGATCCATGACGAATCGTAAATGGGTTAATAAGCGTTGATAGGATAAGTCATCTTCTTCTATAGATAGATCGAGTCGTCTCGAAATCGATTGAATCATGTCACGTACGATTGTCGTCTGTTTGACCGTCTTGCGTAAATCACCTCCCTTCACTTTGAGTGTATGGATGTGGAGCGCGATGAAGGCCGCCTCATCTTTTGGCATCTTGACGCCGAGTTTGTCCTCGATGAGGTGCAGCGCCCATAGTCCAATCTCGTACTCGTTGCGATATAAAATCTTAATCTCGTTCAACAGTTTGTTCCGGAGCGAGATGCCTTCTTGCTCGCGTTCGATGGCGAACGAGATATGATCGGTGAGGACGATATGGATGTGTTCGTTGAACGTCGTCTCGAGCCGTTTTTCGGCATGCGAGATGATTTCTTCTGAAATCGTGAAGTGCTCGATCGGAATCCGCGTCAATAGCTGTTGAAATTTATCGTTCTCGGACATGACAAACAACTTTTCAACTTTATGCGGATTGACGATATCGTTGCGTGCCTTCTTGAATGCGACGCCCGGTCCGATGGCGATTTTTTCTTCACCCTCGTCCGAGACGATGACGGCGTTGTTGTTTAGAATCTTTTTGATTTTTAACATGTGTCCTCCTATCGAGGAGTCATTGTTCCGCTTGAGCGACGACGGTCTTCCCAGGAAGCGAGGGGCCGCCTAGATGGAACGAATAAGTCTGTTCCAGCGCGCCTCCGTTCGTGATGACCATCGGGGTGACCGGATCTTTTCCGGCTTGCCGAATCTGTTCCAAGTCGGCCGTCAAGAGTGGCTGTCCGGTCGTGACCGTGTCACCGACTTTGACGTGGACATCGAACGGGCTTCCCGCAAGCTCGACCGTATCCAGTCCGACATGAATCAAAATTTCAGCTCCGTCTCCCGAACGGAGGCCGATGGCATGCTTTGTCGGGGCGACTTGGACGATGGTCCCATCGGCCGGTGCGACGACGGTTCCGTTCGTCGGCCTGATGGCAATCCCATCGCCCATCATCTTCTCGCTGAAGACAGGGTCGGTCACTTCCTCAAGTGGAATGATGTCTCCTTCCATGGGTGCATAAAGTGTCAGTGTATGTCTCTTCATCCACTTATTCAATAACATAATCGAATCATCCTTTCGCTTGAAAAATGATTGTGAAAAAACAAAACAGGCATGGAGTATAGACGGGTGGCGTGAGCCTTTCGTCTTACCCCATGCCTGATCGAATCAGTCACATGTGATCATTATTCGTTTCGTCACCCTCAAGATAGCACGCCGATGTATAGATATCAAGACCTAATTTGTAAGCGTTCTCTAGAAATTTTACTTCTTCGAAAATCTGGTGTATAGTAAGGGCGAAACTGAATGAGAAAGGTGTTGCATGTTAATGAGTGAGGTCGTATCTGCCTAACGAACTGAAAAATGTTGGATGACACGCGTTTTTGTCATGCCTTCATGTTCTGTTACAGATACCGCCCTTCATAAACTGCCAGACACCGGTCTGTCTTTTTGCGTTGGTCGTCATCGGCCGACGCTTTTTGTTTGCGCGGTATCTCCATCCCATTTTTAAGGAGACTTCCATCATGAATGAACAAACATTAGACAAACTACAATATAACGACTTGATTCAACACGTTGAACGTTACTGCATCAGCGGATTCGGGCGAAACTTGTTACGAAGCCAGCGTCCGACGAGCCATCTGCAAACGGTGAACAAACGGCTCCAAGAGACGTCAGAAGCACGCGCGATTCTCGACGCGACGTCACATGTCCCCTTTATCGGCGTATCCGATATGGAACCGCTCATCGGTAAAATCAGCCGCGGCATCCAGCTCGAGGCAAGTGAACTCGAAGCCGTCGCCGAATTTTTCCGGGGAGCCCGGAAGCTGAAGCGCTTCATGGCCGAGCAGGCGTTCTTTGCACCACTTCTCTCTCAGTATGCGGGCGAGATGAGCGAGTGGCGCAGCATCGAGGAAGAGATTATCCAATCGATTCGAGGAGGACGTGTCGTCGACGATGCGTCCAAAGAATTGAAGCGGGTACGCAAACAAATCGACATTCTCGAGGGACGGATTGAGGAGCGATTGAATAAGTTCTTGAAGAGCGCCGCGAACCGGGAAGCGATTCAAGACGGCTTTGTGACGAAGAAACAAGACCGGTTCACGATTCCAATCAAAGCGTCGTATAAACACAAAGTCGCCGGAGCGATCGTCGACACGTCGAGCCGCGGCACGACCGTGTTCATCGAACCGGAGGCGGTGGCGAAACTGAACGCGGAACTTGTCGTCAAACGGACGGAGGAAGCGGTCGAAATCTATCAAGTGCTCGCCACGCTCACCGGTATGGTGGCGGAAGCGTTACCGACGATTGAAGCGACGCTCGACGTCATCGCCCAATACGACATGGTGTTCGCGAAAGGGAAATATAGTCAAACGATTGACGGCATCGCCCCGCGCGTGAACGGGGTCGGAAAAATTCGTTTGAAACAAGTCCGCCATCCGCTCCTTGAACGGGCGGTCCCCCTCGACTTCTCGCTCGGAGAGACGTACCGTGGACTCATCATCACCGGACCGAACGCCGGCGGGAAGACGGTCGTCTTGAAGACGATCGGTCTGCTCAGTTTGATGACGATGAGCGGGCTCCACATCCCGGCGCACCCCGATACGGACATCTCGACGTTTGACGACGTGTTCGTCGACATCGGGGACAATCAGGATATGGGGTCGGCGCTCAGCACGTTCTCGGCTCATATGCATAACGTCGCGAACATCATGCAGAAGGCCGGAAAACGGTCGTTGCTCCTATTCGATGAGATTGGAAGCGGGACCGAGCCGAACGAAGGGGCAGCCCTCGCTATCGCGATTTTAGAAGAGGCGTACCAACGCGGCTGTCTTGTCGTCGCTTCGACGCATTACGGCGAAATCAAGGCGTATTCGGAGTCGCATCCAGACTTCATGAACGCGGCCATGCAGTTCGACCCGGACACTCTCGAACCGAAATATCGGTTATTGATTGGACAGTCCGGCGACAGCAACGCGTTATTCATTGCCCGGAAAATGAAGTTGCCCGAGAAAATCTTAAAGCAGGCATCGCGTTATATGCATGACAAGACGTACGACCAGTCGCTCCTCGATTTATCACGGCTGACGCAAGACGTCGTCCGACCAGTCGTCGAACCAGATCAAGTTCTATATAAAGGCGACAGGGTCCGCCTGCTCGAGACGAATCAAGTCGGTCTCGTCTACGCGATGGACGAATCGTTGCGTCAAGTCACCGTGTACGTCGACGGCACGTTCAGCGACCATCCGCTCCGCCGGGTCCGACGCGAGGCGAAAGCACTCGATTTGTATCCGGCGGGTTATGACCTGGAGACCTTGTTCGTCGATTACCGGGACCGGAAAGAAGCCCACGACTTTGCTCGCGGTTCGAAGAAGGCGCTCCGTCGCGTCGAGAAAGAGATTCGGGCGCGACAACGAGCCGAACGAGGCGAATGAGAGTATGTAGCAGGCCACTCGGGTAAGGAACAGGGACCGAGAGTCGTCACGTACAGGTCGACTTTCGGGTAACATGTTGGAGGTGACTGGATGTTTTGGTTAAGCTTGTTGTTCGCCATCGGATTTGCCTTGATTCATTACTTTTCAGGCCAGTTGATTCACGTGCGCGAGACGCCGCGGAGCCGATTTTTGTCACTCGCGGGCGGTGTCGCCGTCGCCTATGTGTTTTTGCATCTCTTGCCTGAACTGAACGAATACCAACAAGAACTCGAAGGACATCTCGAGAGCGGTCTGTTCGCCTCGATTGAGAATCATATCCTCGTCATCAGCATGCTCGGTCTGGCCGTGTTTTATGGCTTGGAACGGTTGGCCACGCAAATGAAACAACGTGGCAACAGCAACGTGTTTTGGATTCATATGGCGCTATTTGTCGTCTATAACTTCAGCATCGGCTACGTGCTCGCGGAGAGCGAGTTTGATACGGCATGGGCGATGACGCTCTATTTTCTCGCGTTAGGGATTCATTTCATCACGGTCGACCAAGGCTTGAGACATCACCACCGGGAGTTGTACGACAAGCGCGGGCGATTGTGGCTATCGTTGGCCGTGCTTGCCGGGTGGGGCGTCGGCGCATTTTCAGCGCTCCATGAAGTGACGCTGTCGATGATCGTCGCGTTCTTGGCCGGGGGCATCATTTTGAACGTCATGAAAGAAGAATTGCCGGAAGAACGGGACAGCAGTTTTCGGGCGTTTGCGGTCGGGCTCATCGGTTATGCGTTACTGTTACTGGCCATTTAAACAGGCAACCGTTCCCGGTTGCCTGTTTGCCAATCAAGAAGGAGAGAGGACGAAAAGTTTGATACACTCATCTTAGATGGGTGTACAAGAGACCATCTGACGGATAAAAATGAGGAGGGATGACGGATTGAATCGAATCGATATGAATCTGTTTTTACGAGGCGTACGTCTTGAGCGAGGTCGCATCGAGACACCGGGCTATCCATTCGCTTTGCCGATTTTCGATGGGTTTGACGAGCTGACGTTGACGAAGCCGGTCACGTTTCTCGTCGGTGAGAACGGGAGTGGCAAGTCGACGTTGATTGAAGGACTGGCGATCGCCGCCGGATTTAATCCGGAAGGGGGAGCCATGTCGTTCCGTTTTGAGACCGAGTCGACACATAGCCCGTTGTTCGAGGCGCTCCGTCCAATCCGAGGCCCTTATCGGCCGAAAGACGGTTTTTTTCTCCGAGCCGAAACGGCCTATCAGCTATCCAGTTATGTCGATGAGATTGCACGGACGTCTCCCGACCCGGAACGATTTTATGCGTCATACGGCGGACGGTCGCTCCATGAACAGTCGCACGGCGAGGCGTTTTTGTCGCTCATGCTCCATCGCTTCCGTGACGATGGGCTGTACGTGTTAGATGAGCCCGAGGCCGCCTTATCCCCGATGCGTCAGTTGACGATGCTCGCACGGATGCATGAACTCGTCCAATCAGGCAGTCAGTTTATTATCGCGACCCATTCGCCGATCCTCATGTCATATCCTGATGCTGCCATCCTGCAAGTCGAGACAGCACTCCAACCGACGACGTTCGACGAACTCGAGCATGTTCGCGTCATGCGAGACTTTCTCGCGGCGCCGGAGCGGATGCAACGCATTCTGTTCGAGTAAAACGGTCACGGTGTAAGCGTTTTATTTTTGTATTGACGTCAAGATTTCAAGGGAGTATGCTAGTAGCGAGAAGAAGAAAATCCACTTTGGGATTGTTACTGGTCATGCAGGCAAAACCTAAATTGATGCCGATCATCCAATGTTGGGGACCGGTGTGAATTTAGGTTTTTTTCTTTTCACTCGAACTTGAGCGGAGGTGAATTGATTCCATGCACATTTCAAAAGTGTTCAACAACAACGTCGTGGCCATTCAAGCGAACGGTCAAGAGCAAGTCGTGATGGGACGGGGAATCGCGTTTCAAAAGCGTCCGGGCGATGCGATTGATCAAGCGCGGATTGAAAAGGTCTTTACGCTCGAGAGTAAAGAGAGCCACGAACGATTCGTCCATTTTTTGAATGAGATGCCGGCCGCCGAGATGGATACGGTCAAAGAAATCGTCAAACTCGCCGAGACACGGCTCGATAAAGCGGTCCATGACTCGCTTTACGTGACGCTCGCCGACCACATCCATTTCGCGCTCAGTCGGTATCGCGAGGGAATCATGATCCGCAACCCGCTCGTTTGGGAAGTCAAACGGTTTTACGGACCCGAGTTTACCATCGGGAAAGAAGCGGTCGCCCTCATCAACGAACGGCATGACGTCAAGTTGGATGAGGATGAGGCGGTCGCTATCGCGCTCCATCTCGTCAATGCGACGATGTCGGGCGCGAAGGGCGAGAACTTACATCTCGTCACCGAGATGACACGGGCCACACAAGCGATCCTCACCATCATCACGTACCATTTTCAAGTCGACTTGGATGAAGAATCTTACGCCTACGCCCGGTTTTTAACCCATTTGAAGTATTTCGTCCAACGCCTCGCCTCAGGCGAGAAAATCAAGCCGGGTGGCGATGAGACGCTGTTCGAGATGGTGAAGTTGCGCTATCCGGAAGCCTATGACTGTGTCGAGAAAATCGCCGGTCTGATCGCGACGAAATACAATTACGAGGTCTCGACCGATGAACGGCTGTATATGATGATTCATATCGAAAACTTAATGAAGGAACGACGATCCTAAGGATGGTTACTGATCAAGCAGGCCAAACCTAAATGACGACACATTTGTGTGCGTTCATTTAGGTTTTTCTTTTTTACTAAACCCATGAGGAGTGAACAACATGAGCCAAACGAAAGTACTTGCCGCGGACATCATTCGTCACGTCGGCGGGAAAGACAACGTCAAAAGCGTGTTCCATTGTGCGACACGGCTGCGTTTTAAATTGAAAGATGAACAGAAAGCCAACCCGGAAGCGTTAAAAAATCATGACGGCGTCATCACCGTCGTCCAAAGCGGCGGCCAGTTCCAAGTCGTCATCGGCAACAATGTCCCGTACGTCTACAAGGACGTGGTCGAGGCGGGCGGGTTCCAGACGTCATCGAACGACGATACAGAAAAAACAGGCGTCTTCAATCGCTTGATTGACGTGATTGCCGGCATCTTCACCCCGATTCTTGGCCCGATGGCCGGAAGCGGTCTCTTGAAAGGGTTGCTTGCGATTCTCGTCGCCCTCGATCTGCTCACCCAAGACATGGGCACGTACATTGTCTTGAACGCAGCGGCTGACGCGCTCTTCTACTTCTTGCCGGTCATCCTCGGCCATTCGGCAGCTAAAAAGTTCGGCGGTAACCCATATATCGGGATGATTATCGGGGGAGCCCTCGTCTATCCGGCCATCGTCGCGATGCAAGGGGCGGGCGAGTCACTCTCATTCCTTACAGTTCCGGTCGTCTTGATGAGCTACGCGTCATCGGTCATCCCGATCATATTGGCGGCGTACGTGTCATCGAAAGTCGAGACGTTCTTCAACAAACATACACATGAAGCGGTCCGTAACTTCACGACGCCAATGATGGCGCTCCTCATCGTCGTGCCGCTCACGTTCCTCGCCATCGGTCCGGTCGCGACGTACGCGAGTCAAGGTCTCGCCGGCGGTTACTCGTTCTTATATGAACTCAGTCCGATTGCCGCCATCGCTTTCATCGGGGCGTTCTGGCAAGTGCTCGTCATGTTCGGTCTCCATTGGGGGCTCGTGCCGATCATCATCAACAACTTGGCGGTCGTCGGCATGGACACGATTGTCGTCGGGGTACTCATGGCGACATTCGGTCAAGTCGGAGCGACGCTCGCGATCACACTGAAGGCACGTGATCCGAAAACGAAGGGGCTTGGTACTTCGTCGACGATTGCCGGGGTGTTCGGCATCACGGAACCTGCGATTTACGGATTGACGCTCCCGCGTAAAAAACCGTTCGTCTTCGGGATGGTCGGTGGTGCAGCAGGTGGTGTCGTCGGTGGCATGCTCGGTACGGCTGCGTATGCGATGGGTGGTCTCGGTGTGTTCAGCATCCCGGTCATGATTCCGGCGACAGGTCTCGATATGACGTTCTATGGTGCGTTGATTGGGATGGCAGTTGCAGCGCTCGTCTCGTTCGGACTCACGTTCGCGTTCCACAAAGAAGCGGTGCCGACAGAAACATCGCCGCGTGTCGAACCAGCTCCAGTATTGACCGATCATATCGGTACACCGGTCTCCTCACCGGTCAAAGGGGAAGTCGTCGCACTTGAGACGGTTCGCGATGAAGTGTTCTCGAGTGGCGCGATGGGGAAAGGGATTGCCATCATGCCGACGGAAGGTGTCGTCTATGCACCGTTCGACGGAGAAGTCGTCACGATTTATCAATCGAAGCATGCCATCGGCCTTCGGTCGCATAGCGGCGTCGAGGTGTTGATTCACGTCGGGCTCGACACAGTTCAGCTCGGGGGCAAACATTTCGAATCGTTCGTCACGGACGGACAACAAGTGAACGAAGGTGACGTGTTAGTGAAGTTTGATTTAGAAGCCATCGCCAAGGCCGGTTACGACACGATCACCCCGGTCATTGTCACGAATACAGGAAATTATTTAGATGTCTTGCCGACCCATGTCGGTGTTGTCGAACCAAATCATGACGTCTTGCGCGTCTTAGCCTAAGAGGAGGAAATGAGTATGAAACAAGTAGCGAAGAACTTTTTATGGGGCGGTGCCACAGCGGCGAACCAATTTGAAGGCGGCTATCAAGAAGGCGGCAAGGGACTGTCGATCGCGGACGTGATGCCGGGCGGTAAGGACCGAATGAAAATCATCCATGATCCGACGTTTGATTTTGAGTTGCATGACGAATATACGTACCCGAACCATGAAGGCATCGACTTCTATCATCACTACAAGGAAGATATCGCCCTGTTCAAAGAGATGGGCTTCAAGACGTTCCGCATGTCGATCGCTTGGTCGCGCATCTTCCCGAACGGGGATGAGCTCGAGCCGAACGAGGAAGGCCTAAAGTTCTACGACCGCGTCATCGATGAGCTCGTCGCCCAAGGGATCGAGCCGCTCGTTACCATCTCGCACTATGAGTTGCCGCTTCACTTGGCGACCGAGTACGGTGGCTGGCGTGACCGCCGTCTCGTGACATTCTTTGAACGATACAGTCGTGTCCTGTTCGAACGTTACCAAGGCAAGGTCAAATATTGGCTCACGTTCAACGAAATCAACGGTGCCCAGTTTATGCCGATGCTCAGTCTCGGCATGGCCATCCGTGAAGGGGACGACCAGTTGCAGTTGACGTACCAAGGGTTGCACCATCAACTCGTGGCCAGCGCTCTCGCGACCAAAGCGGCGCGCGAAATCGATCCGTCGATGCAAATCGGCTGCATGCTCATCGCGGCACCGGTCTACCCGTACAGCTCGAATCCGGAAGACATCTGGTACGCGCATGACGCCGAGCGCATGATGAACTTCTTCTGTGGCGACGTTCACGTCCGCGGTGAATATCCGTCGTTCGCGAAACGATTCTTCCGTGAGAACGGCATCGAACTCGTGATAGAAGACGGAGATCTCGAGACGCTGAAAGCGCACACGGTCGACTTCTTCTCGCTCAGCTACTACATGTCGCGGACCGAGAAAGCAGAGAAGACAGAGGACGAGGCAGCCGGGAACATCATGAGCGGGGTGAAAAACCCTTATTTGAAAGCGAGCGACTGGGGTTGGGAAATCGATCCGATGGGACTTCGCGTCATTTTGAACAAACTGTACGAGCGCTATGAACTACCGCTCTTCATCGTCGAGAACGGTCTCGGGGCTTATGACCAGGTCGAAGCAGACGGTTCGGTCCACGACGATTATCGCGTCGAGTACTTGCGCGACCATTTGAAAGCGATGGTAGAGGCGATTGAGGACGGTGTCGACGTCATCGGCTATACGAGCTGGGGCTGTATCGACCTCGTCAGCGCATCGACTGGGGAGTACAGCAAGCGCTACGGCTTCATTTACGTCGATAAGCACGATGATGGGTCAGGGACGCTCGAGCGTTCACGCAAAGATTCGTTCTTCTGGTATCAAGACGTCATCCAGACGAACGGTGCCAGCTTGTTCGAAGACGAGACGGTAAAATAAGAAAAAGAGCGGCCGCGGCCGCTCTTTTTCTATGACTTCGTTACTTTGCGCAAAGCGATAATGGCGAGGCTGACGCCACCGGCAATCAACATATACGTGAGAATCTCCGCCCAGGCTGCCATCAGACGTCCTCTTCCGCGAAGACGGCCAAGTCTCCTTGAGGCATGGCGACGAGTAAAAAGTGCTCGCCTCCGAGCGGGCGGGCGTCCCCGGCCTGCCAACTCTCATATTGCTCATGATAGCCGTTCACGAACAGGACCGATCCGGATTCAAATGTTAATTCAAGGTTGGGGTTGTCTTCCGTTAAACGGATGGAGCGGACGCGTTCACGTCGCAGTCCGACAAGGTGATGGAGTTGTTCATCTTCGTTGAACGACGGACCCGATGCATGGACGTACCAGGGTCCTTCAATCGAAAGCCATGACTCGTTGCCGTCTCGTTTAAAGTAGAGTAGGTGATGGTTTGGGCCGGAACCGAAATCGATGCCGACGAAGGAAGACGCGTTAAATAAATGTTGTAAAATCCGTGTAGCTTCTTGATGTTCGGTACGGGTCACGCTTCCACCTCGCTTAAATGGGTTAGTTACTTCCATCATTCCACGTTACTCTACTAAAGTAAACGAAAGGATTATGTGAAATCACTCATACGCGAGGTAGAGTAAAGACGTTCGACATCTTATGGAAAATACTTCAAGGAACTTAAAAGTTTGGTCAGTGATTGGGCGAATTCGGTCTCGCCTTCGAGGATTCGATTTATAATCAACTGTATAGATGACTTGATGAAACGAGGGGTAACCATGGTTTATGGCTTATTGATTGGCGGCATCGTCCTAATCACCATCATCCTCAACATCCTCCGGTTGATGACGACCCCCGCCCTGAATCGCTGGCTACTGGCCGGGACGAGCAGTCTCGTCGTGATGTGGCACGGGGTGTTGTTCGACTTTTATGATCTCCATTGGTCCGTCCTGTTATTGATTATGACGGGACTCGTCTGCTTTCATTGGAAAGGCATGATTACGGCCATTTTGGTCGGTTGGCTCTTGGTATACAGTCAGTCGGGGACGTTATCGTTCCCGCTATTACTCAGTTATATCTTTTTCGGGCTAGGCGCGGCGTTGCTCTTCGGCTACGTCAAACAGTTGAAGCGTGAACGGTCGGCACGGCTCCGGATGCTGACAGCGAGCTCTCGTCAATTGAACGTGTTTCGGGAAGTCAGCTTTACGATGCAGGACACGCTCGATCCGGATCGGTTGTTGCAAACGATTTTGACGTCGGTGACGGCGGGGCATGGGCTCGGCTTTAACCGGTCGATTATCTTTTTTGCGGATTTGGAAAAAGATAGCATTTACGGCGTCATGGGAACGGGACCGATGAATCCGGAAGATGGGTTTCAAATTTGGGAAGAAATCACGCGACAGCATTATGACCTGCAAGGGCTGATTGATGAGAAGGAGACGGACTCGACACACGATGAACAGTTGAACGAACGGATTCGGAAGATGACGATTCCGTTTCATGGCAACCATCTGTTCAAACAGACGCTCGATTCGGGACGACCGCTCCACGTTTATGCGAGCATCACCGACGACCCGGTGTTGCAGATGCTACATACTGATTTACAAATGGATGAGTGCACGATTTTCCCGCTTCACCATCAAGGAATCCCTTACGGACTCCTTGTCATCGATAACGTCGTCAATAAAAAGCCGATCACCCCTCAAAAGATTGACAGTGTCCGCCCGATTGCGGAGCAAGCCTCGCTCGCGCTCCATCAAACGATGCTGTATCAACGCATCGAGACGTTGGCGCTTCGTGACGGTTTGACCCGTCTTAAAAACCACCGCTCGTTCGAGCAAGACTTGGATGTCTTGTTCCGGGAGTGCGAGACGGACGAGCTGTCACTGATTGTCATGGATATCGACCATTTCAAACATTTCAACGACACGAACGGGCACTTGGCCGGAAACGAGCTGTTGACGCGTCTCGCGAGCGTCATCCGACGAAGCGTTCCCGATGAACAGATGGCGTATCGATTCGGGGGCGAAGAGTTTGTCGTGCTATTGCCGCAGTATGACGAGGTCGAGGCGGCACAGGTGGCGGAGACGATCCGGACCGCCGTGCTTAAGACGAACTTTTTGAACGGAGATCGGCAGCCGGGTGGGCAGTTGACGCTTAGCTTCGGCGTCGCTTCAAAGCATACCCTGCATGAACAGTCGCTTGAACAGTTGATTGAATGCGCCGATCAAGCGCTCTACATAGCCAAATCGAAAGGGAAAAACCAAGTCTGTCGTTGGGAAGGGGTGTCGCTATGACTGAATTCAGTGTCATGATGATGACCGTCGCCTTTATCGGGTCCATTTTATTGACGAGTCAGCCGTGTTATCGATTCGTGACAGGCAACCTGGCAAAACGCCACGCCGCGACGCTCGGTGTCTCATTGAAAGATGTCTCGTTCTCGTTCGATCAAATGGTGTATTTCATCGCGTTGCCGACGACGATTCCGGAAGTTCGGGATGCGGTGCAAGACGAACTGATCGTCGAACCGTATTATGAATCTTATTTCTTTCCTGAAGTGAACGGGGTGCAAGTCTCCGTGAAATCGGGATCGATCGTGATTCCGATTGCCTATTTGCCGATTGACGACTTCAGCCTTCCTGTGTTGGATCGACATTTGGAGGCCGGCAAGATTAATGTGCGCGTCAACCGGACGATTCGGGAGCATATGATTGTCCATGACCGTACGCTCGCAGCGATTCGGGACGAGGTGTATCATCACCTCCATGAAGACCGCCTCGCAAATTAAAAGGGTTTCCACCACAGACACGTGGTGGAAACCCTTTTTTTACTGCGCTAACATGTGAAACCGTGCGGCGCCAATCAAGTTGGCCTCGTTGAAGTGGGCACACGTTTCGAGATCGATGTGGAACGTTCCGAACGCGTC
The DNA here is from genome assembly GCF_018618415.1 of Exiguobacterium sp. s146. Taxonomy (GTDB): domain Bacteria; phylum Bacillota; class Bacilli; order Exiguobacteriales; family Exiguobacteriaceae; genus Exiguobacterium. The sequence continues at coordinate 163,982 of NZ_JACSMA010000003.1, read as the reverse complement.
ACAGAGCGCATCCAAGTGTCGCTTGATACTGTCTCGGACTTCAGGACGGCGACTGATACCGCCACCGATTAAAATCAGCTCCGGGTCGAGTCCGAATTGGAGATTATATATGCCGATCGCGTTCCAGCGATAGAAGCGTTCTAATTCTGTTTGGATGACCGGATCGGTTTGAAGTGCGAACACATCTTTTCCAGTGAGCGGACGACCGAGCTGTTCGCTGCACCGTTTGACGAGAATGGCCGTCGAACCGATGGCGCTCCATGTTCCATCGGGATGTGGCAAGTTCGGGTCCAAAATCCAGTACCCGTACTCACCGCCGTGGAAATGCGACCCGACCATGAGGACGTTCGAGTCGATGAACGCACCGCCGATGCCGGTTCCGATGACTACGGTCGCGTAGCGTTTCACGGATGCGGCCGCACCGTTCCATCCTTCTGCGAGTGCTGCCGCATTGGCATCGTTCAAGACGGTGACCGGTAAGTCATAACGGTCTTCGAACGCTTGTAAAAACGGACGATTATGGATATACGGCAATGCGCTGATGCCGTGAATCACACCGGTCGTCGAGTCGACGGAGCCAGGTGCGCTGAAGGCGATACCGTCGAGTGGGGCCTCGGCGGTAGCTTCGTTAAAAATTGCATCGACTTGATCAAGCAAGTCGTCCCACGTCGTTGGGGTTGGGACGTGTTTGTTCGACAAGAGGTTGCCGTCGGCTTGGACGACTCCGTATTTGATACTGGTTCCACCAATATCGATGGCTAAATAATGTTGCATGTTTTCTTTCCGCTCCTTATGCCAAGAACGCGGCCCCGATGACGCCAGCGTCGCCATACAGTTGTTGCAGGACGAGGGGGGTCGCGCCTCTCAAATGAGGGTATACGCGCATCGCGACCGCGTCTTGTAACTGATTCCAGTATAACGGAGCCGAAGCCGTCACGCCTCCCCCAAGAACGATGACGTCCGGATCGACCGTATGAATGATATTGGCGAGCCCCGTTGCCAAGTCGTCGACGAACGTATTGCGTTCTGTCTCATCGCTTAAGAGTGTCATCGAGTCGGTCATTCCTTTATGCTGGGCCCGCTTCTGCAGTGCCGTCCCACTCGCATGTGTCTCGAGTGCCCCGACATTCAGTGTCGGGTGAGTCGGTCCGTCCTTTCGAATAATCATATTGCCGACTTCTCCGGCGCTGCCGTGAGCCCCGCTAATCAAGTTTTGCTTATGCACAAACCCGCCCCCGATGCCTGTGCTGACTGTGACGTAAAAGACGGAATCGACGTGGCGACCGGCTCCGAATTTTGCTTCGGCGAGTGCTGCTGCATTGGCGTCATTCTCTAACGTGACCGGTAGACGGAGGAGTGTGCGCAACGGCTCCACGATGGCTTGATGATGCCAGTTCGGGAGATTCGGTGGCGTCAGGAACGCGCCTCGTTTTAGGTCGAGTGGGCCAGGGGCCACGATGCCGACATGTGTGAGGTCATATTCGAGTCCGAACCGTTCGACGGCCAGGGCGATTTGGTTCAACAAGGTAGCGAGCTCTAGATCAGGTTGCGTCTTCAATTTATATTGCTTTTCAACCCGTCCGTCTGTCGATACGACCGCGATGCGCGTGTTCGTGCCGCCCAAATCGATGCCAATACGGGCTTTTTGTTTTGTTGGAGAGGAGACGCCGGTGACGAGACAAACGGCCGTTCCGCTCAAATGAAATGACTGGTTTGCCGGTAGCAATAACGTGGCACCCATACCGAAGGACGACCCGTCAATCTCAAGTATCCCTTCGATGACCGAGAGTAGACGGAACGTGTCCGTCGAGACAGATTCTTCGCGTTCGATTTTCCATTTTTCAACGAAGAAGTATGGGTTACGTGTCAACCGTGTCCGGAAATGGTCCAGTTGCAGGACCGGTTCCGAATAATCGAGATGAGGTGCGAATGCGGCGCTTGTCCCTTGGTTGACGTGAAGGTCACGCATCTCACCGGTTGAGGGTTCGGTACGGCCATAGTCATAAAGCCGGTACGTCGTATCCGAACTTTGTTGGATTTCAAGAACGGATACGTCTTTCGTCAAAGCGTGGACCGTCCCAGCCGGCACGTATAAAAAATCACCTCGACTGACAGGTCTTCGAATCAAGCCAGTCATCACATCACCGGATTCAAGCGTTTGTTGTAACGCTTCCTTCGATTCGAATGTATGCCCGTAGATAATTTCCCCATCTTCCGGTGCCTCGAGGATGTACCAACATTCATTCTTTCCATAGGGTTGCTGCTCGAGCGAATGTGCCAACTCGTCATCAGGATGGACTTGAATCGATAAATCATCGTTTGGATCAATCCACTTGATTAACAAAGGAAACACCGAGGCATCGATACCGAATAGTTCACGATGCGTGTCGTACAGTTCACCTAATGGCGTCCCTGCATAAGGTCCGGCAGACACGACGGAACTGCCTTGTGGCAACGCCGAAGCGGTCCATGCCTCACCAATCGACACATCATTAAACCTAAAACCAAAACGCTTCAAGCGGTCGCCTCCCCACAGGCGATATTGATAATGCGGCTGTAACGGGATAATCTTCATCGTCAATTCCCTCACTCTCATTTATTATCATATACACTTTCAAATTTAAAAACTAAACAAACTTTAAATCAAGTATAGACATGAAATTAATCATGTGTATAATAAAAGTTGTAAACGATTTCAAAAAAGGAGTGTTTGAACATGAAGAAGGTATTACTTGCTTGTAGTTCAGGTATGTCGACGAGTCTGCTCGTTACGAAAATGCAACAGCACGCGGCGTCAATCGGGGACGAAGCGAAAATTTGGGCAGTCGGTCAAGACCAGGTCGTAAAAGAGATGGAAGAAGCGGATGTCATCCTCATCGGACCGCAAATGCGCTTTTTGCTCGATAAATTGAAAGCGCAAACATCGAAGCCGGTCGAAGTCATCGATATGATGGCCTACGGAACGGCGAATGGAAAAGCGGCGTATGAGCAAGCAATCAAATTGATGGGGTGAAGTCATGGAAGGAACAGAAGAGTTAACGTTGGAACAGATGGCGTTCATGATGATTCTGCATAGCGGAAACGCACGGAGCACGGTTCAAGAAGCGATTCAAACGTATAAGACCGGTTCATATGAAGCGTTCGAAGCGAAACTGGCGACCGCACGTGAACAGTTGAAAGAAGCGCATCAGACGCACTTCGGTCAAATTCAAAAAGAGGCGAACGGGGAGAAGACGGACATGTCACTATTGCTCCTCCACGCCGAAGACCATCTCATGTCGACCCAGACGATGTTAGATTTGACGGCTGGCCTGATCGAGATGATGGAGCAAAAGATTGTAAATCCTAATCAAGAAGGGTGAATCCTATGTCACAGGACAACAAAATGTTCTTATTGATCAGCAAGTTGCTCATGCCGATGGCGACTTACTTGAACAACAGTCGGTATTTGCAAGTCTTACGGGATGCGTTCATGCTCGCGTTCCCGATCACGATGTTCGGTTCAATCGTCGTCGTCATTGCCAACTTGCCGTTCTTAGACAAGTTCATGTCGGAAGGGACGTTGAACGCGTTCAAATCGTCACTCGGTAACGCCCCGTCGGCCACGATGGGAATCATGTCAATCTTCGTCGTTTTCGGTATTGGCTATTATCTTTCGAAAAGTTACAACGTCGAAGCCGTCTTCGGTGGGGCGATTTCTCTCGTATCGTTCCTCTTGTTGACACCGTTCCTCATCGAAGTCGAAGGAATGACCGAAGCGGTCGGTAACGTCCTCCCGCTCGATCGTCTCGGCGCCAAAGGGATGTTCCTCGCCATGATCACCGGTTTCCTCTCAGGTGAGATTTATCGATTCGTCGTTCAAAAGAACTGGACGATCAAAATGCCAGACGGCGTACCGCCAGCGGTGGCGAAGTCGTTCTCGGCGCTTGTGCCTGCCTTGTTGACACTCACGGTCTTCTTGCTCCTCAACATCGGTGTGACGAGCTTGTTCAATACGAACCTACATGATGTTATCTTCAACGTCGTGCAACAGCCGCTCGTTAAATTGGGTAACGGTCTCGTGCCAACGTTGATTGCCATCTTCTTCGTCCAATTGTTCTGGTTCTTCGGGCTGCATGGACAAGTCATCGTCAACTCGGTCATGGATCCGATTTGGAATACGTTGTCACTTGAAAACTTGAACGCGTACACGGCGACCGGAGAAGTACCGAACATCATCAGTAAACAGTTCGTCGAAATCTATACGGTCGGTCTTGGTGGCTCGGGCTCGACGCTTGCCGTCATCGTAGCGATCTTATTGTTCTTGAAATCGAAGCAGTTGAAACAAATCGGGAAACTGTCACTCGGACCAGGGATCTTTAACGTCAACGAACCGGTCATTTTCGGTCTGCCGATCGTCATGAACCCGCTCATCATGATTCCGTGGATTGTCGCACCGCTCATCACGGTGACAGTCACTTACTTTGCGATGTCGACAGGGCTCGTTCCGCCACCGACAGGGGTCGCAGTACCTTGGACCGTCCCGATGTTCATCAGCGGAATGATGGCGACGAACTCGCTCGCCGGCGGATTGCTCCAACTCGTCAACTTCTTAATCATCTTGGCGGTGTGGTTCCCGTTCCTTAAATTTATTGACCGTTTGAACGTGAAGAAAGAACAGGAAGAAGCCGCTAACCCAAAAGACGAAGCGGTGTGAATGAGAAATAGAGAATAAGGGAGAGAGCGTTTATGACGAACTCAACAGAAACGAAAACATCAGCAGCAGAGACGTATCAATTCCCGACCGATTTTTGGTGGGGGACAGCCTCCTCGGCGACGCAAATGGAAGGTGCGGCGTTTGAGGGTGGGAAAGGCTTAAATATTTGGGATTATTGGTATATGCAACAACCGAACCGATTCTTCAATGGCGTCAGCGCGACCGAGGCGTCTAACTTCTATCATTTGTACGAGCAAGACATCGCACTCATGAAGGAGCTCGGCCATAACACGTTCCGTTTCTCGATTTCGTGGTCGCGCTTGTATCCGGAAGGTGTCGGTGAGGTGAATGAAGAGGCGATCACGTTCTATAACAACGTGATCAATTGTCTCATCGACCACGGCATCGAGCCGTTCATCAACTTATATCACTTCGACATGCCGATGGCGCTTCAAAATCGCGGAGGCTGGGAGTCCCGTGACGTCGTCGACGCCTACGTCCGGTTCGCCAAGACGTGTTTCGAGCTTTTCGGTGACCGTGTGACAACGTGGTTCACTCATAATGAACCAATCGTGCCGGTCGAAGGGGGCTACCTATACGACTTCCACTATCCGAACGTCGTCGATTTCAAGCGTGCCGTTCAAGTCGCGTATCATTCAATCTTATCGAGCGCGCTCGCGATTCAAGCGTACCGGGCGCAAGGACAGACCGGTCAAATCGGCATCATCTTGAATTTGACGCCGTCGTATCCGCGTAGCCAACATCCGGCTGATGTACAGGCGTCACGCTTGGCTGACGCCATCTTCAACCGCTCGTTCTTGGATCCGTCCGTGCTCGGGACGTTCCCCGAAGAACTCATCGACGTGTTGCGTGAACAAGACGCGATGCCGAAGATGCAGCCGGGCGACTTGGAATTCATTCGGGCGAATACGATTGACCTTCTCGGGATCAATTACTATCAACCACGTCGGGTCAAGGCCAAAGCGTCACTACCGAACCCTGAGGCACCGTTTTTACCGGAGAACCTGTTCGATTTCTATGAGATGCCAGGTCGCAAGATGAATCCATACCGGGGTTGGGAGATTTATGAGAAAGGTGTTTACGACATCTTGATCAATTTGAAAGACAACTACGGCAACATCCCTTGCTTTATTTCTGAGAACGGGATGGGCGTCGAAGGAGAGGAGCGTTACCGTGACGCCGACGGTAGCGTCCAGGACGACTACCGAATCGATTTCATCCGGGAGCATTTGAAATGGACGCATCGGGCGCTCGAAGAAGGCGCGAACGTGAAAGGGTATCACTTATGGACGTTCATGGACAACTGGTCATGGAGCAACGCCTATAAGAATCGTTACGGATTCGTCGGTGTCGATTTGGCGACACAAGAACGGACCATCAAAAAATCGGGTTACTGGTTCAAACAAGTGATTGCCGATCATGGATTTACAGAATAATAGGAAAAGCTGACAAGGACCTACTCTTTGTCAGCTTTTTTTGATATATTATTCATATATGTCTATACATGAGGTGGAGTATGTCTACAAAGAAAAAACCAAAATATGAATCGATTGCCGATGAGATTCGCCATCGCATCCATGAACAAGCTTATGAACTCGAAACTCCGCTCCCAGATGAGATTCAATTGGCAGAAGAGTTTGGCGTCAGCCGGATGACGATGAAACGTGCCCTCGAGATTCTTGTGATGGAAGGTCTGATTTATCGGAAGCGTGGCAAAGGGACGTTCATCTTGCCGGCCAGTTTTCAAAAAGAACGAATCAACATCATCAGTAAAGAGACGAGAGGATTGACGCAAGTCATCGGCGACCGCAGTTTGCGCAGCGAGGTGCTCGACTTTGAAGTCAAGTTCCCGACCCAGGAAGTCGCTGATCACTTGATGATCGAGTTGACGGAACCGGTGTATGAGATTCGTCGTGTCCGCTACGTGGACGAAGAGCCATACGTCATCGAATTGACGTACATGGTCGCCAATCTGATTACAGGACTGTCTCGTAAGATTTTAGAGAAGTCGGTCTATAGCTACATCCAAGAAGAACTTGGCTACACGATCACGAGTTCGCATAAGATGATTCGAGCCGACAAACCTGACGAGTACGACCAACGCTACTTGAAGAATGACCTTACTGACCCGATCATTGAAGTCGAACAGGTCGTTTACTTGAGTAACGGGAAGCCGTTTGAATACTCATTCGCCCGGCACCGGTATGACAAGTTCGTGTTCTCTTCGGTCAATATCGTTCGATGACGTCGCCTGCAAAGGCGACTTTTTGCGAAGGAGGTTCGTATGGACGTTCATATTGAACAAGCCGGGTATGAAAAAAATCAGACAGTTATCGAGGCCATCCAGTTTGAGGTCCGCCCTGGCGAAATCGTCGGGATGATTGGATCGAACGGCGCCGGAAAGAGCACGACGCTCGCTTGCCTCACCGGAACGATTCCATGGATGCGTGGGACGGTGCAAATCGACCGCTACGCCTACATCCCCGAGCAACCGGTGTACTATGACTATTTGACGCTCGACGAACATATCGCCCTCGTCTTGGAATTGACGAGTGTCCACGACCGCGAGCGGACAGACGAACTACTGCGGCTGTTTCGGCTCGATACGGTCCGGCACGACTATATCGCCTCGTTCTCGAAAGGGATGAAGCAAAAGGCGATGATTCTGTTGGCGCTCATTCAAGAGGCGAAGTTTCTTCTCGTCGATGAGCCGTTCGTCGGACTCGACGCGACGACGACGATTCAGCTGCTTCGTTTACTTGAGGCGGAACGCCGTCAAGGCACCGGGGTGCTCTTGGTCACCCATGTCCTCGACACGGCAGAGCGGTTATGTGATCGCTTCGTCTGGATCGATGATGGGCACATGCTCGCGAGTGGGACGAAAGAAGAGTTACGGGACTGTCTTCGAACCGAGGGCGAGTCGTTGTTTGACATGATGGAAGATGTGGTCATGCGATGAATGAACATCAGCTGTTTGCTAGACGGGTCCGCATCCATATGACCAAACAGTGGAAGACGTGGCGTCTCATCTTGGATTGGACGGTAGTGTTGTACGGCGTCATTCCGTTCGTCATCTTTCTCGGGTATCAATACCGATTGTTGTGGCAAGGTGAACTGGGATGGGTGCGCCAAGTCCCGATGTTCGTGTGGGCGCTTGGAATAGGAATCGTCCTGCTCAGAAATCAGTTTTTCGTCTGGGTCGAACGAGCGGACGTGACGCTGCTGGCCAAACGCTCTTTAATTCACAGATTGAAGCGCCATTCTTTGCTCTATCATGCCCTCAAACTCGGTGCAATGTCCCTCTTCGTCCTATGGGCGTTCATGCCCGTGCTTTGGCTTGATGGTTGGTCCGTTTCCTCAATCCTTGCATTCGGTATGGCTCTGCTGTTTGTGACGGCGCTTCATACGTGGACTCGCTATCAGTTGACGATTCGATGCAGCCATTGGATGTTGCGAGCCACGGTCACGTGTGTGACGCTGCTTTGTCTGTACGCGCTCCTCATCGACTCGCCGTTATGGGCAGTCATCCTCGGTAGCGGTCTCATGGCGGTTGCGATGTATGTGGGAGAGGGGTGGCTGACGCGTCATCCGTACCTTAGCCAAGAACTTGAACGAAGTGAGGCGCTGCGTACCGCCTTCGACCGGGCCTTATTATCCACGTCGGGCGCGATCGAGAAACCAAGTCGGCGCAAACGTCCGCTCTATCGACCGCGACCGAATCGGTTCGGGTCTGTCCGACGCACGTCGGCCATTCTACTCTATATACGGACGCCGCGGCATCGGAACTTATGGTTGCGTCTCATCCCGCTTGCTGTCACCGGGATGCTCCTCGTGCCCAGTTGGTTCAAGGTGCTCATCCCGCTCTATGTCGGCTATGTGATGTGGCAAGAACGACAGGCGTTCAAACAAGAGATGGAGCGTCATCCATTTTTCCGCGCCATCCAAGAAAGGACAGATTTATGACTGAACAAGACTATGAACGATTGCTTCAAATCGAGACGGCGAAACCGCAACAAGGGTTCCCGGCCTCTGCTGAATACCATCGCTATGAACCGACCCCGTATGAGGCACTCGACTTGTTGCGCGACGCGTACCCGCTCGCCGCAACGGACACGGTCGTCGATTTCGGTTCGGGCAAAGGACGGCTGCCGTTTTATCTTGCCTATACGTTCCGGGTCCGGGCCATCGGTGTCGAGATGGACGGCGGTTTCCATGAGGCGGCGCTTGCGAATTGGATGAATTACGCGAAGAAACACCGGACGCGTGGCAGTGTCCAGCTCGTCCGTGGCTATGCCGAACAGTTTGAGGTACCCGTAGAGGCGAACCGATTCTACTTCTTCAACCCGTTCTCGGTGAACGTGTTCCGGCAGGTCGTCGCAAACATCATCGAATCGGTCGAGCGCACACCGCGCCCGGTCGACCTCATCCTCTATTATCCGGCAGATGAGTACTTACATTTTTTGAACGACGAGACGCCGTTCCGCTACGTGCAGGATGTCCGATTGCCCTTGAAGAATCTTCATGAGCGCTTTCTCATTTATCGTTTTGATATGATGGAGTCATCTTGGTAAATGGGGAGTGGAGAATCGTGAAAAAAGAAGAAATTTTAGACGCGTATCGTTGGCGTCAAGCGACGAAAGAGTTCGACGCGGACCGGAAAATCGATGAGGAAGACTTTGAATTCATCTTGGAGACGGGTCGTCTGTCACCGAGTTCATTCGGTTTTGAACCGTGGCAGTTCGTCGTCGTTCGTCGCGAAGATTTGCTCCAAAAGATTAAAGACCATGCTTGGGGTGCACAGGGACAGGCGTTGACGGCAAGTCATTTCGTGTTGATTTTGGCGCGGACGCCTGAAGCGATGCGTTATGATTCGGACTATATCCGTCACGTCGTCATGGACGTCCAAGGGCGGACGGAAGACGAATACGCACTCCGGGTGAAGCGTGTCCGTGAGTTCCAAGAACAAGATTATCGATTGTTGGACGACGAGCGCGTGTTCCAAGAGTGGATCAAACGTCAGACGTACATCCCGCTCGGCAACATGATGACGGCTGCTGCCCAAATCGGTGTCGACTCATGCCCGATTGAAGGGTTCAATCAGGCGGACATCGACGAATTGTTGATTTCAGAAGGCGTCATGGAACGAGGCGCCTGGTCGCTCTCGGTCATGGTCGCGTTCGGACATCGGGCTCGTGACTTTGCGCCGAAGACTCGCCGCGACTTCAACGAGGTCGTCAAATACATCGGATGAAAAAAAGCTCAATCGCAGCGATGCGATTGAGCTTTTGCTTATTTCCATTCCGTGATGCGGTCGATTGGGAAGCGGACTGATTGGTAACCGTCTTCCGCGGCTTTTCCAATGGAAAGGAGCATGACCGGAAGGTAACGCTCTTTCTCGAGGCCGAACGCTTCCGCGATGTTCGCTTTGTCATAGCCACCGATCGGGTTCGTGTCATAGCCGTGGGCGCGGGCGACGAGCATGAGCTGCATCGCGACGAGACCTGAGTCGAGCAAGATGCTGTCTTTAATCGACTCTTTCGGCGCGTCTTTGAAGATGCCTGTAATCATATCGACTTGACGGTCGCGGACGTCAGGCGGCATGAGGCCACGCTCGACGGCCGTATCGAAAATCTCTTCTGTGTAATCGGCCATTTGATAATCGGCGAAGATGGCGATGACAGCAGATGACGTCTCGACTTGACGTTTGTTGAAGCTTGCGAGTGGGAGGAGCGTGTCTTTTCCTTCCGCGCTATCGATGACGACGAAGCGCCACGGTTGGAGGTTAAGTGAAGACGGAGCGGTCGTCGCTTCCTCCAAGATTTGTGTCATCTCTTCTTTCGAGATTTTGACGTTCTCATCATAGACTCGAATCGAGCGGCGTCCTTTGACGATCTCCATAAAGTCTTTTTGTGTAGTCGTGTTCATATAAGGGTCTTCCTTTCGTGTTGAATGTTGGTTTGTAATGTATTTAGTAATTCAAGTAGCTGTTGTTGATCCTCTACCTTCATGTTTACAAAAAGTCGGTTCGATAAGCACTTCTTTTGCTCGGTCCAATGTGCAATCCGCTCGCGGCCGTCATCCGTCAAATCGACAAAGATGACGCGATTGTCTTGGAGACATCGTTCGCGCGTGATTAACCCTTGCGTCTCGAGCTGTTTCAAGTGACGCGTGATGGCGGCATGGTCGACCCCGACCCGTTGTTGCAGTTCACGTTGACGTAACGGGCCGACGTGATGCAAGTTGCTCAAAATATCGAAGCGGGTCGAACTGAGTCCGTCCATTTCCGTATCGAACAGTTGAGCGAGTTCTTTTTGTACGGTAATGACGTGGTAAAGGATTTCGTCGCTGAGCGAACAGGCGTCGCGCATGAGACATCCTCCTTAAACTAATTGATGAATCAATCATTGATAGGTCACATATGTATCCTAATCGGTCTTGGGACAGAAGGCAACTAAAAAGATTCGAAAAAAAACTGTTGTCAAACTGTTATATAATAGTCTATATTATATTCAACTGATATATAACAATTAAACAGGAGGATGTGACGGCTTGGAACAATACGTAAGCATCGGCACATATCGTGTCCATCGGGCGCTCGTCGACTTGATTGCGGAGCAGGTGCTGCCCAAAGAGGATTCACGCCAACAGTTTTGGGCCGGGGTCGGTCAAATTTTAGACGACTTCACGGAGCGGAACGAGGCATTGCTGGAAGAACGAGCAGCATACGAACGACTGTTACAGGACTGGTACAAGGAACATGGGCCAAACTTCGAGCAACATCGATACGAACAGTTTTTGCAAGACATCCATTACATCGAGCCGGTCGTTCCCGACTTTACGATCGACGTCACGAACGTCGACGCAGAAATCATCCAGGCCGGTCCACAGCTCGTCGTCCCGCTCGATAATGCACGCTATGCGTTGAACGCGGCAAATGCTCGCTGGGGCAGCCTATACGATGCCTTGTACGGAACGGACGTCATCGACACGGACGAGGAACCGACGACTGGATATAATCCGGAACGAGGGGCGGCGGTCATCGCCTATGCCAAACGTTTTCTCGACGACACGTTCCCGCTCCGAGAGGGATCGCACGAGGAATCGGACGGTTATGTCGTGTCAGCGGGCAGGCCGCACGCCGTCATCGAAGGAAATCACGTCCCGTTTCAAGACGATTGTCTCGTCGGCCACACTGGTTCCGCAGACAAGCCGGACAAGCTCCTGTTCGTCCATCACGGGATTCATGTCGAGTTGACGTTTGACCGCAACCATCCGGTCGGGCGTACCGACCGAGCGGGACTCGTCGACATCGAGCTCGAATCCGCACTATCGGCCATCATCGACTGCGAGGACTCGGTCGCGGCCGTGTGTGCCGAAGAGAAGGTCCAGCTCTACTCGAACTGGCTCGGTCTCATGGACGGGACACTCGAGGCGACGTTCATGAAAGGCGAGCGACAGCTCACGCGGAAGTTGAACCCGGACCGACACTATATCGGACCGGACGGACGTGACGTCACGCTACCGGGCCGGTCGCTCTTATTCATTCGCAACGTCGGACACTTGATGACGACGGACTTGATGCTTGATGAGGCAAGACGTGAAGTACCGGAAGGAATCTTAGACGGGATTTTCACAGCGCTCATCTCGAGCCGCCATCTCGATGCTAGACGAAACTCTCGCGAACGCTCTATCTATATCGTCAAGCCGAAGATGCATGGCTCGAAAGAAGTCGCCTTCACGAACGATCTGTTCGACGCGATTGAAGATGTGCTCGAGTTGCCGCGTCACACGATTAAAGTTGGCGTGATGGATGAGGAGCGGCGGACGTCGCTCAACCTAAAAAACTGTATCGAACGAGTGAAAGAGCGCATCGTCTTCATCAATACAGGCTTCCTCGACCGAACCGGGGATGAGATTCATTCCTCACTCACACTCGGACCGATGCGCCGAAAAGGGGAGATGAAAGTCTCGGCTTGGCTCGACGCGTATGAGCGGTCGAACGTCCGGGTCGGACTCGACGCCGGATTCCACCGCCATGGACAAATCGGGAAAGGGATGTGGGCCATGCCGGACCAAATGGGCGACATGATGCGTGAAAAAATCAACCATGTCCGGTCCGGGGCGACGACAGCCTGGGTCCCGTCACCGACGGCGGCGACGCTGCATGCGCTCCATTATCATCAAGTCGGCGCCTTTGGCGTCCAACGTGAAGTGGCCGCCCGCTCGTTCGACCACGAGACGGAACGAAGCCGGTTGCTTGAAATCCCGCTCGCCACGCGGGTCTACACGGACGAAGACGTGAACGAGGAGCTCGAGAACAACTTGCAAGGCTTGCTCGGGTATGTCGTCCGTTGGGTCGAGCAAGGTGTCGGTTGCTCGAAAGTGCCTGATATTCATCATATCGGTTTGATGGAAGACCGAGCGACGCTCCGCATCTCGAGTCAGCACGTGGCCAACTGGCTATACCATGGTGTCTGTAGCCGAGAGCAAGTGGAAGCGACGCTCGTCCGGATGGCCGGTGTCGTCGACGCGCAGAACGCGTCGGACCCGAACTATCGTCCGATGGCGCCTGACGTGGAGCGTTCGCTCGCCTATCAAGCGGCACGAGATTTAGTGTTCGAAGGCGACGAATCGCCGAACGGATATACGGAACCGATTTTGCACCGGCGCCGGCGACAGTTTTTACAACAAGTGACACGAGAACCGAACTTAAAAGGAGGAGCATCATGATGACAACGAAAAAAATCGAAAGCGAACACTTGATTGAACGTTGGGTCGTCCGCCGCATCATCTCAGGAGAATCGACAGCGACGCTCGCCAATACGGCGTTCGTTTACGGGAACGACTTGATGCGCCTCGTCCTCGATCGGGCCGATGGATCGCTCCAAATCATGAAAGAGCCGGTCGAAGAAGTCGTCGTGTTCCGCAAACCGGAAGAACCGGATGAAGAAAACGTCTGTCGTTGCTGCGGCATGGAGCACTCGTCATTCAAAGCGGCGCTCGAATGCTGTGCCTATTTAGATTAATTTTTGCACCATCTGTTATATAACAAATGATTAAAAATAAAATTAATATAATACAGGAGGAATGGATATGAACGAACAACACGCACAACTTGAGGAAATGTTACAGTCGGAACGATTTGAAGGGGTCGAACGTCCATACGGAGTCGAAGACGTGATGCGACTTCGGGGGTCAGTGTTGATTGAACATACGCTCGCGACAAAAGGAGCGGAACGGTTATGGGCGTTACTTCACGAGCGGGACTACGTCCACGCGCTCGGAGCATTGACCGGCAATCAGGCCATCCAGCAAGTGAAGGCGGGCCTCGAGGCCATCTATTTGAGCGGATGGCAAGTCGCCGCCGATGCGAACTTGTCGGGCCACATGTATCCGGACCAAAGCCTATATCCGGCCAACTCGGTGCCGAGCGTCGTCAAACGAATCAATCAAGCGCTGCAGCGGGCCGATCAAATCCAAACGGCGGAAGGGAAAGGCGACACGCATTGGTTCGCTCCGATTGTCGCCGACATGGAGGCTGGTTTCGGCGGTGTGCTCAACGTGTTCGAACTAACGAAAGCGATGATTGAGGCGGGGGCGGCCGGTGTCCACCTTGAAGATCAGTTGTCGTCGGAGAAGAAGTGCGGACACCTCGGCGGGAAAGTGTTGCTTCCGACACAGACGGCCGTGAAAAACTTGATTGCCGCACGGCTCGCGGCAGACGTCATTGGAGTGTCGACGGTGATCGTCGCCCGGACAGATGCCCACGCCGCGAATTTGATTACGAGCGACATCGACCCGACCGATCATCCATTCATTATCGGTGACCGGACACCGGAAGGGTTTTACCGCACCGAGGCAGGCATCGAGCAGGCCATCGCGCGTGGTCTTGCCTATGCACCGTACGCCGACCTCGTCTGGTGCGAGACGTCCGAACCAGACTTGGATGAAGCGCGTCAATTTGCGGATGCAATTCATGCGAAATACCCGGGTAAACTGCTCGCTTACAACTGCTCGCCTTCATTCAACTGGAAGAAGAAGCTGTCGGACGAGGAGATTGCGACGTTCCAACAAGAGATTGGGGCGATGGGGTACAAGTTCCAGTTCGTCACGCTCGCCGGGTTCCACTCGCTCAACTTCGGGATGTTCGAACTCGCCCGTGGCTACAAAGACCGCGGGATGGCGGCCTACTCCGAGTTGCAACAAGCCGAGTTCAGTGCCGAACAGCATGGTTACACGGCGACACGTCACCAGCGCGAAGTCGGGACGGGGTATTTTGATGAAGTGTCACTCGTCATTTCCGGCGGCCAGTCGTCGACGACGGCATTGGCCGGATCTACCGAGGCAGAGCAGTTTGAAGTGAAGTGAACACAAACAAAGAGATGATGCCGCGGCATCATCTCTTTTACGTTCAACGCGGAATCGTGAGCACTTGCCCGACGCTGATTAAGCTGACGTTCGTGATGTTGTTGGCGGCTGCGATTTTCGCGACTGTTGTGTTATACGTCTTCGCAATCTTATAGAGCGTGTCACCGGATTTGACCGTGTATTTCACAGTCGTCGTTGGTGGTGTAACGGTCGTGCCCGGAATGACGAGCACTTGTCCGACAGAAATCAAGTTGTAGTTCGTGATTTTGTTGGCGGCAGCGAGCGCAGCGACGGTGACGTTGTAAGCACGGGCGATGCTATAGAGCGTATCACCTGATTTGACGGTATACGTTTTGCTCGTCGATGTTTTTTGGTACGCGAGCAATTGCGAGACGGTGACGAATTTGTAGCCTTTCGCTTTCAATTGCGAAATCATCGTTGGCAAGGCGAGCGGTGTGCCCGGAGCGCCGGCACCGGTGTGCATGAGGACGATGGAGCCAGGTTTGATATTCGCTTGTACTTTCGTATTGATTTGACTGGCCGTGACACCTTTCCAGTCGACGGTATCGATGTTCCATTGAATCGTGTAGCCGTAGCCGGCTGCACCGACCCCGCTCAACACGGCGCTATTGACGGCGCCGAATGGAGGTCGGAAAATTGGTTTTGTTGTCTTACCGGTGATTGATTTGACTTTTGCTTCCGTCCGATCGAGTTCCGATTTCATTTGTGTGGCGGTCAACTTCGTGAAGTCTGGATGGGTGTAGGAGTGGTTACCGAGCTGGTGACCTTTAGCGGCGATGTTTTTGATGTATTGGGGATGGTTAGCGGCGCCCGATCCAGTCAAAAAGAAAGTGGCTTTGACGTTGTTCTTGGCAAGTATGTCCAAAATCTTATTCGTATTCGCCCCATCCGCTCCGTCATCGAACGTCAATGCGACGACTTTACTCGTCGTGTTCACACTCGTGATGAATTTAGACGCGGCGGCATCGGCCGATTTTGGATAAGCGACTAACGGTGCCAACATGATCAACAAGGCCATTAACACACGTACGAACTTGCTCTTCATTTTGGTTTCGCCTCCATTCTTAGGTGTATGTATCTTGATGTTAAGGCTTTCCAAATATTGAGCTGTGTATATATTTTATATACCCCCTTTTGATAACAAACATCGTCCATTCCTAAAAACGGGTAAAGGATTTTTTGGATAATATTTTTCAAAATTTGTGTTCAATTTATGAGTGGTAAACGCGGCAAATCTCACACAATACTCACACATTTCCTGAAAAAGGGTGCTATCATGAACAATGTGTGAAGAATGTAAGCGATTGAATAGGGGGATTCAACATGAACAATATGATGAAACGGGTTGGCGTAACGTTTGGACTTGTCGGTCTATTCGTTCTTGGGGCATGTGGGACAGATGAGGCGACAAAAAGCGCCGAGACCACGCCATCGATGGAACCGGTAGAGGCAGAATTGAATGTGCCGGCGACAGCCGATACAGACGAGGCGGTCACATTGGCGGTTCGCGTCACGCAAGACGGAAAAGCGGTCGATGACGCCGACGAGATTAAGTTCGAAGTCTGGAAGAACGGTGCCAAAGAAGAGAGCAAGATGACAAAAGCTACGCTCACAGAAGACGGCGTGTATGAGGCGGAGACGATGTTTGCTGACGAAGCGATCTACACGGTTCAAGTGCACGTGACGGCTCGGTCGATGCACACGATGCCGACGACGAACGTGACGGTCGGTCATCCGGAGACCGCGGCTGAAGCCGAGGCTGAGGAAGATCATCACCATCACGCCGGAGCAGACATCGTCCTCGACCCAACACAAGCGGTCGCCAAGGAAGCCCAACCGTTCACCGTCAACGTCGAGATTGAGCATGAGACGTTGACAGGTGCGGACGTTCAACTCGAAGTGTTCAAAGATGGTGCAGACAAACACGAGTGGGTGAAACTCGAAGAGACGGAAGGCGGAAACTATGCGGGTGAGCATACGTTCCCTGAAGCCGGTACGTATAACGTTCAAGTCCATGTGACAAAAGGCCACGACATCCATGAGCACATCATGGAGATCGTCGAGGTCAAATAAGAAAAACGATCGGCCGCGGCCGATCGTTTTTCTTATGCGTTCTGATAAAGTGATTCAACTTGTTGTTGGAGCGATTCGTTCTCGAGGAACTCGTCGTACGTCGCTTCTTTGTCGACGATGCCGTTCGGCGTCACTTCGATGATGCGCGTCGCGATCGTCGAGATGAGCTGATGGTCATGCGAACTGAAGAGAAGCACGCCTTTGAACGTCTCGAGCCCGTTGTTGAGCGCCGTGATCGACTCGAGGTCCAAGTGGTTCGTCGGATCGTCGAGGACGAGGACGTTCGAGTTCGAGAGCATCATTTTCGAGAGCATGCAACGGACTTTCTCTCCCCCTGAGAGGACAGAAGCCTTCTTCATGACTTCTTCGCCTGAGAAGAGCATGCGTCCGAGGAAGCCGCGAAGGAACGTATCTGATTCGTCCGCTGGTGAGAACTGGCGTAACCAATCTAAGATGCTCTTATCCGAGCCTTCGAAGTATTCCGAATTGTCTTTCGGGAAGTACGACTGTGTCGTCGTCACGCCCCATTTAACTGTACCCGTGTCAGGCTCCATCTCGCCCATGATGATTTTGAAGAGCGTCGTGATGGCAACGTCCGAACGCCCGACGAATGCGACTTTGTCTGTCTTGTTGAGTGAGAATGTGACGTTGTCGAGCACTTTGACGCCATCGATTGTCTTCGAGACGTTGTCGACGTAGAGCACGTCGTTCCCGATTTCGCGTTCCATCGAGAAACCGACGAACGGGTAGCGGCGTGACGATGGACGGATATCGTCGAGCGTGATTTTATCGAGCAACTTCTTACGTGACGTCGCTTGACGCGCCTTCGAGGCGTTCGAGCTGAAACGGGCGATGAAGTTTTGAAGCTCTTTAATCTTCTCTTCTTTTTTCTTGTTCTGGTCGTTGGCCATGCGTGAAGCAAGTTGGCTCGACTCGTACCAGAAGTCGTAGTTCCCGACGTATAATTGAATCTTACCGAAGTCGAGGTCAGCCATGTGCGTACATACTTTATTCAAGAAGTGACGGTCATGGGATACGACGATGACGGTGTTCTCGAAGTTGATCAAGAACTCTTCGAGCCATTGAATCGCTTTGAGGTCAAGACCGTTCGTCGGCTCATCGAGGAGAAGAATGTCAGGTTTGCCAAACAATGCTTGCGCAAGGAGGACTTTGACTTTCTCGCCACCTGTGAGCTCACTCATGAGCTTGTGGTGTGATGCGTCCGTGATGCCGAGTCCTTGAAGGACCATGGCAGCTTCTGATTCGGCTTCCCAACCGTTCATCTCGGCGAATTCGCCTTCGAGTTCAGCAGCGCGCATACCATCTTCGTCAGAGAAATCTTCTTTCATATAGATGGCGTCTTTCTCTTTCATGACTTGATACAAGCGCTCGTGGCCCATGATGACCG
This sequence comes from Exiguobacterium sp. s146, assembly GCF_018618415.1. Lineage (GTDB taxonomy): Bacteria > Bacillota > Bacilli > Exiguobacteriales > Exiguobacteriaceae > Exiguobacterium. The sequence goes on along the minus strand of NZ_JACSMA010000003.1, from coordinate 145,395 downwards.
TCTCGAGTACCGCTTGGTCTTCGTACGCGTAATGGTCCTGTTTGAGGACGGCGAGGCGTTCGCCAGGCGAGAAGCTGACGTCACCTGTTGTCGTGTCTTGCTCACCGGCAAGAATCTTTAAGAATGTCGACTTCCCGGCGCCGTTTGCGCCGATCAAGCCGTAGCAGTTGCCTGGTGTGAACTTGATGTTCACGTCTTCGAACAACTTGCGTCCACCGAATTGGAGACTTACGTTATTTACTGTAATCATGTATAGGATCCCTCGTTTTTCTGATTTGTTTACGACGTGTATTGTATCACGTTTTTGGAAAACGCGCAGTCGTGGGGAAAAATGAAACGAACGTTGACGAGATTCGTATAGCTTGATAAAGGGGGAATTCAAATGAAAACATCATTATCCATTCGCGAGGCGTGGTCGAACTATTATCGGAACGACTTTCTGCGACTGTGGATCCTTTTCATCATCACCGGCATCGGGTCGTACTTCTTGTTTCGATCGTTTATCGCACCCGATCAAGTAGACGAGATTTTAGCCCAGCTCGGAGATACGTTTGAATCGAGGGGCTTGACGTTCGATACGAGCGCGCGCGAGACGATGATCGCTTTGTTCGTGAACAATACACGCGTCACGCTGTTCGCGTTCTTGCTCGGGATGATTCCGCTCTTCATCCCGTATGTGTTCGTCGTCATCAACGCGGCCGTCATCGGCCTGGTCGCCATGCTCGTCGGGTTCGCCGGCGAATCGGTCGTCCGGGTCATCGTGCTCGGCATCTTGCCGCACGGCATCACCGAGATCTCGGCCATCTTGCTCGGAGCGGCGATGGGGTTGTCGCTGAACCGTTACATCTGGAAGAAACTGCGCGGGAAAGAGACGGACGTCACGTTCAAGGCGCTGTTCGTGGCAGGTGTGAAGATGTTTCTGTTCATCGCGGTGCCGCTCCTCGCCATCTCGGCCGTCATCGAGGCTTACGTGACCCCACTATTACTACAGTAAAAAAGCCATCCACGATGGCTTTTTTACTTGAAGTGAGGCGTTGTCTCAACGCAACGGATCATACGAATCCCTTCTGTGGTCAGCTCGCCGTTCACTTGCCAAATTTCGAGTCCGTCCGCGATCGCATCGCGAAGCATCTGGCGAATCCGTGCATCATGGTTCCGGTTCGGATGACCGGTGAAGACGGGCGCATCGTATAGGAAGACATAAAGCAGGACGGCCCGTTTGGTTTCCGGCAACGTCGCAATCAACGTCTCGAGATGCCGCATCAACCGTTCGGTCTCGACCGGTCTCGTCACCGCACGTCGTTCAAAGCGCGCGAGAGGCGTCACGAACAGCTCGGCGAGTGGTGCCTTCACTTCCATATAGACACCATCGACGTTGAAATCGAGTCGTGATGACCCGACGACGTGCTCACGCCCCACCTGTTTTGGGGAAGGGAAGACCGGTAATGCATCCGTGTCCAAACAATGGGCGACGAAATCGTTGGCGCGACCTTGATGAATCCCGATCCATTGTCCATCCGCATCGATTGAGATGGCTTCTACCGTGTAGGCGGTGTGCCGTCGCGGGTCGTTCGTCGTCGAGACGAGACAGGGCACTCCGTCAAAGACGAGGTCGCCGATGCGGCCAGTGACCGGACAGTGACAGGCGACGACGGTATCACCGAGCAACACGTCCATCACGAATCGATTGCGCCGTTTCAAGATGATTCCTGCTTGCAGGGGTTTTGCGAAGCGATACATCGTCAGTCGACGCGGATGACCGTCGTGTCGAGCTCGAACGTGACGTTGCCGGCCAAGGCGCGTGAAATCATGCAACCGTCTTTCGCTTTTTTGGCGATCCGTTCGACGAGCGTGAGGTCACGGTCTGTGGCTGTTGCCGGCACGTTGATGCGGGTCGTGTAGCGAATCGTCTCATACGTGAAGACGCCGTTCGTTACGTCGACGATGCCTTCGGCGTCGATGGTGATGCCACGGTGCGGCAGGTCACTGCGCCCGAGCATGGCCGCGAGCGTGATGATATAGCACGTCGCCGCGGCACCGAGCAGCATCTCATCAGGGTTCGTCCCGATGCCGGGCCCATCCATTTCCGGGGGAATCGAGATTTGTGTCTTCAACCGTTCGGCCTCGAGCGTACCGACGTCATTGCGTCCGCCGGTCCAGTCGAGGTTCATTTGAAACGTATGCTTCATAAAAATCGCCTCCAATGTCTCTATTCTAGAAGAGAACGATTGGAGGCGCATGTGTTATGCTCGCGCACGTTCAGCGAACGTGCGGAGCGTCTGGATGATGACGTGGGTCGCTTTTTCCATGTTGTTGACGGAGACGTACTCGAACTTGCCGTGATAGTTCTCGCCGCCCGTGAAGATGTTCGGGGTCGGGAGTCCCATATACGATAGTTGCGAGCCGTCTGTCCCACCGCGAATCGGTTCGATTTTCGGTTCGATGCCAAGTTCGCGCATGACGTCGGCGACGGTGTCGACGATGTGTTTCACCGGCTCGATTTTCTCGGCCATGTTGTAGTATTGGTCGTCCATCTTCAAGTCGATGCGCGCTTCGCCGTATTTTTGTTTCCATTCGACGACGAGTTTTTCAAGCAACGCTTTGCGCGCCTCGAACTTCGTGCGGTCGTGGTCGCGGATGATGTATTGGAGCGTCGTCGTCTCCACGTCGCCAGAGAAGCCGTTTAAATGGAAGAAGCCTTCATAGTCGCTCGTATGTTCTGGCGCCTCATCGGCCGGAAGGCGGTTATGGAACGCCATCGCCAATTTCATCGAGTTGACCATCTTGTTTTTGGCACTGCCCGGATGGACGTTCGTCCCGTGGAACGTGACCGTGGCACCGGCGGCATTGAAGCTCTCGTATTGGAGTTCGCCGAGCGGGCCGCCATCCATCGTGTAGGCGAAGTCGGCGTTGAAGCGGGCGACATCGAACTTGTGCGGGCCGCGGCCGATCTCTTCGTCCGGTGTGAAGGCGATGCGGACCGGTCCGTGCGGAATCTCCGGATGGGCCAATAAGTATTCGACCGCGGTGACGATTTCAGCCATGCCAGCTTTGTCATCGGCCCCGAGCAGCGTCGTCCCGTCTGTCGTGATGAGCGTATGGCCGACGTAGCCGTCGAGCTCCGGGAAGTCACGAGGCGACAAAATGACTTGAAGCGCCTCGTTCAAGACGATATCGCCGCCCTCGTAATGCTCGACGAGTTGCGGATTGACGTTCGTCCCGGTGAAGTCGGTCGCCGTATCAACGTGGGCGAGGAGCCCGATCGTTGGTACGTCATGGTCGACGTTGCTCGGAAGCGTGGCGAACAAGTAGCCGTATTCATCCGTCTCGACGTCTTCGAGTCCAATCGCTTTCAACTCGGTCTCGAGATGGCGAATCAAATCCCATTGTTTCGCCGTCGACGGAGTCGTCTCACTCGTGAAGTCGGACTGTGTGTCAATTTTTGCATATGTGATTAAACGTTCAATCAATTTCGATTGCATGGTCTGCCTCCTCTGATGAATCTGTTCATATTTAGTGTAGCATGAGAGCCGTTTTAAGAAGTATCGAAATTGTTTGAAAATAAAAAGAGAGGCGCAAAGGTCTCTATCCGTGAATCAAAACAGAAGTGGAAGAAGAAACGGCAACACGAATGACGTGAAGATGGCAGACAGACCCATCGCGGCCCCACCTGTTGCCCCAGACAATGGATGTTCCGTCGCAGCTTGGGCTGTCCCGATGCCGTGACTGAGCGTCCCGAGCGCCAATCCGCGCGTGAACGGGTCGGTCACGTTGGAGCGCGTGAGAATCGTCGGACCGAGCATGGCCCCGAGAATCCCGCAAGCGACGGCGACCGACGCGGCGAGCGCGGCGTCACCTTGTAATTGCCGTGCCAATTCCAAGGCGATTGGTGACGTCACCGATTTGACGGACAAGGCGAGCAAGACGTGATCCGTCAATTTGAGCGCGGTCCCTAAGCCGACAGCGACGAAAATCGTCGACAGCGTCCCGAGCATGATGGCCCCGAGCGCCCGTTTCGCGCGTGCGAGTAAAATCGGCAAGTTGCGATAGAGTGGCAATCCGAGTGCGACCGTGGCTGGTCCGAGTAGCGTCGTGATGGCGTCTCGAGCCGGAGCGTACGCATCATACGTCTGTCCGGACAACAGCAACACGACAATCAATGTCGCCGTGCTCAAGAAGACGACGTTCGTGAACGGGGACGCCCATTTGAAGGACAACTTTCGGCTCAACATGTAGACGCCGATAGTGACGAGCACCCAAAATAACGTCATGAGGCCTCACCTCGTCTTCCTGAGATGAGAGCGGTGACGATGAGGCCGACAATTAGACTGACGATCAAGGCAGCAAAGAGCGGCACACCTTCCGCTTTTAATAAATCACTGTACGACATGAGTCCGACCGCGATCGGGATGAAGAAGAAGGCCAGATGTTTCGTCAAAAAGCCGGCGCTGTCTTCAATCCACTCGACCCGGATCAGTTTGGTCATCAATAGGAGCAACAAGAGCACCATGCCGATGACGCTTCCGGGAACTTTTAAATCAAGCGTCGCGACAATCCAATTGCCGAGTGCGCTCAAGCCAAACAAGAGCGAAAGGCCGATCACCCATTTGATGAGACGTTGCATATATGACATCCTTTCGCGAATAAGTTCAAAACGTATGCATCTTCTCAAGTTTCATTCATTCGGTCAAGAGAAAGGCTATATAAAAAATGATAAAGGGTACACACGTTCGGTATGATAGACTACTTGTATCATATCCGAATGAGGTGTTCGAATGGAACTTCAATCAATCAAACAGTTTATTGACCAGCACGGGCTCGAACAGTGTGATGACATCTTGGCGGCGTTCACGAAGCGCGTTAACGTGAAGCTTGAACCCCGAACGACACGAGAAGAAGTTGCGATTGGTCATTCGAAATTTGGCGGCTATCCAGATTTACCGAGTGCATCGGACCATCCCGGAGAGAATTTGACTTTTTTGGCACAGTTCAGACTGAGTGACTTCGCAGGATTTGAATCAGTCGAAGCGCTTCCGAAAGAAGGCATGTTATCGTTCTTCTATGATTTGGACGAACAGCCGTGGGGTGACGCGGACGAACGTCACCTTTGGCGCGTCCTCTATACAGAAACGACGACGCTTGAACGGATCCGGGTCGGCGAGGCCCTCAAGGAGCGGGCTGCCACATTCGATGAAGGTTATGCGCAAAACGATGATGCACTGTTTGATCTGATGAGCGAAGAAGAATATACCGCTTTTGAGGAGCTGTTCGATGAGGGCGAGTTGCATGCGGTGGGCGGGCATCCGGACGAGGTGCAAAACGATGTGTTTGAAGAAATTGAAGAGACGTATGGGGAACGTTTCCGTGAACCGTTTCTCTTATTCCAAATGGATTCGAGTGAAGAACTTGACATCATGTTCGGTGACGCCGGCATCCTGTATTTCCTCATCCCGACCGACGCCCTCAAAGACAAGCGCTTTGAAGAGGCAGAAATCATCATGCAATGCTATTAAACACAAAACGAGAGTCGACCCTATTTGGGTCAACTCTCGTTTGCGTTACGCTTGTTTTTTCTTACGGAACCGTGCGAAGAACTCATACACGATTGGGACGATGAGGAGCGTCAATAGCGTCGAACTTGTCAATCCGCCGATGACGGTCACACCGAGACCTTTCGAGATCAAGGCGCCGCCTTCAAGGCCGAGCGCGAGCGGTGCGAGTGCACCAATCGTCGCGAGCGCCGTCATGAGAATCGGACGGAGACGTGTACCGGCTGCCTCGAGCAACGCATCGCGTGTCGAGAGACCGGCCGCTTCTTTATGAATGACGCGGTCAATCAAGACGATGGCGTTCGTGACGACAATCCCGATCAACATAAGCGCACCGATCAAGGCTGATACCGAAATCGTTTCGCCGGTGATGAGAAGGGCGACAAGTCCCCCGATAATCGCGTAAGGAAGCGAGAACAGGACGACGAACGGCGTGACGGCACCGCCGAACGTGATGACGAGCACCAAGTAGACGATGGCGACGGCCGCGAGCATGGCGAGACCGAGCTGGGTGAACGATTCTTGAATCTGTTCAGTGACCCCACCGACGTCATACGAGACGCCAGTCGGGAGCTCGATGTCAGACACACGTTCTTCGATAGCAGCCGAAGCTTCCGTCGCTTTGTCCGTGCTGAGCTCGACGTTGACGCGAGCGAGAAGCTTCCCGTCACGCTGGACGAGCGTATCCGGTGTCGTGCCTTCCTCGACTTCGATGAAGTCCGAAATTGGACGAGGGCCGAACGGCGTCGTCACTTCTTGTTCCTGCAACTCTTCGATGCTGTCGTACGTGACTTGTTCCGTCGGGATGATGACGTCGAGCTGCTTGTCATCAATCGTCACGGTCGAAAGCGGGCTTTCTTGCGCTTGGAACTGTCCAATCGTCTGGGCGAGCTGGGCGGCCGAGACGCCTGCCTCAGCAGCAGCCTGCTGGTCGACGTTGAACGTGTACTGGACGTACGATTCGCGAAGGTCAGATGTTGCTTGACGGACGTAATCCGTCTCTTCTTCAATCGTCTCGATGAACGTCGGGACGATGGCTTCTAGGTCTTCGAGCGAGTTGGCATAGACGTTGTACGTCACGCCGCTCGTGCCGGCACCGCCGGCGAAGTCTTGCTCTTTCCACTCACCGCCTGTGGCGAGTTCGTTCAAGCGTTCGACGTCAGCGATTTTGACGTCAGCGAAATCTTCCGTGTCCGGGTCATACTGGACGATGAAAATCCCTTGTTTGTTGTTCCCGGGGTTGAGCGGGTTCTCGCCACCGACCGTGAATTGGACGTCGGTCGCGTCTGCTTGCTCTTCCATGAAATACGTCTCGGCAATTTCAGCTGCCGCGATCGAGTCGTCGAGCGTTTGGCCCGGTTCTGGGTCGAACGTGACGTAAAGCGTCTTCTCCGACTCTTGGTTCAAGAAGTTGACCCCGATGGCTGGGACGAGGGCGAAACTTCCGATTAACAGTGCTGTCGCGAGTCCGAAGACGACGAGTTTATGGTTGAGCGACCAGTTGAGGACGCCACGATACCATTCGGCAAGTTTGCCTGGACCTTCTTCCGGCTTCAATTTATCCCGGTTTTTGAAGAACGAGTCGGCCATCATCGGTACGACCGTGATCGCGACGAGCAACGACGCGAGCAAGGCGAAGACGACGGTCAAGGCGAACGGTAAGAACAGCTCACCAACAAATCCAGTGACGAACCCGAGCGGCAAGAAGACGGCAATCGTGACGATTGTCGACGACGCAATCGGAATGAACACTTCTTTCGTCGAAGCGATAATCAGTTCTTTACCGCGCAACGTCTCGTTCGGACGGGTGAGGCGGCGGTAAATGTTCTCGATGACGACGATGGAGTCGTCGACGACGCGTCCGATGGCGACGGTCATCGCGCCGAGCGTCATGATGTTGAGCGTGATGTCGAGCTGTTTCAAGACGATTAACGCCATGAGGAGCGAAAGCGGAATCGAGATGACCGCAATAATCGTCGAGCGGAAGTTACGCAAGAACACGAGAATGATCAAGATGGCGAACAAGCCACCGAGCAACGCTTTCGAGACCATCGTCTCGACCGATTCTTCAATCGGTTGACCTTGGTCGAGCGTGACCGATACTTTGGCCGTGTCATAGTCGGCTTCGAAGTCGGCGAGCACGTCTTTGACGGCGTTGACGACGTCGACGGTGTTCGCATCTTGTGTTTTCGTCACTTGAATCCCGATGGAACGTTCCCCGTTCGACCGTGAAATCGATTCCTCGATGCCGCGGTCTTCAATCGTCGCTAGTTCGCTCAAGGCGACGGTCGGGACGGTCGTCGGGACGTTGGCTGGTGGGACGGCACCTGGCACTTCAGTCGGGACTTGTGGTGTCTCACCAGTCGGAAGTTCTGTTGGCGCACCTGGCACCGGCTGTTCCGTTTGGGCGGGTGAGTAAGGGATTTGGAGGTCACGGAACGCTTCAAGCGTCTCTGACTTCCCGTCGATGACGACGGCTTGCTCCGTATCACCGAGTTCATACAAGCCGAGCGCGATGCGGGCATCGTTCGCTTGAATCAACTGTTTGACCGTGTCTTCCGTCAAGTTGTATTCGGCGAGTGCCTCCTCGTCGAACTGAAGCTCGACGCGACGAATCTCTTGTCCGGCGATTTGCACGGTCTGAGCGCCTTCGACACCTTCAAGCGCTGGTTGTAACTCATCTTCAACCAATTTCGTCAATTCAGCCAAATCGAGACTCTCATCCGAGACGGCTGCCCCGATGACCGGGAACGCGTCAAAGCTGAGACGCGACACTTGCGGGTCTTGAACGGCTTCAGGCAACTCGACGTTGCTGAGCGCCTCTTTGACGAGTTGTTCAGCCTCTTCCATGTCGGTGCTGAAGTCGTAATCGATTTGAATGTTTGAAGCGTTCTGGAACGAAGACGAACGAACTTGTTCGACACCGTTCAAGCTCTTCAAGCGTTCTTCGAGCACGGTGCTCACTTCATCGAGCACTTGTTCAGGTGAGGCACCTGGATAAATCGTCGTCACCGAGACGGTCGGTGTCGTGATATCAGGCAATGTTTCTAGTTTCATCGTCAAGCCGGCGAAAATTCCGGTCGCCGTCAAGATGATTGTCATCAACCATACGGCGAACTTGTTGTTGACGGAGAAGGACGTGATTTTCTGCATGGGGTTCATTTCTCCTCTAATGGCTTAGTCTGTTTTACCCGAATCGATGTTACGGGCTCGCTCGATCAAGCGAGCGATAATGTCGTGTTTTAAGGCGGGCGGGGCGACGCCGACGTTGAAGTGCTCGGACATCATCATGCCTTCGAGTGCATAACGGATAATCATCGTCTCGACGGGATCGCTCGTCTGTTGAAATGCTGTGAAGAACGTGTCGAGGTCGTGCTTCCACCGTTCGGCGTACTCTTGGTCGACCGCGAACAACGTCAAGAAGGCAATCATCTTCTCGGCGTCGATTTGAATCGACGAGCGCTCGGGGTGGAGCTTCGTCTCGTCAAACAGGCGGACGAACGCCTCGACAGGACCGTTGCCGTCCGCTTGAAGCGACTCGTACAACTCGTTTTGCTCGGTTTGGAGCCGTTCGACGATGGCGGTCAACAGTGCTTCTTTGGATGGATAATGATACAGGAGACCGCCTTTCGAGACGCCGGCGGTCTTAGCGACTTCGTCTAATGTAAGATGGTGCACGCCATGTTCCATGATGATATCCGTCGCGGCATCCAACAATTTTTGTTTCGTAATCATGGATCGGTTTGACATGTCATGCCTCCTCTCTGTACCGACCAGACGGTTTGTTCTCTTTCACTATAGAGGGCTAGTCGTTTTGAAGTCAAGAAATGATAAGGTCAAAACTGTTAAGTTATAAGCACATAAATAAGGTAAACGATTTCAAAAAAAGGTTGACGTGAGAATGATTATCAGTGATGATGGTAACTGAGAGTAATTATCATTACCAATAATAGAGATGAATAAGTGGGGGATTATGAAATGAACAAAAAGTACATGGCACTCGGCCTTTCGGCTGCGCTCACAACATCGCTTCTTGCGGCTTGCGCCAGCACAGAAGAAACGACGACGTCAAGCGACAACGAGACAGCAGAAGCGTCGAAAGTCGTCAACGTTTACTCGAGCCGTCACTATGATGTAGATAAAGAGCTTTACAAGCAGTTTGAAGAAGAGACAGGCGTGAAAGTCAACGTCGTCGAAGGGAAGAGCGATGAGTTGCTTGAACGTTTGAACACAGAAGGCGACAACACGGAAGCCGATCTCTTCATCACAGCGGATGCAGGGAACTTGTATCAAGCGAAAGAAGCGGGACACCTGCAAGCGGTCGATAGCGACGTGCTTGAATCGAACGTCCCTGAGAAATACCGTGACACGGACAACGAATGGTTCGGTCTCACGAAACGGGCGCGTGTCATCGTCTACGCGAAAGACCGCGTGAAACCAGAAGACTTGTCAACGTATGAAGCACTCACGGAAGAGCAGTGGAACGGCAAAGTACTCGTCCGTCCGTCTGAGAACATGTACAACATCTCGCTCCTCGCCTCGTTCATCGAAGTGAACGGTGTCGACCAGGCAAAAGAGTGGGCGAAAGGCATGGTCAACAACTTTGCACGCGACCCACAAGGGAACGACCGTGACCAAGCGAAAGCGGTCGTCGCTGGTGAAGGGGACGTTGCCATCATGAACACGTACTATATGGGTCTCATGTTGAACTCGGAAGATGCGGAAGAGAAGAAAGTCGCTGAGCAACTCGGTGTCTTCTTCCCGAACCAAGATACGACGGGGACACACGTGAACATCTCGGGAATCGCGATGACGAAAGCATCGAAGAACACCGATAACGCGAAGAAACTCATGGAGTTCATGTCTGACCCGTCAGCACAAGAACAGTTCGCGAGCGTCAACTACGAGTATCCAGTAAATGAATCGGTTGAACCGAACGAACTCCTTCAATCATGGGGTGAGTTCAAAGAGCAGGACATCAACTTGTCTGTCCTCGGTGAAAATCAACAAGAAGCCATCCGCGTCTTCAACGAAGCGGGCTGGAAATAAGAAGACTTCGGCTTGAACAGACGTTCAGGCCGAAGATTTTTGCGTTTCTCGACACGCTAGCGGTACAACGAGGGCGCCTAACCTGATATGATGGGACAGGAAGTGACTGAACGAAAGAGGAACGGGAGTTGTACGACATGAACTGGTACGCGCTGAAACGACAACTGAATGGATGGGCCATCCTCAGCTTTATCGCGCTCTTGTTCATCGTCCTGCCAGGCGTCGTCGTCTTGGTCGAACTATTCGCACCGGTCAACGAGAACTGGCAACACATTCGCGAGTACTTGTTGCCGACTTACGTGCGCAATACCCTGTTTATCATGCTCGCGACCGGCTTGCTGACGACAATCATCGGGACGAGCCTCGCTTGGTTCGTCACGGTATACGACTTCCCGTTCCGCAAGTTCTTCAAATGGGCGCTCATCTTACCGCTCGCCATCCCGCCTTATATCGGGGGATACACGTATCACGGCATCTTGAACTATACGGGCGTCATCCAGACGACGCTACGCAACGAGTTCGGCGTGACCGTCGACCAGACGTACTTCAACATCATGACGATTCAAGGGACGGTGTTCATCTTCACCCTGTTCTTGTATCCATACATTTATACAATCACGCGGGCCTTCCTGCACAATCAATCGTCCTCGATGATTGAGAACGCCCGGATCCTCGGCCGCGGCTCATGGGACATCTTCTTCACCGTCGTCATCCCGATTTCGCGTGTCGCCATCATCGGCGGGGTCAGCCTCGTGTTGATGGAAGTATTGAACGACTATGGGGTCGTCAAATACTTCGGGATTCAGACGTTCAGCACGGCCATCTTCAGCACGTGGTTCGGGATGAAAGATACGTCCTCGGCGCTCAAACTCGCCGGGACGCTCATGATTCTCGTCATCGCCATCCTGACGATGGAACGGCTCGTCCGGGGTCGGAAGCAGTTCAGCTATGCGACGACGAAAGTGAAGCCGCTCAAACCGAGACAATTGACCGGGTGGCACCGCTACGCCGTGTTCGGCTACGTGGCGACCATCTTCGCTGTCGCGTTTCTCATCCCGTTCGTGCAACTCGTCGCGTGGACGGTGTTGACGTTCGAGCAAGTGTTCACGGCCGAGTTTTTCCGCCTCGTCTGGAACACGGTGAGCGTGGCGTTCATCGCGACCGTGATCATTCTCGTGTTCGCGCTCATCATCGCCAACTACACGCGCCTGTTCCCGTCGAACATGACACGCGTCATCTCGAAAGTGACGACGCTCGGCTATTCGATTCCGGGAGCGGCGATCGCCATCGCCGTCATCACATTGTTCTTGCTCCTTGACGAGTGGGTGCTGAACGTAGCGCTCGCCTTGGATTTAGGCCAAACGTTCGTGTTCAGGACGACGCTCATCATGCTCATCTTCGCCTACGTCATCCGCTTCCTCGCTATCGGCTATAACTCGATCGAGAGCGGATTTGAGAAAGTCGGGAAGTCGTTCACGGAAGCGTCGCGCATGCTCGGGTGGGGGACGGTACAGACGTTCTTCCGGGTCGATATCCCGATGATTAAAGGGGCGATCATGAGCGCGTTCATCCTCGTCTTTATCGATATTATGAAAGAATTGCCGCTGACGCTGTTTTTACAGCCGTTCAATTTTTCGACGCTCGCCACACAGGCGTTCAAATATGTCAGTGACGAGAAGATACATGAGGCCGCGCTCGCCTCGATCGTCATCGTGCTCATGAGCGGACTGTTGATCTTTGTGTTCCATAAGGTGCTTGATAAGGAGGCCGACTAATGTTTGTTCAAATCAACGATTTACACTTCAGCTATAAAGGTGCGCAAGCCGAGACGATTAAAGGATTCTCGATCTCAATCACGAAAGGTGAAATCGTCTCGCTTCTCGGTGACAGCGGTTCTGGGAAGAGTACGATTTTACGCCTCATTGCGGGACTCGAGATGCCGAATCAAGGCGTCGTCGTCGTCAACGACTGTGTCTGTTGCGACGATTGCCAGTTCATGCCGCCTGAACAGCGTGGTGTCGGGATGGTGTTCCAAGACTATGCGCTCTTCCCGCATATGACCGTTGAGAAGAACATCCGCTTCGGTCTGCATAAATTGAGCCGGAAAGAGCGGAACGAGCGTGTCGAAGAGATGCTGACGCTCGTGAACCTGTCCGAGTTCCGTCACCGCTATCCGTATGAGCTCAGTGGTGGTCAGCAACAGCGTGTCGCGCTCGCGCGTGCGCTTGCTCCGAAACCATCGCTCCTCATTTTAGATGAGCCGTTCAGCAACTTGGACACGTCGCTCCAACATCGCATTCGGGACGATTTGCGCCGCCTCCTCAAACAGACGGGTACGACGACGATCTTCGTTACCCACGATGAAGAGGACGCGGAGGCGCTCGCCGACCGTATCGTCTATCTCGGCGAAGGCAAAATCAAGAAACAAATCATGACGGAGAACAACAAGACGTTCAACCCGCAGATTCCATGTTTCGTCTAAACGAAAAAGCATGCCTCATCGAGGGATGCTTTTTTTGAAGGCGAAATCAGATACAAAGCACCCACAGATGGCGGTCTGTGGGTGCTTTGGTCATCACTTCGTCTGTGCGGAAGGACTCGACTCGTTCCCGAGTTGATCGATGGCTGTCACGTAATAAGTGGCCTGTTCGTTCGTGACTTCGATGCTCTTCCGGGCGTGCGACGGGATACTTTCGATATGCGTCGCTTCACCGTCGACGACCTCATAGACGCGATAGCCGATGACGGCGTCGTCACGGACGGCGTGCCACGTCAATAAGTTCCCGCGGAGTTCGACGCTCGTCGGTGCGTCGAGTTCGACTTCGGTATTGATCTCGGTAGCGACAAGTTCGGTATAGACGACGAAACGCTCGTCGTAACCGCCGTCACTGAACGTACCGGAACACGTGATCAAGTTCAAATGTCGACTCGACGTGGCCCCGAAAATATCCTCGATCGGTGCGTTTTTCGTATCGTAACTCTCTGTTTTTGTGACACGAAACGTCAACGTGTTGCCATTCTCATCAATAATTGTCACGTCATCGCCTGTCTTCAGCTGATCGAGCTCATAGAAGACGGCAGGGCCGGTCTTGCTGTCGACGTGTCCGGCGATGACGGCATTCCCTTTACTGCCTGGCTTGACGCCCGGCTCGAACCAGCCGACTTGGTTCTCGTCTTTTGGGACGCCCATCTGTCCATTGTCGAGGACACCGACCTGTTCGATCGCGGTGTCGACATCAATGGTTGGGATTTGAAGTTGGACGGGTGTCGCAGCCTTGGCACTTTCCTCTTCCTCGGCTAATCGAAGCTTCTTCACCTCTTCCTGTAGAAGTGAGAATTCAGCCGATAAATCTGGGCTCTCCTCTATTTGTTTTTCTTCTACAGGTGGTGACGACGATTCTTGGGCGCTCGTCCACGTCCAGAAGCCAAAACAAAAGAGAGAGAGCGCCAGAAACAAATGGCGCTTGTTCATGGGGCTCCCTCCTGATTGAATTATTGTTCAGACACTTTACGGTTGCGAAGCGTTACGAAGGCGAGTAAGATTCCGCCAAGTACAGCAAGGCCAGCGTAGAGCGTGTTCATTGATTGTTCTTGTGCACCGCCGAGACCTGTTTCAGGCATCTCTTCAGGCATTGTTGTTTCAGCGAACTTGTCAGGCATTTGTGTCACGATCGCGTTACCGAGTGTCTCACCAACACCGAACATGAACGCGTATCCTTCACGGAATGACATCCAAGCTGCATCCGCGTCACCAGCTACATACTGATCGAACGTTTGAAGCACGAGGGCCTCATGTTGTTTGATGGCTTCTTGGCCAGCTTCTTGCGGCAAGTTACCTTCTGTCGCTGCATCGAGGAATGTGCTGAAATCGACAGCGAACTGGTCGAGCTTCATGCGTGCTTCTTCAATTTTAGCTTCGTCGCCTTCGAGTGTAGCGGCAACGATGTCACCTTGTGCTGTGATGTGGTTCCCGTTCCATACTTTTTCGAATTGGGCCGCACCTTCGTCACCGTATACTGAGCCGATTGCTGCTTTGAAGTCGAGTGTGTTCTGATCTTCAGCCCAGCTCACGTAGTCGTAATCTTCAGCTTGATCGTAACCTTTTTGCATGCCGATCGCTGCGAGGGCGAAGTGCTCACCAGCAAGGCTGTTCAATGTTGAACGAAGCTCGACGGCTGGTGTGTCAGCAGCAGTTTCAAACTTATCAGGCATCTGTGTGACGATTGCGCCTGAGAGAGCTTTACTGATATCGAACATGAGCTTGTATCCTTCACGGTACGTCATGTATGCCGACTCATAGTCACCTTCGACATAGTCATCGAATACTGAGAGGACTTGGTCTTCGTGAAGCTCAAGTACGTCAGCTGCAGCGTCTTTTGGTAAGTTGCCTTCTGTTGCTGTATCAAGGAATGTTGAGAACTCATCGACGAATTCCTCAACTTCAGCTTCCGCGTCTGCGCGAAGTGCTTCATCTTCTGATTTAGCTGCTTCGACGAAGTCAGCTGAGTAATCGTTGTGACCAGCGAAGATTTCTTCGAACTGGGCTGCGCCTTCATCTCCATAAATCGAAGCGATCGCCGGTGTCATGTCGAGTGCGTTTTGATTGAGAGCCTTCATTGCAACTTCGGCATCAGGTGCTCCGTCGTAAGCTTTCATCATCGATGTGACAGCTAAGACGTAATGCTCAGACAGCAATTGGTCGAGCGTGGCGCGTAAGTCACCTGCTGGTGTGCTTG
Source organism: Exiguobacterium sp. s146 (assembly GCF_018618415.1). Classification (GTDB taxonomy): domain Bacteria; phylum Bacillota; class Bacilli; order Exiguobacteriales; family Exiguobacteriaceae; genus Exiguobacterium. The sequence continues at coordinate 130,061 of NZ_JACSMA010000003.1, read as the reverse complement.
CTGTTGGCGCGTGATCCGCTGCCTGTGCATTCAAGGGTACGAGTAAGCCGAGTGCGAGTGCCGGTGCTACAATCTTGTTCATTGTTTTCTTCTTCATGGGTAATCGCTCCTTTTTTGAGTGGTTGTCGTTGTTTACACCCATCTAACGGAGCGGTTCAAAAAATGGATCACTCTTTTTTTATTTTTTTTCGTTTTTTTGTTGAAGTGTGCGATAAACCCCTGGTGCGACGCCATATTTTCGTTTAAAAATCCGATGAAAATATGGATAAGAGCGAAATCCGGACAGCTCAGCGATCCGTTCGAGCGAGTGTTGTGTATACTGCATCTGTTCTTCGGCGAGCTGGAGCCGAATCGACTGGGCGTAGGCGACAACCGTCAACCCGGTCACTTCTTTGAATAGATGGACGGTCCGCGATACACTCAGTCCGACCGCGTTGGCGACGTCTGCCACTTTGAAGTCGTTCGTGACGTTTCCTTCTATATAACGCATCATGCGTGACACGACTGGAGGTCGCCTGTTTGTTTGGACTTCTCGGACGGAACGGTCGAGCATGAGGAGCAAAGCTTCAATCAGGGTTTCGATCAGCACCGGACTTTGTTCAGCCGTCGGGCGTCGCGCCTCTTCGGTGATATGTTGCCAAAGCGACAACAGGCGAGGGTCGATTGAGATGGATGTGATGCGGGAATGGTCGGCCGCCGCCCACCAGGCATCGAGTGTCGGACCGTTACAGAAGAGATGATAGTCCCCGCTCGCCGGAGTGTCGACATGCAGTTCGTACGCCTCATCGGGTTTGACGAGCAATAAATCACCGGGCCGCACCGTATACGTCTTCCCATTGACGACGATGCGCGCTGTGCCTTCTGTTTGCAAGCGAATCAAGTACGTCTCTAAGCGGCTAGGGAACGGAAAAGTATAAGTCGTCGTATGATACGAATAGCCACAAAAGCCGACTTCCATCCAATCATCCTCTCTTAATAGCAAAATCGTGCATAAGCTAATTATATCATGGATAGAAATCGATTCGTGAAGACGGTACGATGAAATCGACAGAACGTATGAGGAGGATGAAATATGAAACAATGGTGGAAAGAAGCGGTCGTCTATCAAATTTACCCGCGCAGCTTTAATGACTCGAACGGTGACGGGATTGGGGATATCCCGGGAATCACTGAAAAAATGTCGTATTTGGCGGAACTCGGAATCGATGTCATCTGGTTGTCACCGGTGTACGATTCACCGAACGACGACAACGGATACGATATCCGCGATTACCGGGCCATCATGGATGAGTTCGGGACGATGGATGATTTCGATGCGATGCTCGAAGAGGCGCATCGTCACGGCATCAAAATCATGATGGATCTCGTCGTCAACCATTCATCAGACGAACACCAGTGGTTCATGGAATCACGTTCCTCGAAAGACAGTCCGTATCGGGACTACTACATTTGGAAAAAAGGCGAGAACGGTCAGCCACCGACGAACTGGGGCGCGTTCTTTGGTGGCAGTGCGTGGCAATACGACGAGGCGACGGACGAATACTACTTGCATCTGTTCAGCAAGAAGCAACCGGATTTGAACTGGGAGTCGGAGACGTTGCGCCGCGAAGTGTATGATTTGATGACGTACTGGCTCGATAAAGGGGTCGACGGTTTCCGGATGGACGTCATCAACATGATCTCGAAAGATCCGAGCTATCCAGATGGCGCGACGCGGGGGACGGGTTATGGGGACGGCACACCGTTTTTCTTCAACGGACCGCGCATCCATGAGTTCATGCAGGAGATGAATCGCGAAGTCTTGTCAAAATACGATACGATCACGGTCGGTGAGATGCCGGGCGTCAGCGTCGACGAGGCGAAACTCTATACAGGGACAGACCGTGACGAGTTGAACATGGTGTTCCATTTCGAGCACGTCGACGTCGGCAACGGCAGTTTCGGCAAATGGAACCCGACGGACTGGAAGTTGACGGATTTGAAGACGATCTTCTCACGCTGGCAGGAAGGTCTCGAAGAAGATGGCTGGAACAGCCTCTATTGGAGCAACCATGACCAACCACGAGCCATCTCACGGTTCGGGAACGACTCGGACGAGTACCGTGTCGTCTCTGGCAAGATGTTGGCGACGCTCCTCCACATGTTGAAAGGAACGCCGTACATCTATCAAGGTGAAGAGTTCGGGATGACGAACGTGGCGTTCGATTCGATCGATGAGTATCGTGACATCGAGACGCTCAACGCGTATCGGGATTACACGACGAACGGCTTGTTGACGCATGATGAGATTTTCCGTGGCATCCACGCACGTGGGCGCGACAACTCACGGACACCGGTCCAATGGTCGGACGAGGCGCAAGGCGGCTTCTCGTCCGGCACACCATGGATCGGGGTCAATCCGAACTATGTGACCGTGAACGCGGAAGCGGCAAGACGCGACCCGGACTCGCTCTTCCATTACTATCGCCAATTGATTCAGCTCCGGAAACAACATCCGATTGTCGTTTACGGGAAGTATGAGCTGTTACTGTCGGACGATGAAGCGGTATACGCCTTCACACGTACGTTCGAAGGCGAGACGTGGCTCGTACTCTGTAACTTCTCGGACGAGACGGTGACACGTGAGCTTCCGTTCGACGTGACAGAACGCGTCATCGGCAACATGGAGCCCGTGGAGCCGTTCACGCTTCGTCCGTACGAAGCACAAGTGTATAAAGTGTGACGAAAAAAACTCGCCTCCATGGCGAGTTTTTGTTCTGTCGTTAGTAAAGGTGAACCGTTTCGGGAATAGGGATAGTAGAGTCTGACCGAAAGGGGGAAACGCGATGAATACGTTAATTGCATACGCGAGCCGTTACGGGACGAGTGAGAAAGTCGCCCATCTGTTAGCCGAGCGGCTACCAGGGAAGGTCCACATTCAAAACGTGGTCGAACAGCCGGACGTCGATTGGGCGACGATTGACCATGTGATCGTCGGCAGCTCGATCCGGATGGGGAAAATCCAAGATGAGATGACGGCATGGCTTCATATTCATGAAGCGAAATTGTTGAATCGTCCGCTCGGTCTCTATCTATGTGCCGGGACGCCGACCGCGGCCGAACGGCAACGGGAGCTTGAGGACGCGTATCGAGAAGTGTTGCGCGAGCACGCTTATTTCGTCGAGGTCGTCGGCAACGGCTATGACTTCGAGCGGATGGGCTTTCTCGATAAGGCCATCGTCCGCATGATGGCGAAACAGACGGTGAGTTCGCTCAATTTGGACGAGGCGATGCTCGACGAACTCGTCGAAGTGGCTCAAACGTCGTTGCGCACACGGTCTGAGAATCCGTAAGCGAACAAATCGTGAGCCTCGATTGGACTACTCGTGGAGATGAGCACATCTCCACTTTTTTGTTCGCCTTCGATGCGCTGGAGTATAACGTTCGTCAACTGGCCACCGATTTTCAAGGCGACCGGAGCCGAGTGGCGACAGATGACGTCTTCAATCGTGACGTGGTCGGTCCGGTTGTCACCGCCGAACAGCTCGATATCGGCCCGACCTGAGGCGAATCCGCTCGTCGCAATCCGTTTCAGGCGGACGTTGCGCGATTTATATTGAATGGCAAGGGCTGGATTGGCGCGATAGTCATAATCCGGATTGCCGATGGCCGTGAATCCATGAATGAACACGTCCTGATACGCCGACACGACGAGGCTGCGTGCCGAAGATTTCGTATATAGCTTCGAGCGGACCGGCTCCATCGACACGAGGTTCGTGCCCGACAGGAAACGGGCCGTCTTCGACTGCGGATCGTCGGCCAAGTGATGGCTGATATGACGGAAATTGAATGACCGATTGTCGTGATACGAAAAATGTCCGAAGATATGGACGTCATGGGCGGCCGAAGACGTCCCGTGCGCTTTCACTTCGACGCCTCCGAAACAACCTTCACTCATATTATTGACGAGCGTGACGTGGCGCGACCCGTCATCGATCTCGATTCCATTCGAGTTCGAGAAACCATGGGCGTGCGTGCGTCCGTGCGGATGGTGGCAGTAACAGTTCGTGATATAAAGGGCATCGCTATGATGGGTCGTGATGCCATCGTCGCCGTAATTCGTCGCTTCGCAATGGTCGAGCCATACGTACCGACTCCCTTTTTTGGCGCGAAGCCCGTCCCCCAAGTAGTGATAGTGGGGAGACGTGATATCGAATGCATGCAGTCCAGCATTTTTCGCGGTCACGTGGTGAATCCAGCCGAATTTGACGTGCGCGAACGTCAATGCGCTCGAAGCTGTATCGCCACTCGCGGTCCGATCGACGTCTCCGAGACGTTCCACGTTCCAGTCGAGCGTCAAATGTGCGACTTCGATATGATGATTGCCGGCGAACGGGGTCGCGTTTCGAAGCAGCCGGCGATGTTTCGGGGCACGGTCCGAAAGCTTGATAATCGTTTCCTGTTGGCCGGCTCCTTCGAGCACACAGTTCGACGGCATCCGGATGCCCCGGACGATATACACGCCAGCTGGGACATGGACGTGGCGGTTCGACCGGAGGGCGAGCCGGAACGCGAGCGTGCAATCGGTCGAACCATCCCCGACGGCCCCGTAATCGGTGACGTCGACATGTTGGCGTGTCGCTTGTCTCAAATTCAAGTGCTCGGCGTCGAGCCGGCGCATCCATACCGGGCGCACGATTCCATCGACCTGTTCTAATGGTAAAGAGCTGGTCACCGGGACGATACGTTCGGTCATCGGCAAGTGGGAGAGATAGGTTTTCGCTTGATCAGGATAGCGGGCCAGTCGTGTCGCCTCATGCCAATCAAGTGTTTCCGTCACCAGATCACCGAGCGCCCAATTCGAGTGGTGGGCGATGGTGGCAGCGATATTCGAACGATCAATAAATGTGGTCATATGGTTCATCCTCCTAGCGTTCACTACAATTGGATGTACCCGTTTTAGAAGTATTTTTAGCAAACCGAAGTATTTAGTAGACAGAAGCATTTATCCATGGTATATTCTATATGTGCTTAATTAAGAATAGCTGGAAACATAATTCACAAAACGCTTTGGATTATTTTTCGTTTAAGATAATCCTAGAGGTTTGTGCTTTTTTTTGGTCAGTTTTTTCTAGTAAGGCACTACTAGAACGCACAGCGTTTATTTCAGGAGGGTTCATTATGAACACAGGTAAAGTAAAATGGTTTAACTCAGAAAAAGGTTACGGCTTCATCGAAATGGAAGGCGGAGACGACGTATTCGTACACTTCTCAGCAATCCAAGGCGACGGCTTCAAGACACTTGAAGAAGGCCAAGCAGTAACTTTCGAAATCACTGACGGAGCTCGTGGACCACAAGCTTCTAACGTTGAAAAAATCTAATCTTCCTTTCTAAGGAATTTTATAACCTGCTCGCTTCGGCGAGCAGGTTTTATGTTGTCCGCGTGTTTAATCACTTGTCCCAGGGGAATCAATATACGAGTGACTATCACAAGGAGGTTTTTCAGAATGGATGCAATGCAAACGGCAAGACAGATTTTAGATCATAGTAACGTGGGCACGATGGCGACGGTCTATAAAGGCAAGCCGCACAGCCGTTATATGACTTTTTTCCATGATGAGCTGACACTCTACACGGCAACATCGAAAGACACGGATAAAGTCGATGAACTGAAGAACAATCCGTATACGCATATTTTGATCGGCTATGACGGCGATGGCGTCGGGGATACGTATCTCGAAATTTTGGGGGAGACGACGGTATCCGATGACGAATCGATGAAAGAGAAAGTCTGGAACGAGAAACTCGAAGGATGGTTCGACGGTCCAGACGATCCAAAACTCGTCATCTTAAAAATCGCGCCGCAATCGATGCGCGTGATGAATAAAAAAGGGCAGCCGCCTCAAGAAGTGAACCTGTAAATCAAATGAAGACGCCCCAAGTGGGCGTCTTTTGTAATTGACCAATTTCCAAAAAGTGACTGACCTGTGACACACATATGAACGAAACGTGAACTCTTGTCCTAACCTATGTGAAAAGATGAACATGGATGGTATATTGTGAATGTAATCACATATAAGTTATCATTCACTCATTCAAAGGAGGAATTATCATGTTCACAAAATTTTGGCAGAATCACAACATCGCCACCGGTATATTGACAGTCCTTCGTCTCTGGCTCGGCTATCACTGGCTCACAGCAGGTTGGGGCAAAATCACAGGCGGATTCGGTTCGGAAGGTTTTCTCAATAACGCCCTGACATTGGCGACAGGCGATCACCCGGCCGTGGCTAGCTGGTGGGCAGCATTCCTTGAAAACTTCGCCATCCCGAACGCAGCCTTGTTCGATGTGTTGATTCCATACGGTGAATTTTTAGTCGGTCTCGGCCTCTTGGTCGGTGCCCTCACACGTAGCGCCGCTTTCTTCGGTCTCGTCATGAACATGGCGTTCTTGCTCTCAGGTACAGTCAGCACGAACCCGACGATGTTGATCGTCTCGGTCCTCATTCTCGTCGCCGGCTACAATGCTGGGAAACTTGGCGTCGACGGATTGTTTTTACGCAAGTTCGTCGAAACGAAAGTGCTACATCGTTCACCAAATCGTCAAATAGCATAACGACTTTATGACGTTCTCCTGTGACAAACATCACCTCTTTCGGCTACGATGGACGTAGCAACGATTGAAAAGGAGAACGAATATGAACGCAACACGTTTTAAATGGCTCGGATACACAGAGGGGATGTCATTCTTGCTCTTGTTGCTCATCGCGATGCCGCTCAAGTACTTGGCAGGTATGCCGCTTGCCGTCAGCATCGTCGGCGCGGCCCACGGTTTCTTGTTCGTCGCTTATGTGGCGGCAGCCGTCTATATGGCATGGCGTTTCAACTGGGGCTTCAAAGTGTTGGTCCTTGCTGTCATGGCATCTGTCATCCCATTCGGACCGTTCTTGTTAGAGAAACGAATCCTTCCATCTACAGAAAAGACATCGAATTGAGGTTCGATGTCTTTTTGCATTCACGCACTTTCTGCTTCCGCTGACACAGCGGCTTTTTCGGCAGCGATGTCATGCCGAATCCGGTACATCGCGACCAATGTGATGGTGAGCAGGCAAAGCATGCAAATCGTATAGAGTGAAGCGACTGACATCCACTCGCTCAATGCACCAAACACGATGAATCCGAACGGTGTGATGCCCATGGCGAGCGATTCGAGGACGCCGATGACGCGCCCAAGATAACTTGGCTCCGTGTTCGTCTGCAAGTAGAGCTGGATTGGAATGTTGGCGCGAATGACGAAGAATCCGCTCGACAAGGCGAAAGCCGTGAAGGAGACGATGGCCGGTGTGACCGAGAAATCGAAATAGAGTGGCACGGCCGGTGCGATAAAGAGGCAACTCATGACAATGAGAGACGTGCGGACCGTCGCCAGGCGATACTTGATTGCAAAGACCGGCAAGGCGTGGGCGAGCGAGGCGATCAAAAAGCCGACCGCGAACATGCTTTCTAAAAATCCGAACTGGAGCGGGCTGACGCCGATTTCTTGTAGGGCGGCAATCGGGAACAGCACTTCGGTGGCCACGAAGAAGAAATTGAGCAGTGCCGCCAAGAGGGTCAACGTCCAAAGTACATGTTGGCGTTTCAAGTAGCGAAAACCAGACCGGACCTCGGACCAAGTCGATTGCTCGCTGGGAACATGGTCGTACGTTTTAAAATGGAGACGAGAGGCGACAAGGGCGGCGATTATAAATAAGAGAGACGAGCTGAAGAGAAATGCGGATACCGGAAGCAACGTGAACAGTGCCCCGGCGAGCAGCGGCGTGCCGATGCTTGAGATGGAGATGGTGCTTTGAATGAGGGAGTTGGCGCGTTGGAGCCCGTCTTCGTCGAACAAGAATGGAATCGAACTCGATAATGTGACCGATAAGAAAGTCGAGACGACAGAGAGCAGACATGTGATAATCAAGAAAGCAGTAATGCCGAACGTCCAGACGAGACTCGCGATGCCGGCAGCCAAAAACAATAAGGCGTTCACCGACTCCATCGTGATGATGACACGTTTGCGATCCAGTTTGTCGGCAAATGCCCCAGCGAACGGAGATAATAAAACGCGTGGCACTGTGCCGGCGAGCAAGACGAGTGCGAACTGGAGTCCCGAACCGGACGTCGTCAGCACGGTCAAGCCGGCGACGAACGTGAAGAGACTGGAGGCAAACAACGACATGAATTTTCCGAGCAATAATACATACAAGTTTGATGAGGTGGTCATCATATCGATTCTCCTTTATAATTAAGTTCAACCTGATTTAACTTTATAATAAGTGCTGACGACCGATTTGTATATAAAAAGTTCAATTAAATTTAACTTTTAAGAGGTGCTCTATGATTGGACAACGGATTAAAGCGTTACGCAAAGAAAAAAAACTGACGCAAAGTCAGCTCGCGGAAGGCATTATCACGAAATCGATGCTCAGTATGATTGAGAACGACAAAGCGGAGGCGTCGATGCGCAGCCTTCGTGAAATCGCGAAACGCTTGGATGTGACGGTACAGTCATTGCTCGTCGACCCTCGTGAGGCGGACTTACAGAAGATTGTCGAAGAGATTGAATATACGCAAGGAGGTCTCCACTCATGGGAAGACGATGCCGTTCAGAAGGCGCTCCTCCCTTATTTGGACGTGGAGATGAACTCCGTATGGCAAGGGAAGGCGTACACGTTACTCGCGGACAGTGTATTTTATAGCGGGAATCAACAACAACTGTTGGAGTGGTATGATCGGGCAATCGAGGTGTTTGAGCGGCTCGAGGAGAAAGAAGAACTGATTATGGCTCGCATCAGCCAAGCGTTTTATCTGCTCATGTGGAATCGGTTTGATGAGGCGATAGAACGGATTGATACGATTGAATTGATTGATTCGAGAAGTATGAAGACGAAGACTCGCGTCGAATTCAGCATGTTGATGGTGTTCCGGAACATGTTGTATGACGATGATTTACCAGGCGCGATTCGTCGTCTCGAGGACACGCTCGATTATATGAAACGAACGAAAATGTATTATCGGGTCGACGATGTATATCGAACGATTGCGATTTGTGCCCTCTATTTAAAAGATGAAGCGGCGATTGTCGATGCGCTACAAAAAGCGAAACAATACACGAATTTCACGGACGATGTGACGATGAAAATACGCTTGGCGATGACGGAAGCGCTCTATGCGATTGAATATCGGAAGACGGAGCTGCTCCATCAACAGATTGTGGTCATGAACCAACTGCTAGATGGAAATACAGAATTCATCGCGGCGTTCGAGATGAGTAAAGGTGTCTATTTCGCCTTGACTGGTGAAACAGAGGCAGCCCGGCAATCGTTTTTGAAACTGTTAGAGCATCATGATCAATGGGCAAAGCATGGGTTTGTCGATCAAGCGATTTATTTTGAAGGGTTATTAATTGGAACGAGTCATGGGTGTGGGGATGAGTGGGTCCCGTTGATTGAACGAGAAGTGGGTCTGTTCCCGGAAGGTCGTTTCCGCAGCCATCTGATGTCGCTCATCAAAAAAATCAAGGGCTGACGCGTCAGCCCTTGAACGTTTGAATGAGTGTCCCTTTGCCGTCCTCGACTTGAATGGAGGCGTGGGCACCGTTGATGAGTGTCATTTGCGGCGGGACGTGCCCGCAGTCGATATCGTAAATAACAGGAACGTCGAGTAAGTCCTGCAGTTCCGCATACACGTCTTCTGCCGTGTAGCCTTGAACGGGTTGTTGGGCTGAGCTGCGCCCGAACAGAATGCCAGACGTATGATCGAACCAACCGGCCCACTTCATTTGAAGCAGGGTCCGTTTGAGTGCGGGAACATCGAGCTCGGCGTTCTCGAAATACCAGAGAATCGGCTCTCCGTCTAAATGTTTCTGTTGGAACGTGGCGACGTCGCCGTACGGTGTGCCGATCGTATGCAATAGCACATCGATACAGCCGCCGAGCAGTCGTCCGGTCGCCTCTGTCCCGCCAATTGATTTCCACTCCGTCGGTTCGGTCAAATGATACACGTGCGGGCTCGGGTTCTCGTGTTGCCACTCTTTTTGGAACTGTTCCGATGCGAGTTGGATGACCGTCTCGCCTTCTTTCGCGGATACGACATCGAGCCAACGCGAGCTCGTCGCATCCCATTCCTCGCCGCGCAGGTCGACAAGGTTCGTCCCGTGAGCCGAGGCAATCCCCGTTTTGAGCGTGTACACGAATAGGAATAGGCTGACGTCCGAATAGCCGAGCATCCATTTCGGTGGGAGCGCGTCCCAGTCAATCGCGTCTAGCAACTCAATCAACAGGACGCCGCCCCATGGCGGGATAATCAAATCGATGGCATCATCATGGAACAACCGCGTCAATTCATCGGCCCTGACTTTTGCGGGTGCCGATTTTGCTTTGTCTTGCGTCCAAACCGATGGCTCGAATTGGAGCGTGAACCCGTGGCGGCTGAACGTCGCCTCGGCCTCGTGGAGCAAGCCGTGCAATTCAGCGGGAACGCCAGACGAAGGGGCCGTCACACCGAAGTGATGTCTGGTCAATTGTGGATAACGAATCATGTGAGCCTCCTGTGGATAAGTGATGGATGGAAATACGGAAACGAGTTATCCACATGTGGACAATCATTTTTGACGCATTCGTGCTGCGTGTTGGATGCCCCAAGCGTTCATCGTCTCGAGGACAGGAATCAGCGTCTTCCCATACTCGCTCAAGCGATAGTCGACACGAGGCGGTACTTCCGGATAGACGGTGCGGATAATGATGTCTTGCTCCTCTAAATCGCGAAGCTGTGCCGTCAAAATCTTTTGACTGATATTTGGGAGCGAGCGTTTCAATTCGCTGAACCGTAACGTGTCTCCATTGATGAGCGCGAGTAAAATCGACGGTTTCCATTTCCCCGTGATCAACTCGAGCGCGGTATCGACTTCACAACTTGAAATCAGTGGCATCAGTCTCACTCCTCTCTACAGTATCCTTGAGGTAACTATACCACCTTTTTGTGCCGTCTTCTGTCGATTCTACTTAGCGGGTATACTGAGGTTAGAGGTGATCAACAATGAAATTGACAAACATTAAACTCGGCGCCGTCACATTGCGCGTCAACGATTTAGAAACGATGAAAACGTATTATGAACGTGTCATCGGCATGGACGTCCTCGAGACGGAGGAGAATCGCGTCACACTCGGAACGAGTGAGATGGCGCTTGTCGTCTTGCATGAAGTGAGCGGGGTGCGTCCGAATCCACGAGCGGCCGGCTTGTTCCATATGGCCATCCTCTTGCCGGACCGTATCGAACTCGGACGGATTCTTCGTCATTTGATTGAACAACGGATTGAAGTCGGCCAAGGAGATCATTTGGTCAGCGAGGCGTTCTATTTGAGCGACCCGGAAGGCAACGGCATCGAGCTTTACGCCGACCGTCCCCGGGAGCAGTGGGAATACGAAGCGAACGGTCATGTGAAGATGTCGACGGACCCGGTCGAGTATGAATCGATGCTCGAGGCGGCAGCCGACCGTCCGTTCACAGGTCTGCCGAACGGGACGACGATGGGGCATGTCCACTTCAAAGTACGTTCCCTAGAAGCGGCAAAATTATTCTATCAAAATCGTCTCGGTTTCACGGTGACGACCGATTCGTATCCGGGTGCCTTGTTTTTAGCGGCCGATGGGTATCACCACCACATCGGGACGAACGTCTGGGCCCGGCCGAGCCAGCCGATGGGACAAGAGGCAGGTCTTGAGGCGTGGACGCTCGTGGTCGATGCGGCCACGAATCGAGCACTCGGTGGGACGACATCGGAGTGGTCGCTCACCGATGAAGACGGCATCACGGTCAATATAAAAAGCGTGGACTAATTGTCCGCGCTTTTTTAGCGTGCTGAGATTTTCTTTTGACTTGAATCAAACGAGAGACGAATGCCGCGTTTTTGATACGCTTGTTCGACACGTTTTGAATTGATACTGAGCTCAAGATGAGCGAGTTTCAAGTGCTCAAGTTCTGGCACCGTGACATCGAGACGGACGAGCTCCATGTTGCGCTCGGCCTTTTTACGTGTGCGTCTCAAGTTACGGGGCACTTCTTCTGACGTCAGTGCCGCGATCGTTTCATTGATTAGTTGTCGTTTGTCGCCTTTGACGCTGAGCGCCGTGTAAAGCTTGTCGAGCGAACCGAAGCGTTTGATTAACTGGACCGATTGACTTTCATCTAATCCGGCCACAGGTGGAATCCCGTCTGAACGGTCTCCTGTCAATGCTTTGACTGCTGAGAGCTGTTTTGGCTTCAATCCCTCGTACAATGCCGCAATCTCTTCAGGGCGAATCTCGAGATGTCGCTTGAGCGGGAGCGGGCGATTGTCTTTGATGTCGCAACGAGCCTGCATTTGTTGCAGCTCTTGCGTTTGAAGCCAGACGGTGATGCGTGGGCTCACGAGCTGAAGCAAGTCCTTGTCTTTCGTCATGATGACGACAGGGGCGCTACAGCTGAATTTCCGAGCGATATGGGCAATCAAATCTTCACCTTCATAGCCTTCGACTTGATATTGCGGAATCCCGCTCTCTTCAAGCAATTGGCGCATGAGTTCCATTTGTGCTTTCAACTCGGGTGGTGTCTGGCGGCGACGGCGTTTATAGCCTGGATAAAGCTCGCGGCGCCATAATGTTTCACGTGAGACGTCCCACACGACGACAAAATGAGTCGGACGATGTCTGCGTAGAATCGTCCGGATGAGGCCGGTCATACCGATGACGGCACTCCGATCGTTTTTAGATACCTCGCGTCCTTTTTTCGTTCGGCTCGCGGCGGCACCATAGTAGGCACTGGCCAGCATGGAGTTTCCGTCAATTAAAAATAGTTTACGTTCCATGCGTAACCTTCTTTCTGTAGTTGTTGGACCGAACATTGATGAACTGTTCGGTGATGTTGTGTCAATGAGTGGCACGCACTCAAATTAGCAACATATGTGCAGTATATCACGACAGGACATGAAAATATAGCGACAGTTCGGCCGCTCTCCGAAAAGCCCTCCCCGAAAAAACGGGGAGGGCGGTTCATGGAGTCAGTCGAGCTCAGGTTGAATCTCGTCTTTATGGGCCAGAATCAAGTCGACGAAAACGACGCGGTGATTATCGATTTCACGGACGATCAGCTCATGGTCGCCCGGCAAGACGAACCGTTCACCGGTGCGGGCATTCGCTTTCCGTGATAAGACGAAACCACCGATCGTATCGACGTCATCCTCGATTTCGATGCCGAACCGTTCTTCAATCTCTTGCGTCAAGACGAGACCGGACAATCGGTAATGGCCGGGTGTGATCTCGGTGATTTCTGCTTGTTCGTCACGGTCGAACTCGTCGCGAATCTCTCCGACGATTTCCTCGAGGATGTCCTCAATCGTGAGAAGGCCAGCCGTACCGCCGTACTCATCGATGACGAGACACATCATCGTCCGCGCGTTCTGCATCTTCACCATCGCTTCTTGGAGCGGTGTGAATTCCGTCACGAGCGGCAGCTGATGAATGAACGTCTCGAACGGGGCGTCACTTTTGACGAGTTGGGCGGTGAATAACTGTTTGGCGTTGATGAAACCAAGCACGTCATCGCGGTCGCCATCACGCGTGACCGGATAACGGGTGTATTGATGTTCTTGGACGGTAGCGATAATCGTCTCAATCGAGTCTTCTTCGTCGATGGTCACCATATTCATCCGTGGGACCATCGCGTCCTTGGCGACACGTTCATCGAAGGAGAAGATGTTTTGAACGTAGGCGAGCTCATTCTCGTTGATTTCTCCACTGCGGAAGCTCTCGGTCATGATGATTTTCAATTCTTCTTCCGAGTGCGCCGTCTCTTGCGCGGTCGTCTGCACGCCGAACAAGCGCAACGTCAACCGGGCCGTCCCGTTCAACACATGGATAAACGGATACAGTAATTTCGTGAAGAAATAGAGCGGTCGGGCGACGAGTAACGTCAAACGCTCGGCTTCATGCACGGCAAGCGTCTTCGGGACGAGCTCCCCGATGACGACGTGTAAGAAGGCGATCAGTAAAAAGGCGATCAAGAACGAGAGGAAGGTCGCGAGCGACGCTGAGACGTTCAAGCGGTCGACGAGCGGTTGAATCATCCCTTCGATTTGGTCCGCGCCGATCCAACCGAGCCCGAGGGCGGCGAGGGTGATGCCGAACTGTGAGGCCGATAGCGAGTCATCGAGATTCTCGATCACTTTCTTGGCGACAGCGGCCCGGCTGTTCCCTTCGAGCACGAGTTGGTCGAGTCGGGCACCACGCACTTTGACGATGGAGAATTCGGCCGCCACGAAAAAGGCGGTCATAAAAATGAGCAAGGCGACGATCAATAAGCTGAGTAACATGGGACTGTCCAAAAATTCCCCCAAAAATCGGGGAGTCACCTCCATTAACGTTAAGTCGTATGTCGTTCAGGGAAATCCCTGAAAACGAATAGTTTGTTTCAGTATAGTAGATTTACCAAAAATATTCAAAAAACAGTCGGAAAGGTTTGATGAAGAGGGGAATGAGGGAACTACAAATCGAGAAGAGACGAAGGAGGAATTGATATGGCTAACTATCCAGAACTAAAAGGAAAAGTCGCGGTCATCACCGGAAGTTCGAAGGGACTCGGGCGCGCCATCGCGGAACGATATGCGAAGGAAGGGGTTCACGTCGTCCTGAACTATCGTAGCAGCGAGGACGAGATGAACAAGGTCATTCAAGGCATCGAGGCCGCCGGTGGGAAAGCGGTCGCCGTCAAAGGGGACGTCGCCGAAGAAGGACTCGCCGAGAAGATGATTGAAACGGCCGTCGCTGAGTTCGGGAAGATGGACATCTTCGTCAACAACGCCGGCGTACAGGTCGAAGCGAAGACGCACGAGATGGAACTCGATAACTGGAAGAAAATCATCGACACGAACTTGACGGGTACGTTCCTCGGTGTGCGTGCCGCCCTCAAATACTTTGTCGATCACGAGATTCAAGGGAACATCATCAACATGTCATCGGTGCATGAAGTGATTCCGCGTCCAGGTTACACGCATTATGCAGCGAGTAAAGGTGGCGTCAAGATGTTCACGAAATCGGTCGCGCTCGAATACGCGCCGAACAAGATCCGCGTCAACGGCATCGCACCAGGTGCCATCGACACACCAATCAATGAAGAGACGATGCAAGACCCGGAAGAGAAGAAAGGGCTCGAGGCGCTCATCCCGACCCATGAAATCGGGCGTCCGGAACAGATTGCAGCCGTTGCGGCATGGCTCGCCTCAGACGAGTCATCGTACGTCACCGGCGCGACGATTTTCGCGGACGGCGGTCTGTCGCTCTATCCATCATTCGGTCCTGAAAATAAAGTGCAATGACAACAGGGAGGCTCCGCGTCAAGCGAAGCCTCCCTTTGTGTATTAACTGCTGAGTTGATCTTCCGCCGCGTATTTCGGCAAGATGATGGTGAACGTCGAGCCGTGGCCGACGCTCGAATCGACGTGAATCGTTCCGCCATGTCCTTCGGCAATCTCTTTACAGATGGCGAGGCCGAGGCCCGTGCCGCCGATTTTCCGACTGGCCGAATTGTCGACACGATAAAACTTGTCGAACAGTTTCGGCAACGCCGAGGCTGGAATGCCGATGCCGGCGTCTTGAATCGAAATCTCGATGACGTCGGACTTGTCGTTCGTGACACAGACAGCGACTTTTCCGCCATCTGGTGAATATTTGATCGCATTGTGGAGCATGTTCGTGAACAGTTGACTCAGGCGATCCCGATCACCATATACGTATAGATTCGTATCACATTCGAGGGAGAGCTGATGATGCTCACTCGCGCCTTGATGGATGGCGATCGTCTCTTTCAAGATGGCATGTAGGCTTTCAGGTTGACTGTGATACGTCTGTTTGCCGGACTCCATCCGTTGCACGTCGAGCAAGTTGGAGATCAAGTCCTCGAGACGGAGCGTCTCTTTGTGAATCATCCCTAAATATTGCTCAATGCGCTCCGCAGGCATCGTCCGATAGCGAAGCAGCTCGGTGAATCCGATAATGCTCGTGAGCGGTGTGCGTAATTCATGCGACACGGTCGACACGAGTTCCGTTTTCAGACGGTCGACCTCGGTCTCTTGTGTCACGTCGCGGAAAACGAGCATCGTGCCGTGACGGGTGCCACGCAAGTGGATTTTCTCCGCATACATCTGGATGAACCGTTCTTCCTGATTCATCGAGAAGGTCACACTTTCTTCCATGCTCTCGCCGTCAAACGCACGGCGCATGAACGAGAAGAATGAGTCTTTTTGATCGACTTGAAGACCGAGTTCTTCTAAATCGGCATCCAAGCGATACAAGTCCATCTCGTTTCGTTTCGTGGCGGCTTGATTGAACATGACGAAGAGGGCTTGGTTGGCGAACCTCTCATGTGTCGTATGCTCGACATAGATGACCGCATCACGAATCGAATGTAGGAGGCGTGCTGTTTTCTCGCGTTCCTCCTCGACTTGGTTGCGTTGCGTCGCGAGCGAAGAGGCCATTTGACGGAACGAGTTCGTCAATTGTCCGACCTCGTTTCGCGAAGAGACGGCCGCTGGAATCGGAATGATTCGTTCATCTGCCAGCCGCTCACTGTTGATAATCAAGTTCTGCAGTTGGCCGGTCAAACGCTTCACGTAAGGACGGGCTGCGATAAAGAGGACGAGCAACACGGCGAGGAGGGACAGGAGCCAGAGCACTTGCGCCCATTTGGTGTGGGTGGCGAGTTGTTCCCGCAACTGATTCTCTTCTTCGTTCAACGAGTTGCGATATTCGGTGAACACCGTCTCCATATCGACGATGCTCGCGCTCATATCCGCCGCACTTTTCGAGTTGATTTTGAATTTACGGTCGGCAGGCGGCTCCGCTTGCGGCGTCACTTTGCCGAGCGTCGGCATTTTCAAGAACGGTTCGGTGACCGTGCCTTCGCGTTTGGCGATGACATAGCGTTCTAGGCTCGGCATGACACGCTGCTGGTAGGCCGAGAAGAGTGTCCGCGCATCGCTGGCATACGTCTTCTCTTTGTCCGTGACCGCATTCGTCTCGAACCAAGCGGTTTGAATCTCAATCAATTCTTGTTTGTCTTTCACGCGGGCGAGCATCGCCTCGTCGCCGAGGATGACATACCCACGCATTTCATATTGCATCGACTGCCACGTCTCGAATAGTTCGGTCGCGTTCGTGCGACGTTCACTAATGTTCTCGAGCGATGATGTCGTCTGTTCGATTCGGTTTTCCGTATACATGTATACGGCAAGTGAGGTAAGGAGGATCAGTCCGATGAATAAATAGAAGACGAATAAAAACTGTCTTCCGATCCGCTGGTCAATCCATGCTTTCATAAAGACCGTTCCTTCCTGGAACTGCGTACATTCCTACTGTGACAAATACCCTGCGAGTGTCGTTCCTTCATTGTACAGATTTAAACCAGATGTTGCCACCAATCAAGAAATAACCGGAAAATCAACTATTGTCTATTGAATAATAGTAAATGATGAGCTATTGTTTAATATATAGTAGAGGAGGCGAGGGAATGAATCCTCAGTTCAAGAAAGGCGTGCTCAATTTATGTGTGCTCGCGCTCGTCGAGACGCACGACCGTTATGGGTACGAGCTCGTGCAAGCCATCTCGGCGAAAGTCGCCATCTCGGAAGGGGCCGTCTATCCGCTCCTGCGGCGACTCACGTCGGACGGGTATTTCACGACGTACTTAAAGGAATCGGCAGAAGGGCCGCCGCGAAAGTATTACACGATCACGGAGCAGGGGAAAGCGCATTTGGCGGAGTTGCGTGCGGAATGGGAAACGTTCACGACCGGTGTCAACGAATTGATTGAAGGGGGAACGGACAAATGACAGAAGAACAGTATTTATTGGAACTCGAACGGTTACTCATGGGGATGAGCGTCATCGAGCGGGTCGATATTTTACGGGATGTGTCAGAATACTTTGCGAGCGGACGGATCGATGGGAAGACGGATGCGGCGATGATTGAAGAGCTCGGGACCCCGAGCGCGCTCGCAAGCGAGTTGCTCGACTCGGCCGAGCCGTCGTCTGAGGTGCGTAAAGAACCGGCCGTTGTCAAAAGTCAGAACGTGGCGTTCCGCAACGTCTCGATTAACGTGCTGCAGGCGCACGTCCAAGTCGTGCCGTCTCATGACGGCTTTGCTTACGCGACGCTCGAGACGGAACGGGATCATGGGGTGACGATGGAGATTGTCGGGGACACACTTGAGATTCGAATCGAGTCGGAGCGCCGGTTCGGGCTATCGAATTTGTTCGCCTGGGCGGTGACGAAGGCCCCGGTGCTACATGTCGAGCTGCCGCGCCATGCGTACGAGCAAGTCGTCCTGAAAAACCGGCTCGGTTCTTGTGACGTCCGCAATCTTGAAGCCGCATCGGTCGAAGTCGAGAGTGAGAACGGGGGCATCACGGCGCACACGGTGAGCGCCAAGCGAGGTTCATTCCGTTCGTCGAACGGGAAGGTCAGTCTCACGTCGATGACAGGACAGGACCTCGACGCACAATCATCGAACGGACACGTGGAAGTACTCGGCTCGACGGTGAATCGTCTCGAGATTCAGTCGTCGAACGGCCGTCTCGATATCCATGATGTGACAGGTGCGGTCGAGGCGAAGACGTCGAACGGACGTATCGACTGTATCATTGATGCGCTCGAGCATCCGGTCCGTCTGAAGACGAACAATGGACGCATCGACGTGCGTCTGAAGCGAGAGCCGCATGACGCCGTCATCCGGGCCAAGACGAGAAACGGCAAAGTCGAGCTGTTCGGGGACCGGGCGAATGAGCGGACGTTCGGAGACGGGACGGTCGAACTCAAGCTGACGAGCTCGAACGGGAGCATCACGGTCGAATAAACATAAAAAGACTCGCGCGTGAGCCATTCACGCGCGAGTCTTTTTGTTTATAAATCGTGAACGAGCACGTAGGCGACACGGACCGGTCCGTGGACCCCGACAATCAAATTCATCTCGATATCGGCTGAGTTCGATGGACCGGAGATGAAATTGACACCGTTCGGCGAAGCGAGGTCACCGGTGCGGTCAAGTTCAGCTAATTTTTTGGCTGCCTGTGTCATCCGCGGCACGAGAACGGATTTCGGGATGATGGCAATATGGTCGCGTGGCAATAAGCTGATTGTGCGTGACTTGCTTGGCGCGGCGTACTGGACGATTGTCGCACTCTCGGCGAGCGCCTGGTCGGCAATCGTGATACCGATATCGGCTTTTATGGCGAGGGCACGACTGTCTTCCGGACGCTCAGCATCCCACCAGTTGAACGATTCACTCGTCTGGGGTGCCCACGTCTGAATCCGGTCGTCATGTTCGGCGATGATGGCCTTCCCGTCATATCGTTCAATCAACAGGCGGAGCGTATCATCGAGATTAGCCGACTCGCATTCGACGACGTCGGTGTGGATGCGTGTCGCGACCATCCGGAACGTCTCGAGCAGTTCCTCGTCGGACGCGTCTTTCAACACCTCGTCTTGCGGACGATGCTTGTACACTCGTTTCGGCGGCGTCAAGTCGACATCACGTCCGAGCTGTCCCGCGATTCGTTTTAGAAAGTCCTCGCGGTTGGTGATCGTTCCTGGATTCATTCTGCATTCCCCCGTTTCTTGAACCAATCCCGCACCGTCTGCTTGGCCGGTTGCGGCAAGTCTTTCGAATCTGTCCAGGCTGGCAAGCCTTTATCGATTTGTCCCGCTTTCGTGAACGGGGACGATGCGAACGGCGCGATGTGTTCGGCCGCTTCGAACAAGAACGGGCTCGACGACGTGACTGCGAAGCCTTTCATAGCGATGCGTTCGACGAACGGTGACTGTTTTTTCTCTTCGACGATGACACGGCGATGCTCAATCAACAGCTCGTGGAGCGGGATTTTGACCGGGCAGGCTTCCGTACAGGCCCCGCATAGGCTCGAGGCGTACGGCAACTCTTTATAGTTCTCGTAACCGTCGAGGAGCGGGGCGAGCACGGCACCAATCGGACCCGGGTAAATCGAGCCATAGGCATGACCGCCGATGTGACGATAGACTGGACAGACATTGATGCAGGCCGCGCAACGGATGCATTGAAGCACCGACTGGAATTGTGTGCCGAGGATACCGGAGCGTTTGTTGTCGACGATGACGAGATGGAACTCTTCTGGCCCATCGACCTCACCAAACCCTCTCGTACCGGCGAATGTCGTGATATACGATGTGAGTCGTTGACCGACGGCACTCCGGCACAACATGTTGACGAGTACCTCGAATTCTTCGTACGACGGGACGATCCGTTCCATCCCCATGACCGAAATGACGGTGTCCGGAAGCGACGTCACCATGCGCCCGTTTCCTTCGTTCGTGACAAGACCGACGGCACCGCTCTCAGCGATGGCGAAGTTACAGCCGGTGATCCCGACTTCCGCTTTCAAAAAGTCTTTTCGCAGCTCGCGACGAGCATAGCGTCCGAGCTCGGTCGGATCGTTCGTTCCTTCGTAGCCGTGGGCCGTGAACGTCTCGTGGACGGCGTTCCGGTCTTTATGAAGGGCCGGGGCGACGATATGCGACGGCGGGTCGTTATCGAGTTGAAGGATCCATTCCCCGAGGTCGGACTCGACAACCGTGCATCCTTCCTCATGGAGCGCCTCGTTCAAGCCGATCTCTTCTGTCACCATCGACTTTGATTTGACGACGTGCTTGGCATTCTTAGCGCGCACGACTTCCCGGATATAGCGGTTTGCTTCTTCCGGCGTCTCGGCGAAGAAGACGTTCCCGCCCCGTTTCGAGATATTCTCGCTCAATTGATATAAGTAGTAGTCGAGATGTTCGAGCACGTGCTGGCGAATCTCTTCCGAATGGTCCCGGAACGCTTCCCAATCTCCGAGTTCCCCTGCCGCATTTAAGCGACCGTCACGCAGACGGTTTTGCGCCGAGCTGACGGCCTGGCGCATGAACGGATTGTCGATCCCGTCTTTCCGTCGATCCTGAAACTTCTCATCTAACCGAATCCCCATGCTCATGCTTGTTTCACCCCTTCGTTCAACACTTCCGCGATATGCATCACTTTGATTGGATGCCCTTGTTTGTGCAGGCGTCCCCCGATGTTCATCAGACACGAGGCGTCCGCCCCGATGAGCACCTCGGCCCCCGAGTTCAAAATCGATTCGACTTTCTCGTCGACCATCTGCACCGAGACATCCGGCATTTTGACAGAGAACGTCCCCCCGAAGCCACAACAGTTATGGACGTTCTCGAGCGGGAGCATCGTCAAGCCGTCGACTTGTTTAAGCAATTGCCCCGGTGCCGCCTCGATTCCGAGGAGGCGCGTCATATGACAAGACGCGTGATACGTTGCCTTGGCCGGGAACTTGGCTCCGACGTCTGTCACTTCCAGCACGTCGACGATGAACTGCGTCAACTCGAACGTCTTCGCCGCATGGGCCTCGGCCCGCATCTTCCAGGCCGGATCGTCTTTGAACAAGTGCGGATAGTCGCGCATCATCATGACACATGAACCAGATGGACCGACGATATAGTCGGCATCGGCCTTCTCGAACGTCTCAATCATATGCTTCGCAATCTTCTTCGTCTCTTCATGGTAGCCGCTGTTATAGGCGGGCTGGCCGCAACACGTCTGTTCAAACGGGAAACTGACGTCACAACCTAGATGTTCTAACAGTTCGACCGTCGCTTGTCCTACCGATGGGAACAACGTATCCGAGAGACAAGTGACGAACAGTGCCACTTTAGGCATGTCCATTCCTTCTTTCCTGTTCATAGTGTGATTCGTAAACGGTTTCACGGTTATTATTCCATAACAAACCGAAGCAAAACAGAAAAATGGGGCGATTCTCTAAAAAAAAATGTAAAATCCTGTCTAATTGAGAACTAAATGATAATGAAGTAAGATTCAGGCCTAACCTGATATAAGACAGTGTTCCCGTGCTCGATAACAGAAAAACCCTCGTCTTTCGACGAGGGTCAACTTACATATCAGAGGAAGAACATTTCCAAGATGAAAAGCGCACCGAACAAGTAGATGAGCGGGTGGACCGTCTCTTTGTTCATTGCTTTAAAGATCGGATACAGGATGAACCCGAAGGCGATCCCGCGTTCGATACTACCTGAGAGCGGCATGATGAGAATCGTCATGAACGCTGGGAAGTATTCACTGAAGTCTGTCCAGTCGATATAGCGGACGTTCGTCAACATGAGTGCGCCGACGATGATGAGGGCTGGTGCTGTGATGGCAGCGACACCAGAGATGGCGCCGATGAGCGGGCTGAAGAAAAGCGTGAGGCCGAACAAGCTAGCTACGACCGCTGTCGTAAGACCGGTCCGTCCACCTTGAGCGACACCGGCAGCGGATTCGATATAGGCCGTCGACGGGCTCGTCCCGACGAGTGAGCCACCCATCGTCGCGAGCGAGTCCGCGAACAAGGCGCGGTGCCCGTTCTCGATCGTCCCATCTTCTTTCAACAGGTTGGCCTGTTTTCCGACTCCGACGAGCGTACCCGTCGTGTCGAATAACGTGACGAGGAAGAATGACAGGACGGCACCGAACAAGCCGTATTGGATGACGTCTGAGAACGCCGTGAGCGGATTAACCATAAGCCCTTCCGGCAAGGTCGGCATTGCCGTCACGCCTTCAATTTTCAATAGACCCATGAAATAGGCGGCGATTCCGGTGAGCACCATCCCGATGAGGAGCGAGCCGGGGACGTTCCGCGAGAACAAGAGCGCCGAGACGATCAAGCCACCGAGGACGAGTAGGACACTCGGTGATGACAAGTCTCCGAGACGGACGAGGTTCGCCTCATCCGCGACGATAAGACCTGACAACTTCAATCCGAGCGAGGCGATGAACAACCCGATCCCGGTCGTGATGGCATGCTTGAGCGACGCTGGGATTGCTTGAATCAGTTTCGTCCGAATCGGTGACAGCGACAAAATCAAGAAGAAGACCGACGAGACGAAGACGACGCCGAGTGCGGCCGACGGTGCGATCTGTTGCTGAGCGACAAGCGTATATGCGAAGAATGCGTTCAGTCCCATCCCTGGTGCGACAGCAATTGGAAGGTTGGCGTAAAACGCCATGAGTCCGGTACCGATCAAGATGGCGATGATGGTCGCCGTGAACGCCTGAGCGAACGGGATGCCGGCGTCTGACAGAATCGCCGGGTTGACGACGGAGATGTACGCCATCGTCACGAACGTTGTGATGCCGGCCATCACTTCTTGTTTAACGTTCGTTCCATGTTGTTTCAATTGAAAAAAGTTCATGAGTAAAACTCCCTATCATTAGTAATTTCCGAACGATATCGTTCGTCAATCGTCGAATAAACGTTATCAACTTGATGACTATACAAAATGAGTCGGCTGCCGTCAATGATTTCGAGCGAAAAAACCTTAAAAATTCTCATGTAAGCGCTGAATGTTCGGAAATAGACGAAATAAAAATAGTGCTTGCTCTGAAACGCGTTTCAGACTGTACGGTTAAGTCAAAGGAGGGAAGACTCATGAATCCGACAACGTGGAAGACATGGTGTAGTGGAATCGTCTACGAACTCGTCATCAATCAGTTGTATACACCGCTCGGAAGAATGTTGTGCACCCGTTTCCAAGACGAGTTTCTTCATTTACCCGTCGAAGAACGGTTTCGCCTCGTCCAAGCCATCCGGAAACAAGTGATTGCGAAAGGTGACAGTCAGGAGGCAGAGTGGGTACACTATATGCAAAGACTGACAAATTGAGGTGAAACAGGATGGCGAACATTCGAGATATCGCAAAATATGCGGACGTATCCGTGACGACGGTGTCACGGGTGCTCAATGAGCACCCGTACGTGTCG
The DNA here is from genome assembly GCF_018618415.1 of Exiguobacterium sp. s146. Classification (GTDB taxonomy): domain Bacteria; phylum Bacillota; class Bacilli; order Exiguobacteriales; family Exiguobacteriaceae; genus Exiguobacterium. The sequence continues at coordinate 106,177 of NZ_JACSMA010000003.1, read as the reverse complement.
AAAGAGAAGCGTGAACGGGTGCGACGGGCGATGGCCGAGCTCGGCTATTTACGGAATCAGCAGGCGCTGACGTTATCGACCGGTCGCACGCAGCGTTTCGTCGTCGTGTTGCCGTATTTGAATCATCCGTATTACGGACTGTTCGTCAACGGGCTCGCGAAAGCGGCCCTCCAAAGAGATTACCGACTCGTCATGTGGCAGACAGAGTATCAGCTCGACCAAGAGCGGCAAGCGCTTGATTTATTGAAGCACCGTGAAGTCGATGGGGCGATTCTGTTATCCCATACGATGTCATTCGACGAGATGGAAGCGTATCGACAGTTCGGCCCGATCGCGGTCGCGACCGTGGGGGCACCGCCGACGATTTCTTCGGTCCACGTCGATCATTACACCGCGTTCGTCGCCGGTCTGCGTGTTTTGGCTCAAGCCGGATATGCCGAGATTGGCATCGTGTTGTCACGACAAGACAGTCCAAGCTCCATCGCGCGTCAGCAAGCGTACTTCGATGAAGTCGAACTTGCGCGTGAGCGATGGATCTGGACCGGCTACTTGACGAGCGAGGATGGAATCGAATTGGCCGATGCGTTTCTACGTCAACAAGAGCGTCCTCGAGCGCTCTTTTTCTCGTCGGATTATGTGGCGCTCGGTTTTTTAGGGGAGTTGCGCCGTCGCGGTGTCAGCATCCCGGACGAAGTCGCCATCCTTGGCTTCGATGGGCATCCAATCGGTCAGGCGTTCGGTCTGTCGACGATGCACTCGCCAAACGAAGACATCGGTCGGACGTTGTTCGATGTGACGTTTGCGGAGATGAACGGCGGGGCTTCGGTGACAAACAGTTTAACGGTCACGTATTTGCCTGGGACGACCCTCTAGGCAACTTCCTCGCTCGGTTTTTCTGAAACGATTAGAATGGAGACAGAAGTCGAGAGGAGGATGACAGATGAAGATTAACGTGACAGAAGAAGCACTCCAATTCTTTAAAGATGAGATGGAAGTCGAGGCAGGCCAGACGGTGCGCCTATTCGCCAAATATGGGGGTTCGACCGATTTGACGCACGGTTTCTCGGTAGGCGTCATCACAGAAGACATCGACAATGCAGCCGTCGAGACGGAAGCGGACGGGATTCGCTTCGTCGTGGCTGAACAGGACGAGTGGTTATTCCAAGGACAAGACGTCAACGTCGAGATCCGAGGCGACGAGGTCGTCTTCGTTCAAGCGTGACATCACAGTTTGTTAACAGAAACAATACATTCGTTTAGAGCATTCCAGCTCGGGGAACAGTCTACGACATGACAAAACCGAAAGGGTGAGACACATGTCGGAAAAAGACAAGCGTGACCAAGAAGAGCGTGAGAAGTTGAAACGAGACCAACCAGATATCTCGCACGAAGAAGATTCGAAGGGTGACCATTCGGACCTCGAAGAGACGGATGAAGATGAACAAGCATAAGAGCCCTCGAGGCTCTTTTTGTTTGGCAATTGAAAGAATAAGGATAGACGGTATAATGGATAAGGGAAAACTATCATAGTGAGGAGAATGCATGATGAGTACAGTATTAGTCTTCGGACATAAGAATCCAGATACAGACACGATTTGTTCGGCGCTCGCTTACGCGGAGCTCAAGAAAAAGTTAGGAATGGACGCTGAGGCAGTCCGCCTCGGTGACGTGAACGGGGAGACGCAATATGCGCTCGACCACTTCCGCGTCAAGGCGCCACGCCTCGTAGAACGTGTGTCCGACGAAGTGAACTCGGTCATCTTGGTCGACCATAACGAGTTCCAACAAAGTGCGGAGGATATCGCGGACGTGCGCATCCTCGAAGTCGTCGACCACCACCGGATTGCCAACTTCGAAACAGCGGACGCCCTCTACTATCGGGCCGAGCCGGTCGGTTGTACAGCGACAATCTTGCTCAAACTCTATAAAGAGCACGGTGTCGAAATCGCGCCTGACATGGCAGGATTGATGCTATCGGCGATTATCTCGGACTCGCTCTTGTTCAAGTCACCGACATGCACAGACGAGGACATCAAGGCGGCAAAAGAACTCGCAGCCATTTCAGGTACAGACCTCGAGACATACGGTCTCGAGATGTTGAAAGCGGGAGCGGACCTCAGCCAAAAGACAATCCCAGAACTCATCTCGCTCGATGCGAAAGAGTTTGCGATGGGCGATTACCGCATTGAAATCGCGCAAGTGAACACGGTCGACGCGAACGATGTGTTGAGCCGTAAAGCTGAAGTCGAGGCGGCGATGGCAGAAACAGTTGCCAAAAAAGAACTCGACTTGTTCGTCTTCGCCATCACGAACATCTTGACGAACGATTCGGAGGCGCTCGTCGTCGGTTCGAAGCATGATTTGTTCGAACAAGCGTTCAATGTTGAATTGTTAGACGGACTCGCGACACTTCCTGGCGTCGTGTCACGAAAGAAACAAATCGTACCGGTGCTCACAGCAGCGGCGACGAACTAAGAAACGATAAAGGCTCGAGGCAGATTCATCTGCTTCGAGCCTTTTTTGATGGTCGATTAAACAGCTAGCGACTTTTTCAAGTAATACTGCTGGTGCTCCGGTGTCGGATGGCCGTGAATCACACCGACGACCTCATAGCCGAGGCCGATATAAAACTCGGGCGCCTGAAAACTGAACGTATCGAGTTGAATCAGTCTGCATGCTTGATCGACGGCCAATTGCTCGATGTCACGCATCAATTGCTTGCCGTATCCTAAACCACGAACGCTCGCATCGACCCATAAAAAGTTAACGTGCAGCGTCTGCCAAAAAATTGTTCCCGTCACACCACCAACGATGTCTTCCTCATCATTTCTTAAGATGAAGCTGACTTGTTGGACGGGTGTTTTCACTTCTTCTAGTAATTGAGCCGAATTGTATTCGATTAATCGTTGCCGAATCCATTCACTATCTTCCGAATTCCACTGTTTCGTGATGTTCATGGCATCATTCCTTTCTCGATGGAGTTATGACCCTGTACTGGCGAACGCCCGTAGTCCGAACAGCCAAAATCGATAGGCGAGGACGAGGCTCAACGCCGCGACGAACGGTGTCGCCAGTGCGAACAGCGTAAAGCCGCGTCCCTCGAAAAAGTACATGGCGGGATAGAACGCGGTGAAGCCGAACGGGATGATGTACGTCAACACGAACATGATGACTTTCGAATAAATCGTCATCGGATAGCGGGCGAAGTCGCTCAAGCTGAAGACAGCGAAGACGACCGGCAGACTATCGATCATCCAAAACGAGAACGTCGCGAAGAACAGGTTGACCGCGATATAAATCATGCCGCTCGCGAGCACCATGACAAGCAGGACGAAAATATCCATGACACTCCACACCATGCCGAGCTCGTTCGAGGCGAGCCAAAGGACGCTCCCGCCAATCAACAGTTGACCGAAGCCGTCCTGTTGCACCCGCTCGGCGACGATTTGAAAGAGCGGATTGACCGGGCGCATGAGAATCCGGTCCAAGTTTCCAGTCCGGATGTACTGCCAACCGATCGTCCATAGGTTGTCGAAAAAGATGTGGTGGATGGCGCGGCCTAAAAAAGCGATGCCGTAAATGAATAAAATCTCATAAAAGCCCCAGCCGTTCAACGACTCGATATGACGAAACACAATCGATAAAAAGAAGAGGGCGGCGAACTGTTGACCGAAGACGGACAAAACCCCAATCAAGAAGTCCATCCGGTATTCCATCATCACTTTGAAGTGATTTTTTGCATACAACCAATATAGTTTTGCGTATCGTTTCATCCGCCGAACACCGTCACTTTCCGAACCGCATAGGCGAATAACAGACGCACAAAGATGAAGAATGCCGCGACCCATCCAAGTTGAATCAGGATGGATGGCCAAATGCCGGATGCTGTGATTTCACCCGTATAGATGGCGACCGGGACATAGACGAGTGAGGCGAACGGCAAGTAGAGGCTGATTGTCTGGAACCAGTCCGGGAACAGCGTCAACGGTACGAGTGCGCCCGACATGATCGTGATAACGGCCTCCTGCAGGACGGACAGCCCCCAGACGTTGACCGTATAAAACGATAACACGCCGACGAGCAAGTCGATTAACGTCGCGAGCAGGACCGCGAGCACGACACTGACAGCGAAAGCGGACGCGGCCTCGATCGAAGTTGGGGGATCGACACCAATGAAGAGCATCGCAATGACGAGGAGCGGCAGTGTCGCCCTAAAGAACGTCGATGTCTTCGCCCCGAGGTCTTGGGCGAGCAGTTTATCGAGCAAGTGATAGGGCCGCAGCAGCTCAATCGCGACACCTCCATGTTTAATCAGATGGGCGAGTTCACGGCCGGCACTGCCGCGAAACTGGTCGAGCATCGTCGCGAGGACGGCATACGTCAACATCGTCGAGAGCGCAATCCCGGATACCTCCGTCTTATTCTCATAGACGGCCTGCCAAAAGAAGTAGAGGATGAACAAGCGCATCGTCACCGAAAACATGCTCGCCCAATACCAGGCCGCATACGCCATATCGACTTTAATCTGCGACACGGCGAGCGCGATATATTTTCGAAGCTTCATGCGCTCACCCCGGTCTTATATAGATTCCGGATGAGCGCCTCCATTTTCGGCACGACGACAGATAGGTCTTTCACTTGATTGCAGTTGACGATTTCACGGATGAGCTGACCACTCGAAATCTCGTGATGGTTGAAGGCGAGCTGAATCGTCTCTTCTTCGGTCTCGAGTCGCATGACGAGTCCGGTCACTGCTGGTGGCAACGTGAACGTGCTCCCTTCGTCGAGTGTGATTTCGAGTGTGCGCTCATTGTTGAACGTCTGCTTGAGCGTCTCGATGCGATCGTCATAAATGATGCGTCCTTCATCGAGCACGATGACCCGGTCACACACTTCTTCGATGTCTTGCATGTCGTGCGTTGTCAAAATGACGGTCGTGCCCCAAGCGTCGCTAATCTCACGAATGAACGCCCGAATCGTCTCTTTGATGTCGATGTCGAGACCGATTGTCGGTTCATCCAAATAGACGACGCGCGGACGATGCAAGAAGGCGGCGGCGAGCTCGCAGCGCATCTTCTGTCCGAGCGACAGCTGGCGGACCGGGACGTCGAGCAGCGGGTCGAGCTGCAGCCGTTCGATGAACCAGGTCACCGTCTCTTGAAACTCGTCGCGCGGCACTTCATAAATCTCGCGGAGCAAATCGAACGACTCACGGACCGGGATGTCCCAGAACAGCTGCGTCCGTTGACCGAACACGGCCCCGATTTGCCGAGCATTTTTGACCCGTTCCTCGTGTGGGTCGACCCCGTAGACGTGGACCGAGCCGGCATCGGGACGCAACACGCCGGCCAGCATTTTAATCGTCGTCGATTTACCAGCCCCGTTGAAGCCGATATAGCCGACGCGCTCCCCGGGCATGATGGAGAGATCGATGCCTTTGACGGCTTCCTTGATGCGATATTTCCGGGTAAATAGCGCTTTGATGGCACCTTTAAGCCCAGCGTCCCGCTCCATGATTTTGTACTGTTTGACGAGGCCTTTCACCTCGATGGCTAACTGTGACATACGTTCCTCCTTATTCGTGCAAGCGTTTTCCTCCACCTAGAATAGCATGTCATCTTTCCATTTCCTACCTGCACAAAAAAAGACCGGACAAGGAAGTCCGGTCTGACGATTATTTAGTTTTCATGCCGTATGTGCCGATGCGCCATAACTTCTCGAACGGGCCGTATCGACGCGAGTTGAGCCACCACATCGAGAAGAACGCCTGGGCAATCAAAATCGCGATGCTCAAGAACAATCCTTCCGTCAACGACAAGCGACCGTAGTAGCCGAGGGCGATGACCGGCAGGACGACGACGAGTGTGTGCGTCAAATAGTTCGTCAGCGCCATGCGGCCGAGCGCCTGGAGCGGCCGGAACGCGCGTCCGTTGCGGACGGCGATCGTGAACAGACAGACGTACATCGTCGCAAGCAGTTTGCCGGAGACGAGGACGGCCGCAGAATTCGTCGCCGAATACTCGGCACCGCCACCGTAGTGATGCCAGACAATAACTGCGAAGAACGGGAGGGCCGCTACCGCACAGATGATGGCCGTCCGGGTCAATCCGCGGATGCTCCACGTGAGGAGTTTCCGTTCCCGTCCGATATACAGGCCGAACAAGAACAGGCTTAGAATTTCAATCCCGACGAAAAATGAGTTTTGGAACATGTCAAAAATCTCATTGTCCAAGCGGTAATCGAACCACGGACCGAATCCGGAATTAAAGACGGCCGGGAACGGTCCGCCAATAGACATAAATCCTAAAGCCCATTCTAGATAGATGGACGAAACATAGAACAGTAAAAAGCTCCCAATCAATAAACTCCATGCCCATGTCAAAATCGCCCGATTGCTCAATCCATAAAACAGTGGGAGCAACAAGCCCCACATCGCATACGTATGTAAGATGTCACCCGACCAAATGGCCAGGTGAGCGAGTCCGAATAGGAACAAGATGGCGATCCGGCGGATATAACGGCTGACCGAGTCCCCGCGCGCATACGAACGCTCGAGGAAAATCGAGAAGCCGATTCCGAACAAGAGCGAGAAGATCGTATAAAACTTCGTCTGGACGAACAAATCGAATAGCGTCCGGACGAGTAAATCGCTCCCCGCATAATCGGTGCGACCGAAAATCCAGTCGCTCCCGAGCATCGTGGGGATATTGACGAGGAAGATGCCACACAGGGCAAAACCTCGAATGATGTCATACAGAACGATGCGTTCGTTTACTTGAATCGGGCCAGCCATACGCCACTTCCTCTACACGGATTAGAATACTTTTGTCGTCCACGATTCACAGTTCCAGACGTCGGTGACAATGTCTTGATAGAACTCCGGTTCGTGACTGATGAGTAGGATACTGCCTTTATATTCTTTCAACGCGCGCTTCAACTCTTCCTTCGCGTCGACGTCCAAGTGGTTCGTCGGCTCATCGAGGAGGAGCAAGTTCGATTCGTTGTTTTGTAGTTTACAGAGACGGACCTTCGCCTTCTCTCCACCACTGAGGACCGCGATTTTACTCTCGATATGCTTCGTCATGAGACCGCATTTCGCGAGCATGGCCCGGACTTGTTGTTGGTTGAGTGATGGGAACTCGCTCCAAATCTCTTCGATACACGTGTTGTTGCTGACAGGGGCTTCTTGTTCGAAGTACCCGATTTCCAAGAACTCACCGCGTTCGACGGTTCCTTCAAGCGGGTTGATCATGCCGAGCAGACTCTTCAACAGCGTTGTTTTCCCGATTCCGTTCGCACCGACGAGGGCGATTTTCTGACCGCGCTCCATCTGGAGGTCGAGCGGACGTGAGAGCGGCTCATCGTAACCGATGACGAGACCTTTGGCGTCAAAGATGAGACGACCTGACGTGCGGGCCTGCAAGAACCGGAACTCTGGCTTCGGACGTTCCGCGCTCAATTCGATGACGTCCATCTTGTCGAGTTTCTTCTGACGTGACATCGCCATGTTCCGTGTCGAGACACGGGCCTTGTTGCGGGCAACGAAGTCTTTCAAATCGGCGATTTCAGCCTGTTGGCGTTTATACGCCGATTCGAGCTGCGAGCGTTTCATCTCGTACACTTCCATGAACTTGTCATAGTCGCCGACATAGCGTGACAAGTCTTGGTTCTCCATATGGTAGACTAAGTTGATGACGCTGTTTAAGAACGGGATATCGTGCGAAATCAAGATGAAGGCGTTATCGTAGTTCTGAAGGTAACGCTTCAACCACTCGATATGGGCCTCGTCCAAATAGTTGGTCGGCTCATCGAGGAGCAGGATGTCCGGCTTCTCAAGAAGCAATTTCGCAAGCAATACTTTCGTCCGCTGACCACCTGAGAGGTCCGTGACGTCACGATCGAGTCCGACATCTAAAATACCGAGACCGCGAGCGACTTCTTCGACTTTCGCATCGATGATATAAAAGTAGTTCGAATCGAGCATTTCCTGCAATTCGCCGACTTCGGCGAGCATGTCGTCCATCTGTTCAGGCGTCGCATCGCCCATTTCCATATAGAGCTCACCGATTCGTGTCTCAGTGTCAATCAAGTATTGGAAGGCGCTCTTTAACACGTCCCGAATCGTCATCCCACGCTCAAGGACAGCGTGCTGGTCGAGGTAACCGACACGGACGTTTTTCGCCCATTCGATTTTGCCTTCGTCCGGCTGGAGCTTACGTGTGATGATGTTCATGAACGTTGATTTTCCTTCACCGTTCGCTCCGATGAGGCCGATGTGTTCGCCTTTCAATAGACGGAAAGACACGTCATTCAAAATGGCGCGGTCACCGAAACCGTGGCTCAAGTTTTGTACTGTTAATATACTCATAATTCTTATTCGTTCCTTTCAAAGTTGACTATCCGATATTGTAGCATGGATTGAAAAAAATTAGTACGCCAGTCCAACCGATTGACGGATGAAGAGCTGGTCTTCAACGGTGTTCAACATGAACTGGGCGACATCGGCCCGTGAAATCTGTTTCCCGTTGTCTGGAACGCTGTCGACGGACGTGCGATACACCGACGTCCGAGGACCGTCCGTCAATTGCATCGGCCGCACGATCGTGTAATCGAACGACGAGTTGCGCCACAGGTCGACCGCGGCCCGGTGATCACGGAGCGGTTTCCGAAGCATGAACGTGACGACCGTGCCGGCGATGCCTGGAATCTCTTTGTCGATTCCAGCCGACGCGAGATAGACGACCCGGTTGATGGCGTTTGCTTTCAGTGCTGGGACGAGTGCATCGGTGACGCGGGCCAAGAAGTCCGAATCACTCAAGTCGGTCCCGAGACAGCTGATGACGGCATCATGACCAGCGAGGGCGTCCGTCAGTGCGGCGCTGTCTGTGACGTCGCCTTCGATGATCTCAAGTTGCGGGGTCGGAATCAATTTTTTCTGTTCCCGTACGAAAGCGGTGACATGATGACCATGCTCGATGGCTTGATCGACAAACTGATGACCGGTCCGACCGGTGGCACCTAAAACGAATAGCTTCATAATGGATGTGGCTCCTCTCGTTTTTCCAGTATCTTTAGTATACAGCAGTTTCAGAAAAATCGAACTTTTAGCCGTCTTTTCCAAAACGGGTTGCAATTTATAAAATATCGTCTAGAATAAGTCCTATCTTATATAAATAAAAGATTCGCACTCGTATATCCGTGAGAATATGGCTCACAAGTCTCTACCGAACCACCGTAAATGGTTCGACTACGGGTGACGCTTGTCGCGTGCATTCGTTTTGTTTCCATGCGGTTCGTCGTCCCCGGGTTGGGGTGACGAATCGCATTTTTTTATTGGAGGGAAAACAATGAAGCAGTTAGAAGACAAAATCAGAGATGAAGGACAAGCGCTGTCCGAACACGTATTGAAAGTCGATGCCTTCTTGAACCATCAAGTCGATCCCGTCTTGATGCAAGCCATCGGACGCGAGTTCGCAGACCGGTTCCGTGATGCGGGCATCGACCGCATCGTCACATTGGAATCGAGCGGAATCGCGCCGGCGATGATGACGGCGCTCGAGATGAACATCCCGTTCGTCTTCGCCCGGAAACGCAAATCACTCACGCTCCAAGACGACCTCGTCGAAGCGGACGTCTACTCGTTCACGAAGCAAGAGACGAATCGCATCAGTTTGAGCCGTCGCTTCGTCCAACCCGGGGAGCGCGTGCTCGTCATCGATGACTTCCTTGCCAACGGGGAAGCCGCGCTCGGTTTGACGCAACTCGTCGAATCCGCCGGGGCGGTCGTTGCCGGTGTCGGCATCGTCATCGAGAAGTCGTTCCAACCGGGACGGGACAAGTTGATCGAACGAGGTTATCACATCGAGTCACTCGCTCGGATCGCGAAGCTTGAAGCGGGTGAGATTTCCTTCATGGAGGTGGTCCGATGAACACGTTCAAGACAGCCAGCCTTGGCTTCCAACATTTACTCGCCATGTACACGGGCGCGGCCATCGTCCCGCTCATCGTCGGTGGTGCCATCGGACTCGGTCCGACGGAACTCGCCTATCTCGTCGCGATCGATCTGTTCATGTGCGGCGTCGCGACGCTGTTACAAGTCTGGACGACTCGTTTCACCGGCGTCGGTCTCCCGGTCGTACTCGGTTGTACGTTCACCGCGGTCGGACCGATGATTGCCATCGGCAGCTCGAGCGGAATCACCGCCATCTATGGGGCGCTCATCGCGAGCGGAATCATTGTCATTCTGATTTCAGGCTTCGTCGGGAAACTGGCCCGCTTCTTCCCGCCGGTCGTACTCGGCTCGGTCGTGACGATTATCGGTCTGTCGCTCATCCCGGTCGCCATCAATGATATCGGTGGCGGCATGCCAGGTGAGCCCGGCTTCGCCTCGATGCAAAACTTGGCGCTCGGTGGTTTGACAATCGGTCTGATCCTCATCTTGAACCGAATCGGTACCGTGTTCACACGCGCGGCCGCCGTCTTGTTTGCGGTCTTAATCGGTACAGGCGTCGCCGCGTTCCTCGGCCTCGTCGATTTCAGCCCGGTCCGCGAGGCCGGTTGGTTCCAAATGGTACAACCGTTCTACTTCGGGATGCCGACGTTTGACGTCTCGGCCATCCTCGTCATGACGCTCGTGGCCATCATCTCGATGATTGAATCGACTGGTGTCTTCTTGGCACTGAGCGACATCACTAAAAAACCGATCGGCTCGAACGAGTTGACGAAAGGGTATCGGGCCGAAGGGGTCGCCACGATTCTCGGCGGGATCTTCAACAGCTTCCCATACACGACGTTCAGTCAAAACGTCGGACTCGTCCAGTTGTCAGGTGTCAAATCGCGTCGCGTCATCTTCTGGACGAGCGGTCTGTTGATTTTGCTCGGCTTCTTGCCGAAAGTCGCAACGTTCACGACATTGATTCCGAAACCGGTGCTCGGTGGGGCGATGCTCGTCATGTTCGGCACGGTCGCCGCGTCAGGGATTCGGATTTTGAGCCAAGTCGATTTTGCGAAAAATGAGAACTTGATTACAATCGCCTTGTCGATCGGTGTCGGGCTCGGCATCACGGCAAACCCGGCCATCGTCGCAAATATGCCAGAGGCGGTCCAATTGTTTACGGACAGCGCCATCGTCGCTGGATCGTTCACTGCCTTGTTATTGAACGGGTTCTTCCGACTCGTCGACCGGTTCCGTCCGGCCGAGGTCGTTGCCGATAACCGGCAAGTCAGCTAGACTGAAAGGAACTACGTAATTAGGGGGAACAAGCATGGGGAAAACTGCACTTGTCGTTGGCGCCACCGGATTGATCGGACGCGAACTCGTCGAACAGTTGCTCGAACAAGAACGGTATGATCAAGTCTGGATTATCGTCCGCCGCTCGAAACGATGGAGTCATCCGAAACTGCACGAGGTCGTCGGATTCGAAGGGATGGACGAGGCTTTGCCGCACATTGATGATGTCTACTGCGCACTCGGGACGACGATTGCCGTCGCCGGTTCACGTCAGGCGTTCAAACATGTCGATCTCGACTTGCCGCTTGAAGTGGCACGTGTCGCGAAACGACACGGGGCGACACGTTACGCCGTCGTCTCGGCACAAGGCGCGTCACTTCGGTCACCGTTCTTCTATAACCGCGTGAAAGGGGAGCTCGAGAACGGGCTCAAAGTGTTCGGTTTCGAGCACTTGATTATCGCCCGTCCGTCGCTCTTGCTCGGCGATCGCGAGGAGTTCCGTCTCGGCGAGAAAGCGGCCGAGGTCGTCAGCCGTCCGCTCCAACCGTTCTTGCTCGATAAACTCCCGGATGCCGCACCGATTCAAGCGCTCCACGTGGCGCGTGCGTTGATTATGGCCGCAGAAGAAGGGCAAGGCATCGAAGTATTGACGTCTGGTATGATGCAGAGGATGAGCCAATGAAGCGACTGACGAAAAAACGGATGCAAGCCGTATTGATTGATAGTGTCGTCGCGGGATTGGTCAGTTACGGGGTCGAACAGCTCGTCCGGAAGAAAGTGAAGAGCGAGTTCGTCCATGCTGTCATCACGCCGACACTCGTCGCCTATGCGCTCGAAGCGTGTCAGATGCGCCGCGGCGGACAGACGCTCGGCTATAAACTGATAGGACTCGAGTTGAAGAACGACGACGGGACACCGGTCACGGCCGAGCAGGCGTTCAAACGCGCACTTCACCGTGACACTCGTTCGATTGTCACCTACGTCAAGGACCGCACGCATTTCGAGGCCGAAGACGGCGCCGTCTTGCCGCATGATGCAGCGTTCCATATGCATGTAACCGAAAAGAACTGACCTCGCGCGAGGTCAGTTCTTTTTTAGTCGTGGATGCGGCTGAGAATGGCCGTCGTCAAGGCGACGATCGTGCCGAGGACGAGCCCGTTCGAGAACACGGTCGCGAGGAGTGGCGGCAAGTCATTCATCGCCCCAGGTGGGAGCAACATCGCACCGGCCCCGATGACGAGCGGGAGACCGACCGTGAGCGAGGCGGTCTTCTGGTTCAATTCGAACGCCGCCTCGTTAATCCCGATGATAATCATCGTCGCGATGAGCGGGGTGACGATGGCGTAACCGACGGCGGCCGGGATGCTCGCGATGAGCGAGACGAACGGACCGATGAGGGCGAGCACCATCATCACGGCGTGGGCCACCAGATGGGGGGAGCGATGAACGCTTTCCGTCGAGGATAAGAAGCCGGCCGTTCCAGAGATGGCGACCGGTCCCGGTGTCCCGAACATGCCCGCCACCATTTGACTGATGCCGCTGACGACACCCGACGCCGGGACGTTGCCTTCAATCTGACGCTTCTCGCGTGAACTGACGATGCGCTCAATCAACTTGATGTTGGCGAGCACGTTCGTCATGAGCAGCAACGTGATGACGAACGCGGTCGGGAGCAAGTTCCAATCCCATACCCACGTTCCGAACGGGAACAGTTCCGGGACGAGGAAGAATGACTCGGAACGGACGATCGGGTTACCGAGTCCGAGCAAGTTGAACAGCCAAAACCCGACGATGAGCGTCATGACGAGTCCATACTGTTTGAATCGGCTCCGCTCGAGCGTGAGCGCGAACAAGACGAGACCGGCCGTCGCCACAGCTTGAACGACGTTAATGCCGTCCTCGGTCACACCGAAACCGCCTTTTATGACGGCACCCGACAGTTGCAGGACGAGTAGAATCATATAGACCCCGAGCACTTGCGGGGTGAACAACGACAGCATCCGTCGCAACAGGCCGGTGACGGTCATGACCACACCGAGCACACCGCTCAAGAACAACATGAACCCGAGCGCCTGTAGCGTCTCTTGTCCGCTTCCATAGAGTGCTGGGCCGATGGAGGCATAGAGCGTGAAGACGCCCCACCAAATCCCGGCCGGTCCTTCGAGAATCGGCAGACGGTGTCCGAGCAGTGTTTGGATGATGCTGAACAGCGCGAAGACGAACAGTGAGCGTGAGATGAACGTCATCGTGTCGGCCGGCGACAGTTCGAATAAGGCAGCGATGGAGAGCGGTGGTACAATGTTTGTAGCTAAAATAAAAATAAACCACTGAATCGTCGTGGTTACAGAACTTTTGGTCATGATGTCCCCCTGGTATTTCCCTTTTTTATTATTAGTGTACCGTGACGGGGAAGTGGATGCAAATGGAGGTATATAATGAAGAAAAAACTGAAGTGGATTGGCCTTGGCCTAGTAGGAGTCATCTTGGTCGCCATCATCGGCTTCCTCGTGTGGACGCAACTGACGTACGGACCGACGGAAGAAGCGCTTAATTACGCGGCTGAGGCGAAGGAAGTGGACAATCGTCTCGAGTTCGGTGACCCGTCGAGCGAGATTGGTGTGATCCTGTATCCGGGCGCGAAAGTCGAGAAAGAGGCGTACGCTTACTATGGAACCAGACTGGCAGAAGAAGGTGTCTTCGTCGCCATTCCGTCGTTGCGCTTAAATCTCGGCATCTTGGATATCGATGCCGCGGAGACGATTATCGCCGCCCATCCAGACATCGAACGTTGGGTCGTCGGCGGGCATTCACTCGGTGGTTCGGCCGCGTCCGGTTACGCGCTCGAACACGAGGAGCAAGTCGAGGGGGTCATCTTCCTCGCCTCGTATCCGATCAGTACGATGGCGGACAGCGATTTGCGCGTCTTATCGGTTTCCGGGGAAATCGACGGTCTCGCGAACGAGAGCGATATCGAGGCGAGCCGTGACACCGTCCCGGATGACGCCGTGTTCCACCCAATCAAGGATGGCAATCACGCCAACTTCGGCATGTACGGCCCACAATCTGGGGATAACGATAGCCCGCTCAGTGCGAAAGAACAACTCGACGAGACGATTGACCAAATCATCGATTGGCTCTAAAAAACAGCGTGCCCGCATCATGGGGCACGCTGTTTCAACGTTGGTCGAGCTGATGACTGACCGCTGTCAACAAGGCTGTCACGAGCGCGACGGCGCCACCGACGAGGGCAAGCGTCATCACAGGTGCGTTCGCATAGACGAGCCCGCCGAGCGCTGAGCCCATGCCGATGCCGACGTTGCTCGCGACCGGCATGAGGGACGAGGCCAGGCCTTTGGCATCTGGATTGAACTTCTCGGCCAAATCAATCAAATAGATTTGCGTTGATGTCGTCAGCAGAATCGCTATGAATGACATGAGCGCGATATTGAGGAGGCCGAGCGTCACGTTCGACGTCGTCACATACAATGCCGCCAAGACGAGCGCCTGAATGAGGAAGACGAACCGAAGCCGTCCAATCGGATTATGGCTGGCAATCTTCCCGGCCGCCATGTTGCTGAAGATCGAGATGAATCCGTAAGCGAACAGAATCGGACTGATCCAAGCAACAGGGACGCCGAGCACCCCTTTTAAGATCGGGACGAGATACGTATAGACGACGTACGTCGCACCGAAGCCGAACGCGGGGATGAAGAAGGCGATCAAGATGCGCGGGTTTGTCAACAGACGCAACTGATCGGCAATCGACGTCTTGACGCTCGTCAACTGGTTCGGGACGACACGATAGACGGCAAAGAAGGCGACGACGCCTAACGCGGTCGTCAACAAGAATGTCGTTTCCCATCCGGTCCGTTGCCCGATGAACGTGCCGAGCGGGACTCCGAACACGTTTGCCATCGTGAAGCCACCGAAGATGAACGAGACGGCAATCCCGCGCTTCCCGGTCGGCACCGATTCACTGGCGACGAGCATGGAGAGTGAGATGAGCACACCCGTCACGACGGCGGTCATCATCCGGAGCGCGAGTAACGTCCCATACGTCGGGGCGAGACTGCTGAACAAGTTGAAGACGATGAATAGCGCGGTGAGCGTGAGCATCAGTTTTCGTTTCGGCAAATGACTCGTCAATGACATCGTCAGCGGGGTCCCGATGGCGAACGTGATGGCAAATGCTGAGACGAGCGTTCCGGCCGTGGCAATCGAAATCGACAGACCGTCGGCGATATCAGGCAAAATCCCGACGATGACAAATTCACTCGTCCCGAGCACGAACGTGAGCAAGGCGAGCGATAAAATGAGCGTCCAGTCGGTCCGACTGAGCGTTGAAGAAGTCGTCAAAAAGAATCACTACTTTCAAAAAGATTGTTGTTAGACATCAGTCGTTTCCAACCATACCGAATTTTCGCCAAAAGCAAAACCCTTTTCTCTCACATTGTGAAAGAAAAGGGTCTGATTAGCGCCAGAACGCGGTCGCTTCGACACCGGCGTGGTCGGAAACGACAGGACCGTTCTCGCCGTCAAAGACGACGGCGTGACGCGAGACGTGAATCGGGGCGTTCGTCAGCATCAAGTCGATGCGAAGCGCCTGCTTGTTCTCGTCCCAGCCGGCAATCTTACCTTGGACGGTCGCATCACCTTCACGCTCGGTCGCCAAATGGAACAGGTCTTGGAGGCCGTGCTCAATCAAGTAGTCGTACCCTTCGCCACGGATGAACGCGTCGTTATTGAAGTCACCGAGCAACAAGGCACGATCGTCGTCCTCGACGCGACGCAACAGTTCATCGAGCTGATGGCGCACCGGTTCATCGGCGTCATGCCACCAACCGAGGTGACATGAGTAAATTGCCGTCGGCGCATCCAAGCCGTCCAAGACCGCCTTAACGATTTTTCGAGACTTGTAATCGTTCGGATCGGTCGTCTGCGAGACGAAGAACGATTCGGTCGACACGAACGGAGTGCGCGACAAGATTGCGACCCCTTCCTCGTAGATGTCATAGCCGTAATGGGCGAAGTCCCACGTCATGTAGTAATCGACGCCTTGTTCTTTTAAACGCTCGACGAGCACATAGGCGAAGTTGTTCTCTCGAATCAAGCCATCGATGAGCGGGGCTTCTTTATGTTGATTCACTTCTTGCAGTGCGATGATGTCATATTCCTCGCTCGCGATCCGTTCGACAATCGAGTCGATTTTCTCTTGTTGACGGTCCTCTAACCAGGCGTGACAGTTCAGCGTTAATATATTCACGATAGTCCTCCTTTAGAAAAAAACAGGCCAACTCGTACGAGCTGGCCTGTTGATTATGCACCGATGACGTCTTGAATATCAGACTTCAATACGTCGGCTTTCGGGCCGTAGATTGCTTGGACACCGCGGTCTTTCAAGATGAGACCCATGGCGCCGTTCTTTTTCCATTCACTCTCTTCTGAAACGAGCGACATGTCTTTGACTGTGACACGCAGACGCGTCATGCAGGCATCGACGTCTTCAATGTTATTTTCCCCACCGAGTAGAGCGATAATCCCCATGACCTGCTCGTTGCCGGTCACGTTCGATTTCTCAGTTGTTTCTTCCATGTAGTTCCCGTTGCGACCAGGCGTCGGAAGGTTCATCTTCTTGATGAAGAAGTTGAACACACCGAAGTTCAAGAAGAAGAAGGCCGCTGACACGAGGAAGAAGTTAATCAAGTCTTGGAGCAATCCTGCTTTGACAATCATCGGGATCCGTGTGAGCAATTCAATCGCACCGAATGCGTGGACACGAAGGTCGATGACATCCGCCAAAGCGAAGGCGGCACCGGCCATGAGTGCATAGACGACGTAAAGGACTGGAGCGACGAACATGAACATGAATTCGATTGGTTCTGTGACACCTGTCAAGAAGACGGCGAGACCAGCCGACAAGAACATCGGCTTGTATTGTGCTTTCTTGTCTTCGTCAACGTTGCGGTACATCGCGTAAGCAGCACCGATCAAGGCAGCGAACGACAAGATGACTTGACCGACTTTGAAGCGGGCCGGTACGACGTCTGCGAGCAATGCGTTGTAAGCGGCTGTATCACCAGCGGCACGCAGGTTAACGAGGTCCGTTACCCAAGCCAACCAGAGCGGATCTTGACCTGCAACGACCGAACCGGCTGTCGCACCTGTCAAAATCGTATACGTGCCACCGAGCTCCGTGTAGTTCATCGGTACGGTGAGCATGTGATGCAAACCGAACGGCAAGAGGAGACGCTCGAGCGCACCGTAGATGAACGGCGCGAGGACTGGTGCCGTGTTGCGTGATGTCGCAATCCATTCACCAAAGCTGTTGAGCGCGCCTTGAATTGTCGGCCAAATGATGGACAACGCGATAGCGGCAACGACCGAACCGAGAATGACGACGAATGGGACAAAGCGCTTCCCGTTGAAGAACGAGAGGGCGTTCGGTAATTTGTTGAAGTTGTAGAACTTGTTATAGAGGGCACCACCGAGGAAACCGGCGATAATCCCGACGAACACACCCATGTTGAGGGCTGGTGAGCCGAGGACTGATGTGAAGTAGTCAGCGACGACAAGGTCAGCTCCGAAGAGAGACTGGACAGTCGCTTCCGGGTCTTGGAGCATCGTTCCGTTAACGGCGAAGATGGCACCTGTGACGCGGTTAATCAAGATGAAGGCGATGAGTGCAGCGAAGGCACCACCGGCCTTGTCTTTTGCCCATGAGCCACCGATGGCGACTGCGAACAAGATATGCAAGTTGACGATGATTCCCCAACCGAGGTCTTCAATGATGCGAGCCGTCGTGAGCAAGATGCTGACGTCTCCGGCTGACATGCCAATCAATTTACCGATCGAGATCATAAGACCTGCGGCCGGCATGACGGCGATGACGACCATTAAGGCCTTGCCGAGTTTCTGCCAAAAGTCGAACGAGATGAGTTGTTTCATGCGATACGCTTCCTTCCTATGCGGAACTTTTTATCTGTCTATGGCGACTGTCAATGCAATCGCTTGCATAGATAATTGTAATCGATTGCATAACTTTGTGCAACCGTTTTCCTAATTTTCATAGATTTTCATAATCGAACCCAATTTGACTCGTTCCTCCATTAGCTTGTCAGTCGGAACGAATCTCGCTACAATACTAGAGGTTGAAAGGGGCGAGAACGATGGGATGGAGACAGACGACATCGGCATTATCAAAAGAAGAGCAGGCGGCCTTGCTTGAGGAGTTGTTGCAGTCGGGCCTGTTATTAGAAGAAGATCGATTACTGTATAGCATGTTGATGCCAGACCGTGTCAAACGGATGCAGGAAGTGTTGGCGTTACGGACGAACCACATCACGATTTTGACGGAAGGGGTCGATGATCCCCACAATCAGTCGGCCGTGCTCCGCTCGGCGGACGCGTTCGGTGTGCAGACGTTGCACGTCGTCGAGGGTCGGGCCAAGTTCAAACCGAACTCGATTATCGCCAAGAGCGCCGATCGTTGGGTAGACGTGGTCGAACACCCTTCCATCGAGGACGCAATCGATCGGTTGAAGGCGGACGGGTATCAAGTGCTAGCGACGGCACTCAGTGAAGAGGCGGTGCCGCTCGAGGATATCGATGTATCGAAACCGACCGTGCTCTTGTTCGGGAATGAACATCACGGCGTGTCGGAACGAGCACTCGCCAAGGCGGACGGAAACTACTTGATTCCGATGCAGGGCTACGTCCAAAGCTTGAATATCTCGGTCGCGGCCGCCATCTCGTTATACGATGTGACGACACGGGCGCGCCACGTCGTGACGGACGGTTATGGATTGAAGGCGGAAGACAAGCAGCGCATCTTAAAGAATTGGATGGTGAAGAGCCTTCCGAAGCGGTCGCTCGGGGTATATAAGCAAAAAGGTTTGACCGCTTTTGCGCGCGAGACAGGAAAAACGGAGTAAACGGCGAAAGGTACAGGCGTACGAACAACTTGTCCATATTTCGAAAGGGGATGGAAAGATGAGTACGACCAGTTCATTTATCGTGAAAGATGTGACGACGAATTTCAAAGACTTTGAAGAGGAATTCTTCAACCTGTATCGGACGTTATACGGGGACATCGATCAACTACGTTTTAAAGAACGGCTGTATCGCCATGCGAACCCGCTCGTGTTGCTCGCGTTTTCAGACGAGCGCCTCGTCGGCTTCAAAATCGGCTATGAGGCCGAGCCGTATCGCTTCTATAGCTGGGCCGGCGGTATCCACCCTGAGTTTCAAAAGCATGGCATCGGTCGCAAACTGATGGACACGCAACTTGAATGGGTGAAAGCGCAAGGGTTCCATTCGATTCGAACGAAAGCGCGCAACACGAACAAAGGGGTCATCATCTTGAACCTGTTGTGTGGCTACGACATCATGGGGGCGTATACAGAGGATAACGAGCCTCGCATCATGATGGAGAAACAATTGAACTGACCGTTGAAGCCGTGGCGCATGCCACGGTTTTTTGTGTGGACATGAAACCAAATTGAACTGCATCCGTATTAAAGAAAAAAGGGGGCAACGTCATGGTCTATACGTTTGCATTTGGAGAAGACATATATATCGAGTCGACGGGGATGGGAGATTCATTCTTTAGTGGAGTGCCAATCATTTTTCCGATTTTCTTTTTCCTAGTAATCGGTATTATCGTGTTCGCTGTCATCGGAGGGATTGGTAATCAAGTAAAGACGAACAGTCTTTTGAAAGACATGCAACAGTTCGCCTCAGACCTAGCCGACCATCCGAGTGACGAAGCGGCAAATCGGCTTGCCGACTATTTGCGGGACGTGACATCGTTCCCGGTCTATCGCACGCAAATGGAGCCGTTCCGTGTCGCGCTCGGTAGCTATCAGTTGGTCATGGACTCCTCGCACGTAAGCGACGAGACGAAAGAGCGGGTCGACCGCCAATACAAGCGGCTCGGCATCTTGGACGGGGAGAAGTTTGCCGACGAGCCGGCACCGCGACGCAGCTCGAGCGCGCATCACCATCACCACAACGACCATCATAATCACCATATGTGAAAAACGCGCCAGGGAATGTTCCCCGGCGCGTTTTCGGCGCACTTGAATCGAGTCTGGTTAGGAACGAGTGACAGGTAAATGTGTCATCGGTCATCGGTAATTGGTTGGTCCATGGCCGTATGCTCATCCTAAACGTAGGAACAAGTGGTGGCGCCAATCCTTGACCCGGAGTCTCACCGGGCCAAGGTCACATGTAACGACTTGGGTCAAAGTCAATCTCCGTCCGATAGTTGGCCGCGTTGATGGCGTTTGAGATGCGGTTCGCCCGCTTCTCGACGTCAATCGCTTTCAAGCGATATAGCTCGGGATCGTAAAGCGCATGCTTGATGATGGCAGTCCCTTCACCAAAGCCGTATTGAAACTCGCGCTTCGGGCGCTCGGATAGTTCCTGATACATGCGAGCCTGAGCCCGCAGTTGAATCGCGAACTCGATGGCCTCGACGAGCGGGAGCGGCCCGTCGTGCGTCTCAATTACTGTCTTCAAGTTGGCCTCATAAACGAGACGATCGAGACGGCGCATGTCCCGACGAATCGACTCGAGTTCGACTTCGATGTCTTCGAGCGAGCGCGATTGAATCGTCGGGAGTGGCTCGTCTTTCTCGAGCTCGATGAATGCGACGCGTTCGATTTCTTCTAATAGTTTATCAATCTGCTTATGGAGCAGGCTCTTCAATTTAATGGCATCTGCCAAGTACATAGGGATTCCTCCTTCTGCTTTTTCTAACCGTACCATAATGCGACTCCTAAAAAAAGGAAGGCGTTACTTTTTCGAGACGAGGCGATATGATGAAAGAAAGAGAGGAGGGCGACCGATGAACAAGTGGAAAACGCAATGGATGATTGCCATCGTCTTGGTCGTGTTCGGGACGGCGATGTTCTTCTATCAATGGATCGATTTGCGACCGGCGGAGATTCGGGATTATATCGTTCAATTCGGTTGGCTCGCTCCGCTCGTCTATATCGTCCTGTTCACGTTTCGTCCGCTCATCCTGTTTCCGACGTCCGTCTTATCCGTCGCCGGTGGCTTGGCGTTCGGGACGTTCGCCGGTGTCGTCTATACAGTCATCGGGGCCACGCTCAGCGCCCTCGTCGCGTATTACGTGGCGATTCGCTTTGGCGACCGCTTTTTACATCATTTCGAAGCGAGCAGCTATGAAAAGCTCCAACATAAAATCGAAGAGGACGGGTTCTTTTACGTCTTAATCTTACGCCTGATTCCGCTCGTCAACTTTGACTTGGTCAGTTATGCCTCAGGGCTCGCGAAAGTGCGACTCCCTGCTTACGTGTTTGCGACGACGGTCGGTATGATTCCAGGGGCGTTCGCCAACAACTTTCTCGGTAGCAGTCTCGCGAGCGGGAATGTGAAGATGGTCTTGCTCGCCCTCGCGGTGTTAATCGTGTTGACGCTCGTCGCGACCGTGTTCCGTGAACCGATTAAACGACAACTCAATCGTTATAAAAAGAAGTAGGCGCCGAGCGGGCGCCTACTTCTTTGTCGATTAGCGGTTGTCGACCGTTTCAGGATACAAGTCGTGGTTGAAGAGGCGATGCTCGGCCATCTTCTCGTATTTTGTTCCCGGCTTGCCGTAGTTGTAGTACGGGTCGATTGAGATGCCGCCGCGCGGCGTGAACTTGCCCCACACTTCGAGATAGCGCGGCTCCATCAATTTGACGAGGTCTTTCCCGATGACGTTGATGCAGTTCTCGTGGAAGTCCCCGTGGTTGCGGAAGCTGAACAAGTACAGCTTGAGCGATTTCGATTCGACGAGCTTCTCGTCCGGGATGTATGAGATGTAAATCGTCGCGAAGTCTGGTTGGTTCGTGATCGGGCAGAGCGACGTGAATTCTGGTGCGTTGAATTTCACGAAGTAATCGTTCTCCGGGTGACGGTTCGGGAACGCCTCGAGGACGTCCGGTGCGTATTCAAAAATATAAGGGACGCTCTTCTGTCCGAGGAGCGACAAGTCTTGTAAGTCTTCTGGTCTCATAGTTATTCTCCTTAGACGCCACGTTCGTTGGCGTACAGTAATGTGTGCAGTTGTGGCAGGACACGGACGCTTTGCCATGACGGGTCACGGGCGACGTCCTCCCATAGTTGTTTCAAGCGACGGAGCTGGGCGTCGGTGATGTCACCGTCCGCACCGGGCTCAGGATTGCCGGCCGATAAGTACATGACGTCCGGCGTATAGCGCGTCTGGACCGATTTCGCATAGGCAAGGTCGAGCTCATCGAAGACGGCGACTTTGAACGTCATCTGTTCGGGGCGCAGCCGTTCGACGATGGCGTCGAGTTTCTCCCAATCGGTCGCCATACCTGACGACGGTGGTTTCGGGCTAAGCGTCACGTCGTCGATGTCAGACAGCCAGTCCTGATAGCGGCTGCCTTGCGTCTCGACGGCGAGTTTGACACCGCGTGCCTTCAGTTTCGTCACCAAGTCTTTCATCGCGGCGATGAGGAGCGGGTTACCGCCCGAGATGGTGACGTAGTCGTACATCCCGAGCGCGTCGAGCCGTTCGATGATCTCGTCGGCAGTGAGCATGTCGGGTTTTTCCGAGCCGTCCCACGTGAAGGCGGAGTCGCACCACGAACAGCGATAATCGCAACCGGCGGTCCGGACGAACATCGTCTTTTGTCCGATGGCGCGGCCTTCCCCTTGGAACGTCGGGCCGAACACTTCGAGGACAGGGATTTTCATCAGTCCACCAACCATTCGCGGCGGAATTCGGCGTATGACGTCGGGGTCTCGTACAGTTTGACGAACTCGACGCGGACGTCGCGCTCGTCAGGCAAGTGTTTGGCGAGCTGCTCGAAAATCCAGTAGCACATGTTTTCGGCGGTCGTATTCATATAAGGTAACGACTCATTCAAATAGCGATGGTCGAGGTATGGTTCGAGTTCTTCTTTAAAGATAGCTTTCAGGTCGCCAAAGTCGAGCGTCATGCCACGGTTGTCGAGAAAGCCGCTAATGCCCATTTGCAATTTATACGTATGGCCATGAAGCGCGCGGCACTTGCCATCATAATCGAACAAGTGATGAGCGGCGTCGAATGTCACTTCTTTGACGATTTGGACGCGGTGCGGACAATAGATGAGCGAGCCGTCCTGTTTGGCTTCGACACTCGTCGGGGCGAGGAATGGGGCGTGTTTCATACGCGTACCTCCTCATAGGCGGAAAGGCCGTTTTGACGTAGCACGCAAGCCGGACATTCGCCACAACCTGATCCGAGGATACCGTTATAGCACGTGAGTGTCCGCTCTTTGACGTACTCGAACGCACCGAGCTGATCCGCGAGTTCCCACGTCTGCTTTTTATCGAGCCACATGAGCGGCGTGTCGATGACGAACGGATAGTCCATCGCCAAGTTGAGCGTCACGTTCAAGGACTTGACGAACTGGTCCCGGCAATCCGGGTAACCTGAGAAGTCGGTTTCACATACACCGGTGACGATGTGATGCATGCCGAGCTGTTTGGCCATGACGGCCGCAAAGGATAAGAATAAGTGATTGCGTCCATCGACGAACGTATTTGGGACGTCCGCATTGTCGATGTCGAGGTCGTGTCTCGTCAACGCGTTAGAGGTGAGTTGTCCGAGTAAGGACAAGTCGAGGATGTGGTGCGGGACATCGAGTTCGGCCGCAATCTCTTTTGCGACCTCGATTTCCGCGTCGTGGCGTTGCCCGTAGGCGAACGTCACCGCTTCCACATGAGAGAATTGTTGTTTTGCCCAAAATAGGCAGGTGGTTGAATCTTGACCGCCACTAAAGACGACCAATGCTTTTTCGTGTTGCAACGTGCACACTTCCTTTTTCGCTAGTTTTGATGTCGGAGGAGGTTACGAACTCCGGAGGTCACCCTCGAGCGTTTACTTTACCATAAAAAGACGTTTGACAGGGAAAAGAGAAGCAGGTATAGTAAAGAACATCACTGAAACACTTTCGCGCATAAAAGCGTTTAAGCGGTTAGGTAGAACATAATGGAACTGAAAGGAGGGGACGTCGATGCAGATGAAAGGAAAAGAGGCTGTATTCGTCGTGCTGATGAGCGGGATTTCCCTGCTCGCACTGATGTTTTTGGCCAAAGCGACGCCACATATGGCGATCTTTGGCACAATGGTATTAATAGGGGGTTACGCGTATTATCGGACGCGTGATTTCAAACGAATCGAAGCGGCGATGATCAGCGGGATTCGCGAAGCGATTATGCCGGTCTTGATTTTACTGCTCATCGGGATGTTGATTGGTGTATGGCAGATGTCTGGCACGGTGGCGACGATCCTCTCCATCGGTTTAGATACAATTTCAGCACAATGGTTCTTGCCGAGCGTCCTGCTCATCACGATGATCGTCTCGTCGTTCACAGGTAGTGCCTTCACGACCGTCGGTACGGTCGGGGTTGCCTTGTTCGGGATTGGGATGGCGCTCGGAATCTCTCCGGCGCTCGCAGCCGGGGCCATCGTCTCGGGTGCCCTCTTCGGTGACAAGATGAGCCCGCTCTCGGATACGACGAACTTCGCGCCGGCTGTGGCTGGTGTCAAACTGTTCGACCATATCCGGTTCATGATGGGGACGACCGTACCGGCCGTCCTCATCACGCTCGTCTTGTTCGCCCTTCTCGGGCGGAGCGGTCAAGTGGCAGATACGACGCAAATCGCTGAAGCGCAGGCGGCACTCGCCGGACGGTTCAACTTGTCATGGTTGACGCTCCTCGCGCCGGTTCTCGTCGCGGTGCTTGCGTTCCGTCGCATGCCGGTGTTGCCGACGATGCTCGTCGGGATGTTCGCTGGGGTGTTGACAGCTGGTTTCGTTCAAGGCAACTGGAACGTCACGAACTGGTTCGGTGTCATGCAGGCTGGGTTCAAGTCGGGCGTCGAGAACGAGACGATCGCAGCGGTGCTCGATCGCGGCGGCCTCGAGTCGATGCTCTGGTCGGTCAGCCTCGTCTTGATCGCGCTCGCGTTCGGTGGCTTGCTCCGGGAACTCGGCGTGTTCCAAGCGATTGTCGACGCGTTGCTCGAACGGTTGAAGTCACCAGGCAGTTCGGTGCTCTCGGTCGTCCTCAGCTCGATTGGGGTCAACTTGCTCGCTGGCGAGCAGTATTTGTCAATCTTGCTCCCAGGGCAAGCATTCAAACAAGGGTTCATCGACCGCGGCATCGACCCGCGCTACTTGTCACGTGCCCTCGAAGACGGTGGCACGGTCATCAACCCTCTCATCCCGTGGGGTGTGTCAGGTGCGTTCTTCGCGGCAACGCTCGGCGTGCCCGTGCTTGAATACGCACCGTTCGCCTTCTTCCTCTGGCTCAGTCCGATCTTCTCGATTATTCTCGGATACGTGAAGTTGGGAAAGCAGCGTGAGGCGATGCGCATCGCATCTTAATCGGGTCACTTACAAAAAACCATCCAGGACAATCCGATGTCCTGGATGGTTTTTGAATGTCTCAGGCAAAGGAGCTCTCGAGTTCCCATAGCGTGTCCCCGAACTGGTCAAACAGCGCCTGGGCCCTTGATTCGATGTCCAGCGGCAGGTCAGCTCTTGAGAAATACCGCAAGGCCAAACTTTCGCCATCCGTCATGGCTAACGTCCCTTGCACTTGTTTGGCATGGAAGAGGTGAATGACACTATGCGTCTCATCGCCGTTCGGATATTTGAAGTAAAACTTAGGCCCCGAACAGACTCCGACGAGTTCAAATTCATCGGATACGAGCCCTGTCTCTTCATTCAATTCACGAGCAGCGACGTCCTCTAACGTCTCATTCAACTCCATCGATCCCCCGGGCAATCCCCAATCCAACGTATCAGAACGGTGTTGGAACAATAACTCCCCGTGTTGGTTCATCACGAGGACGGTCGCGCCGACACTGATGAGTGGCCTGTTCCCGACTGTCTTTCTTAACTCTAACAAATACCCCATCTTTCTTCGCCTCGCTTTCTCGTATGTCATATCATTCTGCTTCCATCCTGAATTCCCTTTGACTACGAAGGGCATCTTTTTTGTGTCCGTGCGCTAACGTTTGCGAAAATAGGTGGAGGAGGGATGATGATGAAACGACTCGATCCATCATTTTATGAACAACCGACGATTGAATTGGCCCGCTCTTTGCTTGGCCAGTATCTCGTCCACAATCATCTCGACGGTCAGATCGTTGGTAAGATTGTCGAGACTGAAGCGTATCTCGGTGCCGTCGACCGGGCGGCCCACAGCTTCGGGGGCAGACGGACGAACCGGACCGAGGTCATGTTCGGGATGCCTGGACATGTGTACACGTATCAAATGCATACGCATACGCTCTTAAACGTCGTGAGCGGTCCGGTCGGTACGCCGGAAGCCGTCCTCATCCGAGCCATCGAGCCGATTGAAGGACAGGCGATCATTGAAGCAAACCGGCCTGGCATCAAACGGTTCGATCAGACGAACGGACCGGGCAAGCTGACGAAAGCGCTCGGTATCACGATGGACCTATATGGGCATTCACTCCAACATGAGCCGCTTTATATCATCGAAGGAGAGTCCGTCGACTTCGAGGCCGGTCCGCGCGTAGGAATCCCGAATACGGGCGAAGCACGCGATTATCCGTATCGCTTCTTCGAACGGGACAATCCGTACGTCTCGAAGTTTCGCTGAATGTTTATCGCCTGTGCAGGTGTGGAACACTCCCTATGTGCACAAAAATAATGAGGGAGTGTTTCAAGATGGCAAAAGTAGCAACGCTAATCACAGACATGTTTGAAGACGTAGAGTTCACGGGTCCACGCGACGCATTGGTGGAAGCGGGGCACGAAGTTGTCACGATTGAAAAGAAAGCCGGTAACACGGTCGAAGGTAAACAAGGGGAATCGAAGGTCACCATCGATCAAGCCATCGATGACGTATCGCCGGAAGACTTTGACGCACTGCTCTTGCCGGGCGGATTCTCACCTGACTTGTTGCGCGAAGACGAGCGCTTCGTCCAGTTCGCGAAGGCGTTCATGGACGCGAAGAAGCCGGTGTTCGCCATCTGTCACGGGCCACAGCTGTTGATTACGGCGAAGACGCTTGAAGGCCGCGACGCGACCGGCTACAAGTCGATTAAAGTCGACATGGAATACGCTGGTGCGAAGTATGCGGACAAAGAAGTCGTCGTCTGCCAAGAACAGCTCGTCACGAGCCGACAACCGGATGATATCCCGGCATTCAATCGCGAGATGCTCAATCTGCTTAAATAATGTGCAGGCCACGGAATTTTTCCGTGGCTTTTTTTGTGTGAGCGGGAATAGGTGAGTAAGGAGGAGATGGATGATGAAACGAGCACGTTCACCTAGCTAAGTCGGTCGAAACGTCGTGTTGCTCGGCTGGATCCGTTGGTTCGATGCGCTCATCCCAGCCTACACGATTGAACGTCTGTTTTGGGAGTCGCGGACGATCACGGTTCAAGAGGTCGTTTATCTCGAGATGCTTTACGCCGTCCTCGTCGTGTTGCTTGAAGTGCCGACGGGTGTCCTCGCCGACCGATTCGAGCGGCGGCGTCTGATGCAGATCGGGGTCGGGTTGGAATGTCTATCGTTTATCGTTCTACTGTTGTCGTTCTCGTTTGTCGGGTTTGCCGTCGCCATCGGCCTATCGGGCATTGGAGCGGCGTTTCGAAGCGGGGCCGAGAATGCATTGCTGTATGAGACGCTTGAACAAACGAGTAAGACAGAGACGTTTGAACGCACGGTCGGTCGATTGAACGTCATCGGAATCGTCGCAGCCGTGCTCGCGGCCCTCAGTGGCAGTCTGTTGGCGACTGAATACACGTTCGAGCTGAATTACGTGCTGTCGATTGTCAGTTTGTTCATCGCGACGGCATGCAGCCTCGGTCTTGTCGAACCGAGACGAGTCGAATCGGACGAACGCTTAATGTGGGCAGACATCGCGGCCGGTTTCCGCTTTATCCGGCAGCATCGTCGCGTGTTCATCGTGACGTCGTTGTTTGTCGTGACACTCAGTGCGTTCAACTTTATTGATGAGTTTTGGCAGTTGTATGCGCGCGACGTCGCGCTTCCGCTTTATTGGTTCGGAATGCTATCAACGATTCTACTGCTCATCCAAATACCAGGACAGTTGGTCGCACCGGTGCTGTTACGTTTCGCCACGGCCGAGCGCTGGTTGCACTGGATTGGCTGGGGCATCGGCATCGGCTTTGTCATCCTCGGTCTGTATCCAGGGCCGATCGGTCTCGTGATGATGGTCGGAATGGCCTGTCTCATCGGGATCGTTGAACCGCTCTATCTTGGGGCGTTGCACCACCGTGTCCCGTCTGCGATTCGGGCGACGACGGAATCGTCCGTCTCGATGGTGTTGCATGGCGGAATCATCCTGTTCGGTCTCGTGTTTGCCGTCGGGGCAAGCATGACGCTGTTCGCCGCCTTTTTATTCATTGGGATCACCGTTTGTGTGCATCAAGCGATTGTCACGGTCATAGCGCGGAGAGAGGATGCTTCATGAAGCTTCCTCTTTTTTACGCCTTAAGACCTAGGGCGGGTGAGGTTAAAGTTGTGTATGATAAGAAACAATACTGGAGTAGGAGATAAACAATGGAATGGTATGAATTATTTATTGGCTTTTTGTTAGGCGTCGTCGAAGGACTGACCGAGTTTGCTCCGGTATCGTCAACGGGACATATGATCCTTGTGGACGACCTGTGGCTCAACTCGAGTAGCTTTCTCGGCCAAGAGGTGGCGAACACGTTTAAAATCGTGATTCAGCTCGGTTCGATTTTAGCGGTCATCGTCGTATTTCGAAATCGGTTCAAGGAGTTGTTGAATCCGAAGGAATTGCTCGAGATTCGTAGCAGCGGGCCGACAAAGAAACTGAACTTGCTACATATCTTCATCGGGCTGCTCCCGGCAGGCGTGCTTGGACTGTTGTTTGAAGACTACATCGATGAGAACTTGTTCTCAATCAAGACCGTCTTGATTGGGCTCGTCATCGGGGCGTTCTTCATGATTGCCGCGGACTTGTCAGGCGTGAAGCGTCAAACGACGGCCACGCTCGATGAGATTTCGTATAAACAAGCGCTCGGAGTCGGCTTGATTCAATGTTTCTCGCTCTGGCCAGGGTTTTCACGCTCAGGGTCGACCATCTCGGGGGGCGTTCTCTTAGGGATGAGTCACCGGGCCGCGGCGGACTTCACGTTCATCATGGCCGTCCCAATCATGTTCGGGGCGAGTGCGCTCTCGCTTTATAGTAAATGGGAGTACTTCACGATGGCGACCCTCCCGTTCTTCGTCGTCGGGTTCATCAGCGCGTTCTTATTCGCCTTGTTGTCAATCAAGTTCTTCTTGAAGTTGATCAACAAAGTGAAGTTGACGCCGTTCGCGATTTACCGCATCGCGTTGGCAGCTGTCATTTACTTCTTATACTTCTAAGCAAAAAAGCGCATGTCAGCACATGCGCTTTGAAACCAATGATCCATCAAGTTCGTATAACCAAGTAGAGGTGAGAACATGGAACATGTCGTTGTCGTATTGGGAACGTTAATCGGCTTAGGGGCTGTCGGTACATTATTGTACGTGACCCGCCTCGCCTATGAATCATGAGAACGGATAGTGATAGAAGCGCTCACGTTGGAGTAACTCCATGACGTGGGCGTTTTCTGCGTTGTCGATGGCGCGTAACAGGCCTTCCGTCTGAGAACGGTGGGCGAGCAACGCCTCACGCTTCGCTGCGCTCTCTTGAGCGACTTCGATGATGACATGCGGTTTTCCGAGTTCGGCGTCGGTGCGATGGTCGAACGCGACCCCTAAAAATTCAGGACGCTTCGATGCATCGATGTCTTGCAACGCTCGGACGACGGCACGTGCCGTTGCCTCGTGATCGGGGTGGACGGCGTATCCCGGATAGAAGGAGATGACGCGGGCCGGCTGTACTTCCTCGATCAAGGCACTGAACCGTGCCGCCAGTTCCGCTTCGTCTTCAAATTCGACGGTCTTGTCGCGGAGTCCCCACATGCGGAGGTCATCGATGCCCATGACAGCACACGCTGCCTCGAGCTCATGTTTGCGAATCTTCGGCAACTCTTCACGCGTCGTGAAAATTGGCGAGCCCATGTTGCGGCCCATCTCACCGAGCGTCAGGCAGACGTACGTGACCGGGAAGCCGTTTTTATGATGTTGGATAATCGTCCCGGCCGAGCTGAACGCTTCATCATCGGGATGCGGAAAAATAACGAGTAACGGTCCATTCATTGGCTTTCCACCTCCGAGGCTCCTTGTGGGAGTGGTTTGATGTCTAAATGTAAGGCGCAGGCGAGGCGACCAAGGCGGTCATGACCGGCGAGCAGGAGCTGGTCTCCGTGCTGCTCATAGTCGGTCAAGCCTTCGACGTACAGCCAACCGTGGTCGAGTTTCAGGCCGACCCGATATGGCCCCTCGCCTTTAATTTGGCCAATGCTGTATTCGATGACGACGTTGCGGATGAACATCCCGGCGTTATGAAAATCAGGGTCGTTATGCGTGGCATACGCGCCGTTCGTCGTCTCGACATGGACATAGAGCGGCATGGATACGTGCGCGTCCAAATAAGTCTGGATGGTTGTAGGTTGAATCGATTTCACGCGGTTCCCTCCAATGGAAACGATGACCCGAGACATGCGTCCCGGGCCACCCGTTATGATTGTGTTGCTAGTTTTTTGCG
Organism: Exiguobacterium sp. s146; assembly: GCF_018618415.1. Taxonomy (GTDB): domain Bacteria; phylum Bacillota; class Bacilli; order Exiguobacteriales; family Exiguobacteriaceae; genus Exiguobacterium. The sequence goes on along the minus strand of NZ_JACSMA010000003.1, from coordinate 75,258 downwards.
GTAACCGGTATGGTTCGTTGGCCCAACGTATTGGTTGAGGCGGAACGAGTGACGGACCGCTTCTGTGATGAACTCTTTTCCGATCGTGATGGCCTCGTCGACCGAGTGACCGTTCGCGAGCGACGCCGCGATGGCTGACGAGAATGTGCAACCGCCGCCGTGTGTGAAAGCAGGGTCGATTTTCTCGCTCTCGAGGAGACGATATTCGTTGCCGTCGTAAAGTACATCGAACGCCGTGTCGAAACCGAGCTTGCCGCCGACTTTGACGATGACGATTTCAGCGCCGAGCTCATGAATCAAGCGAGCCGCCTCTTTAATCTCATCCATTGTCGAAGGTGTCTTATCGAGTCCAGCGAGCATACGTGCCTCGAACAAGTTCGGTGTGATAATCTTCGCGACCGGCACGAGATGTTTGCGCATGGCGACCGCGACGTCCGGATTGAGGATTTCGTCGGCGCCTTTACATGCCATGACCGGGTCGACGACCGCGTTTTGAATGCCGTACTCTTTGATTTTACGTGCTGCGAGCTCGATAATCTCTGGAGTCGGGAGCATCCCTGTCTTGACGGCATCGACACCGATTCCAGCGAGGACCGTATCAATCTGTTTCTCAATCAATGTCGTGTCGATTGGGAACACTTCGTGGTGCCACGCGTTATGCGGGTCTTGAGCCACGATGACCGTGAGGGCGGTCATGCCGTAAACACCGAGCTCTTCCATCGTTTTCAAGTCAGCTTGGATACCTGCACCGCCACTCGTATCCGAGCCAGCGATTGTTAAAGCTTTTTTCATCGTCATAGTCGTTCAATCCCCTTTGTCTGTTTGGATAGTTTCACTATAACGACTTTTTGGCGCTACGACAAATCCCGAGGTCGCATTCAAGCTCGAATAAGTTTCAAAAAATGATGGCAGGATTTCAATCGTATTTAGGGAATAGTAATGAATAGGGTGTAGACCACTTTCAATTTGGCTAGGAGGAAAACCGCATGTTAGTGCATAGCTTATGCATTCCGAAGAAAGATGTCGTCACAATCAGTGAAAAGGCGACATTGCGCGAGGCGCTCGACACGCTCGAAAAGACAGGCTACCGTTGTGTCCCTGTGCTCGATGAGACGGGAACGTTTTTCCGCGGTAATATCTATAAGATGCATATTTATCGCCACGGGATGAGTGGGGCGAGCCTTGACGATAACGTCATGGAACTCATCAAGAACACGCAAAAGTACGTCCACGAGTCGGACGGCTTTTTCAAAGTCTTCTTCTCGATTAAAGAACTTCCGTATATCGCGGTCTTGAAAGACGAGAGCAACGAGTTTTACGGGATTTTGCCGCACGGGAAGATGCTCGGCATGCTCGAAGAAGCATGGAGCCGTGACACGGGAAGCTATGTCGTCACGATTGCACTTAGTGAGCAGGCGGGGGCGCTTGAAAAAATCACGAAAGTCATCAGTAAATATTCATCGATTGCCAGTCTGATGACGCTCGATGCGAAGAGTAAGGTGTTGCGTCGCGTGTTGATCACGTTGCCGCCGGACTGTGACGAGAAGACGAAAGACAAGATTGTCGCCAAACTCGAACAAAAAGGGTTCCGCGTCGTCGAAATCGAGAATTTAAATAACTGATGAAAGGCCTTCCTCGTAGCGAGGAAGGCCTTATTCAATCCAATCGTTTTTCCATCCGGATATCTGGCCAAAACTGACCGTTCCAATACGTGAACGCATCGATGCGGGCGATTTCGTGATAACCGAGTTTTTGATACAGGCGATGCGCCGCTTCGTTGAATCCGAACACACCGAGCTCAATCCGTGGCACACCTTGGGCACGGAGCCGGTCGGCCAGCAAGGTGAGGGCTGCGGTGCCGACACCTTTCCCGCGACCGGTCTGTTCGCCGATGACGAGACCGAGCCAGGCACTGCCTGGTTCTTTATCATATAAGTGCGGGGCGTCATACATGACATTCACTTCGCCGACGAGCCGGTCATCGTCGTAAATTAAGAATATATCGTGCGTGTCCAGTCGTTCCGTCAAATCTGCGACCGTCATGTGATGTTCAGCGACGAGTTCCGCTTCGGATCGGGCCGGACGAATCAAATGGACGATGGCAGGATCGTTATTCCAGCGATTGAACGTCGTGACGATGGCGTCGAACGGTTCCTGCAATGAGACGAGCGAAATCGACATCGAGTCCCCTCCTTTCAGGCATATGTTTCGCCCTCGAACTGAAAAAATCCTCGTTTTTACTGAGTCGGCTTCAAGACGTTAAGGTGGCTCGGGAGGACCTCGAACGTGAGCGGGAGTTTCCCACCCGTATCACCATCGGCGTTGACCGGAAGCGATTCGGGCGAGTCGACATGGACCCGTTTCGTCGTAAAGGACGTGACGCTGTCCGTCTCTTTCAACTTGCCGGTAAAGAGGGCCGGCGCGAGTTGGATGGCATCTTTAAAGCCGAGATTTTCAAACAGATAGACATGAAGTAATCCGTCGTTCAGTTCAGCGTCTGGTTCAAAGTTTTCAAAGCCACCGACCGAGTTCGTAAGGGCGATGACGACCAAATAAGCATCGCCGTCAAACGTATGCTCCTCAGCTTGGACCGACAAGGCGTACGGGCTATGTTCACGGAACGCTTTGATGCCTTCAATCAAGTAGGCGAACGGACCCCATTTTGTCTTCTCTTCGACACTGACCTCGTCGACAGCTTCGGCGATCAGGCCGATGGCGATGACGTTCATGAAGTAGCCGTTCTCGTATTTCCCGATATCCATCGGCGTCGGTTGTGCTGTTTTGAGGGCGTCAATCGCCTCGGCAGGGTCGCTTGGGACACCGAGCGCGCGTGCGAGGTCGTTGACGGTACCGAGCGGGATGATGCCGAAATCTGGGCGATGATCGGCTTCGGCGAGACCGGTGACCGCCTCATTCAACGTCCCGTCGCCGCCCATCGCGATGACGGCTTTATATTGTTTCGCTGCCGCTTCTTTCGCAAAATGGGTGGCATCGTCAGCTTTTTCGGTGAATCGGACATCAACGTTGCCGTAACGCTCGCGTAACACTTCCTCCGCAGCCGCGGCGTGTTCTTTCCCTAACTCTTTCCCGGACGACGGGTTGACGATTAACATGACTGTATCCATCAAAATACATTCCCCTTTTCACATTCAGATATTGTCATCTATTCCCGTCTGCGCGTCGGTCTAGTCATAAAAAAACAACACAGACGTGTTGTTCAGTAATGGCGGAACGCCGACATATCCAGGTGGCTCGCATCCGATTCATCGACGGCGAGTTCAATCTTCAAATGCTCATGGAACGGGGAGTCGAACGCGCCCATACAGGCGACCGGTTCGTGGTCAGGGACGGGAGACTTGCGTTTCGTTTTGACGAACAAGTAGTCCTCGCGTGACAACGTCAATAAGAACCGTTCGACCGCATGAGGCTCGCGTGTGACGTTCGGCCATGGCAAGTGGTTGAATAGTAAAAAGACCGCGCCTTCTTTTTCAAGCGCATAATCAGGGGCAATCCCTTCCCGGTTCAACAACTCGATGACCGTACTTAAATAAGCTTCTTTAATCGTCAATGAAATTTCATAATACTCGCGCATACCGTCCATCCTTTCTAAAAATCGCAATAATTCCATTCTATACGTTTCGGACAAGAGCGACAATGAAGAAGTTTCTTGACGAAGCGTTTTTCCCACCGTATACTGCTCATGTCCTGCTATACTAAAGGTAAATGATGAACGAATTGAGGTGAAACCGACATGATTGAATCACTCGAATTGAAGGCATGGATCGTTTTGGCACGGGCGATGGACGCAATCAGTGACCGTGTGAAAGACGATTTACGACGCCACCAATTGAATTCAACAGAGTTCGGTGTTTTATCGGTCTTGTATAAACGAGGGGATACCCCGCTCCAGCAAATCGGGGACCAAATTTTGATTACGAGCGGCAGTGTCACGTACGTGATCGATAAGCTTGAGAAACGTGGCTTGATCGAGCGTGTGGCTTGCCCGTCTGACCGGCGCGTCACATACGCCTCGTTGACAGAGGAAGGCAAGCGCTTGATGGACGTCGTCTATCCAGAGCATATCGAGATTTTTAAAGACATCTACGGTCCACTTAGCGACCAAGAGACGGAACAATTGATCGATTTATTGAAACGGGTCGGTTATAACGCGGCAGGCAAATGACGCCTGCCTGTTTTTTTATCATTTATCTTGAAGTTAAACTAATTGACTGTGAGATATACAGATGGTATAGTTCTAACTGTTGTTACAAAAATAGAGATTACGCTTATGGAGGAAACCATTTATGAAAAAGGTATTATACGTATCGGCTAACCCGAAACCAACTGAATTGTCATACAGCAAACAAGTCGCAGAAACGTTCATGACGACACTCACGAACGAGAACCCGGCACTCGAAGTCGAAGCGATCGAACTTTACGATGTCGATGTTCAAGAAATCGACGGCGACGTCCTCAGCGCATGGGGCAAATTCGCTTCAGGTGAGGCACTCACTGAGATCGAAGCGGCTAAAGTCGCAACGATGAGCGGTATGCTCGAGAAGTTCATGGAAGCTGACATGTACGTGTTCGCGACACCAATGTGGAACTTCTTCTTCCCAGCCCGCATGAAAATGTTCCTCGACAGCGTATTGACTGCTGGTAAAACGTTCCGTTACACAGAACAAGGTCCAGTCGGCCTTCTCGAGAACAAACAAGCGATTCACATCCAAGGTACGGGTGGCATCTACACAGGTACAGACCTCAACTTCGCAGACGCATACCTTCGTCAAGCCCTCGCATTCGTAGGCGTGACAGAAGTGACGACACTTCCAGTTGAAGGGATGAACCAATACCCAGACAAAATCGAAGAAATCGTTGCTGACGCAAAAGCGAAAGCCGAAGCACTTGCGAAAGAAGTCGCAGGCGCGGTCACGGTATAATCTTTAAGACGAGTCCAAGCGGGCTCGTCTTTTTGTGTGCCGTCGATTCGGGTATGATAAGACGGAAAGGGGAGAGGATTATGGGAGAACAGTTATCCAATCGCCTGCTCGGCGATTGGAGCGACATCATTGCAGCCGAGATGGCCGAGCCTTATTTTACCGACTTGAAAGCGTTCGTCGATGAGGCGTACGCGACCTCGACCGTGTATCCGGCCCGCGAAGACATTTGGAATGCGTTCGTCTATACGAAGTTCAAGGACGTCAAATGCGTCATTCTCGGACAAGATCCATACCATGGGCCGAACCAAGCGCACGGGCTCAGCTTCTCGGTCCAAGACGGTGTCCGCTTCCCGCCGTCACTACGCAATATCTTTCAAGAATTGCATGACGATATCGGGTGTGACGTGCCGAAGACCGGCAATTTAGAGAAGTGGGCCCGCCAAGGCGTGCTGCTCCTCAACACGGCGCTCACGGTCGAAGCGGGCAAAGCCGGCTCGCATCGGGGACAGGGATGGGAACAATTCACCGACTCCATCATCGAGCGACTCGGGCAACGGGAAGAGCCGCTCGTGTTCATCCTATGGGGCAACGATGCGAAAAAGAAACAGAAATGGATTGGTCCGCAACACGCCGTCTTGACGTCGGTCCATCCGAGTCCACTCTCATCACATCGCGGGTTTTTCGGATCGAAGCCGTTCTCGCAAGTGAACGCGAAGTTGAGCGAGTGGGGACAGCCTGAAATCGATTGGTGTTTATGACAGTTCGCAGATGCGGACTGTTTTTTTGTTGACGGCGTCTGAATCGTCTGTTATTGTTACTAGCAACAAGATGCTTTAGCGCTTAAAAGCGAATGTGCATAGAAGCATAACTGTATAACAGTATAAAAGCAATGACCGAACCGAAGTAGAGACATCTTCCCTGGCCCAGAGAGCGTGTGGTGCTGCGAACACGCCCATAGGATGGATCGAATTACAGTTCGCGAGCTCTCACATGTGAGCGGTCCCCCGTTATCGGAGTAGAGTGACTAGACGTTCGTCTAGTAATCAGGGTGGTACCGCGGCATCGTCGTCCCTATCGAGTCAATCGATAGGGACTTTTTTTACGTTCAGTCAACTAAAGGAGGAAATCATCATGCTCACACAAATCATCCCACGCCATTTGGCCCCACATATTTCGCCACAGTTCTACGACGAGTACACGCCGACCGATCATGCTGTCTGGCGCTTCGTCCTGCGACTGAATTTGCATACGCTCGAAGGGAAGGCCCATCCGTTTTACATCGAAGGGTTGAAGAAGACAGGGATGGGACCGGAGCGTCTCCCGAACGTCGAACAGATGACCGAAGAGATGCGGTCGGCCGGTTGGTCGACGGTTGCGGTCGATGGGCTCATTCCAGGCGTCGCGTTTTTTGACTTCCAAGGGAACGGGATGTTACCGGTCGCGACCGATATCCGAAAAGTCGAGAATATCTTGTACAGTCCGGCGCCGGATATCATCCATGAGGCGGCCGGTCATGCGCCGATGTTGATGGATCCTGAATTTTCACAGATTGTGAAGAGGTTCGGCCAACTCGGGGCGAGGGCGTTCATGAATCGGGAAGAGCATGCCTCGTTCGCCGCCTTGAAACGCTTGACCGTCGTCAAAGAAAACGCGAACTCGACGGACGAGGACATCGCGGCGGCGGAAGCGGCGGTCCATGCGGCCAAAGCAAAAGTGACCGGCTTCTCGGAAGCCCAACAAGTCGCCCGCATCTTTTGGTGGACGGTCGAGTTCGGCCTCATCGGTGACGTGGACAATCCGCTCATCTACGGGGCGGGGCTGCTTTCCTCGGTTGGAGAGAGCCGTCACTGTTTGACAGACGCTGTCACGAAACATCCGTTCAATTTGGAGCACGCCCTAGAGACGAAACAAGACGTGACGAATATGCAACGCGAGTTGTTCGTCATCCCAGACTTTGAGGCGTTAAAGGACGCGCTCGACGAACTCGAGGCACGGATGGCGGTCAACCAGGGCGGGGTCGCCTCGCTCGACAAGGCGCTCGCGTCAGGCAGTCAATCGACCGTCCGCCTGGAGGACGGGACGGACCGCGTCGGTGTGATTCGTCACGTGACACGCTCCGGGGCGCATGCCCTCGTCCAATGGGACGACTGTGTGAACGTCAATCACGGTCAATTGACGAACTTGCACAATCACGGCCTGCTCGTGCTCGATGGACCGCTTCAAGACGCGTTGGCGACAGCGGGCATTCGATTGGACGGTCAACTCGTCAAGGAGACGACAGAGGCGTTGCATCTCGAAGACGTCGTCGTCACGATTGAAGACCGACAAATCACATTGGAGACACTCGAAGTGAGACAAGACACCCTCCCGTCGATTTTCCCGGGTACCGAGGTAGAAGAGCTTGTGATGATTGAAAAGCCGGTACACATCGAACGTGACGCTCGTGTATGGACGAACGATGACCCGATGTTCAATCAGGTCCGCAATATGCGGGAGCAAGGGGAATCGATTGATGGTCTCGTACCAACGATTCTTGCGAATCATCCCGACGCCTGGCTGCTCCACATCGAATGCTTGGAACTCGTCGGGTCCGATGCGCTTCGACAGGCGCTGACGGAACGGTTGCACGCGTTACGTGAGACGTCGCCGTCACGGCATGAGTTGATCGGCCGCGCTCTTCGCTTGCTCAACTGACAAAAATAATCCCCGCCCTATGATGGGCGGGGATTATTTGTTAGCGCGTCGTTTCACGCAAGAATGCGATGAGACGGCGATACGTTGCACTGGCTGCCGGTTTATCCATTTCAAAATGGTAGTCGTGGCCGAGTGTGTGCTCGTTTCGGTCATAAAAGACGCTTGTGACGTCCGCTCGACCAGCGAGGATCGTCGCGAACTCTTTCGCTTGCGTCTCGAACGAACCGGTGTTGCCATCGGTGATGAACGTCGGCACGAACGTGGCCGGGATGTTCACGAGCGGCGACGCTTCCGCGACGACCGGCAAGTCCTCCCAGTTGTACGTTCCGAAGTAAGCCCAACCGATTCGTTTGAACAAGAAGCGACTGACCGCCTTCGATGACTCGATGATGCTTCGTTTCAAGTCATAAGGACCCGACATGAGAATCGTGCCGAGGATGGACGGTTTCGGTACGACTTGATTCACTTCGGCCGATGGCGCATAGTCGTCGTTCAATTGAATCCCGACGAACTGAGCGACGAGTTGGGCACCGTTCGAATCACCCGCAAAAAAGACACGGTCGAGGTCGAGTCGGAAACGATCATTGTTTTCCGCGATATACGTGTAGGCTTCTTCAAGCTGCTGGAGCGGGACGGGATACGTGACGTCTGGGGCGAGGGCGTAGTTGACGCTGACGACGTTATAGCCGTTGCTCGCAATCGAGGTCGCATATTTGAAGACGTCGGCTTTGTCACCACCGACGAACGAACCGCCGTGCACCCAAAAGATGGTCGGAACGATTTGTTTGTCGCCTTCATAGCGAATCAAGTCGAACGTCCCGTTCTCATAAGCCGAATGGTAATCGATATCTTTCCGGACCGACGTTTTTTGAACGACTTCCTCAAATCCTTTGATGGCGACTTCGTTCCCGCCGGCAAATGAGGTCTTAACGAGACGTGAGGTCGGTTTCGGGGACAAAAATACATAGGCGGCACCGGCGACAGCCGTACCGACCAGTCCAAGTCCTGCTCGTTTCAATCCTTTATTCATCGTAATTCCTCCTTGGTTCAATCCAGTTTGTTCACTTATCGACGAGAACCGTTCCCATGAATGTTTCAATCACGTGGGCGATGCCGTCTTCATTGTTTGATTTCGTGATGAAGTCGGCTTTGCCTTTGACCGTCGTGTTGGCATTGCCCATGGCGACACCGAGGCCGGCCCATTCAATCATCGTCAAATCATTGTTCCCGTCACCACAAGCGATGACGTGGGCCTGTTCGATTCCGACGTGGTCGGCGAGGAAGGCAAGGCTCGTCCCTTTCGTCACACCCGCTTCTGTGAACTCGAGGAAAAACGGCTTCGACCGTGCGACCGCGAGTTTCCCTTCGAGTTCGACTTGCAATTTCGTTTCGATTGGAGCGAGCGTGTCGCCGTCCCCGAGCATGAGACACTTGACGACCGGCGTCGTGACCGCTTCTTTGAAGTCAGGGACATGGATGACCGGCATGCCCGTCAATTCCCCTTCGATATCGGTATACGGGTTCGGTTGATCGGTTACGATTTCGTTACCGATGTACGTATGAATCGCGATTTCTTCCCGGACACTGATATCATGGAGATGGGCGACCGTTTCCGGAAGCAACGTACTTGAGAAGATTTCTTCATTCGTCTCACAATTGATGATTGAGGCACCATTGAATGAGAGAATATAGCTACCGTATTTGGCGAGCTCGAGTTCACGTGCGGCATCCCACATCGCATATGTCGGGCGACCGCTCGCGAGCACGACCTTATGTCCGCGTTCTTGTACATCCAACAAGGCCGCTTTCGTTTTGGCGGAAATCGTATGGTCGCTCGTGAGGAGCGTATCGTCCATATCTAAAACAATCATCTTATAACTCATAATGGTAAGGAGTCCTCCTTCAGAATCTAATGACTCCATCCTAATACGATTTGAGGTCAATTGACAACCTTGTCGCAAAAACGTAACTATAATGTAGAGTAGTGAACATCAGAAGAGGTGGATATATGAATCGAATATTAGTAGCCGAAGATGAGCATGCGATTCGCAGCTTTATCATCGTTAATTTAAAGCGGGCCGGATTTGATGTCTTTGAGGCGACGAACGGACGTGAGGCGGTCACAGCGTTCGACCGTGAACCGTTCGATGTCGTGTTGCTCGACGTGATGATGCCTGAGATGGATGGATTCGAGGCATGCGCCGCCATCCGTGACTTAGATGAGAACGTCGGCATCATCATGCTGACGGCGCGTACGCTCGAAGAAGATAAGATTGAAGGACTCGGCAGAGGGGCAGATGATTACATCGCCAAACCGTTCAGCCCAGGTGAGCTCGTCGCGCGAATTCAAGCACTCCTGCGCCGCGTCGAGAAAGTGAAACGGAAAGAGAAGAAACGGTTGAAGTCAGGACCGTTCGCCATCGATTTGGCCGCGAAGCAAGTGACGAAGTATGGGCAGTCCATCGATTTGACCCCGACCGAGTACGATTTGATTTGTCACCTCGTCCAAAACGAGGAAGTCGTGCTGTCACGTGACGCGCTGTTGGACGCCGTCTGGGGCATCAATTACTTTGGCGACCGAAAGACGGTCGACGTCAACATTCGTCGTCTCCGTCAAAAGATTGAAGACGACCCGAGCCACCCGGCCTATATCGAGACGCTGTGGGGGCACGGATACAAGTGGCGGAGACATGACGGATGAAGCAACAGCTCGTCATTCGGATTATGCTCGTCATGACGCTCGTGCTCGTCTTACTCGTGAGCGTCTTATCTTACGGGACGTACCGCTATTACTATGAATATGAATCAGAGGCCTTACTTAGCCATGCGACGACGAGCGCCTATCTCTATCCACAGGCCCAAGTCGGCTTTGAGACACCGAGCGCGTTCTCGGTGCTCGTTCGAACGTTCGGCTATCCCGGTACCGATTTGACGATTGTCGACCGGACCGGTCAAATCATCAAGACGACGGGACAGCGGGCCCAACAGGCGGCCTTCTCGCCCGAACAGTTGCAAGATCTCGCCCGCGGCGAATCCGTCGTCCAAGACTACGATGCCGACGGCAATCATTACTTATCGGTGACGAGTCCAATTATCACAGAAGAGACGAGTGAGTTCGCCATCAGCTTCACGCGACCGCTCGCCGACCTGGATACGTTGATTCGTGAGATTTGGATGGCCGTCGTCATGATTGGCGTCTTGATTTGGTTGATCGCCCTCTATGCCGTCATTCGAATCGCGGACCGCTTCGTGCGACCGATCCGTGACATCATCGAGACGGCCGATGAGATGGCACAAGGCGATTTCGACGTCGAAGTGTATTCAAACGAAAAACACGAGCTCGGGGCACTGGCCCGGACGCTGACGTATTTAGGCGCGAAAGTGCAACAGCACCAGTCGACGCGAAACGAGTTTTTATCCAACGTGTCGCACGAACTGCGGACACCGCTCACGTCCATCAAAGGGTGGACCGAGACGATTCGGGGCGGCGACGAGAAAGTGTCGGACGAGACCGAACTTGGGTTGAGCATCATCCATTCGGAGACGGAGCGGATGATCGGCCTCGTCGAGCAGTTGCTCGATTACACGAAAATCGAAGAGAGCCGGCTCGTCTTGTACCGCCAAGAACTCGATCTCGTGTCGCTGCTAAGGAAAGTGACGATTCAATTGAAACAGTCACTTGAAGACAAACAGATCACGCTCATCGAACGATACCCACAAAAGTCGATCGGACTGTTCGATGAGAACCGGCTGAAGCAAGTGTTTTTAAACTTGCTCGAGAACGCCATCCGTTTCTCGCCCGAAGGTGGAACATTGACGGTACGGTTCGTGCAATCGGAGCGTGTCGCGTTCATTTCCATCATCGATGAAGGGCCGGGTATCTCGCGTGACCACTTGCAACGCATCACGGAAATGTTTTATCAGGCACAAGTGACGAAAGGCAGCAGCGGTCTCGGTCTGGCCATCGCCAAAGAGTTGATTGAGGCGCATGAAGGCAAACTCGTCATCGAGAGCGAGGTCGGTCACGGGACAACGGTGACCGTTCTCTTGCCACTCGACCCGAGTGAACTACATTAAAAGGGTTAAACCTCCCGAATTCAGGATACATGTAATTGTATGTAGAATGAGGGAGGTTTTTTTATGGCAACGAAATCATTGAAGCCGTTATCAGGCAGTCCGAACGCCGTTTCGACCGAAACATCCATTGAGGCGTTGCGCATGAACCCGCTTCCGTATGGACGGGATCGTGCCCACAGCATCGAGACCATCAAAATGGTCATGGGACAACTGCCTCGGACCGAGCTCGTCGAAGAGACGGAAGACACGCTCCATTACGTCGTCACGACGAAACTGATGCGATTCAAAGATGACGTCGAATTTCGATTTGACGATGAGACGAGACACGTTCATTTCCGTTCGGCGTCACGACTCGGTCATTCTGACTTTGGCGTGAACCGGAAACGGATGCAAGACGTAAGTGAACGATATCGGAGGTTGATGAGATGAAGGATTATCAGTTGATTGTCATCGGTGGAGGTGCGGCCGGGATGACGGTCGCGGCCGGTGCCGCAAATCTAGGCGCGAAAGTCGCCTTGATTGAAAAGAAAAAACACCTTGGCGGTGACTGTCTTCACGTCGGGTGTATCCCGTCGAAGGCGTTGATTGCAGCTTCGAAGGAAGCGAACAGCATGATGCAAGCGGCCCGCGTGCTCGGAGCCGAGTTTGACGGGCCAGCTCATTATCAGACGACGAAGGCGCGGGTCGATCGTGCCCGTGCCATCATTCAAGATCACGACGGCACAGAGCGCTTTGAAAAACTAGGGGTCGACGTATATATCGGCGAGGCCTCGTTCCAAAGTCCATATGAACTGAAAGTCGGCGACGACTTGTTGATTGGGAAGAAGTTCGTCATCGCGACCGGATCGCAACCGACCGTTCCCCCGATTGACGGCCTGGACACCGTACCATACTTAACGAACGAGCAAGTGTTTGAAGAAGAGACGCTGCCGGAGAGCATCATCGTCATCGGGGCCGGAACGATCGGTCTCGAGCTCGCGCAGTCGTTCGCCCGTCTCGGTACCCAAGTGACCGTGCTCGAGGCTCAGGACACGTTCTTGCCGCGAGAAGACGAATCGGTCAGCAAGCTGCTCCGTTCCCAGCTCGAGATGGCGATGCGCCTCAAAATCGGCATCAACATCAGCCAAGTCTCGGAAGTCGCGGGACGCATTCACGTCACCGGCGACATCGCTGGTGAGACCGTCACGTATGAGGCGGACAAGCTGCTCGTGGCGACAGGACGGAAACCGAGAATCGATGCGCTTCGACTCGACCGGGCTCACGTCCACGTCAAAGATGGATTTGTCGACGTCACGTCGACGTACCGCACGTCACAACCTCATATCTTTGCGATTGGCGATACAATCAAGACATTACCGTTCACGCATGCGGCCGGCGAGGAAGGCAAGGCGGTCGTGGCCAACGCCTTGTTCGGACTATGGAACAAGGTCGACTACACGAAGATGCCGTGGATTACGTTCACGGACCCGGAAGTGTTCCATGTCGGCATGACCGAGGCCGAGGCACGGGAGCGCCACGGTGACGATGTCGAGGTGTTTGAAGCGAAACTGTCCGAGGTCGACCGCTTCGTCGCTGACCGGCAAGAGACCGGTTTCGTCAAAATCATTACGCGCAAGAACGGCAAAATCATCGGCGGACACGCCGTCGGGATGACCGCCGGGGATTGGATGCAAATTGTCGTTTATGCGATGCAACGCGGCGATAAAATCGGCAAACTGTCGCGGATGGTGTATCCATATCCGTCACGCAGCGAGGCCGTGAAAAAAGTGGCCGACCTTTACTGGCGGAAGCGCTTGTTCAATAGCCCGCTCACGGATTTGTCACGCAAATACTTCGAATGGACCCGATAACGAAAAATCCCACTCTCGACAGAGTGGGATTTTTTTATGGCAAGACAATCGTCTCAAGCATCTTCGGTGAACCTTCTGATAAATCGACGAGTGGTTTAATCAACACTTCGACGCGCCGGTTTTTCGAGCGCCCGGCTTCGGTGTCGTTCGTCGCAATCGGTTGATACTCTCCGTAACTGGCGAGCGTGAATTGTCCAGGATTCAAAGCGTCGTTCGTCAACAGTCCGCGCATGAAAGCCGTGGCCCGGGCCGAGCTGAGTTCCCAGTTCGACGGGAAGCGGGCCGTATTGATCGGGATGTTATCGGTGTGACCTGATACGACGATCTCACGGTTGCCGGCCTGTTCAAGGATGCCGCTGATTGAACGGGCGACTGCTTGTGCGTCCGGGTCGAGCGTCGCTTCACCCATACTGAATAAGGCGCGATCTTGAATCGTCAGAACGAGACCGCTCGAGTTGATGGTGGCCTCGATTTCATTCTCGAGACCATTTTTTTCGATATATTGGTTGACCTCTTCTTTTAACTCATCGAGTTTGGCGAGCTCATAGGTCCGAGGGTTCGCCGTCGTGTCCGTCTTGTTCGTGCGGCTGATGTCACTGTTCGAGGCGGTCGACGCATGGAACACGCTCGTCCCGCCGGAGAACACTTGATTAAAGGATTGAGACATTTTCTCGAGTTTCGTCTGGTCGATGTTACTCGAGGCGAACAAGACGATGAAGAGGGCGAGCAAGAGCGTCAATAAATCGGCGTAAGGGATTAACCAACCTTCCGGGATATGTTCCTCATGGTCATGCTTCTTTTTGCGCTTCATAGTCGACTCGCTCCTTTGGAGACAAATACACAGACAGTTTATCTTCTAACGTCTTCGGCGACTCCCCACTTTGAATCGAGAGAATCCCTTCAATCATCATCTCTTTGATGATGACCTCGCTCTTCGAATATTGCTTCAATTTATTGGCGAACGGGAACCAGAGCACGTATCCTGTGAAAATCCCGAACAATGTCGCGACGAACGCGGCTGAAATCGCGTGCCCGAGTTTTTCGATATCGGACAAATCCTTTAGGGCCGCAATCAATCCGATGACGGCTCCGAGAACTCCGAGTGTCGGCGCATATGTGCCGGCCTGGGTGAAGATGTCCGAGTTCGCTTTGTGGCGTTGCTCCATGTTCTCGATATCGCGCGACATGACCTCGGCGATATACTCGGACGGTTGGCCGTCGATGACCATCATCATGCCTTGTTTCAAGAACGGTTCTTCGACTTGTTCGAGCGCGGTCTCAAGCGACAAGAGTCCTTCTTTACGCGCTTGTGTCGACAAGTCGACGAACTGCGTCAACAGTCCAGACTTACTTGGCAGCTCTTGCTTTTTGAAGAGAATTCCGAATAACTTTGGTACGTTTTGCAGTTGTTCTTTCGAGACGGCGATACTGACCGCGGCTGCTGTCCCGACAAAAATGATGACGAGTGCTGCCGGGTTGATGAGCGGGGCAATCCCGGCTCCTTTCAATACCATTCCTCCGACGAGGGTGAGGAACCCAAGTATGAGTCCTACTAACGTGACGACATCCATGTCTATGTTTTCCACCTTTCTAAAAAAATCAGGAGACAAAAAAAGCGAGAGACTTAACTCGTCTCCCGCAAATGCGTTCCCGATGGTTAAGCGCCGTTTTCGTCAATCAGCATTTGGATGCTGATATTTCGTTCTTCACGCTCTATATCGGTTAACACGTCGTATTTTTTTAATAATGCGTACAATTGATTCACAACTTCTTGATCAAGTGACCAATGTAGCAGTTCTTCGAGCTGGAAATAAAGATGGGCGGGCATGCATTGTGACTGACGCTCCAACCTTCGCGAGACATCCGTTAGCGAATGATCTACCGTACTAGGGTCCACGGTTTCATTCAACCTCCTCAACATTCATAAAGTCTATCTCTCATATTACCAAAAAATCTGGCAAACAGTTAGCGATACATTTTTCTAGTTGGCAATTTTATACGTGAGGAGTAATATGAGCCTTAGAAAACTTGATTTGAAGGAGATAGCGAGATGCGACATCGATTGACCGTACGGGAATTGCGCATAAAACGAATCGAGGCGCTTTACCGGCTCGTGTTTGAAAAGCCGGCCCGTTTTATCGCGACAGGCTTTTTGCTCGCCATTTTTTTAGGGGCGACGTTACTCTATATGCCGTTCGCGCAGACACAGCCCGTGTCATGGATTGACTGTCTGTTCATCGCGACGTCGGCCGGAACGGTGACCGGATTATCGACGATCGATATTGGCACCTCGTTTAATACGTTCGGCGAGCTCGTTATCGTCGCGTTGATTCAAGTCGGCGGTCTCGGCTTCATGACGGTCGCGCTCATGCTGCTCAGTGTGCTCGGAAAGAAAATCGGTTTAAAGCAGCGCATCTTGCTCCAAGAATCACTCAACTTGTCGGGACCCGGTGGTACGGTGCGTCTCGTCCGCAACATCGTCTTCACGACGCTCATCGTCCAGTTTCTCGGCATGTTGTTTTTGACGGTCGAATTGTATAGCACGGGTGAGTACCGTTTCGGTGAGGCGCTTTACTACGGGTTCTTCCATGCGGTGTCAGCGTTCAACAATGCCGGATTCGCCCTATGGCCGGATAATTTGATGCAGTTCGAGCAGAACACGGCCATCGTCATCACCATCGCCGTGTTGCTCATGATTGGGGGGCTCGGTTTTACGACCATCGCCGACGCGACCGAGGTGAAACGTTGGAAACGTCTCGCCCTCCATTCGAAAATCATGATTGCTTCACTCGTCATCGTCAACGGAATCGCCTGGTTCTCGCTCATGTTGTTCGAGTGGGTGTCGAATGAAGGTGGGCTGTATGGCCGCCCGTTCGGTGAAGCGATGCACGTCACTTTCTTCCAAGCGGTGACGACGCGAACGGCAGGCTTTAACACAATCGACCTGACGACGATGGCGCCGATTTCGATTGGCGTCATGATCATTCTTATGTATATCGGGGCCGGCGCCGCCTCGACAGGGTCGGGGATTAAAGTGACAACGGTGGCTGTCATCTTGGCCGATATGTGGGCGTTCATCGTCGGGAAGAAAGAGACGGTCATCTTGGAGCGGACGATTGATGCGTTTCAAATTAAAAAGGCGTACGTCGTGGCCATCACCAGTTTCTTCTTTATCTTATTGATTACCGCACTGACCATCTTGACGAACGGTCATATTCCGGCGACGGCGCTCTTGTTTGAGACGGTCTCGGCCTTCGGGACGGTCGGATTGTCGCTCGGAGTCACAACAGAATTGAACGATGCGGGCAAAAGTCTCATCATGTTCATGATGTTGCTCGGTCGTGTCGGCTCGTTGACGATTCTGTTCACGGTCGCGCGCCAGATGGATCGGAAGATTCGCTATCCAAAAGAGAAATTGTTAATCGGATGAAACACAAAAAGCCCTGGTCAGGGCTTTTTGTGTTTCTCGTAATAGGCGACGACTTTCGGCAGATAATCTTTTAAATCCGGACAGACGATATCGGTGCCGCTCAGTGCGCGCAGCGTTTGGGTCGTATCGAAATGGACTTGATGCTTAAAGTAGGCGAGCAGCTCGCGCGGAACCCCGTAACGTTCCGACAGATGCAACGCCGAGAATCCGGTCTCCGCGACCGCATGCGGAATCGTCCCGCGTGGAGGGCGACCGAACATCTCTTCATGAATCATGCGATACACTTCACGGGCCCCGTGCGGGAACGGGTCGGTCAAATGAAATGTCCGCTTCAACCCGACCGGTGCATGGGCGAGATATGCGGTCGCCTCGACGACGTAATCGTAGGGAACGAGGTTCACCTCGATATTTTGTCGCCCGATGTACGGGAGTGGGGCGGCTTGACGAAGTTGATCCATCAGTTTCAAGACGAAGTAGACCCCGTCAAACTTTTTCGTCTCGCCGGTCTCACTGTGGCCGATGACGATGCCCGGACGGATGATGGTCACCGGCATCGAGCCAAGCTCGCGCGAGACGATGGCCTCGGCCTCATACTTCGTCGCCTCGTAATGGTTTTTAAAACGGACGCGGTGCCATAACTCGTTCTCATAGACGGTCCCTTGGCGGCGTCCGGACACGTAGGCGGTGCTGAAGTAGACATACCGTTTCAACTGTGGCGCCCGTTTCGCCAGCGAGGTGATATGCTTCGTCCCGAGCAGGTTGATGCGATACCCGATGTCATACGGGATGCTCAAGTCGTAAGCGGCCGCCAAGTGAAACACGTAATTCACTTCACGCTCGATGACAGAGCGCATGATCGGGTCAATCACGACTTCGGGCAACGTGATATCGGCCTCGACGAGGACGAGCTGATCGTCTCGTAACGATGTCGTGTCCAATAACTCCTGTTTCAAGGCGAGTGCCCCGGAACGTTCGGTCGGGAGGTGGAGCGCGTAAATCGTCCCGATTTGATTCGGTAATGACGCGAGATGTGTGATTATCTTGCCGGCTAAAAAGCCAGGAAAACCGGTGAAAGCGTAATGGTTCATAGTGTCTCCTCCGCTAAGTCCAACGTGAACGTGAATGTCGAGCCAACGCCAACGCTCGACTCGACCTCGATACTTCCGCCATGCGATTCGATAATTTCCTTACAGATGGATAGCCCGAGACCCGTCCCGCCGATTTGACGTGTATCCGAGTTGTCGACACGATAAAACTTCTTGAACAGTTCTTCGAACGCATGCTCCGGAATCCCGATGCCAAAGTCTTGAATCGAGACGTGGGCTTGGCTGCGTTCTTTGCGCACCCGCACCTCAATCTCGTGATGGTTCGGGGAATACTTGATGGCGTTCGATAGCAAGTTGATGATGACCTGCTCGATGCGGTCCTGATCGGCGACGAGGTGGAGCGCTTCATCGGCGTCATCGAAATGGATGGAATGGTTGCTCGTCTCGCGGAAGCGTTCGACGACGTCACGGACGAGTTCATTCAAGACGAAATGGTCTTTCTTATACTCTTGGTTGCCGTCTTCCATGCGCTGAATGTCGAGAAAATCGTTCAACAGGTCGGTCAAACGCTTCGCTTCTTTCGCCATCGTCTTTAAGTAACGCTCGCGCTTCTCGGGACTCAAGTCGCGGGCGAGCATCAGCTCGATATATCCCGACAGCGACGAGAGTGGGGTGCGGAGTTCGTGCGAGACGGTGCTGACCAATTCATTTTTGATTTGGTCCATCCGTTCTTCCTCGGTCCGGTTGCGGAACACGAATAAGAAGCCGCTGTCCATGCCGATTTGGCGTTTCGTATCCATACCGGTCCCGTACATCTCATAATACTGCTCGTCCCGATCGTTCGGTTGTGGGATGGAGAAGCGCATCGACACTTCGCGGGCCGAACCGTCGAGCAACAAGTCGATTTTTTTCAACATCTCGGTGCGGTCGCGCGGGCGGAACGTCGACAGGAGTGGGATGCGCTCTTGCATCTTGTTCGGGGCGATTCCTGGCAAATCGAGCAGGCGACGGGCGTGCACGTTCATAAACAGGACGCTGCCGTTCGATTCGGTCAAAACGAACGCTTCATTGGACGCCTGTAAAATCGATTGGATGATGTCCCGCTGCCGGGCGATGGCGTTCTTCTCCCGTTCGAGCATCCGCTCGACTTTCTTCCGGTCGCTAATGTCGCGCATGACGGCGACACGGAGTGTCTGGCCTTGGAACGTCACTTCCTTCGGATATACTTCCATCTCGAGGAACGTCCCGTCCTCACGCCGGCCGATGACCTCGTACGGTGTTTGGATGTGGTTCCGGATGCGGCGCAATACGTCAGCTCGGTAACCTTCGGCGATAAATTCAATCGTCTGGCGCCCGACCATCTGTTCCGCCGGGATTCGGAAAATCGACTCGGCCGCCTTGTTCGCATCTAAGATGGTCCCTCCTTCGTGAAACAGGACGGCTTCAATGACCGATTCGGCGAACATGCGATATCGTTGTTCTTTATGCAATAATTCGCCTTTCAAGGCGATTTCAGGGCTGACGTCGAAGACGAAAAAGAAAAAGCCGATGACGCGATCTTGTTCATAGACCGGATGCATGAACAGTTTTCCGACGAAATGGGTCCGATCTTTTCGTTGGAACTTCCATTCCCGGTCGCCACGGTCTAGCGCCACACGCAACATCTGTTCGAATGACAACAGCCGCTCCGTCTCGTCTTGATAATGGGTCCGCTTTTCGCTCAGTTCGCGTGATTCGAACAGACCGAACGGGGTCATTTCATAGAGTACTTCGTGCGGCTCGTAGCCGAACAGCGCGGTTGCCCCTTTATTGAAGCGATTGATTAACAGATTGGCATCGGTCATAATCATCGCCATATCGAGTTCGGTGTGCATCATCGCTTCGAACGCGTTATGTTGGACCGTCACGCGCGTATCGAGCGGGAGCGGTTCAATTGATAAGATATAGACGTCACCGTTCGGGATGGCATGGATGCGGATTGTTGGCATCTCGTATGTCCAAGGCAATCCTTGTTCCATCCGTCTCGATAGTTCCATCGTAATCGGTGATTGGTTGACCATATGAAAGATGTTCGTTCGCGTTTGTAAGTCTTCAGGGAATTGCTCTAAGAACGGCCGGTTCGCTTGGACGATCGTCCCGTCCGTCGTAATTAACGCTACACCGTAAGGCAAGGCGTGCAGCAATTCGTTTTGGAGATGTCCTTGATTCTCCATTAACGATGATCCCTCCTTCTCTATGTCACACGGGTACATCTTCAATACATTCGACAGCTCCCCCTTTGTTTTCCTGCCTCCAAACGGTAAAGTGAAGACAAGAACAGATAGAGAGGACGATGGATGTGAAGGGAATGGGACTCAGCTTGTTGATCGCCATCGGATTATGGTGGGGAGATGCGCCGATATGGAGTATCGTCGCGTGTTTAGGCATCGGCTTGCTCTGGCTCATCTGGCGGATGCGTCTGTCGACGATTCACCGCATCGATCGAATGGACGGTCGTGAGTTTGAATTGTTTTTAGAAGAAGTGTTCACCGCCCTCGGTTACACGGTGACGGTGACGCCGGCGTCTCGTGACTTCGGGGCGGACCTGTTGCTTGAGGCAGAGGATGGATGGTCAATCGCCGTCCAAGCGAAGCGCTATGAAAAAGCGGTCGGACTCGAGGCGGTCCAACAAGTCGCAGCGTCTGTCCCATACTATGGGGTGAACGAAGGGTGGGTCGTGACGAACTCGTCTTATACGGAGAGTGCGTACGAATTGGCAGAGCCAAATCAAGTTCGTCTGATTGCAAGAACGGAGCTCGAAGAGATGTTGAAACAGGCCGGTTTCAAGCGATAATATCAGGCGTGTTCACAACTTTGACAGAATGGCGGATTGTGTCGAAGAAAAAGGGGTTGTCTTTTTCACGAATCGGTGCAATAATCATCTTCGTCATATGAAATATGTAGTCGCTGAAACGAGAAAACGCGACGCACAGTACCAATTTGGGGGTTTCATAGAAAGACCAACCAAACACACACAAATCCACGGTTGGAACGTATTAGGAGGAAAAGCGGTGCGCAAATTAATTTATGTAAAAGGTTGCGTCTTTACGCAAGGCGAAGCGACCATTTATGACGAGACAAACGATGCGATCGGATCTGTTCACCGCGACGCGGAGGGCAGTGTTCAAGTGCACAACTTGTCAGGCCGTCAAATCGCTCACGGGAAGTATATCCCGAATTGTCAGAAGTGGGTCGTCATGAACCACGACGGACAAGCGATCGGTCAGTTGAAGGACAAATTCTCGTTATTCGGGAAAAAGTGTGAGTACAACGTCTATGAACGCGGTCTCTATACGATTCAATACGATGTCGAGCGTTACAAGTTCAGCGTTCGAGACAAAGCAGGCAAACTTGTTGCGGAACTCCGTAAACAAGACGATGACTGCTTCTGTTTGACGAAAGAGGCCGATCAGCTCTCGATGTTCGAGTTGTTGTCTGTCCTTAAAACGTTGACAGTCAAATCACGGATGCCAATCGCGGTATCGGTGTAACCAATATGACGAACACCAGTCACTGCGACTGGTGTTTTTTGCTAACAAAAAAGCCTCATTCGACGGTGGTCAAATGAAGCGGCTCAAGTAATGTTTCGCCTCGAGCTCGAGGGTCGTCACGCGATGGGCGTATAGACAGAGCTTGAGGACGTGCAAGATGTTCGGGTGGGCGACACCCATCTTTTCAATCGAACGCTTCGCACGCGTGTCGAGGAGCTCGATGGGGCTCGTCGATTTGGCGTATTCGGCATAAAGCCGATAAAAGTCGATCGGCGAGATGAGGTCGTCCTCGTCGCGGTCAGGATTGTTGAAGATGAGCGCGAGAAGGGAACTCGTTTCTTCAAGCGAGAACAAGTGCTTCAAATCATCCAGTAAATAGATGATGGCCGCCTGTTGGAGCGAGTATTTCTTTCCGACGCGAGGAACGCCGATGATTTTGCGGACCTCTCGCTTCGTCCAGTTTTGAATCGTGGTCGCGGATAGATGTTCTCCCGTCAACGTGTTCGCCAAAGCGACGATTTGATTGATTGACAATCCGTTCTTTTCAATATGAAACAAATGGATTTTACGAAGCTCTTTCGGGAAATGCTCACGCACGTCCTCAGGGAAAAGGGAGATGGCCCGGTCAACGTCGCCAACCCGCATATAGTGAAGGCAATCAGCCAAAGTTTGAATCGAAATTGCGTCGCGCATACAGGCATCCTTTCTATAGCCGCCTTCGTTCGTTGGCTATACAGTCATTTGACCTCATTCTACCAAATGTTTGAAAAGGAAGCTAGGCTATCGCTTGATTAAGGTATAATGAAAACGTACAAAAAATGTAGATAAAGGTGGTACAACGATGAATGAATGGGTCAGTTCCATCCTGTCCATCGTCATTGTCCTGGTGTTCCTCGTCGGTCTTGAACAGATTGGCAAACGCCTCGGCTGGACGGATGAGACAATTCGTAAAAGTGTACATATCGCGGTCGGCCATTGGTCGCTGCTTGCAGTCTGGTTAATGGAGACGTGGTACGTCGCCGCCGTGCCGCTCGTTTTTTTCACGTTCGCGAACGCGTTTCTTCTTTATAAGAGTCCGTCACCCGTCCACCAGACCGAACGGAAATCGCTCGGCACCGTCTATTATCCGATCGCCTTGCTCGTGATTCTATACTTCTTCTTTGAATCGGAGCCGCTCGCCTTTTTGGCGGGATCGCTCGTCTTGGCGTGGGGAGATGGTCTGGCCGCGCTCATCGGACGGAAG
The DNA here is from genome assembly GCF_018618415.1 of Exiguobacterium sp. s146. GTDB lineage: Bacteria > Bacillota > Bacilli > Exiguobacteriales > Exiguobacteriaceae > Exiguobacterium. The sequence continues at coordinate 52,448 of NZ_JACSMA010000003.1, read as the reverse complement.
TACGGTACAGTGACGTATGACTTGTACGGGCAGAAGCGCTCATTCCAAGGGAGTATGGCCATGTTCCTCAGCTCATATGCTGTCCTCTTTTTATTATTTTTGTGGGATGATATTCCACTTTGGCAAGTGGTAACATATGGATTCATTATTTCAATCATTGCCACACTGACAGAAGCGATTTCATATCGGGACTGGGATAACTTTACAATTCCAATCGTGGTGGCCGTTGCCTCATCGTTATTGTTATAAACCAATTCCCTCATTGTAAAGAAAACGATGCTTGTCACTCCTGTCAAAGATTTGTATACTGTGTTTCGTACTGACACGATTCAGTGCCGTGTTTGCCTCCATCTTGACGAACCGAGGCACTCTTAAAATAGAACGTAAAGGATTGAGGCAACGCATGAGCTTTTTAAATCAACTACTCACTATCATTCCGGCCGATCGCGTGAAGCAAGATGAACCGCTGTCGGCTCACACGTATACAAAATTAGGCGGACAGGCCGATTATTTCGTGGCCCCGCACACGTATGAAGAAGTGCAAGCCGTGCTTGAGCTCGCGCATCGCGAGAACGTCCCGTTCATGATTCTCGGCTTCGGATCGAACTTGATTGTCCGCGACGGAGGCCTTCGTGGCATCGTCTTGAATTTGAACGAACTGAAAACGATTCGTCGAGACGGGAATCAGCTGATCGCCCAAGCCGGTGCGGCCATCATCGACGTCTCACGCCAAGCGTTGACGGAGGAGTTATCAGGTTTAGAATTCGCCTGCGGCATCCCCGGAACGGTCGGTGGCGCCGTGTATATGAACGCAGGCGCCTACGGTGGAGAGACGAAGGACGTCATTAAGAGTGCCGTCGTGTTGTCACCTGAAGGGCAACTCATGACACTGTCGAAAGACGAACTCGATCTCGACTACCGGACGAGCCGGATTTCGAAAGACGGCTTGATTGTGCTCGAAGCGACGTTCGAACTCGAACCGCTCGGCTATGAAGCGATTAAAGACGTGATGGACGACTTGACGTACAAGCGCGAATCGAAGCAACCGCTCGAATATCCATCATGCGGCAGCGTCTTCAAACGACCGCCTGGCTACTTCGCCGGTAAATTGATTCAAGACTGCGGCTTGCAAGGGAAGCGGATCGGTGGAGCGGAAGTCTCGCTCAAACACGCTGGCTTCATCGTCAACATCGATGAAGCGACAGCGACGGAGTACATCTCGCTCATCCGTCACGTCCAGGCGACGGTGAAGGAGAAGTTCGAGATTGAGCTTGAACCGGAAGTGAAAATCATCGGCGAGGACATCGCTGTCGAGAACGCATAAGCGTGCAAACGCTCGAACCGATCGGTTCGAGCGTTTTTTTATAGAGTGACGACATCAAAAAAAGCCGCCAGCATCGTTGCTGGCGGCTTTACGTTTACGCTTGTAATTGCTTCGTGATGGCTTCGGCAGGTGCGACGTACGTATAACCGAGGTCGCGGGCGACAGCTTCATACGTGACCGTCCCGTCGATGACGTTCAATCCTTTGAGCAAGGCTGCGTTCCCGCGGATTGCCGGGAAAATCCCTTTTTGTGCGCATTCGACGATATACGGCATCGTCGCGTTCGTCAAACCGAGCGTCGACGTGCGTGGGACGGCACCTGGCATGTTGGCGACGGCATAATGTTGGACCCCGTAGCGCTCGTATGTTGGCGCGTCATGCGTCGTGATATGGTCGATCGTCTCGCAGATTCCGCCTTGGTCGATGGCGACATCGACGATGACCGAACCTGGTGACATTTGTTGGACCATTTCTTTCGTGACGAGTTTCGGTGCTTTTGCGCCCGGGATGAGGACGGCCCCGATGACGAGGTCGCTTTCAGCCACTTGTTTGGCGATGTTGTAGCTATTCGAGATGAGCGTGTTAATCGTGTTCCCGAACTGATCATCGATTTGGCGCAGACGAGCCGGACTGATGTCCATGATCGTGACGTTGGCCCCGAGACCGATAGCGATTCGGGCCGCGTTCATCCCGACGACACCACCCCCGATGACGGTGACGTTCGCACGTGGTACGCCTGGTAGGCCAGATAAGAGAATCCCTTTACCACCGTGCGGTTTTTCAAGGATTTGAGCTCCGATTTGAGCGGCCATCCGTCCAGCCACTTCGCTCATCGGCGTGAGGAGTGGCAACGTCCGATCGATTTCGACCGTTTCATAGGCGATTGCCGTCACACCAGAATCGACGAGTGCTTTCGTGAGTTCTGGTTCGGCCGCCAAATGCAAGTAAGTGAAGAGCGTCAAATCAGGACGGAAATAACGATATTCCGACGGTTGCGGTTCCTTTACTTTTAACGCCAATTCGACGTTTTCCCAAACGCCTGCGGCTGTGTCGACGATGGTTGCTCCCGCATCGACATATTCCATGTTCGTGAAGCCGCTCCCTACGCCTGCTTCCGTCTCGACGAGGACGTCGTGTCCAAGTTCTGTCAATACGGCTGCCCCCGTTGGCGTCAAAGCGACACGATTTTCGTTGTTTTTAATCTCTTTCAATACCCCGATTTTCATGTAAAGTTCCCCTTTCTCTACTGACACAATTTGTTCACACCTCTAGTATAGACCCATCCGAAAACGCTGTCTTTAGCATGGATTCTAAAAGAGAGAACACCCACCTTGTGAAAAATCACAAAGTAGGCGTCAATCATCTTGGCGGTATTGACCGGCCTTGATGGAGAGGTACACGGCGGCGCGTTCGGGGAGGGACACTTGCGTGATATTCGTCAACTCCTCAATCCGGCGAATCCGGTAGAGCACGGTGTTCGGATGGATATGAAGATGGGCGGCGACACGTTTGACGTTCCCATCAAAATAGAAGTACCATTCGAGCGTCGTGACGAGTTCGGTGTGATGTGTGGCGTCATAGGTCTGGAGGCGTTCGATGATCGGGTGCGTCTCGAGACGGAGTCCGATGCGTCGAGCCAAGTCCGGAACGAGCTGATAAATCCCAATCTGTTCGAACGTGCGCGAAGTCGCGAGCTCATACGGGAACTTTCGGCGCAGCGACGTGACGCGTCGTGCTTCTTCCATCGCCGCATAGAGTAGGTCGCTCTCAAAGAAACGCCGACTGATGCCGAGGCGCGGCTCTGCTTCGCTGAATTTGTCGCGGAGTTGCGTTTCAAATCGGTCGGCCCACTGCAAGAGCGCCGTTTCTTCCTCGGCCAAGTCCGATTTCATATAATGCCAGACGAGCAACTGTTGCCCGTCGATGGCGTGCAAGACGACTTCAATCGCTTGTTGGGTCGCCAAGACGTAAAACAACCGCTCCGCCAGCTGCGGAGTGACCGGTTGGACGCACTCAATGACGGTTAGGCGGCTAGCGACGGCGATGGGTGCGAGCTCATTCAAGCGGTCGCGCTGAGGTGGCGACAAGACCGGAGTGGCCAACACTTCCAAAAAGAACCGTTCCAATTCGGCATCGATGCGCCGTTCGTGCATCGCGATGGTCATCAATAGCTTTTTGGCGATGTTCGCCCCTTCTTGTAGGACGGTGAGCTCTTGTTCCGAGAACGGCGTCGTTCGGGCCAGACTCCAAATGTAACCGAGCACGTCACCTTGTTGCTTGATGACGACGGCTGCTCGCTCGCCGAGTCCGACAGCCATGCGAGCGGGGACGACGACTGGTTCGTCCCGGTCAATCACTTCTTGCAGAATCCCGCTTTCCCATAAGTCCTCGATGACCGCTTCCGGGACACGGCGGCCGATAATCGTCGCGATACGTGCCGGATCGGTCGAGTCGGGATGGGTGCTATAGGCAAGTAACTGATGGTGGCGGTTTTCGATTGTAATCGGAGCACGGATGGCCTGACCGATGGCTTCGGCGAGCGTGTCGAGCGACTCATAAGATTTCTGTAAAAAAGGCATGTCGATTCCTCCTCTCTTTTACTATACCGTCTCTGTTGTGAAAGTTCACAAAAAGATAGACAGTTTAGAGAGGGACCGACATGCCTAAGTCATTTGATGATTTGCTTACATTGGGAAAAACAGACCGACGACGAGACCGAGCAACGCACCGACGATGACTTGGTACGGCGTATGACCGACAAGTTCATTCAAAATCGGCGTCTCATGTTTGATACCTTTGAAATAATCGTTCAACAAGCGGGCTTGGAAGCCGACAGCTTGACGGACACCGGTCGCATCGTACATGACGATCGTGGCGAAAATGAGGGCAAGGGCGAACATACTCGAGTCAATCCCTTCTGCTCGACCGATTGCGGTCGCGAGCGCGACGACGGTCGAGCTATGGGAGCTCGGCATTCCACCCGAGGCGAACATGATTTCTAATTCAAAATCGCGTGTTTTAATAAGTTCAGTCACTAGTTTGGCGGCCTGGGCAATAAACCAGGCCAATACTGCGGCGAGTAAAGGTTCGTTAAACAGCAATCGAGTCACTTCCTGTCTGACAATAGTATCTACACTATACCCGATTCTGTCCGGCGCTAGACGTAAAGTTTCTGTCAAAAAAAGCATTCCGAGCGTAGGCTCGAAATGCTTTCTGGTCGATTTTTGTTACCCGACGACGCCTTCAGTCTCCTGAAGTTTGTCCGCGATATTCTCGATGATATAGCGGTTGCGTGGATGCTCCTGGCACTCTTTCGAGCATGAGCGCATTTGTTTCGGCTCACACTCTTCACAACAGAAGTGTTGGGCATTACACACCGGGTTGGCACAATTAACGTAGCGGACCGTCTTCGTTCCGCAGTGCATGCACTCCGATACGACGGACGGGTTGACCGTGTTGACGGGGACGTTGATGCGCTCGTCAAAGACGTAAAGCTCGCCTTCCCAGTCTTCACCTTTCGTGGCTTCGTCTTTGCCGTACATGGCGACGCCGCCTTTAAGGTGGAAAATGTTGTCGTGACCTTGGTCACGCATATATGCGGTAAATTTCTCGCAACGGACGCCTCCGGTACAGTACGTGAGTAACGTTTTCCCTTCGTAGAGGTCCTTGTTCTCTTCGAGCCAATCTGGCATGTAACGAGAAGCCTCTACATCGATTTTGATCGCGTTTTTAAAGTGACCAAGATCGTACTCGTAGTTGTTACGAACATCGAGGATGACGACATCGTCGCGATTCATCATCTCTTTCCATTCTGCCGGTTCGAGGTACGCACCGTGCTGTTTAGGCACGTCGAACTCACCATCAAAGCGCCACGTCACAAGCTCTTTCTTATGACGGACAAAAATTTTCGAGAACGCATGCTCTTCGACTTCATCGATTTTGAACTCGATGTCGCTGAAGTACGGGTTCGCTTTCAAGTCGTTCATGTACTGCTCGGTCTGTTCCCAAGTCCCAGAGCACGTCCCGTTGATTCCTTCGGAAGAAATCAAGATGCGTCCTTTGATGCCGAGGTCCTTGCAATACTTGAGGTGCTCTTGTGTGAGCGTTTCTGGGTCTTCGATATTGACGTACTTATAGTATAGCAAGACCCGCATTGGTTTTGTTTCCATGTGTGTTACTCCCCTGTGTTCAGTTTTTTGCAGGAAAACGAACGTTGGGTTGTGTCGTTCGACAAACGGACTTGCCTGCAACCACAAGTCCATATTATATGATAGATATCACAGGGAGATTTCGCAAATACTTTTTATTTTTTTACGGCGGTGGGCAGGGGGATGCGTCTTCCTGAGCGAAATCGGGTAAAAAGGGAATAACGAAAGTTGAAGGTGGAAACAGATATGCTGACATCACTCCAACAATATATTTTAAACTTGATTGAATGGTTGCAAGGACTTCCGGGCGGGCCTTGGGCAGGACTCGGGGCACCTTTCTTAGAAGCCATCTTTCCATTTCTCCCGCTCGTCCTCATCATCTCGGCGAACGCAGCGACGTACGGATTTTTGCTCGGGACGTTATTGTCTTGGGTCGGCAGTTTGCTCGGGACGATCCTTGTGTTTGCAGCGGTTCGCTACGTCTTCCGAAAGCCGATGACGCGGTGGCTTGAGCGACATAAACAAGGCGTCTACTGGCTCGAACGCATCAATCATATGAGTCCGATTTCGCTCGGGTTCCTCTACTCTCTCCCGTTCATTCCAGTCAGTTTGATTACGTACTTACTCGCCCTCATCCAAATGCCGCTCCGGACGTTCATCATGGCGGCCGGGTTCGGAAAGTTGCTCGTCGTCTTGATTTTCTCCGTGATCGGTGACCAATGGGAAGAGTTTATTCAAAGCCCGTTTCGATTATCGATGCTCGCCCTCTTGCTGTTCGTCCTGTGGGCGATTAGCCGCGGACTCGAAGAACTGCTCAAACGGCGTGCCTTCAGAAAACGGAACGAGCAACTGAAACGTGAACTCGAAGCGAAACGACAAACGACCTTGTGAAGCGACTGCCTCACAAGGTCGTTTTCGTTAAGTGCGTTTCTTGAAACGCGGGAAGTTAAAGGCGATGGCCAATCCTCCGCAAATGAACAACAAGAACGGATAGAACATATACGGCACGAGCGCCGGTGACGCCGTGTTCGTCAATTCGGCCGCGATGAGAAGCTGTGCCCCGTAAGGTAGTAGTCCCTGAACCCCACACGAGAAGATATCGAGTACACTCGCTGATTTTTTACGTTCGATGTCATAATCGTCGGCGATGTTCGCGGCGAGCGGACCAGCGACGAGAATCGAAATCGTGTTGTTCGCCGTCGCGACGTTCGTCGCACTGACGAGTCCGGCGATGCTCCACTCGGCACCGGCCCGACGTTTAATCCGGGACGTGAGCGTGTCACGCAAGTACGTGAGTCCGCCGTTGTGCGAGATGAGCCCGACGAGCCCACCCATGAGTAGGGTCAGGAGTGAAATCTCGGCCATGCCCATCAGGCCGTCCGCCATGGCGGTGACGTATGTGGTGACAGCGAGGCTACCGTCCAACAGACCGATGATGCCGGTCAAGGCGATCCCGCCGAGCAAGACGAGGATGACGTTCATGCCCGTCAAGGCGAGTACGATGACCGCAAGGTACGGAATCAGCTTATACCATTCAAATGCCGCCGGCTCGATGGTCGATTCGCCGCTCGATAAGACGGCGAGTAGAATCGTCGTGATGACGGCTGCCGGCAAGACGATCCAAAAGTTGGTCCGGAACTTGTCGCGCATGTTCGTCCGCTGGGTGCGGACGGCGGCGATTGTCGTGTCCGAAATGAACGACAAGTTATCTCCGAACATGGCACCGCCGACGACGGCCGCTGCCGCGATGGCGATATTGACGCCGCTTTCCTCATGGATGCCGAGGGCGATTGGCGCCAGCGCCGCAATCGTCCCGGTCGACGTGCCCATCGCCATCGAGATGAAGGCCGCAATGACGAACAGGCCACTCAATAGGAGCGAGGGTGGTAATAACGTCAAGGCCGCATTGACGGTCGCATCAATCGCCCCAATCGCTTCGGCGACGCTCGAAAACGCGCCGGCGAGCAAGAAGATGAACACCATGATCAGGATGCTCGGATTACCGGCACCTTGAGCGACGCGTTCGACGGTCTGGGTGACGCTTCCTTTCGTCATCACTGCTGCGACGATGACGGCAATCAAGGCCGCAATCAAGACAGGGAATTTATAAAAGTCGTCATAGTAGATGCCTGCCCCGATAAAGAAGACGAGGAAGACGAGCAAAGGCAACAAGGCCCATTTGTTAGCTGTTGGTTGTTCCAATCGATTCACCTCATTCAATGAAAATAAAAAAGAGAGCCTTCGAAAAAGGCTCTCTACAAGAAATACCCTTTTCATCTTTCGAGCAGACCGCTCGCTGGATTTGGCACAGGTTACCCGCTGCCGAGACGTCACTGGGCCAGTCCCTCAGTCTCTCTTGATAAAAAGTCGCGATATATAGTTATAAGACACGTTCCCTAACCTATAGGTTTCGAAGCGGTTTGTCAATAGAAAAAACCCCACGCGATGAACGCGGGGGCGAGTCAGGACGTCAAGAAATTGTAATGGGCGACGCGGTTGCGTCCGGCGTACTTCCCACCGACGTAGAGCGCTCGGTCGGCGTTGCGGATTGTATCGTCCAGACGTTTGTCCCCGAACGCCTGAATCGTATCGACACCGATGGAAGCGGTGACGGGTATATCAATCCCATCGACGTGGAACGGTTTGTTTTCGATTTGTTGCCGGATGCGCTCGGCAATCTCAACGGCGGCCTCCACATCGCACCGGTTTAACAGCAAGATGAACTCCTCGCCGCCGTAACGGGCCGCGAAATCATCGGTACGGAGCACTTGGCGGATGCGGCGACCGAACTCTTGGAGCACACTGTCTCCGACTTGGTGACCGTGCGTATCGTTAATTTTTTTGAAGAAGTCGATATCGAGCATCGCGACGGAAATCGGATACATCGAGCCGTCCGAAATTTGTTGAATCCCGTATTCATAAAAAGCCCGCGCATTGGCAAGCAACGTCAAGCTGTCCGTCCGGCTTTCGGTATAGAGGCGGTCGCGTTCGTGACAACGACTGATCGTTCGATTGAACGATTTGAGTAGTTTAACGATCTCGCGTTGAATGATGGGCGGATAGCCATAGACGTGCTCACCCGTCATGACGAGCCACGTGCGAATCCCTTCGATTTCCTCGGAACGGACCGAGATGAAGCTATGATAGTCTTCATTGAATTCGTTCGACAGCGGGGCATCCCATTCGAAGCGCATCTCATATTCGACCGAAGCTTCGTTCGGGTAAGTGGCATCGAGTATATCGAAGACGACGTGACGATCAATCGGCTGGCGCGTCTTTAAATCAAAGTAAAGGCTACGGTCGAACAGTTTGAACTCAACAAACCCTTCGTCGTACTCGTTGAGTCGTTCACATTGACTGAGGAACACTTCAATGGCTTGCGCCTCGCTTTGCGACAACGACACGGCTTCTTTTGCCTCATCATATTGTTCAATCAATGATTTGAAGGCGTCTTGTCGCCCTTTCTGGATGATGAGCCGTTTAATAAAGAAGGTGAGGGCGGCGGCGATACTGCTGACGACGAGCAAGTTCGTCTCACGGAAGAGTGAGGCCGCCAAAATAAAGACGAGACTGACGATATACGTGTAAAATGCGATGCTTAAAAAGTCGCGGACCGGGATGTCGACACGGAACCACCAACCGACTTGATACTTTTGGACGACCGTGTTCAAGATGATGGCAACGATCAATCCGGCAAGCGGTAAGAACGAGTCTTGGGAATAGAAGCCGAGACCGGTCACACCGCCGAGCGCCAAGTACACACTGGCTGGGATGGCGATTTCCAAAAACGACGTGATGGCGTTCCACGGATACGTGAAGCGGAAGCGCCTTAACGCGACACGCGGTTTCAAGTTGACGAACTGAAAGACGATTAGGCCGATTTGGTTGACGAACAACGCCGTCTCGAAATCGAAGAATAAGAAAATGATTAAGACGATACTTTCCGAAAAGGTAAAGTAGACGCCTTTCCGTTCGATGGAGTCCATTTGAAAAATAATGACGAGCAGCGCGATCAAGATGAACGGTAACGGCTCGATGGCCGGCATGTTCAACACGCCTGTCGCGAATAAGGTGAGCGTTAAACCGAACAGCATACTCCAAATACTCCAACCAAGGACGGACATCTTGCGGAAATGGTTCATGGTTCCCTCCTATGTGGGAAAAATTCAATTATGTATGGTAGGAGATTCGGCATAATCACGCCCGAGTCCTGCCTATCCATCATAATGGCGGAATTCTAGCATTGAGTCTATATGAAATTTCCTCTATAATGAAATTGCTTTTCAACCACATAGACGAAAGTCGATGAAAAAGAGAGTAACGATTGTTCCGTCAACAAAGCGACCTAGGGATTGGTGAGAGCCTAGGCTGACAAACATCGCGAAACGCACTTTTGAGATGCTATCCGAACTTGAGTAGGCGTAGCCGGGGGACCCCCGTTATCACCGATAAAGCGGTCTGCGTCAAGCAGGCAAGAAGAGTGGTACCGCGGGCCATCCCGTCTCTTTGCATCTGTGCAAAGGGCGTTTTTTTTATGAAGAAATGAATAAGGAGGAATTAGAATGAGTTATGAACGCAAATATGCGGAAGCCTTGTCCCGTGTCATCGGGGACGAGTTGACGCTCGACCAGATTGAAGCATTGATTGAAAAACCAAAACATGAGGCACACGGGGATCTCGCGTTCCCATGTTTCCAACTCGCAAAAGCTTACCGGAAAGCCCCGGTCATGATTGCGACAGATATCGCCAACGACTTGAACGACGAGTTGTTCACGAAAGTCGAGGCGGCCGGCCCATACGTCAATGTCTTCTTGAGCCGTGACGTCGTATCACAAGAGATCATCAACACGGTGCTCGATGAACAAGCGGACTATGCGACGCATGCGACGCGCAACGAGACGATCGTGACCGATTTCTCGTCACCGAACATCGCCAAACCGTTCTCGATGGGTCACCTTCGTTCGACGGTAATCGGGAATGCCATCAACCAAATCGCCCGTAAAAACGGCTATGACGTCGTCGGCATCAACCACCTCGGAGATTGGGGCACACAGTTCGGTAAACTGATGGTCGCCTATAAAAAATGGGGCGACGAGGAAGCGGTCCGGGCCCATCCGATTGCCGAGCTTTTGAAGCTCTACGTCCATTTCCACGAAGAAGCGAAGACGCAACCGGAACTTGAAGACGAGGGCCGGGCGTGGTTCAAGAAACTTGAAGACGGCAACGAGGAAGCGACTGAGCTTTGGACGTGGTTCCGCGACGAGTCGCTCAAAGAGTTCCAAAAAGTATATGACCTGCTCGGTGTCGAATTCGACAGCTTTAACGGAGAAGCGTTCTATAACGACAAGATGGACCGTGTCGTCGCCATGCTCGAAGAGAAGAACCTTCTCGTCGAAAGTGAAGGCGCGATGGTCGTCTCGCTCGAAGATGAGAACTTGCCGCCATGCTTGATTAAAAAGAAAGACGGCGCGACGCTTTATGCGACACGCGACTTGGCAGCTGCCGTCTATCGTCATGAGACGTACAATTTCGTCCAAGCCAACTACGTCGTCGGTGGCGAACAGGCACTTCACTTCAAACAACTGTTCTCCGTCTTGCGCAAGCTCGGCTACGACTTCGTCGACGGCATGCATCACGTGCCGTTCGGCTTGATTTTGCAAGAAGGGAAGAAGATGTCGACACGTAAAGGTCGCATCGTCCTGCTCGAGGAAGTGCTCAAAGAAGCAATCGAGAAAGCACAGGCGAACATCGCTCAGAAGAACCCGGAACTTGCGAACGCGGAAGACGTGGCTCGCATGGTCGGTGTCGGCGCGGTCATCTTCCACGATTTGAAGAACGAACGCATCAACAACATCGAGTTCGACCTCGACAGCATGCTCAAATTCGAAGGTGAGACCGGCCCGTATGTGCAGTACACGAACGCGCGCGCGAACTCGCTCCTTCGTAAAGGCAACTACGACGGCTCGACGTTCGCTGGTGCGAACGACGACCACACGTGGGGCGTCGTGACGATGCTCAACGCCTTCCCGCACGTCATCACACGTGCCCATGAACGCCGCGAACCGTCAATCATCAGCCGTTACGTGCTCGATTTGGCGCAAGCGTTCAACAAGTACTACGGTCATGTCCGTGTCCTTGAAGAAGATGCAGGCAAACAATCACGTCTCGCCCTCGTCAAAGCGGTGACGATCGTGTTGACGGAAGGACTCCGATTGATCGGTGTGCAAGCTCCAGAAGAAATGTAAGGACGACAAAAGGGACCCGTTTGAGGGGTCCCTTTTCTTATGCTTTCATGCGTGTGACGGTCCGGGCTTTCGTGTCGTATAAACACCACTCCCGGTCGAAGATGACGGCGCCGACGTTGATGATGTAGCGTTTTTTCTTCAGGACGAACGGCTGTCCGATTTCCCAAGGAATCGAGCGGCCTTTCCGATAAATCCCAGGGATATGGCTATGTCCGATAAAGACAAGCGGATACTTGCCTTTCTCGACGATTGGTTCCCAGTCCGGACTCCATTTCACTTGGTGCCCGTGCAAGAACAACGCCTCGTCAAGCGTCGTCTGCTCCGGTAATAAGGCGATGCGTGTCTTGACCGGGTGCGACACGACGAGCACCTCGTCAATCCGTTCCTCTTGATTGCCGCGCAGACTCGGGAAGGTGAGAAGCGCCTCATAGTCCGAATCGAACGTCACGACATCGGACACTTCATGAAAGCGTTCGTTGCGCCGTTTCTTCCCGATGTGGCACTCGTACAAATCGCCGAGGCAAAGGATGTGCTCCGTCTCGCGACGGACCGACTCGAGCACGGCTTTCAAATCATCAAACGAACCATGCGGGTCACTGATGATGGCGAGTTTCATCGGTAGTTCGTGAATTGGGCGTCGACGGACAATTCGAGCTCACGGACGAGTTGCATGACGGCTTGAAGGTCATCACGCGACTTGGCCGTGACACGGATTTGATCGTCTTGAATTTGCGACTTCACTTTTAGTTTTGATTCTTTGATGGCGTTGTTAATTTTTTTCGCATCGTCCTTATCGATGCCGCTCTTTAATTTGACGCGTTGACGGACCGTCCCCCCGAGGGCACGTTCGACTTTTTGATAATCTAAGTTTTTCGTAGGGACGCCACGTTTAATCAACTTCGTGATCATGACGTCTTTCAATTGCTCGAGCTTATAGTCGTCATCTGAGACGAGGACGAGATCGCCGTTCTCGAGTGACATCTCACTCTTCGATCCTTTAAAGTCGTAACGGTTCAAAATTTCCTTCTCAGCGATTTGAATCGCGTTCTTCACTTCTTCGAGGTTCATTTCTGACACAATATCAAAAGAATTGTCTTTTGCCATGTTTCATCCATCCTTTACAAGGGTTTTGTTATAATGATAGCAGATTTGAAGTAGTGAAGGAGTGAAAGAGATGGAACATACTATCGATCAACAGACAAATGTAGATTTAGACCATATGGCATATCACGGCAAAGACCTCGGGGTGACGTTTAAAAGTGACCTGATCCGGTTGCGGGTCTGGTCGCCGGTCGCCGAAGAGATGACGGTGAAACTATACCGGACGCCGCGAGCGCGGAAGTTCGAACGGTTGCCGCTAGAGCGGGCCGAGAAAGGGACGTGGGTCATCGAACTCGATCGTGCCTTGTTCGAAGGTCAGTTTTATGTGTTCGAGGCGGTCGTCGCCGGCAAACGTGTCGAATCGCTCGACCCGTATGCCAAAGTCGTCGGGGTCAATGGGAAGCGCGGGTGTCTGCTCGACCCATCCACGCTCAACCCGGACCATTGGATCAAAGAACGTCCGCTCTTCCACTCGTCACAAGAAGCGGTCATTTATGAGGCGCACGTCCGTGATTTGACGAGTCATCCGGACAGCGGCGTCATGCATCGTGGGAAATTCCTCGGGATGACCGAGGTCGGCACGAAGACACCGACGGGTTATCCGACAGGTCTCGACTATATTACCGGTCTCGGTATCACGCATCTCCAACTCATGCCATTCTTCGATTACGGTTCAGTGAACGAGTCGCGTGAGAGCGAGGCGAACTATAACTGGGGTTATGACCCGGTCCACTATTTTGCCGTCGAGGGCTCATACGCCTCGTCAGCGGATGACCCGGCCGCTCGCATCATCGAGTTGAAAGCGATGATTCAAGCACTGCACGATCGTGGCATCCGTGTCATCATGGACGTCGTGTTCAACCATACGTACGATGCGTTGACGACACCGCTCGGACAGTTCGTGCCGGACTACTATTACCGGTTGAACGAGGACGGCACGCTCGCCGACGGTTCGGCATGCGGAAACGATACAGCATCCGAGCGCGCAATGATGCGCAAATTGATCGTCGAATGTGTGTCGTATTGGGCGAAAGAGTTCATGATTGATGGCTTCCGCTTCGATTTGATGGGACTCCATGATGTCAAGACGATGAATCAGGTCCGCAAGGCGCTCGATCGCATCGACCCATCGATTCTCGTGACCGGCGAAGGCTGGGATCTCGACACACCGCTGTCGGTCCGTAAAAAAGCGAACCAACATAACGCCCATAAGATGCCGCGCATCGCCCAGTTCAACGATGCGATTCGCGACGGCGTGCGTGGGGATGTGTTCATCGACGATTTGCCGGGTTGGATCAGTGGCAACACGGATATGACGGCGGACGTGAAACGCGGTATTGCCGGTGCGGTCACGAGCCAAAGTTTTGCCGATGAGCCGAACCAAGTCGTCAACTATGTCGAGTGTCATGACAACTTGACGCTGTGGGACAAACTGGCCGTCACGAATCCAGACGATGATGAGACGACACGCCGCCGTCGGCATCGCCTCGCGACGTCGATCGTGTTGCTCGGTCAAGGCATCCCGTTCCTGCATAGCGGTCAAGAGTTCTTCCGCACGAAAGACGGGGACGAGAACAGTTTCAACTCGGGCGAGGTCGTCAACCGTCTCGATTGGACGCGAGCCGAGCAAGAGACGCCGAGCGTCGAATACGTGAAGGGCTTAATCAGTCTCCGCAAACAATATCCGTTGTTCCGTCTCGAGAACACGGAACAGATTCGCAAACATCTGCGCTTCTTCGATGAAGAGGAAGGGGTCATCGCCTTCGAACTCAGTCGCCACGTCGAGGGGTACGTCGAACGACATCGGGTCTACCATAACGGACTCGAGGAAGCGGTCGAGGTGAAACTCCCGGCTGGCAAGTTCGAGGTCCACGTCGAAGACCATACCGTCAATTTGACGGCACCACGTCTGCTTGAAGAGCGGCATGTCACGGTCGCGCCGCTATCGACCCTTGTCGTGACAGAGCGCCGTCCGGACTACAGCAAATATGCGGTCGCCGGTGGAGCTGCCTTGGCCATCGTCGGTCTCTGGTATGTCGCGAAAAAACGGAAAACGAAACAACAGTAAGCACGAAAAAAGGAGACGTCATTCCGTCTCCTTTTCATCGTTCGTTTCAGTTTTGGCTGCCTCGAGCTCCATCATCTTCTTGACGATGATGTGTTTAGGCATATGCATGAGTTCCTCGAGCGGGACGTTTAGCTTTTTGGCAAGCTCGACCGCCGTCTCGGGAGAGAGTTGAAGTGGGCGCATGAAGGTTCCTCCTTTCCAATTACGGGTATGCTACTGCCAGTATACAGGAAAAGCGGACGGTTGGAGAATGTGTTCGGTGAACACATTCAAAATCGAAAAAAGCGTCAGGCGTTGCTAAGCTGAAACTAGGAAGTGATCAAATGTACAAACAAGTAGCAGACTATCAATTTCATCAGACGGTTGAGTGGTTAGAGCGTGTTGGTGGAGGATGGATGTTGTATTTGGCGCAAACCGGGTTTCTGTTTTTTGACGAGACGTTCCAAATCCGATGGGAACTCGAGTGGAAATGGGCACCTTGCGCACTATATATTGAACCACATGGTAGAAGAGCCGTCGCGCTATTTCGAGAGTTACAGACATACGGAGTCATGGATTTGACAAACGGGACGATGGAACGTCACCAGATTCCACGGACGTTCCATGACGATTGGTTCAGTAACCTGCACTATTGGTCAGGAGACGATTTGTATTTGTACTCGGCTGAATCAGATCTCGTCGCCTTGAATTTGAACGATCACACGTTTCGGTATAGCCGTTACGAGGAAATCCCGGAGTTCGGACGTATTATCGAACTCGCGTATCAACCGACCTATGATTTCGAACGATTCACGGCACCTGGCCTCGTGACCTTGTACGATGAACGGAATCAACAGTTCATGGTCGAGGACGTCGAAGCGGGCGCGCGTTGGAAGATTCCATACGGGGGTGACCGTGATTTGGTCATCGTCGATCAAATCGGTGTGACGACCGCCATCACCTCGATGACATCGTTTCAACTGTTTGAGCGCGATTGTGAAGTGTTCTCTTCGGAAGTATGTGCCGAGACCGAATTATTGAAAGTCGTCTTATTGGACGAGCCGGGCGACAGACTTGTCGTCCTATCGACGCCGCGCCGCTTCTGCCATAGCTGGCTGCAAGTGTTCGAGCGTTGATAATCCTGGACCGGGACATGGTTCAGGATTTTTTTACGAAGGCTTATACAATCTCGCCTAAAAACGGGAACAGTCTTCTTAGATGGAGAGGAGTGGACAGGGATGGAACGATTAGGACAAGCGTTAGTCCGATGGCGCTACGCTGTCGTATTGATTTGGACGGTGTTACTCGCGGTATCGGTGTATTTCGGATTACAGTTGCCAGGTGAATTGCGCGGCAACGGGTTTGCGATTCAAGACGGGCGCTTCGCCCAAGTGGAAGATACGTTGAACGACCGGTTCGACCGGGCCGGGGCCTCGATGATCGTCTTGTTGGAAGGTGGCGATTTAGAGACGGTCATCGAACAGCAACGCGATCGGCTCGCTGAGGTCGACGGGGTCGATGGTGTGATTACACCAACGGAAAACCCAGACGCCCGCTCTGGAGACGCGGCTTACTTATTGCTCGAGTTCGAGGACTACGATGCGGCTGAAGCGTCCATCGCTGATGTTCGCGACGCCTTGATTCGAGATACGGATACAGACGTGCGACTGACCGGAGAACCGGTCTTCGCGGATGACTTGAATGAGGCGTCGAAGAATGACTTGATTCGGGCCGAGTTGATCGGGATTCCGGTCGCATTGCTCGTCCTCTTGCTCGTCTTCGGGACACCGCTCGCTGCGGTCATGCCTTTATTCGTTGGCTTGATTACGTTCATCGTGGCGGCCGGCTCGTTGTTCTTCTTTGCCCAGACGATGGAACTGTCCATTTTCGTCTTGAATGCGGTCGCGATGATCGCTATCGCGCTCGGCATCGACTTCTCGCTCTTGCTCGTCAACCGTTACCGGGAAGAGCTCGCGCATGGGAATTCACGTGAGGCGGCCATCGTCCGAACGGTCGCAACGGCCGGCCGGTCGATTCTGTTCTCGGGACTTTGTGTGTTCGTCGGACTGGCCGGATTGCTATTCATCCAAGTCGACGTGTTTCAGGCGGTAGCGCTCGGCGCATTGATGGCGGTCGCCGGTGCGGTCTTGTCGGCGCTCACGTTGTTGCCGTCTGCCTTATATATCGTCGGGGATGCCATCAATAAAGGGCGTCTCATCAAGACGAATGAGACGCGCTCCGAGGTGCGGTGGCAGAAGTTGGCCCGTTTTGTGATGCGACGTCCTGTCGTCATGACAATCGTCGCGCTGTTGTTATTGTTACCGAGCCTCTGGTTCGTCCGCGACCTTGAGCTGAACATCCCGGGTGCCGACGCACTTCCGACGTCATATGAATCTCGGGCCGCCCTTGAACGTTGGGACGACGTGTTCGGAGAGACGTCGACCGATGCGGTGCTTTTATTTGAGGCGAACGATTTGACCGACTCGATGATTCTCGATGAATTGACGGCACTTACCGATGAGCTGTCCGAGGATCCAATCGTCGACAACGTGACGACGTTCTTAACGGCGTCCGGGCTCGAACCAGCCGAATTCCAACAACTCGCTGAAGCGGCGCCGGAACAGCTCGAGGCGTTCGAACGCCTCGTCACGCTCGAAGGGAATACGGACCTCGCCCTCGTCAACGTCAGTTTCAACGTCGCGCCGAGCGACAAAGACGCCCAGGCGTTCGTCAGAGATTGGCGCGAGAGCGGTTTTAATGTCGGGGGACCGGCTGCGTTCAACGAAGAAATCTATGAGGAGATTTATGACAGTATCCCGTATGCGGTCGTGACCGTCATCTTGGCAACGATGGTCATCCTCATGTGGGCGTTCCGCTCGGTCTTGATTCCGATTAAGGCGATTATCATGAACGTGCTCGGTCTCGGGGCGACGTTCGGTCTGCTCGTCATCATCTTCGAGTCGGGCTACGTGTACGATGCCGAGACAATCAGTATCTTGACCCCGGTGTTCATCTTCTCGCTCGTGTTCGGTCTGTCGATGGACTATGAGGTGTTCCTCGTCTCACGGATCGAGGAATATTACCGGGAGACAGGCGATAACGATTACGCGACCGAGATGGGACTCGCCAAGACGAGTAAAATCATTACGTCGGCCGCGGTCATCATGATTGTTGTCACGGGCGCGTTCGCCTTCACCGGCGTCAGCCCGATCAAACAGCTCGGCGTCGGCATCGCGCTCGCCATCTTCATCGATGCGACGATCATTCGAATGCTGCTCGTCCCATCCTTGATGAAACTGTTCGGGGACTGGAACTGGTGGTGGTTCGGGAAGAAAGATTTACCGAAACGTAACTTACACTAAATGTACAGTTAATGAAACAACTCCGGAATTGTGTTAGACTGGTCACATGACTACGCGCAATTTGGGAAAGGAAGGTCTTTATGGATACCGAGAGGACATGGCCTCTGTTTCAATTACCGGACTTCTAGCGTTGATTTTTTTACAAGCAACATCAATGTAAAAATCAACAAACGGAAGATCGGAGATGGAACAGATGGAACCGCGGCTACGACTGAGGATCCTCCTCTCCGTTGAAAACGGGGAGGACAATCGGAATGAAACGAGTTGCTACCATAGTGCTCGGAACGCTGATCATGGCGTTCGGTTATTATTATTTGAATGAACAGTTTGGTTTGGCAGAAGGAGGGTTCGTCGGGCTAGCATTGCTCGGCCGCTATCTATTTGATATCGATCCGGCGATCTCGATGATCGTACTCGATATCCCCTTCTTTTTAATCGCCCTTTGGTGGAAAGGCTGGCGCTTCGTGGGACAAGCCGTGCTTGCCGCGACGTCACTGTCGCTCAGCTATGCCATATGGGATCGCTTGGATTTACTCACGTTCGATATCCAAGTGTGGCCGGCAACGTTGTTTGCCGCCATCGCGAGCGGGATTGTGACCGGTTACGGTCTCGGTCTCGTCTTGAAATCGGGCGGGGCGACCGGAGGCGACGATTTATTCGCCCTCGGCTTATCGAAATGGACCGGCGTATCGGTCGGGACGATTCTCATCACGTTTGATGTCATCGTCTTGGCAATCTCGCTCATCTATTTGCCACTGTCGAATGCACTGTATACGCTCGTCGCGGTCTCGATCGCGGGTCGTGTCGTCACGAAGATGTTGACGGACGACGTGGTCGAACATACCAAGCCGACGGTCATCAAACCCAAGCTTGCACCAAAAAACGATCTCGCCTGAGATCGTTTTTTGTTTTGTAAAATTTATCACAGTTTTATAGCCGTCTTTCTTCTACACTGAACGTAGAAGGAGGGAGTCACATGAAATGGATGATTCCAAAACAACACGGCGCTTGGTCGATGCTCATCTTACCGTTCTTACTCGGCGGGATTGTCGGTGGGTGGACGCTCGCGCACATCCCGTTCGCCATCGCCTGGTTGTTCGTTTATATGGGGACATTTTTCTTGTTCCAATTCATCAAGCAACGGAAGAAATCGCAGCAGATGTTGCGCACGGTCATCACGTATTTGACGATTGCGATCGTCGCGGCCATCCCCGTGTTTCTGTCTGATTGGCGTCTCGTCTGGTTCGTCCTTGCGATGATGCCATTCGGTCTCGTCAACGCTTATTTCGCCAAAATCAAGGACGAGCGTAACGTCTGGAATGACGTCAGCGCCGTCACCTCGTTTTGCATCGGCGGGATGGCGAGCTATTATCTCGGGGCGCGCGCCTTCGACGCGACGATGCTGTGGGTATTTGCTTTGCCGTATTTATATTTCCTCGGAAGCATCTTTTTCGTCAAGACGATGATTCGGGAGAAAAAGAGCCGCTTCTATCGGAACGTATCGTGGGGGTATCACGTCGTCCTCGTCACCCTCTTTGTCGTGCTCAGCTACCCAGTGCTCGCGCTCGCTTACGCGCCGAGCCTAATCCGAGCAATCGCGTTCTACGGCAAAAAGATCCCCATCATGAAGATCGGGATCGTCGAAATCGCCAACTCGGTGTTCGTGCTCGGTTGTCTCAGTTGGTACTTGTTTAGTTGAGGGGATTAGTCGCTCGAAGACGTACTTGAGATGATGGCAACGGTCGCCGCGGCCGTTGCGGCCTGTTGCATGGCGAGCAAATGGGCGAACGTACCGTGCAACAGTAAATCGCTCGCGTCTTCCGTAATGTTGTTCGCCGCAACGAGCTGCAGAGCGACCGTCAACGCGTGGGCATGGAACCAACGATTTCGTTCTTTCTCGGCGCTCGTAATTTCCATCAGGTCGCGCTCATCGTTGTCGTTCGGGGCCGCGACGATGGCCAACAGGGCGAGTGCTGGCAGATGCTCGTTTTTGACGGCGATTCCTTGTCCTTGGAGCCGCGTACGCCAGTCCAAAAAGCGGCGGATGACCTCGTCTGAGGGCAAGTCGCTAAAAGCGAGCAGATGGGAGACAAGTTGGAGCTCGTTCGAGCGGGACAACTCGACTTTCAACGCTTCGTAATACGCCTCAATCCGTTGACTCAACGCATCGTGGTCATCGAACGCTTGAACGAGAACGAGGGCAGACAACAGGTCCTCCTCGGTCGTCAGCCAAGGGTGGTTTCGTTTGAACGTTTGATAGAGCGCGCTCGCCTCATCGAGCCGGCGTTCAGGCTCCTCGACGTTAATCAGCTGGCTCGCGATGAAAGGCCGTAACATACTGAAGCGGAAGTGCTTTCGGTCGAGCAACGTGTCGAGCCGGAGTACCTCGTCGATGGCCGGTTCGATGTCTTCATACTTGGCGTCGAGAAACGACAGCCAGACGAAATTATTGCTGCCGCGAAATTTTGAGAACATGCCGGTCTTTTGTTTCAGAACCGCTTGAGCGTGTTCGAACCGTTTCGAATCGAACGGGGCATCGTGCATGGCGTAGTTGATTGCCATCAAACGTCGGAAATCGTCAGTGAACCATTTTGTCGCCCCCCTGATTCCTTCGAGTGCTTCGAGGTAATGGGTGTAACGTGTCATCATCAGCAATTCCTCCTTTTTCTCCTTATACGAGTCCGCTCGAAAGAATGATTCAAAAACAGCCGCCCTGGATTCGTCCGGGGCGGCTGTTTGTTATTGGACTTGCGTATACAACTTCTGCATGTACTCGTTCACTTCGTCGGCCGCTTGGAACATCATGAATGAATGTTGCAAGATGATCTCTGGCGAGAAGCCGAGGTCGAGGTCGAGCGTCGAGGCGAGCGTGACATCACGGTCGCTGTCGAGCACGCAGCGGAAGTATTTGAACTCTTGGTTGAACTCGTTCAACGCGTTCAGAATCGGTAGGTCTTCGACGTAATCCGGCACGTGTGTGACCGTCGCGGCATACAGCTCCGCATCTGTCGTCTTTTTGTTGAAGGCGATAATCATAACGGGTTGAGCCCCGGATTTAGTCGTTTCACGCGTCAAAAATGTGACGTGCGTTTCAGTTTCGCTCTCTTTGAACGTCATATTGCGTTCAGCGACGAGCGCTTTAAATGATTCTACTTTTTCTTCGAAGTTCACAAACAAGTCCCCCTTAAAAGTCGTTACTCTAACTTTCGCCCATTTGCGTAGGGAAAGCAAGGGGAACTAGCGTTTCATCAACATTTTGATGGCTTCTTCGACGGTTTCCGACGTATCTTCGCCATCTTGTTGGGCAGTGATGATGCACTGCTCCAAGTTCTTCGCGACGATGATGGTCGAGGCACGGTCAAGCGCTGATCGGGCCGCACTTAACTGCGTCACGACGTCACGACATTCTTTCCCTTCTTCCATCATGCGGATGATGGCCCGAATTTGTCCTTCGACCCGTTTCATCCGGTTCAACACTTTTGCATCGTATTGATACTGTTCCATTCGCTTCACCTCTATATTCAAATCGTTCAGTAATCCAACTATTTAATGTGTAGTCTCATCTTAATACGTGGGGGAGTATGTGTCGAGCAACAACGTTTGATGTGAAGATTTTTCAAACGTTTACCGATTCGACAAACAAATCGCTTGCAATCAAATACCGCAGGGGGTATATTAATGACGTGGAAGCGATATGTTCATAAAATCACAAACTTTTAACGGACGCCCGCTACCAAGCTGACGAATAAATAAGTGAAACTTTATAGATACAAAGGATGGATAAACAGACATGAAAGCATCTGCGTTGAAACGGCAAATGGATTTTGAAGTACCGGTAAATATCGTCGACGTTCGTGAACGGGACGAGTTCCAAGAAGCGCACATTGAGGGCGCGGCAAACTATCCGCTCTCCGAAATGTCGGAATGGATTGATTCGCTCAATCCTGAAGAAGAGTACATCGTCCTTTGCCTCTCAGGCGCTCGCAGCACGCAAGCGACTTGGCAAATGGAAGCGAAAGGTTATAAAGTGGCCAATATAGAAGATGGCTTGATGAGTTGGCCAGGTGAAGTCGTCAAAGGAGGAAATGAGCAATGAGTCAAAAAATCGTAATCGTCGGTGGAGTCGCCGGTGGTGCTTCGGCAGCCGCCCGTCTTCGACGCTTAAATGAAGAGAACCAAATCGTCATGTTCGACCGGGGCGAGTATATCTCGTTCGCGAACTGTGGACTTCCCTATTACATCGGTGACGTGATTCAAGATCGTCAAAAATTGCTCGTCCAAACGGTCGAGGGGATGAACAAGCGTTTTCAACTCGACGTCCGTAATTTGACGGAAGTGACAAAAATCAACCGTGCCGAGAAGACGGTATCGGTGAAACACGTCCAGACAGGTGAGACGTACGAGGAGTCGTACGACGTACTCGTATTGTCACCAGGTGCGAAACCGATTCGTCCGAACATCCCAGGGATCGAAGAAGCAGAAGATATCTTCACGCTCCGCAACATCCCGGATACGGATAAAATCCGCAGCTACGTCGATGACAAAGCGCCGAAACATGCGACAGTCATCGGTGGTGGTTTCATCGGGATTGAAATGGCTGAAAACTTACGGGAACGTGGCGTCGACGTCACACTCGTCGAGATGGCCGATCAAGTCATGACACCGCTCGACCGTGAGATGGTCGCACCGGTTCAGGAGCATATGCGTCTCCATGGCGTCGATCTTAAGCTTTCTGACGGTGTCGATTCGTTCTCTGAGAAAGGGAAACGTGTCCACTTGAAGAGCGGTCGCGTCATCGATACTGATATGATCGTCCTATCAATCGGTGTCGTACCAGAATCGTCAATCGCAACGGAAGCAGGACTTGAGACAGGCATCCGTGGCGCCATCCGCGTCAACGAGAAGATGCTCACGTCAGACCCGAACATCTACGCCATCGGTGACGCCGTCGAAGTGCTCGACTATATCTTTAAAGAGCCGACGGTCGTTCCGCTCGCATGGCCGGCCAACCGCCAAGGGCGTCTTGTCGCCGACATCATCAACGGTCGTGACGTCAAATATAACGGAACGATGGCGACTGGAATCGCCAAAGTCTTCGATATGACGGTCGCCTCGACCGGTTGGAACGAGAAGCGTTTGACGGCGGCCGGGAAAGAATTCGAAGCCGTCCACGTCCACCCGGGTTCACATGCAGGGTATTACCCAGGATCGACACCCGTGTCACTCAAACTGTTGTTCCATCCGACGACAGGTGAAATCTACGGCGCGCAAGGCGTGGGGATGAACGGCGTCGATAAACGTATCGACGTGATTGCGACAGCGATGAAAGGCGGCTTGACGGTGCTTGACCTCCCAGACCTTGAACTCAGCTACGCACCACCGTTCAGCTCGGCGAAAGATCCGGTCAACATGATCGGTTACGTCGCCTCGAACGTCGTCCTCGGCGATAACGAAGTCGTGCACTGGAATGAGATTGACGACTTGGTTCAAAATGGCGCGACATTGCTCGACGTCCGTGACGAGTCGGAGCACGAACTTGGTAAAATTCCTGGCTCGATCAACGTACCACTCAACTCGCTACGCGAGAACTTGGATCACTACAACAAAGATGAAACGATTTATGTGACGTGCCAAGTCGGGCTTCGCGGATATCTCGCATCCCGCATCTTGCGTCAAAACGGCTTCAAGGTGAAAAACTTGAGCGGTGGCTACAAGACGTGGTCACAAGTAAAACGTGATTTCGATGCCATCGAGGCAGGCACGCAGGCAGTCAATGAGACTGCCGCTACAGCAACGGAGGAGGCACCGCCAGCAATGACGAATCAACCAGTCGGGGAACCGATTTTCCTAGATACGTGCGGTCTGCAATGCCCGGGACCGATCTTAGAAGTGAATAAAAAAGTAGCCGAGCTCGGCGAAGGAGAGACGCTCCGTGTCCTCGCAAGCGATCCAGGTTTCTTCGCAGACATCGAAGCATGGGCGAAGAAAACGGGCAACCAACTCGTCTCGAAACAATTTGTGAATGGTCGCGTCGAAGCGGTGCTTCAAAAAGGAAATGGTCCTGCTACCGTCCAAGCGGGCGCGCCAGCAGGCGACGGCGCATCGATGGTCGTCTTCAGTGGGGACCTCGACCGGGCACTCGCTTCGTTCATCATCGCCCAAGGTGCTGCGGCGATGGGCAAAGACGTGACGATGTTCTTCACGTTCTGGGGACTCAACGTCATCCGTAAACCAGACGCGCCAGAAGTGAAAAAGCAAGGCCTCGAGAAGATGTTCGGCATGATGATGCCGTCGCATGCGGGTGAGCTTCCGCTCTCGAATATGAACTTCGGTGGTATGGGTCAGAAGATGATGAAGAAAGTGATGAGCGACAAAAACGTGCCATCCCTTGACCAAATGATCAAATCGGCTCAAGAGGCAGGCGTCAAAATGGTCGCTTGTACGATGTCGATGGACGTCATGGGCATCAAAGAAGAAGAGTTAATCGACGGTATCGACCTCGGTGGTGTGGCAGCGTACCTCGGAGCAGCCGAAGGCGGTAACTTGAACCTGTTTATCTAATCAAATGTTGGAAGTTAGGCGATCGGTCACGTGACCGGTCGCCTTTTCATGCTCACTCGCGATGGGGAAAATTGTCGAAAAAGATTGCATTTTTAAAACGTTTTTCCTATAATTCTACTCATGTAAATAAAGTTGACATAACTTTTTCTTATAACTTACACATACACGGAGGATTAAAAGATGGAGAAATTCGTAGAAAATCTCGTTTCATCAGCCAACGACCTGCTCTGGTCGTCAGTGCTAATCGTTGTCCTTGTCGCCTTAGGTTTGTACTTCACCATTCGCATGGGGTTCGTCCAGTTCCGGATGTTTCCTGAAATGCTCCGTCTCTTGTTCAAAGACGGCATGAAGCGTGAAAAAGGCCAGGTCTCGTCATTCCAAGCGTTCGCCATCGGGACGGCGGCACGCGTCGGAACAGGGAACATCGCGGGTGTCGCGACGGCCATCGCGCTCGGAGGCCCGGGAGCCGTCTTCTGGATGTGGCTCATCGCGCTCATCGGATCGGCTTCGGCGTTCGTCGAAAGTACGCTCGCGCAAGTGTACAAGATTCGCGACGGTCGCACATGGCGCGGTGGCCCGGCTTACTATATGGAACGTGCGCTCGGTCAGCGCTGGCTCGGGATTTTGTTCGCCATCTTGATTACATTCTCGTTCGGCTTCGCCTTCAACTCGGTTCAGTCGAACACGATCTCGCTGTCAGTCAGCAACCAGTTCGGGATTAGCACGACGACAGTCGGTCTCGTCTTGGCTGTCGTGACAGCCATCATCATCTTCGGTGGGATTCAATCGATTGCCGTGCTCTCGAGTATCATCGTTCCAATCATGGCCGGTGGTTACATCTTGCTCGCAGGGTGGATCATGATTTCGAACGCCTCGTTGTTGCCGGAAGTATTCGGCTTGATTTTCTCAGAAGGAATCTTCGGGCTGCAACAATTGTTCGGTGGTGCCATCGGGGCGATGGTGCTCCAAGGGATTCGTCGTGGTCTCTTCTCGAACGAAGCGGGAATGGGTTCAGCCCCGAACGCGGCGGCGACTGCTGAAGTATCGCACCCGGTCAAACAAGGTTTGATTCAGTCGTTCAGCGTCTTCGTCGACACGCTGCTCGTTTGTACGTCGACCGCGATGATTATCTTGTTGTCAGGTGTCGCCGGTTCAGAGTCGTTCGCAGGTGTCGAATTGACACAAGCGGCGCTCACGGCAGAGATTGGTCCGATGGCGACATCGTTCCTCACGATCGCGATTTTCTTGTTCGCGTTCAGCTCGATTCTCGGAAACTACTACTATGGCGAGACGAACATCCAGTTCATCTCGGATAAAAAGATTTACGTCATGCTCTACCGCATCGGTGTCGTCGGCATGGTCCTCTTCGGAGCCGTCCGTTCGGCTGGTCTCGTCTGGTCAATCGCGGACGTGTTCATGGGCCTCATGGCACTCGTTAACTTGTATGCGATTTTCCGCCTCGCGAAAGTTGCCCGTCTCGTCCTCGACGATTACTTGGAGCAACGCCGTCAAGGTGAAGATCCGGTCTTCTACGCCGATTCGATTGACAACTTGCCAGGCCGCGAGCACATCGAAGCTTGGGAATCAGAGGAAGAAGTCAAAACAGGTACCATCCGTTCATAAACGACAAACCGTCTACGAAAGCGCGTAGACGGTTTTTTTGCACCCAAAAGATGGGTAAACTGAAGAAAAGGGGGGCGTTCAATCATGGAGACGACACACTATATACGCATTTCCCCGGAAGTATGGGTCTCGTTCGAACAAGACCCGGAAATGATTTTAGATTGGCTGTTGCACGTGCACAGTCAACTACGTGATACGTATGAGACGTTGACGCTCCCGAACATCGAACGTTTCCAAAAGATTCTTGGACAAATCGAGATTTATATCGATGGGGACGACACGTACAACTTAGAGATGGCCGTCATCGGGGAAGAATTGATCGTCAATGAGAAACAGGCGGTCGTCGTCGGGATTTTGACACCGCAACTGCTTCACATCGTCAAAGATGCGATGAATGCGTTCTCGAAAGAGGATGTCGCCGATATGGCTTTCGTTGACCATGAGGGGCTCGATGACGTTTGGCTCAAATGGACGCTGTTAAAACGATTCTGCGAAGAAGCGATGGAACGGGATGAACTCGTGTTGGTTTACTACGAATGAAAAGGCTATGAAAACATTTTGAGAATTGGTAAACTATTACAAATGGTTTATCAAGGAGTGGACATATGCTTGATTTCTTTGCCCAAATGACTTTTGTCATCGGTATCTTAAGCCCAATCTTTGCGTATCGGGCAGATCGGGAAAATGTAGGTCGAATCAATCTGGTCACCGTGTTTGCATTTTTAATTATATGGTTTTACGTCATCTCGACGGGTCCGGCCTATAATCATCCGATTTCGATTTTCTTCTACCTCTTGATTGTAGTGAACTGTGGCTTCGCCATAGGGAATAGCATACTCTTCCTGCGCAAGCGCAATCCATTGCTGAGTTTGAAGAAGTTGCTCGCAACGGTTCTCTGTTTGACGGTGCTTTGTTTCGTGTTCATTGAACTGATATACCCGACGAACGTGCTAATCGATACACTTCTCCAAACCTTGATGCTGACGGTTCCGCTTTTCGTTTGTGGTGTCATTTGGGCGAGACTTCGACAAATCGACCGGGAACCAGAACATACATAAACAGCTCGGCGCCTGCGCACCGAGCTGTTTTTAGTAACTCTTATTTCAATGCCGTCTCAAGCGCTTTGACGTTCTCACGCATGAGATCGAAGTAACTCTTGTCCATCTGCTCTTTCGTGACCGACTCCAAGTTGTAAATCGTCACCGTTTCCGCACCGATCTCGTTTCGAACGACTTGAGCCACTTTCGGTGTGACCGTGTCCTCGAAAGCGATGTGTGTCAAATCGTGAAGTTGTGCTTCCTCGATGACGCGTTTGAGCGCTTGTTGGGATGGTTCTTCTGACGGGGTGAGGCCGGTGATCGGGAGCTGCTCAAAACCGTACCGTTCAGCCAAGTAACCATAGGCCGCGTGTGTCACGAGAAGCTCTGATTTCGAGCCAGCGTCGACTGCTGCTTTGAGCTCGGCGTCGAGCGTGTCGGCCTCTTCTTTAAAGGCGCTTAAACGATCCGCGAACTCATCTTTATAATCAGGTGCCTGTTCGCTGAATGCCGCTTCGAATGCTTCCGCCATCGAGACAGCGTTCATTGGATCGAGCCAGACGTGGGGATCATATTGGCCGTGGTTATGCCCGTCATCTTCGCTATGACCGGCTTCTTCCTCGGCGTGCTCGTCTTCCTCATGTCCGTGCTCGTCTTCACTATGCTCATCTTCACCGTGAACGTGGACCGTGCCTTCAGCCGAAAGGAGTGTGACGTCTTCGGCCGTCTTCACAAACGTGACGTTCTCATTGGCCAAACTCTTTTCCATCGACTCGACGTATGGCTCGAGGTCATGGCCGACCGTCAAGAACAAGTCCGCCTCGGCGATATCGGTCATCTGCTTCGAGGTCGGCTCGTACGTATGGGGATCAGCGCCAGGCGGGATGACCATCTCGACGCGGACACGGTCGCCGCCAATTTCCTCGGCGAACGATTTCAAGGCGAACGTTGACGCATAGACGGTCAACTGGTCGCTCGTCTCCTCCGTCGCACCGCTCTCTTCATTACTGGCACATCCACCTAATAAAAGTGTGCCGGCAGCGGCAACACCCAATAACTTCTTATTCATGAACTCTTCCACCTGTCCTCTCTATGTGAACCTTTAAATCGTAACCGTTACGTTCTGTGACTGCGAGTTATATTATAGGGGGCGAATCCGTGCACGTCAAGTCCGACTTCAGATGGATGGTTTTTCGAGAAAAAGGGAATATGATTAAAAAAAGAACGAGGAGTGGATGTATATGAGAAAGGAGACCGCCTGGTTCGTTGGTGGGGCGGCGCTCGCGGCCGCCACGGCAGCTGGAGCCAGCGTATGGAACCAGTATGGATCGCTCGTGCGTTGGCAAGAGCCCGAGTTACCGGTGCGTCCTTCGACCCGTAAACGCCGGACGCACACGTACAAGATTGTCGACGACCGTCCGCTCCAGTTTGACGTGTATTATCCGCCAGGGGATGGACCGTTCCCGGTCGCAGTGTATGCCCATGGGGGAGCGTTCGTGCGCGGGAATCGAGGGATGGTGACGTTGTTCCATCCGTTGCTCGACCATTTTCTTGCCAAAGGGTTCGCGGTCATCAGCATCGACTATCGGCTGTTCGAGGATGGGGTCTATTTCCCGGACAACATCATCGACGTCTCCGATGCGCTCTGTTATCTGAAACAGCATGACGGTCTGCTCAACTTGGACATCAACCGGTTAATCGTCTGGGGCGACTCGGCCGGTGCGGCACTCGTCTTAGCGACGGCGCTCGATCGAAGCAAACAGTTCACCGGTGAGCTTGGAGATGACGTCCCGCCAATCAAAGGAGTCATTGCGCTCTATCCGCCGACGAACTTCTTATTGTTCAAGTTCATCCAGACGTGGCTCGCGCATTTGAAGTTTTATGAGGGCAGCCGCGAGGCGTGGCGTGAACTGATGGTGAAGTGCTCTCCGGTCACGCATCTCTATGACGATGCCCCGCCCATCCTCATCTTGCACGGAAAGAAAGACCCGATCGTCCCGTTCGGACAGGCGCTCCACTTCGTCGAACATGCGAGTGAGGTCGGTGCGAACGTGCAGTTGATTTCCTTCCCGAACGGGACGCATTCGTTGGCGAGCTTCCTCCAATCCGACAACCCAATCAAAGAGACGCAGCTCATGGCCCGCATCGATCGTTTCATCGATGACGCGATGATGTGACGTTGCGCTTTTGCGCAAAGATGGTACGATGGGGTAGGATTTAGGAATCAAAAAGGAGTGACTCGCGTGACAGAACTATGCTTGGTCCGACATGGTCAGACCGATTGGAACTTTCAAGAAATCATTCAAGGACGGGAAGACATTCCGCTCAACGCACTCGGACATCGGCAGGCCGAAGAGAGTGCGGCCTTTTTAAGTCAAGAATCGTGGGACGTCATCGTGGCGAGCCCGTTGTCGCGGGCCGTCGATACGGCGCGTTACATCGCGGAGGCGTGCGGCATCGACGAAGCACACATCATTCAAGACGAACGTTTCATCGAGCGTGAATTCGGGGCAGCATCGGGAAAACCGGTACCGGGCATTTATGAGGCTGTTCAAGCCGATGACCAAGACCGTGTCCCTGGTCTCGAGTCCGAAGACGAGATGCGCGCCCGCGTCTTGAGTGGCATGCATGACATCGTCGAGACACATGCCGGAAAACGTGTCATCGTCGTCTGTCATTCGCATGCGATTAAAGCCGCGCTATCGGCAATCGATGACACGTATACGTTCCGCCATGCGATGCGCAACGCCTGCTCGAACTATATTGAACATCAAGATGGTCAGTTCGTGGTCAAGGCGGTCAATGTCGCCGACCATATTACGAATGTGATCGTCGCAAAGTGAGGAGAAGCTCATGACGACATTGCTCTGGATTTTCATCATCGCATCATTTGTTGTCGCGTTCGCAGGATTGATTTATCCGGTCATTCCGAGCGTCCTGTTCTTATTCATCGGTTATGTGATTTACGGCTTCGGCTTCTCATTCGAGCCGCTCACATGGACGTTTTGGCTCTGGCAGAGTTTGTTCTTGATTTTCTTGTTCGTGGTCGACTATATCGTCACCCGGGCTACGGTCGATAAACGTGGCGGTTCGGAACGGGCGAAATGGGGGGCGACGATCGGGTTGATTGCAGGACCATTCATCTTCCCGCTCGTCGGGGTGCTCATCTTCCCGTTCATCTTCGCATTTTTAGCGGAACTCACGCTCGGGAAGTCAACGCGTGAAGCATGGAGTATCGGTGTTGGGACCGTCCTTGCTTTCCTCGGCAGCACGATGCTCAAAGTCGTCGGGATGACGATGATGGTCATCTTGTTTTTCATCTACATCTGAGGCGAAGAAATTTCTTCGCCTTTTTGGGTTGAGAGTTTTATAAAAACGGGGAAAGAAAAACAAGACCGTTCGACTTATTCGAACGATCCTGTCTTGACGAGCTGTGTGAAGGCGGAACGGCTGAACGATTGCTGCTGTTCGACTTGTTTTTCGAAGAAGGACGGTTTAAGTTCGGCGTTGGCCACGCCTTCGGAAATCAACGAATCGAGCACTTGCTTGGTCGGATCTTGTTTTGGCATCAGCATGAGCCCTTCGGCGACGAACGTGTGGTGGTCACTGAGCGAACGCTCGCTCGTGAACGTCAACGCGAGGGCGGCCGGGCGGTTCGCCGGTGACGTGATGACGGCTTCGGCAAGGAGCAGGATTCGCTTATTCAAATAGTGATGAAGCGTGACGGCAAATTCGGTCGGAACGAGCATCTCGAGGAGCCATTCGTTGTCATGCTCTTTCGAGATAATCAACCCATCGAGCAGTTCGACGGGGAGGTTCAACTCGTTGCCATACTCGTCTTGGACGAGGCGAACTTGGACTAGGCGGAACGTTTTCATCGTATCGATCCCTTCCACATTTTCTTTAATCCATCTTAACATAGTCTGGTTCGAAGATTGTGTTACGATAGCGGGGAAGCGAAGTAAAAAAATAGAGGATAAGGAGGCATCAAGATGAGTTGGGTTGTTGGCATAATCGGGTATATCACGATTCTAGCAATCGGTTATTATGGTGTCCTTTTCTTCAAAGTAAAGCAAGAGCGGAGTCGGGCCGGATATCGAATCTTTCTCTTGCTCGCGGGACTGTTCTTCGTGAGCGGGAGTGACTATATCATCGCGTTGTTCCAAGGGGATACGGAAGCGACGTTTTGGCAACGGACCGTTTACTTCATATTGATTTTGATCTCTCTTTCAATCGCACTTTACTTTCGGAGAAAAGAAGATAAAATCCATGCGAACGAGATGACGACAGCATAAACAAGAGGCTACGGAACAAATCCGTAGCCTCTCGTTTTATTTCGGGATCCGTGTTTGACGAATCATCTCGAGTTTTAAGTCCCAGAGCGGTTTGCTGAATGTGACCGAGTACACTTCCGGCAAGCGGAGACGTTTGTACTCTTCCCATAGACCGTTCATCTGTTCGTGATGATACGCGCGAATCTCTTTCGCGTTCGGCAAGTCATAGACGCGTTCGCCGTCTTGGAAAATCGGGACGAGCAAACGTTTGACGCTAAAGTTGCGTGTCTTGATCCGGAACGCCGGGTCGCGGACGTCAATCAAGTCGATCTCGTTATACGTTTCGACCGGCTCATCAGCCAGGGCGATATAATCCCCTTTGAATTTCCCGGTCTCGTTATCGATGATGCGATACAATTCTTTCTTGTGCGGCGTCGTCGTCTTCACTTTCGAAGACGAGACTTTGATGACCGGCTTCAGCTTCCCGTCGGCGCCTTCGCGGGCGACGAGCTTGTATACCATGCCGAGTGCGGGCTGTTCATACGCCGTGATGCCGCGCGTCCCGACGAGGAACGTGTCGGCTTCAGCGCCCTGCATCCGCAAGTCTTGAATGACGTACTCATCGAGGTCGCCTGAGACGACGATTTTGACGTAGTCGAGTCCGGCCGCGTCGAGTGCTTTGCGAGCCCGTTTCGACAAGTAAGCCAAATCGCCCGAGTCGAGTCGGACCGACTTCAAGCGATAGCCTTTTTCCTCGAGTTCCTTGGCGACCGTGATCGCATTCGGGAGACCCGACTTGAGCGTGTCATACGTGTCGATCAACAGGCTCGTGTTGTCCGGATACATCTCGGCGAACGAGCGGAACGCCTCGAGCTCCTCGTCGTGGAACTGAATATCGGCGTGCTCCATCGTTCCCCCGGTCGGGACATCAAAGTCGCGTCCAGCCGAAACCAAACTCGTGACGTCGAAGCCGGCGATATAGGCGGCCCGAGTTCCGTAGTACGCGGCATCGACACCTTGGGCGCGACGGGCTCCGCCTTCAAGCAGCGTCTCATTCGGCGCGGCTTGACGGATGCGTGCGTATTTCGTCGCGATGAGGGACTCGTGGTTGGCAATGTTCAAGAGCGCCGTCTGGAACAGCTTCGCCTCAAAAATCGTCGATTCGATACGGACGACTTGTTCGTTCGGGAAGATGACTTCTCCTTCGCGGACGCTATAGAGCGAGCCGGTGAACTTAAAGTTGCGGAGCACGTCCGCGAACTCGTCCTCGAAGTCGAGTTGCTGTTTCAAATAACGGATGTCCTCTTCCGTGAACGAGACGTTCTCCAAGTAGTGGACGATGTTTTGCAGGCCGGCGAAGACGACGTAGCCTCCGCTGAACGGATTCGAGCGGTAATACAGGTCGAACACAACTTGTTCGTTGTGACGGCCTTGTTTCCAATAAATATACATCCAACGTGGGAGGTATAGATCGGTGTGAAGCGCTAGGTTGCGATGTAACATAATCGTTCCTTTCTGTTTTATGTCACTTCCCGGTCACAGTTGCCCCGAGTGTCGTGACAAAATGTTCGAGCGCCCAATCGTGACCGACTGGGTTGAAGCTTTGGACGGCATCGGCGTGAACGACGATTGTATAGCCGAGGTTGTACGCGTCGACTGCCGTATGGAGCACACAAATATCTGTGCACACACCGACGAGATGGATCTCCGTGATGGCCCGTTCGCGCAAACGCAAATCAAGGTCGGTCCCGGCGAAGGCACTATAGCGTGTCTTATCGATCCAATGGTCGGCCCGGCTCGCCGCGGTTTTTACAGCGCCGTAAAGTTCGCGGCCTTCCGTCCCACGAATGTTATGAGGCGGGAAGAGCGTCGTCTCGGGATGATACGTGTCACCAGCGTCGTGGACATCGTTCGCGACGACGACATAATCCTCGTCGGCAAACTCCTCAATCAACTGGACGATTCGTTCTTCTATGTCTTGCCCTGGTTTTCCACAAGTCAAACGACCCGTGTCTGCGATAAAATCAAACGTGTAGTCGATCACAATCAATGCTCGCATGGTGAGAACTCCTCTCTCATGTAAAGAATAGTTGGCTATCCTTCTTATTCTAAATCATTTTACGTGAAGCGAAAAAGATTATTTTTGATCGCGGTCGGGTACTAGGTGTAAGAAGAACTGTTTGCGAAAGGGGAATCAGCACATGCTGCTGTCATCAACCGAACTGTCAGAGCAACTGTCCCGCTTAAACGGCTGGGACGTTGTCGAAGGGGAGTTACAAAAGACGTATCGACTCGAGACGTTTCCGGAGGCGATTCAATTCGTCCATCTCGTCGCCGATTTGGCTGAGACGCTCGACCATCATCCGAACATCTTAATCGAGTATCGGAACGTCACGTTGACCGTGTCGACGCATGACGAAGGCGGCATCACGGAGAAAGACATCATGCTCGCGAAAGGTTGTGAGGAGCTTGTCTAAGCTATTCATGACATTCGCCTCAGGTACGGTCGCTGAACGATTGCGTCAACAACCCGGCGTCATCGTCGCGAACGGGACAGAAACGATTCTGCTCGCCGAAGGGGACAAGTCCCCGTTCCAGAGTGGAAAGACGTTTCAAATCGAGGAAGCGGAAGGACAATTCGCCCCGAAAGGGAATATTGTCTATGCGAACATTCCGGTCGATTCGAACGCCCGGTCGCTCTTGTTCCATCGTTTGTTGAAAGAAAAGTCACGTTTGGGTTCTGGCCATAGCGGTTTTGCCGCCTATCGGCTCGGTGTCGACCCGGACGACAACCACGGGATTATCTTCATCCAATTCACCGAGGGCGGGAATCGTTTCCGTGATTCGACCGATTACGTCTTGTTCCAAGAATGGCTGAAAGAAGCCGTTGAACAAAAAGGAGCCGGTCCGATCATAAAACACTATGTCGTCGATGGAGCGGATGACCTATAATAAACATAACGTCACGTTAGGGGAGGATTTTTTATGAACAAGAACTACTTCTGGATGGGAATGGCCGCAGGTGCCATCATCGGAGCCGGGGCATCGCTTCTCCACAGAGAGACGCGTGAGCAACAAGTCAGTCAGCTCAAGCATATGAAATCACGACTCAAGTCACACGATACGTCTACACAAGCTCATTCGGTCGGCCTCCAAGCCTCGTCGAAAGCGAGTTTGAAAGATCGCGTCATGGATTTGAAGGCGCTCTATGAAGAGAACCAAGATACGATTCAAAATCTCGTCGAAGACGTGAAAGACTTGGTCGATGCGCTTCAAGACGCTCGTCATAAAAATCAAATCTAATTCATGTTCACGGTCCGGTGCTGTTGCACCGGGCCGTTTTTTTATGCTCCGGCGAGCCTCGCTCTGTTTATTTTGTATAAAAATACAATTGACAGTATAAATATACGTATGTTTTAATCAATTTATTCTTTTAAGGAGGTTCGGCAAATGATCACTTGTGGAATCGTCGGCGTCACGGGGTACGCCGGCATGGAGCTGTTGAAGCTCATCGGGAAGCATCCCGAGTTCACGCTCGTCCGGGCGATGAGCGATTCGAGCGCGGGATTGACGCTCGAAGAACTGTATCCATGGTTAGAAATCGACAATTTGACGCTCGAGCCGTTCCAAGTGGATGCATTGAAGAACATCGACATCATCTTTTTAGCGACGCCGAGTGGGGTGTCAGCGCAATATGTGACGCAGTTGACCGAGTATGAAGGAGTCGTCATCGATTTGAGCGGCGACTTGCGTCTGCCGGCATCGAGCTACGAGACGTGGTACGACAAACCGGCCGTACCGGCATCGCTTCAGGCGCAGGCCGTATACGGATTGACGGAATGGAATCGGGACGTCGTGAAGACGGCGAATTGGATTGCCAATCCCGGGTGTTACGCCACGGCGGTCGCCCTCGGCTTGTTACCGTTCGTGAACGGCGGTTGGATTGACCCGAACGAAATCATCGTCTCGGCGTGCTCCGGTATCACGGGAGCCGGGAAGGGACTTAGCGCCAAGACGCACCATGCCCGCTCCAACGAGAACGTGCAACTTTATAAAGTTCATACGCATCAACACATCCCAGAGATTGAACAGACGCTCCACGCAGTGTCTGGCATCCCAGCGACGGTGTCGCTGTCGACACATCTGCTGCCAATCAATCGGGGCATCATGGCGACGATGAGTGTCGTGCCGACAGTCATGCAGAGCGAGGCGGACTGGGTGCACGTGTTGGATGAGACGTATGCGGACGAACCGTTCATCCGGGTGCAACAAGGCGAACCGGAGATTCGGACGGCCGTCGGCTCGAACTACTGTGACATCTGGGTGTACGCCGATGCACGGACAAACCGGTTGACCATCGTCTCGGTCATCGACAACATGCAAAAAGGTGCGGCCGGACAAGCGATTCAAAACGCGAACGTCCGCTTTGGGATAAACGAAACAGCCGGGTTGAATGAACAGCCCCAATACATATAAGGAGGTCAAACGGATGATTGAAACAACGATTAGCCCTGTCGTCCATGTCGTCACGCCGAAAGGGTTTCAAGCGTGCGGCGTCCACGCCGGGTTGAAACGAAAACGTAAAGATTTGGCGTTGCTAGTCTGCGAACAGCTGGCCAGCGCCGCCGCGGTCTATACGACGAACCAGTTCCAAGCGGCGCCGATTCAAGTGACAAAAGAATCGCTTCTTGCGACGAGCGGGAAGATTCGTGCCGTCCTAATCAACAGCGGGAACGCCAACGCCTGCACCGGTCCGCAAGGGCTCGAGGACGCGTATGCGATGCGCGACAAAGCGGCCGAACATATCGGGGTCAAACCGGAAGAAGTGGCGATTGCCTCGACAGGTGTCATCGGTCAACCGTTACCGATGGAGACGCTCTTGAGCGGCATCGACTTGCTTGAACCGATCAAAGAAGAGACGGGCGCGGAGTCGTTCGCAGAAGCGATTTTGACGACCGATACGGGAACGAAATGTACGGGCGTTGAGTATACCGAAGGTGATGCCACCGTGACGATTGCAGGTGTGGCCAAAGGTTCGGGGATGATTCATCCGAACATGGCGACGATGCTCGGCTTTATCACGACCGATGCCGTCATTGCGCCCGACGTCTTGCAACGCGCGCTGAAACAAAGCGTGGACGCCTCGTTTAACAGCATCACCGTCGACGGGGACAGTTCGACGAACGATATGGTGCTCGCGTTGGCGAGCGGATTGGCCGAGATGGACGAAATCATCGAAGACACACCCGCCTATGATCGCTTCCGCCAAGCGTTGACCGACGTGTGCACGGATCTCGCCAAGGCGATTGCCCGGGACGGGGAAGGGGCGACGAAACTGATTGAGGTCGAGGTCGTCGGGGCGAAGACGGATGAGGCGGCTCGAATGATTGCGAAACAAGTCGTCGGTTCGTCGCTCGTGAAGACGGCCGTCTATGGACAAGATGCGAACTGGGGACGCATCATCGCCGCCATCGGTGCCTCGGAGCAACCGATTGACGTGAACCATGTCGATATCCGTATCGGGTCACAGCACGTCCTGATGGAAAGTGCGCCGGTCTGGTTCGATGAGGCGCTCGCGACAGAAGAGATGGGACAAGACGTCGTCTCGATTCACATCCGCTTGCAGGACGGGTTAGGGCAAGGTCAGGCGTATGGCTGCGATTTGACCTACGATTACGTCAAAATCAATGCGAGTTACCGGACATGAGACAGCGGAAAATCGTCAAACTCGGCGGGAGCGTCTGGGACACGCTCCATCCGGACTATTTTAAGGAATGGAAGGCGTGGCTTGATGCCGGGCACGAACTCGTGCTCATCCATGGGGGTGGACCGGCGTTGTCGGCGTACTGTGCGTTGCAACAGATCGAGCGGGTATTCCGAGACGGGCGTCGCGTCACGACCGCGGACGTGTTGACGGGGGCCGAGCGTGTGCTCGCGGGGGAGATGCAGACCGAAATCGTCGCTGCTCTCGGGCGTCATGACATTCAAGCCGTCGGTCTCTCGGGTGTGGACGGACAGACGTTGACCGGAAAGCAATTGGTGGAACTCGGAGCGGTCGGCGAAGTCGACCAGGTCGAGACGGGCTTGTTCGAGCTGTTGCTCGCGAATCGCTACGTGCCCGTCGTGACGTCACTCTTACAAGGACCGGAAGGCACGTTGAATTGTAACGGAGATGACTGTGCAATTGCGGTCGCCGTGGCGTTACAGGCCGATCGTTTTGAAATGATCACTGACGTACCGGGTATTCGCATCGATGGGACGTTCCGTCAAACGCTCACGCGTGAAGACATCGAAACGGCCATCGCGTCGGGTCAAATTTATGGGGGCATGATTCCAAAGACCGATGCGCTCCTAGGCGCTTTAACAGGAGGTATTGAAGTCGCCGTCATCCGTGACGGCAAGCAACCGGATCATCCCGGGACAACACTACAGGAGGTGCATCATGCATTCACTACTACCGACATACGGACAGCGACTTATTGAAATCGAACAGGCGAGCGGCTCTTACGTGACCGATACGGCCGGTAACCGGTATCTCGACTTCGTCATGGGCATCGCCGTCTGTGGGACGGGCCATCGTCATCCGCACGTGAGTCAAGCGCTCGAGGCGCAGCTGCAAAAAGTGTGGCACACCTCGAACCTGTACAACATCAGCGGACAAGCTCGCGTCGCTGAGACGCTCGTGTCAGGTACGCATTTGACGCATGCGTTTTTCTGTAACAGCGGGACCGAGGCGAACGAAGGGGCGTTCAAATTGATTCGGAAATGGACGAACAAGACGAAAATCGTGACGTTCACGAAATCGTTCCACGGTCGCTCGTTCGCGATGCTCGGGGCGACTGGACAAGACAAGGTCAAAGCCGGGTTCGGGCCGATGGTGGCCGATTTTGTGCACGCCCCGTTCAACGACATGGACGCGCTCAAGATGATTGACGAGGAGACGGCTGCGGTCTGGCTCGAAATCGTCCAAGGCGAGGGCGGGGTCGTCGTCGCTGACACGGCATGGCTCGAAGCGCTTCAAGCGAAAGCAACCGAGCATGGTGTCAAAATCGTCGTCGACGAGGTGCAGACCGGGATTGCCCGAACAGGTACCCGTTTCGCGTTTGAACAGACACCGCTTAAGCCGGACGTCGTCACGCTCGCGAAAGGGCTCGGTAGTGGTTTT
Organism: Exiguobacterium sp. s146; assembly: GCF_018618415.1. GTDB lineage: Bacteria > Bacillota > Bacilli > Exiguobacteriales > Exiguobacteriaceae > Exiguobacterium. The sequence continues at coordinate 13,562 of NZ_JACSMA010000003.1, read as the reverse complement.
CCCGTCGGAGCGATTTTGACAGCGGCGGGTGCGGAGCACGTCTTCACGGCTGGTAGTCACGGTTCGACGTTCGGCGGCAATCCGCTCGCGATGGCCGCGGCGGAAGCGACGCTCGACATCTTGTTCGAGGCGGACGCACTTGCCCATGTCAATGCGATGGGCACGCGATTACGAGCGGGCTTGGAACAATTTGTCGACGGAGAGACGTTCACCGAGGTGCGTGGACTCGGCTTGATGCTCGGGCTCGTTGCGACGCAACCGATCGCGACGTGGATTGAACAGTTGCGAGACGCTGGCCTTTTGGTCGTCGCGGCAGGTTCGGACGTGATCCGTTTCTTGCCGTCTTTACTGGTTACAGAAGCCGAAGTGGATGAGGCGCTCGCCATCATTCAGCACGTGATTACAAAGGAGATGGTGTCATGACGGGGACAGTGACGTTACAAAGCGGTCAACAGTTCAACGGGACGTGGGAGACGAGTGCACGCTCGGCGAAAGGGGAGGTCGTATTTTTCACTGGGATGACTGGTTATCAAGAAGTGTTGACCGATCCGTCGTACGCCGGTCAAATAGTCGCGTTCACGTATCCGCTCATCGGGCAATATGGACTCGATGCTGGAGCCTCGGAGAGTGCAGACATTCAAGTGGCGGGCGTGCTCGTCCAGACGCTAGCTGGGAACGGGGCGGCGACCGACTTGAAAGACTGGCTCGAACAGTCGGGTGTGCCCGTACTTTCTGATATCGACACACGTTCGCTCGTCCATGCGCTCCGTGAACACGGGGATCAATGGGGTGTGATGACTTCTGAAATCGAGACATCGTTTGACGGGGATTTACATCAAATCACCGAGACCGTTTCGACGCCAAGTCATGTGCGTCACGGTGATGGGGTGAACGGACATATCGTCTGCCTGGATTTCGGCGTGAAGGCGTCGATGGTCCAAGCGATGGTGGAGCGGGGCTACACGGTGACGGTCGTTCCGTTCGATACGACAGCCGCCCAAGTCCATGCGCTCGCACCGACCGGCATTCTCGTGTCGAACGGTCCGGGAGACCCGCGGGATTTGGTCGATTATCTCGACAATGTTCGTGAAGTGGCACTGGCGTATCCGACACTCGGCATTTGTATGGGACATCAACTGCTCGCGCTCGCGTTCGGGTGTGCGATTGAAAAACAGACGTACGGACACCGCGGATCCAACCATCCGGTCCGAAACGTCCAGACGGGTGAAGTGTGGATGACGTCGCAAAACCATGGGTACGTCGTCACAAGGGATAGTTTAGAAGCGACGCCGCTCGAACTATTGTTTGAGAACGTGAACGATCTGTCGGTCGAAGGGACGTTGCACCGGACCGCTCCGATTCTATCGGCCCAGTTCCATCCGGAGGCCAGTCCGGGACCGAAGGAAGCGCAAGCCATCTTTGATCGCTTTGACGAAATGATTCAGCAAGGGGTGAACGTCTATGCATAAAAAAGTACTCGTCATCGGTTCGGGCCCGATTATTATCGGTCAAGCGGCCGAGTTTGACTATTCAGGTACACAGGCGTGCCAAGCGCTTCGAGAAGCTGGTTGTGAGGTCGTGCTCTTCAATTCGAACCCGGCCACGATTATGACCGATCCCGGTTTGGCTGACCACACATACATCGAGGCGATGACGTTAGAGAAGGCCGAGTTGATTATCGAGGCGGAACGACCGACCCACTTGCTCGCCACGGTCGGTGGGCAGACCGCGCTCAATTTGGCGCTCGCTTTGGATGAGGCCGGCGTGCTCGAACGATACGGCATCTCTCTCCTCGGGACGTCGCTCGAGACGATTCGTGACGGGGAGGACCGCGAACGGTTCAAGCAGAAGATGAACGAACTCGGGGAGCCGCTCCCGGTTAGCACGACCATCGAATCTATTGAGGCCCTTGACGGCTTTATCGCCGAGACAGGCATCCCGCTCATCGTCCGTCCGGCGTTCACACTCGGCGGTACTGGCGGCGGGATTGCCGAGACGATCGATGCGGCATACACGCTTGCGAAACGTGGTCTCGAAGCGAGTCCCATCTCGCAGTGTTTGATCGAGCAGAGCATCGCCGGTTACAAAGAGTTCGAGTATGAGGTCATGCGTGACGCGAACGGGACGTGCATCATCGTCTGCAATATGGAAAACATTGACCCGGTCGGTGTCCATACAGGAGATTCGGTCGTATTCGCCCCGGCCCAGACGTTGTCGGATGCGATGCATCAGACGTTGCGGAGCGCCGCGTTCCGAATCGTGTCGGCACTCGGTGTCGTCGGCGGATGTAACATTCAGTTCGCCGTCCATCCAACGGAAGACGCCTATTACGTGATTGAAGTGAATCCGCGCGTCTCGCGCAGTTCGGCACTCGCGTCGAAGGCGACCGGGTATCCGATTGCGAAGATTGCGACCCGTCTCGCGCTCGGCGAACGACTCGACGATTGCATCAACCCGGTGACGAACGGGACGATGGCGAGCTTCGAACCGGCCCTCGATTATGTGACGGCGAAAGTGCCGACGTTCCCGTTCGATTTGTTCAGCGGGACGGACCGGACGCTCGGACCGCAGATGAAAGCGACCGGGGAAAGCATGGCGATGGGCAAAACGCTTGAAGAGGCATTGCAGAAAGCGTGGCGCGGGGCCGGTGTCGAGCAGAGTCCGCTCTATCCGAGTTGGATGGCAACCGCTGATGAAGACGCGCTATACGCTGAAATTTCGGCTCCGACCGATCGTCGTCTTCTGGCGTGTCTCGCGCTACTTGACCGGGGCATCGCCACGGTGTCACAACTTGAAGCGCTGACGGGCATCGCCTCCCACTTCTTGACGATGTTCGACAGACTTGTCACAACGACTAACTTGGATTTGTCCACGCCAGCGAACCTGCTACAAGCGAAACGGTTCGGCTTCACCGATGCCCAAATTGCGAAGCAGCTGAACGTCACAGCCGGAGCGGTCGCATCGATGCGGCTAGAACACGACATCTATCCGGTCTATCAGATGATTGATACGTGTGCCGCCGAGTTCGAGAGTCGGACGCCATACTTTTACGGGACGTGGCACGGGACGTCTGAAGTCGTGCCGAGTGAGCGACCGAAAGTCGCCATCATCGGGTCTGGTCCGATTCGGATCGGGCAGGGCATTGAGTTCGATTACAGTTCGGTGCATGCGGTCTGGGCGCTTCAAAAGCTCGGGGTCGAGACGATTATGATCAACAACAATCCAGAGACGGTGTCGACCGACTTCACGGTCGCCGACAAACTGTACGTCGAACCGTTGACGATTGAAGATGTCGTACATGTGTTGGAAGCCGAAGGATGTCAGGACGTGTTGATTCAGTTCGGCGGTCAGACCGGGATTGCGCTCGCGCATGCGTTAGAAGACAAAGGATATCGCCTGCTCGGTGCCTCGGCTGATGTCATCGATCAAATGGAGGATCGGGATCGGTTCTATCAGTTCCTCGACGGGATCGGTGTGGCGCATATCCCTGGAGAAGAGGTCGGGTCAGCCGACGCGTTATCGTCCGCAATCAATCGTCTTGGCTACCCATGTGTCGTTCGTCCTTCCTACGTCATCGGTGGGAAAGGGATGTACATCATCCGGACGAATGAGGACTTGGTGCGGATCGCCTCGAGTTTGAACTATCCACTGCTCGTCGACGCGTATATCGATGGGCGTGAGCTTGAGGTCGACTGTGTCACCGACGGGAAGACCGTTTACGTCCCAGCCTTGCTCGAACAGATTGAGGCAGCAGGTGTCCATTCGGGCGATTCGACGATGATTCTACCACCGGTCAATACGTCCCTCGCGCAACAAGCCGAGATGGAAACCATCGTTCAAACGATTGGACAAGCACTCACATATCGAGGGGCACTCAATATCCAATTTGTCTTGAAAGACGACATCATTTACGTGCTCGAAATCAATCCACGAGCCTCGCGAACGGTCCCGATCGTCAGTAAAGTGACCGGGGAACCGCTCATCGAATGGGCGACGCTCGCGGCGTTTGGACATGAGTTGGCAACCGTCGTCCCGGACGCACGTCCGGTCTGGAACGGCTATGCCATCAAGACACCGGTGTTCTCGAGTTTGAAATTGCCGGGCGTCGACCCGCTCACTGGACCGGTCATGCGTTCGACCGGAGAGACATTCCAATTCAGCATGACCCCTTACGTGTCGGAACGGTTCTGTTACGATGCGACGACGACGCGCGTCATGAACCGGAAGCACACGGTGTACGGTGAAGGGTGGGCCTCATATGGGGATGCGCCGCTCGATGAGACGATTGAGTTCCAAAACGTGTCGGTCCTCTTCTCGAACGCGCCAGAAGAACAAGTGGCACGTGAGGCGGCGGTCCGAAACGGCGTCCATGTCATTTCGGAGATACATCTCGCCGAGTACTATCAACAAGCGATGCAAGCGGAACCGATGTCGGTCCGTTCACTTCAAACGATGCAGACAGGAGAGGGACTACCATTATGACGACGAAAACAATCAATCATCTACTGACACTCGAGGAACTGACTCCGTCCGCACTCGACGACTTGCTTGCACTTGCGGCCGAAGTGAAACGACAGCCGGAAGCGTTCCAATCCGCGCTCGCCGGCAAGAAAGTGGCGCTCTTGTTTGAGAAGGCGTCGACCCGGACCCGGATGTCGTTCGAGGTCGGTGTCGTCGAACTCGGCGGTTATCCGCTGTTCTTGAGCAGCAGTGACTTACAAATCGGACGTGGAGAACCGCTGACGGATACGATTCAAGTGATGAGCCGCTATGTCGACGCGCTCATGATTCGGACGTACGCCCACGAGACGGTCGAGACGCTCGCTTCGGCAGGCTCGATTCCAATCATCAACGGCCTGACCGATTCCCATCACCCGTGCCAAGTGCTCGCCGACTTGTTGACGGTTGAGGAAATGTTCGGCACGAGATCAGGAAAAACGTTGACGTATATTGGCGATGGGAACAACATGGCCCATTCGCTCATGATCGGGGGCGCACTCAGCGGGATGCATATCCGTATCGCCTCGCCGGAAGCGTATACGGTCGAGCCCGGCATTTTCGAACGGGCGAACGAACTCGCGGCGACGACCGGAGGCAGCGTCACACTTTGGCAAGACCCGATCGCTGCGGCCTCGGGGGCGGACGTCATCTACACAGATGTGTTCGCGAGCATGGGACAAGAGGAAGAGGCGGCGGAACGGTTGACGCAGTTCGCGACGTTCCAAGTCGATGCCGCGCTCATGCAGCAAGCGAAGTCAGAGGCGATTTTCCTGCACTGCCTTCCGGCCCACCGCGGCGAAGAAGTGACGGCCGACGTCATCGACGGTCCGCAGTCGGTCGTGTTCGATCAAGCCGAGAATCGCCTACATGCCCAAAAGGCGCTCATGATCACCTTGCTCGCCTAACCAAAAAGAGAGGATTCGCCTCAGCGGCGAATCCTCTCTTTATTGCTGTCATAAGAAGCGGGCGAACAGACCGAACACGGCCAGTCCGACAATCACATAGAAAATCCATTTGCCCTCACCCGTATGAATGATCGGTGGGGCATACTTGCGGGGCTTGTACTTGCCGTACCGGAGCGGACGCGAGTACGGGACCGCGAACCGCGAGAGCGGAATCGCGAGCAAGAACCCGGCCAAGAAGCCGTACACATGTCCCCAGAGCGACACGTTCGCACCGATGAGCGTGAACACGGCGCTGATGGCGACGAAGATATAGACGAGCCGCGCGTCCTGGCTATAGATGAGCGTCCGGCGGAACCGGCCGATGTACACGTAGAAGCCGAGAATCGCTAAAATCGCACCTGACGCACCGGCCTGTAGATAAAACAGTTCGCTCACGGTGAAGAACGTCAACAAGTTGGCGAGCACACCGGCGACGATATAAAACACGGCGAATTTGATGTGACCGACCATGCGCTCCATGGCAGGTCCGAAGATAATCAAAGCGAACGAGTTGAATAGCAGATGGCCGAGTCCGAGATGGATGAAGTTGGCCGTCAACAGACGGTACCATTCCCCTTGGGCGAGCGCGAGATGGAACGAGCCGCCGAGCGCGACGATTCGGAGGTCGGGCACCAAAGAATCGATGACAAACACGAGCAGTTGGATTACAATGAACAGCGTTACGAGCGGATATGCCCGTATGAACGTTTGAACATTCTCAGTACGACTAAACATAGCATCACCTCTTTCCTTAATTGTATAAGGAAACGAGTGGAAAAGGGAAGGAGCGAGTGTCCTGTGATTGTGGGAATCGGAATCGATATCGTCGAGCTCGAGCGGATTGCCCGCTCCATCAAGAACGACCGTTTCGTCGCGCGTCTGTTGACCGACGCCGAGTGGGCGCTCGCGGATGCCTATCCGGAACAGCGCCGCATCGAATTCATCGCCGGACGGTTTGCGGCGAAAGAAGCGTATGCCAAAGCGGTCGGGACCGGTATTGCCCGGGGCCTGTCGTGGCGACACATTGAAATTTTACCGGACGAGATGGGACGCCCTTGCATGACGGCGCCTCACCCGGGCCGGATTCATATGAGTATTAGCCATAGTGAGCAGTACGCTGTGGCCCAAGTTATTATCGAAGAGGGGGATCACGATGTTTCGTCCAAGTTGGATTGAAATTGATCGGACGGCAATCAAGCATAACGTAATCGAAATCAAAAAACGGATCCCGCAAGCGCTCATGGCCGTCGTCAAAGCGAACGCTTACGGACATGGAGCCATCGAAGTCGCGAACATCGCGCTCGAGAACGGAGCGACGATGCTCGGCGTCGCCTTGCTTGAAGAAGCCATCGAGCTCCGAGAGGCTGGGGTTGAAGCACCGATTCTCGTCATGGAAGCCCAATTCCCAGAATATGCGGGTGTCGCGGCCGAGCATGATGTGACGTTGTCCGTCTTTTCGGCCGACTGGTTGCGCGAGGCGAGCGCGTATTTGACTGATCGTCCGCTCACTGTCCATGTGAAAGTCGATACTGGGATGGGTCGTCTTGGTCTGCGGACCCGCGCCGAACTTGATGCGCTTCTCGAGGCGGCCGATGACCGCGTCGTCATTGAAGGCATCTATACGCATTTCGCGACGGCGGACGAGCCGGACAGCCAGTTGTATTATGACCAACAGGACCGATTCGCTCAATTGATGGACGGCCTCCATTCGCGATTCCGGTATATTCATACGTCGAACTCGGCCGGAGCGATTCGTATGGCGGGACAAGACGTGCCGTATAACTTGGTCCGCGTCGGGATCGCGCTCTATGGATTGTATCCGTCGGCCGAGATGGCTTCCTTCTATTCATTTTTGCGCCCGGCGTTCACGTTGAAGAGCAAGCTCATGCAAGTGAAGCAGCTCGAGGCCGGACAGACGATCAGCTACGGGGCGACGTATACGACGAGCGAAGACGAGTGGATTGGCACCGTGCCGGTCGGATATGCCGACGGCTGGATCCGCAAAGCGAGCGGCTTCGAAGTCGACGTCAACGGACATCGTTGTCCGATTGTCGGCCGTGTCTGTATGGACCGCTTCATGGTGAGGCTTCCGGAAGAGGTTCCGGTTGGGACCGTCGTCACGCTCATCGGCGGACCGGTCGCGATTGATGAACTGGCCACACATCTTGAGACGATTAACTATGAAGTCGTCTGCCAATTGACGAGCCGTCTCCCGAGACGTTATGTGTAAAGCGGAAAACGTGTGAAATTATCTGAATTCTTTCGGGAATCCTCTATATTTTCCCAAACTCGCGTGTTATATTGGTAAAGAACGCGGGAAGATTTCCGCCAGTCATTGAAACGATTCTGGAGGTGTAAGATGTTGAAACAGCGAACTGCGGGTGCTTTAGCGTCCGTTCCAGATCGGTTCTCGCAACATGTGGGTCCGATTTCGATGAAAGATCGTGAATCATTGTCATTGAACGATGTAGTGACGTACTTGTCCAAAGAAATTGCTGATCGACAACAAACACTGCGCGAAGAATTGGCGAGAGGCTATCAAGAGATGGCCGCGTTTAATTTGAATATGGCAGAAGAGATGCTGATGATTGAGACGGAAGCCGAACATGCTCTCTTACGTCAAGTAAGCGGGGTGTGAGCGGAGTGATCGTAAAGCGTGGTGACGTGTTTTATGCGAATCTGTCGCCCGTAGTCGGTTCAGAGCAAGGTGGAGTTCGTCCGGTTCTCGTCATTCAAAACGATATCGGCAATCGCTTTAGCCCGACCGTCATTGTCGCTGCGATTACGGCTCAGATCCAGAAAGCAAAACTGCCGACTCATGTTGAGGTATATCAAGTCAAACATGGTCTCGAACGAGATTCCGTGATTTTGCTTGAACAGATCCGAACAATTGATAAGCGTCGTCTGACAGATAAAGTCACTCATCTCGATGATGAGACGATGCACAAAGTTGACCGAGCGCTAGAGATTAGTTTGGGATTAATCCCTCTCTAGCTTACATATAAGGAAACCGATACATGGGTATCGGTTTTTTTTCAAAGAAATCTTAAAAAATAGTTTAGAATTCTGTAAAACGGGAATTTTGATTAATCGTACTCAATTTTTCTGTACGCACATTAGGAGGGAATATACGATGGATTTAGCGATTCGCGAGCAAGTCATTGGAGATCAATTACACCTTTACGTATCCGGAGAAGTGGATACATATACCGCACCAAAATTGAAGGAAGTCTTGCACCCGGCCATTACGGAACAAGATGTTACCGTTCATTTGGATGAAGTGGACTATATGGATTCAACTGGACTCGGCGTATTTGTCGGTGCCCTTAAAATTGCCAAACGTAACGAGAAAGAGTTGTCGCTCGTCGGCGTCACTGACCGCGTCAACCGTCTCTTTGAATTGACAGGACTTCACAAATTGCTTTCAATCAATACAAACGTAAGAGGTGGCACGCAATGAGTAACATCGAACAGACGGTGATGACGTTCCCGGCCAAACCGGAGTATGTCGGTGTGGTCCGTTTAGTCGTCTCAGGAATCGCTAACCGTATGGGATATACGTACGACGAGATCGAAGATATTAAAATCGCGGTCTCGGAAGCCTGTGGCAATGCTGTTCAACATGCCTATGAAGATCAAGAGGGTGAAGTGAAGCTCACGTGCGGCGTCTATGAAGATCGTCTCGAAATGACGATTGAAGACTCGGGCAAAACATTTGCCGACGACGTGAAACGCCAAGCGGCGCCAGTCGAAGAGACGGCTGAAATCGAATCGCTTCACGAAGGAGGACTCGGTCTTTTCCTCATTGAAGCCTTAATGGATGACGTCTCGATCAACAAGGACAATGGTGTCAAGGTGACGATGACGAAACTCCTTAATAGGGACGAGGTGGATCAGAGTGCCAGCAAAATCTCAACAACGCCATCACAGTGATGATGAAGTATTAGAGTGGATTGAGCGGTATCAACAGGACGATCAAAATGAAGAAGTCCAAATGCTCCTCATCAACCGCTACTCGGATCTCGTCGAGGCGCTCGCGCGAAAGTTTTCGCGAGGCCGGGCCATTCATGACGATCTCGTTCAAGTCGGGATGATCGGATTGCTCGCTGCTCTCCGCCGTTTCGACCCTGAGTTTGGACGCAGTTTCGAATCATTCGCCGTTCCGACGATTATCGGTGAAATCAAGCGTTTTATCCGCGACAAGACGTGGAGCGTCCACGTTCCACGCCGAATTAAAGAGCTCGGACCGAAAATCAAGAAGACGGTTGAAGAATTGACGACCGAATTGCAACGTTCACCACGCATCGATGAGATCGCCGATTACCTCGGTGTTTCAGATGAAGAGATTCTCGAGACGCTTGAAATGGGGAAAAGCTATCAAGCCCTTTCCGTCGACAGCTCAATCGAAGCGGACAACGAAGGTTCGACAGTCACGCTCCTCGACCTCGTCGGGAGCCAAGAACGTGGCTACGAATCGGTCGACCAGCGTCTCATCCTTGAAAAAGCGTTCAGTGTCTTGAACGAACGAGAACAGGCGATTTTAGAATGCGCCTATTACAAAAACATGAGCCAAAAAGAGACGGGTGAGCTCCTTGGGATTTCGCAGATGCACGTGTCGCGCTTGCAGCGTCGTGCGCTCGAGAAATTACGCGAGGCCATCAAAGTCCCGCTCAATGAAGTATTCTCAAACGATGACTAAACGGTCATCGTTTTTTTGTCGTCTCCGCGTGAGTTTGCTACACTTCAAGAGAGAAGAGAAAAGGAAGTGATTCGATTGATTACGAAAGTCGCAAAAGATTTGAAGTTGAAGACGAGTCAAGTCGAGACGGTGCAACAGCTTGCCGCGGACGGAGCGACGATTCCGTTCATGGCCCGGTACCGCAAGGAAATGACCGGGAATCTCGATGAAGTGGAAATCAAAGCGATCCTCGACGCCTTACAATATGAAGAGAGCTTGCAAAAACGTAAGACGGACGTCCTTGCCAAACTTGAAGAACTCGAGAAGGCGACACCAGAGTTGACCCGTGCGCTTGAAGCGGCGACGAGCCTGCAACAAGTCGATGACATCTACCTACCGTATCGTCCGAAGCGACGGACGAAAGCCGAACAAGGACGGGAGAAAGGGCTCCAACCGCTCGCTGACTGGTATCGCCAACCAACACCGTACTCAGTGACCGAAGCGCAGTCGTTAACGGGGGACCTTTCTCTTGAAGAAGCGCTTCCGTTCGTGCAATCGATTATTGGAGAAGAGTGGGGCGAAGTGGCGACGCTTCGACAATCGCTCCGTACACGAGTCCGGAAAGAAGCACTCCTTCGTTCACAGAAGAAAAAACAGGCGGAAGACGAGAAAGAGGTATTCGCCCAGTATTACGAATATGAAGAAAAAATCGCGGGGATCGTCCCGCATCGAATCCTCGCCTTGAACCGTGGAGAGCGCACGGATGTGTTACAAGTGAAAATCGTCTTTGACGAGACGGGCTTTATGCGACAAGCGCTCGGTAAATTCGACCGCTTGCCGACGGAGAAACGTGAACTCGTTACCCTCGCCGTGAAGGATGCTTTCAAGAAGTCGGTATTCCCGGCAATCGAACGTGAGGTTCGGAGTGAGTTGACCGAGACGGCTGAAGAGCAGGCCATCGACGTATTCTCTAAAAACTTGAAACAGCTTTACATGCAACCGCCGCTTCGGGAGGTCGTTGTTCTAGGAATCGACCCGGCCTATCGTACCGGTTGTAAATGGGCCGTCGTCAATGAAATCGGGAAAGTCGAAGAAGTCGGTGTTTTCTATCCGACGGCACCGAAGCACGATGTCGCCGGCTCAGAGAAAGTGTTGACGTCGCTCGTGAAGCGGTACCCGATCTCGGTCATCGTCATCGGGAATGGGACCGCATCCCGTGAGACGGAGCAGTTCGTATCGACTTGGCTGAAAAAAGCGGAACGAGAAATTGCATACGCCATCGTCAACGAGGCGGGGGCAAGTGTCTATTCTGCCTCAGAGATTGCCCGGTCTGAATTCCCGGAATTGAAAGTAGAGGAACGTTCAGCCGTTTCAATCGCTCGACGCATTCAAGATGCGATGGCGGAACTCGTCAAAGTCGACCCGCAGTCTGTCGGCGTCGGACAATATCAACACGACGTCAGTCAGAACAAGTTGAAAGGGTCGCTCGAGTTCGTGGTTGAGAGTGTCGTCAACATGGTCGGTGTCGATGTGAACCGGGCTTCGGAATCACTGCTCACATATGTATCCGGGTTGAATAAGACGACAGCCAAGAACATCGTGGCGTACCGCGACGAAAACGGGCGCTTCGATACACGGAAAGAAATCAAGAAAGTACCACGGCTTGGGGCCAAGGCGTATGAACAAGCGGCCGGCTTCTTACGGATCACGAACGGGAGCGATGTGCTCGACCAGACGGAGATTCACCCAGAGAGTTATAAACTGACACTCTCTCTATTGAAGGAACTCGGTGTTTCAAAGCAAGCGGTCGGCACGGCTGAACTGCGAGATCGATTGAAGACGGTCGATGCCAAAGCATTGAGTGAGAAGCTGGATGCTGGATTGCCGACGGTCGAAGATATCTTGAAATCGCTCGCGAAGCCAGGGCGTGACCCGCGCGAAGATATTCAGAAGCCGTTACTTCGGACGGACGTTATGAACTTGGAAGACCTTCAAGTCGGGATGGAGTTCCAAGGGACGGTGCGAAACGTTATCGATTTTGGGGCGTTCGTTGATATCGGGGTGAAGCAAGACGGACTTGTCCATATTTCGAAATTGTCGAATCGCTACGTGAAGCATCCGCTTGATGTCGTTGCAGTCGGTGATATCGTCACCGTATGGATTGAACAAGTGGACGCCAATCGTGGACGGATCAGTCTCACGATGTTGGAGCCGAAAGGTTAAATAAGAAGGAACTAGCACCGAGCAAAATGTTTTTCATTTTGCTCGGGTTTTTTTATGAAAAAGTGTTGACGGTCTATTCTGCCCGTGCTATCTTATAGAAGTCGCCGAGAGACGACATGGAATATTAAAGCTTTTCTAAAAAAGTGATTGACAGGTTTCTGGTTTGCGGTTACAATTTAAATCGTTACTTCGATAAATTCAAGCAACGTTCCGCAATAGCTCAGTGGTAGAGCAACCGGCTGTTAACCGGTAGGTCGTAGGTTCAAATCCTACTTGCGGAGCCATTTTATTTTGGAGACGTACCCAAGAGGCTATAAGGGGCTCCCCTGCTAAGGGAGTAGGCTGGGAAACCGGTGCGAGGGTTCGAATCCCTCCGTCTCCGCCACTTAAATTTTAGAAAACACATACATCTGGCCCGTTGGTCAAGCGGTTAAGACACCGCCCTTTCACGGCGGTAACACGGGTTCGAATCCCGTACGGGTCACCATCATTCGGAGGATTAGCTCAGCTGGGAGAGCACCTGCCTTACAAGCAGGGGGTCGGCGGTTCGATCCCGTCATCCTCCACCATTTCAAATTTAAGCACGTATAACGGTCTTGTGGTGTAGGGGTTAACATGCCTGCCTGTCACGCAGGAGATCGCGGGTTCAAATCCCGTCAAGACCGCCATTTACGTTGGGCCGTAGCCAAGTGGTAAGGCATCGGATTTTGATTCCGACATGCGAAGGTTCGATCCCTTCCGGCCCAGCTTATAATTTGAGTCATTAGCTCAGTTGGTAGAGCATCTGACTTTTAATCAGAGGGTCGCAGGTTCGAGCCCTGCATGACTCACCATTTTTTATCCCTCGTAACACCTTAATACGCTGCGGTCGTGGCGGAATCGGTAGACGCGCTAGGTTGAGGGCCTAGTGGTGGTTAACACCGTGGAGGTTCAAGTCCTCTCGACCGCACCAATATGCACCCTTAGCTCAGCTGGATAGAGCGTTAGACTACGAATCTAAAGGCCGGGAGTTCGAATCTCTCAGGGTGCACCATTTTTATTATGGGCCTATAGCTCAGCCGGTTAGAGCGCACGCCTGATAAGCGTGAGGTCGGTGGTTCGAGTCCACTTAGGCCCACCATTTAAACTGACGAACTTTGAAAACTGAACGATGAGGCAAAAATAAGTTTTACAATTTTTGAATGAAGCGCAAGCTTCGTCATTTTCAAGAGCTATAT
>NZ_JACSMA010000020.1 GCF_018618415.1 Exiguobacterium sp. s146 | reverse complement strand
GCACGGCGACGTGTGGAGCTGAATGATACTAATCGGTCGAGGCTTTGATCTAGTCTAAGGTTTGTATGAATTGATGAGTCTTCAGTTTTCAGGGAACAACCCTGAAATGGATTGACACGCCCTCCGGGCGATGTTAATATTCTTTTGTCTGGTGGCGATAGCGAAGCGGCCACACCCGTTCCCATGCCGAACACGGAAGTTAAGCGCTTCAGCGCCGAAAGTAGTTGGGGGTC
>NZ_JACSMA010000019.1 GCF_018618415.1 Exiguobacterium sp. s146 | reverse complement strand
ACGATGGGGGGACGCAGAAGGATAAGGTAACCGTGCGACTGGAAGTGCACGGACAAGCAGCGAGGCCGTCGGGTTGGCAAATCCGCCCGGCACACAAGGTCGAGCTGTGACGTGGAGCCCGTAGGGCGAAGTACCGGATTTCACGCTGCCAAGAAAAGCCTCTAGTAAGGAGGTCGGCGCCAGTACCGTAAACCGACACAGGTAGGCGAGATGAGAATTCTAAGACGCGCGGGATAACTCTCGTTAAGGAACTCGG
>NZ_JACSMA010000018.1 GCF_018618415.1 Exiguobacterium sp. s146 | reverse complement strand
AAAGAAAATTCGATTCCCTGAGTAGCGGCGAGCGAAACGGGAACAGCCCAAACCAGGAAGCATGCTTCCTGGGGTTGTAGGACACTCTACACGGAGTTACAAAGGGATAGGATAGGTGAACGACCTGGAAAGGTCGGCCAGAGAAGGTGACGGCCCTGTAGCCGAAATCCCATCCCCTCCAGAGTGGATCCTGAGTACGGCGGGACACGTGAAACCCCGTCGGAATCCGGGAGGACCATCTCCCAAGGCTAAATACTTCC
>NZ_JACSMA010000017.1 GCF_018618415.1 Exiguobacterium sp. s146 | reverse complement strand
ATCTAGCGTCTAAGACACACGGTCCTCACGGACCATATGTGAAATAATTGGTTTGATGTCTTGATGAATCTTCAGTTTTCAAGGAACAAAGTGGAGCCTAGCGGGATCGAACCGCTGACCTCCTGCGTGCAAGGCAGGCGCTCTCCCAGCTGAGCTAAGGCCCCATAAGGGTATTCTCAAAAAAATGGTGGGCCTAAGTGGACTCGAACCACCGACCTCACGCTTATCAGGCGTGCGCTCTAACCAGCTGAGCTATAGGCCCTCATAATTTGATTGTCGAGAGTTTTTGGTCTCTCAAAACTGAACGATGGGCAATGCCACATGGGCATTTTCCTTAGAAAGGAGGTGATCCAGCCGCACCTTCCGATACGGCTACCTTGTT
>NZ_JACSMA010000016.1 GCF_018618415.1 Exiguobacterium sp. s146 | reverse complement strand
TAGAGTGTCCTACAACCCCAGGAAGCATGCTTCCTGGTTTGGGCTGTTCCCGTTTCGCTCGCCGCTACTCAGGGAATCGAATTTTCTTTCTCTTCCTCCGGGTACTTAGATGTTTCAGTTCCCCGGGTTTGCCTCACGCCGTGCTATGTATTCACACGGGTGTCCCGCCAGTCTCCCGGCGGTGGGTTCCCCCATTCGGATACCCCTGGATCAATGTGTACTTACCACTCCCCAGGGCATTTCGCTGTTCGTCGCGTCCTTCATCGGCTCCTAGTGCCAAGGCATCCACCGTACGCCCTTTCTACCTTGATCTAGCGTCTAAGACACACGGTCCTCACGGACCATATGTGAAATAATTGGTTTGATGTCTTGATGAATCTTCAGTTTTCAAGGAACAA
>NZ_JACSMA010000015.1 GCF_018618415.1 Exiguobacterium sp. s146 | reverse complement strand
AGATTGAAAAAATCTGAACCGACAATATCTGACGGTAATAAGTCGGCTGTGAACTGAATTCTTGAAAAGTCGCCGTGGAAACTCGTCGCTAGTGTCTTGGCCAACATCGTCTTTCCGGTGCCCGGTACATCTTCTAAGAGCACATGTCCGTTCGCCAAAAGCGACGTCACACATAGTTCTACCACTGTCGGGTTGCCCAAATAGACTTGGTTGATTTCCTCAATCATCGTACGAATGTTCATCAAGATTTCTCTCCTTTGTAGTGTTGTATATACTGTCTGACAGATACTTTGAAATCGTGAAGTGAGCGCTCGTCGATCACGTTCAGTTCTCCATATCGCACATCGGCATAAGGTTTCACAGATTGTTCGAATCGAATGCGTGCAAACCACTCTGAGACGGTCTCGTGAGGTTTTCGTTTTTGAGTGTC
>NZ_JACSMA010000014.1 GCF_018618415.1 Exiguobacterium sp. s146 | reverse complement strand
ATGGACCTTACGTCGTGAACTTAGAGGGGCATACGGAAACCATCATCGAATTGGACGAGCTGCCGTCTGATTTCGTCTTCGAACTTACAGGTAATCGAAGGGGGCCCATCGAAATAGCTGAAATCTCCATCACGATTAGCTTGCCTCTATCGTTGGGTACGTTGACACTCTATTTGGCTCCCCCTTTACGTTGGACGGTCTATCCATCGATTTCAAGTACTCATGCGCAGCGTATACGATCACATCTGAAGCTTGGTGAGCGCGTATCTAAATATTCTCCAATTAAGGATCGGTTACTACAGATCTCCTCGAAGCCCTATGAGGATGAACCGTCTAGACAAATCGACTGGTATGCGACGGCGAAGAAATCGACTTTGCAAACGAAACTGTACCAGCCGGTCAATCAAGACATGTTCACGGTGTATCTCGACTTGTCGGCTTCGAACGGGATCGGCCTTCA
>NZ_JACSMA010000013.1 GCF_018618415.1 Exiguobacterium sp. s146 | reverse complement strand
CGGATGATTTCCTGCGCTCGACTTGCATGTATTAGGCACGCCGCCAGCGTTCGTCCTGAGCCAGGATCAAACTCTCCAAAGAATTTGATGTAGCTCTTGAAAATGACGAAGCTTGCGCTTCATTCAAAAATTATAAAACTTATTTTTGCCTCATCGTTCAGTTTTCAAAGTTCGTCAGTTTAAAGAATTGGTGGAGCCTAGCGGGATCGAACCGCTGACCTCCTGCGTGCAAGGCAGGCGCTCTCCCAGCTGAGCTAAGGCCCCAAAAGTTATGATGGTCGGGAAGACAGGATTCGAACCTGCGACCCCTTGGTCCCAAACCAAGTGCTCTACCAAGCTGAGCTACTTCCCGAAATAGATGGTGCACCCTGAGAGATTCGAACTCCCGGCCTTTAGATTCGTAGTCTAACGCTCTATCCAGCTGAGCTAAGGGTGCGAGACGAATGAACTTTCATGGGATATTAAGATGGTACCGAGGGCCGGACTTGAACCGGCACGAGGAAACCCTCGCAGGATTTTAAGTCCTGTGCGTCTACCAATTCCGCCACCCCGGCAAGGTATAATTCATGCGGTAGACTATTTTAAGAAAAAAATGGTGCCGGCGAAAGGATTCGAACCCTCGACCCTCTGATTACAAGTCAGATGCTCTACCAACTGAGCTACACCGGCAGGTGTAATGGTGGAGGATGACGGGATCGAACCGCCGACCCCCTGCTTGTAAGGCAGGTGCTCTCCCAGCTGAGCTAATCCTCCAAATATGTAATGCCTAGCAGCGTCCTATCCTCACAGGGGGAGACCCCCAACTACTTTCGGCGCTGAAGCGCTTAACTTCCGTGTTCGGCATGGGAACGGGTGTGG
>NZ_JACSMA010000012.1 GCF_018618415.1 Exiguobacterium sp. s146 | reverse complement strand
TGTAAGTTCGAAGACGAAATCAGACGGCAGCTCGTCCAATTCGATGATGGTTTCCGTATGCCCCTCTAAGTTCACGACGTAAGGTCCATCCTTTGGCGTACGTATATACGTTTTCGTGCTCATTTCGTTTAAGAGGTGCACGTTCGTCAGTTCAAGGGTGAACTTACAACTTTCATCTTTGAACAGAATCGAGTCGAACTGTCTCCACGTGACGTCCATTTGTGCAGTCAGTCGTTTCGTGTAACGCTCGATATAAAGACTTGCCGCCATAAAAACAGCAAGAACGAATGAAAAGATCGAGAGGTACGGCACGAACAACAAGATGACCATCACTGAAAATAAGACGATTTGGATTCGTTTTTCAAGCAAGAAAAATACATTGGTCGTGATGTTCATCGGAGTCACATGCCCATCTCGACCGGGACCGGGACGGTCGCCAAGAGTTCTTCCATGACCATGGCCTTCGAGGACTTGATCTCGCCCTCGAGCGTCAGTGTCAATCGATGTGCGAAAACGTATGGGGCCAAGAACTTGATGTCCTCTGGTGTGACATAGTCACGATTTTGGATATAGGCATAACTTTGAGCGGCTTTCGAGAGCGCAATCGTCGCACGTGGACTGATCCCCGTCTGAACATTCCGGTGACTACGTGACGCGGTCGCAATCGAGACGATATAACGTAACACATCTTTCGAGATGTGGATTTTCATGGCATCGGCTCGATATTGCAGGAGTTGCTCGAAATCGACATTCGCCAGTACCGCCTTCCGGGTCTCGGTGACAGATTCCTCCAACAATTGAAGTTCGAATTCTTCGGTCGGGTACCCTGTATGTAAACACATCATGAACCGGTCAAGCTGCGCATCAGGCAAAGAAAAGGTACCAGATGATTCAATCGGGTTTTGCGTCGCGATGACGAAGAATGGGGTAGGAAGGTGATAGGTCTTGCCCCCGACCGTCACCTGTCGTTCTTCCATCGCTTCAAGCAATGCAGACTGGGTACGTGGGACGGCCCGGTTGATTTCATCGATGAGCACGATGTTGGCGAAGATCGGGCCTTGCTTGTTTTCAAACTCTTGCGTCTTCAGATTGAAAAAATCTGAACCGACAATATCTGACGGTAATAAGTCGGCTGTGAACTGAATTCTTGAAAAGTCGCCGTGGAAACTCGTCGC
>NZ_JACSMA010000011.1 GCF_018618415.1 Exiguobacterium sp. s146 | reverse complement strand
CCCGTTCCCATGCCGAACACGGAAGTTAAGCGCTTCAGCGCCGAAAGTAGTTGGGGGTCTCCCCCTGTGAGGATAGGACGCTGCCAGGCTGTTTGTTTTTTTAAAAAAATTATTGACTTTCCTCTTAAGGAGACTTAAAATAGGTAAAGTCGATACAGTAATTATTTAAAACGGTCCCGTGGTGTAGTGGTTAACATGTCTGCCTGTCACGCAGAAGATCGCGGGTTCGAATCCCGTCGGGACCGCCATTTTTTTATTTAACTTAATAAGTTGGCTTTGTAGCTCAGTTGGTAGAGCAAAGGACTGAAAATCCTTGTGTCGGCGGTTCGATTCCGTCCAAAGCCACCATTTACAGCGCCGGTGTAGCTCAGTTGGTAGAGCATCTGACTTGTAATCAGAGGGTCGAGGGTTCGAATCCTTTCGCCGGCACCATTTTTCTCATGGCGGTTGTGGCGAAGTGGTTAACGCACCGGATTGTGATTCCGGCATTCGAGGGTTCAATTCCCTTCAGCCGCCCCATTTTTAACAAATTAATGAGCCATTAGCTCAGTTGGTAGAGCATCTGACTTTTAATCAGAGGGTCGCAGGTTCGAGCCCTGCATGGCTCACCATTTCTCATTAATTTCTATACTTAAATATTATATGCGGGTGTGGCGGAATTGGTAGACGCGCTAGACTTAGGATCTAGTGTCTTTGACGTGGGGGTTCGAGTCCCTTCACCCGCATCTCTAATCTAACTTTATATTGCGGAAGTAGTTCAGTGGTAGAATACGACCTTGCCAAGGTCGGGGTCGCGGGTTCGAATCCCGTCTTCCGCTCCAATTATATGCGGTCGTGGCGGAATCGGTAGACGCGCTAGGTTGAGGGCCTAGTGGTGGTTAACACCGTGGAGGTTCAAGTCCTCTCGACCGCATTAATGCACCCTTAGCTCAGCTGGATAGAGCGTTAGACTACGAATCTAAAGGCCGGGAGTTCGAATCTCTCAGGGTGCACCATTTATAACGGGAAGTAGCTCAGCTTGGTAGAGCACTTGGTTTGGGACCAAGGGGTCGCAGGTTCGAATCCTGTCTTCCCGACCATTTCTTATTTTTAATTTGGTCTTTGAAAACTGAACGATGAGGCAAAAAAAAGTTTTACAATTTTTGAATGAAGCGCAAGCTTCGTCATTTTTAAAGAGCTATATCAAATTCTTTGGAGAGTTTGATCCTGGCTCAGGACGAACGCTGGCGGCGTGCCTAATACATGCAAGTC
>NZ_JACSMA010000002.1 GCF_018618415.1 Exiguobacterium sp. s146 | reverse complement strand
AGACGATGAGGTAGATAGGTCATGGGTGGAAGCACGGCGACGTGTGGAGCTGAATGATACTAATCGGTCGAGGCTTTGATCTAGTCTAATGGTTTGTGTGAATTGATGAGTCTTCAGTTTTGAGAGAACAATCTCTTAAAACATATTGACGTTATGACTAAATAATGTTAATATAATACTTGTCTGGTGGCGATAGCGAAGCGGCCACACCCGTTCCCATGCCGAACACGGAAGTTAAGCGCTTCAGCGCCGAAAGTAGTTGGGGGTCTCCCCCTGTGAGGATAGGACGCTGCCAGGCAAGATCGTTCCGCAATAGCTCAGTGGTAGAGCAACCGGCTGTTAACCGGTAGGTCGTAGGTTCAAATCCTACTTGCGGAGCCACTTTTCTCTTTTTGGAGAGCTGTCCGAGTGGCCGAAGGAGCACGATTGGAATTCGTGTAGGCGGCAAAACCGTCTCAAGGGTTCGAATCCCTTGCTCTCCGCCAGTTTTTCAATCAATAGTATGGCCCGTTGGTCAAGCGGTTAAGACACCGCCCTTTCACGGCGGTAACACGGGTTCGAATCCCGTACGGGTCACCATTTTAATTTTATATCGTCGCGGGGTGGAGCAGTCTGGTAGCTCGTCGGGCTCATAACCCGAAGGTCGTTGGTTCAAATCCAGCCCCCGCAATTAGTGTGGTCCTGTGGTGTAGTGGTTAACATGCCTGCCTGTCACGCAGGAGATCGCGGGTTCGACCCCCGTCAGGACCGCCATTTTTTAATTTAATTACTACATACATGGCTTTGTAGCTCAGTTGGTAGAGCAAAGGACTGAAAATCCTTGTGTCGGCGGTTCGATTCCGTCCAAAGCCACCATGTGGGGGGGTAGCGAAGTGGCTAAACGCGGCGGACTGTAAATCCGCTCCCTCGGGTTCGGCGGTTCGAATCCGCCCCCCCCCACCACTTAGGGGCATAGTTTAGCGGTAGAACTACGGTCTCCAAAACCGTCAGCGCGGGTTCGATTCCTGCTGCCCCTGCTTCTTAATTTAATTATGGCGATTGTGGCGAAGTGGTTAACGCACCGGATTGTGATTCCGGCATTCGAGGGTTCAATTCCCTTCAGTCGCCCCATTTTATTGGGCTGTAGCCAAGTGGTAAGGCATCGGATTTTGATTCCGACATGCGAAGGTTCGATCCCTTCCAGCCCAGCCAACTATGCGGAAGTAGTTCAGTGGTAGAATACGACCTTGCCAAGGTCGGGGTCGCGGGTTCGAATCCCGTCTTCCGCTCCATTCAATTTGGCGCCATAGCCAAGTGGTAAGGCAGAGGACTGCAACTCCTCTATCGTCGGTTCGATTCCGACTGGCGCCTCCAACATAATATGCCGGTGTGGCGGAATTGGTAGACGCGCACGACTCAAAATCGTGTTCCTCTGGAGTGTCGGTTCGACTCCGACCACCGGTATCCGTAGATCCTAGCTGAGGCTAGGGTCTTTTTTTGTATGTAGAGGTTTGAGAAATAAAGGGAAGCGAGCGATACGTAAGGAATAAGCAAGAAGACAAAAGGGGGAACTACATTGTCGACAAATCAAATCGCTCAAGCGTTTATCAAATTTGCTGCAAACGAGTGTAGAGGTTCGAGTGCTCTTTATGAATCATTATCGAACGAGATAGCGGCAGATGCATCGATCCTCACGTTATGTGAACAAGCCAATCCGGATCAGCCTATTCCAAACCTGTTATTTGGGGCAGTCCATTATTTGCTCTTAAGTGGGCACCAACATCCATTAGGTGACTATTATCCAAGCGTGTCCATGAAAGCGAAAGAGATAGATGAAGGACTGTTTCCGAGTTTTCAGCAATTTTGTTCAACTTATGAACCAGAGTTGACGGCTCTCTTGCAGACGAGACTCGTTCAAACGAACGAAGTGAGACGGTGTGCGTATTTATACCCTGTGTTCGGTATGATTTATGAATACTCCAAACAACCGTTGGCCTTAGTGGAGATTGGTACGAGCGCTGGCCTACAGCTCCTTTGGGATCAATACACGTATCGATACGACGACAGCGAACCGGTCGGGAACGTGACATCACCCCTCGAGATTTCAGCCGAGGTGATTGGAGAAGGGAGACCGCGACTGAATCTACCGCTTCCTCCAATCCGGGAACGCATCGGGTTCGATTTGAATATCGTTGATTTGACAGATGCGGATGAAAAATTGTGGTTGAAGGCGCTCATCTGGCCGGAACATGCCACGCGTCTCGAGCTATTTGAACAGGCGAGTGCGTTGATCGGGTCACAACCATTGGAGTTGATTCAAGGGGATGGGATTCAATTATTAAAACCACGGGTCGATTCGATGGATCCGGACACCATCGTCTGTATCTTCCATACACACGTGGCGAATCAGATGCCGCTTGAAACCAAGTATGAGCTTTTGCATCAAGTCGATTTGATTGGGGAGAACAGGGACGTCTGTCATATCTATAATAATGTCCAAGATCAGTTACTCCACCTCGATTTCATCATAGACGGCAGAAAGAGTGAATTCGTGCTCGCGGAAACGGATGGGCATGGACGTTGGTTCAACTGGTTGCTGTCACCTGAAGCGGAAGAAAATATGAAGCGAAGACTCGGCAAACTCTAACCTCGGTTAGGGTTTCTTTTGAATCCATGAAAAAAGAACCATCACGGAGATGATTCTTCATATGACGTGTACGTCGCTTCGTCCATCGTATTTAAGTAATCGGGTCCAAAATTGTTCAGGATAAAGAGTTCTTCTTCATTCTCGGTCGCTAATCCATTCGAGAATCCTCGATTCGCTTGGAGGAAATGCAACAAACGGTCTTGTTCCGTGTCAGCTTTGGAGAAGTCGCCTTGTGACCAATTTTCGAGCATGACGTTCAATTCGGCGTACATGTCGTCTCCGATTTTAAATTTTGATTTTAGAAGATTCAAGTATTCAGCCGATTGTTGAATATTCTGTGGAGTCATCGGAATCGCTCCCCATTTGGAACGGGCCGATATTTTTTGATGTGTCATCAAGTGCATGTTTTTGATTAATTCAGTTCGACTAGGTTTTTCTTCATTGAAAGAGACATCTAATTCAACGCGAGTCTTTGCGGTCGAGTTGCCTCTGCGATCTAATGGGTCTTCTTTCGATACTTCGATTTGTAATTCTTTGACGCGTTTGGCGTATTTGTCGTCAAGATCCTCGTTCTCGACACCTTGACTTAAATTTTTGTAAAACGTATAGCTGACAAAAAAGACTGGAATGAGCAAAATGAAGACGCTCGTCACGATGATGAGTCGCTTCGGGGTAAATAGCTGTTTCAGTTTTGAAATCAATATCACTTCCTCCTATCTGTACATAGTTGGATTCTAACACACTTCAAATACCATTAATTCCATATAAGGAATTTATATGGAAAAATAGATAAAAGAAACAAAAAAATGATATGATAACTCATTTTGAATCAGTATTTTCCTATCTGTGATGTGATATAATTACCTGATAATAATATTTTGTGGTGAATAAATTCTAATGACGATCACATTGCTCGTCAATCTCATACTGTATTTGGTTTCATATTTCATTTTTGTTGTCGTCATCGCTGTTTGCAATTGAGGAGGAAGTTGTACATGAGTAAAGAAAAAATCGCCCAGCTCCGAAAGCATGTCTCGCCGTTTGAAAAGGCTGACGTGAAGAAGAGCGTCCGGCAAATGATCAATACGATCTTGCCGTTTCTTGCCGCCTGGATCCTTGCCTATCAGGCGCTCCAAATCTCGGTCTTCTTGACTATCCCGCTCGCCATCGTCGCAGCCGGATTCGTCGTCCGGATGTTCATCATTTTCCACGACTGTACGCACGGTTCGTTTTTCAAGAATAAGAAAGCGAACGCCATCGTCGGAACGATTATGGGGATTCTCACGTTGTTCCCATATGAGAAATGGAAACGAGAGCATTCGATTCATCACGCTTCGAGTGGAAACTTGGATAAACGGGGCGTCGGTGACATTTGGGTCATGACGATTGAAGAATATGTCGAGGCCTCGAGATGGACTCGATTGCAGTATCGTCTGTATCGTAATCCACTCGTCATGTTTGGTCTCGGTCCGTTGTTCTTGATTCTGATCACGAGCCGGTTCAACCGGAAAGATGCACGTAAAAAAGAACGGAACAACACATATCTGATCAACGTGTCGCTCGTCGTGCTCTATGCGCTCGTCATCGCGCTCGTCGGTTGGAAAGCGTTCTTGATCGTTCAAGGCACGACGATGTTCACAGCCGGTGTCCTTGGAATCTGGTTGTTCTATGTGCAGCATACGTTCGAAGACTCCTATTTCGAAGACGAGAGCGAGTGGGACTACGTGAAAGCTGCAATCGAAGGAAGTTCCTATTACGAGTTACCGAAAGTGTTGCAGTGGGTAACAGGGAATATCGGTTTCCACCACGTCCATCACTTGAGCCCACGCGTGCCGAACTATAACCTCGAGCAAGCTCATACATCGACGCCGCCGCTCCAAAAAGCGACGACAATCGGTTTATGGTCGAGTTTAAAGTCGCTACGCTACAAACTGTACGATGCTCAGAACAAGACGTTCGTCACGTTCCGCGATATTAAACACTTGCTTCGGGAACCGAAGACATCATCGTTGTGACGCACTATCCTGCCGACTTGGTCGGCAGGGTCTTTTTATATTGCTACCGGTACCTTATATTGAGATATGGTTTAAAGGAGAGGAATAAGGGAATTAAAAGTATTCAAGCATTAGAAATAACGAATTGATAAGCCATCAAAGAAATTTCTTCAAAAGTGTTGACTTCCGAAAGGTATAGATGTATATTGATTGTAGTCGCTTTTACAGCCGACTTATTTGAACCATGCGGGTGTAGTTTAATGGTAAAACCTCAGCCTTCCAAGCTGATGACGAGAGTTCGATTCTCTTCACCCGCTTCATCATCTCTCTGCCGACTGGCGGGGAGATTTTTTGTATGCGAAAATAGGCATGAAAGAGGTGATTCGATGAACGGGATGAGCCCGGAAACACTTAAACAAAAGATTGTGGCGTACGCGTCGACGATTGGGATTGACGACTTGAAAGTGACGACGGCCGACCCGTTCATCGTCATGAAGCAACGTCTCGTGAAGCAACAAGAGAAGGGGTTCGCTTCGGGGTTCGAGGAGCCTGACTTGGACAAACGGACGACACCGACGCTATTGCTTGAAGAGGCGCAGTCGATTATTGCGATTGCCATCTTGTATCCGAGCAAATTGAAGGATGCGCCGCGGAGCGTGGCCGATGAGCGACGCGGTTTATTCGCCCGGGCCTCGTGGGGGCTCGACTACCATCGCGCCGTCGGCTCGAGACTTGAACAATTGCAGGCGTACATCGAACAGCTCGTCCCGGGCGTCCGGACACGCTCGATGGTCGATACGGGGGAGTTGGTCGACCGGGCGGTGGCCGAACGGGCCGGAATCGGCTTCAGCGGCAAGAACTGTTCCATCATTTCGCCTGAGAACGGGTCGTATCTGTACCTGGGCGAGATGATTCTGGACACGTATTTACCACCGGACGAGATGATTGAGGACGGATGCGGGGAGTGCACGAAATGCATGACCGCTTGTCCGACGACGGCGCTCATCGAACCGGGTGTGCTCGACGCAAAACGGTGCATCGCCTATTTGACGCAGATGAAGACACTCATGCCACGTGAGTTCCGCTCGAAGCTCGGTGGACGGCTCTACGGCTGTGACACGTGCCAGCAAGTCTGTCCGTATAATCGGAAGAAAGACTGGCGTCATCACGAGGAACTGCTCCCAGAAGCGGAGATCGTCAAACCGTTGCTCGTTCCGCTCTTGAATATGAGCAACCGTGAGTTCAAAGCGAAGTTTGGTCATCTGTCCGGCGCATGGCGCGGGAAAAAGCCGATTCAGCGAAATGCGATTCTAGCATTGGCCCATTACCGGGAACCGTCAGCCGTGCCGGTGCTCGAGGACTTCATTCGCCAGGACGAGCGCGAAGACATGCGGGCGACGGCCGTCTGGGCGATTGGGGCGATTCTCGGCCCCGAAGCCGAGACGATTTATCAACAAATCGAGTCGACGGAGACGTCGGAGCTCGTACATGAAGAGATTCGTTTATTCCGAGAGGAGTGGGACCGTGAAGACCGTGTCATCTAAATGGGGAACGTTAGCCTATGAATTGAACGCCGCTGGAAAGTTATGCGCGTTAGACTTTGCGGAGACAGAAGCAGATGATGGTTCGGCACCAGCTTGGCTGACCGGACTGATTGAGCGTGTCGAAAAAGATGGACTTCAACCGTCTGACCGCGAGTGGATCGAGATGAACGGGACCGTCTTTCAGCAGGAAGTATGGGATGCGCTCTTAACGATTCCGTTCGGGGAGACACGGACATACAAACAAATCGCCGAACAGATCGGTCGACCAAAAGCGGTTCGTGCGGTCGGCCAGGCGTTGAACCGGAATCCGTTACCCGTCATTTTCCCGTGCCACCGGGTCGTCGGCAGTGGCGGACAATTGACCGGTTTTGCAGGCGGGATTCATCAAAAACAACGATTACTTGATCTCGAACAAGTGAAGTGAGGAGTAGATTATGGCCATCCATGTAGTAATGTTCCAACCAGAAATCCCAGCGAATACAGGTAACGTCTCACGCACATGTGCCGCGACGAATTCCGTGCTCCATTTGATTCGCCCGTTAGGCTTTTCGACGGACGATAAAATGCTGAAACGGGCTGGGCTCGATTATTGGCAGTTCGTCGACGTGCGGTATCACGATTCGCTTGATGAACTGTGGGCCAAGCACCCGGACGGAGAGTTCTTCTATATTACCAAGTACGGGGAACAGTACCCGAGTGACCTCGACGTGTCTGCGGTCGATAAAGACTATTTCTTCGTCTTCGGACGCGAGACGAAAGGGTTGCCGATGGAAGTGATTGAGAATAATCTCGACCGTTGCATCCGCTTGCCGCAATCGAACCTCGTTCGGTCCCTCAATGTCTCGAACACGGCGGCGATTATCGTCTATGAGGCACTGCGCCAACAAGGATATGCGGGATTGAAATAAAAAAAGAGCCGGATTCGTGAGAATCTCGGCTCTTATTGATTACCTTCAGGTTTTCTGTTGTATCCAGCTGTTAAGATAGCTGCGAGGAAGACGACGCTGATTCCGACCATTAGTAATAAACCCATCTGAAAATCCCCCTTTTGTTCTCCGTGACTACGAATATTATAATATACTTGATAATAGATTTGCACTGAATATGAGAAATTCTTGTGAAATTGGAGCCGATATGAAAACAAACGTGTACTTGTTAAGCTATGCCCCGTTGATTGGGATTATTCTGTTCTCGATGTCGCTTGCGATCGCCACGAGCGAGTATGTGATTCAATGGCTGACCCGTGTCGGCGTCTACAGTGAGATTATCGCGCTGTTGTCCGTCCAGGAGTCAAAAGTGCTCGTGCTCGTCGTGTTCTTTACGATTTACTTTATGCTGTTCAGCGCCTTCAAGCTCGTGGCCGATACGTTCAATCAACTCGGGTTCGCCTTCTTCGCGCGTGAGACGAACGGCAGTTCACTACATCGTCTAAAGCCAGGGGCGACGATTTTCCTGGTCGGGTCGGGAATCAGCTTCTTGTTCTTGAATTCGCTCCTTGCTGTCATCGCGGTATTGCTTGGTACTTTCGTGCTTTATTTGTTCTATTACATATGGCAAGTCAGTCAATTGATGTCGACGTTTCGGGCGATCGGTCTGCTCCTGATTCAAGCGATGATGTGGGCCATCCTGTTGAGCGGCCTCGCTTGGGCGATGCTGCGCCTGTTTAATTCGGTCGGGGACATCATCCTATGAATGTGCACATGCCGATTCCCCTCATGCCGACCGAAGAAGTCGTTCAGGTTTGGATGGCATCGATGGTGCCGCCGATGGACTTGTTCATGGCGGATGCGGGCCTGGTGGCGCGACTTGGCACCGACGCGAACGTCTTGATCGTCCCACGATCGGAATTTGACGTCCACCCGTCTTATCGTGACATCCGGATGGCCAACGCCTATACGTATTGGACCATCGACCGCGAGGCAGCCTTTGTCTTGCATGCGTCGCCGGGTTGGGTCGCGACATTATTGCCAGACGTGAGACGCGAGTTGCTTGCCTATCAAGTTACGATCGGGCGGGGGCTCGTTTTCCCGGCGACTGATTTGGAAATGGATTCGCTATCGACTTCAATTGTAACGGTAGACGATGGATCGTATTTCATCTTACATCAGTCTGCCTTTCAGGCAATGTCGGACGAGATGCGTCGTCGACTGACGTTTGAGTACGCCAAAGCCTGGGACGAGTGGACAGCGTGCCTCGTGCCGGATACGTGTCCTACCCATGTGCAGCGCCTTGCCAACACTTTCCCGGTCACGTCAGGCGGCAATTGTCTCGCGGCCACACTGTTCGCGGTGACAGGTGCGGACTGGATGGCCACGCAATGGGTCCATTCCGGCACGTTCCTCCAGACGCTCGGCCAGGCCGGCTACGTTAGAATCGAGTCGGAAACGACAGAACGAGGGGATGTGCTCACGTTCGTCGATGAGGCGGGGCGGGTCCAACACGCAACGTACTGCATCGGCGCCGGGCTCTTCTTCAACAAGAACGGACAAACGCTGTTCAATCCGTGGAAGCTGATTCAAGAACATGAACTGTTCGAGGCATGGGGAGACTACACGTGCCATATATATCGACGACCATAAAAAGCCAGGGACGATGATGTCCCTGGCTTTTTAGCGATGTGCCTCCGTCCAGACGATGGCAGGATAGGCCTGGTTGGCGAGATCTGGGAACGGGCGCGGCGTGTCGGCGCCGAGCCAGATGGCCGTGATCGTCTCATCGGTCAAGCCGACGTACCACATGTCTTTATGCGAGTTCGTCGTGCCGGTCTTCCCACCGATGTAAGGCCCTTTGATTTGGTTGGCGTAACGTCCCGTCCCGTACGTGGTGACGGCGGACAGCGCCTCTCGCATCGTCGCGACGGTCGTTTTCGACCAGACGGCTTGCTTCGTCATGCTTGGCGTAATCGTAGCGGCACCCGACTCGAACCGAATCTGTTTAATCGTCTGGCCGGACGAGTAGACGCCTTGATTGAGGAACGGGGTATAGGCGGCGGCAAGCTCTTTGGGCGACACGCCTTGGGTCAAACCGCCGAGTGCGCTGGCGAGACTGTTATCGGTCTCGGCGTCCCATTGGCTGAACATCATGTCCGCCGTCGCATACGCTGCCTCTTGATCGATGGCGGTGAAGGCGGCGAGTGCCGGTGTATTGTAGGAATACGCGACCGTGTCGCGGAACGATACGTCACCGAGGACGCGATTCCCGCTGTTCGTCGGACAATACGTCCCGTAACAGACCGGTCGACCGTCGAGGATGGTATCGAGTTTCGCTCCCGTTTCTTCTATATAGGGGGCGAACACGAGGACGGGTTTGATGGCCGATCCCGGTTGGCGGAACGCCTGCGTGGCTCGGTTGAATTCGCCTGATTGCGTCATCTCCGAATCGACGAGAGCGATGATGCGTCCATTTGGCGTCAGCTCGGCATAACCGCCGTTCAAACCGTTCGGCAGTTTCGTCATGACTTGTTTCGCCTGTTGTTGGCGGGCGACGGACAGATGCGTCTCGATGGTCGCTTGATTGGTCGCCAAATAGTCTTTGGCCGCTTCTTCATCGAGGTCGTAACGTGAGCGGACGAGTCGGATTGCTTCTTTCATGACCGTATCCATATAGTCGGGATAACGGACGACGTGTTGACGATACGTCGCCGTCAGTTTCACCCCGTGATGCGTCTCATACGCTTGTCTGGAGATGACACCGGCATCGCGGAGCTGGGTAAGGATTCGATCTTTGCGCGCATAGAACGATTCTGAAGGGTCGAGCGGGTCATATAACGACGGATTGTTCGGAACGGTCAACAGGAACGCGATTTGATTCCAGTTCAAGTCTTCGAGCGGACGGGCGAAATACGTCTCGGCCGCTGCTTGAATCCCATAAACGTTATGCCCGAAGAAAATCACGTTGCTGTAAGCGGTCATAATCTCTTTTTTACTATATTGTTTTTCAAGCGCCCGGGCGAGCAATAATTCCTTCACTTTTCGCTCATACGTACGCTCATGCGTCAAATAGACGTTTCGAGCGAGTTGCTGGGTAATCGTGCTCCCGCCTTGGAGCGATGATTCATTGGCGTTATTGATGAACGCCCGGGCGATGCCGCCGAGGTCATATCCCGGATGGGCGTTAAACTTGCGGTCTTCGATGGTCATGATGGCTTCACGGAGGTAGGCCGGGAAGCGCGCGACGGAGACGTCGTCGCGCCGACCGTTCAAATAGAGCCGTTCCGTCCCGCCTTTATACGTCAACGTGACAGCATGTTTCGACGCGAGCGGGGTCGCTGTGACTGTCTTTTCGCCCCACGTCATAATCTGTTTCGCTTGTTCAATTTCTTCTTTTAACGCTCCGCTGATTGTCCCGCCGACGGCTAACAATCCAGCAAAAAATAGTGTCCCAATCCACGCTCGCATCGTCTCACCTCTCTCTTTATACATTATATCGTCAATCTTTCGATAAAATTCAAAATGTAAACGTTATCATATAATAATTTGGGCAGGAATACATTAGGAAATAGAGAAAGAGGGTAATAGATGTTTATATTAAGAATTTAGGAGGCTGTACTATGAAGCAAGAAATGGTTGCGATGCTCCTCGCAGGAGGAGAAGGGAAACGACTCGGGCCTCTCACACGGAAGACGGCAAAGCCTGCTGTCAACTTTGGAGGGAAGTACCGGATCATCGATTTTCCATTATCGAACTGTACCAATTCGGGAATCACGACGGTGGGTGTGTTAACACAATATGAGCCGTTGGAATTGAACCGTTACCTAGGCATCGGGTCAGCCTGGGACTTAGACCGCCGCAACGGAGGCTTGGCCATTTTACCGCCATACCAAGCACAGTCGGGGAAAAACTGGTACGAGGGTACGGCCAATGCGATTTATCGGAACTTGAGCTATATCGACGACTACGATCCGGAGTACGTGTTGATTCTGTCGGGGGACCACATTTACAAGATGGACTATGAGAAGATGCTCGATTTCCATAAAGAGAAACAAGCCGATGTTACGATTTCGGTCATGGAAGTACCATGGGACGAGGCGCCGCGCTTCGGGATCTTAAATACGGGTGATGACCTCCGCATTAATGAGTTTGATGAGAAGCCAGAAAAGCCAAAGAGCAATTTGGCCTCGATGGGTATCTACATCTTTAATTGGAAAGTTCTTCGGGAGCACTTGATTCAAGACGCGGAAGACGAAACATCAAGTTTCGACTTTGGGAAAAACATCATTCCGAACACGCTTCTCGATGGTTTAAACGTATTCGCATATAAATTTAAAGGTTATTGGAAAGATGTCGGAACAATCCAATCGCTTTGGGAAGCCAATATGGACTTGCTCGAAGAAGACCCACCGTTTGATCTTTACGATTCGAACTGGAAAATCTATTCGGTTAACCCGAACCAAACACCGCAATTTATCGGGAAAGATGCTTGCATCGAACAGTCGGTCATCAACGAAGGCTGCCAAATTGAGGGCGAGGTCCAACACTCGGTCTTATTCTACGATGTACGCGTCGGTGAAGGTTCACTCGTCAAAGACTCGGTCATTATGCCAGGAGCACGGATTGGAAAAGATGTAACAATTCACAGAGCAATTGTTGCAAGCTGTGCCGTCATTCAAGACGGTGCGACAGTTGGCGAGCCGGGTGGTGAGATCGTTGTCATTGAACCACATGAAAATATCGAGAGCGGCACAGTCTTTAAACAACGTGTTTGATTTAAAAAAAGACCGACGCAAGGAGGAGTTACTGTTGACGAATGATTTATTAGGAGTCATTAACTTAGGAACTGAAGAGGGCTTATTTCCTGAATTCACGGGGCATCGCAATTTAGCGGCTGTACCGTTCTCAGGGCGCTATCGTTTGATTGACTTTACATTGACGAACATGATCACCCAAGGCATCAACCAAGTCGGTATTTTCACACTGGATAAATACCGCTCGCTCATGGACCACTTGGGCTCAGGGAAAGAATGGGATTTGGACCGCTCACAAGGCGGTCTGCACATCTTCCCGCCGGCACTCAAGCCTGACGGCGAAGCGTACCTCGGCGATTTGGCCAACTTCTCGATGCACCGCGAACATTTCGTGCGCAGCAAGCAACCGTATGTGGTCATCACAGGTTCGAACGTATTGACGACAATCGATTTCCAAGACATGCTCGACCATCACAAGTCGATGGGGGCGGACATCACACTCGCCTATACGGGTCATGAACAGAAATGTGGCTATTGCCGTCCAATCCGTCTCGGCGAAAACGACCGTGTCGTCGGCATCGGGGAGCGCGGATACAGCCCGAGCGATGAATATACGTACACGGAGACGATTGTTATGTCGAAAAACCTGTTCCTTCGTCTCGTCGATGAAGCGACGTCAAAAGGGGAGTACGACTTGCTCGACGGCGTCATCCGTCCACAGCTGCACCGCCTCCACGTTCACGGATATCACTATACTGGCAAAATGCAGGTGATTCACTCTGTGCTTTCATATTATAATGAGAGTATGCGCTTACTTCGTCATGAGGGAATCATTTATGACTTCCCACACATTTATACGAAGATTAAACATGAGCCGCCGACGCGCTATTTGAACGGGTCGAAAGTGAATGAGGCGCTCGTCGCGAACGGTTGTAAAATCAGTGGCGAAGTCCAAAACAGCATTCTCTTCCGCGGTGTCGTCGTCAGCGAACACGCCCGCGTCAAAAACTCAATCATTCTATCCAAATCGATCATCGAAGAAGGGGCTGTCGTCGAGAACGCCATTTTAGACAAAGAAGTGGTCGTTAAACGGGGACAAGTCATTCGTGGTACGGTCGATGAGCCGATTGTAATCGGAAAACGGACAACGGTGTAAGGGGGATATTATGAAAATATGGTATGTCGCTTCAGAAGCGGCACCGTTCATGAAAACGGGGGGGCTTGCCGATGTCATCGGTTCGCTCCCTCAAGCGGTGTCTAGCCTCGGTGAAGAAGTGAGTGTCATCATGCCGAAGTATGGCACGATCGCTCAAGAGTACGTAAATGAGATGGAGTACATGTTCGACCTGATTGTCCCGGTCGGATGGCGCAAGCAGTTCGGTGCCGTCCTCAAACTCGAACGGGAAGGAATCACTTACTACTTCATCGACAACGAATATTATTTCAAACGGGAGGGCGTGCTCTATGGCCATTACGATGATGCTGAGCGCTTCGCATTCTTCTCTCGTGCCGTCCTTGAGATGATTGGGAAGCTCGAAGCGGAAGACGTGCCCGACGTGCTCCACTGCCATGATTGGCAGACCGGTGTCGTCCCAGCCTTCTTGCGGATCCATTATCAACATATCGAAGCATATCAACGCATTCGTACCGTCTTTACGATCCATAACCTGCAATACCAAGGCGTTTTCCCAGAAGCGGTTCTCGGTGAACTATTACAGTTCGGGCCGGAACACTTTACGGCGGAAGGGATTCAACATAATGGCCTCGTCAACTATATGAAGGCGGGCATCGTCCACTCTGACCAGATCACGACGGTCAGTCCGTCGTATCGTGATGAAATTATGGAACCGTACTACGGGGAAGGGCTCGATGCGACGCTCCGTTACCGGTCTGTCGACGTTCGAGGCATCTTGAACGGGCTCGATTTAACGACAAATGATCCAAGCACCGACAAGCGGATTGCCCAGACATACAACCTCGATACGGTCAAAGAAGGCAAGTTCGCCAACAAGCGTGTGCTTCAAGAGCGGTTCGGCCTCGAAGTACGTGACGACGTCATGTTAATCGGGTTCGTCAGTCGACTCGTCGAGCAAAAAGGCCTTGATTTGATTGAAGCGGTGAGTGAAGAGCTCGGGAACTTGGACTGTCAGTTCGTGTTCCTCGGATCAGGCCAACCGGAATATGAAGGCATCGTCCATCACATGACGGCGTCGCACCCTGGCAAGGTCGGATCGTATATCGGGTTCGATATCGAACTCGCACACTTGATTTATGCCGGATCGGACGCATTCCTCATGCCGTCCCGTTTCGAGCCGTGCGGTCTCAGCCAGCTCATCTCGATGCGTTACGGGACGCTCCCAATCGTACGCGAAACGGGTGGACTGCGCGATACGGTCAAACCGTATAACGAATACACACAAGAAGGCACAGGTTTCGGCTTCTTGAACTATAACGCTCATGAGATGCTTGCGACGATCGAGAAATCGATTCGCGTCTTCTATGATGACAACACTTGGAACGCGCTCGTTCATCAAGCGATGACCGCGGACTTCAGCTGGAAACAATCTGCGAAACAATACCGTGAGTTGTATCACCTATTTGCATGACTGGAAGGAGTTTTACACACATATGTTTACAGACAAACAGAGCTTCGTCACTTCATTCCAAGAGAGATTTGTCGCATTAAACGGGAAGTCGTTTGATGAAGGGACCGAGCAGGAAGTGTATCAAACGTTGGCAACGATGGTGCGCGAGCAGGCGATTCCGAAATGGATCAACACCCGCGACAAGCATGAAGAAAAACAAAGTAAACAAGTCATTTATTTCTCACTTGAATTTTTGCTCGGTCGTTTTCTGTACAACAATTTGCTCAGCATGGACGTCCTCGAAGTCGTGCAAGAGGGACTCGATGAGCTTGGATTCAACTTCACTGATATTACCGAATACGAGCCGGAACCAGGTCTCGGCAACGGCGGCCTCGGTCGCCTGGCCGCCTGCTTCCTCGACTCGCTCGCAGCGCTCAGTCTCCCGGGGCACGGGAACGGGATTCGCTACCGGTACGGCTTGTTCAAACAAAAAATCGTCGACGGCTATCAAGTCGAGTTGCCAGACAACTGGCTTCGTGACGGGAACATGTGGGAGACACGCCGAGCGGATCGAGCCATCGACGTCAATTTCGGCGGCTGGATCGAGATGCGTCAAATCGGGGACCGGCTTCGGGTCGTCCACCATCCGGACGAAGTCGTACGGGCCGTCCCTTACGATATGCCGATCATCGGGTACAAAAACGACGTCGTCAACACGCTCCGGCTTTGGAATGCCGAGTCGCCGTTTGATGACGAGGAGTATATGGAACGGACGAAAGGATCGTATAAAGATTTGCTGAAGTATAAGCAGTCGATTGCGACCATCTCTGAATTCCTGTACCCGGACGACACGACGTACGAAGGAAAAGTGCTTCGTTTGAAGCAGCAATACTTCTTCGTCTCGGCGGGCGTCCAATCGATGATCGCGTCTTACTTACGTCACAATAAATCTTTGAAGCACTTGGGCGACCATTATGCGGTCCATATTAACGACACGCACCCGGTCGTGGCCATCCCTGAACTCATGCGTATTTTGATGGACGACCACGGTTACGGGTGGGACGAGGCATGGCGCGTGACAAAGAGCGTCATGTCGTTCACGAACCATACGCTCCTCGCCGAGGCGCTCGAGAAGTGGCCGGTTGAGATGTACGAACGGTTATTGCCGCGTATTTATCAAATCATCACGGAAATCAATCGACGTTTCTGTAAAGACGTCCTTGTCAACTATCCACATCTCGAGCCGCATATGGGTGAGATCGCGATCGTGTCGAACGAACACATCAACATGGCGAACCTTGCCGTCGTCGGCTCGCACTCGACGAACGGAGTCGCCCGGATTCATACGGATATCTTGAAGCAGCGCGAGATGCGTCATTTGTATGAGATGTTCCCGCTCCGGTTCAACAACAAGACGAACGGCATCACGCATCGACGCTGGCTCCTCAAGTCGAATCCACGTCTCTCGAATTTGATTACGGATGCAATCGGTCCATCATGGATTGAACATCCGAACGATCTCGAGAAGTTGATGGGTGTCTCGAAAGACGCGAGCTTCCAAGAGCAGGTCATGAACGTGAAGCAACAAAACAAACTTGACTTAGCCGGCTATATCCAAGCCGAGACAGGCATCGCTGTCGACCCGGACTCAATTTTTGACGTCCAAGTCAAGCGGCTACATGCCTATAAACGTCAATTGATGAATGCGATACACATTCACGCGCTCTATCAAAAGATTCAAGCCGATCCGACGTTCACGATGGTCCCACGGACGTTCATCTTCGGGGCGAAGGCGGCACCAGGCTATTATTATGCCAAAGAAGTCATTCGCTATATCAACGCCCTCGCGGCGATGATCAACAACGACAAACGGGCGAGCCGCTTCATCAAAATCGTCTTCCTTGAGAACTATCGCGTTTCGATGGCCGAACGCATCTTCCCAGGTTCGGACTTGAGTGAACAAATCTCGACAGCGAGCTACGAGGCGTCAGGTACCGGCAACATGAAATTCATGATGAACGGGGCGCTCACAATCGGGACGCTCGACGGGGCCAATATCGAGATTCGCGACGCGGTCGGTGACGACCACATCTTCATCTTCGGATTGACGCCGCAAGAAGTCATGAACTATAAGAAGTTCGGTGGCTACCATGCGGCCGACATCTATCATGCGAACACGGACGTGCGCAACGTCGTCGACGGGCTCGTCAACGGGACGTTCGACAAGGTCGGGGAATACCAATTCCAAGCGATTTTCGATTCGCTCCTCGTCTATAATGACGACTTCCTCGTGTTGAAAGATTTCGCGTCGTACATGCAGGCGCAACGCCGTGTCGATGAAGTGTTCGCCGACAAGCCACGCTGGGCCGAGAGTTCGATCGTCAATACGGCCAAATCGGGAATCTTCTCGAGTGACCGGACCATCACCGAATATGCGAACGCCGTTTGGAACATCAAACCGACGAGCGTGAAATAAAAAAATCCACCCGTTACGGGTGGACCTTGTTTTCTGGATAGCTAATCCAATCGGAGTAAGAGCCGGGGTACAGACGCACATCGTCTTTCCCGAGGGCGTGTAGCGCCAAGATGTTGACGCAGGCAGTGACGCCGCTCCCGCAATAAAAGATCGGATTCGGAACGTCGAGGACGTCGGCGTACAGCTCTTTCAAATCGTGGAAGTCTTGAAGTGTCCCGAGGTCGGTGACGGCCTCGTTATAAGGGCAGAGCACGGCGTTCGGGATATGACCGGGCTTGCGATCAATCGGTTCATGGCTGCCGTCGTAACGGTCGGCCGTCCTTGAATCGTATAAGCCACCAGTGATGGTGGCAGCGCGTACGTCTTCAATCGTCGCAATCATCTCGTCTTGGAAGACGGGTGTGTAGTCGGAAGCAGGGTAGGACGGGACGTCCGTCGTCGTCTCCCCGCAGTAGGTGATGCCAGATTGGATGCCGCCTTCAAGCACGATGACGCGCTCATGGCCGGCCCACTTGAATAACCACCACGCACGAGCGGCAAACGGGAAGCCGTCGTCATAGATGACGACCAAGTCATCGCGTTGAATCCCGATGCGGCGGAGCGTCTGCGTCCACGCTTCTTTTGAAGGGAGCGGATGGCGGCCGCCGTGTTCGGACAACGGTCCGGACAAGTCTTCCATCAAATCGAGGAAGACGGCGTTCGGCAGATGCCCTTGTCGATACACATACTTTCCGTATGAGGCGTCGTTTAATGAATAGCGGCAATCAATGAAGCGGATCGAGTCCGTATGGACGATGTGTTTCAATTCTTGGGCACGCATAGTTGGAAACATAGTATCACCTCGAAGTTTCGTTACTCCCATCGTATACAAGATGGAACAAATTGGCGAGTACTTCGATTGAATTTTTGAATGTCGAAAGGGGAACTGACCATGACATGGCAACAGACATATGACCGATGGAAACAATACGAGGCACTCGAGCCGCATTTACGCGCCGAACTCGAGGCGCTCGAACAAGACGAGACCTCACTCGAGGATGCCTTCTATAAGACGCTCGAATTCGGGACGGGCGGGATGCGCGGTGAAATCGGTCCAGGGGCGAACCGGATGAACATCTATACAATCCGCAAGGCGTCGCAAGGTTTTGCCGACTTTATCGCGGCATCAGGGGAAGAAGCGAAACGTCACGGCGTTGTCATTGCCCACGACTCACGCCACTTCTCGCCGGAGTTCGCGCTCGAGGCGGCACGCACACTCGCCTCGAACGGGATTAAGACATACTTGTTCCCGAGTTTACGGGCGACGCCAGAGTTGTCATTCGCCGTCCGTCACTTGAACGCCTTCGGCGGCATCGTCATCACGGCGAGCCACAACCCGCCTGAATATAACGGCTTCAAAGTGTACGGTGCGGACGGTGGACAGTTGCCGCCGGCCGAGGCTGATGAGCTCGTCTCATACGTCAATGCCATCGAGGACGAATTGACGATCGACGTCAAAGAGGAGGCACCGCTTCGGGGTGACGGTACGCTCGTCACGGTCGATGCGTCAGTCGATGCCGCTTATATGGAAGCACTCCAATCGATTCGGATTCATACGGACGTCCACGGCGATCCGTTGAAAATCGTCTATTCCCCGCTTCACGGGACGGGACGTCGCCCGGTCATGGAAGGATTGAAAGCGTATGGGTTCGAACACGTCACCATCGTCGACGAACAGGCTGAGCCGGATGGGGCCTTCCCGACAGTCAGTTATCCGAACCCGGAAGAACGGGCTGCCTTCGAGCTCGCGATGCAATACGGCGACCGCGTCGGGGCCGACTTGCTCATGGCGACGGACCCGGACGCCGACCGTGTCGGCTTCACGGTCCGTGACCGCAACGGCGAATGGTTCGTCTTGACGGGCAACCAGACCGGGGCGCTCCTCATGGATTATATCTTGTCTCAAAAAGTGGAGACGGGGACGCTTCCGACGAACGGTTTCGTCGCGAAGACGATTGTCACGTCCGAACTCGGGGCGGCCATCGCCAAGGCGTATGGGGTCCACCTCGAGAACACGCTCACCGGTTTTAAATTCATCGGTGAGAAAATCAAGCAGTATGAAGAGTCGGGTCAGTATCAGTTCTTGTTCGGCTATGAAGAGAGCTACGGTTATTTGATTGGAGACTTCTGCCGTGATAAAGATGCCGTCCAGGCGTGCTTGCTCGGCGCCGAGATGGCAGCTTTCCATAAACAGCAAGGGCGCACGTTATACGATGCTCTCCAAGCCGTCTATGAGAAGTATGGCTTCTATGAAGAGTCGCTCCAATCGATGACGCTCAAAGGCAAAGCAGGACTCGAGCAGATCGGCCGGATGATGGAGGCGTTCCGCGCCAATCCTCCGCAAGAAGTCGGCGGCTATGAAGTCGTCCGGTTCGAGGATTATAAGCAACAAGTCGCGAAGAACTTGCAACAAGGTGAGACGGAAGCGATCGACTTGCCGTCGTCGAACGTGCTCAAGTTCATCTTCGAGGACGGCTCATGGTTCTGCTTGCGTCCGTCTGGGACCGAGCCGAAAATCAAATTCTATTTCAGTGTTCACGCCGATAGCGCGGAGAAAACGACAGTGAAACGGGAAGCGATTGAACGCGATGTCATGAAGCAAGCGAAAGCAATCGATTAATGGAAGACATCGCCCTGACGAGGGTGGTGTTTTTTGTTTGACAAGCTATGCCCCCCTCAGTATGATGAGTATATTGTTCATAACCATGTAATCATATAAGGATTATCAGGAAGGCGGAAAATACTATGAAAAAATCATTAACAGCAGTCCTCGCAATCGGAGCATCATTCGGAGTGCTCGCTGCTTGCGGGACAGAGACAGACAGCGGCTCAGAAGAAGCCGTCATCACAGTCGGGACAGAAGCGACATACCCTCCGTTCACGTACAAAGACAAAGGTGAAATCACAGGGTATGACATCGATGTGTTGAATGAAGCGGCCGAGCGTGCCGGTTACACGGTCGAATATGAGCCGATGGACTTCAAAGGACTCGTCCCAGCGCTTGACGCAGAACGCATCGATATGATTGCCAACCAGATGAGCATCACACCGGAGCGTGAAGAGAAGTACGCATTCTCAACACCGTACGCGGTATCTGGTGCGCAAGTCATCGTCGCTTCAGACAACAACGACATCCAAGGCATCGACGACCTCGACGGCAAAGTCGTCGGCTCGACACAAGGTTCGGTCTACGCTCAGCTCGCTGAAGAAGCCGGCGCTGAAGTGAAGTTCTA
Organism: Exiguobacterium sp. s146; assembly: GCF_018618415.1. Taxonomy (GTDB): domain Bacteria; phylum Bacillota; class Bacilli; order Exiguobacteriales; family Exiguobacteriaceae; genus Exiguobacterium. The sequence continues at coordinate 718,583 of NZ_JACSMA010000002.1, read as the reverse complement.
TAAAGGCGCGAACCAAGTGCTTCAAGACCTTCAAGTCGGACGTCTTGATGCGGCGCTCAACGACCGTCTCTTCATCTTGACGGAGCTAGAGAAGACAGGTTACGACGTGAAAGCGGTCGGTGACATCTTCAACAAGAGCGAAGTGGGCTACATGACACGTCAAGACTCGGACGTGCTCGAAGGCTTGAACGAGGCGCTTGCGGAGATGCAAGAAGACGGCACGATGGCTGAAATCGGTGAGAAGTACTTCGGTGAGGACATCAGTCAATGAATGAACTGATCACGACCGTCATCGAGAACCGTTCGGCCTATATCGAAGCCATACAATTGACGTTGATCGCCAGTATCCTGTCGATTCTTCTCGCCTTGGTGCTCGGTCTGATCATCGCTGTCTTGCACAGCAGCCCTGTCAAGATCGTTCGTTTGTTCACCCGCACGTATATCTCGTTCTTCCGGGGCACGCCGCTCTTGTTGCAACTCCTCATCCTGTACGTCGGTCTGACCGGTTTCGTCCAGTTGAGCGGGATGCAGGCGCTCATCTTCGGGTTAGGACTTCACTTTGCGGCCTACATCTCGGAAGCGTTCCGCGCGGCCATCAATTCGGTCGACCGCGGGCAAGTCGAGGCGAGTGTCGCCCTCGGGATTCCGCGTGCGAAGCGCTTCAAGGATATCATCTTCCCCCAGGCGTTATCGCGTGCCATCCCACCGGTGTCCAACTCGGTCATCGATATCATCAAATCGACGTCACTCGGTACGGTCATCGCCGTCCAAGAGTTGACGTACGTGTCCGACCAAATCGCAGCGACGACGTATCTCGTCATGCCGCTCCTCTTGTTCTCGGCATCGATTTACTGGATCTTGTCGACGCTCATCCAAGCTGGGCAGCATCGTCTCGAACGTCGGTATGCGATTCGCTAACACAAAGAAATCCCTTCGATTCTACAATCGAAGGGATTTTTGTATTAACGGATGACTTGTTCTGTCTCCGTGTCGAAGAAGTGAGCTTTCGTCATGTCGAGTGCGAGTGTGACGTCGTCACCCATGTGGATGTTCGAACGTCCATCGATGCGGGCCGTGAACTGGTGGCCACCGAGTTCAGCGTACAAGTAAGACTCAGCGCCCATGAGCTCGGCGACGTCGATGTGCGTGCGGAACGTGTGTGTCGTTGGCGAGTCGATGTAGATCGGCTCATCGTGAATTGATTCTGGACGGATTCCGAGCACGAGCTCTTTACCGACGTAACCGCGGTCGCGAAGACCTTTCATTTTGCCTTCAGGAACGTTGATTTCTTCACCGCCGACGAGGAACTTCCCATCAGCCAATTTTCCGCGGAAGAAGTTCATCGAAGGTGATCCGATGAAGCCGGCTACGAAGATGTTGTCCGGGTTTTCGTATACTTCTTTCGGCGAACCGACTTGTTGGATGATTCCGTCTTTCATGATGACGATCCGAGTCGCGAGTGTCATCGCTTCCGTTTGGTCATGGGTAACGTAAATCGTCGTCGTGTCGAGACGGTTGTGCAATTGGATGATTTCTTTACGCATTTGTACGCGAAGCTTGGCATCCAAGTTTGAGAGCGGCTCATCCATCAAGAAGACTTTGGCATCACGAACGATGGCACGGCCGATGGCGACACGTTGACGCTGACCACCTGAGAGCGCTTTTGGCTTACGTTGAAGGTATTCTTCAAGTCCGAGGATACGGGCCGCATCTTGGACGCGACGGTCGATTTCATCTTTCGGAAACTTGCGAAGCTTCAAACCGAACGCCATGTTGTCATAGACACTCATGTGCGGGTAAAGCGCGTAGTTTTGGAAGACCATCGCGATGTCGCGGTCTTTCGGGGCCACGTCGTTCATGCGCTTGCCGTCGATGATGAAGTCGCCGCTCGAGATTTCTTCGAGTCCTGCGATCATACGAAGCGTCGTCGATTTACCGCAACCAGACGGTCCGACGAAGACGATGAACTCACGATCCTTGATGTGTAGGTTGAAATCGCTGACTGCCTTCGAGTCGCCACCAGCGTAGATTTTATCAATGTGATTCAATTGAATTTCTGCCATGTCGTTAGCCTCCTGAGAATCTGTTCTTGTATAATAGCGCTTACAAGACTGATTATACGATGAAACCGCTTGCATCGAATATGTACACGTTGCACAAAAACGATTACTCAGATTTGTGCAACGTGACAATCAGTTGGAGCAGACTGGCATCATAAAAGGTGCGAGCGTCATAACCGGTCGCTTCATATAGCCGGTCGAGCCGATAGTTGAGCGTGTTTCGATGCATGAATAACGCCTTCGCCGTATGTGATACGTTCAACGAGTTGGCGAATAGCGCTTCCAATACATCGATTGTCGTCTTGTCGAGCGACGCGACGACAGTGGCCGTCAGACGGCGACGTACATCAAAAGTCTCATGGCGTTGTAGTAAATAATGGTATAATAATTGACTAGCAGGGTAAGCTTTAGTAGAGAGCTTGGCAAGTGGGAGTAGCACCTGATGTTGGTCATAAAGTGGTCCCAGGTTCCCGAGCGGACGTGCGCTATAGATGACGTGTGCCTCGACGTAACAATCGCTCGCGATCGCCCGCAAGACGTCCTCGAACTCGGTCAGCTCGACGAACTGATCGGTCTCGATGATTTCGACGTGCGACCGGGTCATGAGAACGATCTCTGCGTCAGGCATAAAGTCGGCTAACACGTCTAAAAATTGTTCGAGCGCCTCAGGATCTTGATAATGCAGGACGAGCGACATGAGGCGAAACGGCCGGTCGAACCGATACGTATCGGTGAGCAGACGATCCTGCCACTTGGCTTGTCGCGGGTTCAGTTTCGTTACCAACGGAGTGGCGGACCATTCGAGCAACTGCCGCTCACGCTTCGTCAGATCTATGTTCGGTAGGCCGAAGACCGTCCCATCTTGAGCTTGATACCAGCGAACATCACCCGATGCTTCTTCAGACCGGTGGACAGCCATCGGGAAAATTGATTTAATTCGTTCAAACGTAGTCAACACAATCACCTCTTCAACAAATGTATCATATTTCAGATCGGAGGCAGACAGTTTGGATAGTCTAGTCAAAGTATTCATTATGATCGCCATCGGTGCGACCATCGGGGGAGTGACCAACTTCCTCGCCATCAAAATGTTATTCCGGCCCCATCACCCTAAATATATCGGGAAGATGCGCGTCCCGTTCACGCCCGGTCTGATTCCGAAACGTCGCGATGAGTTGGCGACGAGCCTCGGAAAGACCGTCGTCAAACATTTGCTGACACCGGAAGGAATGCGCAAGCGCCTGCTCGATGAACAAGTCGGCGGCCACATCACTGACTACGTCCAAGGTGAGGTGCGGACGATGTTGCGCTCGGACAAGACGATCCGGTCGCTCATTGAACCGCTCTATCCGGACGCCGAGACACGTGTCTTGGCAGGAGCGGACACGAAGCTCCGCCAAGAGCTCCGGCTCGTCCTTGCGGATGTGAAGTCGCGCAAACTGTATGAGATTCTCGGTGAGGACGGCATGGACCGTGTCCGTGGCATCATTCCCGAAATTGTCGACGCCTTGCTCGTCAAATCGGAAGAGTATTTCTATTCGGTCGAGGGCGAGGCCCAACTTCGGCACATGGTCGACTCGTTCGTCCAGCGTCGGCTCGGTTTCATTGCCGGGTTCGTGCAAAACTTGAATTTTGTCGAGATGATCCGTCCTGAGATTATCAATATCCTCCGTGGCAGCTCGACGCGATCGGGGATGGCTGAAATGATTACGCGCGAGTTCGAACGGTTCAGCGAACGTTCGGTCGACACGTTGCTTGACAATCGTCTCGAGGAACGGTTGATTGACGGTGTGACGACGGAAGTCGTCTCCCGCTTGCCGGTCGGGGAGTTGCTCGATCGGACGGTCTACTCGTACACGCGGGACATTGAAGACCGCGTCGTCGACGAGCTCGTCCCGGCTGGGGTGCGCCTCGTCATCACTCGCTTCACGGATCAAATGGAGACGGTCATGGACCGCCTCAAAATCGACCAAATCGTGCAAGAGCAGGTCAGCTCGCTCGATACGTCGTACCTCGAAGAGATAGTCCTGTCGATCTCGAAACGAGAGTTCCGGGCAATAACATGGCTTGGCGCCTTGTTAGGTGGTATGATTGGGTTGATTCAAGGGTTGATTGCCATCATTTAAGAGGCACGCCCTAATAGTATTTAGGAGGACGTCACATGTCACAAACAAACTTGTACGATCATGCTTACCAATTGGAAAAAGCACTTCGCGATTCTGAGGAGTTCACAAATCTCTCTTCACTATACGACCGTGTCAATGCGGATGCAGAAGCGAACCAGTTATTCGCTGACTTCCGTGACATCCAAATGACGCTTCAACAGAAGCAGATGCAAGGCGAAGAAATCTCTGAACAAGAGATGATGGACGCACAAACGAAAATGATGGGTGTTCAACAGAACGAATTGATCATGGAGCTCATGCAAGAAGAGCAACGCATGCATCAACTCGTCACAGAAGTGACGAAAATTATCATGAAGCCTCTTGAAGAGCTTTACGCTCCGATGGTCAATGATAACGAAGTTCAATAAGACGTAATGCAGATGGCAATCTAGCCATCCTTTTTTTTTTTTTGTTGCCAAGATTGTCACCCGCCTTGTGATAGCGCTTACATAACACGTGGTATAGTAAGTTTGTAGAAACTTTCACAAGAAAGGGTGGACGTGATGGTCACCTTGGTGATTTTAACGGTCATGATTATTGGGTTTATCGGAGGCTGGCTCCGCGCCGATTTGGTCGCGCTCCTCGGTCTGTTGTTGCTCGTCTTGACGAATCAATTGACACCGGTCGAAGCGATGGCCGGTTTTTCGAATTCGGTCGTGCTCATGATCGCTGGGCTGTTCATCGTCGGGGCCGGTCTATTTCACACGGGATTGGCCGAACGGTTAGGGGCTGCGCTCATTCCGTATGCAAAAGGAAGTGAGGTACGTCTCTTTCTCGTCTTGATGTTCACGGTGACGTTGTTGTCGAGCCTCATGTCGAATACAGGGACGGTCGCCTTATTGATTCCAGTCGTCCTCGCCATGTCGAGACAGATGGGGACGAGTCCGGCCAAACTGTTGATGCCGCTCGCGTTCTTCTCGAGTATCGGCGGGACGATGACACTCATCGGGACACCGCCGAACCTGGTGGCGGCTGAGACATTACGGAACACGTCCTCCGGCGCGCTCGGTTTCTTCGCATTCTTGCCGATTGGGCTCGTCATGGCAGTCGTCGGTCTGCTTTATTTCTACGTCATTGGCAATCGATTGCTCGGTACGAGCGATGTGCGTACCTCGGCGCTGCCTCGGTTGGCTTTGCCGCACGTGAATCTGTTTGCCTTGACGGTCCCTAAGGAGCACCCGTTAATCGGACGGACGCTCCGAGACGTCGATTGGTCGCGGAACGGTCTGATCGTCGTCGGCGAACAACCAAAAGGCATGACGCACCGCTTCGTCACGGCTCGCGCGGATACGCGACTTGCCGAAGGTCAAGTGTATGTCAGCGGAGCGGAGACGGATGTCCGGCGGATTGCCGGAAGGGAAGGTGTCAAGGTCGAACCTGTCGACGTGAAGGCCGTCTACGGAAAAGCGGGCGGTGTCGCCGTCTTCACCATCCCGACGGACAGCCCGCTCGTCGGCCATTGTCTATCAGAGAGTCACTTGCGTAACGACTACCGCTTGAACGTGCTTCAAGTCATCCGTCCGAACGAAGAGATTGCCATCACGCGATTGAAAGATGTGCCGCTTGAACGGGGTGATATGCTCGTCGCGCAAGGGGAGTGGGACGATTTAGAACGGGCCGGGGAGGAGACGTCCTTATTGCTCGCAAATGAGCGGGTGACCGATGTCGCGAACCGGGCCGTGTCCGAGCGTCATCAGCTGGCAACGGGTTTGATTATGCTCATGATGGTCACGCTCCTCGTCTTCGAGTGGGTCGACCCGACGGTAGCGGTATGGCTCGCGGCGCTGGCCATGGTGCTCACTGGAGCCGTGCGCCACATGGACGTCGCCTATGATTCGATTCAATGGTCCTCACTGCTCTTGATTGCCGCGATGATTCCCGTCGGTCAAGCGCTCGACAATGCCGGGGTCATGGCGTGGCTTGTCACGTGGATTAGTGATTCGTTCGGTCAAGCCGGACCGGTCTGGGTGCTCGTCGCCATCTTCCTCGCGACGATGGCGCTCAGTCAAATCATCTCGAACACGGCGACGGCCGTCTTGTTCGCACCGCTTGCTGTATCACTCGCCACAGCGCTTCAAGTGAGTCCGGACCCGCTCGTCGTCGCCGTCGCCATCGCGGCGTCACTCGCATTCATGACCCCGTTCGGTTCGCCGACGAACGCGATGGTGTTCGGCATCGGCGGCTACCGTTTCTTCGATTTCGTCAAAGTCGGCTTGCCGCTGCAAGTGGTGACGGCCGTCATCGCCATCTTCACGATTTTACTCCTCTTCCCGTTTTGAAGGACACGTTGGTCAATCTGCCGAATATGTAAAAAAATGCTAAACAATGAGGTGGAGGAATCATGTGGAAACGAATCGGAATCATTATGTGTGCGCTCATGCTGGCAGCGTGCTCGAACGAAAGTGAACAGTCAGAACCGAAGCTCGGCGCGGACGCCAAAGTGGCACAGGGCTATTTAGAGGAGCAAGGTTATGAAATCGTCTCTTATAAAGGGAATGGAACGTCGAGCTTCGAGAAGGCGGACTTGCTTGAGTTGCCGACGCGCAGTACGTGGGAAGTGCAGACGACGCCGCCGGATGACTATATCGGACGTGACATTCAACAAGAGCATTTTATCGTCCGCGACCACCCGCTCGATGAAGTCGCAGATCTTGGCCAGACGAATGTCACGGTCATGATGGTAGATGGCGAAATCATTGGTGGGACGTCATTCCCAGATTCGACTGAGCCGCTCATGGGAGCGAGCTATTCACTCGATGGGAAGACGGCGGAAGAGCTGCATCCGGATTACATGGAGTGGCGCAACGAGTGGGAAGCCAAATATAGTGAATGAACAAGCGCCTCGGGATTCCCGAGGCGCTTCTGTTATGAGGCCGTTCCTTTTAGTTTGCCTGGCAGTTTACAACGCTCGAAGTAGATGAGTTGTCCGCTCCGCGCGATGCGGGCCCCTTTATGCGCATGCCCGACTTCCTCAAGCATGGCGAGACCTTTCGCTTTCGCCTCGTCATCGCTTGCTGCGCTAAAAGAATCGTTCAAGACGACCGTGCCGTCGTTCTCGAACGCTGTGATTGTATATTGTCCCATCCGTCTGCCCCCTTTTCTTTCATTGTACTGAATCGCCATTCATTCTTCAAGCGAAGGTTTCGTCAGTTCCTCGAACGTGAGCTGACGGGCCGTCTCGGTACGGGGGATGAGATCAGAAACCGTCATCCCGATCAAACGGACCGGTTCGCTAATCGCCATCTCGTCGAACAGGCGGCGGGAGAGCCGTTTAATCTCGTCGTGGTCGTGCGTCGGATGGTTCAGTTTGATTTGGTGGCTCCGAGCCTGGAACTCGCTCGTCTTAATTTTTATCGTCACCGTCTGGCAACTGAGTTCGCGCCGATCGAGTTGTTGGAGCACATCCTCAATCTCGGGGATGACACGTTCATACACTTCCTCGGGGTCGTCGAGGTCGAACGCGAACGTCGTCTCAGAGCCGATGGACTTGCGTTCCCGTGTCGGGACGACGGGACGGAGGTCGCGGCCGTGGGCGAGTTCGTATAGTTGGTTACCGCGGTCATGGCCGAAGATGGCCTTCAACTGTTCGGGCCGTGTGCACTGGAGGTCGGCGATCGTCTGATAGCCGTGTTTGAACAGTGTCTGGGCCGTCACTTTGCCGACCCCGTGCATCGTCGTGATGGGCAGCGGGGCGAGGAACGATTCGACCTCGGCCGCTTCGACGACCGTCAGCCCGTTCGGTTTGTTGAACCCGGAGGCGATTTTGGCGACGAACTTCGACGGGGCGACCCCGGCCGAGGCGGTCAGTCCGGTCCGACGCTTGATTTCTCCGAGGATGTAACGTGCGATGTAAGGGCCGGACGTGCTCATGAGCGTATTTTCGGTCACGTCTAAATACGCCTCATCGAGCGAGAGCGGTTCGACGAGCGGTGTGATGGACTTGAAGATGTCCATCACTTGCTGACTCACTTGACGATAGACGTGGAACCGCGGTTTGACGAACGTCGCCTGCGGGCAGAGGGCGAACGCCCGGCGCGACGACATGGCGCTATGAATCCCGTATTTTCTCGCTTCATACGAACAAGTGGCGACCACTCCACGGCTGTGGGGGGCGCCACCGACGATGACAGGCTTATCACGTAAATCCGGACGGTCCCGCTGCTCGACCGAAGCGTAAAACGCGTCCATATCGACGTGGATAATCAAACGTTCCATGTACATCACCTTTCTGTCTCATCTGCTCCTTTCAGTATACCGAACTTTTGTTCGTTTTTTTAGTTTTTTCACTTATTTCGCTTTTTGCGTCGTTTCTCTAATCGGTCTTGATTCCGGATTTGATTTGGGAATTGGAGCAGCGAACCAATCCAATTTTTCCGTTTCAACCACGCGTAGACCAGACCGGTGAAGAGCATAATCATCACCCAGGCGAACAGATAGCCGAGTGGCCAGTCGAGTTCAGGCATCGCTTTAAAGTTCATGCCCCAGATGGCGCCGAAGGCGACGACCGGGGTCGTCAACGCCGTGAAGACGGTGAGCGCCTTCATGATCTCGTTGCCGCGGAAGTTTGACAGTGTCGAAGCAAGGTCGGTCAGCGCGATGACGTCGGCTTGGTAATGTTCGATTAGCGTCAACAGGCGGTCGACCCGATACGTGGCGAGGCGATACGTCTTCAACTCGTCCAAGTCGACGTCAAGGAACGCCTCGCGACCGGCCATGAGCAACTCGCGATATGGGACGACGGTATCGGACCAGCGTTCGATCTCGCTGCGCAGTCCGAAAATCTCGTTCATAAATTCGGGCGGCACTTGGCCGCTCATCTCGCGCTGGGTCATCATCAAGCGCTCCTCGTACTCATCGATGCCGTGGAAATAATAGTCCATTTTTTCAGCGAGCAGGTCATAGAACGCCTCGATCGGGGTGGCATACTGCTTCGCCGCCACCGTCTCGCAATAGAGCTCATCGAACCCGATCGTCCACAAGAAATCCCGGGTCACGAAATAGTGCCCGATTTTTTGTGGTTCGCGCTCGAGCTGTTCATAGTCGAGCGTCAGCGAGCCATACATATAGTCCCGTTCGACGATGATTTTTGTCACTTTTGCCGTCGTCACCTGTTCGAGCCAATACGTGTACGCTTCTTCATAACGATTGTCGACATGTACGATTTCTTCTGGTCGTGTATACCAATCCCAATTCATCTTTCATTCCCCCAATATGCTTCTCTCTCCAGTATTCCCGCTTTTCACAGAAAGTTGGCATCTGACCTGAACTTTCGTTAAGATGTAGGTACTGACAAGAAGAGAGGTGCTTTTTTTGACGACTACTAAAATCGGTCAGCTCAAAGTGGGCGAAACGTTGAACCAATATGCCATGATCAAGCAATCGTATCGCGGGCTCGCCGGGAACGGCAAACCGTACTTGACGCTCATCCTATGCGACGAAAGCGGAGAGATTGAGACAAAAGTGTGGGACAGTGCCGACACGGACAAATATGCGACAAAAAAAATCGTCCATGCGTCCGGGGAAGTGATGGATTATCGCGGACGGACCCAGCTGAAGCTCAAACAAATCTCCATCATCGAAGGCGAGACGAACATCGCGCCATACGTGCGCTCGGCCCCGGTGCCGAAGTCGGAACTCGAGACCGGGATTCGCGGCTATATCGAGGCGATGGCGCACGCGGGGATGAAACAACTGGTGACAGAGCTCGTCGTCCGGAACGCAGAGGCTTACTTCACGTATCCAGCGGCGGTGCGCCATCACCATGCGGTCTATTCAGGACTCGCGTTCCATGTCCTGTCGATGCTGAAGCTAGCTGACACGATGTGCGACCTGTATCCGCAATTGAATCGGGACTTGCTCGTCGCAGGCGTCGTGCTCCACGACTTGGCGAAAGTGATTGAGTTATCGGACGCAATCACACCGGAATATACGCTCGAAGGCAAGCTGCTCGGACACATTTCACTCATAGCGTCTGAGATCGAGGTCGTGGCCCGAGAGCTCGGGACCGACCGTGAAGTCGTGACGTTGCTCCAACACCTCGTCCTCAGCCATCACGGGAAACCGGAGTGGGGGTCAGCGAACGCGCCGCAGCTCCCGGAAGCCGAGATGCTGTTCTTCATCGACAACATCGATGCCCGGATGAACATGTTCGATAAGGCGTTCGAAGGCGTCGAGCCAGGGACGTTCACAGAACGGGTCATGGCGCTCGATAACCGGGCGTTCTATAAACCGAAATTATAAAGGCATGCAAAAAAGACGTCCCGCGGGACGTCTTTTGTTGATTACTGCTCTGTCGATTCCTCGGCCGGAGCTTCTTCTTCCGCTTTGAGAGCGTCTTTCACGGCGTCGAACTGCTTCGATGCTTTCGCATCTTTCACATCGACGTTATATTTCTCGATCAACTCGGCATAGATTTTGTTCGCGTCGACAGAAGCGGCTTTTTCAGTCGCCAATTCTTCACGGATACGATCTTTCTCGTCTTCGAGTTTAAGGTCTTTTTCTTTACGGTCCATGACTTTGATGACATGGAAACCGAACTGTGACTGAACCGGCTCAGACACTTTGTTGACGACGTCTTCCTGGAACGCGTACTCTTCAAATTCAGGGACCATGGCGCCGGCTGAGAAGTAACCGAGGTCGCCACCTTTTTCACCAGAACCTGTGTCTGTCGATTTTTCTTTCGCGACTTCCGCGAAGTCAGCACCGTCGTTCAACTCTTTGATGATCGCTTGTGCTTCTTCTTCAGTCTCGACGAGGATGTGGCTCGCCTTGACTTCGACGTTCTCTTTCGCGAACTGTGCTTCGATATCTTCGTCTGTCACTTCGACGAGCTCTGATTTCGCTGCATCGACGAGCATTTGACCACGAAGCGCTTCTTTGAACTCGTCCGTGCTGGCCATGCCGGCTTGTTGAATTGCTTGCTCGAACTCTTCTTTCGAGTTGAACTGCTCTTCGGTCTTGCTGAACTCTTCATCGACTTTGTCTTGTTCGACTTTGTCGCCGTATTCTTTTTCGAGCAATTCGTTCATCGTTTCTTGGAACGCAAGTTGTGGGACCATGCTATCGTAGCTCTTGTCCACGATCTCGCCGCGTGTCACTTCGCCGCCTTCAAAAGAAACAACTGTTGAGTTGTCAGAAGACCCGCCGCTTGTCGCCGCATACGTGCCGCCGACACCGATGAGAAGTGCAATCGCTGATGCGCCGACGAGGGCGCCTGTAGAAAACTTCTTATTCTGTTTGTTCGGTTCATTCGTCATTCCGTTTGACATATATTCCACCCCTATAAATCTATAAGTTTCTAAATCCGACTATACCACATTTTGTTAATGATAACAGCTGTTCTCTTGCCTGTGTAGTATCATAGCACAGAAACGTGTCGTATAATGATGAAAGAGAATGTGAAATGATGGGGTGGAGAACGTGTCGTTAGAAGAGAAAATCAATCAATTATCGTTTCAAATGGAACTGTTGCTCGGGGCGGTCGATTGGTCGGAGCGGCCCTTTGAACATGAGGTGCTCAAAGCGAATTTGACGAGGCAAGACGTGATCGCGTTTTTCGCGTTGCTGGATGATATCCGAGAACGGCAAAACGAGCAAATGCGCTACGGGCTGTCGTCCGTGGAGCCTTTGCTCGTTCATTTCGTCGGGATGCTTCATCCGCATCTAGAGCCCGAGACGATTCTCGCGGCGTGTGTGCGCCAAGGCATGGCGCTAGACGTCACGGAGCCGTTGTATCGGCAAGTCAAGCTTCTTTACTGATCTCGTCGTCCTCAGGGCGACGTCCGGCTTCTTCCGTGATCATCTTCGACGTTTCTGCGAAGATGTCCATGAAGTTGTCGCCATATAAGCGGCGGACGATCGCGGTGATGTCCGTCAAGTCCGGGAATTTACCGTACAGTTCTTGAAGCGGGAGCGAGGCGCGGAAGACACCGTTCTCTTCCGGGTCGAACGCATGAATCGTTTCGAGCAAGAGCGCTTCACCTTCAGGCGTCAATTGGACGTACGTATTTCGTTTATCAGTCTCCTTTTTCGAGAACGTGAGCAACCCGCGGTCTTCCAACTTCTTCGAGAAGTTGAACGCCGTCGATACGTGCATGACCCCGTATTTGGCAATCTCTGAAATCGAGGCGCCGCCGAGGGCGTGAGCAATCCATAAAATATGGTGCTCGTTTATGTTCAAGTCGAACGGTTTGATCCAATTTTGCCAGTCTTTCTCGACCGTCTTCCACAGTGCCTTACTAAGCTGAATGATTTTATGACTATAGAGCATGGCCTCAGGGCCAGTGAATTCTTTTTCGTGTTCCATGTCGATCCATCCTTTCCGATACAATGTGACTAAAACGACGGGCGATGACGACAGACCGGGTCAGTTGGCCTTTTCCTCTTTCGCTTCGGTCGCATCTGACTGTACGTTCGAAAGCTCGTTTAGGTTTCCTTGGATCCGCTCGATTGAAGGCTGAATGTCTTGTTGATAGCGTTCGACTTCGGCTTTCACTTGATCTGCCAGTTCTTTTCCTTGTAACTTACCTGCCGCCGCAACTTGCGACGCATCTTTAGCGACTTTTTGGAATTGTTCTTTCAACGTAGTGATTGTAGACGCTCGGTGTTGATTGGCCGCCGCGTCATTCGCCGTTCCGCGGGCGAGTTTTTTCACGGTCGCAGCTCCTAAAAACGCTACGACGAAGCCAAAAGCAACCCAATCGCGACGATTGTGATTCGACAATACATTCCCCTCCTCGAGCACGCTGATACTAGAATACATTCTTTTCATATTATTTTACCAAAAAAGAGAGATTAAAAACCTATATCTTAAATAAAATTTTTCAGAACATTCAATTTTGACCGAAAAATCATTTTATTTTAAACTATGGGTAAAGGAAGGTGACCTCCAGTGAATATGCAAAAGCGTTGGGTTGATGACATGTTAGACCTGTATAACGCGGCCAAGCGACTGGGAGATGACCCTTGGGCACAGACAATAATGAAAGCACTCGAGGCGGGATATGAGGCGTCGGAACAGAACGAACAGACGCGGAAACAAACTTTGCTTGAAAAGCGACTGATTGAAATAGATGCCCGTCTAAATTTGTTAAGAAAAGAATTCGAACAAGCGGAATCTGTCAAATCGCGGCAACAGTTATACGAGCAGGCGATTAAATTACAAGTCGAGCGTGCCCAAATTGAAGAGGAGCGGAAGCGCCATCTCGATTCGATCAACTCATCATGAGGCGCGAGACAAAAATGGACCGGTCGCACATAGGGCGATCGGTCCATTCGTTTGTCATAGCGTCGCTTTAATTCCAGCAGCGATTGCTTGCATGTCTTCAGATGAATAGTCATCTTGATGCGTTTCCCATTTCAAACCGAATCCGTCCGTCTCATCGTAACGCGGCAACAGGTGCACGTGAAGGTGATAGACGGTCTGTCCGGCAATCGCTTCGGCATTCGACAAGATGTTCATTCCGACAGCGCCGGTCTCACGTTGAATCGCGTTCGCGATGGCAGGGACGGCTTGGAAGACGTCACGGGCGACATCGGCCGGCAATTCATAGATGTTACGGGCGTGATGTTTCGGGATGACGAGCGTATGCCCTTTCGTGACTTGAGAGATATCGAGGAACGCGACGACGGCGTCATCCTCGTATACCTTGTATGACGGGATTTCGTTGTTAACGATTTTACAAAAGATACAGTTGTCCTCAGTGTGCATGCTGACTCCTCCATTCATGAATGACTAATCCATCTCATCATAACATGGAAATTCGGGCGGAAGAACGATTGTCCACATTGTGGATTCCCCCTACACTGAAACCAATAGCAAGTAGAGAGAGGAAGAGAAACGGATGGCGTATGTACGATCGAAACAACCGTCAAAGCGAAGAAACATCTACCTCGGGCTCCTCGTGACGCTCGGTGTCGGCCTCGTGGTCGGCGCGTTCTATCAGTGGGGATATAAACCGGCTGCCGCCAACGACAAGATTCACGTCCGCTTCAAGGAGGCCTTGTTGACCGAAGACGTCAGTTTCTTTCAGGAGAATGTCGAATATGAAGCGGAACCGCTGACACGAGCCGAGGCGCTCCGTTTCATGGGGTGGTTGAATGAAGAGAAGTCGATTCGCGGCGAGGCCATCTCGGAAGTGGCCCAAGACCGGTCTGACAGGGCGCAAGGCATGGAGGCGGAAGGGTTGTTCCGGCTCTTCGATACGGGCGAAGGGCGGTTCGGCTTTGCGGATTACCGAATCGAGTTGCTACCGAAGACGTTGCGGGCTTCGGCGGACGTCCCGCTAACGAACATTTGGATTGACGGGGTGCAGGCGGGGCGGATTGACGAGGCAGGCTCAGCAGTTGAGATTGTTCGCATGCCTGGTCGCTACGATGTCAAAGCCGTCACCGTTGTCGATGGAGAAACGGTGACCGAGACGGAGGCCGTGACGTTGACGGAAGATGTGCAACTGGCGTTTGGCTTGTTGCCTGAACAGGCCGAGACGATCGCCGGACAGTTCGACCTCGAACGGGCCCAATTGATTGAAATCGAGGTTAAGGCGCAAACGGGTCATTCGATTGAGACGCTTGAGGCGCTCATGAACAAACGGGAACAGACGGTCGTCGACGAGATTGGCGAACCGATGGAACGGGGCGACGTCTGGCGTTACGACGGAATGGAGCTCCGGTTTGTCGAAGGTCGGGTCAATCGTATCGATATCGATTTACAGAAACGGCCCGACGACCTGCTCGCGCTCTTAGGAGAGCCGAATGAACGGGTCGATACGGACCTCGGTGTCGAATGGCGCTACGACCGGACGTTGCTCGAGTCGATTTTCACATTCTTGCGCTTACAGAGCGAGAAACGGTTCATCGAACGGGATGAGGCCATCTATCTCATGTTGACATGACAAAAAAACGGGACCCTCGGGGAGGGTCCCGTTTTCATGAGCCGTAGCTTAACGCTTACGGTTCATTGACTTCATTACGAACGATACGATTAAGATCAAGATAATCGCACCGAGAAGTGCTGGGATAATCGCGATGCCGCCAACTGCAGGACCGAAGTCTCCGAAGATGAGGCCACCGAGCCAAGCACCGATGATACCAGCAATGATGTTCCCGATGACGCCACCTGGTACATCCTTACCTAAAATAAGACCTGCTAACCAACCGATGATACCCCCGACGATTAATGTGATAATCCAACCCATAAAACATTCTCCTTTCTGTTTTGTCCATTGTTCTCACTAACAATTTTATGGAACAATGGAAGTAATGAATAAGTTTTAAAATGCCTTACAGTTCAGATTATTCCCATGTGACAGCTTTTAAAACATATATCACAAAAAAAAGTTGAAAATGAGGGGTGGAGTTTTCATGTTGCACGTCGACCATTTGAATGGCGGTTATATAGGTAAGCAAGTGTTGCACGATATTTCGTTTGATGTAAAGAAAGGTGAGCTCGTCGGGCTGATAGGGCTAAACGGAGCCGGGAAATCGACAACGATTAAACATATTTTAGGATTGCTTGATCCAATTTCGGGATCGGTCGAAGTCGATAGCCAGACACTCAGTTCGTCAGAAAAGAATTATCGCAAGAAAATAAGTTATATACCCGAGACCCCTATCTTGTACGACACGCTGACGTTGCGTGAACATTTGACGTTGATCGGGAAAGCGTATGATATTGAAGCGGCGGATTTAACGAGCCGGACCGAACGACTGGCACGAGATATGCGGATGGAGAAGCAACTGGACTGGTTCCCGTCCGTCTTCTCGAAAGGGATGCGCCAAAAAGCGATGATTCTGTGTGCGCTCGTGACGAAGTCACCGCTCTTGATTGTTGATGAACCGTTCGTCGGACTCGATCCGCTCGCGATCCGCCAACTGTTGCGATTGTTTGACGAGTATAAGGAAGACTGCGCCATCTTGATGTCGACACACATTTTAGAGACGGCCGAGCGCCACTGCGACCGTTTCGTCTTCTTGCACCAAGGCTCGGTCATCGCGACCGGGACGGCCGCGCAACTTCGGGAGACATACGGTCTTCGTCCGGATGCCACGCTCGATGACATCTACGTCGAGGCAATCGAGGCCGAGGAGCGGAAACGATGAACGTATTCAAACAACGATTTGGCGTCTGGGTGGAAGACGTCGTAAAATACAGCCGCTACGTCGCGAACGGCGGGTTGTTGTTCACGCTTTACTTCACGCTCATCTATGGGGCGTTCGTGTATAACCAGTTTTTGACGGGATTGGACCCGGCTTTTCCGAGTGCATGGATCGTGGCGCTGATTTGGTTGCTGTTGCCGCTCGGGCATCGTCCCCGGACGTTGATTCAAGAAGCGGACCAAGTCTTCTTATTGCCGCGACTCGGTGAGATTCAAGCGTTCATGACAGGCGTTCGTTTGTTCAACGTCGTCTTCGCCGCCGTACGGGCCATCCTCGTCATGCTCGTCGTGTTACCGCTCCTCGTTCGGACGCAAACGCTCACGTCGATCGAAGTCGGGGCCATCCTCGCAACGAGTGTACTCCTTTCGGGCGCGGGTCGTCTCGCTAAGTTGGAGGGCGTGAAATATGTCGTCTTGCCGAGCGCGCTCGCCAGTGGCTTCCTCATGCTGTTCAGTGTACCGCTATGGACACCGGTGCCCGCGCTCGTCCCGTTCGTCCTGCTCCACGTGCGACGGAACCGACGCATCCCGCTGCTCGACTGGCTCATGCTCGAAGAGAAGAGCAAGGCCCAGTTCAACCGGGTCGTCAGTTGGTTCGTCGATGTGCCGGCGATGCGGGAAGATGTTCGGGAGCGGTCGTTCATCGTGAGCCTGCTCGAGCGTTCGGTGTTGGCCCGCGCCGATGCCGCCCGTTACGTGTACGGACTCCGGGTCATGCGGTCGAACGATTCACTCGACCTCGTAATGCGGCTTTCCGCCGTCGCGCTCGTCGTCATGTGGCTCTCGGACGGATGGTACGTCGGGCTGGTCGTCCCGCTCTTCGTCGGGTTGACGGCGCTCCAACTCGTCCCATTATTTAAACGGCTCGACACGGTATCGATGGCGTCGTGGTTGCCGATCACACGTGCCGAGCGGCTAGTTGCGTATAAATGGTGGGCGACGCGGTTGTTGTTCGCGCAACTGCTCGCCCTTGGCGCCGCCTCGCTCTTGTTCGGGGCGACGTGGGACGCGCTCGTCGGTCTCGGCCTCGCGTATTTGGTCGTCCGTTATTATTTGAATCGATTGACATGAAACAGGGACACCCGGATTGGGTGTCCCTGACTGTTGTCGTTATTTCTTAGGTGACATGACTGATACGCTCGACCCGAGAATTTTCGGGAGACGTGCTGGTGCTTCTGGTTCTGTCTCAACTTCACCGTAGGCCGAAACCCCGTGTTCGGCGATGTCGAGGCCGATGTCTTCTTGTTCTTCTGTAACACGAAGACCGATCGTGACGTCGAGGAGTTTCAAGAAGACGTAGCTACCGCCACCAGCGATGACCATGGCGATCAAGACGCCGAGTGCTTGGACACCGAGTTGAGTCAAGCCGCCGCCGTAGAAGAGGCCGGCTGAACCGATGCCAGTGATCTCGACCAAGCGAGGCGAGGCGAAGAAACCGAGTGCGAGCGTTCCGATGATGCCGGCGACACCGTGCACCGAGAAGGCGCAGAGCGGATCGTCGATATATTTCGCCATGAGGATGCTCGTACCATACGTAGCGATCGAGGCGAGGGCACCGATGACGATGGCGGCCCAAGGTTCGACGAAGGCGCAAGCGGCGGTAATGGCGACGAGTGCCCCGAGAACACCGTTGACGATCGTCGGGATGTCGGCCGTTTTCTTGTGCATCATGACGATGGCGAGAGCGCCGAGAGCACCGGCAGCTGTAGCGAGCATCGTCGTAAGGGCGACGTATCCGAAGAAGCCGTCCGCGACCGACATCGTCGATCCGGCGTTGAAACCGAACCAGCAGAGCCAGAGCACGAGTCCACCGACGACCGTCAAGACGTGGTTATGACCGGCGAGTGATTCCGTTTTACGACGTGGTTTCAAGATGATGGTGGCCATGAGTGCGGCCATCCCGCCTTGAAGGTGGACGACAGCCGAACCGGCGAAGTCTTGCATGCCCATCGTTCCGAGAAGTCCTCCGGCCCAGACTGAGCGAGCGACGATCGGATAGAGGATGGCGACGAAGAAGACGCCGAACAAGACGTAAGCAGACAGTTTAGCCCGCTCTGCGAAACCGCCCCAGGCGATGGCGAGTGCGACGGCGACGAATGACAACTGGAACAAGAATTTGATATCGATTGAGACGTTGGCCCAATCCAGGCTCGTGAACGATCCGTTCATGAAGAATCCTTCCGTCCCGAACCAGCGGGTCCCGTCCCCGAATGAGAGGCCGAAACCGACAGCCCAAAAGGCGAGTGCCGCCACAGAGAGGCTGATGATTTGTTTGACTGCGACGTGCCCGGCGTTTTTAGCCCGGAGCGTCCCTGTCTCGAGCAACCCAAATCCAAGTTGCATTGTCAAAACGAGCAAGGCGGCGATGAGTACGAACAGCGTGTCCATATAATATAAGATGTCTTCCATGTTGCGATTCCTCCTTTTTTTGCGATTGATGATTCAAAAGTTGTTTTCAGTGTAAGACGAAAAAAACGACTTGGATTGCAATTTGTCAGATTATCTGACATAGTTTTTTTATGAAGGAGGAGGACGAGCGATGGACTATAAGTCGAAGAAAGTGATTGGAATGGGCGTCATCACTGAACTGACGGGACTTTCGGAGCGACAAGTCCGCTATTATGAGTCAAAAGGGCTCGTCTTTCCGGAACGGACAAAAGGCGGTTCACGTAAATATTCTTTCCATGATGTGGAGCGATTAGTGGAGGTAGCCTCGAAGCTCGAAGACGGATGGCGGATTCAAGACATTAAAGATCGCGAGAAGCGTTTGTCGACGAAACAGCGCGACGATTTGATTCGCGGGCAGCTTAATTCGGCCTTCCGTACGTATCCGCCTAAGAAATGACACAAAGAAAACACAATGAAAATGCTTCACATTAGCATTATTCTAATTAATTTCTGTATAATGTTTTTGAGTTCACATACCTATAGAAGAAGAGTGTAGGAGAATTATAGAGGGGAATGACGCGACGTATGAACGATACTATTTTGAAGGCGTTTAAAGGAGAGGCGACAGACTATGTGCCCGTCTGGTACATGCGCCAAGCCGGACGCTACCAACCAGAATATCGTGAGATCAAAAAAACGAGGACATTATTCGAAATCACCCATGATGCCGAATTGTGTGCCTACGTGACAGAGCTCCCGGTCAAACAACTAGGAGTCGACGCGGCCATTCTGTATAAAGATATTATGACGCCACTCCCATCGATGGGCGTGGATGTGGAAATCAAGAGCGGCATCGGGCCAGTCATTGATAACCCATATCGGACGATGGAAGATGTGGAGCGCTTGAGGCCGCTCAACACGGATGACATCTCGTACGTGTTCGAGACGATCCGTTTGCTTCGGGAACGTTTGGAAGTCCCGCTCATCGGTTTCTCGGGTGCACCGTTCACACTCGCGAGTTATATGATTGAAGGCGGCCCATCGAAGAGCTACCACCGGACGAAAGCACTCATGTACGCCGAACCGGACGTCTGGAACGCGCTGATGGAGAAGCTTGGTGACATGGTCATAACGTATGCGACGGCGCAGGCAGAGGCCGGCATCCAAGCGTTCCAATTGTTCGACTCATGGGTCGGGACGCTCAGCCGCAAAGATTACGTTCGTTATATCAAACCGACGACAGAGCGCATCTTCACCGAGTTGCGTAAGCTCGACATCCCGCTCATCATGCACGGTGTCGGGGCGAGCCACCTCGTTGAAGAGTGGCAAGACCAGCCGCTAGACGTCGTCGGACTCGACTGGCGTTTATCGGTGCAAGAGGCGCGCGACCGTGGCATAACGAAAGCGGTCCAAGGGAACCTGGACCCGTCATTCTTGTTGGCACCGTGGCCGGTCATTGAAGCGAAAGTGAAAGAAATCCTCGATGAGGGGATGAAGCAACCTGGATACGTCTTCAACTTGGGGCATGGGGTGTTCCCGGAAGTCGATCCGTCTGTGCTCGTCAAATTGACTGCATTTATCCATGACTACTCACGTGAAAAAATGGGAGGCAAATCATTATGAAAACCGTCGGATTACTCGTAATGGCTTATGGGACACCATACAAACCTGAAGATATCGAGCGTTACTATACGCATATCCGCTATGGTCGCAAACCTTCACCGGAAGCACTCCAAGATTTGACGGAGCGCTATGAGGCCATCGGAGGCGTGTCGCCGCTCGCAAAAATCACGATCGACCAAGCGGAGACGCTTCGTGACATCTTGAACGAGCGCCACGTCGGCGAAATCGAGTTCAAACTCTACATCGGGCTCAAACACATCGAACCATTCGTCGAAGATGCGGTCGCGCAAATGGCGAACGACGGCATCAAAGAAGCGGTCTCGGTCGTATTGGCCCCGCACTACTCGTCATACAGTGTCAAATCGTACAATGGACGAGCGCATGAAGAGGCTGCGAAATACGGCATCGAGATTCGTTCGGTCGAATCGTGGTACGACGAGCCGAAATTCATCAATTGGTGGGCGGAAGCGATCAAAGCGACGTTCGCGAACTTGCCGGTCCCGGCCGAGAAGGCTTGCTTGATCGTCTCGGCGCACAGCCTCCCAGAGAAAATTTTGGCAGGCGGCGACCCGTATCCGGATCAATTGAAAGAGACGGCTGACAAAATCGCCCAAGCGGCGGGCGTCCCGAACTATGAGGTCGGTTGGCAGTCGGAAGGCAATACGCCTGACCCGTGGATTGGACCGGACGTCCAAGACTTGACGGCTGAACTTTATGAAAAGCATGGCTATGAGGCGTTCGTTTACACGCCAGTCGGGTTTGTCGCGGATCACCTCGAGGTGCTCTTCGATAACGACGTGGAATGTAAAGTCGTTTGTGACCGTCTCGGCGTTCACTACGCGCGCCCGAACATGCCAAACGCGGAGCGGAGCTTCATTGAAGCCATCGCCGATCGCATGGAAAGCGTGATTGTACATCATGCGTAATGTAACGATTGTCGGTGGTGGGATCACAGGTCTCACCGCCGCTTTTTATGCCGAGCGTTATTTACCGAAGGACGTCTCGATCAAGCTCGTCGAGACGAGCGGTCGGCTAGGTGGAAAAATCGATACGTTTGAGACGGGAGAGTTTGCGGTCGAACGAGGTCCAGACTCATACGTCTTTCGGAAGACGGCGATGACCGAGTTGATTCATGACGTCGGTCTCGGCGATGAAATCGTCCGGAACGGTGTCGGGCAAGCGTACGTGCTTCATCATGACGGGCTGCATCCGATTCCGAAGCAGACGGTCATGGGTATCCCGCTCGACGTCGATGCGTTCAAGGACACGACGCTCTTATCGGAAGAAGAACATGCCGCGCTCCGGGCGATGCTCCTATCGCCACCGGACGTCAAGCCGCCAGAAACGGACGTCTCGCTCGGCCTGTACTTGCGGGAACGGGTCGGGGACCCGATCGTCGACCGGTTGATCGAGCCGCTTCTTTCCGGGATTTACGCGGGAGACATCGACAAGATGAGCGCCTTGTCGACGTTCCCGCAGTTCATCGAAGGTGAGAAGAAGCACGGGAACTTGTACGAAGGGATGCGTCACTTGCGTCCCGAACAGCGGGTCGCGGAAGTCGGTGCCAAGAAAGTCGGCCAGTTCGCTTCCCTCAAACGAGGGTTGAAGTCGCTCACCGATCGTCTTGCCGAACGACTAGAGCGCACCGAAATCGTCTTGAACTGTTCGGTCGAACAAGTCGAGGAGATCGAGGGCGGGTACCGTCTGCTGACGAACCGGGGCGATATCGAGTCCGATCACCTCATCTTGACGGTCCCGCCTCGGCTCATCCGTCAGTTCTTGCCGAAAGTCGACAGTAATTTTCTCGCGGATATGAAACCGCACGCGACGGCGACGTGTTCGCTCGTGTTCAAAGAAGACGATATCGAGCTACCGTTCGTCGGGACGGGCTTCGTCACAAGCCAAGAGGCGGACGTGACGATCACGGCGTGCACGTTCATCGACCAAAAATGGCCGCACGCCGTTCCGAAAGGCTATCACGTCCTGCGCGTCTTTCTCGGACGTCCGGGCGCCGATGAAATCGTCGATGCGTCTGATGAGGAGATCGTCGCGACAGCGTTACGAGACCTCGGTGGCTTGATGACAATCAAAGCGGCGCCGCTCGAGACGGTCGTCAGCCGGCTCCGGGACGGATTGCCGCCCTATGCCGTCTTCCATTCGGACCGGGTCCGCGCGCTGCGTGCCGAGATGGGACGTGTCTATCCGGGCATCCTGCTCGCGGGCATCGCCTATGACGGCATCGGCATGCCGGACTGCATCAAGAGCGTCCATGAACAGGTCAAGGCGCTGGCGGAAGAACGTTAAAGATTGATGAAGGGAGGTGTCGGATTATTCCGATGGCCTCTCTTTTTGTTATAGTTATAAGCGAAACAGAAAAAGAGGAGTGGATGTTGATGACAACGTACAAATTGTTCGTATCCGATATGGATGGCACGATCCTGCACAACCACACGAAAATTGCGCCCGAGACGGCGGAAATCGTCCGTGCGGCCGAAGCACAAGGGATTCGCTTTGCGATTGCGACGGGACGCAATTACTTCAACGCGAAAGAGATTCTCGACGAAGTCGGCCTCACGTGCCCGATCGTCTCTTCGAACGGCGGCCGCGTGCTGACGGAAACGGGTGACGTGTTGCATGAAATCGATTTGACGACGGAAGAAGCGCTCGAGGTCGTTTCGGTGTTGCATCAAGACCACAAATATTCGGACGTCTTCTATGAAATGTATTCAGAGGCGGGCCTCGTCGCGAGCCGACTCGATTTGATTGACGCGACGATGGAGAACTTGAAGCAGAACGGCGATGAGCGGTCGCTCGAGATGTATGAGTTTTTCCAAAAACGCTATTACGTCAACGAGGACGTCCGTCTCGTCGAAGACATCGAGGACTTCATCAAGAACGAGGCCGGACGCGTCTATAAATTCATCGCCTTCTCGAGCCATTTCGAGAAGATGTCGTCATTGTGGACGGAAATCGATGAGCGTGTCGAAGGTGTGTACGTCACGTCTTCAGGCAACGATAACATCGAGGTCATGGCGAACGGGGCCGATAAAGGGCACGGCGTCAAAAAATTGGCCGAGCATTTCGGCGTCGATTTATCAGAAGTCGTCGTCATCGGGGACAACTTGAACGATGTCCCGATGTTTGAAGTCGCCGGTAAAGCCATCGCGATGGGCAATAGTCACGAAGACTTGATTGCCATCAGCCACCACGTCACGGAGCGTCATGACGAGTACGGCGTCGCGAACGCATTGAAACGCGTCATGAACGGGGAATGGAAGTAACCAAAGTTGTGGCGTTGGGCCGCCGTCTCGTATAATGCAAGTAACGAACATCCTTAGGAGGAACTTACTGTGAAATTTATTTTCAACCCGGACATCCGGGACCCGAAACTCAACTTGGCGGTCGAGGAGTACATCCTCAAGCATTTGAACGTTGAGCATGAGGACTATTTCTTGTTCTATATTAACGGCCCGTCGATCATCATCGGCAAAAACCAGAACACATCAGAAGAAGTCAACTTGAAATATATCGAAGAGAACGGGATTGACGTCGTCCGTCGCTTGTCGGGCGGCGGTGCCGTCTATCATGACGAAGGCAACTTGAACTTCAGCTTCATCACAAAAGATGACGGCAACTCGTTCAACAACTATAAGAAGTTCACGCAACCAATCGTTGACGCCTTGAAGCAGCTCGGCGTCGAGGCAGAGTTGACGGGACGGAACGATATCCAAGTCGGCGAACGCAAGATCAGCGGGAACGCCCAGTTCACGACGCGTGGCCGCATGTTCAGCCATGGGACGCTCATGTTCAACTCGAACATCGAGGAAGTCGTCAACTCGCTCAACGTCTCGGAAGAGAAGATGCGTTCAAAAGGCATCAAATCAGTCCGTAGCCGCGTCGCCAACATCACCGAGTTCTTGGAAGAAGAGATGGCGATGGAGCACTTCGTCGAGGCGCTTCTCCATTCGATTTACGACGGACAGGAACCTGAACGCTACGTGCTTCGTGACGAGGACTGGGAAATCGTTCAAGATATCTCGAAAGAGCGCTATGCGAACTGGGACTGGAACTTCGGGAAATCACCGAAGTTTGATGTCGAGTCGAAACGTCGCTTCCCGATCGGGACGATCGACGTGCGCTTGAACGTCAACAAAGGCACGATCACGGAAGCGAAAATCTACGGGGATTTCTTCGGTGTCGGTGATATTCATGACGTCGAACAAGCCCTCGTCGGTACGCGGTTCGAACGCGGCGCGATTCGGGAACAATTGTCACAGCTTGACGTCAAACATTACTTCGGCAACGTCGAGCTCGAAGAACTCGTCGATCTCATTAGCTGAAGCGGGTTTTCACGCAGAAGGGCCTCTCGATGGAGGTCCTTCTTTTTGGCGTTTTCGTGACAGGTTGTCTGGGGCGTTGCGCGTCGTTCCGGCGAGGCGTATCATAATCAGTGCAAGCGCTTTCGTGAGATGGAGTCAACCAATGGGAGGAAACGATATGTATCGATTTATCACAGAATGGATGGACACGAATTTGATGTGGGTGACGGAACAACCGACGTTTGATCTCGCCGTCCAAGCAATCGGCCTTGAACTCGAAGGGCGGGGCATCGTCAAGGACACGTTCACGCGTGTTGTGACGGAGCAAGAGCGGACGATTCCGTCGGGCGTGACCGACGTCGCCGTACCGGTCGCCGTCGTCGATGTGCCGATTCGGGTCTCGAAACAGGACGGCATCAGCTTGCTGCGCCTCAATCAGCCGTTTGCGATGCAGACGATTGCGGGAGTGAGCATCCGGGCCGAAGCGATATTCTTCATCACGGCGACTACGGAAACGAAACAGTCGGCCCTCCATAAGTTGATGGACGATCTGCTCATGGACGATGAGACGTTACAGGCGCTCGTGCACGTGCAGAGCCGGACTGGATTGTATCATTTGCAGGCGATGGGATTGAAAGCGTTTTCTTATTGAGGCGTTTCATGTACAATAAAGATAACTGAAAAAGAGCGCGGCTGCCGTGCTCTTTTTTACGGCTCAAAAGTGAATAGTCATTCATTTTCAAAGGGGGATTATCATGGCAAACTTAGTCACTGCACTACAGGGCGTTGTGGCTGCGCATCCGAACAAGGCGGCCTACGTGTTTGGGGAAGACACGGTCACCTACGGACAGTTCTATGGACAAGTCGAGGCGATGGCGGCAACGCTCGAGCAAAAAGGCATCGGTCAAGGCGACCACATCGCGCTCGTCCTCGGCAACAGCCCCGCGTTCTTGATTTCGTATTTCGCGGTGCTCGCCCGCGGTGGGGTCGTCATTCCGATCAACCCTACATACACGCCGGACGAGATGGCTTACATCTTGCTCGATGGAGACGTGAAAGCAATCGTCGCATTGTCGCCGCTCGTCGCGCAAGCGGAAGCCGCACTCACGAAGTTACCGCAACTCCGACTCGTTATCTCGGTCCCGTATGCCGACGTACCGGCGTTGAAGCGGGAGGGGGACATCGAATTCTTACCGTTCAGCGAGGCGTTCGCGCCGACGAAAACGGAAGTCATCGAAGTCGATGAGGATGAAGTCGCCGTCATCCTGTACACGAGCGGGACGACCGGGAAACCGAAAGGCGCCTTATTGACGCACCTCAACTTGTTCTCGAACGCCCATTCGATTGGGGAGTATTTGGAGATCACGCCGGAAGACAAAGCGCTCGCCGCCTTGCCGATGTTCCACGTCTTCTGTTTGACGGTCATCGTCAACGCACCGCTCCTGCGCGGGGCGACAATCGTCATCTTGCCGAAATTCTCACCGCAAGACGTGTTCGACCTCGTTCCGAAACATCGCGTCAGCATTTTTGCCGGTGTCCCGACGATGTACAACTTCCTGTTGCAGACGGCGATGAAAGTTCCGGCCTACGCCTCGGCGCTCAAGCATGTCCGCGTGTTCGTATCCGGTGGAGCGAGTCTGCCGGTCCAGCTGCTCGAATCGTTCGAGCAAAAGTTCGAGTGTAAGATTCTTGAAGGATACGGGCTGTCCGAAGCGTCACCGGTCACGTGTTTCAATCCACTCCACGGGGAGCGGAAAGCCGGGTCAATCGGTCCGTCGATCGTCCACGTCGAGAACAAGGTCGTCGACGAACTCGGCGAAGAGGTCGGGGTCGACGAGGTCGGTGAACTCATCGTTCGTGGACCGAACGTGATGAAAGGCTATTACAAGCTGCCGGAAGAGACGTCGATGACGCTTCGGGACGGGTGGCTCTATACGGGTGATTTGGCCAAGCGTGACAAAGATGGTTACTTTTATATCGTCGACCGGAAGAAAGACATGGTCATCGTCGGCGGCTATAACGTGTACCCGCGCGAAGTCGAAGAAGTGCTCTATCAACATCCGGGTATCGTCGAAGCTGCCGTCATCGGGGTGCCGGATGCCGAGCAAGGGGAAGCGGTCAAAGCGTTCATCGTCACCCGAGATGAACAGGTGACGCTCGACGAGATTCGAGCGTTCGCGGCAACGAAGCTGGCGAAGTACAAACAGCCGACGCACATCGAAATCATCGAGGAGCTGCCGCGGAACACGACCGGAAAGATTTTACGGACCGTCTTAAAAAGCGAGCAATTCCAACGCAATTGATTAGGGGAGGAGCGACGAAAGTGGTCGCTCTTTTTTGTTCAAATGATTTGACACCATTACCGGGTAGGGGTATATTAGTGGTGAGGTGATAATCATGGAAGAATTCATGCATGACCAACCAATCGTTCCGCGCGAAGATGCAGAACGTGAAGCGCTCAGCAAACGGCTGCGCCGGATTGAGGGACAAGTACGTGGGATTCAAAAGATGGTCGAGAGCGACCGCTACTGCGTCGATATTTTGACCCAGACGTCAGCCATTCAAGCGGCGCTCAAACAAGTCGAGATGCAGCTACTCGAACGTCACATGCGTAAATGTTTAGTCCATGCGAGTGAAACGGAAGACATGGACCCATACATTGACGAATTGATGACAATCGTCAGCCGCATCAAGAAGTAAGGAGGTGTTCCGATGAAAACCGTCGAGCTGTCGATTCAAGGGATGACATGCGCCGCATGCTCGGCCCGCATCGAGAAAGTGTTGAATAAAATGGACGGTGTGGAAGCGACCGTCAACTTGCCGCTCGAGACGGCGACGATTCGTGTCGACGACGGCATCACTGAAGACGAGTTGATCGCCCGTATCGAGAAAATCGGGTATGGGGCCGAACGGAAAGCGGAGCTGACGCCAAAGTACGACCTGCGTCCGCTCGAGCGAAAAGTGCTCATCTCGGCGCTGTTGTCGGCACCGCTTTTGCTCGTCATGATCACGCATATCCCGGGTGTGACGTTCCATGCCGATTGGCTGATGAGTCCATGGTGGCAATTTGCGCTCGCCACGCCGGTCCAGTTTTGGATTGGGGCCCAGTTTTATCAGGGTGCGTATAAGAGTTTGAAGAGCGGCGCGGCCAATATGGACGTGCTCGTGGCGACGGGGACATCGGCGGCCTATTTTTACTCCGTCTTTGAAATGTTCGCCCATCCGATGCATCCGTCGCTCTATTTTGAGACGAGTGCCGTCCTCATCACGCTCGTCTTGCTCGGGAAATGGTTAGAGGCACGAGCAAAAGAGAAGACGACGGACGCGCTCAAGTCGCTCCTATCGTTACAGGCGAAAGAGGCGATTTTACTCGTCGATGGTGTGGAAAAATCGGTCGCGATCGATTTGGTCAAAACCGGCGACGTCATCGTCGTTCGTCCCGGTGAGAAAGTGCCGGTCGATGGGAAAATCGTCGAAGGCGAGACGGTCATCGATGAGTCGATGCTGACCGGGGAATCGATTCCGTCCGAGAAAGGTGTCGGTGCTGACGTCGTCGGCGGTACGATTAACCGCTCACACCGGGTGTTGATGGTCGCCGAACGTGTCGGCAGCGAGACGATGCTCGCGCAAATCGTCCGCGTCGTCGAACAGGCCCAAACGGACAAGGCGCCGATTCAACGACAGGCCGACCGGATTTCGGGTGTGTTCGTCCCGATCGTCGTCGCCATTAGCGCCTTGACGTTCGCGGTGTGGACGCTTGGGTTCAACGACTTGGACATGGCGATTCGGGCCTCCATTGCCGTCCTCGTCATCGCCTGTCCGTGTGCGCTCGGTTTGGCGACCCCGACATCGATTATGGTCGGGACCGGCCGTGCCGCCGAACAAGGCGTCTTATTCAAAGGGGGCGGGCAACTCGAATCGTTAAACGGTGTCGACATCGTCGTCTTTGATAAGACAGGGACACTCACAAAAGGGACGCCGGAAGTGGTGGCGACGTTCGGAGACGCGTCGTTCTTGAAGTTGGCCGTCATGGCCGAACGTCAGTCGACGCATCCGCTCGCCGAGGCCATCGGTCGTGGTGAAGGAAGCGGCCAAGTCGAACGCGTCGAAGAGTTGGCCGGTCGAGGATTGAAAGCGGTCGTGGATGGGAAACCTCTACGTATCGGTTCGGTCCGCATGATGCAAGAAGCCGGATTCGCCTTACCGGACTGGGACATGCAGGCGATGACGCCTGTCTATGTGGCCGATGCGTCCGGAATTGTCGCGGCGTTCGGTCTTCAAGATCAGTTGAAAGAGCGGAGCCGTGCCGTCGTGCAACATCTCGCCTTGACGAGACAAGTGTACGTCTTGACCGGTGACCGCACAGAAGTCGCATACGACATCGCTCGTCAACTCGGGATTCCCGAAACGAACGTCATCGCCGAGGTATTACCGGTCGAGAAAGCGGATCACGTCGAAGCGTTGAAGCGTCAAGGACGTGTCGCCATGGTCGGGGACGGCATGAACGATGCGCCGGCTCTCGCCGTCGCGGACGTCGGTATCGCGTTCGGAAGCGGGACGGATGTCGCGCTAGAAGCGGCTGACGTCACGGTGATGGGGCAAGATATCGAGGGCGTGAACCGCGCCATCGAGATGAGTTCATTGACGATGCGCAACATTCGGCAAAACCTGTTCTGGGCGCTGGCCTATAATAGTCTCGGGATCCCGGTCGCAGCGGCGGGTCTGCTCGCCCCTTGGATTGCCGGGGCGGCCATGGCGTTCAGTTCGGTCTCGGTCGTCTTGAATGCGTTACGATTGAAAACACAAGGAGGAAAATCAACATGAATGAAACGACTTTAAAAGTAGAAGGTATGACATGCAACCATTGCAAAGCGGCGGTCGAAGGGGCGCTGACACAATTAGATGGCGTCGAATCAGCGATCGTCTCGTTGCAAGACCATCGGGTCGATGTCATCCATAACGATAAAATCTCGAAACAAGCGATGATCGAAGCCATCGAAGAACAAGGCTACGACGTCAACGCATGATTCCAAGCTCTCGCCTGACGGCGGGAGCTTTTTTTGTGATGTTCAACCGAGACAAAACGTGCTATATTATAGGTGATAATGAGAATCGCTATCAATGGGGAAGGTGGGGCATGATGGAACTCATGATGATTAGCGGCGTACTGGCCTTGCTCAGTGGAGGCACAGTATTCCTCGCGCAACAGATGCGCACTCGGCCGACACGGTAAGGAAGGGGAGACCCTTCTTTTTTTGTCGATTCATTGACGTGTGGCGAGCACATTCAGCGCCCAAGAAACGACCGTATTCCCATCTTTTGTCCATAATTGTTTGATATGATATGTAAAAACGTTGCAGAGGTGACTCGAATGTACACAATTTATTTAGTGGATGACGAAATTAATTTGAATAAGATGCTCGTCACATATTTGGAGCAGGAAGGGTATCGCGTCCGGTCGTTCACCGACGGAATCTCGGCCCAAGCTGCCATCAAGGACGAGCCGGACCTATGGGTGCTCGATATCATGCTTCCAGACTTGGACGGGTTCCAGCTGTTGAAGCAAATCAAGGCGACGAACGCCTTCACACCGACCATCTTTATTTCGGCACGTGATGAAGATATCGACAAAATCATCGGTCTCGAAATGGGGTCTGACGATTACATCGCCAAACCGTTCTTGCCGCGTGAACTTGTCATCCGGGTGAAGAAGTTGATTGACCGGGTGTACGGCTCAAAATCGAACGAACATATCGAATATGGGGAATATACGATTTATCCTGAGAAACGACTCATCCGACATGAACAAGATGAAATCGATTTGACGTCGAAAGAGTTCGATTTATTGCTCTTGTTCCTCGAACACCCGGGTTCGGCGTTATCGCGTGAACAGATTCTCGAAGGCGTCTGGGGCCATGACTATTTCGGTTCGGACCGCGTCGTCGATGATTTGGTGCGACGCCTGCGTAAGAAATTGCATCGCTTGGAGCTCGAGACACTCTATGGCGTCGGTTATCGACTCGTTAAGCCATGAAGCTCGACCAGCTCCAGCCGAAGCGGCTCATGTGGAAAATCTGGGTATTGATTCTCCTGATCATCGTGACGCTCGCCTTGATGATTTTATTGACGATCCGTTCCTCGATCACGCAATTCATCAATGAACAAGTGTATGAGACGTTGCAAGACGTCGATTATTACCTGGGGAATACGGACGAATTGGAAAATATCCCGCAAAATCCGATTGAGTATGACCGGCGGCAACAAGAGTCCCGTTCGGTCAACCAACTCATCTTCCTGCCGAACGGACGCATCATTTATGGTTCGGCCCCGCTCGAGCTGACGAACCGGATGTATCAAGAGGCGATCGAACAGACGAGCGAGGTCGCCAAATATCAGACGACGATTGACGGAGAGGACGTCTACTATATCATCCGTCAAAACGAGTATGACGGGGAGCTCATCTATCAGGCGTCTTATGCCTGGGACGCCTATCGCCGTGAACTCGTCTCGACGCTCTATTGGCGCATCTCGATTTTAATCGGCGTCATCAGCTTGCTGTCATTGATTCCAGCCTTATGGATGTCGCGTGAGCTGACGAAGCCGATCGTCGAGATGGAACGGGCGGTCGAAAAGATTTCGAACCGGCAATGGGAGACCGTGCTTCCGCTCGCCCGTCAAGACGAGCTCGGCCAATTGGCCCGATCGATTGACGCGATGCGGCAAGAGCTACAAGAGCAGGACGTGGCCCAACAGGCGCTGCTCCAAAACATCTCCCACGACTTGAAGACGCCGATTATGGTCATCCGCGGGTACGCCCAATCGATTGGCGACGGCATCTATCCGACCGGAGACTTGAAAGGGTCGGCCGAGGTCATTGACGAAGAGGCCTCACGGCTCGAGAAGAAAGTCGTCGACTTGTTGTACGTCACGAAACTGGAATATTTCAAAGGCCAAGAGATGCGGCTAGAACCAATCAATCTCGATAAATTGGTGGAACTGCTCGTCAGCCGATTCAAATTGCGTGGCAACGTCGACTGGACGGTCGAAGGGCATGCCGGTGAGATGCTCGGTGACGGGGAGCAGATTCGCGTCGCATTCGAGAACGTGCTCGATAATGCCCTGCGTTATGCCGAATCGAGGATTCACATCCGTCTGTCGAACTCGGAGACCGGTGTCGACATCACAATCGAGAATGATGGCCCGCCCGTCGATGAGAACCTTGATTTGTTCCATCAATTCTCACGTGGGAAGCAAGGCAAGTTTGGGCTCGGTCTCTTCATCGTTCAAAGAATCGTGACGCTCCATGAGGGCACGGTCGCACTAGGAAATACAAATGACGGAGTTGCTGTACATTTTCACTTTCCGCCATCTCATTCGAACCCAAAACTAAAGTTAGATGCTCGAAATTAAAAATCAGCCACTCGTTGGCTGGTTTTTTTAGTGGGAAATGTTTGAGCTCGATTTGTGGAAACGGTAATTGCTTGGTATGAATGAGAGGTAAGGCAATACATCCATGATGGAGGCAGATCAGATGACTCAGTTGACGAATGAAACAAGAGCTTTGATTCCGGTGTTTAATGAGTACGGGGAGGCGGAGACGCTCGTTTATCAATCCGATGGGGTCCAACGCTTGAAAGGGTCACCGCTATACTTGCTCGAATCGGCTTGTCTGTATTACGGTTCTAGCATTCAAGGACGGATTGAAGCAGCTCGAAACGTGCTCGGACCACACAGGAAAACGCCTGTCATCATGGATTGGCATGCAGATGCGATCTTTTTCCCGACCATCGCCAAAGAAAGCCCGGACTGTGCCTGGATCAACTTCTCTCAAGTGTACGATGCGAAGAAGAACGGCAAAGGGAGCCGAATCATCTTTCACTCAGGCGAATCGGTTGAAGTGCCGGTGTCGAATCATACTGTCTATAAACAGAAGCAACGGTCCATCGAGTTATCGTACTCGTTTCAAAAACGCTTTCACTGAAACACGTTCAGTCAAGTTTAAAGATTGAAATTGATGACGAACCCCTCTATGATGAAGAAGAATAGTTCATATGTGTATTTGCACATTATCTGAAAGTGAGGGGTCACCATGTTTTTTCAAAAAATGATTGAGCGAGGGAAACTGGTCATCGTGTTTTTACTCGTCGCAGTCATCGTCGGAGTGCTCACGTTCTTCCAATTACCGAAGCGTGAAATTCCGGAGACGAGTGTCAATATCATCTTGATTCAGACGCCATATCCAGGCGCGACCGCAGAGACGGTCGAACGGAACGTCACGAATATTTTGGAGACTGAATTGAGAGGACTCGATGGAATCGAGAATGTGTCATCATTATCCGCATCCGAGTTCTCAAACATCACCGTCGAGTATGAAGACGGCTTCGACCGGAGTGAGCTCCAGGCGAACGTGCGCCAAGCCATCTCAGATGCCGCGCCGCGCTTGCCTGAAAATGCGCTCGCACCGACCGTCAATGACTCGATTGGGCAATTACCGGTCGCATCATACTTGTTGACCGCGGACGACCGCGAAACGCTGCAGGCGGCTCGCGAAGATGTCGAGCGGTTGGAAGAGCGCTTGTTGCGGACCGATGGCGTGACCGGAGTGACCATCAAAGGGTTGCCAGAAACCGAATTCGTCGTCTCGCTCGACTCGGCCGAACTCGGGGAACGCCAACTCGCCTTCCCGGACGTCTTGACGGCCATCAATGAAGAATATAAGACGACTCCGCTCGGCCGCCAGTCGACGGAAGAGGGCATCTATCAGTTGGCGATTGACAGTTTGACGAATGTCAATGACATGGGTCAAGTCGTCGTCGGATCAGTGAACGGGACGCCCGTTCTTCTCGAAGATGTCGGTACGGTCGAAGAGACGGACAAAGCGGTCACGGACCTCGTCTCGCTCGATGGACAGCCCGCGATTTCCTTGACGGTCACAATCGAGTCGGGACAAGATATCCCGACGCTTCAAGAACGAGTCGATGAAGTCGTCGAAGCGGAAGTCGGTGATATCGCTGACGTCGAGCTCGTGCCTTATTATGAGCAGGCCAAAGCGGTCGACGCGATCTTCTCGTCGTTGACGAAAGAGTTCATCGTCGCCATGATCGCCGTCATCGTCGTCACGACGATCGGCTTGACGGTATCAGGATCGATTATCGTCAGCTTGGCGATCCCATTATCCTTCTTGCTCGCGTTGATTCCGCTTCGTTTCACCGGGGTCGACTTGAACCAAATCTCCATCATCGGGGCCATCATCGCCCTCGGGATTCTCGTCGATGACGCCATCGTCGTCAACGACAACATCCTGCGCCGTTACCGGAAAGGGGACACGGCGATGGGAGGTTCCGTACGCGGGACAAAAGAGGTGTGGGGCTCGATCGTCACATCGACGCTCGCCGTCGTCTTCGCTTTCTTGCCGTTGACGCTCTTGTCAGGTGCGAACGGGAACTTTATCCGTGCCTTGCCGACCGTGTTGGCGCTGTCGGTTCTCGCGTCGATGGTCATCAGTTTGACTCTCGTCCCGATCGCCCAATACTGGTTGAACCGAAAACAAGTCAAAGTCTCAAAACGAGAGCCAGGTTGGCTAGGAAAACCGCTCAACCGTCTCAGTAATTTCTATGCGGACACGTTATTGCCGAAAGTCGCGAAGCGTCCATGGACGTTCGGACTCGTCGGTTTCGTCATCACGACCGCCTTGTACGGATTGATTCTATTGACACCGTTCGAATTCTTCCCGGCCGCGAACCGACCAGAAGTCGTGACGAGTGTCACGTTCCCGGTCCAGACCGACTTGGAAGAGACGGAACGGAGACTTCAAGCCATCGAAGAAGAGTTTCAAAGCATCGACGGTGTCACGGAGACGTCCATCTTTGCCGGGGGCGGGCTACCAAGCCTATTCACGGGCGGACTCGACCAAACCGGTGACAACACCGGCCAAGTCGTCGTCCGCGTCGATAACGAGACAATCGATGCCATTCAATTGATTGATGAGTATACGACGCAAATCCGGGAAAACAACCCGGATGCTGAAATCTTCTTGGATACCCAACAACAAGGACCGCCGACGTCGGCACCTGTCGAGTTCACGATGCGCGGCGAGACGATCGACGAGCTCGTGGCGGCACGTGATACCGTAAAAGCGGACCTCGAGGAGATTGACGGTGCGCTCGTCCTCGACAACATTAAAGAGCCGTTCCAGACGCTCACGTACGAGCTCGACCGTGACGTGATGGCGGCTGCCGGTGTGACGGCGAAAGAAATCAGTGACCAGATTCGCCTCGTCACGGACGGAATTCCAATCGGTACGTTCGATGATGGTGTCGAACAGCGCGATGTGAAAATCGTCGTCGATGCGGAAGCGAACCGTGAAGCGCTCGCCTTGGACGAGATTCTCGTCCCGGTCGACACGGAAGCTGGTCCTCCGGTCGCACCACTCAGCACGTTCGTCACCGAGACGACGACGGAACAGATTCAACAGATTCCGCGTGAGAACGGGGAACGGACTGTGACGCTCCAAATCTATGCGAGCGAAGGCATGGACGAGGAGGCGTTCAAACAAGACGTCGACCGCGTGCTCGCCGATGCAGAGTCTGCATTGACCGATGACGGGATCGCCTTTGATCAATCAGGGGCAAGTGACACACAAAACGAGTTCTTCCTAGAACTCGCCACATTGTTTGTCGTCGTCTTGTTCTTAATCTTCTTGATTATCGCGTTCCAGTTCAATTCATTGTCTTTGCCGATGCTCGTTTTGTTCACGATTTACTTGGCAATTGCCGGAGCGGTCGTCGGACTGTTCGTCACGCAGACGCCATTTAGCTTCATGGCTTCGATGGGGATCGTCTCGCTCGCCGGAATCGTCGTGCGGAACGCCGTCGTCTTGTTCGAGTTCATCGAGCAAGGGATTCGGGACGGCATAGCTGTCACGACTGCCGTCTATGAGGCGGGCCGGGCTCGGATTCGTCCGATTCTATTGACGGCCTTGACCGCTGTCGTCGCCCTCTTGCCAGTCGCGTTCGGACAAGACCCGCTCTTCAAACCACTTGCCATCTGTATCGTATCTGGGATTTTGTTCTCGACGGTACTGACGCTCGTGCTCGTCCCGGCTTACTATTTGATTTTGGCGAAACGTCGCCACCGGGATAAACCGTTCACAGAGTAAGGGAAAGACCGGCCAATCGTGCCGGTCTTTTTTCATGTCGTCGGTCCGACTGGCAAGTGAACGTATGTTTTTGTGAGATGCTCTATGGGTATAATAAGAGAAGGAATTCACAATATTGGAGGGAATCAACGATGAATGATTCATACACATGGTTAAATCGCCGGACGATTCGCCCGGCTTACAGTGCGACAGGAGGCCGAGCGTGGACGAGCGAACGTGTCGTCCGTCCGGATGCAGCCCGCGGGAAGACGGTTCGTGGTGTCAAACGTGTCCGACGTCCATATACAGATGAGCATGGCGTTCGACGCTATACGACAGGACGCGTCGTCATCACCGATGCGGCACGCAAAGCGCGGGCCAACGGTCATGGTGAGTCGGCCGTTCAACTCGAGTTGTCGGTGCCGACACCGTACGAGCGGGTCAAAGAGATGATTCCGACGAAGAAAATCCTCGTGCCGGCCATGGCCGGGATTGCCGTCGCTGGTGGGATTGCCGGGGTCATTTATGCACTCCGCAAGAAAAAGCGCAACAAAGGAAAATAAAAAAATCGCCCAAATCGGGCGATTTTTTTATTTGAGACGATCCGCAAGAATGCGTTCGAGCTGTTGCTCGCCAAGTTCGCGCATCTCTGCTTCGTTCTCTTCATCATATGCCTCGTCTGTGAAACGTCCGACGAATTCGACTTTCCCGTTGCCGAGTTCACGGAACACGAGGTTTTTCCGGTCTTGATAAAAGACGACGCGGTACTCGCGTCCGTTCTCGTGCATATAGTTGAACACACCTTTAATGTGGTCCATGTTCTTTTCTTCGGGCTGGTCCTCTTCCTCTTCGTCCTCTTCGAGGGCGTCGGCGAGGACTGCCGTCGGTTCTACTTCTTCCGTTTCTTCTTCAGACGAAACGGCCTCTTTCTTTTCTTCTTCTGTCATGAAAAACGACCTCCTTTACTTACTTTCTTATCATACCCGCTTTTCGAAAGGCTGACTACTCAAAATGGTGCGAGCAGACGCGGACGACGTTCGAGGATGACATGATCAAGCGGTGGAACAACTGTTGCTTGATCGACTCGGGTGCATCGACCGTTTTGAGCGCTTGCTCCATGCACCCGAGCCAATGCCCGGCATGCGTCTCAGAGATCGGGTGGTCCCGGTGAATCATCGCCAGGTTGCCGCCACCGCGACGTTCCGTATACAGTTTCGGTCCCCCGAGCAACTGTGTTAAAAACTCGAATTGATGCGCTTTGACCCGGTCTTTGTCGTCCGGGAACAGCGGTAATAACACCGGATCGGCATAGACGAGATCATAAAAGGCGTCTACGAGTTGCTGCACACCGCGCTCGCCGCCGAATTGTTCATATGCACTCATGTTCATTTCCCCCTCATACGTCCAGTCTAATCGATTTTCGTCGAAAATGGGAACGATGCGGGCTGGTCAATTTTCTTATCGGGGTCTCAATGGATTTCCCTCTACAAACGGTCCGGAATGGGTCATAATAAAGAAAAAAGGGAAGGGGTGTTCGCCTAAATGACGGTCACTTTTCATGTCGGGCGTTCCGGGAGCGGAAAAAGCGAATGGATGACGAAACATGTCATCGAAGAGCTGAAGCGTGACCCGAGCGGACCGACCATCTACATGCTCGTCCCAGACCAGATGTCGTTTGAAATGGAACGAAAGATGGCGATGACCGATGGCTTGAACGGGTCGACCCGGATTCAAGTCCTGTCGATGCGCCGTCTCGCCTTTTTGATGATGCGCGACCGTGGCGTCTCGACCGAACAGTTTTTGGACCAGACCGGGACGCATTTGCTGTTGCGCCGTGTCGTCGAGATGAATGAGGAGCGCTTGACGCTGTTTCGCCGGACGATGAACCAATTCGGGTTTTATGAAGAATTGAATGCGTTGATCACGCTCCTCAAACGGGGACTCGTTGATCCGGAGCAATTGCTCCGTCTGAGCGAGCAAGACCAACACCGGTCGCTCAAGCTGCAAGACCTGTCCATCCTATATGAAGGCTTCTTGACGATGACAGAAGGAAAATCGCTTCACGCCGAAGATTACTTTAACGTGCTGTTGCAATTGTTACCGGACATCGATTTGACCGGGACCCGGTTTTACGTCGACGGGTTCAATGAATTTTCGGAGCAGGAGCTGGCGGTGCTGGGCGCCTTGGCAGAGAAGGCGCCGCTCGACGTCCTATTGACGATTGACCCAGATTCGCTCTATCGGCCGCATCCGTCGTTCGGGCCGACACAACGCACACTCATGCGTTTCAAAGAGCTGTTATCGGAACGCGGGATCTCGTCGACCGACACACCTCACACGGGCGCACCTCGCTTCCAACATCCGAGCCTGGCCTATCTCGAGGCCACGTTCGGTCAAGTGTCGGCAGCGCCGTATACACGTCCCGATTCGCACGTCGTGCTACACGCGGCCGTCGACCGTTCGGTAGAAGTCGAGGCCGCCGTCCGTGAAGTCGTGCGGCTCGTCCGCGAGGAAGGGTTCCGGTACCGCGATATCGCCTTCGTGTCCCGTTCGCTTGAAGCGTACGGCGATTTGGCGACGCAGGCGCTCCAAAAAATGAACTTACCGTTCTTCCTCGACGAACGGCAGCCGATGCTCGATCACCCGGTCGTCGAACTGTTGAAGGCGACGATTGAAGTCGCTTTGCGCGGCTATCGGGAAGAGCCCGTATTTCGCGCGCTGAAGACGGAACTCATTCTGCTCGATGCGGAGCATCGGCGCACGTCGGTCGACCGGCTCGAGGCGTTCGTGATTGAACGAGGCATCAAACATTACCATTGGCACGATGCGTGGTACTTGAAACGTCGCGCCGAAGAAGAGGCGCGATTGACCGGCGAAGAACTCGACGCGGAGACGGCACTCAATCGCTATCGTCAAACCGTCGTCGACACGTTCGACCCGCTGTTGGATGACTTGAAAGCGGCGAAGACGATGCAGGCGTATACGCATGCCATCTACGCGTTCTTGGAACGAGTCGGCGTGGCATCCTGTCTTGCCCATTGGCGAGATGAGGCGCTCGAAGAGGCACGTTTGCTCGAGGCGCGCGAACATACGCAAGTGTGGGATGCCGTGTTGCACTTGCTCGAACAGCTGGAGGCGGCCGCGCCGGACGAGACGCTCTCGACCGAGTTGTTCCTCCAGATGATGGACACCGGGCTCGATAGCCTGCGCTATGCGCTCGTCCCGCCTTCACTGGATCAATTGACGGTCACCGATTATGTCCGGGGCCGCTTGCTGGATAAAAAAGTCGTCTTCTTGCTCGGGGCGAACGAAGATCAAATCCCGCTCGTCTCGACCCAGTCGAAACTATTGACCGACCAGGACCTCGACTTCATGCACGAGAACGGCGTCCGGGCCGGCAAAGCGACCGAGCACTTGTTTGACGATGAGACGTATTATTTGTATAAGGCGCTCACCGCACCGAGCCATCGCCTATTCGTCAGCTACGCGCTCGTCGACCGCTCGGGGAAAGCGATTCAGCCAGCCAGCTTCATCGCGGACCTGAAAGCACGTCTTGGCGGCGGGAAAGTCGTGACGACCCACTTCGCAGAAGCCGGGGAACATCGTCCGAGCGACCAGTTGTCGTTCATCACGAACGTGAATCAGACGGCGGCGGTCACGGCGCTCGAACTGCAACGGCTCAGTCGCCATTATCCGATTCAAGACACGTGGTTCACCGTATATAACGAGCTGTTGAAACATCCCGAAGGCCGCGAGCGGATCCGGTTGTTGACGAGCGCGCTCTTCTATCAAAACGTGCCCCAGCCGTTACCAGAAGACGTTGCCAAGTCGCTGTATACGAACTCGATTCGCGCGAGCGTCTCACGGCTCGAGACGTTCCAAGCCTGTCCGTACCGTCACTTCGCGAGTTACGGTCTCCGGTTAAAAGAGCGCCGCTTGTATCGCTTAGAGGCGCCGGATATCGGCAACTTGTATCATCGCACCATCGAGCACATGTCCCAGACCGTGCAGATGGAAGGAAAGGAATGGCGCGATGTGAGCCGAGAGGAATGTTCGTCTCTCGCCGAGGCGGCCGTCGAGCTCGTCACACCTGAGATTCAAAACGCGATTTTGATGAGTTCGAACCGATATGGCTATTTGAAGAAGAAACTGACCGACGTCGTCAGCAAGACGGCGGAAGTGTTAATCGAGCAGTCGAAACGAGATGGATTCGACCCGGTCGCCTTTGAGCTCGCGTTCGGCAGCGGTAATTTCCCGCCGGTGTCGTTCACGCTCAGCAACGGGGCGACGTGCGAACTCGTCGGTCGGATTGACCGGGTCGATACGGCCTCGATTCACGACCAATTGTACGTCCGAATCGTTGACTACAAGTCGAGCAAACGAGAGATTGACTTCGCCGAGATTTATTACGGGCTCGCGATGCAGATGCTCATCTATTTGAAGGTGTTGATTGAGCAGGCGAACGCCTGGACGCAAGAGAACGTCGCCCCGGCGGCCGCGCTCTATTTCCATGTCCATCGTCCGCTCGTCGCTCCGGCCGAGACGGACGCTGACACCGAGCGCAAGGTGCTCGAGTCGTATCAGATGCAAGGGTTGCTCGTCGATGACCCGGCCATTTTAGAGATGATGGACCGGACGGCGAAACACGACCAGAAAAAATCGATCGTCATCCCGGTCAAGTACAAGAAAGACGGGACGCTCGATGCGAACACGACGAAAAAGGTCGTCTCGCCACCGCAACTCGAGCAGTTGATGGACCATGCCATCGACCTGGCCCAGTCGAGCGCCGAAGCGATGTATGACGGTGACATCGGGGTCGAACCATATGAATATAAAGAACGCCGGCCCTGCCAGACGTGCCCGTTCCAAAGTGTCTGTCACTTTGATGAGGCGTTGTCCAACGAGGCGCGGCAGTTGAAAAAGCTAGAAAAAGATGACGTCTTGTCAAGATTAGGAGGTGACGCCGATGAAGTGGACGAATGACCAACAAGCGGCCATCGATGCCAGAGGATCGCACGTGCTCGTCTCGGCGGCGGCCGGTTCCGGTAAGACGGCCGTCCTCGTGGAACGGCTCGCGAGCCGTCTCTTGGATGAGGCGGACGAATTGACGGCCGACCGCATGCTCGTGGTCACATTCACGAACGCGGCGGCAGCCGAGATGAAGCGGCGCATCGCCAAGGCGCTCGATCAAGCGCTACGTGACGATCCGGAGAACGCCTATATTCGGAAACAGCGCCAAATGCTCAACCGAGCGCTCATTACGACGATTCACTCGTTCTGTCTCGAGGTGATTCGAGAGAATTACTATTTGCTCGACCTCGACCCGGCGTTCAAAATCGCCGAAGAGCGTGATTTAGTGCTCTTGCAGGACGATGTGCTCGAAGACGTGCTCGAAGACGCCTATGGCGAACAAGACCATGCCTTCTTCGCCTTGATTGACGCCTACACGTCCGACCGCGGCGACAGTGAAATCGAGGAGTTGATTCTCGGACTCTATCACTATGCGCGCACGCTGCCGGACCCGGAAGCTTATTTGGACGAGCTCGTCTCGTTGTATCAGTTTGACGGGGACCCGGATGATGAGCAGCTGTTAATCGAATTCGGACACCTGCTCTGGGTAGACATCGAGAAAGCGTTACGCCAACTTCGGCGCGTCGCCATCGAGCTTCGGCTCGCCGGGTACGAGGCGCAATCCGAGAACGTGCAACAGGCGATTTTGCCGTTCGCGAACCTTGATCCGGCCTCGTTCAAGTGGAGCGAACTCGAGACGGCCGCTCGCGCCGTCAAATTCGGGACGATGAAA
Organism: Exiguobacterium sp. s146; assembly: GCF_018618415.1. GTDB lineage: Bacteria > Bacillota > Bacilli > Exiguobacteriales > Exiguobacteriaceae > Exiguobacterium. The sequence goes on along the minus strand of NZ_JACSMA010000002.1, from coordinate 676,933 downwards.
TCCGTCCAGAAGAAAGACGAACACCACGTCTATCACACGGTGTTGAAACCGGCTTATGACCAGGCGAAGAAGAAGTTGAGCGAGGCGATCGCCCAGGCCGGCACGAGCGGGGCGGACTATTTGGATGTCTTGATGACGCAACGGCCACTCGTCGAGACGCTCGTCAAGACCGTCCGGACGTTCGGTGCCGCCTATGAGCAGGCGAAGCGGGACCGTGCCTTCGTCGACTTCAGCGACCTGGAACATTATGCGCTCGCGATTTTGCGGGACGGAGACGGACCCTCCTCGGTCGCGTCGCTCTATAAACAGCGCTTCGCCGAAGTGTTGATTGATGAGTATCAAGATACGAACGAGATTCAAGAGACGATTATCGGACTCGTCAGCCATGAGGCCGAACAGGTCGGCAACTTGTTCATGGTCGGCGATATCAAGCAATCGATTTACCGGTTCCGCCATGCCGAGCCCCGTCTGTTCATCGAGAAGGCGACCCGCTTCAGACAAGGCGGGTCAGGACAACGAATCGACCTATCCCAAAACTTTAGGAGCCGGGCCGAAGTGCTCCATGGCATCAACGACTTGTTCGTCCGGTTGATGGACGAGGAAGTGAGTGAAATCGAGTACGATGAGGCGGCCCGGCTCGTACCAGGTCGAGACTATGAAGAGCTCGAGGCTACCCCGGAGCTCATCCTCGTCAACGGTGAGAGCCGTGACCTCTCGAAACAAGAGCTCGAGGGCCGTGCCATCGCGACCCGGATTTTAGAGCTCGTCTCGGGCGAAGAGCCGTTCAAGGTGACCGATGAGGCGACCGGTTTACTACGGTCGTGCGAATATCGCGATATCGTCATCTTGGTCCGCTCCAAAAAAGAGCGTGTCGAACAGTTGATGGATATTTTGACGCAGTACAACATCCCGGCCTATACCGATTCGGACGGTGGCTATTTCCAAGCGACCGAGATTCGGATGATGCTCGCCGTGCTGAAATTGATTGACAACCCGCTCCAAGATATCCCGCTCGCGGGGGCGCTCCGTTCGCCGATGTTCGGCTTCAGCGACCAAGAACTGGCCAAGATTCGCCTTGAATCAGAGGACTCGTTCTTCGAGGCGCTCAAGGCGAAAGCGGACGATGAGGATGACCTCGGTCTGAAATGCGGCGATGTGCTCGATGCCTTGTCGGCGTGGCGTACGTTCGCCCGGAACCATAGTTTGTCGGAACTGATTCAACAAGTGTTCAACGACACCGGCTTCTATGATTTCGCCGGTGGCTTGCCAGGTGGGAAAGGGCGCCAAGAAAACTTGAAGGCGCTCTATGACCGGGCATTGTCTTACGAGCGGAGCGGATACCGCGGTTTGTATCGCTTCCTCCGTGTCATGGATCGGCTTCAAGACAACGGCGAGGATTTGTCCGAGGCACGTTCGCTCGGCGAGGAAGAGAACGTCGTCCGCATCATGACGGTCCACAAGTCAAAAGGACTTGAATTCCCGGTCACCATCGTCGCCCAGCTCGGAAAGCAGTTCAATAAACGTGATCAAATGCAGCGCGTCATCTTCCATAAACGGTACGGCATCTCGCTCGACGCCATCGATGTCGTCACACGGACGAAAACCGAGACGTTCGTCAAAGAGATGATTCGCCGCGATCTCGATGCCACGATGAAGGCCGAGGAGATGCGCGTCCTGTATGTCGCGCTCACCCGGGCGAAAGAGAAGTTGATTTTGGTCGGGACGATTAAAGAACCAGGCAAACAGATTCAGCAGTGGCTGCATGTCGAGCAGACTGGGACGACGTTATCGGCCGATGCGCGTCGTGACGCGAAGACGTATCTCGATTGGGTCGCACCGGCGCTCTTGAAGCTTGAAGGGGCGGCCCCGTTCCTCGAACAACAAGGCTTGCCGGTCATCGCGCCGCAACAGGAAGCGACATCGTGGACGTACCGTATCATCGGTGAGGATGATTTGGCGGAAGTCGCCACGCTCCAAGAGATGATGGCGCAACTCCATCACGTCAAACGGTTCGAGGCGATCGATTTCCCGGTCAAAGACGAAGCGAACGTCAGCGATTTCGTCCGCAGGGCGTTCGCCTACGCCTATCCGGGGCAGGCTGCGACAGAGACGGCGGCCAAACAAACGGTGACCGAGCTGAAGCGGGCGCTCCAACTCGAGCAGGCCGCGTTCGAAGAGACGTATCGGGCGACAGACACACCGTATCGAGAACCGAAATGGAAGCAATCCCAACAGACGGGGGCCGAACGGGGAACGACGTTGCATCTCGTCTTCCAATTGATCGACCCGTCCGAGCCGCTCGACGTCCAAATCGACCGCTGGGAAGCGGAAAGCATGCTCAGTCCGATCGAGGCGGAGACGGCACGGCTCGCGATTCCTGAAATCGAGACGTTCTTTGCCTCGGATACGGGCCGCGCGTTGACGGCAGCACTTCAAACCGGGACAGGCTGGCGCGAGCTTCCGTTCACGTACACCGTCCCGGCCGAGCGGGTCAATCCGGCGGGGACTTTCATCGACGAGCACGTGCTCATCCAAGGGATTATCGATTGTCTGTTTTATGACGAGGAGACCTATGTGCTCCTCGACTACAAATCGGACTCCGTCCTCTTCTCGAGTGATTCCCGTGAAGCGGCCAAACACATGTTGCGTGACCGCTATCACGTCCAACTCTCGCTCTATCGTGAGGCGATTGAGGCGATTTGGGGAATCACGGTCGGACAGATGCTCATTTATTCGCTCGAATTGCAGGAAATTGTTGTATTATAATGTAGACGTTGTGAAGAAAAAGGGGTACGGTTATACACCGTACACCCTTATTTTTTGTGATTACGAACTGAATCCGTTAAAATAATGGAATGGGATAAAAAATGGAGGAATCGTCATGGTAAAAATTTTACTAGCAGAAGATGAAGAAGTATTGCGCATGCTCGTTTTAGATACATTAGAAGATGAAGGATATGACATTGATGAAGCGCCAGACGGCCTTGAGGCCTACCGGCTAATCGAACAGAACGAGTACGACCTCGTGATTGTCGACCATATGATGCCAGGCATGACCGGTCTTGAGGTCATTGAGAAAGTACGAAAACTGCCAGGACGTCAACATACGAAAGTGATGATGCTCACGGCGAAGAGCCAACAATCTGATCGTGATTGCGCGAATGAGATTGGAGTCGACTACTTTATTTCGAAGCCGTTCAGTCCCCTGGAATTGGTGAAGATTATAGGAGGCATCGTGAATTGAACAGATGGTTTAAACAAAAACTCGGACGGGATCTCATGGTCGTCCTTTATTCGTTCCTCGCGGTCGCGCTCGTCGGCTCGATTTTCATGTACATGTACATGGAAGAACGTGTTGCGGAGAACGAACGACGGCTACAAGATGTCGATCAACGCATTGAGCGCTTGAACACGCTGTGGGACGACTGGCAAGGGGTCCAATATGAGGCCCGAGGCTACCTCGTCTTCGGTGACACCGAGGCGCTCGAGCGGGCCAAAGCGAAAGAGAACGAGTTCCAACAAGAAATCAACTGGTTCAAGAGCGTCGTCCAGACGAAACAAGGTGAGATTTTTGCAGAGGACTTGCAAGAGTTCCATGACTTCTATTTCGGTGTCATCCTACCGGTGACGACGGAATACGGACAGTTGCGCGCAGAAGGGGAAATCACCGAGACGACCATCGACCCGGAGACGGTGTTAGGGTTACCAACCGCTCAGCGTTTGATTGAGCAAGGCGTCGTCCCATACAGCCCAGAGCGCGGCATCGATACGCTCGGCCCGATTGAACAGATTGAAACGGCCTTATCCGATTATAAAGATTTGATGAATAGCGAGAAACAAAAAGTGTATGACACTTGGAAATTGAACAACGATATTCTTCAGTTCCTTTGGATTGCAAGCATCCTATCGTTCGCGGCTTTGATTTTACTGTTCATCCAACCGTTCTTGCGTCGTCAAACGCGCTTGATTTCGCGTCTCTCAATCGCTTCGGACCGCTTGCTCAAAGGTGAGATTGTCGATTTGAGCGATCAAATGGGACGGGAAGATGAGATTGGCACGATGTCACGGTCGTTCAACAAGATGGCCGAGACGCTGCGTGACAATGAACGTCACTTGATTGAGAAGAACCACGAGTTGCAAGCGCAACAAGAAGAGTTGATTGCGCAACAAGAAGAGCTTCAAGCCCAACAGCAAGAGCTTGAAGAAATCTTGGAGCAGACGCAACAGAACGAACAACACTTGGCATACCGCAACGAGTTGACCGAGACGCTCGCGGCCCGTGATTCGTTGACGGCGTATCCAGAGATTATCGAGAAGCTCGTCGCCATCACCGACTCGGAAGTCGGGGCGCTCGTCTTCCTCGACGCGACCGGTTCATTCTCGATTACGAGCCACGGGTTGAACGAGACGCTCACCCGTCAGTTGCTCGATAGTGAGAATTCTGTCTTGACGCGGGCGATGACGCTCCGGACGACGGTTCACTCATCGAAACAAGTCGCGAGCGACCATCCGCTCCCGTATCCATACTATATGTATGAGACGGCCGTGCCGGTCCATGACCCGACGGATGATTCGATTATCGCGTTCATCTATCTCGTCCGGTATAAGGATCGCTTCACGCAGACGCAGATGGGTGACATCATGTCGTTCGCTCGTCAATTGTCGCTCTCGCTTCTCCGGATGCGTCTGTTTGAAGAGATGACCCGCGAGAAAGGGAAGACGGAACGGATTCTCGACTCGATTCGCGAGGCGGTCATCTACGTCGAGCATTCGACCGATGACATCTTCGTCAACCGTCCGCTCTATGAGATGTTCCCAGAACTCGACGATATCACATCGAACGAGCTTGCCGAATTATCATGGAACGAATGGCGCGAGACGATTGCGACGACGGTCGACCAAAATGACGACTTCTTGAAGTACACGGATCAGCTCTTTACCGATGACTTCCCGCACGACAGTGTCAGCTTCTCGATCCGTAAAGGAGAGATGAACTTACAGATGTACGCGGAACGCATCGTCGTCGGCGGCATCTCGAAAGGGACGTTGCTCGTCTTCCGTGACATCACGAGCGAGACCGAGGCGGAACGCTTGAAGAGCGAGTTCATCTCGACCATCTCGCACGAGTTGCGCACGCCGCTCTCGTCGATTTATGGGTTCACGGAACTCATGGTCAAGAAACAGTTACCGAACGAGAAGCAAGCGAAATACTTGGAGACGATTCATGCCGAGACGGAGCGCTTGACGCATCTCGTCAACGACTTCCTCGACGTCCAACGCATGGAAGCTGGCAGTCAAATGTATGATCGCGAACAGCTCGATGTCGAGCCAGTCATTCGCGATATGATGACGTTCTATGAGGCGTCGTCGTTGAAACACCAGTTCGAGCTCGTCACGGCCGATGATCGCCCGTACGAACTGTTCGCCGACTGTCAGAAGTTCAAACAGTTGATGAGCAACCTGCTCTCAAACGCGGTGAAATATTCGCCGCACGGCGGGAAAATCACCGTCGAGCTGGCCCATCACGATCAATCGATTTCGATTAAAGTGAAAGACCAAGGAATCGGGATCCCGAGCGATGCGCTCGACCGACTCTTCGACAAGTTCTATCGCGTCGACAACTCGGACAGCCGTGAAATCGGCGGGACCGGACTCGGGCTCCCGATTTGTCAGGAAATCGTCCGCGGTCACGCCGGTCAGATTCATGTCGAGTCGGTGCAACACCAAGGCTCGACGTTCACGGTCGTCATTCCGAGTTACGAATACGCCGTACGTGAACAAGAAACGACGACAGCTTAATCATGAGGCGCCCCATCCATGGGCGCCTTTTTGGTATAAGCAAAGATTTTTCAGTCACCTGCTTGACCGAAATGCGAACGACTCGTGTACAATAGAGGTTGTACATAATGGAAAGGGGGACTTTGGATGCCATTGACTGCATTCCTACACACGCACGTCACGAGCTGGATTGTATTACTCGTCTTGTTCGCTGTCGCCTATGTCGGCTATAAGAACGCGAACAAGAGCGGGAAAATTGCCCACATGGTGTTTCGACTCATGTTGCTCGTCGCGTTCGGCACTGGACTTTATTTGTATTTACAATTGAACGGTGGCGGCATGTTCTACCACGTGAAAATCACGGTCGGACTGCTCACGCTCATCTTCGGTGAGATGACGCTCATCCGTGTGAAGAAGAAAAAACCAGCGAACGCGATGTTCGGCGGTTTCGTCGTTCTTGCACTCGTGACCATCTTCATCGGCTATGCGTTGCCATACGGACAGTCGTTCTTCAGCAACTTTATTTAACGTTGCTTCCCATTCCGCACATCGGAGTGGGATTTTTTTGTTTGTCCGTAAATTATTAGGGGAAAATAAAAAAATCAGTGATAACGACGATGAGGTGAAACGATGGAACAACAAATGAATGAATGGTCACGCGTCTTGCACGCGCGAAGATGGATGAAACAAACGGAATCATTCCTGCCGCTTTGGCACGGATATATCGGCTATAAATATGGATTGTTCGATGCGCTCCAAGGTGGGGCCAGCTTTGCGGAGATGACGCTTCGTCTGAAGCAACCGTTGACGAAGCTCGCGCTGGAACGTTGGCTTGAAGTAGGGGTCGCGGTTCGTCATTTGAAGAAGAGAGGCTGGCGCTATTTCCCGACACGTAGTTTGAAATATCAATTGTCGCACGAGGATGAGCGCAGCATCGGGTTCATGCTCCAAGAGATGATGGAGCTACACATCCCGGCACTCATCGCATACCCTGACTTTTTAGAGTCGGGCAAGCAGAAGACGTTCGATGGGGCGACGCATGGACAAGTCGTCGCGCAGACGTCGACGCTCGTCGAGACGGTCGCTTTCCCGGTCGTTCAACAATTGTTGCGCCAGGCTGACGTCAAGACGATGCTCGATATCGGATGTGGGCACGGTGGTTACTTACGAAAACTGCATGGTCTTGAACCGGAGTGGAAATTGACCGGCATCGACCTAGAAGAAGACGTCATCGCCCAGGCCCGAGAGCAGGACGAATCGGGCGACATTCGGTACGAAGTGGCCGATTTCATGGAATGGGATCATGAGGACCGGTTTGATGCCGTCATGATGAACAACATGCTCTATTATTTCTCGCCTGAAAAACGAATCGAATTGCTCGAACGGATGCTCGAGAACCTCGAGGCGTCCGGTGTCGCCGTCCTCGTCACTCCGCTCGCAGAGACGCCACTAGGCTCACGGTTCGCCTCGGCGTTCAATGCGTTCATGACCCTCCACGACAACTTACACCCGTTACCAACGATTCGAGAGTTGCGCCGTCAAATGCAACAAGTCGGCTTTGAAAATATTCGCTTTATCCCATTCATCCCGGAAGGATCATGGTATATCGTCATTGCCGAGCGCGGCAATTGACACATGGCGGACACACGACGAGCCGATTCAAATTTGAACTTGTCTCCAGTCATTTCTATAATGAGATAGAAGCATAAGAGACTATTCACATAGGGAGTTGTTCAACGTGTCGGAAAAAAGAGTCGCCGTGATCGGTGCCGGACCAGGAGGACTTGCGGCCGCGATGCTGCTCGCAAGCCGTGGTGTGAAGGTAACAGTATTTGAGAAGCAGGCGTTCGTCGGTGGACGGACGTCTCGTCTTCAAGTCGGAGAATTCGCGTTCGATCGTGGCCCGACTTTTTTAAATATGCCGTATATTTTAGAAGAGATTTTCGAAGAGACGGGTCGGGATTTACATGACTATGTCGAGATGAAACGACTCGAACCGATGTACGACCTTTATTTCGACCGAGGGAACCGGGTTCTGTCGATGACGACTGACCGCGATCAAATGCATCAAGCGATTGAAGAGCAATTCCCCGGGAACGGAGAGGGCTATGAGCGCTTCATGGCCGAACAAGCGATCAAGCTGTCGAAATTGATGCCGGTCTTGCAGACGGCACATGACAAGCTGACGGACTACGTGGCCACGCGCGTCTTGAAGGCGTTACCGTTCTTGTCGATTGGGAAATCGTTATATGACGTGTTATCGGAATATTTCACGAGCGAAGAGCTGAAGTACGCCTTCACGTTCCAAGCCAAATATTTAGGGATGTCGGCGTGGGATTGCCCCGGCGGCTTCTCGATTTTGTCGTACATGGAACATGCTTACGGCGTCCATCACCCGATTGGCGGCGTGAACCAACTCTGTACGGCGATGGCGCGCGTCATCGAAGAAGAGGGCGGAGAGATTCGTCTCGGAGAAGGCGTCGACCGTCTCTTGCTCGACGGCAAGACGGTCAACGGACTCGTGTCAAACAACGTCCATTACGCCTTCGATGAAGTCATCGTCGGGGCCGATTTCGCCCATGCGATGACGACGCTCGTCCCGAGTGATGCGCTCACGCGCTGGAGTCCGAAACAGTTGAAGAAGAAGCGTTACTCGTGCTCGACGTTCATGCTCTATCTCGGGCTCGATCGCGTCTATGACGACGTCGCCCATCACTCGATTCATTTCGCCGACGACTACGAGCGGAACGTGAAAGAGATGACGCAAGATTTGAAGCTGAGCGAGGACTTCTCCTTCTACGTACAAAACGCGTCCAATCTTGATCCGACGCTCGCACCGGCCGGTAAATCATCACTTTACGTCCTCGTGCCGGTCCCGAACAATTTGTCGAACTTGCCTTGGGAGAAACTCGAGGCGACGATGACGGAACGCGTCCTCGATGCGCTCGAGACCCGTTCGCCTTATCGCGACATTCGCCAGCACATCGAGGTCATGCAGCCGCTCACGCCAAACGACTGGGAAGCGTTCGGTGTGTACGAAGGGGCCACGTTCAACCTCGGGCACAACTTGTCGCAGATGATGTATTTCCGTCCGCATAACCAGTTCGAGGAACTCGATCACGTCTGGCTCGTCGGCGGGGGTACCCATCCAGGCAGCGGACTTCCGACGATTTTCGAATCGGCACGGATTACGGCAAACTTATTGCGTGACCGGGCAGGTGTCGGCCAATGAACATCAGCTTCGTCGGTGCCGGAATCGGGTCGCTATACGCGGCCTTGCTCCTGACCCATAAATATCCGTCATTGCACGTGACCATTTATGAGAAAGAATCCCGTGTCGGGGGACGCCTCAATTACGTCGAGTTCGAGAACGGCGCCCGCGTCGATGAAGGGCCGACCATCGTCTTATTACCCGGGAAACTGAAAAGTCAGCTGTTAGAAGCCGGCTTCCCGGAGCGTGAGCTCGAGCTGCTTGAAGTCGACCCGCTCTATCGTCTGCGTTATGAGGACGGAACGACGTTCTATAAATATCGTGACATCGAGCGCCAGGCGGCCGAAATCGACCGTCTCTTCAACGAGGGTGCCGGATTCAAAAAATATATGGCGCAAAAACGAGAAGAGTACCGACTCGGCTTCGATGCGTTCTTGGACCGGGGCTATAAGAGCAAGACGGATTTGTTCGAGCCGAAGCTGTTGATGCTCCTCATGCGCTTGAAGGCGTTTGAGACGGCGCATGAGAACATGAAACGCTTCTTTAAAGACGAGCGTCTCCGCATCGCCTATAGCCTGCAAACGCTCTATATCGGCGGCAACCCGTACGATACCCCATCCCTTTACGGCTTGATTCCGTATCGGGAGCAAGAAGAAGGGATTTGGTACGTCAAAGGAGGATATTTCTCGCTCGCGACGAAAATAGAAAAAGAGTTGAAGCGGCGGGGCGTCACGTTCAAGTTAGAAGCGAACGTCGAACGCGTCCGCGTCGCCGATGGACGGGCCGATGCGGTCGTCGTCGATGGGGGCGTCCATCCGTACGATGCGGTCGTCGTGAACGGCGATTTCCCGCTCATGGAGCGGCTGATTGATGGTGTCAAACTTAAGTCGTATGAACCGTCGAGCGGCACGCTGTTACTGTATTTCACCGTGGATGGGGACATCGACTTGCCGGTCCACCAATTCGATTTACCGAATGATTTCGCCGGGTCGATGCAGACCATCTTCGAAGATGGTAAACTGAGCAAGTATCCAGCGATGTATACGTTCAATCCGTCCATCATCGATGACTCGCTCGCGCCGACGGGGACGAGTGTGCTCTACGTGCTCGTGCCGGTGCCGCGTAAATTAGAACGGGAAGACTTCGAAGCGAGCGGTGCCATCGAGCATTTGATGGGCCGCATCGAACGGATGGTGCCCGATTTCAGAGACCGGGTCATCGAGATGAAGGTCCGGACGCCGATGGACGCGGAACGATTCGGTTTGTTCGAGGGCGGAAGCTTTGGCATCGCCCCGAAATTGACCCAGTCGGCCGCGTTCAAACCGCAGGCCCGTCCGTATCCCCATATCGACCGTCTCTATGCGGTCGGGGCATCGGTCCACCCATGCGGAGGCGTCCCAATCGTCATGATCGGCTCGCAACTATTAGTGAAAAGAATGGAAGAAGAAATGGGGGCATTGTACCATGACGACACAAGAAGCGTATCGTCAATGTGAAGACGTAATGAAAAAAGGCTCGCTCACGTTCTATCGGGCCTTTTCCCTGCTCTCTAAACCTGACCGCCAAGCCGTGGCTGCGGTCTATACGTTTTGTCGGACGCTCGATGACGCGGTCGATGAATCGGACCGGCCAGAAGAAAGTTTGACGCAATTTTTGGCCGAGTTCGATCGTTTCTTGGCGGGTGAACCGTTGTCGGACGCGCTCTGGGTGGCGCTCGAGGACGTCTGGAAGCGATACGACATGGACGTCGAACCGTTCTTCGAGTTGGCCGAAGGCATGAAATGGGACTTACATAAGACGCGCTATGCGACGATCGAGGAGACGGAGCAGTATGGCTATTATGCGGCCAGCACCGTCGGATTGATGCTGTTGCCGATTCTCGCGCCGGACGCCGATGCGGCCGGACGCCAGCAGTTGAAACAAGGCGCCATCGATTTAGGGATTGCCATGCAGTTGACGAACATCTTGCGCGACGTCGGGGAAGACTTAGACCGCGACCGGATTTATGTGCCGCAGTCGTTGCTCACCGAGTTCGATGTCGCAGAAGCCGATTTGTTCGCACGGCAAGTGACCCCGGCGTTCATCGACGTCTGGGAGACGATGGCCCGGCGTGCGGAAGCATTATATACGAGCGCTCGGGAGACGCATCACTTGTATCCCGTGACGAGCCGGAAGCCGGTCGCGGCGGCAGCGCTCCTCTATGAAGGGATTTTAGACGCCGCCCGGCAGAACGGGCATGACGTCTTCACAAAGCGGGCGTACGTCTCGACGATTCAAAAAGGCAAGTTGTTGGCCCGACTATAAGCAAAGGCAGCCGTCTCGAGACGGCTGCCTTTTTTGTGCACAAAAAAACCACTTTTGGCGGGGGACCAAAAGTGGTGTAAGCGTTATGTGATTCGTTCATCGGGGAAACGAACGAATCGGACGTGATGAAACCCTAAAGATGTGCCTCGTCTCATGGGGAATGAAACGATGGGGCATCTTCGCTGAAGCAGGATGCTTGATGGACTAAGGGGGAACATCAGATGCATGCTGTTCCAGCTGCGGGATACGAGTGGGGAAACTCGCTCATCACTTTTTTTCTCGGGTGTGACAAGTTCAAAACGCGATAGGCTCGGGGAAGCCATTCGATCGCTACAGGTGTAACCAACGTTACGAAACTGCTTGAACTCGATTATGATATTATCATGTCTGTCCCGTGTCGACAAGTGTCGAATCCTCTGTTCACAAAATGTTCAAATTGTCAGAGGTATGTCCTCTAACATTGACCGGGCCGCGAATTGTCCTGAAAGCGTCACCATCGGGCTGCCGCCGCCAGGATGCGTCGAACCGCCTGCGAACCAGATGTTCGAGACGTCTTCGGAGCGGGCCGACGGTCGGAAGAACGCACCTTTTTTCGAATTGGCTGATGTGCCGTAGAGAGCACCGTAGTAGGCGTAAAAATCACGGGTCAAGTCGAGCGGAGTGACGCGACGGTGGAACAGGACGTCACTGTCTTCCCAATCGACACCGAACGTACGGAGCCGTCGACGAATCAAATGCTCGTACGTCTCGGCATCGATATCGGTCATATGGGCCGGCGCGTTGACAAGGATGAATAAGTTATCGCCAGCTTCCCCCATGGACGGATCGGTATGGGCCGAGTTCGAGATATAAATCGTCGGCTCGTCGGCGTAGCGTTCCTCTTCGAACAAGGCTCGGAATTCGGCCTCGTAGTCGTCTGAGAAATAGACGTTGTGATGGGCGAGGTTCAATCGTTTGTTCAAGCCGACCATGATGACGAAAGCGGACACGGACGGTTCAATCGTGTCGCGTGTCGGCACCGGGAACGAAGGACGGTCCGTTGCGTCGACGAGACGTGGATATTGAGTGAGCAATTCCCCGTTCAACAGGACGGCGTCGCACGACACGACCTCTTCATGGTCGATGACGACCGCATGGGCCTTGCCGTTCGTCACTTCGATTTTCGTGACCTCATGGCCGAGCCGGAACTCGACGCCGAGCTCGCTCGCCCGTTTCGCGAACCCTTTCGCAATCGTCCAGTTCCCGTCCTTGGCGAAATAGACACCATCATTCAGCTCGAGATGCGAGATGAGCGCGAACGTGCCCGGTGTGACGTATGGGCTGCTGCCGATATACGTGGCATACCGGTCGAGCGCTTGGATGATGCGCGGGTCCTTGAAGTACTTCTTATGGAGCGCATGCAGGCTCTTGAGCGGATGTACTTTCATCATGTCGGCCCAAAGACCGGTGTCGATTTTCGAGTCCATCCGTGTGAAGAAGCGGTTGTTGGCAATCTCGAACAGTTTCTCCGCCTTGTCTAAGTAAGCGGCCAATTGGTTTTTATCGGCCTTGTCGCCGGTCAGACGGCGCACCTCGGCTTCCATTTTTTCGCGGTCCGAATCGAATGTGAAGGTCGAACCGTCCGAGAAATGGTTGACCGTGTGTGACTCGAGTTTGACGAGCTCGAAATAGTCATCTGGGTTGGCACCGCTGTTGCGGATGACGGAACGGAACACGTCCGGCATCGTGATCGTATTCGGTCCGAAGTCGAAGCGGTGTCCGTCGGTGATGATCGGCATGAGCTTCCCGCCGACATGTTCATTCTTTTCAATGACGGTCACGTCGTAACCGCGGGCCGCCAAGGTGACGGCGGCACTCAAGCCGCCGAGCCCGGCGCCGATAATGGCGATATGTTTCATGTTATGCCTCCTAATTATTGATACGTACGGCCTTTCCATGAAATCGGCTTTCGTCGCCATTTACGCACGACCGCGCTCGATAAGAGGAGCAAGTACGCGATGAGACTGAACGGATGGAGCCAAAAATGGCGTCCTCCCGATTTGATGTCGATGGCGAGGCGCGCGAGCAAGACGGACGCACACGCCAAGAATGAAATCCAGTCCATGCGGACGAGAAAGGCGACGAAAGCAGACAGCTGGATGCCGTAGTAGAAAAAGAAATAAAGGGCAATGCCCACTGCTTCATTCATTCCCTTGAATACGTTCTTTGAAAACCCATTCCAGACTTCTTCATTCGTCGCATACATGTCGCACGTGATATACGGCGAGACATTGACGAGAGACGTGATTTTCTTACGTCGTTTGAACTCGCGACAGAGATCGATGTCGTCAATCAAGGAATCGTGAATCGAGGCGTGGCCGCCGACATCCTCATAGCTCGCCCGTTCGACGAGCACGTTCATCCCGTTGGCCGCAGCGAAGGCGGGATGGCGGACTTTGCGCCAAAACAGCGGCAAGTGTTGGGCAATCAGGACGTGCTGCATCGGAATCAACAGCTTTCCGAGCCAGGTCGGTGTCGGGAAACGGGGGAAGCCGGACAAGAAGACGGCTCCTTCCCGTTCGAGCGTACCGTGCAACCGTCCGATGAACGTCGGATCGATCGTCACATCAGCATCGAGGAACAAGATGTACGGCTCGTTCGTCCGAGTCGCCAACTGATGGCACGCGTGGACCTTGCCCGCCCAGCCGTCCGGGAGCGGCACCCCGCGGAAGATGGTGAAGCGGGCATCGTCTTCAATTGCTCGAATGAGCGCCTCGTATGTACCGTCATCGGACCGGTCCTCATATAAATAGACGTGGCATTCATCTGTCAAGGCGGCCTTTAAACTCGTGATGAGCTTCGGCACGTTCCGCTCCTCGTTCCGAAGCGGGATACAAATCGCGGTCGGCGGGGCCGGTACCGGCGCCGTGAGCGGGCGGAGGAACAGCAAGTTTACCAACGTGAAGACGAGCATCATGGCCGTGATGACGAACAGAATCATGAGCGACCTCTTCCGATTTGGAGCACGTGTTCCGTCCAATCCGCCAAACTGCGCTTCGGCGGGAATAATTCGATATAGCGGTCGGATTGCGCGATCACATCGTCGCGCGTGTCGTCATAGAGACGTTCGAGCGCTGCGGCGAGCTCGTGTTTTTGGTCGCGCCGGGTTTTGGAGACGACCGTATGGTTGCGGAATCGCACATAGACGAGCGGGGCAGCGTGGGACGCGAACGTGTAATAGATGGCGCACAGCCGGACTTCCGGTTGATGAAGCAACATCGTCGCACCGGAACCAATCTCGAGCGGGCGCTGTTCCTGCGGATATTCACGTCCTTGCGGGAACACCCAGACGGACTTGCCTGCGACTAACAACCGATTGGCATAGTCGAGCGAGGCGCGCACGTCCGACAGTTTGCCTTTTTTGATGGAGAACGCACCTAAATGCCGGAAGAACGGGAAGCGGCGCAACCCGTCCTCATCCATCAAGACGTGGACATCGTGGCGCAAATAATATTCATTCAACATGAGCAAAATCATCCCGTCCCACCAAGAGCTGTGGGTGCTCAAAAACAGGCCGGGTGTCGGCACGTCATCGGCCCGGACGTGAATCGTATGGAAAAATGGACGGATTTGACGCTCTTTGACGAACGTCGAGAACAGGTTATTGAACCATTTCTTTTTGCTCGCTTTGATCATGACGGCTCCTCCGTTCTATCAAGATGAGACATGCGGCGGTCACGATACTGAGCACACCGATCCCGTATAGGCCGGCGTTGACGGCCGTGACACCGAACAAGGCGTGAAGCATGACGAACAAATAACGACCATGCCCGAGCAACATCGGTTCCGCCTCGACTTCAAACCGGTCGAGGAGCCACGAGAAGATGAGCGACAGACCGAACCAACCGACGAAGTTTTGCGTCGGGATATCGTAATAGAGACCGTCATTGGCCCATTCCCAATAGCCTTTCACGTTCGCGGCGACCGGATCGATCGCCATGTCGAGCCAAACGGCGAGGAACGGGACGAGCCAGAGCGTGCGGTTCTTGAACGAGAACAAGCGGGCGACGGCAAAGCTCGAACCGATGACGGCGAGCCACGCCGCGCCGATTGTGACCGGCACTCCGAAGACGGTCGGACCGAACGCCTCGGCGTAAATATACTCGCTGAACGGGAACCCGGTTTTGACACCGAGCGTCTCGACGGCGATCGAGCCGAAGAAGATGAACGGGACAATCAAACGGGCATGTCGGACGCCGTCCGCAATCACCCACCCGCCGATGGTCCCAGCAAGCCATAAGAACACCGGGTTCGCCCATTCGAGCCAACTCGGCAACAAATCAAAGCCAACGAGGATGACCCCGATGACATACCAAACCAAAAACCATTTCCAAATCCATGGGTACACTTTCATTTCATCACCTCACTTACCATTCTAGAGAGGTTTTTCGTTACCGTCTAATAAATGCATGCAAAAAAGAGCCCCTCGTCGAGAGGGACTCATCAATTCGCCATCCGTTTTCGTTTCTTGACGAACGAGAAAGCGATGAATAAGACATAGAACGTGACCGCGATGAACCAGAACGACGGCCATTCTTTCCAGCGGGCCAGAATCATGTACGTCAAGTAGACGAGACTGACCGTGATGATAAATGAATGGCGCGGGAGCGGTACATCTTTGAAACTCGGGATGCGGACGCGGCTGACCATGAGCAATGCGAGCCCCGTGAAAAAGATTGGGGTGAGCAACTCGCTGATACGATCCCCGAACGTCGTCACGACGGCGAGCAATCCGCCGGCCGCAGTGATTGGGACACCTGAGAAGTAGCTGGCCGAGACGTTCGTCGCCGATAAGTTGAAGCGGGCCAAGCGGTAGGCGCCAAACAATGGGAATAAGGCGGCGAAGAAAAGACCGTAGTTGCCGTAGTCGATAAAAAACGTATAGTAGGCGAGTAATGCCGGGGCGACCCCGAACGTGACTACATCGGCGAGCGAGTCGAGTTCTTTCCCGAAATCACCGGCCACACCGAGCATACGGGCCAGCCGTCCATCGAGACTGTCGAGCATCATGGCGATGATAATCAATAACGTCGCGTTCGAATAGTCGCCACGCGCCGCATAAACGATGGCCAAGACGCCACAGAACAAGTTGCCGAACGTAAATGAGTTAGGAATCCACGAGCGGATTCGTTCTTTCCACATAGATATTGCCTCCATCTTTTTTATTGAGTGAACCAGCGGCCGTCCGTGAACCGGAGCAAATCGGCCGGTGTGAGTTCGAGTTGATAGCCGCGCTTTCCGGCCGAGATGATGATCGTGTCTTTTTGTTTGGCGCTGTCGTGAAGGAACACGGGGAAGCGCTTCTTCGCACCGATCGGCGAGACCCCACCGCGGATGTACCCGGTCAGCGCCTCGAGCTCTTTCACCGGTACGGGCGAAGCCTTTTTGACACCCCAGGCCTTTGCGGCCGCCTTTAAGTCGATATCGAGTTCTCCTGAAATCAAAAAGAAGGCGAATCGGCGTTGCTCGTTCTCGAGACAAATCGTTTTATACAGTTGGTCGAGCGGTTTACCGAGTGTTGCAGCGACATGTTTGGCCGAGAGGTCGGACTCGTCCACTTCGTACGTGTGATACGTGAACGGGACGTTCCGTTGTTTCAGTTGTCTTGCGGCGTTTGTCAGTTGCATCGGGACCACCCTTTCGTTGAACGACTCTTTTAAGAATAGCAAATAGTGGTAGCGTCGGGCAATCGAACTCGGAAAGTTTTCATGACAAGAAGGAAACAGAATCCATGATAGAGAAATGAATAGTGATTCATTTTATTATGAAGGGGGAAATCAGGATGGAAACGATTCAACTGGAACAGCGGAACGGCGTCGGGTGGCTGAAATGGGACCGGCCGGAAAAATTGAACGCGTTAAACGAAACGTTGCTTCGTGAGGCGAGGGAAGCGATGGAGCAGCTCGTGGCAGATGAGACTGTTCACGTCATCGTGCTCGTCGGTCAAGGGCGTGCCTTCTCGTCGGGACAGGATTTGACGATTGAGAGTGACGCCGACTATGGGGTGTATTTAGAAGAGGTGTATCATCCGCTCGTGCGAGCGCTCGCCGATTGTCCGAAACCGATCATCGCCGGCATTCACGGAGTCGTCGCAGGGGCGGGGCTCAGTCTGGCACTCGCTGCGGACGTCCGCCTCGTCGCCCGGTCGACGAAGTTCAGTTCGGCGTTCATCAAAATCGGACTGGTCGCTGATGCCGGGGGACCTTACCATTTACGACGCTTGATGCGGTCCGATCTCGCACTTGCTTGGATGTGGAGCGGCAGCACGATTGACGCCGAACAGGCCCAAACGTTCGGTCTCGTCACCGAACTCGTCGAGGATGAGGCGTACTTGGAGCGGTTGACGACATATGCCGAGACGCTCGCAGCCAAGTCACCGACGGCGGTACAAGGCATGAAGGCGCTATTCCGTGCGGACTCATTCGAGGACGGGCTCGAACAAGAGATTGTCTGGCAACGGAAGTGTGGGCAGACGGACGTTCATCGCCAGGCGATGCAGGCGTTCCTAAATCGATGAAAAAAGAAGCGGTCACAGCGACCGCTTCTTTTTGGTTGGTTATGAAGTTGGTTTTGCTTCGAATTGGAAGCCTTTTTGTTGCCACGTCCCATATTTCCAGCGCCGGAAGGCGAAGAAACCGCGGAACCACTCGTCGAGTGAGAAGGCGAGCCAAATCCCGAGCACGCCGAGCCCCATCTGGAGTCCGAACAAATAACTGAAGACGACGGCGACGCCCCACATTGAGGCGATTCCGATCATGACCGGGAAGCGGACGTCACCGACCGACTTGAGCGACCCCATCAAGACGATGTTCATGGCACGACCTGGCTCCAAGATGAGCGTCGCCCATAAAATCGGTACGCCGACGGCGATGATGTCCGGGTTCGACGTGAACAGGCCGAGCAACGACTTGCCGAAGACGGCGAGTCCGAGTGAGGCCACGAGCGACGCGAACATGGCGAGCTTCAACGTCTTGACGGCGCGTGTATACGCCTCTTTGAATCGTTTCCCGCCGATGTCACGGGCAATCAACAGCTGTGTCCCTTGCGCGACGGCGACAGTGAACAAGAAAGCGAGCATCGACAAGTTCATGACGTAGACACGGGCGGCGAGGGACGCCTCGCCCATTGTGGCGATGAATCCCGTGATGATGATTTGCGAGAACTGATACGACAAGTTCTCTCCGGCCGACGGTACCCCGATTTGGAGCAAGGCGCGGATGTCGTCGCGCTGCGGCTTAATCAATTTTTTGAGCGGGAAGCGGAGCATGAGGCGCTTCTTGACGATCCAGAACAAGAGCACCATCGCCGAGAATCGGGCGATGACGATGGCCCAGGCGACGCCGGCGACACCTGTGACCGGAAGCCCGAACCAACCCATGACAGCAATCATGGCCCCGATAGCCGTGATGATATCGATGAGAAGCGTCGCGAGCATCGCATGCTTCGTCATCCCGTGACTCCGGAGGACGGAGCTGAGCGCCATGATGAGCGCCTCGGTAAAGAGCGACAACCCGACGATTTGTAAAAACAAGAGACCGTGGTCGAACAGCTCATCCGATAGACCGAACAGGCGGAGGAACGTCTCGCCGAACAAGAACACGACGGCGACCATGATCACGCCGAGCCACATGTTCAAGCTGACGGCAGAACGGGCGAAGTCGCGGCTCTTCTTCATCCGGTTGGCGCCGATCGCTTGACCAATCAAGATGGTCGCACCGACCGAGGTGACGCTAAAGACGATTAAGAAGACGTTCAAAATTTGGTTGGCGACGCCGACGGCAGAAGCGGCGGCATCGGAGTAATGGGCAAGCATGAGCGTGGCGATAATCCCGGTCCCCATATGGAGCGCGAGCTCGATGAAGATCGGCCACGATATTTTAAATAGACTGAGCTGTTCGGTGTTTTTATTCGGCATGTGTATTCTCCCTTGTTTCTACAATTCTCTCTATAAAATATTTACGTTGTCAAAATCACAAGGGTCATGTTACTCCTTTTGAAATGAAAAAGAAAGGGATTTGGCAAATTATTTTCAACAAAAAAAACACCCGCTGAAACGGGTGCAAAACCGAATTTATTTCATTTTCAAAATCGTGGCGCTGAACGGTGCGAGCTCGACTTCAAGAGAGTCTACATCGCGGTCGTGAAGCAAATCGTAAGCGCTTCCCGTATGCCAGAGCGGGTTCAGTTTCGATACCGTCTCTGAGTTATTGAAGTATATCAAATACGTCTCGTCTTTCGTGCAACGTTCGACGATGAGCGCGTTCGACTCGTCGTCGACGAGGTTGAAACGATACGATCCGGCGTTCGCGAGTACCGGGTGCTCTTTGCGAAGTCGAATCAATTTTTGGACATAGCGGAACAGCTCACGGTCTTCCTGTGTCTCATCCCACGGCATGCAGCGGCGGCAGCCAGGGTCCTGCTCACCTTCGAGACCGATTTCATCCCCGTAATAAATACACGGACTACCCGTGTACGTGAGCATCGACGTAATGAGCAACTTGAGCTTGCCTTTATGCCCTTTCGCCCGGGTGAGGGCACGCGGCGTATCGTGTGAATCAATCAAGTTGAACGTCACTTCGTTCACGTTCATCGTGTTCATCATTTCAACGCGCGTCAATTCGTCACGGAACTCGGAAGCAGACGTCCGATCGAGCGCGAAATAGTTGAGGCTCGCGTTCGTGAACGGGTAGTTCATGACCGCATCAAACTGGTCGCCGTTAAGCCATGGCTGCGCGTCATGCCAAATTTCACCGAGGATATATGCCTCAGGGTTCGCTTGTTTCACGACTTTTCGGAAGTCGCGCCAGAACGCGTGGTCGACTTCGTTCGCGACGTCTAAGCGCCAGCCATCGATGCCGAACTCTTCCACCCAATAGCGGGCCACTTCTAATAGATAAGCTTTCAACGCCGGATGCTCCGTATTGATTTTAGGCATGTTCTTCTCGAACGCGAATGTATCATAGTTCGGCTTCGGTGTCGTCTCGATCGGGAAGTCGCGAAGATAGAACCAGTCCCGGTACTCGGACTGTGGTCCGTTCTCGACGACGTCGAGGAACCACGGGTGGTTGTAACCGACATGGTTGAACACTGCGTCGAGCATGACTTTAATCCCGTTCTCATGGAGAAGGTCGACGAGTTGTTTGAACTGCTCCTTCGTCCCGAATTGTGGATCGATTTCCATATAATCGAGCGTATCATATTTATGGTTCGTCGTTGCCTTGAAGATCGGGCAAAAGTAAATGCCGGTGATGCCGAGGTCGACGATGTGGTCAATATGATCGATGATTCCTTGGAAGTCGCCGCCAAAGAAGTTGGTGACCGTCGGCTCGGTACTATTCCACGGCAACGTACCTTCGGGATCGAGTGACGAGTCGCCGTTTGCGAACCGATCCGGGAAGATTTGATACCAGACCGTATCCTTCACCCATGACGGGGCGTGGAAGATATCGATTGGATTGATGAACGGGACGCAGAAATAGTAGCCCGTGTCATCGAGTGGCTTATCTTCAAACCATCCTTTTTCTGTATAGACGGCCGTCTCGTTACCGTCATGGAGACGGAAGCCATAGCGTAGCCGACGGAATGGCGGCTTGATGGCGATAAACCAATAGTCGTATTGGTCGTCGTGACCAATTTTCTCCATCGGCGTCTCGAACGTGCGCCAGAAGCTCGGTTTATCCGGGTCGAAGTTCCACATGGCCGGATCTTCTGAGTGCCAGTCGTACGGATCATTCCAAATTAAGTCAACAGATTGGATATCATTTCTTTTCGTATGGAATCGAATATGTATCGTTTCTCGGTCATACTTGTACACGAAAGGCGACATGGCGCGATGATAAATAGCTTCTTTAATCAAATGAAATCGTTCCTTTCTCTCTTAGGGTTGTTACCATTTTACACTGTATGTTCAGAAAAGAAACAACAGTTGTGAAAACGTTTGCTCAAACAAAGGTTAATAAAGCGTTTACATTTTGTCAATCGTCCGATTCCTCATTTTATAAGAAAAACACCTATAAAAACTTCAAAAAGAGATAAACGGGACAACCGCAGGAAAAATTCCTAAAAAAAAAGTCTTGTAAAACGCTTACACAACTGTATAATAAAAATTGAGGTGAGGATGCAAACGTTTTCACTAACCTACTGATTCTGTAGCGGAGTTGTTTAAAATCAGTAGGTCGGTGCGATTGCGCAAATCTGACCATACTATTCCTTGGGGAGGTTTTTCATCATGAAGATGAAAAAAATGGTAGCAGGACTATCAACGGCAGTATTCGCTTTCGGTGCACTTGCTGCATGTGGTGGCGGTACAGACAACGGTTCTACTAACGAAGGCGGTTCTACTAACGAGAACAAGCCAGAAAAAATCGTAATTTGGGAAGATATTGAAAAGTCGGAAACGACGAAAGAAGTTGCGAAGGCGTTTGAAGAAGAACACGGCGTCGCAGTTGAAGTCGTTGAAGTCCAAATGACGGATCAAAAAGACAAGTTGGCGCTTGATGGCCCAGCTGGTAAAGGTCCAGATATCGTTCTCGTACCACATGACCAAATCGGAACAATCGCTGACCAAGGTCACTTGGCTCCGCTTACTGACGAAGGCGCACTTGACGCGTTCACTGACGCTTCGAAATCGGCTGTCATGTTCGACGGACAAGCATACGGCTACCCGAAATCAGTTGAAACACCAGTCCTCATGTACAACAAGGATTTGGTATCAGAAGCTCCTACTTCAATGGACGACTTGTACAAGTTGTCTACAGATCTTAAAGACAAAGGCGAGTACGGATTCCTCGGTCTTTGGGATAACTTCTACTTCGCTCACGGTGTAGTAGCCGGCTTCGGTGGCTACGTCTTCAAAGAAGACGGCGGCGCCCTCGACCCATCAGACATCGGTTTGAACAACGAAGGCGCAGTTGAAGGCTTCGACTACATCGGCAAATGGTACCAAGAAGGCCTCTTCCCTAAAGGATTGATCGGCGAGTCTGGTGGCCAAGCGATGGACCAACTCTTCACTGAGAAGAAAGCACACACTGTCATGAACGGACCATGGGCCGTAGCGGGTTATCAAGATGCGGGTGTCGACCTCGGAGCGTCTGCATTGCCGACTCTTCCAAACGGTGAGCCAATCAAAACGTTCATGGGCGTGAAGACATACGCACTCTCTGCTTACACGGAGAACCAAGAGTGGGCTGAAATGTTCCTCGCAGAACTCACGAACGAAGAGAACGCATTGAAAATGTTCGAAGCATACAACGAGATCCCACCAGTAGCAGCACTCGAGTCGAACGAGGCAATCACGTCGAACGAAGTTGCGAAAGCGGTATTCGATCAAGCAACGAACGCGATCCCAATGCCTAACATTCCTGAAATGGGACAAGTTTGGGAGCCAATGGCACAAGCACTTCAGCTCGTAGCGACTGGCAAGCAAGATGGACAAAAATCAGCTGACGATGCTGTTAAAGTCATCGAGCAACAAATCCAAGCAAACAACCAATAAGGACAAGAGATGATGGGGTACGCCGACTGGCGTTCCCCCTCATTTTCTAGAATTGAGCAAACGCTTGCTCGATTGATTTGCTCAAATTGAAAGGAGAAATTGAGGATGGCTTCAATTCCGAAACCGAATACGCCGGAACAACGTCCGGACAAACCGACCAATCATGCTCGGAACGCTGCATTACTCTCGATCATTCCGGGGGCCGGCCAATTCTATAACAACCAAAAAGCGAAGGCGATTGCTTTCTTTATTATCATCATGTCTTATTTTGCAGTAAACTACGATCTCTTTTTCAAAGGAGCGGGCGCTGGACCTGGTGACCGTGGAGGTCTTTGGGGATTGATCACGCTTGGCGAAGTGGCAGGACCTCGTAACGACCATTCCATCTTCTTGATGGTAGAAGGTATTGTCGCGTTAATCTTACTTTTCTTCGGTATCGCATTTTATGTCTGGAACATTCGTGACGCTTACCGAGTCGGTCGCATTCGTGATCAGCACCTAAACGTTGCAACGTTCCAAGTGCAACTTCGCAACTTGCGCGACCACGGATTCCCGTACTTGATGTTAATTCCGTCGCTCATCTTGCTCGTCTTCACGGTTATTCTTCCATTGATCTTTACATTCTTGATTGCCTTCACGAACTATCGTTACAACAACGCACCGCCAGCGAAGCTCGTGGAATGGGTCGGAATCGAAAACTTCACACGTATCTTTGAAATTGACATTTTCCGTGACACGTTCGTCGGCGTTCTCGGCTGGACACTCGTCTGGACGGTCGCTTCGACGGTCGGGGTCATCGCGATCGGGATTTTCCTTGCGGTTCTATTGAACCAAGAAGGTCTTCGTTTCCGTCGCTTGTTCCGCTCGATCTTGATTTTGTCTTGGGCCGTACCGGCTTTCATCACGATTTTGATCTTCCGTTCGATGTTCAACGAATCGTTCGGGGTGTTCAATACGACGATTCTTCCAGCGTTCGGGCTTGATCCGATCAACTGGATGACCGACCCGACGGCGACGCGCAGCGCGCTCATCTTGATTCAATGGTGGCTCGGCTTCCCGTTCATCATGACGCTCATGACTGGGGTCTTGCAATCGATCCCGGGTGACTTGTATGAAGCGGCAACGATTGACGGTGCGACCATCTTTGATAAGTTCCGTTTGATCACATTGCCGATGCTCTTGTTCGCAACAGCACCGATTCTCATCACGCAGTTCACGTTCAACTTCAACAACTTCAACATCATCTATCTCTTCAACGGTGGTGGACCAGCTGTACCGGGCCAAACGGCCGGCGGTACCGACATCTTGATTTCTTGGATTTACAAATTGTCTCTCGGGGCCAACCCGCAATACGGACTTGCGGCTGCGATCACGCTCATCTTGTCATTCTTCATCATGACACTTGCCGTCATCCAGTTCCGTCGGACAAAATCTTTCAAAGACGAGGATATGATCTGATATGAAAAAACAAAAACGAATCAATTTGGCGTTCTCTTATGTCATCTTGACGCTTGCGTCGATCATCATTCTCTATCCAATGCTGTGGGTGGTCGGGACGTCATTCAACCCGGGTCGTACGATCACATCGACCATCATTCCGTCGAATCCGACATTTATTCACTATAAAAACTTGTTTGATCTATCGATTTCGGATTATAGTTTATGGTATGTGAACACATTAAAAATTGCCGTCATCACAATGTTGCTCTCAGTCATTTTGGTAACGATTACAGGTTATGTCTTCTCGCGTTATCGTTTCGTCGGACGTAAGAACTCGCTCGTCATGTTCCTCGTCTTACAAATGGTCCCGCAATTCGTTGCCATCATCGCCATCTACGTGCTCTTGAACATGCTCAACCTTCTCGATACGCACACAGCCCTCATTTTGCTGTATGCCGGAGGCGCGATCCCGATGAACACGTATTTGGCAAAAGGTTATTTCGATACGATTCCGAAAGAGCTCGATGAAGCCGCTCGGATGGATGGTGCCGGTCACCTTCGTATCTTCTGGCAAATCATTTTGCCGCTCGCGAAGCCAATTGTCGCAACGATCGCCTTGTTCAACTTCATGGGCCCGTTCAACGACTTCATCTTGGCATCGCTCGTCCTTCGTTCACCAGAGAAACAGACGCTCGCGGTTGGTCTTTACAACATGATCTCTCGACAGTTCGACAACAACTTCACGTTGTTCGCGGCAGGCGCCGTCCTTTCGGCCCTCCCAATCGTCCTCTTGTTCTTCATGTTCCAACGCTACTTCGTCTCGGGTCTCACTGCCGGTGGTACGAAAGGATAATACTCACTTAAGGGGGAAGCGATATGAGGCGAGGCGTCGTGCTCGTTCTTCTGTCGCTTCTTTTGTTTCCAACAATCGTCGGAGCGAAAGAAGCAGCATCATGGGAAAAGGAACGCATGTACTTTATCATGGTCGACCGGTTTGTTGACGGGAATCCGGACAACAACGCCCAGGTCGACAAAGAGGATCCGAAAGCCTTTCACGGGGGCGATATCCGCGGCGTGATCGAAAAACTCGATTATATCGAGTCGCTCGGATTCACGTCCGTCTGGTTGACACCGGTGTTTGAAAACATGCCGGACGGTTATCACGGATATTGGATTAAAGATTTTTATAACATCGATCCCCAGTTCGGGACGAAAGAAGATTTGCAAGAGCTCGTCGATGAGGCCCATAAGCGTGACATGAAAGTCATCCTCGACTTCGTCGTCAACCACGTCGGACCGAAACACCCATGGGTCGAAGAACGCCCGGACTGGTTCCATGACGAGTTGCCAATCGTGCTCTGGAACGACCAAGAACAAGTCGAGACGCACTGGCTGTTCGATTTGCCGGACTTCAAAACGGAAGACCCGGAAGTGAAAGACTACTTACTCGAGGCGGCCACGCATTGGATTGAAGAGACCGGTATTGACGGGTATCGTCTCGATACGGTACGTCACGTCGACAAACCGTTTTGGGAAGACTTCGTCAAAGCGGTGCGCGCCGTTGATCCCGACTTTTATTTGTTGGCCGAAGTATTCGATCCGGATCCACAGTACGTCGCGGAATATGACGACCTAGGCTTCAATAGCATCACGAACTTCACATTTTATGACCGCGTGTCGAAGACGATGACGCAAAAGACGGCGAACGTGGATGAAATCGACGTGGCCGCGAGTTATGCCGAGACGTTCTTCAATGACCCGAACCAAATGGCGACGTTCCTCGATAACCATGACGTGGAGCGATTCATGCACGTCGCGGAACTCGGCGGGGCCGAGTCGGCCGAGCGTCGCCTACGCCTCGGATTGTTTGCCCTGTATGCATCACCAGGGATGCCTATCGTCTTCCAAGGGACGGAGAACGCTCAATCCGGCGGCGCTGATCCGGCGAACCGGGCCATGACCGATTTCCCTGGAAATGAAGAACTCCATGAATACGTCACGATGATGAACCGGATGCGAGAGGAATATCCCGTCTTCGCGACCGGGGAACAACGTATGATCGCCTCGAAAGACGGTATGGCCGTGTTCGAGCGTCGTGACGGCGACGATGTCGCCTTGTATGCCATCAATATGAACGCCGAGGACAGAGAGATTGAATTCGAGGTAAGCGAAGTCGGAGAAGATACACGCCTTCGTGGTCTCTTGTTCTCACAACTTGTCACCGACAAACGTGACACGTTCACCATCAAGCTCGCAGGAGAAAGCGCGAACGCCTACATTGTCGAGGAGTCGGAAGTGAACATGTGGACGATCGGTCTGCTTGTCATCGCCATCCCGATTTTCTTGACTGGATTGGTCATGTGGAAGCGTCGCAAGAGCGCGAGTTGACGATACCCTGTGATAGGGAACTTTGAACTAACGGAAGCAAGGGGGAGCATCATGCAAATCACGATTAAAGATGTCGCCAAACACGCCAATGTCGCACCGTCGACCGTGTCTCGCGTCATCGCCAACAGTCCGCGTATCAGTCAGAAAACAAAAGAGCGTGTACGCAGTTCGATGGAAGAACTCGGGTACCATCCGAACATTCACGCGCGAAGCCTCGCCAACCGCTCGACGCAGTCGATCGGGCTCGTCATGCCGAGCGCAGCGACGAAGACGCTACAAAATCCATTTTTTCCTGAAGTAATGCGTGGGATCAGCACGAAAGCCCATCAAAACGGTTATTCGCTCTACATGACGACGGGCGTGACCGAAGAAGAGGTGTTGTCGGGTGTCATCGAGATGGTCCAAGGCCGTCGCGTCGACGGTGTCATCGTCTTGTACTCGCGTGAAGATGACAAAGTCGTCCAATATTTACGCCAGACGAAATTCCCGTTCGTCGTCGTCGGGAAACCGTTCGGCGATGCCTCGTCGATCACGTATGTCGACACGGACAACTATTTGGCAGGGCGCGAAGTAACGAAACATCTATATAATCTCGGCCATCGCTGCATCGCCTTCATCGGGGGATCAGATAAACTCGCCGTCACACAAGATCGTCGCAACGGGTACGCGACAGCGTTGATGGAAGCGGGCATCCCGGTTCGGGAAGACTATATCGCCCGTGCCGAGTTCATGACCAAGGGAGGCGCCAAAGCCGTGCGGGAGTTGCTCCAATTAGAAGAACCGCCGACCGCGGTCGTCGTCAGTGATGATATGATGGCGCTCGGTGTCATCAGCACGCTCAGCGAGATGGGGCTTAAAATACCTGAGGACGTCGCCGTCGTCAGCTTCAACAACGTCTATATCGCCGAGCACTCGAATCCGCCGCTCACGTCGGTCGAAATCAACATCTTCGGCCTCGGTTTCGAGGCGACAAACTGTCTGATTGAACAGATTGGAGATAGCGCGCCACCTTACGGCAAACGCGTCATCGTCCCGCATTATTTGGTCGTTCGCCAGTCATGCGGTCAGAAAAAGAAAACTGAAATCGTTGAATGAGATGAAACCTTCTGTCAAAAGCGGAAGGTTTTTTTGTGCGATTCAGATACATATAGTAAAAGCAAAAGCAATCAGCCAAAAGTCATATCGTTACAAAAAGATTACAATTGTGAAAGAAATGCATGAAACGGAGTTGCAAGGGAACATCTAGATTACCGGCCGAATGGCAGATCATTACGAATCCGCCCAGCCTAGAACCAAAAAAATAAAGATTTTGAAAGGGAGATACAATCATGGATAACAAACGTTATGTAGGCACTTACTATCAGGAATCAGAACTCGTGTCAAAAATTGATCAACTTCGCGCCGAGGGGCATCGCGAAGATGATTTGTACGTCATTGTGAAAGATAAATCGAACCTTTCGATGGTTCGCGGCGAAACGGATGCAGAAGTAAAAGAAACGAAAGCGTCATGGCTCGATCGTTTCTTTGGAGTCGCAGACGGCGGAGACGAAGTTCGTCACACGTTCGATAAACTCGGCTTCTCAGAAGAAGAGACGGCACGTCATCATCAAGACATCGAGAACGGCGGCATGGTCCTATTGGTCGACAAGAATGACGGCGTGTTTGACGACGGACGTAACGATACGTTTGAAGGCGGCCGTACATCAGCCGGTTACGGATCAGAAGGCAACGAGGCGGGCAATATGACCGCACGTGATTTCGGAACAGGAGCGGGGACTGGCGTGACAGGTGCTGGCATCGGTGCAACAGGCGCAGGTGTCGACTCGAACCGCTTCAATGACATGGATGAAGACATTCGCAACCGGACAGACTTGACAGACGAACAGAAACTCGAGTTGCATGAAGAGCGTCTCCTTGTAAACAAGGAACGCGTGCAAACCGGTGAAGTTCGCGTCGAGAAAGATGTCGTCGAACGCGAGGAACGCGTTGATGTCGAAGTCGAGCACGATGAAGTGTACGTTGAGCGTCGCCGTGTCGACGAAGACCGTGAAGCGACAGGACATTCGTTCGATGCGACGACGGACCGCGATGAAATTCGCGTGCCAGTCACGGAAGAGCGTGTCGATGTGACGAAGAAAGACGTCGTCGCCGAAGAGATTGTCGTCGGCAAAGAGAAGGTGAAAGATACAGAAACGGTACGTGAGACGTTGCGTAAAGAAGAAGCGCACATTGAAGGCGAAGACGACCTTCGCCATCGTGATCGCGACCATGATTTCGACCGCACACGTCGCGATGAGCGTGACCGCCTGTGATCGATTGACCAAGCACCTCGACAAGGATGGCTCTCTCTGAGGGACCATCCTTTTTTTCGCCAAGTAACCATAGGAGGAACGAATGCCATGAAACATGCGATTATCTCTGAAGTATTTGACCAACCGGAGGCACTGCTCAATCGAACCGTCGATTTGAAACGAGAAGGCTATGCCGAAGAGGATATGTACGTCCTCGTTAAGCGCGCCGACGTCGCGGACGCGATTCGACGTCAGTCGAAGCTATATGTGCTCGTCACCGATGAACCGGGTACGGTCGCCTCACTCGTCACGTCGAGCGAACGACCGATTGAGCGCTGGCTCGGCAGCATGCGCTTGACGCCGGAACAACAAGATCGCTTCGCCCGCGAGGTCGAGCAAGGAAGGCTCTTCCTTTATGTCGATGCTGACCGTTCCGAACAGCGTGTAAACCCCGGGCGTCCGAAGGTGAAACGAGAAGCAGGGACGGAAGAACAGACGCTCGCCTTGCATGAGGAACGGTTGAGCGTTGAGAAACAAGCCGTTCAAACGGGTGAGGTCGTCATCAATCGACAAGTCGTGGAGACAGTTGAAGAGATTGAAGTCCCGGTCCGCAGGGAACAGGTTCATGTGGAGCGGACATCAGGGTCGGAAGATGTGCTCGAGGACTATGACTTTAATCAGCCCGGTATTCGTACGATTGACGAAGGGGACCATCTCCGGATTCAAGTCATCGAGGAGCGGGCGTTCATCGTCAAACGTCC
Source organism: Exiguobacterium sp. s146 (assembly GCF_018618415.1). GTDB lineage: Bacteria > Bacillota > Bacilli > Exiguobacteriales > Exiguobacteriaceae > Exiguobacterium. The sequence continues at coordinate 647,227 of NZ_JACSMA010000002.1, read as the reverse complement.
TGTCGTCGTCGAAGAGATTATCGTCCGGAAACAAGTGACCGAAGACGTCAAGACGATGACGGAGACGATCCGTAAAGAAGAAATCGAAGTGACCGAGGTCGGCCAGGCCGACGTCACGATTCATGACCAGACAACCCGAAAGGATGAGACACGATGAGCAGACGACAATTTGTAGACACGTATCAAGACGAGGCGGCCCTCGTCGCCAAAATCAATCAACTGACCGAGGAAGGATATAACGAGAGTGACTTGTATGTCGTCACGCGGGACAAAGAAGACGTTTCGCTCGTCAAACGGGACACCGATGCGAAAGTGGAAGAAGCGAGCGCGAACTGGATGCAAAAGTTTGCGGGTGTAGCCGAAGGTGAGCAGGAAGTGAAACGGGCGTTGCTCGACCTCGGTCTCGCTGACGACGACGTCAACCGGGCGTACGGCGATATTTTGAAAGGCGGCTACGCCTTGATTCTCGATGAGCCGGACACGGGATTTAATGACGGGAACAACCCGGCGTTCGAGGGGCACGAGGCGAACGCGACGTTCGGACGCGACCAAGACAAGTGACGAGAAGACCTACACCCTTACTGAAAAGGGTGATAGGTTTTTTTGTTTGCTCTAAAAAGAAAGAAAAAATTTTATGCAAACGATTGCATTCTCGTGCGAGTCGTGTAAAATGAGAGGTGAGATTGAAATACAGCGCTTTCATAGACAAACGGTTGCATGATTCGTTTGTCTGATGACAAGTAGCCTTGTAGAGAAAAAGGAGTGGCAGACAGATGAAACGATTGTTTGCAGTCGACGAATGGAAAGTAACGGAGAAAGGCCTACATCCGGAAGAAAACCGCCTGGCGGAATCGATCACCTCGCTCGGGAACGGTCATATGGGGATGCGCGGCAACTTTGAGGAAGAATATTCAAACGATACACACCAAGGCTTTTATGTGGCCGGTGTCTATTATCCAGATAAGACACGTGTCGGTTGGTGGAAGAACGGTTACCCGGAATACTTCGCTAAAGTGTTGAACGCGACGAACGTCGTCGGGCTTCGTGTCGCCATCAACGGGACGCCGGTCGACTTGGCGAAGTGGGAAGTGAAAGACTTTACGCGTGAACTCGATATGCAACGCGGTGTCTTGACACGGACGTTCACACTCGTGAACGGGACGGAAGAGACGAACGTCGAAGTCGTCCGTTTCTTCTCCATCGTCGACAAAGAAATTTTGGCGATTCGTTATAACGTCACTCCCGTCAACTATGAAGCGAAAGTCGAGTTCACACCTTACTTGGACGGCGATGTCGTCAACGAAGACTCGAACTATGACGAGAAGTTCTGGCTGCCGGTCGAACACGGCGTCGAAGAGCGTTTCGGGTTCGTGACAACGAAAACGAAGAAACTCGACTGGCACGTCACGGCATCGATGATCGCTGACGTCGAAGGGGCACGCTGTGAAGTGCTCGACGCGACGGACCTTTACGTCGCCAACAAGTTCACAGTTACTGCGCCAGTCGGCAAGACAGTGACGGCGTACAAGTACGTCTCTGTTGTCACGAACCGTGATTATGAAATCGAGGAATTGCAGCCGATCGGGATGCAACGTGTCGAGATGGCGTTCGAAAAAGGCTTTGAAACACTTCTCGCCGAGCAGACAGAAGCGTGGCTCGCGCGTTGGGAAGACGCGGACGTCCGCATCGACGGTGACGTCGAGGCCCAACAAGGGATTCGCTTCAACATCTTCAATATGTATCAAACCTACACAGGTGAGGACTCACGCCTCAACATCGGACCGAAAGGGTTCACCGGTGAGAAATACGGCGGCGCCACATATTGGGACACGGAAGCATACTGCCTCCACTTCTACTTGGCGACGACAAAGCCGGAAGTGTCGTGGAACTTGCTCAAATATCGTCACAACCAATTGCCGCAAGCAAAAGAGAACTCGGTCAAGAACGTCGGCATGGAAGGCGCCCTCTACCCGATGGTGACGATGAACGGGGAAGAGTGCCACAACGAGTGGGAAATCACGCATGAAGAGATTCACCGCAACGGTGCGATCGCGCACGCCATCTTCAACTATACGAACTTCACCGGCGACAAGTCGTACCTAGGTCAATACGGACTTGAAGTATTGGTCGAGATCTCGCGTTACTGGGCTAGCCGCGTCAACTTTGTCCCGCACAAAGACGTGTATATGATTCTAGGCGTCACAGGTCCGAACGAATACGACAACAATGTCAACAACAACTGGTATACGAACTTGATTGCCGCGTGGACGCTCGAATACACCCAAGACGTGTACAACTACTTGAAAGAAGCAGAACCGGCGCGTCTTGAAGAACTGATCGCGACACTCGGTCTTTCAGATGAAGAGCTCGCGAAGTGGAACGATATCCAGACGAAGATGTATTATCCGAAAGATGACCTCGTTCCGGACGTGTTCATGCAACAGGATGGCTTCATGGATAAAGAACAGATTTTGGTGAAAGACCTCGACCCGAAACATTTGCCGCTCAACCAAAACTGGTCGTGGGACCGTATCCTTCGCTCGAACTTCATCAAGCAAGCGGACGTGCTCCAAGGACTGTATACGTTCAGTGACCGCTTCACGGTCGAACAGAAGCGTGCCAACTTCGACTTCTATGAGCCTCGCACGGTCCATGAGTCGAGCTTGTCGCCTTGCGTCTACTCGATCATTGCGGCCGAAGTCGGCTATGAAGATAAGGCGGTCGAGTTGTACCAACGTTCGGCCCGACTTGATCTCGACAACTATAACAACGACACGGAAGACGGGCTTCACATCACGTCGATGGTCGGTTCATGGATGTCGATTGTTCATGGTTTCGCCGGCATGCGTGCCCTCGATTCGGAGCTCACGTTCAGTCCGATGATTCCTAAGGACTGGAACGGATACTCGTTCAATATGCTCTGGCGCGATCATCACTTGACGGTCACGTCGACGCGTGAACAAGTGACGATCAAACAGACGGGTGGCACGGACGTGAACATCCGCGTGTACGGAAACGTCGTCACGGTCCCGGCAAATGATGCTGTGACAATCGAGACAGTGAAAGCGTGACCAAACGCATCAGCTCAACAAGTCGGCCCCGGCCGGCTTGTTTTTTTATGGGAAGCGCGGACACATCCCATTATTTTTATGGTAGGCAGCACCAGAAAACTATGTTATCTTGATTCTTAGCCATTTTTGAAAGGAGAGACAAAACTTGACGGAAGCCGTTAAAGAACACGCTCGCATCGGAATCGTTTCGATTATCGGGGGAGTGTTCGTTGCATTATCTATGACATTATTTTTAATCCCGGCGGGGGTATACTCGACCGGATTTACGGGGCTTGCCCAAATCTTTACGCAACTGTTTGCGGGGACGCCGTTTGAGCTCGGGGAAGGAATTTGGTTCTTCGTCCTGAACGTGCCGCTGTTGATCGTCAGTTATTTCATGCTCGGCAAGAACATGATGATTCATACGTTGATCAGCGTCGCGGCGGTCACCGTGTTCATTCGCGTGCTTCCGCAGTCGTCAATCATCTCGGACGACCCGCTGTTGAACGCCGTGTTCGGCGGGGTTTTGCTCGCCATCGGTTCGGGGATTACGATTCGCTTCGGTGCCTCGACCGGCGGATTCGATATCGTCGCCCTCATCTTAGCAAAGTTCACGAACAACTCGGTCGGCGTCTATCTGTTCCTCATGAACATGATGATCGCGCTTTGGGCCGGTGCGTTGTTCGGTTGGCAGACCGCGCTCTATACAATCGTCTTTTTATATGTGACGTCGAAAGTCATCGATGAGATTTATACGAATACGCAGCGCCAGACGCTCTTCATCGTCACGAGCCATCCGGACGAAGTGACGAAAGAGCTGCATCAGCACGTCTTCCGCGGCATCACGCTCATGCCGGCGATCGGAACGTACTCGAAAGTCGAGAAGGCGACGCTCATGATGGTCGCCCAACGCCACGAAGTGCGTGAAATCACGCGCATCTGTAAAGATGCCGATCCGAGCGTCTTCATCAACATGGTCCCGACTGAAGATGTCGAAGGTGCGTTCCGACGCTAAAATAAACCCCCGCTGAACGCTCAGCGGGGGTTATTCTATAGATAGAGATTAAATGTGAGGGGGACGCCTGATGGTTGGAGTCAGCATTGCGACGAGATGGGAATACGAAGCGGCATTGGCGTATTATGACGTCGAAACGGAGGAGCGGTTCAGCTACCCGTATGGCGAGTGGTTCATGCGGACGCTGGACGACGTCGAACTCGTGTTCTACAGCACGGGTGTGCGGAAAGCGAACGGGGTCGGGGCCAATCAGTATATGCTATCCCGCTTTGAGTTACAGAAAGTGATTGTCGTCGGGACATGTGCCGGCATCGATGACACGTTCGGCAAGTTGGATGTGTTTGTGCCCCATCGCGCCGTCCAATACGACTGCACGGTCAAAAAAGTGGAGCCGCTGATCAAGCCATCGTTCATCGTCGAGATTCCGCTGGCGCACTATGGGGATGATTTTTTGACGGGGACGATCGCGACGGCGGATCGAGCGGTCGTGATGTGGAACGACTACCTGGAACTGAAGGAACACGACATCACGATCGCGGATACGGAAGCGGGTGCCATCGCGTATATCTGTCAGAAAAATGACGTCGAATGCGTCATCATCAAAGGCATCTCTGACTTTCCGACAGACGAGAGACAAGGTGACGCCGTTGCCTCGAATGCGGAGCAAATCAATGTGTATTTGGCCAATACCCCGAAAGTGATGACGAAGATTTTTGACGACTATTTGATGCGCTTTCTTTAGGCAAATCGCAAAACACACCGACTGTATGAACAGTCGGTGTGTGGATTATGCTTTGATGCCGAGTTTCTCTTCAAGGTAGATGGCGATGCCGTCTTCCATGTTCGACGCGGTCACTTCGTCCGCGACGGCTTTCAACTGGCTGATGGCGTTGCCCATCGCGACGCCGGTACCGACGTAGTCGAGCATCTCGAGGTCGTTCTCCTCGTCACCGAACGCGATGATGTTTTTACGGTTGATGCCGAGATGCTTCGACACTTCACGCAACCCGAGCGCCTTCGACGTGTTCTGGCTCATGACTTCGATCATGTGCTCCGGCATGCGCCATTGGCGGTTCAACACGGCTTCGGCATGGACTTTGTTCAAACGAGCGCGGACGTTGTCGACGTGCTCTTTCGTCGCATGGATGAGCAGTGATGTCGGCTCTTCCTGCAAGTGCTTGAGCAAGTTACCCGATGTGACGCTGAGCGCACGCTCGGCGTACGGGCTGTAAAACTCTTGCGGGTCTTTATGGAAGTAGACGTGATCGGTCACTTCGACGACGATATTGTGCGCTTTCGTGTCCGACACTTCTTCGATAATCTCGTGGGCCGTCTTGAGCGGGATCGGCCGGTGCGTCACTTCGTATGACGGGTCTTTCGGATGATGGACGAGCGCGCCGTTGAAGTTGATGAGCGGTGTCGTCAAACCGAGTTCTTCGTAATACATGATTGAATGGCGTTGTGGGCGTCCGGTCGCGATCATGACTTCATGACCCGCCTCACGGGCGGCTTGAAGCGCGCGCACGTTGCGCTCACTGATCGTCTTGTCGTCGCGCAACAACGTTCCATCTAAATCGACTGTGATTAAATAACGTGACATAGGGTTTCCTCTTTTCTCCGAGTTGCTTATTTCTCAAACCGTATCATATTTCCCGTTTCGACGGAAAGAATATACAATCGAGGTCGCACATTTTACGGTAACAATGCTATACTAAGGTCGTATGAATTTTTCATGAATCATCTGTGAGATGGAGGGGACTATCGATGCGTTACTTAGTCACATTGTTCTGGGCGATCTTGCTTTCGAATACAGCAATCTTTATCATTTCTGCTGTCGATGGCGTGACGTTCAACGCGATGCTCGCGACATTCTTTGGCGTCGTCATCACAATCTTTATTGTACTCTTAGACACGCTTAACCAAGATATGGGGATTAGCGACGTCGCACAAGAGAAGTAAGACGTCTACAACCAAGCTGACTCATATCCGAGTCAGTTCTTTTTATATTAAGAGGAGGAATTGACCATGAAAAACAGTGCCAAACGGGCGAACTTTATCACGTTCGCCATCATCGGAGTGATCATCGTCATCGGACTCGGCTTGTTGTTCTTCTTGAACAATGCGAACGAGGAGACAGGCGTCAACGCGGTCACACCGGACGAGCTCGAGACGAAGATTTCAGAAGAAGAGGAAGTTGTCGTCTATTTCTGGCAGACCGGCTGCGAATACTGTGAGCAAGTCAAACCGTACGTCGAACCGCTCATCGAAGAGTATGACGCCGTGTCAATCAACTTGGCCGACCACAACGTCTGGACGACTTACGGCATCAACGGGACACCGACGATGATTCGTTTCCAAGATGGAAAAGAAGTCGGACGTGTCGAAGGCGCCGTCTCCGAGCAACAGTACGAGACGTTCTTTAAAAACGAGGAGGGCACACAGTGATCAAACGCCGCTTATATCAGACTTTGTTTGAGTTGAACGCGACCCCGGTCATCGCCAAGCGACTCCGTGCCTTCGCTGAATCAACAGCGAGTCGGGCCTTCATTCCGTCGTTTGCGAAAACGTATCAAATCAACGTTGATGAAGCGGCGGAACCGATTGAGGCGTATCCAAGCCTGCACGCCTTTTTTACGCGTCATTTGAAAGAGGATGCCCGGCCGATTGACGCCGACCCGAGCTCGGTCGTCGCGCCGTGTGACGGAAAGCTGTCCATCGTGGCCGATATCACGGACGACAGCCGCTTCGAGGTCAAGGGTCAGTCGTACACGCTCGCTGAGCTGCTCGGCTCGCAACAAGAAGCGAGACGTTACGCCGGCGGTACGGTCTGCGTCCTTTACTTGAGCCCGCGTGACTATCATCGCGTCCACGTCCCGCTCGCCGGGCGAGTGCTCAGCCATTATGAACTCGGCGACCGTTCGGCCCCGGTGAATGACATCGGGTTGACGGAGACGGTTCGTCCGCTCTCACGCAACTACCGACGCGTCACACGCTTCGAGACGGCGGCCGGACGATATGAACATATCATGGTCGGTGCGTTGAACGTCAATACGATCGAATGGACGCTTGAAGGTGACCATGCCTGCAAGGGCGACGAGGTCGGTTATTTCTCGTTCGGTTCGACCGTCATCCTCTGTTTTGAGAAAGGCCGCGTCTTCATCGATCCAGCCAAAATCGGCTCGGTCCGACTTGGAGAAGTCATCGGAACGATGCAAAACGGTTGATTTTTTAAAACTTTTTCAGGCCGACCGAACGATACACTAGTCGTTTGGTCGGTTTTCGTTTACCATAGAAGGGATATCACTACATGTATAGTAGTTGAATCGCTTTAGCTAATTGGAGGAATTTAACCGTGTTTAATCGACTTTATCCGAAACAGTTCGTCGCGTCAGTATTTGACATCGACCTTGAAGAATTGAAAGACCGTGGGGTACGCGTCATTTTGACGGACCTTGATAATACACTCGTGGCCTGGGACGTCCCGCACGCACCAGAGCTTCTTTTGCTATGGCTTGAAAAAGTGAAGTCACACGGACTCGATGTCATCGTCGTCTCGAATAACAACGAGAACCGCGTACGTACGTTCACGGAACCGCTCGGCCTTCACTATGTGGCACGTGCGAAAAAGCCGCTGCCGTCTGGATTCAAACAGGCGCTCGCGAAATATGGCTATTCGACGAAAGAAGCCATCTTCTTAGGCGATCAATTGTTCACGGACGTACTCGGCGCCAACATGGCCGGGATTCACGTCATCCACGTGCAACCGGTCGTCAAGACGGACGGACTCGTCACGAAGTTCAATCGCATGCTTGAAAAAGTCGTGTTCGCCCATATGAAACGCCGCGGGAAGTACGTGTTAATCACGAAAAAAGTTGAGGAGCTCGCCGTCGATGCGAAGCGCGCCAAAGTGGCGGTCGCTGAAAAAATCGGGGAAGCGATGCACTCACGTTCCGAAGATTCACATAAAAAAGATGAATAAGGACCTCGAACGCACAGGAAGAAGGAGGCTGTCCATGTACGGCGCGTAAGGCGTCGGAATTAACGCTTCAGGAGTAGCGGCGAGGCGCTACAGTGAATGAAGAAGAGGCAACTTAAATGACAGCAGACAACATTATGGAAGAAACAACACGTTATTGCGCCGGTTGCGGTGTCGCCATTCAAACGGAAGACCCGACCGGTGCCGGTTATGCACCGAAATCGGCACTCGATCGCGAGATCGTCATTTGCCAACGCTGCTTCAAATTGAAGCACTACAATCAAATCCAAGACGTCGAATTGACAGATGACGACTTCTTGCGCATCTTGAACGGCATCAGCGCCAAGGAAGCGCTCGTCATCAAAATCGTCGATATCTTCGACTTCAATGGCAGCTGGTTGCCAGGGCTTCAACGCTCGGTCGGCACGAACCCCGTTTTTTTGGTCGGGAACAAAGTCGATTTGTTGCCGAAGTCAGTCAACCCGAACCGGATGGCCAACTGGATGAAGTCTGAGGCGAAAGAACTCGGCTTGAACCCGGTCGATGTGCACTTGATCAGTGCGAAAAAAGGGCATGGCATCGACGAGCTCGCAGAAAAAATCGAATATTATCGTAAAGGCAAGGACGTCTATGTCGTCGGTTGTACGAACGTCGGGAAGTCGACGCTCATCAACCAAATCATCAAGCGTTTTGGGGCAGAGGACGAGGCCATCATCACGGTCAGTCATTTCCCGGGAACGACACTCGATTTGATTGACGTCCCGCTCGACGATGATGCGAACTTGTATGACACACCGGGAATCATCAACCGTCATCAAATGGCGCATTATGTCGATGCGAAAGATTTGAAGACGATCACGCCGAAAAAAGAGATTAAGCCGCACGTGTTCCAATTGAACCCGCAGCAGACACTCTTCTTCGGTGGACTCGCCCGTCTCGATTACATGGAGGGCAACAAACGCTCGTTCGTTGTCTACATGTCGAACGAGTTGAAGACACACCGGACCAAGCTCGACAAAGCAGATGAACTATACGAAAACCATATCGGTAAGATGCTCAACCCGCCGAACGAGAAGACGTTGCAACTGTTGCCACCGCTCGTGCGTCACGAGTTCAGTCTCCGTGACGGTGTCAAGACAGACATCGTCTTCAGCGGACTCGGTTGGGTCGCGATTCACGGAAAAGGTGGACGCATCGCCGCGTGGGCACCAAAAGGAGTTGCCGTCACATTGCGTGAGGCGCTCGTATGAGACTGGCCGTCATCGGTCACCCGATTGCTCATTCGCTCTCTCCCGTCCTGCACGAGCAGTGGCTGAGAGCGTCTGGGCTTTTCGGGCGCTATGAGGCGCTCGACGTCGCCCCGGAAGAACTCGCTGACATGTTTCAACAGATGCGTGACGGCGTCTGGGACGGATTCAACGTCACCATCCCGTATAAAGAGGCCGTCATCCCGTACTTGGACGCGCTCGATCCGGCGGCCGAAGCTGCCGGAGCCGTCAACACGGTGTATAAGCGAGACGGGAAGCTGATTGGGACGAACACGGACGGTGCCGGCCTTGTCGCCGCCCTCGACCGTTGGACCGATTGGACGGGCCGTGTGCTCGTCATCGGAGCAGGCGGGGCAGCGCGTGGCATCATCAGCGCCTTGCCGACCCGTGCCGTCACGGTCACGAATCGCACCTTAGAGCGGGCGGAGCGTCTCGCGGACGCGTTCGGCATCGAAGCGCTGGCGCTGTCGGATGTCGATATCGCACGGTACGACGTCATCATCCAGACGACATCGGTCGGCATGGACGGCGTCGATTCGCCACGATCGTTAAAAGGTTTACGACAAAATACCGTCGTTTGTGATATCATATATCGTCCACTCGTCACACCGTTTTTAAAGGAAGCCGCCGAAGCAGACGCGAAAATCGTCAACGGAACTGCCATGTTCGTCGGACAAGGCGCTTTGGCGTTTGAATATTGGACAGGTGTGAGACCGGATCAACTTGTCGGAATGAAGTTAATTGAAGACTTATTGGAGGAATAAATAGTATGTTATCAGGTAAACAAAAACGCTTTTTACGTGCCGAGGCACACCACCTCTCGCCGATTTATCAAGTCGGAAAAAATGGGGTCAGCGAAGCGATGTGCAAAGACATCAGCGACGCGCTCGAGAAACGTGAGCTCTTGAAAGTGCAAGTGCTACAAAACTGTGCCGATACGCCGAAAGACGTAGCCGGAGAATTGGCTGAAGGCACGAAAGCCGAAGTCGTTCAAGTCATCGGAAAAGTCATCGTCTTGTACAAACAGGCGACTGAGAAAGAAAATCGCCAAATCAAACTCCCATGAGCCGCATCGGCCTGATGGGAGGCACGTTCGACCCGCCGCATCTCGGTCATCTGTTGATTGCCGAGCAGGCGCGCGAACAGTTGGAGCTCGATGAGGTCTGGTTTCTGCCGGCGGCGATTCCGCCCCACAAGGCGGGTTTCAGCCCGGCCAAAGACCGAATCGAAATGACCCGGCGGGCGATTGCGGACCACCCCGCGTTCAAGCTGAACTTAATTGAGTTTGAACGTGACGAGCCGTCGTATACGGTCGAGACGATGAGACGGTTGCGGGACGTGTACCCGGACGACACGTTCTATTTCTTGATCGGGGCGGACTCGCTCGAATCTCTCGAGAAGTGGTACGATTACGAGACGCTCGTCACCCTCGTCACGTTCGGGGCCGTCGCGCGTCCGGGCAGCCGCTACCGCATCCCGAAACAGGCAGATGTGCGCGCGATCGATATGCCGCAACTCGAGATCTCGTCGACCGATATCCGGGAACGGGCGCGACGGGACAAGTCCATCAAGTATCTCGTCCCGGTCGATGTCGAAACTTATATCAAGGAGCGCGACTTGTATGACGTATGAGGAAGCACAATCATTGATTGAGGCGACGCTGCCCGAGAAACGCTATATCCACACGCTCGGTGTCGTCGAGACGGCCGAACGGTTGGCCCGCTTGTACGGGGCCGATGTGGAAGCGGCGCGACTGGCGGCCATGTTGCACGACTATGCGAAATATTTGGACGCCGACATGATGCGACAAGTCGTGGTAGAGGAGAATCTCAATCCGAGTTTGCTTGCGTTCGATGACGAACTGTTGCATGCGCCGGTCGGGGCCATCCTGTTAGACCGAGCGTATGACCTCGACCCGGCTGTCGTGTCCGCCATCAAGAACCATACGACCGGAGAACCGGGCATGTCCCGGCTCGACCAGATTTTATTCGTTGCGGACGCCATCGAACCGAATCGGTCGTATCCAGGCGTCGACGACTTGCGTGACCTCGCGGACCGTTCGCTCGAAGCGGCCGTCGTCGCGACGTTGCGCCAGACGATTGCTTATTTATTGAACAAGTCGGTGCGGATTTTCCCGCTGACGATTGAGACGTATAACCATTTTGTGAAAACACCCTAGGAGGTACAGTATGACTGTAAAAGAAGAATTAGAATTGATCGTGAAGGCCGCTGACGATAAGCGTGCCGAAGATATCGTCGTCCTCGACATGGAAGGCATCTCACCGGTCGCAGATTATTTCGTCATCTGCCACGGTAACTCAGAGAAGCAAGTCCAAGCGATCGCGCGCGAAATCAAAGACGTGGCCGGCGAGCATGAGCTCCCGCTCCACAAATTCGAAGGTATGGACTCGGCACGTTGGGTACTCGCTGACCTTGAGAACGTTGTCGTCCATATCTTCCATCGCGATGACCGCGACTACTACAACCTTGAAAAATTGTGGGCAGATGCGCCACACGTGGAAGTAGAAGTCGGCTAATGGCGTACGAAGGGTTCGCCTACGTCTACGATGAGTTAATGAAAGATGCCCCGTATGAGGACTGGGTCGCCTTCGTGCGTCGCCATGTCGAAGACGGTGCATCGCTTGCTGACGTCGGATGCGGGACGGGCTCGGCGACGATTCGCTTGGCGGAGCATTACGAGACGATTGGGCTCGACTTATCCGAGTCGATGCTCGAAGTCGCCCAAGAGAAAGCGCTCGAGGCAGGCATCACGCTCCCGCTCTGGCAACAAGATATGCGAGAGCTTGAATTGCCACATCCGGTCGACGCCGTGACGATCCTCTGTGACTCGCTCTGCTATCTTGAGGACGAGGCCGATGTCTTCGACACGTTCGAGGCGGTGTACGAACAATTGAAACCGGGCGGCATGTTCATCTTTGATGTGCACTCGCCGAACAAGATGCAGACGCTCTTCAACCAGAAGACGTACGCCTCGAACGGAGAAGATTGCTCGTATATCTGGTTCGCCGACCCTGGCGAGGCACCGCTCTCGGTCGTCCATGACTTGACGTTCTTCGTCGCCCTCGAGGATGGCACGTATGAGCGCGTCGAGGAGACACATGAGCAGCGGACGTATGAGCCGGGGCAATATATGCAGTGGCTCATCGGGGCCGGCTTCCATGTGAAATCGGTCACCGCTGACTTCACGGACCAGGCCCCGGGCCCGAACGCAGAACGAATCTTTTTTGTCGCCCAGAAATAAATGAGACCCCATCGATTGCGATGGGGTCTCGAGCTGTTAAAGAATCAAATCGCAACATGCGGTCTGATTCTTTTTTATTGATGGCTCTGCTCAAAGTGAAGCATTACTGCAGGCATGTTTGCCCAATTCGTGTTTCCGTGCCCCAAAGTCAGGTGTTTAATACTTGATTTATAAAGGCAGCTTTAGCCTGAGTATACTTTTCTCGGTCATTACGAAATTCTTTTGCTAAATGCTTTTTAAGAAGTCCGTACTCTTTTACAAGCGAAGGATTGTCTCGTAATTTATCTCGAAACTCAATCTGTTTTCCCCAACGACCTTCTGTCACTTTCATGATGTGTAAATGAGCAACTCGCTTATCATTTTTTACTTTCACAAAGAATCTGCGCCAGGATTGTCCATCTAGTTCAGGTGGTACATAGTGCCAACCATGCACCGTTAACGTCTCAACAATGTCATTGATTTTTTCAAACGATTCGATACTAATCATCACATCTATAATCGGTTTTGCGGGTAGACCAGGAACGGACGTACTACCTATGTGTTCTGCCTCCTTGATGTCAAACTTTGAAAGTAAGTCGAACAATTCTCTTGTTTCTTGTAGACCTAATCGTGCCCACTGTACATTAGAATCTTCAATTTCAATAGTCTCATAAGCCCAAATCGGAATATTTGAATGTTCATGTTTGTCTTCTTTCATGAGTTTATCCCATCTCCCTGAAAGTTTTTTCACTTTATACGCAATACCTCGTTTAATAACGCGATATAGAGAACCAAATATCTTTATCTCATTTTGCTTACAGCCTTGTTTCTCCGTTCACAAGTAATTCAGCATTGATTCATGGCCCCATCATATTGCTAATCATAAAAAGAGTCGAAAGACCCCATCGCAAGTAGCATGGGGTCTTTGTCATGGTCAAGCCTCGTGACTGAATTGCCATTGGACGCCGAATCGATCCTCGACCATGCCGTACGCCTTGCTCCAAAACGTCTCTTGGAGCGGCATGAGGATACGGCCGCCGTCAGATAAGGCATCGAATTCGCGACGGATGGCGTCGAGGTCGTCGGTCACGACGGCGAGCGTGATGTTCTGCCCGAACGTGACCGGACCGTCCGGCATGGCGTCCGAAAACATGAGCGATGTGCCGTGGACGCTCAGCCGGGCATGGAGGACGAGGTCGGCGAGCTCGTCCGGTACCGGTTCACCGTCCGGTCCAGGCTTGGCCGCGAACGTCATGATGTCTGGGGCGGGCTCGGCGAAGACGTCGGCATAGAACAGGACGGCGTCGCGACAGTCGCCGTTGAAATTGAGATACGGGGTAATTGGCATGAGTGGTTCCTCCTCAACTTGTTTCTTTCAGTATGGGACAAACGGATGACGGAAGAATCCGACAAAAGCACGAATTTTCGGACCGGGTTGTTGAAACGGTCGTTGAAACGGGAATGGGATAGATGAGACATTCTTACGAAGGAAGGCGCACGAGATGAAATGGACACGAGGACGTCTACTGGAATTCGGGTTCGTGTTGTTCATGGCGGTCATACTCGTCACGTCAATCATCGAAGGAGCGTGGTTTGACGCGAGCGTCGCCGGTGCGGGGATTGTGTCGGGCCTGATTCCGTTCATCCTCGAGAAGACGTTCAAAACCGAGTTCGACGCCAAAATGAAAGTCGCCTATATCTTATTCTTGTTCGCGTCACAGTATTTGGGGTCGATTGTCGGTCTGTATTCGAACGGATGGTGGGACACGTTTCTGCACGTCTTGAGCGGCGTCTTCTTGGCGTTTCTCGGCTTCGATTTTTTAAGTCGACTCGATGAGGACGTCCGGCTCGAAATGCCGAAGCGGTTCGTGTTCGTTTATATCGTCGTCTTCGCGATGGCGGGGGCGGCGCTATGGGAAATGTATGAATTTACATCGGATTTGGTGTTGAACACGACGATGCAAGGGAACGGGAATGACGACACGATGGTCGACATCGTCGCGGGATCGCTTGGGGGCATCATCGCAGCCTTGCTTGTGACGGAGATTCATCGCAAAGAACAACGCAAGAAACGTAAAGATTGAAAGCGGTTGCAAAACGCCGGGCATTGCTCGAGCGTTTTATTTGTAATAATTATTATCTTTTAATATCATTAATTTTGTAAGAATGATTATAAAGAGGAGGCAACAATATGGATCAACATCGTCGTTTAACTACTAACCAAGGCGTCCCAATCGGGGACAACGCCAACTCCATCACAGCGGGTCGCCGCGGCCCGACACTTCTCGAAGATTATCAACTCATTGAAAAACTCGCCCACTTTGACCGTGAGCGCGTGCCGGAGCGGGTCGTTCATGCCCGTGGTGCTGGAGCACACGGTGTCTTCAAAGTTAAAAATAGCATGAAACGATATACAAAAGCCAAATTTTTGCAGGAAGAGGGACAAGAGACACCAATTTTCGCTCGCTTCTCAACCGTCATCCATGGTCTCGGCTCACCGGAGACGCTTCGTGACCCACGTGGATTCTCGGTCAAGTTTTACACGGAAGAAGGGAACTATGATTTCGTCGGAAACAACTTGCCAGTCTTCTTCATCCGTGACGCCATCAAATTCCCAGACGTGATCCACTCGCTCAAACCGGACCCACGCACGAACTTACAAGACCCGGACCGTTTCTTCGACTTCATGTCGCTCACGCCGGAATCGACGAGCATGCTCATCCACTTGTTCAGCGATGAAGGGATTCCAGCTTCGTATCGTCATATGCGCGGTTCATCGGTCCACTCATTCAAATGGGTCAACGAATACGGAAACACGGTGTACATAAAACTCCGTTGGGTCCCGAAACAAGGTATTAAAAACTTGTCGATGGAAGAAGCGGCGAAAGTACAGGCCGAAGACTTCAACCACGCGACACGCGACTTGTTCAACGCCATCGAAGAAGGGGACTTCCCAGAATGGGATCTTTACGTCCAAATCCTCGACCCGGCCGATATGGACAACTTCGACTTCGATCCGCTCGACGCGACAAAAGATTGGTTCGAGGATGTCATCCCGTATCAACTCGTCGGGACGATGACACTCAACAAGAACGTCGACAACTACTTTGCGGAGACGGAATCGGTCGGCTTCAACCCGGGCGTGCTCGTACCTGGGATTCAACCGTCTGAAGACAAGATGCTCCAAGGCCGCTTGTTCTCGTATTCGGATACGCAACGCTACCGCATCGGTGCGAACTATCTCCAACTCCCGATCAACTGCCCGTTCGCACAAGTGTCGAACAACCAGCGTGATGGCGCGATGCCGTTCAAGCAACAGACGAGCACGGTCAACTATGAGCCGAACCGCTACGAGGACGCACCGAAACCGGACGCGGCTTATATCGAGACGGAGCAGCCGCTCACAGGCGTAGCCGGGCGTCAGAAAATCGAGAAGACGAACGACTTCGGTCAAGCCGGAGAAGTGTACCGTCGCTACTCGGAAGAAGAGAAGACGACACTTGTGAACAACTTGGTGGCGCACATTAAAGAAGTTCGCCATGAGAACACGGTGCTCCTCTTGATCTGCAACTTCTACCGGGCCGACCGCGACCTTGGCGCGCGTCTCTCGAAAGAATTGAACGTCGATATCACACCGTTCTTGAATCAAGTCACAGAATAAATATGTAAGCAGAGTGGGGAACGCCACTCTGCTTTTTTTACGTATATTAGAGAGAGGAGGGACTTTCTGATGGAATAAGCCGATTATACTTAGGCTGAAGTCGTTGCCCGTTGCTTTATCTAGTTTAGCAGTCAGAGCCATTGGAAATACGTTACGTATAAAGACTAAAGTAAAATCAGATGAGACAGCTATCAAAAAACTTAAAAGGGAGCGATACGAATGTTTAATAAAAAGGCAAAACAACCAATAGATAAGCGCTTTGACGAAAAATTGGTTCAAACTACGGAACAAGGAAGCATGATTTCTATATGGGTGGATCGTCAAACTGGTGTGAACTATATCTATACTTGGTCTGCCCAAGGATGTACTCTCACACCTTTATTAAATGAAAAAAGTGAAGTGATTGTAACAAATGTCGAACCGATTGATTGAAAGTTCTTTGTTGCCGAGTGGAGTGAAGTCGCGAACATTGTCTGAAACGTTCCCTTTATGCCAAGATAAGAAAAAAGGGGGATGCTTCATGAATCAAGTCATCGACACATTACTGAATCACCGCTCCGTCCGTTCATTCACGGACGAGGCGTTGACCGACGAACAAATTCGACTCATCGTCGAGAGTTCCCAGCGCGCATCGACGTCTAGCTTCATCCAAGCGTATTCGATTATCGGGGTAAGTGATCCGGAGAAGAAAGCACGACTCGCCGAGATTGCTGGTAACCAGCAATACGTCATCGACAACGGTCACTTCTTCGTCTTCTGCGCCGATTTGTATCGACACGAGTTGATTGGAGAACTGCGGGACGCCGAAGTGAATGCGACGCTCGAAACGGACGAGAAGTTGCTCGTCGCCGTCATCGATGCCGCACTCGCCTCACAGAACGCGGTCGTCGCCGCCGAGTCGATGGGCCTCGGCATCTGCTATATCGGGGGGATTCGTAATGACATGTTCGCCGCGAAGGAAGTACTCGGTCTGCCGGAGCGGGTATTACCGCTCTTCGGACTTGCCGTCGGTGTTCCGGCGCACGTCGAAGGCCAGAAGCCGCGCCTCCCGCTCGAACATATTTATCACGAAAACACATACGTCGCCGACACCGAGCAATTGAAACAAGAACTCGATGCGTATGATGCGACGATTCACGACTACTATGCGGCACGCGGGTCGAACCAACGAAGCGACACGTGGACCGGACAAATGGGACGGATGTTGTCGAAACCGACCCGGCTCGACGTGAAAGACTTTTTGAAGACACAAGGTTACTCAAAGCAAAACTAAGAACCGCTTAGGCGGTTTTTAGTTTTGCCACGCTATCTAAGCAGGAGGGGGCCATCATAATAAAAAGAATCAAAACTATATTAATCTGTACGCTGATCGTTTCAATCATACTGATTGTATTTACTTCGTTTGAATTTCTAATGTTGAACCTTTTCGGTCTACAATATGAATCATTGTGGAGTCTGCTTCTCTTTTTCTTCATATATGGAATTTCAGAGATTCCGACCAACTTATTTCTATCTGCATGCTTGAAGGCGTTGAAGACGCTCGAAATTATCCAATCCCATAAAGGGGTGTTCGCCTTGTTCCTACACATTGCGAGTACATATATCATCCTTCACGTCATTGACCGCTGGATGGCATCGGTGTCGATTTCACAACTAGGAATATTCTTGTTCTCGCTTGTCACCGGTCTAATCGGCTGGTTATCCATTCAACAGGACCCGACACCTCCAAAACGAGGCTAGAAAGCATTTGAAGCATACAAAAAAAAGCTGAGTGAATGACGGCGATACAAAAAAGGGTTGGCGTTCTCTCGATTGAGAAAAGCCAATCCTTTTTTTAATCGGTATGGGTTTTAAGCCAGGCGTGGTCAATCGCCCCGAACTGCTTGGCAACGATGACGCCATCTTCATCGAGGACGTACGTCGTCGGCATCGCTTGAATCCGGTACGCATCCCCGACAATCCCGTTCTCGTCATAGACGACCTCGAACGCGTCTTCATATGGGGCGACAAACGATTCGGCATCAGCGACATCTCGTTCGCTCGTCGTCGCATTGACCGCGACGATGGTCACATCGTCTTGTTCACGGGCAAACTTGGCCATGTCCGGCATCTCGGCCCGGCAAGGCGGGCACCATGACGCCCAGAAGTTGACGACGACACGCTGTCCACGTAACTCCTCCAAGTTGAACGTCGTCCCATCCGTCCGCTTCAGTTCGAAGTTCGGCGGCATTTGACCGATATTCAACCCGGTCTGAGACGAGTCCGCCTCGAGCCGTGGCGTCTCGTCTGGCAGGCTGGCGTTGATGACGGCGAGCAGGACGAGAAGGGCGAGTCCGTATTGGACCGCCTTTTTAGACGGCCGCGCCATATATACGGCGATGGCGAAGAGCCCGACGAATAGGATGAGTCCCCACCATTCGAACGTGCCGGTCACATAAGTCCCGATCAACCAAATCGCGATAGTACCGACTCCCGTCCAAATCAACGCCCCGAGCGTCGGTGTCCGCATCCAGCGCCACGTCACGACGAGCAACAAGCTGATGAGGACGGCCATGTAGATGTGGAGCGGCTGCGGTGACGAAAGCAGCGGGAGCGTCCCATATTTCGGAACGACGACCGTCGTCGCAAACCAAAGGGATAAGGCCGAAAACAACCAATAGCCACGGAGGTGAGCATCGAGCCGGAACACGAAGAATGCAATCACACCGGCGGCGATGAGCAGTGACCACGTGCCTCTGGTCGCATAGAGGGACAAGGCGAGACTGCCCGTCGAGGCGAGCCCGAGGACGATGGCGCTTCCTTTCCAAGCGAGGAACCCGGCGAACCATGTACCGAGGACGGCGTCTCGTTCTTTTTCGGCCAAGCCGATTTTTTTTAAACCGATGTAGAGAATGAGCAGGCTGGCCATCATGGCCAGTAAATCGAGTCGAACGTTCAATGGACCGATCGCAATCACACAATCCCTCCTAGAGAAAAAGCGCCCAGACGAGTGGGCGCTTTCTTTGTTTGTAGTATAGCATTAGCCGATTTGTTCTGCATTGAGGACAGTTTTCATCGCACCGTAGCCACCGAGGATGTTTTGGATATCCTTGTAGCCGAGTGATTGAAGCACGCTCGCGGCCATCCGTGAACGGACGCCTGATGCACAGTGAACGGCAATCGTTTGGTCGGTCGGGAGACCTGCATGGTCACGTGCCAACTTACCGAGGAGGATACGCTCGGCTTTTTCATAGTGGCTCGCGTTCCATTCCGTCGCATTGCGGACGTCGAGGACGAAGACGTCACCTTTTTCAGCCGACTCGATTGCTTGCTCGGCTGTCACGTCCGTGTATGTTTCCGTCAACAGCTCTTGACCGAGCTCTTCGACAGGGATGACGAAGCGGAGACGATCGAGACCGATCGATTGAAGGTCCGTCTGTACTTGCTCGACGTCTTCCGCGCTCGCGATGAGCGTGATGTCTTTGTCGAAGTTGACGAGCCAGCCGGCCCATGAGACGAACTTCGTGTTGTAAGGGATGTTGATTGTGCCCGGAACGTGTCCTTTGGCAAACTCTTCACCTTTACGTGTATCGACGACTTGTGTCTCGTCGACGAGCGTGTCGAGACGGTCCGTGCCGACGACTTCTGGACGAGCAATCATGTTCGTCACTTGAACGCCTTCTTTGTTTACTTTCTTCATCATTGCGAAGTAGTTCGGCGGTTCTGGTTGGTCCGTCGTCAATTCTTTGATGAAGGCGTCTTTGTCTGTCATTTGGAGCGCCCAGTTCGTCGCTTTCTCGTAACCGACCGTCGAAGTCGGGATGGCGCCGAGCGCTTTCCCACAGGCACTGCCGGCACCATGGCCCGGCCAGACTTGAACGAAGTCAGGAAGGTCTTTGAACTTCTTGAGCGAGTCAAACATTTGCTCGGCGCCGATGGCTGTCGTGCCTTTTACGCCGGCTGCTTCTTCAAGCAGGTCAGGACGACCGATGTCACCGACGAAGACGAAGTCGCCTGTGAAGATCCCCATCGGTTGTGTTTGGTTGCGGTCATAGAGCAAGAACGAGATATGTTCTGGCGTGTGACCTGGTGTATGCATGACTTCAAGTGTGACGTTACCGACTTTGAACGTGTCACCGTCTTTGACGAGTTTCGAGTCGATGTCTTTCGCGAACGCATATTTCCATGACGCGTCGCCTTCGTCTGATAGGTAAGCTGTTGAACCGGTGCGATTCGCTAGTTCGAGTGAACCAGATACGAAGTCGGCGTGGATGTGAGTCTCAGCTGTTGCGACAATTTTCATGCCTTCTTTTTCAGCTTCTTGAAGATACGGTGTGATGTTACGGGCCGGGTCGATGACGACGGCTTCGCCGGTCATTTGGCAACCGACCATATAAGATGCTTGTGCTAATTTTTGATCATAGAAATAACGTAATAACATGTGAAATACCCCCTAAGAATAGTTGACTGTGAACGATTTTGGTTTTTTAACTGTATATATAGAAGATTGTTAGACCGTTTCGCCTGTCCAGCTCATCATGCCGCCATCGACGTTGATGACATCGAAGCCGAGTGAGTCAAGGTACGCCGAAGCGTTCATACTCCGTCCGCCTGCCGCACAGATGACGTGAATCGGTTTCGAACGATCGAGCTCATCGACTTTCGCACCGAATTCAGAGAGCGGGACGTTTTTCGCTTGCTTGATGTGGCCGCCTGCATACTCGTCTGTCTCGCGCACATCAATCAAGTTGAGTGACTCGTCAGCTTGAAGCAACGTTTCTAGTTCAGTCGTCGAAATGGTTTTCATGAGTGATAAATCTCCTTTGTCGTTTAAGAATTTTTAAAGTGAGTTTCTTTCGTTGTTTTCAATATACCCCCTGAGGTATACTGAGTGCAAGAAAAAGAATCGGAGGTCGAAAATTGAAGAAAATCATGATAATTGTATCGATTTTAGTGCTGTCGACGGTCGGAATCGTCATTTTCACGTCAAATGAGAGTGGAATTACAAAAATCGACGTCGAAACACTACAAAACAGATTGGAAAACGAAGAAATAACCTTATTAGACGTCCGAGAATTGGATGAATACGATGGGGGGCATATCGAAGGAGCGGTGAACGCACCACTTTCTTCATTAGATGAAATCGAATTGCCTTATCTGAAAGACGATCCGATTTATGTCATCTGTCGGAGCGGGAACCGGAGTGCCCAAGCGGCCCAGCTGTTGCAAGAACGTGGCTACACTGAAATCTATGACGTCTCAGGCGGCATGATTGCCTGGGAACAAAAATAAAACTTACTTATTAATTAGGGTAGGGAATTGGAGGAGTTAGTATGGAATTTGGATTTATCATCACCATCTTTTTGATTAGCTTCATCGGGTCGTTCATTTCAGGGATGGTCGGGATTGGCGGATCGATCATTAAATATCCGATGTTGTTGTACATTCCGCCGCTTCTCGGATTTGCGGCGTTCAGTGCCCACGAAGTGTCAGGAATCAGTGCGATTCAAGTTTTCTTTGCGACCATCGGCGGGATTTATGCGTACCGGAAAGGTGGCTATTTGAATAAGCAGCTCATCCTATATATGGGTGTCGCCGTCTTAATCGGAAGTTTCATCGGCGGCTATGGCTCGACGCTCTTGTCTGAGAACTTGATTAACGTCGTCTACGCCGTGCTCGCGACGATTGCGACGATTATGATGTTCTTACCGAAAAAGAACGTCGAGGACGTCCCGCTTGATCAAGTCACATTCAATAAAGTGATTGCGGCAGGTTCGGCGTTCATCGTCGGGGTGGCCGCAGGGATTGTCGGGGCGGCAGGGGCGTTCATCTTGATGCCGATCATGCTCGTCGTGCTCCGCATCCCGACGAAGATGGCAATCGCGAGTTCGCTTGCCATCACGTTCATCTCGTCCATCGGCTCGACGGCCGGTAAAATCATTACCGATCAAATCGTCTGGGAACCTGCTGTCATCATGATTATCGCCAGTTTGATTGCGGCTCCAATCGGCGCGAACGTCGGTAAGAATATGAAGACGAAGTCACTGCAACTCATTTTGGCACTGCTCATCTTGGCGAGTACAGTAAAAATTTGGATGGATATCATCGAATGAGCGAATCACCCATAACTGGCTACCGAGGCGACTAGGTAGCCGTTTTTGCGTAAAATTTGCTATGAGATTGTTAAGTTTGTGTATAGTTGTAAACATCAATTGGTTGAATTGAGTTCAAGGGAACGTTAAAATATGGGGTATACGTCTAAAAGAGAATGAACCATTAACTAGAATTGAATTGCATATAAGGAGTGTTTTCATGAATCACACGAATCAACCGAAAGGGAGGATGGACCGATTCCGCCAGGCGGCGCTCGACTCGTTCAAGACGCACCGTCTGTTCTGGATGTTCACCATCTTGTTGTGGGCGAAGTCACTGATCGCGTATCAGTTCTTCTTCAACATGCCGGCCGAGAACGCGGTCCAGGCATTCATCCTCATCATCAACCCGCTCAGCTTTACGTTGTTCCTGTTTGCCTTCAGCTTCTTCTTTGGTGGGAATAAGCGGAAGTGGGCATTATACAGCCTGTACCTCGTCTCCTCGCTCATCTTGTTCGCGGATACGACGTATTACCGTGAGTTTACAGACTTCCTGACTGTACCGGTCTTATTCCAATCGTCGAACATGGAGACGCTCTCGTCGTCATTCCTGTCGCTTCTCGAATGGAAAGACTTGCTGTTGTTAGGGGACCTCGTCGTGCTTCCGTTCCTTCTATGGAAGATGAAAGAGACGAGCCAGGCGTCACAACACCGCGTGTTGATCACGTTCACGGCAGCCGCGGCGATGTTCGGATTCAACCTCGTTCTCGCTGAGACAGAGCGTCCAGAACTGTTGACGCGTTCGTTCGACCGGGAACTGTTAGTGAAAAACTTAGGAACGTTCAACTTCCACGTCTATGATGCCATGCTTCAAACGAAGACATCGGCTCAGAAGGCGCTCGCGGACGGTTCAGAACTAGATGAAGTCGAAAACTTCACGCGCCAGAACTATGCAGCGCCGGACCCAGAGATGTTCGGGAAGTATAAAGGCAAGAATGTTGTCGTCGTCTCGTTCGAGTCGGCCCAGAACTTCACGCACAACATGAAAGCATCGAACGGCGAGTACATCACGCCGAACTTGAACAAACTGATTGAAGAGTCGCATTACTGGCCGAACTATTACCATACGACCGGTCAAGGGAAGACGTCAGATGCTGAGTTCGCACTTGATAACTCGCTGTACGGTCTCTCGCGTGGCGGCGTCTACTTCACGAACGCCGACAACGAGTACAATGCACTCCCAGAAGTAATTAAAGAAGATAATTATTACTCGGCCGTGTTCCACGCCAACAACAAATCGTTCTGGAACCGCGATCAGATGTATCAAAACATCGGCGTCGATAAGTTCTTTGACGAAGCCAGCTATGACCTCGGAAATCCTGAGGACATGACGGAGTGGGGTCTCCTCGATGATGAGTTCTTCCGCCAATCAGTACCGATGCTTGAAGAGCTACCGGAACCGTTCTACGCGAAATTCATCACGTTGACGAACCACTTCCCATACACGATGCCGAGTGAGAAGCACGAACTCGTCCCGAAATTCGAGACGAACTCGACGACACTCAACAACTTCCCGCAAGCGCTCGCCTATCAGGACTATGCCCTCGGCTTGTTCATCGACGAGTTGAAGGCGAATGGCATGTGGGATGACACGATTTTCGTCGTCTACGGTGACCATTACGGCATCTCGACGAACCACAACGCCGCCATGGCTGACTTGCTCGGGAAAGACGAGTTGACACCGTTCGACGTCGCCAAGCTCCAAGCGGTCCCGTTCGCGATTCATTTGCCGGGACAAGAGAAGGGTGAAGTGCATGAGACGATCGGAAGTCATGTCGACATGAACCCGACGATTCAGCACTTGCTCGGAATCGACACGTCGGAGCAGGTCGGCTTCGGGAACGACTTGTTCTCTAAAGAGCATTATGACCGCGCCATCTTCCGAGATGGGACGGTCGTGACGCAGGACCATCTGTTCACGCAGTCGACGTGTTACGATGCCAAGACAGGTGAGGTCGCTGAAGATGGTGAGGCCTGTGGCCCACTTGAAGAAGAAGCGAACAAAATCCTCGAGATGAACGATCAGCTCATCTATTCGGATTTACTCCGCTTCAAACAAGACCAATAACAGAGAAGAGAAAAGATTGGAGACAATCTTTTCTCTTTTTTTGTGGTCGTCGTGCCCGAGGAAGACTAAGATGAAAGAAGTGTACACATAAAAGGAGAATCCTATGACATTAGACTATACGGGGGAACGGGTCATCCCAGATCGCATGGACCCGCTGAACGGCTTGTTGCTCGAACATATCGCACGTTATCATTTCGCCTTGTTGTATATGAACGGGCGCGTCCTCGATTTGGCGAGCGGGAGCGGGTATGGCAGTCAATTGATTGCCAAGAACTTGAAGGGAACGGTGACTGAGGTCATCGCCGTCGACTTATCAGAAGAGGCGACGCGCTATGCGAAGGGGCGTTATCACCATCCGAACGTCAATTATATCGTCGGCGATGTCGTCGACCGGACGTTACCGGACAAACTTGGGACGTTCGATTGCATCGTCAGCTTCGAGACGATTGAACATGTGACCGACTATGAAGCGTTCATGGCGAATGTATGGGATTTACTCAAGCCAGGCGGTGTCTTGGTCTTATCGACACCGTTCGGTCAAGGGATTGGGCAACCGACGAATGAGCCGTTCCATGCCCATCAGTTCACCGAGGCCGAGTTCGCGTCGTTGTTCACACCATTCACATCGACCGAGTTCTATTACCAGCGTGGCGTGCTCGTCGAACCGAGGCGGGGAACGCGTCATTATCCGATTGGCATCACCGTCGCGGTCAAATAAAAAAATCCCGATGAACGAGGTCATCGGGTAATGAAATAGTATAACAGGCCGAGCGCTAGAAATGAGACCGGGAACAGGACGATATATGTCCACGACACCATCGACCAACTTTTCTTCTGGCTGTAATCCGATTTGTCTTTACCAAGCCCGACCATGATCGTAAAGATGAGGGCGAGCAAGCAAACGAGCAATGATAATCCGATGATGAGATACATGTTGTCACTTCCTTCATTGTTTCTTCATAGATTAAGCATAACTGAAAACGAAACGAAAAAGCCTCTGAAATGTTGGGATTCTGTGTCCAACAATCAGAGGCTTTTATCACACGTTTTGTTGATCGATGTACGTCTCGGCATCGTCAATCGGGATGCCGAGCGCCTCATGGATAACGATTAAGGCGCTGTCATTTCGTTTATCTGTCTCGGCTGCGACACAGTCGCGCGGGACGTGGAGCTCATACTCGCGCATATACCCGTCGTTCGCTGAGAACAAAATACAGATGTCCGAGGCGACGCCGGTCAGGACAAGCGAGGTGACGTCAAGTTGTCGCAACAAGATGTCGAGCTGCGTCCCGTAAAACGTCGAATGCCTTGGCTTGATGATGAAGTATTCTTTCTCTTCCGGCGCGATCCGTTTGGCAATGGCGCTGCCTTTCGACGACTCGACGTGACGGATGATGTCTTCGGTGCTGTCTTTCCATTGTCCGAAGTTGTCGTTGCAATAGATGACAGGCAAGTCGTTCGCCTTAAAATGACGCTTCAGTTTCAGAATCGGGTCGACAATCGGCACCGTGTTTCGAAGTAGGTCCTCCCCGCCGACAAAGTCGAAATCATTGAACAGGTCGATGATGAGTAACGCCGTCTTTGACATCGTGGTCCCTCCATTTAAAAGTGAGTCTCACTTTATGAGGTACCACTCCGTCGCCGGCGCTAATCGTCATTCCGCAAAAGTTTTGCTCCGGAACACGAACGCCGTGATGACGTAGAACGCGACGATATGAATCAGTACGTAGAACGCCGAGAACCAAATCGTGACATCCATCGTCTCCATGAAGCCAGGGCTTTGGTAGTAAATCGACAGGTCGGTGTGCAGGAAGACAATCCATTTGGCGATGTCCGGTTTCCACGTGATGAGAAGACCACCAATCATCGTCGAGAGGAAGTTCGCGAGCACCGTGAATCCGATGACGACCCCGACGGACTTGAAGACGACCGAGAACATGAGCGTCAAGAAGATGACGAACACGCCGCTCGAGACACTAAGTAAGATGTTGCGGAACTGCTCGAACGTCAACGCGCCGTCGAGTGTCCAGGCGAAACCGTATGTGACGACAAGGATGAACACGAACTGGACGAGCATGATCAAGAGCGCGGCGACGAGTTTTGAGAGTAAAATGCGGTCGCGGGAGTATGGACTCATGAGCAAATGCTTCAACGTATCAAATTTCAATTCATTCCCGATCATCTCGGCCGTGAACACGATCGTGAAAATCCCGAGGAACGTCATGGCGGCCATCGTCGCATAGTTGACGAATGTTTCCGCGGTACCTGGATTGTCGCCGCTCCGGACGATAAAGTACGTCAAGACGATGATCCCGGTATACATGCCGAGCGCGATCAACGGTTTGATCGTGCGCCGCCACTTCATAAATTCATTGGCTAGTAATGAACGCATTGTTCGTGCCTCCTTCTTTCTTCGTCACTTTCAAGAACTGTTCCTCGAGCGTCTCGTGCTTCATGCCGATTTGATAGACGGCGATGTCACGGTCGACGAGGTGTTTCAACAAGTGTGGGATATCCGTTTCCGGACGCGGGACGATGAACGTCTCGGCCGACTCTTGAATGATTTTCACGTCATCGAACGCGAGCGCGACGACATCGAGCGCTTCGTTCATCTGTTTGCGGTCGACTTTACAGAGGATGACGCTCTCCGTCTTCGCTTCGCCGTCACCTTGAATCGACTTGATTTGTCCTTGGTCGATGATGGCGAACCGGTCGGTGATCAGTTCCATCTCGCTCAACAAGTGACTCGAGATGAGGATGGCGATGCCGCGATGGTCGGCCAAGTGCCGTAAGTAGTTGCGCAAATCGGCGATGCCGGCTGGGTCGAGCCCGTTCGTTGGTTCGTCGAGAATCAAGACTTTCGGGTTATGGAGCAGGGCACGGGCAATCCCGAGGCGTTGTTTCATCCCGAGCGAGTATTGTTTCACTTTCATATCGAGCTTCGTCTCGAGTCCGACGAGGGCGCCTAGGGCGTTCAAGTCGACTTTCTTCAGGCCGGGAATCAAGTTCATCGCATGAATCAAGTTCTCGCGGCCCGTCAAGTACGGATAGAAGGCCGGGTTCTCGACGATGGCTCCGATGCGACTGAGCGCTTGTTGGCGATCTGTCGAGACGTCGAACCCATCGACGATGACGGTTCCGTGCGATGCCGGCATGAGGCCGGTGATGATTCGGATCGTCGTCGTCTTCCCGGCACCGTTCGGTCCGAGGAATCCGAAGATTTCTCCAGGGGTGACGTCAAAGCTGACGTTCGTCAAGACGTTCGTCTGTCCCATTTTCTTGTGTACGTTTTGTACGGATAACATAAGGTCACCTTGCTTTCGTTGAGAGTATTTTCCAACTGGATTACTCGTATATACGGGACAGATTGAAACAAGGTTTCACCTATTTTTGAAATTGTTGAAAAAAACGCCGATTTCACAATTTGTTGATAAGTAAAACTTATCGAAATAGTATGGACGAATTGTGAATTTGAAAGGGTCTTTCTATAAGGAAAGGTGTAGTATGAAGAGGAGAGAAAGAGGCAAGATTTGGCTCTTTTTGCAGCACGAATCAGAAGGATGAACTGCTTCGTGCTTAATGTTAAAATGAAAGCGTTCACACATCGGACGCGCAGGAACGGATAGGGGGATTTATTCAATGGGAGAGTCGTCGAACGGTCGCGAAGAAGTACAAGCATTTTATGGTCCAAACTTAGGCTACATCGTTGAATTGTACGAGCAGTATGTGGAAGACCCAGAATCAGTCGATGCGGAGACGCGTCAATACTTTGACGAACACGGGGCACCGGAAGCTAGCTCACCAGTCGCACCGGCTGCATCGTTTGATTTAGAGAAAGTCGTGGCAGCGACACGGTTGGTCAATGATATTCGGGCACTCGGCCATAAAGCGGCCGACATTTATCCGCTCAAAGACCACCCGCGCGAGCACGGCTTATTTGCGTTTGACCGCTACGGGTTAAGTGAGGCAGACCTCGAGCAAGTACCGGCCCACTTGTTGTCGGAAGACGTTCCGAAGCCGGGTGCGAACGCGCTCGAGCTCGTGCGTCACTTGCTTGACGTCTATACAGGCACGGTCGCCATCGAACTCCGTCACTTGGACGACATGGAAGAGAAACGCTGGATTCGCCGCCGCATCGAGCAGGGCGCGTTGAAAGCGAAATACTCGAAGAACGAGAAAATCGAGTTGTTCCAACGCCTCGCCGAGACAGAACTGTTCGAGTCGTTCCTTCACAAGACATACGTCGGACAGAAGCGCTTCTCGATCGAAGGGCTCGACGCGATGGTGCCGCTCCTTGACGCGATGGTCGGCGGCTTGATCTCGAGCGGATCCGAGCATATCAACATCGGGATGGCCCACCGCGGACGCTTGAACGTACTCGCGCACGTGCTCGGCAAACCGTATGAGATGATTTTTGCCGAGTTCCAGCACGCCCCGAATAAAGAATTGATTCCGTCAGAAGGGTCAATCGGAATCAACTTCGGTTGGTCCGGCGACGTGAAATATCACCTCGGTCTCGATCGCAAGGTGTTAGAAGAGAAGAAAGAAGTCCGCTTGAACCTCGCCAACAACCCGAGTCACCTCGAGTTCGTCGGTTCGGTCGTCGAAGGCTATACGCGTGCCGCGCAAGACGACCGCTCAGAAAAAGGGATGGCCGTACAACATGACGACAAAGCGGCATCGATTTTGATTCACGGGGACGCCGCGTTCCCAGGTCAAGGCATCGTCGCCGAGACGCTCAACATGACGAACTTGAAAGGCTATCGCACGGCCGGGACGGTCCACGTCATCGCCAACAACACGATCGGCTTTACGACTGACCCGAGCGACTCGCGCTCGACACGTTATGCGAGCGATATCGCCAAAGGCTATGAGATTCCGGTGTTCCACGTCAACGCGGACGACCCGGAAGCGTGTGTCGCTGTCGCGAAACTGTGCAGCGAATATCGCGCCAAGTTCCATAAAGACATCCTCGTCGACTTGATCGGTTACCGCCGCTACGGTCACAACGAGATGGATGAGCCGATGAACACGAACCCGGTGCTCTATAAGGCCATCAAAGAACACCAATCGGTCCGTCACGTCTATGCAGACGTGCTCGAAGCGGAAGGTGTCATGTCGAAAGAAGACAAAGCGACAATCGAGCAATCGATTGAAGAACGTCTCAAATCGGCCCGTGACCTCGTCCCGGCCGAAGAAGAAGATGCCGACATCATCTTGCCGGACGCCGTCCACAAAGGGTTCCCGTTCGTCGAGACGGGTGTCGAACGTGACGTGCTTCAACAATTGAATGACGAACTACTCGTCTGGCCGGAAGGCTTCGGCGTGTTCCATAAGCTCCAAAAAGTACTCGACCGTCGTCGTGACGCGTTCGCGGACAACGGGAAAGTCGACTGGGGTCATGCCGAGACACTCGCGTATGCTTCGATCATCTCGGACGGCACACCGATTCGCTTGAGTGGTCAAGATTCGGAGCGCGGCACGTTCGCGCAACGGAACATCATGTTGAACGATGTTGAGACGGGCAAGAAATTCTCGCCGCTCCATCACTTGTCGACGGCGAACGCCTCGTTCTCGGTCCACAATAGTCCGCTCTCGGAAGGCTCGGTGCTCGGCTTCGAATACGGCTATAACGTGTTCGCCCAAGACACGCTCGTGCTTTGGGAAGCGCAGTACGGTGACTTCGCCAACTCGGCCCAAGTCATGTTCGACCAGTTCATCTCGGCCGGTCGCGCCAAATGGGGACAGAAGTCAGGTCTCGTCATGCTGTTGCCGCACGGGTATGAAGGCCAAGGGCCAGAGCACTCGAGCGCCCGTATGGAGCGTTACTTGACGCTCGCCGGAGAGAAAAACTGGACGGTCGCGAACTTGTCGACGGCCGCGCAGTACTTCCACATCTTGCGTCGTCAGGCGAAGATGCTCGGCACGGAACAAGTCCGTCCGATGATCATCATGACACCGAAGAGCCTGCTCCGTCATCCGCTTGCAGCCTCATCGGTCGATGAACTGTCAGACAACAGCTTCCGTCCGATTATCGAACAAGCCGGTCTCGGTGAGAATCCGGAGCAAGTCGAGCGTCTCGTCTTCTGTTCAGGGAAGATGGCAATCGATTTGCAAGAAGCGACGATGAAGTCAGAGGAGTCACTTGACTTCTTGCACATCATCCGCGTCGAAGAGATCTATCCGTTCCCGGTACGTGAGATCCGTGAATTGATTAGCCGCTACCCGAACGCGAAAGAAATCGTCTGGGTGCAAGAAGAGCCGAAGAACATGGGGGCATGGACGTATATCGAGCCACGTCTTGAAGCGGTCACATCGAACCGTCTGAACGTCCGTTACGTCGGCCGTCGCCGTCGTTCGAGCCCGGCTGAAGGAAATCCGACAGCCCATAAACAAGAGCAAGCACGCATCATCCGTGAAGCTATCTCACGTGACGCCGTCTCGGCTGCTGCCGGCACGAGCACATACCAAAAAGATCGTAAATAAGTTAAGGGGGAACTCATTGTGATCGAAATTAAAGTACCGGAATTAGCAGAGTCCATTACGGAAGGAACGGTCGCGTCGTGGCTTAAACAGCCAGGCGACCACGTCGAAAAAGGGGAAGCCATCGTCGAACTAGAGACGGACAAGGTCAACATCGAGGTGCCGGCCGATGAGTCGGGCACGCTCGACGAGCAATTGGCGGCCGAAGGGGACACGGTACAAGTCGGACAAGTGATCGCTCGCCTCAGCTCAGGCTCGGGTGGCGGCACGGCCGTCGCGACGAAGACAAAAACGGAAGCAGCGACAGAAGCGGCTCCGGCACCAGCTGAGACGAAAGTCGAAGCGGTCGGGGAAGCGAAGAAAGTCGAGCGTCGTGAAGAGCACGTCGCGAGCCCAGGGAAAGGACCGATTGCGACGCCAGCGGCCCGTAAATTGGCCCGTGAGAAAGGCATCGACTTGTCAGCCATCCAAACGAACGACCCGATTGGCCGCATCAACGTCCATGACGTGACGAACCATGAGTCGAAACCGGCATCGACGCCAGCGCCACAAGTACCGAAAGCACCAGCTGCGGCACCACAACCGGCGGCGAGCGGCAAAGACGAAGAACGCATCAAAATGACACGCCGTCGTCAAACGATTGCCAACCGCCTCGTCGAAGTGCAACAGACGGCAGCGATGTTGACGACGTTCAACGAAATCGATATGTCAGCTGTCATGGCGCTCCGTAAACGTCGCCAAGAGAAGTTCGTCAAAGACAACGACGTCAAACTCGGGTTCATGTCGTTCTTCACGAAGGCGGCCGTGGCGGCACTCAAACGGATGCCATACTTGAACGCAGAGATTCAAGGCAACGAGATCGTCTTGAAGAAGTACTATGACATCGGCATCGCCGTGTCGGCTCCGGACGGCCTCGTCGTCCCGGTAGTGCGCGAAGCGGATCGCAAAAACTTCGGGGAAATCGAGAAGGACATCTTGCACCTCGCCGATAAGGCCCGTAACAACAAGCTCGGGTTGAGCGACCTCACAGGTGGAACGTTCACCATCACGAACGGTGGTGTCTTCGGTTCACTCTTGTCGACACCAATCTTGAACGGCCCTCAAGTCGCCATCCTCGGGATGCACTCGATTCAACTCCGTCCGATCGCCATCGACGCGGAAACGATGGAGAACCGTCCGATGATGTATGTGGCACTCTCGTATGACCACCGCATCGTCGATGGTCGTGAGGCCGTGACGTTCCTCAAGCACATCAAAGACATGATTGAAGATCCAGAACAATTGTTGTTCGAAGCGTAATCCAAAAAAAGTCCATGCCACGCGGCATGGACTTTTGCTTATGCGATGAGTGTCTCATCGAGCGTGATTTGATGCTTCCCGTTCGCTTTCGAGCGATAGAGCGCCTGATCGGCCCGTTCGATGGCGGCGTGCGGCACCGTCTCCGTCTGCCAGAGCGACGCGCCGATACTTGCCCCGACGCTAGTCGCCCCACCGTCAATCGTAATCGGTTCGGACAAGGAAGCGATGATGTCTTGTCCAATTTGGGTGATCGATTGTTCACTCTGTCCATTCCGTTTAAACAAGAGGAAGAACTCGTCCCCGCTCAACCGGACCGGATAGGCACCGTCGAGTGTCACACGCTTCAACCGTTCCGCAATCTCAATCAAGACGACATCACCTGTGGCGTGGCCGTACGTGTCGTTGACCGCTTTGAAGCCGTCGAGGTCGATATAAAAGCAGACAAACTCGTTACTTGTCTCCTGCGCTTCGTTCAAATAGTGACGGAGCGCCGTCCGATTGGCGAGTCCGGTCAAGACGTCGTGGTTGGCGAGCGACTCGTAATGGACCCGTTCCGTCTCGGATTCGGTGAGCGACGTGACGAGTGACTCGAGGGCGAACGCGAGCGACTCGATCTCATGGATCCCGGACTGATGCGGGAACGTCTTTGCCTTCCCTTGTTTCATAAGGGCGGCCGTCTCGGTGATCCGTTGTAGCGGCCGCGTCACAATCGAGGCGAGAAACCATCCGAGCGTCGACGTGACGAGCGAGGCGATGAGACCGATCCATAAAATCTTATTCTCGAGTTCGATGACTGGGGCGAACGCGACCTCGGTCGGTTGGCGGACGACGACGCTCCAACCGAGACCAGCATACTCTTCATACCCTTCACCGGTGGCGACACCAGTCAAATAAGACGTTCCATCCTGCCACGTGTCGACGTGCCAGCCCTCTTTCAATGACGTCGGGAGCGGCTTGCCGATAAGGTGGTCCGGCCCGAGCAACACCGTGTTGTCACGTCCGCTGACGACGAACAAATCGGTATAGTCGGATTGATGATGGAGCGTCCGATTGAAGTGGCGAAGCACTTCCTTGCCCCATTCCCAACTGAGGTGGGTCGCGAGCACGCCTTGGAAGGCCCCATCACGGACGAGCGGGACGCTGATATCGACGAACTGGAGCGGTTCACCACTCGGGTTCGGTAACAGTTCGGCGAGGAGTACCGCCTCATGGACATCCCCGATGAACGGCTCATTCTGTGCCTCGAGGAAAACGGGGCGTTCTTTAATGCTGGCGCCTTCTAAAATCCCGTTCGTCGAGGCGACGACGTTACCCGACGCGTCGGTCACGCCCATCCACGAGAAAGCGGGGATATTCGTCTGGACCTGGTCGAGCAACGCCCGGCTCGAGGCGGGGTCGTTCAAGGCGTCGAGCCCTTGGAGCAATTGGACTTCTTGATAGCGTGACCACATGTAAAAGTCGAGCTTGTCGACGAGCTGATGGGACGTCATCGACAGCCGTTCCCCAATCTCTGCTTCGAGTGAGGCGGCGGAACGTTGACTCGTCATGTACGTCAACGTGATGGTGAGCAAAAAGACGAGCGTGGCGATGCTGAGCGCCAAGATGAGACCGAGGCGCATCGAAAATGATTTCATACGTAAATTCCTCCTACCATAACAACATCCACTTTGTTCATCGTCATCTTTTCCGTGACATGAAGCAAAGTTGAGAAAAAACAAGGTCGATTTCGTGGAAACAGATAGCGCTTTCGTTATAATGAAAGACGAATCGATATAAATAGAGGTGAGACGAATGAAACAGAATAAACTATTGGTCATTGCGACGCTCTTCGCGGTCGCCCTCGTGGCCGTCGTGGTCGTCTTGATGAATCAACCGACCGACCAAGCCGAAACGGCGTCACCGGCGAAGACGGAACACGTGTCGACAGAAGGTCAGCCGACGCTCGGCGATGCGGACGCACCTGTCTCGGTCGTCGAGTTCGGGGATTACAAATGCCCGTCTTGTAAGCAATGGGGCGAGACGGTCTATCCGAAGCTGAAGCAAGACTATATCGACACCGGTAAAATCAGTTTCAGCTACATCAACGTCCTGTTCCACGGACAAGAGTCGATTTTGGCATCGCTCGCGTCTGAGTCGGTGTATAAGCAAGACCCGGACGCATTTTGGGAGTTCCATAAGGCACTTTACGACGCGCAACCGGCGAGTCAGCAGCATGACGAGGCATGGGTCACGGTCGAGCGGTTGACAGAGATTGCGAGCGAGACGACATCGGTCGACGTGGCGAAGCTCGAGGATGATTTGAGTGAGAACTCGACCGTGCTCGAACAAGTGAGTCTCGATGACGGCCTCGTCAAAGAGCACGGGGTCCAGTTCACGCCATCAATCATGATTAACGGCGTCATGCTCGAAGACCCGTTCGATTATGAGACGATTGAGCGCTTGATTGAGCAAGGTACACCATGAAACAGTCATTCTTGACCCGCTACGGTCTATATCTTGCTTGGCTCGTCGCCTTGACGGCGACGCTCGGCAGTCTCTACTTCAGCGAGATTCGCGAGTTCGTGCCATGTGAGCTCTGCTGGATTCAACGCATCTTTATGTATCCGCTCGTCATCTTGCTCGGAGTCGCCGTATTCACGGATGACCGGGCGGTGAAGAAGTATGTATTGCCGCTCTCTATCATCGGAGGTCTGATTTCACTGTACCATTATTTGGTTCAAAAAGTACCCGGTTTCGCCGATATCAAGCCGTGTGTGCAAGGCGTTCCGTGCAACGTGCAGTACATCAATTGGTTCGGGTTCGTGACGATTCCGTTCCTCGCCTTGACGGCATTTACTTTGATCACGCTCCTCGTCTGGCGCGTGAGACGCAACTGACAATGAAGGAGATGGAACGTGTGAAGAAATGGATGCTCATCGGATTGATCAGTCTCATGGCGGTGCTCGCCGCATGCGGCCAGGAAATTGAAGACCCGCTCAATTGGGAGATTGAGTCGTTCGACTATATGAACCAAGAGGGGGAGCAAGTCAGTCTCGACGATTTGAAAGGGAAAGTCTGGATGGCCGATTTCGTCTTCACGAGCTGTGAGACGGTCTGCCCACCGATGACGTACAACATGACGAAACTCAACGAGGCGCTCGTCGAGGAAGGCGTTGAAGACGTCCAGTTCGTGTCGTTCAGCGTCGACCCGACCGTCGACACGCCGGACAAGATTCAGGAGTTTATGGCCGGTTATGACTTAGCACAAGCCGACTGGCAGTTCTTGACGGGCTATTCGCAAGAGGAGATTGAGTCGTTCGCGCAACAGAACTTCAAAGCGCTCGTCCGCAAACCGTCAGTAGGCACGCAAGTTGACCACGCGACGTGGTTCTATCTCGTCGACGAGGACGGGAAAATCATCAAAGCGTATCAAGGGTTCCAAGACGTGCCGATTGAGGATATCGTCAACGACATCAAGATTTTACAAGAGTCTTAAGACGGCCTCGTGCCGTCTTTTCTGTCTTCAAAAACAGGGGAATCGGCGCTCGTGGCGTATAATGGAAACGTAGAGGAGTGGATGAGATTGAAGAAGACGTTATTATTTTCATTGATGGGTTTGGCTGCCGTGACAGGGACGGTGCTCACCCAATATAAACCGCTCGGGCAAAAGCCGAAGGCGCTCCGGTCGTCGAACCTCGTGAACGGGAAGTTCCGGAACCAGCTCGACACGCCGATGCGGTTCTCATCGGACGACATGATCTCGATGTCGAAGGAATATTTGAATCCGGACTCGCTCCGGAAACCGAGCGAACGGTTGCCGGTCGTCCCAATCGACTTCAGCGAGAAACTCGGCTCGAGCTTCACCCGTATCTATTGGCTCGGCCATTCGGCGATGCTCGTCCAAATGGACGGCAAGACGATGCTCGTCGACCCAATGTTCGGCCGGAGCCCGTCGCCGCTGCCGTTCGCGAAGAACGAGCGGTTCAGCGAGGACTTGCCGTTCGAGCTCGATGACTTACCAGACATCGATGTCGTCTTGCTCACGCACGACCATTACGATCATTTGGACTATGCGACGATTCAAGCAATCAAAGACAAGGTCGCCGTCTTCATCGTCCCGCTCGGCGTCGGCAGCCACTTGAAACGCTGGGGCGTCGGGGCGGAACGCATCGTCGAGCGCGATTGGGGCGAGATGTACGAGTTCGGGCCATGGACGTTTGTCTGTACGCCGGCGCGGCACTTCTCGGGCCGTTCGCTCACCGACCGTAACGCGACGCTCTGGGCGTCATGGGTCGTCATCGGTGAGACGGACCGCCTGTTCTTCAGTGGGGACGGCGGGTATGGGCCCCACTTCAAAGAGATTGGCGACGCGTACGGACCGTTCGACTTCGCAGCGCTCGAGTGTGGGCAATATGACGAGCGCTGGCCGGACGTGCATATGCAACCGAGTGAGACGGCACAGGCGTTCCGTGACGTCCGAGCCGACAAGGTGCTCCCGATTCACTGGGGCGCGTTCACGTTATCGTTCCACGCCTGGTTCGACCCGGCCGAACAGATGGTCGGCCTGTTGCCGCGCGAGGATGTGCTCACACCGGTGATCGGGGAACGGATCACGCTCGACGGACGAAACGACACGCGTGAATGGTGGCGTGACATAGAGGACACGAACAAGCGCTGACCAAATTCGGTCAGCGCTTGTTTTTTTACGAAGAGAGGCGTTCGGCCTCGTCCGTCTCGATATGAAGTTTGTGTTTACGCGTATAGACGAGGAATGCTCCCGTCATGAGAATCGAGCTAATCCCGAACATGACGACCATGAGCTGTAAGCCGATCAAGTCGAGGAAGAAGCCGGTGACGAGCAACACGACTTGGAAGACGATGCGGTCGAGCATGTTCCGGAACGAAAAGAAGCGGCCGTGATAGTCTTTTGGCATCCGTGTCTGGAAAATCGTCACCGCGGTCGGGAAGAAGCAGCCGACCGAGAAGCCGAACAAGACGAACGCCGCAATCGAGACGGCTGGGATGTCGGCGAAGTAGAGCATGAGCTGGGCGACGCCGATCAAGAACGAGAATGTGAATAAGATGGAGAACACCGAGAACTTCTCACCGATCCGCTTGATGAGGAAGGCACCGGCCATGAAGGCAATCCCTTCGGCCGTATAAATCCATCCCTTGATGGCCGTCGAATCCTGCAACTCGCTAATGTTGATGACGAGCAGGTTGAACCCGCCGATGAAGAGGAGCGGGATGAGCGTCATGACGAGCGTCATGAAGATGACCGGAATCGACTTGATGATCGGGAAGACGTCCTTGAACCCGCCGGACGACTTGTCGACTTTCTTCCCGGACGGAGCGACCGTCTCATCGATGTTCAAGAACCACGTCGCCACGGCGAGGAGCAGATAGGCGACGAGCGAGAGCGCATACACGTCCCGGAGCGAGATGAGCGTCAGCAAGATCCCGGCGATGGCCGTCCCGATGACCCGGGATAGCGTCGACACGTTCATATGAATCCCGTTCAAGGCGAGAAGTTCCCGTTCCTTGACGATGAGCGGAATCGCCGCCTGGAGCGCCGGGAAATAGAACGCGGCCGACCCTTGCAGGAAGACGAGGAAGATGACCATCCAGAGGACGCTTCCGGTCTCGATAGCGACGAACATGAACAAGACGCTCAGCGCCCGGACGACGCTCGAGATGAGCATGATTTTCTTTTTCGAGCCTTGGTCGGTCAGGCGGCCGGCGAGCGGCCCGATGGCGACCCCGGCGAGCAAGCCGCC
This sequence comes from Exiguobacterium sp. s146, assembly GCF_018618415.1. Classification (GTDB taxonomy): domain Bacteria; phylum Bacillota; class Bacilli; order Exiguobacteriales; family Exiguobacteriaceae; genus Exiguobacterium. The sequence goes on along the minus strand of NZ_JACSMA010000002.1, from coordinate 609,279 downwards.
GGCGAGGATGAGCGCTTTGACGAAGTCAGACGGTACTTTTTCCTGCATGAACTCCAAGTTACCGATGATGCCGAGCCAAAGCCCGAGACCGGCTACGAACTCCCCGGTCAAGATGATCCAGACGTTGCGATTTTTCCACATATGGTTAAGTCCTCGATTCTTATCAGATGATAATAAGTATCCTTCAGAACGATTTAGAAAGCTACAAAAAAGAAGCCGGGATTCGGCTTCCGAGAGATATAAGTTTTGACTACATGAACATTTCCATTTTGTAATACAATGTTCCATTTAGGAGGTCGATTGTATGAGAACGATATCTTTTGAACTCAACGAAGAAGACGAGCGTCTGATTAGAGCGTATGCGAAGTCTAAGAACCTGTCCCTCTCGACTCTCGTTCGAGACACTGTCTTTGAACGTATCGAGAATGAACTCGATTCGAAATTTTACAACGAAGCAATGCGTAGGCATAAAGAACGTCCTGAAACCGTTTCATTTGAGGATATGATGAAAGATTTAAATTAACAAAAAAGCATTCGTCCAAATATGGGCGAATGCTTTGCTTTTATTCATTTAACATCAAATATCGCAGTTGTCATCCGTGCACGTCGCACCGCCCGAAAGCACTTGAAGCGTCGGTGCCGATTCAGCCCACGTCTTCTCGAGCACTTGCGTGAACGCCTCGGTCGGCTGCGCGCCAGAGACGCCGTATTTGTTGTCGAATACGAAGAACGGGACGCCGGTGATGCCGAGGTCGCTCGCGCGTTTCTCTTCAGCACGGACATCTTCCGTGTACACGTCTGAAGCGAGCACGTCTTTCACGGCGTCAGCATCGAGTCCGACACTCGTCGCGATCTCGACGAGGATGTCGTGGTCGCCGATATGTTTCGCATCGACGAAGTACGCCTTGAGGAGCGCTTCCGACAAGGCTTTCTCTTTGCCGACCGTTTTCGCATAGTGCGTCAAGCGGTGCGAGTCGAGCGTGCCGGTGACGACCATGTTGTCAAAATCGTAGTCGAGACCGACCGTGCGGGCTTGGGCGGCGACTTGTGCCGTCGTCGTTTTCGCCTGCTCGAGTGGCATGCTGTATTTCTTGGCGAGCACTTCGTAAATCGAGCGTGAGTCCGTCGTCGGGGCGTTCGGGTCGAGCTCGAAGCTCTTGAACTCCACTTCGACGTTGTCCGCGTGCGGGAACTGCTCAAGCGCTTCTTCTAAACGACGCTTGCCGATATAACAGAACGGGCAGACGTAATCTGACCAAACTTCAATTTTCATAGTGAATCCCTCCTATAGTCAGTGTAGGATGTCTTGAATTCGAAGTAAATCAATGTGCTCACGAAAAAAAGCCCTCACGAGGAGGGCTTAGAAGACATACCAGAACACGCAGACGAAGTGGGCGAAGCTACCGAACAAGATGAACAAGTGGAATACCTCGTGGAAGCCCCAACCGCGCCAGTTGACGAACTTCGGCTTGAAGCCGTAGATGAGTCCGCCAATCGTGTACATGACGCCACCAAGGATGAGCCAGAAGATGCCGGCGTTGCCGATGACGTTATGGAGCGGTCCGATGAAGAAGACCGATAACCAACCCATGCCGATATAGAGCGCTGTCGACAGAAAGCGCGGGGCGTGGAACCAGACGAGCTTGAAGACGATGCCGAACAAGGCGAGTGCGTGGACGGTGCCGAACAGCACCCAGCGCGTCGGTCCCTCGAGCGCGAGCAACGTGAGCGGGGCATACGTCCCGGCAATCAAGGCGTAAATCATCGCATGATCGATTCTTCGGAAGAAGGCGATGACGTTCGGTGAGGCGATGATGCTGTGGTACAGACCGGACGACAAATAGAGGAAGACGAGGCTGATGCCGAACAAAATCGCGGCCATGATGGCGAGCGGCTCGCCGAGCAGTGACGCTTTCACCGTCATCGCAATCAACGCGACGAACGCGAGCACGGCCCCGGCCAAATGGGTCAGTGCGTTAATCGGTTCCCGAAAAATCGAATTCATGTAAAACACTCCTTATCACGTCATGTAGTATCCATAACTACATGATAAGCTGTATACGAAATAACAACAAGGTTTTTGTTTCGACAAATCCGGTTTGTCCGTATACTGAAGGGGAGGTGATTCAATGAAACCGCACGAGATTATAGAGACGGAAGGGACGCTCCCGAAGCAGGTGCTCCCGACAATCGACTTATATATGGATCAGGTCATCCAGTTGTTCGAGCAACATTACGGTAAGATGAAACGCAGTGACGACGAGACGATTTTGACGAAGACGATGATCAATAACTACGCCAAGGGCAAGCTGTTCCACCCCGTCAAAAACAAGAAGTACACGAACGAGCACTTGATGTTGCTCAGCCTGATTTACGAGATGAAAGGGTTGCTCTCGATCAACGACATCAAAGAGACGCTCCGGCCGTTGAACGAGTCGGACGAGGGCTTCTCGCTCGAGGACTTCTATGATGCGTACCAGGTGCAGAAGGAGCAGAACATGCAGGCGTTCGAGGCACAGGCCGAGACGCTCCTAGCCAACGTGCGGACGAACGAGGCGAACGGCATCCAACAGTCGCTTGCCATCGCCTCGGCCGTGCACATGAGCCATTTGTTTCAACGGCTCGCCGAACAGTTGATTGATGAAAGTAAATGAAAATGGCCCCGATTCAGAGACGAATCGAGGGCCATGTTTTTAGTTGTTGATATATTTCTCGAACACATCACCGAAGTCTTTGCGGTTCCACTCGTGATAGTGGCCTTTGAGCCAATCGAAACTCTGTTCGTTCAATTCCTTGAACGTCGCGGCGACGTTCATATCGCCTTGACGCAGCCCGCTCAAAATCGACACCGAATGCGTGAGTGACGCGTTGGCGTACTCCATCATCTTGCGACCTTCGCGCTGTTTCTCGGCGATGGCGAGGAGCGATTTATACAAGTCTTTCACATGCTCGATTTGTTTCTTGTTCACGTCAATCGAATACGGCTTGTCGCCGATGGTGAACTTGATTTCGACGTCCATGTCGACCGTACCGGCCGTCTCGAACATGACGCTGTTGAGCGGGAAGTGGGCGTACGGATAGCGATAGAGGACGCGCTTCGAGCTCATTGCACTCGTCCCGTCGAGGTGAATCATCGCCAAGTTCGTAAAGCAATATTCGTCTGATTTCGACTTGATTAAGAAGTAAATCTTCTCGTTGTCCTCATGGAGGACGTAATCATCTGAATCCGCCTTATCGAAGTCTTGCGGGTCGATGACTTCACCGATATCGCTGAATCCCGTCAAATCAGAAGCTAGTTTTTTGAACATGTCTTATCTCTCCTCAGTAGTGGATTTTGTGCATCTCGTTCGGGTCAGACCCGGTCCGTTCGTTTCGGTTGAGTCCGTCGATCGCGTGCATCTCTTCTTTCGTCAACGTGAAGTCGAACACCTCTATATTCTCGCGAATCCGACTCGGCGTGACCGATTTTGGGATGACGGCGACGCCGTTCTGTAAGTGCCAACGCAGGATGACCTGAGCCGGCGACTTCCCATGCTTGGCCGCGATCTCGTTGATGACTGGATCTTCGAGCGCCTCGCGTCCTTTCATGAGCGGACTCCACGCCTGGATTTGAATATCGTACCGTTGGCAGAATGCGATCAACTCTTTTTGGGACAAGTATGGGTGGATCTCGACTTGGTTCACCGCCGGGACGATCGAGCACGACTGGATGATCTGCTCGAGGTGGCTAATCTCAAAGTTCGAGACACCGATGGCCCGGACCTTGCCTTCTTCATACAATTGTTCGAGCGCCTTATACGTCTCGACGAACTTGCCGAAGCGCGGCATCGGCCAGTGAATCAAAAACAAGTCGACATACTCGAGACCAAGCCGGTCGAGGCTGTCCTGAAACGCTTGGAGCGCCTCGTCGAAACCGTGGAACTCGTTCCATAGCTTCGTCGTCACGAAGATGTCTTCCCGCGGGACACCGGATTCGCGAATCGCTTGGCCGACGCTTTCCTCGTTCTGATAGATGGCGGCCGTGTCAATCAAGCGATAGCCGGTATCGAGCGCCGCTTTGACCGTATCGACCGTGACCGCGCCGTCTTCCACTTTGTACACCCCGAGCCCGACCATCGGCAGTTTCACATCATTGTTGAGTGTTGCCCATTCCATATTGATTCCCTCCCTCTTAACTCTTACGTTACCGAAAATCGGACGGAAGTGAAAGCGAAAGCTACAGCCGAATGCTTTCGCCGTGCGCCTTGATCACGATTTGGTCACGTTCGAGTTTGGCTGCGGCGACGAGGCGTTCATACGGCTCCTCGACCGGTTCGTACGATAAGACGAACGTGTCCCAATGCATCGGGAAGAAACGTTTCGCGCCGCTCTGTTTGAACATCGTCCACGCCTGTTCGGGGGTGCAATGTGCCTCCTCGAACGATTCCGGTTGATAGGCGCCAATCGGGAAGAAGGCGAGGTCGATCGGTTCTTTGTTGGCGAGCCCGTTGAACGACTCGGTGTACGCTGTGTCCCCGGCGAACAGCATGCGGACGCCTTTGTATTTCAAGACGTAGCCGTTATACCCCATATGTTTGTCCCACGGGAAACGATTGCCCCAATGGGCGACGGGGACGGCTTGGACGTGAAGCCCGTTCGCGAGCGTCAACTTGTCGTGTGGATGCATCTCGAGCGTCTGCAGGCTCGGGTATTTGCGCAACAGCTTGCTCGTGCCCGGTGCCGAGATGACGACCGTGTCGCGGGTGATGAGCCGCTTCAGGCTCTTATGGTCGAAGTGATCCATATGGGCGTGGCTGAGCAAGATGACGTCGACGTGCCCGATCTCCTCGATGGAGAGGGCAGGCGCGGTGTGGCGTTTCATGCCGAACGTGACCGGGCCGACGTGGACCCCGATTCGGTTTGAGAACACCGGGTCGGTCAAAATTTTCAACCCGTACCAATGGATGAGCACGGTCGAATGGCCGACCCAGGTGGCACTGACCATCGTCTCATCGAACGAGGCGAGGTCCGGTTTGGACGCCGGGACTTTAAAGACCGGACGAGGCAGTCTTCGTTTCAATCGCGTATATAAGAACGTACCGACGCTCGCCAAGACGGCGCTCGGGACGAGTAGGTTACGTAATCGCATCATCATCACCTCATCATCTAAGATGGTTTAATCATACCGCTCGACCGACGCCCTCGCATCCGCCGGAAGGTGTAGAAAAAGTGGGAGATTGTGGGTCAACGCTTGCGAATCCGCTTTCAATTTGATACGGTGACAGTAGATTAGGAAAGGAAGGTACCGCGTGCCATGAAAAAGTCACACTCACTCAACTGATGAAACGAATCATCACTGTTCGCACGAACAGTCACGGGTGAAGTGTGTCCAATTTCAGGCTTAGGGGGTAACCCTTCTTTCCGCTTGACCGGAGCTCTTCACACCACCGCACGTTGCGGATGGTGTTTTTTGTTTCATCGCGTATCGGACAAATTAGCGAGGTGAAACAATATGTTAAGTATGAAGCAAGTCCGGTTCGACCACGACCGGCAACCATTATTCGATAACGTCTCGTTCGACGTTGCAGCTGGCGAACGGGCGATCTTGTTCGGCCAGAACGGGTCCGGCAAGACGACGCTATTCAAGCTGCTCGTCGGTGAGCTGTCCCCACAGTCGGGCGTGATTGATGTCTTGGGCACGGTCGGTGTCGTCGAACAGACGGTGTTTGACGGGGAAACGACCGCGCTCGACTACGTCATGCAAGGCGACTCCGCGCGGTATGCCTTATACGTTGCCGTCACATCCGGTGATTCGGAGCGCGTGCTCGAGGCGTATGACGAAGCAATCGCGACCGAAGCCTTCGGGCTCGAACTGGAGGCGAGGCAAGCACTCAAACGGCTCGGTCTTGATGGGCATGAGACGAGCCGACTCAGTGAGTTGAGCGGCGGTGAACAGACACGGGTCCAACTCGCGCGGCTCACGATGCGACACGTCGACATCGTCTTGCTCGACGAACCGACGAACCATCTCGATTTGGATTCGATTGAATGGCTGACACGCTGGGTGAACGAGTTTCCGGGGACGGTACTCGCCATCTCTCACGACCGTCAGTTCATCGATGACGTCGCGACGGTCATCCTCGAGCTAGATGAGGGGACGATCGTCCGCTATCCGGGCAATTATACGGCGTATAAACATCAGAAAGCTGAAGAACGGGTACGCGACGAACGGGCCCATGCTCGCTATATGGCGCGGAAGTCAGAACTGCTCGACATGATCGCCCAATACAAGGGCTGGCATTTGAAAGCGAAGGCGACGGCGAGCGTGCGAAGTCCGGGCGCCCAAAAAGGCGCGGCGAACCTCGCCATCAAGATGAAGGCCCGGGAACGAAAACTCGAACAGCTCGAAGCGGCACGACCGGACCGTCCGAAAGAGGCGGCCCACATCTCGGTCCGCTTTCAAGCCGACCCGCTCGAGGCGAAGACGTGGATTGAGGTAGATAACGTCTCGTTCGGTTATGACGAGCCAATCTTTGAACAGCTCTCGTTCACGGTGAACCGGGGTGACCGCATCTCCATCGTCGGGCCGAACGGGAGCGGGAAGACGACGCTGTTAAAACTATTGATTAGTGAACTCGTCCCGGACGTGGGGGACGTCAAGCGTCATCCGAAACTGAAAATCGGTTACTTCTCACAGACGCTCGCCCGACTGCCAGCAGAAGGAACGTTGCTCGACGCACTCCTGGCCGAGAGTGACATCACCGAGACGGAAGCGCGGACGCTGCTCGCCCACTTCTTGTTCCGCCGCGATGAGGTATATAAGCCAATCCGAGAGGCAAGCATGGGCGAGAAATGCCGGATCGCCTTTCTCATCTTGTACTTCTCGGACGCGGACCTGCTCGCCCTCGATGAGCCGACGAACTATTTGGACGTGGCCACACGGGAACAAATCGAGGCCGCGCTCGAGGTGTATCGAGGTGGATTGATTCTCATCTCGCATGACCGGACGTTTCACCGCTTGACGGACCGGACGATTGAGCTCGGGGAGACGGTGCGTGTCCTCGAATCGGGAGAAGCCGCGCCGCCGGTCGATGTCGATGCGACGCTGCAGACGCTCGAGACGTTGACGAGTGAGCCACACATTTTCTTCGACGAAGCAGGAAACGGCATCCCCCTTGCCGAATCGGAACAGGACAGACGAAACAAATAGGGGTGGAATAATATGAAAGAAGAAGTTCGGGCATCACGGGCGGCGTCACGGAAACGGAAGCGACTATGGCAAACGGTGACGGTCCTCGCATTGATTGTTTCACTCGTCGGCGTCATCGCCTTCGCGGCCCTCATGGACACGAAGAAGTCGGCGGTGCCGGAGACAGACGACATCGCGACCGAGTCGGTCAACAATGAATCAGAGGCGGCAGAAGAGGGCGAGCCAGAAGCGGAGTCCGACGAATCAGCAGGAACGTACGTCTATATCGCGGCACCGTATACGAAAGTGTTCGCCGATGACCGCGTGACGGTCATGTATGAGGCCGACCTCGGTGACCGGTTCAAACAGCTCGAGGCCGTCAGCGGTTTCGTCAAGCTTCAATTGAATGAACGGACGACCGGCTGGGTGACAGAAGCGCAAGTGACGACGGAAGCGACGAGCGTCTCCGATGACGACGTGACCGAGGCATGGAAAAGCGTCGTCCCGGCGGCGGATGCTTCGACACTTGACGTGCTCGGCCAAGACATCGAGAGCGTCCGAGCCAAACTCGGTGCCCCGAAGGCGGTCCAGCGTGATCAAGTGAACGAATATCACTTCTATGACGGCTTCTTCTTGATGGTACGTGACCAACAAGTGAAGGCAATCGATTGGGACCGCCAAGCGGTCGCGACGCCTGACGTGACGGCGACGAGCAGCCAAAACGCCGGCAGTTGGTATGAAGGCGAGACCCGCCAGTTGAAACTGTTCCCATATGACGGCGTCATGCGGGTCCGGCTCGAACAGAAATAACGACGATCGTCGAGAGGACATCCTCTCGACGATTGTTTTTAAGCATTCATTCAAATGAAAGTTTGAATGTTAGGGTTGAAAGGTATACACTAATAGGGAGAGGGGGAGAAACAATGGGCGCACATCACGATCATCACGGACACGACCATCACCATCATCATACGACGAATCAACGGGCATTATTCTGGTCCTTCGTCCTGATTGCGACGTTCATGGTCGTCGAGGTCATCGGCGGATTGTGGACGAACAGTTTGGCGCTCTTGTCGGACGCGGGCCATATGCTCAGCGACGCGGCCGCGCTCGGGCTCAGTTTCCTCGCCGTCCGGTTCGGGGCACGGCAGGCGACGCCGGAGCGGACGTTCGGCTATCGACGCTTCGAGATTTTGGCGGCGTTCGTCAACGGTTTGACGTTGCTCGTCATTTCCATCTATATCATCATCGAGGCGTATCAGCGTTTGTTCGCACCGCCTGAGATTTTAAGCGGCGGTATGCTCACGGTCGCGATTATCGGGCTACTCGTCAACGTGCTCGCGGCGTGGCTGCTCATGCGGGGAGAGCGTGACAATTTGAACGTCCGCAGTGCGCTGCTGCACGTGTTCGGTGATTTGCTCGGCTCGGTCGGGGCCATCACGGCGGCATTGTTGATTATGGCGTTCGGGTGGACGCTCGCCGATCCGATTGCGAGCCTGTTCGTCGCTGTGCTCATCTTGCTCAGCGGCTACCGGGTGACGAGGGAGGCGATTCACATCTTGATGGAAGGGACACCTGACCAAGTCGATGTCGTGGCGATGCAACGAGAACTCGGAGGCGTGGACGGGGTCACAGAAGTCCATGACTTGCACGTCTGGTCGATTTCATCGAACGAACTCGCCGTCACGTGCCACGTCATCATCGAGGCGGACACGGACGACCAGCGCGTCTTGCGTGACGTGACGGAACGCATCCGCCAGTTCGCCACGTTCGAGCGATCGACCGTTCAAATCGAACGTGAAGCACAGTGTTGTGACAAACGGACGATTTGGTAAACGAACGAGCGGTCCCTGACAGAAGTCGGGGACCGCTTTCGTTATGGCTTTAAAACGACTTTGACACAGTCATCTAAATGGTCGTTAAAGATTTTGTAGGCATCCGCCGCCTGTTCGAGTGGCAGGCGATGCGTGATGATGTCGGTCGGGTCGAACTTCTTGTCGACGATCATCTGGAACAGCTCAGGCATATAGTGGATGACTGGCGCTTGTCCAGTCCGGATGCTGACGTTGCGGGTGAAGAAGTCGCCGAGTGGGAACTGGTTATAGTTCATCGCATAAATCCCGGTCAATTGGACCGTCCCGAACTTCCGGACCGCTTCTTTGGCGACTTTGATGGCGCTGAGCGTGCCGCCTTGGACCATCAACTTTTGCTCGACTTTCTCGATCGGGGACATCTTGCCGTCGAAGCCGACACAGTCGATGACGACGTCGGCCCCGCCGTTCGTGATCTCATAAATGTATTTGCCCGTGTCGACCGGGTCTTTCATGAGGACGGTCTCAACGTTGTTTGACAGTTTGGCACGGTTCAAGCGATACAATTCCGGGTCGACGGCGATGACGCGTTTCGCCCCGCGCACCCAGGCGAGCTTTTGGGTCATCAGGCCAACGGGCCCTGAGCCGAGGACGACGACCGTGTCGCCGGCTTTCATCCCGGAACTGTCCAAACTCCACCACGCCGTAGGGATGACGTCGGAGAGGAAGAGAAGCGCCTCGTCATCGAGTTCGCACGACTCCGGGATGACGAGCGGCATGAAGTTTCCATATGGTACTTTCAAATACTCGGCCTGCCCCCCAGGATGGTTCCCGAATTGCTCGGTGAATCCAAAGTAGCCGCCCGCGTCCGTATGCGGGGCGTGGTTCGAATTGTCACACTGACTTTCCATGTCGTTCTCGCAATAGAAACAATGGCCGCATGAGACGTTGAACGGCAAGACGACCCGGTCGCCTTTTTTCACTTTCGTGACATCCGGTCCGACTTCCTCGACGATGCCCATCGGCTCGTGGCCGATGACGTAGCCGTGTCGCGTCGGCATATTGCCTAAGTAGATGTGCAAATCTGATCCGCAGATGGCCGTTGAGGTAATTTTGACGATAATCTCTTCCCGATTCTCAATCTCCGGGTCTTTCACGTCCTTGACCTCGATGTTCTTTGCTCCTTGATAGGTGACAGCACGCATATGTTCACTTCCTCCTTTTTTTGAAAACAGGTAAGTCACAACAAGAGTATTCTACCCGTTTCACACGCATGCGAATCCGGTTTTTGGGGAAAATAGGAAAAGGGGCTCACTGAGGAGCCCCGGTCCCAGTGACGTCGATGACGACAATCTCCGGTGGATTGAATACACGTGGTACGCTAACGCTATAGTTGAAGCCGCGCCCGATGACGTGAGTGAACGACTCGTGCTCGTACAGACCGCCGGCATACTTCGGAAAGAAGCCCTGGTCCGGCGCGTACAGTCCGTTCAATAGATACGGGATGCGTACCTGACCGCCGTGGGCATGGCCCGATAGGACGAGGTCGAACGGCAAGGCGGCGTACGTCTCGACCTGTTCGGCCCGGTGTGACAACAATAGACTGAACGCCGTCTCCGTATCGACATCGCCTAGCGAAGTCAACGCCGTCTCTTCCCATCTCGCATGGATATTTTCGGTGTACGTTCGGAGCGGGTCTTCGAGCCCGCCGACGAGAATGTCAACGCCGTTGACGTTGACCGAGACCACCTCGTTCTCGAGCACCGTCACGCCATAGGAGCGGAACACGTCTTTGACGTCATGACGGACGAAATCGTCCGATCCGTCAATCTCATGGTTACCGGTCACGAAATACATCGGCGCGATACCTTGCAATCCTTCAATCAATTCGAAGGAGGCGTCGGGTGAGCGAAAGCGGTCGAGAATATCGCCGGGTAGGGCGATCAAGTCTGGTTCTTGTTCCCGCACCTTGTCAATTAAGACGCGTTGGTCGTCCCCGTACGAGTAGCCATGCAAATCGGACAACAGGACGACCCGGAACGATTGTCCCGATGCGATTTTGTCAGACTCGACTGCGTAGTTTCGGATGGTCAGACCATTATAGAAAGCGGCGAAGAGGAATGCGACCCCGACGCCGATTGTCACATATTTGCGTTTACCTTTGAACATCGTCCGCCTCCTTTCGATGAATCGTTCGTTTCTTCATTCTACTCTGTAGAGTAGGGAGACGCAAAAAAAAGCCCGCTCGGAAGCGGGCCATCGGATTATGCTGCTTTAGCTGTCAATTTGACGTCGACATTGCCGCGTGTCGCTTTCGAGTACGGGCAAACTTGGTGTGCCGCTTCGACGAGACGTTCCGCCGTCGCTTGGTCGACACCTTTGATTTCGACTTCGAGTTCGACCGAGATGAAGAAGCCTTCATCGTCTTGGTTGAGCGTCACGTGTCCTGTGACGTTCGAGCCATCTGTTTTAATACGTTCTTTGCCGATAACGAGGTTCAAGGCGCTACCGAAACATGCCGCATAACCTGCTGCGAACAATTGCTCTGGGTTCGTCGCTTCGTCCGCGTGTTTTGAGCCAGGCATCGAAACGTTCAAGTCGATGACGCCGTCCGACGATGTGACGCGACCTTCGCGGCCACCAATTGCAGTTGCAGAAGCTGTGAATAATGGTTTCATGATTCAATTCCTCCATTTCGTTTTTAGGCAATTAAGTTGTGCACAATCTAATTATAGAGCAGTCAAACAGATAATCAAATGATATGCTTGTCCTAAGACTATAGCCGGAGGAAATACTATGAAAAGTTCGTTAACATTAGAGCATCAGATCTGTTTTCAGCTCTATACCGCTTCAAAAGAGCTTACAAGATTATATCGCCCAATCTTGGCGCCGTTAAACCTGACATATAGCCAGTACTTGGTCATGCTCGTTTTATGGGAAGAGGACAATATCGATTTGAAACAGCTCGGGGAGCGGCTCACGCTTGATTCGGGCACATTGTCACCGCTCGTCAAACGGCTCATTCAAATCGGTTATGTAGAGAAAGTGCGGGCGACCGACGACGAGCGCCGTGTCCTGTTGTCACTCACGCCGTCTGGGAGCGCATTGCGTAAGCAGGCCGAGGAGGTACCGCTCAAAGTGAGTGGTATGCTGAATATAGATGAGGCGACGTATGTCGCTTATATGGAGATGCTCATCGACATCAAGGCGCGGTTGCGTGCGTTCGGTGAGCGAGAGGAGTAGGTTTTCGAAAGGAGACGCGATGTTTCGTAAACTAGTGATTTTATTGCTCGCCTTCGGCATGTATGCGGCCTGGAAATTTGAAGTGCCAAACGTGTCGGCGCCGACGAGCATTCAAGTGAAGTCGACGGAAGTGGCGGAGGAGCAAGAACGCTCGACCGACGCCCCGCGCTTCACGAGCCAATATGCCGGGCACCACTGGTACTTGCTCGAGAAGAGCGGCGACCGTAGCCTCGAATTGATTGATGCCGACGGGTCGAAGCAAGGCCAGTATCAGTTCGAGACGGGCAGCATCTTTGAAGGGCTCATCGTGGGCGAGACGACACGACAACAAGTCGAGCAAATCGGCTTCGATGAGGTCAAGTCTTATAATAAAGGACTGAAACGTTATTTGATTCCGGACGACCCGTCCTTTAAGGTCTACGCCATGAACGATGACTACGTGACGCTTTTCTTCGATCAACACGACGACGACAAGCTAAAAGCTGTGCTCACGGTCGACCAGGACGTCGAGGAGTCGAGTGACGGCTATTACGGTGATGTGTCGGAAGACAATCTCGTCGCGAACGAGCAGTTGATGCGGATGCTCGTGAACTGGGACCGCCAGAAGTTCGGCCTGTCGGCGCTCGCCGACTATGAACCGCTGTTACCGGTCGTGCGTGCCCATAGTGAGAACATGGCCCGGCACAATTTCTTTAGCCATACCGACCCTGAAGGCCGCGACCCGTTCGAGCGGATGAACGAGGCCGGCATCGCCTACTCCCTCGCCGGCGAGAACTTGGCGATGGGGCAGATGAGCGTCTTTCACGCCCACTGGGGACTGATGAACTCGCTCGGCCACCGGGAGAACATCTTGAAAGATGGCTTCACGCACGTATCGGTCGGTCTCGTCTACAATGAGGAGGCGAGCCCGTTCTATACGATCAATTTCATCACGCCGCGCTAAAAAAAGGATGGCCTGCCGGCTTGCGGCGGACCATCCTTTGACTTATAACAGGCGTTTGACGGCCGTCTCGATTTCGTCCGGCGTCGTCTGCGGCGAGAATCGCTCGATGACGTTGCCGTTCCGGTCGACGAGGAACTTCGTGAAGTTCCATTTGATCGTCTTCGAGCCGAGCAGGCCTGGAGCTTCTTTCGATAAGTATTGGAAGAGCGGGTGGGCGTCCTTGCCGTTCACGTCGACCTTGGCGAACATCGGGAACGTCACGCCGTAGTTCAATTGACAGAACTCGTTGATCTCCTCGTTCGATCCCGGGTCTTGATTGCCGAACTGGTTGCACGGGAAGCCGAGGATATGGAACCCTCGGCCTTGATAACGTTCATATAGTTTCTCGAGGCCGTCGAGCTGCGGGGTGAAACCGCATTTGCTCGCCGTGTTGACGATCAATAGGACATCTCCTTCATATTTCGATAGCGGTTGGAGCTTGCCGTTCATGTCGGCCGCTTCATATTGATAAATCATGCTGATTCCCCCTTTTTTTCTTTATTATACCAAGTGGGATTTCAAGACACGACTTTGAATCGGTTGCCCGCAATCAAATTGTCACGAAACGATGATGTCGTTGTTACCTGAAGACGGATGGGACGACGTATAATGAAACTCGTTGTAGAAAGGAAAGGTGTCATGTACATATTGAAAAATGAATTTATATGGATCGGATTGATCCTGATTGGCTTATTCTTCTCGAGCGCGACCCCATATTCGGACCAGAGCATCGTCTCACCGCTCGAACGCATCGATTGGACGTGGGCCGAGCCCGTCCTTTCGACCGTCGACTTCGAGTACGCCGGAGGACCGGTATCGCTCGAGGCGAAAGGGAGCGCCGGCTTGATCGAGTTCTTGATTCGGAAAGCGGCGCACTTCACCGTCTTCTTCGCCCTCGGGGCCCTTCTCGTCAAAGCGGTGTCGCGCACGCGACTCCATGCCGGGCTGACACTCTTGTTCGCCTGGGCGCTCGCGAACACGGTCGCCATCTTTGATGAGTTCCATCAAAGCTTGACGCCCGAGCGCACGCCGCTCATTCAAGACGTCATGCTCGACAGCTTTGGTGCCGCCTGCGGCATCCTCCTCATCGGCGGATTTCTGCTTTTCAAACAAAGACGTCATAATCGGTCACGATCGGGGTTCGTGGCTCCGAGGTAGTAAAAAAATCGTATAGGTAGTTATTTGAAAAGCGCTTTCATGAAGTGCTTTTCTTTTTTATTTATAACGTTTTTGTGACATGAAGTAATGCAAAACCGATCTATACCCCCATTTTTAAACGGATAAAACCTAAAAGAGGTCAATGTAACGGGAATGAAATATAAGTGTAAAATAACTTTAGGTTTAGATTGCTATAATGAGTCTCAGAGCGATAACGAATTTCGCCTTATAACTTATGCGATCTATTTTATATAGAAATTCAGAGAACTCAGCGGAGGGAAGCACATTGGTTAACTTGAAGAAACTTGCAGCAACCGTCACTTTAGGAGCTCTTCTCATTAGCGGCACGACACCTGGCTATGCAGCGTCACTTACGGACAAGCAGAAAAAGGTGCAACAGCAGCAACAACAGAATAACAGTGAACAGAGCAAAGCGAACGCCTCGATCAAAAAACGTGAACAGGCGATCAGCAAAGAGCAGCAAGAAATCAACAAGTTAGATGCTGAACTCCAAGACGTCATCAACGACGTCGCGCAAAAGAAAGCTGAGATTCGTGCGACACAACAAAAAATTGCAGCCCTTCAAAAGCAGATCAAGCAATATGAAGCGAAAATGAAGGCACAAGAAGAGCTCATGAAAGAGCGCATGGCCACGATGCAAAAAAATGGCGGCGGCTCAATCGACTGGGCGGAGTTCATCTTCGGATCGAAAGACTTCGGTGACTTGCTCACACGCATGATCACGGCAGGTACGATTCAAGAGAACGACAAACAAATCTTCGAAGAGTATCAAGCGACGAAAGAAAAATTGGCTGCAGCGCAAGCTGAGTTGAAAGCCGAGCGCGATGCTCTCGTGAAACAAAAAGAAGAACTCGAACAACGTCAAAAGACGCTCAACAAGAAAATGAAAGAGCGCGCAGCGAAGATTAAGAAACTCAACGCTGAGAAAGTGAAGTTCGAATCGAAATTGATGAGCCTCCAGGAAATGGAGTCGACACTCAAAGCGCAAGAGAAAGCCATCAAAGCTGAAATGGAAGCACAACGTCGTGCGGCTGAAGAAGCGAAACGTGCGGCAGCGGCAGCAGCGGCTGCGAAGAAACAACAAGCATCAAACACGGGCGCTAGCGCGGCAAGCACACCGACAGCTTCGGCAGCGGCATCTGTTCCAGCGAGCGGCGGTATGTTCCAACGTCCAGCGAACGGTCGTCTCTCACAAGGATGGGGCGCGGCAAGCGGTGCGAACGGCTACTCGTTCCACAACGGACTTGATATCGCAGCACCGGTCGGCACACCGATCAACGCAGCCCAAACAGGTACGGTCACACGTGCCGGATGGGGTGGCGCTTACGGGAACCACGTCATCATCACGCACGTCTTGAACGGTCAAGTTTGGACGACAGTCTACGCACACATGAGCTCGGTATCGGTATCGGCCGGTCAACGTGTGACACAAGGTCAAAACATCGGAGCGATGGGTAGCACAGGGAACTCGACAGGTTCACACTTGCACTTCGAAATCCACCGTGGCGGTTACTCGTACTCATCTTCGAGCGCGGGCAGCACGGTCAACCCAGCTTCATTCTTCTAAGCCTATACAAAAAGTGATCGACGAACGCGTCGATCACTTTTTTGTTGCCTTATACGCGATAAAGGTTAGTAGGGCGGCACCGATGACGCTCAGCCAGAGCGTGTCCCGGTTCGGGTCGTCAAGCATGCTCCGGCCCCCGAGAAACACCATATAGCCGAGCACGGCGAGCGTGACAAGCGTCAAGACGGTCATCCGGATCCGGCTCGGGATACGTTGCCACCAACCGAATAATCTGTTCATCAAAAATCGCCTCCACCTACAGTATAGGGGAGGCGCATCAAATCAGCTAGGCAATCGAATCCACGCCGAGGTGAAGATTTTTTGATAGCCGACTTCTTTGTAAATCTTGTTCGATGTCGGGTTGCTCAAATCCGTATAGAGCGTGCAATATTGTTTCGTCGTCAGGAGCTCTCGGCTCAGCTCGGCGACGAGCGAGCGGGCATAGCCACGCTTGCGGAACGCTTTCGGCGTGTAGACGAACGAGACGGTGACCCCGTTCGCTGTCTCACGCGACTTCTTCGCGCAGGAGACGACCTCGCCTTCGACTTCCCAGACGTACACTTCGTGCTTGTCGAGCATGACGGCGATTTTGTGCCGGG
The DNA here is from genome assembly GCF_018618415.1 of Exiguobacterium sp. s146. GTDB lineage: Bacteria > Bacillota > Bacilli > Exiguobacteriales > Exiguobacteriaceae > Exiguobacterium. The sequence goes on along the minus strand of NZ_JACSMA010000002.1, from coordinate 592,730 downwards.
CCTCGTCTTTCGAGGAGGCCGGAAGACCAGTTTCCTTTTCGAACGCGTTATACGCCTTCACGAGGAACGTCTCATCGTGCTCGGTCGCCGGCCGCATCGATCCTTCTGCGAGCGGGATGTCATTGACGCGGTCGAGGCGATACAGGCCTTGCTCCATGAATACTTTTGGCTCGCGCGCCGTCAGGATGTACCAGACGGTGTAGAAGTTCATCGCCTGGTCGGCTTGAGAGACGACTTCGGTGAACGGGATACCGCTCTCCATCAGTTCAGGGACGAGGAAACGGATGACGTCATCCTCACGCTCCGGCTTCACGAGCACATAGTTGAGCGGATGAGGTGGCGTGACTTGCAGGATCGCGAGCACCTCACCGTCCTCTTCGACCGTCAGTTGATGATACGTCTCGTACCGGCCTTGCTTGATGGCATCGAGCACGCCGATCATCAAGCTGTTTTCGGCCTCATGTTCGAGCAGGTAGGGCATGACACGTTCTTCAAATCCGGACAGGTCGTTCCAACGAATCAGTTCCATATGAACACCCTTTCAGCGTATGTATACAAAACGGGCAAACCTGATGGCTTGCCCGTCTTTTTCATTCTATCAAATTAGAGACGAGATTACGCGATTTCCTCGCGTTCTTTTGCGTCATCCAAAATGTTTGTGTTGCGTTTGAAGTAATGCACGATTTTGGCGATGGCCCCGTCTCCCGTGACGTTCGTCGCCGTGCCGAAGCTATCTTGTGCCAAATAGAGGGCGATGACGAGACTGAGCATCGTTTCGCTGAATCCGAGCATCGAACCGAACAAACCGAGAGAGGCCATGACGGCTCCACCTGGTACGCCTGGTGCCGCGATCATCGTGACGCCGAGGGCGAGGATGAACGGGAGCACGATGGCGAATGACATCGGCATGCCGTTCAAGTACATGAGGGCGACACCGACCGACGTGAGCGTGATCGTCGACCCTGACAAGTGAATGGTCGCACAGAGCGGCACCACGAAGTTGGCGACGCCTTCGTCCGTGTTGTTCGCTTTCGATTGACGAAGTGTGACCGGGATTGTCGCCGCTGACGACTGTGTCCCGATGGCTGTGAAGTAAGCCGGCATCATCGTCTTCAAGAGACGAAGTGGGTTCTCTTTGTTGAGAGCACCTGCGACTGAGTATTGAATCAAGAGCATCGTCAAGTGAAGAACGATAATCGTGACGAAGACGAGCGAGAACACCGAGAGAATCTCAGCGACTTGTCCGGCATACGTCATGTTCATGAAAATTCCGGCGATGTGAATCGGTAATAGTGGAATGATGACTTTGCTGATGAGTAGTTCAATGATATCGCGGAAATCCATAGCTAGGTCGAGCGAGCGCTTGCTTTCGATGGCGGCAATCCCGATGCCGATGACGAAGGCGAGAATGAGCGCCGTCATGACGCCAAATACTGGTGGGATCTCAAACTCCATGAAGCTTTTCAAAAGAGCTTCTTCCGGGTTTTCGGCAGACGTCCTGCTACGTGACAAAATTTGAGGGAACAACGTGCTCGTCGTGAAGTAAGCGAGCGTCCCGGCGACGATTGTGGAGATGTAAGCGATGGCGGCCGTCAAACCAACCAATTTCCCAGCGCCTTTTCCAAGTTCCCCGATTCCTGGAATGATGAAGGCGAGAATGATGAGTGGGATGGCGAAGCCTAAGAACTGCCCAAAGACTGTGTTGAACGTGACAAACGTCCGGACAATCCAGTTCTGGCTTTCTGGTACGATGCTACCGACTAAAATCCCGAATGCGATAGCGATGATGATGCGACCTAGAAGGCCAATACGTAATTTCAAAAAAATCATCCTCTCTTAATGTTTGAATTGTTGCTATTTTCGCACATTTAACGGCGTGTTGCCACCCTATCTTTCATTTTTCAACGAAGATTGACGTTTGACAACTTTGAAATAGGGTATCACAAAATGTTGGAGTGGAAAAGGGAGGGACCTTCTTCTTTTCCTAATATACAAACGATGTTATGATTAATTTTGAATAGACGTAAAGGAGGGGTGACGCGTGCAGGTACAACGAACAACGATCCATATCGCGGGTCAGGACTATACGATCGTCAGCGAAGAGCCGGCCGATCATGTGAGGGAAGTGGGCTTTCTCGTCGATACGAAGATCCGTGAGATTCGTGAACAGTCCCCTCATCTAGACGCTCGTCAGGCAGCGGTGCTCGCCGCTATCCAAATCGCGAGTGATCACGTCAAAACTAAACGAAATACGGGAGAATAAATCACTTTATGGTTACTCTACTTATACTGTTTTTCTTGTTCATCGGGATCATCAACGGATTCCGTCGCGGGGCGATTTTGCAGCTCGGCCATTGGGTCGCGCTCATCATCAGTTTCCTCGTCGCCAATGCATACTACCGTGATCTCGCCGAGGCGTTCAAGCTATGGATTCCATATCCGTCGCAACTCGACGGGTCATTACCGGAAGGTGTCATCGATTTAAACGCATTGACAGGACTCGAGATGACGTTCTACAACGTCTTCTGGTTCGTCGTCTTGTTCGTCATCACGAAGCTCGTCCTGCATCTCATCCTATCGATGCTCGACTTCTTGACGGACTTGCCGATTTTGCGTCAATTGAAAGGGATCATCGGAGCGGTCCTCGGTTTCTTCGAGGCGTACGTGATCACGTTCTTCATTTTGTGGGTCATCGCCTTCGTACCGATGGCAAGCGTCCAGAGCGCCGTCGACAACTCGTCGCTCGCGACGTACATCATTCAAGATACGCCATATCTCTCTGAATGGTTCTCGAATAAGATGTTGTAACACGACAGGCCGGAATGCAAGCTAGTGCTTGTGTCTCGGCCTTTTCTGTATGGAAAAGGGGGAAGCACGATGAATAAAGTCGAAGCGATGATGCTGCTAGAGAAAATCGCGCAATATATGGAGATTAAAGGGGAGAACCCGTTCAAAATCAACGCCTTCCGCAAAGCCGCGACGGCGCTCGAGAACACGGAGCTCGAACTCGAGGACATCGAGGATTTGACGACCATCTCCGGCATCGGCAAAGGGACGGCCGCCGTCCTCGAAGAGTGGCGGGACACGGGACGCAGTGAAGTGCTCGAGTCGCTCCAAGCAGAGATTCCGTACGGGATGATGAAGTTGCTCAAAATCCAAGGGCTCGGCGGCAAGAAGCTCGCCAAACTCCGGGAAGTCGGCGTCGTCGACCTCGAGACGCTCATCACCGCATTAGAAGACGGAACGGCCGCGAGCCTGCCTGGCTTCGGCGCCAAGAGCGTCGAGAAGTTGCTCACGGCGGCACGGAACCTCGAGTCACGTCCGGAACGCCTGGCGTACGCCATGATGCGCCCGGTCGTCGAAGAGATTGAAGCGGTGCTCGAAGCCGAACCGCTCGTGCTCCGGCATTCGGTCGGCGGCAGTTTCCGCCGTGCCGAGGAGACGTGTAAAGACTTAGACTTCATCATCGCGACCGAAGAGCCTGTCGCTCTCCGTGACAAGTTGCTCGCCCTCCCGTTCATCAACGAGGTGATTGCGGCCGGCGAGACGAAAGTGTCGCTCGTCCTCGAACGTGAGGAGATGGTGTCGGTCGACTTCCGCATGGTCGAACCGGGCGCCTTCGCGTCGACGCTCCATCACTTCACCGGCTCGAAAGACCACAACGTCCGCATGCGCCAGCTCGCCAAAGCAAAAGGTGAGTCGATTTCCGAATACGGCGTCGAGACCGCGGACGGACTATGGCAGCCGGAGACGGAAGCCGAGCTGTTCGAACGATACGGCCTGCCGTTCATCCCGCCGGAGCTCCGCGCCGGAAACGCGGAATTCGAGCACGACCTCTCGAAGCTCGTCACGCTCGATGACATCAAGGCCGACGCCCACATGCATACGGTCTGGTCGGACGGGAAGCTCACCGTCGACGAGCTCGTCGCGGCGATGAAGGCACGCGGCTATGAATGGATTGCCATCACCGACCACGGCAAATACATGTCGTTCGTCAACGGCTTGACCGAGGAACGGCTCGAGGCGCAAGGGGAAGAGATTCTCGCCGCCGCCAAGAAACATGACATGCACGTCCTGCGCGGTGTCGAGATGGACATCCGCCCGGACGGGACGCTCGACTATGAGCCGGAGTTCTTGGCGACGCTCGACTACGTCGTCGCCTCGATTCATTCGAAGATGGACCAACCCGTCGACGAGATTATGGCCCGGCTCGAGAACGCCTGCCGCTCGCCATACGTCAACGTCATCGCCCATCCGACCGGTCGTCTCATCGGTCGTCGTGACGGCTATCCGATCGACGAGGAGCGCTTGATCGCCCTCGCCAAAGAGACGGGGACGGCGCTCGAGTTGAACGCGAACCCGAACCGGCTCGACTTGACGGCCTCGACGCTGAAGAAAGCGAAGGCGGCCGGCGTCAAACTGATGATCAACACCGATACGCACCACCCTGATATGATGGAAGATATGGCACTCGGCGTCTTGCACGCCCGAAAAGCCTATCTCGAACCGTCAGACATCATCAACTGCCTCTCGTTCGAGGACGCCAAGGCGTTCATCGACGCGAAGCGACAGAAAGGAACATGCTAGATGGATCACGCGTTACGCGTTTTAGAATATGAAAAACTCCGCCAGCAGCTCGCCGCCCACGCCGCGAGCTCGCTCGGGAAAGAACGGGCGCTCAACATGCAGCCCGACTATACGTACGACCGAGTATTGTCAAACTTGAACGTCACCCGCGAGGCGACCGAGGTCGTAAGGCTCCGCGACCGGTTGCCGCTCGGCGGACTGACCGACGTCCGCAGTGAAGTGAAGCGGGCCGCCATCGGCTCGGTCCTCTCGACGAGCGAACTGCTCGCCGTCGCCGCCGTCATGTACAGCGGCCGCCAAGTGAAGAACTTCTTCGAGAAGCTGCACGAGGACAATGAAGACCTCCGCATCCCGCGTCTCGACGAGTATGCCGAGCGTTTGACGAAGCTGATCGAGGTCGAGCAGTCGATTCGTCACGCCATCGACGACCAAGGCACGGTCCAAGATTCGGCGAGCGACCGTCTCCGTGGCCTCCGGACCCAGCTCCGCAGCTTCGAGGGGAGCGTCCGTTCACGGATCGACAACATCCTCCGCAACAACGCGAAGATGCTGTCGGACGCCATCGTCACGATTCGGAACGACCGCTACGTCGTCCCGGTCAAGATGGAGTACCGCCAAGCGTTCGGCGGGATCGTCCACGACCAATCGGCATCGGGCCAAACGCTCTTCATCGAGCCGCAGGCAATCGTATCGATCAATAACGAGATTCAAGAAGTCCGCTTGAAAGAGCGCGCTGAAATCGATCGCATTTTGAGCGAGCTCTCGGACCTCGTCGGTGGTGTCGCCGATTCGGTCGTGACGAACCTCGACGTGCTCGCCACGCTCGACTTCGTGTTCGCGAAAGTCGCCTACGGCCACGAGCTTAAGGCGACGGAACCGAAGCTGAACGACGAACGCGAAATCAAATTGAAACAGGCGCGACATCCGTTCATCCCGCAAGACGAGGTCGTGCCAATCACCGTCGAGCTCGGCGAGGCGTTCACGTCGCTCGTGATCACCGGACCGAACACCGGCGGGAAGACGGTCACGCTCAAGACGCTCGGACTGCTCCAACTGATGGTGCAGTCAGGTCTGTACGTGCCGGCTGAATTCGGGACGGAGCTGTCCGTCTTTGACGCGATTTACGCCGATATCGGCGACGAGCAGTCGATCGAGCAGAGCTTGTCGACGTTCAGCTCGCACATGACGAACATCGTCAGCATGCTCGACAAGATCGACTTCATGTCACTCGTCCTGTTCGATGAGCTCGGTGCCGGGACCGACCCGCAAGAAGGGGCGGCCCTTGCCATCGCCATCCTTGACGAAGTGAAACGTCGCGGCGCCCGTGTGGCGGCGACGACGCACTACTCGGAACTGAAGGCGTACGCCTATAACCGCGAAGGCGTCATGAACGCTTCGATGGAGTTCGATATCGAATCGCTCAGCCCGACGTATCGCCTCTTGATCGGCGTACCGGGACGTTCGAACGCGTTCGAGATCAGCCGACGTCTCGGCTTATCGGAACAAGTTATCGACAAGGCGCGGAGCCATGTCGGCACCGACGCCGAGTCGGTCGAATCGATGATCAACGAGCTCGAAGCGGCCAAGCATCGTGCCGAGCAGCTCGAGAAAGAATTGATTGTCAAACGCCACCATCTCGAAGAAGAACAGGCGGCGTTCGAGGCGAAGCTGACCGAGTTCGAGCGTGAGCGCGACACGATGTACGGCGAGGCCGAGGCACGTGCCGAGAAGGCCGTCGAACAGGCGAAGCGCCAGGCGAACGAAGTCATCGACCGCTTGAAGAAGCTGCGTGAGGAAGGCATCGTCAAAGAGCACGAGATTATCGCTGCGAAGAAACAGCTCGAATCGGCGAAACCGACACTACAAGATAAAAAGATCCAAAAAGTGAAACAAAAAGCGCAACAGAAACGTACGTTCAGTAAAGGCGAAGAAGTGAAAGTGACGACGTTCAACCAAAAGGGCTATATCGTGAAGCAATTGAACGATAACGAGTACAACGTCCAAGTCGGGATTATGAAAGTGAACGTCAAAGCGGACGACCTTCAAAAGATCGGCCCGTCGAAAGAGCAGTCGCTCCAGTCGAAAGGCAGCTCGCTCAAACGTCAGAGCTCGACGAAGTCGGAGCTCGACTTGCGCGGCGTCCGGGTCGAAGAAGGGCTTTCCCGCCTCGACAAATATATCGACGAGGCACTCGTGTCCGGGTATGACAACGTCCGCATCATCCACGGTCTCGGGACCGGGGCGATGCGCCAAGCGACGCAGGAGTACCTCAAAGGACATCGTCACGTGAAGAGTCAGCGCCCCGGTGGGATGGGTGAAGGCGGACTCGGTGTCACGGTCGTCGAACTGAAGTGAGGGGAACAATGGCAATGGGGAATGTGAACATCAACGTATTGCTTGAATCGCTCGGTCTGTATACGATCGCCGGGCTCATGATTGTCGTCGGTCTCGCCATCTTTGAGGTGACGACGCCGTACAGCAATTGGCGTGAGATTCAAAAAGGCAATATCGCCGTCGCGCTCGCGACCGGCGGGAAGATCGTCGGGCTCGCCAATATTTTCCGCGTCGTCGAGAGTCATCACGACCAGACGATGGATGTGATGGTCGGAGGGAGCTTCGGTTTCGTGCTCTTGTTGGTGACGTATTGGCTATTCGAATTTTTGACGCCGTCGCTCAAAGTGAACGAGGAGATCGGGAAAGGGAACATCGCCGTCGGTCTGATGGCGTTCCTGCTCTCGATTGGGGTCTCGCTCGTCGTCGGCGCAGCGTTGGTGAGGTGAAGACATGGTATACGAGAGACTAGCGAAGATTCTCTTCATCGGGGCCGGCCTGTTTTTAGTGGCAGCGGCGCTGTGGTTTATCTTTTATTGATTCGAAAAACGGAGCGTCCGAGATGGACGCTCCGTTTTTTAATGGTTTCTTAAAAACGTATGCCCTTGCTGTTTGAATTTTGGGCAATGAGTAAATCTGATTTGAATTATAATCATCTCTATCGGTAGAGAATGAAGACAGTACTGATCAATCACAAGAATCGATTGGGGGAAGCATAAATGACGATTGATTTAAATTTTTTGATGACGACGGAAGACTATGTGCTCGAAACGGAGTCGTTCCAAATGAAGGGTGTAACCTACTATCCACTCGAGTGGACGTTTTTCGGGGCGAGTGACCCGACGCCTTTGCTGACATGGGACGTGGAACGCGACCGTATCATGATCCGTTTTGAGCAATATGCGGTGTTTCTCGGGACGCTTGAAGAACATGGGATTCCAGAAGAAGGGTTAGCGAACGGGCATCCCATCGTGAAATTGAAAACCTCTCTTTTGAGTAAGTTCGCCACGGAATGGATGGGGACGGACCGGGTCAATACAGACCGAGGCGAACTCTCGCATTATGTTATTCGCACGATTGAGCAAGAGTTTCATGTCTTGGCATACGAAGATCCGACCGTGCTCGATTTAGGGAAAGTCGGGGATACGGGCGTCGTTACTGAGGTAATGGACGAGGCATGAACGAAAACGAAGTAGCGAGTGATCAAATTGAGCGTTCGTCCACACGTCTGTCTCTATTTTCAATCTTCCCATGGTAAGATGAAGAAAGATGAAGAAAGAAGCACAACCTTTCAATGCCATAGGTTGTACGTAGAATGGGATGGGGTGGAAGAATGTATGAACACGCAATTTGAAGAATTGAAGATGTATGAGAGCTTTGACGAGCTGGCCAACGATGTCCTGGACCTCGCAAATGAAATCTTGCCCGAGCAAATGTTCTATCTGACTGCGTTCACGGACTCACAACAGGTGATTTTAAAACTCTCAAATCAAAAATCATCGATTCAAATCACGGAAAACATGGTCGTGGATTTGAGCAATTCTGTTTGTGGTCGCATCGATTTTGAGAAGAATCAACCGTTGTTGTATGAGGACGTCAAGCAGGACTGTGATGTGGAGGAAGTGGAGAAGCTACTTGACGACGTGAACATCCGCTCGTATTTAGGCATCCCGATTTCGCTGACGAACGGTGAAAAGTTCGGTACGCTCTGTGCCGTCAACGACGAGGCGAGTCTGTTAGATTCGAGGAGCATCGCGTTGTTGCAACGAATCGTGAAGCTGTTCTCGTACTATTTAGAATTAGAACGATTCGTATGGCGGGACATGCTGACGGAACTGTATAACCGACGCTACTTGACGAAATTCTTCGAAGACCGTGTCAACGAGCACGGGGCGCTCTTCTTCCTCGACTTGGACGGATTCAAAAACGTGAACGACACATACGGCCATGATGTCGGAGACGTGGTCTTACAAGAAGTGGCGTCTAGGCTGCAACATATCGCGAATGAACATGGAGAGGCGTTCGCCGTGAGGATTGGAGGCGATGAATTCGTCCTCCACTTTGCTCACGCGGCAAGTCAGGAAACATGGCGCACCCTCGCCAATCGGATCATCGAGACGTTGAGTGCGTGGGATACGGCGTATCACGTCTCGACGAGCATCGGCATTGTCACATATACAACAGACGAATGTGCGACATTAGACATGCTGTTGAAACAAGCGGATGAGGCGCTGTACCGTGCCAAGTCTTCCGGAAAACGAACGTTCAAATTCGTTCACGAACCATATTGAACAGACTGAATAAGACGAAAGAAAAGGAAGATTGTCCCGATGCGAGTCGGTTCAATCTTCCTTTTTCTGTTTGACCCAGGTAGATGGATTCGGGTTAGGGCACATCAATTTTAACGGTATAGGTTTTCGGCATGGCACCGCTTGAAGCATACAAGACGAGCGTTTTCTCTTTCTCTGGAACGAGGAAGACTAAATCGATTTCGGACTTTTCGCCTGGTGTGTAAATGAATCCACCCCGAAATGCTTTCTTGTTGTGGTTGACCATGTCGACCGGACTGTACTCTGTGCCGTCTGGCGTGTACATGCGGAACCCGTTCGGTCGATAGTCCATAGTGCCACCATACCCATCATCCTCATTAAAGAGAGAGATGGGCAGGCTGACGAATCGTTTTCCGGCTTCCGGTTCGGTCCCATCCGGTGAGGCGTAGACCGGTTCACCGACTTGGAATTCACGTTTCTTCAGTTTCGGGTCACCGATATACGTTTGGAACGTACCGAGGTTCATGATTTTTTGAAGGTCATCTTCTTTTGGTGTGGTGGCTTTGGCTTCTTTCGGTTTATCAGCTTTTAAATCAGCCTGTTTCGCACCCGTCGTCTGCGCGGTCGGGGCAGGTGTCGACTTCGCTTCTTCCGTCACTGGTTTCACTTCTGGTGACGTGAAGACGAACAAGCTGATGATACTGACAACGAGAGCGGTCGCCGTCGTCCCGAGCACGACTCGGAACCGTTTCTCGACGTTCTTCTGGTTGATGACGTGCCCACCGATGGCCTCAGCCGGTGTGATGCGGACGGCCCGCTCCGCCGGGAGGAGCGCCCCGAGGACACCGGTCACGACCGGGATGAGGATGGTCGCGAGCAGGAACGGCAACTCGGACGTCGGGAACTTCTGATACATGATCGTGACGATGATGATGGTGACCGTCACGCCGAGCAGTCCGGCGAAGAACCCGGTCAGCGCGCCTTCTGTCAAGACGAGGCGACGGATGGACGAGTTCTGCCAGCCGAGCGCTTTCAAGACGGCGAGCTGCGGTTTACGTTCCGAGACGTTTTGCCACATGATCTCGGTCGTCGTCAGCATCGCGATGAGCAAGGCGACACCCATGGCGACGTAATGCATCGTCCCGACTTCAAGGGCGACGAACTCGCCGATCCATGTCGTATACAAGACGCCTTGGAGGCGGAAGGTGACGAATAGGAAGAAGCCGAACAGGCTCGTCGGTAAGGCGATGGCGAGAATCGACAACGTCGTCCGTGGCCAATACGTCACGAGCTGGTTCAAGCTCATGCCGACGCTCGAGCGGGAGCGGAGCAATCGACGTCCTTTCGACACCTCGCCTGACTGCATCGTCTCGTACGGTTTGATGCGCCGGACGAGTCGAATCGGGATGAGCGTCCCGAGCCAATAAATCAACAGACCGGCTAGTCCGATCAACAGGATGCGCGTGATCGACGTCGAGCCGGCTGCCGTCCACAGGAATGTCCCTAGAATCATCCACGAGATGAGCGCGACCATCGAACCGAGAATCGTCGCTTCGAGGAACAACAGCTTCGACAGCTGGCTCGGGCGCCATCCGAGCGACAGCAGAATGGCGAACTCTTTTTTCCGGGCGTACAGCATGATGATGTTCGAGCTGAACACGTACAGCATCGCGACGAGGATGACGCTCGCGACAACACCGGAGAAGCCGAGTTTCGCTTCTTGGAAGATGGTGATTGACGAACCGAGCTTGATCCACGGCTGTTGAATCCAGCCGAGGGCGCTCTCGCCTTTGAGTCCTGGTAAATACGTGACGGCATACTGTGGCGACGAGCCGAGCGTCACGTCGGTGATGAGACCGGTCTTGTCTTCGATCTCTTTGGCCACGGCTTGCAGTTTTGCCTCACTCGCTTCGTTCAACACGTCGACGCCTTTGACGTTGACGCGAATCGCTGAGATGGCTTTGTCGCCGGCGATGGCGAACGCGGCATCGAGCGTCGTCAACATCGACGGTGGCTTCGTGAGGAAGCTATACGGGTTGTTCGTCGGCTTCACCGTCGTCGGTGGGTTGACCGGTTCGTCCTTCGAGTTCATGACCCATTCGGCACTGGCCGGGAAATACGTCTCCATCGGCAGTTCCGTCAGTGGGTCTTTTGACAGATTCAGTTTCGATGGGTCGAACAAGCCGATGTAGTTATATCTCACTTTCGGCGCATCGTTGATGTCTTCCGCGTATTTATTTGACTTGCGATACATACTTTCTTGGCCATAAGCTACGCGACCCTCGGCGAGAAACGGCTTGATTTGATACGAGTATGGCCAACGTTTCGGGAACGGGCTCGTCACGCCCTCGTAGACGAGGGGTGACGCCTTTTCGGCAAGCCAAGTATAGTCAACCGTGACACGAGGGTCTTGCGGTTGAGGTTTCCCTTCTAAAATGTGTTTTGTGATATTGTCGTGCATTTGTTGCGCTGTAAAGTCGTATGAGGCGACTTTCGTCCCTTTCAAGCTATCGAGGTATTCATCTTTCCCTTTCTCGAGATACGTTTTAATGAACGCCTCTTGATCGCTCGTATCGACATCCACTTCTTCAATCGTGTAGTTGATCGAAGCATCGACGTAGTCTTTTGAACTCATCAAAATAGGAATCGTCGTGATGTCCTGATCGTAGGGCTCTGGGACATCTTCTTCATTGAAATAACGACTGAACTCTGTCGCTTGGACGGCATCGTCTAAGCCGACGAGCTTCGCTTCGGCGACCGGGTCCACCCCGGCGAGCATGACATCGCTCCCGTAAGAGAGGGGAAACTCTTCATACAGGGCGGTCGGGCCGATTCCGATATGGGTCGAATCGCCGTTCGGCATCCAGCCGACCCAAAAATAAGCTTTCAAATCTTGGAAGTCGTTGATTTTTTCGATGCCCGTATCGATGAGCGTATTCATCTTGAGTCGATAAAGACCCACTTTATCAAACGTATGCGTTTGGGTGAACGAATTTGAATAGGTCGACCCAATCATGGCAATCGGTGCGGCGACATCGATGTCGGCAATCTGTTGAATCGTCTCGTATTGCTCGCGCGTGATTCCGCCCTCGAGCCCGCTCATATAGTTCGGCTCGAGTAGGTTCAAGTCTTCGGTCACACTGCGGCTACCTTCCGGACGGACGACGATATGGTACGAGGAGTCCCAACGCTTTTGTAGCTCGTTGACGACTGTGCCGTTGTTCGCCTGGGTCACCCCGAGCAAATAGCTGAGCCCGGTACTGACGATGAGCATCCCGACCATGAGCAGGATGAAGCGTTCCTTATTCCGCCACCATGAGTTCCAAATGAACTTAAGCATGATGGACGTCGCTCATGGCGACGACCTGCCCGTCGCGCATCTCGATTTTTCGGTTCGCCCGGTCGGCGAGCTCCGGGTCATGCGTGACGAACAAGACGCCGCAACCGTTGTCCCGATTCAGACGCGTCAACAGGTCGAAGATGATATCACCCGTATGCGTGTCGAGGTTCCCGGTCGGCTCATCTGCGAGCAGCCACTTCGGACGGTGGATGAGGGCACGGGCGACGGCGACGCGCTGTTGCTGACCTCCGGACAGTTGCGACGGCAGTGAGTTCGCCTTGTCGCTCAGACCGACTTCTTTTAACAGTTCGAGGGCCCGTTCTTCCCCGTCATAATCGACTTTGCGTCCGAACAGCGGTGCCATGACGTTCTCGAGCGCGGTCAACGTCGGGATCAAGTGGAACTGTTGGAAGATGAAACCGATGTTGTCGAAGCGGAAGTCGGCAAGCTGTTTTGCGGACAAGATCGAGATTGGTTCGCCGTTAAACAAGAGCGTGCCGTCGGTCGGACGGTCGAGCGTGCCGATCAAGCTGAGTAGCGTCGACTTGCCCGAACCGGATGGACCGATAATCGAGATGAAGTCGCCGTGGGCGAAGTGGAGGTTCACATCGTCGAGAGCGAGCGTTGCGATGTCGCCGTTATCAAAGCGTTTCGTCACGTGTTTGCATTCAAAGTCATAGGCCATAGGAATGCTCCTCTCTAAGTTGAACTACGATAGTCATATTAAATATGTAAGAACACGTAATTTTCTGACTATTTATCATAGTGTATAGGAAAAACTTTCCTGTTGATAGCCGAGAAAATTTTCATCTTGGTTTCGAGAGGAGTATGGGACGGAATGGGGAAAAGAGTGTAAGAGGGATTGCTGAATCGAGTGAAAGGGGATGTGACAATTGAATGAAACGGAGAAGGACATCAAGCTGGTGATTGGTGCCGGGGAATACAACAACAATCCAGGCTGGATTCATACACAGGAAGAAGAATTAAATATATTGGACATACATACGTGGCAACATCGATTCGAACCGAATTCAATCACGGCGATTCTAGCCGAACACGTATGGGAACATTTGACGTATGAGGAAGGGGTGGCGGCAGCGGAAATCTGTTTCACTTATCTAAAGCCCTCAGGCTACGTTCGCTGTGCAGTACCGGATGGATATTTTCCGGATGAATCGTATCAAAATATTGTTCAAGTCGGTGGACCCGGTCCGAAAGACCACCCGGCAGCGAGTCATAAAATTGTTCATACGTATCAAACGATCATCGATTTGTTTGAAAGTGCGGGCTTTGAGGTTGAACTGCTTGAATACTGCGATGAGGACGGGACGTTTCATCAACAGGATTGGGATGGGGCCGAGGGGGTCATCTTTCGGTCCAAGAAGTACAATCCTCGAAACCAAGGGGATCAGCTTGCGTTTCCTTCACTAATCATCGATGCGAGGAAGCCAGAGCGTGGTTAAAAGGACGTCTCAAGTTGGGAAAAGAGATAATAGGACATGAAATGGATTGAAAGGGAGTGGACATGATGAAACAGTTCGAGATTGAGTTCCATATGATCAATGATGAAGTGTTGACGCAAGTGGTGGAGACGGAGAGTCGTTATGCGGCACTCGAATCGATTTATCAGTCGTTCCGTCATGCGACGGACGGGTTCGTCCAGTTCGAGGACGAGTGGATTATTTTCCTCGACCATGTCGTATATGTGAAAGCGTTTGAGATTGTGGAGTAAGATATTCATCAGAAAAAAACTAAACCAAAATTTTATTAGAATGTAATTTAAGCTCGAAATATTAATTTTGTATTTTATAAATAAGTTATACTAGAAATAAAAAATGTTAAGGAGAGATTTTATGGAGATTAAATCTAGAATTACTGATACAAGAATTAATGCTGAAAATATTTTTATTGAATTATCATACAAGGAGTACATTGAAATTGCGCGACTGATTACACTCAATAATCCTTTACAAAGAAAGAGAGTAAAATCTTCTAATACGGTATACTCTTTGTTAAGAAATGACTTGAAGAAAGGTTGTTTAGTGCCTCCTATTGTATTAGCTTTGTCAAATGACAATCATCAAGAACTTTCAGAAATCTCAGATGAAGAAATTCTTAACTATTTGAGTGAGCATAAAGAAAACTTAATTATTTTGGATGGTTTGCAAAGAACATACACTTTTTTAGATGTTGAACTCGAATTGATGAATTCAAAAGATGAAGAACAACTTCAAAAATTTTATAATCATAAACTAAGAATGGAGTTATACTTGGGGATAAACAAATTTGGAATACTCTACAGAATGTTAACTTTAAATACAGGTCAAACCCCTATGTCTATTCGACATCAATTAGAAATTTTGTATAAAGACTATCTAGATCAAAATATAAATGGAATAAATTTGGTTTCAGAAGTTGATAATGACAGTATCAATGAAATTAGAATGTACAAATTTAATGATATTATCGATGGATTTAATTCCTATTTGGAAAGAAATGAGTTACCAATTGATCGGTTTGAATTATTAAATAACATCAAAGGTCTTGAAAAACTATCAGTAGAAAATCATAAGAAAGATTTATTTAAAGACTTCTTGATTGCTTATGATACATTCATAATTAAAGTACAAGAATTATCTGATGGGTGGGAATTCAATCAAAGTAGTCAAGAAGAATTGGAAGTAAGTTCGCGAAAGTTGGATGGACAGCCGTTTGGTAGAGTAGTATTTAAAATATTTAATAAATCTCAACCTATAACTGGATTTGGAGCTGCACTAGGGAAATTAAAAGATTTTAATAAGATTAATGATTTTGAAGAATGGGAATCAAAAATTCAAAACATTACTTTTAATGGAGAATTCGAAGATTGGATTCTAGATTTAATTTGGCATTTGGACAAAATCAAAGTTAATTCAAAAAAAATCGGAAATTCGCAAAGGCTCTATTTTTATTGGTTCTTTAGAGAACTATTTAATGAAGACAGTGATTCATATTTGAATTTAAGTGAAGCAGTGACTAATGGCTATCAAAGATACAGAAGTCAAATGGAATAAAAAAATGAATTTAAAATTAAAGGTAAGTGATGAAAATATCGTTAATTTAGGTGAAGGTGCATTTTTTCAAGAAGACTCCAGTATTGTATTTAAAGAAATGAACCCTATAGAATATACTTACAAAATTAAACATCTGTTAAATGTGGATAAAATTCATAATGAGAATGATTATATGGTATTTACATTTTATAATAATTCTTTTGCAGAGAATGATATATACCAAGTTTATGATCACGCGAGTAGTACCCGGATAGGTTGGACTTTTCCGCTACAATCACTATTATCAAATAATCATGATTATGCACATAATGAACATTTTTTACCTTATGCTTTAGTGGCTTTTAAAAAACTTATTATTGAAGAGTTTCCTAATTCTTTAATTCCTGAAGTTACTTTAGATGGGGAGTATAATTTGGGTGATTTTTATAATGCTGATGAGACGATAATTATGGTATTGAATAAAAATCAGACACGAGACATTGAGAATTTCAGTATTATTAATTATCTTCCATTTCTATATGGCAAGGGATATTATGCTGATAATTATAATTATAAATCCCCTATAAGTTGTAATGGAAAAAGGTTAAATTTAAAAGTTACATCAGAAGAAATTAGAAATGACGAATTTATAATTCAGTTATTTCAAAAACTCCTACTACAAGATAATCATCATTTAGTAAGATTTTATTTACTTTATCAAGTAATCGAATTATTAATTGAAAAAGTCTTCAAGAAAGAATTTAGTGAAATGTTAGATAGTTTAGGCACAGACGAAAAAACACTATTTCAAATCAAAGAGGACCTTGGAAATATAGCGAAAGAAAAAAAACGCATTAACAAGCTTTTTACTGTTTATACTCGAAAGCAAGACATTAAAATTCGATTAATGGAATCATGTAATGAGATTTTAAGGTCAATTGGTAGGAAACAGTTTACCGATCCATCAGAAGCTCTCTACAATGTTAGAAACTTATTTGTTCATGAATATAGAAGTATTCCAATGGAAAATCATTATATGATCGAGAGTATTAATGATTTGTTTGAAGAACTAGTAATTGAAATGACCAACGATTTAAGAAATTTAAAATAAATCAATAAAGTAAGTAAATAAGAGTTTGACTTGTTACTCAAGAGTCTTTCAATTTAATTCAGAAAGTGGCGATTAAATGACTAAGTATAGTAAGTTAATCCGCGACCGTATTCCTGAAATCATCCATGAAGCAGGTCAAATTCCTGTCGTCAAACACCTTAATCAAGCCGAACATTTCGAACAGGCTCGCTTGAAACTCTATGAAGAAATCAAAGAGTATGAGGAGACGAACATCGATGAAGAATCGCTCGAAGAACTTGCTGACATTTTGGAACTCGTCTATACGTTAGGGAAGATGCATGGTGCGAGTTTTGAAGAATTGAATCGTATTCGTGAGGAGAAACGTGAGAAGCGGGGCGGGTTTGAAAAAGGTCTCTTCTTAGAAGAGGTTCTTGATCATGAGTGAGTTACGCTTGCATACGAGTCATTTACGAATTCCATTACAACACCAAATCGACGCGGCGACTGAAATTTATATGGTCGTCGCGTTTGCGCAAGTATCAGGTGTTCAGGAAATCGCTGAGGCACTAAAGAACGCAGTAGAACGAGGGGCACAAGTTCGGATTTTAATCGGGGATTATCTCTATTTGACGAATCCGGATGCGCTCGAGATGCTCATGAAGATTGATGGCGTTGAACTGCGACTGTATCGTTCGAAGGGACAGTCTTTCCATCCAAAAGCCTATTTGTTCCGTACCAAAGATGGGGGGACGTTCTTTGTGGGTTCGTCCAATCTGTCGCATAGTGCCTTGAATCGAGGTGTCGAGTGGAACGTCGAGATTCCGGCAAGCATCTCGGAGGATGTGTTCGAACAGTCCGTCGACGCGTTTCATGACCTGTTTTATAGTGATTATGCTCAAATCATGAACCCAATCTCGTTACAGCCTTATCGCGAAGAATACGATGCGAAGCAACAGCGGATGAAGGAAGCGGAGCTGATTGCAGAACCACCACCTGTTTATATCGAGGACGATACAATCACGCCGAACACTGTGCAAGACGCCGCCTTGAAGGCGTTACGGGAAACGATAGACGAAGGAAGACGTAAAGCGATGCTCGTGCTCGCTACTGGACTAGGGAAGACGTATTTGAGCGCTTTCTTCGCTCGTCAGTTCAAGCGGGTGCTCTTTATCGCGCATCAGAAAGAAATCTTGCTCCAAGCGGAAGCTTCATACAAAAGAGTGTCGAGTGACTGGAAGACAGGTCTATTACTGGGTGGTGACTCGAGAGATGAGCAGTCAGCCGACGTACTCTTCGCTTCGATTCAAACATTGGCATCCAAACATCGGATGCAACAGCTTGCCCCAGATCAGTTCGATTTAATTGTCGTCGACGAATTCCACCATTCGGCTGCGCCATCCTACCGGCGTGTCCTTGATTACTTCGAGCCGAAATTCTTGCTCGGATTGACGGCAACGCCGGACAGGTTGGATGGGGGAGACGTCTACGCATTGTGCGATGACAATGTCGCGTATCAAATGCACTTCACTGAAGCGATTGAAGAGTCGTATTTGACACCGTTCCATTATGTCGGTGTTTATGATGAAATTGACTATTCCCAGATTCGATTGATCAATGGCCGTCGCTATGATCAGGACGAACTGTTGGCGGAACAGTTGAAGGAAAGTATTGCTCAAAAAATCTTTGAGGCATGGCAGATGCATCATCAAACGCGAGCGCTCGGATTCTGCTCGTCGGTCACTCAGGCTGAATATTTGGCCGACTATTTCCGCCTGCAAGGTGTTCAAGCCGTCGCGTTACATAGCCAGACCGAATATGACCGCGCCGATGTGATGAGTCAATTGAAACAAGGACATCTCGATATTATCTTTGCGGTCAACTTATTCAATGAAGGTGTCGATATCCCGGAGATTGATACGTTATTGTTCTGTCGCCCGACTGAATCGTTGACGGTCTTTACGCAACAGATCGGCCGTGGATTACGTCTATTGAGTGGGAAGACGCATTGCACCATCATCGACTTGATTGGGAACTATAAGAACATCGATAAGAAGTTGGCGCTGTTGACAACGAAGCGGCAACCGCTCGTCAAATCGCTTCCGGCAGGAGCTGATTTACCAAAAGGATGTACGATTGAATTCGATTTACACGCCATCGATTTGTTGAAGCGGATGGTGACCCGTTCTTCGACGCGCCGACAACAGCTGGAGCGGAACTACTTCATGGTGAAGGAGGAACTCGGGAGACGACCGAGTTATCTAGAGTTGATTCAACGAGGGGAATACTCAATGGACGCCTATCGGTCTGAATGGAAGAAAGACGGTGGTTTTTACGGATTCCTCAAACGGATAGGAGAACTGAATGACGAGGAGAACCATCTGTTTGAAGAGTCGAAGTCGTTGTTGCTCGAAGTGGAATACACTGACATGACGAAGAGCTATAAGATGATTGTGTTATCAATCATGTTGAGCCGTGGGAAAGACGGATGGCTTCAGCCACTCTCGGCGAGCGAAGCGGCTCTTCCATTTTATGAGTTCATCAATGCGATCCCATATCGACAACAGATTGATGGGCAAACGAAAGACTTCCAATCGCCGTTCCGACAACAACGAATCGAAAAGTTACTCTTACGGATGCCGTTTGATAAAATAGCTAAGGGACCGTTCTTCGTGTCAGGGGAGTCGTTACATATTGAGCATAATGAAGCGTTTGCTCATCCTTTGGTTTACGAATGGGTTAATCAAATCGTTGAAGTGCGACTGCATCACTACTTCAGTCGAAAAGCTTCAGAATGAAGGTGACGTAATTGTGGAAAATCGACTTAAACGATTGATTCAGTATATTGATGAGTTCGATAGACAAGGACCTTATAAAATGAACGTACTGAAAATAATGTTGGAGCGAGGTGCTCAAGATTGGTCTGCGCCGATTTCGATAACTGAACTCGCAAAACCTTATTATGATTTGGTTAACGAACAACTCTGTACTTATAACCTTAAGAATATAAGTGCAGATTTTACAACGAACTTTTCACAGTCGAAAATAGAACGCCACTTAAGATCACTGCCATTAAAGTATTTATCTACTACTTCAACCAGATTTAGCAACATTTCTCCACCTTTTGAATTAACTGATGATATGTTTTATGTGAGGGAAGAGTACCGTATTGAAGGTGAAGCGGCTCATGATAGAATTATTAAAGCAGTGGAACAAAAGTTTGAAGAGTACTTAGAAGTATTTAGTGAAAGGTGAGGGATAACTTGAAACGCGCACTACTTCGCAAAATCCAATTCGCCATTCAGCATCATGGCGGGACGGCGTCATTGAAAGAAATCAACGAATATATCGAGCGATCGTACTATCAACTCGAGCTCGATCGCTATAAAGATTGGAAGGCTCACGTCAATAAACAGATTCGGGCTCATTCGAGCGATTCGGCCAGCTTCAATGGCAAAGACGACTTGTTTTATTCCACGGGAAATAAAGGCATATGGGGCCTTCGCCAACCGAATAAGTAACCGAAAGCGGAACCATTTCAGTTGGTTCCGCTTTCATTGTTTACAATCCGTCACACCCCCTTGTCACAGAATGTTCAATCCTGTAAACTTCGAAACAGTGTGAAAAAAATGTATAAGGGGTTTATCCATGGAAATCGTTCAGCAGTTATCACAAGTACAATTACTCAACCAATTCTGGTTGCTCATGGCCTTCGTTATCCCGATGGTCATTTTATCACGGATGGTCGTAGCCGGTTCACGGTTCTCACCAATCCTCGTCATCGTCATCTTCGGTCTCGGACTTGGCTTCGCCATGGTCGAGATGGGCATCGCGACACCGGGCCTCCCTGAGTTCCCGCTCGTCGACTTCATGTCACGCACGACAATTATCGCACTCGTTGTCTCATTCTTCGTCGGTGGCCAAGAGCTCCGCAAGATTTTGAGCAAACAAGAGCTCGACATGAAAGACATCGTCGTGCCATCTACAGAAGAGATGTTCCTCGGGACAGGACGGACACAGTTCATCTTCATCCTCCGTTCATTCTTCTTGCTCGTCGGTCTCGAAGGGTTCTTCCGCATGATGATTCAACCGGGCGCGGCAGAGGGCATCATGCTCTACTATCCGATCCTCGCTTTGATCGGTCTCGCGGCATCGTTCCTCTTGATCGACCACAAGGCGCAAATCGACGACAAGAAAGTATACATGCGCAAAGGTGTCATCGAGACGGTATTGATGCTCGTCATCTTGTTCGTGTCGTACGGCATCGCTGTGGCGGTACAGCCGATCATCGCGCTCCCGCAAATCTTCTTCGCCATGTTGATCTCGTCAGCACTCGGTGCCATCTTCCACAACTGGACGTATGGACCGACCGTCCGTGCGCTTCTGTTCGCCGGGATCCCGGTCGTCTTGGCCGCTAACTTCATGGTCGGTGGTTCACGGATTGGTGATGCGTTTGCCATCGAAGGCATGAACTCGATTCTCGTGTACGGTTTCTTCGGTCAATTGTTCTGGATGTTCGGTGGGATTGCGCTCCTTATGTGGTTCGCCCGCACAGGACATATCCGCAACCTCGCACCAGGTATGGCCGGTTCGCTCTCGCACAGTGGTCTCACAGGCGCTTGTACGGCCGGTGACTTCGGTCAAGTAGCAGCCAAACGTGCTCCAATCATGATCAACATCCCGTTCTTCGGTCACATCTTCGTGTTCTCGATTTTGGCGGTCAGTGCCGACAACGGGGCGCTCTGGATTTGGCCGACAGCAATCATCGTCTTGGTCGGTCTCACGTTAACGGCACTCTCGCTCAAAAACTTGCGCGGTGCCGACGGAGAAGACTTCAAAGAAGTAAAGGCACTTATGCAGTTCTCGTTCGGTTGGCAGATGATGGCGGTCTTCGGTGGACTCGTCATCCTCAGCTTCAGCACAATCGCGTTCGACTACACGACGATGGCTCAATCGTCAGCCATCTCGCACTTCGGTCTCTTCGCAGCCGTCCAAGGTGGGATGTTCGGGACGGGAGCGTCGCTTCTTATCCCGCTCATCTTCTCGATGCCGTTCCTCGTCCACCCGCTCGTGTTCTATATGTTCGGGAAGGCGCTCGATAACAACGGTGAAATGCCGCGCGTACCAGTTTACGCGATGGCGCTCATCGGAGTCGTCGGAGTGTCGTTCGCAGTTCTCGGCGTATAATCAAACAGCCGCTTCTACTCATTTGTAGAAGCGGTTTTTGTATGCTCATTTTTTTGCTAACGGTCGCCATTTCGGGTCTTTGATGTCGTGATCAGTTGGTTTACGGACAGAATCGCTAAAAAGCAGCTCGCTTACTCCGAAGCGGATGTAATTCTGTTGTGCTTGTCGGAGCGACACCGTATTGGCGCCACCTTCATAGTCCGGGTCGTTGAACTGGACGCCATCGTCTTCCCAGAAACAGATGCCGCAAATGTCATACGTTCCGGGTGGTTCGTCGTTAAGTGTTTGATAACCGCAACAAGGGCAAGCATATTTCATCGAACATCACCTCACTTTTCAGTATACCGCACGCCGCATACAAAAAAACGGCCGACACGAAGCCGACCGCTTTCAGCTCACCACAACATGGATAACAGCGTCAAAATCGCCAATCCACCTTGTGTGAGGATGATCTTTTTATTGCTCGTCATACTGCCGTACAACGCGACGAGCACGATGTAAATGAGGATCATCGTGACGATCTCGGTCGATTGGCTAACGAACAGTCCGTACAGCAAGCCGACGCCAATCAATCCGTTATAGACGCCTTGGTTCTTGAACAGCACCGACACGGAGTCACGCGCGAGCTCTTGTTCCGTCATGTTGAAGACACGGGCCGTCGTGTTCGAACGAGTGGCGAACGTCTCCAAATACATGATGTAGAAGAACTCGATGGCGACGAGCGTCCCGAGGACGAGGGTGAGTCCAGACATGTTAGTTGGCCGTCGCGACTTCCGTCACATGGAGCACCGGCTTCGCCGACACGTAGTTGCCGACGTTTTGGGCGAATGCGATGAGGTCCGGGTTTTGGTTGTGTTGCTCGACGGCCGCTTGGTCGGCCCAGTTCTCGATCATGACGAAACGGTTCTCTGATGTCGTCGATTGGAACAACTCATAGCCCAAGCAGCCTTCTTCTTGTTTCGACGAGTCGATGAGCTTGTTGATGTCTGCCAAGAAGTTGTCAAACTCTGTTTCTTTTACGTCGAAAATGGCGTTGATTAAGATCATGTAGAATTCCTCCGATTATTTAAATGATGTGATTGTTTCAGCGTCGAGGCGGATCGATTGGTAGCCTTCTTCTGCTGCTTTACCGACCGAGAGAATCATGACCGGCACGTAGCGGTCTTGGTCTAAGCCGAACGCTTCCGCGAGTTGGTCTTTTTCGAAACCGCCGATTGGGTTCGTGTCATAACCATGAGCACGGGCGACGAGCATAAATTGCATCGCAGCGAGACTCGAGTCGATTTTGACGATGTCGTTCATCTCTTGTTTCGACAAGTTTTTGTAGTACGGGAGGATGGCAGCGAGCTGTTGGTCGCGCACTTCTTGTGGCATCTTGCCTTCTGCGACAGCTTGATCGTAAATCTCTTCACCGAGCTCGTAGCACTCCATGTCACCGAAGATGAGGACCATCGCAGCCGACGTGTCGTTTTGACGGACGTTGAAGCGGATGAGCGGCTTGAGCGTCTCTTTCGCCTCAGGGCTCTCGACGACGACGAAGCGCCACGGTTGCATGTTGACTGAAGACGGTGCCGTTGTCGCTTCCTCAATCATTTGAAGCATTTCAAGTTGTGAGATTTTAACGTTCTCGTCGTAGACACGGATCGATTTACGACCGAGCATCACGTCAGTGAATGTGTTGTTTTCGAATGTAGTTGCCATGGGGATTACCTCTTTCTCTTTTGTTATAGTTGGTTAAGCTTTTGGAGCAGACTTGATAGCTGGTTGATTTCGGACTCGGACAGCACTTTCGTGATCAAATGTTTGCCGCGGTCGTGATCCCGCTCGCAACTGTTCAAGTCGTGTTTGGCTTCGTCGGTCAAATGGACGAACACTTCGCGATGGTTCGCGGTGTTCCGTTCCCTTCGGACGTAACCTTTTTCTTCAAGGATCTTCAAATGGCGGGTGATGGCCGCATTGTCGATTTTCATCGCCTGCTGAATCTCGCTTTGCGAACAGACGCCCTTGTCATGCACGATCATGAGCATCTCGTAGCGGGTCAGGCTGAAGCCCGTCTCTTTCTCGAACGAGGTTGCGACACGCTGGTCCGCCAGTTTGATTTGGTACAGCAGTCGGCTGATGTCTCGTAACTCCATCTGTGGTATCTCACCCCTCTCATTTGATAAGTCAATTGTTGACTCGTCAAATGTAAAACATTCACGACGTGCTGTAAAGGAGAATGCTCACAAAAAAACCATCCGCTCGTGCGAATGGCGAATGGTGATCACTCCTCATATTTGGTGCCGTCGAAATGGTAATCATGAATGAACGTCGTCTCGTCGAAGCCGTACAGTCGGTCGTGACGATTCAAGTCGTCAATCGACTCAATCTCGTGCATCGCCGGTTCACCTGGGAGGGAATCGCGAGCGACGTTTAAGTAACGCTCCGTAAAGTCGTCATCCTCATACGGTGTCCCGTCGAACGAGAAGTGGATCGAGTAGACGTCATCTTCCAAAGCGCGAATCACGCCGAGCATCCGTTCTTTCTGCGCATCGGTATTGGCCCAGTCTTCGTGGAACATGACCGACACGTCCAAGAACTCTTTCGACTCGACATCGAAGACGGACGTCGGGGTAGGGCGTACGGTCGTCTCACTCTCTTCATCGACACCTATCGGGACACTGGCGCGTACCGTCTCCGCCTCGGTCAACAAATCGAGCTGCTCGAGCCGCTGCTTGATCGTGTCCTCGGCCTCCTGTTGCCAGACGTGTTCGAGCACGTTGTCATGAATCGTCTGATCGCTCCGATACGTCTCGGCCCAATAGTCGCCTTCGAGTTGCGGATCGGTCAGGGTGAACTCGGCCATATAGCCGCCCATCTTCCAGTCGCGCTTCAGCGTGACCTCGACGTCCTCTCCATATGTATCTTCAATATAGGATGCGTAACGTTCTGCCTCATCTTGTTTTGCATACGTCGACCATGTCGTGCCAATTGCTGTCACGGCGACAGCGGTCACGACTAACCATCGTTTTCTCATTTTTGATTCACCTCTCTACCAATGTACCTGAAATGGAAGTGTACTACCTCGGTCCAAAGTCGTATTCAATTTATTACCAAATGCCTGTAAACTGAGAGTGCCCTTGAAGAACTAATATCTTTACGTGTACTAATACATATAATACACTTAAGTTACGTACACAAGAAAGGGTGTGACCCATGTTATATAAAATTGATATGAAGAGCGCGGAACCGTTGTATGAACAAATCGTCAACCAGACGAAGGCGCTCGTCATCCGTGGCATCTTACGTCCAGGGGATAAAGTCATGTCGGTGCGTGAACTCGCGACCGACCTCGTCATCAATCCAAACACGGTCAGCAAGGCGTATCAGGAACTCGAACGGCTCGGCTTGCTCGAGATGCATCGCGGACGCGGGACGTTCGTGTCCGAGGACTGGATTGACCAAGACTCGCCGCGCGCGCCGATCCTTGAATCGATCAAGAAACTCGCCATCGATTGCCATTATGCCAACATTGAGCTCACCGAAGCGCTGACGCTATTTGAGACAGAGTATAAGAAAGTAGGGGAGAACCATGCTGACAGTACAGCAACTGAGTAAGACGATCGATCGCCAGCAAGTGTTAGAAGATATCGACTTTACGGTCAATTCCGGGGAAATCATCGCGCTCGTCGGCCGGAACGGGGCCGGCAAGACGACGCTCCTGCGCACGATGGTCGGCATCATCCGGCCGGACAAAGGGGATGTCCGCTACGGACCGTCAAGCATCTTTGAGAAAGCCGAGTTGAAGCGCGACGTCATCTTCGTCCCGGATTCAGCCGACGCCCTCAAACATTATACGATTAACGAAGCGGCAGCGCTCTACGAATCGATTTATCCGTCGTTCAACCGATCGATTTTCAGAGAGACGCTCACCCGCTATAACATCGACAACAAGAAGATTCGCCAGCTCTCGAAAGGGCAGAAGGCGATGGTGACGCTCTCGCTCGCGTTCGCCGTCCAAGCGAAATATTATCTGCTCGATGAACCGACAGACGGACTCGACGTCGTCGCCAAGTCGGACGTTTTGAAGCTGATGATCGCCCAAGTCGAGGCACGTAACTGTTCCATCATCGTCTCGAGTCACCAGTTACATGAGCTCGAACGAATCGCCGACCGCATCATCATGATCGAGAAGGGACGCGTCAAAGCCATCATGTCGCTCGAAGAGGCGCGTGAGACAAGTGTCAAACTGCAAGTCGTCTTCAACGACCAAGTACCGGTCGAACTACTCGAACGAAAAGATATTGAAATCATTAACGTGACAGGGCGTGTCGCTTTGTTCATGGCGAAAGAAAGGACGAAAGAACTCGATACGTTCGTCGATGCGCACGACCCGATGCTTGTCGAAGAAATCCCGATGTCGCTCGAAGACATCTTCCGGGTCCAATTAGGAGGTGAGGCAAGTGTCTTTTAAAGTACTATTAAAGAAAGATTGGAAACAAGTGTCGATTTTATGGATGTTGCTCGTCGTATTGAGCGTCATCGTGTTCACCGTACCGACGTGGACGCAGCTGGATGATTTCAATCGAGAGATTGAGAACATTCGGGCCAACCCTTCGTCTTTCGAGGGGGTTCCATTGGATGCCTCGAACCTGCCAAACAGATGGTTCTTTGAATCAGGCGATAGCATTGGGATGCTATACAATGGTCTGATGTCACTCATTCCTTTTGGGATGGCCATCTTCCTTTACGTTGTCTTCGGACTGCTCATGGCCTCGGTACTGATCGGTGGGGAACGGAACAGCCAAATGTCTGATTTCGCGATGTCGCTACCGTTCACACGGACCCAATTGTACATATCAAAATGGCTGATTGGGGTCAGTGGATTCATCGTCGCAACACTGCTCGGTGGCCCGCTCATGATGGCAATCATTCACTTGTCAGACTTTAGCTTTTTGATTGAGCCAAAAGATTTAGAGGTGTCCATCATGGTTCTATTTATGATGTTGATCGGCATCTCGGTCTTCTCGATCTCGCTTTGGATGGGTTCATTCGGAGGTGAAGCGATTTCTCAGGCACTTTGGTCATTCGTCGCACTTTTATTCCCGATTGGCATCGTCACGTTGATTGAAGGATCGTTGTACACGTTCGAGCGTTTTATTGACGTGTCGTACAGTTTGACGCAAATGTGGATGGAAAGTATCCCTTTGCGCGTCATCTCACCGCTGGCGAATGTTTTCAACATCGACACGTATGACATCTTCAGGTCGAACGGGTTATGGGAAGACTTTGTCACGGTGGCACCGCTCAGTGCGCTCGCTTCAATCGTCATCTCGTTCGGTCTCGGCTTATGGGCTTTCAACCGAGCCCCGCAAGAGAACAACGGCCGCTTCTTCATGTTCTCAAACTGGCTCTGGCTCGTCCATCTTGTCATGGTGCTTACTTTCGGTATGCTCGGCGGTATCCTGCTGTCAGCCATCACGTTCGCACCAAATATCATCTTATACATCATCGGTTTCGTGCTCGGCGGCTTCATTGCCCACTTGCTCGCGAAACGCTTGCTCTACCGCTTCAACTTGAAACTTAAATCGTAAGGAGGATTCTCATGAAACGGCTCAGTCTGCTCGTCGTCTTGCTCGTCATGCTCGCAGGGTGCGGAACCACCCATCCACCGAACGCATTCGAATATAAAGGTTCTTACGTCGGCGACAACAGTGCCGTCATCAACATCGCCCAGACGTTACCGATGCATGACTGTTACAAGTCGATTGAGCTGCAGACTTCGAAACGTCCTTACGGGCTGACGGTACGCTACAGCGACCCGGAAATCGAGCGCATCGAGCAAGAACGGTTGGCCATCCGCAACGCTGCGACGTATTTTACGCTCGTCCATAACGCGGAAATCGTTCGCTTCGCCTTCCCGAACCGGACGTATGCGTTCTCGCGTCCGGAGATGGAGGCGTGGCTCGACATCAACTTCTCGACCATCAAGTGGGAGAAGGAATTGAAGGACCGCTTGGACGAGAAAATCAGCAACGAAGAACAGACGGAAGCCTATTTCAAGAGAATCTGAACGTGTGCGGAAACTTTCATCCGCACACGTTTTTTCGATATTTTCTGAAAATTATCGGGTAAAGGGTAGATGAAAGCGTTTTCTTGGCATTATAATAGAGTTGACTGAATGAATATTCATTCCAAGGAGGAAAAGCGATGAACAAACCGTGGTTACAAGATTATCCAGCTGACATGCCAGAAACGATTGACTATGAGGTGAAGCCGCTCTATGAGGCGCTATCCCGGGCCGCGACCGATTACCCGAACAAGACCGCCATCTCCTTCATCGGCAAAGAGTTGACGTTCGCCGAAGTCGACGATGCGGCAAAACGGCTCGCGACGATGCTTCAATCGAATGGGCTCCAAAAAGGGGACCGCGTCAGTCTGATGCTCCCGAACTGTCCACAATTCGTCATTTCGTTCTATGCGGTGCTCTACGCCGGTGGCACGGTCGTCCAGACGAACCCGCTCTATACGGAGCATGAGCTCGAGAACTTGATCACGGACTCCGGTGCGAGCATCATCGTCACGCTCGACCTCCTGTATCCAAAGTCGTTGCGCGTCAAACAGAAGACGGACGTCAAGACGATTATCACGACAAGCATCGCCGACTATCTGCCGTTCCCGAAGAACAAGCTGTATCCGATCAAAGTGAAGCGCGAGAACAATATCGTCATCGACACGACAGGTTCGGTCGCGTTCAAGGACTATAAAGACTTCGGCCCGATCACGCCGGTCGCGGTCGACCCGAAAGAAGACGTCGCCGTGCTCCAGTATACGGGCGGGACGACGGGGATGCCGAAAGGCGTCATGCTGACCCACTTCAACTTGACGGCGAACGTCGACCAGATTTCGAACTTCTTCTATAAATATAACCGAGGCGACGAGAAACGCGTCTTATGCGTCGTACCGTTCTTCCACATTTACGGCATGTCGTGTTGCCTGAACTTCGGGATGGCGAACGGGTATGAGCTCGTCCTCGTGCCGCGTTTCGACGTCACCGATGTGTTGAAGACGATCAACAAGAAGAAACCACACTTCTTCCCGGGCGCCCCGACGATGTATGTCGGCATCTTGAACGACCCGAAACTGAAGAAATACGACCTATCGTCAATCGAGGCGTGTATCTCGGGCTCGGCCCCGCTGCCAATCGAGGTGCAAGAGCAGTTTGAGAAAGTGACGGGCGGACGCATCGTCGAAGGTTACGGCCTGTCGGAGACGTCACCGGTCACGCATGCGAACTTCTTATGGGATAAACGAATCGTCGGCTCGATCGGGGTGCCGTTGTCGGATACTTCTGCTAAGATTGTAAAGGCAGACGGAGAGACACTGGCCGAGATCGGTGAAATCGGGGAAATCATGCTGCACGGCCCGCAAGTGATGAAAGGGTATTGGCAGAAGCCGGAAGAGACGGCGGCCGTCTTGAAGGACGGATGGCTCGCGACCGGTGACCTCGGCTATATGGGCGAGGACGGATTCTTCTATATCGTCGACCGGAAGAAAGACATGATTATCGCCGGAGGCTTCAACGTCTATCCGCGTGAAATCGAAGAAGTGCTATACGAACATCCGGCCGTCAAGGAAGCGGTCTGTATCGGCGTACCGGACCCGTATCGCGGCGAGACGGTCAAGGCGTTCATCGTGACGCGTGACGGTGCCAGCGTGACGGAAGAAGAGCTCGACAAGCACTGCCGCGAGAAGCTCGCAGCGTACAAGGCGCCGAAGTTGTATGAGTTCCGGGAAGAGTTGCCGAAGACGTTCGTCGGTAAGATTTTACGCCGCGTCCTCGTCGACGAAGAGAAGGCGAAACAAGTGAAACAAAGCAGTTGACACAACGGTGTCACATGATAGAATAATAAATGAATGAACCATCATTCATTTCTATGCAGCGGTAAGGAGCTTGGGTGTTTATGACAAAGAATGGATCAAAAAGTGACCGCATTATCGATGCGGCAGTGAAAGTGATTGCGGATCATGGCTATCACGGTGCAAAGGTGACGGCCATCGCCAAAGAGGCGGGCGTCGCCGACGGAACGATTTATCTGTACTTCAAAAACAAGGAACATCTGTTGATTGAATTGTTCCAGACGAAGATGGGCCTGTTCATCGACTACTCGAAACAACAGATTGAGCGGGAGACGACGGCCGGCGACAAATTGTATCAGTTGATTGAGTCGCATTTGAAGCAATTGTCGGCCGATTACGACCTCGCTGTCGTGACGCAAATCGAGCTCCGGCAGTCGAACTTGGCGCTCCGTCAAAAGATTAGCGAAGTGCTCAAACCGTACTTGAACTTAATCGATGCGGTCGTACAACACGGAATCGACACCGGCGAATTCGATCGCGAGCTCGACTATCGCCTGGCGCGCCAGATGATTTTCGGCACGATTGATGAAGTGGTCACGAGTTGGATGGCGAGCGGCTTCAAGTATGACTTGATGTCGACGCTACCGAAAGTACACCATATGTTAAAAAAAGGGCTTGCTTAACCGTAAGCCCTCTCGCTAGCTCAAAAAATGAACGCTGATTCATGAATGATGGTGCGAACAACTTATAAGGGGGAACTACGATGAATATTTTTGTATTACTGAAGCGTACGTTCGATACAGAGGAAGCGATTCAGCTCGAGAATGGGGAAATTCAAGAAGACGGCGCTGAGTTCATCATCAACCCGTATGACGAATATGCGGTCGAGGAAGCCATCCGTAAGCGTGACGATCTCGGGGGAGAAGTCACGGTCGTGACGGTCGGACCGGACGACGCGGACAAAGAGCTGCGGACGGCGCTCGCGATGGGAGCGGACAAAGCGGTCCGCATCTCAATCGAGGATGACGTCGAGGACGCCGACCACGTGACGATCTCGAAAGTGCTCGCCACATACTTGAAAGAGCAGGCGCCAGACCTCATCTTCGCGGGGAACGTCGCCATCGACGGCGGGAGCGGTCAAGTCGCGCCACGTGTCGCCGAACTGTTAGACATGAACTACGTGACGACAATCACGAAGCTCGACATCGACGGCACGACGGCGACGGTCACACGCGACGTCGAAGGGGACACGGAAGTGATTGAAGTCGCGCTCCCGCTCCTCGTGACAGCACAGCAAGGGTTGAACGAACCACGTTATCCAAGCCTTCCAGGCATCATGAAAGCGAAGAAGAAGCCTCTCGAAGAGCTCGACCTGTCGGACATCGACCTCGATGAAGACGAGATCGAAGCGAAAATCGAGACAATCGAACGTTTCTTGCCGGAAGAGAAGAAAGCCGGACGCATCCTTGAAGGGGATACGTCGTCACAAGTGAGCGAGCTCGTTCAATTACTTCGCACGGAAGCCAAAGTCATTTAAGGGGGACAACATAGATGAAAGCTTTAGTACTCGCAGAAGCGCGTGAAGGCGCGTTACGGAACGTATCATTTGAAGCGATCGCAGCAGCGAAGCAACTGACGGACGACGTGACGGCGGTCGTCATCGGAGATGACGTCAAATCACTCGCGACGGAACTAGGGGAGTACGGCGCGGGCCGCGTCCTCGTTATCGAAGACGAGCGTCTCAAACACTACACGCCGGACGGTTACGGACAAGTGCTCCGCCAAGTCATCGACCAAGAGTCACCGGACATGATCGTGCTCGGTCATACGGCACTCGGGAAAGATATCGCTCCGAAACTCGCGGCGCGTCTTGACGCCGGTCTCATCAGTGACGTCGTCTCAATCGAAGGGTCAGGCAAAGACGCCGAGTTCGTCCGTCCAATCTATTCAGGGAAGGCGTTCGAGAAAGTGAAGTTCAAAGATTCGGTCATGTTCTTTACGATCCGTCCGAACAACATCGACGCACTCCCACGCACGGCCGGGGCGAGCGTGTCAGTCGAGACACCGAGCGTGGAACTGAAAGACCTCGCCATGATCGTCAAAGAAGTCGTCCGCAAGGCGACGGGGAAAGTCGATTTGACGGAAGCGAAAGTCATCGTCGCCGGTGGCCGCGGCGTCAAGAGCGAAGACGGCTTCAAGCCGCTCGAAGAGCTCGCTGAACTGCTCGGCGGGGCCGTCGGTGCTTCACGTGGAGCATGTGACGCCGACTACTGCGACTATGCGCTTCAAATCGGTCAGACCGGCAAAGTCGTCACGCCGGACCTGTATATCGCCTGCGGTATCTCGGGCGCGATTCAACACTTGGCCGGCATGAGCAACGCCAAAGTCATCGTCGCCATCAACAAGGACCCGGAAGCGAACATCTTCAGCGTGGCCGATTACGGTATCGTCGGCGACTTGTTCGACGTCGTCCCACTCTTGACGGAAGAGTTCCGTAAACACCTCGTCAATAGCTGATATGCAGAACGTTTGGGGAAACGTACCCTCCGTGGTATACTCTGAACATGAAATGCATGAGAGTGATTTATTCGACTCTCACATCTTACTGGGGAGGTATTTACCAAATGGCTATTAAACATGCAACGACTCAAACATTCGAACAAGAAGTAAAAGAGGGCGTCGTCCTCGTCGATTTCTGGGCAGCTTGGTGTGGACCGTGCCGCATGATTGCACCGGTACTCGAAGAGCTTGACCAAGAGATGGGCGACCAAGTCCAAATCGTCAAACTCGACGTTGACGAGAACCCAGAAGTAGCGGGCGCTTTCCAAATCCAAAGCATCCCGACACTTATGATGTTCAAAGACGGACAACCTGTTTCGAAAACAATGGGCTTCCAACCAAAAGAAGCACTCAAAGAGTTTATCGCGACAGCACAATAATCACGTACAGCCGACCGGGCAACCGGTCGGCTGTTTTTTGTTGGGCGTGTTAGGGAAGAAGGAGTTTAGTCGTGTCGCATGGAATAACAACGGTTAAGGTTCGGTACGGATTAAGAGCGAGAATTCGGAAAAATCACTAGCTGAAAACGCATACATATAAACTGCGATTCTAACTTTTTTTCGTCGCTTTTTGTCGACTCCCTTCATATTTAACAGTTTGGGAATTTTTGAAGAGACCGGAAAATGCGGCAAGGTTTTATCATGGAAACAGACTGAAAATTTACGCTATACTCATGAAGAAGACATGATGGCGTCAAGTGACCTTAATAATTGACCCATCGTATGTAAGACTCTGTTCGAAGGAGGAATTTTCTTGTCGGTGTTACATTTAGCTATCTTATTGCCGCTTCTCGCGGCACCGTTCATCCCGTTCTTGTTCCGGGCGCTGAAACGAATCCATACGGGTTGGTTCGTGTTAATCGTTCCGGTCGTCCTATTCGTGTACTTCTTCCGCTTCATCGGAATCACGAGTGCGGGGGACGTGGTGACGGAAACGGTCGAATGGATGCCATCGCTCGGCATCAACTTCACGGCCTACGTGGACGGGCTCGGACTATTGTTTGCCCTCCTGATTACAGGGATTGGGGCGCTCGTCGTCTTGTATTCGATTTATTACTTGAATAAAGACAAAGAGTCGCTCGGTCATTTTTATGTGTATCTGCTCTTGTTCATGGGCGCGATGCTCGGTGTCGTCCTCTCGGACAACATGGTCGTCATGTACATGTTCTGGGAACTCACGTCGATTTCGTCGTTCCTCTTGATCGGGTACTGGTACGAAAAAGAGCGCTCGCGCTACGGGGCGCGTAAATCGATGTTGATCACCGTGTTCGGTGGGCTGTCGATGCTCGGGGGGATTGTGATTCTCGAGTCGATTGTCGGCTCGTTCAGCATCCGCGAGATGGTTTCCAATCAGGCGGTGATTGCGGAGAGCCCGTTCTTTATCGCGGCGATGATTCTCATCTTGCTCGGCGCCTTCACGAAGTCGGCGCAATTCCCGTTCCACATCTGGTTGCCGGACGCGATGGAAGCACCGACCCCGGTCAGTGCGTACCTCCACTCGGCGACGATGGTCAAGGCCGGTCTCTATCTCGTCGCACGGATGAGCCCGGTGTTCCAAGAGTCACCGATTTGGCTCTGGACAATCGCCGCGGTCGGGACGTTCACCTTGTTCTGGGGCTCGTTCAACGCGGTCAAACAGACCGATTTGAAAGGGATTCTCGCCTTCTCGACGGTCAGTCAGCTCGGTCTGATTATGTCGCTCCTCGGCCTCGGTGCCGCGGCGCTACATTATGACGGCATGGATGACAACATCTATATGGTCGCGACGATCGCCGCGATCTTCCATTTGATTAACCATGCGACGTTCAAAGGCTCGCTGTTCATGATGGTCGGGATCGTCGACCACGAGACGGGGACGCGTGACATCCGCAAACTCGGCGGTCTCATGACCGTCATGCCGATCACGTTCACGATCGCCGTCATCGGTTCGTTGTCGATGGCTGGGTTACCGCCGTTCAACGGCTTCCTCAGTAAAGAGATGTTCTTGAAGGCGACGACGAAAGTGTTCTCGATGGACTTCTTCGCGCTCGATACGATCGGTATCTTGATTCCGGTCGTCGCGTTCATCGCGAGCGTGTTCACGTTCATCTACAGCTTGATCATTTTCACTCGGACGTTCATGGGCAAAGCCCAGTTCGACAAGTTGCCGAAACAGCCGCACGAGGCACCAATCGGGATGCTCATCCCGCCAATGATTCTTGCCATCCTCGTCGTCGTGCTCGGTTTCGTGCCGAACGTCTTATCGAACTCGCTCATCAAACCGGCCGTCGAATCGATTTATCCGACGCTCGTCGCAAGCGGACAAGACGTCAAAGTCGACATCTACTTCTGGCACGGATTGACGCCTGAACTGTTCATGACGATCGGTGTCATCTTGCTCGGGACGCTCATGTTCTACACAATCAACAAGTGGATGGGCATCTATAACCGGATCCCGCACCGCTTGACGCTGAACGGCATGTATGACGGGACGCTCGTCTGGTCGAACAAGGCGGCGTACCGCTTCAAAGATAACTATATGACGGGCTTCATCCGCTCGTACTTGGTTTACATCTTCTTGTTCTTGTCAGGCATGATGTTGTTCTCGATGTATTGGTTCGATTTGTTCAACTTCTCGTTCGGCGAGATGGAACCGGTCGCGCCGTATGAATACGTCCTCGGGGCCGTCATCATCTTGGCGGCGCTCGCGATCACGTTCATGCGCTCGCGTCTGCCGTCGATCATCTTGCTCGGTGTCGTCGGGTATTCGGTCGCATTGTTCTTCGTCTTCTTCAATGCACCGGACCTCGCGTTGACACAGCTCGTCATCGAGACGGTATCGGTCGCTTTGTTCTTGCTCGTCTTCTACCATATGCCGGAGATCAGCAAGAAAGAAGTACGCGTCAAATTCAAAATCGAGAATGCAATCGTCTCGATTATCGTCGGGGTGACGGTCATGCTCCTCAGCTTCATGGCGTTATCGAACCGTTCCCTGTCGTCAATCTCAGAGTACTATAAAGAAAACGTCTATGATTTGGCAGCCGGGAAAAACATGGTCAACGTCGTCCTTGTCGACTTCCGTGGCTTTGATACGTTGTTCGAGATCGTCGTCCTTGCCATCGCGGCCATCGGGATTTACACGATGATCAAATTCAGAACGACAGAACGTACGAAAGGAGCACGTGAACATGAACCGAAAAAATGATCAAGTCAATGACGTCATCTTACAGACGGCCGCGGTGATCATCTTCTTCATCATCATCGTGTTCTCAATCAACCTCTTCTTCGCCGGGCACTACTCGCCAGGCGGAGGGTTCATCGGTGGTTTGATGACGGCCGCGGCGCTCGTGTTGCTGTTGCTCGCCTTCGATTCGAAGACGCTCGCCAACGTGCTCCCGTTCGATTATCGCAAGATGACGGCGCTCGGTCTCGCTATCGCGTTACTGACGTCGCTTCACAGCATCTTCTGGGGCCGTCCGTTCCTGACGCATGCTTACGACAAGTTCGACTTGCCGCTTCTAGGCGAACAGACGCTTCACACGGCGATCGCCTTCGACCTTGGCGTCTACCTTGTGGTCATCGGTGTGACGATGACGATCATTCAAACGATTGGAGAGAGTGAATAATGGAAATCTTCGTTAGCATCATCATCGGTGTCTTGACGATGAGCGCTGTCTATATGATTCTCTCAAAGAGTTTGTTGCGCATCATCATCGGCACCGGCCTGCTCAGTCATGCCGCCCACTTGCTCGTCTTGACGATGGGTGGGCTGAAGACCGGAGCGGCACCAGTCCTCGTCGACGGGGTGACGGAATATACCGATCCGCTCCCGCAAGCGCTCGTCTTGACGGCCATCGTCATCAGCTTCGGGGTGACCGCGTTCTTCCTAGTGCTCGCGTATCGGGCCTATCAAGAACTGAATACGGATAATATTGAGGAAATGAAAGGAACGGAATCGAATGATTAACTTACCGATCTTTCCGATTGTCATCCCGGCGCTTGCGGCCATCATTCTCCTCTTCGCGCCAAAGCAGATTCGTCTGCAACGCGGAGTGGCACTCGGGGCTTTACTTGTAACGTTTGCGATGACGGTGGTACTCATCTTCACCGTCTCACAAGACGGCATCTTGACCGTCAACTTAGGAAACTGGCCGGCACCGTTCGGGATCACGCTCGTCTCGGACATGCTGTCGGCATTGCTCGTCGCCACGGCGACATTGATTGTCTTCTTCATCGTCTGGTTCGCGACCCATTACTTCTCGGACGCGTATGAATCGAATTACGTCTACGTCGCGATGCTGTTCCTCCTCGTCGGGGTGAACGGTGCCTTCACGACAGGCGATATTTTCAACTTGTTCGTCTTCTTCGAAGTGTTCCTCATCTCGTCGTACGTGCTCATCGTCCTCGGTGGGAAAGGGGTCCAACTTCGCGAGTCGATCAAGTACTTGCTCGTCAACGTTATCGCCTCGGCCCTGTTCGTCATGGCCGTCGCGTTGCTGTACGGAACAGTCGGCACGCTCAGCTTGGCCGACCTGGCACAAAAGATTCCGCTCGTCGAGAATCAATCTGTCATCGTCGTCATCGGTGTGCTGTTCGTCATCGTCTTCGGGTTGAAAGGGGCACTCGTCCCGCTTCATTACTGGCTCCCGGGCTCGTATGTCGTGGCAC
Organism: Exiguobacterium sp. s146; assembly: GCF_018618415.1. Taxonomy (GTDB): domain Bacteria; phylum Bacillota; class Bacilli; order Exiguobacteriales; family Exiguobacteriaceae; genus Exiguobacterium. Next base: position 555,870 of record NZ_JACSMA010000002.1, on the reverse strand, counting down.
CGACGCCGATTCTCGCCATGTTCGGCGCGCTCTTGACGAAAGTCGGGGTGTACTCGATTTTACGGACGTATACGCTCTTGTTTGACGGCGGGGCGTTTACCCAGACCTTCTTGATCGTCCTCGCAGTGTTGACGATCGTCATCGGGATGATCGGCGCCATCGCCTACAATGACGTCAAATTGATTATCATCTACAACATCATGATCGCGGTCGGCGTCATTCTGTACGGAATCGCGCTCGATACGCAGACGTCGCTCGAAGGGGCGCTCTACTACTTGATTCATGACATGCTGATTAAGGCCGCCTTGTTCATGCTCGTCGGGATGATGATCGGCATCACCAAGTCCGGGCAGTTGCGCGACATGGGTGGTTTGATCACCCGCTTCCCGCTGTTCGGCTGGACGTTCTTCATCGCCGCCTTGTCGCTCGCCGGGATCCCTCCGCTCAGCGGATTCTTCGGGAAACTGTTGATCGTTCAAGGGGGAATCGCCGAGGGCAGCCTGTTCGGACCGCTCCTCATCTTGCTGTCGAGTTTGTTCGTTCTCTTCTCTGTCATCAAAATCTTCTTGTACGGATTCTGGGGCGAAGAGAAGCGTGCCTATGACGGCCCGCTCGTGCCGCACATGAAGAAACTCATCGTGCCGACGTTCTTGCTCGTCGCCGTCGCCGTGGCCTACGGGTTCGGCGCCGAGGCGATGCACCCGTTCATTACCCAGGCAATTGAACCGCTCGTGCAACCCGAAATCTATATCGATGCCGTGATTAAGGAGTGATTTAGAGATGGCTTACCAACTACTCATCAACTTTTTCCTGGCGTTCATTTGGATGTTCTTCACGGGTACGTTCACGACGAGCGGATTCATCATCGGCTATTTGCTCGGATTACTCGTCATCTTCATGATGCGCCGCTTCTTCAAGAACACGGATTTCTATTTCATCCGCGTCTTGAAACTGTTTAAACTGTTCTTGATTTTCTGCCGCGAGCTCGTCCTCGCCAACGTCGAGGTGCTCCGGCTCGTCCTCAGCCCGAAACTGAAAATCCAACCCGGCATCTTCCGGTACCATACCGAGCTCGATTCAGGGTGGAAGGTTAGTTGGCTGTCGATGCTCATCACGCTGACACCAGGGACGCTCGTTGTCCAAGTGTCGGACGACAATAAGACGCTCTATATCCACGCGCTCCATATGCCGGATAAAGAGTCGCTCAAGCAAGGTATTTACGATAACTTTGAGACGAAGATTAAGGAGGCGACCAGCTAATGTTAGATATCATCATTTACGTGGCGCTCGCCATCCTCGTGCTCGCCATGCTCGGTATGTTGTATCGGGTCGTTAAAGGACCGACGACGGCAGACCGTGTCATCGCGCTCGACTCGATCGGAATCGGCTTGATTTCCGTCGTCTCGCTGTTGTCGATTCTGCTCGACACGACGATGTTCTTCGAAGTCATCCTCTTGCTCGGGATTTTAGCCTTTATCGGAACGGTGGCGTTCTCGAAATTCCTTGAGAGAGGAGAGATCATCCAACATGACCGCAACAATGATTTATGACATCTTGACCGGTGTCTTCACGATCATCGGGGTATTCTTCACCGTCGTCGCGGCCATCGGTCTCATCCGGCTGCCGGACATCTACTCACGGGCCCATGCGGCCTCGAAGAGCGCGACGCTCGGCGTCATGTTCGTCTTGTTCGCGGCGCTCCTGCACGTCTGGGTCGACCAGCGTGTCTTTGACGCACGGCTCCTGCTCGGCCTGTTCTTCGTCCTCTTGACGGCTCCGGTCGGCGGGCACTTGATCGCCCGGGCAGCTCACGCCCAAGGCGTCAAGCTCTGGGACAAATCGCTCCAGGACGCGTTGCAAGAAGATAAAGATAAAGGAATCGAATGACGAAAGGCTCTTCCATCGGGTGATGGAAGAGCCTTTTTTAGATGAGATAGGAGACATCGGACGCGGACGTCGGATACGCGAACTCCAAGTGTTTGACCTGTTGATGGGTCATATTGTTTTGTATAATGAATGAGAACAAGTTGATCAGTTCCGGCGCGTGTTGCCCAATCAAGTGGGCACCGAGCACATGACCGTCCTTGCTGAGCAAGATGCGGGAGAATGCGGTCGTGTCGTTGATACGCTCATACGTGAGGAAATGGGACAAGTCGTTGTCTTTACATTCATAATCGATGCCTTGCGCTCTGGCCTCATCGACCGTCAGCCCGACTTTGGCGATGGGCGGTGTCGTGAAGACGACCGTCGGGGCCGGACGCTCGGGCAACGGACGCGTATTGTTGCGGAGCAGGTTGAGCGCGGCGATGCGTCCTTCCTGACCGGCGAATGGGGTGAGGGCCGGGTTGCGGCTCTTGGCGACGTCACCGGCCGCATAGACGTTCGGATTCGTCGTCTGCAAGTACTCGTTGACCACAATACCGCCATGGTCGGAGTCGATACCGGCTGCGTCCAAACGCAACCGCTCGATGCTCGGAATCCGTCCGGTGGCGTTAAGCACGAGCCCTTCTAGGGTAGAGTCATCTGATAACGTCACGACGTCGCCATTGATGTCGATCGGCTCGATGCCGTAGCGGACATCGATCCCAATGTGCATCGTCTCATCGACGAGTCGCTTGACGACTTTGCGGTCGAATGGTTTAAGTGCCCGTGACCGGACGAGGAGCGTCACGTCACATCTGAACCGGCGCAGGATATGAGCGAACTCGAAGGCGATATAGCCGGCACCGACGATGATGACGTGTTGCGGCAACGTGTCGAGGTCGAAGACGTCGTCGCTCGTGATGGCCTGATCTCCACCGGGAATATCGAGCGGACGCGGGATTTGGCCCGATGCGATCAAGAACTGATGCGCCGAGATTTCATGTCCTTCGATGACGATTGAATCTTCATCGATGAAGTGCGGCTCGCCTTCGAACAGGTCGATGCCATGTTTTTTCCAATGATGCATCTTCGTCGTCGGGACGGCAAAGCGGTACTCGTCGACGCGACGTTTGAAGGCGTGCCAATCGAGCGTCAGCTCCCCGGTCACACCGAGCGGCTTCATCCGCTCCGCCCGGGCAATCAGCTCGGCTCCTTCCGCGAGCATCTTTTTCGGGTCACACCCGCGCTGCGGGCACGTCCCGCCGAACGTCCAATTCTCGACAATCGCAATTTGTTTACCGGCGTTACGTAATACGCTGGCGGCCTGGTTCGCTGCCGAGCCGCTGCCGATGATGATGACATCGTACCGTTTCATTACAAAACCCTCCCTCTGAGACTTCATCAATTTTTTCCCGTCTGGAAGGAACCTAAACTGAGGTGATTGAATTTGAGTCATTCTGACCACATTAAACATAAATTGGCGCTGCTCCCGGACGAGCCCGGCTGTTACTTGCATAAGAACGAGTACGGGGAAATCATTTACGTCGGGAAAGCGAAAAATCTGAAGAATCGGGTCCGGTCGTATTTCACCGGGGCGCACGACATCAAGACGATGCGGCTCGTGGCCGAGATTCGCGACTTCGAATATATCGTCACGGCGAGCGAACTCGAGGCACTGCTGCTCGAGATGACGCTCATCAAAAAGCACGATCCGAAATACAACATCCGCTTGAAGGATGACAAGTCGTACCCGTACATCAAAATCACGAACGAGCCGTACCCGCGGCTGCTCACGACGCGGAAGTTGAAGCGGGACGGCGGCTTCTATTTCGGGCCGTATCCGAACGCCTATGCGGCCAATGAGACGAAGCGGTTGCTCGACAAGCTGTATCCGCTCCGGAAATGCCAACCGATGCCGCGCAAGCTCTGTCTGTATTACCACATCGGGCAGTGCCTCGGGCCGTGTGAGATTGCCATCGACACGGACGAGCAAAAGAACATCGTCCAAGAGATTCGACGCTTTCTGAACGGGGAGACGAGTGAGACGCTCGCCAAGCTCCAGGTCGACATGGGCAAGGCGGCCGAGGAGATGCAATTCGAACGGGCGGCCGAACTCCGGGACCAAATCCGGGCCGTCGAATCGATTATGAACAAACAGAACATGATTACGGCCGACCCAACGGCGCGCGACGTCTTCGGCTATACGATTGACCGGGGCTGGATGTGTGTCCAAGTGTTCTATATGCGGGGCGGTAAGATGATCGAACGCGACGTGTCGTTGTTTCCGCTTCACGGGGAACCGTCCGAGGAGCTCGAGAGTTTCATCGTCCAGTTTTATGAGCAGAACGTCGTGCCGAAGGAAGTGCTCGTCCCAGAGATCGTCCGTATCGACTTGTTGAACGAGGCGATCGGCACGAAAGTGATGCAACCGAAACGGGGCGCGAAACGGCAACTGCTCGACTTGGCGACGAAAAATGCAGGCATCGCCTTGAACGAGAAGTTCGAATTGCTCGCCCGCGACGAGGAGCGGACGCTCATGGCGATGCGGGAACTCGGCGAAGCGATCGGCATCCCGAACTTGTCGCGTGTCGATATCATCGACAACGCCAATATCCAAGGAGCGGACGCCGTCTCGGCGCTCGTCGTCTTCGAGGACGGCAAGCCACTCAAGAAGGAATACCGCAAATACAAGATTCGTACTGTCCAAGGACCGGACGACTACGAGACGATGCGAGAGGTCGTCCGCCGTCGATTCCGCCGTCTGTTGACGGAAGAGAAACGTCTGCCGGACTTGCTGTTGATTGATGGGGGCATCGGGCAATTGAACGCCGCCCTCGACGTCCTGCAAAACGAGTTCGGGCTCGACTTGCCCGTCGGCTCGTTGAAGAAAGATGACCGTCACCGGACGAGCCAGCTCTTGTTCGGGGAAGGCGGAGGAGTCATCGAATTGAACTCACGCTCGAGCGCGTTCTATTTGCTCCAGCGCATGCAAGACGAGGTCCACCGCTTCGCCATCACGTTCCACCGCAGCCTGCGGACGAAGAAGATGACGAAGTCGGTGCTCGACGACATCCCGGGCGTCGGACCGAAACGGCGCCAGCAGTTGATTCGCCATTTCGGGTCGATGAAGCAGATTCGTCTCGCCTCGCTCGAACAGTTGAAAGAAGCGGGACTACCGGAGAAGTTGGCCGAGACCGTCATCCAATACGTCCATGAGGAGACCGATGAATGAACCGAGACGCGCTAGCCAATTTTCCAGACGAGACATCACCTTTTATTGAACAGTTCGTGCGTGACTTGGCGAACGTGACTGACGCGATTCGACATGCATACGTGCACGGATCTGTGACGATGGGAGGGTTTCATCCGCGACAGAGTGACGTCGATTTACTGTTCGTGAGCGACCGAGACCTATCGGACGAGGAACGGCTCGGTTTGATGCGACTGTGCCTGGCGACATCGACGCAGCCGTATCCGCTCGAGTTGACCGTGCTGACGGAACAAGCGTTACAAGAATGGGTCCATCCGAGTCCGTTCGAGTTTCATTATAGTGAGCAGTGGCGCATGCGGTTGGAAAAAACATCGATTGACGAGCTGCTCCATGAGCAACGCGGGATGACGGATCCGGATCTGGCCGCCCACCTCAAAGTCATCATGGAGCGGGGCCGTGTCTTATTCGGGGCCCCGATGAATGAGTTGGTGGTCGGCTTTGAGGATGAACACTACCGCGAAGCGATCAAGGACGACGCGTTGGATTGCTTGAGCTCGCTTGATAACCACCCCGTGTATAGCGTATTGAACCTTGTGCGAGTGATAGCGTACGAGACGGACGGACGTGTTCTCGCCAAACGAGAAGTGCTCGAGTGGGCGAAGCGACAACCGATTCCGTCTGATCTTCTGCACGTCATTCAAAAAGCGGCAGCGGCGTATGCAGGCGAAGACAGCACGTTCTCAAGGTCGGAACTCATCGACTTTTATATCTTCGCCAATGAGCGTCTCTTCCAGTATGAAGACACGGATGAGTCGGAGGATTGACGCAAAAAGAAAGGGCCGATGCGAATCAAATCGCATCGGCTCTTCGTCATTCATACGTATCTTTTCGGTCTAGTTGGACGGTGATGTGGACGGCCTTACGCGTCACGTCGGCGTATCCTTCGGCGACGCATTGGAAACGACCCGCAATCTGTTCGGCTAAAAATCCAGCCTCGAGCTGGAAGTAGCCCGTTGCCTTTTCTTGGGTCGCGGGCGGGGGCGTGAGCTCGAACAAGAATTTATTTCCTTTTTCTTTCAACAGCGTCAAATCTCCCCAGCCTGCCTCGCTAAAGAAGGCGCTCAGTTCTTCATTGGGCATGACCGGGAACTTGCGTGCGACCCGTTTACCCGACCAATAGATGACTTGGGCGTAATCATCCCCAAGCAAATCCGTCAACACATAATCGCGCAACAGTTCAATCGCGAAAGTGGGTTGGCTCATCGTTTCCATCTTCTTCCATCACTCCAATCTCTCTATACCATTATAACGACGAAACGACATTTGGTCACCGGGTATTTTGCAAAAGAATGTGGCACAAATCGGTCGGGTTGTCTTGTCATACAAAATTCACAAGAGTAGAATAGGAGACAGAAAGCTATATTTACATTTGAAAACGCTTTTATTTACAAAACGAGCCAAGGGCTCGTACAAAGGGGGAACTAGAATGGCTTCGCAGCGTGACTATTTCAGTCGTAAAGTCCATTCGCTACTTGGGGTCATCCCAATCGGCCTGTTTTTGATCGTCCACTTGTCGGTCAACTACTATATCGTCGATGGGGTGGAGTCGTTTAACAAGGCAGCAAAATTCATGGAGAGCTTACCGTACTTGTACTTCCTTGAAGTCACCATCATCGCATTGCCGATGATTTTCCACGGCGTGTATGGCGTGTATTACGCGTTCCTCGGTTCGATCAACACGAACCGTTACTCATACGCCCGTAACTGGATGTACATGCTCCAACGCTTCACGGGCGTCTTCCTCGTCATCTTCATCGCATGGCACGTTTGGGAAACGCGCTTGGCGAAATTGCGTGGCGTTGAAGTGAATGCGGAGATGATGCAAAACATCGTCGACAATCCGCTCATGCTCATCTTCTACATAGTCGGGATCCTCTCGGCTACGTTCCACTTCGCGAACGGTCTCTGGTCGTTTGCCATCACGTGGGGGATCACACAGTCGCCTCGTTCACAGCGCTTCATGAGCTACGTCTCAGGCGCCGTCTTCTTGGCACTATCTTTTGTCGGCATCCGTTCAATCTTGACGTTCGCGGGCATCTTGTAATAGGGGGAAAAGTTCATGGCAAATCAAAGTTTGATCGTCATCGGTGGCGGTCTGGCTGGACTCATGGCGACAATCAAGTCGGCTGAGATGGGTGTTCCGGTAAAACTATTCTCGCTTGTACCGGTCAAGCGTTCACATTCAGTTTGTGCACAAGGCGGCATCAACGGTGCCGTCAACACGAAAGGGGAAGGGGATTCTCCTTGGCAACACTTCGATGATACGGTCTATGGGGGCGATTTCCTTGCCAACCAACCGCCGGTCCAAAAGATGGCGGAAGCGGCACCGAAAATCATCCACATGTTCGACCGGATGGGAGTCATGTTCAACCGGACGCCAGAAGGTCTTCTCGACTTCCGTCGCTTCGGCGGCACGCTCCATCACCGCACGGCTTACGCCGGTGCGACGACAGGGCAACAGCTCCTCTACGCGCTAGACGAGCAGGTTCGTCGCTATGAGGCGCAAGGTCTCGTCGAGAAATATGAAGGCTGGGAATTCCTCCGGGCCATCATCGACGAAGCAGGCGTCTGCCGTGGTGCGGTCTGTCAGGATTTACGCTCGATGGAAATTAAAGCGTTCCCATCGGATGCGGTCATCCTCGCGACCGGCGGCCCAGGTGTCATCTTCGGTAAATCGACGAACTCGGTCATCAACACCGGCCAAGCGGCTGGAGCGGTCTACCGTCAAGGCGCGGTCTACGCGAACGGCGAGTTCATCCAAATCCACCCGACGGCAATCCCGGGGGACGACAAGCTTCGTCTCATGAGTGAGTCGGCACGCGGTGAAGGCGGACGCGTTTGGACATATAAAGATGGCAAGCCATGGTACTTCCTTGAAGAGAAGTATCCGGCCTACGGAAACCTCGTGCCGCGTGATATCGCGACGCGTGAGATTTTCGACGTCTGTGTCAACCAGAAGCTCGGCGTAAACGGCGAGAACATGGTGTACCTCGACTTGTCGCATAAAGACTCGAAAGAGCTCGACATCAAACTCGGCGGTATCCTCGAGATTTACGAGAAGTTCGTCGGTGACGATCCACGTAAGGTCCCGATGAAAATCTTCCCGGCCGTTCACTATTCGATGGGCGGACTATGGGTCGATTACGACCAGATGACGAACATCCCAGGCTTGTTCGCAGCTGGGGAGTGCGATTACTCGATGCACGGTGCGAACCGTCTCGGTGCCAACTCGCTCCTCTCGGCCGTATATGGCGGAATGGAAGCCGGTCCGGCTGCCGTTCAGTACATGCGCGGTCTCGACCAAGCGACAGAGAGCGTGCCAGAAGCGCTCTTCAACTTCAACGAACGTGAAGAAATCGAGCGGTTCAACGATATCCTCGCGATGGACGGTACGGAAAACGCGTATCAAATCCACCGTGAGCTCGGTGAACTTATGACCGACAACGTCACGGTCGTTCGTTACAACGACAAACTTGAAGCGACGGACCTCAAACTCCGTGAGCTTCGCGAACGTTACAACAACATCTCCGCGACCGATACGGCACGCTGGAGCAACCAAGGGGCCTCGTTCATCCGACAGCTCGACCACATGCTCGACCTCGCACGCGTCATCACGCTCGGCGCATTGAAACGCGACGAGAGCCGTGGCGCGCATTACAAACCGGACTTCCCGGAACGTGATGACGAGAGCTTCATGAAGACGACGATGGCACGTTACGACAATGGGGAAGTCGATATCTCGTTTGAAGAGATCGACGTTTCGTTAATCCCGCCACGTAAACGGGATTACTCGAAGAAAGGGGCGAAGACGAAATGACGACGCCGATGCAAGCAGACCAAAAAGACATTCGTTTTATCATTGAACGCCAGGACGGGCCGGATCAACCGACCTATACAGAAGAGTTCACCGTCCCGTACCGTCCGAATATGAACGTCATCTCGGCGCTGATGGAAATCCGCCGGAACCCGGTCAATGCGAACGGGGACAAGACGACACCGATCAACTGGGACATGAACTGTCTCGAGGAAGTGTGCGGTGCTTGTTCGATGATTATCAACGGCAAGCCGCGCCAATCGTGTACGGCACTCGTCGATAAACTCGAGCAGCCGATCCGTCTGTCACCGATGAAGACGTTCCCGGTCGTCCGTGACCTTCAAGTCGACCGTCAGCGCATGTTCGACGCGTTGAAAAAAGTGAAGGCGTGGGTTCCGATTGACGGAACGTACGATCTCGGACCAGGACCACGGATGCCAGAGAACAAGCGCCAATGGGCGTATGAACTATCAAAATGTATGACGTGCGGTGTCTGCCTCGAGGCATGCCCGAACGTGAACGACAAATCGAACTTCATCGGACCGGCCGCTATCTCGCAAGTCCGTCTCTTCAACTCGCACCCGACCGGCGCCTTCCATTCGGAAGAACGTTTGGAAGCGCTCATGGAAGACGGTGGCCTCGCACAGTGCGGAAACGCACAAAACTGTGTCGAAGTTTGTCCGAAAGGCATTCCGCTCACGACGTCAATCGCTGCGATGAACCGTCAGACGACGCTCCACTCGTTCAAATCGTTCTTCGGTAGCGACAAAGGCCGCACCGGTTCTGCGGTCGAGGCGTAAGGGGTACGGATGACGAAGTACTTCCGGGAAGCCGATTGGGAAACACGTGTCAGAGCAGGGGTCGCGCTAGACGTCAAAGTCCGATTCTCGGAGTGCGACCCGTACGGCCATATGAATAACACGATTCCGTTCATCTATTTCGAGGATGCGCGAATCGAGTTGCTTGAAGCGACTGGGTTCTCGTTGAAAGATGGGTTCGTCGTCGTGGCGGACGCTCAGTGCGACTACGTCCGCCAAGTGATGCCGCGCCAATCGATCAAGGTGTATGCCAATGTCTTGACGGTCGGAAACACTTCATGTGATATTCATTACGGGGCATATGATGGGGACCAGCTCATGTTCGCGGGGCGCACGAGCCTCGTGCACTTGTCGAAATCCGGTCGTCCGACCGAATGGACTCCAGAATATAAAAATCGCTTGCAGAATTTTTGCGAATCCGCTATCATTTGATAATGAGTTCACAAACAATTATTTTGCAGGTCCGCCTGTAGAATTGAAATTTGAAGGGAGACTATCACGTCATGGAAAAAACGTTCACAGTCGTTGCAGATTCAGGAATTCACGCTCGTCCAGCTACACAGTTGGTTAACACAGCTTCTAAGTTCCAATCAGATATCAACCTTGAGTACAACGGTAAAACAGTAAACCTCAAGTCAATCATGGGTGTTCTTTCACTCGGAATCGCTAAAGATTCTACAATCAAAATCACTGCAGCTGGTGACGATGCAGAAGAAGCGGTTAACACGCTTTCTGACATGCTCACAAGCGAAGGTCTTGCTCAGTAATTGAGCGACGGACGAGGCGGCCAATCGGCTACCTCGTCTTTTTTGTTTGTCACGAGACCGTTTCTTTTTCAGAATCGGCTTTTTTGGTAAGATAGATGGGAATGGAAGTGATGATCATGAAACGAGCGATTGGAGTACTCGATTCAGGAGTTGGCGGCTTGACGGTGGTCAAAGAACTGATGCGCCAACTCCCAAAAGAAGAAATTATCTATATCGGCGACACGGAACGGTGCCCGTATGGCCCGCGCCCGCACGATGAGATTGAAGCCTATACGTGGGAACTGATCGAGTTCCTGTTAAGCAAGAACGTGAAGATGATCGTCATCGCCTGTAACACGGCGACAGCGGTCGTCTTGAAAGAAGCGCGCAAACGCCTCAACATCCCGGTCATCGGTGTCATCGACCCGGGAGCCCGGGCGGCCGTCAAAGGCACGCGCAATAAACATATCGGCGTCATCGGCACGAAGATGACGATTGAGAGTAACTCGTACGAGACGGCACTCCGGCACGTGGCCGGCGAGATTGATGTGTATTCGCTCGCCTGTCCGCCGTTCGTCCCGCTCGTCGAAGCCGGCGAACTCGACGGGGAACGCGTCCGTACGATCGTCGCCGAGACGATTCGGCCGCTCCAGTCTTCTGAAATGGATACGCTCATCCTCGGATGCACGCACTATCCACTTCTCGCCCCGGTCATTCAAGACGTCGTCGGACCGGACGTCCACTTGATCTCATCCGGTGATGAGACGGCGCTCGAAGTGGCGGCCATCTTGGACTTCAAAGAGCTCGAGAACGACCTCGACACGGTCCCGGCGCACCAGTTTTATGCGACGGGGGACGTCGTTATCTTTGACCGACTCGCGACAGAGTGGCTCGGTCAGCCCGTGAGAGCGGAGAAAGTAGAGGTGTCCGGTGTCGATGCGTAACGAAAGAAAGCAAGACGAGCTTCGGCCCGTCGAAATCGTTCCCCATGTGAGCAAGCATGCGGAAGGATCGGTCCTCATCTCAATCGGGGACACGAAAGTCATCTGTACGGCGACGGTCGAAGAACGCGTCCCGAATTTTTTGCGCGGCAAGAAGTCAGGCTGGATCAACGCCGAGTACGCCATGCTCCCGCGCGCGACCGGCAACCGCACGGTCCGTGAATCGGTCCGCGGGAAACAGTCAGGCCGGACGATGGAGATTCAGCGTCTGATTTCGCGTTCACTCCGCTCGGTCGTCGATTTAGAACGGCTCGGCGAACGGACGATTTGGATTGACTGTGACGTCATCCAAGCGGACGGAGGCACGCGCACGGCCTCAATCACCGGTGGTTTCTGCGCCCTCGTCCTCGCGGTCGACGCGCTCATCCGTCAAGGCAAGCTCGACGACACGCCGATTAAAGAAGGTGTCGCGGCCATCTCGGTCGGACGGACCGATGAACTTCTCCTCGACTTGAACTACGAAGAAGATGCCGCGGCCGAGGTCGACATGAACGTCGTCATGACGGCGAGCGGACGCTTCGTCGAAGTGCAAGGGACGGGGGAAGAAGCAACATTCACGTTGCTCGAGATGAACGAGATGCTCCAGATGGCCCAGAGCGGGATCGAGACGCTGTTCAAAGCGGCCGAAGACGCGCTCGGTGCCTCATGGTGGTATGTCGGGGAACAATTGGAGGAGACAACATGAAACTCATCGTCGCAACACGCAATAAAGGGAAAGTCGTAGAAATCGAAGGCATGCTCACGCCGCTCGGCTTTGAGGTCGAATCATTGCTCGACTATCCGGACGCACCGGAGACGGACGAGACGGGCACGACGTTCGAGGCGAACGCCGAACTGAAGGCGACGGAAGCGGCTCGCTACTTCGGCCATGCCGTTCTCGCTGACGACTCGGGGCTTGAAGTCGACGCGCTCGACGGGGCACCGGGTGTCCATTCGGCTCGCTTCGCCGGACCTGAGAAATCGGACGAGGCGAACAACGCGCTCTTGCTCGAGAAGTTGAACGGCGCGACGGACCGGACGGCACGCTTTATCTGTGCCCTCTGCCTGGCCAAACCGACGGGAGAGACGTTGACGGTACGCGGTACGATCGAAGGGACGATCGGCTACGCGCCTCACGGGGAGAACGGTTTCGGTTATGACCCGCTCTTCATCGTCCCGTCGCTCCATAAGACGGCAGCCGAACTCGAACGCGACGAAAAGGCGGCGGTCAGTCACCGCGGTCAAGCACTACGAAAGTTAGAGGCAGAAATCATTCCGTTCATGAAAGGGTGACCCGTATGCGTTTTCTCGTAGTCAGTGACAGTCACGGATTGACAGAAGAACTATCGATCATCTTCAATCGGCACGAACAAGAAATTGATGACGCGTATCATTGCGGCGACTCGCAACTCGCGCTCGTCGACGAGCATCTGCTCCCGTATCACACGGTGCGCGGCAATTGCGACTTCGGCGGCGACTTGCCGCTCGAACGAATCGAGGAGACGGCCGAAGGGACAATTCTCATCGTTCATGGCCATCACCACGACGTGAAGTACGACTTGAACCGGTTGCGTTACCGGGCGGAAGAGGTCGGGGCGAACGTCGTCTTGTTCGGCCACTCGCACGTCGCCGGGGCGTTAATTGAGGACGGGGTGCTCTACGTGAACCCGGGCTCGATTCGGATGCCGCGTGGACGGAGTGACAAGACGTATGTACTGATGGATCTCGAGAACGGACAGGCGAACGTCCGCTTTTATCGGTCCGAGGACGGTTCGGCCGTCAAGGATCTCGATGTGAGCGGAAAGCTGTGACGGAATGAAAAGAAGGAATTGACAGCAAACCATTTTTCTATTATAGTTTTCTTGTCAATGTCCCAATAGCTCAGCTGGATAGAGCAACGCCCTTCTAAGGCGTCGGTCGGGGGTTCGAATCCCTCTTGGGACACTTCCATTTAAAATAGAGATAGCCTCCACGGAGGTTGTCTCTTTTTTCGTTTTTCGGGGTATTGATTGACAACGAATCGATTCCTAACGGAAGATGGAGATGAATGGAAAGGGTGTGGAGAGATGGCAAAAGAGAAAGCGTACCCGTTTCCTGGGAACTGGTCGCGGCTTCAGAAGATGATTCAAGAAGCGGACACGGCTGGCGAACGGCAACGGGTCGAACCGATTCTATGGGATTGGTATGAGGCAGTGCCCGGTGATCCCTTTATTTTCATGGAGCTGTTCCAATGTCTGATGGAACGACCGGAAGAACCGGAGACGCTCGAGAAACTCGAAGAACTCGTCACGACTCAGATGACGGTGGCAGAAGAACCTGCAGCCGGAGGGCTTCAAATCGCCCAGTATTACATCATGCGTGACCAACCGTTCGAGGCGGCCCATTGGATCAATCGCTATCTCGAATGGCAAGAGAAGGCCGACCACGTCAACACGCAAGCACATCAAGTGTTGCAAGTGTTGAAGTTGACCGAATTTCCGGCCGCAATCGCCAAAGTGAAGCGAATCCTTCATCGTGGCGGAATCGGCGAACAAATCGAGACGCTCGAACACGTCCATTTCAATATCGATGACGTCCTCGACAACGTCTTGAAAGAGCTCCTCGTCGCCGAACGTCCGAAGTTGATGAAGTTGATCGTGCTCCAAAAAGCGTTTGACGAGTTGCCGGTCATCGAATGGACGGACCTCGGGACGCGGCACCGGTTGACGCAAGATGAGGCGACCGTGCACACGCAAGCGTGGGAAGCGATGACGAATCAATTGCAGCGTGTCGTCTATGGCGATGAGATCGCGACACAGCTGCTCATGAACTACATGTATACGCATTACCCGTTCACACCGCAAGACGCGTCTGACGTGGAGGCGGCAATCGGGCAGGCAAAAACGGCCATCTTGCAACACGAGGAAACAGACGGCCTGGCCGCGGAAATCCTTGAGGCGGACATGCGTTTCACCGAGGCGTTTCTAGACTAAATCCTTGTGTGCAGTCGTCGGATTTATGCTATAATACGGATTGTTGTACATTCTTGTACGTATAAATGAATTGTTGGAGGGACTTAGCATGACAGCAAAATGGGAAAAAACATCAGGTAGCCAAGGCGTACTCACGTACGAAGCACCTGCAGAAGCTTTTGATAAAGCAGTCGACGCCGCATTTAAAGATGTCGTCAAAACTTTGAACGTGCCTGGCTTCCGTAAAGGGAAATTGCCACGCCCAATGTTCAACAAAATGTACGGAGAAGAAGCGCTCTATCAAGATGCGCTCGATATCCTCTACCGTGACACAGTCCAAGGTGCGGTCGAAGAAGCTGGTTTCGAACCAATCGCTCTCGAAAACATCGATGTAGACGGCACGCTCGAAAAAGGCAAACCAGTAACGTTCAAAGTAACGTTCGTTGTTGAGCCAGAAGCTGAGCTTGGCGAATACAAAGGTCTCGAGTACGAAGCTGTTGAAACAACAGTCACTGACGAAGAAGTTGCAGCTGAACTTGACGCGCTTCAACAGCAAGGCGCAGAGCTTGCTGTCAAAGAAGGCGCAATCGAAAACGGCGATACAGCTGTCTTTGATTTCGCAGGTTTCGCTGACGGAGAGCAATTCGAAGGCGGCACAGCTGAGAACTACACGCTCGAAATCGGTTCAGGCCAATTCATCCCTGGATTCGAAGAGCAAATGGTCGGCTTGACGGCTGGCGAAGAAAAAGACGTTGAAGTAACATTCCCTGAAGAGTACCACGCTGAAAACTTGGCGGGTAAACCAGCGACATTCAAAGTCAAACTTCACGAAGTCAAAGCGAAGCAAGTTCCTGAGCTCGACGACGAGTTCGCAAAAGACATCGACGAGTCAGTCTCATCACTCGACGAGTTGAAAGCGAAAATCCGTGAGCGTTTAGAAACTGCGAAGAAACAAGAAGCGGAAGGCACAATGCGCGACCAACTCGTCGAGCAAGCAACAGCTAACGCAACAATCGACGTACCTGCAGTACTCGTTGACCAAGAAGTAGACCGCATGGTTCAAGAGTTCGGCACACGTGTTTCTTCACAAGGAATCGACCTCGACATGTACTTCCAGCTCACTGGAACGACTGAAGAAGCGATGCGCGAAGAGATGAAAGAGCAAGCTGAAGAGCGCGTTAAAGCTCGTCTCGTCTTGAAAGCAATCGCTGAGAAAGAAGCGATCGAAGTGTCTGACGAAGATGCTGAGAAAGAACTCGAAGAAATGTCTAAACTTTACAACATCGCGCCGGATCAACTCCGCACGATGCTCGCGCCACAAGGCGGAATCGAGACACTTAAAGGTGACCTCAAATTCCGTAAAGCGATCGACGTTCTCGTTGAAAACGGGAAAGCGAAGTAATCGGATGACAGAAGGACGGCTGCTCAGCAGTCGTCCTTTTTTTCGTCACGACACTTTGCATGTGTTTATCTTTGATGAAGTGATTTGTTCATGCTACAATTATTGCAACGCAGAGATGTAAATGTCTTTTCACGGTGCATGTGCACCTGGGAATACAAATAGGCGATTTATCGCACTTACATCCATTTTCATTTAGAAGGGGTGTACCGAATGTTCAAATTTAACGAGGAAAAGGGGCAACTCAAGTGCTCGTTTTGCGGAAAATCGCAAGAACAAGTCCGTAAATTAGTCGCCGGTCCTGGCGTATACATTTGTGACGAATGTATCGAACTTTGCAATGAAATCGTTGAGGAAGAGCTAGGTGTGGAGGAAGAAGTCGAATTTAAAGACATTCCAAAACCACAAGAGATTCGTAACATCCTAGACGATTATGTTATTGGTCAAGACCGCGCCAAACGTGCGCTTTCAGTAGCCGTCTATAACCACTATAAACGTATCAACGCCGGTGGCCGTTCGGATGATGTCGAGCTTTCGAAGTCGAACATCGTCATGATTGGACCAACTGGTAGCGGTAAGACGCTTCTCGCTCAGACGATGGCTCGCGTCTTGAACGTCCCGTTCGCAATCGCGGACGCGACGAGCTTGACGGAAGCCGGTTACGTCGGGGAAGACGTCGAGAACATCTTGCTCAAGTTGATTCAATCGGCTGACTATGATGTCGAGAAGGCTGAAAAAGGGATTATCTATATCGATGAAATCGATAAGATTGCCCGCAAGTCGGAAAACCCATCGATTACGCGTGACGTATCGGGTGAAGGTGTTCAGCAGGCACTTCTTAAAATCTTGGAAGGTACGGTCGCAAGCGTACCGCCGCAAGGTGGACGTAAGCATCCGCATCAAGAGTTCATCCAAATCGATACGACGAACATCTTGTTCATCGTCGGCGGCGCGTTCGCTGGCATCGAAGCGGTCGTCAAACGCCGCATCGGGAAGAAAGTCATCGGCTTTGGGAACGACCAAGAGAACCGCGAGTTGACGCAAGAAGACTTGCTCGCCCGCGCACTTCCGGAAGACCTTCAGAAATTCGGATTGATTCCTGAATTCATCGGTCGTTTACCGGTCATGGCGACGCTCACGACGCTTGACGAGGAAGCACTCGTCGAGATCTTGACGAAGCCGAAGAACGCCCTCGTTCGTCAGTACGAGAAAATGCTCGAACTCGACGATGTCGAACTCTCGTTCACCGACGAGGCATTGATTGAAATTGCCAAACTTGCCATCAAACGTAAGACAGGCGCACGCGGTCTCCGCTCGATTATCGAAGAAATGATGCTCGATGTGATGTTCACTGTCCCATCGCGCGACGATATCGAGAAAGTCATCATCACGGATGAAACGATTACGGGTCTTGCCGGTCCGAAATACGTCCTTCGCGATGGTACTGTCGAACAGACAGGCGACAATAAAGAGACAGCATAATTTTGAACGAAGAAGGCTCAAACACTCGGCACATCCGAGTTTTGGGCCTTTTTGCACAGGAGGCGTTGTAATGGAACAATTACCAATCCTTCCTTTGCGTGGAGTCGTGGTGTATCCGCTCATCGGAGTGACAATCGACGTGGGGCGTCCGCTCTCCCTACGGGCACTCCTTGCCGCAAAGGAACACGAGACAGATTTGATTGTTGTGACACAAAAAGAGACGGGGAAAGAATCACCTGAACCGGAAGACTTGTACGCGATCGGGACACGCGTCCATATCGCCAAGATGAGCGAGCTGTCGAATGAGACGGTCCGCGTCCGCTTGGTCGGGAAAGAGCGCGTCAAGATCAACTCTATCGAAGAGACGAAGGAAGGCTGGTTCGCGGACGTCGAACCGCTCGAACTCGTCGAAGGGGAAGAAGTCGAGCGGACGGCACTCGTACGCCTATTGAAAGAACAGTTCGGCAAACTCGTCGGGTCCATCAAAGGCTTGTCACCGGACGAGCGCCGTCGTTTCGAGATGTATGAGCGGCTCGAGTCGTTGACCGACTATATCGCGTCGAAGCTCGACGTCGACGTCGACATCCGCCAAGCGATGCTCGAAGAACCGGACGCGGTCAAACGCGGCTTGGAGCTGCTCGAGATTATGACGCATGAGGTCGAAATCATCGAGCTCGAGCAAGAGTTGCGCGAACGGACGAAAAAGACAATCGAACAGGCGCAAAAGGAATATTATTTGCGCGAACAGATGAAGACGATTCAGCAAGAGCTCGGCGACCAGTCGCAAGAGTCTGAACCGAACCGTCTCCGTGAGAAGCTCGAGGCGCTCGATTTGCCGGAGACGACACGGAAGAACGTCATGCGGGAAGCCGAGCGGTTGAACGTCGTCCCGGCGACGTCACCCGAGTATGCCGTCATCCGCAACTACCTCGACTGGATTGCTTCGCTGCCGTGGGGCATCGAGACGGAAGACAAACTTGACGTCAAGCACGCGGCCGATGTGCTCGATGACGACCATTACGGGCTCGAATCGGTGAAAGACCGCATCCTCGAATATTTGGCGGTCCGTCAATTGACGAACTCGCTCCGCGGACCGATTCTTTGTCTTGCCGGACCTCCAGGGGTCGGGAAGACGTCGCTCGCCCGCTCGATCGCGTCGGCGCTCGAACGTCACTTCGTCCGCGTCTCGCTCGGTGGGGTACGGGACGAGGCTGAGATTCGTGGGCACCGCCGTACGTACATCGGGGCGATGCCAGGCCGCATCATTCGTGGCTTGAAACAGGCCGAAAGCAAGAACCCGGTGTTCTTGCTCGACGAGATCGACAAGATGGCGTCCGATTTCCGGGGCGACCCGGCGTCGGCCATGCTCGAAGTACTCGACCCGGAACAGAACGTCTCGTTCTCGGACCACTATATCGAGGAACCGTTCGACTTGTCGAACGTACTCTTCATCGCGACGGCGAACGACGTCTCGCAAATTCCGGCGCCGCTCCTCGATCGGATGGAACTCATCCAAATCGGCGGCTACACGGAACTCGAGAAAGTCGAGATCGCCAAGCGTCACTTGGTACCGAAGCAATATAAAGAGCACGGCTTGAAGAAGAGCCAACTCACGATTAAAGAGGACGCCTTGTATGAAGTCGTCCGCCGTTACACGCGTGAGGCCGGTGTCCGGAACTTGGAACGCGTCATCGGTTCTCTCTGCCGGAAAGCGGCGAAGCAAATCGCCATCGGTGAGAAGAAACGCGTCACCGTCTCGTTGAAGAGTCTCGGCGACTACCTCGGGAAACCGAAGTATCGCTACGGCAAAGGGGAGACGGAAGACTCGATCGGCGCCGTCACCGGACTCGCCTACACGGCGTTCGGGGGCGATACGCTCACGATCGAGGTCGCGCTCGCACCTGGTAAAGGCAAGCTCCAGTTGACGGGGAAACTTGGTGACGTCATGCAAGAGTCGGCGCAGACGGCGTATAGCTACGTCCGTTCGAACGCAGAGCGGTTCGGGATTGACCCGACGTTCTACGAGCGCCAAGACGTGCATATCCACGTCCCGGAAGGTGCCGTCCCGAAAGACGGTCCATCGGCCGGCATTACCATCGCAACGGCGCTCATCTCGGCATTGACCGGTAAAAAAGTCCGCCGCGACATCGGGATGACCGGGGAAATCACGCTCCGCGGCCGCGTCCTGCCAATCGGCGGGTTGAAAGAGAAAGCGCTCGCCGCGCACCGCGCCGGCTTGACGACGATCGTCATTCCGAAAGACAATGAGCGTGACATCGATGACATTCAAGACACCGTCCGTGAGAAACTGACGTTCGTCCCGGTCACGACGCTCGATCAAGTATTAGAAGTAGCATTTGGAGGAAATTAAATAATGAAAATCACTAAAGCAGAATTCGTCACGAGTGCTGTCGCACCGGACCATTACCCAATTCATGAGTTGCCGGAAGTCGCACTCGCCGGACGTTCGAACGTCGGGAAATCATCGTTCATCAACAAGATTTGTCAGCGCAAAGCACTCGCACGGACGTCTTCGAAACCAGGGAAGACACAGACGCTGAACTTCTTCAACATCAACGATGAAATCATGTTCGTCGACGTCCCGGGCTACGGCTACGCAAAAGTCTCGAAGACGGAGCGTGAGAAGTGGGGCGTCATGATGGAGCAATATTTGACGTCACAGAGCGCGCTTCGTGGCGTCGTCCTGTTGGTCGATATCCGTCATGAGCCGACAGGTGACGACGTGACGATGTACAACTTCTTGAAGCATTACGAGATTCCGGTCATCGTCGTGGCGACGAAGCTCGATAAAATCAAGAAGGCGCAACGTCAAAAGCATGAGGCGGCGGTAAAACGCAAGCTTCAGTTTGACCCGTCGGACCGGTTCGTCGCATTCTCGGCGGAGACGGCAGAAGGAAAAGACGAGGCATGGAAAGCGATTTACGATTTATTGACACGCGAAGAAGATTGACCGAAGACGAGGGCAGCCCCTCGTCTTTTTTGTTTTTAGGGTTACGAGAGCGGGTAAGTATCGTATAATTGTCCTAATTACATAAGACAAGAGAATAGTTAATGAGGTGGAAAGATGCAAATCATGTTTCAGAACAAATGGTACCGCTTTTTATTTTGGACGCTGACGATTTTCTTGGTCATCTGGGTCGGGACGGAAATTTCTTTCGTGTTCCAACCAATCCAAGTCATTTTGGCGCTCGTCACGGTACCGCTCATCATTGCCGGACTTTTTTATTATTTCTTAGTCGGGATTGTCGATTTCTTAGAGAAACGGATGGGCGGCAAGCGGCCGCTCGCTGTCGGCATCACGCTTGGAGGACTCGTCCTCGTGTTCACGCTCGTCTTCAGCATCCTCGGACCGGTGCTCGCGGAACAGGTGACATCGCTCGTCAACGCGATGCCGAGCATTGCCAAGGAATTACAGCAACAGGCGTTCGCCGTTCGTGACTCGCTCATGCAAAACGAGTTCTTGTCACGCTTCATCGCCGAGAATGACGACATGTTCACCGACTTCACGAACAACGTGACGTCGTATCTCGGAGACGTCTTTGGGAATATCGCCTCATCCGTCGGTCGTCTCGTCGGCTTCATCACGTCGGCCGTCATCACGATTGTCGTTATTCCGTTCATGTTGCTTTATATGCTGTTAGACGGGAAACGACTTCCAGACTCAATCGTGAAGTTGTTGCCGTCGAGCTATGAGCGTGAGACACGCAACATCTTGCATGACATGCATACGACGGTGAAGAACTACGTCCATGCCCAGTTGATCGTGGCGTTCTTCGTCGGAATCACGTCGCTCATCGGATTGTGGATTATCGGACTCGATTATGCGATCTTGCTCGCACTCTTCATGATGGTGACGAACATCATCCCGTATGTCGGACCGTTCCTCGGTGCGGCACCGGCCGTTGTCGTCGCCTTCATCCAAGATCCGATTAAAGTGCTCTGGGTCATCGTCGTCATCATCATCGTTCAACAGATCGAATCGAACGTCATCTCGCCGCTCATCCAAGGCAAGTCGCTCAAAGTACACCCGCTGACGATTATCATCGTCTTGCTCGTCGCCGGGAACTTGGCCGGGATTATCGGGATGCTCATCGCGGTTCCATTCTATGCGGTGGCGAAAGTCGTCGTGAAAAATATCGTCCGCATTTACAAGCTGAGGGAACGGAAGCATTACCTCGAAGCGGAAGAGGAAGACAAGGTACAAGAAAGTACAATCATCACCGATCCATCCTCTCTAAAATGAGGAATCAAGTAGAAATGGTCTCTATGTCCGTTTCTACTTTTTTTCGTCACAAAAAGTTCTTATTTTATTTCAGGAAAATCAAACAGAAGATTATAGTTACCAGATAAGAACTGTTATAATGTACGGTAGAGATTGAAATAGAAAAGACAACCGTCGGTGGATTTTGGATGAGGGGAAGAGATACATGCATATTGTCGTCGTTGGACTAAATAACAAGACAGCCCCTGTCGCGATTCGGGAGCAGTTCTCGTTTGGGGAGCAAGAAATCGTGGATGCGATGATTGCACTTCGCGAAGAGAAAAGCATATTTGAATCGGTTATTTTGTCAACTTGTAACCGGACGGAGCTATACGTCGTCACAGACCAGCTCCATACAGGACGCTATTATACAAAACGTTTCTTAGCGAACTGGTTCGATTTAGAGATGGACCAATTTACACCGTATTTGTCGATTCGTGAAGGAGAAGAGGCGATCCGCCACTTGTTCCGTGTCACGTCTGGACTCGATTCGATGATCATTGGGGAAACACAGATTTTAGGGCAAGTAAAATCGAGCTTCTTCCGCGCCCAAGAGAATGGGACGACGGGAACGGTATTCAACAAACTGTTCAAAGAAGCCGTGACGCTTGCCAAACGTGCCCATACTGACACGCAAATTGGGGAAATGTCGGTATCGGTCAGCGCGGCAGCGGTCACGCTTGCCCAAGAGATGTATACGTCGCTCGATGACAAACAAGTCGTCGTCGTCGGTGCGGGGGAGACAGGCGAGTTGACGACGCTCAACTTGTTCGAGGCCGGTGCGAAACAGATTGCCGTCTTTAACCGGACCGAGAGCAAAGCGAAAGCGGTCGCTGACAAGTTCAAAGGCCGGGCCCACTCGATTCGTGAGATTGCCTGCGGCTTGCTCGACGCCGATATTTTAATCAGCTCGACCGGTGCGAAAGAAGCGGTCATCGCCTATGATGACGTCGCTGCAGCACAACTGCTCCGCCGGGAACGTCCGCTGTTATTAATCGACATTGCCGTGCCGCGAGATATCGATCCAGCGGTCCGGGCGCTTCCAGGCGTCCACTTGTTCGATGTGGATGACTTGAACGGCATCGTCAATAAAAACTTGGCGGCCCGTCTCGTCGAAGCTGAAAAGATTGAAATCAAAATCGATGAGGCGATTCAAGAGTTCCAAACGTGGCTCATCACGCTCGGTGTCGTGCCAATCATGAATGAATTGCGCGCCCGTGCACTCAACATTCAAGAAGAGACGATGGAAAGCCTCGAGCGCAAGCTTGACCATTTATCGGACCGCGATAAAAAAGTCATCGGCAAGCACATGAAGTCAATCATCAACCAGATGCTTCGTGAACCAATTGACTACATTAAAGACGCCGCCGCGCAACCCGATGCGAACACACGCATCAATCAGTTCGTGGAGACGTTCGGTCTGGAT
Organism: Exiguobacterium sp. s146; assembly: GCF_018618415.1. Classification (GTDB taxonomy): domain Bacteria; phylum Bacillota; class Bacilli; order Exiguobacteriales; family Exiguobacteriaceae; genus Exiguobacterium. Next base: position 532,838 of record NZ_JACSMA010000002.1, on the reverse strand, counting down.
GTCGACGTCCCTGACGCCGAACCGGAAACGGAAGAAGCCGAAGCGACGTCAGCCAAAGCACCACTTCGCGCCTTGATGCGCTAATACAAAACCAAAAAGGCGGCGACTCTCGTCGCCTTTTTTGATGAAGGGGATACCGATCATGCGTAAAATTATCGTCGGCTCACGCCGCTCACAACTTGCGATGACACAGACGAAATGGGTCATCGACCAATTGAAGAAAGCCGGAGCTCAAAACGAGTTCGAAATCAAAGAGATCGTGACGAAAGGCGACCAAATCGTCGACGTGCAACTATCAAAAGTCGGCGGCAAAGGCTTGTTCGTCAAAGAGATTCAACAACAGATGATTGCTGGCGACATCGATTTCGCCGTCCACAGCATGAAAGACGTCCCGGCCGAGTTGCCGGAAGAGCTCTATATCAGCTGCATGCCGAAACGCGTCGACGCCCGAGACGTGCTCATCTGCGAGAAGGGCTATACGCTCGAGACGCTCCCGGAAGGTGCCGTCATCGGGACGAGCTCGCTTCGTCGCGGGGCCCAGATGCTTGCCGCGCGCCCAGATTTCGACATTCAATGGATTCGCGGAAACATCGATACGCGCCTCAAAAAACTTGAGACGGAACACTTCAACGCCATCTTGCTCGCCAAAGCCGGGCTCGAACGGATGGGATGGACGGATCGCGTCGACTTCGAAGCGCTTGACGCCGACATGATGGTCCCGGCCGTCGGACAAGGTGTCCTCGCCATCGAGAGCCGGAAAGACGACGCCGAAGTGACGGCCATCTTGCAACTGTTGCACGATGACGTGACGGCGAAAGCCGCGACGGCCGAGCGGACGTTCCTTAAGGCAATCGAAGGCAGTTGCCACGTACCGGTCGGCGGTTATGCGACGGTCGACGGGGATGACGTGACACTCACAGGTCTCATCGCCTCGGTCGACGGCAAAGAAGTGCTCCGCGTGACGAAGACGTCGTCAGACGCGGTCGCACTCGGGAAAGACGTAGCAGACGACCTGCTCGGACGCGGCGGGCGCGAAATTCTCGCCTCGGTCAATGCGTGACGTCTGGTACACAGGGACAAAACGACTGACCGCTTCGCAGCGAGCCCGGCTCACCGCGAGCGGTCTTTCCGTTCATCACGTCCCGCTCATCGAGACGAGATTGACGCATAACCAGATGCCGATCAACCGGTTCGATTGGCTCGTCGTGACGAGTCAGACGGCGGTGCCGGCGCTCTGTGACGTCCCTCGTGACGTCCGGGTCGCGGCGGTCGGCGAGAAGACGAAACAAGCACTCGAGGCCGTCGGATTCACCGTCACGCTCATGCCGGCGACATTTACGGGTGAGGCGCTGTTCCGCGACCTCGCGGGCGTCGTCCAGGCAGACGAGGTCGTCCTGTTCGCCCGGGGCGACTTAGCGAACACGGCGCATATGGCACAACTTGAGAACGTTCACGACTGGGTCGTCTATGAGACGATCGGCCGTGAACTGACGGAGCCGGAAGTCGAGGCGCTCGAAGGAATTGAGGCGCTCCTCGTCCTCAGCCCATCCGCCGTCCATGCGCTCACGCCGTACCTCGACCATTTCCACGGGACATGGTACGCCATTGGTGAAGTGACCGAGCGTGCCGTCCGGGAAGTGTCGACGTTACCGGTCCGAGTGCCTGAGTGTTATACTATGGATGCATTAATACAGTGTATAGGGGAGGATTTTTCATGAACCAGTTTGACCGTCACCGCCGCCTTCGTTCATCGAAGTCGATGCGTGCACTCGTACGTGAAAATCATGTTCGGAAAGAAGATTTGATTTACCCGCTCTTCATCATCGAAGGGACAGACATTAAACGTGAGGTCAGCTCGATGCCGGGCGTCTTCAACTTCTCGCTTGACCGTCTCGAGGACGAAATCAAGGAGATCGTCGACCTCGGCATTCAATCGGTGCTCTTGTTCGGCGTGCCGGAACATAAAGACCCGGAAGGCAGCGAGGCATACCATGACCACGGTATCGTCCAAGAAGCGATTCGCAAAGTGAAAGAGTGGGCGCCGCAGCTCACGGTCATCGCCGATACGTGCCTGTGTGAATATACGTCGACGGGACACTGCGGCATCGTGAAGAACGGTGACGTCGATAACGACGCGTCGCTACCGCTTCACGTCCAGACGGCGATTACGCAAGCGAAAGCCGGCGCTGACATCATCGCGCCGAGCTCGATGATGGACGGCTTCGTCGCCGCCATCCGCGAAGGGCTCGACCAAAACGGGTTCAACCATATCCCAATTATGAGTTACGGCGTCAAGTACGCATCGGCGTATTACGGACCGTTCCGTGATGCGGCTCAATCGGCACCTGGTGAAGGCGACCGCAAAGGCTATCAGATGGACCCGGCCAACCGCCGTGAAGCGTTCCGGGAATCACAATCGGACGTTGAGCAAGGCGCCGATTTCATGATCGTGAAACCGGCGCTCGCGTTCATGGACATCATCCGTGACATGCGCGACTCGCTCAATATGCCGATCGTGGCGTATAACGTGAGCGGAGAGTATGCCATGGTCAAAGCGGCTGCTTTGAACGATTGGGTCGATGAAGAGCGCATCGTCATGGAGACGATGGTCGGCTTCAAACGGGCCGGTGCGGACCTCATCGTCACGTATTTCGCAAAAGACGTCTGTCGCTATTTGGAAGGAGACTACACATGACCTACAAACAAACACGTTCAGAAGCGGCGTTCGAACAAGCACGTCCGCTCATGCCGGGCGGGGTGAACAGCCCGGTCCGTGCCTATAAATCAGTCGGCATGACGCCAATCTTCGCTGAACGCGGTGAAGGTTCACGCGTCTATGATATCGATGGCAACGAATATATCGACTACGTCCTCTCGTGGGGACCACTCATCCTCGGCCACCGTGACCCTGTCGTCACGAAGGCGATTCAAGAGCAAGCTGAGAAAGGCTGGACGTTCGGGACACCGACCGAGCTCGAAACGAAAATGGCCGAGCTCGTCATCGAGCGCGTCCCATCGATCGAGATGGTGCGCATGGTCAACTCGGGTACGGAAGCGACAATGGCGGCTCTCCGCCTCGCACGCGGTTACACGGGCAAGACGAAAATCTTGAAGTTCGAAGGCTGTTACCACGGCCACGGCGACTCGCTCCTCATCAAGGCCGGTTCGGGCGTCGCGACGCTCGGGCTCCCGGACTCACCGGGCGTGCCGAAAGAGCTCGCGAGCCACACGCTCACGGTGCCATATAATGACCTAGAAGCGGTTCGTCTCGTCTTTGAAAAGTACGGCGACGACCTCGCCGGCGTCATTGTCGAACCGGCAGCCGGCAACATGGGCTTCGTCCCGCCGCAGCCTGGCTTCCTCGAAGGACTCCGCGAGATCACGGAACAGTACGGCGCGCTCCTCATCTTTGACGAGGTCATGACCGGCTTCCGCGTCGGCTATAACTGTGCCCAAGGCTACTTCGGCGTGACGCCGGACTTGACGTGCCTCGGCAAAGTCATCGGCGGCGGCCTTCCGGTCGGTGCCTACGGCGGGAAACGTGAGATTATGGAACAAATCGCGCCGCAAGGACCGATCTACCAGGCGGGGACGCTCTCAGGTAACCCGCTCGCGATGATCGCCGGTTACACGACGCTCTCGCAACTCAAGCCTGAGCATTACAAAGAGTTCGAGCGCAAAGCGGACCGTCTCGCCGAAGGCTTCACGAAAGCGGGCGAGAAGTATAACATCCCGCACGACACGAACCGGGCCGGCTCGATGTTCGGTTTCTTCTTCACGAACGAGAAAGTGACGAACTTCGAGAAGGCGAAATCGGCCAACCTCGAGATGTTCCGTTCATACTATCAGAAGATGGCGGCGCGCGGCGTGTTCTTGCCACCGTCACAGTTCGAAGGGTTGTTCCTTTCGACCGTGCACACGGATGAGGATATCGACCAGACGCTCGCAGCGGTCGAGGCGACGTTCAAAGAGCTACAAGAAGAGTTTTCACTGTAATCTTGACGGAACCATCTTCTGTCGCTACAATTGTTTAACAGATACGATTAAAAGCTACGATGAGGAATAGTACGCCAACAACATCCTTTTTCAGAGACGCGGCCGCTTGGTGCGAGGCCGCGAGGGGTGGGGCAGAAGTCGCCTCGGAGCTGACCTTTTGAACGAAGTAGGGAGGTCCGGTCCATCGACCGTTATTCGATTTTGAGGGCGCCACACGTTGGCGAACTAAGGTGGTACCGCGGAAGATACGGCTTCTTTCGTCCTTAGCGTTAAGGACGAGAGTAGCCGTTTTTTTGTCCACATGATTAGAGGAGGTTGCGCATATGGCCAACGAGACAAACGAAATCACCATGCCGACGAAGTACGATCCAAGTGCGACAGAAGCAAAATGGTATGACTACTGGTTAGAGAACGACGTATTCAAAGCAGACGAGGACGATTCGAAACAACCGTACACAATCGTCATCCCGCCACCGAACGTCACGGGGAAACTTCACCTCGGACATGCGTGGGACACGACGCTTCAAGACTTGTTGACACGCTTGAAGCGCATGCAAGGCTATGACGTCCTCTGGCTCCCAGGGATGGACCACGCCGGCATCGCGACACAGGCGAAAGTCGAACAGAAGCTCCGTGAGGACGGCATCATGCGTTACGACCTCGGACGCGAGAAGTTCCTCGAGAAGACGTGGGAATGGAAAGACGAGTACGCGGACACGATTCGGGCCCAATGGTCAAAACTTGGCCTCGGTCTCGATTACTCACGTGAGCGCTTCACGCTCGACGAAGGTCTCTCGAAGGCGGTTCAAGAAGTGTTCGTCCGCCTCTATGAGAAAGGCTTGATTTACCGCGGTGAGTATATCGTCAACTGGGACCCGGCGCAAAAGACGGCCGTCTCGGATATCGAAGTCATCTATCAAGAAGTCGAAGGCGCATTCTACCACATGAAGTACCCGCTCGCTGATGGCTCAGGCCACATCGAGATCGCGACGACACGTCCGGAAACGATGCTCGGCGATACGGCCGTTGCCGTCAACCCGAAAGATGAGCGTTACGCGCATCTCGTCGGCAAGACGATCATGCTCCCGGTTATGAACCGTGAGATCCCAATCGTCGCCGATGACTACGTCGACATGGAGTTCGGTACAGGTTGCGTCAAGATCACACCGGCCCACGACCCGAACGACTTTGAAATCGGAAACCGTCACGAGCTTCCACGTATCCTTGTCATGGACGAAGGCGGCAAGATGAACGAGAACGCAGGCAAATACGAAGGGCTCGACCGCTTCGAATGCCGCAAGCAACTCGTCAAAGACCTCGAAGCGGACGGCACACTCGTCAAAATCGAGCCGCACACGCACTCGGTCGGCCACTCGGAACGTTCAGGCGCGGTCATCGAGCCGTATCTTTCGAAACAGTGGTTCGTCGACATGGAGCCGCTTGCGAAAGCAGCGCTCGAAGCGCAAGGACATGATGATACGAAAGTCAACTTCGTCCCAGAGCGGTTCGAAGGCACATACCTCCGCTGGATGGAGAACATCCGCGATTGGTGTATCAGCCGTCAACTCTGGTGGGGCCACCGCATCCCGGCTTGGTACCATAACGAGACAGGTGAAGTATATGTCGGCAAAGAAGCGCCGGCTGACAGTGAGAACTGGCACCAAGACGAAGACGTGCTCGACACGTGGTTCTCGTCAGCGCTCTGGCCGTTCTCGACGATGGGCTGGCCGGACACGGACTCGGCCGACTTCAAACGTTACTTCCCGACGAGCGCGCTCGTCACGGGTTACGACATCATCTTCTTCTGGGTATCGCGCATGATTTTCCAATCGCTCGAGTTCACTGGGAAGCAGCCGTTCAACGACGTGCTCATCCACGGTCTCATCCGCGACTCGGAAGGCCGCAAGATGTCGAAGTCGCTCGGTAACGGCGTCGACCCGATGGAAGTCATCGACCAATACGGTGCTGACTCGCTCCGCTGGTTCCTCCTCACAGGATCGACACCAGGGAACGATCTTCGCTTCTATTGGGAGAAGATTGAGTCGACATGGAACTTCGCGAACAAGATTTGGAACGCGAGCCGTTTCGCTCTCATGAACATGGACGGCATGAAGTACGAGGATATCGACCTGTCAGGTGAGAAGACGCTCGCCGACAAGTGGATCCTCACACGCTTGAACGACACGATCGACCAAGTGACGCGTCTTGTCGACAAGTACGAGTTCGGCGAAGCCGGCCGTTACTTGTACAACTTCATCTGGGAAGAGTTCTGTAACTGGTACATCGAGATGGCGAAACTCACGCTCTACGGTGAGGACGAAGCGGCGAAAGCGACGACACGTTCGGTGCTCGCGTACACGCTCGACTCGATCATGCGTCTCATGCACCCGTTCATGCCGTTCCTCACAGAGGAAATCTGGCAGCACTTGCCGCACGAAGGCGACTCAATCGTCCGTGCGAGCTACCCGACACGCCGTGACGAGCTCCACTTCGCGGACTCGGTACCAGCGTTTGAAGCGGTCATGAACGTCATCCGTTCGGTCCGTAACATCCGTTCGGAAGTGAACGCCCCGATGTCGAAACCGATTCAGCTCTTCATCTCAACATCGGATGAAGCGACACAAGGTTACTTGAGTGCGAACGAAGCGACAATCGGCAAGTTCACGAACGCGACCGAGCTCGAAATCGGACGTGGCTTGACGGCTCCTGATAAGTCGATGTCGGCCATCATGACGGGTGCGGAGCTGTTCATCCCGCTCGCCGACCTCATCAACTTCGAAGAAGAGATCGCCCGTCTTGAGAAAGAAGTGGCGAAGTATGAGAAGGAAGTCGAGCGCGTTCAGAAGAAACTCGGCAACCCAGGCTTCACTGGCAAGGCCCCGGCTCACGTCATCGACGAAGAGAAGGCGAAAGAGAAAGATTACCTCGACAAACGTGACGCGGTCCGCGCCCGTTTGGAAGAGTTGCGTAAGTAAGACAACCACCTTCTTTGGAGACTTGTTCTCCGAAGAAGGTTTTTTTGTCGTTTGGTGGAATTTAGGAGAGAAGACGATGCAAAGGTGGAGTGACATGAGACGAATCGGGATGGTGTTGGGTCTGGCTGTGATGGGATTGGGTGGGTGTGTGACGGAACGAGCTGAACCGATCGAACCGACGGAATCAGGAGTGACAATTAATGAACGTGCAGAAGAGACGTCTTCCGAGGATATTCCCGTATCGACGGACAAAGAAGTGTTCGGCTCCATGATTGAAGACGTGCCGAAAGGGACCACCCGCCTCGTCGATGCGGTCACGTCCCAATATACGATTCAATATACAGATGGCACGTCCGAACGACCTTCGAAAGACGGTGTGATTTATGAAACGGTCATCGATGACCTCGGGCTCATCGCCATCAAGTTGCCAAACCGCGACGATTCGTTCGGCGTGTTCAACTATTCTCGGGACAAGGAATGGGCTCTGCATGGCATCCAACACTTTACGGTTCCTGATACGGCCGGAAAAGTCCGTCATGGGTTGGATTTTCCCGTCGAGGAGCTCTATGTCACAAACTTCGAGATGAGTCAGCTCGAGCGGCCGGTAGAGATGTGGACGTTGTATGATGAAACGCAATGCATCACGATTTTAGTGACCGATGCGTTCAGTGTGGCCGACGGAGAAGTGATTGAGCGGCGAGACGTTTCAAACGAACGGTATCGCTTGAATCAGCCAGAAGGGAACGGCTTGTATTATGTGGATCAAGGCAAACTCATTGTCGTGACCGGGAATGTGTCGGAAGACGTGTTGCTCGACCTCTCGGACTCGTTGCCGGAGGCGTGGTCAGCTGATTTTCCTATGAAGTGAGTACGCTTTAAGTTTCATTACAGAGGAGGAAGGACATGCCTTACACACATGAATTCGGTGTATTAGATGCCACGATTCGTCACTCGTCATATGACGAGTATGAACCGGAACGATATGACTGTGTCTCCGTGGATGGGGAGTGGGTAGATGAATTTATCGATGAGTTGAACCAGATGCGTACGTATTCCCACTCCTATGACCGTCCCGGATTCGGATTAGAAGAATGTGGGGTCACGCTCATTCCATATGAGTCACTGGCATTATTTTATCAAGTCGTCAAAGCGATGATGTACACGCATGAGTCGGAACAACTGAATCAACTCCTTGCTAAAATCACACAAGCCCAAGTCGAACAGAAGGACATGATCCATTTTGGTCTCTAAGTCAAAAAAGAGAAGCCCCCAGCGTCAATTATGGCGTTTGGGGGTTCTTCTCTTTAGCCATACTAGATACAGTCCAATCCCGGTAATCCAAAGGAGATGAGTATAAAGAGAATCGGTCAGTCCGATACGATACAAATGAACGAGGTATACGGTATAAAGAAATCCCGCGAGGAGCATGGCTGTGAAATAAATGATTCTCATTTGAATTTACTCCAGTCGAAGTCATTCAAATATCTCATGAAAGTCGAAAATGAAACCGCTAAGAAAAAGGCGGGCATGAGCCATGCCCAGTCATTTATGTAAGGTCCTTGCAAGAGTTCGATTGACATCAAACAGGCAAAACCTAACGCAATAAGCGAAGTGAGTAGAAGCATGTGGAACCCCCTAAAAGTGACGTTATCTATTTTACGTTCAAATATAAAAAAGGTTCCAAAAAAACCATCTCGCAAAAGCGAGATGGTCATGTGCCACAAAACGTCTGATACGGATACGTCCGCGGTGGTCCAGGTGAGACGTAGCGTCCGAGATCAGCTTCATAATCGTATGGCTTCCGCAACACGTCGAGTAGCGCATAGGTCGGACTAAAGTCACCACGCTCGGCCGCTTGAATTGCTGCTTCGACATGATGGTTGCGCGGGATGACGGCCGGATTATGCTGACGCATGAGCCGCGTCACATCCCCATCCGGTAGACCTTGCTCACTAAGACGTTTCCGCCAAGCGGACAGCCATGTCTTGCCGTCTTCTCGTGCAGCGAAGGCGAGCGAATCGAACTCACCGAGCGTGAGGGCACGGAACGTGTTCGTGAAGTCGGCCTCGGTCTCCATCATGAGCCGGAGCAGTTCGTCCGTCAGTACGTCGTCCCCGTCTTTTCGGACGTAGAGCCCGATTTTATGGGCGAGCCCTGTGAAGTACGCCTCTTTATATGTTTCTGTGTAATCGTTCAATAGCTTATTGGCGATGTCGACGGCGGCCTCTTGCGTGTCAGCGAGGAGCGGCAACAGCGTCTCGGCGAGGCGAGCCAAGTTCCACGATCCGATATACGGTTGGTTTGCATAAGCGTAACGGCCCTCGCGGTCAATCGAGCTGAAGACGGTGTTCGGGTGATACGTGTCCATGAAGGCGCACGGACCATAGTCGAGTCCTTCACCGCTGATGAACGTGTTGTCAGTGTTCATGACGCCGTGGATGAATCCAACGAGTTGCCATTCCGCGATGAGTTTCGCCTGCCGGGTGATGACTCGGCCGAGGAACTGTTCATAGCGGTCCGACTGTCCTGCAAGGTCCTGGTCGTGACGCTGAATCGCGTAGTCGGCAAGGGCGATGACGTCATCGATCGAGCCGGAAGCTGCGGCATACTGGAACGTGCCGACGCGTAAGTGGCTCGCCGCCACGCGCGTCAAGACGGCACCATGCTTCGGCCCTTGACGCATGATTGGCTCACCGGTCGTGACGACGGCGAGGGCGCGGTTCGTCGGGATGCCAAGGGCGTGCATCGCCTCGCTGATCAGGAATTCACGCACCATCGGGCCGACGGCGGCCCGTCCATCGCCGCCTCGTGAATACTCGGTCGGACCTGAACCTTTCAATTGAACGTCGACGCGTTTTCCGTTCGGGGCGACGTGTTCCCCGAGCAAGAGCGCCCGTCCGTCCCCGAGCATCGTGAAATGGCCGAACTGATGCCCGGCATACGCTTGCGAGAACGACGTCTCGGTCTGACGATTTCCGGCGTAGAGCGCAACATCTTGGTGCGCCTCGACATCGAGTCCGAGCGTCTCCGCAAGGGCATCGTTCCAAAGCACGAGTTCTGGCTTGTCGACCGGATGGACGGGTCCCCGGTCGTAAAAGATATCACGGAGATCGAGGTAGGTCGCCTCAAAGTTCCAATTGGTTGTCATGGTGATTCCCCCTTCTTCGCCTCGAGTATAGCACAGCCGATTCACTATATCGGGCTTCGCGAATTTTGGTAAGATGAGAGGGAATTGTGAAAACGGGAGTGAAGGAAGATGGAGACGAGACAAGATGTATTTGATTGGCTACATGGACAGTTGCGGTTCGGGATTAAGCCGGGGATGAAGCGGATCAGGTGGATGCTGGACGCGCTACAAGTCGAGGAGTTGCCGTCGATTCATGTGGCGGGGACGAACGGGAAAGGGTCGACGGTCGCGTTCTTGCGGGCGATGGCGATGAAACAAGGCTTGAACGTCGGGACGTTCATCTCGCCGTACATCATTCAGTTCGAGGAACGGATCATGTTGAACGGGGAACCGATTCGAGAAGACGATCTCGTCCATATCGCCAACCGGGTCCGCGACTGCGCCGCCAAATCGCCGGAGACATTGACGGAGTTCGAGCTGCTGACGGTCATGGCGTGGCTCTATTTTCATGAACAACAGCCCGACCTCGTCATCTGGGAAGTCGGGCTCGGCGGCCGCCTCGACTCGACGAACGTGTTGCAGCATCCGTTCGCGACCGTCGTGACGTCGATCGGGCACGACCATCAAGGCATCCTTGGCGATACGCTCGAAGAGATTGCGCTCGAGAAGTTCGGAATCATGAAACCGGGCGTGCCGATGTTCCATAGTTTGACGGAGGAGCGGTTGATTGCCTTGCTCGACCAACAAGGGCAAGAGATGGATGCGCCGGTACAAGACGTCACGCCACTCGTCACATCTGTAGAGGACGGGGCTGACACAGTCGTCACGTATGAGGGGATGCCGCCGGTGACACTCGGATTGACCGGACACCATCAAGCGTACAACGGGGCATGTGCCGTCGCCGTCGCACACCATCTCGGCTGGAAAACAGAAGCGATTCAAGCAGGACTAGAGTCGGCGCAACATCCGGGACGCTATGAGCTCATCTCGAGACAGCCTCGTATCATACTCGATGGGGCGCATAACGCGGAAGGTGTCGCTGCACTCGTCGAACAGCTGAAACTTGAACGTGACGTGACCGTCCTCGCTGCCATTCTCGCCGATAAGGACCGGGCAGCGATGATTGCGTCACTTCAGACGGTCGCGAACGTTTATGAGACGACGTTCGATTTCCCGCGCACCCGGACGAAGGACAGTCTGATTGCCGATGGGGCTTGTTACGTGGACTGGCAAGATTGGTTGGCCGCTTGGCTCGAAACACAGAAATCCGAGACGCTCGTCGTGACGGGGTCGCTCTACTTTATCAGTGAAGTCAGAACCTATTTCCAAAGTTTGAAAAAAATCGCTTGTGAACAGGAAGAAAAAGGGGTATGAATTAACTGAAGAAGTGTGATGACAAACCGACTGGAGGCACAACGATGAAGAGGCAGCTAAGATCCAAGTACGGGTTCCTCATAGTAATAGGGATGGTCTTGTTGTTGTTCGCGTATACATCGACGTTCGCGAATAATGGTAGGGGCAATGGGAAAGGCAATGGCGGTAGCAATGGGAACAACCAAGGCATTGTTTTCCAAACAACGATTGAGGATGAGGCGATTCGAACTATCACGCCAGAAGCTGTACTCATTGGAGACAGTTTTGACTTAACGTATGACTTATCATTGAATAACATCCTTGATTTTGAAAAAGGACCGAACATCAACTCCTATAAATATGTGGAGTGGGCCGTCAAGGTTGAAGAAACAATTCCTGTAGGCTTGACTGTAGTAAAAAGCACCATAGATAAATACAATTTAAATTTTGATTCTACTACACGTCGTTTAACAGGAACAATTAACATTATGTGTGGTAAGAAAAATACGGGTCTTGAATCTTGTAATGAATATAAGAATGCAGCATTCTCTGATCTCATCACAGTCAAATTGATTGCAGACAAGCCGGGTAGCTATACGTTTGATTCTGGAAGATACGCTTATTCGTTGGAGGCTGATCATTCAGGAAACGGGAGCGGTGCAAAAAAACACGATCGTTCGTTTACTGATGCGGGAAGCGGCTTTACCAAAACGACAGTGACGGTCGAAGAACTGAACATCAATGTTCCAAATGAAGCGACGATTTATTTAGGGAATTCAAAAACGGTAGCAGCTAACTTATCGACTGCGAAAGCGGCGATTCCGCAGAATGCAAAACTTACTTGGGAACTTGATAAAGCTAGTTTTGTGAGTCAGACAAATCAAACGAATCAAAGCGTTACGTTAAAAGCGTTGGATCCGGGTGAGACGACTGTGAAAGCTGTCTACGAATACGCGAATGGTCAAAAAGTGAAATCAAATGATATGAAGGTTGTGGTCAAACTACCTGACTTATCATTAAGTACGAATGACAAAGAGTTATGGGTATATAAAAACGAAGCAGGCACGTTAGTGAAACAACAGACTTTGGTGACACTGCAGCAATTGGTGGAAGATAAACAAGCACTGGCCAATCCACTTGCTGTAACGTGGAACGTTGATTCGACCGCCTTAAAACTTCTCTCAAGTCAAAACACATCTGCTACCGTACAAGCCGAGCATGGGAGTACGAGCAACATCTCTGTCGTTGCGAAGTTGAAAGATTATATCGGACAGACGATGCCTGTCTTGATTAACGTCAAAGAGTATCCACAAAAAGTCTCGACACCGAACGTCATCCTCTACATGACAGACAGCCCATACAGCTATCCGGTCAAATTCTGGCCTGAGACGGCAAACGTGACAGGGTACGGCCTGACTGTCCTTGAAGGGACGGATGTCATGACAGCAAAAGATGACGTATTGACACTCTTGAAGCCGGGTATCGCGAAAATCGGTCTGGTCACAGAGGACGTCAGTGCATCATTTAAAGCAGGAGAAGGACCAAAAGTGATTAGCCAAACGTTCTACGTCCGTGTCAAAGCGGGCACGGATCCGAACCCAGGAACCGAAGATCCGTCTGGCGATTTCTATTAATTTCCATTACAGAAAAGAGGCTACTCGTGAGAGCAGCCTCTTTTTGTTAGTTCTTCAGTTGTTGACCGACGAACAGTTGGAGCTGGTTCGTGACCGGGAGCGTATCGATTTGACGGAACACACCCTCGTTATATTCCATGATGAGACGTGAATCGTCGACGTCTGGAGAGGCAATCACATTCCCAGGGGCGAAGTAAGCTTGTTTATTTGCTTGCTGCGGTAATGATTTGAAAGAACCGCGGAATGTATTTATTTCGAGTGGTCCTTTACTATACAAACCACCTTTCATGTTGACGATGGAGCCGACAGAATAGAGTCGAGTCGGTTCAGTCGAGGCACTATACATGAACGCTTGTAGCGTCGAAGAACGATCCTGGAATTCATTGATTCGGTTCAATAAAATCTTTCCTTCGGCGAGCAAGACAAGAGAACTATCATTCGCACCAGAAGCGACTGGCAATACATCGGCACGGTCGATGAAGGCATCGCCCAATGCATATACGGTCGTATTGAACGCGACTTTCCCACGAATCGTCAAATCTCCATTAATAATTAGTGGGCGGCTAATGGTGATGGTGTCTAAAGCGTCAATCGTGACGTCTCCGTTTAAAAGAAGCGGGACGGAGCTGTTCGCAATCGATTTGGTGATGACTATCGGACCTGTTACACCAGCTGGTAGATTGACGACTTGTAACGTTTGAATCGAGTTGAGCTGACTGGAATCGATAAACTCGGTCGGTCGCTCACGTGGCGTTGTTTCTCCATCGACGACGTACGTTTGCTTGAGGAAAGGTGAAATCGTCGATGTTGGAATCAATGTCGATTGAAACAGTGTCTGCTTCGGTGAATTCGTATAAGGTAATTTACCGGCGGTGCCTCGGTGTCGGTTCGCGAACTGGATGACCGAGTAATTCAAGTTAAAGCGAGAAAACGTACTCTCGACCGGACCAATCTCAGGTTCATGGTTCACACCCGGCGTAGTCGAATTCGTGAAGTAGTTCGGTGTCTCGCAGCCGTCGCAAGTCGCACCGTTCCCGAGGTCGATGCGACCGTCGAGATAAAACCGGCTCGAGGCACTGTTGTTCAGTGTGTTGATTTGATCTTTCAGTTGATACTTCGCATCGGGGTCGAGTGTGAGCTCCGTACCGGCAAACAAGTTCCCTTCAATCTTCGGAGGACCGTTGATTGTCAACGTCTCATCCGAACCAAGGACGTAATAGAGGAACGACGGGAGAGCCGTCACGTACACTTCTTGACTATACGAGCTCGTCTGCATCGGCTGATCCGCTTTCGATTTTGTCGTCCCGGTCGCCGTCAACGTGAGCACCGTCGTGAACGGGGCGTTCGCCTGATCGGCTGTCGAACGCGCGATTGTATAACGGATATCGTTGTCGCCTGATTGGCGTGTCCCCGCATACAACGTATTTTGTTTGAGAACAGTGTCGACCTTCGCCTGGAACAGCTGCTCGTTCTCCATATACGGTTGGACGACGTTCGCATCGTGGAGCGGGAACGTCGCTCGGAGATCGGCGACGAGCACATCGAGCACGCCTTTGACGTCGGTATCGAGTTGCGTCTCGTCGACACGGAAATTCGTCTGCTTGTTCGTCGCCAAGTTGACTTGAATCGCCGCGAGCGAGAGGACGGCGAGTGCCGCCATCGTCACGAGGACGAGGATGAGGACATAGCCTCGTTCATCTTGTTTCATCGGACTCCCTCTTTTCATAACGGGATGGTGCTCGTGAACGTTTTGACGAGCGTTGAATCTTCACGCGAGGCGAGTGTCACTTGAATTTCAATCAATCCAGAGGTGATGTACGCCTCACGTCCGCGTCTCGGGTCGGTCACTTCGTCGCGAAGGTCAATGTCGACGGCCTGGACGATGACGTCGGGATTGTTCGTCACGAAACTTGACGGGGCGAGCTCGAGCACAGCGTTCTCCATGTAATCGCCTTGACGGTACAAGATGCCTTCCGTCGAGATGCGCGGGGTATGGAGACGGTGGAACGAATATGTATCCCCGTTGACGGTCAAGGCGTCGAACTCGGTCCGGTTGATATCCTGAAGAACACTCGTGATTAAATAGTCGGCCTCGTTTCGAAGTGAGCTCGTATCGTTCGTCAATCGGAAACCGAGCGAGCCGGTCAAGAAAACGGTGATGACGATCCCAGCGAAGATGGCCGAGATGACGAGCGCGAGCAACAGCTCGACGAGCGTGACGCCGTCCTCACGGTCACGGAAGCTCTGGAACGTCCGTCTCAGGGAATTTATCTTGAAGCGTCGCATTCGTCACCACTCCTTTCAATGTAATCGGTTGGAGCAACGTCTCCGAGGCGACGGTGATCTCGATGTTGACGAGGTCGGCGGTCGGTTCGTTGTCCGGAGAGAGGATGGTCACATCGAAGGCGCGCCCGTTAATCGTGACGTCACATAAATCGCAGACGTTGGCCGGTGTCTGTTGGAGCGCCGCGATATCGATCGGGTCCCGCGTCTCGGCTGCCCGGCGTTTCAACGTGTTGAGCGTGTTTTGGGCGACTTGGTTCGCCACGGTCCGGTCGAGATCCGAGGAGGTGATTCGCAAGCTTTGGGAGAAGATATTCATAAGCGATAATGCCAGGATCGAGACGACGACGATCGAGACGAGTACTTCGACGAGAGTGAAACCTTGTTCGGAACGGTTCAACGAATTGACCACCTTTTCAAAATTGATTTAAAGATAGGAAAAAAGAGACTTTTCATCTGAAATAATTGTTATTTTCTGTACAATGCATATTATACTAAAGTTACAGTGGGAACGGATAGTAATTCAAAAGTCTCATTTGACTTGAAATAGAGGGGGAAATGGAATGAAGCGATATGGGATGCATGTGTTCATCCTAGCAGGACTCGTCCTGCTCGTGTCATTGCCGACAATCGGGCTCGTGAACTATCTCGACGCCTCGGCAAAGACGAGTGCTACATATAAAGAGACGACCGTGGCCGGCATCGATGTGTCGGGGATGACGAAGGAAGAGGCGGTCGTCCGGCTCGATAACGCCATCAAAGACTTCAACAACACGCCGTTCACAGTGACGCTCGTCGATGGAACGGCGCTCGAAGTCGGCAAGGACGTCGTCTCATTCAACGTCGATGCGACGCTCAAGACGGCTTCTGAACCGGGTACATATCCGCTCGTCACGACGGTCGACGAAGAGCGGTTGACGCCATACTTACAGAATCAGCCGGTGACGCTCTCGATGGTGACACCACCGCTCGTCGAAGCGGCCTCGAACTTGAACTCGGACGTCGTCCTCGAGATGACGGCGACGGAGAGTGAAGTCGTCGCCTCGATCACGGTCAGTCCGACACCAGCGATGCGTTCGGCACTCGAGCGGATGAACGGCTTCGAGATGGAAGCCGGGGACATTTTCAGCCTGAAAGCGTTCGGGGAAGATTTTGACGCGCTCAGCACGCTCGGGTCATCGATGTATCAATTGTTCGCAGCGACACCGTTCCAAATCCTTGAACGGGTGCAACATGAGACGCTCCCGACCGGCATCGAGCTCGGCTACGACGTCAAAGTCGACGAGCGCTCGAACTTCGCCGTCCAGAATACGGAACAGACGCCGTACGCGCTCATCGTGCTTGAAGAGGGGAACGCGATGACGGTCCAATTGCTCGGCAAAATGTTTGTCGGCGCCTACGAATCACGCGTCGAGGACGTGACGAGCGTCCCGTACCAAAACATCGTCCGCTTCTCGCCATCGCTCACGGCTGGCAGCTCGTCTGTGACCCAATCCGGACAGACCGGCGAGTCGGGCAAGCTGTACCGTGTCCGCATCACGGATACGGGCGAGTCGCTTGAGTTGCTTGGATTTGATTTTTACGAGCCGATTCCGGAGATCGTGACGAAAAGTTCCGTCCCGCTCCCGCCTCCAGAGCCGGTCGAACCGGTCATCCCAACTTTCCCAGATGAAACACTGGAAGATGACCCGTTTGATGACGATGTAGAGGATGACGGATTGAATCAGTTTGACGAACAGCCAGAACAACCACCGGTTCATGACACTGACCCGGTACCAAGTGAGGGGGCAGTCGGATGATCGGATATTTGATTTTGGTCGCCTTTTGGGTACTCGCCACATTGACCGTGTTCGCCTTGTCGATTCCGTACATTCGGAAACGTGAGACGAAAGGCGTCATCGCGTTGCTCGTCGCCGTGCTCTCGCTCGGCGTTTACAGCCTGTATGTCGAAGGGCTCGAGCGGACGTGGTGGGCGTGGGTTCTCCTCGCCCTCGGTTTGGCCGGCGGTGCGGCACTCAGTGCGTTCATCGAACAGCGAGACGTCGCACAGGAGGTACCACAGAGGATGGTGAAGTAAGTTGAGACGAACGAAGAAACGCCTCGGCGAGATGCTCCTCGAGGCCGGTATCATCACGCAAGCCCAGCTCGACGAGGCGCTCGCCCAAAAGCGGACCGGGGAAAAGCTCGGGGATGCGCTCATGCGATTGAACTATTTGACCGAGACCCAATTGATTCAAGTGTTGCACGAACAGTTGAACGTACCGGTCATTTCCTTATATTCAGAAGACATCAACGTGACCGTGACGAAACTCGTCCCGAAAGTCATCGCCCAAAAACACGACATCATGCCGATCTCGCTCCAAGGGAACACGCTGTTCATCGCGACGGCGGACCCGCTCGACTTGATTGCCATCGATGACGTCCGGCTCCAGACAGGGATGAACATCGAGGTCGGCATCGCCACTCGCGAACAGATTCGCAAGACGATTGGCCGCTATTACGAGATGGATGCGTCACTCATCGAGATTTTAAAAGAAGAGGCACCGGAACTCGAACGCGAAGAGACGGCGTCGCGAGACGACGCGCCGGTCATCCGGCTCGTCAATCAGCTCTTCTTGAGCGCGATCGACCAACGCGCCTCGGATATCCACTTCGACCCGCACGAGAAACAGTTGTACGTCCGCTTTCGGGTCGACGGCGACCTCCGGACCGAGGCGATTTATCCGAGAAAGATTCAAAGCGTCATGCTGACACGGCTCAAGGTCATGAGTAACTTGGACATTACCGAGAGCCGTTTGCCGCAGGACGGGCGTATCAAATATACGCTCCGCGGCCGCCCGTACGACTTCCGCGTCTCGACGCTCCCGACGATGTATGGCGAGAAAATCGTCATCCGGGTGCTCGACTCCTCGGAAGGGTTGACCGATTTGACGAAACTCGACTTCGGCGACCAGAACGAGGCGGTGTACCGTGACATGCTGAAACGGCCGAACGGGATTATTCTCATCACCGGGCCGACCGGGTCAGGGAAGTCGTCGACGCTCTATGCGTCGCTACGTGAACTGAATGATGAATCGAAGAACATCATCACCGTCGAGGATCCGGTCGAGTATCAGCTTGACGGGATCAACCAAGTCCAAGTCAACGCCAAGGTCGGCTTGACGTTCGCGTCGGGTCTGCGCTCGATTTTGCGACAAGACCCGAACATTGTCATGGTCGGGGAAATCCGGGACACCGAGACGGCCGAGATTGCCATCCGGGCGTCATTGACCGGTCACTTGGTGCTATCGACACTACATACGAACTCGGCCATCAGCTCAATCACCCGCTTGATTGACATGGGGGTCGAACCGTTCCTCGTCGCCGCTTCGACGTCCGGGCTTGTCGCCCAGCGGCTCGTCCGTCGTGTCTGTCGGGACTGCGGGCACGAACAGCCGGTCTCGAAACGGGAACAGGAACTGTTTGCGGCTGAGGGCGTCCCGGTCGAACGGATCATGCGCGGCAACGGCTGCGCCTCGTGTAACTTCACGGGGTACCGTGGCCGGCTCGCCATCCATGAGGTCGTGCCGATCGATGAAGGATTGCGCCGGTTGATTATGAACCAGGCGACGGAGGCCGAGATGGTCGCCTATGCGAAAGCACAAGGCGTCCGCTTCCTCCTCGCCGATGGACTCGAGAAAGTCGCACTCGGGCTGACGAACACCGAAGAGATATTGAGAACAGTGATAACGGAGTGAGCCTATGATCCATCAGTCGATTGAAGTGATTTTAACGAAAGCAGTCGAACAACGCGCCTCGGACATCCATTTGACCGCCGGCTCACCGCCGATTATCCGGGTCGACGGCAGTCTGATCACGATGGGTGACGAGAAAGTGTTGCCGCTCCATATTGAAAGTTATTTGAAAGAGATTATGACCGAGGAGATGCGGGGCCGGCTGGAGATGCAACGCGACCTCGATTTCTCGTTCGGAGTCCCCCGCGTGTCGCGATTCCGGGTCAACGCCTATTACCAACGGGGCACGGTCGCCATTGCGTTCCGGTCCATTTCCGGGGAAATCCCGACGATGAATGAGCTCGATTTGCCGCAAGTGTTAAAGCGATTGATCGAGAAGCCGTACGGGCTCATCCTCGTCACGGGACCGACGGGGTCGGGAAAGTCGACGACGCTCGCCGCGATGATCCATGAGATTAACCGGACGCAGCGAAAACGGATCATCACGCTCGAGGACCCGATCGAGTATTTGCACTCGCACGATCAGAGCATCGTCGACCAGCGCGAGATCGGATCGGACGTCATGAAGTTCGTCGACGGGCTTCGGGCCGCGCTCCGGCAAGACCCGGACGTCATCTTGCTCGGGGAGATGCGTGACCTAGAGACAATCTCGACGGCGATGACGGCCGCCGAGACGGGCCATCTCGTCATGGCGACGCTCCACACGTCGAGCGCGATGTCGACCGTCAGTCGGGTCATCGACGCGTTCCCGGCCGAGCAACAGGACCAGATTCGGACCCAGCTCGCCAACGTCTTGCTCGGTGTCGTCAGTCAGCGCTTATTCCCGCGTGTCGACGTGCCGAAAGGGCGTGTCGCCGCGATGGAGATTATGATTGGCAATCCGGCCGTCGCCAACTTGATTCGGAACGAGAAGGAGTTCCAACTTCCGACCGTCATCCAGACGAACCGGCAGAACGGGATGCAGACGATGGACATGGCGATCGAACAGCTCGTCCGCCAAGGCATCATCAACCCGAACGCCGTACCAAATGAAGAGAGGTGACTGAATGGCCATCTTCCAATATGAAGGTAAACTGCTGAACGGAAAGCGGAAGAAGGGGCGGGTCACCGCCGTCTCGCTCCGGGAGGCGAAAGAAAAGCTGCGCCAAGAATCGATTCTTGTTACCGAGCTCGCTGAACTCGAGTCGACGGGATTGAACAAAGAAGTCAACCTGCTACCCGAGCGGGTCAAGATTGAGCATTTGATTATGTACGTCCGCCAGTTCGCGACGCTCATCCGGGCCGGTGTGCCAATCGTCCGGGCGACGTCGATCTTGCGCGTCCAGACCGAATCGAAAGTGTTGAAGAAGACGCTCAGCCAAGTCGAGGACGATTTACGTGAAGGGATTGCCTTCTCGGAAGCAATCAAGAAGCATCCACGCGTGTTCTCGAACTTCTTCAGCTCGATGGCACTTGCGGGTGAGGCGAGCGGTAACTTGGAGGAGGCGCTCGACCAAATCGGGCTCCAGCTCCAAAAACAGTATGACGTCAAACGGAAAGTCATCTCGGCGTTGACGTATCCGCTCGTCGTCTCGATCGTCGCCATCGGCGTCGTCGCGTTCCTGATGGTCAACGTCGTCCCGACGTTCGCGAGCATCTTCGGACAGCTCGGCGGGGAACTCCCGCTCATCACACGCATCGTCGTTGCCGTCTCGGACTTCGTCGCCGCCTATTGGTGGCTCATCTTCGGCGGGGCCCTCGTCGCACTGCTCGTCTTCACATGGATGTTGAAGCGTGACAAAGAGCGGTACATCATCGATGGCTTGCTGTTGAAGATGCCGATTTTCGGGCCAATCATCCTAAAGTCACAAATCGCGTTATTGACGCGCAGTTTGGCCGTTTTGCTCCAAGCGGCGGTCCCGATTTTATCGGCGATTGAGATTACCGAGAAAATCGTTTCGAACCGGGTCATCCGGAAAGGGCTTGGCCAAGCACGCAAGATGATGGCACAAGGCATTCCGCTCCATGAACCACTCGAACGGAACGATAGCTTCCCGCCGCTCATGACGCAAATGATTGCCGTCGGCGAGGAGAGCGGGGATTTGGACTCGATGTTGAACGAGGTCGCGGAGTTTTATGAGACCGAGGTCGAGACGACGACGGACCGGCTGAAGTCGATTATCGAGCCGCTGTTGATTGTCGTCTTGGCGAGCATCGTTGGCGTCATCGTCATCGCGATTGTCGTCCCGATGTTCCAAATTTATGGCGATATCCAAAATCAGTAGAAAGTTTTTATTTATTTGCAGATTTGTATCTTTTCAATCCTATTTTTTGAATGTATAGTAAAATTGTTCTACTTGTTATTAGGTCGAAGGTAATGCATGCAGCACACAACACAGCACAACACACAAAAGGGGAGAATGAATCATGTTAGAGAAAATGAAAATGATTTGGCAAGATGCCAAACAATTGAAAGATGAGCGTGGACTCACACTCGTCGAGTTGCTCGTCGTCGTCGTCATCTTAGGGATTATCGCAGCGATCGCGGTTGTCGCGATTGGTGGAATCATCGAGAACTCACGTAAAGACGCGATGGTATCAGACGCGAAGCAGATGGTTAATGCTGCAAAACTTTATGTGGCGTCAAACCCAGTTACTTCTGATACAACACTTAGATTTAAAGAAGCAACAGCGGAAGGTGCTACAGCTACTGGAACTGACGCTAGTTCGTACATCGATGCCATGAAAGATCCGTATAGCGATGGAGAATATAAAAATGCACTAGTTAAAGTAACTGTTGGTAGCGATGATAGTTATTCTTATTCAGTATTTTTGAATGGTGAAAAGTCAATCGGTACATCTGCAGCATATGAAAGTGAAAAAACTATCAATAAAGATGCTGTAGAATAATTCTTCCGGCTGGCGCTGGGCACTCGCTCAGCCTAGCCGGTTTTCTGTTTTTGGCATATACTTACAAGTAAGGAAGTGACCTTGATTGGTTGAACTCATCGGACTCATTTATAGCCTCGTCCTTGGGGCTGTCATCACGTCATTCACGAACGTCGTCGGGCTCCGCGTGCCACGTAAACAGTCCATCGTCACGCCGCGCTCGCACTGTCCGTCATGCGGACACGTCCTCTCCGCTTGGGAACTGATTCCGGTCTTCGGTTACGTGTTCCTGCGCGGGAAATGTCGCGGCTGTGGCGGGCGGATCGCGCCGACGTATCCGCTCTTCGAACTGCTCGGAGCGGTCGGTTACGCCTATAGCTTCTGGCTGTATGGCTTCAGCCTCACGACGCTCCTCGCCTTCGTCTTCTTGTCGACGCTCCTCGCTTTGGCGATGTCAGATTTATCGACGATGCTCGTGCCGAACGTCATCTTGTTGTTCACGGCACCGGTCCTCCTCTTGCTCGCGTATAGCGCGGGTATGGCCTGGTGGAGCCCGCTTGCCGGAGCGGCGCTCGGTTTTTCCGTCCTCGCCACCGTTTTTTTCGTCTCCAAGGGGGGACTTGGGGCCGGCGATGTCAAACTCTTTACAGTAATCGGGCTCGTCCTCGGGCCACGCGACGTACTCGTCGCACTCTTTTTATCGAGCTTAATCGGCGCGATCGTCGGATTGACGCTGATTGGCTTGAAACGGATAGATCGCAAACAGCCGATTCCGTTCGTGCCGTCAATCGCACTCGGCACGATGCTGACGTTTTGGTTCAGCGAACGCTTCTTTGAATGGTATTTTGATTTGATGTAGGGGGAAACCAGCATGAGCCGGTCTATAGAGAAAGGAACGGTCGCGTATTTCTCGTTCGATGCACTCAGCATCCACGGGGCCGTGATCAAACAAGGCGTGTTCAAGCGCAGCGCCTCCGTCCAATTGGCGAAAGGCGCCTATACGGGGGGACGCATCGAAGACGAGAACGCATTCGGTCTCGCCTTCGATGAACTGTGCCGTAAACTGAAAGTACGAAAAGGGATGGTCTGTGCCGTCGATATGGCCGAGACCGAGGTGTTGTCCCGTAAAGTCGAGATTCCATCGACGATCCCGAAAGATGAGATTCGCGGCTATCTGTTCATGGAAATCGGCAGCTCAATCATCTTGCCGTTCGACGACGTCGCCTTCGACTATGAGGTGCTCGGCGAGACGGAGACGAAGACCGAAGTCATGCTCCATGCCGTCTCGGTTGAGTTGACGAAAGCCATTCGCACTTATATGAAAAAGCGAGGGTTCGTCTTAAAGAAAATCGTTCCGCGTCCGGTCGCCATCGCGAACGGGGTGGCTCGTATCGAGACGCTCGACCCGCTCAAATCGACGCTCCTCTGGCACGTGACACCGTTCGCGCACCAGTTGCTCGTCCTTGAGGAAGGGCAAGTCCGGTTTATCCGGGCCATCGAGACGGATCTCCCGTACCGTGCCGAAACGACGGACGGAATCATTACGTATACATATAGCGGCTCGAAAGAGACCCTCGCCACACAGACGGACGAGTGGTTGAACGAACTCGCTCGCTTCCTCGACTTTTATCGCTACTCGCTCCGGACGGACGGTCGTCCGATTGACGAGTTGCTCGTCTCAGGGACAATTCCGAACCTGGATGACCTCGTCCAGACGATTGAAAGTGAGGCGATGGTGCCGGTCAAACGAATCGCTGACCCGCTCCCGCTCTCGCACGCGACACCCTTGTCGCATCAGATGTTGCCGCTCCTTGGCATGGCGACGCTCGACAAGGAGCACGACGCCAACTTCATCAACTCGACCGATGTGACGCTCCGGTGGCCGATTATCGCGAGTTTGCTCGCGCTGTTGATCGGCGGCGGAGCGACCGGGTACTTGTTCTATGAAGTGAACGAGATGAAGCAGAAAGAGGCGCAGCTTGAAGAACAGTTGCAGCTCGTCCGCATCTACCAGACCGAGCAAGTGAACTCGAAGGGGCAGCAAGTCCTGTCACTCGACCAAACGGTGACGGCGCTCACGGCCGAAGAGAAGTTGGCCGTGCCAGCACTGCGGGCCTTGACGGAACAATTGCCGCCGACGGGCTACGTGTTGACGTATAACTACGCCGACGGTTCGCTCATGAGCGTGCGCACCCAGTTCGAGACGCTCGCCGATTTGAACGCGTTCCAACGCTCGCTCTTGAACGACGTGCGGTTTGAGAACGTCAAACTACTCGGCGTAACGACCGAGACGAAAGCGGAGACGGAACAAGAAGAGACGGACACCGACACGGATTCGACGCTGTCGCCGAGCGTGCTCGACTCGACAGACGAACCGCTCCCACGCTATATCGGCGAATTCACCTTCACGTTCATCGATGCCGAACCGGAGACGCCGGAAGGGGAAACCCCAGAGGGTGAGACACCGGAAGGCGAGACGGAAGAGACGACCGATGAGGAGGTGGTGAGCGAATGAAGCGCTCGACGATTTATTTGATTTTCACAATCTGTTTGTTCGCGGCCATCGCCGTACCGTCTTATTTTGGTTACCAATACTTCATCCACCAAGGCAACGTGAAGTCGCTCGAACGCGAACTGTCGCTCGAACAGACGAAGCTCGAACTGTTGCGCCAAGAAGGGGAAGTCGTCGACGTCGCCGACTCACAGCGGCTACAGACGCGCGTCCCGACCGAAGCGGCGCTCGATACGGTCGTCGAGACGTTGTCCCAAGCGAGCCAACTATCGGACGTCCGCGTGACGAGCATCGCCTTCGCCGACGGTATCATCGCCGAATCGGAAGTGCCGGAAGACATCGACGAACCGGAACCGAACGATGTGAGCGCGACGGCTGAACCGGCCGAACCAGTCGAAATTACGCCGGTCAACGCCTCATCGGTCCGCTCGACGGTCTCGCTCCAAGCGGACACGTACGAGTCACTCGTCTTATTCCTCGAGTCAGTCGAGTCGATGAACCGGATTCACATCTTGCGCACGGTCCAATTCACCGGACCGACGGAGACGGGACCGAACACGACCGAGACGGCCGAGCCGCTCGACTTCACGGTCGAACTCGATGCGTTCTATCGCCCGGACCTCGATCAACTTGTCGAGGACCGCTACGTACCGGCGCAGACGTTCACCCCGAAAGACATCCCGGTGTACGACTATACGACACCGTGACCGCACGTCCCTTCGAAATGAAGGGACGTTTTTTTGAGGCGTCGCGGATTGTAAACACGTGCCCGTTTGCCTACAATCAACAGTGAAGTGTGATACGGGAAAGAAGCCCGTTACGCACATATGGAAGGAGTCGCTACAATGAAACCAACACAGAAACGTGTCATCCTCGCCTCGATGTCGCCGCGGCGGACCGAACTGTTGACCCAGGCCGGGATCACCCATGAGGTCATCCCATCGAACGTCGTCGAAGGGACGAACGGACGGGAACACCCGGACGAGTATGTCGGCCGCCTCGCGCGTGAGAAGGCGATGGACGTCGCTCGAACCAACCGTGACGCCGTCGTCATCGGCTCAGATACGGTCGTCGTCTTAGACGGGACGATTTTAGAGAAGCCGAAAGACCGGGAAGACGCACGGAACATGTTGCAGCGCCTATCCGGGGCGACACATGAAGTGCTCACCGGCGTCAGCATCATCGGACCCGAGCGCCAAGACTTGTTCGTCACGACGACGCACGTCACGTTCATCGACATCCCGGACGCTTGGCTCGACGGCTATCTCGATTCGACGGAGCCATATGATAAGGCCGGTGCCTATGGGATTCAAGGGTCGGGCGGTCTGTTCGTCGAACGGCTCGAAGGGGACTTTTATAACGTCGTCGGTCTGCCGATTCGTCCGCTCGTCGAGACGCTCGAGCGACACGGGGTATCGCCGCGCTTTCTGTGATTGAAGCGAAAGTTGGTGAAGGAATGACCATGGTGCTCGACCGAAGTGTTGAATCCGCAATCGCCCGGCTGCTCCAAATCGGGGGCAGGGGTGGCGACCCACATGAGACGGCCCGACGGCTGTCCGACGTGTATCCGACGCTCCGGGCGCTGTCGCAGGCGACCGTGAGCGACCTCTGTCAGATTGAAGGCATGACGAAAAAGAAAGCCGAGCAGTTGCTCGCGGCGTTCACGATCGGTCTCCGTTACGTCGAGGAGCCGAAAGTGGAGACGCCGACAATCCGTTCGCCGCAGGACGCCTATGAACTGCTCCGTGATGAGCTGAGGCTGTTGAATCAGGAGCACTTCATCTGTCTGTATTTGAATACGAAGAATCAGCTTATCGCCCGGAAGACGCTGTTCGTCGGCGGACTCAATTCGTCAATCGTCCATCCGCGCGATGTGTTCCGCGAGGCGCTAAAGCTGTCGGCGGCATGCTTCATTGCCGTCCATAACCATCCGAGCGGGGACGCGACGCCGAGCCGGGAAGACATCGAGGTGTCGGAACGTCTCGTCGAGGCCGGCCATATCGTCGGGATCGCCTGTCTCGACCACGTGATCATCGGGGAGGACCATTACGTCAGCATGAAGCAGCGAGGGTATATGAACGGGTGAGACTGGGATTTATTCTCCAAATGAGACATCAGTTTGTTATACTGACAGACGAGGTGTTTACATTGGAAAAATTAATTTGGGTATTGATGTTTGCTGTTGCAACTGTCGCCAGTTTCGTCCCGCTCGAGCCACTCGTGTTGTCGCTTCTCGTATTCGGGTTGTTTGTCTTCATCAGTGTGTCGCTGTTTCAACGGTTCCAACGTGATGATCATTGGCTCGACCGCGTCTCACCGCTTGTCGGTGTCGGCATCGGTATCGTTGCTTTCATCGTGTACGCCGGGGTGTTCGTTGCCTGGTTCAACTCGTCAAACGATTCTCAAGTCTGGCAGGTCATCCCGCAACTTGTTTTCATGTACATGGGTGTGTATTTGTTCGTTATGACAACGGCGAGTTTTATGGCAGGGGCGACGCGACAAAAACCGTCACGTTTCTTTCGTCCGGTATTGATTTTTACTGTATTCTTTTATGGGGCGATGCTCTTACTCCCGCTCCAACCCGGTCTTTAATGTTTATACGTACGAAGCAGGCTCAACTGATGCCTGCTTTTTTTCGTTTGAAGGAGTCATCCGATGTGGTGTCGAACACCGAGTGTATACGTTTACATACGACCTACGAAGAGGGAATGTGATCAGACATGAACGAGGAAACTATCTATCAAGAACAGGATTTGAAGGTGATATTGTCGGACATCAAGGACGGGACAGTTCGATTGTACGATTTGGACAAGGAGCGGGTCATCCAATCGATGCTCCATCACATCGGCTCGACGGATGCGGAGCTTCGGGATCAATTGATTTATACACTCTTCTATCGCTTTATCATCGAAGACGAGCAACTGACGAACGAACAGTTGACGGAAATCTTTCAGACGACACTCAAATATCACTTGTTCCACGGCATCGGAGAGACGGAATCGGACACCGTCTTCACACGGTCGTTCTCGACACTGTTGATCGCGTTGATTGTCTATCAAGACCGCCAGCAAAGATTTTTATCGGAGACGGACATCGACATGTTGAAGGCGAAGCTTTTGGCCTATCTCGATTGTGAAATCGACACGAGAGGGTACGTGCCCGGAAAAGGGTGGGCCCATTCCATCGCCCATGTCGCCGATACGTTCGATGAGCTCGTCCTGCATCCGCACCTCGACGAGACAGAGTTCGGCGAGATGCTCGAGGCGCTGTGGGACAAGGTGATGATTCCAAGCCTATACGTGCATGACGAGGATGAGCGGTTGTTGAATCCCATCTTCGCCTTGCTCGAGCGCGGGATGGACGAACATGAGCTCATCGTCCTGTTAGAAGACTTGCCTACCCGATTGAGCACCCAAAAACAGCAACTTGAGCCCGAACAGTATTGGCACGTCGTCCATAACGTGAAAACGTTTCTGAAGAGCTTTTTCGTGAAATTGAGTGAAACGAATCGACCGATGCTTCAAACCGCCGTGTCTGAAACGTTGAAGCAGATGTGACGAGGTCTAAGCAGGCGCTTACACGCGCTTGCTTTTTTGATTTGCGTTTTTGTCAAAAAGAAGGCACACTAATATACGGTGAGACAGGACTGAGATGAACGTTATTGTAAATAACCTGTAATCGAATGAACGTTTTCAAACATGATTTTTCCGTTATAATAAAAAATAGTGTAACCAAGAGAGGAGCAGCACGTATGTTTCGTAGTTTTAACCGAGAAATCGGAATCGACCTTGGAACGGCAAATACGCTCGTTTATGTAAAAGGTCAAGGCATCGTTGTTCGTGAACCGTCGGTAGTGGCGTTCCGTACAGATACAGGTAGAATTGAGGCCGTGGGTAACCAGGCCAAGGATATGATTGGACGTACGCCGGGTAACGTCACGGCACGCCGTCCGATGAAAGATGGGGTTATCGCCGACTTCGAAACGACAGCGACGATGATCAAATACTTCATGGAGCAAGCACAGAAGTCGAAGAGCGGCTTGTTCTCATCGAAGACGAACGTCATGATCTGTGTGCCAAGCGGCATCACGTCAGTTGAAAAACGTGCCGTCGAAGACGCAGCCAAGCAAGCGGGCGCGCGTGAAGCGTACACGATTGAAGAACCGTTCGCGGCAGCAATCGGTGCCGGTCTCCCGGTTTGGGAACCGACAGGCTCGATGGTCGTCGATATCGGTGGCGGGACGACCGAAGTCGCAGTGATTTCACTCGGCGGCATCGTGACGAGCCAATCGATTCGTGTCGGTGGTGACGAAATGGATGACGCCATTATTCGTTACATCAAAAACAAATACAACCTCATGATCGGGGAGCGGACGTCTGAGACGCTCAAGATGGAAGTCGGTTCGGCTCGCATCGATGCTTCGAACGAAGAAGAGAAGATGGAAATCCGTGGTCGCGATCTCGTGACAGGTCTTCCAAAACAAATCGAAGTCTCGGCTGCTGAAGTGTGTGAAGCACTCTCGGATACAGTTGAAGCGATTCTCGCAGGTGTGAAACAAACGCTCGAGCAGACGCCACCGGAACTTGCGGCTGACGTCATGGACCGCGGTATCGTCCTCACAGGCGGCGGCGCACTCCTTAAAAACTTGGATGACGTCATCTCGGATGAGACACACATCCCGACACTCGTCGCGGATGAGCCGCTCGATTGCGTCGCGATCGGGACTGGAAAATCTCTTGAAATGATGGACGTCCTCCGTTCAAAATCAGGCATCTCGTCGCGTCGATGAGTGGTGACACACGATGAGCCGGTTCGTACGCAATAAAAAGCTCATCATCACGCTGATCGGTATCATCTTATTCGTAGTGATTTTAGGGGTTTCGATTCGAGGACGGTCGGAATCCGCTTGGTACCAGGACGTCACGCGTGATGTGGTCGGAACGTTCCAACGGGTGTTCACGGTGCCGATCGGCTGGATGGACAGTACCGTGTCCTCGATTTCGAACGTACGTGATATTTATGAAGAGAACCGTCAATTGAAACAACATTTGACGAAATACGCGGAAGTGTCGGTCGAAGCCGATGACCTGCGCCGTGAGAACGAAGAATTGCGGCAAATGGTCGAGGCGGCCGATACGTCGCTCCGTGACTTTGATTTGATTCCCGCCGAAGTGATCGGACGCACGCCGAACGACTGGCAGCGCTATGTGACGATTAACGTCGGGCAAGAGCGCGGTGTCGAGAAAGGCATGGCCGTCACGGCCGCCGGCGGTATGGTCGGTCGCGTCATTCAAACGAGCGCCTATACGTCGCAAGTGCAACTCCTCTCGGACAACAACCGGACGAACAACGTCTCGGCCGTCGTCAAAGACGAGGACGGCAAAGCGACATATGGGACGATCGACGGCTTCGACAGCGAGACGAACGAGCTCTTTTTCACGAAAGTCTCGAACAGCGTCAAGTTGAAAGAAGGCGAGATCGTATCGACATCAGGTCTCGGTGGCCGTTATCCGGCCGGTCTTGTCGTCGGAACGGTCGAGTCGATCGAGACGGACGAATATGGCGTGTCTCAAGTCGCCCGCATCAAACCAGAAGCGGACTTCAATGAGTTCTCGCAAATGTTCGTCATTAATCGAACGCTCGACGAACCGTTCTTGACGGGTCCCGAGGAAGGAGGAGCAGCGGGTGAGTAACATGAAAGTGTTCATCGCCCTGTTCCTCCTCTTTCTTATTGAAGGGACATGGGCCGCCATCTTCTCATGGCACTATGTGACGCCGTTCTTGTATTTGACATTGATCGGCTTGATGTACGTCGGATTGTATGGTCGCTTCGAGGCGGCGTTCGGATTCGGGCTCGTCTTTGGACTGTTGTATGATATCGTCTACACCGACTTGCTCGGAATTTACTTATTTACTTTTTCACTCATTCCTCTCTTAGTCAGCTTCGTGTTAAAATATATAGGTGAGAACTTCTTCTCGGTCGTCATCACGTTCACGTTCATGATTCTCGTGTTTTCTTTAGGGATCTTTAGCGTCATGACGGCGGTCGGTGGGACGACCATGACCATTCAAACACTATTAGTTGAACAGATTCCAGGGACGCTCGTCGCCAACGCCGTCGCCATCGCACTGTTATACGTGCCGATGACACGATACGTGGCGCCGCGACCTGTAGCGAAAAGAGGGTAGCCATGATGGAGCGTAAACGACATATTACGATTAAAGGACATCGCAACGGTATTGCAATCCACTTCAATCCACGGAGTGGCATCGATGAGGTGCTCGGAGAGCTTGAGGCCACGTTACAAGAAATGGAGCCGCCCTCTGGGAAGATTGCACTCAAATTGCACGCTGGTACTCGTTATGTAGACGAGGAGCTGTCACGTCAAATTCGTGAAGTCGTCGCTCGTCATGGCGTTTTTTATATCGAGGAGCTATCGAGCGAGGTCATGTTGACCGAAGAAGCGAAAGCGACCTACGGCAAAAAGACGTTCCACTACCATAGCGGGACGATTCGAAGCGGACAAGTGCTCGATTTTGATGGCTCGGTGCTCATTATCGGAGACATCAACCCGGGGTCCGAGGTTCGGGCAACGGGAAGTATCTATTGTTTAGGGACGATACGAGGAAATGTGCGTGCCGGTGTCGAAGGATGGGAGGAAGCGGTCATCACCGCCAGTCTGCTCCATCCGAAGTTTTTAGCGATTGGTGAACACGTGCTCGCGTCGGACGACGGCGAAGAGCTTCCGGAGATCGAGATGGGATGCGCATATCAGACGAATCAAGGGATTGAAATGACGCGTCTCCGTCAAGTCATGACTGGGCTGAAAGACGCATATGCAATGGAATTACAGAGAGGGTGAGTTAGATGGAGCAAGTAGTAGAGCCTGTACATACAGCGAAAGAAGTGAAGAAAGGTCGGGCCATCGTCGTGACGTCGGGGAAAGGTGGCGTCGGGAAGACGACCACGACCGCGAACCTCGGGACCGGCCTCGCATTGTCTGGTCACTCGGTCTGTCTCGTCGATACAGATATCGGTCTTCGTAACCTCGACATCATCTTGGGACTCGACAACCGCAGCATCTATAACCTCGTCGACGTCATCAACGGCCAATGCAAACTGCATCAGGCGCTCGTCCGCGACAAACGGTTCGAAGAGATGTATCTCTTGCCTGCGGCCCAGTCGAAAGACAAGACATCGGTCCAACCGGAGCAAGTGAAAGAAATCATCGACCAGCTGAAGACGGAATATGATTTCGTGTTGATCGATTGCCCAGCCGGCATCGAGCAAGGCTTCATGAACGCCATCGCTGGCGCCGATGAGGCCGTCGTCGTGACGACGCCTGAGAAGGCGGCCGTCCAGGACGCGGACCGCATCATCGGGATGCTCGAGCAAGCGGAACATGTCGCTGCGCCGAAACTGATCGTCAACCGTGTCAAGAACCACCTCGTCGAATCAGGGGATATGTTCGACATCGATGACATCATGCGCATCTTGTCGATCGACCTACTCGGCGTTGTCGTCGACGATGAAGAAGTCATCGCCGCTGCGAACCGTGGGGTACCGGTCACGATGAACCCGGACAACAACGCCGGACAAGCGTACCGTAACATCACGCGCCGGATTCTCGGTGAGTCGGTGCCGCTCATGTCGATTCAGACCGAACAAAAACCGGTCGGCTTCTGGACGCGGCTCATGATGAAATTTGGAATGAAAAAAGCCTAAGGCAACGAAAGTTGCCTTTTTGTGTCGAAAGGAGAGACGCGTATGCGATTGATCTATGAACGGACCCCGTCCATCGAACGGGCCATGCTCGTTGACGGGGAGCGTCTGCTCGAAGTCGAGGAACGTTTCATCGACCAACTATCGATTGGGACGATTCTCGAGGCCGCCATCGAACGGATTCACCCGTCGCTCGGCGCCGCGTTTTTGACGACCGGCGAGACGACGTTCTTCTTGCCGATTGCCGAGACGCTGAAAGCGCTCGAGGCATATCCGAACGTGCCGGCCATCGGTCAGGCGGCCGTCGTCGGAGAGAAGCGGCTCGTCCAAGTGACGAAAGAAGGCATCAACGGCAAACATCATAAAGTGACGGAGAACATCCGCTTCGGCGGACGCTATATCGTCTACTTCCCATACGGACGGCGCCAGCTGTATAGCCGCAAGCTCGACCTCGTCACGCAGGACCGGTTATCGAAAGTGTTTGACCTCGAGGAATCGGAAGGGGTGTTGTTCCGGACCGAGTCGGGGCAGGCGAGCCCGGCCGACCTCCAAGAAGAGCTCGATTTGCTCCGGACGCGGGCCGCGGACGTCATCACGGAACGCCGGGGACAGGATGAATTGTTGTGCGAACAGTTCGTGCGACGCCATGCGGTCGAATCGGTCATGTTGAACGACAAGGAAGCGCAGGACCGGTTGACGCGGCTCGAGGTCAACGTCGAGCGCCACGTCGGCAAAGGTCGGATGAAAGAAGCGGCCCGGCTCGACGGGGCCATCGAGAAGCTCGGCCAACGCGTCGTCTGGCTCGATGGCGGTTCGTACGTCTTGATTGAGCAGGTCGAGACGATGACCGTCATCGATGTGAACAGCGGCAAGAACGTCGCCGTCAAGGACAAGGGCCGCGCCGCCGACACAATCAACGAGGCCGCGCTCTACGCGACGATGGAACAGCTCCGGTTGCGCAATATCGGCGGTATGGTCGTCATCGACTTCCTGAGAGGTTCGAAAGATGGACAGGCCCGGCTGTTGAAGAAAATGAAAGAACTCGGGGCCCGCGACCCGCGCCGTGTCGAAGTGTACGGGTTCACGCGGATGGGCTTGTTCGAGCTGTCGCGGGAACGGACCGGACGCTCGATGCAAGACCGGATGACCTATAACGGCAACCCGTCGAAGCTCGCCGTCTTCTCACGGCTCGAGCGGAGTCTGATGGAGCTCGCACCGCAAGTTGAGGGGGTCGTCGTGACGCTCCCGAGCAAATGGCATGACGCGTTCTCGGACGGTTTTGACTGTACGGTCCTCCTCATCGAAGGGGAGCCGGATGTGGCGTTCTACGGGACGCTCGAGGAATGTCAGAATTTCGTATCTCGTCATTGACAATGTTTGAGCGACAGTGGTATTATCTATAACGTTAGTTCGTTTGGAAGCACCCAAATGGCTACAACCGCACAGAACGGGTTTAAACGGTTCCGCCCTGCCCTGGATGGCGAGTCTGAGTTTAATAAGGAGGTGCACGTATATGTACGCAATCATCAAAACTGGTGGTAAGCAAATCAAAGTTGAAGCAGGTCAAGAGATCTACATCGAAAAACTCGATGCTGATGTCGAGGGTACTGTAGAATTCGGTGAAGTTCTTTTCGTTGGTGGTGACGATGTTAAAGTCGGAGCTCCACTCGTAGAGGGCGCTAAAGTCGTAGCAACTGTCGTTAAACACGGTCGCGCGAAGAAGATCACTGTCTTCAAAATGAAAGCTAAGAAAAACTACCGTCGTAAGCAAGGTCACCGTCAGCCTTACACGAAAGTTCGCATCGAGAAAATCGAAGCGTAAGCTATGATTCGAGTAATGGTCAGACGAGACGAGACGAAGTCGATTCGTTCCGTTGAAGTGACAGGTCACGCCAACTTTGCTGAACCCGGTTCTGATTTGGTCTGTGCCGGCGTTTCTGCCATCATCTTTGGGGCATACAACGCTGTCGAGGTACTGGCCGGTCAATCGCTTCTTGTAGAAATGGCAGACAAAACAGAGGGTGGCTACTTTTATGTCGAGACATATCCTGACGTATCACCGGAGGACATGACTCGCACCCAACTGTTATTAGAAGGGATGCTCGTGCAACTAGACACGATCGCCCATAGTTACGGTGATTATATCCAAATTGAACAATAGGAGGTGGACCTCATGTTACAATTGAACCTTCAGTTCTTCGCATCGAAAAAGGGAGTAGGATCGACTAAAAACGGTCGTGACTCGATTTCGAAACGCCTCGGCGCTAAACGCGCTGACGGACAGACTGTTTCAGCTGGATCGATTCTCTACCGTCAACGCGGTACGAAAATTCACCCAGGTGAAAACGTCGGCCGTGGTGGCGACGACACATTGTTTGCAAAAGTTGACGGCGTAGTACGCTTCGAGCGTCTTGGTCGCGACAAGAAACAAGTGAGCGTTTACCCAGTTGCGTAAGTAGAACCACGCAGAAGACTCTAGCCACTTATTTGGTTAGAGTCTTTTTTACTAGTTTTACTAGGAGAGGATTGCATGAACTCACAGACAGCACTGAAACTATTATCGACCGTCCGTCACGAATGGATGAATCGGCTTCAGATGATCTCCTTGTACGCGGCGCTCGAGCCTGAAAAACTTGAGGAGCTGTACGAGCGATATCGTCAGCACGCCGACGAGGAGAGTGCGCTCATTCGCTTAGACATGCCGACGACGAGTCTCGTCCTCATGCAAGCGAACTGGGAAGGAAGGTTGACCTATAAGGTATCGGCCGACCGCGTGTCACTAGACGACGCGCGCGTGGCGGACAAGCTTGTCCGTCTTCTGTCAGGAACGGATGGACCGATTCATGTGACGTTCACGGACGGACTGATGGTCCGCGTCTTCGGTCATGTGCCGGAAGACGTGTTCACGTCAGATGAAGTGTACGAGCAAACAGTAGAATGTTCTACGTTCGTTATAAAGGAGGGGAATTAAATGTTTGTCGATCAGGTTAATATTTTTGTAAAAGCTGGAGACGGCGGTAAAGGGATGGTCGCATTCCGCCGCGAGAAGTATGTTCCAGACGGTGGACCAGCAGGAGGAGACGGAGGTCACGGTGGTGACGTCGTCTTCGAAGTAGAAGAGGGATTGCGTACACTCGTTGATTTCCGATTCTCGAAAAAATTCATCGCCCATGATGGTGAAAAAGGGATGTCGAAAGGCATGCACGGACGAAAAGCGAAGCCACTCGTCGTCAAAGTCCCACCAGGCACCATCGTGTTCGATGCACAAACAGATACGGTCATCGCCGACCTTACCGAGCACGGCCAACGGGCCACGATCGCCAAAGGTGGACGTGGAGGCCGCGGGAACTGTCGTTTCGCGACGCCAGCCAACCCGGCACCAGAAATCGCCGAGAACGGGGAGCCAGGTCAAGAGCGCGAATTGCGTCTTGAGTTGAAATTGCTCGCTGACGTCGGTCTTGTCGGATTCCCGTCAGTCGGGAAATCGACACTCTTGTCAGTCGTCTCGTCGGCACGTCCGAAAATCGGCGCGTACCACTTCACGACAATCACACCGAACCTCGGTGTCGTCAAGACGGCAGACGACCGTGACTTCGTCATGGCCGATCTTCCTGGACTCATCGAAGGGGCGAGCCAAGGCGTCGGCCTCGGTCACCAATTCTTGCGTCACATCGAGCGGACGAAAGTCATCGTCCACATGATCGATATGAGCGGCATGGAAGGGCGCGACCCGTTCGAAGACTACACAACGATCAACCGCGAGCTCGAGTCGTACAACTTGCGTCTCCTCGAGCGTCCGCAAATCGTCGTCGCCAACAAGATGGACATGCCGGATGCGCCGGAATTGCTTGAAGAGTTCCAGAAGAAAATCGGAGACGACGTCAAAGTCTTCCCGATCTCGGCACTCGCCAAAGACGGACTTCGCAACCTGCTCATCGAAGTAGCTAACCTTGTCGACTCGACACCTGAGTTCCCACTCGAAGAGCTCGAAGAGAAGACGGCCACACCACGTGTCGTCTATCGTTACGAGAAGGAAGAGAAGGGGTATCAGATTCATATTGATGACTACGATCGCTTCGTGATCACGGGCCCTCGTATCGAGAAGCTCTTCAAGATGACGAACTTCGATCACGACGAATCAATCAAACGATTTGCGCGTCAAATGCGTCAAATGGGCGTCGATGACGACCTTCGCAAGTTAGGTGCCGAAGACGGTAGCGTCGTCGCCATCTTGGACTTTGAATTCGAATTCGTCGAATAATCTTTTTAATTAGGAAATGGAGTGTGAAGTAAACGTGGACCCTGTGCCCTCGTCTAGTTTAATTCTTTATGTAGCTTTAGTTATGTTGTCAGCCTTTTTCTCTTCTGCCGAGACCGCGCTCTCGAGTGTGAACCGTGTCCGGATGATTCGCATGTCGGAAGATGGGGACAAGGGCGCCAAGCGCGTCCTTCACCTCGTCGACCGCTTCGACGATACGCTCTCGACGATTCTCGTCGGGAACAACATCGTCAACATCGGGGCGGCGACCGTCTCGACGGCCATCGCCACGAGTATCTACTCGGGCGGGACCGGACTCGTCATCTCGACGTTCGCGACGACCGTCATCATTTTGATTTTCGGTGAGATTTTACCGAAGTCGCTCGCGAAAGAGTTCGCCGAGAAGTATTCGCTGCTCATCAGCGGTATCTTGTTGCTCCTCGTCAAAGTTTTGAAACCGGTGACGATGATCTTCACTGGTTTGAAGAAGCTCGTGCTCCGTA
This sequence comes from Exiguobacterium sp. s146, assembly GCF_018618415.1. Taxonomy (GTDB): domain Bacteria; phylum Bacillota; class Bacilli; order Exiguobacteriales; family Exiguobacteriaceae; genus Exiguobacterium. Next base: position 495,872 of record NZ_JACSMA010000002.1, on the reverse strand, counting down.
TGATCGGGATGAACGACAAAGAGCCGTCGGTGACGGAAGAAGAGTTGAAAGTGCTCGTCGATATGGGAGAAGAAGAAGGGGTGCTCGGCGAGACCGAAGCGGAACTCGTGCATAGCGCCTTCGCCTTCAACGACATCACTGTCGACGATGTGTTGACGCCGCGGATCGATATCCTTGCCGTCGACATCGATGATACGCTCGAAGAAATCAAAGACACGATCTTTAGCGGTGGGCATTCTCGTCTACCGGTATATAAAGACTCAATTGACAACGTCATCGGGGTGTTGTCGGAACGTGATTTCCTTCGTTCGATGATGCGGGATGAAGTGACGGACGTCCGTTCGCTCATTCGCCCGCTCACCTACGTATCACCGCAGACAAAACTGATTGAACTGCTTCCTGTACTCCAGCAAAAACAATCGCACATGGCGATCGTCCTCGACGAGTTCGGTGGGACGGCCGGCCTGATCACACTCGAAGACATGCTCGAGGAGCTCGTCGGAGACATTTGGGATGAGCACGATGAGTCGATCGTCTATCTCAAACGACTCCGTGACGGTGTCTACGAGTGTATGGCCGACATGGATGTCGATGAGTTTGCGGACGAGATGGGAATTAAAGAACCTGAAGTAGATGCCAACACGATGGGTGGTTGGATTGTCGAACTGTTAGGAGACATTCCAGAGAAAGGTGCGCGTGTCACGTATGAGGACATGACGTTCACCGTTCTCCACGTCGAAAAGCGTCGGATTCGCAAGTTGCTCGTCGAGACGGGTCAATCCGAATCGGCGGAACAAGCGTAAACGAACAAAGGAGGGATCGCCAACCGGCGGTCCCTCCTTTTGATTAGACGGTATGATGGCGCTCGACGCGTTCGAGCAACTCGTAAGGACGTACTTTATAGATGGCGTGTGGCATATACGTCGGGTCGATGGCATCAAGCAGGCGCATCTGGAAATGATCGCGCTTAATATAGTCGCCGACGTTCGAGGCGTCGACCTTGAAGAAGCCGACTTCTTGCGTCTCGCCAGGTTGTGGCTGAGGTTCACCCGAGACGTAGCGGGCGCGGAACGTGACGCAGAGGACGCGCGAGGACACGTTTTGATAGATGCCCGTGATGCCGTCGACCTCAATGTCGATACCGGTCTCTTCTTTCACTTCGCGATGCACGGCGTCGACGATGGATTCATGCTCTTCGACTTGTCCGCCCGGCATCTCATACGTATCGTTTCGGTGCGTGTTCTGGACGAGGAGCACCTCGCCGGCCTCGTTCGTGACGTAGGCCGTCACGGAAACGATGGTGCGCGGCGGTGTGTAGTGACCGGTCGGCATCATGAACTCTTCGCTCGACTTGATATATAAGTCTTTGCCGAGGCGGGCCCGCTTCTTCATCGCCTCGCGGCGGAGACCGCTCGAGCGGTAATCGCGTTCGACTTGTTCGTAATGCTCACGGTCACGATATTCCCAGAGGGCCATGACCTCATCTTTATCTTCGGTCACCCAACGACCGACGAGACGGGCGCCGTGCGATACCTGAATCGGATACAGGTATGTATGGAAAAACTCGGTGAATTCATCTAAGCGTTCTGGACGGATGGTATACGTTTTTCGACGATGGAACATGGTAATTCCTCCTTTGAAGGTGGCTATCTCTATTCCGAGAAAAAAACGCTTTCCTCACTATTCTTAATTCGGTACCGACTACGCTTTTCCCTCTATTCAAAAAAGTCAGCTCGAGCGAATCTGCTCAGGCTGACTTTTTAAATAGGCGCGGATTTGCGCGGATATAGCGGATGAGGAGATACAGTCCGATGCCGATCCCGACATACGGCAGGAATCCGTGCGTGACTTCACCGATGTGACGCCAATTGTTGCCGAGCATCATCCCGAGTTTGACGAACACGAATGACCAGACGGCGAAGACGACGACGGTCACCGTCAAAAACTTTCGGAACGACAAGCGCATGACGCCGGCACTGACGGCGAACAGTTGGCGCCAAATGACGCTCAGACAGACAATCCAGGCGCCATACGTCTCAAACCATGTCTCGGCGCGTTGTTGCTTCGCTTCACTGATGCGAAATGACTTATAAAGCCGGAGAGCGACAGGACGACCGCCATAGCGGCCGATCCAATAGAGAACGATTTGACTGAGGACGAACGCCGACCACGCCAGGAGGAAGACGAGCAGGAACGAGACGTCGAGAGAACCGATCAAGTGGCCCCCGTAGGCGAGCACGAGCTCGTTCGGGATGAATTGGATGAAGATGCCGAGCGGGACACTGAAGACGCCACAGCCGAGCAACAGTTGTTCGAAGATGTGCCACATGATGATTCCCTCCTTTCCAGATTTTGTACGGTCGTTGTTCCATCCATCAGTATAACGGACATGGACCGAAAGCAAAAGAAAAGATGTCACGTATTTGTGACATCTTAGTCGAGCTCGGAGACGAGGACGCCGAGCCGCTCGAGTTCCGAGACAGCGGCATCGATGGCCTCTTCGCTATCGGCCTCGAGCGTGTGGATATGCAAACCGCCCGTCAAATGAGACAGCGGGGCTGCCTGATTCGCCTCGACCCGTTCGAGGAAGGCGCGGACATCACGCCGGCTCTTCACCATCAATTGGCCCGTCAACGAACCGTAGACCGGATGATCGATGATGACGTCCCGAATCGTGACGCCTTCGTCGACGATGGCGTTCATTTCGGCCTCCATGGCCTCGGCCTCGTGACGACAGACGATTTTACGGGTGTAGGCGGACGGGGAGGCCTCGCCGGGTAGATAGACGTAGCCGCGGGCTGTCGCGACAATCTGATGACCTTTCGCCTTCAAGAGCGACAAATCTTGGACGACGACTTGTCGGCTGACGGCGACGCGGCGGGCGAGCTCAGAGCCAGTAATCGGCTCAGAGCTCTGTTCAATCATTTCCAATAACGTGCGCCGGCGTTCTTCACCGGCTAAGCGTTTGTTCATAAGATCCAACTCTCCTTGCTAAAGTGACGATGGCTTCGGCGAGTGCCGTCGTGGCTTCGATGGTCGTGTCTTCGCCGAAGGAAATGCGGACGAGGCCGTGGCAGGCGCTCGTCTCATAGCCGAGTGACTCGAGCATCCGGTTCGGCCCGTTCTGCCCGGCCCGACAGGCCGAGCCTGCCGAGACTTGGAAGCCGAGCCCGTCGAGTTCGGTCATCCACCATTGGCCGTCCCGCTGCTTCGAGACGAACGAGAAGATGGCGGGACTTTGCTGGTCGAACTCGAGCCAGTCCACGTAAGACGATGTCTTCTCTTTCAAGATAGCACGAAACGCCAAGAAATTTCTTTCATGACGTGTCCGCGCCTCGTGCCGGTCGGTGAACGCTTTGACGAACGCACAGATGCCGGGGACGTCAATCGTACCGGGACGGATGCCATACTGGTGGTGTCCCGGGTAGTAGGGCGGTGGCAACAGCCGTTCCATATAGAGGCCGCCGACGCCTTTTGGCCCGCCGACTTTATGGGCGCTGAACGAGTAGGCATCAATCCCGTCGACCGAGATGGGAATCTTGCCGAGCGCCTGAACGCCGTCGATGTGGAGCAACACTTTCTTATATTTCAACTGACAAAGGATGTTATGGAGCGGCAGCGTCCATCCGGTGTCGGAGTTGACATGCTGGAACGTGACGAGCCCGATGTCGCGGTCGAGCAGACGCGCGAACGTCTCCTGGTCGAAGCGGCCGTCTTTTAGTTTCAGGCGGTGGACGGTCACGCCTTCCGCTTCCCATTCGTCGAGGAGGAGGGCGACCGAGTCGTGCTCTTGCCACGACGTGATCACTTCACTGCCCTTCATGCGCTTCCGGAGACTCGTTAGCGCGATATAGTTGCTCTCGGAACCGCTCCCGGTGAACAGCAACTTGCCGCGAAGCATGTCGAGTCCGAGTGCCTGCTTGACGAGACGCCGGGCCTCGGTCAAGTAATCGTCGGCCATGTATCCGTGCGTGTGGAGGGAAGACGGGTTACCGTATACGCTCCGCGCCATGGCGACGTAATGGTCGAGGGCGGATTTTGTCATCGGGTGCGTCGCCGCATAATCAAAGTAACGGTTCATCGTAAAGTTCCCCTTTTCTTATGTTGTCTTCTTCACAAAATTATGCGAAACTAGTTTACAAGTCAACATTACATATGAAAAACAGGTGATATACAGATGTCTTTACAGTTTGAACAGGTCGATGTTTTGATTATCGGGGCCGGCTTGGCCGCCGTGACGGTCGCCCTCCATTTGCCCCAGACGTTGAACGTCCTGCTCGTCTCCAAGCACGAAGTGACGAGTGCGAACTCGGACATGGCCCAAGGCGGCATCGCGAGCTCGTACTTGGAACCATCGAGCGTCGACCATGAGCGGGATACACTTATCGCCTCGAAACTGGCGGCCGTGCCCGAACGTGTCTATACACTCGTCGAGGAAGGGCGGACGGCGATTCAAGAGCTGGAGCGTTTCGGTGTCGTCTTCGACCGCGACGCGACTGGCTATGCGGTCGGTCGGGAAGGCGCACATGGGTTGAATCGGATTTTTCACGTCGGTGGCGATGAGACGGGCCGGCACGTGATGGCGACGCTGCGGCGACAACTGCCGGACAATGTGACCGTCATGGAGCACGTCCTGATTGATGCCTTGACGAAGTCTGATGGCCGTGTGAACGGGGCGACCGGTTTCAACGGGGAGACCCGCCTCCACGTTCAGGCCGGGGCCATCGTCCTTGCGACCGGTGGCATCGGCGGGCTGATCGATTGGACGTCGAACTGTCGCTCGGTCACAGGGGACGGGCTCGTCTTGGCGGAAGCGGTCGGGGCGCGGCTCACAAACTTGTCCCGGATTCAGTTTCATCCGACGCTACTCGCGGTCGATTCACCGCATCTCGTGACGGAAGCGCTGCGCGGGGCTGGAGCCATGCTCGTCGACACGTCCGGAGAACATGTGATGGGGCAACACCCGCTCGGTAGCCTCGCCCCAAGGGACGAGGTCGCTCGCGTGCTCACGAACCATACGGGACCGGTGTACTTGGATACGAGCCGTGTCGAACGGATTTGGGAACGGTTCCCGAAACTGGTGGCGACGTGTGACGCGCACGGCATCGACATCCGCCGCATCCCGGTCCGGCCGGGACTGCATTTCCATATGGGCGGTGTCGCCGTCGACGCTTATGGTCGAACGGCGGTCGCGGGACTATATGCGGTCGGTGAGGTCGCCGATACGGGCGTCCATGGGAAGAATCGACTCGCGTCAAACTCGTTACTCGAATGCTGGGTGTTCGGGAAGCGGTTGGCGACGGCGATGACAGTGGAGGAGAAGCCGTTCACGGTGAACGAGACGACCGCGTTTGAAGTGTCGCTGGATCTGTTCGGCCGCTATCGGCAACAGATTGGGGAATGGCTGACAATCTCGCCGCATGTAAGCAAAATCGCAAGTTTCTTAGAAAATACCCAACAACTGGCACGGACGAAACACGTGACAAGACAATTAAGTGAACAGACATTGAGTTTAGAGGCGGCGCGGCTTTTGGCGCGTGCCATGATGAGGACGGAGGATGGTTATGAACAAGATCGCTTTGCGCGAACAGCTGACGGCATTTCTACATGAGGACATCGGCTTCGGCGATATCTCGAGCGGGTTGATTGATCAGCGCGAAACATCATTCGCCACGGTCACCGCCAAAATGGATGGGGTGTTCTGTGGCATGGACGTCGTCTTGGAACTGGCACAGTTGCAACGGCTCGTCGTCGAGTCGTGTCTACCGGACGGTTCGAATGTCTCGGTCGGGGATGAACTGTTCACGTTGCGGGGCAAGACACGGACGCTCCTCGAGACGGAACGGGTGCTGTTAAACCTCGTCCAACATTTGAGCGGCATTGCCACGATGACGCGGCGTTGCGTCGAGCGACTCGACGACCCGACGATCACCGTCAGCGATACGCGTAAGACGACACCTGGACTTCGCATGCTCGAGAAGCAAGCCGTTCGCGCGGGTGGCGGGAAGAATCACCGGCTCCGGCTCGACGACGCGGTCATGATCAAAGACAACCACATCACGGCACTCGGCGGCATCGCGAACGCGGTCGCCCGGGCCCGGACGCTGGCCGGCCATACGACACCGGTCGAAGTCGAGGTCGAGACGGTCGACCAGTTGCATGAGGCGATTGCGGCGAACGCCGACATCATCATGTTCGACAACCGGACGCCGGAAGAAGTGAAGGTGTGGCGCGCGCTCGTCCCAGGACATATCAAGACGGAAGTGTCAGGCGGCATCACCGTCGAGACGATTGCCTCGTATCGCGGTACAGGCATCGACGTCATCTCCATCGGGCAGTTGACCCATTCGGTGACGGCGCTCGATTGTAGTCTAAATCTCATAGGAGGAATCAAACATGCAGTTACTCGGAACGATGCCAGCGCTATACGCTGACTTGACGGTTGAACAAATGGAAGAACGGATTGAAGCCATTAAAGCACGGCTCGGCAGCCGTCTGTTTTTACCGGCCCACCACTATCAAAAGGACGAGGTCGTCCAGTTCGCGGATGCGACCGGAGATTCGCTCCAGCTCGCACGGCTTGCCGAACAGATGAGCGAGGCCGAGTTCATCGTCTTCTGCGGCGTGCACTTCATGGCCGAGACGGCCGACATGTTGACGCGCGACGACCAGCTCGTCATCTTGCCGGATATGCGGGCCGGGTGTTCGATGGCCGACATGGCTGATATCGATCAGACGGAGATTGCGTGGGAAGAGCTGACGGATACGCTCGGAGACAGCATCATTCCGATTACATACGTCAACTCGACGGCGGCCATCAAGGCGTTCGTCGGCAAACATGGCGGGGCGACGGTCACGTCGTCGAACGCCCATGACATCGTGCGTTGGGCGCTCGAGGCCGGCGAGCGGATTTTGTTCTTGCCGGACCAACATCTCGGACGGAACACGGCGTATGATTTGGGCGTGCCGCTCGAGGCGATGGCCGTCTGGGACCCGCTCCGGGAACGACTCGATTACACGGGAGATATCGAGGACGTCCGCGTCATTCTATGGAAAGGGCACTGCTCGGTCCATGAGAAGTTCAACGTCGCCCAAATCGAGGCGTTACGGAAGAACGACCCGGAGCGACGCATCATCGTCCATCCCGAGTGCACGTTCGACGTCGTGCAGGCGGCGGACGAGGCCGGCTCGACATCTTATATCATCGACCAAATCGAGGCGAGCGCGCCAGGGACGAAGTGGGCCGTCGGCACCGAGATGAACTTGGTCAACCGCCTCGCGGCGACGCATCTTGAGCAAGACATCATCTCGCTCAACCCATACATGTGCCCGTGCTTGACGATGAACCGCATCGATTTACCGCATCTGCTCTGGGCACTCGAGTCGCTCGAGATGGATCCGGTCAACATCATCCGCGTCGATCAAGAGACGACGAAATGGGCGACCCTCGCCCTGGAACGGATGCTCGCACGCTAAGGACAGGCAATCGCCTGTCCTTTTTTCGTGGCGGCGGTTATGGTACAATGAATGCAGTTTTCCTATGAAGAGGAGATATGACCGTGATTGAATTCGTAAAAGGCTCCGTCGCCTATGTGTGCGCGGAATATATAACGTTGGATGTTTCGGGCGTCGGCTACAAAGTAAGTGTGCCTAACCCGTTTTTTTATCGTGAACAAGACGAACATGTAATCGTATTTACGCATCATTATGTGCGTGAAGACCAGCAGACGCTGTACGGTTTCCGCTCACGCCGGGAACGCGAACTGTTCAACAAACTGCTCGGCGTCAACGGCATCGGGCCGAAAGGCGCGCTCGCCATCGTCGCCTCAGGCGATATGGATGCGCTCATCGACGCAATCGAGACCGAGAACGAGAAGTACTTGATGAAGTTCCCGGGTGTCGGCAAGAAGACGGCCAAGCAGATGGCGCTCGACTTGAAAGGCAAGCTGTCCGAGCTCGCCCCGGACTATGTGCCGAACACCGGTTTATTTGCCCAAGGTGCGTCCGAACTCGACGAGGCGTGCGAGGCGCTCGTCGCCCTCGGCTACTCGGAGCGTGAAATCACGCGTGTCCGCAAGGAATTGAACTCAGAAATATTGACGACAGACGCTTACATAAAGCGCGCCCTGCAATTGCTATTGAAATAAGGAGGAGACCATGGACGAACGATTGTTGTCACAATCCCATCAACAATATGAAGACTCAGAAGAGTGGAGCTTGCGTCCGCAAAAGTTCGAGCAGTATATCGGTCAGGAGAAGGCGAAAGGCAACTTGTCCATCTTCATCCAAGCCGCGAAGCTACGAAGCGAGACGCTCGACCACGTCCTCCTCTACGGTCCCCCGGGACTCGGAAAGACGACGCTCGCCCAAATCATCGCCAATGAGATGGGCGTCGGCATCAAGACGACGGCCGGCCCGGCCATCGAACGTCCGGGTGACCTTGCCGCGATTTTGTCGACACTCGAACCGGGCGACGTCCTGTTCATCGATGAGATTCATCGCTTGAGCCGCACGATCGAAGAGATTCTCTATCCAGCGATGGAGGACTACTGTCTCGACATCGTCTACGGACAAGGCGAGATGGCACGAAGCGTCCGCATCGACTTGCCGCCGTTCACGCTCGTCGGTGCAACGACGCGGGCCGGTATGCTATCAGCCCCGCTCCGTGACCGCTTCGGTGTGACATTAAAGCTCGAATATTACGAGACGCATGAGCTCGCTGCCATCGTCAGCCGGACGGCCCAACTGTTCCGCCTGTCAATCTCACCAGAGGCGAGCGGCGCCATCGCCAAACGTTCCCGTGGCACGCCGCGAATCGCCAACCGGTTATTGCGCCGTGTCCGTGACTTCGCCCAAGTGGCCGGCACGAAAGAAATCGATCCGGCCATGGCGTCGAGCGCGCTCGACCGATTGCATGTCGACGCCCTCGGACTCGACGAGGTCGATCATCGACTGTTGCGGGCCATGGTCGAACGGTTCGGAGGCGGACCGGTCGGGCTTGAGACGCTTGCCGCGACGATCGGGGAAGACGCCCAGACGATTGAGGACGTTTATGAACCGTACTTATTGCAGCAAGGTTTCCTGCAACGGACGCCGCGCGGCCGCATGATCACCCAGTACGCAAAGACTCATTTTGGCTATGAAGAGGAGTAAACGATATGCAAGACATTCAATTGAACGTAAATGATTATGATTTTGACTTACCGGAAGAACTGATTGCCCAAGTACCGCTCCTCGATCGGACGAGTTCGCGTTTGCTCGTCCTCGACCGCGATACGGGCGATATCGAGCACCGTCATTTCCGCGACGTGCTCGACTATTTGCAGGCAGGCGACGCCCTCGTCGTCAACGACTCGCGCGTGCTCCCGGCCCGATTGTTCGGGGCGAAGCAAGAGACGGGCGGAAAAGTCGAGCTTCTTCTCTTGAAGCAGACGGAAGATGATGTGTGGGAAGCGCTCGTCAAACCGGCGAAGAAAGTCCGCGTCGGTGCCATCGTCGAGTTCGGCAACGGATTGCTCCGGGCTGAATGTGTCGAAGAGCTGCCGGAAGGGGGACGCCGCTTCAAGTTCGATTACGACGGCATCTTCTATGAGATTTTAGATGAGCTCGGCACGATGCCGCTCCCGCCATACATCCGTGAACAGCTCGACGATCAAGACCGTTACCAGACGGTATACGCCCGTGAGCGTGGAAGTGCGGCCGCTCCGACGGCAGGTCTTCACTTCACGGAAGAGCTGCTCGCAGCAGCCGAGGCAAAAGGCGTCAAATTGATTCCGCTCACGCTCCACGTCGGACTGGGGACATTCCGTCCCGTCACGGCCGATACGATTGAAGAGCACACGATGCACAGTGAATATTTCGAGTTGTCGGCCGCTTCGGCCGAAGCGCTCCGTGACGTCCGTGCAAATAACGGCCGCGTCTTCGCGGTCGGGACGACATCGACCCGGACGCTTGAGACGATCGTGCGCGACCATGGGGACTTCGTCGAGTCATCGGGCTGGACGGACATCTTTATTTACCCTGGTGTCGAGTTGAAGGCGATCGATGGACTGATCACGAACTTCCATCTGCCGAAGTCGACACTCGTCATGCTCGTCTCGGCGTTCGCGTCGCGCGACATCATCTTGAACGCGTACCGTACGGCGGTACAAGAACGTTACCGCTTCTTCAGCTTTGGAGACGCGATGCTCATCACGAGGAAGGAAGAGAACAAATGACCAAACACGCAGTCACATACGAACATATCCACACATGTAAACAGACGGGAGCGCGGCACGGAATCGTCCATACGCCGCACGGCTCGTTCGAGACGCCAGTCTTCATGCCGGTCGGCACGCAGGCGACCGTCAAGACGATGGCTCCGGAACAAGTCAAGGCGATGGGCGCGAACATCATCCTCTCGAACACGTACCACCTTTGGATCCGTCCTGGACACGAAGTCGTCAAACAAGCAGGCGGCCTTCATAAGTTCATGAACTGGGATGGCGCGATTTTGACAGACTCGGGCGGTTTCCAAGTCTTCTCGCTCGCCGACCTCCGCAACATCCAAGAGGAAGGCGTCCATTTCCGCAACCACTTGAACGGGGACAAGTTGTTCTTGTCACCGGAGAAAGCGATGGAGATTCAAAACGCGCTCGGTTCGGATATCATGATGGCGTTCGACGAGTGCCCGCCGTTCCCGGCGACACATGAATACATGAAGAAATCGGTCGAGCGAACGAGCCGTTGGGCAGAGCGTTGCCTCACGGCACACGAGCGTCCACAAGATCAGGCGTTGTTCGGCATCATTCAAGGCGGCGAGTACGAAGACCTCCGTCGTCAAAGTGCGGCCGACCTCGTCTCGCTCGATTTCCCAGGATATGCCGTCGGTGGCTTATCGGTCGGCGAACCGAAAGACGTTATGTACCGTGCCCTCGAGTTCACGACGCCGTTCATGCCGGAGAACAAGCCGCGCTACTTGATGGGTGTCGGCTCACCGGATGCGTTGATTGAAGGCTCGATTCGCGGCATCGACATGTTCGACTGCGTCTTGCCGACCCGGATTGCCCGTAACGGGACGCTCATGACATCGAAAGGTCGTGTCACGATCAAACATGCGAAGCATAAGACAGACTTCGGCCCGATCGACGAGAAGTGCGACTGCTACACGTGTAAGAACTATTCACGTGCGTACGTCCATCACTTGATTCGTGCCGACGAGATGTTCGGGCTTCACCTCTGCTCGACACACAACCTTCACTTCCTCGTGAACTTGATGAGTCAAGTGCGTCAAGCCATCCGCGAAGACCGCCTCTTGGACTTCAAGGAAGAGTTTTTCGAAGAATATGGGTATAACAAACCAAACGCCAAGAATTTCTAATTGTTCTGACAGCGATTATGTGACAACGTTTCAGTTTCACGGTATAATGAACCTGATATTGAAGGAAAGGGTGAATTTTACGCATGGAAACTCTCGTAGCACTATTACCGATGATCCTTATTTTCGTCGTGTTCTACTTCTTGTTGATCCGTCCGCAGACGAAACGTCAGAAGGAAGTACAATCGATGCAAAACGCGCTTGAGCGTGGGGATCACGTCGTAACAATCGGCGGCCTTCACGGCGTCGTCCACCAAATCGAAGATACACAAGTCACATTGAAATGTGACCAGTCACTCCTCAAGTTCAATCGCAGTGCGATTGCTGAAGTGACGAAAAAAGGCAACTCGTCATTCGCCGAGTAACCACTTGAACACCTGACCTCCCTTGGTCAGGTGTTTTTTTTGTTTATGACGATTTTGTATCTGTTTTTTTGAAACTTCATCAATCCGACGAAACATCCACCTGTTTTCCAAAAATCAAATTGAATCGTGAAAACGTTTGCATTATCGTCAAGTTGAGAAGAATTGGAAAGAAGGAGAAAAAGACATGGATGTGAAACGATTGCTACGCCCACTTAAAAATTGGAAGGTTCGACGTCGTCCCGAGAGAGTGAAAGGTCGCTCGTCGATGCGGCGTAAAATGGCGACCGCGCTCCTCCCGACGTTGATTGCCTTACTGATGGTCGGTGCGCTCGGCTCGTATCAATTACAGAATGCGACGTCAGAGTATGACCGGGTATTGAACGAACGGCTGCAGGACATGCTCGTCGCCGAGGATTTGGCGTTGACGGTGACGGATGCCGAACGCTATTTGAATTATTATCTGCTCGTCTCGAACCCGAAGACGCTCATCAGCCTCGAGGCGGCGCAGACGAAACGCGACGAGTTGATGGACACGCTCGAACAGTCGTCGTCAGATCCGAAAGTCATCGCCTGGATTGGTGACCTCGAGAAGTTCAATCAACATCTCGATACAGAAATGGCGCGCGTCATCGACCTTCGTCAACAACAAGATGAGATTGGTTATAAGACGGTGCTCAATACGAGCGTGACGCCGACGACGGACCGCGTCCGGATGACCGTGACCGACCTCGTCACGTATCAAGGCGAGGCGCTCGCTGCTGAATCAGAAGCGGTCCAAGCGAGTGCCGGCCAGTCGATTATCTGGATGATCGTCATCAGTATCATCGGCGTCGCTGTCGGTCTTTTCTCGCTTCTTGCACTTCAAAAGCTATTCTTGAAGCCGATCAATCGACTCGTGAGCGAAGCGCGCGTCGTCGCCGAAGGCGATTTGACCGGAGGCGATATCGAGGTCGATTCGAACGATGAACTCGGTGACCTCGTCACGGCGTTCAACGACATGAAACGCAACCTCGTCGGTCTGATTCGTCAAGTCGGAGCGGCCTCGAACAAAGTGACGGCCTATTCGGAAGAGCTGTATGCCAGCACCGATCACGTCGCCACGACGACGCAAGGGGTGGCCGGTCTATTCGAACAGATGAACCTTGCTGCCCAAGTGTCGGCGAAACGGGCCGAAGAAGGGACGTCTGGCGTCAATCAAGCCGTTGTCGGTTTGAATCAAATCGCCGCGGCCTCACAAGGCGTGAACGAGCAGACGATTCACACGCTCGAAGCGGCGAGTGGAGGGCTTGAAACGATTCAGTTGGCCGAGCAGCAGATGCGGGAGATTCAACAAGCGAACGACTTGACGCAACAGATGGTCGAGCGCTTATCGAACCAATCGCTCGAGATTGAGAAAATCACCCGTTCCATCACGGCCATCACGGAACAGACGAATCTGCTCGCCTTGAACGCGGCGATTGAAGCGGCCCGTGCCGGGGAACATGGCAAAGGATTTGCCGTCGTCGCAGCCGAGGTCCGGAAGCTCGCCGAAGAGTCGAAGCAGTCGGCGAAACAGATTCAAGCGGTCGTCGTCGACATTCAGCGCGACACGTCGGAAGTGGAGGCCGCGTTCGATGTCACGAGCCAACATGTGACGAGCGGTGTGACCCAAATGGGCGAAGTCGCCGGTGCATTCCGTGAGATTGTCACCGTCATCCAAGAGACGTCTCGGCAAATGAGTGAAATCGCGGCGGCGACGGAAGAAGTGAGCGCGAACACGACCGAGGTCGCTGTGTCGGTCGAAGACATGTCGACGAACGCGGTCTCGACGCAACGAAGCGTCGAAGAGGCGGGCGCGAACGTAGAAGAACAACTCGCCGCAATTCAAGAAATTAATGGCATCGCCGAGACGATGAGCCATATGTCGGTCGAGTTGAAAGACCTTGTGCATTTGTTTAAGACGTCGACTACTCCATCTTAAGAGGTATGAAAGGTGAACCATACACTTGCATTGATTGAGATATTGCTTGATAAAACGGCGAGTGATACAGAAAGAGACGACGCTGCCATCGATTTGGGGAATGTCTCAGATGATAAGAAAGTAGAAGTCGCCTTGTTAACTGTCGCTAATGATGAGGGTACGGATGAGATGATTCGAGCAAGTTGCGGAGAATCACTGGCGCAAATCTGGATTACACATAATCAGGTAAGTCGTGAAAAAATAGTATTACTCACCGGAATCGCAATGGATGAAGCAATGGCGTTAATCAAGAATGAAAACTTGGAATATATGCTAGAGTAAATAACTGTTACGCATATTTAGCGCAAACAAAAAAGAGACCGTGCACACGAATAAGTGTCCACGGTCTCTTAAAATTTCACCGATTGCTCAGTTGGTTACATTAACAAAATCAAGCTTGCTGCCATGACCATCATACCGGCAACCATGCCGTATACTGCATGGTGAGCTCGACCGTATTCACGGGCGGCCGGGAGCAATTCATCGAGCGAGATGAACACCATGATGCCACCGACGGCCGCGAAGATGATGCCGAACACCGTATCGCTCAAAAACGGCATCAACAACAGGAAGCCGACGGCCGCGCCGAGCGGTTCCGCGAGTCCAGATAAGAAAGAGAGTTTCAGTGCCTTCTTCCGAGAGCCGGTCGCGTAGTAAATCGGCACCGAGACGGCGATACCTTCCGGGATGTTGTGCAACGCGATGGCGATGGCAATCGCGAGCCCGACTGCTGGGTCATCGAGGGCCGAGATGAACGTGGCCAAGCCTTCCGGGAAGTTATGAATCGTGATGGCGAGTGCCATGAAGATTCCCATCTTATGAAGCCGCTGTTTCGTCTCGTGATTCAACGGGACGCGTTCGGTCGCCGTCGTCGCGAGTTCTTGAGACGACGGGTCGTTTTGCATCGTCTCGACAAATTTGACTTCATGCGGATTCTCGGGAGACGGGATGAACTTGTCGATTAACGCGATGAGCATCATCCCGCCGAAGAACGCGAGGACCGTATAAAGTGTACCGGTCTGCTCGCCATGGGCGCCGACGAGTTCAGCGAGTGCCTTCGGAAAAATCTCGATAAAGGATACGTAAATCATGACCCCGCCTGAGAAGCCAAGGGACACCGACAGGAACGCAGTGTTGGTCCGTTTGGCGAAGAAGGCGATCATACTTCCGATTCCCGTCGCGAGTCCAGCGAACAATGTCAGTAAAAAGGCATAGATAATCGTGCTATCCATTGGAAAGGACTCCTTTGCATGTAGTGTAAGTTGATAATCACATCATAGCT
Organism: Exiguobacterium sp. s146; assembly: GCF_018618415.1. Classification (GTDB taxonomy): domain Bacteria; phylum Bacillota; class Bacilli; order Exiguobacteriales; family Exiguobacteriaceae; genus Exiguobacterium. The sequence continues at coordinate 480,870 of NZ_JACSMA010000002.1, read as the reverse complement.
CAAGTTTTGCCCTAATGCAACATTTAGTCGTATACGCAAAAAAGCGTGGGAAATCAACGCTCCCGTGTTACAATTTTAGGAAAACGATTGATAAATGTTTAGAATATTTGTAATGTTAACGAGAGAAGTTTTTTTACGAGAACATGTGTTTAGAAAGGAATTTGTCGTATGTACAAAAAAGGGAATATCGCGATCTTTGCGGTCATCATGATTGCAACGATCCTACTCGCCGTCTTGACGACTCCTTGGGTCGTGAAGAACACGAACCTCGGCCTTGACCTCAAAGGCGGGTTTGAAGTGCTGTACGAAGTCCAGCCACTTGAAGATGGCGATGTCATCGACCAATCAGCGATGAATGCAACCGTTCGCGCCATCAACAACCGGGTCAACGTGCTCGGTGTGTCTGAACCGGATATCCGGATTGAGGACAGTAACCGAATCCGTGTCCAACTCGCAGGTGTATCGAACCAAAACGATGCCCGCGAGGTACTCTCGTCGACGGCGCAGCTCACCTTCCGTGACATCGACGACAACGTCCTCCTCGACGGGAAAGATCTCGCACCGCGTGGTGCCTCGATCAGCTATGATCAGCAAGGGAACCCGGTCGTCGAATTGACGCTCCAGTCGGCCGAACAGTTCGGTGAAGTGACGTCTGAGATCGCCCAGCGTCCGGCACCAGAAAACCGTCTCGTCATCTGGCTCGATTATGAGGAAGGTGACTCGTACGAAGAAGAGATTCAAAAAGAGAATTCGAAAATCGTCTCGGACGCTTCGGTCAACGGACCGATTCTGTCGGATAAAGCCATCATCTCCGGTGGGGATATCGACGCCGAGAGCGGTCAACGTTTAGCGGACATCTTGAACGCCGGGGCACTCCCGGTCAAACTTGAAGAGATTTACTCGACGTCGGTCTCGGCCCAGTTCGGTCAAGACGCGCTTGAGAAGACCGTCTTCGCGTCGGTCATCGGTGTCGTCGCCATCTTCTTGTTCATGTTGTTCTTCTATCGTTTACCCGGTCTCGTCTCGATCATCACACTCATTTTGTATATCAACTTGATTATGTTGTTCTTCAACGGGATTAACGCCGTCTTGACGCTACCAGGGATTGCCGGTCTCGTCCTCGGGATTGGTATGGCGGTCGATGCGAACATCATCACGGCCGAGCGGATTAAAGACGAGCTCCGTTCCGGGAAGTCAGTCCTATCGGCTTTCCGTGCCGGTAACCGTCGCTCGCTCAGTACAATCATCGATGCCAACTTGACGACGCTCATCTCGGCAGCGGTCTTGTTCTACTTCGGAACGAGTTCCGTCAAAGGATTCGCGCTCATGCTCATGATCTCGATCGCGATGACGTTCATCTCGAACGTCTTCATCTCGCGTTATTTGATGCACCTCCTCGTCGCAAGTCGTCTCTTCGACAAGCGCAAAGGCTGGTTTGGTGTGAAGGAGAGTGAAATCCGTGAACTTTAAGCTCACTGAATTAAACTATATTAAACCGATGCGGACGTTGTTCCTCATCTCATGTGCCGTCGTCATCATCGGACTCGGTATCTTGTTCTTCCGCGGTTTGAACCTTGGAATCGACTTCGCATCCGGAACACGGGTCGAAGTCCAGACCGAGTCGCAAGTGTCACAAGACGATTTAGCGGCTGCTTTCAATGAGGCAGGCGTGGATGAAGAAATTTCTTCTGTCCAATATGCAGAAGGTGGGACGCTCGCCAACGTGACGTTCGTCGGGCAACTCACCCAGGAAGAAGTCGCGTCGGTGAAGACCGTGTTCACGGAGACGTTCGGGAACGACCCGAACATCAGCACCGTCTCAGCCGAAGTCGGCCGAGACATTGCCCGTAACGCGATTTACGCCGTTGCGCTCGCATCGCTCGGGATTATCTTGTATATCACGTTCCGCTTCCAATTCTCTTACGGTGTCGCGACCGTCGTCGCCATGCTCCACGATGCGTTCTTCATGCTCGTGGCGTTCTCGATCTTTGGGATCGAGGTCAACTTGTACTTCGTCGCCGCCATCTTGACGATTATCGGATATTCGGTCAACGATACAATCGTTACGTTCGACCGGGTGCGCGAGAACATTCAAGCGTACGAGAAAGAACGGAAAATCAAGACGATGGACGAGTACCGGATGCTTGTCAACAAAGCGATTCAAGAAACGATTGTCCGGTCGATCAACACGGTCGTCACCGTATTGTTCACCGTCATCGCTTTATACATCTTCGGTGCCGAATCGATTCGCGGCTTCTCGCTCGCGCTTCTCGTCGGTCTCGTCATGGGGATGTACTCATCAATCTTCATCGCCTCATACCTTTGGTTGCTCATCAAAGGCATGTCGCTCAACAAAAAGAAATCTGCTGTCCCAGAGGCGTAACCATTGGTCTCCCGAGTCAATCGGGGGACCTTTTTGAATGTCAAGACGGCACTTCACTCGCTCGTTCTGATATAATCTACAATTGATTGGAGTGAGGCAATATGTATCATGCGAAGAAACGCTGGGTGTACCCGGAAACGGATGCAGCAGCGATTGAACAGTTACAGACAGAACTAAATATATCGGAGCAACTCGCGACGCTCCTCACACAACGGGGGCATCGCGACGTCGAGGCGGCCAAGGCGTTTTTATACGTCGAGGACGAATTGACGTTCCACGACCCGTTTTTATTTGAACAGATGCCAAAAGTCGTCGATCGTTTGAAGCAAGCGGCTGACGAAGGTGAGATGGTCTTGATTTATGGTGACTATGACGTCGACGGCGTCAGCGCCTCGGCCGTCATGTGGCACGCCTTGACCGAGATGGGTGTCATGGCGGAATGCTATATCCCGAACCGATTCACCGAAGGGTATGGACCGAATAAAGAGGCGTTCAGCTGGGCCGCCGGTGAAGGGTTCACCCTCATCATCACGGTCGACTGTGGCATCTCAGGAATTGAAGAGGCGGCGCTTTTGAAAGAGCTCGGGGTCGATTTGATTATCACCGACCACCACGAACCGAAAGAAACGCTGCCGGACGCGTTCGCCATCATCCATCCGCATATCGATCCATCGTATCCGTACGACAAGCTCGCCGGGGCGGGGGTCGCCCTCAAAGTGGCGCATGCCGTGCTCGGTCGGATGCCAGAGGAGTTGCTCGATTTGGCGGTCCTTGGCACGATTGCTGACCTTGTCCCGCTCGACGGGGAAAACCGCCTGCTCGCCAAGCTCGGGCTCAAGGCGCTCGACGATTCGAAGCGCCCAGGAATTTTGGCGCTCCGTGAAGTGTGCGCGTTGACGGACGGGACGTTGAACGAGGAGTCGGTCGGTTTCGCCTTCGGTCCGCGCATCAACGCGGCCGGACGGCTCGACTCGGCGATGCCGGCGCTCCAGATGTTGCTCGCCGAAAGCGAGGAAGAAGCGCTCGTACTGGCACAACAGCTCGACAAACAGAATAAAGAACGCCAAGACATCGTCAAGACGATTGCCAAAGAAGCGACAGAACTCGTCGAAGCCTCGATGACGAACGACCGCGTCCTCGTCGTCGCCAGTGAACGCTGGAACCCAGGCGTCGTCGGGATTGTCGCCTCACGGCTCGTCGAGGCGTATTATCGTCCGGTCATCCTCTTGTGCCATGATCCGAAAACAGGGAAAGCGAAAGGGTCGGGCCGTTCAATCGACGGTTTCGATTTGTTCAAAGAATTATCGAAGAACGAAGATATCTTGCCGCACTTCGGCGGACACCCGGCCGCGGCCGGGATGACGCTTCAATCGGAGAACGTGGCCGAACTGCGCCGCCGTCTGAACGAACAGGCCGAGTCGATTCCGGACGAGACGTTCGTCGCCCGCGTCAACGTTGACTTGAAGCTCGACGTGAACGATGTGTCGCTCGACTTGATTTCAGAGATTGGCAAGCTCGCCCCGTTTGGGATGGGCAATCCATCACCGCGTGTCGTCGTGGCGGATGCAAGACTCCGCGACATCCGTCAAATCGGGCGTGACAACACCCATTTGAAGGTTCAGCTCGCAGGGGACAAACGGGAACTCGATGGCATCGGCTTCGGTTTCGGTCATGTCGTCTCCGAAATTTCGAAGATGGCCCACGTCTCGGTCATGGGTAGTCTGCAAGTGAATGAATGGAACGGCATGCGCAAGCCGCAGCTCATGATTCAAGACATCCGTGTCGACGGGTTCCAAGTGTTCGATTACCGGGGCAAGAAAAACTCGCTCGACGAGTTGAAACAACTGCCGGGCGACACGACGTCGTTCATCTCCTTCCAAGGGCGGGACGACTTCCCGCTCCATGACCTCGACACGCCGCTCAAGCCGTTCGTCGTCTTGCTCGATTTACCGGATGAGGAAGACGTATTGGCCGACTTGTTGACCGAGGACGTCGAACGCATCTACTGTGCGTTCGGGCAAGGCGGCTCGTTCTTCGAGAAGTTGCCGACACGGGAAGATTTCCGAACATACTACGTTCATATGGCAACGTGCGAACGGAAAAACCTGCGCGAAAACTTGATTCGATTGTCAATCGAGCGAAAATGGTCAAAAAATACGATTCAATTTATGCATCAAGTATTCTCTGAACTCGAATTTCTTGTTACAATGGAAGACGGACTGCCTGGAGTGAATCCAGAAGCGCCGAAACGTGATTTGACCGAAGCGCCATGTTATAAGCGCCGGGTCGGACGAGTCCAACTCGAGGAGCGTTTCATTTATGCGTCGTTGGCAGAACTGAAAGAGCGGTTACAATCATTGCGATCGAACAAGATGCAGGAGGCTTACACATAAAATGAATTTCAAACAGCATATTAAAGAAGTAGCGGATTACCCGAAAGAAGGAATCAGCTTCAAGGACATTACGTCCCTCATGCAAGACGGACCAGCCTACAAAAAAGCGGTCGATGAGCTCGTTGCTTATGCTCAGGAGCGCGGTGCTGAACTAATCGCGGGTCCAGAGGCACGCGGATTCGTGGTCGGTTGCCCGGCAGCGTACGCACTTGAACTCGGGTTCGTCCCGGTCCGTAAAGAAGGTAAGTTGCCACGTGAGACGGTTCGCGTCGCATACGGTCTCGAATACGGCACAGACATTTTGACGATGCACAAAGATTCAATCAAACCGGGCCAACAAGTCGTCATTTTAGATGACTTGCTCGCCACAGGTGGTACGATTGAAGCGACAATCAAAATGATTGAACAACTCGGTGGCGTTGTCGCTGGAATCGGATTCTTAATCGAACTTGATGGACTCGGTGGACGCGAGCGTCTCGAAGGATACGACGTGTTTTCACTCATCCGTTACGAAGATTAATCAAAGGGAAGCGATGGCTTCCCTTTTTTGAATAGTTTTTAAGTAAAATAACCCGCAACCTTTGACAGGTCGTCAGATTTTTTCGATAATAGAAAGTAAAATTAGAACATATACATGTACGTTAACTACTACCATGCTGCGACGAATATGAGTCGATTGAAGCGGTAAGAAAAAGGGTGTCGAATGTTATGACCAAAAAACAAATCGTAAGTATTGAGGACCTTCTCGACGCGCTCGGGGAGTATATGGGTGAAGACGAGATTGCCGAAGTGAGACGCGCTTACGAATACGCCAAACTGCATCATACCGGTCAGTTCAGACGTTCAGGCGAACCCTACATTCTGCATCCGGTTCAAGTGGCTGGTATTCTCGTTGATATCGGGTTAGACGCAACGACAATCATCGGTGCACTTCTACATGATGTCGTTGAAGACACGGACATTACGCTCAAGCAATTAGCGGATGAGTTCGGCGTCGAAGTCGCCATGCTCGTCGATGGCGTGACAAAGCTCGGTAAAATCAAATATAAATCGAAAAAAGAAGAGCTCGCCGAGAATCACCGCAAGATGATTATCGCGATGGCTGAAGACGTGCGCGTCATTTTAATCAAGCTCGCTGACCGTCTGCACAATATGCGGACACTTCAGCATATGCCGAAAGAGAAACAAGTTCAAAAAGCGGAAGAAACGCTTGAAATCTTTGCACCGCTCGCACACCGGATGGGGATTTCGACGATCAAATGGGAGCTCGAAGATATTTCATTACGTTATATCAATCCGCAGCAATACTATAAGATCGTCTCCATGATGAAACAGAAACGGACCGAACGAGAAGCACTCGTCACCTCCGTCATCACGGAAGTGAACGCCGTCCTTGAAGAAGTAAGCATCGATGCCGACGTTAACGGTCGTCCGAAGCATATTTACTCGATCTATAACAAGATGGTAAAGCATAAGAAAGAGTTCAATGAAATTTATGATTTAATGGCCGTCCGGATTATCGTCGATTCGATTCGCGACTGCTACGCTGTCCTTGGAATCATTCACACGCAATACAAGCCGATGCCAGGCAGGTTCAAAGATTATATTGCCATGCCGAAACCGAACATGTATCAGTCGCTCCACACGACGGTGATCGGACCGAAAGGTGAGCCGCTCGAGGTGCAAATCCGGACGAAGGACATGCACTTCATCGCCGAGTTTGGGATTGCCGCGCACTGGGCCTATAAAGAAGGAAAGAATGTCGCGACGAATGGGTTTGATGAGAAAATCGCCCACCTGCGCGAGATTTTGGAGTTGCAAAAAGATACGACCGACGCCGAAGAGTTCATGGAGTCGCTTAAAGTCGATTTCTTCAGCGACATGCTCTACGTCTTCACACCAAAAGGGGACGTCTTTGAACTGCCAAAAGGCTCGGTGCCGATTGACTACGCGTACCGGATCCACACTGAAATCGGTCATCGGATGACAGGGGCGAAAGTAAACGGACGGATGGTGCCGCTCGACCATAAACTCGAGACAGGCGATATCATTGAAATCATCACGTCGAAGCATAGTTACGGACCGAGTAAGGATTGGCTCAAACTAGCTGTTTCGAGCCAGGCAAAAAACAAAATTCGCCAGTGGTTCAAGCGCCAGCAACGCGAAGAGAACGTCGAAAAAGGGAAAGAACTCGTCGACGGGGAGATTAAAAAGCTCGGGTTCGAGCCGAAAGAAGTGATTGACGACCAGTCGCTCGCCGTCGTCGTCGAGAAGTTCAACTTCGGGAACGAGGAAGAGATGTACGCCGCGGTCGGCTATCATGGCATCACGGCCGCCCAAGTCGCCCACAAGTTGACGGAGAAGCAGCGCAAAGAGCCGAAACTCGAGCTGTCGGACGCGATTAACGAACTGAAAGTCAGCCAGTCACCGAAGAAGAAGACGGCCGAGGCCGGCGTCTCGGTGAAAGGGATCGACAACATGCTGATCCGGATGAGCCGCTGCTGTAACCCGGTGCCGGGCGACGAAATCGTCGGGTATATCACGCGCGGACGCGGCGTGTCGATTCACCGGAAGGACTGCTTGAACATCATCAATGAGCAGCATCCGGAGCGGCTCCTCACGGTCGAGTGGGAAGTCGGTCAGGCGAAAGAGAAGAACTATAACGTCGATATCGAGATCACCGGGTACGACCGTTCAGGCTTGTTGAACGACGTGCTCCAAGCCGTCTCGGCAACGAATACGAACATCGTGGCCGTGAGCGGACGCGGGGACCAGAACAAACAGGCCCGCATCTCGATGACGATCTCGATCCCGAACGTGAATCATCTGCAAAAAGTCGTCGACCGGATTAAGCAAATCTCGGACGTGTACTCGGTCAGCCGGGTCATGATGACGTAACGAAAGGAAGATTTGAGTGCGTGTATTGTTGCAACGAGTGAAACAAGCTTCGGTGACAGTCAACGAGGAGACGATTGGTCAAATCGAGGCCGGTTATCTGCTCCTCGTCGGGGTGACCCACGAGGACACGGAGACGGAAGTGAACTGGCTCGCCGACAAGGTGGCCGGGCTCCGTGTCTTTGAGGACGCGGACGAGAAGATGAACTTATCGATTCAAGACGTCGCCGGCAAAGTATTGTCCGTGTCGCAGTTCACGCTTTATGGAGATACACAGAAAGGCCGTCGTCCTGCGTTCACGCAAGCGGCGAAGCCGGATATCGCCGAACGTCTTTACGAGAAGTTCAACGAGCGTTTGCGGACGCACGGGCTCGTCGTCGAGACCGGGAAGTTCGGGGCGATGATGGACGTCGCGCTCGTCAATGACGGTCCGGTCACGCTCATGCTCGAAAAAAACGCTTGACAGAAGCGGGCGTGATTCGGCATCATGAACCATATAACCTAACACCTACGATAAAGAAAAGTACGGTCACCCCACCAGCAAAGAGAGCGATGCCGAGGCTGAAAGCATCGACTGGATGATGACCCGAACGACACTTTGGAGGTGCTTCCTTGAACTGAGAGTAGGGGGAGCCGTTTCATCGGGCGTTAACCGATTTCGAGTGGCAGAGTATCGATTTTGGCTCTGCAACGAGGGTGGTACCACGGGAAACTTACACAGGCTCTCGTCCCTTTGCGGACGAGGGCCTTTTTGTATGCTAAGGAGGGAATTTAGATGAAAGCACCACGCGGCACACAAGACCTGCTTCCGGGGTCGGTCGAGACGTGGCAGTATGTCGAAGAAAAGTTACGCGACATTAGCGCCCGTTACAACTATAAAGAGATTCGTACCCCGATTTTCGAAACGACCGACCTGTTCACACGCAGCGTCGGCGAGACAACGGACATCGTCCAAAAAGAGATGTTCACGCTCGTCAAGAAAGGCAAGGACGAGTATACGCTCCGTCCGGAAGGGACGGCCTCGGTCGTCCGCGCTTTCGTCACGAACAAGCTGTTCGGTAGCCCCGACCAGCCGACGAAACTGTACTACATGGGACCGATGTTCCGCTACGAGCGCCCGCAAAAAGGACGCTTCCGCCAACTGCACCAATACGGTGTCGAGGCGATCGGCAGTAGTGATCCGGCCGTCGACGCAGAAGTGATCAGTCTCGCCTACACGATTTACAAATCGTTCGGCCTGAAAAAAATCAAAGTCGTCGTCAACTCGCTCGGTGACGCCGAGAGCCGCAACGCTCACCGCGAAGCGCTCATCCGTCACTTCGAGCCGGTCCAGCACGAGCTGTGCCAAGATTGCCAGACGCGCTTGCACCAGAACCCGCTTCGTGTCCTCGACTGCAAAGTCGACCGCGACCACCCGTCGATGAAGTCGGCGCCGTCGATTCTTGATTTCTTGAACGAAGAGTCGAAGACGTACTTCGAGAAAGTGCTCGCGCACTTGGATGCGCTCGGCGTAGCCTACGTCGTCGACTCGACGCTCGTCCGCGGTCTCGATTACTATACGCACACGGCGTTTGAAATCATGTCCGAGGCAGAAGGCTTCGGCGCGATCACGACGCTTTGCGGCGGGGGACGCTACAACGGTCTCGTCCAAGACATCGGTGGACCGGACATGCCGGGCATCGGTTTCGGGATTGGGCTCGAGCGTCTCATCCTCGCCCTCGAGAACGAAGGGGTACTCCCAACGCTCGAGACGGGACTCGACGTCTTCGTCGTCGCCCAAGGCGGATCAGAAGTCGAAGTGACGGCGACCCGCCTGTTGCAACTGCTTCGCATCGAAGGCTTCAAGGCGGACCGTGACTATCTCGGCCGCAAATTCAAGGGACAATTCAAACAAGCCGACCGTCTGCAGGCGAAATTCACCGTCATCCTCGGAGACGATGAAGTCGAACGCGGCTCGGCCTCCCTCAAGGTCATGGCGACCGGGGAACAAATCGACGTGCCGCTCTCGGCCGTCGCAGACAAAATTCGTGAACTATCGGAAGGAGCAGGACAATGATCGGACGCACACATATGAACGGCCGCGTGACAGAGTCACTGATCGGTCAAGACGTACAATTGAAAGGATGGGTCCAGAAACGTCGCGACCTCGGAGGCCTCATCTTCATCGACCTTCGTGACCGTACAGGGATCGTCCAAGTCGTCGTTCGCCCGGAAAACGAAGCGGTGCACAAACTCGCCGAGTCGATCCGCAGCGAATACGTGCTCGACATCAAAGGGACCGTCCTCGAACGTGAGAACAAGAACCCGAACATGCCGACGGGGAACATCGAAGTCATCGCCTCTGAAATTAACATCTTGAACGCGGCGAAGATGACACCAATCCCAATCGGGGACGAGGCGGAAAACGTCTCCGAAGACCTCCGTCTCAAATACCGTTACCTCGACCTTCGTCGTCCTGCGCTTCAAGAGACGTTCCGTCTTCGTTCGAAAGCATCAAACACAATCCGTAACTTCTTGACGGAAGAGGAGTTCCTCGAAGTCGAGACGCCAATCTTGACGAAATCGACACCGGAAGGCGCGCGTGACTATCTCGTCCCAAGCCGTGTCCACGGCGGCGAGTTCTACGCGCTCCCGCAATCACCACAACTGTTCAAGCAGCTCCTCATGGTGGCCGGGTTTGACCGTTACTTCCAAATCGCTCGCTGCTTCCGTGACGAAGACCTTCGGGCCGACCGTCAACCGGAATTCACGCAAGTCGATATCGAGACGAGCTTCATGGACGTCGAAGACTTGATGGCGATGATGGAATCGATGATGGCGCAAGTGATGGAGGCGACACTCGGTCGCACGGACACACCGGCCAAATTTGAACGGATGACATATGCGGAAGCGATGCGCCGTTTCGGATCAGACAAACCGGACACACGTTTTGGTCTCGAACTCATCGACGTGGCGGAAGCGGTCACAGGTGCCGGGTTCAAAGTATTCGATATGGCGCTCGAGTCGAACGGACAAGTGAAAGCGATCAACGTCAAAGGCGAAGCGGACAAGTTCTCGCGTAAAGACATCGACAAGCTCCAAGAGTTCACAGGCGTCTACGGTGCCAAAGGCCTCGCTTGGCTCAAAGTGACGCCAGAAGGCTTGAACGGACCGATCGCCAAGTTCTTCGACGATACGTACGCTCAGAAATTGATGGAAGCGACGAACGCGGAAGCGGGCGACCTCCTCCTCTTCGTGGCATCAAAACCGACAGTCGTCGCCGACAGCCTCGGCGCGCTTCGCGTCAAGCTCGGTCATGAGCTCGGACTCATTGATGAGTCGAAGTTCAACTTCCTTTGGGTGACGGACTTCCCGCTCGTCACGTTCGAAGAAGAAGACGGCCGTTTCTACGCCAACCACCACCCGTTCACGATGCCAAACCGTGAAGACCTCCATCTTCTCGAAACGGACCCAGCGAGCGTACGTGCCCTCGCCTATGACCTCGTCTTGAACGGCTACGAGCTCGGTGGTGGATCGCAGCGGATTTATGAGCGTGCCATTCAAGAGCGCATGTTCAAATTGCTCGGCTTCACAGAACAAGAAGCAGTCGATCAGTTCGGGTTCTTGCTCGAAGCGTTCGAATACGGCACACCGCCGCACGCGGGTATCGCACTCGGTCTCGACCGTCTCGTCATGATCCTCGCGGGTCGCTCGAACCTTCGTGACACGATCGCCTTCCCGAAAACGGCGTCGGCGAGCGACTTGCTCACACAAGCACCAAGCCCGGTCGCGGACGCGCAACTCCAAGAGTTGTCGATTCGCACTGCGGTGAAGGAGAAGAAATAAGGAAACGAAAGGAGGTTCGCCGCGGCGAACCTCCTTTTTTAATCGGTCTGTTTGTCCATTTTCTTCGCCGTCCGCTGCAGGGCGAACCCGAAGGCGAACAGCGAGGCGATCACGGCTGTCATCGTGTAGACCGAGTCCGCGAACGCGAGGTAAATGCCGAACAGGCCGAGCCCGAAGCTGAGGATGAACCACAGCCATAGGCTAGGATGTTCGCGTAGCGCCTGTTTCATCGGTTCGGGACGTTCAACTGGCAACCGGTCCCATCGGTCACGAGCAAGTTCGAGTTGAACACTTGGCCGTTGCTCTTCAAGACGAGCGTCCGTTTATCGTCACGATAGTCGATAATCATGTTCTCGTCCAAAAAGATTTTCGTCCAGTTCTTGATCAGGATCGGACCGACGTTCGAGTCGATCTCGACGTCTTCCGGTGTCGTCTCGGTCACGTAGCGAATCTCGAAGATGCCGCTATTGCCGCAGCCGCAACCTTCCGTCTCATAAAACAAGTGCATCTGTCCGTCACGGTTTCCTTTCAAGGCATCAATCCGCGCTTGGGCGGGTTCTGTAATGTGTACGTTCATGTCTATCACTCCTTGGCTCCATTATAACGCGTTGGAAAAAAGATTGAAAAAGACGTGCTTCCCGTTTTCCACTTCCTGCAAAAAGGCGTAAACTATTTGTTTAGAAGGGGGAAACAACATGATTTCACGTTTTTTTAGTTATTACCGTCCACATAAGAAGTTATTCATCCTCGATTTCTCGTTCGCCATCCTCGTCGGCCTGCTCGAGCTCGGCTTTCCGCTCGCCGTGCAATGGTTCATCGACGACCTGTTGCCGGGTGGGGAATGGAACTGGATTATCATCATCAGCATCGGCTTGCTCATCCTTTACATACTCGCCATGATGATGCAGTACGTCGTCAACTATTGGGGGCACAAGCTCGGCATCAATATAGAGACCGATATGCGGGAAGAACTGTTCACCCATATCCATAAACAATCGTTCCGGTTCTTCGATAACCATAAGACCGGTCATTTGATGAGCCGGGTGACGAACGACTTGTTCGATATCGGCGAAGTGGCGCACCACGGTCCTGAAGATTTCTTCATCGCCATCATGACGCTCCTCGGTGCGTTCGGGATTATGTTCTCGATCGACCCGCAACTCGCGCTCGTCACGGTCGTCGCCGTGCCGTTCCTCGTCATCATGATCACGTACGCCAATAAGAACATGAACAAGGCGTGGCAAAAGATGTATACGAACATCGGAGAAGTGAACGCCCGCGTCGAGGACAGCGTCTCTGGGGCACGCGTCGTCCAATCGTTCACGAACGAGACGTTCGAGATCAAGCGGTTCCAAAAAGACAACAACTTCTATCGCGGCTCGAAAATCGAGGCGTACCAAGTCATGAGTAAGTCGCTCGCCGGCATCTACATCACGACTCGGCTCATGACGTTGCTCGTGCTCGTCTACGGTGCCTATTTGACGTATCAAGGGCAACTGTCTTATGGACAGCTCGTCGGGTTCATCCTCTATATGAATTTGCTCATCAAGCCAATCGAGAAGATCACGGCCCTCCTCGAGATGTACCCGAAAGGGATGGCCGGCTTCAAACGGTTCACGCAACTGCTTGACGAGGCTCCGGACATCGAGAACCGTCCGGACGCCGTCGACGTCACTTCACTGAAAGGCGATATCGCCTTCCAACACGTCTCGTTCGGCTATTCGGACTATCGCCAAGTGTTGACCGACATCGACCTCGACATCAAGTCGGGGACGACGGTCGCCCTTGTCGGGACGAGTGGGGCCGGGAAGACGACGATCTGTTCGCTCATCCCGCGCTTCTATGACGTGACGGATGGTGCCATCACGATTGATGGGATGGACATCCGCGATATGACGAAAGAGAGCCTGCGCCGTCAAATCGGAATCGTGCAACAAGACGTGTTCTTGTTCGCCGGGACGCTCCGTGAGAATATCGCTTACGGGAAATTGGACGCGACGGACGCGGAAATCATGCATGCGGTCGAGAAAGCGCATTTGAACTCGCTCGTCGACGAACTGCAGTACGGCCTCGATACACAAATCGGGGAGCGCGGTTTGAAACTGTCGGGCGGACAGAAACAACGGATCGCCATCGCCCGCATGTTCCTTAAAAATCCGCCGATCTTGATTTTGGACGAGGCGACGTCCGCGCTCGACACGGAGACGGAAGCGATCATTCAAGACTCGCTCAATGAGCTCGCAGCCGACCGGACGACGCTCATCATCGCCCACCGTTTGGCGACGGTGAAAAATGCCGATCGCATCCTCGTCGTCACCGCTGACGGCATCGTCGAGGACGGGACGCATGATGAACTGAGCGCGAAAGGCGGCGTGTTCGCCGGACTTTTAAAGCGCCAACAGTTGTAAAATTCACAACTCGCTCATGTTTGTAAACAGCACACCGTACAGTTAAATAGTCGAACCAAACTATCAGTTTTCATCAACAAAAGAAGGGAAGCTGGACGTTAAGTCCAACTCCCCTTCTTTTTTATACTGGATCCACTTTTGCGCGATCAATGACCGAGACGAGCCGCCGGAACTGTTCGAGCCAAAACTGGAAGAACGGGCCGATCAGGAAAATCGACAGCACCGTTCCGAAGAACACCGGTCCGCCGAGTACCCAACCGATCAGGCAAGCCGTCAATTCCATCCACGTTCGCATCATCCGGACCGATGTGTTGAACCGGTCGGCCAAGGCGAGTGTCAACCCGTCCCGTGGGCCGGCCCCATAGCCGATGGCGACGTATAGGCCGGCACCCATCCCGATGACGAAGATACCGAGAATGAGCCAGGCGATGTTGAGCGCGATGCCGTCCAGCTGCGGCAACCAATGACGGTCAAGAATCAAGTTCATGAACACGCCGACGAAGACAGCGTTGACGAGCGTCCCGAACTGGGGCCGTATCCGGTCGAGTATGTACTTGCAGAAGACGAGCAAGAGACCGACGAGCAAGATGATCGTCCCGACGGAAATCGGGGTGTGCCGGGCAAGTCCAAGATGGAGCACGTCCCATGTCGACACGCCGAGGTCGGCCGTGATCATCATCGACGACCCGAGGGCGAGCAGGAACAGGCCGCCCATGAATAAGGCCCACTTCAAACTGATTCGTAAAGATTGTATCCATACCTCGTGCATGCTGGTCGCCTCGATTCCCTAAAATGTTCCATCATCATATCATATCTCGTTTCAACACAAGAAAAAAACGCCTCGGACGAGGTCCGAAACGCTTGGCTTACTTTTTAGGTGTCGATGCTTTTTTTGCTTTGTTCTTTTTATAGTAATCGTAGACGAACGGTGCGACCGCCGTCGCGACTTTGATGAGTGTACCAAATTTACCTTTTCTAGCCATGTTGCTGCACCCCTTTCTGTTCTAATGATATATATTCCACCCGTTCCGGAAATGAAAACATGTTTTGTACAGTTTCGAATAAGATAAGACCTCAGCTATGCCCCATAATGGGGAGAGGAGGCGAACTATATGAAGACGATCATCTGGTATCAGAACGATTTACGGGTCGACGATCATCGCCCGCTCGAGGAGGCGCTCCGTCATGACGATTCGATTGAAGGTCACTACGTCATTCCAAAAGAAGAGCTGATCGAGAACCGATTCGGCCATGTTCCGCTCGGACCGCGTCGACTCCAGTTTTTGAACGAGGCACTCGACGACTTGGCCGGCTCGCTTGCAGCGCTCGGCATCCCGCTCTTCGTCCATGTCGGCCATCCGCTCGATGTCCTTGACCCGACTGACCGTCTCTTGTTCCAACGGTCGATCGGCTATAACGAACGGAGACGCGAACGTGAGGTCATGACCGCGTGGCAAGGCGAGTGTCAGCCGTTCGACGGGTTCACCCTCTATCCGCGGGACGAGATTCCGTTCGAGAAACTGCCATTCCTGTTCACCGAGTTTCGGAAAGCGGTGGAGGCTGATGCGAGACCCGAACGCTTGATTGAGCGCTCGCCTGCGAAGGAGCTGCGTCCAGTCGATTTTCCGGTCGCCTATGACCAGCCGGAACATGACCCAAGGACTGCGTTTCCGTTTCGTGGCGGGGAACGGGCGGGGCAGGAGCGGCTCGCCGCCTATTTGGCCGGTCCGGTCCGGACGTATAAAGAGACGCGGAATGGCTTCGGGGTCGATGACTCATCGAAACTGTCGGCGTATCTCGCTAACGGCTCGTTGTCACCGCGCCGGGTGCTTCACGAGCTCGAACAACATGAGCGGTCACACGGGGCGAACGAATCGACGTATTGGCTCTATTTCGAGCTGCTCTGGCGTGAGTTTTTCCAATGGGTCGCCCTTGAACAAGGGAAACGACTGTTCCGCGCCCAAGGGATTCGCTCGAAACAGAAATCGTGGCGCGTCGACGACGATGTCATCGGACGTTGGCAAACAGGGGAGACGGGCGTCGATTTCGTCGATGCGTTCATGAGTGAATTGAAAGCGACGGGATGGATGTCGAACCGTGGCCGTCAAATCGTCGCGAGCTACTTTGCAAAAGAGCTCGGACAAGATTGGCGCGTCGGCGCATCCTATTTCGAATCGATGCTAATCGACTACGATGTGGCGAGTAATTATGGCAATTGGGCGTATCAGGCCGGCGTCGGCAACGACTCGCGGGACCGCCGTTTCAACGTCACGCGGCAACAAGAAACGTACGATCCGACCGGTGCGTTTCGTAACAGCTGGTTGTGACGAAACTGTCATAAGAAGTCATCGTTTCTGATTGACTTCTTTTTACAGACAGTGCTATAGTAAGGGCAACAGATGGGATACCTGAGGTGTACGAGAGCCGCCTTCGTTATTTTGAGCCAACACTTTGAATACGGGAGACCGAACTGCCATCCAGATCAACTGCCTCATCACGTGCAGGAGGACTTGTGAAGGGGACGCTAGGTCACCCACCTGC
This sequence comes from Exiguobacterium sp. s146, assembly GCF_018618415.1. Lineage (GTDB taxonomy): Bacteria > Bacillota > Bacilli > Exiguobacteriales > Exiguobacteriaceae > Exiguobacterium. The sequence continues at coordinate 464,425 of NZ_JACSMA010000002.1, read as the reverse complement.
TTAAGCAGGTTCAAAAGCAGGGCATCGTCACGGCACTCCGGGTCCCATCGATTTTATTGTAAAAACGTCGCTAGACGTCTTTTTTTTGATTATAATTCCGAGTAAAATAGTGTGAGAAAATAGAATTAATTTGGAGGAAGAGTATGTTACACCAGTTTTCACGAAATGAGTTAGCCATTGGGCAAGAAGGTTTAGAAGCTTTAAAAGGGAAGACGGTCGCCATCCTCGGTGTCGGTGGTGTCGGTTCGTTCGCGGCCGAGGCACTCGCGCGCAGTGGCGTCGGGCGCATCGTCCTTGTCGATAAAGACGATATCGACATCACGAACGTCAACCGTCAAATCCACGCGCTCTTGTCGACGGTCGGGCAACCGAAAGTCGAAGCGATGGGAACACGTCTCCTCGACATCAACCCGGAGCTCGATCTCGTCAAATTGAAGATGTTCTATACGGAAGAGACGTTCGAAGAGTTTTTCGCGCAAGACCTCGACTTCGTCATCGACGCCTCGGATACGATCATCTATAAGATTCATTTGATCGTCGAGTGCAAACGCCGTGGCATCCCGGTCATCTCAAGTATGGGCATGGCCAACAAGATGGACCCGACACGCATCAAAGTCGTCGATATTAAAGACACGACGTATGACCCGATCGCCAAGATGGTCCGGACGCGTCTCCGCAAAGAGCGCATCCATAAAGGCGTCCCGGTCGTCTTCTCGGACGAGTCACCAATCGTGACACGCGAAGACGTGAACGAGGTCGTCGGCAAGAAAGACGCACCAATCCGGAAAGCGAAGATGCCACCAAGTTCGAACGCATTCGTGCCATCGGTCGCAGGACTCGTCGCTGCGGGCTACGTCATCAATCAAATGCTCGAGACAGCGGGTGTCGAGATCAACCGCATCCAGAAATGAAAAAAACGACGCCGGCTCAAAAGAGTCAGCGTCGTTTTTCCCAATAGTCGAGCCGTTTTTGCAGCTGTTGCTCGAAGCCACGGCTCGTCGGTGTATAATATTTAGGACGTTTCCGGGCCAGATTCTCTGGCCAATAGTTTTGCGGGACGTACCCGTCTTTCTCATCGTGCGGATACTTGTAGCCGGCGCCGTTGCCGAGCTCACGGGCACCCGGACTATGGGCGTCACGGAGATGGACCGGGACCGGACCGCCTTCGACCGTGCGGACGTGATGCATCGCCTTGTCAATGGCGGTGATGACCGCGTTCGATTTCGGTGCCGTCGCGAGATAAAGGACAGCCTGAGCCATCGGGATGCGGGCTTCCGGGAAACCGACGTGTTCGCTCGCGCGGGCGGCCGCATCAACGATGACGAGCGCGTTCGGATCGCTGAGCCCGATATCCTCGGCCGCATGCACGTAGAGCCGGCGCATGATGAAGCGCGGCGACTCGCCGGCCTCGATCATGACGGCGAGCCAGTACAGGGCGGCGTCCGGGTCGGAGCCACGAATCGACTTGATGAACGCCGAGATGACGTCATAATGCCGGTCGCCCGTCTTATCATATTTGATCGCTTTTTGTTGAATCGATTCTTCGGCGACACCGAGCGTGATGTCGATTTTGCCGTCCATCTCGGGCGTCGTCAACACGGCCAGCTCGAGTGCGTTCAACAGCACACGGTAGTCACCGTCCGCCATTTTGATATAATGATCCACGGCGGCTTCCTCAATGTGGACCGGATAGTTGCCGAGTCCTTTCTTGTCAGACAGGGCCCGTTCCAAGACGACGCGCAGTTCGTCTGGTCCAGGCGGTTCGAGCCGAAACACGGTCGCGCGCGACAGTAACGCCGCGTTGACCTCGAAACTCGGGTTTTCGGTCGTCGCCCCGATCAGGATGAGCTTGCCGGCCTCGAGTGCCGGGAGCAGGGCGTCTTGTTGCAGTTTATTGAAACGATGAATCTCGTCTAAAAATAAAATCGTTCGTTCTTGTTCGAAGTCGAACCGAGACTCGGCCTCACGGATGACACTTCGCAGTTCATCAAGTTTGGCCGTGACGGCGTTCAATTGGACGAACGTCGCTTTCGTATAGTTTGAAATGACGCGGGCGAGTGTCGTCTTGCCCGTCCCCGGCGGTCCATAAAGAATAATCGTGCCGAGGCGATCGGCCTCGATGGCCCGGCGCAACAATTTGCCTTCACCGATGATGTGGCGTTGACCGATGACTTCGTCTAACGTTTCCGGCCGCATCCGGTTGGCGAGTGGGCCACTATTCGATTGCTGAAATAAATCACTCATACGTACACATTCCTTTCGACAAACGTTTGTTCGATTAGTATAGCAGAAGGAGACATGAAGATGAAAATATCTACTAAAGGTCGTTATGGATTGACGATCATGATTGCATTGGCCCGGGAGACGGACAATAAACCGCTTAGCTTGAAAAAGATTGCGGCCCGGCACGACTTGCCGGAACATTACTTAGAGCAATTGATTGGTCCGCTCCGCAACGGTGGGCTCGTCAAGAGCGTCCGCGGGGCGTACGGCGGCTATCAGCTCGTCAAACCGGCGACGGACATCACGGCGGGCGAAATCATCCGCTTGCTCGAAGGACCGCTCACCATCGTCGAAGATTCAGAAGCAGACGACGCCGTGAAGCGGAAGCTGTGGGATAAAATCAAAGCCGCGATCGAGAAAGTGCTCGAAGAGACGACACTTGCCGATCTCGCTGAAGAAGATTCAGACGGCTATATGTTCTATATTTAAAGGTGAGGTGAACGAACATGAACTACTTTGATCATGCTGCAACGACGCCGATGCGTCCAGAAGTGCTCGACGCGATGACGCCGTATTTGCTCGAGCAATACGGGAACCCATCGAGCATCCATGGCATTGGACGAACGGCTCGTGCCGCGTTAGACGCTTCGCGCCGGACCCTCGCCACGTGGATTGGGGCGACGCCGAACGAGATCGTCTTCACGTCGGGCGGGACCGAGTCGGACAACTATGCGTTGTTCGGCGCGGCTTACGCGAATCAACATAAAGGGAAACACTTGATTACGACGAAAATCGAGCACCACGCGGTCCTGCACGCGATGGAGCAACTCGAACGCGAAGGCTTCGAGGTGACGTATCTCGATGTCGACGCGACGGGAGCGGTGACACTAGAATCCGTTCGGGCCGCGCTAAGGGACGATACGATCCTCGTCTCGGTCATGTACGGCAACAACGAGGTCGGCACATTGCAACCGATTGCGGAAATCGGAGCCCTGCTCGCTGACCATCCAGCGTATTTCCATACGGACGCGGTGCAAGCGCTCGGCACGGAAACGATGGACGTCAAGGCGCTCGGTGTCGATTTATTGTCGGCCTCGGCCCATAAAATCAATGGCCCGAAAGGTATCGGTTTTCTTTTTATGAAAACAGGTGTAAAATTAGCGACGCGTTCTTTTGGAGGACAACAAGAACGGAAACGTCGAGCCGGCACGGAAAACGTTCCGGGTGCCGTCGGGTTCCAACAAGCAGCCGAACTGGCTAAAATCGAACAGGCCGAACGGGTGAACGCCTATCATCAAATGGCTGAGGTGCTCGTCGGGCGACTCGATGAACTCGGAGTCGAGTATGAGGTGAATGGGGCGAACCGCCTGCCGCACATCATCAACTTGTATCTCCCGGGCATCGAGCTCGAACCGTTCCTCATCATGATGGATATGCGCGGTTTCGCGATCTCGAGCGGAAGTGCCTGCACGGCCGGGTCGATTGAACCGTCACACGTATTGACGGCGATGTTCGGGACGTCGGAACGGACGAAACAGTCCGTCCGCATCAGCTTTGGACACGGTAACTCGGTCGAAGACGTGGAACGGCTCGCCGAACGACTCTCGGAGGTCGTCTCGACATTCACGAACGGAGTGAGATAACGAATGAACTTACGCACAAAAGCCCCTGCCGAGACGACGGTCGTCGTCGGGATGTCAGGCGGCGTCGATTCTTCGGTGACGGCCCATTTGCTCAAAGAGCAAGGGTATAACGTCATCGGGATCTTTATGAAAAACTGGGATGATACGGACGAGAACGGTGTCTGTACGGCGACGGAAGACTATGAAGACGTCATCGCGGTCGCCAACCAAATCGGAATCCCTTATTACGCGGTCAACTTCGAAAAAGAATATTGGGACCGCGTGTTCGAATACTTCTTGGCCGAGTACCGTCTCGGACGGACGCCGAACCCGGACGTCATGTGTAACAAGGAAATCAAGTTCAAGGCGTTCCTTGACCATGCGCTTCGCCTCGGGGCCGACTTCGTCGCGACCGGGCACTACGCACGGGTCGAATATGTCGACGGGGAGCATCGACTCCTTCGTGGGAAAGACGACAACAAGGACCAAACGTATTTCTTGAACCAGTTGTCACAAGACCAACTCGCGCGGACGATGTTCCCGATTGGTCATATGGACAAGAAAGACGTCCGTGTCATCGCCGAAGAAGCGGGACTCGCGACAGCGAAGAAGAAAGATTCGACCGGCATCTGCTTCATCGGAGAGCGCAACTTCAAAGAATTCCTCTCAGAGTATTTGCCGTCACAACCCGGCATCATGCAGACACTTGATGGCGAACAAAAAGGAAACCATGACGGACTCATGTATTACACGCTCGGTCAACGCCATGGCCTCGGCATCGGTGGCGACGGGGACCCATGGTTCGTCGTCGGCAAGAACGTTGAAGAAAACATTCTCTACGTCGGCCAAGGCTTCCATCATGACGCGCTCTATTCGGACGCATTGCTCGCATCAAAACTTTCGTGGACTGGAGCTGTCCCTACTGGTGAGTTCCGGGCGACGGCGAAATTCCGCTACCGTCAACAGGACGTGCCTGTGACGATCGCGCCGCTCGATAACGGCGACGTGCTCGTCAAATTCGATGAGCCGCAACGGGCGATCACACCAGGGCAAGCAGTCGTCTTCTATGACGGCGACATCTGCCTTGGCGGCGCGACAATCGACGAAGCGTATCGCAACGGCAAACGACTCGACTATATCGGATGAGGTGATGACTTTGAACGCAAACGAATTAGGCATCCAAGCGATGCAACAAGGTGAGTTCGAACAGGCGGCCAAGCAGTTCAATGCCGCCATCGAAGCGAACCCGACGGATCCAACCGGATTCGTCAACATGGGCACGCTCCTTCAAGCCATCGGTGACCATGAACGGGCCGTCGTCTTTTATGACAAGGCGCTTGAACTCGACAACGCGTTCGGCGCGGCCCACTATGCGAAGGGGGCGCTCGCCTATGAACTCGAACAGCTCGACTTGGCCGAGGCTTCGCTTCGTCAGGCGCTCCTAACCGGAATGGACGATGCCGACCTGCATTTCATGCTCGGCTTGACGTACAAGGCGATGGGCGACTTCGTCCGGGCGTTGCCACGTCTCCGCGAGGCGATGAAGCAGGCGCCGGAAGACGTCGAGATTTCGTTCCAGTACGGGCTCGCGCTCGCACAGAACGAACAACTCGAATTGGCCGTCGAAGCGCTCGAGCATACGCTCGACCTCGACGCGAGCCATACGGACGCCCGCTACAACTTGGCGATTGCCTACGCCTTCCTCGGTGAACAGGACAAGACGTACGCTGAACTTGAGCGTGTGCTCGAGTTGCAACCGGATCACGCGCTCGCTTTTGACGCGAAAGCGAAAATGGACGAGTTGCTCGGCAACTGAATGAATAAAGCGCCTCTCGCAGTTTTTGCGAGAGGCGCTTTTCGTTAGTCCCAGTAATGGAAGATGACGTTACCGATTGTCTTTGGCTCCCAATATTCGATTTGATTCCGCTCTGCCTCGTTTAGTAACGGCTGCAGCGTCACATCGAACCGTTCGTTCAGCTCCGCCGCCGATGGAATCTGGTAAGTGTCAGAAAACAAGCCGGTCAGCTCGGGTACATCGATAAATTTATACTGGAATGGTTCGAGCTTTGAGATGCCGATGATTGGATAGACTCTGCTGAGCAACACATAGATACTGCGTCCTTGGATGGTGATGGTCGCTTGGTCATAGTTCGGGGTGACCGAGTCCCCAAGGATGATGCTGCACGTCCCACCTTTCTGACGGGCATAATCGAAACAAACCGCTTTGAATGTTCGATCATCAAACTCGGGGGTTGGGCAGTCGCCGTATGAAAAGCCAGTGATGCATGTTGGTAAGATGAGCGTCATGAAGCCACCTCCCCGATGATCCAAACCGAAACAGTAAACATCGTCACGAACAACGTGCCTGCGAGCGCGACATAGCTCCATATGACGCCCGTTCCTGATTTGGCCCGACGGACCCCATCCGTTAAGATGAGCAGCATGGCGCCGAATGAAAAGAACGACAAGGCGGAAAACGAAGTCGGCCGGTCGAGCGTAGGAAACGCATCGAACACGAAGTAGAGTCCGAATGTGAGCAGAAGTAACCCCGTCATGATCAGAAGTGGGAAGAAACGCATAGAGCACAACCTTTTCCATTTTCTCTCATCTTATCATGCGGGGTTGTCGAGCGTATACGTGAATCAGAGCTGTTTCGTCGTGATTTTCACGGGCTCGCCGCCGAACTTATCATACGCCTCGTCCATGTTTTTCGTATACAGCTCAATGACGTTCTTGCTCGGGTCTTTAAAGTAGGCCGAGCGTTCTTTGCCGTTGACCGTCTCATCCTCATCCCACGTCCGTAGCTTCGTCGGGATGTTTGACGCCTCTAACACCTCAAGCGCTTGATCGAACGAGTCCATCGGCACATAGAACGCGCAGTGGACATGAGCGCCACCCTCATCATAGAGTGTATCCCACTCGGTCACCTGTTCTTGTCGATTCGATTCTTCTTCCGATGTGAAATCACGTTTCAGCCAGAGGCCGAGACGAGTGTTCCCACCGACATAGATCCACGTCGCCCAAGGTTCGTTCGCCTGTTCCTGCGCTTCGCTCGGTTCGGCATCGTCACCGACCCACTGTTCGACGACAGGCAACCCGAGTTTGCCGTGCCAAAAATCGACGGCCTCTGCCATATCGGTCACTTCTAACACGAGTTCACACAGGCCACTGATTGGAATACGTTTCGTCATACATAGTCCCTCCTTCATAGGTTCACTCGAACAGTTCCCGCTTTGAATTGAAGAAAAACGTGCATAGCCGTCCGATTGTTCGGGAAATGGGATAACAATTGAGAGGGGAGAAGTGTATGCGCTTAATCAGTCTGGTCAGTGTGGTTGTCTTTTTGATTGTCGAATGGTTCATGCTCGGTCGACTGTTTGCCGCCATCGACGAGCGTCTCGCGACGGGCGAGTGGACGAACAATCTGTTGTTCCGTGTCGTCGTCGAATCGGAGCGGGCGACGACCGTGCTGTTGCTCCTTTTTGCGACGTTCTTCGTGATCGGTCTCGTCATGCATTGGTTACTCTCTTCGAATCGATCGTGGACCGTGACGGTCGGGACGGTCGGGGTAGCCTGGGTCGTACCGGCCGTGCTGGCGATTGTGGCTTGGTTCATCCCGAACCCATACGTCCAGCTCGCCATCATCGTGTTACAGCTGTCGTTCATCCCGCTCATCCCATTCGTCGGACAGACGGTAAGGCTCGGTCACGTCGTGCTCAACTGGGGTGTCCATGTCATCGCCGCAGGTCTTGTCCTGTTGATTCAACGACCATCGCTCGAGCAATTGTTCCGCATCGAGCGGACCGAGCTGTTCGAACGGCTCGAAGGGTACGTAAATTCGGGCGAGTTGGAGCGATTCGAACGATTGCTTGAAAATGTGGACTTGGAGCAACTGGAACGAATCTTGAATCGAATCGATGTCGATCAATTGATTCGCATCCTCGAACGGGTGGACCTCAATCAACTCGAGCGCATCCTCAACCTGTTCAGTTAGGCGATTTGTCCTATCATTCGAACTCGGGCTATAATGGGGGATGGAAAACTAGCTGGAGGTGGCTCGAATGATGGCAGCACCTTACGAGTTGACAGGAAAAGTCATCCGCGTCCTGTTTCAATCGGAAGAAGAAGCGCATACGATTGCGCTCGTACGTATAAAAGAAAAGAATTTTGAGACAGACGAGACCGAGATGGTCATCGCCGGTGTCGGTGTCGGCATCGAGAAAGGTGAGACGTACAAGGCGCACGGGCGGCTCGTCGATCACCCGCGGTTCGGGAAACAGATGAAAGCAGAATGGATTCGCCGTGTTGTCCCGATGACGAAGCGCGCAGCCGTCCGCTTTTTGACGAACGGTTCGTTCCCTGGCATCGGTCAAAAGACGGCCCAAAAGATTGCCGACGCACTCGGTGACGACTGCATCGATCAAATCGTCAAGCATCCGAGCCTTCTGTCGAACGTCGACGGGTTGAAAGAAAAACAGGCCCGCGTCATCACCGAACGGTTGAACGTTCTGTATGGTGTCGACCAGTTGTTGTTATTTTTGGCGCCGTTCGACGTGACACCACGACTAGCCTCGAAAATTCATAAAGAATATGAGGGACGGGCGATGGAGACGATTGAAAAGAACCCATACGCCCTCATGTATGACGTCCCTGGGATCGGCTTCAAGACGGCCGACGCCATCGCGGCGCATTTCGGGATTCAAGGGATTCATCCGGAAAGAATTGCCGCGGCCGTGTTATACGTGCTCGAGCTCGAGCAAGGAAACGGGCATTTGTTCGTCACGGCCGATCAACTCGCGAGCGAGATGCCGCGCATCATCGGTGGCGACCCGGGCGAGGCACTCGTCTCGGCGCTTGAGACGCTCGCGAATGATGAGCGTGTCATCGTCGAAGACGGGGTCGTCTATCATCCGCGTGTCTACCGGGCCGAACAAAAAGCGGCCGAAGAACTCGCCCGCATCATGTCGACCTCGACGACAGAAGACGTCGATATGACGACAATTTTCGATGCGGTCGGACGCGTCGAAGAGATGTTCTCGATTGAGTATGCGACACAGCAACGGGAAGCGATTGAGCTCGCCTTGAAGTCACCGCTCATGGTCCTGACCGGTGGACCGGGTACCGGGAAGACGACCGTCGTCCGTGGCATCATCCATGCGCTCAGCGACGTGTTCGATTGGAAACTCGAACCGGTCCAGAATCAGCCGTTCCCGTTCGTGCTGGCCGCACCGACCGGTCGGGCCGCGAAACGGCTCAGCGAGTCGACGGGGCTGCCGGCCTCGACGATACACCGCCTCTTGAAGTTCGATGGCAGTTCGTTCCAAGTCGATGACACGAATCCGCTCGTCGGAAAAGTGCTTATCGTCGACGAGGCGTCGATGATTGACATCTTCTTGTTCCGGAGTCTGCTACGGGCCGTGCCGAACGGGATGAAGATTCTGTTCGTCGGGGACCGTGATCAATTGCCTTCGGTCGGACCGGGCCAAGTGCTCGCCGATTTGATGGCGACCGACGGCATCCCGGTCGTCCGACTCGATGTCGTCCATCGGCAGGCGTCCGAGTCGAGCATCCTGCGTTTAGCGCACGCGCTCAACGCGAAACAAATGCCGGACGATTTGTTGGCGGCGCTGCCGGACCGCCGCTTCTATACGGCCAACCAAGAGACGGCGCTTCAGGCCATCTGCCAAATGGCGGGCGCTGCGCTCCGAAAAGGCTATTCGCCGTTCGACATCCAAGTGCTCGCCCCGACGTATCGCGGGATTTGCGGCATCGACGGCTTGAACGAGGCGCTTCAAAACGTGTTCAATCCGAAATCAGCAGCCCGGGAAGTGAAGCACGGCAACCGGACTTATCGGAACGGGGACAAAGTGCTCCAACTCGTCAATAACGCCGAGGAGAACGTCTATAACGGTGACATCGGTGAGATCACGAACATCTTTTACGCCAAAGAGAACGTAGACAAGGTCGATAAAATCTATATTCGTTTCGATCAGACCGAGGTCGAGTATAACCGGAGCGAGTGGGACCAGTTCACCCACGCCTATGCCATCACGATCCATAAGTCGCAAGGGTCCGAGTTCCCGATTGTGCTCATGCCGGTCTTCTTCAACGGTGGCTTCCGCTCGTCGCGCAACTTGATTTATACGGCCGTCACGCGGGCGAAGAAGAGCCTGCTCTTGTTCGGCGACGTGCGCGCGCTCGAGGCGGCGACACGGGAAGAGGAACCGGTACGCCGGACGAAACTCGTCGAACGGTTAGGCGGCAAGTCTTGACGTCTCCTGAATGACGTGTGATAATGACGAATAGAAAACTGAAACGATTAAAGACGATGAAGGAAATGAGTACGTCGTAACCGCCTCACCAGAGACATCTTCCTAGGCTGTGAGAAGATGGGGGTCCGGTCGACCGAAGCTAGTCTGGAGTCCCCACTCACCCTGGGCGCCTCATCCGCGTTATCGGATGTTCGAGGCACGGCTTTGCCGTGCGAACGAGGGTGGTACCACGAAGCGATGCTTTCGTCCCTTTCCACAGGGATGAGCATCGCTTTTTTTCGTTTCGTTTAAACTGAAGGAGGAATTGTTGATGAAACCGCTCAAACCATTAACTGGCGCACAGATTCGCCAAATGTATTTAGATTTCTTCAAATCAAAAGGACACAGTGTCGAGCCGAGTGCATCGCTCGTACCAGTCGAGGACCCGACGTTGCTTTGGATTAACTCAGGTGTCGCGACGCTTAAAAAATACTTTGATGGCCGCGTCATTCCAGCCAACCCGCGCATCGTCAACGCGCAGAAATCGATTCGGACGAACGACATCGAGAACGTCGGGAAGACGGCTCGTCACCATACTTTCTTCGAGATGCTCGGAAACTTCTCGGTCGGCGACTACTTCCGTGAAGACGCAATCAAATGGGGCTGGGAACTGCTCACGAGCGATGAGTGGTACGGACTCGATCCGGACCGTCTATCCGTGACGATTCACCCGGAAGATGAGGAAGCGAAACAAATCTGGCTCGCGCTCGGCGTACCGGCTGACCGCATCATCCCGCTCGAAGAGAACTTCTGGGAAATCGGAGAAGGCCCGTCTGGCCCGAACACGGAGATCTTCTTCGACCGCGGACCGGCGTTCGGCGACGATCCGACCGATCCAGAATTGTACCCAGGCGGCGAGAACGAGCGCTATCTTGAAATCTGGAACATCGTTTTCAGTCAGTTCAACCATGACGGGCACGGCAACTATACCGAGCTCCCACGGAAAAACATTGATACAGGGATGGGACTCGAGCGGATGGCGAGCGTCATGCAAGACGTGCCGACGAACTTCGATACGGACCTGTTCATGCCGATTATCCGCGAGACGGAGAAAATCAGCGGAGAGACGTATCGTGCCGATAGCAGCAAAGACGTGGCGTTCAAAGTCATCGCCGACCATATCCGGACCGTGTCGTTCGCGATTGGTGATGGGGCACTCCCATCGAACGAAGGCCGTGGCTACGTCCTTCGCCGTCTGCTCCGTCGTGCCGTCCGTTACGCGAAGATGCTAGGCATCGAACGTCCGTTCATGTATGAGCTCGTCGACGTCGTCGGCGACATCATGGTCGACTTCTACCCGGAAGTCCGTGAGAAGAAAGACTTCATCAAAAAAGTTATCAAAAATGAAGAAGAACGATTCCACGAGACGCTTCATGACGGTCTTGCCATCTTGAACGAAGTCGCGAAAGCGCAAAAAGCAGCCGGTTCGAACGTCATCAGCGGTGAGGATGCATTCCGTCTTTACGATACGTACGGGTTCCCGCTCGAATTGACGATCGAGTATGCGGAAGACCATAACCTTTCAGTGGACGAGGACGGCTTCAAACAAGCGATGAACGCACAGCGCGAACGTGCCCGTACAGCCCGCGCCGACGTCGAGTCGATGCAAGTCCAGTCAGGCGTCCTTGCGGACATCACGCTCGCGTCATCATTCGTCGGCTACACGAACCTCGTCACAGAAGCAAAAATCATCAGCCTGATTCACGATGGTGAGCTCGTCGACGTCGTCGCAGCCGGGGAAGAAGCGCAAGTCATTCTCGACCAGACACCATTCTATGCAGAGAGCGGCGGTCAAATCGGTGACAAAGGCCAAATCGTCGGGGCGGACTTCGTCCTTCACGTGAAAGACGTCACGAAAGCACCGAACGGCCAAAACTTGCATACGGTCACGGTCACTTCAGGTGTCGCTAAGGCAGAGGTCGCGGTGACGGCAACGGTCGACTTCGACTCACGTCAAGCGATCATCAAAAACCACACGGCGACGCACTTGTTGCATCGTGCATTGAAAGACACGCTCGGTGAGCACGTCAACCAAGCTGGTTCACTCGTGACACCAGATCGACTTCGCTTTGACTTCTCGCACTTCGGTCAAGTGACGGCTGAAGAGCTCCAGTCGATCGAGCGTCAAGTGAACGAACGCATCTGGGCGTCGATTGCTGTCGATATCGAAGAGATGAACATCGCCGACGCGAAAGCGAAAGGTGCGATGGCGCTCTTCGGTGAGAAGTACGGGGACGTCGTCCGCGTCGTCGCGGCCGGTGACTCGGTCGAGCTTTGTGGTGGTTGCCACGTTGGCAACACGGCTGAAATCGGACTCTTTAAAATCTTGTCGGAGTCAGGAATTGGAGCCGGCACACGTCGCATCGAGGCGGTCACAGGCGCTGGGGCTTACGAAGTGATGAACCAGCATATCGAGACGCTCGAGACGGTAGCAAAACTACTCAAGACAAAACCGCTCGAAGTGCCGACTCGTGTCCAAGCGCTTCAAGCTGAAATGAAAGAGCTCGAACGCGCGAGCGAGTCGCTCAAAGCGAAGCTTGCGAACATCGAAGCGTCGTCACTCACTGACGCCATCGAGACGTTCGGCGATGTCCAATTGATTGCCAAGCGCGTCGACGGACAAGATATGGACGCCCTTCGCGGCATGGTCGACGAATTGAAAGGCAAGCTCGGTTCAGCCGTCATCTTGCTCGGTTCGGCGAACGGCGACAAGGTCAACCTCGTCGCAGGCGTGACGAAAGACTTGAACGACCGCGGCTTCCATGCCGGGAAATTGATTAAAGAAGTGGCAACACGTTGTGGCGGAGGCGGCGGTGGCCGTCCTGACATGGCACAAGCCGGTGGCCGTGATGCGACAAAACTGGACGAAGCATTGAAGTTTGCTTCACATTACGTTCAATCACTGGCATAATAGAATGTGAAGTGCAAACGGAAAGAGGTGGATTCTTGTGAGCCAAATGGATCGCACGATGCAATTCAATTTTCCAGAAGATGATAATCGAGCCAACACTCGGGAAACGCTGATCACGGTGTATCAAGCACTCGAGGAGAAAGGCTACCAACCGATCAATCAAATCGTCGGATACTTGTTGTCAGGTGACCCTGCCTACATCCCGCGTCATAACGATGCGCGAAACTTGATTCGCAAAATCGAACGAGATGAACTGCTCGAAGAGCTGGTCAAATCGTATTTGAACGATCGTAGAGAGGATTAATATGAAGCGAGTCATGGGGCTCGATGTCGGTTCGAAGACGATTGGGGTCGCCGTGAGCGATCTCATGGGATGGACGGCGCAAGGTGTGGAAACGGTCTACTGGACTGAGCCGGACTTTGACGAAGCTGTCCGTCTGCTTCAACCGATTATTGAGCAGTACGATGTGAAAGAAGTCGTCGTCGGTCTTCCGAAGAACATGAACGCGACAATCGGACCTCGGGGCGAGGCGTCACAGGCGTTTGCCGCGGCCCTCACCGAGGCGACCGGTTTGCCGACGGTTCTTGTCGACGAGCGTTTGACGACGATGCAAGCGGAGCGGATGCTGATTTCAGCAGACGTCAGCCGAAAAAAGAGAAAGGCAGTCATCGATAAGATGGCAGCCGTCATGATTTTACAAAACTACCTGGATCGCGCAGGCAAATAAGGAGGAATTACGTATGGCAGAACTTAGCCGTAACGAAGAAGAAATGTACCGAATTCCAGATGAAAATGGAGACGAGCATTTATTCGCAGAAATTTTCCGAATGACGAGTGACCGCACAAACAAGACGTTTGTCGTTCTTGAGCCGGTCGGTAACCCGGAAACGGAAGACGAAGACACAATCGAAGTATACGCGTTCGAAATCGAAGAACTTGAAGATGAAGAGTTCGTCTTGAAGATCGTTGAAGACGACGCTGATTTCGAGGAAGTCATGGAAGCGTTCGATATCGTCAATGACGAAGTTGGATTAGACTAATACGTGGGCGGGCGACTAGGGGAAACCCTCGTCGCCCATCTTCATAACAGAAGAACAGGGGAGAAATGCGCATGAACCATCCATCGATGTTTGATGAGAAGCGTGCACGTAACCGGATCGTTCGGCGAATTACGGTCATCATCCTTGCTGTCTTTCTTCTAGTTATCGCCACAGGTGCCGCGGTGTCGTATGCGTTCGTAAAACGATCGCTCGAACCCGTCGACCCGTCTTCGACCGAGTCGGTCGAGGTCGAGGTCCCGCTCGGTGCAGGTTCAGGGTACATTGGCGAACTACTCGAAGAGAATGGGCTCGTGAGGAATAGCACGATTTTCCGTTTTTATACACGATTTAAAAATGAATCATCGTTCCAAGCGGGGACGTATACATTGTCTCCGTCACAGTCGCTTGACGAGTTGATTGCCACGCTGAAGACCGGGAAAGTCATCGTCGTCCCGGACATCAAATTGGTGATCCCGGAAGGCTTTACGATTGACCAGGTCATCTCACGTCTCGCGAAAGAAGCGGACATCCCGAAAGAAGAGATTTCGGCCAAACTGAGCGACGAGGAGTATATCCGCTCGCTCGTCAATGAGCATGAGATGTTGACCGACGAAGTACTCGCCGATGGGATTTATCATCCGCTCGAGGGGTACTTGTTCCCGGCCACGTATGAGTTCGACAAAGGTGTCACACTCACACAAATCATCGATGAGATGTTGAAACCGACCGAACAGCTCTATGCCGAGTATCAAAGTGAAGTCGAAGCCTCAGGACGCACGTTCCATGAGACGCTCGCGCTCGCCTCGGTCGTCGAGAAAGAGGCCGTGTCGACAGAGGACCGGCAAGAGATTGCCGGCGTGTTTGAAAATCGTTTAGCCGATGGCATGAAGTTGCAGTCCGACCCGACCGTCTGGTACGGTACCGGGGAGACGTCAATCTTCACATCGTTCAACGATCTTCAAAACGACTCACTCTACAACACGTACCGCTACGAAGGCATCCCGATTGGGCCGATCGCTTCGGTCAGTCGTGACGCGTTCGTCGCCACCCTCAACCCGAACGATACGGATAACGTTTATTTCTACGCCCGACCACCACGTGAAGGATTCCCGAACGGGGAAGTCTTGTTCGAAGTGGATTATGAGGCGCACCAACAAAACGTGAACAAGTACCGTCCGGAGTGGGAAGCGTTCGAAGAAGCAAACAACAATTGACGGATATGCGACCGGAAGCCTTGGCTTCCGGTCGTTTGAATGAATAGAGAGTAAGAGGTGTACGACGTGGAACATTCATCCTATGAAGGTTACGTGGAGAACTTGGTCACGCCGCGGTCTCCGCTGTTGGCGGAGATGGAGGCGTTCGCGAAAGAACACCACGTGCCAATCATGGACTTGACCGGTTCAGAAGTGCTGCTGTCGCTTCTCGCGTTGCAACGTCCGACCCGCATCCTCGAAGTCGGGACGGCCATCGGCTACAGTGCGATTCGCATGGCCGAGCTGTTGCCGGACGCGGAAATCGTCACGATTGAGCGGAACGCACGACGTCACGAAGAAGCGCTCGGCTTTATCGGACGTTCGGACGTGTCGGATCGCATCACCGTCATCCACGGTGACGCGGTCGAGTTGATTGGGACGATTGAAGGAGAATTCGATGCGGTCTTTATCGATGCGGCCAAAGGTCAGTATCAAAAATTCTTTGATGGGTATGGCGCTTTAGTACCAATTGGTGGTACGATTTACAGCGATAATTTATTTTTACGAGGGGACGTCCTGCTAGACGACATGTCAGTGCTTGACCGCCGCCGCCGCCGGCTCGTTCGTCTCGTAAAAGAGTTTACTGAGCAATTGATGGCACGGACCGATTATCACACTGCAATTTTGCCCCTTGGTGATGGCCTAGCAATCAGTCGTAAATTACGATGAGGAGGATTTAACTTTGATGCAACATAAACCCGTCATTATCGGCGTGGCCGGGGGGACCGGATCAGGTAAGACAACCGTAGCCCGCGCGCTCGTGGATGCGTTCAAAGGACAATCGGTCGTCATGATCGAGCAAGACGCGTATTATAAAGACCAGTCAGAGATGACGATGGAAGAACGGTATAAGACGAACTATGATCATCCGTTCGCTTTCGATAACGATCTTTTGATTGAGCATATCAAGCAGTTGCAAGACCATAAGGCAATCGAGAAGCCGGTATATGACTATGCGGCACACACGCGCTCGGACAAGACGATTTTGATTGAACCGGTCGATGTCGTCATCGTCGAAGGCATTTTGGCGCTCGAGGACGACCGTCTGCGTGACTTGATGGACATTAAAGTGTTCGTTGACACGGATGCAGACGTCCGCATCTTGCGCCGGATGCAACGTGATTTGAACGAGCGAGGCCGGTCAATCGACTCGGTCGTCGCCCAGTATACGAACGTCGTCCGGCCGATGCATCTTCAATTCTGTGAGCCGACGAAACGCTACGCAGATATCATCGTGCCTGAAGGCGGAGAAAACTTTGTCGCAATCGATTTGCTCGTGACGAAGATTCGCTGGGTGCTGACAGAACGCAACCGCGCGTAAGGGAAATAAATCGTTTTCAATTTTACCTAGCTGTAATATACTAGGAGACAATGAAGGAGTGACAGAAATGGCTGAAAAACAACATTACATGACGTTAGACGGAAAAGCGAAAATCGAAAATGAATTGAACGAACTGAAGACGGTGCGCCGTAAAGAAGTCGTTGAGAATATTAAGATTGCCCGCGATTTCGGAGACTTGTCTGAGAACGCAGAATATGATGCAGCGAAAGAAGAGCAGGCTATGGTCGAAGGACGTATCGCTCAACTCGAAGAGATGCTTCGTAACGCAGTCATCATCAAAGATGATGGGGCTGACAACTCGATGGTCGCGATCGGAAAGACCGTGACATTCTTCATTCAAGAAGATAACGAGAACGAGACGTATACAATTGTTGGTGGCGCTGAGGCTGACCCGTTTACAGGGAAAATCTCGAACGAATCACCGATTGCGAAAGCGCTCCTCGGCCGTACGGTCGGAGACGTCGTCAACGTCCAAACGCCAGGTGGCGACATGGTCGTCGAAATCAAAGAAATCAAGTAACACAAACGAGCGACTTCCGCATGGATGTCGCTCTCTTTCTGAGGAGGCAATTATAATGAAAATCGGAATCATTGGAGCGATGGAAGAAGAAGTGAACTTGCTCCGCAACGAATTGACAGAACGAACGGACACGGAGATCGCCAACTACCACTTCTATGAAGGGTACCTCGGCAATGTCGAAGTCGTCATTTTGAAGTCAGGCATCGGGAAAGTGAACGCGGCCATCGGTACGACGCTTCTCATCGATAAGTTCAAACCGGACGTCGTCATCAATACCGGTTCGGCGGGCGGCTTTAAAAAAGGCATGAAAGTCGGCGACGTCGTCGTCTCGACCGAAGTCCGTCATCACGATGTCGATGTGACTGCGTTCGGCTACGAGTACGGCCAAGTGCCAGGCATGCCGGCAGCGTACACGGCTGACGCTCATTTGATGGATGTCTGTAAAAAAGTGATTGAGAGCCTCCATGATGTGAACGTCCATACGGGCCTCATCGTGACAGGGGACTCGTTCATCAACGACTCGAAACGTGTCGCTGACATCCTCGGTCATTTCGAAGGTGTCGCGGCTGTCGAGATGGAAGCCGCTCCAATCGCACAGACGTGCTACCAGTTCGGGATTCCGTTCGTCGTGACCCGTTCGATTTCGGACAGCGCCGACGAGGAAGCGAACTTGTCGTTCGATGAATTTTTAGAAACGGCATCGATCAACTCGGCAAAAATGGTCATGGCGGTCACGAAACGACTCGGTCAAAGCGAATAATCGAGAGGGATGCGTTGACATCCCTTTTTTATTCCCTTATATTAGTACCAGATACTAAGAATAGGGGTCATCACTATGAACATTGGAATCATTGGGATCGGTTCGTTCCTTCCGGATAACCGGATCACGAACATCGATTTGGAAAAACGAATGGATACGAGCGACGAATGGATTCGGACCCGGACCGGGATCGAGGCGCGCCATTTGGCCGACGCCGATTTGAGTGTCGCCGACATGGCCACACAGGCTGCCGAGCGGGCGCTTCAAAGTGCCGGCGTCTCGATTGAAGACATCGATGCAATTATTTGCGCGACGGCCACGGCGCCATCGTTCCCGGCGACAGCGTGTCTCGTACAGGCCAACCTCGGAGCGAAGCGAGCGGTCGCGTTCGACGTCAGTGCCGCCTGTAGCGGCTTCATCTTCGCGATGGATACGGCGAAGAGCATGATGCAGGCGAAAGGCCTGAAACGGACGCTCGTCATCGGAGCCGAGAAGATGGGCAACCTCATCGACTGGGACGATCGTTCGACCGCCGTCTTGTTCGGTGACGGGGCAGGTGCCGTCGTCCTCGGTGAAGACGAGGTGGCCGCCATCGACTCGATCGTACTCGGCAGCGACGGGACCGGCGGAAAGTTCTTATATGAGAACGAAGAAGGTAAAATCGTCATGAACGGACGTGAAGTCTTCAAGTTCGCCGTCCGTAAAATGCCGGATATCGTACTAGAAGCACTAGCAGGAGCCGGGAAATCGATTGAGGACCTGGACGTGCTCGTACCGCACCAAGCCAATCGTCGCATCATCGACGCTGCGATTGAACGGTTAGGGCTTCACGAAGAAAAAGTCGTCGTCACGATTCAAGACCATGCGAACACGTCAGCCGCTTCGATTCCACTCGCTTTGGCCGAAGCGGTCAAGCACGGTAAGATTTCAAACGGTCAGACGGTCGTCGTCGCCGGATTCGGCGCCGGGCTCACATGGGGAGCGAGTTGTCTAACATGGAATAACGCTAACATCACGGAGGAGATTAACGCATGAAACGAGTAGTCATCACAGGATTAGGAGTCGTTTCCCCACTCGGGAACGACGTTACGGCAATGTGGGAACGACTGTTGAACGGGGACAATGCAGTCGATACGTTAACGAAGATTGATATCAGCCAATATCCGGCGAAAGTCGGGGCTGAAGTCAAAGAATGGAACATCGATCACTTGGTCGAGCCGAAAGAAGCGCGCAAGATGGATTCGTTCATCCAATACTCGATTTTAGCCGCTGACGCTGCGCATCGGGATAGCGGTCTAGATGTGAAAGCAATCGCGGACGAAGTCGGGATTTGGATCGGAAGCGGAATCGGTGGTGTCGAGACGATCGACAAACAAGCGAGCATCTTGCATGAGCGCGGACCACGCCGCATCAGCCCATTCTTCATCCCGATGATGATTCCGAACATGGCGAGCGGTCAAGTCTCGATTTACCTTGGGGCGAAAGGACCAAGCAACTGTTCGGTCACAGCTTGTGCCTCTGGGACGAACTCAATCGGGGAAGCGTTCAAAGTCATTCAACGTGGCGATGCGCTTGCGATGTTCGCAGGCGGAGCCGAGGCGCCGATCACACCGCTCTCGTTCTCAGGATTCTGTGCCAACAAAGCGCTATCGACGAATCCGGACCCGAACACGGCATGCCGTCCGTTCGACGCGAACCGTGACGGGTTCATCATGGGTGAAGGCGCGGGCGTGCTCGTTCTCGAGGAATACGAGCATGCGAAAGTGCGTGGCGCCAAAATGTATGCGGAAGTCGTCGGGTACGGCATGAGTTCGGACGCCTACCACATCACGGCACCATCACCGGAAGCGGAAGGCGGATCGAAAGCGATGAATGAGGCACTTCGGGACGCGGGGATTCGTCCAGAAGACGTGCAATACATTAACGCTCACGGGACGAGCACACCGCTCAACGATATGTTGGAGACGAAAGCCATCCACAACGTCTTCGGTGACCACGCCCACAACTTGGCCGTCAACTCATCAAAATCGATGATCGGGCACTTGCTCGGTGCCGCCGGCGGAGTCGAGGCCGTCATCACGGCGCTATCGATTCATGAAGGACGGATTCACCCGACGATCAACTGCGAGACACCGGCAGACGATTGTGATTTAGATTATGTCCGTGAAGGAAATCGGGAACTTGATATCCAGTACGCACTCAGCAACTCACTTGGCTTCGGAGGCCATAACGCGACGCTCGCGTTCGCGAAAGTCAACGACTAATAGTAGAAAAAAGTGGCAAAAACGGGTAGGGTATAAGGGTTGAGCTAACAGAGAGGAGAATGCCAGATGAAACGATTTTTCATCGGTGCCGCCTTGTTGGGTTCAGTCCTTATCCTTTTTTTCGTTATATGGTACGGACAACGAGAGCAGGCACGAGAATTAGTACCACCTGAAGAACAAATCGTGACGATTCATGGGGAGATGTTACCGGAGCAACCGAACACGCTGCTCGCCATCGACCCAAGTTCACAAACCGTGTTATCACATATTTATGAAGGATTGTATCGTTTCGGTGCGGACGGCGAGATCGAACCGGGGCTCGTCGAGACGATGACGCGGTCGCAAGACGGGGCGACATACACCTTCACGTTGAAAGAAAGTCAAACCGTGAACGGGAATCCGGTCACGGCCGAGACGTTCGTCGAGCATTTCCGCATGCTCGCCGACGACGACACGAATTCTCCGTTCAGTTTTCTACTTGAGGATGTGTTGAACGGAAAAGCCATCAGTCTCGGGACGAAAGAACCAGAGACGCTCGGTGTAAAGGCCGTCGATGCGCAGACGCTCGAGTTGACACTCGAACGACCGCTAGAAGGGTTCGAGCAAATTTTAGCGATGCCGGCCTTTTTACCCCAGACGATGATTGGGGAATGGCAAGAGCTTGATGCGAACGGACCGTTTCAAATCGAATCGCTGGATGCGGCCCAGGTCACGTTGAAGAAAAACGAGGCGTATTACGACGCCGATCGTATCACGCTTGAAGAAATTATGATTCTGGCGGATGAAGGACTGGATTCAGAACCTGATGGCATCCATCCGATTCCGTACGGCACGGACGAGGCGACCATCGAGTCGCTCGAAGGGGAACTCGTTGACGTCCCGCGAAGCGGCGTCTTCTATTTGAAACCGAATGTCGACGAGTATCCGTTCGATGATGCTGATTTCCGGCGCTCGCTCGCCCTTGCTTTGAATCGGGAAGCCCTGGAAGATTCGCTCGCCCGGGCCGAAGTGACGACCGAACGATTGCTCGTCACCGATGACGCGGAACTCGATCCTTCACTCGACGGGGAAGCGGCCACGTTGTTCGCAGACGTGCTCGAGCGGCTCGAGGAAGACGAGATTGAAATCGAGTTGCTCAGCTTTGTCGATGACGAGGCACGACAAATCGCCCAAACGATTGAAACAGAGCTTGAAAAACTTCCGGGTCTTCAAGTGAACGTCGTCGAACTCCCGCTCGGGGACAAAGTTAGGAAAGAAGTCGCAGGTGAATACGCGCTATCTCTTTCCGGTTGGCAGCCGGACTATCCGGCATTCAGTGCCTATTTGACCCAATTCGAGACAGATAATTATTTGAATTCGAGCGGATTTGCCGACAAATCGTTCGATCGTTTGATGGAACAAGCGAGAACGACCGAGGCGCTGGACGAGCGAAACGAGACGTATCGACAAGCCGAAAAACGATTGTTAGAAGAAGCTGTCGTTATCCCAATCTACCAAGCTGGAAGATCTTACACGGTCGATTCCAAATATGCGGAAATCGGTTTTCCGGTCATCGGTCCTTCGTACGTCCTAACATTTTCTAAAGTTTATGAAAAATGAGCTAAAAGCCCGTCTGTATAGGCGGGCTTTTAGCCTATACTAAAAATTTTTTAGAAAAATCAAAATAAACACTTTGCAAAATTATCAGAATATTGTATTATTGCTTCAACGGGATTGTGGTAACAAATTTTGTAAAGTGAACTATCAGAATTTTCTACCATCGTTCATTTCGTTAAAACGAAAAAAATCAGGGGGTCATCGCAATGAATAAGAAAAAAGGTTTTGCTTTAGCAACGTCGGTAACACTTCTATCTAGCGCATTCCTAGCGGCATGTTCGACAGGGGAGGAAGAGGGAGCAACAACTGACAATAACGCATCAGAAAATACTGATGAAGCGCAAGTCCTCAACTTGCTCGATAGCTCAGACATCCCTTCACTTAACCCAACGCTTGCAACAGACGCGGTTTCATTCAACGTCTTGAACAACGTTAACGAAGGTCTTTATCGTATGGACAAAGACGATAACCCGACACCAGGGATCGCGGAGTCACACGAAGTTTCTGAAGACGGTAAAACGTACACGTTCAAAATCCGTGAAGGCGCAACTTGGTCTAACGGCGAGCCTGTAACAGCTAACGACTTCGAATACGCTTGGAAAGAAGTTCTTAACCCGGACAACGCATCACAATATGCTTACGTTATGTCAATCATCGAAGGCGCTGAAGCCTACAACACAGGCAAAGGCGAGCGTGACGCTGTCGGCGTCACTGCGACTGATGAGCAGACACTTGAAGTAAAATTGACTGCACCAGCTGATTACTTCCTCGGTCTCACAAGCTTCGGCGTATTCATGCCTAAACTTGAGTCGTTCGACAAAGAGCAAGGCGAGAACTTCGGTACGTCTGCAGAGACAACTCTCTACAACGGACCGTTCAAACTCGAAAGCTGGGAGCGCGAGCAAGGCTGGAAAATGGTCAAAAACGACGACTATTGGGATGCTGAAGCCGTCAAACTTGAAGAAATCAACGTTAAAGTCGTTAAAGAAGTTTCAACAGGTGTTAACTTGTACGAAAACGGCGACGTTGACCGCACTGGTTTGACTTCTGAACTCGTTGCTCAATACCAAGACAACGAAGACTTCTCAACTGTCGTTGAGCCAACACTCTTCTACCTTCAGTTCAACACTGAGGTTGAAGCGCTCGACAACCAAAACATCCGTAATGCGATTGACGCGGCATACGATAAAGCAGCGATCTCTGAAACGCTCCTTGCGAACGGTTCAGTCCCTGCCAACTACCTCGTACCTAAAGACTTCGTCACTGGACCAGACGGCGCGGACTTCCGTGAAGCGAACGGCGACATCGGCGGCTACGACGTGGACAAAGCGAAAGAGCTTTGGGAAAAAGGACTTGAAGAACTCGGTCAAGACTCTGTCGAAATCGAGCTCCTCAACTATGACTCAGAATCTGCGAAGCAAATCGGTGAGTTCATCAAAGGTGAACTTGAGAAGAACCTTCCAGGGATCACGCTTACAATCAAGCAACAACCGTTCAACAACAAACTTGACCTTGAGAACAAAGGTGAGTTCGAGTTGACATTCGCTGGCTGGGGCCCTGACTATCAGGATCCAATGACATTCGTTGACCTCTTCGTCACTGACGGACCATACAACCGTGGTAAGTGGTCGAACGAAGAATTTGACAAGCTCATCGAATCTGCGAAATCAAGCACAGATGCTGAACAGCGTTGGGCTGACCTTCAAGCTGCAGAGAAAATCGTTCTTGAAGAGAACGCGATCTCGCCAGTTTACCAACGTGGATCGGCTCGCCTCACGAAGCCATACGTTAAAGGAATCGTTGAACACGCGTTCGGCGCTGACTACTCGTACAAGTGGGCATCTATCGAAGGCAAAGAGTAATAAGAAACAATACGCATACAAAAAAGAGACGGGGACGCCTGTCTCTTTTTTTGTGTCTTCCGTTTGAGCAATCACGTTGCACGAAAAAGCCGCCCTTTGAACGCAAAGGGCGGCTTCGTTTTATTTTTTCACTTTGGCCCGTTTCCGGTTGAGTCCCATCGCTTTCTCGATTTTAGCGAGATTTTTGTTGGCGACGGCTTCGGCTTTCTCACGACCCGCATCGAGGATGGCATCGAGCTCGGCTGAGTCGACAAGTTCGTGATAGCGATTCTGGATTGGCTCGAGCATGGCGACGACCGCTTCGGCGACGTCTTGTTTGAACGTTCCATAGTTCGAATCTTTGTAGCGTTCGACGAGTTCATCAATCGGAGTGTTCGTCGACAGTGAGTAAATCTCGAGCAAGTTTGAGATGCCCGGTTTATTCTCACGGTCAAAGCTGATGACACCGCTCGAGTCCGTGACCGCACTCTTGATTTTTTTACGGATGACGTTCGGCTCATCGAGCATCGAGATGAAACCTTTCGCATTCGCATCTGACTTCGACATCTTTTTAACGGGGTTCGTCAAACTCATGATGCGGGCGCCTTCTTTTTGAATGAGCGGCTCAGGAATCGTGAACGTCTCATAGTATCGCTTGTTGAAGCGTTCGGCCAAATCACGCGTCAATTCGACGTGTTGTTTTTGGTCATCGCCGACCGGTACGAGTTCCGTGCCATACAAGAGGATGTCGGCCGCCATCAAGGTCGGATAGACGAATAAGCCGGCACCGATGTTTTCACTATTCTGTGATTTGTCTTTATACTGCGTCATCCGGCTCAATTCACCCATGCCAGCGATACATGTCAACATCCATCCGAGCTGGGCGTGCGCCTTCACTTCCGATTGGACGAAAATCGTCGACTTCTCAGGGTCGAGACCGCAGGCGATATAGAGGGCCGCGAGCTTGCGTGTGTTGTCCATCAAC
Organism: Exiguobacterium sp. s146; assembly: GCF_018618415.1. GTDB lineage: Bacteria > Bacillota > Bacilli > Exiguobacteriales > Exiguobacteriaceae > Exiguobacterium. The sequence continues at coordinate 439,756 of NZ_JACSMA010000002.1, read as the reverse complement.
TCGACGCGGTCGAGTTGAACCGTGATCGAATGGAGATCGACGACGCAGTAAAACGCTTCGTGTTCTTCTTGCAGCTCAACGAACTGTTTCATCGCGCCTAAGTAGTTACCGAGCGTCACGACGCCGGTCGGTTTAATGCCAGAAAAGATTTTTGCCATGATTGCACCTCCAGAGAATATAAAAACCGCGGTTTCCCGCCCGATAAATCGGGACGAATAACCGCGGTGCCACCCAAATTTGCATGAAACTCATGCCACTTGATCGCGTTAACGGGCGTGACCGTCTCGCCGTACTACCGTTCAGGCGAGCCACTCCGAAGTCCATTCGCTCGACGCTCTCCATCTACTCGCAGCAACGTAGACTCTCTGGGGGGAAAGGGGATTCGAGGTACTTGTCTTCTTCTTTGTGTTTCCTATTGTTCTAGCCATAGTGTAGCACATCGACCGTGAAATCGGAAGGTCAAACGAGCGTGATCACGTAGGAAAGAATGACGCTTGCGACACCGACGTACACCCAGCGCCACGCCGAGCGTCTTTGGTCGGCGCGCTCTTCCGGTGACGCTTCTTCATCTTCTTCATAGTCCGGATCGATCTCTTTCAACTTGGCCCGACGATTACGTTTGAAGCCGTACATGAATCCGTCGAACAATCCGGTGGCACCCATATGAGAAAACATGCCGATGGCAAAGACGAGTATGCCGCCAACGAACAAGCCGCCGCTCAAATGGAACCAGATCGTCTCATCTTGATAGTAGGAGACGGTAGACCAAATCGTGTAGGCAATTGTGACAATTCCCCAAACGATTAATATACTTCTAAAATTTTTCAATGTGACAAACTCCTTTCAGTGTGGATGCGCTCCCTCGAGTCATCCGCCCTATGGCTCTATGATACCCGTTGTGCGGCATAAATGGCGAGAAGTTCGTGTCAAAAATGACAGCGGTTTATTGGGGAGTTGACAGTTTGATTAATTTTTTTTTACAATAGCCCTAACGTTCTTTCGTCGGATACAAAATGAAATATTCAGAAAATTAAAGAAAAAGTAAGATGTTACGGTCCGACGAAACGCCATGCTTCACGATACAGAAAGGGGACATCGCAATGAAGAAAAAATCGATTTTGCTCATGATGACACTCATCTTGGCACTCGGTTCAGTGCTCGCCGCTTGCTCGACTGGCGGAGACTCTGACGGCGATTCGTCTTCGAACGGAGAAAAGATTCTCCGCTTGACGGATACGTCTGACATTACTACAGCTGACCCGGCGCTCGCGACGGACGCTGTGGCGTTCAACTTGATCGCCAACACGATGGAAGGTCTTTACCGTCTTGACCAAGACGGAAATGCCGTTCCAGCCATCGCCGAAGGAGAGCCAGAAGTGAGTGAAGACGAAACGGTCTACACGTTCACACTCCGTGACGCGGAATGGTCAAATGGAGAACCTGTCACAGCGAACGACTTCGTCTACGCTTGGCAACGCGCCGTGGATCCTGAAACAGGTTCACAGTACGCGTACATCATGAACACGGTTAAAAATGCCGAAGCCATCAACACTGGTAAACTTCCTAAAGAAGATCTCGGTGTGAAGGCGATCGATGAGAAGACACTTGAAGTTACACTCGAGCGTCCAGACCCATCGTTCATCTCACTCACATCGTTCGGTACGTTCACACCGATCAACGAAGCGTTCGCCACTGAAAAAGGCGCAGACTTCTCAACGTCACCAGAAAACCACATCTACAACGGTCCGTTCACATGGTCGGAGTGGGATCGCGAGCAAGGATACGTGTTAGCGAAAAACGAATCGTATTGGGATGCTGAAAATGTAGCCCTCGAGAAAGTCGACGTTCGCGTCGTCAAAGACACATCAACTGTCGTCAACTTGTATGAAGCAGGAGAAGTCGACTACGCCGGCCTCTCATCTGAACAAGTTGCCGCATTCCAAGAGAACGATGACTACAGCACAGGCCTTCGGTCATCTGTCGGTTACTTCAAGTTTAACCACGAAGATGAACTCTTCGCTGACGTCAACGCCCGTAAAGCCGTCGCTCGTGCGGTCGACCCAACCGGGATTATCGATCAGCTGTTGAACAACGGCTCAATCGCAACGACTTCGTTTGTCCCGAAAGAATTCATCAAGTATGAAGACGGAACGGATTACGCAGAAGGCGTGAAGCATTTCGAAACGAACGCTGACGAAGCAGCATCACTTTGGGAAGAGGCGACTGGCGGCGAAGCTGTCACCATCGAACTTCTCTCATTCGATAGCGAAGTATCGAAACAAATTTCAGAGTACATGAAAGGCCAACTCGAGTCGAACTTGCCGAACGTGACCGTGAACATCTCACAACAACCGTTCAACAACAAGCTCGAACTCGAAGCGAACGGAGAGTATCAGATGTCATTCGCCCTTTGGGGACCTGACTATCAAGATCCACTCACGAACCTTGGCATCTTCACATCAGACAACGGTCAGAACGACATCAACTACAAGTCGGCAGCATACGACAAGTTGATTGATGAAGCATCAGCTGAAACAGCGATCGATGCGCGTTATGACAAGTTCAAAGAAGCAGAAACGCTCTTGATTGAACAAGACCAAGCCATCATGCCGCTTTACCAAGCGGGTGTCGCTTACTTGCTCCGTCCGAACGTCGAAAACTTCAACCGTCAACTATTCGGTGCTGACTACCAGTACAAATACGTCGACATCAACTAAATGAGAAGGGGGCATGCATCACGCATGTCCCCCCTTTTCTAAAAAAAAATGAGAAATCAGAGAAAAAACTATTCAAAAGTTTTGTTGGTAAAGTATAATGTAGTAACAGTGAAAATTCAGAATACTTTACAAACTAAGGATTCTTCAATTTTCATGTGCTGTGCTAAGAGCCTTGAGATGACGTTTGACCTATTCTTTCAGAAAATTCCTTTCATTTTGTGAATTCATGAAAAGGGAAATATGTCATAGTGACGCTGTTGGTGCAAGCATAGACACATTAGAAAAACAGGGGGTATTTATTTATGGGACGTTATATTCTTCAGCGGCTGACTTACGGCCTCATCACGTTCTTCTTGATTGCGACGTTCACGTTTTTCCTGATGGACCTGCTTCCAGGTTCGCCTTACCAAAACCAGGAGAAATTGACGGAGACACAAATTCAGCTCTTGAACGACCGTTACGGACTCAATGATCCGCTTCCAGTTCGTTATGCGACTTACTTAGGAAACCTTGTGCAAGGGGACCTTGGTGTATCGTTCCGTACGGCCAACCGGCCAGTGACGGAATTGATTATGGAACGAATCGGACCTTCAGCTCAATTAGGTATTCAAGCACTTGTGCTTGGGACGTTTGTTGGATTGTTGCTCGGAATCGTGGCAGCCATTCGTCATAACACATACATTGACTATGGTTCAATGTTCGTATCGGTAATCGGGATTTCTGTCCCTTCATTCGTCTTTGCAGCCCTGCTTCAGTACTATGTTGGGGTTAAGTTGCAATGGCTCCCTGTTGCGTTCTGGGATTCTCCGGCGCATACGATTTTACCGACCATCTCGCTCTCGCTCGGGGTCACGGCATCGATTGCCCGTTTCGTCCGGACCGAGATGCTAGAAGTTACCGGACAAGATTACGTCACGCTCGCGAAAGCGAAAGGATTGACCGGGAATGCCATCGTTTGGAAGCACATGGTGCGTAACGCGATGATTCCAGCGATCACAATCCTCGGACCAATGACGGCCGGTCTATTGACAGGTACGTTCGTTATCGAAAAAATCTTTGCGGTACCTGGACTCGGTGAATTGTTCGTCACTTCTATCACGTTGAATGATTACTCGGTCATCATGGGCACGACGCTCTTCTTCTCTGGCCTGTTCATTCTTATCATTCTACTTGTCGACTTGCTCTACGGAGTCGTTGACCCACGTATTCGTCTTGGGGGGAATAACTGATGATTGAAAACAAAAAGAATTTCGAGCAGTTCGACCAAGACATGTTCCAACGTGTCGAGATGAACGAACAGCTCGCTGAACGAATTGCTGGTAAAAGTCTAAACTTCTGGCAAGATGCATGGATGCGCTTAAAGAAAAACAAAGCAGCCATCTTGTCGTTATCGATTATCGTCATTCTTGTCTTGCTCGCTCTATTCGGCCCGATGCTCTCTGGCCGTGACGCCTATACGCAAAACATCTCGCAAGCCAAACTTCCGCCAAAAGTCACAGGACTTGAATGGGCTGGGTTTGACGGGATGGCCAACCTCGGTGGCCGTGAAATCGACTTCTATGAACAGAAGAACGTCGAAGAGAATTTCTGGTTCGGTACCGACTACCTCGGCCGTGATCTTTGGTCACGTATCTGGGAAGGGACACGCATCTCGCTCTTCATCGGTTTGATGGCGGCTATCGTGGATACGGTCATCGGTGTCGCTTACGGTGGGATCTCGGCTTACTTCGGTGGCCGTACGGATAACATCATGCAACGGATCGTTGAGATTTTGACAGGTGTTCCTAACTTGATTTTGATTATCTTGTTCATCTTGATTTTTGACCCGGGTGTCTTCACGATCATCTTGGCGATGACCATCACCGGCTGGATCGGGATGAGTCGACTCGTCCGCGGTCAGATATTGAAATTGAAAAACCAAGAGTTCGTCTTGGCTGCCCGTACGCTCGGTGCTTCAAGTACACGTTTGATCTTCAAACACTTGATTCCGAACACGCTCGGCGCCATCATCATCACACTTATGTTCACGATTCCAGCTGCCATCTTCTTTGAGGCATTCCTTAGTTTCATCGGGATCGGACTTCAACCGCCACAAGCGTCACTTGGTACGTTGATTAACGACGGATACAAAGAGTTGCGGACGTTCCCGTACTTGCTCGTCATCCCGTCAATCATCATCGTCTTGCTCATGGTCAGCTTCAACTTGCTCGCCGATGGCTTGCGTGATGCGTTCGACCCGAAAATGCGTAAATAATAAAGAAACAGGGGGACTCGTGCATGGAAACGATTTTATCTGTCCGAGACTTAGCGGTCTCGTTCCATACGTATGCTGGAACGGTACAAGCCGTTCGCAACGTATCGTTTGATTTGAAAAAAGGCGAGACGCTCGCCATCGTTGGGGAATCGGGTTCTGGTAAATCCGTCACTTCGAAAGCGATTATGCGTCTCATTCCAAACCCGCCAGGTGAAATCACGAACGGAGAAATCTTGTTCGAAGGGAAAGACTTGGCGAAGTTGTCGGAAAAAGAAATGCTTAAAATTCGTGGGCGCGATATCGCGATGATCTTCCAAGATCCGATGACATCGCTCAACCCGACGATGACAATCTACAAACAAATCGCCGAAGGGTTGAAGCAACACCAAGGACTCACGGGTGAGGATGCGAAGAAGCGTACGCTTGAATTGCTCACACTCGTTGGGATTCCAAACCCAGAGGCGCGTCTCAAACAATACCCGCACCAACTTTCAGGTGGGATGCGTCAGCGGATCGTTATCGCGATCGCGCTCGCTTGTAACCCGAAAGTGTTGATTGCCGATGAGCCGACAACGGCCCTCGACGTCACGATTCAAGCTCAAATTTTGGAGCTCTTAAAAGACATCCAGCAAAAGACAGGCACAGCGATCATCTTCATCACGCACGACCTTGGTGTCGTTGCGAACATGGCAGACCGCGTTGCCGTCATGTACGCTGGGAAAATCGTTGAGAAAGGTACGGTCGACGAAATCTTCTACGAGCCACGTCACCCATACGCATGGGGCTTGCTCGGATCGATGCCACGTCCGACCGACGACCCGAACGAGGCGCTCCCGGCCATCCCGGGTACACCGCCAAACTTATTGAACCCACCAAAAGGCGATGCCTTCGCACCACGTAACCCGTATGCGATGAAAATCGACTTTGAAAAAGAACCACCGATGTTCCAAATTAGCGACACGCACTATGCGGCAAGCTGGTTATTGCACCCACAAGCCCCGCAAGTGAGCCCGCCGAGAGCGATTCGTGAGCTTGCGCTCAAGTATCGTCCGGACAGCGCGTTCGCGAAATCGATTTTGAAAGGTGGTGCTGAATAATGGAACGCGAGAAATTACTCGAAGTAAAAGACCTGAAGCAGCACTTTAAAATTGGACGAGGCCGCGTCGTCAAAGCTGTCGACGGCATCTCGTTCGATATTTATAAAGGTGAAGTGCTCGGACTCGTAGGTGAGTCTGGATGTGGGAAATCGACGACAGGTCGTACCATCATCGGACTTTACGATGCGACAGACGGGGACGTCATCTTCAAAGGTGAGAACGTTCACGGCAAGAAGAGCAACGCCGATAAGTTGAAGTTCAACCGCGCCATGCAAATGATCTTCCAAGATCCGTATGCATCGCTCAACCCACGGATGACCGTCGCGGATATCATCGCCGAAGGTATCGATATCCACGGTCTTGCCAAGACGAAAGAAGACCGGATGAACCGTGTCTACGACCTTCTCGAAACAGTTGGTCTCACAAAAGAGCACGCGAGCCGTTACCCGCACGAATTCTCGGGCGGTCAGCGTCAGCGGATCGGGATTGCCCGCGCTCTCGCGGTCGAACCGGACTTCATCATCGCCGATGAGCCGATTTCAGCTCTCGACGTATCGATTCAAGCCCAGGTCGTCAACTTGATGAAAGAATTGCAACGCGACCGTGACCTCACGTACTTGTTCATCGCCCACGACTTGTCGATGGTCAAGTATATCTCGGACCGGATCGGTGTTATGTATCAAGGTCACCTCGTCGAACTCGCTCCTGCAGCGCGTTTGTATGAGAACCCGCTCCACGCTTATACGAAGTCACTCCTCTCGGCAATCCCACTTCCGGATCCGGAGCATGAGCGGACTCGTAAGCGGATCGTGTATGAGTCGAAGTCACTCGGTGCCGTCGGACGTTCGGATGAGGATTCAAGCATCCCACCACTCCGTGAAGTCGAGCCAGGCCATTACGTCTCATTGACTGACGAAGAGTACGAAGCATATAAAGCGCAACTCGTTTAAATAGAAAGTCCCGAATCCAACCGGATTCGGGACTTTTTTTCGTACAAAAAACACCGTCCATGATGACGGTGTCAGGCGTTTGAGATGCGTGGCAGGTTCGAGAGCCGTTCGACGACCGAGTCAATCAAGCGGACACGGGCCAGGGCGTCTTCGATGTCCATCGTCTCATAGTGGTGCAGTCCGCCAGGTTGTTCGACGTACGTATCCGCATCGTGAACAAGCTGTTGGAGCGGTGTCCGTTGAATCCGGCTCGGCGGCAGATATGAATCGGTATGAAGCAAAATCATCACTGAGACTTCCTTGGCACGGGCCGGGTCTTCACCGAGACGAATCAACAGCTTGTGGGCACGTTCGGCTCCTTTAATCGCGTGGATATCGTTTTGACGATACAAATCATAATTCCATTTCCCTTCGGTGTACCATTCATAATGACCGATGTCATGGAGTAGGGCGGCTTTCGTCGCCAAATCTGTATCGAGGCCTCGTCGCGTCGCCAATTCGAGAGCGCGTTCACACACATCAACGGCGTGTTTTAATCCAGAACGGGTCAAGTATTTTTGGGTGACCGGATGCTGCATAATCGTCTCTAACGTAATTCTCATCATCGCTCTCCTCCTTGGTGATTTCTAAGGTTATTTCTATTAACTATACGGGAATTGGATAGGAAAAGCAAATTTGGAACGTGTGAAATGATGAGAAACTTGGAGATTGTTCAACTATTTTCATAAGAATGTGCTATAATTTAATTGTAGATTAGTGCAAGTTCAAGATTTTCAGATTCAGTAACGGTCGGTCCGGTCCTTTTGGCGTTGGGGGTGAGAGACCATGAAAGAACGTAACAAAGTATTGGAACAGAAAAAGAAACTTCTCAAGGAAGTCCTCAAGAAGAAATTGAAAGACTTACAAGTGAAGCCAGGCAAAGAGACGGTCTCACAACCGGTTTCTCGAATGCCGGCGTCCTAGAACGGTCGATCAAGGGTCGCATTCTCGAGAATGCGTCCTCTTTTCTTACCTCAATGAGAAAGAATATCATTGAAGTTTCAATTCATAAGAATTATTATAATTAAGTGAACGATTTTTTGGGTATACAAATAGAGTCACTTGAAAAAGATGAACGAACATTTGATCAGGGAGGAACGAAAATGGTCACACTTTACACGTCTCCGAGCTGCACATCGTGCCGAAAAGCACGGGCTTGGCTTGAAGAGCATGATATCCCATTTACGGAACGAAATATATTTTCAGAACCACTCTCACTTAATGAGATCAAACAAATCTTACGCATGACAGAGGACGGGACGGATGAGATCATCTCGACCCGGTCTAAAGTTTTCTCTAAAATCGACGTTTCGGTCGATGCGCTTTCGCTTCAACAACTGTACGATTTGATTCAAGAGTATCCAGGACTGCTTCGCCGTCCAATCTTGATTGATGAAAAACGTCTTCAAGTCGGGTACAACGAAGATGAGATTCGTCGATTCTTGCCGCGCAAGGTCCGCACGTTCCAACTTCAAGAAGCGCAACGACTCGTCAACGAGTGAGGAAGCATACTGTCTAAGCAGTGTGCTTTTTATTATTCCGTTTTTCCGATAAAATAATAGTAACAACCCCATCATCAATAGATTGACACGTTAAAAAAAGGGTACTATGATAACAAGACAATTTCCCCTCTCCTCCTTAATTATTGAAGTAGGAGTGAGGTGAGAAGGGAGTGGACAATCGTGAAAATTGAGCGCATCAATGATAATACCGTCAAATTTTTCATTACGTATGTCGATATCGAAAAACGTGGTTTCGCTCGTGATGAAATCTGGTATAACCGAGAACGTGGTGAGCAGCTGTTCTGGCAGATGATGGACGAAGCGCACGAACGAGAGGATATCTCGTTTGATGGTCCACTATGGATACAAGTACAAGCTTTTGAAAAAGGACTCGAAGTGACCGTGACGATCGCGAAAAACGTGATTGACGCCGAAGACGATTCTGAGCTCGGATCCCTCCTACGCTCGGCAATCGATGAGGCACGCGATCAACAGTCGGTGCTCGATCAATTGAGTGAACTCGATGAAGAAACCGAGCAGGAGGCGTGGGCTCCGCTGGCTATGGAAACTGACGACTTTGAGGCCATCATCTCGCTCAGTAAACGGGCGGGAGAGACGTTGAGCAACGTCGACCTCAAACTGTTCCATTACAATCAGAAGTATTACTTGTGGATTGATTTCCCGGAAGAGATGGAGCCAGAGGAAGAAGAGAACGTCTTGAGCCTCTTGGCCGAGTATTTAACCTTCAGCACGCAGACGTTAGCGATGCTCGAAGAATACGGCAAGCTTATCCTCGATGGGGATGTCTTCGCTAAAGTCCGTCACTATTTCTAAACCCCAATCGCCTGTTCATATGGACAGGCGATTTTTTTCTAATGAATACATAAAAGAGGTGTCGTGATGTTAAAACGTTTGCAGTTGATGTTGGCCGATAGTGCTTGGTTCCTCCCATTTTTATATGGGGTCGGGGGGATCGTATTGACGTTCCTCACCCAATATTTCGGGAGCTTCTTTCGAGAGTTGTTGCCCGAGATCGTCTATTTAGACAAAGATTCGGCGGCGACGGTGCTGTCGTCGTCCTTCACGAGTCTCATGACGATGATGACGTTCAGTTTCTCCACGATTCTCGTCGTGTTGACGACGTACTCGTCTCAATTCTCACCACGCACAATCAATAACTTTTTGACGAACTCGGCGTCGAAACATACGCTCGGCTTGTTCATCATGACGACCGTGTACGGCATCACGAACTTATTTTTGATTCGGACGTCGGATGAGGACGTCGTGCTCGCCTCGGGTGTCAGCGTACTCCTCGTCGTCAGTTCCGTCTGGGCGTTCGTCAAGTTCGTCCAAACGATTAGCGTCTCGATTCAAGCCGAACGTCTCTTGTCGGCTCTGCATCGCGAGGCGTTGTCCGTCATTGAGACGCAGCAGCAAGCGGTGGACGATGGCAAGGTGCACATCGTTCCTAAGCGTTCGGTCCATACGTTCGAGGGCCAGGCCGTCTATGCGCCGCGCACCGGCTACATCCAACTGTTCGCAAGCGAGAAACACGAGAGCCACGACGTCGATTTCGAGTCGGTCGTGGCCGTCGGGGATTTTGTGGCGAAAGGGGACTTGCTCGGGTATTGGCTCGGAGCAGAAGCACTCGATGTCGACGTGTTCCAAATCGGGGAGATTCGCTCCTCGATTCAAGACCCGGCCTTCGTCGTCGAGAAATTGAGCGAAATCGCGTTGAAAGGCATCTCGCCGGGGATTAACGATCCGAATACGGCAATTCACGCGATTCATTACATCGGTGACATTTTGCGGGAACTGAGCCGACTGCCTGAAGGGGATTTCTTGTTTTCCAATGACAAGAGCGACTGGCACGCCAAACGGAAACCGATGGAGGCGACGTTGTTCGAGGCGCTCACGCCCATCAAGACGTATGCGAGCCATGACATCTTTGTGATGGCGTCTGTATTTGAGGCAATCCGAATCGCCCGATTGGAAGCACATGCCTCACACGAGGAGACGTTCGAGACGTTCATCGACTATTTCGAGGAGACGCTCGACGTTGAGGAGTTGCATCCGCGCGAACGCGCGTTTTTGACGAATCAGATGTTGCGTGCCCGAAAAGTACAGACGTGAAAGGGAGAAGTCGCGAGCGACTCCTCCCTTTTGATGGTTAGGACAACGTATAACCACCGTCGACCGTGATGGCTTGACCATTAATATAGCTCGACGCCTCACTCAACAGGAACGTGACGACCGGTGCGACTTCTTCCGGTTTGGCGGCATGTCCCCGGAAATGATGGGTCATTGCCTCTTGGAACTTGGCCTCGCCGCCATATAGTTTATGACTGAGTGGCGTATCGACCGGACCGAAACAGACCGCATTGAAGCGCACTTTGCCTTTCATCCGATGGGCGAACGTCTTCGTCAAGGCGATGACGGCCGCTTTCGAGGCGGCGTATGGACCGAGCATCGGCGGGAATTTGACGTGTCCGACGATGGCGGCGTTATTGACGACACTCCCTCCCGTCGCCAACAGCGGAATGGCACGTTGGATGAGTCGATTCACGGCCAACACGTTCAGCTCGAACACGTCATCGAACGCGGTCGCCGGCAACCGCTCCGGTGTCCCGGGCCGACCGAACGTCGCGGCGTTGTTGAACAATCCGTCCAGGACGACCTTGTCCGCACTCAAGCGGTCCATCAATGCTTCAACTTGCTCGGATTCGGCTAAATCACATGTAAGGAAGGTGATGCGGGATGAAGCGTCCTCGAGTGCGGCGCCTCGCGACTCGTCACGGCCGATGCCGATGACGTCATGTCCGTCCTCTGCCAAACGAAGGGCGACGGCCCGCCCAATCCCGCTCGTCGCTCCTGTAACCAAAAATGTGCCCATATTTTGTTCGCTCCCCTCAAAAGATGGTGTTAAGTTGTATAATTATGATAATACAAGACAGAAACGAGGTCAGTTTATAATATGTTGCGACGCATACAAGTACTTTTATCCCTGATTTTGCTCGCAGGTCTCATTGCCGTATTATCGTATTACTGGAGCTCACAAGTGATCGGGCTGTTCTCGGTGCTCGTCTTTCTGACGACGTTCAGCATCTTGCTCGTCATCCTGCTCGAGAATCGAAACCCGCAGCGGACGCTCATTTGGGCCATCGTCATGCTCGGCTTCCCGGTCGTCGGGCTGTTCGCTTATTTCGTGTTCGGACAGAACTATCGCCGGAAGCGCATGTTCAAAGAGAAGGCGATGTTAGACGAAGAGACATACCTCGCTTATCGACAGAAGGCGATGACGCTGTCGCCGTCGCTCATGTTTTCCCATGACGATTATGAGAAGTTGCTCCACTTGACGTCATCTCTGAATCAATTACCCGTCTCGTCGAACACGTATACGCAAGTGTTGACGAACGGACAAGAAAAGTTCTCGAAGCTGTTGCCTGCGTTGAAAGGGGCGACGCGTCATATTCACTTGGAGTATTATATTTTCCGGGAAGATCGTATTTCTCGGGAAATTCAACGGATTTTGATTCAGAAGGCGAAGGCCGGGGTCGAGGTGCGTTTTCTATATGACGCGGTCGGTTCGATTCATACGAGCGGAATGTTCTTTGATGAGATGCGCCAAGCAGGTGTCCACGTCAAAGCGTTCTTCCCGGTCGTCTTGCCGCTCGTTTCGAGTAAGACGAACTATCGGAACCACCGGAAGATTGTCGTCATCGACGGGACGGAAGCGTTCACGGGCGGATTGAATGTCGGAGACGAATATTTGGGTGAGCATTCGAAGTTCGGTTTCTGGCGCGACACGCATCTATACGTCAGAGGGGAAGGGGTGTCGGAACTTCAGCTCATCTTCTTACAGGACTGGTACTACATGACGGGCGAGCGTCTATTCACGCCGTTCTATCTCGAGCCGCTCGAAACGGTGCGGAGCGCGAGCGGCGGCGTGCAGATTGTGGCAAGTGGACCGGATGAACCGTATGAGACGATGAAATCGATTTATTTCGCGTTAATCAACGCGGCGAAGAAGTCGGTGTACATCTCGTCCCCGTACTTGATTCCGGACGAGGACATCATGAGCGCGCTCAAGACCGCCTCGTTATCAGGAATCGATGTCCGAATCGTGCTGCCGAGCTATCCGGATCATAAAATCGTCTTCTATGCGAGCCGATCGTATTACGAAGAGCTGCTCAGTGCCGGGGTCAAGATTTATTTGTATGAGGAAGGGTTCATGCACTCGAAAGTCATCGTCGTCGACGATGGGCTGGCGACGATTGGGACGGCGAACATGGACTTCAGAAGTTTCCATCTCAATTTCGAGGTGAACGCGCTCTTGTATAACACGAACTCGGTCCATCAGCTCAAGCAAGATTTGTATAAAGATTTCGAAGGATCACACGAGTTGGAGATTCGGGCGTTTTCGGAACGGTCCTACTTCATCAAACTCGTCGAGTCATTGGCTCGGATGTTCTCACCACTATTATGAGGGGGAAGCGGAATGCGATTTGCCATCGGTCGAACAGGAGGGTATGTAGATGCCCTTACGTTGAGTCGGGGGCGGATTGAACCGTTTGCCCCTTTTTCGTGTCCGGAATGCGGGGAACGGGTCATCGTCAAACAAGGAGTGAAACGTCGTCTCCATTTCGCCCACGTGCATCCGTGCGGGTGGGGCGAATCGACCGGGCATCATGAAGACAAATGGGGCGTGCGGCAGTGGCTCCAAGCACGAGGATATGCTGTCGAACAAGAAGTCGTCATCGGCACACGTCGTGCCGATTTGGTGGCAGTACGCGACGAGACAAGGCTCGTCGTGGAAATCCAGGCGTCCTCGCTCTCCATCGAATCTTACGTCGAGCGGACGAGCCATTATCACGCCAACGGACTCGACGTCGTCTGGTTGGCGAGCGGGCTCGAACCAGGTAGCGTGGCGACATTCAAACCATGGATGCGGGCCGAACTGGCGCGACGACATCATCTGGTCGTCCCAACCGGAGGCGCGTTATATCGCTTCGTCGGGTTCCCAGTCTCCATCCGAGCGGGCATCGGACAATGGCAGGTCGCGACTTCATTCGATGTCTCGCCGTTCGCAGCGTATTATAGCTTCGACGCCCAGCGCTGGACCCAAGTCATTCGGCGGAGACGGATGACACCGCCGTATCCGACGCCGCAGTATCGCCGGCTCATCTTGAACCGACTATATCCGCTCGGGATGTTGCCGTCTCTCTTGCCGAGCTACTGCTATTTGCCGTTGCCGTCACTGTGGGGCATTCATGTCCATCCGTTCCTGTTCCAGACGGTGCTCTACTTGAATCGGCGCGATCGCCCCGGAGATTCGGTCAGCTGGAGCATCGAGAAGACGTGCCGCCAGCTCGAGGTGACCCCGACAAGCGACTTTCTGCAAGCGTTTGAAGTACAATGGAGACAACTGTTGAACGTATTCGATGTGACGGAGGCGGTGCGCGATTGGCACGTGCCTAAGACGTTAGACACGGCGTTGCTTCACGATTTTCGATACTTTCAAGGGTTTCAGCGATTCATGGCGAAATCGTATACAAACTAAGAAAAGGAAGTGGACATATGTCAGAAGTACTTACACGACAACAAGTCCCCGTCGAGGAGACGTGGAACTTAGAGACGATTTATGCAGACGATCAAGCTTGGGAACAAGATTTTGAGGCGTTAAAAGCAAGCGTACCGGCCTTGGTCGAGTTCAAAGGAAAACTCGGAGAATCGGCTGCGTCATTATTCGCCGGCCTTCAACTGCGTGACGACATTTCACGTCAATTGCATAAGCTGTATACATACGCCCATATGCGCTACGACGAGGATACGTCGAACAGCCATTATCAGGCATTGAACGACCGTGCTGGTTCACTCGCCGCGCAAATTTCGGCTCAGCTCGCGTTCATGACGCCGGAGCTTCTCGCCATCGACGAAAGCCAAATCGAGGCGTTCATGAGTGAGCACGAGTCACTCAACGTCTATCGCCACGCGTTCGACGAGTTGGCGCAAGAACGTCCGCACGTGTTGACGGAAGCGGAAGAGGCGATTCTCGCCCAAGCCGGTGACGTGCTCGGGCAGTCGAGCTCGACGTTCGGCATGCTCAACAACGCCGACTTGAAGTTCCCGAAAGTGAAGAACGAAAAAGGCGAGGACGTCGAATTGACGCATGGTCGCTATATCACGTTCCTCGAATCGAGTGACCGCAGCGTCCGCGAAGGCGCGTTCAAGGCGATGTATGGGACGTACGAGCAATACTTGAACACGTTCGCTTCGACGTTGTCGGGTAGCGTGAAGAAAGACAACTTCTATGCGAGGGTCCGTAAGTTCGAGAGTGCCCGTCAAGCGGCGCTTCATCACAACGCCATCCCGGAGTCTGTATACGACGGACTCGTCGAGGCGGTGAACGAACGTCTCGATTTGTTGCACCGTTACGTCGCGCTCCGGAAACGTGCGCTTGGTGTGGACGAGTTGCATATGTATGACTTGTATACACCGCTCGTTAAAGACGTGGATATGAAAATCCCGTATGACGAAGCGAAAGACTTGATGGTCGAAGGGCTCGCACCGCTCGGGGATGAGTACGTCCAAATCGTCAAAGACGGACTCGCTTCACGCTGGGTCGACGTTCGTGAGACACGCGGAAAACGGAGCGGCGCCTATTCATCAGGCGCATACGACACGCAACCGTTCATCTTGATGAACTGGCAGGACAACGTTAACAACTTGTTCACGCTCGCCCATGAGTTCGGTCATTCGGTCCATAGCCATTATACGCGGGCAACTCAGCCGTATCCGTACGGGGACTACTCGATTTTCGTGGCCGAAGTGGCTTCGACGACGAACGAGGCTCTCTTGAACGATTACTTGTTGAAGACGCGCACGGACCGCCAGGAGCGACTCTATCTGTTGAACAATCAACTCGAAACGTTCCGGGGCACGCTGTTCCGTCAGACGATGTTCGCCGAGTTCGAGCACATGATTCATAAGGCCGCCCAAGAAGGCGTCTCACTCACACCTGAGTACTTGAATGAGACGTATCTCGAGCTCAACAAGCGTTATTTCGGAGACGAGCTCGTCATCGACGGTGAGATCGCGTTCGAGTGGGCCCGCATCCCGCACTTCTATTACAACTACTACGTCTACCAGTATGCGACAGGTATCTCGGCGTCGGCCGCGTTGTCGCAGCAAATCATGGAGGAAGGCGAACCGGCTGTCCGTCGTTACATCGACAAGTTCTTGAAGGCCGGCTCGAGCGACTATCCGATCGAGGTGTTGAAGGCGGCTGGCGTCGACATGACGACGAAAGCCCCGGTGCTCGCAGCACTCGATCAGTTCGAGGCCGTCCTCGACGAGATGGAGACGTTATTGTTCCAATGAGAATGTGGGCGTGAACATTATGTGACAATATGAACAAAGTGCTTGTCACGGTGCGCCCGTCTCGGTATATTATAAGTGTGAAATCAATCACAAACCCCTTTATTGACCGTAAACTTTCTCCCAACCTGTGATCTGTATAGAGACTCGGGTCGTGATGTTTTCCGTCCCCGCGGACAACATCGCAAAAAACCCACGGCTCCCCGGCCGTGGGTTTTATTGTGTTATTTATTCGTCGCCCAAGCTTGTCCGCTGCAACCTGGGACAGGCCGGCATCGTTGCTGGAGTGACAGTTTTTTCAGTTCTCTCTCGATGACAGGCTTCTCGAGCTCCAAGATGAACGCGAGCTCGGTGATGGTCGAGGCATCGTAACGCGCCAATACTTTCTCGACGTCCCACTCGGACTCCCGGGATGGGACGTATCCGAGCAGTTCGGCCATGACGGCCTGATAGACGTCGTACGGGTACAATCCTTCGATTTTGAGCGCTTCGTCACGCGTGACGAACGTCAAAGCCGGAAGTGACTCGATTTCCCAATCTTTCAAAATCTCATGGTCAACAGCGAGCGCGCTGAGCAGTTGATTGGATTGGATATCGGCCGCCAACTCATCGATGTCGAGCCCGTAATCGACGAACGAGCGGGCAATTTCCCACAAGTCGCTGTCGCTAGCGCCATCCTTCAAAAAGATATCGTTGATATGCAGATGGCGTAAGAAACGCATCGCATGACGTTTCCCTTGTAATTCCATAGCCTTAATCATCGTGAGAAGGCGAACCTCTTCTTGACATCCGCCAACACAACTAGGAACCGTCGAAACCATACGGAAACGAATCAAGTGACCGTATTCAAGTTCGAGCTTTTTAATGAGCGTCATCACGTGAAGTCCATCTGGGTCAGAAATATCCATGAAATAGAATAACTCTAATGGTTTATAGGTTACTTGGATAGGAGATTCTTCCAGTGAACAGGATGACTCATTACATTGTTCTAGTTCCATTGTGTCGCCTCCTCTCGTAAACAAAAATCAAATATATCGTATGCTCATTGTAGCAACGAAAAAAAAAGGTTGGCAACGTATCTGCTCAACCTTGGTTTCGACGCACCTTTTCTTCCATGAATCGAACGATTTTATTTTTAGCGGGACGGAGCGGGATGCCGTGCTCGCGGAGGAGCTGTTCAAAGGCGATTTTGCCTGCGGCTTCGTCGGCCACTTCAAATTCTATTTCATAGTCTTCAATCTCCAAATAATGACTTTCGTCAAGGACGAGCAGACCGTCCGGCGTCTCTCGTTCGGCCCGTTTCGTCTCGAGACGGCCCAGGTGTTCGAGCGGTCCAGATAAGTCGAAGGGAGCCAGCGCAGCCGTCATTTGCTCATCATGGATAATGCCGTATTTAAATAAATTCTCGGCTTCTTCCTCGTTGATGGTGGCGTGCGTCTCGAGCAAGCCGACCTCGTGCGGTTGCTTGAGTGTCAGTACTTGGCCGTTCTTTTTCTCGCGGATGCGAAGGGCGGCACCGTGGTTCTTCAGTTCGAACGTCGGCGTGTCAAAATAGTCGTTGGCCTGCCATTTCACTTTGTCGGTCAAGTCGTAGGCGGCGAGCAACGTCTCGTACTCGTCTTTCGTCAACATCGATTTAAATTCAATTTCCACTTCTTGGGTCATAAATCATCGCTCCATTCTATGAACAATTGTTGGTTTATGATACCATACAATCGGATACATACGGAAAAAGCAGGGCTTTCCGATACGAACGAAAGTGGTGACAGCATATGCAAACAATGGATTGGGATCAATATTTAGTACCGTATCAAATCGCGGTCGATGAGTTGAAAGTGAAATTCAAGGCGATTCGAAAGCAATATAAATCTCAAAATGATCATTCTCCCATCGAGTTTGTCACCGGAAGGGTGAAACCGGTCGGCAGCATCCTCGAGAAGGCGAAACGAAAGCAAATTCCTTTTGACAAATTGTCGACGGAGATGCAAGATATCGCCGGGCTCCGCATCATGTGCCAATTCGTGGACGATATCGTCCACGTCCTCGAACTACTCCACCATCGGACCGATTTTAAAATCGTCGAAGAACGCAACTATATCACGCATCAAAAAGAATCGGGCTATCGCTCGTACCATTTGATTCTCGAGTACCCTGTCCAAACGATTCATGGCGAGTTCCCGACACTCGTCGAGGTGCAAGTCCGGACACTGGCGATGAACTTCTGGGCGACGATTGAGCATTCACTCAATTATAAATACGACGGGGATATGCCGCTCGAGGTTCAGGAGCGGCTGCGGCGAGCGGCCGAAGCGGCTTTCTTGCTCGACGCCGAGATGAGCCAACTCCGTGTCGAGATTCAAGATGCACAGCAAGTGTTCCGGGATAAAGAAATGAACGTCCAGGCGGACCAAGACTAGGGGGCAACGGCATGCAGTTTGCGATTGTAGCACGGGGAGACGCGCGGTCGGCTGACATCGCGCAAGAGTTGACGAACAAATTGACCGAAGCGGGGCATTCGGTCTCGAAAGAGCCACGCATCGTCGTCTCGGTCGGAGGTGACGGGACGATGCTGCAGGCGTTCCACGAGTATATCGATCGGCTCGATCAGACGTTGCTCGTCGGAATCCATACGGGCCATCTCGGCTTTTACGCCGACTGGCAACCGGACGAACTCGATGAATTGACGGAAATGATCACGAGCGAGTCGTTCGAACCGGTGTCGTACCCGCTCGTCGAGGTGCTCATCGATTATGAGGACGGGAAGACCGATCGGCAGCTCGCCATGAACGAATGCACGATTAAAAACTATAAGCGCACGCTCGTCTGCGATTTGTCGATTCGGGACGACTACTTCGAGACGTTCCGAGGCGACGGCTTGTGCATCTCGACGCCGTCCGGTTCGACGGCCTATAACAAGGCGCTCGGCGGCGCCATCGTCCATCCGTCGATCGAGGCGATTCAAGTGACAGAGATGGCGTCCATCAATAACTTGGTATACCGCACGATCGGGTCACCGCTCTTATTGCCGAAACATCATCAAGTGAAGATTGCACCGCACACGAAAACCGAGTTTGAACTTGCATTCGATCATCAAGAAGCGTTGTCATGGTCGAACGTCCGCTCGATCCGCTGTGCGGTCGCGAAAGAAAAAGTGACGTTTGCCCGATTCCGGCCGTTCCCGTTTTGGCGACGGGTCCGCGAATCGTTCATTGAAGAAGGGAAGTAACCGATGTACGGATTCACATTGCGTCGCGTCGCGGAGACAACCGTCCCGTTGCGCGACTTTTTAATGACAGACTGCGGCATCTCGCGAAAGATGTTGACCCAAATCAAACAAGGCGGCCTCATCCTCGTCGATGGCGAGCCGCGCACCGTCCGTTATGACATCCGAGCAGGGGAGGCGGTGACGGTCCATTTCCCGGTCGAACAGCCCGCGGAGACGATGGTCCGTTCCAAGCGGCCGCTGACGATTCTATTTGAGGACGATTATCTGCTCGCCGTCGACAAACCGGCGGGCATCGCCACGATTCCGTCCCGTCTTCACCCCGACGACACGCTCGCCAACGCCGTGCTCGGCTATTATAAACAGATTGGATTGCAGTCGGCGATTCACGTCATCAACCGGCTCGACCGTGACACGAGCGGGGTCGTCCTGTTCGCGAAATATGCGTACGTGCATCATCGCTTCAGCGAGTTGCAACAGAGCGGCGGCTTGTCGCGGACGTATCTCGCGTTAGTCGAAGGGCCGCTCGAACCGCAGACGATTGATGCTCCAATCGGCCGCGCGCCCGATTCGATCATGGAGCGAATCGTGACAGCGGACGGACAGCACGCCGTCACACACATCCTCGAAGCGAAGCCGCACGGTGCGTATACGGCCCTTTCAATTTCCCTTGAGACCGGCCGGACGCATCAAATCCGGGTTCATCTGCGCCATATCGGGCATCCGTTACTCGGGGATACGATGTACGGTGGCAACACCGTGCTCGACCGTCACGCGCTCCATAGCGCCTCGGCGGCGTTTAATCATCCTCTGACGGGCGAACAACTGATCATCCAAGCCGCTACACCGGCTGATTTCCAATTGATGCCGTAACAACAATAGTCCCGCGCTCGGATGAGTGCGGGACTATTGTTTAGTCGTCGTCGAACATATACGTTTTTGATTTAGAGGCGACGTTCATGACGAGCCCGATGGCGATCATGTTCATGATAATCCCGGTACCGCCGTAACTGATGAACGGCAATGTCAGACCGGTGATTGGGAGGACGCCGATCGTCATCCCGATGTTTTGGAAAATCTGGAACGTGAACATGGCAATCACGGCCGTGACGATGTAGCTTCCGAACGGACTGCTCGCCTCAAGGGCGATATGAATCATCCGGTACAAGAACAAGAAGAAGACGATGATGACGATTGCTGCCCCGATGAAACCGTAATGTTCAGCGATGACGGCGAAGATAAAGTCGGTTTGCGACTCAGGTAGATAGACGAGCCCTTGTCCATAACCGGCCCCGAACATTTGGCCAGATCCGATCGCTTGGAGCGATTTGATTAACTGGAACGCCAGGTCATCGGAATACTCATACGGATAAATCCAAGCTTGGAATCGATTCAAGGCGTGGCCCGGCACGAAACTTTGCAACAACTCGAAATGCGAGAAGAACAAATACATGAACCCACCGATCGTCAAGGCTGCGGCGCTGAACAATCCGAGCAACCACTTCCACCCGATCCCTGACACGATGATGATCGCTCCGAGCATCGTGATCAACACGAGCCCTGTCCCCAAGTCTGGTTGTGTGACAATCAGCGCGAGAGGTGGGATGGCGAGGAACACCAATTTCATCAACAGCCACGTGTCCTGTTGGGACGAGCCGTAGCGTTTATTATGGTCATAGACGATTGTCGCCATGGAAATGAGCAAGAACAACTTCATAAATTCGGCTGGCTGGAAACTGAAGCCCGGTACGTTATACCATCCGTACGCCCCGTTGATGTTCGGAACGAGCGTCGTATCCCGGAGCGGAATCAAACCGGCTAGCAGCAACAACCCGAAGCCATACAAATACCAGTGAATTTTTCGCAACTGTTCGTACTCGATGGTCATGATGGCGAACATGGCAAAGAACCCGATGATATAACGGATCCCTTGATCAAAGGCGAAGTTAATATGTTGCAATCGCGTAGGCAACATCGGTTGGGCCGTATAGATGGCACCCAAACTGATGACCATCAAGAAGAAGACGATTGTCAAAAGTGTTGTGTCTAAACTTTTAAAATAAGATTGAATGCGGTTCATGATGAAGTCGTCTCACCCTTTCTCTACGTATTTTATCTTACCGTAAGTTAAAAAAATCGCAATACGTTACGCGCTAGTTGACAAAACAGACACCATTCTGTAATCTGATAACAGATATTATCACCAGGTACTAAAAAAGGGGAGTTTACGATGTCAATCTATCCAACGTTAACGAATAAGACGTATGTCGTCATGGGAATCGCCAATAAACGCTCAATCGCTTGGGGAATCGCGAAGACGCTCGACGCGGCAGGCGCGAAGCTCGTGCTCACGTATGCAGGCGAACGCTTCAAATCAGGACTCGAGTCGCTTGCAGCCGACTTGAACGGAGAAGCCTTACTGTTAGAGTGTGACGTCACAAACGATGAAGCCATCGACACGACGTTCCGTGCGATTCACGAGCAAGCAGGCCCGATTCAAGGGATTGCGCACTCGATTGCGTTCGCAGACAAAGAAGCGCTCCGCGGTGAATTCTCAGAGATGACACGCGGTCAGTTCGCGCAAGCACTCGATATTTCGGCATACAGCTTGACGGCAGTCGTCAAAGCAGCTAAACCGTACTTTGCAGAAGATGCATCGGTCATCACGATGACATACCTTGGCGGCGAGCGCGTCGTCCCGAACTATAACTTGATGGGTGTCGCCAAGGCTGCGCTCGACTCGAGCGTCAAGTATTTGGCGAACGAGTACGGACCGCACGGCGTCCGCGTCAATGCGATTTCGGCTGGCCCGATTCGGACGTTGTCGGCTAAAGGCGTCGGTGACTTTAACAGCATCTTGTCTGAACTCGAGCAAAAAGCGCCACTGCGCCGCAACGTCTCAGTAGAAGAAGTGGCCTCGACCGGCCTGTTCTTATTGTCGAGCATGGGCAGCGGCGTGACAGGAGAAGTCATCCACGTCGACAGCGGGTATCACATTTTGTAAAGATGGGGAAGGGCGTAGCGATACGCCCTTTTTTGTATTATCAAGAAACGATTTCGGGTAAGGACCTGTGAAGGAGGTTGGATCATGGGTCCTTATCAGATTGATTTCACAGTCGTCCAATATGGAAATCGCCAAGTTCAACCAACAGAACGGGCGAACATCGAGCCGGTCACACGAATTCAACGTGTCCAACGCATCCGGCCCCGTCAAGAAGAATGGATTGAAGCCGAACAACAAAACAGCCCCGGTCGTTTCGTCGACCGGAGCGTGTAATCTTATCCGCGGAACCGGAACGTCTCATAGACGTTCCATGTTTCGTTTTCGAGCTCATACATGACGGCCATGCGATTGATCGTCTCCTCGAAATGCACCTGCTCCATCCGCATCCGTTCGAGCACGTCGAACAGCTCGGCATCGGTCAAGTCTTGACCGATGGTGATATGCGGCAGAAACTCGTATTTCGGAGGTTGCTTGAGCAGACCGTCGTGCAGTTTGTCGTGGAGCGCTGACAGTTCGCGCGTCGGCAATACTTTTAAGTAGAGGACGTTGTTCGTCGGTGCGAACGAGCGGACCCCGTCGATTTTCAATTGAACCGGTTTGGTCGAGTCAGCGACTTGCTGGAGATACTCGAGCACTTTCGGCAAATCGGCCTCGTCGATTTCAGTGCGTTCCTTGATCGTCACGTGAGGTGAGATCAAGGCATACTTCGTGTCGTATCGCTTACGATACGAGTTGGCGAAGTCTTGAACTTGTTTTGATGGAAATAAGACTACCCCAATCTTCATTCCAGTTCCCCCTTTATAAAGTGGTCTACTTTTTTATGATGACCGATTTATTGAATGAAGTCAAAGCGGGCTTAGTCTTTTTTTCGAGTTTTCAGTATAATAGACAATGAGTACTTCGAGGAGCTTCTTCTCGAGATGAAAGGATGTGTAGCGGGAATGTTCCCGCATCTATGATGAAACATGTACCACACTCACGCGATGTACGCGAAGCGGCACGGGCTCGCTTGATTGAACGAGGCGTATCGATCGAATCGATCGCCGAAATCGTCTATCAAATGCAAGCACCGTATTCGCCACACTTGTCATTGAAAGACTGCATGGACTCGGTCGAGGCCGTGTTAGATAAACGCGAGCTCCAACACGCGATTCTCGTCGGGTCGGAACTCGACATTCTCGCCGAGCGCGGGCAATTGTCAGAGCCACTCTTGTCAATCGTGGCGTCGGATGAAGGCTTGTTCGGTGTCGATGAGACGATTGCGATCGGGGCCGTCAACACATATGGTTCGATTGCCGTCACGACGTTCGGATACTTAGACAAAGCGAAAATCGGCATCATCAAACAGCTCGACACGAAAATGGATGACGGCCAAGTCCATACGTTCATGGATGACCTCGTCGGTGCCATTGCAGCGAACGCCTCGGGTCGGTTGGCACACCGTCTGCGTGACATGACTGATTTCGGTGAAGACGAGATGCGGGAACGGAAAGGGTTATATTGATGACTTCTCGCTCACAAGCGCTGGCGATCACCGGGACGATTGGATTCGTTCTCTTCTCGGTGGTCGTCGTTTTAGGTTGGGTTGTACCGGTCGACCGCTTCGTCACCGCTTCGCTTGCACCGCTCGCAGGACCTTTGTTCGTCTATGTGACCGAGCTCGGCAGTGTGAAGGTGTTGATTGGTCTATCCTTTATCGGCATGCTGTATTTCTTATGGCGAGGGAATCGCTTTGAGGCGTTCCGTTTGCCAATCGTCGTTATCGCGACGCTCCTCGTGACACAAATCCTGAAACTTGTGTTCGGGGTCGATCGACCGACAATCGATGTCGCGCTCGACGCGACGACGTATAGTTTCCCGAGCGGCCACGCCTCGGGGTCACTCGCCTTATATGGCATGCTTGCCATTTTGCTATATCGCCGCACTAAAAACTGGATCGGGTTCGGCTTGCTTGTCACAATGGTGCTCGCCGTCTCGTTCAGCCGGGTCATCTTGAACGTACACTATTTCAGTGACGTCATCGGTGGCTGGCTCGTCGCGCTCGTCATCGTGGCGGCGTCGGAGCTGATAAGGAGGAAACGAAATTGATTTTAGTCTCACAAGTCGAAACATGGTTGTTCATGGACCAACATCGAGCGGACGCGGCCGATGCCCCGACGATTTTGGTCGAAAAGGATGCGTCAGGCGCCAAATCGTTCACGGCGATGCGGACGTTGTTCCAGCTAAAGAAGTGGACGGGACAACGGCGCTTCGTACCGCTCTTGTCGTGTGATAAGGAGGCATATCGCGCCTACGAGGTGTTTCACGTCGACGCGGTCCCGCCGTTTGCCATTCTCGAAGCGGGAGAGGTCTTATTGAAGGACAACGAAGTCGATGCAGCCTATGCTGCCGCCCTCGACGCTGCCGCACCGAAAACGTACGCTGACCGGCTTGCATTTGTAGCGGACTATGTAGAGCGGGCGCTCGGGGAAGCGGTCGTGCTCGCCATCGATGAGCCGATCGCGTCACATCCCCATGTGCCGGAAGATGTTTTCGAGCCGGGAGATGTGATGCAGACGGGTGAGCGGCTGTTCGCCTGGGCGAACCGACAATAAACGGAGAGGGATGAAGTGAAATGAACGACTGGGAAGCTAAGATTCAAGAACTTCTCGATGGAACGGTCGACGAACTCATCGTCCCGAGAGACGATTTTTTGACGGTCCGTTCGCTCTTGGTCGACAAGGGCTGGCTGTTTGAAGTCGTCGGTGAAGCGAAACACGGCGGCGTGACGATTTATCGAAAAAACAAACAAAGCGCGTCCTCATAAGAGGAACGCGCTTTGTTTGTTTAGGCGTTCGAAGCCAACTTGATTTTTTGTCGTTTTAACTTGTGTAATAACCAGGCATGTAACACTTCACAAGAGTGGTGAGGAAGGGTCAGTTCGACAAGTGGGTGTGACTGACCGAATATAGTGAAGCGCGAATGGTCCTCGTCGAGCATCGAGACTTGAATATCGGTCGCTTCTTGAAGCGAAATCCGCTGCTCGCCGGCTACTGCATCTTTTAGTTTCAGCATTTTTCCATTCGTCGCAAACTTGGTGAACGAAGACATTCCCTGTACTTTCAGTTGTTCCATCTCGTGTATCTATCCATCCGCGTGATGAATAGATTTTCACCTCGCTTTCTCTATATTGCCTTCCATTCCTCCAGAAGGTTATTCCTAGTATACCCTCCTCTCGATAAAAGAAAAGAGTTAATTTAACGAAAAATTAAGACAATTTGTTATCAATTTTTAAAAATAGTGTCCCAGACGCTTGGCAATGGGATTTGAAACGTAATCCGTATGAGCGGGATAACAAAAAAGAACCTGATTGAATCAGGTTCGACAAAGATTATAGCATGGATGAACTCAAAATCGTTCAATCTCCCACGTCCGTCGGCGATACGTCAATTGTCCTTTCAATGCGATCGATTCTTTCTTCGCATCAAAGTCCTCTTCGAGCACCGACATGTCCTCGTAACGTCCGGCGACATAGAAGGCAATCGACACCTGGCGATTGAAGAGGCTCCGTTTCGTATGATCGAAATCAATGATCAAGCCTTGCGGTGACAGCGCCAAAATCTCATTGATGACCGGGAGCGGGATCGGGACGAAACTGATATTGCGAATGTCACGGTCGAGCTTGCTTTGCAACACGCTCTGCAAGAAATGCGAGATCGTCGACCAGTCTCTTATGTACAGGCTGCTATGACGATCGTTCGATTCGTTGAAGAAGGCAATCTCGTTTTGAATCGAGTTCAGGAACGGTCCTTTTAAGCCTCGTTCCATGTGACTGAGGAATAAGATTTCAGCGATCTCGTGGTCCGATAACGATTCAAGCAGATGATAGTCAGGGAAGTCGATGGCGGTGAAACTCGTTTGGTTATTTAAATACTTGGTCGAGAACGTCGACAGTTCGTGCGCCTCGATATAGCGGAACCGGGTCCGGGACGACTGTCGCATCCCTTTTATGTCCGTCCGACAAATAATCATCGGGCGGGCGAGTGATAACGCCTCGGTGACATCGTTTAACGTCACGCCATGCAGTGTAAAACGTTGCAGTTCTCGGTCTTGTTTAATATAGAACAACTGTTTTGACATATTTATCCCCTCAGTTCGAAGTCACTATAGTTTGATTTTAGCAAATCCGTTCGTGGTGCGCCATGTTTGAGCGGTTATAGAGGATTGGGATGATGGTTTTTTTGGGAAAATGGTTATAATTGAGGAAAAGAAGCAGAAAGGCGGATTCCATATGTGGGGGTTGAAAAAAAGCTTTCCCGAGCTCGTGACGAGTCGGTTCATCTTAAGGGAACTCGAACCCCGTGACGCGAGGGCGCTCTATGTGATTCTTTCGACCGAGGAAGTGATGCGTTATTACGGGTCCGATCCTTTACTAGCCGTCTACGAGGCAAAGAACGTCATCGCCTATTTCAAAGATCAGTTTCAACAAGGAAAAGCGATTCGCTGGGCCATCTGTGACCGCGATACGAACGAACTGATTGGGACAATCGGCTTCCACAACTGGACGCCGCAGTATTTCCGAGCCGAAATCGGCTTCGAGGTCGCGCCGAGCCATTGGCGTCGGGGTGTCGCGTTCGAGGCGGCGTCGGCCGTCATCCGATACGGGTTTGACGAGTTCAAGTTTCATCGCATCTCGGCACTCGTCGCCCCGGGGAACGAAGGATCGAATCGGTTGGTGCAAAAACTCGGCTTTACGGAGGAAGGGCTGCTCCATGACTATGCCTATAGTCATGGCCGCTTCATGGATTTGACGATGTACCGTCTCTTGAAAGACGAATGGAACGAAAGGGGGGAATGACGTTGAGACAAGTTGTGCTGTTACATGGATTGTGTGGGTCACCTGACTATTTTGAGGAACTCATCCCGTTGCTTGACGCGGACGTATACGCGCTGACGCTACCGGGACATGCCGGGACCGAGGCCGGACCGGAGACGATGGATCAGTTTGCGGATTGGGTGCTTGCGGAGATGGAACTGCGCGAACTCAAGCGTCCGATTGTGCTCGGTCATTCGTTCGGGGGCTATATCACGACCAACCTCGTCCGTCGCCATCCGGCCGCGCTATCCGGCTTCGGATTGATTCATTCGACAGCGGCGGCAGATTCAGACCTGGCCAAAGCGAAGCGGAATGAAGCGATTGAACGCGTGATGGAAGAAGGGGTGCATCCGTTCATCGATACGATGATTCCGGGTGTCTTCGCATCGGACTCGGACAACGCATTAATCGAACGGGCGAAACAGATCGGGTACGAGACGTCCAAAGAAGGGGTGATCGCCGCCCAGATGGCCATCCGCGACCGTGCCGATGAGACAGAGACTGTCCGGTCGACCGAACTGCCGGGTCTATTCATCTATGGTGACAAAGATCCGAATATGGACAGCTCCCGCGCTTTCCTCGGGGCAGAGCGCCATACACGCGAGAGTGTGCCTTATAGCCATATGGGTATGATGGAAGCACCAGAGATTGAAGCACGACTCATCAATGATTGGTTTAAGGAGGTACAGGATGTCTAAATTCAAACTCGTTGCCGTATCAGGAAGTCTTCGTAAGGCGTCATACAACACGGCGCTGCTCCATTCGATCATCGAGCTCGGGCATGATCGGTTCCACGTCGAGATTGCTTCGATTGAGATGCCGCTCTATAACGATGACTTGATCGATCCAGACGAGCCCGACGTCATACGTGACTTCAAACGAGCCGTGCGCGAGGCGGACGGATTGCTCGTCGTTACCCCGGAATATAACCACAGCATCCCGGGTGTGTTGAAGAACGCAATCGATTGGCTGTCGCTCGAACCAGGCACGCCGCTCCGTGAGAAACCGGTCATGATTGCCGGGGCGTCTCCGGGCATGCTCGGGACAGCGCGATGTCAAATTCATCTCCGTCAAGTATTTGCCACAAATCGAGCTAATGTTTTACCAGGAAATGAAATCTTCATTACCCATTGCAAAGAAAAGATTGATGAGACTGGATTGCATGATGAGAAGTCACGCCAGCAAATTGACCGAGTGTTATCGGAGTATTATAACTGGATTGATTTTTGGAAGCGTCACGCAAAAAATTAACTTGAAGTCGCCCTGATTGTTTGATAGAAATGAATTGTGAAAACAAACACAAAAGGAGCGACGACAAACATGCAAACGTATATTGAACTGTATAATGGCGGCGAGTTGGAGGACCGGGCAATCATCAATGATGGGATGACGTTCGGCCGGGTGACGATTGTGGAATTGTTCTATCAAACGAGCCATATCTTCGGATACGTCAAGGCCGATGGAGAGAAGCGATTCTTCCTCGAGCCCGTGTCAGAAGATGATACGTTCACCGTCGAAGGAAACGAGTATTCGCTCCAACAGTTCATCGCCCTATTTTGATGTTCACGACGCAAGCGACTCGCTTGCGTTTTTTTGTCGTTTTCGTCACGATTGAGAGTGAGGTGATGAGGATGAAATTAGTAGCAATCGAACCAACGCCAAGTCCAAATAACTTGAAGATTATCGTCGAACCGGCGTTCACGGGCCGAGGTGTCACGTACGACAAGGCGAGCCGTGACATGCCGCCAATCATTGAGGACATCGTCGGCTTACGTGGGGTCAAGTCGGTCTATGCCGTCTCTGACTTCCTCGCCGTCGAACGTCATCCGAAACATGATTGGCACGACGTCATGAACGAGATTCGTCGCGCGTTCGGGGAAGACGTGCCGGAAGTCGAGGCGAGTCAAATGGCGGCGGACTATGAACCGGTCCACGTCTCGGTCCAGTTCGTTCTCGACGTCCCGATGCAATTGAAACTCGTCAAAGGCGACTCGGAAAAACGGGTCGGTCTGTCGAAACGGTTTGTCGATGCCGCACTCGACGTGCAGGCCCAAGTGAAAAACGTCATTCAAGACCGACGCTGGGTCGAACAAGCCCCGCGTTACGGCGAACTCGAAGACGTGAGCGTCGTCGCGCAAGAAGAGCTCGAGGCGGCGTATCCGGAAGAGCGGGTCGCCCGCATCGTCGCCCGGGCGTTCGGTCGGGAAGCCGATTATGAGGCCAATGCGAACCAATTGCAATCAGACGATTGGAAAGCGCGTTTGGCATTCTTGGACGAGCTCGAGATTACCCCGGACAACATGGTGTACTTCCGCCGCGCCCTCGAAGACAAGGTGATGGCCATTCGTCGACAAGCGGTCGTCATGATTGGTATGTTCGAAGAGAATCGGGAAGAGTATGTCACGTATATCGAGCAGGCACTTGTCGACTCGTCACCGATCGTCCGCCGTACGGCCGGCGATACGGTATCGGATTGGGCGTTGCCACAGTCGCAACCCTCGATGATTGAGGCGCTCAAAGACAAGAGCAAGCTCGTCCGCTGGCGGGCCGCTCGCTTCTTGTTCGACTGTGGAGATGAACAGGCCGTGCCTGCCCTCAAAATCGCCGAAGACGATCGTGAGTTCGAGGTCTCGTTGCAGGCACGCCTCGCGAAAGAACGGATCACGAGCGGTGAAACGGCGCTCGGGACAGTGTGGCAACAAATTTCAAACCGAACGAAGTAACAAATCATTCGACAATCTTGAATTTAATTATTTTTACAGTTACAGGAAGAGAGACGAACCGGAATGCGGTTCGTCTCTCTTTTTGCACGAATAATTTGATAATTCATCCAAAAGCCTAACAATCGATACCAGTAATTCGACAGTTGGGTAAACGGGTCTTTTGGCCTGTCGAACGATGGGACGTTCTTCTCAATATAATCGTTGATACACTATACATATCTTATAACCGAAAAGGAGCCACACTCATGATGCTTTTTGCAGAAACACCAGAACTCGTAGCCTATAAGGAAGTCGTCGATGGTATGATCACGGTCATCTTTGAGTCGATTCACAGCGAGACGTTCTCGATCTCTGCACAAGTTCGATCCGATATCGATGTCGCTGACGCGTTGTTCATGACAGGATGGCAGCAATACGTGGAAAACGTCCAAGTTTCATAATAAAGGTGAATAATATCCGTAAACCCATTACAAACGTCTGCACGAACGTATACACTAGTGCTATAGACGTTTTTTTATTTTTCAGAGGAGAGTGGGATACGTGAAGAAAACTTGGTTATTGGCAATCGTTACGGCGATGATGTTAGTCGTCGCGGCTTGCAGCAAAGAAGAAGCGAACCCGAGCGATGTGGACGGTAACACGTCGACACCGCCTGCCTTATTGACACTCGAGACGGACGTGAGCTATGATGCCGAGTCCAAACAATTGTCGGCAACCGTGTCAATGACGAATCCGAACGAGGAGCCCGTCAACGTGACGTTCAATTCGTCGCAACGCTTTCAGATGACGGTGATGAACGGGGACACGACCATCTTCGATTACGGCAGTGAATATATGTTCACGGAATCGATTATTGAAGAGACATGGGCACCAGGCGAGAAGAAAGTGTTCGACGAAATGTTCCCACTCACGCTCGAAGCGGGAGAATATACGGTCGATTTCGTCGGTCTCGCCCAAGTTGAAGGTGCCCCTGAGATGGCGGTCACAGATCAGCAGTCGCTGACCGTCGAAGCGGCCGAGGTACCGACGGAAGAAACTCCGGAAGAGCCGGCCGATGAAACGACGGAAGAAACGACAGAGGAACCGGCTGAAGAGCCGAGCGACCAGCCCGCGCAAACGGACGGTTCATTCCGCGACGTGGCTATCAAATTGAACGGTAACACGATTGACGTTTCTGGATATACAGACGTCGAAGAATTCGAGTGGAGCGTCTCGGACGGTCATAATCTGTATGCCCAAGGTGCGGCCGAAGTGACGAGCGGCGGTTTTACGTTTGGTGTCTTGATGGATGAAGAACCACCGGCAGGAAAAGCATTATTCTTGGAGATGACACCTATCGGCGGCGACGTCGCATCGTTCCGAATTCAATAACCGGACGACGGAAACCTAGGTTTCCGTCGTTTTGTTTCGGGAATGAAACAAGTTGACGGCATCCATAGATTGTCAGACAATTAGGCAAACCGATATTAGATAGGGAGGAAGTTGAGAATGCAGCAACATATCATCGATTCGACACACGTCAAACCATCCATCAATCCGGCCGAAGAGGTTCGTCGCCGGATCGACTTTTTGAAGGCTTACGTCAAACGGGCAGGCGCGAACGGGCTCGTCCTCGGCATCTCGGGAGGACAGGATTCATCGCTCGCGGGCAAGCTCTGTCAACTGGCGATGGAAGAATTGCGAGAGGAAACGAACGCGGACTATACATTTTACGCCGTCCGTCTCCCGTACGGCGAGCAGCATGATGAGGCCGACGCCAAACGTGCTCTCGATTTCATTCGACCGGACAAGACGTTCACGGTCAACGTGAAACCGGCCGTCGATGCATCGGCCAACGCGTTCCATGAAGCGACTGGACTCGAGCTCGGCGACTTCCATAAAGGCAACACGAAAGCGCGCGAGCGGATGAAAGTGCAATACGACATCGCGGCCACATACGGTGCCCTCGTCGTCGGTACGGACCATGCGGCCGAATATGTCACTGGTTTTTACACGAAGCACGGGGACGGGGCAGCCGATTTGACGCCGCTCACTGGATTGAACAAACGCCAAGGGAAAGCGTTGCTCCATGAACTTGAAGCGCATGAAAGCTTGATTTACAAAGTACCGACGGCTGATTTGGAAGATGACAAACCGGGACTCCCGGACGAGGTCGCCCTCGGGATGACATATGATCAACTTGATGATTACCTCGAAGGGAAGTCGGTCGATCCGGCCATCGCCGAACGGATTGAGACGATCTTCAAACGGTCACGCCATAAGCACCATATGCCGGCCTCGCTCTATGACGAGTGGTGGCAGTGATGTTAAAAACCAGCCCCGGCTGGTTCTTTTTTATGTGATAGCTTTCGAACCGTCCCGTTAGGCGCCCATGCTTTCAGCAGGCAATCCCGAAGCCTCCTCGCGCCGAATCCGGCACTGCGGGGTCTTCGTCGGATTGATTTCCTGCATGAGTCAGGGCGCCACGGGCCGGATCGAAGGGACTTCCCTACGCTACAGATCAATCGATGCCAAAAGCCGGCAACCGAACTCCTAGGGGAGAGCGATGCAAGGACGACCCCGTAAAGCGCGATTCGCGCTGCGGAGGCATCCGCATCGCCCCAGGAACGAAGGATGCCGGCCAAAGCAATAATAAATCAAACAAAAGAACCGATCGATAGACCGGTTCTTTTGTGTATCACAGATTAGCGCTTCGCGCGTGTCGGCACGAATTGGATGAGCAAGATGAGCGTGAACGCAATCAAGCTGAGCAACGGGATTGTGAGAAACCCGAAGTAGTTCACCCAACGAATCAAACAGTCGTTGCTGCAGAACGCGTCACCGTTCGGGATGCGTTCGAGAATGACGTGATAGAGCGCAATCGCCCACCCCGCACCGGCCATGAGACCGACGAACAATTTGTTCACGGAACGGTTCGAGAGCAGCACCGTCAAGTAATAGATGGCGAGCGGATACATAAATATGCGTTGGAACCAACATAACTTGCATGGCACATACAGCATGATTTCTGAGAAATAAAGACTGCCGAGCGTCGCGATCGTGGCGACAATAAAGGCAAAATGATGACGTTGCATCTGATTTCCTCCTGACAATTCAAAACTAATCGACAAACATGATATGATACAGTGAAACAATAACGTATCCAGTATACAATCTTTGAAACGATAGAGAAATAGGTGACGTCATGCAAGTATCAGAAGTGGAAGTGTTAATCGTCCTCGCCGAAGAGTTGAATATGCGTAAAGCGGCGGAGCGCCTGTTCGTCTCCCAGCCCGCACTCAGTCAGCGTCTCGTCACAATCGAGCATCAGTGGGGCAAGAAAATTTTCGTCCGTTCGACACGGGGCCTCGCACTGACGCCGGACGGTGAAAAAATTATCGACTTCGCGAAGAAGATGTATAGCGAAGAGCAGGAGCTGCGCGGAGAGTTGACAGCGCAACAAGGTGAGGTGTATGGTACTTTAAAAATTGCCGTCGCATCCATCATGGGGCAGTATTGGCTACCGCGCGTCTTGAAACGATTCGTCGAGCGGTATCCGTCGGTCCGGGTCAAACTGGTGACAGGCTGGTCAAGCGAGATGATGCGCTATATGCTAGAGGAAAATTTCCATATCGGCATCATTCGCGGGAATCCGGATTGGCGCGGCGAGAAGATGAAACTGTTCTCGGATTCGCTCCACCTGGTCGACTTGCGGATGACCGATTTAAAACAATTAAAAAACAACGAGCGTTCGTTCATTCAATTCAAGAGTGACTCGACGTACTATCAAGAAATTTTGGAGTGGTGGCAAGAGCGCTTCTCGAGCCCGCCGCTCACAACGCTCGTCGTCGACCAAATCGAGACGTGCAAACAGATGGCGTTACACGGAATCGGATTCGCGATTTTACCCGAGTCGACGATTCGTGATGTGGAGGAAATCAATAAGATTCCGCTCACGTCGTCGGACGGGACGCCGCTCGTCCGGGACACGTGGATGCTCTCGACCGAGTCGATGCTCGAGCTCGCGCAAGTGAAGGCGTTTTGGGAAATTGTTGATGAAGTGACAAAGGAGAGTGTGGAATGAGTTGGGCAATTGAGGCAAGACGGCAGTTACATTTGATTCCAGAACGAGGCTATGAAGAGTTCAAGACACAAGCGACGCTCGAGGAGCTGATTCGGTCGTTGAACTCGCCGCGGGTACACATCTCGCATTGGCGCACCGGTTTGTTCGTCCGCATCGACGGACTCGTCGGTGAGAAGACGATTGGGTACCGGGCCGACATGGACGGTTTGCCGATTACGGAAGAGACGGGACTCGAGTTCGCCTCGATTCATGAAGGGATGATGCACGCCTGTGGCCACGACGTCCACATGGCAATTGCCCTCGGATTGATTAAACGGGCCGTTGAGCAGCCGCTCGACCACCACCTTGTCATCTTCTTCCAACCGGCCGAAGAAGGTCCGGGTGGAGCCGAACCGATGGCCGTGTCGGAATTGTTTTATCACTTCCGCCCTGATGCGATGTTCGGACTGCACGTCGCGCCGGAATATCCGGTCGGCACAATCGCGTCGCGTCCGGGTGTACTGTTCGCGAGTGCGCGTGAGTTACATTTGACGATTCATGGAAAAGGCGGTCACGGTGCCTTCCCGCACGCCGGGATTGATGCCGTGATTGTCCAGGCCGCGTTGATTATGCAGCTGCAAACAATCGTCTCGCGGAACATCGACCCGATGGGCAGCGCCGTCGTCTCAATCGGGAAAGTGACGGCCGGGACGAAAGAGAACATCATCGCGGACACGGCGAAACTCGACGGAACGATTCGGGCCTTGTCGGACAAGGAAATGGTCGTGCTCGAACGGCGCATCCGTCAAATCATCGCCGGGGTGGAGATGACGTATAACGTCCACATCGACCTCGAGTTCGGCAACCGCTACCACGAGGTCGTCAATGACGAGCGGTATTTGTTCCAATTCGAAGAAGCGGTCGAGGAAGTCGGATACTCTTACAAGACGTGCGTCCCGGCCATGACCGGGGAAGATTTCGGATACATGCTGAAACAAGTACCTGGGTTTATGGTCTGGCTCGGTGTGAACGATATGGGGTCGGGTCTTCATCAATCGACGCTCAATCCGGATGAACGGGCCATCGATGTCGCCATCGAATTGTTCGATCATTTCTTTAGAACGGCCATCATTAAATGAAGCAAGCGGACACGACGGTGTCCGCTTTTTTGTATGAAATGTGTAGAATTGTGCGTGAATCGTTAAAGATTTGGGAAAAAAGTAAGAGTTGTAAAGCGTCGATTTTGTTAAGCTTGCTCAAATGTGAACATTTTGCGAACTCAAGCATTGAGACATTACAGCGCTATATAAAATCATTATGATAAGGGTATCCAAGGGAAATCATCTGTGATGTTGCGCGGTGCACATTGGTTTAACGCGCTAGAGAGAGATAGGAGGTAATCAATAGATGTTTCAAGATCCTGTCCTGATGAGCCGGGCGTTAACGGCACTCACGTTGGGTTTCCACGTGATATTTGCCACAATCGGCGTCGGGGTTCCATTACTCATTTTATTGGCAGAATTTCTAGGTATTAAAAAGAAAGATCCGAAATACACCTTGATGGCCCGTCGGTGGTCACGGGGATACGTCGTCACAGTAGCGGTCGGTGTCGTGACAGGTACGGCAATCGGGCTCCAGCTGTCTTTACTTTGGCCGAACCTCATGCGGGTCGCCGGTCAAACGATCGCACTTCCACTGTTCATGGAAACGTTCGCCTTCTTCTTTGAAGCGATCTTCCTCGGGATTTACTTGTACACGTGGGATCGGTTTAAAAACCCGTGGCATCATATGCTTGTCGGGATTCCGGTCGCGGTCGGAGCTTTGTTCTCAGGGTTCTTCATTACGACCGTCAACAGCTTCATGAACCAGCCGGTCGGATTTGATATCGTCGATGGCCGACTCGCCAACGTGAGTCCGCTCGAGGCGATGTTCAGTCCGGCGATGCCGACAAAAATGGCGCACGTCTTGACGTCGGCCATTCTGACATCGGCTTTCATTTTAGCGGCCATCGCCGCTGTCCAGTTGCTCCGTCAACGACGGAACCAACTCGACAAGTTGTCAATCGAGTATCATAAAAAAGGTCTTCGTTTGACGATGACGGTAGCGCTCATCTTCGCGATTGCGACTGCTCTCGTCGGTGACTTCTCAGGTAAATACTTGGCGAAGTACCAGCCAGACAAATTGGCGGCGGCGGAGTGGCATTTTGAAACCTCCTCGGAAGCCGAACTGATTTTAGGCGGATGGCTTGAAGAAGACGGAGCGGGCGGTTACGAAGTACGTGGCGCCTTGAAGATTCCGTACGCCTTGTCAATCTTAGCGGGCGGTGTCCCGAACTACGAGGTGACCGGTCTTGATGAATTTGCGAAAGAAGATCAACCTCCACTGTTCATCCACTATCTGTTCGACGCGATGGTCGGGATTGGGAT
Organism: Exiguobacterium sp. s146; assembly: GCF_018618415.1. GTDB lineage: Bacteria > Bacillota > Bacilli > Exiguobacteriales > Exiguobacteriaceae > Exiguobacterium. Next base: position 403,547 of record NZ_JACSMA010000002.1, on the reverse strand, counting down.
GTTACTGGCCTTGATTTCGTTCTTGTTCGTGCTCGGACGGTATATCAAGCGGCTGCCTCAATTCAGTAAACCGATGCTCATCGCCATCGCCGCAGGCGGTCCGCTCGCGATGATGGCCATCGAATTTGGTTGGTTCTTCGCAGAGTTCGGCCGTCAGCCGTGGGCGCTTTACGATTTGATGCGCACGAGTGAAGCGGCGACGACATCGGCAAACGTAGGATGGATGCTTATCGCCTTTGCGATCCTGTATGCAGTTCTTGGCGTGGTCACGGTACTCGTCTTGACTCGTCTGTTCAAGGACAACCCAGTAGGGAAAGAACTAAAACAATCGGAGCATCGCGGTGAAGCGATGTTCGCAGATGAAGTGTGATCGGAGGGTATGACATGCAGATTCAAGAATTAGGGATTGCCGTACTATGGACGTTTTTGTACGGCTATCTCATCGTCGCATCGATTGATTTCGGTGCCGGCTTCTTCGCTTTCTATAGTAAGTACACGAAGCGGGACCAAAAGATCAACCGTCTGATTGCACGGTATTTATCGCCGACGTGGGAAGTGACGAACGTGTTCTTCGTCTTCTTCTTCGTCGGGATCGTCGGGTTCTTTCCGGACACGGCGTACTATTACGGGACGGCGCTTCTCGTACCGGCCTCGGTCGTGTTGATTCTGTTGGCGATTCGCGGTAGTTTCTACGCGTTCGCCAACTATGGCTCAAAAGAGAGCACGTTCTATATGTTCTTGTATGGTGCGACCGGATTGTTAATCCCGGCGTCGATGTCGACCGTGCTCACGGTCAGCCAAGGCGGATTCATCAATGAGACCGAGTCCGGCGTCTTCTTTGACGGCATGAAGTTGTTCACCAACTTCTACTCTTGGACCGTCGTCATCTTGGCCATCGTGTCGGTGCTCTATATTAGTGCCATGTTCCTCTTGTTCTATGCCGACAAGGCGCGTGACGCCCAGGCGGTCCCGCTCGTTCGGAAATGGGCCTTGTTCTGGAGTGTACCGACGATTATCGCGTCGGGCCTCGTCTTCTTCGGGTTGAAGTCGCAGGCGGCTTGGCATTATGAGAGTATCTTAGCCGGCAACTGGTGGTGGTTCGCCACAAGCTTCATCTTCTTCGCTATAGCGGTTGCGCTCGTCTACATGAAACGCAACTACGGCCTCGCGTTCTTGATGGTCATGGGTCAGTTCTTTATGGCCTGGTTCGGATACGGTTATACGCACTTGCCGTACATCCTTTATCCGTACATCGACATCAACGGAAGCGTCGTCAACGAGTCGATGGCCATCGCCCTCGTCGTCGTCTTCATCCTCGGATTGCTCTTGCTCGTACCGGCGCTGTATCTCTTACTACGCCTGTTCTTGTTCGACAATGATTACGTACGTGGAAAGCGTTCGAGTGGTAAAGCGTAAAGACCGGATTTTCCGGTCTTTTTTTATATAGTTTTTTTGAAGGGAATCGGTTACACTGTACGAAGAATCGAGAACAGAAACAGCGTAGGAAAGGGATGTATGAAATTATGACAGGTGAATTTGCAGTCATCGGATTAGGACGGTTTGGCGGCTCGATCGTTCGTGAACTGTCGGCGAACGGTTACGATGTGTTGGCGATTGATGCCGATGAAGAACGCGTCAACGAGTTTATGGGATTGGCGACACATGCGGTCATCGCGGATACGACCGACGAGAACGTATTGAAAAGTCTCGGCATTCGCAACTTTGAACACGTGATCGTGGCCATCGGTGAAAACATCCAAGCCTCGATTTTGACGACGCTCATCTTAAAAGAGCTCGGTGTTCAAATCATCACGGTCAAGGCGACGAATGATTATCACGAGAAAGTGTTGCGCCGCATCGGGGCCGATAACATCGTCCACCCAGAGCGTGACATGGGCATTCGGATTGCGAACGGATTGATGAGCCAAAGCATCCTTGACTACCTCGAACTCTCGAACGAGCACTCGATCGTTGAAATTAAAGCGTCAGACAAATTGTCGAACAAGTCGCTCATCGATTTAGACCTTCGCGCCAAATACGGCGTCAACATCGTCGCGGTGCGCCGCAATGACGACGTCATCATCTCACCGCAAGCCGACGAGATGATTTTGCCAGAGGACATCTTGATCATCATCGGAAAAGACACGGACTTGGATCGACTCGAACGTACACTTCGGTCCAGATAAAAAAACGAGAGGCGTGCGCCTCTCGTTTTTCATTAGATGAGCTTCATTGATTTTAAGCCGTACTCGATGCCGTCTTCGAGAATCGACTTCGTCACGAAGTCGGCGACTTCTTTCGCTTCGACACGGGCATTGCCCATGGCGATGCCGGTTCCGACGTATTGGAGCATCGCCAAATCGTTCAAGGCGTCGCCGAATGCGTACGTATTCTCGAGTCGGTAGCCGTTCGTCTCGATGAAATGGCGGATACCGTCGGCTTTGCTGGCGCCACGGTTGATGACGTCCATGGCGTGCGGATGCCAGCGGATGAAATCAAACTCGCCATACGCGTCCACATAATGATGCTCTTCTTCAGGCGTGCAATAGAGGAGCGTCTGATAGACGGCCTGTTCGATATGGAAGTTCGGGTCATATGTCGGAATCGGCATGTCGAGTTCGCCGAGCGACTGTTCGACGACATGGTCGTTCGCTTTCGTCGCACCGCCACGATGTTGTCCGAGATAGACGAGCGTATGGTCGTTTGAGCCGGCATGATCGGTCAAGCGACGGAGCGCGTCGGTCGGCAACGTGTTCCGATAGACGACCTCGCCTTGGTGGACGACGATTTGTCCGTTGTAACAGACGAAGCTGTCGATGCCGAGCTGTTCTGGGATATCGGATAACATCGCCGGGCCACGCCCCGTCGCGATGAACGTTTCGACGCCGTTGTGACGCAGCTGCTGAATGGCCGCAATCGTCGAAGGGGGAATGTACGACCCTTCATGGAGCAACGTGCCATCGATGTCAAAAAAGACTACTTTCTTATCTTCCATTTTTCTTCACCATGCTTTCTCTGTCTTGAATAAGTCAGTTGTATGCTAAAAAGCATAACACGAAATCGAGAAACCGCCCTCAATCTTACGTCATTAGTGAAATATTGTCACAATATGAGCTATAATGAAGAAAGAATCTTACGGAACGTAATTATATTGCGAGAATCACTTATGTTTCACATAGATGAACATCAACTACTTGTAGTAAGGAGAGATTAAATGAAGTTTGTAAAGAACCACCAAACAGCTGTGTTTGCATTAGGCGGACTCGGAGAAATCGGGAAGAACACGTACGTTGTTCAATTCCAAGATGAAATCATCGTCATCGATGCGGGCGTCATGTTCCCGGAGGATGACTTGCTTGGAATCGACTACGTGATCCCTGATTACTCGTACTTGATTAAAAACAAAGATAAAGTCAAAGGGGTATTCATTACCCACGGTCACGAAGACCACATCGGAGGCATCCCGTTTCTCTTGAAACAAGTGAAGCTCCCGATTTACGCGACAAAACTCGCGCTCGGCTTGATTAAAGTGAAACTCGAAGAGCACGGGTTGCTCCGTGAAGCGGAACTGCATGAGATTGACGAGGACACGATCGTCAAGTTCAGAAAGACGAGCATCTCGTTCTTCCGCACGACTCACTCGATTCCGAACTCGCTCGGTGTCGTCGTGAAGACGCCGCAAGGAAATATCGTTCATACCGGCGACTTTAAGTTCGACTTCACCCCGGTCGGTGAACCGGCTGACATCGCCAAGATGGCAGACATCGGGAAAGAAGGCGTGCTTTGCCTCTTGTCCGATTCGACGAACGCGGAAGTCGAAGGTTTCACGATGAGTGAAAAAGTTGTCGGCGGCACGATCAGCGAGACGTTCCGGAAGGCGGAAGGGCGCATCATCTTTGCGACGTTCGCCTCGAACATCTATCGCCTGCAACAAGTCGTCGACGCATGTGCCGAGACAGGACGCCATTTGGCCATCTTCGGTCGCTCGATGGACAAGGTCATGACAATCGGGCAAGAGCTCGGCTTCATCAACGTCCCGAAAGGTATGATCGTCGAAGCGAATCAGTTACGGAACTACGAGCCGCATGAAGTGGCGATTCTTTGTACCGGTTCACAAGGCGAGCCGATGGCAGCGCTCAGCCGCATCGCCAACGGGACACACCGTCAAGTATCAATCATTCCTGGCGACACGGTCATCTTCTCGTCATCTCCGATTCCGGGGAACGCCATCTCGGTCGGGAAGACGATCGACCAATTGTATAAAGCCGGTGCGGACGTCGTCTACGGCAAGTTGACGAACATCCATACGTCGGGTCACGGTTCGCAACAAGAACAATTGCTCATGATCCGTCTCCTCAACCCGAAATTCTTCATGCCGATTCACGGAGAGTATCGCATGTTGGTGAAACACGCCGAACTCGCTGAGTCGGTCGGAATCCCGAGAGAGAACAGCTTCATCATGGATAATGGTGAAGTGCTCGCCGTTGACGCCGACTCGGCCGCCATCACTGGGAAAATCTCGGCCAACGCCGTCTACGTCGACGGGAACGGCATCGGGGACATCGGCAATATCGTCTTGCGCGATCGTCGTATCCTGTCAGAGGACGGACTCGTCGTCGTCGTCATCAGCATTGACGGCAAGACGCGTAAACTCGTCTCAGGTCCGGATATCATTTCACGCGGCTTCGTCTATATGCGTGAATCGGGTAGCTTGATTCGGGATGGCGAGCGTTTGCTCAAGAAGACGGTCGAGCAAGGCTTGTCGAACAAACAGATGAAGTGGTCGGAGTTGAAACAACTCGTCTCGGATACACTCACGCCATACTTGGCACAAAAAACACGAAGACACCCAATGGTTCTTCCGATCATCATGGAAGTATGAACGAGCGGGCTGTAGGGGACTACAGCCCGTTTTTTAGAGGACAATAATAAAGGAGATGATGCCTTATGGAACGCAAGAAACGGAAGAAAGGCTGGTTGAAATGGGGCCTGGCCGCATTCGCCTTACTCTTCCTCATCACGATGGTATACCATCAAGTCAAGCCGCTACCGGAAGGGGTGTCACGTGCGTCGGAACCGGTCGCGATTTCGGATGACCAAATCGATTTTCTAGCTGATTTGACGCATCAAGGGGAAGACACGGAAGTGAACGAGCAAGAGATTTTTCAAGACGTCGAGCGGTCAATCCGCGAGGCGCGGGAATATATCGTCATGGACTTTTTCTTATTCAACCCATATTCGAACGAAGACCGACAATATCCGGACATCACGGCCAGTTTGTCAACAGCGTTGCTCGAACAGATGAAGGCCTATCCCGACATGAACGTCGTCTTAATTACGGACGAGATTAACACGACCTACAACGGTCACGCGGCTGACCATTTAGACGTCTTGAAGGAAGCGGGGGCGGAGATTGTGTATACGAACCTCGATGCGCTCCGCGACCCGAACATCTTGTATTCGACGCTTTATCGCATCGGGTTCCAATGGTTCGGCGACAGTCAGAACGGCTGGTTGCCGAATCCGATGGCCAAATCGGCCCCGGACATTACGATTCGGTCGTATTTACGACTGTTGAACGTGAAAGCGAACCACCGCAAAGTGATGGTCACCGAGAATGACGGTTTCGTCTTATCGGCCAACCCGCACGATGCGAGCGGTTATCATTCGAACGTCGGGGTGCGGCTCGACGGACCGATTTTAGCGGATATCCTCGAAGGGGAAGAAGCGATTGCGACGTTCTCGAAAGGGGATGCCGAACGCTTCCCGAGCGAGGAGAAGCTCGCGAATCTGCGCGATGAACCGTCGGAGGGCCCGATGCAAATCCGTTACGTCACGGAATCCAAGATTCAGGACGCCGTCATCAATGCGATGGAAGAAGCGGAGTCGGGCGAGACGATTTGGATCGGCATGTTCTACTTGGCCGACCGCAATATCATTCAAGCCATTCATGAGGCTGCCGAGCGCGGTGTCTTCGTCAAACTGATTCTTGACCCGAATACGAACGCGTTCGGGCGCGACAAGTCAGGATTGCCGAACTTGCCGGTCGCCGCGGAATTGAACACGGTCAACCCAGAACAAATCGAGATTCGCTGGTACGAGGTCGGCCAAGAGCAGTATCATCCGAAGATGCTGTACGTGGAAGGCGACCGTCGCGTCGTCGTCATCGGGTCGGGCAACTATACGACCCGCAACATGAACGATTACAACTTGGAAGCAGATGTCGAAGTCGTCACGACGGAGGAGACCGCGTTCATCCAAGAGATCGACGGGTACTTCAAGCGTCTCTGGAACAACGAGCAAGGGACGTATACGCTCGCCTATGATGAGATTCAGACCGACTTGCCCATCGGGAAATATGTAATTTATTGGCTCCAGAAACTCACGTGGACGATGACCTACTGACACAAGCCCGCCTTCAATAGAAGGTGGGCTTTGTTGGTTCGTGAACGGACGAACCAACACGAGCATGACCACGAACAAAACCCGCCCTCATGCGAAGGCGAGTTTTCCATCAATTCGTTTCGACTGGATTGAATTCGTTCGTGAACTCATAAAGGAATTTGCCCGTGTCGCGGAGGACGTCTGTCTTCCGATGGAGCGAGAAGTGATCGTACGGGACGGTTTCCGTCTCGATATTGTTCGTATACTCCTCGAGCAAGAGCGAACTCGCTGGCTCAATCAAATTGAACTCGCCGCCGCGTCCCGAGAACGAGAACACTTGGACGGAGCGAGGCCACGTCTCTAGTTTTTCTTGGAACGCCTGCAGCCCGTCAGAACTCGGGGACAAGTCCCGGATGGCCGGACTGCCGGTATTGATGCCGAAATTGCTGGCCGACAGACCGAAGTTGGCGAGGCGTGTCCCGGCGAACGGACTATCATACGTCACGAACTTATCGACGATGTATTCATCTTGATTCAAGATATAGTTCGCCGCTGCCACACCGCCCATGCTGTGACCGATCAAGTACATCCGCTCAAACGAACGGTTGCGCTCCTGTTTATAGCGTTCGATGGCAAGGTTTAACCATTTCGTCTGATTGTTGAGCGATGCCTCGGCATCCTCGTATTCGATTCGGACGATTGGTCGGTTCGAGCTGTAGTCATTGATGACACAATCGACCGCGCCTTTCACCGTCACGGTACAGAGCGCACCATCTTTCGCCAGCCCGCGCTGTTCCATATACTGCGAGAAGCGGAGGAACGTGCGGTCGGTCCCGAGCAATCCATGAACGGCGAACGTCGGGATGAACTCGTCCGTCTGCGCCGCCTGCCGAATCGCCTCGGACTTCCGTTCCGTCGTCAACTCTTCTCGAATCGTCACGATAATCAAGGCGAGGGTCAAGACGAGGATGAAAGCCCCGAAGATACGGGAACGCATCGACGTCTTGTCCGGATTGCCGACGTTTTGACGATATTTCCGCCAGACAAAGAAAGCGACCAGGCCGAGGACGACGGTGATGACGCCTGTGATGATCCATGCTTTCACGTTCGGCACGTGGGCGACGAGCATCATATTGTTTTGGCGGCCGCCGTACACTTGCCACTCGACATGTTTCATCGACCGTACATCGAGCCCGGTGCCGTCTTCGACGAACACACCGGTCGGCACCGTCAGATTGAACCGGATATCGGCTTGGCGAACATAGCGCTCGGCCAGTTGTTTCGGGGAGCCGCTTAAATTCAGCCCCGGCAAATCGACGCGGTCGAGCCGGAGGTCGAGGTTCGTGTTCATGACGTAAGAATCAAACCAAATGCCATCCTCTTTTTTGACATCGAACTTCATATCGGGTGGCACGAGAATACCGGCCGGACCGGTCTTCCATTCCTCTTTAATGTTTTGAAGGTCGTCGACGTTGTCGAACGTCTTCTTGAGCACCATGCCTTCGTAGTCGTCTTGACTCGAGTAGTCCCTTGTCGCATATCCGTTCTCATTCGCCTGTTGTTTCCATGTATCCCAATCGAGCCTCAAATTGAGCAACTTCATGACCGGATGGTCGCGGAAGGCATACGTCGTCTCTAACGTGACCGATTGGTCGTAGTGGACGGTCGCATCATATTCGATTCGGACACATCCCCCGATTAAAAGAAACAAAAATGGGAATACTAACAACAGTGCCTTTTTCTTCAATCTCGTCACCTCAGATCGGTTCACCGTAAGTCTCTAACGGATTGGTCGTGTTGATGCGGTCGTAGAAGAGCACCCCATCTAAATGGTCGAGCTCATGTTGACAGACGATGGCGCGCATACCGCGAAGCCGCAATTTGATTGGGGCGCCGTCACGGTCGAACCCTTCAATCGTGATGCGACGATGGCGGGGCACGTTGCCTTTGACGACACGGTCGACAGATAGGCAACCTTCACCGCCGTTCAAATACGTCTGTTCTACCGAATGACTCGTAATCTTCGGATTGAAGATTGATAGTTTGAACGTCTCTTCTTCTTCATGGAGCAAGACCGTGAAGAAACGGCGATTGACACCGAGTTGCGGTGCGGCGATGCCGACGCCGCCGCGAAGTTCATACTTCGCGCTCATCTCGGGGTCTTGGCTGTTGACGAGGAACGTCTCCATCTCGTCGAGTAGCGCGAGGTCTTCCACCGTCGGTGGGACCGGCACTTCGATTGAGCGGGCGCGCAGCCGCTCGTCTCCTTCACGAATCACATCTTTCATCGTTAACATGCAAAACTTCCTTTCCCATTGCGATATGACCAATTATATCATATTTATTAGTCGTTTCGCTTAGATGGTACAGAAGGTGAAATGAAAATGATACAGAGGCGAAATAAGGGGAAAGATGTGTTGATGTAAGCGTTTTTATGGAGTGAGCATATTTTTTGCGTTATTGTAACAACCCGTTTTATACTGACTAGGAAACGGCAGGATAAGTGCAACTTTCCTGAATCACGTTAATACAGATTGCTTTTTTGGACAGATACACTTAAGATTTGAGGTAGTGTTTGATCACAAAAAAGACAATTGTCTCATAGTTGAAAGGATGAGGTGAAACGAATGAACAACGTTCAGGTACTTCAAAACGTGGAAGAAAACTTCCAAACGTTCCGTATTCTCGACGAGAAGGGCGAAGTCGTCAACCAAGACGCAATGCCAGATGTAACGGACGAGCAACTTCAGGAGCTTATGCGCCGCATGGTCTATACACGAATCTGGGACCAACGTGCCATCTCGCTTAACCGTCAAGGACGCCTAGGTTTCTACGCGCCAGTGGCTGGTCAAGAAGCAACGATGATCGGGACGCAATATGCGCTCGACAAACAAGACTGGATCCTTCCAGGCTACCGTGATATTCCACAACTCGTATTCCACGGACTACCGCTTTATCAAGCGTTCTTGTTCTCACGTGGTCACGTCGCAGGTAACCGTATTCCTGAAGACGTTAACGTCTTGATGCCGCAAATCATCATCGGGGCACAAATCATTCAAACTGCGGGTGTGGCAATGGGCCTCAAACGCAACGGCAACACAAACGTCGCCATTACTTACACGGGTGACGGTGGTTCATCACAAGGTGACTTCTACGAAGGATTGAACTTCGCAGGTGCATTCAAATCACCAGCCATCTTCGTCGTTCAAAACAACCGCTTTGCCATCTCGACACCTGTTGAGAAGCAAACTGCAGCTAAAACGATCGCGCAAAAAGCTGTCGCAGCGGGAATCAACGGAATTCAAGTTGACGGAATGGACGTTCTTGCTGTCCTCGCCGCCACACAACAAGCGCGTAAAGACGCACTTGATGGAACTCCGACGCTCATCGAAGCACTCACATACCGTTACGGACCACATACGCTCGCAGGGGATGACCCAACGCGTTACCGTACAAAAGAACTCGACACAGAGTACCAAGAGAAAGATCCACTCGTTCGTTTCCGCCTCTTCCTCGAAGGCAAAAAGCTTTGGAACGAAGACATGGAGAACGAAGTCATCGAACAAGCGAAAGCTGACGTTAAAGAAGCAATCAGCCTCGCTGACAAAGAACCAAAACAAAAAGTTTCGGACTTCATCAACAACATGTTCGAAACACTTCCTTCAAACTTGAAAGAGCAGCTTGAAGAATATACAGCAAAGGAGTCGAAGTAAGTTATGGCTCAAATGACAATGATCCAAGCGATTACTGATGCGATGCGCGTTGAAATGAAGCGCGACGAGAAAGTACTTCTTTTCGGAGAAGACGTTGGTAAAAACGGTGGGGTATTCCGTGCAACGGAAGGCCTCCAAGACGAGCTCGGCGAAGACCGCGTCTTCGACACGCCGCTTGCTGAGTCTGGTATCGGTGGTCTTGCTATCGGTCTCGGTCTTACAGGCTTCCGTCCAATCATGGAAGTTCAATTCTTCGGATTCGTATTCGAAGTGTTCGACTCGATCGCAGCTCAAATGGCACGTATGCGTTACCGTTCAGGCGGCGCTTACAGCCAGCCAATCACAATCCGTTCACCATTCGGTGGCGGTGTTAAAACACCAGAACTTCACGCGGATAGCCTTGAAGGCTTGATGGCTCAGACACCTGGTCTTAAAGTCGTCATCCCGTCAACGCCATACGATGCAAAAGGTCTTTTGATCTCAGCAATCCGTGACAACGACCCAGTCGTATTCCTCGAGCACATGAAACTTTACCGTTCATTCCGTGGCGAAGTTCCAGAAGGCGAATACACGATCGAGCTTGGAAAAGCAGACGTGAAACGCGAAGGAACTGACGTTTCGATCATCACTTACGGTGCAATGGTCCACACGTCACTCAAAGCGGCTGAAGAGCTCGAAAAAGAAAACATCAACGTCGAAGTCATCGACCTCATGACAGTGAGCCCGCTTGATATCGAAACAATCGTCGAGTCTGTTAAAAAGACTGGCCGTGCGATCGTCGTTCAAGAAGCACAACGTCAAGCAGGGATTGCGGCTAACGTCGTAACTGAAATTCAAGAACGCGCAATTCTTCACCTCGAAGCACCAGTGCTTCGTGTAACTGCACCAGACACAGTCTTCGCTTTCGCACAAGGTGAAGATGCATGGTTACCTGACCATAAAGATGTCGTTGCAAAAGTTAAGGAAGTTATCAACTTCTGATCGTGTTCATTTAACGATGAGGGAGAATTGTCTCCCTCATTGTGTTTACATGATTAATTGATGGGAGGAAAAACCAGTGGCAGTATTTGAATTTAAATTACCAGACATCGGTGAAGGAATTCACGAAGGTGAAATCGTCAAGTGGTTCGTAAAAGCAGGGGATACAGTTAAAGAAGATGACATTCTTCTTGAAGTTCAAAACGACAAAGCCGTCGTTGAGATTCCTGCTCCAGTTGATGGAACAGTCAAAGAAGTTAAAGTCTCTGAAGGTACAGTTGCGGTCGTCGGCGACGTCCTCATCACGTTCGATATCGAAGGTGATGCACCAGCCGGTGAAGAAGAAGCAGCTCCTGAACAGCCTAAAGCTGAAGAGAAGACGGAAGATGTGAAAGAAGACGTGAAAGAAGACGGTCCGCGTGAAGTTCAACTTCACAAATCGGAGCGCGTCATCGCAATGCCTTCAATCCGCAAATACGCTCGTGAAAAAGGCGTCGACATCCGTGAAGTCCAAGGTTCTGGCGACAACGGCCGCGTCTTGAAAGAAGACATCGATGCATTCGCAAACGGAGAAGCACCAGCAGCAGAAGCTACAACAGAGAAAACAGAATCTGTAGCTCCAGCAGCGGCTGCGAAAACGGAAATCAAGCCTTACGAGTCAGCAACACCTGAACTCGAAACGCGCGAGAAAATCCGTGGAATCCGCAAAGCAATCTCGAAAGCAATGGTTAACTCGAAGCACACAGCTCCACACGTTACACTCATGGACGAAGTCGACGTCACGAAACTCGTCGCACTCCGTAAAGAGTTCAAACAAGTGGCTGCTGACCAAGGCGTGAAACTCACGTACTTGCCGTTCGTCGTAAAAGCATTGACTGCTGCAGCGAAAGCTTACCCAGCGATCAACGCGTCAATCGACGACGTCAACGAAGAGATCGTCTACAAAAACTACTACAACATCGGTATCGCTGCTGATACGGACAACGGTCTCGTTGTTCCTGTCGTCAAAGAAGCGGACCGTAAATCAATCTATGCACTCGCAACAAACATCAATGAGCTTGCCGGTAAAGCTCGTGAAGGCAAACTTGCTGGGGACGACATGAAAGGCGGATCGATCACAATCACGAACATCGGTTCAGCTGGTGGACAATGGTTCACACCTGTCATCAACCACCCAGAAGTTGCAATTCTCGGTATCGGCCGCATTGCTGAAAAAGCTGTCGTCAAAGACGGCGAAATCGTCGCGGCTCCAGTTCTCGCGCTTTCATTCAGCTTTGACCACCGCCTTATCGACGGTGCGACTGCTCAAAACGCACTCAACATGGTGAAACGCTTGCTTCAAGATCCAGCACTTCTAATGATGGAGGGATAAGAACATGGTAGTAGGAGAATTCGCACAAGAAACTGATTTGATTGTCATCGGCGCCGGTCCTGGTGGATACGTCGCAGCCATCCGTGGCGCACAACTCGGCCTTAAAGTTACGATCGTCGAAAAAGGAAACTTTGGTGGCGTCTGCTTGAACGTCGGTTGTATCCCATCAAAAGCGTTGATCACAGCTGGTCACAACTTCCAGCATGCTAAAGGTCACTCGTCAATGGGAATCACGTCTGACAACGTGTCAGTTGACTTCACAAAAGTCCAAGACTGGAAACAGTCGGTCGTCAACAAATTGACTGGCGGCGTCAAAGGCCTTTTGAAAGGTAACAAAATTGAAATCGTTCAAGGTGAAGCTTTCTTCGCATCTGAAGACACAGTCCGTGTCATCACAGAAGACAGCTCGACTCCTTACAAGTTCAAAAAAGCGATTATCGCGACTGGTTCGACACCAATCGAGATTCCATCGTTCAAATGGTCAAAACGCGTCCTTTCTTCAACTGGCGCATTGGCTCTTCCTGAAGTACCGAAGAAGCTTGTCGTCATCGGCGGCGGGTACATCGGTATGGAGCTCGGCACAGCGTACGCGAACTTCGATACAGAAGTCGTCGTCGTTGAAGGCGCAAGCGACATCTTGTCTGGCTTCGAGCCACAAATGACGCAAATCGTCAAAAAGAAACTCAAACAAAAAGGGAACGTCACGATTCACACGAACGCTCTTGCAAAAGGCGTCGAAGAAACAGAAGACGGCGTAACGGTTAAGTTTGAAGTGAACGGCGAAGAGCAGTCTGTGGAAGCGGACTACGTCCTCGTCACAGTCGGCCGTCGTCCAAACACTGGCGACATCGGTCTCGAAAACGCGGAAGTGAAAGTCAGCGACCGCGGCATCATCGAAATCGACGACCAGTGCAAGACGTCGAACGAAAACATCTACGCAATCGGCGACATCGTACCAGGACCACCGCTCGCGCACAAAGCTTCTTACGAAGCGAAAGTCGCAGCGGAGGCAGCTGCCGGCAAGCCAGCGTACCTCGACTACTCAGCAATCCCAGCGGTCGTCTTCACTGACCCTGAACTTGCGACAGTCGGTTACACGGAGCCACTCGCTAAAGAAGAAGGACTTGAGATCACTGTATCGAAATTCCCATTCGCAGCGAACGGCCGTGCCCTCGCGCTCGACGAGCCAGACGGCTTCATGAAGCTCATCACGCGTAAAGAGGACGGTCTCTTGATCGGTGCTCAAATCGCGGGAACTGGCGCTTCAGATATGATCGCCGAGCTTGGTCTCGCGATCGAAGCAGGCATGACAGCAGAAGATATCGCGCTTACAATCCACGCTCACCCATCACTCGGTGAGATGGCTATGGAAGCGGCAGAAATCGCAATGGGTATGCCAATCCACGTCGTTAAATAAGTCAAAAGCTCTCTCGCTTACTCGCGAGAGAGCTTTTTTACGTAATGGACGGTCCGTTCCACCTCGCGGAAGCCGATACGCTCATGGAACCGTTGGCTGCCGTCATTCTCGACTTCCGTATCGGAGGCGAGCTCGTCGCATCCTTTCGAGCGGGCGTACGCGGCGGCGGCTTCGACGAGCCGGGTCGCCACATCTTGTCCGCGGAACACCTCGTCGACATAGATGCCTTCGACGAATGCCGTTGGGGACGAGGTGGTGCCGGGGACGTAGTCATGGCGGAAGCTGAGCTGACAAAAGCCGACCGCTGCATCCGTTTCGGCGATAAAATAATGCATCTTGTCGGACCTGATCCCGAGGCGGACCTCCATCGTCAATTCGTCCTCGGGTGCATCCGGCCACAGGTGACGCATGAGCCGAACGAGTTCGGTGCAATCTCGTTCGTTCGCTTTTCGTATGTTCATTGGGCTCCTCCTTAGGTTTCATACGTTCAGTATAGAGGAAAATAAGGAATGAAGTGAGAAAGGAGGGAACGATGATGGCTTTCGATGAGGAATTGTTATATACCGTCTCTGAGACGAGCCGTGTCCGCTTCACGGGAATCGAGACCGAGACGTCACGTTATGATTTCGGTTTTGTGTATACGCATCAATTCATGGGGAAAGTGCTCGTCGTCTGTATGCAGACCGGGCAGTCTGCCCTTCTTGACGTCCATGCGCTCGAAGAACCGAGACAACTGTATCCGATGCTCGGGATTGCGTTAGGCGATACGGACCACGTTGCCGAATTCCTGCGCCTCTGTCTGGACGAAAGTGGGAAAGAAGAACATTCTTCAAATTCTACCCTTGAAAAAATGTAAGCGTTTTCTTATAATGATACGTAGGGGAAGCAATTCGATCATCATAAGCACCTTTTCTTTTGATGACACAAAGCGAGCCGGTCCATGTGGACCGGCTCGCTTTCGTTTTAACGGATAGCTTTCGTCTGTTGGATGACTTTAATCATTTGAAGCGACTCGTCTTCAAGTCCTTGGACGGGAAGACCGGCTTCGATGTTCGCCATAATATAGTCGAGCGTCGATGTCGTGATCAATTCGCCCGGGATGATGATCGGGATTCCTGGCGGATACACCATGATGAACTCGGCCGAAATGCGTCCGACGGCGTTCTCGAGCGGGATCGTTTCCGTCTCCTCATAGAACGCGTCACGCGGGCTGAGCGCGAGCGGTGGAATCTCAGGAAGCATGATCGATAGTGAATCGTTTCCTGACTGATCGTAAACCGATACGACGTCACGCATACCATCAATCAACGCTTGAATCGTCGACTCGTCGTCGGCGCTCGTCACGATGAACAGTACGTTCAACAGATCTGACATCTCGACTTCGATGCGATGCGTCTCGCGCAAATACTTCTCGACTTCAAAACCGGTGATGCCGAGCTCACGGACAGAGACGAGAATTTTCGTCTCGTCGAGTGCGTACGTCGACTCTGAGTGAAGTTCGGCGTGACCGTATACCGCTAAGTGGGGCATGTTGTCGATGGCCATACGAGCCGTACGTGCGAGCGTGAGGGCACGTTCGTTCATCGCTTCTCCCTTCGTCGCCAATTGACGACGGGCCGCGTCGAGCGACGCGAGGAGGAGGTAAGACGTCGACGTCGTTGTGATCATCGACAACATCGCGTGAATCCGTTCTGGCGAGACTAGACCGCGACGGACGTTCAAAATCGAACTTCCCGTCATCGAGCCGCCGAGCTTGTGCACGCTCGTGGCCGCGACGTCCGCTCCGGCTTGCATCGCCGAAAGTGGGAGCTCGTCGTGGAACGGCAAGTGGACACCGTGCGCTTCGTCAACGAGGACCGGTACGTCTTGGGCATGGGCGACGGCGACGATGCGCTCTAAGTCACCGGCGATGCCGAAGTAGGTCGGGTTGATGACGAGGACCGCTTTCGTGTCCGGGTGCATCTCGAGGGCGCGTTCGACGGCGCTTGCTGTGATCCCGTGGGCAATCCCGTACGTCTCATCATATTCCGGATGGATGAAGACCGGGTGGGCCCCGGTCAAGATGAGCGCGGACATGACGGATTTATGAACGTTCCGGGGAACGATGATTTTCTCGTTCGGACCGACGACGCCCATGATCATCGCCATGATGGCACTTGACGTCCCTTGGACCGAGAAGAACGTCTCGTCGGCACGGAACGCCTCGGCAGCAAGGCGCTCAGCCTCGGCAATCGAGGCTTTCGGATGATGAAGATCATCGAGCGGGGCGATGTTGATCAAATCGATTTTCAAGGCGTTCTCGCCGATGAAGTCACGGAACTGAGGGTCCATCCCTTTTCCGCCTTTATGGCCAGGGATGTGGAACGCGATCGGGTTCGTATTCACATGCGTGAGCAACGTGTCAAAGAGCGGTGTCTCGAGCTGTGTAGCACCTTTAAGTTTCAATAGTAAGTCCTCCTTGATAACAGTGTGTATATAGGTTGTCGGTTTGGTTTCAAGCTTTGGGCAATCTGAACATTTCGATTCAAAAACAATGCAACAAAAAAACTATAGTGATTTCTATCCCAACTTGCAATAGTTTTTTTTGTTGATACAATGGTTGTCGAGGTGAAGAATATGCAAATCAACTATCCGATTAATCCGGACTGGACGACAGATGAACTGATTGAAGTCGTCGAGTTCTATAACCAAGTCGCCTTGGCCAATGAAGGCGGTGTCGACCGCGAGTCGTTTTTGGACGCGTATCGGTCATTCAAACAGATCGTGACGTCGAAGTCGGAAGAGAAACAGCTGAGTGCCGTCCACGATGAACAGACCGGATACTCTACCTATCGTACGGTCCAAGCGGCCTTAAAATCAAATGCGAAGATTATAAAGTTGTAACTGCAGGAAAGCATGGGAGGACGGAACCGTTTTCTCGTGCTTTTTTTGTTATTTCTCTTATAAATAGGGTACATATCATTAACAGTTCAATCAGGTTTAGGCTTAGTTGAAATGGGAATATACTCACTAAGATAAAAAAATTCAAAATAGTCAGACAATTCTCTTTCTTTTTTGAATCTCATCTGATATACTCAATTCAACTCACTAAACCGTAACTTGTAGCCCAACTAAAGGAGTGTGGCATCTCATGAAACAAGTGATCGAGGCATTCAAAAGAAAAGACGCAGAAAAACGGATTCCGGTGCTGCGCTTAGAGATTGATTATGAATTGGCAACGCTCTTCGATGCAATGGCGTCACAAGATGATGCCACTGTCCAGGCTAGCAAGCATCGGTTAGAGAAATATCGCCAAGAACTATTGCGTCTCGAAGCCTGACCCACAACTACCCATTCAACCAGTATTCCATGCGGATACTGGTTTTTGTTTGGTACAATACATAATAGAGGTGATAAACATGTTGGAATGGTTCGCGATTGACTTGATTAAGCAGGCAGGGGAGTATATTCGCTTACAGATAGACGAGAGCTATCGAATCGAACGCAAGACGGGGAAAGGTGATTTGGTCACGGAAATCGATCGGGCCGTCGAACAGTTGATTGTCGACCGGATTCGCGAGTCGTATCCGGAGCATCATATTGTCGGGGAAGAGGGCATCTCGACGCAACCGGATAATTTGTCGGGGACGGTCTGGTTCGTCGACCCGATTGACGGTACGTTGAACTTCATCCATCAAAAGCGGATGTTCGCCATCTCGATCGCCATCATGGTCGATGGGGTCGTCGAGTACGGCTTCGTTTACGACGTGATGGCGGATGAACTGTTCGTGGCGCGCCGCGGCGTCGGGACGACGCTGAACGGCCGGAAGCTCCCGACCATTCAAGAGCACCATGTCCGGGACGCCTTTCTCAGTATGAACGCGACATGGGTGACGCCGAACCAGCAGATTGCACCGGAAGTGCTCGCGCCAATTGTACGTGACTCGGTCGGAACGCGGGCGCATGGGGCCGCTTCGCTCGAACTCGCCTGGCTCGCCGCGGGACGAGTCGACGGCTACATCACGATGCGCAATATGCCGTGGGACTACGCCGCCGGAAAATTGCTCGTCGAAGAGGTCGGGGGACGGGTCGTCTCGATTTATGGGGAGCCGGTCCGATATGACGGGAAGACGTCCGTCCTCGCGGGCAGCGAATCGTTCGTCAAAGACGTCGTCAAGCATTACGTCATCGCCAAGGGCGCGACCCCGGAAGTGAAGCCGGACTTGCAAATTGGGATTAACGGAGCTTACGACCGTGTCCGTGACTTGCTCGTCCTGGCCAACCCGAATGAAGCGATGGTGCGCGACCAATATAAAGCCGGGACGACGTATGAGGCAACGCTAGGCGGAGAACGTGTCGGGGCGTACATGCTCGTCAAACGCAGTGAGACGTTAATCGAGCTCGTCAATATCGCCGTCAAACCGGAACGGCAGAACCAGACGATCGGGCAACGCCTGCTCCAGGACGCGATTCGTCGGGCCGAGAGCAGCGGGGCGAAGCAGATGCTCGTCTGTACGGGCAACTCGAGTATCGTCCAGTTACGATTTTATCAGCAGGCCGGTTTCCGGTTCGAATCGGTCGAGCGGGACTATTTCCCGGACCACGGGTATCCCTCAATCGAGGAAGACGGGCTCGCTTTGCGTGACCGCATCTGTCTGACGCGCGATTTATAAATAGGATGCATCATCGATGTACCCATGAGCACCAGTAAGACAAGACAATAAACAAGGCCCGGGCAAATCGCCCGGGCCTTCTGTCATGGCCGTTGGTTCGAGAGGATCCGACGGCGCAAGTTGATTCCAAAGAATGTGGCGATGCCGCTCAAGGCGAGACTGCCGATGATGATGGCGGCACTTCCTTCGGCGACACCGATGCCGATACCGACGAAGCCGGCGACGACCGCGGTGGCGATTAAAACGAACATGAGTTGCATGGAGATTCCCCCTTTTTCGCTAGTCTTCTTCATTGTAGTCAAAAATGATGCGTTTGAAAACGTTAACAGTCGATAACACTCGACAAAGGTGGTGGGACGTGTGCTATACTCTTAAAGTTGAATAAAAGATGAAACTTTTTTAAATAAGAGAGGACTAACTACATGAATGTAAGAACTAACCTTCGGAACGTAGCCATCATCGCCCACGTTGACCACGGTAAAACAACGCTCGTCGATGAATTATTGAAACAGTCTGGTACATTCCGGACAAACGAAATGGTCGCGGAACGCGCCATGGACTCGAACGACATCGAACGTGAACGCGGAATCACGATTCTCGCGAAAAACACGGCAATCGATTATAAAGATACTCGCATCAACATCGTTGATACGCCAGGTCACGCCGATTTCGGTGGTGAAGTAGAGCGCATCATGCGTATGGTTGACGGCGTTATCCTCGTTGTCGATGCACGTGAAGGCTGCATGCCGCAAACGCGCTTCGTATTGAAGAAAGCACTCGACCAAGGTCTCCGTCCAATCGTTGTCGTTAACAAAATCGACAAGCCGATGGTACGCCCACTCGACGTCGTCGACGAAGTTGTCGACTTGTTGATCGACCTTGGAGCAGATGAAGATCAACTTGAATTCCCTGTCGTCTACACGTCTGCTGTCAGCGGTTCAAGTTCGTTCGACCCTGATCCAGAGAAGCAAGAAGATACAATCACGTACGTGCTCGACACGATTCTTGAGAACACGCCAGCGCCGATCGATAACTCGGACGAGCCGCTTCAGTTCCAAGTCACGATGCTCGACTATGACAACTACCTCGGCCGTATTGGTGTCGGTCGCGTCTTCCGTGGGAAAATCAAAGTCGGCGAATCAGTGTCACTTTGCAAAACAGACGGTTCAATCAAACAACTCCGTGTCACGAAGTTGTTCGGTTACTTCGGCCTCAAGCGGGTCGAAATCGAAGAAGCCAAAGCTGGTGACTTGATTGCCATCGCCGGGATGGAAGACATCAACGTCGGTGAAACGGTCACGCCAGTCGGTAAAGAAGAGCCACTTCCGCTCCTCCGTATCGATGAGCCGACACTTCAAATGCGTTTCATGACAAACAACTCACCGTTCGCAGGACGCGAAGGCGATTTCGTGACGGCACGTAAAATCGAAGAGCGTTTGATGAAACAACTTGAGACGGACGTTTCACTCCGTGTCGAGAACACAGATTCACCTGACCAATGGATCGTATCAGGACGCGGTGAGCTTCACCTCGGAATCTTGATCGAGAACATGCGTCGCGAAGGTTACGAGCTTCAAGTCTCGAAACCACAAGTTATCATCCGTGAAGACGAAGATGGTACGAAGATTGAGCCGTTCGAACGCGTCATCATCGACGTGCCAGAAGAGTACACAGGTTCAGTCATGGAATCAATCGGTCTCCGTAAAGGAGAACTTGCCAACATGAACACGAACGACAACGGTCAAACACGTATGGAATTCATCGTTCCTTCACGTGGTCTCATCGGATATCGTAACGAGTTCTTGTCAGCGACACGCGGATACGGAATCTTGAACCACACGTTCGAAGAGTACCGTCCGTTCATCGCTGCTGACATCGGCGGACGCCGCAGTGGTGTCATGGTTTGTATCGAACCTGGTAAGTCGACGGCTTACTCGATCGGTGCCCTTGAAGACCGTGGAACGATCTTCATCGAGCCAGGTACAGATGTATACGAGGGAATGATCATCGGTGAATGTAACCGTGACGTCGACCTCGCAATCAACGCCGTCAAAGGCAAACAGTTGACGAACATGCGTGCTTCATCAAAAGACTCGACACAAGTCTTGAAACGTCCACGCGTCTTCTCACTCGAAGAGTCGCTCACGTTCTTGAACGATGACGAGTACTGTGAAATCACGCCGGAGTCAATCCGTCTCCGTAAAAAAGTCTTGAACAAGAACGAACGCGAGAAAGCTGACAAGCGTCGTAAACTTGGTAAAGATTAAGTCGGAAAAAAGGGAGCGCCTAGGCGTTCCCTTTTGTTTTGGATAGTGTAGAATGGTTGTGTAGGAAATGAAGGGGGATTATCAGCTTGAAAGCTTCTCAAACGATGGACATCACACAAATCGATGTGCCGTGGATTGCCTCGCTACTTGGCGTCGGCAGTGACGCGAACGACTTCTCGGTCGGGTTCAACGCGTTAATCATCACGGTCATCTTATTGACGATCCTTGTGTTTAAATTAGGTTTTGCGAAACAATTGACGTGGTGGAAGTCACTCGTCGTCTATATGCTGCTCGCACTCGGGGCAGGTACGATGGCGCTCGTCTTCTTCACATGGCCGATTCCAGAAGTACTCCTCGTCATGGCTGTCGTCTTGGCGATTTATCGGGGCCGCCTCTGGTGGAACCGTCGACAAGGCATCGAGTCACACTAAAAAATGGACGTCTCGCCCTCGGGCGAAACGTCCATTTTTGATTACCATCTCCGTTTTTGCCGGAACGATGGATATAGGTGGAATTGGCCGGTCGCGGCACGCTCCGCGGTTCGCGCGGTGATGCGTTCTTGACACGTCTGGCACATATACGTTTTAGCAGGTTTATTCCGAAGTCGTTTCGCTTCGAACGACCACGAATCAATCGTATCGATTTTGTCACAAAGAGAGCACTTTACGCGCATGGTCTCACCTTCCTCTTCGTTGATTATAGCATGATTTCAGGAGAGAAAAGCAGGGAAAGAGGTTTGTAAGGGCGAATCCATTTCGTATACCCGTTCGGAAGGAGGGGAGTATATGGCGAGTAAAGCTGCGTTCGAACTTTCAAGGGCGCAACAAGACGTATTGAACGAGATGCCGTTGACGTTTTTAGTCACATTTGATGAACCGAAACGGTGGCCGATCACCCATGCGATCAGCTGGGTGCAAGCGCCGAACGAGAGGACGATTCGCTTGGCGTTGACGAAGAATTCGCATGTGATCACGTTGCTCTCGCACGAGAAGACAGCGAGTCTCATCTTTTTAGAAGGGGGACTTGCCTACAGCATCGCCCTGTCACACATACACGAGTTCGAGCCGAGCGTGAAGCCGGCGTTACACCTTCGCTTTTTTGAAGGGAAAGTCGAAGAGGTCCGTAATATCTCCTTTTACGGGGCGACGTATGGACAACCGGACATCATCAAGACGTACGATGTCGAAGCAGCAGAAAAGTTGGACCGTGAAGTCAAGGAGAGTTTGAATTCTTGATCACCAACTATTTTCGAGGGGCGGCAAAGTCTATGAAAAAAACGTATGTGCTCGATACGAACGTACTCTTACACGACCCACTATCCTTGTTCCAATTCGATGAGCACGATGTCGTCATTCCCGCCATCGTTCTAGAAGAGCTTGACGGTAAAAAACGCAATATGGATGAAGTCGGCCGCAACGCCCGAGAAACGGCACGCGTGCTCGACCAACTGCGAACGACCGCTAAACTGCACGACGGGGTCCCGCTCGAGAACGGCGGACGATTGTTCGTCGAGATCGGACACGAGCATACTGTCGATTTCCCGTTCGACGTCATGACGAACGATAATCGCATCCTGACCGTGGCCCTTGGCCTGATGAAACAATACGAGCATGACCGGACCCGTAAAGTCGTGGTCGTCTCGAAAGATATACTCGTTCGTGTCAAAGCGGACGCTATCGGCATCGAAGCCGAGGATTATTTGACCGACCATATCGTCGATACGACGAATTTGTACGCCGGCTATCGTGAAATCGAAGTCGATCAAGCCGTTATCGATGAATTTTATAAAGTCCGCCAGCTCCCGCTGGAGGCCGTTGCAAAAAATCAGCTATACCCGAACTCATTCGTCGTCTTAAAGAGTAACGTCTCGAAAGCGAGCGCCCTCGCGGTCGTCGATGGGTTGCAACCGATTCTTCGTCCGCTCTCGCTAGACGTCGAACACGTGTGGGGCATCCATCCCCGTAACGTCCAACAACGGATGGCGCTCGACTTGTTGCTACGGGACGATATTCCGTTCGTGACACTGCTCGGGAAGGCCGGGACCGGGAAGACGTTGCTAGCGCTAGCGGCCGGCCTGTCGCTCGTCGAAGACGAACGTCGCTTCAATAAACTCGTCGTGGCCCGGCCGGTCGTGCCGATGGGGAACGATATCGGTTATTTGCCGGGCGAGATGGAAGAGAAGCTCCGGCCATGGATGCAGCCGATCTACGATAACTTAGAGTTTTTGTTCAACGCCAACTCGAAAGACGAACTCGGAAACATTTTGGCCGGCATCAAATCGATTCAACTCGAGGCGCTCACGTATATTCGTGGCCGCAGCATGCCAGATCAGTTCATCATCATCGACGAGGCCCAAAACTTGACGAAACATGAGATTAAGACGATTTTGACCCGGGTCGGCGAGAACTCGAAAATCGTCCTCGTCGGAGACCCTTATCAAATCGACCACCCATATTTGGACGAGTATTCGAACGGTCTCACATATGCCGTCGAACGCTTCAAAGGCCAAAACGTATTCGGACACGTCCAACTCATCAAAGGAGAGCGTTCGTCGCTCGCCCGGTTGGCCGCCGATTTACTATAACGAAAAACGCCGAGCAGCTGCTCGGCGTTTATTTCGTATTCGGATGAAGTGCGACTTGCACGTTTGATTTTTCCAGAAAGGCGTTCATCAGCATAATCAGACCGGTCACGATAAACAGTGCCGAGAAGCCGAAGTGGGCGACGACTTGCGAACCGAACAACGGTCCGAGCAAGTTGCCCATGAACTGGGCCGACTGGTTATACGAGAAGATCCGGCCGGTCGCCCGGCTCGGCGTATGTTGCCGGAGCAACGATTGTACCGACGGCATGAGTGCCGCCGTGGCGAAGCCGAGACCGAACCGCATGATGACGAGTTGTGTCGTCGACGTCACGAACGCCTGGGGAATCAAGAAGGCGCTATAAATAATGAGCGCCCAGAACAGGATGCGTTCGGCCCCATAGCGGTCGGAGAGCCGACCGAGACGTTGGGCGGAAATGAGGGCGGCTACCCCCGGTGCCGAAGCGACGATCCCGGCGATAAAGGCGAGCGACGTCGTATACGGGTTCAATTCGCGGACATACAGCGTCAACAGCGGGCCAATTGATTGGGCCGAGAACGTGATTAAGAACGTCGTCAAAAACAGGCTGAAGATGAGTTGCGGATGACGGAGCGAGGCGATAATTGATCTTGTCGAATCAAGCCGCTCACGTGCTACCGGCACAAAATCCTCTTTGACGAACACGAGTGTGATGAGAAACGTGATGAATAAGGCACTGCCGGTCAAGAGAAAAACGGGTCGAAGCCCAATCAGGTCTGCGAGGAGTCCGCCGATCAAGGGACCGAGGAGTCCGCCGGTGATCCCACCGGTCGACAGTGTGCCGAGCGCCCAGCCACTTTTCTCTTTAGGCGTTTGCGAAGCGACGAGGGTGATCCCCGCCGAGATGAATCCGGATACGGCACCCATCAAGAGCCGTAAGCCGACGAGCTGATACACGTCTTGGACGAAACTGATGAGCGTCATCACGACGGCCATACCGAGACTGGCGCGGATGAGCATCAGTTTGCGGCCTTTTTGGTCGGCGAGCCGTCCCCAGAGCGGGGAGACGATGGCAGCCACGAGGAAAGTGGCGCCGAAAGCGACCGCGGACCATGTGACGACTTGGTCGGGATCGGTGACCCCGAGCTCTTCGATGAACAAGGGGAGGAACGGCAAGACGAGACTCATCGAGGCCGCCGTCAAAAAGCTACCGATCCAGACGATGATTAAGTTTTTCTTCCATAAAGGGTACGTAAGCGTCACGACCTTTCGAGCTTGAAGTTTTTCGATACCCTATATGTTACACTTTGTGAAGTAAAAAGTCCAAAAGAAAGAGAAGGCGTTGTGCCTTCTCCCTCATCCTTCTGTTCGCACGGCGATGTGATGGACACCACGCCATACTTGTTGTTGGTGCAAGACGTATACTGGACCGTCCGCGAGTACTTTTCCGTCCCGAGAGAACTGTAAATAGACGCTTCGGGCCTCATCGATTGGCAACGTGAGCACCGTCTCCCCATAAAAACTGACGTGCGTCGCCGTGTCGATCGGTTCGGCATTTTGAAGAAATGGCGCGAACGGCATCGCGAACGAGTCGCGCAGTGCCGCATCCTTATCGGCTCGAGACATTGGTTTGTTATGGTCGACACGTGAGCCTTGCGTCAAACCGTCATCCCATGCCTTCCCCATCTTGGCATAATATGCCTCGTTATCGCTTTCTACCGCGCGATCGAGGTCTTCGACGTTTCGCTTGCGGTCATCAAAAATCCATACGGTCGGGTCGATCGTCAGCGCGTGACGAACTGCTCCGTCTAGTGGAAAAATCATGGATATGCCCCCTTTATTCACAATACACTGTACATTATACAGCTCTTTCTCAGAAAAAGGGAAACTGCGAGAAACTCGCCCTGAATCTCGACTGTTCATTGAATTATGATGAAATATAATGTACAGTTGAGTTATGACAAACAGTCTGTCATTGTACGGAGGAGGGGTCGTAGTGGCGACAAATTTGGCTGCAGTCCAACGGGAGCAAGCGCTTCAACTATTAGAAGCCGATGCTGAAAAAATCCGTTGTTTGATTGAAGTGCAGTTAGAAAACCTAAAAATGCCGAAGTGCCCGCTTTATGAAGAGGTGCTTGATACACATATGTTCGGTCTATCACGCCAAATTGATTTTGCGGTCCGTCTTGGACTCATTTCAGACATTGAAGGTAAAGGACTGCTCGATTCATTGGAACAAAAACTGTCCGCCCTCGCGGAAGCTTCAGATTTATGAACCTTATACTCAAACTGTGCAAGCGGCGCTGTTTGAGTATTTTTTTATAACGGGTCAGTGATTGTTGTACATAAGGAAGTGAAAACATGAAAACTCGGTTTCGGTATTTTGATTTCTCGTTGTTCATTGCAGTGCTCATGCTCGTCGGAATCAGTTCGATTATGATTTATAGTGCGAGCGTATGGAATCGCGGCGATTACGCGAACAGCGGTTTATTCTATCGCCAGCTCGTCTACGCGGGAATCGGCATCGTCGTCTACTTCATCGCGACGATGTTCCGCTATGAGAACTTTAGAAAACCTAATATTTTGTACGGTCTCTATTTCGTATCGGTCGTGCTCTTGTTCGTCACATGGGCGATGCCAGCACTCAACGGAGCACGCGCTTGGCTCATCATCGGCGGCTTTACGATGCAACCGGTCGAGGTCGCCAAGTTCGTGTTGATTTTACTGCTCGCGAACTATTATCACCAGTTGTGGAATCATGAGCTGAAAGGGCTGCCTGGTCGACTGGGACGAGCGGCTATCACGAAAAAAGGCATCCGGGCTCAGTTCGGTGCTTTCTTCATCATTCCGGTCATCTACTTCTTTCTCCCGTATGCCATTGCCATCAACGGACAGCCGGATATGGGCGGACTCTTTGTCCTCGGGGCCATCATGTTCCTCATGTGGCTCGCTGTCGGGGCGCCGCTTCGGATTATCGTTCCGGCCATGCTCGTGGGATTCGGTCTTGTCTATTTAATGTTCACGACAATCTTCTCGGAGAACCAGCGCAGCCGGATTGAAGTCGTCTTCAATCCGTTCATGGACCCGGAAGGCTACGGGCACCAATTGCTCATGTCAATCATCTCAATTGTCCATGGGGGCTTGACCGGTGTCGGCCTCGGGAACAGTTATCAGAAGTATGGATACTTGCCGGAACCGGAGACGGACTATATCATGTCCATCATCGCCGAAGAGCTCGGCTTCATCGGGGTCGTCGTCGTCCTCGTATTGCTGTTCTTTATCGCTTTCCGGGCGGTTAATATCGCCAACCATAGCGACAGTCATTTCGCGATGTTCGTCTCGTTCGGCATCGCCGCTCAAATCATGGTCCAAACCGGAATCAATATCGGGGCCATGTCCGGATGGTTTCCAGGTACAGGTGTCACGCTCCCGCTCGTCAGTTACGGCGGGACGTCACTCATCATGACAATGGGGATTCTCGGTGTGCTCAGCAGCATCTCGATGCGAAATCGGCACCGGGAAGCGACAAAACGGGCCGAGATTCGGGAGAAATCCGCAGAAAACGTTCAAAGTTCATCATTGCATGTTGTAAGGTAATAAGGATTGAACTACTTAAATGGGGGGATTTATGTTGAAATCAATTAGCAAATTACTCGTAGCCAACCGTGGTGAAATCGCCATTCGCGTGTTCCGTGCCGCCACTGAATTAGGGATGCGCACGGTCGCGGTCTATTCTCAAGAAGATAGCGGCTCGTTACACCGCTTCAAAGCGGATGAGGCTTACTTGATTGGTCTCGATAAAAAACCGATTGACGCCTATCTCGATATCGAGGACGTGATCCGCATCGCGAAACAGTCGGGGGCTGACGCGATTCATCCAGGTTACGGATTCTTGTCTGAGAACATCGAACTCGCACGTCGTTGCCGCGAGGAAGGCATCATCTTCGTCGGACCGAACGAAGCGCATCTTCATGCGTTCGGGGATAAAGTTCGGGCCCGTCAAAATGCGATCGCAGCCGGACTCCCGGTCATTCCAGGTTCGAACGGACCGCTCACGTCTTACGAGGACGCTTTAGACTTCGCGAATGAGCACGGTTTCCCGCTCATGGTCAAAGCCGCGATGGGCGGAGGCGGTCGTGGGATGCGTGTCATCCGTACGGAAGCCGAAATGAAAGATTTGATTGAACGTGCCAAGTCAGAAGCGAAGCAAGCGTTCGGTTCAGACGAAGTGTACATAGAAAAACTGGTGGAACGTCCGAAACATATCGAGGTCCAAATCCTCGGGGACGACCATGGGAACATCATCCACTTGTTCGAGCGCGACTGCTCGGTCCAGCGCCGTCACCAGAAAGTCGTCGAAGTCGCACCGTGTGTGACGTTATCGGACGCCTCGCGTCAAGCGATCTGTGACGCAGCCGTCAAACTGATGCGCCACGTTGGCTACATTAACGCCGGTACGGTCGAATTCCTCGTCACGGAAGACGAGTCGTTCTACTTCATCGAAGTCAACCCGCGGATCCAAGTCGAGCATACGATCACCGAGATGGTGACCGGATTCGATATCGTCCAGACGCAACTGATGATTGCGCAAGGCGAGTCGCTCCACGGCGACGTCATCCACATGCCGAAGCAAGAAGATATCAAATTGCTCGGTTACGCCATCCAATCACGTGTCACGTCGGAAGATCCGGCCAACAACTTCATGCCGGATACAGGTAAAATTATGGCCTACCGGTCTCCGGGCGGCTTCGGGGTCCGACTCGACGGCGGGAACGCCTACGTCGGTGCCGAGATTTCACCGTATTACGATTCGCTCCTCGTGAAGCTGTCGACACACGGCATGACGTTCGAACAGGCCGCTTCGAAGATGGTCCGTAACTTGAACGAGTTCCGGATCCGTGGCATCAAGACGAACATCCCGTTCTTAATCAACGTGATGAAGCATCAGAACTTCATCAGCGGCGACTATAACACGTCGTTCATCGATGAGACGCCGGAACTGTTCGTCTTCCCGAAACGGAAAGACCGTGGGACGAAGTTGCTCAACTATATCGGCGACGTCACGGTAAACGGGTTCCCGGGCGTTGGCTTGAAAGACAAGCCGATCAGCCGCTCGGTCCGGATTCCGCACGACTTGCCGGCCGAAGCCAAACCGGGCACAAAACAAATTTTGACGGAACTCGGTCCGGACGGCCTCGCCGACTGGATTAAGCGCCAGCCCGAGCTGTTGCTGACGGATACGACGATGCGCGATGCGCACCAGTCGCTTCTCGCGACGCGGATGCGGACGCAAGACATTATCAATATCGCCGAACCGACGAGCAAACTCATGCCGGAATTGTTCTCGGTCGAGGCATGGGGCGGGGCGACGTTCGATGTCGCGTATCGCTTCCTCTCGGAAGACCCGTGGGTACGCCTCATGCGTCTTCGTGAGAAGATGCCGAACGTCTTGATTCAAATGTTGCTTCGCGGCGCGAACGCCGTCGGATATAAGAACTATGCCGACAACGTCATCGAGAAGTTCGTGCAAGAGGCTGCCAATGCGGGCGTCGATGTGTTCCGGATTTTCGACAGCTTGAACAACCTTGAGTCGATTCAACTCGCGATCGATGCGACGCTCCCGACTGGAAAAGTCGCCGAGGCAGCGGTTTGTTATACGGGTGACCTATACGACGGTAGCCGTCCGAAATACCACTTGCCGTATTACGTCGACTTGGCGAAGAAACTCGAAGCGAGCGGCGCCCACATCCTGGCCATCAAGGACATGGCCGGCCTGCTCAAACCGGAATCGGCATACGCGCTCGTCTCGGCGTTGAAAGATGCCGTCGACTTGCCGATTCACTTGCATACGCACGACGCATCAGGGAACGGAATCTTCACCTACGCCCGGGCGACAGATGCGGGCGTCGATATCGTCGACGTGGCCGCGAGCTCGATGTCAGGTATGACGTCGCAGCCATCAGGCGGCAGCTTGATTTATGCGCTCGACCATCATGCGCGTCAACCGAAAATCGATGCGAAGCATTACGAGGTCATCAGCGACTATTGGCAGGACGTACGCCATAACTATGAGCCGTTCGAAAGCGACATGCGCGCTCCGCATCCATCCGTGTATGAACATGAGATGCCGGGCGGACAGTATTCGAACTTGCAACAACAAGCGAAAGCGGTCGGATTGGGTGACCGTTGGAGCGAAGTGAAGGCGATGTACGCCCGCGTCAACATGTTGTTTGGGGATATCGTCAAAGTGACACCGTCGTCGAAAGTCGTTGGCGACATGGCACTGTTCATGGTCCAACATAACTTGAGCGAGCAGGATGTCATCGAGCGCGGTCACCAACTCGACTTCCCGGATTCGGTCGTCGAGATGATGCGCGGCGAACTCGGGACGCCTCCAGGAGGGTTCCCGGCCGATGTCCAGCAAGCGATTTTAAAAGGTGAGAAGCCGCTGGCCGTACGTCCAGGGAAGTTGATTGAGCCGTATGACTTTGAAGCGGCCCAGTCGAAATTGTTCGAAAAACTCGACCGTCCGGTGACGGACTTCGAATTGCTCTCGAACGCGTTGTATCCGAAAGTGTTCGAGGATTACGTCACGCATTCGACAACGTATGGCGATGTCTCGGTGCTCGACACGTTGACGTTCTTCTACGGATTGAACGTCGGGGAGACGATTCAAGTCGAAATCGAGACCGGGAAGACGCTCATCATCAAACTCGTCCAAATCAGTGCGGCGAACGAGGACGGCATCCGTCTCGTCTCGTACGAGATGAACGGCGTCCCGCGTGAAATCGAGATTAAAGACGTGAACGTGAAGTCGGCGACGACGAGCCGTCCGAAAGTCGATCGGACGAACCCGAAACAAGTCGGTGCCTCGATGCCGGGATCGGTGTTGAAAGTGCTCGTCGAACCGGGCAGTCGCGTCCATCGCGGGGAACAGCTCCTCGTCACGGAAGCGATGAAGATGGAGACGACGGTCCAAGCCGCGCAAGACGGAGAAGTCAAAGCGGTCCATATTAAAGAAGGCGACACAATCCAAAGTGACGACCTATTGATTGAATTTGTATAATGAAAAGAAGCATAGCGCGGCTATGCTTCTTTTTTAGATGGGAGAGGGAGAGATGAGACGAGTATGTTGGTTTCGATCGGATTTTCGATTGACAGATAATCATATGTTGCACAGGGCATTAAAAGACGCTGAGTCCGACGATGAGATGGAGTTCGTCTTTTGGCTCAACCCAAAATATTGCGAGCCGTTCGAGACGCGCCACGATTACTTTTTCGCGACGATGCGCCAGTTCATGGACGACTTGGATGAACGCGGGCTCGGACTCCGTGTCATCGTGGCCGACACGGCCGAACAGTTCGTCGAAGCGCTCGGGGAGCTCGATGTGCTCTACTTCAACGCCGAGTATGTCGAACCGTTCAAACAACGGGATGACGCCGTCATCGAGGCGCTTGAGGAAGACGTCAAAGTCATTCGCCTGCTCGACCGTCATCTGTTCGCCCCGAACGCGCTCACGAAAAAAGATGGTGATCCGTATAAAGTGTATACGCCCTTTAAAAAAGCAGCCTATGCCGAGACGCCGCCTGCGCCGTATGAGGTCGATGTGAAGGCGTTGAAGCGTCACGTGACATCGGGGCATGAGGTCCCGGTTGAATTGAAGCGTCAATTCGACCGCTGTGAGCGTTCGTGGAAAGCGCTCGGGGAAGCGGCCGCGAAACGTCGCTTGAGCGACTTTGTCGCCAAACGGATCGATGCGTACGATGAAGACCGCAATATCCCGTCCATCGCCGGCACGAGCCGGCTGTCGCCGTATCTTCGGACCGGGGTGCTCTCGATCCGGACCGTGACGGAAGCGGTGCTCGCCGCGCCGAAATCGAGTGGACGCGACACGTATTACGATGAGCTGTTATGGCGCGAGTTCTACTATATGATCATGGTCCAGTTCCCGGGACTGAAAGATCGTCCGTTCAACGACAAGTATAAGCATCTCGATTGGGAGAACGATGATGCGAACTTCCAGGCATGGTGTGACGGGAAGACGGGCTACCCGATCGTCGACGCGGCGATGCGGCAATTGAACGAGACGGGCTGGATGCATAACCGGCTCCGGATGATCGTCGCCTCGTTCTTGTCGAAGCATCTGATGATTGACTGGCGGAAAGGGGAGCGCTATTTCGAGCAGAAACTGATCGACTATGAGGCGGCCTCGAATATCGGGGGCTGGCAATGGGCGGCCTCGGTCGGGACGGATGCGGTGCCGTACTTCCGCATCTTCAATCCGACGACGCAGTCCGAGAAGTTCGATCGGGACGGGACGTTCATCCGCAAGTACGTGCCCGAACTCGCCGATCTCGATAAAAAAGCGATTCACTTCCCCGATTCGACCGAGCGGGACGGATACGTCGACCCGATCGTCGACCACAAGGAAGCGCGCGCCCGCGCACTCGAGCGGTTCAAGGACGCGCAGTAAATAGGTATACAAAAAAGGAGCGAACGCATCGCTCCTTTTTTGTATACGTGATTAGACGGATCGTTGTCGGGCGGACTCGGTCGCCTGTTTCTGACTCCGATACGCATGATATGCCAAATACGAGATAATCCCGAAATAGCAGGTAATCAAGAAGGCGTGGAGAAGCGGGACGTACGTGGCGTGTCCCCCAAGGACAATCCACGCACCCGTGCCGACTTGAAGCAGGATGAAGAACAGGGAGGCCCACATGCCGGTCTCGACGAGTCGGTTCGTCTCCCGACGCGCCAAGTAAAGGACGTAGAGCGTATAGAAGACGAGCAGTCCGGCCATGATGCGGTGCCCCATTTGGACGTATGACTCGAACGTCCATACGTTCTGGTCACAGATTGGCCAGCCGACACAGGCATATGTCGCGCCGAGGTGACGAACATAAGCGCCCGTATAGACGACGACCATCGTATAAATCGTCAAGCCGTACAGATGAACCTTCAACCGTTCGGAGACGGCCCGATGCACGCGTTCTCCTTCGAACAAGAGTATCGTCAGGATGAGCAGCGATGCGAACGAGACGAGCGAGATGCCGAAGTGGAGCGCGAGAATCGCGTCCGACTGTTGCCAGATGACTGCCCCGGCACCGATAATCGATTGGATGAGCATGAAAATGAACGCGAAAAACGCGAACACTTTGACGTCATACCGGTTCTTGACGACCGCGAACGTCCAAATCGTCAAGGCGATGATGAGCAGCCCCTCGATGCCAGAGACGACTCGGTGACTGTACTCGATCATCGTTTCGACGCTCGGATTGGTCGGAATCAGTTTCCCATGGCAGAGCGGCCAATCCGTTCCGCACCCGTCGCCGGAGTCCGTCTTTGTCACGGTTCCACCCATGATCAGGACGAGCATCATCCCGAGCGTGACGAGCGCTGAAAATAGTGCGAGTTTTTTATGCATTCGTTTCCACCTGCTTTTGAGAAAAATCACTAGAATTGTGCCTTGTAAGTTTATATTTTTTTCGCCATACTTATTATACGGCTTTACGTCGTAAAAACGAAACGGAAAAGCTTGCAATCGCTATCAAAATCGTTATTCTAGTATTAACATGGCGTTTTTACTGTGACAATTATCACACGTTTGTCACAAAAAACTAGCTATTTTACAAGCATAAACGACGTATTCTTTTTGAAAATATGGTATCTTTGTTATGAGTTAGGTGAACTTTGTTCATATTGTGTTTTTTCTGTGAAGAGAATACGTGGATTTCGTGATTAGTAGGGGGGTCAGTATGACAAAAGTCAACCCAGGAACAATGGCAGAAGTAGAATATACAGAATCCGCCTCGTTCCGCGACTATGTTGCTCTGGCAAAAATGGGAATCGTCCGCGCCAACTTATTGTTGGTATTCGCCGGTTTCTTTGTAGCAGCAACGTATCAGAGTGATACGCCAGTCTTTTATTTATTTGAGGTTTGGCCGCAGCTCTTATTAACGATGTTAGGAAGCGCACTCGTCATCTCCGGGAGTTGTTACCTAAACAACTTCGTGGACCGTGATATCGATTACTTGATGGGACGTACAGACAATCGGCCGAGTGTCACCGGTAAAATTTCAGGAGAACGGATTTTGCTCCTTGGATTAACGCAACTTGCGATCGGGACATTACTCTTATTGATCGTCTCGTATGTGGCAGCAGTCTTCGGTTTAATCGGGGCATTTTTTTATGTCGTCATTTATACGATGTGGCTTAAACGGACGCACACGTTGAACACGGTCGTCGGCAGCATCTCCGGAGCGGTACCACCGCTCATCGGTTGGGCAGCCATCGATCCCGCGCTTCATATCGACGCGTGGCTCATGTTCCTCGTCATGTTCTTGTGGCAACCGCCACACTTCCTCGCGCTCGCCATGCGACGTGTCGAGGAGTATCGAGCGGCCGGCATTCCGATGCTACCGGTCGTCAACGGCTTTGCGATTACGAAGCGTCAAATCATCTGGTGGATTGCGACGTTGATTCCAGCATCGCTCTTGTTCATGCATTACGGGTTAGTCTACGTAATCATTGCAGCCGGTCTTGGGGGCTACTGGTTATACCTCGGGTTGAAAGGTTTTAAAGCTGAGGATGAAATCAAGTGGGCAAACAAAATGTTCTTTTATTCATTGATTTATTTAGTCGTGTGGATTGTCGCGCTGATTTTGACGGCAGCATTAGCGTAATCACACTCACTATATAGAAACCATTACACATCATTTTGGGAGAAAGTGGGGATTGTTGTGAAATCATTTAAAAAGCTTCTGTTTGGCATCGTCCCGATGATGATGTTCGCACTGCTATTGTCAGGGTGCGGCGTTGAGGGATTGTCTGCATTGAAGCCGATGGGAGAAGGCGCTGAAATTCAGCTCCGGATCATTATCATCAGTTTGGCGATCATGCTCTTCGTACTCGTCATCGTAACGATCATTTACGTGTACGTGCTCATGAAGTTCCGTCGTAAAGACGATTCGATTCCGAAGCAAGTCGAAGGAAGCAGCACACTCGAGATGATTTGGACAGTCGTGCCAATCATCTTGCTCATCATTCTCGCTGTACCGACAATCACGACGACTGTCGAGCTCGCGAAAGCGAAAGAAGCGAAAAAAGAAGAAGAGATCAACGTTACGGCTAACTTGTACTGGTGGGAGTTTGAATATCCGAACGCAGGCGTCGTCACGGGACAAGAACTTGTCATCCCGGTCGGTAAACGCGTCGGCATCAACTTGACATCGAAAGACGTCATCCACTCGTTCTGGGTACCGGCTTTATCAGGTAAAACGGATACGAACCCTGGCCTTGACAACGAA
This sequence comes from Exiguobacterium sp. s146, assembly GCF_018618415.1. GTDB lineage: Bacteria > Bacillota > Bacilli > Exiguobacteriales > Exiguobacteriaceae > Exiguobacterium. The sequence continues at coordinate 368,893 of NZ_JACSMA010000002.1, read as the reverse complement.
ATGTGGTTGCATGCAAATGAACCAGGTACGTTCTACGGGAAATGTGCCGAGCTTTGCGGACCGTCACACGCGCTCATGGACTTCAAAGTCATCGCGCTCGAGCAAGAAGATTACGACCAATGGCTCGAAGACATGAAAGCACAGCAAGATGCGAACACAGAAAACCTTGTTGCAGATAACCAAAACTTGACGACAGGTGAAGCCGTGTACGTCGAGAGCTGCTTGAGCTGTCACGGGGGCGGGAAAGTCGCACCTAGCTTGACAAACTTTGGTGATCGCGAATGGTTAGCGGGTTACATTGAAAACAACGAAGATAAGTTGAAAGAATGGATCCGTAACCCACAAGATTTGAAGCAGGGCGCGCTCATGCCTGGTTTCAACGAAAGCCAAATCAGCAATGAAGAGCTAGATGCACTCGTTGACTTCTTGTACGATCAGAAGATTGACTAACGGGAAAAGGGGGATTTCACGTGGCACAGACCACTGCATTGCAGCAACCGCGTAAATACAATGGCATCATGGATTGGGTTACGACGGTTGACCACAAAAAAATCGGTATTTTGTATTTGTTCTCAGGAATCTTCTTCCTCCTTCTCGGTGGAATTGAAGCATTACTTATTCGGTGGCAACTCGTTCGTCCGATGAACGACTTCGTCAGCGGCGAAACGTTCAACCAATTGATCACGATGCACGGGACGACGATGATCTTCCTAGCGGCCATGCCGATGCTATTCGGATTTATGAACGCCGTCGTACCGCTTCAAATCGGGGCACGCGATGTCGCGTTCCCGTTCATTAACTCACTCGGTTTCTGGTTGTTCTTCTTCGGTGGTGTCATGTTGAACCTTAGCTGGTTCTTCGGCGCTGCACCGAACGCAGGCTGGACGGCGTACGCGCCGCTCTCGACACAACCGGAAGCATCAGGGGTCGACTTCTACGCCCTTGGTCTTCAAATTTCAGGTTTCGGTTCACTCATGGCCGGGATTAACTTCCTTGTCACGATTTTGAACATGCGTGCTCCAGGTATGAAACTCATGCGGATGCCGCTCTTCACGTGGACGACGTTCGTTGCTTCGGCATTGATCGTCTTCGCGTTCCCGCCGCTCACAGTCGGTTTGTTCATGTTGATGTTCGAGCGCTTGTTCGGGGCCGCCTATTTCGACCCAGCAATGGGTGGGAACGTCATCATCTGGGAACACCTTTTCTGGATCTTCGGACACCCGGAAGTATACATCTTGATTTTACCGGCGTTCGGTATTTTCTCGGAAATCATTCCGACATTCGCTCGTAAACGCCTATTCGGTTACACAACGATGGTCTTCGCAACGATGCTCATCGGTTTCCTCGGATTCATGGTTTGGGTTCACCACATGTTCACGGTCGGTCTTGGACCGGTCGCCAACTCGATCTTCGCTGTCGCAACAATGGCCATCGCCGTGCCGACAGGGGTCAAGATCTTCAACTGGTTGTTCACGCTATGGGGCGGACAAATCAAGTTCAACGTCGCGATGCTCTACTCGGTCGCATTCATTCCATCATTCCTCGTCGGGGGGATGACAGGGGTCATGCTTTCGGTCGCACCGGCCGACTATCAGTACCATGATAGTTACTTCGTTGTCGCTCACTTCCACTACGTTATCGTAGGTGGGGTCGTCTACGGTCTATTTGCAGGACTTTACTACTGGTTCCCGCTCATGTTCGGTAAAGCGCTCTCTGAGAAGCTTGGCTACTGGCAGTTCTGGTTGTTCTTCATCGGGTTCCACTTGACGTTCTTCCCGCAACACTTCCTCGGATTGTTCGGGATGCCACGCCGCGTCTTCACATACCTTCCGAACCAAGGGTTTGAGACGATGAACTTGCTGTCGACAATCGGCGCCTTCTTCATGGGTGTATCGACAATCGTCTTGCTCGTCGCTGTTGTGAAAGCATTCTTGTCGAAACAACGCGTCAAGCCAGACCATTGGGAAGATGGACGTACACTCGAGTGGACGCTTCCTGTACCGACACCAGAGTACAACTTTGCACAAACACCGCTCGTCAAAGGTCTCGATACATTCTGGCTCGAGAAGATGGCGGGCAACAAACGGGTATCTGTCGCTGAACCAGTAGCAGACATCCACATGCCGAACAACTCGCTTATCCCGTTCTTCATGTCACTCGGCTTGTTCATCGCCGGACTCGGAGCGATTTTCCAAATGGATAACACGGTTGTCGGTTGGTCACTCATCGTGATTGGATTGCTCATCACATTCGTGTCGATGTTCCTCCGTTCATGGATTGACGACCACGGCTTCTACATTCCAAAATCGAAGATCGAAGCGGATTTGAAAGCGATTCGTGAGAAAGGAGACCAATAAATGGCACATGCAGTCGAAAAACACCCGGTGACCGGAATTCCGGCCAATCCAGAGAAAGCCACACTGGAAGGGAAAAATAAATATGTAGCCTTCTGGTTTTTCCTCGGTGGAGAGACCGTTCTCTTCGCCTCGCTCTTCGGAACGTATGTCGGTCTACTCAACTCTGGTGCGCCAGAGGAACTTCGTTCGTACAATATCTTTGAGATGGGGCTCGTCTTCTTAATGACGATGCTCCTCCTCACAAGTTCGCTCACAAGTGTTCTCGCCATGATGAACATGAAAGCGAACAATCCAGGCCGCATGAAGTTTTGGTTGGTGATCACGCTTCTTCTCGGGGCTGGTTTCCTTGGAGCCGAGATTTACGAGTTCATCCACTACTACCATATCGGTCACACGTTCACATCGAGCGCGTTCGGATCTGCGTTCTACACGCTCGTCGGTTTCCACGGCGCGCACGTCACGTTCGGTCTGCTTTGGATTACGACATTGTTGATTCGCAACTGGAACCGTCCAATCGATGTGTACAACGCACCGAAGTTCTACGTGTCGAGTCTGTACTGGCACTTCATCGACGTCGTCTGGGTTTTCATCTTCTCAATCGTCTACCTCTTAGGGATGGTGAGCTAACATGGAAAAACAACCAATCAACGAATCACACAAGCAGTTAGAGCTCGAAGTAAAAGCCGAGTCGCGCCGCGAATATCAACTCCAGTTAATCAGCTTCGCGATGATGATTTTGCTCACATTCGTCGCGTTCGGCGCTGTATACGCTGAACTCATGCCGGTGTGGGCGGCAGGTGGTTTCTTAATCATCCTCGCCATCATCCAAGTGTTCTTGCAGCTCTATATCTTCATGCATATGAACAACCGTGGCAACACGTGGATCGTCGGAATGATGTGGCTTGGAATCTTCGTCGCCATCATCACAGTCGCTGCACTTCGCTTGCTCATTTGGTAAATGTGACAAAGGATTGAACATCTGTGGAAACATAGATGATTCAGTCCTTTTTGCTTTACTTCAAAAATAAAGGAATAGTAATCTTGAAGTGAACGGTTTCATCGGTTTGGGAGAGAAAGAAAAGGGGTGAAGGGATGCTCTGGAATACATCAGAGCTACTCAAACAGTTCGATTGGATGACACTTTGGAGTCCATGGTTCGGATTGTTGATGGTAGGGTTGTACGTCCTCTATGCGGTCGTCACAGAGAAAATGGCGAAGCGAGGGTACGAGTCGACCACGTTGCTACAAAAGTTCAGCATGTTATCCGCCATTGTATTGTATTATATCGGTTTCGGAAGTCCGGTCGATGTCCTCGCACACATCATCTTCTCAGTGCACATGTTCCAGATGGTGCTCGTCTATGTGCTCGCACCGGCGCTCGTCGTATACGGGATGCCATATTGGGTGTTCGAAAAATTATTTAGCTATAAGGTGATTGGGCCAACGCTCAGATTTATGACAAAGCCTTTGATTGCCCTCGTTTTGTTCAATGCACTGTTTACGTTTTACCATATGCCTTTCATCTTCGACTACGTCTTGACGAACTATGGTGTGCATCGAATCTTCCACGGCGCCCTCGTTGTCTTCAGTTTGACGATGTGGTACCCGGTGATTGCACCGTTCCTCTCAGAAGAAGAGGAAGGGATGTCGGATTTGAAGCGAATGGTGTACATCATCGCGAACGGTGTGCTCTTGACACCGGCCTGTGCGTTCATCATCTTTAGTCAAGGTATTTTGTATGACGCCTATACGGACGCCGAGACGTTCGCGACGGTGCTTGGCTACTGTATGCCGAACGGCGACGTGTCAGGTCTCGATTTGAATGCACTCATGGGCGCGACGAACAGCGCCCTTGAAGACCAACGTTTCGGCGGGGTACTGATGAAGCTTGGTCAAGAAGTCGTCTACGGTTTCTTCTTCGGCTGGACGTTCTTCGGTTGGGTGCGCCGGACGAAATCGCTTGCGCTCGACGAAGGCATGTCGTTCACACCGCAAGAACCAAAAGAGAAAAAATGAACTAAATCAAAGGGGAAACTACGATGAACTATCTTGCCTTGATCAGTGTGACATTCATTGTCATCAGTGCTATTTTAGTCGCGATCGGATGGACGATCATTGCGCGCGATCGCCGCGACGTCGACAAACACAAGAAAGTCATGACGGCCGCGGCAATCGCTGCGACGACATTCTTCATTCTTTACGTCTCACGGACGATTTTCGTCGGCAATACTGCCTTCGGGGGACCGGATTCCGTGAAGCCTTACTATTTGGCGTTCATGATTTTCCATATCCTGCTCGCGACGACGGGTGGGGTGCTCGGATTGATCACGTTATATCTCGGTTATAAAAATAAAGTCGAGAAACACCGTAAAATCGGACCGAAAGCCTCGGTCGTCTGGTTTTTCACAGCAATCACTGGCGTGACGGTCTACATCCTTCTTTATGTCGCCTACGACCCGGGTGAGACGACGAACGTCTTCCGTGCCATTATCGGTGGGTGAATCGAGAGAGGGGGATGAGGATGAAACGGAATAGCTATATGACGGTCGGCTTGACGGTCGCCATTCTGGTGGCGATCGGCGTGGCCTCGTACTTCTTGTTCTTTAAAGAAGAGGACTTGCCCGTCATCCAAGAGCCGACCCCGTTCACTTTGACGAACGCGCTCGACGGTCAGTCGTACAATTCGGACAACGGCAAAGTCAAAATCGTCACGTTCTTCTATACGAACTGTCCGGACATCTGCCCGCTCACGTTACGTGACTTCATGAAGCTCGAGCAAGAATTGAAAGCGAACGACCTGTACGGGACGGACGTTGAGCTCGTCGCCATCACGGTCGACCCTGACGTCGATACGGTGCCGGTCCTTGAGAATTACGGGGAGGCGTTCCAAGCCGAACCGACGGGCTGGAAGATGTTGACCGGTGACCAGGCCGATATCGACCGCATCACGCGTCAGCTTCAATTCTATTATTCGAAAGCGAACAGCGGACTCGTCACGCATGCGACGACGATGTATATCATCGACCGTCACCATGACGTCCGTGCGGTCGCCCAAATGGCCACGGCAGGAGAAAAACCCGTCGATATCGAAACCATTATGGAGGACGTGTTAGTACTCGCGGCAGAAAAGGAGTGAAGCAGATGAATGATACGATGGCTGTCATCGGTAATGATTATTCTTATGGAGATGTGACGATCGCTGAACGGGCGATTGAGGATTTGATTGCGTGCAGTGCGATCGAATTCGGGTTGCGTGAAGTGAAGGTCGTGTCCGTCTCGAAAGAGCGATACGATTATCAAATCGTCGCACCCGTCTCGCTCGTTGAGGCTGAACGCTTATATCGCTACGTGCGCGATCAGTTCGACTTGTTGCTCGGACAAGTCGACGTGACGCTCAACGTCATCGCGACATGATAAAAGGGAGGACCCGTCGAGGGCCTCCCTTTTTTGTATGCTGATCATTGGCTTTGTTTATATTTTCCAGACGTAAACTCTGGTATGATAGAATGTAGTGCGAACTAACGTTCGTTTTTTTTGAAGACGAAGGAGGATGGAGCATGCAGAATCACGCGTTGGTCGTCATTGACATTCAAAATGACATCACGAAAAACTACAAAGCCGTCATCGATAACATCAACTATGCCATCGATTGGGCGGTCGCCAAAGGGATTCACGTCATCTATATCCGGCATGAAAATCTATCGTCGGGGACGAGAACGTTCAAAACAGGGACGCGAGGAGCGGAATTGGCGCCAGACTTGAAGCTCGTGTCCGAGCACGTGTTCACCAAGTATAAGGGCAACGCCTTGACGAGTGAGGCGTTCGCGGCGTTCGTTGACCATCATGGCATCGACACGTTCTACATCACAGGCGCCGATGCGACCGCCTGTGTGAAGTCGACGTGTTACAATCTGCGGAAATCCGACTATACGGTCAGCGTCCTGTCCGATTGCATCACCAGCTATGACTTGAAGAAAATCGACGACATGATCGCGTACTACGAAGGGAAAGGCTGTGCCATCATCCGCTCAGCGGACCTGTCGGCATAAGCTGCTTAGAAAACGTGTATATCGACTCGTGAGCGTCCATCAAAAAAAACCCTTCGCTTATGCGAGGGGTTTTACTTCGAGTGTCTCAGCGAGTGCGGCTAGACGACGCTCGCAATCACGGACGATTTCTTCTGGGAACTCTTCGTCGTATTCGACGCCGTGCGGGTAGTAATGTTTTCCGAGAATCGGTGTCAACATTTTGACGACCGCGTGACGGTCCTCGATTTGGCCTTCGATTGCATATACCGGTAAGCGAAGGTAGAACGTCTCGCCCGTCGATTGTTTCTCGTACTTCATGTCATACGTTGCACGCTCATAGTCCCAAGCGCCTTCACGGATGAAATGATGATGATCCATGATCGTCTCGAGCAAACCGAAGCGGATCTCTTTTCCCTCGATGTGGAACTGCTCAAATTTCATCATAATCCCCCTTTTCCCTAATAAACCTCATATGTCATCATATCATATTCGAAAACGTTCTTGGAATAACGTGTGTTCAAATTGTGAAAAAAAGATGAACGCCTCAAGCGCGGGTGTCGAGGTAATGGGCGATTTTGTCCGGAAGCCGCACACCGAGCGGCATGAGTCCCTCTGAACCGAAGAAGACGTTGAACTCTAAAATGTAAAACTCACCGTCCGCGACGATGACGTCGAAGGCAGCATGATTGATATGGAGCGTCTTGGCGATGTCGAGCACTTCCGCGACGACGTCGTCCGGGATATCGTCGTATGAGAAGTGGGCGCCTTCGGCGACGTTGTTCAAGAACGAATCGCTGACGCGCCAATACGACCCGACGACTTCTTCCCCGATGACGATGATGCGAAGGTCGCGGTCGTTCGGGATGTACTGTTGGACGTAAAACGTGTCGTGCTTGTCGACGTACGTGAGCCAGTCCTGTTCATTCTTGATGAGCCAGACCCCTTGTCCCATCGACGACTTGGCCGTCTTGGCGACGAACGGATACTCGAATTCTTCCAACACACGCTCGATCGTGTAAGGGTTCTTCCCGTAGATGAGCGTCTTCGGGATACGGTGCGGGAACGTCGCCTTGAAGGCGCGCGTCATCTCGATTTTATCGTGCCCGAGGTGGTACGACGCCGGGGACGGGAAAATTGGTTTGTTGAGCCCGTAGATGATCGAGTTGACCATCCAATATTCGGGGAACAAGACGAGGTCGGCCGCTCGGACTTTATCGAGTTGATCGTAATAGTATTCAGGTTTCGCATAGTCGGTCTTGATGCCGGCCGAGCGAATCATATTGAATGAGACTTTTTTCATAGCGAGGTGCAGGTGCGCACCTGTTCACTTCCTTTCTGGTTGGACGCTTGACAGTCACGTTCAATTATAAAGCCGATTGCTTACAGAGGGAATCAAATGTGTTAAAATCATGGCAGAAAGGGTGAAAGCCATGATTATTACTGAACAGACGATTGCCCTGCTCGATCAAACGGAAGCGTTAGCCGATTTGATTGAAGCGAGCGAGTCGTTCCAAACATATATCGCCACGAAACAAGCGCGAGCCCAATCAGAGGAAGCGCGGCTCGTGGAACGTGAGTTCTTGCGCATGAAAGAAGATTACGAGTACGTACAGCGTTTCGGGAAACATCACCCGGACCACGATCGCATTAAAAAAGAGATGCACCTTGTCAAACGGCGTCTCGATGTCCAGCCGGAAGTGGCCGCATTTAAAAAAGCGGAACGCAGTTTGGATAAACTGCTCGGGGAAGTGAGTGAGCTGTTGGCCTTCTCGGTTTCTCCAAAAATCAAAGTCCCGACCGGAAACCCGTTCTTCGATGAAGGCGGATGTTCAGGCGGGGGAAGTTGTGGAGGCGGAAGCTGTGGATGTGCCATCTGAGTCGTTTGAATTGAATGGTCGAATCGGGTTCGTCGTTTACGTCCAATCGTTGAAACAAGTGAAGGCGTTGCGTCGTTATGCGAACCTGTATTACGTGTCCAAACGGGAGAAGTATGCCTTCTTATATACCGACCTTGAGGGACATGAGGCGATTCTCGAACAAGTGAGCGCGTTGCCGTTCGTCGAAGCGGTCGTCCGTAGTGAGCGGCCGTTCGTCGCGGAGACGTACGAATCGAAGCAGAAATAACACAGAGATGAAGGCGGCACCGCCTTCATCTTTTGTGGTGAAGGAGAACGGATATGCGAGTGATTTCAGGAGAACGAAAAGGGACCCGTCTCAAGGCGGTCCCCGGGTCGGCCACACGACCGACGACAGATAAAGTGAAAGAATCGTTATTCAACATCATCGGCCCTTATTTCGCCGGGGGCGATGCGCTAGACCTATACGCCGGGAGCGGGGGTCTCGGGATCGAGGCGTTGTCACGGGGGTGTGACCATGCCGTATTCGTCGACAAGCAACGAAAGGCGATCCAGACGGTCACAGACAATTTACAGACGACGCGCTATGAATCGAAAGCGACGGTGCTCCAACAAGACGCCCGGTCGGTCCTCGACCAACTCGTCCTGAAAGGGGAGCCGTTCAAATTGATTTTCATGGACCCGCCATATCATGCGGAAGAACATGTGCCGTTTTTAGAGATCATTGAAGCGAACCGGCTGTTGACGGACAACGGCGTCGTCGTCTGCGAGCACGGCAGCGACGTGACATTGCCGGACCAGGTCGGACAGTTAGAAAAAATCAAGGTGCAGCGCTACTCGGACGTGATCACGATCAGCTTTTACGAGTATGCCGACACCGAGGAGTGAGAACATGTCAAAACGTATCGCGATTTGCCCGGGGAGCTTTGACCCGATTACGAACGGCCATTTAGATATCATCGAGCGAGCGGCGGCCATCTTCGACGAAGTCATCGTCGCCGTGCTCGAAAACTCGAGCAAGGCACCGCTCTTCAACGTGGAGGAGCGTCTATCGCTCATTCGTGACGTGACGACGCATTTGCCGAACGTCACCGCTGACGCGTTTGGCGGATTGCTCGTCGAGTATGCCGCCAAGCGTGAGGCGGCGACCATCGTCCGTGGCCTGCGGGCCGTCTCGGACTTCGAGTACGAGCTTCAAATCGCATCGATCAATAAAAAATTGAATGAGAACGTGGAGACGCTGTTCATGATGACGAACAGCCAATACTCGTTCCTCAGCTCCTCAATCGTGAAAGAAGTCGCCAAATATGGGGCGTCCGTCGCCGAGCTCGTCCCGGAGCAAGTCGAGCACGCGCTGCGACAAAAATATGAAGTGAGTCACGGGCAATGAAGTCGCTCAAAATCGGCTTCGGTCTGCTCGTCGCCGTCCTGATTTTCTTGTTCGTGCCGCTCCCGTATTACATCACGTATCCGGGCGAGGCGACGACGATTGAAGAGTTCATGACGGTCGAGGGCGGAGACAAAGAACCGGGCGAACTGAAGATGGTGACCATCTCCCAACGCCGGGCGACGCCGCTCTGGCTCGTCGGCAGCTGGTTCACCCCGTTCACGGAGGCGAGCCCGGCCAGTCGTTATCTCTATGACGGGGAAAGCGAGGCGGACTACGACCGCAGACAAGAGCTGCTGATGTCGTCATCGCAGCAAGCGGCGATTCAATACGCCTATGAGCTGGCGGACGCCGATGTGACCGTGACGTTCGACGGCATGTACGTTTCGGCCCCGATTGCCGGGTCGCTCGCCGCGAACGTCTTGAAGCCGGGTGACGTCATCACCGCGCTCGATGGACAGGCGTTCGCGTCACGCCTAGACTTTATCGAACGCGTCGCCTCATTTGAAGCCGGCGATGAAGTCTCCGTCACACTCGAGCGGGACGGACGCGAGCGCGAGGTCGATACGCTGATTCAACCGATTGACCGGAGCGGGGACCGCGTCGGGCTCGGGATTTATGAGCCGCTGCCAATCCAGGACGTGCGCACAGACCCGGACGTCTCGTTCGAACTGACGAACGTCGGCGGACCGTCGGCCGGTCTCATGTTCACGCTCGAGATTTTTGACCAGTTGACGCCGGGCGATTTGACGGGCGGTGCCGTCATCGCCGGGACGGGAACGGTCGATGAGTTGGGGAACGTCGGGCCGATTGGCGGGGCATGGCAAAAAATCGTAGCTGCCGACGAGGCGGGGGCATCCGTGTTCTTCGTGCCGGCCGGGTCGAACTACGATGAGGCGATGGAGTCGCTCGACCGACTCGAGAGCGACATTGAAGTCGTTCCCGTCAAGACGGTCGAGGATGCCATCGATTATTTAGAGTCGATGAATTGAGGCGTTTGCATATGTTCGACGAGTGACCGGTTTCCAAGCGGAAGGCGATACGCCTCGGTCACTCGAGCCTCGAACGCCAGATCAGGATGGTATTTGCTGAGAAGCGGTACGTCTTTTTTTATGTCGTTTAACACGGTACGTCCAATCGTGTTGAACGCTAGCGGTCGGACATAGGGCACGTCATCGAACCGTTCCGGCAACTCGTCCTGCCGCCAGTGGATGAGAATGGCGACGAGCGCACGTTGAATGGACGTTCGCGTGTAGCGTCTCGTCAGCAGGCGAGCGAGTGCCTGTTCGAACGTCGGCTCGAGCCCGGCCTGAATCAGGCGGGGCGACAGCGAGCTGTCGATGCCGACGAGTTGTTCGAGCACATCTTTCGGGGTCGTCCGCAACTTATATTGAAGGACGGGCCAATAGAGTGACCAGTGGGCCATCGGATTGTCCTGAAACAGCGCTCGTGTGGCGTCAGGGACGGCCCGGACCATACCTGACTCCAAGTAGTGGGCGCGCACGCCCGTGGCCGACATGACGTCTGAGACGCTCGGGTCATGGTAACTGGCTCCGAGACGGCGAATCGTGTGCAGCTCGATCGACGTCGCGGCTTTCGCGTAGTGATAGGCGAGGATGTTGTTCGGGAGCGTCAAATCAAAGTCGGGATAGAGCGACCCGAACGCCTCGCTCGACGCTTTGGCAGGCGAACGACCTTGATTTAACGCTTCTTTTAACGCCGTCTGATAGGCGGGTGTCGCTTCGATATCAGCTGCCGCGGCCCGGGTCACGGCGCTGATGTCGCCGCTCTCACTCCCGAAGGACAGCGTTTGACAACGCACACGCTCGGCGATGGCGACCGCGGCGCTCGCGAATCGGTCGGCCCGGTGCACGCCGAAACGTGTCGGCAGTTCGATGACGAGGTCGATGGCGCCCGTTTGGACCGCGGCGCGGGCCCGGCTCCACTTATCGAAAGCGGCCGGTTCGCCGCGCTGGGTGAACTGGGCACTCATGACGGCGATGACGGCGTCAGCGTCGGTTTCAATCCGGGCTCGTTCCGCCTGATGGAGGTGCCCGTTATGGAACGGATTGTACTCGGCAATGATGGCCGTTTTTCGCATAAAATTACTCCTTTGCATTGTCGATTGGATTGGTGTAAGATGGGTAAGTACGCTTTGGCAAAGCGCCGTCGTCAACTGATTTTAGTGTAAAGAAAAAACATTGACAAAACAAGTTGGCCTATCTATAATTCATATTGTTGCAATTGAGGTGATTCGGATGAAGTGGTCTATTGCACAGCTACTTAAGCTACGAAACCAGGGTGACAGTTTTACCATCGATGAGGTGGTCGAACTACCAGAGCTTACTCAGCTCCATCCGGATATCCGTTCGATTCGCCCGGTGCATGTGCACGGGGATGCGTCGTTCACATCTAATCAAGTTACATTCAATCTGAAGATTCAAGGTGACCTGACGTTGCCAGATGCGCGTACGTTGGATGATGTCATCTATGAATTCGATATTGAATCGCTCGAGCCTTTCTTTTTGGAGAATGGGCGTTATACGGAGCAATTCGATGATGTCAATTTGCCAGAAGGAAATACGATTGATCTGCGACCGATCGTAAAAGAGCTCATCATGTTAGACGTCCCAATGCAAATCTTTGGGAACGAAACAGACAAAACTCAGGTTGAAGGGGAAGGCTGGTCCGTCATTGACGAGCAGCCGGACGACCAACCAAAAATCGACCCGCGCCTCGCGGGGCTCGCTGACTTGTTCTCTAAAAAAGAGGACGAGAACGGCTAACTTTTCAAGGAGGTGGACAACGATGGCAGTACCATTCCGTAGAACGTCGAAAACTCGCAAACGTCTTCGTCGTACTCACTTCAAACTCAACGTACCTGGTATGAACGAGTGCCCGAACTGTGGCGAAATGAAGCTTTCTCACCGTGTTTGCAAATCTTGCGGACATTACAACGGTAAAGAAGTAACAAGCAAATAATGCGAAAGGAAGCGGTCTCCCCGGAGGCCGCTTCTTTTTTTAATTTTTGGGTCGGGGAATCAGATTGTGGTAAACTTTTCAGTGCAGACTAGACGTGGAGGGATGGCGAATGAAGCCGATTAAACGAATTGGGATTGTCGGGAACGGCGCCGTCGGTATGCTGATGGCCTCGCTGTTCGAACCGGACTATACGGTGACGCTCTATGGCCGTGTCGACGAAGCGACGACGGTGACGATTGATCGGACCGGCGTCACCGAGGGGAGGGCCGTGGTACGGCTCTGTCCGGTGACGACACTCGTCGAGACGGAGCAGGATATATTCTTTGTGACGACGAAAGCGCATCAGGTCGAAGCGGCGACGGAACGATTATCCGGCGATGTGCCCGTGTTCATCTGCTCGAACGGAATCGCCCATCTCGACTATGCACGTACGAAAGGATTCCACCTTGGGGTGGTCGAACATGGCGTGAGCCGTGACGGCGATCGGCTCCACCATACCGGGCTCGGACGCATCCGCATCGGCAGCCTCGACTCGCTCGAGGCGATGTCGTTCCGTGCGTCACCGCTCGCCGTCGTCTGGGAAGCGGACATCGAGCAGGTCGTCACGGAGAAGTTGTTCGCCAACGCCATCATCAATCCGATAACGGCGCTCTGCCGTGTCGAGAATGGGGCGGTCGCCCTATCGCCTTGCCGCGAGGTCGCGACGGCGATTTACGAAGAACTGTCGACGTTGTTCGATCGTCACGTCCCGTATACATATATCGACACGATTATCGACAAGACGGCACACAATCGTTCCTCGATGTTGCGTGATATCGAGGCGGGGCGCCAGACCGAGGTCGATGCCATCTTGACGCCGCTCTTGAAACGGGCCGACGAACGAGGCGTCACTTTGACCGTTATTCCGGTCATGCAAAAATTAATTTTAGGAGCGAGCGTATCGTGCTAGTGTATATCGTTTCATTTCCACTCGTCATTTGGTTTATGGTGTATATGATACTTAGAAAAATTATGCCTAAATCGGTTAATACGTTCAAACTCGCCTGTGATGCCGGCGTGATCTTGTGGTTTTATGCATGCGCGGTGCTGCTCGAAGCGATTGTCGGGATCGACTTGATCTGGCTGTTGCTTGCGGTCTGTGCCGCCATTTTCCCGGCCAACGCGATTTGGCAACGGATTCGCCATGAAGATGTCGTCTATACGAAGATGTTCGTGCACGGGTGGCGCTTATTGTTTTTGGTGCTCGTCCCGGCCCATATCGTCTTGTTTACGATCGGCATCGCACGAGAGATGATGTATTAATCGTTTGAAAGGAAGTCGTTATACGTGAGGATAGAGTCGCTAGACGCCATGTACGCCCCGTCGTCTCCGATGATGCAAGTGGAGACGGGCTATTCAAAATGGCTCGACTATACAGGGATGGATGAGCTCGAGCTGAGGGCGGACGAACTGATGAACCGTTCGTTCACGCATTTGCCCGCGCTCGTCGACATTTTGCGAGACCAACAAGCCGTCCACGGTCTGATTTCTCCGGCGCTCGAATCAAAACTCGAAGCGTTGGCCGCCGGTGAGGCGTTCACGATGGTGACCGGGCAACAAGTCGGGGTGTTCGGCGGTCCGTTGTTCGCGGTGTATAAACTGTTGACCGTGCTGAAGAAGGCCAAACAGGCGGAAGCGAAATTGAACAAACCGGTCCTCCCAATCTTTTGGATGGCGACGGAGGATCATGATTATGCGGAAATCAACCACGTCTTCGTGAGCCAGCCGCTATCGCGTCAACTGCGCAAAGAGGCGTTGTCGACCGTCCCGCTCGCCGGGAAGGCGTCGGTCGGGGAATTGGAATTCGATCGCCTTAAAATCGAACTCGTGCAAATGTTGCAACGCCTTTTGTTATCCGAGACGGAGACGCGTTACACGACGACGCTCTATCATGAGCTCGTCGATGTGATTCAAGCGAGCCATTCGTTCGCCCAATTTTTCGGACACATGATGCGTCGCTTCGTCGGCACAGACTTCATCCTGTTCGACCCGCACCAGCCGGAAGTCCGGGCCCTCGAGCGCGACGCGTTCAAACGATTGATTACGGAACACGACCGCTTGCATGCGGCGTTGCACGATTCGTTCGAGGACGGGATGCCGACCGTCGAGTTGAATCGGGAAGCGGCCCACCTGTTCTATCACGATGGGACGCGCGAACTGTTGACGAAGCAGGACGGGTTCTTCACGACGAAGCGGGGACACCGCTTCACGGAGGCCGAGCTGATTCAACAAGTGGACGCGCACCCGGAACGGTTCTCGAACAACGTCGTGTCCCGTCCGCTCATGCAGGACCACTTGTTCCCGACACTCGCCTATATCGCCGGACCCGGTGAAATCGCCTATTGGCTTCAACTTCGGCCCTTATTCCACGTCCTCGATTGGAAGATGCCGCTGTTGATCCCACGGCTCGGGGCCGTGCTCGTCTCGGCGAACGATGAGAAGAAGCTCACCCAAGAAGGTGTGACGCTCGTCGACTATTTGGCGGACCCGTTACCGGACCACATGTTCGACGACGAAACGTTCGACCAAAACTTGTACGCGTACCGGACGCTCACGGAAGCGATCGGGCGCGAGGCGGGCAAGCACGGGCACCGGTTTGATGCCAAGGCACGCCACGTGCTCGAACGTCTCGCCGACGAGATGCGAGCCGAAGCGAAACGCGACCAATATCGCTTAAACAGTCGCCGGATTCATCTATCGACACGGCTCTTGCCGATGGACGCCCCGCAAGAGCGGATATGGTCGATGGTCCCGTTGTTGAACCGTCACGGTCTCGATTTGTTCGAGCGCTTGCGCCGGTCTTATGAACAAGCCGATTTCGAGCGATGTTTGGTCAAATTGTGACCGAAATGAGCGAGATAGAGATGGTTCCCAAAAATTTGTGGGAACCATTTTTTGTTTGTTACCTTTTTGTTTCCTCTTTTCGCTAAAAAGCGATGCGGCACTTGACATTTTTATGATAAAGTAAACGTAATAAAATAGTTGAAAAATGTAGGTTGAGAGGGTTTTTGTATGTTTGAGCATGAAACGGTATTAAAAATGGAGTCCATTGAGGGATTAAATATTAAGCCAGACGGGATTTATGTCGATTGTACGTTAGGAGGAGCCGGTCACAGCGAAGAGATCGTCAAGCGCTTGACGACAGGCCATCTATACGCCTTCGACCAAGACGACGTCGCGCTCAAGCACGCGAGTGAGCGGCTGGCTCCATATGAGGACCGGGTTACGTTCATTAAAAGCAACTTCGTCCATTTGAAAGACGAACTGTTGGCGCGGGGAATCACTCAGGTCGATGGGGTATTGTTCGACCTTGGTGTATCGTCGCCGCAGCTCGATGAGGCCGAACGTGGCTTTAGCTACAATTACGACGCACCGCTCGATATGCGTATGGACCGTTCACGCGAGCTGTCCGCGTATCACGTCGTCAACGAATGGCCGTTCGGAGATCTTGCCCGCATCTTCTTTACATACGGGGAAGAAAAATTCTCCAAACAGATTGCGCGCAAGATTGAGCAGGCCCGTGCCGTCAAACCGATCGAGACGACGTTCGAACTCGTCGAATTGATTAAAGACGCGATTCCGGCGCCGGCCCGACGAAAAGGCGGCCATCCTGCGAAGCGGACGTTCCAAGCCATCCGCATCGCCGTCAACGATGAGTTGAACGTGTTCGACCGTGCCGTCCAAGACGCGATCGACATGCTCGCCATCAACGGACGCATTTGCGTCATCACGTTCCACTCGTTAGAAGATCGAATTTGTAAACAAGTGTTCAAAGAGAAAAGCCAGCATCCGCCGTTACCGCCCGGATTGCCGGTCATCCCGAAAGAGTTTGAACCCGAACTGAAATTGATTACGCGCAAGCCGATCACAGCCGGGGACGACGAGCTCGAAGGCAACCGCCGGGCCCGTTCGGCCAAACTCCGGGTCGCAGAAAAACAAAAATAGACTGTACGTAGGAGGGATACCTGATGCCAGAAGCTGCTCGCAAGGCTCTGCAGCCTCAAGTTACGCCGAATCGAAATCCGATTCCGCAAGAACGACCAATACCAGCTCCAAAACGACGTACGTTGACTTTGTTCGAATCCATCCTGTACCCGACCATGATTGGTTCAGTTGTCTTGTTCGGTGGCATCACGGTATCGAAACATAACGAAGCGTACAACATCATGCGCGATACGGCTCTGATCACACAAGAGACGAACACGATTGCCAAAGAGAATGAAGAATTGAAGTATGAGATCGCCCAACTAAGCTCACCTGAGAGAATCTATGCGATTGCTGAAAAGCTCGGAATGCAATTCAATGAGAACAACGTCAAGGTGATTGACTGATGAATTCTCTACAACAGAGTAAAAAAAGAGTGGCGTGGGTGGCGATTGTTTGCTTCACACCACTCTTTTTATTTTTTGTCGGTTGGTTCTTCTACTTGTCCGTCTTCCAGACGTACAAAGGAGAGAACATGCTCGCGTTCGCCGAGGAAGAGCGTTGGAAAGCGGTCAGTACGTTAAAAGCGGAGCGGGGCGAGATTTATGACCGGTTCGGGCAACCGATTGCCATCAACATCCCGTCCTACCGCATCGTGGCCGTCTTGAAACTCGGCGGCGAGCGGGTCGAAGGGAAGACGCTCATGCCCGATGCGTTCGCCGAGGCCGCCAAGCAGCTCGCGACCGTCATTCCGATGACCGAGGCCGACATTTTGAAACGGCTCGAGCAGAACAAAGATCGCGGTCAAATCGAGTTCGGCGTACCGGGCCGCGATTTGACGGTCGAGCAAAAAGAAGAGATTGAGGCGTTCGAGATTCCAGGGGTCACGTTCGTCGAAGAGCCGAAGCGCTACTATCCGAACAAAGTGTTCGCATCAAGTGTCGTCGGCTACGCCCAGAAAATCGACCAGAACGGACGGATTGAACTCGTCGGTGAGCTCGGCATTGAAAAATCGCTCAACGACGTGTTGAGTGAGTCGTACGGGTTGTACCGGTTCGAGAAAGATTTGGCCGGACGCCAAATCGTCTCGAGCGACGAGCAATTGAAGATTGACCCGGAAGACGGGGCTGACGTGCAACTCACGCTCGACCACCGGATTCAACAGTTGCTCGATACGAAAATGGAAGAGCTGTATCAAGAATATAAGCCGAAGAATGCGACGGCGATTATTATGGACCCGAAGACCGGCGAAATCATCGCCTTGTCGGACCGTCCTTCGTTTGACCCGAATACGCGCGAAATCAGCTCGTATAGTAACTTCTCGGTATCGTCTCGTTTCGAGCCGGGATCGACGATGAAAATCTTCACGTTGGCCGCCGCCATCAATGAAGGCGTCTATAATCCGAATGAACTGTATAAATCGGGTTCATATAAGTATGGCAAGACCGTATTCAATGATTACAACATTACCGGATGGGGTACGATTCCTATGGTAGAAGGCGTCTGGCACTCGTCGAACGTCGCGTTCTCGATTCTTGCGAACGAGCGTCTCGGCTTAAGCCGCTATGAAGATTATTTCAACGCCTTCAAGTTCGATCAACGTACGGGCGTCGATTTACCGGGCGAGGTCAATAGCCAATTCGACTTCGAGAGCCCGTTGAACGTCTTAATCACGGCATGGGGCCAATCGACGGCCGTCACGCCGATGCAGATTTTACAAGCGACGTCGGCCATCGCGACCGATGGGACGATGAAGCAACCGCACGTCATCAAGAAAGTCGTCAACCGTGAGACCGGTGAGACGATTCGGACGACGAATCCGAAAGTCGTCGGACAACCGATTACGGCCGAGGCCGCCAAACAGACACGGGAAGCGCTCGATGGCGTCGTCAACAGCGACGTCGGGACGGGGCAATTGTATGCCCTCGACAACTATCGCGTCATCGGGAAGACCGGAACGGCGCAAATCGCCGAGAACGGGAAGTACTTGAGTGGGCAATACATCCACTCGTTCGTCGGCATGGCGCCGGAGGACGACCCGGAACTCGTCATGTACATCGCCGTCGACCGTCCGAACAGTGACTCGTCGACGACGGGACCGCGAATCATGGCACCGCTGTTCAAAGATGTGATGGACGTCGCGCTCCGCTATCGGAGCGTCGAGCCGGACAAGCAGGCGAAATCGATTGACGCCTCGACGAAAACGACGACATCGTTCGTCGACCAAGGTCGTGACGACGCCGTGAAAGAAGCCAAAGCGGCCGCGTTCACACCGGTGGCACTTGGCAACGGGGAGACGGTCACGGCGCAAAGCCCGGTCGAAGGCCAACCGTACGTCGTCGGTGAGCGGTTGCTTTTAAAGACGGCGGACTCGTTCGCGATGCCGACGCTCAAAGGCTGGTCGCTTCGTGATGTGAAACGGTTAGCGACGCTTTATCAATTGAATTTAGAAATAGACGGCACCGGCTTCGTCACCTCCCAATCGATTGGGAAAGGCAAGCCCGTCAAGACGGGAGCGACGCTCACAGTGAGGCTCGCGTCACCGTCGAACTAACGCAAAGGGATGAAGAGGGCCTCGGCTCTCTTTTCCTTTGTCACAGGAGGAAATGGTTATGGAACAGTTGACGATTCAAACACTCGCATCTTGGTTTGGGATGGAAATAGATGATTCGCGAGAGGTCCGCCACGTCGCGACCGACTCGCGTGACGACAATGCCGACGGCTTGTTCGTCCCGATTATCGGGGCGCGCGTCGATGGACATGATTACATCGAGGCGGCCATCAAACAAGGAGCGATCGTGACGTTCTGGGAACAAGACCGTCCATTGCCGGAAGGGATTATCGCCATCCCGGTCGCATCACCGTTGACAGCGCTCCAAGAAGCGGCGGCCCGCTATTTGGCGGAAATCAATCCGAAAGTCGTCGCCATCACCGGTTCGAACGGGAAAACGTCGACGAAAGACATGATTGCCGTCGTGCTCGGTGAGACGTTCAAGACGCATAAGACGGCTGGAAACTTCAACTCGGACGTCGGGTTGCCGCTCACCGTGCTCCGGATGCCACGCGACACCGAAGTCGCGGTCCTTGAGATGGGGATGAACGGTTTCGGACAAATCGAACTCTTATCGAAGCTCGCCAAACCGGACATCGCCTTCGTCACGAACATCGGCGAGTCACACGGCGAACAAGTCGGTGGGCGCGAGGGTATCGCCAAGGCGAAGCTCGAGATTAAAGCCGGGTTGAAACCGGACGGCGTCTTAATCGTCGATGCCGACGAGCCGCTCCTCAGTGAAGCGGGTGGGTATCGCGTCGGGTACGATTCGACCGCGGACGGCAAGCTCGAGGTCGTGGAGGCGACGTTTGACGCCTCGATTTTCCGCTACAATAACGAGTTGTATGAGTTGAAAGTGCTCGGGGCCCATCAAATCCGCAACGCCGCTTATGCGATCGCCTGCGGTCTCAAGTTCGGGTTAGGGCATGACACGATTCAACGGGGACTCGACCGTGTCCAGTTGACGTCGATGCGGATGGAGAAACGGATGTTCGGCGATGCCCACTTGGTCAATGACGCCTATAACGCGAGCCCGACTTCGATGATTGCCGCCGTTGAGACGATTAAAACGTTAGAAGGGTTCTCACGCCGCGTCCTCGTCCTCGGGGATATGTATGAACTCGGGGCGGACGAGGTCTCCCAGCACGAACAAGTCGGCCACGCCATCACGGCGCCGGTCACGGATTGCGTGCTTATCGGAGATAAAGCGAAATGGATTGCGGCAGGTATCACCGACCCGCGTGTGAACGTGACAATGGTGCCGACGGTCGAGGAAGCGAAAGTCCTTCTCGGCAGTTATCAACGTCCGCAGACTGTGATATTGTTAAAAGCATCGCGAGGACTGGCGCTCGAGCGTCTAGTTCAATAAACAGAGTAGTGAGGTACGAACATGTTAATCAGTTTAATCGTCTTAATCAGTTCATTATTGACCGTATTGGTCGTCATGCCGCGGGCTATCCCGGCACTTCATAAGTTAAAGTTTGGCCAAGAGATCCGTGACGAAGGTCCGGGTTGGCATCAAAAGAAATCAGGCACACCGACGATGGGCGGCATCGTCATCTTGCTCGCCCTTGTCATCGGCTTCCTCGTCTCGGTCGTCTTCGGTGAAGCCGTCGCCGGGTTCGGCACGCTCTTGTTCGTGACCCTCGCTTTCGGGGTGATCGGCTTCCTCGACGACTACATCAAAGTCGTCAACAAGCGCAACCTCGGTTTGACGTCGCTTCAAAAATTGATCGGTCAAATCGTCGTCTCGGTCTTGTTCGTGTGGTTCCTCTCTCTCGGTGGGGCACTTGATACGACGATTCAAATCCCGTTCACTTCGATCGCGTTTGATACGGGTTGGTTCTATGTCGCCATCGTCATCTTCTGGCTCGTCGGTTTCTCGAACGCGGTCAACTTGACGGACGGTCTCGACGGTCTCGTCTCGTTCTCGGCCATCCCGACGTTCGCGTTCTTCGGCATCTATGCCCTCGGACAGGACGAAGCGGGTATCGCTTGGTTCGCCTTCAGTGCGGTCGGCGCCTTGCTCGGTTTCCTCGTCTTCAACAAATATCCGGCGAAAATCTTTATGGGGGACATGGGATCGCTCGCCCTCGGTGGTGCGGTCGCCGGTCTCGCCCTTATGCTCAAGCTCGAGCTGTTGCTCGTCTTCGTCGGCATCATCTTTGTCATCGAGACGCTCAGCGTCATCTTGCAAGTGCTCTCGTTCAAAACGACGGGCAAACGAATCTTTAAGATGAGCCCGATTCATCACCATTTCGAAATGGTCGGTTGGTCAGAATGGCGCATCGTCTTGACGTTCGGTGGAATTAGCTTGATCACGGCAGTCTTGTCGTTACTACTCATGTAATGGATGGTGGAAGACATGCAACAACAGTGGAACGATAAACGAGTCCTCGTACTCGGCGCGGCACGGAGCGGCATCGCCGCAGCCGCTTACTTAAGAAATGTCGGCGCGAACGTGACCATCAATACCGGGAGCGAACCGTCAACAGAAGAACGGATGAAAATCGAAGCGCTCGGCATCAACGGTGTTTTCGGTGCCCATCCGCTCGAATTGCTCGACACGACGGACGTGATCGTCAAAAACCCAGGTATCCCGTATCACATCCCGCTCCTTCAAACAGCGCTCGAGCGGAAGATCCCGATTTATACCGAAGTCGAACTCGCCTACTTGGCGACCGATGCTACGTTCGTCGCCATCACCGGCTCGAATGGCAAGACGACGACGACCACACTCGTCCATGAATTGCTCAAAGGAGGAAGTCGTCCTGTCCATGTGGCAGGGAATATCGGTTTCCCGGCGATTGAAGTCGCATCGAAAGCGAAGCAAGGCGACGTCATCGTCATCGAACTATCGAGCTTCCAACTGATGGGCGTCGAACAGTTTCATCCGCAAGCGGCGGCACTGTTGAACTTATCGCCGGCGCATTTGGATTATCATGGCGACTTCGAGTCGTACGCTGACGCCAAAGGGAACTTGTTCCGGAACATGACGGCATCAGACCGCGTCGTCGTCAAGGGCAGTGACTCCGAAGTGATGAAACGCGTCCCGGCCGGTCTCGCTGCTTCGACGTTCGGCTATGACGGCGGAGACGCTCACGTCACAAATGGCTGGATCACGCTTCACGGCAAGCCGGTCATCCGGGTCGAAGATCTCGCCCTCGGTGGGGCCCATAACGTGGAGAACGTGTTGGCGGCATTGTTGCTCGTCGAACCGTTTGATATCCCGGCCGCACATATCGATCACGTATTACGCACGTTCGGCGGCGTGGCCCACCGGACGGAAAGTCTTGGCCAAGTGCTCGGACGCCGAGTCTATAACGACTCGAAAGCGACGAACAACGTGGCGGCGGAAGCGGCATTGAGCGGATTCGATGCCCCGATCGTGTGGGTGTGCGGGGGACTTGAGCGTGGAGCCGAATTGGATTCACTCATCCCGGCGCTCGGACGTGTCAAAGCCATCGTCTCGTACGGTGAGACGGCTGGACGTTTCCAAGCACTCGGTGAAGCCGAACAGATTCCATCGTTCGCAGTCGATACGCTCGACGCGGCCGTCCCGCTCGCGTTCGAACAATCGGCCCCAGATGACGTGATATTATTGTCACCGGCGTGTGCGAGCTGGGATCAATATAAGACGTTTGAAGAGCGCGGCGAGCATTTCGTCCGCCTCGTCCATGCATATGAGGAGGCCAATCGATGAAAATCATGATTTCTGGTGGAGGGACGGGTGGCCATATCTACCCGGCACTCGCTCTCCTTGATACGCTCAAACAGCGCCATCCGAACCTCGAGGTGCTGTATATCGGCACCGAGAACGGACTCGAGGCCGATCTCGTCCCACGTGCCGGCGTACCGTTCAAATCGATTCGAATCGCCGGGCTCAAACGGTCGTTGTCGCTAGACAACGTTAAGACGGCCTATTGGTTTGTTCAATCGGTGTTGACGTTGCGCAAAGAGATGAAGACGTTCCGTCCGGACGTCGTCATCGGCACGGGCGGATTCGTTTCAGGGCCGGTCGTCTTCACGGCGCAACAACTCGGCATCCCGACGATTCTGCATGAACAGAACAGCATCCCGGGCTTGACGAACAAGTTCTTATCAAAGAAAGCCGACCGGGTCGCCTTGTCGTTCGCCGGTTCGGAATCACAGTTTCCCGATGCGAACGTCCGTGTCATCGGTAACCCGCGCGGGAGCGAAGTGTTGAAGACGACGGTGAATGAAGCGACCGTCCGGGCCGAGTATGGGATCGATGAACGTCCAATCGTCTTGATTTACGGAGGTAGCCGCGGAGCCGAGGCCATCAACCGGGCCGTCATCGAGGCCATCCCGGAACTGGCGACCGAACCGGTGAACGTGCTCTACGTGACCGGTAACGTCCATTATGACAACGTCGTGGCGACGGCGCCTAAAGCCGAAAACGTCCACGTGTTGCCTTACGTTTACGACATGCCCGAACTGCTCGCGTGTGCGAGTCTCGTCGTGTCCCGGGCCGGTGCTTCGACCATTTCGGAATTGACGGCGCTCGGTTTACCGAGCATCTTGATTCCGAGCCCGTACGTGACGGCCGACCATCAGACGAAAAACGCCTCGGCGCTCGTTGAGAGCGGCGCGGCCGAACTGATTAAAGAAGGGGATTTGACGGGCGAGTCACTCGTCCGCTCAATCCGACATGTATTGGCCCATCACGATGAGATGGCCGCAGCCTCGAAACGGTTAGGATTCCCGCACGCCGCGGAGTCGCTCGCCGACCTCGTCGAAGAAGTCCGCGCTTAAAAGGAGAGTAGCCATGGAGACACGTCAGAATACCGTTCGTAGTTTGGAAGACCGGATCCCGTATATGAAAGATCAACGCCGTAAGAAGGCAAACAGACGGTTATCGACCATCCTGTTGTTGTTCGCGGTGTTGATTGCGCTCGTCGTATATATGCAGACATCGGTGTCTGACGTGAAAGCGGTGAACGTGAACGGCCTGTCTTGGTTGACAGAAGCGTATGTGCTCGCCGAAACGGACATCGACACGTCCACGAAAATCGTTCAAGTCTCGCCGAACGGGATTGAACGGGAACTTCGTAAAGTGCCTGGCGTGAAAGATGTCAACGTCGACCGTTCATGGTATAACGTCGTGACGATTGACGTTGAAGAAGAGAAAATGATTGCCTACTCTCGAACGGATGAAGAGGAAGTCGTCGTCCTCGCTGACGGTTCGTTGCATCCGACCGGGTCGATCACGGACCCAGCGAAACTAAAAGACGGTCCGTTGTTGCGTGAATTCACGGATGCGGCAGAACTCGAGAAAATCGCGAGTGAGCTCGAGCAAGTCGATGACGCGATGCGGGCCCGGATGTCAGAAATCGTCTTCTCGAAACAGAAAGGCGAACCGACGCGATATGAGATTTATATGAACGACGGGAACACGATTCAGACGCCGACGTTCAAGCTCAGTCAAACGGTGTCCAAGTACGGCGAAATCTATGAGAACATTCCGAAAGGACAGCGGGGAACCGTCGTCATGGATGGTGGATATTATTTCGTCCCGTACGAAAAACCGAAAGAATAATCTGAATTTTTACAGCCCTTAGACACATAAGGGCTGTTTTTTTATCGATTGTAATCGAATTGACACCCCAAAACCGCGTAATTTGTAGGATTCTACCTTTTCTCACTATCTTATTTGTTGTAAACTTAGACGTGAGATATCTTGCCGGACCTAACAATATTTTTGGATATCTGTAATAATGTAACGGAATTCAAGCACAGAAATTAAAGCGCGGAGGTGTTTCCCTTTTGGAAGCGAATGGTTATGTGGCCGCATTGGATATAGGAACGTCAGAAATTAAGCTCGTCGTGGGTGAATTACTCGGGGGAACGCTTAACATTTTGGCGGAGGGGTGTGCCCCGTCTGCAGGAGTAAAACGTGGCGCCGTCGTCGACATCGATAAGACGGTTCAAGCCATCAAGCAAGCCGTCGAACATGCCGAAGCGGCGCTCGGTGATCAAATTCGGTCGGTATACGTTGCCATCGAAGGGGAACATATCCAAATCGCCCCATGTCATGGAATTGCATCGGTCAAACGAGAAGACCAAGAAATCACGGACACAGATGTCATCGAAGTCATCAACTCGGCACAAGTCATGCGCTTGCCGGATGAGATGAGCGTCATCGATGTGATCCCGTCTTCCTTCACGGTCGATCAACAGACAGGTGTCGTCGATCCTCGCGGAATGCTCGGTTACCGCTTAGAGATGCATGGCAAGATGGTGACCGGTTCGAAGACGATTTTACATAGCATTCGTCGTTCCATCGAACGGGCAGGATTGAAACTGGAAGGTTTCGTTCTCGGCAACTTGGCGCTCGGCATGAGTGCGGCATCGGTCGATGAAATCGATCTTGGCATCGGCTTGGTCGATATCGGACATGAAAAAACGACCGTCTCGGTCTTCTATCGAGGTGACCTCGTCTACTCATATATCCTTCCGGTCGGAGGCGATCATATGACGCGCGACTTGGTGTACAAGCTCAATTGTAAATACCAAGACGCCAAAGTGGCGAAAGAAGAATACGGACTTGCCCTTGAAGAGATGGCGGACGCCTCAGAAGGATTCTCGTTCACGAACATCAACGGGGAAGTCACGTTCGAACCGCAATCAGAAATTAGTTACGTTTTAGAGGCAAGAATAGAGGAAATGTTCACACTCGTGTTGAATAGAGTGCAAAAGGTAGGCGTTCCAACGCTCAGCGGAGGCTATCTCCTCTGTGGTGGGGCCGCTGCTTTACCTGGCATCCAAGAACTAGCGACTCGTGTCATGGGTCAAAAGACGAGACTGTATCAGCCTTCGTCGATTGGCGTCAGACATCCGAAATACGCGACCGCGGTCGGCGTCCTCAAGTACGTGCTTATGAGCGATCACCACGTCTCGAAGTCACGACTTGAAAAGCCGGATGACCGTGTAGCCGTCGCAAAACCAGACGGCACGTCTCAAACCGGGAACGACCATGACCACGACGATCATGTGGTCCAGGACGACCGCGAGACGAAAAACGGTTTCGGTCGATTAATGGAAAAATTATTTGGCGTGTAAATTTGACGTTGTGTTAACAATTGGAAATTACGTAGGGGGATACCTGAAATGATGTACTTTGATGAGGCGATTGACGCCGTAGCAAAAATTAAAGTAATTGGAGTCGGGGGCGGCGGTTCAAACGCTGTCAACCGCATGATCGAGCACGGAGTACAAGGTGTCGAGTTCATCGCCGTCAACACGGACGCGCAAGCACTCAACATGTCGAAAGCGGACGTAAAGCTTCAACTCGGAGCGAAATTGACGCGTGGCCTCGGTGCCGGCGCTAATCCGGATATCGGTAAAAAAGCGGCAGAAGAGAGCCGCGAGCAGTTGATTGAAGCGCTTGATGGCGCGGATATGGTCTTCGTCACAGCTGGTATGGGCGGAGGAACCGGAACGGGGGCAGCACCTGTCATCGCCGAGATTTCAAAAGAAATCGGAGCGCTCACGGTCGGTGTCGTTACGAAACCGTTCATGTTCGAAGGACGCAAACGCATGCAACACGCCCAACACGGGATTCAAGCGTTTAAAGAAAAAGTTGATACACTCATCGTCATTCCAAACGACAAGTTGCTTGAAATCGTCGAGCGCAACACGCCGATGATCGAAGCGTTCCGCGAAGCGGATAACGTTCTTCGCCAAGGTGTCCAAGGGATCACGGACTTGATCGCCATTCCTGGTCTCATCAACCTTGACTTCGCTGACGTCAAGACGATCATGACTGAAAAAGGTTCGGCGCTCATGGGTGTCGGTGTCGCCACTGGCGAGAACCGTGCCGTTGAAGCAGCGAAGAAAGCCATCTCATCTCCACTTCTCGAGTCTTCAATCGAAGGCGCGAAAGGTGTCTTGATGAACATCACGGGCGGACTTAGCCTCAGCTTGTACGAAGTCACGGAAGCTGCTCAAATTGTTCAAAGTGCCGCGGATGAAGAAGTGAACTTGATTTTCGGTTCAGTCATCAACGAAAACTTGAACGACGAGATTATCGTTACCGTGATTGCAACTGAATTCGCAGAAGAAGCGCAAGGGACGAACCCGTTCCTTCAGCAGCCGAAGAAACAACCGGAAGCTGAAGTGAACCGTGAGGCTCAACCGAAAGCGCAAGAAACTGCGCCACAAGATGAAGGGAACTTCCATAGACCGGTCTATGGTGGGGACGTCCCAGACGAGACGATCAACATCCCAGCGTTCGTAAGACAACGCCGTAACTAAACAACAGGGGGTGCCGGTTCTCGGCATCCCCTTTTTCTAAAAAAGGAGAATCATATGCGACTGTTACATACATGGGAAACCGAAACGTATCGCTATCAGGCTTATGTGACGACCCGGACGGACGGACATAATGAAGGAAATGTCGGACTCCACGTCGGTGATGACGCTGAACAGGTCGTCGCCAATCGGGAGTACTTCTTTGACGCGGCGGGACTTTCCCTCGCGGATTCGGTCTGGGCCGACCAAGTCCATCAGACGAACGTCGAAGTCGTCGGCGACGCCGACCGCGGCAAAGGCGCCTATCGCTATGACGAGACGATTCCGGCGACGGACGGTCTCATCACGACGGCCGACGCATTGCCACTCGCCCTCGTCTTTGCCGACTGTGTCCCGCTCTTCTTCTGTGCCGAGGACCATGGCGTCATCGGTGTGGCGCATGCCGGTTGGAAAGGGACGGTCGGGAATATCGTCGCTGCGATGACGGATGCGTTCGCCACGCTCGGCGTTCCAGCCGAAGCCATCGACATGTTCGTCGGCCCGGCCATCACAGCCGAACATTATGAGGTCGACCGCCGCGTCCTGGATGCGGTCGAAGCGGTCTCACCGGCTGCGTATACGTCATCGGTCATGGACGAACGAGCGGGCCATGCCCGTCTATCGCTCCAACAAGTGAACGAGACGCTCGCCGTGGAACGAAATATCGAGGTCACCCAATCGAACTTGTCGACCGTTTCTGATCAGACCTTTTTCTCGTATCGGAACGGTGATGCCAAGCGTCGCTTTGCGGCCGTCCTCGTCAAGGAGAAGAAATCGTGAGTATAGCCAATAATGTGAATCAAGTCAGACAGACGATCGACGCGCATCGGACCGATCAGGCGGTGACGCTTATCGCGGTTACGAAGTCGGTCGGTCCCGACGTAGCGAACGCCCTCTATGCAGAAGGCATCCGCGACTTCGGCGAAAATCGTCCCGAAGGATTGCTTGAAAAAGTCGAGCAGTTGCCGCCTGATGCCAAGTTTCATTTCATCGGCAGCCTGCAGACACGTAAAGTGAGACAAATTATCGACCATGTGGCAGCGATTCATTCGCTCGACCGCCTCTCGCTCGCCGAAGAGATCGATAAACGCGCCCAAGGCGTCATCGATTGTTTCGTGCAAGTGAACGTATCGGGCGAAGCGTCAAAACATGGTCTCGAAAAAGAGGAAGTCATCCCGTTCATCGAGAACTGTAAACAGTATCCTCACGTGCGGATCATCGGCTTGATGACGATGGCCCCGTTCACAGAGGACGAGACGGTGATTCGGGAGACGTTCCGAAACTTGAGACTGCTGCGCGATGACGTCGCGCGTCATGCCTACCCGCATGCACCATGTACCGAACTGTCAATGGGAATGTCGAACGACTACACGTTGGCAATCGAAGAAGGCGCATCGTTTGTTCGTATTGGAACCGTACTTGTGCAATAATATATTTTAAGGAGGAATCCGTTATGTCAATCAAAAACAAAATGAAGGACTTCTTTGGACTCGAGGAAGATCCGAACAACCAGTTCGAAGGAGACGAGTATGCTGTCGCCGAAACGAAGACACAACCGATGACGGAGGCAATCGTCAAAACGGAGGACCGTCCGAAAACATCGAACAATATCGTCGCGTTGAACACGAAGAAGAAAGAACGTTCAAAAGTCGTCTTGGCCGAACCGCGTGTATTCGCCGAAGCCCAAGACATCAGCGACCAGTTGAAAGAAAACCGGGCCGTCATCGTCAACCTTCAACGGATGTCGAAAGAGCAGTCTCGTCAAGTCGTCAACTTCTTGTCAGGTGTCGTCTATGCACTAGAAGGGACGATGACATCGATTGGACATAACACGATTCTGTGTACTCCGAACAACATCGAGTTGACGGGGTCGATCTCGAACTTGATTTCGGAGGACGAACTCAATAGTAAAGGGTGGTAACTGAATGGAAAATGCTATACCTGCGTTAGGCAACACGATCGTTACGTTACTTGGATATTATAGTTGGGTCTTGATTGCCTATATTTTATTATCATGGTTCCCGAATGCGCGCGAATCAAAGTTTGGCCAAATCTTGTCGTATCTGTGCGAACCGTTTTTAAATCCGTTTCGTCGCATCATCCCACCAATCGGCGGGATGCTCGACATTTCCCCAATCGTCGCTTTATTTGTGCTACGGATGGCGCAATTTGGAGTGCGTGCGATTTTCGGTATTTAAATGAGCGTCTTCGATCATTATCGACCGAATGAACGGGCATTTATCGAGCAAGTGCTCGATTGGGTTCAACAAGTCGAGGACAACTATATGTTGAAAGTGACGGACTTTTTAGATCCACGCGAGCAACAAATCGTCCGGCAACTCGTCGGCAAGCAGCTCGCGATTTACGAGGATGGCGGATTTGTCGGCGCGGAACGGCGTCGTCTCATTCTGGCTCCGGATTATTACGAGCTCGACCCGAACGATTTCGAGATTGCGATTCGTCAAATCGATTATCCGACCAAGTTCGTCGAATTGACGCACCGTCAAGTGACGGGCACGCTCTTGAATGCCGGGTTAAAGCGGCA
The DNA here is from genome assembly GCF_018618415.1 of Exiguobacterium sp. s146. Classification (GTDB taxonomy): domain Bacteria; phylum Bacillota; class Bacilli; order Exiguobacteriales; family Exiguobacteriaceae; genus Exiguobacterium. The sequence goes on along the minus strand of NZ_JACSMA010000002.1, from coordinate 338,911 downwards.
AAAATTCGGCGACGTCGTCCTCGACGATGGCATCGCCCAGTTCGCAACGACACGTGACGCGGCCGGTTTCATCGAGATGAACGTCGACCGGGTCGGCAAGGCCCGAATCCGCATCTCTGAAGTGACCCCGGAGGCCGTGCTCGTCGTACCTGAAGTCAAATGGAGCGATGAGTTCGGCATCGTCTCGTCACTCCGGTTTGACACGGTCGTCAGCGAAGTGCTCGGGTTATCCCGGCAAAAAGCCCAGGCGCTCGTCAAACATGGAGACTGTAAAGTGAACCATAAACCGATTGATGATCCGAGCTTCATCCTTGAACCAGACGATTTGGTCTCAATCCGAGGGTACGGCCGTGTCAAACTGACGGCGATTCTCGGCTCGACGAAGCGTGAGAAAATAAAAATCCAGTATGGCATCATACGTTGAACTTAGGAGGAAAGTCGAATGGCGTTGACACCGATTGATATTCATAATAAAGAGTTCTCGACTCGTTTTCGCGGGTACGATATCGATGAGGTCAATGAATTTTTAGATCAAATCATCAAAGAATTTGAACTATTGATTCGTGAGAATAGAAGGTACGAAGAACTCGTCAACGATATGCAAGCCCGTATTGACTACTTCTCCTCGATGGAAGACACGTTGAACAAATCGATTATCGTCGCCCAAGAGGCAGCGGAAGAAGTGAAGACGAACGCGACCAAGGAAGCGAGTCTCATTTTGAAGCAAGCCGAACGCGAGGCGCTCGCCCGTGAGGAAGAAGCGTCTCGCAAAGAGCAGCTCGCCGAGCGGGAAGTCATTCAAATGCTCAAGAAAGTCGAATTGTACCGGACCCGGTTCCGCGTCCTCGTCGATGCTCAGATGGAGCTCTTGAACAGCACGGAATGGGACACGATTGTCGGGGAGCCGCCGGTCCAGACGGTTCTTGACGATAAGGCCGAACTTGCGTATAATGACGACGAAGTCATACCAACAAAACATCACGGATAATACACAATACGTCGATTAGGACACGTCGATAAAGTCATACCTACGAAGCGACTTAGGGAAGGTGCAAGCCTAAGAGAAAGACTTTATCGGTATCCCCTATGAGTGTCGGGCTGAAGTTAGTAAGCGCGACCGCCTGACCTCGTTATCGGTTACCAAGAGCGGTCTCGGGGTTTCCTTGAGATTAGTAGGGTGGTACCGCGAGTCGACCAACTCGTCCCTATTAGGGGCGGGTTTTTTTGTTGTCAAAAAAAGATGCAGGAGGAGTTTCAATGAACTACAAAGACACACTATTGATGCCTGACACAGAGTTCGCGATGCGCGGAAATCTGCCAAAACGTGAGCCAGCGATGCATGAGGCTTGGGAACAGATGGACCTATACAACCGCGTCCAAGCGAAAAACGCCGGGAAACCACAATACATCCTTCACGACGGACCTCCGTACGCGAACGGTGACATTCATATGGGCCATGCGCTCAACAAAGTGTTGAAAGACATCATCGTCCGTTTCAAGTCATTGAACGGCTATCAGTCACCGATGATTCCAGGCTGGGACACGCACGGTCTCCCAATCGAGAACGCGCTCCAAAAAGCAGGTGTCAACCGCAAAGAGATGACGGTCGCCGAGTTCCGCGAGAAGTGTGCGGCGTATGCGATGGAACAAGTGAACTCGCAACGTGAACAGTTCAAACGTCTCGGGTTGCTCGCTGACTTTGACAACCCATACATCACGCTCCTCCCTGAATACGAAGCGGCTCAAATCCGTCTCTTCGGTACGATGGCCGAGAAGGGCTACATCTATAAAGGGAAGAAACCAGTCTACTGGTCACCGTCTTCTGAATCGGCGCTCGCCGAGGCAGAAATCGAATACTATGACAAGAAGTCACCGGCCATCTACGTGGCGTTCCAAGTCGTCGACGGGAAAGACGTCCTTCAGACGACCGACCATTTCGTCATCTGGACGACGACACCATGGACGATCCCGGCCAACCTCGGAATCGCGGTCAGCGACGAGTTGACGTACACACGCATCGAGCATGACGGCAAAGGCTATATCGTCGCCGAATCGCTCGTGGAAGAAGTGACGACGGCACTCAAGTGGACGGATTACACGGTGAGCGGTTCGTGGAACGGACGTGAGTTCGAATACATGACGGCGCAACACCCGCTCTACGACCGGACCTCGCTCGTCATGATCGGCGATCACGTCACGGCTGACGCGACAGGTCTCGTCCATACGGCACCTGGACACGGGGAAGACGACTACCGTGTCGGGCAAGCATACGGACTCGACGTCCTCTGCCCGGTCGATGACCGCGGCTATATGACGGATGAGGCACCAGGTTTCGAAGGCTTGTTCTATGAAGATGCGAACAAACAAATCGGGATGAAACTCGAAGAGAACGGCTATCTCCTCAACTTGAAATTCATCAAACACTCGTACCCGCACGACTGGCGTACGAAAAAACCGGTCATCTTCCGTGCGACGCCACAATGGTTCGCCTCAATCAAAGACTTCCGGGCCGACATGCTCCGTGAAATCGAAGAAGTGAACTGGGTGCCGGAATGGGGCATGACACGTCTTTACAACATGGTCCGTGACCGTGGGGACTGGGTCATCAGCCGTCAACGCGCCTGGGGCGTTCCAATCCCGATCTTCTATGCCGAGGACGGCACGGAGATCATCACGAACGAGACGATTGAACATATCGCCAACTTGTTCCACGAGCACGGCTCGAACGTCTGGTATGAGCGCGAAGCGAAAGACTTGTTGCCAGCAGGCTTCACGCACCCGAACAGCCCGAACGGCGAGTTCCGTAAAGAGCTCGACATCATGGACGTTTGGTTCGACTCAGGTTCGTCACATGCGGGCGTACTCGAACAACGTGACAACTTGCGCCGCCCGGCCGACCTGTACCTCGAAGGTTCAGACCAATACCGCGGTTGGTTCAACTCGTCACTCTCGACGGCTGTCGCGACGACTGGCAAAGCGCCGTATCGCAACGTGCTCAGCCACGGTTTCGTCCTCGACGGAGACGGACGCAAGATGTCGAAGTCACTCGGTAACACGATTGCGCCGAACGACCTCGTCAAACAGTACGGTGCGGAAATCGTCCGTCTTTGGGTGTCGTCGGTCGACTATCAGTCAGATGTCCGTGCGTCACACGACAACTTTAAACAAGTGTCGGAAGTGTACCGGAAAATCCGTAACACGTTACGTTTCTTGCTTGGGAACTTGAACGGTTTCGACCCATCGATGCGTGTCGCGTTCGAAGACATGCCGGAAGCGGACCGCTTCATGGCGACGAAGCTCAAGCAGTTGCAGACGAAAGTCGTCAAAGCATACGACACGTTCGATTTCATGGCTGTTTATCACTTGAGCCATAACTTCTGTGTCAACGAGTTGTCGTCATTCTATCTCGACTTCACGAAAGATATCCTCTATATCGAGCGCGAAGATGATGCGCGTCGTCGTGCCGTCCAAACGGTCATGTATGACACGGTCGTCACGCTCACGAAATTGCTCGCACCAATCCTTCCGCATACGGCGGATGAGGTATGGCAAGAAGTGCCGGCTAAACAAGCGGATAGCGTCTTCTTGACGGACCTCGAAGAAGTAGCGGTCTTGTCGGACGACGAGAAAGCGTTGCTCGCGAAATGGTCGAAGTTCCTCACGTTCCGGGATGACGTCTTGAAAGCAATCGAGATCGCCCGTGGTGAGAAATTGATCGGGAAACCGCTCGAAGCGAAGCTGCTCGTCGCGCCAAAAGGTGAGACGAAACAGTTGCTCGAGACGATCGACAACGTGCGCCAATTGCTACAAGTATCACAGCTCGATTACGTCGATGCGGCGGATGTCGATTATGCGACAGCCGAAATCAGCGTCTTGAAAGCTGATGGTGCCCCTTGTGCCCGTTGCTGGACGTACTCGACCGAACTCGGTCAAGACGAACAGCATCCAGAGCTTTGCCCGCGTTGTACAGAAGTCATCGCATAAGCCGGACCGGAGTGGCGATCGTCCACTCCGGTTTCTTATGACTTGAAAGGAGAATCTGATGAAACGTTACTACGGATTAGCACTTTTCCTCATTTTGCTCGACCAAGTGACCAAATGGATCGTCGTCCAGACGATGACAATCGGACAGTCAATCGAACTCATCCCTGGGTTGCTGTATTTGACGTCTTACCGCAATAAAGGCGCGGCCTGGGGCATGCTCGAAGGGCAGATGGTGTTCTTCTTCATCGTCACGGCCATCGTCGTCGTCGGCTTGATTTATTTCTTGCATAAAGAAGTGAACGGATTCGATTTGCTCGGGTATAGCGTCGGGTTACTGCTCGCCGGTGCCATCGGGAACTTTATCGACCGTCTCTTCCGCGGAGAAGTCGTCGACTTTGTCGACACGTACCCGTTCGGATATAACTTCCCCATCTTTAACGTCGCCGATATGGCGCTCACGTTCGGGGTCATCTTTATGATCATCGGCGTCTTGTTCGAAGAAAAATTAAACAAAGAAAGGGGACAATCGTAATGGAAACTTACACATTTGTCGCCGAAGAAAAGGCTCGTATCGATAAATGGATGAGCGAACAGAGTGACTGGTCACGTTCGCAAATCCAAGACTGGATTAAGGCGGGCGACTTGCTCGTGAACGGTCAAATCGTCAAGCCGAACTATAAACTGCAAGCAGGCGACGAAATCGTCGTGACGGTCCCAGATGCCGTCGAACTCGAAGTGTTACCTGAGAATATCCCGCTCGACGTCGTCTATGAGGACGAGGATGTCATCGTCGTCAACAAGGCGCGCGGCATGGTCGTCCATCCGGCGGCCGGCCATACGTCAGGGACGCTCGTCAACGCACTTCTCTACCACTGTGACGATCTGTCAGGCATCAATGGTGTCAAACGTCCAGGCATCGTCCATCGTATCGACAAAGATACGACTGGTCTGCTCATGGTCGCGAAAAACGATGTGGCCCACGAATCGCTCGCGAGCCAGTTGAAGGATCGCAAAATCAAGCGTGAATACATCGCCCTCGTCCATGGCGAAGTCGCCCATGAACTCGGGACGATCGAAGCGCCAATCGGGCGTGACACGAACGACCGTCAGCGGATGACGGTGACGGACAAGAACGCGAAAGAAGCGATCACGCACTTCCGTCTCCTCGAGCGGTATAAAGACTTCACGCTCGTCGAGTGTAAACTCGAGACGGGGCGGACGCACCAAATCCGCGTTCACATGCGTTATATTGGCCATCCGCTCGCCGGTGACCCGAAATACGGTCCGCGCCGCACGATTCAATTGAACGGTCAGGCGCTCCACGCGGCGACGCTCGGTTTCTTCCATCCACGCACGAACGAATGGCTAGAATTCGAAGCGAAACTCCCGGCTGATTTCGAGGCGGAACTCACCAAATTAGACAAAATCGAGAAAACGCGTTGACTTTCAACCGATTCCGATTTATAGTCTAGGAAGCATAACACCTTTAAACCCAGTCCAGAGAGGCTGTGAAAGGATTGTGGCCGCGGCCACGACACGTCGATTATTTGAGGCAGAGGTCTGCCCTCACATATGAAGACTTCCTTTTCCAGCCGGATCAGGAAGTCTTCTTTTTTTATATAATTTGTGAAAGGGGGGAACCACTTGAAACGTTCCACCATTTTAGATGAAGCGGCCATCCGCCGTGCACTGACCCGAATCGCCCATGAGATTATCGAGCGAAACAAAGGGACGGACAACGTCGTACTCGTCGGGATTAAAACCCGAGGCGAGACACTCGCTGACCGGCTCGCCCGACGCATCGAAGAAATCGAAGGGAAAGCGATCGCCCTCGGTAACTTAGACATCACGCTCTACCGGGACGATTTATCGAAGAAATCACTCGACCCGGAAGTAAAAGCGACCGAGTTACCACATGACATCAACGGCAAGACGGTCGTCTTGATTGACGACGTCCTCTATACAGGCCGGACGGTGCGGGCCGCCATGGACGCGCTCGTCGACCACGGTCGGCCGGATTATATCCAGCTCGCCGTCTTGATCGATCGCGGACACCGCGAACTCCCGATTCGCCCAGACTTTGTCGGTAAGAACGTCCCTACATCGAAGTCGGAACAAGTCGTCGTCAGACTCAGTGAAGTCGACGCGACGGACGAAGTATTCATCAAACAGCAATAAACCAAAACCTTTAAGGTGGTCCAGAGAGGCCAGGAAGGAGAACCACATATGAAACCCATCCTCAACATTCACGAGCGTCCAGCTCATTTACCGCAATGGCTGCTCTTCAGCCTGCAACACGTCTTCGCCATGTTCGGAGCGACGATTTTAGTCCCGATTTTGACGGGGCTGAACACATCCGTCGCCCTCGTCGCTTCCGGAGTGGCCACGCTCTCATTCCTAGCCATCACCCGCTTCAAAGTCCCAACCTATCTCGGGTCGAGCTTCGCGTATATCGCGCCAATCATCGCCGTCAGCCAACAGTGGGGTGTCGAGGCCGCCTTGTTCGGAGGCATCATCGCCGGTGCCGTCTACGGTGTCGTCTCGCTCGTCATCTACAAGACAGGCGTGAACTGGTTGCTGCGCTTGTTGCCGCCGGTTGTCGTCGGACCGGTCATCATGGTCATCGGCTTATCGCTCGCACCGGTCGCCATCGACATGTCGATGAACAAAGACGGAGCCTATAACGGAACGTTCATCACGATCGCGCTGCTCACGCTCGGCATCACGATTCTCGCCATGACGACGCTCAAAGGTGTCTGGGGCGCCGTCCCGATTCTGTTCGGCATCATCGGCGGATACGTCATCGCCGCGCTGTTCGGCATCATCGACTACTCGGCAATCGGACAAGCAAGCTTGTTCCAACTGCCTGACTTCACGATGGTGTTCGTCGACTACATGCCGATGTGGCAGGTCGGGGCATTGCTCGCCATCGTCCCGGTCGCGCTCGTCACGATGACGGAACATATCGGCGACCAGATGGTCACATCGAAAATCATCGGTCGCGAGACGATGAAAGACCCAGGTCTCCATCGCACGCTTCTCGGCGACGGGATCGGCAAAGCGGTCGCCTCGGCACTCGGTGGTCCACCGTGTACGACTTACGGTGAGAACAACGGGGTCATGGCCATCACGAAAGTGTATAGCGTCTACGTCATCGCTGGAGCGGCGCTCATGGCCATCAGCTTTGGATTCCTCGGACACGTCGAAGCGTTCATCTCGACGATCCCGAACCCGGTAAAAGGCGGCATCTCGATTCTATTGTTCGGGGTCATCGCCTCGAACGGTCTCCGGACGATGGTCGAGAGCAACGTCGATCTCGCCGAGAAACGCAACCTCATCATCGCCTCGGTCATTCTCGTCGTCGGACTCGGTGGGGCGATGGTCCAACTCGGTAGCTTCCCGGTCCAAGGGATGGCGCTCGCAACGGTCGTCGGAATTCTCTTGAACGCCTTCTTGCCAAAAGCGGAGAGCGTAGAAGAGCCTGCTGCTGAAACAACTGAAGACACACGACAAGCAAGTAACTTTTAATTCGATCCCGTGAGGTCGGCAAAGTGAAGGCTCGTTTATTTGGGTGTGTTCTGCCCAGGTAAAGGCGTCCCTTCACGTAGGTGAAGAGGCGCCTTTTCTCTTTGCCTTCACAAAAAAGGAGGAGACGAACATGAACATCATCAAACAACAACCGAAGCATTTTGTCAGTTTGGACACGCTCAGCCTCGACGAGATTATGGGCTTAATCGAAGAATCGCTCCGTTATAAACAAGGGAACATGCCCCCTCTGTTCGACGGGAAGACGGTCGCGAACTTGTTCTTCGAAAACTCGACGCGGACGAAAAATTCATTTCAAATGGCCGAACGGCACTTGAACGTCCAAGAAATCCCGTTCGATGTGGCCACGTCATCGGTGACGAAAGGCGAGACGCTCTACGACACATGCAAGACGCTCGAGGCGATTGGAGTCGACGCCCTCGTCATCCGCCATCCGGAGTCGGGCTACTACCATGAACTCGTCGAAAAATTGAAGATCCCGGTTTTGAACGGCGGGGACGGGAGCGGGGAACACCCGTCCCAGTCACTCCTCGATCTCGTCACAATCTTTGAAGAGTTCAAGACGTTCGAGGGATTGAATATCGCCATCTGTGGCGACCTTGTCCACAGTCGCGTCGCCCGCTCGAACGCCTCGGTGCTCAAACGACTCGGCGCGAACGTCGTCGGCTGTAGCCCCGCCTCTTGGTGGGACGAGTCGATGGGGCTCGAGCATCATGACCTCGACGACGTGTTGGCCGACTGTGACGTCATCATGTTGCTGCGCGTTCAGCATGAGCGCCACATCATGGGCGATATCTTTTCAAAAGAAGATTACCATGAGCGCTACGGCTTGACGCCAGCCCGCGTCGAGCGGATGAAACCGAAAGCGATCATCATGCATCCGGCCCCGGTCAATCGGGACGTCGAGATTGCCGGCAGTCTGATCGAACATCCACAGTCGCGCATCTTTCCACAGATGACGAACGGCGTTTACGCCCGGATGGCCATCTTAAATCGAGCATTAGGGGGAAAATTATGATACTTCAACACGCAACTTGGTATGACGGGAACACGAAACGGACGACGAATCTATTGATCGAAGACGGCAAGATCCGCTCGGTCGACTATAACGGCACGACCGCAGGACATGACGTGATTGACGCGACGGGGATGCTGCTCATCCCGGGACTCGTCGATGTCCACGTTCACTTACGCGAGCCGGGCGGGGAGAAGAAAGAGACGATCAAGACCGGAACCGAGGCGGCCGCGGCCGGCGGATTCACCACCATCTGTGCGATGCCGAACACGCGCCCCGTCCCAGACGACCGCGCGACGATGGACCAGCTGTTGGCTAAAATCGAGCAAGACGCCATCGTGCGGGTGCTTCCATACGCCGCTATCACGAAACGGCAGCTCGGGACCGAACAAGTCGACATGGCCTCGCTCGCAGATTCGTTCGCCTTCACCGATGACGGGGTCGGCGTTCAATCCGCGGCGATGATGCGCGCGGCGATGCGGGAAGCGAAACGGCTCGACAAGGCGATCGTCGCCCACTGCGAGGACAATACACTCAAGGCCGGTTCGGTCCACGAAGGCCGGTTCAGTGACGAACACGGCATCCAAGGCATCCCGAGCCTCGCCGAGAGTATCCATATCGCCCGCGACGTCTTGATCGCCGAAGAGACCGGCTGTCACTATCACGTCTGCCACGTCTCGTCCCGACAGTCGGTGCGTGTCATCCGAGACGCCAAACGAGCCGGCATCCGGGTCACGGCCGAAGTGACACCGCACCACCTCGTCCTCTGTGAAGATGACATCCCGGGCCTCGACCCGAACTTTAAAATGAACCCGCCGCTCCGCAGCGCGGATGACCGGGACGCGCTCCTCGAAGGTTTGTTCGATGGCACGATCGATATGATCGCGACTGACCATGCCCCGCACACGGCCGAGGAGAAGGCGGCCGGCATGGAACGGGCCCCGTTCGGCATCACCGGTTTCGAGACGGCGTTCCCACTCCTATACACGACGTTCGTCAAAACGGGACAGATGGAAGAAGCGGCGCTCATCGAGTGGATGACGAAGCGGCCGAGCGACGTGTTCGGATTACCGTACGGTGTGATTGAGGAAGGACGGGCTGCCGATTTCGCGCTCATCGACACGGAGACGGAACGCGTGGTCGATCCGACGACGTTCCGCTCGAAAGGGAAGAACACACCGTTCGCTGGAAAGAAACTAGTTGGCTGGCCGGTCATGACGATCGCAGCTGGAAAAATCGTATATAAGGGGAGATTCGATGAAACGAACATTATGGCTTGAGGACGGGACTTCATTTGTAGGGACAGCATTTGGCGCTGACGTCGAGACGATCGGGGAAGTCGTCTTCCAGACTGGGATGACCGGATATCAAGAGATGTTGTCCGACCCGTCATACTGCGACCAACTCATCGTGTTGACGAATCCGTTGATTGGGAACTATGGCGTCAACCGCGAAGATTTCGAGACGACCGTCCCGATGGCGAAAGGGTTCATCGTCAAAGAAGTGTGCGACGCACCGTCGAACTTCCGCTCGACGGCGACGCTTCATGACACGCTCAAACGTTTTAATATCCCGGGTCTGGCCGGAGTCGACACACGCATGTTGACGCGTCACTTGCGCTCACTCGGCGTCATGCGCGGCGTCATGGTCGACGGGGACTCGACGTGGGAGACGGTCCAACACCGCTTCGATGTCCAGCTACCGACCAATCAGGTCGAGCGCGTCTCGACGAAGCGGGCGTATGTCAGTACCGGCAGCGGACCACGAATCGCCCTCATCGATTTCGGTGCGAAGCTCGGCATCATGCGTGAACTCGTGAAGCGCGACTGTGAGGTCGTCGTCTTGCCGCACGACGTGACGGCCGAAGAAGTGATGCGCTACGAACCGGACGGCGTCATGCTGTCAAACGGACCGGGGGACCCGAAAGACGTCCCGACGGCGCTGCCACTCATCGAGCGCCTCATGCCGACCCTCCCGATCTTCGGGATTTGTCTCGGTCATCAGTTGATCGCGCTCGCGAGCGGGGCCAACACGTTCAAACTTCCGTTCGGCCATCGCGGCGCCAACCATCCCGTGCTCGAGCTTGAGACCGGGGCGGTGACAATCACATCCCAAAACCACGGCTACGCGGTCGATGAGTCGTCACTCGCGACGACAGGACTCGTCGTCACGCACCGCGCCGTCAACGATGGCACGGTCGAAGGGGTGAAGCATCTGCATCATCCGACGTTCTCGGTGCAATACCATCCCGAGGCGGCTCCAGGCCCATACGATGCCAACGATTTATTTGACCAGTTCATGCAACTCGTTCAAGAAAACAAACAGAAAGTAGGAATGTGACATGCCAAAACGACCAGATATTCAGAAAATCCTTGTAATCGGATCCGGCCCGATCGTCATCGGACAGGCGGCAGAATTTGACTATGCTGGTACTCAGGCGTGTCTTGCCTTGAAAGAAGAAGGATACGAGGTCATCCTCGTCAACTCGAACCCGGCCACGATCATGACCGACCCGACGACGGCGGACCGTGTCTATATCGAACCGCTCGAACCGGAGTTCGTCGAACGGATTATCCGTCAAGAACGCCCGGACGCCCTCCTGGCCACACTTGGCGGCCAGACCGGCCTCAACTTGGCGATGGAACTCGACCGCCGCGGCGTGCTTGAAGATTGCGGCGTCGAATTGCTCGGGACGAAATTGTCGGCCATCGAACAAGCCGAGGATCGGGAGCAATTCCGTGACCTCATGTATCAGCTCGGCCACGGGGTACCGGAAAGCGAAATCGTGCAGTCGCTCGAGTCGGCTTGGGGCTTTGCCGACCGGATCGGCTATCCGATTATCATCCGCCCGGCGTACACACTCGGAGGAACCGGTGGCGGGATTGCCCATGACCGGAATGAATTCGAGCAGTTCGTCGAATCAGGACTGAAAGCGAGTCCGGTGACACAAGTGTTGCTCGAGAAATCGATTGCGGGCATGAAAGAAGTCGAATATGAGGTGATGCGCGATTCGAGCGACCAGGCCATTATCGTCTGTGCGATGGAAAACTTTGACCCGGTCGGGGTCCATACGGGCGACTCGATCGTCTTCGCCCCGACGCAGACACTGTCGGACCGCGACTATCAGATGCTCCGCAGCGTCTCACTTGATATCATCCGTGCTCTCGGCATCGAAGGGGGCTGCAACATCCAGTTCGCCCTCGACCCGGACAGCTTCACGTACTACGTCATCGAGGTCAACCCGCGTGTCTCGCGCAGTTCGGCGCTCGCCTCGAAAGCGACAGGATACCCGATCGCGAAGCTGGCTGCAAAAGTGGCGGTCGGATACAAATTGTCAGAACTGAAGAACCCGGTGACGGAGACGAGTTACGCCTCGTTCGAACCGGCGCTCGACTATGTCGTCGCCAAAATTCCACGCTTCGCCTTCGATAAGTTTGAGACGGCCGACCGCCGCCTCGGCACCCAGATGAAAGCGACCGGGGAAGTGATGGCGATTGGCCGCAACTTGGAGGAAGCGCTTCTCAAGGCTGTCCGTTCACTTGAACTCGGGACAGAAGACTTGGCCGTGCCCCGGCTTTCGCAATTGACGACAGAGGAGCTCGACCGTGAGTTGACCACGCCGACCGATGAACGGTTGTGGATGCTCTATGAGGCGCTCCGTCGCGGCTATTCGACGGAACAGTTGCATGAGCTGACGAAAATCGACCGCTTCTTCCTATCGAAACTCGCACGGATTTGGCAACAGGAAGAGACGCTCCGGCTTGAGCCGCTCACGCCAGAACGCCTCCTCGAGACGAAACGTCTCGGCTTCAGCGATAAGATGATTGCCCGCATCATGAACGAGAGCGTGGAGACGGTGACGTCGCTCCGGAACGACTGGGGCATCCGCCCGGTGTACAAGATGGTCGACACGTGTGCGGCCGAGTTCGCCTCGGAGACACCGTACTTTTACGGGACGTACGAAGTCGAGAACGAGGCCGTGAAGACCGACAAACCATCGATTCTCGTCCTCGGATCGGGTCCGATCCGCATCGGACAAGGTGTCGAGTTCGATTACGCGACCGTCCATTCGATTCAGACGATTCGTGACGCCGGTTATGAAGCCATCATCATCAACAACAACCCGGAGACGGTGTCGACCGACTTCTCGATCTCGGACCGGCTCTACTTCGAACCGCTCACGACCGAGGACGTACTCGAGGTCATCCGTAACGAACAGCCGCTCGGTGTCATCGTCCAATTCGGTGGCCAGACGGCCATCAACTTGGCGGCCTCGCTCGAAGCGGAAGGGGTCCAGATTTTAGGGACGTCGCTGGAGGATATCGACCGCGCCGAAGACCGGAAAGCGTTCGAAGCGACGCTCTCGGCCGAGCGACTCGCCCAACCACCAGGCAAGACGGCGGTCACGGTCGAAGAGGCTGTCGCCTGCGCCGACATGCTCGGCTATCCGGTGCTCGTCCGCCCGTCATACGTCCTCGGCGGCCGGGCCATGGAGATCGTTTACGAGCGCTCGGAGCTCGAGCGATACATGCGCCACGCCGTTGTCGCCTCGAAAGACCGTCCCGTCCTGATTGATCGCTATTTGACGGGCATCGAGATCGAAGTCGACGCCATCTGTGATGGGACAGACGTCTACATCCCGGGCATCATGGAACATATCGAACGGGCCGGGGTCCATTCGGGCGACTCGATCGCCGTGTATCCGCCACAACGGTTGAGCGAAGCGTTAAAACAGAAGGTCGTCGACTACACGATCAAACTCGCCAAGGCGTTCAACATTAAAGGGTTGCTCAATATCCAGTTTGTCTACGCCGACGACTTATACGTCATCGAGGTCAACCCGCGCGCAAGCCGGACCGTGCCGTTCATCTCGAAAGTGACGGGGCTGCCGGTCGCACGAATCGCTACGCAGACAATTCTTGGGACGAGCCTGCAAGAACTCGGACTCGGGACAGGGCTCCATCCGGAAGCGGACGCCATCTCGGTCAAAGTCCCGGTATTCAGTTTCGCGAAACTGAAAGAAGTCGACCCATCACTTGGGCCGGAGATGAAATCGACCGGTGAAGTCATGGCAACCGACCGTACGCTCGAGAAGGCACTCTATAAAGGACTCGTCGCCGCCGGGATGACGATTGCCTTAAAAGGGAACGTCCTGTTGACGGTAGCCGACCAAGACAAGGAAGAAGCGCTCGACATCGCCCGCCGCTTCAATCGACTCGGCTTCCGTTTGATGGCCACGTCCGGTACGGCGCAGGCGCTCTCGACAGACGGCCTACCTGTCCACCCGGTCGGGAAAATCAATGAAGCTGGAGAGACGATGCTGAGCGTCATCGAACGAGGGGAAGTCGATATCGTCTTGAACACGACGACACGTGACGCCTTGGCGACGAAAGACGGATTCATCATCCGCCGGGCCGCGGCCGAGCAAGGGGTGCTCTGCTTGACGTCGCTCGACACGGTCAAGGCGCTGCTCCAAGTCATCGAGAGCCTGTCGTTCCAAACGACGAGCCTGCCGGCGTTCACGACGTTCGGGGTGACCGTATGAGACAACTCGCGACCATTTTATCGAACCGATTGATCGCGACCGCGACGATGGAGATGAAAATCGAGATTCCACCGCAGACCGTTGCGCCGGGCACGTTCTTCCATGTGAAGACGTCAGAACTGTTGCGCCGGCCGCTCTCGGTCGCGAACGTCGACGGCAACGTCGTCACGTTTCTGTATAAAGTGATCGGCAGTGGGACGTCAGATTTGGCCGCCCGACGGAAGGGGGACGTCTTGGACGTCCTCGGACCGCTCGGCAACGGCTTCCCGCTCGAACAGACGGGCAAGCGGGTCGTTCTCGTCGGTGGGGGCATCGGGGTGCCGCCGCTCTACTATACGCGGCGTATGCTCGCCGCACGGGGGATCGAGACGATCGCCATTCTCGGGTTTGATACGAAGACGAGCATTTTTTATGAAGAGGCGTTCCGTGAACTAGGGGAAACGATGATCACGACGGTCGACGGCTCATACGGAGAACAAGGCTTCGTCACGGGCCCACTCGCCCGGGTCGACGCCGACGTATTGTTCAGTTGCGGGCCAGAACCGATGTTGAAAGCGGTCGCCGCGTCACACATCGAGGAACGCTATCTCTCGATTGAGAATCGGATGGGGTGTGGCATCGGCGCTTGTTTCGCTTGCGTGTGCGAAGCGCCAGGCGGTTACGTCAAAGTGTGCAGCGACGGACCGGTATTTCGGGCAGAAGAGGTGACGCTATGAGACTACACGTCGATTTGCCAGGCTTACAGTTGAAGAATCCGATTATGCCGGCATCCGGCTGTTTCGGATTCGGGGAAGAGTTCGCCAAACTGTATGATTTATCGATGCTTGGCGGCATCATGATTAAAGCAGCGACAGGCGAGTCGCGATTCGGCAACGGCACACCGCGGGTCGCCGAGACGGCACAAGGGATGCTGAACGCCATCGGTCTCCAAAATCCGGGTGTCGAGGCGATTATCGAGGACAAGCTCCCGTTCTTGTCCACGTTCGACACGGAGATTATCGCGAACGTGGCCGGGTCGACGCCAGAAGAGTACATCCACGTCGCACGTGAGCTCAGTGCGGACCCGACCATCAAAGCGCTCGAACTGAACATCTCATGCCCGAACGTGAAATGCGGCGGGATGCAGTTCGGGACCGATCCCGAGATGGCAGCGGAATTGACCCGGCTTGTCAAAGCAGCATCGACGAAACCGGTGTACGTCAAACTATCACCGAACGTTACGTCGATCACGGCGATGGCGAAAGCGGTCGAAGCGGCCGGGGCCGACGGCATCACGATGATTAACACACTCGTCGGGATGCGCATCGATGTCACGACCGGACAACCGATTCTCGCCAACCGCATCGGTGGTTTGTCCGGACCGGCCATCAAACCGGTCGCCATCCGCATGGTGTATGAGGTCGCTCAGGCCGTCGACATCCCGATTATCGGCATGGGCGGCGTGCGGACAGTCGATGATGTGTTAGAGTTTATTTATGCGGGTGCTTCGGCGGTCGCGGTCGGGACGGCCAATTTTGAAAACCCGTACGTCTGTCAGGAAATCATCGAAGCGTTACCAGGACGACTCGACGAACTCGGGATTGATCACATTTTAGACATCAGGGGGAAAGCTTATGAACAGATTGTATCTCGCGCTTGATGTCGAGACGGGCGCCGACGCGTTCCGCTTGTTGGAACGAATCGATCAAAAACCGGCTGTCAAAGTCGGGATGGAACTGTTCTATCGGGAAGGGGGCCGCTTTGTCGAACAACTCGTCGACAGCGGTTACCCGGTCTTCTTGGACGTCAAAGTGCATGACATCCCGGAGACGGCACGACGTACACTCCGTCAAATCGGACGCCTCGGCGTCGAGTTGACGAACGTCCATACGCTCGGCGGCGAGACGATGATGCGTTACGCCTTGGACGGCTTACGCGATGTGACTGATACGACGAAATTGATTGGGGTCACCCAGTTGACGTCGACCGATGAACGAATGCTCGCCGAAGAGCTACACATCGGCGGGGGGCTCGAACAGGCCGTCCTTCGCCAGGCTGCCATGGCCGACCAAGCCGGGCTCGATGGCGTCGTCGCGTCCGTGCATGAGGCTAGCGCGATTCGTCAAACGCTCGGGAGCAAGTTCATGACCGTGACGCCAGGCATCCGGATGAACGAGGCCACGGACGACCAAGTCCGGATCGCCACGCCGAAAGCGGCTCGTGACGCAGGTGTGTCGGCCATCGTCGTCGGCCGACCCATCACCCGGGCCGAAGACCCGAACGCTGCCTATGCACACTACTTACAAGAATGGAGTCGAACTTATGAGACAAATCGCTGAAGCTTTATTACAGATTGAGGCCATCACCCTATCACCAGACAACCCGTACACGTGGTCGAGCGGACTGAAGAGTCCAATCTATTGTGACAATCGCTTGACGCTCAGCTATCCGGACGTCCGCAATCTCATCGTCGATGCGCTCGTCGAGGTGATTCGTCCGCTCGACGCCGACGTCATCGCCGGGACGGCAACAGCTGGGATTCCTCATGCGACACTGGTGGCCGATCGGCTCGGATTACCGCTCGTCTACGTCCGTTCGAGTGCGAAAGGACACGGGAAAGGGAATCAAATCGAGGGCCGATTTGAACCAGGGGCTCGTGTCGTCGTGATTGAAGACTTACTCTCGACAGGCTCGTCCAGCATCGCGGCTGCCAAGGCGATTCAGAAAGCCGGAGGGGAAGTCATTAAGATTCAGGCAATCTTCTCCTACGGTCTGGACCGTTTCCTCATCAATCTGTTGGACTCTGAATTTACTGCGCATGCCCTGATTACACTGTTGGATGTGCTCGACGTTGCCGTCAAGAAGCGAATCATCAGTAAAGAAGAAGTTGCTTCCTTGCGCGAGTGGCGAAACGACCCGACCGGTTGGAGCGAACGTGTCTTATCTTCATAATCTGCAACGAGAATCCACCTCCGGGCGGATTCTTTTTCTATTCGGTACATGGGATACTGAACATGTTAGAATAGGGAAAGCAGTCGAAAAAGGAGATATGTATGGCGTATTCTAGAATGAAGGGAAAGTCCTTGAAAGCCCGCTTTCAAGCAATCCCGAAACATCGTAAACTTGCGTTCGGACTCGTCCTCACCGTTTTGCCCCTCATCTTCTTCTTGAATTTATTCATATTCAGTCACGTGTTGGCACTCGGGGACACGTACGAGGACCGCTATCAAATGAAGAAACTTCGGCTCGAGACGGCACACGGCAATGTCGAGTTCGTTCGCAGCACGAATGAGAAAGTCCACATTGATGTGTTACAGACGAACTCGAAAGAGCGTCGCATCAAAGTCAAATCGGTCGGCGATACGATTTCGGTCGTCGAACGTTACGGCCAATTCAGTCAATTCGGTAGTCGGGCGAGTGATGAACCATCCCGTTATAAAATCCGAGTCGCCTTGCCGAGCTCGATGACATCGATTGAAGTCGAGGCCGAGCAAGTGACCGGCCAAGGATTGATTGCCAAGACGATCGTCTTGGAGGCGAACGCCATCAATGTAAAAAAACTCGAAAGTGATCGGCTTCGTGTCGAGACACGGAGTGATACGACACTCGAAACCGTCCGTGTCGTCACGGGAGATATCCGGTCGTATCGGAACGCGACCGTGAGCGACATCGTCGTCAATCAAAGCATGACGATTCAGACGGAAGCGGGAACACTCGCTTACGCGCCGCGCAATGCGACCGGCCAAGTGACCGTCACGACGTCGGGCAATGTGACGGCGTCGGAACGGTTCAACGAGATCGGGGGCGGCGTGTACCATCTGTCGAACTCGAATCGACCAAACATCGAACTCATTTCCGAGACAGGAAAGGTCGAATTGAAATGATCAATAAACGCTACATCCCAAAAGTCGGTCTTCGGACATTGAAGACCGGCATCGCCGTCGCCATCACGATCGCTTTGTCGTGGTATGTGTTCGGCATCTATTCAGGCATGGGGGCCATCGCGGCCGTCGTCGCCATGCAACCGACCGTGAAACGATCATCGAAAATCGTCTTCAGCCGCATCTTCGGAACGATGGTCGGCCTCATGTGCGGTCTCTTGATCGTCTACGCGTTCGGGGTCAACCCGATTTCAATCGGCCTCGCCGTCATCGTCGCGCTCACGCTCAACACGACGTTCGATAAGACCCACATGTCGACGTATGCGGCGTTCGCAATCGTGCTCATGCTCGAGAACCCGACGACCGACTTCTTTCATTATGCATGGACCCGTTCCTTGTTGACGGCCGTCGGTGTCTTCGTCTCGCTCGGTGTCAACTATGCGTTTATGCCGCCTCGTTACGAGGAGCGATTGCTCAGTGAGATTCGGAAGACGTCGGCGTACATGTTCCAACACTGGCGCGAGCTCGTCGGTTCGCCGGCAGAACTGCTCGAAACGCGAGCCCGCATCCTCGGCCATCAAGAGCTGCACATGATGCTCCAAGAGGATCTGAAAGTGACGAACGTGAAATTGAAGCATTTGACGATGAAGCAGTACCGGTTATTGATTCATCTCGAGGACAAGCTCGTCTTGTTGCTCGAGAGCCTCGCCGAACATCGCGAGGCGCTCTTATTGATGGATGAAGAGGAACGTCGGGCGTTCGAGTCCGAGTTTTTATACCTCCTCGCGCATCACCACGATATCCTCTACACGTGTGACAAACCATACTCGCTGTTCACGTTACCGCACGAGGATTTATCCGTTTCTGAAATCTTACACGGGCACTTGCTCGACTATCATGAACAGCTCGAAGCGTTCAAACATAATCCGAAATAAACAAGGCCCCGTCACGATGACGGGGCCTTGTTTTCATGATTGATTGCGAGCACGTCCTTACGGCGCCTTCGCTTTCCACAGGCAATCCCGGAGTCGCATCGCCCCAGGAACGGAGGGTGCCAGCGAAGGCGAGAACAAGAATCCACACAAAAAAACCACGTCATGCGACGTGGCCAGAACTCATTGCTGGAGTGATTTGACGAGCCGTTCATCCGGCGTGACGTACACCGTCTGTTGATCCGTATAGATGACGAATCCAGGCTTGGCGCCACTCGGCTTTTTCACGTAACGTGCTTTCGTGTAATCGACCGGCACACCGCTCGAGGCTCGCGCCTTCGAGAAGTACGCGGCGACGGTCGCCGCCTCGAGGAGCGTCGTCTCATCCGGTTCGCTCGAACGAATGATGACGTGCGAGCCAGGAATATCTTTCACATGGAGCCAAATCTCATCGCGGCGGGCGAACTTGAACGTCAAATGATCGTTTTGCGTATTGTTCTTCCCGACGAAGAATTCGGTCCCTGTCGACGACGTATACGCTTCAAGCGAAATTTTCTTCGTCTGTTTCTTCTTTTGATTCCGTTGTTTCATGTAGCCGCCTTCCGCCAACTCTTCGCGAATCTCGACGATATCGGCCGGTGAGGCGACATCGAGTTGGGCGACGAGTGTCTCTAGATACTGAATCTCGGCGTCGTTCAACTCGATTTGTTTCTGCACTTCGACTTTGGCGACTTTCAACTTGTTGTATTTCTTATAGTACGCTTGCGCGTTCTCGTTCGGTGTCTTGAGCTTGTTGAGCGGGATGTCGATCATGCCGCCTTCCTCGTCATAATAGTCGACGACGTGGGCAACGGTCATCCCTTTCTCGAGTTGGAACAAATACGTTGTCAACAGCTCCCCATATTTCTGGAGCTCGTCGGACCGTTCCGTCGCCTTCAAATCATCGAGCAGGCGCTTGCGCTTCAACAGGTTTTTCTCGAGTTCGGACTTGAGCAGACGCTCGACGTCATGGGCTTGTTGTTTGACGCGGTCCCGGTTCGCCTTCTCATAGAAGAAGCGGTCGAGGACGTCTTTGCTCGTCTCATAACGCTCTTCCGAAGCGATGTCACCAGACGTGAGCACGATCGGACTGAAGCGCTCTTTGCCTGAGGCGAGCTGTTGGAAGACATAAGGGCCTTCGAGGTCGCTCATCACGCTGATGAACGCCTCCTCGATGCTCGTCCGGTTCGGGAGTTTGGCCCGGTGGACGATCTCTTGGGCGATTTGTGGGCTGAGTCCAGCAAAACTGGCCACGAGCTGCTTGTCGAGCGAGCCGGCGTTCCAGTCGATGCGTTTCAAGCCGGCCTCGCGCTCCGTCAACGGGTCACACTTGTCTTGGGCCGGGGGTAGTAAGTATTCGCTGCCCGGCATGATCGTCCGATACGTGTTCTGTGACGGCGGGAGATGTTTGATGGCATCTAAAATCTTGCCGTCCTCGTTCGTCAAGACGACGTTCGAGTGACGTCCCATCAGTTCGATATAGACTTTCTTATTCTCTTCGTCGCCGAGCTCGTTTCGTGAACGAATCGACAAAACGATGACACGGTCACGACCGACTTGTTCGATCGCCGTGATGAAGCCGCCTTCGATATGTTTGCGGAGCATCATACAAAACATCGGTGGTTCTTGCGGGTTCTTGGTCGGGTTATCGGTCAGTTGGAGCCGTGCGTACATCGCGTTCGCCGAAACGAGCAGTTGGACGCTTTGGCGGTTCGAGCGGACTTGAATCATCAAATCGAGCGAAAACGGTTGGTGCACGCGATTGATGCGCCCGCCGACGAGCGCTTGTAATTCTGTTACAACACGATATGTCATTAATCCATCATATGCCACTAGTCTCATCACCTTTGTTCTTTTTCTGTCTCTACGTTATCAGATTCACGGAAAATATGGTACGATGAAGTAGGAAATCCGAACTTCTTCTTGCCGGAACAATTGATTGACTGCTATTATAATTAAATGTGATGTTAGAAGATGGAGGTCTTGCAGTGAATTTTAAAGAACGAGGATTATTAATCGTCTTGTCTGGCCCGAGCGGTGTCGGGAAAGGTACCGTTTGTCGAGTGCTCCGCGAGGAAGAGAACAACAACCTTCAATATTCGGTCTCGGCGACGACCCGCAAACCGCGCGAAGGAGAAGTGGAAGGCGTACACTACTTCTTTAAGACGAGAGAACAATTTGAACACATGATCGAGCATAAGCAACTGCTCGAGCACGCTGAATTTGTCGGCAACTATTATGGGACACCGGTCGAATGGGTTCGTGAGACACTCGAAAGCGGGAAGGACGTCATCCTCGAGATTGAAGTCCAAGGCGCTTTCCAAGTGAAAGAGCGTTTCCCGGAAGCGGTCTTTTTATTCTTGGCGCCGCCAAGCCTGCAAGAACTACGCAACCGCTTAGTCGGTCGAGGCACGGAATCGGAAGACGTGATTAAGCAACGCTTGCTCGTCGCCCGGGAAGAAATTGAATTGATGGATGCCTACGATTACGTCGTTACGAATGATGAAGTGGACAAAGCGATCGATCGTATAAAAGCGATTGTGACGGCCGAACATTGTAAACGTGAACGTGTCGCATCTCTCTATAAAAAAGCCATGATGGAGGTCATTTAATGTTATACCCTTCGATTGATGCCTTACAACGTATCATCCCGTCGAAATACACGATCGTGACGGTGGCCGCGAAGCGGGCCCGCCAAATTCAGGATGGAAAAGCACCGAAAGTCGCCGCGCCAAAATCATATAAGCCGGTCGGTCAAGCGTTAGAAGAATTGTATTCGGGTGACACGACGATCATCGCGAACGAAAAAAACAACGGATGAAGTGTGACCCAAGTCGGATGCGACTTGGGTCTCATTGTCTATAAGGGGGAGAATTGTGAATGTTGAACGATCGGAATATCTTGCTTTGTGTGAGCGGCGGAATCGCGGCGTATAAAGCGTGCGCGCTCACGTCGAAACTCGTCCAGGCCGGTGCGAACGTTCGAGTGGCGATGACCGCGTCGGCCGAAGAATTCGTCGGGAAAGCAACGTTTCAGGCGCTCAGCCGAAATCCGGTTTACACCGACGTGTTCGAAGAACATGACCCGACCAAAATCGCCCACATCGACGTCGTCGATACGAGCGACTTGATCGTCGTCGCACCTGCCACGGCGAACATGATCGCGAAACTCGCGGCCGGTATTGCCGATGACTTCATCACGACCTCGATTTTAGCGGCCAAATGCCCCGTCATCGTCTCACCGGCGATGAACGTCAATATGCTCGAAAATCCGGCGACACGTCGCAATATCGAGACGCTCAAAACGTTCGGCTATCAAATCATCGAACCGGGCGTTGGGAACCTCGCGTGCGGATGGATTGGTGGGGGACGGCTCCCGGAGCCGGAAGACCTCGTCCGCATCGTCGAGAGCCAGTTCGTCCCGAAACATCTGCTCGGGAAACGCGTGTTGATCACGGCCGGTCCGACGGTTGAACGGATCGATCCGGTCCGCTTCTTATCGAACGACTCCTCAGGCAAGATGGGCGTCGCGCTCGCCGCAGCCGCCCGTGATATGGGCGCGTACGTCACGCTCGTCCACGGCCCGCTACAAGTGCCCGTACCAGACGGTGTGACCGCCATCGCCGTCGAATCAGGGGCCGATATGCTTGAGACGGTGCTCGCCCGCTTCGATGACCAAGACCTCGTCATCAAGTCAGCCGCTGTCGCCGACTATCGTCCGAAGACGGTCCATAGCGAGAAACATAAAAAAGTGCACGGTCCGTTGACGATCGAGCTTGAAGAGACGACCGATATTTTGAAGACGCTCGGGGAGAAGAAGACGCACCAGCTCCTCGTCGGCTTCGCGGCCGAGACGGAGCACCTCGAGCAACACGCCCGCGATAAAATCGCCCGCAAACGGGTCGACTATCTCGTCGCCAACGATGTGTCGCAGCCGGATATCGGCTTCCGCGCCGATGACAACGAAGTCACGTTGTTCCGAGCGGATGGGGCCCACGTCCGCTTGCCGCGACAGAGCAAGCGCGAACTCGCTGTCGAGTTGCTCACACATTTTAAGGAAGATTTGCGATGATTGCCCACGTTCATGTCGACGCGCCCGTCATCACGATCGACCGCCCGTTCGATTATGAAGTACCGTCCCAGTTCAAGACGTTAATCGAACCGGGCATGCGCGTTTCGGTCCCGTTCGGATCACGACGCCTGCTCGGCATCGTCACCGGTGTCTCCGAAGGGACGCGCGACGGGTTAAAGCCGCTGGAGGCCCTATTAGATGAAGAATCGTCTTTGACGGACGAGTTGCTCGACTTATCGACCCACGTGAAAGAGACGACGCTCTGCTTCCGGTCATCGGCACTTCTCGCCATGTTGCCGGCAGCGTTAAAAGTGAGCTACGACAAAGAGATTAAAGGCGAGATGCTCCCGGACGGCGTTCGAGCCGGTACCCATCTTTCCGAGTATCCGAAAGAGACGCAGTCCATCATCTTGGCGCTCGCCAAAAAAGGGGACATCTTGCTCGCACCGGTGTTAAAAGAAAAACGGACGGTGAAGACGGACCTCGTCATCGAACTGATTGATGCGACGCTCATCCCGGCCCGGGCGAAGAAACAACAAGAGGCGATTCAGTTGTTGCAGGACGTCCCGCGGATGTATTGGTCGTCGTTACGTCAAATCGGCTTGTCGCGCGCGCAACTGCAAAAGATGGAGTCGCTCCGTGCCGTCAAAGTGACCGAGGTCGAACTGAACCGCGACCCGTACGCCACGATTGAACAGGTCATCGAGACGGTCGAACTGAACGACAGTCAAGCCACGGCCGTCCACGCCATCCGCGACGCCGAAGCCGGGGAGACGTTACTGTTGCACGGTGTCACCGGTAGCGGAAAGACCGAGGTCTATTTAGAGGCGATTGGACAAGTCGTCGACGACGGCAAACAGGCGATTTTGCTCGTCCCGGAAATCTCGCTCACGCCGATGATGGTCAAACGATTCAAACGCCGCTTCGGCGACCGCGTCGCCGTGCTTCATAGCGCCTTGTCGCAAGGAGAGAAGTATGACGAGTGGCGCAAAATCAAACGACGTGAAGTCGACGTCGTCGTCGGGGCACGCTCCGCGATTTTCGCACCGCTCGAAAACATCGGGCTCATTATCTTAGACGAAGAGCATGAGACGACGTACAAGCAAGAAGAGAACCCGCGTTATCATGCGCGTGACGTCGCAATTTGGCGGGCCCAGTATCACGACTGCCCGGTCGTCCTCGGAAGTGCGACCCCGTCGCTCGAATCCTACGCCCGCGCCCAAAAAGGCGTCTATCGCTATTTGCAGTTGAGCGAACGGTACGGCGGCGAGATGCCGCCGGTCCATATTATCGATATGCGACGCGAGCTCGCCAAAGGTAACACGACGATGTTCTCAGAAGATTTATTCGTCGCCATCAACGACCGCATCGCCAAAAAAGAACAGTGCGTCATCTTGCTCAACCGGCGCGGCTTCACGACGTTCGTCATGTGCCGCGATTGCGGGGAAGGACTCACTTGCCCGCACTGTGCCGTCAACTTGACGTATCATCAACACGGTGACCGGCTTAAATGTCACTATTGTGGCTACGAGATTGGGATGCCGTCCAAATGCCCGACGTGTGACAGTAAGAAAATCAAACAGTTCGGCACCGGTACGCAAAAGATTGAGACCGAGCTGTTAAATCGCATCCCCGAGGCGCGGATCATTCGGATGGACCAAGATACGACGTCCCGCAAAGGATCACACGAACAACTGTTGAAGCGTTTCGAGGACGGGGAGGCCGACATCCTGCTCGGCACCCAGATGATCGCTAAAGGGCTCGATTTCCCGAACGTCACACTCGTCGGCGTGCTCGCGGCGGATGCGACGCTCGGCATGCCCGATTTCCGGGCGACCGAGCGCACGTTCCAACTCGTCACCCAAGTCGCCGGTCGGGCCGGACGCGGCACTTTGCCGGGCGAGGCATATGTTCAGACGTACAACCCGGACCATTACGTCATCGAGACGGCGAGCGAGCACGACTATGAGTCGTTTTACGCGCGAGAGATGCAATTGCGCCAAGTCGGCAATCATCCCCCGTACTGGTACGTCACGCTCGTCACGTTCGCGGCGGAAAGTCCGCTCGTCGCCCAAGCCGAGGCCGAGCTGTTCGCCGCCGATTTCGTCGAGGCGCACGTGGCCCAGTCACGACTGAACGGGCCGATGCCGGCTCCATTGTCGAAGTTAAAAAATATGTTCCGCTATCAACTGTTCATCAAGACGAAACATCCGGAAGCGTTATATCCGGTCCTCGCCACGCTGCAACAGGCACGGGCGAAGGCAATCAGCAAAAAAGAATATCAATTGAGTATCGACGTAAACCCATACGTATTCATGTGAGGTGGAACCAGATGTATAAAGTTGTAGAGATTCCAAATGAGATTTTACGGGTCACGTGTGATCCGGTGACAAAGTTTGATAAAAAATTGCGTCAGACGGTCGATCGACTGTTCGACACGATGTATGAATATGATGGGGTCGGCGTGGCCGCCCCACAGGTCAATTTGAACCAACGGCTCGCCGTCGTCCATACGGATGATGAGACGGGACCGCTCGTGTTGATCAATCCGGAGATCATCGAGACGTCGGGGACCGAGGTCGGTCTCGAAGGCTGTTTGAGCATCCCGGGGGAATTCGGGTTCGTCGAACGGCATGAGACGATCGTCGTCAAGACGCAGGATTTGAAGGGCCGCACCCAACAAGTGAAGGCGAGCGGATTTTTCGCCCGGGCGATTCAACATGAGATCGACCATTTGGACGGGGTCTTGTTCACAGACAAGCTCGCCGTGCCGGACAAAGGGACGGATCAACGCATCGTCTTCATGGGCACACCGACGTTTGCCGTATCCGTACTTGAGCGCTTGCTCGAAGAAGGATACAATGTCGTAGGTGTCGTCTCGCAACCGGACAAACCGGTCGGACGAAAACGCGAACTGAAACCGACGCCGGTGAAAGAGTGTGCCCTGCGCCATAATATCCCGGTCTTGCAGCCTGAGAAGGTGCGGACCGATTATGCGGACATCTTGGCACTCGAGCCCGATTTGATTGTGACGGCGGCGTATGGACAAATCGTCCCGACCGCACTGCTAGAAGCACCGAAACATGGCGCCATCAACGTGCACGCCTCACTCTTGCCGAAACATCGCGGCGGCGCGCCGATTCATCAGGCCATTCTCGACGGGGACAAGGAGACGGGCGTCACGATCATGTATATGGTCGATAAGCTCGACGCCGGCGACATGATCGCCAACACGGTCGTCCCGATTGAAGAAGCGGACACGGTCGGCACGTTGTTCGACAAGCTCGCGGTCGCAGGATCGGACTTGTTGCTCAAGACGCTTCCGGCCTTCCTTGCTGGTTGGATTGAAGCCGTGCCACAAGACGAGCGTGACGTCACGTTCGCACCGAACATCAGCCGGGAGCGGGAACAGATTGACTGGACCCGTTCCGGTGCAGACATTTATAACCACATCAGAGGGATGAATCCGTTCCCGACGGCGTATACGACGATTGCCGGGGAACGGGTCAAACTGTTCTTCGGGTCGAAAACGACAGGGACGGGTGAACCGGGAACGATTCTCCGGCTTGAAGAGGATGGATTTGTCGTCGCGACAGGCGACGGGGTCGCCATAAAAGTGGTCGACTTGCAACCATCTGGTAAAAAGCGAATGGACGGGGCCACCTTCATGCGTGGGGCCGGCCAAAAGTTACAAGTCGGCGATCGACTAGGAGGATAATATGAACGTACGAGTTGCAGCACTGGATACACTAATCAAAATCGAACAAGGCGGTGCCTATTCGACGATTGCGGTCAACGATTTATTGAAACAGAAGAAATTGGCGACGAAAGACGTCGGCCTCTACACCGAGCTCGTCTACGGGACACTCGGTCGGAAACGGACGCTCGATTATATTTTAGAGAAGCGGGTCCAAAACCCTAAAAAATTGGACAAATTCGTCTTACCGCTCTTACGGATGAGTGTCTATCAACTGTTTTATCTCGACAAGATCCCGGATCGCGCCGTCTTGCATGAGGCGGTCGAGATTGCGAAAAAACGGGGCCACTCGGGCACTGGTAAGTTTGTCAACGGTGTGTTGCGCAACGTCATCCGGGACGGATTCCCGGATTTGAGCACGTTGCCGGACGCCGAACGGATTGCCATCGAACATAGCCATCCGGATTGGCTCGTCGCCGAATGGGTCGAGACGTATGGTGTCGAAGCGACCGAGGCGATGTGTAAGTTGAACAATGAGCCGGCGCCGGTCACGGTCCGGGTGAACCGCCAGCGCGTCACCGTCGAAGAGATGATGGAGCGGCTCGCTGAAGTCGATGTCGTGGCGACACGTTCGGAGCTGTCAGCGGACGGTCTCATCATCGAATCTGGAAACGTGCATGCGACGGCGTTCATCGATATGGGCTTGTTGTCGATTCAAGACGAGAGCTCGATGATTGTCGCCGATGCGCTTCAAGCCGGGAAGATGGAACGCGTGCTCGACGCGTGTGCCGCCCCAGGTGGGAAAGCGATGCATACGGCGGAACGGATGGACGGCGGGACGCTCGTCGCGCTCGACTTACACCCGCATAAAGCGAAGCTGATTGAACGTCAAGCGAAGCGTCTGCATATCGATGGAGTGACTGCACTTGCCCTCGATGCCCGTCAGGCCGGGGACAAATTTGAACCGGAGAGCTTCGACCGGATCTTACTCGACGTCCCATGTTCGGGACTCGGTGTCATCCGTCGTAAGCCTGATATCAAATGGACGAAAAACAAGTCCGCCCTCGCTGGACTGCCGAAAGTCCAACGTGAAATCATTGACGCCGTCTTGCCACTGCTTAAACGAGGTGGTACGCTAGTGTACTCGACATGTACCATCGATCCGGCTGAGAATGAACAGCAGGCCGATTACATTTTGTCGAACGGATTGACGTGGGATGAGACACTCCAAGACCGTCTTCCACAAGTATTGCGCCCGATGGTGTCATCGGACCGCGCTGAACTCAAATTACTCCCGACGTCGTTCGGGACGGACGGTTTCTATATCGCCGCATTCAAGAAAGAGGTATAAACATGAATCCAAAAGCAGTTGAAAAAAATCCATTAATCGGTGCCAAGCCGTCACTCTATTCCCTCACGTACTCAGAGCTTGAACAGTGGCTCATCGAGGCAGGAGAAAAATCGTTCCGCGCGAAACAGTTATATGACTGGATGTACGTCAAGCGTGTCACTTCGTTCGACGATATGACGAACGTCTCAAAACCGCTCCGCGAGAAATTAGACGCGGCGTTCCAGTTGACGACGTTGAAAGAACTCGTCCGTCAAGAATCAAAGGACGGCACAATCAAGTTCTTGTTCGAGCTTCAAGACGGTTATTCAATCGAGACGGTGCTCATGCGCCACGAGTACGGAAACTCGGTCTGTGTCACGACGCAAGTCGGCTGCCGCATCGGGTGCACGTTCTGTGCCTCGACGCTCGGCGGTTTGAAACGTAACCTAGAGGCCGGTGAAATCACGGCCCAAGTCCTCGACGTCCAACGCGCGCTCGACGCGAGCGAAGAGCGGGTCGACTCGGTCGTCGTCATGGGAATCGGCGAACCGTTCGATAACTACGACGAATTGATGCGCTTCTTGCGCACGGTCAACCACGATGACGGCTTGAACATCGGTTCACGTCACATCACCGTGTCGACGAGTGGAATCGTACCGAAGATTTACAAGTTTGCCGATGAAGGGATGCGCATCAACTTCGCCATCTCGCTCCACGCGCCGACGACGGAGATTCGGACACGCCTCATGCCGATCAACCGGGCTTACAACTTGGACAAGTTGATGGAAGCCGTCAACTACTATACAGAGAAGAGCGGTCGCCGCATCACGTTCGAATACGGTTTATTCGGCGGGGTCAACGACACGGAAGAACACGCGCATCAACTCGCTGACTTGTTGAAAGGCGTCAAATGCCACGTCAACTTGATTCCAGTCAACCACGTGCTCGAGCGCGACTACGTCCGCACACCACGTAAACAAATTTTTGCCTTTGAAAAAGTGCTCAAAGATCGAAAAGTGAACGTGACGATTCGTCGCGAACAAGGTTCGGATATCGATGCGGCTTGTGGGCAGCTTCGAGCGAAGGAGCGCGAACAAGAAACGAGGTAATCAGGAAGATGGAATTAGCATACCGAACCGACCGGGGCCAAGTGAGGGCACAGAACGAGGATGCCGTCTTGATTTTAGGGGACGAGCATGCCGGGATTGCCCTCGTGGCCGACGGGATGGGAGGACATGAAGCCGGGGAGGTCGCGAGTCAGCTCGTCATCGAGCAGTTTCGCCGCGCCTTCCCGACGCTTCCGGCCTCGCCGATGGAGATGGAGAATTGGTTCCGCCAAAATGTGGAACTGGCCAACGAACAAGTACTCGACTTCTCGAAACAAGCCAACCTGCTCATAATGGGGACGACGATTGCCGGTGTCTGTTGGCATGACGAGACGATTGTCATCGTCCACGTCGGGGATAGTCGTGTGTATGCGTTGCGTGATGATAAACTGCAGCAACTGACGGAAGATCATTCGTACGTGAACGTGTTGAAACAACTCGGTGAATTGACCGAGGAAGAGATGCGCGTCCATCCGAAACGTAACATTATCACCCGTTCAATCGGCTCGAATGAGCATGTCGAACCTGATCTGCAAGTGTTTGCCGAACCCGAGTTTGACACGATTTTAATCTGTACGGACGGTTTGACGACACATTTGACCGATGAGGAAATCAAGCAAGTCTTGAAACGTCCCGTCTCGGCGGACGTCAAGGCGGATCAATTGATCGATCAAGCCAACCGTTTGGGTGGGAGCGACAACATCACCGTTGCCCTCGTCCAGTTCACAGATAGAAAGAGAGGATGAATCCGATGCGAAGTGGAGAACGAATCAACGATCGTTATCGGATCGAACAGCAAATCGGCAGCGGCGGCATGGCAAATGTCTACCGGGCTCACGATGAGATTTTAAACCGAACCGTCGCCATCAAGGTGTTGCGATCTGAATTCTCGCATAATGAACAATTTATACGCCGGTTCGAACGGGAAGCCCATGCGGCGGCAAGTCTGAACCATCCGAATATCGTCGCCATCTACGACGTCGGAGACGAACGCGACATCTATTACATCGTCATGGAACATGTCGATGGGATGACGCTTAAACAATATTTGCAAGAGGAGTACATATCTGTCGACGAGGCGCTCCGCATCATGGGACAGATTTGTGATGCCATCGACCACGCCCACGCCAATCGGATCATTCACCGGGACATCAAGCCCCAAAATATGATGATCGACCAGAGTGGGAACGTCAAAGTGACGGACTTCGGGATTGCGGTGGCCATGTCGAACGCGACGCTGACCCATACGATGTCAGTGCTCGGCTCGGTCCACTACTTTTCTCCGGAACAGGCGCGCGGGAAGTTCGCCGATGAGAAGTCAGATATTTACTCACTCGGTGCCGTCCTGTATGAACTCGTGACCGGACGCGTTCCGTTCATCGGGGAGACACCGGTGGCCGTCGCGCTTCAACATTTACAGGACGACCCGATTCGACCAATGGATTTGAACCCGAAGATTCCGCAAGCACTCGAGAACTGTATCATGCAGGCGCTGGCGAAATCACCGGGCGCCCGTCACACGTCGGTCGCCGCCTTTAAAAAGGATTGCATGACGGCCCTCGACCCTGAACGTGCGAACGAACCGAAACGTCTCAGCACGGAACAGGACGCATTCGACCAGACGCTCGTCATGTCGCCGGTCGTCCCGGACGAAACGAACGTCAAAGAGACGCCGGAACAACCGGTCGCACCGAGCGAACCGGAGACCGCGACACCGAAACCGAAGAAGAAGAAGAAGAAAAAGTGGTGGCTTTGGCTCCTGCTCCTCTTCTTGTTGATTGGTGGCGGCATCGGGGCTTACGTCATCGCCGATGAGATGTCCCGTGCCGTCGTGCCGGACGTCGTCGGGATGACGACCGACGAAGCGACGACCGAACTCGAAGCTGCCGGCTTTGTCGTCGAAACGACAGAACGGGCGAGCGACAACATCGCCGCCGGCGACGTCATCTCGCAGACGCCGCAAGCCGGTCGGAAACCGAAACGTGGAACGACCGTGACGCTCGTCGTGTCGGCCGGGAAAGAGACGGTTGCGATGCCGGACGTCGAAGGATTATCCCAGTCGGCGGCCGAGCGGACGCTCAAAGACCTCGACTTTGCGGATATCGAGATTCAATCCGAGGCGTCGGAGACGGTCGATAGTGGCGATGTCATCTCGCAATCGATTGCTCCGGACAACGAGGTCGTCCCGTCTGAAGAGACGGTGACGCTCGTCGTCTCGACCGGTAGCAATAAAGTCGAACTCGCCAATTTGGCCGGATATACGTTCGAGGAAGCGACGACGTATGCCGAACAGAATAGCTTGAAAATCGTCAAACGAGACGAGTATTCAACGAGTGTGCCCGCCAATCAAATCATTCGTCAATTACCGACGGCCGGAACGGCCGTCGACCCGGGGACGGAATTGACCGTCATCGTGTCGCAAGGGGTCGAACCGACCGACGTCTCGATTGAACGGGAAGTCAACGTTGAAATCGACCCGCCTGCTGAAGGCGAAGAGCCCGTGGCACTCGAGGTCGTCATTCGGACGGTCGACGCCCGTGGCGAAGTCGAAGTGTTGCGTGATAAGATAACGGAGACGACGACTTACTCGTATACACTCGTCATCGCACCGGACGAAGTTGGAACCGCGACGATTGAAGTCGACGGCGAAGTCGTTCGGACCGATACGGTGACTTACGCACAAGCAAAAGATGCACAATGAAGAGGTGGCGCGCGCGTCGCCTCTTTTTCTAAGGAGGTCATAGGATGAAAGGTACGATCATTCGATTACAAGGCGGGTTTTATGACGTCATGACGGAAGAGAAACAAGAGATCCGTTGTCGTGCCCGCGGCAATTTCCGCAACCGGAACATCTCACCGGTCGTCGGCGACGATGTCGACATTCAAGACCAAGGGGACGGCACTGGTTATATTTTGGCCGTCGACGAGCGCTCGAACCATCTCGTCCGCCCGCCAATCGCCAATATCGATCAAGCGTTCTTGCTGTTCTCGGTCAAGGAACCGGCGTTCTCGTTCCATCTGCTCGACCGTTTCCTCGTCTTAATCGAGTCGAAGCAAGTCCACCCGATTATCGTCTTGACGAAGATGGACTTGTTGACGGAGTCGGAGCTGGAAACGATTCAAGCGGCAGCGGCCTTATACCGCTCAATCGGCTACGAGGTCATCGAGACGTCGACGGAGAACGGCACGGGCATCGAACAGATTCGCGGGTCGTTCAAAGAGAAGACGAGCGTGTTCGCTGGACAGACCGGTGTCGGCAAGAGTTCGCTCTTGAATGCGGTCGCACCGGAACTCGAACTCGCGACCGGGAAAATCTCGAAATCGCTCGGCCGCGGCAAGCATACGACGCGTCACGTCACGCTCATCACGCTCGCTGACGGGCTCGTCGCCGACACGCCTGGTTTCTCGAGCCTCGAGTTCCCGGAAGAACTCGAAGTCGAGGAGATGCGCTGGTGCTTCCCTGAGTTCGTCGAGCGGCATGACGACTGCAAATTTCGGGGTTGTGCCCACTTGAACGAACCGGGCTGTGCCGTCAAAGCGGCCGTCGAAGCGGGAGAAATCGCTTCCACCCGTTACGAGAATTATGTTACGTTTATGGCAGAGTTAAACGATAGACAACGGAGGTACTGACATGATTAAAATTGCACCATCGATTTTAGCGGCGGACTTCGCCAACCTAGAGGCAGAAGTGAAGGCGGTCCAAGAGGCCGGCGCGGATTACATTCATTTTGACGTCATGGACGGTCAATTCGTCCCGAACATCTCAATCGGTCTCCCGGTTCTCGCGAGCTTGCGGAAGAAGTCAGATATGGTGTTAGACGTCCATTTGATGATTGACCAACCGGAGCGATTCGTCGAAGACTTCATCAAGGCGGGCGCGGATATCGTCACGGTCCACGTCGAAGCGACGAACCATTTGCATCGTGTGCTTCAACAGATTAAAGCAGCCGGTGCCAAGTGTGGCGTCGTTCTCAATCCGCACACGCCTTTGTCATCGATTGAACACGTGCTCGGTGACGTCGATATGGTGCTCCTCATGACGGTGAACCCAGGCTTTGGGGGCCAGAAGTTCATCGAATCGGTCGTGCCGAAAATCGCGGCACTGAACGAGATGCGCCAAGCGCGCCGCCTCGACTTTGAAATCGAGATTGACGGCGGCGTCAACGCGGAGACGGCGAAATTATGTATCGATGCCGGCGCTGACGTGCTCGTTGCTGGATCGGCCATCTATAACGAGCCGAGCTATAAAGACGCAATCGATAGCATTCGCAACGCATCTCGTGTATAATTGTCCGTAGAACAACAAATATTGTCGCAAGGGGTGTCACATTCTGTGGCTGAGAGGCATACGCTAACCCTTTGAACCTGTTCCGTTCACACGGACGTAGGGATGTGGCGAAAATGCACGTTGCTACTCGATAGCAGCATGGCGTTTACGTCATGCTGCTTTTTGTCGTTCGCTCATATATTAAGGAGGGAAATAGATGAAACAACGTTTAAAACTACAGGCGCTCATTGAAATCTCATTGTTCGCCGCACTCGGGTTGATTTTTGATTTGCTCATCCCGTTCCGGATGCCGCAAGGCGGGTCAATCAGCTTGGCCATGTTGCCGATTTTCGTCATGGCGTATCGCCACGGCTTGAAAGGGGGACTCGCGACGGGCGCGCTCGTCGGAACGCTGCAATTGCTGTTCGGGGCCTACATTTTCACACCGGTTCAGTTCCTGCTCGACTATACGTTCGCGTACGGTGTCGTCGGTATAGCCGGCCTGTTCGCCGGGCAAGTGAAACGAGCCGCTAAACAGGAAGCCAAAAAAACGCTCATCGTCTATTTGGTGCTCGGCGCGCTCCTCGGTTCACTGCTCCGTTACGGCGCCCACGTCTTGTCGGGAATCGTTTTCTTCGCCGAGTATGCGGAAGGCCCGGTCGTGGCCTACTCATTCGCCTATAACATGACGTATATGCTCCCGTCGTTCCTCGTGTCGGCGGTCGTCCTTGTCCTCTTGTTCGTGTCGGCGCCACGTTTCGCGACGCTCGCGACCCGGGACGTCCGCTAATGCGGGTGCTGATCGTGGCGGCCAGCCCGGAACCAATCTCGAAACTCCCGCATGACGTCGATTATATCATCGGTGTCGATGGGGGGTACGAGACGTTATTAGCCCACGGGCTCACGCCACATCTCGTCGTCGGCGACTTCGACTCCTTCACGGGTGAAGTGCCGAGCGATGCCGTCCGCTATCCGTCCGAGAAAGATGTGACCGACCTCGAGATTGCTCTCGAGGCGGCTCGCGGGCACGGTGCGACCGAGATGCTCGTCTACGGCGCGCTCGGCGGTCGGCTCGACATGACGCTCGGCAATATCGGCCTGCTCGAGGCGTATCCGGAGATGCGTCTCATCACGGCAGGGCAGACGGTACGACTCGTCGGGACGGGACGCTATGAACTCCCGCGTCACGACGGTCATTATTTGTCCCTCATCCCATGGAAGCGGGCGAATGTGACCATCCGCGGCGTCAAATATCCACTCGACCGTCACGATGTCGTCAGCCATGAGGCGCTCACCATCTCGAACGAATGGGACGGTGAAGCGGCGGACTTGATTGTGCACGAAGGCACGGTCCTCGTCCTGACGATTCAAAAATGAGCACAAAAAAAATCCCATCGGCGAATGCCGCTGGGATTTATTTCGTTCGTGTATAAAAATTATACGCGTTCAACGAGACCTGATTTAAGAGCGCGAGCTGAAACCCAAACTCGTTTAGGTTTACCGTCAACGAGAATACGAACTTTTTGTACGTTTACACCCCAAGTACGTTTTGTCTTGTTGAGTGCGTGCGAACGGTTGTTACCTGATTTAGGTGATTTACCTGTTACGTAGCATTTACGTGCCATGCGTTTCCCCTCCTTTTTTATGTGGGTTCGTCCTAATAGACACTCGTTTATATTAGCACGGGTTTTTTCACGATGCAACTAGAAAATCATAGGATGACAAGAAAAAAACTTGACATTACTGGAAAGGATTTTAATAATGAATGAGGGTTACGGCTACAATTGACCGAGTTTATGGAGCAGGTTCTTTTAATAACTAGGTACTTATTGTAGAATGTAGTGAAGGAATCATTCCGAATAAAGGAGGCTACTCCATATGGCAATTGAAATGAAGACAACATATGGCAATATTGACATCACGAACGACGTGGTCGCAACACTCGCAGGCGGTGCGGCGATGGAATGTTTCGGCGTTGTGGGAATGGCGTCTCAAGCTCAATTGAAAGACGGGATCGCAGAACTATTGAAACGTGAAAACTACGCCCGAGGCGTGGTCGTACGTCAAGATGGAGAAGACGTACATATCGACATGCACATCATCGTGAGCTACGGTACGAAAGTATCAGAAGTCGCGTATAACGTGCAAAGCCGTGTAAAATACACGCTCGGTGAAACTTTAGGATTAAACGTTTCGTCGGTAAACATATTCGTACAAGGCGTTCGTCTGACGAATGACTGACGAGAACGAAGGAGGATTTGGTGTGGGTTTAAAACGTTTAGATGGATTGGTGTTCGCGAACATGGTCGCGAACGGTGCAGCCAACTTGAGCCAGAATGCGGATTATGTAGATTCGCTTAACGTCTTCCCGGTGCCGGACGGCGACACGGGGACGAACATGAATTTGACGATGACATCGGGTGCGAAGGAAGTGGCCGCACTCAACTCGGCGAATATCGCTGACGTCTCATCGAAGTTTGCACGCGGTCTCTTGATGGGGGCACGTGGGAACTCGGGTGTTATTTTGAGCCAATTGTTCCGTGGCTTCGGGAAAGCGATCGAAGGAAAGACAGAAGTGTCGACAGTCGATTTCGCCGAGGCGTTGAAACGTGGTGTCGACACGGCATACAAGGCGGTTATGAAACCGGTTGAAGGAACGATTTTGACGGTTGCTCGTGAAGCGGCCGACGAAGCGCTCCGTGCTTCAGAGTCGACGAGCGACTTCAACGAGTTCATGGAACTTGTGATTGTCGAAGCGAAAGCTTCACTCGAACGGACACCTGATTTATTGCCGGTCTTAAAAGAAGTCGGTGTCGTCGATTCAGGCGGTCAAGGCTTGCTCGTGATTTATGAAGGGTTCCTCGCGAGCCTCGAAGGCAAAGAGTTGGAGAAACCACATGCACCGGTCATGGATGCGCTCATTGAAGCTGAACATCATGCCCACGCCGCGCAAGGATTCATGTCGACAGAAGACATCGAGTTCGGTTATTGCACGGAAATCATGGTCCGGTTCCAAGATGAGAAATTGAAGGACGCCCCGTTCAACGAGGATGCGTTCCGCAATGAGTTGTCTGAACTTGGTGACTCGCTCCTCGTCGTCGCAGACGAAGAGTTGCTCAAAGTTCACGTTCACGTCGAGACGCCGGGTGACGTCATCACGAAAGGACAGCGTTACGGAGAACTCGTCGCTGTCAAAATCGAGAACATGCGCCAACAGCACTCGACCATTTTAGAAGAAGAGCACGGCGCCAACCAGCACGGCGTCCAAACGGCTGCTCCGACGGCTCCGAAGGCGAAAGCGCCGTTCGCAATCGTCACGGTCGCAATGGGCGAAGGTGTCAGTGAATTGTTCCGTTCACTCGGGGCGGCCCACGTCATCGAGGGCGGTCAGACGATGAACCCATCGACGGAAGATATCGTCAAGGCGATTGAAGCGGCTAACGCGGATCACGTCTTCATCTTCCCGAACAACTCGAACATCATCATGGCTGCTGAACAAGCGGCCTCGGTCGCACCTTGCGGCGTCTCGGTCATTCCGACGAAGACGGTGCCACAAGGACTCGCGGCAGCCATCGCTTTCAATCCGGAAGCCGATGTGGAAACGAACGAGAACGTCATGAAGGCTGCGGCAAGCGCCGTCAAGTCTGGTCAAGTGACGTATGCGGTTCGTGATACGAGCATCGACGGCGTCGAGATTCGTAAAGACGACCACATGGCGATCGCCGAGAAGAAAATCGTCGCCTCATCGGCCTCGAGCCTCGAAGCGGCGAAAGCGCTTGTCGACGCGCTCGTGGATGCCGATGACGAGATTATCACGATTTTGACGGGCGAAGGTTCGTCGGCGGAAGATGTCGTGGCACTCTCGGCGTATATCGAGTCGAAGAACGACGAGATTGAAATCGAGGTCCATGACGGGAAACAACCGCTCTACTCCTACATTTTTAGTGTGGAATAAGCTGTAACTCAGCCCTACCTTCTGTATAATGAAGGTAGGGTTTTTTTGAAAGGGGGAAATGCGATGAAATATCGCAGTGTGTTTGATATCATCGGTCCGGTCATGGTCGGTCCATCGAGTTCGCATACGGCCGGCGCCGCGCGCATCGGCCTCATGGCTGGGAAGTTGTTCGGGCGAACACCACGGCTCGCGCACATCACGTTTTATGGTTCATTCGCTGATACGTATCGGGGGCATGGGACCGATGTCGCCATCGTCGGCGGCATCATGGGCTTCGACACGTTCGATTTGCGCATCCCGCAAGCGCTCGACATCGCACGTGAGCGCGGCATCGAGGTAGTCTTTGAGACGAGCGATGCGCTGACGGACCATCCGAACACGGCCCGGGTCCACCTCGAGGACGAGGACGGCACGTTTGAAATCGTCGGGATTTCAATCGGCGGCGGGACGATCGAGATCACCGAGTTGAACGGATTCCCGCTCAAACTGTCAGGCGGCGGCCCGGCACTCGTCGTGTTGCATCACGATCGCTTCGGGGCGATCGCGGCCGTGACCGGCATCTTGGCCCGGCATGAGTTGAATATCGGTCATATGGAAGTGAGTCGTCACGAGAAAGGCAAACAAGCACTCATGGCGATCGAGATTGATGAACATCTGTCAAAAGACGTGTTAGCGGAAATCGAGCGGTTACCTCAAATCGAGCGGGTAGCCATCTTTGGGGAATAAGGAGAAACCAATATGTTTAAATCAGTAGAAGAATTAGTCAGAACGGCAACAGAACGAGGCATCCCGATTTCAGAAGTGATGATCGAGCAAGAAGTGCACGTCAGACGCTCGACGCGGGAAGAAGTCGTCGGCATGATGGAGCGCAATCTCGAAGTGATGGAAGAAGCGGTCGCCCGGGCACTTGAAGGCGTGACGTCCGTGACGGGTCTCACGGGGAACGATGCCGTGCTCATGACCGACTATATCCGTTCCGGCAAATCGCTCGCTGGCGACTTGATTTTAGATGCGGTCGCCAAAGCGATCGGCACGAATGAAGTCAATGCGGCGATGGGACGCATCTGTGCGACCCCGACCGCCGGGAGCGCCGGTGTCGTACCGGGTACGTTGTTCGCGGTCAAAGAACGTCTGGAAATGGATCGTGACGCGATGGTGCGTTA
This sequence comes from Exiguobacterium sp. s146, assembly GCF_018618415.1. Lineage (GTDB taxonomy): Bacteria > Bacillota > Bacilli > Exiguobacteriales > Exiguobacteriaceae > Exiguobacterium. Next base: position 300,401 of record NZ_JACSMA010000002.1, on the reverse strand, counting down.
CTTGTTCACGTCAGGGGCGTTCGGCTTCGTCGTCGCCAACAACGCCTCGATTTCGGGGGCGGCCGGTGGTTGTCAGGCCGAAGTCGGCTCGGCAACCGGGATGGCCGCCGCGGCCATCGTCGAAGCGGCCGGCGGAACGCCGGAACAATCGGCGACGGCGTTTGCAATCGCCTTGAAAAACATGCTCGGTCTCGTCTGTGACCCGGTGGCAGGGCTCGTCGAGGTGCCGTGCGTCAAACGGAACGCCATGGGCGGGGCGAACGCCATCGTCGCGGCTGATATGGCCCTCGCCGGCATCACGTCTCGCATCCCATGCGATGAGGTCATCTCGGCGATGCATGAGATTGGCCAGATGATGCCGACCGCGTTGAAAGAGACGGCCCGGGGCGGTCTCGCCAATACGCCGACGGCACGCCGCCTCGAACGAAACATCTTTGGAGAGAAAGAAAATGTCCAGAAGTGAGGCGTTGACGACGCTGAAAGGGGTCGGGCCAGAGATGGCCAAAAAATTAGAGACGATGGGTCTCGAACGAATCGAGGACGTGCTGGAGCACGTCCCATTTCGTTATGAAAATTATAATAGCGGCACGGTGACGACGGCCATTCACGGCGACCTCGTCAAATGGAGCGGCACCGTCCAGGCGGCCCCGCTCGTGCGCTATTATAGCAAAGGCAAGAACCGGCTCCAATTCCGCTTGTTGCTCGAGGAGCGCTACGTCGTCCACGTGACGATGTTCAACCGGGCCTTTTATAAAGACAAGCTCACGCTCGGCGCCACGGTGACGGTCAAAGGGAAATGGGATATGAACCGGATGACAATCAGTGCGACCGACCTCGAGTTCGGTGAGCTCTCGGACGGGTTGCAACCGATTTATTCGCTCCGGGCCGGACTGACCCAAAAGAACTTCGGACGCATCGTCAAACTCGCGTTCGAACAGACGACCTCGTTCGAGGACCGCCTGCCCGAATTGATTCGGCAACGGTATCGGCTCGAGGATCGGGAGACGATGTTGAAAGGGATGCATTTCCCGGATTCGGTCGAGACGTATAAACAGGCACGCCGCAGCTACGTCTATGAAGAGTGTCTGCTCTATCAATTGAAACTCCAGGCGTTCCGTAAGATGGAACGGGCGGGGAAAGGGCGTGCCCTTACACTCGACAAGCAACGGTTGAACGAGTTCGTCAAACAACTCGCGTTCCCGTTGACCGGGGCGCAGACACGTGTCATCCGGGAAATCGTCGGCGATTTAGAAAAGCCAGAACGGATGAATCGGTTGTTACAAGGGGATGTCGGGAGCGGAAAGACAGTCGTTGCCGCGATCGCCTTGTATGCGACAGTATGCGCCGGTTATCAAGGGGCGCTCATGGTCCCGACGGAGATTTTGGCCGAACAGCATCTCGCATCTTTGCAGGCGCTGTTCGAACCGTACGGCATGCGTGTCGGGCTACTGACGAGTTCGGTCAAAGGCAAGGCCAGAAGTGAATTGCTCCAGTCGATTAAAGATGGAGACGTCGATATCATCGTCGGGACGCACGCCTTGATTCAAGGACCGGTCGAGTTTTCGCGTCTGCACCTGGCCATCACGGATGAGCAGCACCGGTTCGGGGTCGAACAGCGCAAGATGCTCCGCGACAAGGCGGAACTCGCTGACGTGCTCTATATGACGGCGACGCCGATTCCACGTACGCTCGCCATCAGCGCCTTCGGCGAGATGGACGTTTCGACGATTGATGAGATGCCGGCCGGGCGGAAACCGATTGAGACGTATTGGGCCAAGACCGATCAAATCGATCGGGTCCATGCGATGGTGAACCGTGAGCTCGCCCTCGGGCGTCAAGCGTACGTCATCGCGCCGCTCATCGAGGAATCGGACACGCTCGAGGTCGAGAGTGCGACCGCGCTCTACGACATGTTACGGGAGCGCTTCCCGAATTATGCGGTCGGTCTCATGCATGGTAAACTGTCGAGCACCGAGAAGGATGAGGTCATGAAGGCGTTCGCGAGCAACGCCCTCCAAATCCTCGTCTCGACGACGGTCGTCGAGGTCGGGGTGAACGTCCCGAACGCCTCGCTCATCATCATCCACGACGCCGAACGGTTCGGTTTGGCGCAACTGCACCAGTTACGCGGTCGTGTCGGTCGAGGCGCTGACCAATCGTATTGTATATTGGTAGGGGATCCGAAGTCCGACGTCGGGAAACTTCGTTTAAAGACGATGACCGAGACGAACGACGGATTCGTGCTCGCCGAGAAAGACTTGGAGCTCCGCGGAGCCGGTGATTTCTTTGGGACGGCCCAAAGCGGTCTGCCGAGCTTCCGCGTCGCCGACCCGGTACTTGATTTAAAAGTGATGGAAGTGGCGATGCAAGACGCCGTCCGTCTGCTCGGGAGCGAGGCGTTTTGGAGCGAAGCGACGTATGCCCCGCTCCGGCACTATTTGAAACGACTCGACTTACTCGTCGGAGAACGATTGGAATGACAAACAACACTTGAAAATAAAATCTAAAGAATATATACTGCTATTAGTACCAGGTATTAAGTTCTTTAGCATAGAGTTTAGGAGGGAACTGAATGCGGGTACCTAAGAAAGAGCGGCAACGCTTATTGCAAGAAACGATTGATCGTAACCCGTTCATCAAAGACGAAGAGCTGTCGAAACAGTTTGCCGTCAGTATTCAAACGATTCGTCTCGACCGGATGGAGTTGAAGATTCCGGAAGTGAGGGAACGGATCAAGCACGTTGCCTCAGAACACCTCGATGAAGTGAAGTCGCTCGCCATGAGTGAAGTCATCGGTGATATGATTGACTTGAAGCTCGATGAATCGGCCATCTCGGTTCTCGACATTGAGAGAGAACACGTCTTTAGCCGCAACGAGATCGCCCGGGGACACGTGTTGTTCGCCCAGGCCAACTCGTTAGCGGTGGCGCTCATCAACGATGAATTGGCGTTGACCACTAAAGCGGACATCCGGTTTAGTCGCCAGGTCCATCTTGGAGAGCGAGTCGTTGCCAAGGCTCGTGTAATCAAACTACGTCGGGACGGAAGAACGGACGTCACAGTGGATAGTTATGTCGGCGAAGAGTGTGTCTTTAGCGGAGACTTCACGATCTATCGTCGCGGTGAGGAGGAACAGGCATGAAATTAGCAATCGATGCAATGGGCGGGGATCATGCCCCGAAAGCGATCGTGGAAGGCGTCAAACAGTTTGCCGACGCGTTCCCGAATGAGCAGATGGAACTGTTTTTAGTCGGAGATGAGGTCAAACTCGCCTCTTACGGGTTGACCGACCCGCGAATCAAAATCGTTCCGGCCAGCGAAGTCATCACCGGAGACGACGAACCGGTCCGGGCCGTCCGCCGTAAAAAGGACAGCTCGCTCGTCGTGGCGGCCAAACTCGTCAAAGACGGAGAGGCCGACGCCCTCGTCTCGGCTGGGAATACCGGCGCTCTTATGGCGGCGTCACTGTTCGTCATCGGACGGATTCCCGGCATCGAGCGTCCCGCGTTGTCACCTACGTTCCCTACATATACGGGTAGCGGTGTCGTCATTCTAGACGTCGGGGCCAACCCGGACGCGAAGGCTGAGCACTTGGTCGACTATGCGATCATGGGCTCGCTCTACGCTGAGCACGTCCGCGGCGTCAAACGTCCGCGCGTCGCGCTACTGAACATCGGGACCGAGGCTGGGAAAGGAAACGCCCTTACGAAAGAGGCGTACCCCCTCCTTGAACAAGCACCGGTCCACTTTGTCGGCAACGTGGAAGCACGCGAGGCGATGTCCGGTGATGTTGATGTCATCGTCACCGAAGGGTTCGCCGGTAACATTTTGCTCAAAGGTGTCGAAGGCTCGTCATCGATGCTCATGAAGATGATGAAAGAGCAGTTCACGAGCGATTTCGTCTCGAAGCTCGCCGCTCTCGTCTTAAAACCGAAGTTGAAACGATTGAAACAAACCTTAGATTATCGGGAACACGGTGGAGCCGGTTTGTTCGGCATCAACGCCCCGGTCATTAAAGCGCACGGTTCGAGCGATGCGCTCGCCATCATGAGCGCGCTCAAACAGGCGAAAATCATGGTCGATCACGACGTCGTCGCGAAGATCAAGCAAGCCAAAGCCACAAACTAATTCAAAGAAGGTGAGTACATGGGGAAAACAGCATGGGTATTTCCAGGACAAGGGTCACAAGCCGTCGGCATGGGCCAAACGTTCCTCGACAATCCTGAACAACTGAACGCGATCAGCCGTCGCCTCGGATTTGATTTACTCGACACCATGGCGGCAGGATCAAAAGAAGAGCTTCAACGGACAGAACTGGCCCAACCGGCCATCGTGGCGCATGCGGCATCACTCGCACAAGCTCACGCCAAAACAGGGGCCGCGCCAGACATGGTGATCGGTCACAGCGTCGGAGAATATGCGGCACTCGTCATTGCCGGCGTCATCGATTTGGAAGAGGCGAGCGTGCTCGTCCACGAACGCGGTAAGCTCATGTCAGAAGTGAAGGATGGGACGATGGCAGCCGTCATCGGGATGACCGATGTCGACGAGGCGTTCCATGTGACGGAGAAAATCAGTGCTAGCGGGAACCTTGTACAAATCGCCAACTACAACTGTCCGGGTCAGTTCGTCATCTCGGGACACGTCGACGCGGTCAAACAAGCCGAGACGGACTTGAAACAGGCCGGAGCGAAACGCGTCTTGCCGCTCAACGTCTCAGGTGCGTTCCACAGCTCGTACATGATGCCGGCCGCGACACGGTTCAAAGACGTGCTCGCCTCGTCGCCGTTCAAACCGGCGGCAATCGGGATCATCTCGAACGTCGATGCCGAGGTCCATACCGACCCGGAGAAATTGAAAGCACTCCTCACCGAGCAACTGTACGCCTCGGTCCGATTCGAGGCATGTGTCCGCAAAGCGATCGACGCTGGCGTTGACACGTTCATCGAATTCGGTCCGACGTCGCCATTGTCAGGTCTCATCAAGCGAATCGACGCGAACGTGACGATCAAACAGGCGACGACGCTCGAAGAGGTGGCCGCGTTAGGAGGAGAAGTACGTGCATGACCAAGTTGCAATCGTGACAGGCGCATCCCGGGGGATCGGGGCCGCCATCGCGAAGCGTTTAGGGGACGACGGCTTTCGGGTCGTCGTGAATTACTCGGGTAGTGTTGAGAAAGCAAAGGCTGTCGTTAGTGAGATTGAAGCGAACGGGGGCGAGGCCATCGCCGTCAAAGCGGACGTCTCGAACAGTGAAGACGTGAAGGCGCTCATCAAGACGACGGTCGACACGTTCGGCCGCATCGATTGCCTCGTCAACAATGCGGGCATCACGCGTGACGGTCTGCTCATGCGCATGAAAGAGGCTGACTTTGACGATGTGCTGTCGACGAACTTGAAAGGTGCGTTCTTGACGTCACAAGCCGCGACGCGGACGCTCTTGAAATCGAAGTCGGGCCGCATCATCAACATCGCCTCGGTCGTCGGCATCACAGGCAACGCCGGACAGGCGAACTATGCGGCCGCCAAAGCCGGGCTCATCGGCCTGACCAAATCGGTCGCACGTGAACTCGCCGGACGCCATGTCACGGTGAACGCCGTCTGTCCTGGATTCATCCAGACGGACATGACCGACGCCTTGACCGACGCCCAACGTGAGGCGACGCTCGGGCAAATCCCGTTCAACCGCTTCGGCCAAGTCGAGGACGTGGCGAACGTCGTCTCATTCCTCGCCTCACAACAGGCGGCTTATGTGACGGGTCAGACGATCGCCGTTGACGGCGGAATGACGATGGCTTAAATCAGAACTTTACCAATCGAATCACATTTTATATACTTTAATTTGGAGGGATTTTATCATGACAACAGAACAAATCTTAGTAGACGTACAAGCAGCAGTGGCAGAGAAACTCGGGAAAGATGTATCTGAGATCACAGCCGACAAATCATTCAAAGACGACCTCGGCGCGGATTCGCTCGAAGTGATGGAAATGGTCATGGACCTTGAAGACAAGTTCGATATCACAATCGAAGACGAAGATGCAGAGAAACTCGCAACTGTCGGCGACGTAGTCGCTTACATCGAAACTAAATTGTAATCAAGCCTCCCACCGCTCGTCATGAGCGGTGGGCTTGTGCTTATTCACGGAGGGAATTATGACAAAGGACAAGCGACGGTTTGACCGTCAAGGATCGGCGCAGCGACGCCGACGAAATGAGCTCGAACGGTCTCGGATTCTCGAACAGTTCAAGACTCTTGAAGAACGGCTATCCGTTCGATTCGCGAATCAAGACTTATTGATGCAAGCGTTCACCCACTCCTCATACGTCAACGAACAGCGCGGTCTGAAAAAAGACAATGAGCGCTTAGAGTTTTTAGGCGACGCGGTGCTCGAGTTGACGGTGTCTCGATTTTTGTATGAGACGTATCCGGAGCGCTCCGAGGGGGAATTAACGAAGTTGCGGGCGGCCATCGTCTGTGAGCCGTCACTCGTCAACTTCGCGGAAGCTTATGCTTTCTCTGATTTTATCTTGCTTGGGAAAGGCGAAGAGTTGACCGGCGGGCGCAAGCGTCCGGCGTTACTCGCCGATGTGTTCGAATCCTACATCGGTGCGCTCTATCTGGACCAAGGGATCGAACCAGTCGAACAGTTCCTCGCCGAAGCGGTTTTTCCGAAAGTCTTAGCCGGTGTGTTTGAAGAACAGACCGATTATAAGAGTCAGCTCCAAGAGAGCGTGCAACGTGAAGGGCTCGGCCCGGTCTCGTATACGATCATCGAAGAGCGTGGTCCGGCCCATAGCCGGGAGTTCGTCGCCCATGCCCGTCTGTCTGACGATATCGTCGGGGAAGGCATCGGCCGGTCGAAGAAAGAGGCCGAGCAGCTCGCGGCGAAAGAAGCGTTAATCGAATTCAATCGGCAATACGCCAGTCTCTAACGAAAAAAGGAGTGTACCGCGCAAGCGGTCCACTCCTTTTGTGTCATGTTGTTACGTCAATTGTCCAAGTTCTTCGACGATGCCGTCTACTTCCGAGATGGACAGTGACGAGCGGTTCATCACATAGTCATAAATCTCTTTGACGGCCGAGGCGTCAGCACGGTTATATTCTTCCGCTTTAATGGCGCCGCGGTTGATGATATTCATTTTGTCGAGAATTTCCTCAATCATTTGTTCGTTCGTCATCGGTCGTACCCCTTTCTACAGTTCTTTTTAGAATAGCATGATTCTAGCATTTTGACGAACTGGCAACTGTGGTAAAATAAACAAATGAATGCTTACTGAGGATAGGATGGTCACGATGCACTTAAAACGAATCGAACTCGCTGGCTTTAAATCGTTTGCCAAGCGGATTGAACTGGATTTTCGTCCCGGCGTCACAGCCGTAGTTGGACCGAACGGGAGCGGGAAATCAAATATATCGGACGCTGTTCGCTGGGTACTCGGTGAGCAGTCGGCCAAATCGCTCCGCGGAGCGAAAATGGAAGACGTCATCTTTGCCGGCAGCGAAGGCGAGAACCATCGCAACGTCGCCGAAGTGACGCTCGTATTGGACAATACGGATGCCCATTTGCGGCTGCCGTACGAGGAAGTGAGCGTCACACGCCGTGTCACACGGAGCGGTGATAGCGATTACTTCATGAACAAGAAACCGTGCCGGCTCAAGGATGTGATTGACCTGTTCATGGATACGGGTCTGTCGCGTGATGCGTTCGCCATCATCGGCCAAGGCCGGGTCGAACAGGTCATCTCCGGAAAACCGGAAGACCGCCGGGCCGTCATCGAAGAAGCGGCCGGCGTCTTGAAATACCGCCAGCGTAAAAAACAAGCGGAGCGGAAACTGCAGGACACCGAGTTGAACTTGTCACGCGTCGACGATATCTTGTACGAACTCGCCGATCGGGTCGAGCCGCTTCGCGAGCAGGCCGCGCTCGCCCGTGAGTATCAAGTCGCCAAAGCCCGGCACGATGAGCTCGAGACGGGCATTCTCGGCGCCGAGATCACTGAACTCGGCACGGGGATCACCCGCACGAACGAGCAACTCGAGACGGCGTCCGTCCATCTCGCCGAGCAAGACGGCACGTTGACCGCGATCGTATCGGAACGGACGGAACTCGAGGCGACACTCGCCGCCGATCGGGAAACACTCGATACGCTCCACCAGGACGAACGGATGCAGGCGACCGAACTGGAACGATTGACCGGAGAAATCAAGCTCGCGAAAGCCCGTGAAGAGCACGGGGCGGAAACGAAAGAACGCCTCGAGCGCCAACGGGTCGAGTTGGCCGAAGAAACCGAACAGTTGACGCAGAAATTGCACGTGGCCGAGGCGGATTTGGCTTCTAAAACCGAGGCGTTACATACCGTCGAGGAAGCACGCGTCAAGCTCGACACGCAATTGACGGCGGCGACACGCGATTTTAACGCAGAAATCGAACAGCTCCAAGGGGAGGCGTTCGAATTGGCGACGACCCGCGCCACGCTCAGCAACCAACAGAAGCGGGAACGCCGGGATATCGAACAAGCCGAGGAAGCGAAAGCCCGCCTCTTACGTGAGAACAAAGACCGCCTTGAGGTGCGGACCGAACAGACGGCTTCACTCGAGGCCGAGCAGGCTCGTCTCGACGAGGCACGGACGACGTGGGAGACGCTGCTCGCCCAAGAAGCCGATTTGACCGAACAAGAGTCGACATTGCGGGACAAGCTGGCCCGGGCCGAGCAGTCGTATCACGACCTCGACCGCCGGCGTCAGAAGACCGAGGACCGCATCGAATTGCTCGAGCGGATGAAGCAGTCGTATGAGGGCTACTTCCATGCCGTCAAATTCGTGTTGAAAGAACGGGGACCGGGCGTGCTCGGTGCGGTCGCGGAATTGATTCGCGTCCTCCCGTCTTACGAGGCCGCCATCGAGACGGCGCTCGGTCAGACACAACAGCATATCGTCGTTGAGACGGATGTGGTCGGTCGCCGCGAAATCGACCGGCTCCGGAAGGCGAATGCCGGACGGGCCACGTTCGTGCCGATGACGAGCGTGAAGGAACGCTACGTTCCGAGTGAAGTCGCACACCGGCTCGAATCGCTCGACGGCTTCGTAGGCATCGCCGCCGACCTCGTCGAGACGGACCCGGCCTTCGACAAATTGAAAAAGTCCCTTCTCGGTGCCGTCATCGTCGCCAGCTCGCTCGAAGTCGCCAACCGGATCGCCCAGACGACCGGATATCGCTATCGCATCGTCACGCTCGATGGGGACATCGTCAACGTCGGCGGTTCCATGACCGGGGGTAGCCGCAAGCAAGGCGTCGCCCTGTTCACGCAATCCCGAGAACTCGATGACTTGAAGCACGGGTTGACGCAAGGACTGGCCATGCTCCATGAGCAACAGTTGCGCGTGACGACGTATACCGAGGAGATGTCCGGGTTGCGCGAGTCGCTCCAGTCCATCAGGCTCAAGAAGCGTGAGGCCGAAGAGACGCTCCGTTCGACGGAACAGGCGTACCGAAGCTTGGAGCGGGTGTCGCAAGACGCCAAGGCACAGCTAGAGCTGTTCGACCATGAGATGGCCCGCTACACCCATACGATTGAAGCCGCGACGAACGAATTGACGCGGCTCGCACAAGAGCTCGAGGCGACCGATGTGAAGCAAGCCTCGATTCGGACCGAGCTCGAGGCGCTTCGCGGAGAGCAGGCGAAAGGTGCCGCGACGACGGGGCAACTGCAAGAAGCCATCCGTCAAAACGAACTCGATCGCCAACGGCACACGCTCGACCTCGACCGGGTCCGTTCGGAAGTCGAACGGCTCGAGTCCGAGGTCGCCAAACAGACGGCACGCCTTCATCAAATCGAGCGTGAGCTCGAACATGTGGCCAGCGGCCGGGTCGTCTCTTCAGCCGAACTCGAGCTCGAACACGTCGAGGCGATCAAACAGATGGAAGCGCTCAAAGCACGCCTAAGCCAACAGTTGAGCCAGCTTCACGCCAAAGAAGAATCGTACCGGATTCTCAGACAGCGCGAACAACAGGCGACGGACGTACGCCGTCGACTCGATGCGGACGTCCGTAAACTCGAGACCGACGTGAACGAGCTGGAGTTGAAACGGAAGTGGAAACTCGATGCGCTCGATGAACGTGGACTCGTCTTCGAACTGTTGCCGACGCTCGCGATTCCGCTCGATGAGGCGAAAGAGGAGTTCAAACTGCTCGTCCGCCAAATCGAGGAGATCGGTCCGGTCAATTTGAATGCGATCGAAGAGTTCGACCTCGTCAATGAGCGGTTCATGTTCTTGTCCGAACAGCGGGACGACCTCGTCAGCGCCAAAGAGGACCTGTACGACATCATCAACGAGATGGACCGCGAAGTGACACGGTTGTTCAAAGAGACGTATACGCTCGTCCGCGGTCACTTCAAACAGACGTTCCACGAACTGTTCGGTGGCGGCGAGGCCGATTTGAAATTGGTCGACGAGTCCGACTTGCTCAATACGGGCATCGATATCGTCGCCAAACCACCCGGGAAGAAACTGCAGACACTCAGTCTGCTCTCGGGGGGAGAACGGGCCTTGACGGCCATCGCGCTCTTGTTCGCGATTCTGAAGACACGACCGGTCCCATTCTGCGTGCTCGATGAAGTCGAGGCGGCGCTCGATGAGGCGAACGTCCATCGGTTCGGAGAGTATATCCGGACGCTGTCAATCGATACGCAATTCGTCATCATCACGCATCGGAAAGGGACGATGGAGGCGGCGGATACGCTCTACGGCGTGACGATGCAACAAAACGGGGTCTCCGAGGTGCTTTCGGTCGAATTATCTGAAGCGAAGCGCGTCGTCGAGACGGAAGAAGAAATGGAGGAATTAAGTTGAGTTTTTTTAAGAAGCTAAAAGAGAAATTGACGACCTCGACGCAAGAAGCGTCCCAAAAGTTTACCGATGGATTGACGAAGACCCGCGACGGGTTCGCCAATGCCGTCAATGATCTCGTCTATCGGTTCCGCGAAGTCGATGAGGATTTCTTCGATGAACTCGAGGACCTGCTCATCCAGGCGGACGTCGGCGTGACGACGACGATGGACCTCGTCGAAGATTTGAAGGAAGAAGTGAAGCGCCGCAACTTGAAAGATCCGGTCGCCGTCCGCGATGCGCTCGTCGAAGTCGTGGCGAAACGACTTCAAGAGGACGAGTCGGACCGTGAGTTGAACATGCAGGACGACTTGACGGTCATCTTGTTCGTCGGTGTCAACGGTGTCGGCAAGACGACGACGATCGGCAAGCTCGCCCATCAGTTGAAGTCGGAAGGCCGTTCGGTCATGCTCGCGGCAGGCGACACGTTCCGGGCCGGCGCCATCGACCAGCTCCAAGTATGGGGCGAACGCGTCGGTGTCCCGGTCATCCGTCAAGCCGAGGGATCGGACCCGGCCGCGGTCGTGTTCGACGCCGTCCAGGCAGCGAAATCACGCGGCGTCGACGTCTTGATTTGTGACACGGCCGGTCGTTTGCAAAACAAAGTCAACTTGATGAACGAACTTGAAAAAGTGAAGCGGGTCATCGAGCGGGAAGTGCCGAACGGACCGCATGAAGTGTTGCTCGCACTTGACGCGACGACAGGGCAGAACGCGATGGTTCAGGCGAAGGCGTTCAAACAAGCGACGAACGTGAGCGGGATCGTCTTGACGAAGCTCGACGGGACGGCCAAAGGCGGCATCGTGCTCGCGATTCGAAACGAGCTCGATATCCCGGTCAAATATGTCGGGCTCGGCGAGAAAATCGATGATTTACAAGCGTTCGACCCGGAACAGTTCGTATACGGATTATTCGGGGACATCTTCGAAGAAAAACAACAGACAAACGATGACCTCACCTAAGTTTCTCTGTTAAGAAAAAAACTTGACAAGAGCTAGGGACGGCTGTACTATTGGTAGTTGTAAAGGGATTTCACTTAACATGTGGAGGTGGAGGTCATGTCGCTCGAAAAGACGAATCGAATGAACTACTTGTTCGATTTTTATCAAGCACTACTCACACCGAAACAGCGCAACTATATGTCTCTTTATTACCTAGATGACTACTCGCTCGGAGAGATTGCGGAAGAGTTTGAAGTCAGCCGTCAAGCGGTCTACGATAACATAAAGCGTACCGAAGCGATGCTTGAGCAGTATGAGGAGAAGTTGGCCTTGTTCGCGAAATTCGAACAGCGGCAACAACTGCTTCAGACGCTCAAACGTCAAGTCGAGCAATCGCCCGACGCGACGGAAACGATTTCGGCGCTTGAGAATTTAGAGTAGGGGGCTGAAGCATGGCATTTGAAGGATTATCCGAACGGTTGCAATCGACACTGGCGAAAATGCGGGGGAAAGGTAAAATTTCCGAAGCAGATGTCAAAGAGATGATGAGAGAAGTTCGTCTCGCTCTCCTTGAAGCCGATGTCAACTTCAAAGTGGTCAAACAGTTCGTCAACGACGTGAAAGAACGGGCCATTGGCCAAGACGTCATGAAATCGTTGACACCGGGCCAACAAGTTGTCAAAATCGTTCATGAAGAGCTAACGACTTTGATGGGAAGCGACGTCGTCCCAATCACATTTAACCCAAAACCACCGACAGTCGTCATGATGGTCGGGTTACAAGGTGCGGGAAAAACGACGACGACCGGGAAGCTCGCGAACTTGATTCGCAAAAAGCATAACCGGAGTCCACTTCTCGTCGCGGCGGATATTTATCGGCCCGCGGCCATCAAACAGCTCGAGACACTCGGCAAACAGCTCGATTTACCGGTGTTCTCACTTGGCGACCAAGTGAAGCCGGAAGAAATCGTTACAAAAGCGCTCGAGTACGCCAAAACCAATCATCACGATTTCGTGTTGATCGATACGGCTGGTCGCCTTCACATCGACGAGACGCTCATGGGCGAACTCGAAAACGTGAAGACGATTGCCAAACCAAATGAAATCTTCCTCGTTGTCGATGCGATGACGGGTCAAGATGCGGTCAATGTGGCTGATAGCTTCAATGAGAAACTCGGAATCACCGGCGTCGTGCTCACAAAGCTCGACGGTGATACACGTGGTGGGGCAGCCCTTTCAATCAAGGCAGTCACGGGAGCGCCGATTAAGTTCGTCGGTCTCGGTGAAAAGTTGGATGCCCTCGAACCATTCCACCCGGAACGCATGGCGTCACGGATTCTTGGGATGGGGGACGTGCTCACGCTCATTGAAAAAGCCGAGTCACAGATGGACCAAGATGCCGCGAAGGAGCTTGAAAGCAAAATTCGCGATGCATCGTTCACGTTCGATGATTTTATCGAGCAGTTGGGTCAAGTGAAAAACATGGGCCCAATTGATGAATTGCTCTCGATGTTACCTGGTGCAGGTAAGATGAAAGGGTTGAAGAACGTCCAAATCGACGAGAAGCAACTCGATCATGTCGAGGCGATCATTCGCTCGATGACGAAGCATGAGCGCTCCAATCCTGAAGTGCTCAACGCGAGTCGTCGCAAGCGGATCGCAAAAGGGAGCGGTCGTTCCATCCAGGAAGTAAACCGTCTCATCAAACAGTTCGATGACATGAAGAAGCTCATGAAGCAGATGTCAGGACAAATGAAAGGGAAGAAAAAAGGTCTCGGCCTTCCGTTCTTCTAAGAAAACTTTTGTCAGTCGGACAAAAAAGCAGTATACTATTAAAGTTGTCAATTCTTAAACACATGATGGAGGTATATTACCATGGCAGTTAAAATTCGTCTCAAGCGCATGGGCGCAAAAAAATCACCTTTCTACCGGATCGTTGTAGCTGATTCACGTTCACCACGTGATGGCCGTTTCATCGAGCAAGTCGGTCACTACAACCCGGTTGCAAAACCAGAAGCAGAAGTTCGCATCGACGAAGAACTCGCGCTCAAATGGTTGGCAGACGGCGCAAAGCCATCTGACACAGTACGTAACTTGTTCTCTAAAGCAGGGATCATGGAGAAATTCCACAACGCGAAAAACGCGAAGTAAGGATGTGGCCGACCTTTTATGAGGTCGGCCCATTTTTGTGAGGAGGCATAACAAATGGAATGGTTATACGTAGGTAAGATCGCCAATACCCACGGCTTAAGAGGGGAATTGAAGTTGCTCGCCGCGACCGACTTCCCGGCCGAACGGTTCAAGAAAGGCGAGACGCTCTTTTTGGACGTCGATGGCAAGAAAATCCCGCTCGAAGTGACGACGTATCGTCCGCACAAGCAGTTCCATCTCGTCACGTTCAAAGGACTCGAGAATATCAACCTCGTCGAGAAGTACAAGGGCATGAAGCTGTACGTCCACGTCGAGCACGTCCACGAGCTGCCGGAACATGAGTTTTATTACCACGAGATTATCGGCTGCGAGGCCGTCGTCGATGGCGAGGTCATCGGTGTCGTCGATGACATCTTCGAGACCGGCGCGAACGACGTCTGGGTCATCAAGCGCCCAGGCAAGTCGGACGCGCTCATCCCCTACATCGAGTCGGTCGTGAGCGACATCGACGTCGAGGCGAAACGTGTCGTCATCACCCCGATCCCGGGAATGATTGAAGATGAAGATTGATGTTTTAACGCTCTTCCCTGAGATGTTCGCCCCGCTCGACCATTCGATTGTCGGTCGGGCCCGGACGCTCGGACAAGTCGAGATGGCGTTCACGAACTTCCGTGACTTCTCGGCGAACAAGCATCATAAGGTCGACGATTATCCATACGGGGGCGGGGCGGGCATGTTGCTCACGCCGCAGCCGATCTTCGACGCTTTCGACGCCCTCGACAAGAAGCGTCCCCGCGTCATCGTCACGACGCCAACCGGGCGGCGCTTCGACCAACGGCTGGCCGAGGAATGGGCGAACGAGGAACACCTCATCTTTCTATGCGGGCATTACGAAGGGTTCGACCAACGGATTCACGATGAGCTCGCGACGGACGAGGTGTCCATCGGGGATTTCGTCATGACCGGCGGCGAGCTCGCCGCGATGGTCATGATCGATGCGACGGTCCGGCTCATCCCGGACGTGCTCGGCGACCAGGCGAGCCATGAGGACGACTCGTTCTCAACCGGCTTGCTCGAATACCCGCACTACACGCGTCCTGCGAACTTTCGTGGGCTCAAGGTCCCGGACGTCCTCTTATCCGGCAATCATGCTAACATCGAGGCGTGGCGTCGGGAGCAATCACTCCTGCGCACGTATCACCGACGACCGGACCTGCTCGAGGCGGTCGACTTGTCGGAAGCCGATAAAAAATTCATTGAATCGTTGCGCGATTGATCAAATTGTGCTATGTTTGAGCATGTGGGTTAACCCCACCAATTACCAATGTTCCGCTGTTGGATGCTTGGGCAGATGAAGATATGAACATTGAAGAAAAAGGAGAACTATTCATGAACACACAAAAACTGTTCCGTGAAATCACAGAAGAACAATTCAAATCAGACGTACCTGCTTTCCGTCCTGGTGACACAGTACGTGTCCACGTTAAAGTCGTAGAGGGAACGCGTGAGCGTATCCAGATCTTCGAAGGCGTAGTCATTAAGCGTAAAGGTGGCGGCATCGGCGAAACATTCACAGTTCGTAAGATTTCTTACGGCGTAGGTGTTGAGCGTGCATTCCCGCTTCACTCACCACGTGTCGCGCAAATCGAAGTCGTTCGTTACGGTAAAGTCCGTCGTGCGAAACTCTACTACCTCCGCAACCTTCGCGGTAAAGCAGCACGTATTAAAGAAATCCGTCGTTAAGATGGGGATTAAGCTTGTCGCTTGCGACAAGCTTCTTTTTTTCTAGTACAATAAGTTCAAACGGACAGAGGAGTGAGGCAAGTTGAAAGAAGTGTTCAGTTGGCTTAAGGCGATCGTCGTTGCGCTCGTCATCGCGTTCGTGATCCGGACGTTCATCTTTGTACCTGTCATCGTCGAAGGAGAGTCGATGATGCCGACGCTCCAAAATGCCGATCGCATGATTGTCAGCAAAATCTCGAACTACGTCGGTGAGCTCGACCGGGGCGATATCATCGTCTTCCACGCGACGGAATCGAAAGATTATATTAAACGCGTCATCGCCATTCCTGGCGACACGCTCGAATATCGGGACGATACGCTTTACTTGAACGGTGAGGCGGTCGAAGAACCGTATTTAGAGGAGTTCCAGGCACAGATGAACGGCTTTCCTCTTACCGAAAACTTTACGCTCGAACAAGTGACGGGCGAGACGGTCGTCCCGGAAGGCTCATACTTCGTCATGGGTGACAATCGTCAAAACTCGAAAGACAGCCGTGAAATCGGCTTTGTCCCGAAAGAGGACGTCGTCGGCAAAACGAACTTCGTATTCTGGCCGCTCGGCGATTTCGGGACCGTACAAGAATAAGGTGGTGTTTGTTTGGCAATTCAATGGTTCCCTGGCCACATGGCCAAGGCACGAAGACAAGTAACAGAAAAGTTAAAGCTCATCGATGTCGTCATCGAACTCGTCGATGCACGCGTTCCACAATCGAGCCGTAACCCAATGGTCGATGAGATCACGGAGGGCAAACCACGTCTCATCGTCTTGAATAAGGCCGATATGGCCGACCCGGTCGTCACCGACGCTTGGCTCCGCGCCTTGAAACGCGATGACATCGAGGTCGTCGCCGTCGATGCGAAACATAGCAAAGGCTTGAAGCAGCTCATGTCGGGCGCCGAGAAGCTCATGCAAGAGAAGCATGACCGCATGCGTGAGAAAGGTCGGAATCCCGGCCCAATCCGCGCGCTCATCATCGGCATCCCGAACGTCGGCAAGTCGACGCTCATCAACCGTCTCGCCGGACGCAATATCGCCATCACCGGCGACCGTCCGGGTGTCACGAAACGCCAGCAATGGATCAAGATGAAAGGCGGCGAGATGGAACTGCTCGATACGCCAGGGATTCTGTGGCCGAAGTTCGAGGACCAGATGGTCGGCTATCGCTTGGCGGCGACCGGTGCCATCAAGGACGATATTTTGAACCTTGACGATATCGCGCTCTATACGGCCCGTGAGCTGTCGGCCCGCTATCCGGAACAGTTGAAAGAACGGTTCAAAATCGACCAACTGCCGGAAGATGCCGTCGAACTTCTCGAATTGATTGGGAAGAAACGCGGACTCGTCAGCGGCGGCTACGTCGATTTCGAGAAAGCGAGCGAATTACTATTGAACGAACTGCGTCATGAGAAAATCGGACGGGTCTCCCTCGAGACGCCGGCCGACCATGACATGGCGTGAAGTCCTGTGCAAACAGGGCTTTTTTGAATAGGAGGAACGGAATGACGATTCAAGCGATTAAACAACGGCTACAGACGGTCCGATATGAAGAGTGGGAACAGGTGCGAGACGAGCTGAAGGACGACCCGCGGGCGGGCGTCCAGACGCTCATCCGGCAATGGGAGCGGCAGTTCGCTCAAGAACATGCCCTCCGTGCCGATTATACGGCCCGTCACGCGTTCGAAGACGAATGGAAGGCCCAAGGGTTCAGTCTCATCGGCGGCGTCGATGAGGTCGGGCGAGGGCCGCTCGCGGGTCCTGTCGTCGCAGCGGCCGTCATCTTGCCGGATGGATTTTATCATCCCGGCCTGAACGACTCGAAAAAAATGTCGAAACGGGCGCGGGAAGTGGCGTACCGCATCCTCATGGACGAGGCGACGGTCGGCGTCGGGATCGTCGACGCTGACGTGATCGATGAGGTCAATATTTATGAGGCGACGAAACTGGCGATGGTGGAGGCGGTCCGCCAGCTCGGAACGGTCGAAGCGCTGTTGATTGACGCGATGCGGCTCGACCTCGACATCCCGCAGCAATCGCTCATCAAAGGCGATGCGCGGAGCGTCTCGATTGCGGCGGCGAGCGTTGTCGCCAAAGTCGTTCGTGATAATATGATGGAGGATTATGCCGTCCTCTATCCCGGTTACGGGTTCGAGCGGAACGCGGGCTATGGCACGAAAGACCATTTGACCGGCCTCGCCGAACGCGGCATCACACCGATTCATCGGAAATCGTTCGCGCCGATTAAACATATGTAGGAGGGGACACGATGCGCATCGATCACCAAGGCGTCCTGCCGTTCAAGGTCACCGAACAAAATTCACGGCAACTGCTCGTCGGCAATACGGTCGTCGGCCGGGTGCTTCAGCTGTTGCCTGGCGGCGAGGCGGTCATGCAGCTGCCGCAAGGCATGTTCCGGGTCGGGGTGAACGCCGACGTCAAAGAGAACGTGACGTACAAGATGGTCGTCACGGAGCTCGAGCCGAAACTCGTCTTGAAAGTCGTGCCGCAACAAGCCGAGGCGCTCGCGCAAGTCGCGCGGTCACCGCTCGCCCAGCTCGGCAGCGAGCTCGGGCGCCTGGCCCGTCAGCCGCTCGCTACGCCCGAGCCGCTCCAGGCGCAAGGCCGGCAACTGCTCGAGAGCGGGGCCGGGTCCGACGTGAAACAGCTCGTCGGCGAGCTGTTCAAAGCGAAGGGCGACCCGAAGTTCGAACAGTTCGTCCGGGCCCAGGAGACGTTCAACGCCGTCCAAGCCCCGCCGTTCGTCGTTCAAGCATTTCACATACCGCATTTAGGACCGTTCGAACAAGTACGGTTCCGTCTCGAGGCACCGAAAGGCGAGGTCATCGACTCCGACCATGCCCGCATCGTTCTATTCCTCGAGACCCCGACCTACGGCGAGACGGGCATCGATTTGCTCGTCCAAAAACGGCACGTATCGGTTAAAGTGTTCAACGAGCAACATGACTTGAGTCCGTTCGTCAACGCCTATGAGCCGTTGCTCGGGCGCGCACTCGAAGCGAGCGGCTATGAACTGTCCCGCTTCTCGTTCGAACCAAAACAGGAAGCACCGGTACCGGACACGTTCGCCCCGCTCGGAAAGGTGGACCAACGCGTATGAACGATCGCAAACAAGCCATCGCCTTGTCGTATGAGCAGTCAATGGAGTCACCGCGTGTCGTCGCCAAAGGGGGCGGACTCGTCGCCGAGCGCATGCTCGCGCTCGCGCAAGCGAACGGGGTGCCGATTCATGAGGACCCGGCCTTGTTGTCACTGTTGTCTGCCTTGCAGATTGAAGAACAGATTCCGGACGACCTGTATCAGGTTATCGCCGAGCTTTTCGTGTTTCTTTATCAGATGGAACAAGGAAAAATCGGAGATGTCTAAGGGTAGATGTGAAAAAAAGATGAAAACTTAAAGCAAGAACGATAGACAGCGCTTTCAGTTTTTCGTTACAATAGACGTGCCGATATTAAAGGGGACTAAGGGGGAAACGAAATGAATATCCATGAGTATCAGGCGAAAGAATTGCTTCGGGCGTTTGGAGTGGCCGTACCTACGGGCTATCCAGCGTTCACGGTTGAAGAAGCAGTTTCAGCCGCTGCCAAGCTAGACGGTGAACTAAAAGTTGTCAAAGCCCAGATTCACGCAGGGGGCCGCGGGAAAGCCGGCGGTGTCAAACTTGCGAAGTCAGATGAAGAAGTCAAACAGTACGCGTCAGAGATTCTCGGCAAGACGCTCGTCACGCACCAGACTGGACCAGAAGGGAAAGTCGTGCAACGCCTTTACATTGAAGAAGGCTCTGCGATTGACCAAGAATTTTACTTAGGACTCGTGCTTGACCGTTCGATCGGCCGAATTGTCATCATGGGTTCATCAGAAGGTGGTATGGACATCGAGGAAGTCGCTGAACATACACCTGAAAAGATTCATAAAGAAGTCGTCGACCCAGTCGTCGGACTCCGCCCGTTCCAAGCACGCCGTCTCGCCTTCAAGATGGAAGTGCCGACCAAGCTCGTCAACAAATTCAGCGACATGGTCATGAAATTGTATAAAGTGTACGTCGAGACAGATTGCACGATCGCGGAAATCAACCCGCTCGTCACGACGAAAGACGGCAACGTCATCGCACTCGATGCGAAGCTCAACTTCGACAGCAACGCGCTTTATCGTCATAAAGACATCGTCGACCTGCGCGACACGACAGAAGAAGATCCGCGTGAAGTCGAGGCGTCAAAACACGACCTCAGCTATATCGCGCTCGACGGCAACATCGGTTGCCTCGTTAACGGTGCCGGGCTGGCCATGGCGACGATGGATATCATCAAGCATTATGGCGCCGAACCCGCTAACTTCCTCGATGTAGGCGGCGGTGCAACGAAAGAAAAAGTAACGGAAGCGTTCAAATTGATTTTGTCAGACGACCAAGTCAAAGGAATCTTCGTGAACATCTTTGGTGGCATCATGAAGTGTGACATCATCGCTGAAGGTATCGTCGCGGCGACGAAAGAAATCGGTCTCGATTTGCCACTCGTCGTTCGGTTAGAAGGTACAAACGTGGATGCGGGACGACGCATTCTTGATGAATCTGGACTTGCGATCACTTCGGCGAGCTCGATGGCTGACGGTGCAGAAAAAATCGCGGCACTCGTTCGATAAGGGGGAAACGACATGAGTATTTGGGCGAATCAAGATACAAAAGTGATCATTCAAGGGATCACGGGGAAACAAGGTCTGTTCCACGGCGAACAGATGCTGGCATATAACACGAAATTGGTCGGAGGAGTGACACCTGGTAAAGGTGGCACGACCGTCCTTGATGGCGTACCGGTCTTCAACACGGTATCCGAGGCTGTCGAAGCGACTGGCGCGAACGCGTCAATCATCTACGTGCCACCTGCGTTCGCAGCCGATTCGATTATGGAAGCGGCCGATAGCGGCATCGAGTTGATCATCTGTATCACAGAAGGTATCCCGGTCATCGACATGATTCAAGTGAAGCGTTACCTCGAGGACAAACCGGCCCGTCTCATCGGACCGAACTGTCCAGGAATCATCACGCCAGGAGAAGCGAAACTTGGCATCATGCCAGGCTATATCCATACGAAAGGCCACGTCGGCATCGTCTCACGTTCAGGGACGCTCACGTATGAGGCAGTTCATCAGTTGACGACTGCCGGAATCGGACAATCGACAGCTGTCGGAATCGGGGGAGACCCGGTCAACGGCACGAACTTCATCGACACGCTCCAAGCGTTCAATGAAGACGAGGACACGAAAGCGGTCATCATGATCGGTGAAATCGGTGGGACGGCTGAAGAAGAGGCTGCTGAATGGGTGAAAGCGAACATGACGAAACCGGTCATCGGTTTCATCGGTGGTCAAACAGCCCCTGAAGGCAAGCGGATGGGCCATGCCGGTGCTATCATCTCAGGCGGAAAAGGTACGGCCGCTGAAAAAATCAAGACGTTGAACGCCAATGGGATTGAAGTCGCCGAGACGCCTGCAGTTATCGGAGAGACACTCATCCGTGTGTTGAAACAACAAGGTTTGTATGAAGCTTGCGTGACGGGTCAACCGACAACGTAAACCATTCGGAATGAGGGATGCGCGGCATCCCTCATTTTTTTAGAGGTGATTGTGATGAATCAAACAATCGCTCGATTCGCAGCCGAACGGGTGCCGGTCGAGTTCGTCCATCATTACTTGTCTCACCCGCATGTGAACATGCACCAGTTCCATCCGAGCGTCCGAAGTAAGGCTGAACGGGCGCTTCGTTCCACGGTCACGTACGACCGCTTTCTGACATGGGAGGACGATTCGTTCCCGTCCGCGCTGCTCCAAATCCCGAATCCGCCGTATTGTTTGTTTTATCGAGGCGATTTAGAGGTACTACATCAACAAACGACCGCATTGGTCGGAAGCCGTGAATTGAATCGCATCAGCCGTCGGCTCGTCGAACATTTCCGTCCTTTAATAGAAGAAACTGTTTCCGTCTCGGGTGGGGCGCTCGGCATCGACGGTCTCGTCCATGAGCTAGCGCTCGATCATGACCGGCCGACCATCGCCATCCTCGGAGCGGGCTTTTCGCACTTATATCCACAAGTGCATGTGCCCTTGTTCGAGCGGATTTCGCGACACGGGTTACTGCTCACGGAATACACACCGGAAACACCTGTAAAAAAATTTCAATTTTTAGAACGAAATCGTCTTGTCAGCGGACTTGCCGATCGGCTCGTCGTCATTCAGGCCCGTCAAAAGAGCGGGACGATGAACACGGTCGGACACGCCCTCGAGCAAGGAAAGACGGTGTTCGCGGTGCCAGGAAGCCCGCTCGATCCGCTCGCGGCCGGTCCGAATCAATTGATTGAAGACGGGGCGATTCCATTGACGACTGCCGATCAAATTCTAACCTGTTCAAGGATTGGACGTTGACAAACCATCGACAACATGAATATTATGGTAGGGATTTAAATGACCTCTAAAAGGGGAGCAGATGTATGGCAAAATACTTGGTGATCGTCGAATCACCCGCGAAAGCGAAAACCATTAAACGTTATTTAGGATCGAATTACACGGTCAAGGCATCTATGGGTCACGTCATCGATTTACCGAAGAGTCAACTCGGTGTCGACGTGGAACATGACTTCGAACCGAAGTACATCACGATCCGTGGCAAAGGCCCAGTTTTGAAAGAATTGAAGACGGCAGCCAAAAAAGCGACGAAAATCTTTCTCGCGGCTGACCCGGATCGCGAAGGGGAAGCGATTGCTTGGCATTTAGCACGTGCCCTCGGTGTCGACGAAACGACCGAATGTCGTGTCGTCTTTAACGAGATCACGAAAGATGCGATTAAAGAGTCGTTCAAACACCCGCGTAAAATCAACCATGACCTCGTCGACGCCCAACAGGCGCGTCGAATTTTGGACCGTCTCGTCGGATACGGGATGAGCCCATTACTATGGAAGAAAGTCAAAAAAGGATTATCGGCCGGACGCGTTCAATCCGTGGCCGTTAAAATGATTATCGACCGGGAGCGGGAGATCAATGCCTTCGACCCAGAAGAGTATTGGACCATCAAACTCACCCTCAACCATGAAGGCGAATCGTTCGAGACTTCGTTTTATGGAAAAGACGGGAAAAAAATGGAGCTCAAGAGCGAGGCGGATGCCGACGCGGTGCTCAAAGCGATCGACGACTCATTCAAAGTCATCGACGTCACGAAGAAAGAGCGGAAGCGGAACGCCTCGCTCCCGTTCACGACGAGTTCGCTCCAGCAAGATGCGGCTCGTAAATTGAACTTCCGGGCCAAGAAAACGATGATGCTCGCGCAACAGCTATACGAAGGGATTGACCTCGGGAAGAAAGAAGGCACCGTCGGTTTGATCACGTATATGCGTACCGACTCGACGCGCATCTCGGATTTGGCGAAAGCAGAAGCGAAAGAGTATATCGAATCCACGTTCGGAGAAGAGTACGTCGCGTTGCAGAAACAAAAAGAGAAGAAAGCCGCGAACGCCCAAGACGCCCACGAAGCGATTCGTCCGACTTCGGCGTTGCGCGACCCGGCCTCGGTGAAAGCGTACTTGTCGCGTGACCAGCTCCGCTTGTACAAGTTGATTTGGGAGCGTCTCGTCGCGAGCCAAATGGCGCCGGCCATCCTCGATACGGTGAAAATCGACGTCGAGTCGAACGGCATGATTTTCCGTGCCAACGGATCGACCGTCAAATTCCCAGGTTTCATGAAAGTGTATATCGAATCGAAAGATGAAGATATCGAAGACACGAACCCGGAGAAGGAAGGGTTACTCCCGCCGCTCGAAGTGGATGACCTCGTCAAGTTCGAGGCAATCGAACCGAAACAGCACTTCACACAGCCACCGCCACGATACAGTGAGGCGCGCCTCGTCCGGGCGATGGAAGAACTCGGCATCGGTCGTCCGTCGACGTATGCACCGACGCTCGATACGATTCAGAAACGCGGTTATGTCGTCTTAGAAGAGAAGAAATTCGTCCCGACAGAGCTCGGCGAACTCGTCATCGAGATGATTGATGAGTACTTCAACGACTTCATCACCGTCCAGTTCACGGCCGATATGGAGACGCTCCTCGACTCGATTGAGAACGAGGAAGTCGAGTGGACAGAAGTCGTCGCTCCAATCTATCGCAGTTTCGAGAAACGTTTGAAACGGGCCGAATCGGAGATTGAGAAAATCGAAGTGAAAGATGAGCCGGCCGGCATCGACTGCGAAGTGTGCGGTTCGCCGATGGTCATCAAGATGGGCCGTTACGGAAAATTCATGGCGTGCTCAAACTTTCCGAACTGTACGAACACGAAACCGGTACAAGTCGAAATCGGCGTCCCATGTCCGAGCTGTAAAGACGGACAAGTCGTCGAACGACGCAGTAAAAAAGGTCGTCTGTTCTACGGTTGCTCGAACTATCCAGACTGTGAATTCGTCTCATGGGACAAGCCGGTCGCGAAACCGTGTCCGGAATGTGGTAAAATGATGGTCGAGAAAAAAATTAAAGACGGTGTGAAATATCAATGTACGAACTGTACCCATGCCGAGGTACATCAGTTAGAGGAGGATTAACTTTGCAGCAACGTGTAACTGTGATCGGAGCGGGCCTCGCCGGCTCCGAGGCGGCTTGGCAACTCGCGAAACGCGGAATTCAAGTCGATTTGTATGAAATGAGACCGGTCCGAAAGACACCGGCACACCATACGGACCAATTCGCTGAACTGGTCTGCTCGAACTCGCTACGAGCGAACGGGCTCCAAAACGCGGTCGGCGTCTTGAAAGAAGAGATGCGCACGCTCGACTCGCTCATCTTGAAAGCGGCCGACACGGCAAGTGTACCGGCCGGTGGCGCGCTCGCCGTCGACCGTCATGATTTCGCCGGATTCGTGACGGACACGTTGAAGAACCACCCGAACGTGACCGTGCACAATGAAGAGATCACGGCGATTCCGGACGGGATCGTCATCATGGCAACCGGTCCGCTCACGTCACCGGACCTCTCGGCTTCGCTCAAAGCGTTCACAGGGGAAGATTACCTTTACTTCTACGACGCCGCGGCGCCGATTTTGGATGGCGAGACGATCGACCGGGACAAGGTCTATTTGAAATCACGTTACGACAAAGGTGAGGCAGCGTACCTCAACTGTCCGATGACGGAAGAAGAGTTCGACGTGTTCTACGACGAGCTCGTCAAAGCAGAAGTCGTTCCACTCAAAGAGTTCGAGAAAGAGATTTACTTCGAAGGTTGCATGCCGTTCGAAGTCCTCGCCCAACGCGGCAAGAAGACGCTCTTATTCGGACCGATGAAACCGGTCGGCCTCGAAGATCCGAAGACGGGCAAACGTCCGCACGCGGTCGTGCAATTACGGCAAGATAACTCGGCCGGCACGCTCTTCAACTTGGTCGGTTTCCAGACCCACCTCAAATGGGGCGAACAGAAACGAATCCTTCAACTCATCCCGGGTCTCGAGAACGCGGAGATCGTGCGCTACGGTGTCATGCACCGGAACACGTTCATCAACTCGCCGAGCCTGTTGAAGCCAACGTATCAGGCGCGGACACGCGACACGTTGTTCTTCGCCGGTCAGATGACCGGTGTGGAAGGGTACGTCGAGTCGGCGGCGTCAGGTCTTCTCGCTGGGATTAACGCAGCGAAATTGATTGCCGGGGAAGAACTCGTCGTCTTGCCACGTGAGACGATGCTCGGTTCGATGGCGCACTATATTACGACGACGGACGGCAAGCACTTCCAACCGATGAACGCAAACTTCGGTCTCGTGCCGTCTCTCGAGGATGCACCGAAGAAGATGAAGAAGCAAGAACGGTACGAGCGTTACGCCAACCGTGCCCTTGAAACGATTCAGCAATATAAAGAGATTTAAGGGAAAGGAGCCATTTTTTGGCTCCTTTTTTGTGAATTTAAATTTCAATTGTGTAATTTGTACAACACTTTGAAAATTTTCAGATTATTGAAGGGCTATCTATTGTCACCTCTGACGGTGTGTGCTATGCTAATTTCGATTTGACGGGAACATGCGTTTTTAAGCTGAAAATGAGGGGGCGAGAGAATGGGATTCGGTGACGATCAACAGTCATTTTTGCGCTATTGCCAAGTCGAACGCCGACTGTCTCCCCATACGAAACGCTCTTACGAGCAGACGCTCGACCAGTACGCCGCTTATTGCCAATTGACACATCAAGATCCGTATGATGTGCAGTCGGCGCGGCGTTATTTATATGCTCTTTATGAGACCGATAGCGCCACGACGACGGTCGCCCAAAAAGTATCGTGCCTCAAGCAATTCGGGAAATTTGTGGCACGTGAGACGGGGGGCGAGCCACTGTTCCATGGCCTGACGTCCCCGAAGCGGCGCAAGTCGCTTCCGACGTTCGCCGTGCCGAGCGAGGTCGAACAGCTCATCGCGACCGCGGACGGACAAGATGACCCGTTCCTGCGGGCCCGTGATGTCGCCATCGTCGAGATGTTGTACGGGACGGGCATGCGCGTCGCCGAATTGTGCGGGATGGACGTGTCGTCTTACGATGCGGAACTCGCCTTCGTGCATGTCGTCGGGAAAGGGAAGAAAGAACGCTACATTCCAATCGGGCAGTTCGCCATCGAGGCGCTCGGTCGTTATCTTGACGCGCGCCAAACGTGCGCTTCTCCCCAAGAAACGGCATTATTCCTCAGTCAAAAAGGGAATCGAGTGACAACAGACCAAATTCGCTACGTCATGAAGCGTCTGAGAAAGCAAGGCGGCCTGCATAAGCCGTTGACGCCTCACTCGCTCCGTCACAGTTTTGCGACGGACCTGCTCGAGCGCGGGGCCGACCTCCGTGCCGTCCAAGAGTTGCTCGGTCACGAGTCGCTTTCGACGACGGGGCGTTACACCCATGTCTCGACAGAACGTTTGCGAGCGGTCTATCAAGCCACACATCCGAGAAAGTAGGAGGTCATCAGATGTTTCACGCAACCACGATTTTCGCAGTCCGTCACAACGGGCATGGTGCCATGAGCGGGGATGGACAAGTCACGTTCGGGAACGCCGTCATCATGAAAAACAAGGCCAAAAAAGTACGACGTCTCTACGGCGGTAAAGTCGTCGCCGGGTTCGCCGGAAGCGTTGCCGACGCATTCACGCTGTTCGAGAAGTTTGAATCGAAGCTCGAGATGTATAACGGGAACTTGCCGCGTGCGGCCGTCGAACTGGCCAAAGAGTGGCGCGGGGACAAGATGCTCCGTCAACTCGAAGCGCTCTTGATTGTCATGGACCGTGAGCACCTACTGCTCGTGTCGGGCAACGGCGAAGTGATTGAACCGGATGATGGTATTTTAGCGATCGGCTCGGGCGGGAACTATGCGCTCGCTGCCGGGCGCGCCCTCGTGCGCCATTCGCCTGAGAAATCAGCAGAAGACATAGCCCGCGCCGCTCTCGAGATTGCCGGAGAGTTGTGCGTCTATACAAACGACCAAGTCATCGTAGAAACGATCGGAGGCGATTCTGAATGAAACGTGAACTGACACCACGCCAAATCGTAGCGGAACTTGACCGCTTCGTCATCGGACAAAAGGATGCCAAGCGCGCCGTCGCTATCGCACTCCGCAACCGTTATCGTCGCCAAAAGTTGAGTGCCGACCTGCGTGATGAAGTGACACCGAAGAACATCTTGATGATTGGACCGACGGGTGTCGGGAAGACGGAGATCGCACGCCGCTTGGCCAAACTCGTCGGTGCGCCGTTCGTCAAAGTCGAGGCTACGAAATTCACTGAAGTCGGCTACGTCGGCCGCGATGTCGAATCGATGGTCCGCGACCTCGTCGAGGCATCGGTCCGGCTCGTGAAGGAAGAGAAGAAAGAGGGCGTGAAAGAGCAAGCGGAAGTCGCTGCGAAGGAACGCATCCTCGACGCGCTGCAAGGCAAGGCCAAAGTCGAACCGACCGCTGCTTCGAACCCGTTCGAGGCACTGTTCGGCGGCCAAACCCAAAAGGCCGAGGAGCCGACGAGCACGCAGTCGTCCGACCGTGCGCAGTTGCGTCGCTTGCTCGAGCTCGGTGAACTCGAAGAGCGATTGATTGAGGTCAATCTCGAAGAAAAGCAGACCGTCGACTTGTTCCAAGGGCAAGGCATGGAAGGCTTATCGAACTTGCAGGACATGCTCGGTCAAATCGTGCCGAAGAAACGGAAGAAACGTAAGTTGCCGGTCCGCGAGGCCCGTCCGCTCATCGTTGCCGAGGAAGCGGAAAGCTTGCTCGATATGAACGAGGTTCATGACGAGGCCGTGCGCCGCAGCGAACAGATGGGCATCATCTTCGTCGATGAGATCGACAAGATTGCGACGAAATCGCAAGACCATGCCGGTGTCTCACGAGAAGGCGTGCAGCGTGACATCTTGCCAATCGTCGAAGGGTCGACCGTCGTCACGAAATACGGGCCGGTCAAGACGGACCACGTGCTCTTTATCGCTGCCGGAGCGTTTCATATGGCAAAGCCGTCCGATTTGATTCCCGAGCTGCAAGGGCGTTTCCCGATTCGCGTTGAACTGAGCAGTCTGACCGAAGAGGACTTCGTCAAGATTTTGACGGAGCCGTCACAGGCGCTCATCAAGCAGTACACGGCACTCCTCGAGTCCGAGGAAATCAGCGTCGAGTTCACCCATCCGGCCATCGAAGAGATTGCGCGCATCGCGACGCACGTCAACCGAGAGACGGATGATATCGGGGCCCGGCGTCTGTACACGATCATGGAACGCGTCCTCGAGGACTTGTCGTTCGAGGCGGCCGACATGCCACAGACGCATGTTCAAATCACACCGGCCTATGTCAAAGAGAAAGTCGGCTCGATTGCGGAAGATCGAGACCTAAGCCAATTTATACTATAAGATTCTGTATGCACATACAGGGAGGAAAATAAGAATTATGAACTTACTAGACAAAACACGCCAATTGAACACGATGCTTCAACAAGAGGCAAGCGCACATGTAGACTTTAAAGAAATGGCGGATAAGATGCGCGAAGTACTCGAAGCAAACACGTTCATCGTCAGTCGTCGGGGCCGTTTGCTCGGCTTTGCCATCAAGCAACAAATCGAGAACGAACGCATGAAGGCGTTCTTGGTCGACCGTCAATTCCCGGAGCCATATGCCTCGAACTTGTTCAACGTCAAAGAGACGACGGAAAACATCGGCATCGACAGTGAGTATACGGCGTTCCCGGTCGAGAACCGTGAGCTGTTCCTCGACTCGATGACGACGATCGTTCCAATCATCGGTGGCGGGGAGCGTCTCGGGACACTCGTGCTCGGGCGACTCAACAACGAGTTCACGGAAGACGACCTCGTCTTGGCCGAATATAGCGCGACGGTCGTAGGGATGGAGATCCTTCGCGAGAAAGCGGCGGAAGCCGAGGCGTCAGCCCGTAAGAAAGCGGTCGTTCAAATGGCGATCAACTCGCTCTCGTATTCTGAACTCGAAGCGATCGAGCATATCTTTGAAGAGCTCGGCGGTAACGAAGGTTTACTAGTTGCTTCCAAAATTGCCGACCGTGTGGGAATTACGCGTTCGGTCATCGTCAACGCGCTCCGTAAATTGGAAAGCGCGGGCGTCATCGAGTCACGTTCACTCGGTATGAAAGGAACGTATATTAAAATATTGAATGACAACTTCTTGTTCGAATTGCAAAAGTTGAAATCGAACTGAAACAATTGTAATTCAGTCTATAAATCTAAAGAAGTCTACTGATTTAGGACTTTCGACTTATAAAGTCGCTCCCGACGAAATGGGAGCGGCTTTTTTTAGTGCAAAAGTAATTATTTTCAGAATTCGTCGTAAATTCGACAAAAAGAGAAGACAGCATTTACCTGTTTTAATAAAAATATCTTTCAACACTGTTACAGATTTGTTTCAATGAAATAGTGGATTTTCCAAATAAGGTATATACATGCATTCTTTTAGTGAAAGCGAGTGAAACGCATGAATTGGATTGGCAGCGACTATCAATTAATGAAGCAAGCGATCAATCATTCGGTCGTAAATCAAAAAGTCATCAGCCATAACCTATCGAATATCGATACCCCGAACTTCCGGGCGAAGCAGGCCGTGTTTGAACAGACGTTGAACAACGAGATGCGTCTCAAGCTGGCAGGCGGTCGTCCGAGCGAGCGCGCGGCGACGACGATCACGGACCGGGCCGGAGGCGCGATGCGAAGCGACGGCAATAACGTCGATCTTGATTATGAGATGAGCGAATTGGCACGGAACCAGCTTCAATATGAAGCGATGATGGAACAGTTGAACCGCCGACTCGGCGGACTCAAAACCGTCATTAGAGGAGGACGTTGACGATGGGCATGTTTGATAGTTTTCATATTTCGGCGACGGCACTGACGTCGCAGCGGCTACGGATGGACACGGTGTCCGCGAACATTGCGAACGCCCAGACGACACGCGGCAAGCTCGTCGACGGGGAGTGGCAACCGTATACACGGAAAATGACCGTGATGCAGGAAGCACCGTTTCGCCAACAGCTGTCCGCTGTCAGCGGCGGCGTCGAGGTCTCACAGATTGTAGAAGATGAGAGCCCGTACAAGCTCGTCTATGACCCGAGCCATCCCGATTCGGATGACCGGGGCTATGTCCAGATGCCAAACGTCGACCTATTGAAAGAAATGGTCGACTTGATGGGGGCGACGCGATCGTACGAGGCGAACATCGCTGCGATGAACGCTTCGAAGGCGATGCTCGTCAAGGCGATGGAAATTGGTAAAGGATAAGGAGTGACAATATATGCAAATCAACCCGATTCAATTGATGGGCACCCAACCGACAGGCGCACCGGCCGTGAAAGAGACGCCGTCTCAGTTCGGAACGTATTTGAACGAGGCGATGCGTTCGTTAAATGACGTCCAACAAGCGACGAGTGCGGCCCGAGCCGACCTCGCCGTCGGCAAAGCCGATTTACATCAGGTTATGATTCAAAGCGAAGAGTCGTCGATTGCGATGCAACTTGCGATAGAGGTGCGGAACAAAGCAGTCGAGGCCTATCAAGAAATGATGCGAATGCAAGTTTAAAGTAGAGGATGACGAGTAGCGATGAATGAAAAGTTAAAAGAACGATTCGGTTCACTGACCGGTTCGCTTCAAACGATAAAAACGAACCGTAAAATCATTTGGGGTCTCGTCATCGTCGGCGTGCTTCTCGTCGCGGTGCTCTTGACCGTCTGGCTGTCGCGCCCGAACATGGCCCCGCTCTATACGAACCTGTCCGCTCAAGAAGCGGGCGAGGTGACGGAACAGCTGACGGCCGACGGCGTGAAGGCTGAGATTAAAGCGACTTCGAACGGCGTCAGTGTGTACGTGCCGAGTGAACAAGTCGATCAACTGAAAGTCAGTCTGGCGGCAGCAGGTATCCCGAAGTCGGGTGCAATCGATTACAGCTTCTTTAGCGAGAACGCAGGTTTCGGAACGACCGACCGTGAGATGGCCGTCATCGAGCGGAGCGCGATGCAGACCGAGCTCGAACGGTTGATCACGCAAATCGAAGGAATCAACCAGGCAAAAGTCATCATCTCGATTCCCGAAAAGTCGGTCTTCTTGGCTGAAGATCAAGGGGAACCGACGGCCTCGGTCGTCTTAAATTTAGGAGCTGGTACGAATCTCGAGCCGGCGACGGTGAAAGGTCTCTATCACTTAATCAGTAAGAGCGTACCGAACTTGAAACCTGAAAACATCTCGGTCATGGACCAATATTTCACGTATTACGATTTAGACCAGACGACGACGGCCGGTGGATCATCGACCGACCCGCTCGTCTTAAAACGTCAAGTCGAGAAGGATGTCCGTCAACAGATTCAACAAATGTTGTCGGTGTTGCTCGGCGAACGAAGCGTGCTCGTCTCGGTCACGGCCGATATCGACACGACGCAAACGGCTGAAGAGCAAAACCTCGTGACACCAGTCAACGAGGACAGCATGGAAGGCATCGTCACGTCGGCCGAACGAATCGCTGAGGCGTATACGGGCGGAACCGGCGCGGCGACCGCTGCCGGAACGGCCGAGAACGATACGGTCAATTTCCCGGCTGCCACGGGCACCGGGGAAGAAGAGAGCGAAAAGAATCATGAAATCATCAATTATGAAGTCAACCGCATCACGAAACAGATTCAGAACGCACCGTACTCGATTCGTGACCTCGGTGTCCAATTGATCGTCGAACCACCGAACGGGGCGACGACCATCGATCCTCAGCTCGAGGGCGACCTCGAGACGATGATGTACTCGATTATCCGGACGTCACTCGCCAAGACCGGAGAGGCACTCACCGAGGCGGAACTTGAACAAAAAGTTGTCGTTGTCTCACGTCCGTTCGCAGAAACGGAAGAAGCGGCCGTGGTCGAACAACCGACCCAGTGGTGGATGTATGCCGCTGCAGCCGGTGCCGTCGTCTTACTCGCGCTCTTGTTCTTCGCGATGCGCAAGCGCAACCGCGAACCAATCGCCGAGTCGAATGAGTGGGAAGTCCCATATGAAGACGAAGTACCGGACCTCGACCTCGAAGAACGGGGCGAAGGGGCCGTCAAGAAGAAACAGTTGGAGAAATTGGCAGAGAGCAACCCAGAAGAGTTCGCCAAACTTCTCCGTACATGGATGTCTGAGGAGTGAGTACTGTGAATTACGCCAAACAACCGAACCGAGAAAAAGCGGCCATGCTCATGATCTCGCTTGGACCTGAAGTGGCAGCGAGCGTCTACAAGCATCTGTCCGAAGAAGAGATGGAGCAATTGACACTACAAATCTCGGCGTTGAAAAAAGTATCATCCGAACAGAAAGAAGCGATTATGGGCGAGTTCCACGAGCTCGCCATGGCACAGAGCTATATCACGCAAGGCGGCATCGGATTCGCGAAAACGGTGCTCGAGAAGGCGGTCGGGGAAGAGAAGGCGATGGCCCTCATCCACCGCCTCACCTCGACGCTTCAAGTCCGACCGTTCGAGTTCGCCCGCAAGGCCGACCCGAAACAACTGCTGAACTTTATCCAAAACGAGCATCCGCAGACGATCGCCTTGATTTTGGCGCATCTCGAACCGGTCAAGTCCGGACAGATTCTGTCTGAACTCCCACCTGAGATTCAGTCAGAAGTTGCCAAGCGGATTGCGACGATGGACCGGCTCAACCCGGATGTGATTCATGAGATTGAACAAATTCTTGAGAAGAACTTGTCCCAAACCGATATGCAAGACTACGCCCAATCCGGCGGCATCGAAGCGGTCGTCGAAGTGCTCAACGGCGTCGACCGTACGACCGAGCGCACGATTCTCGATGCGCTTGAAATCGAAGACCCGGAATTGGCCGAAGAAATCAAAAAACGGATGTTCGTCTTCGAAGACATCGTCACGCTCGATTCGCGGGCGATTCAGCGGATTATCCGCGAAGTGGCGAACGACGACCTCTTGCTCGCCCTCAAAGTGTCGTCCGACGAAGTCAAACAGGTTATCTTCAAAAACATGTCGCAACGAATGGTCGACACGTTCAAAGAAGACATGGAATTCATGGGGCCAGTCCGGTTGCGTGACGTCGAAGAGGCGCAAAGTCGCATCGTCGGTATCATCCGTCGCCTAGAAGACGTCGGAGAAATCGTGATCAGCCGCGGCGGAGGAGATGACATCGTTGTCTAATGTAATCAAACGTCACTATGCGACACCGCTCGAGCCGCAACGGATCGATTCGAAGCCCTTCCTCGAGCCGGTGAGTCCGCTTCACCACGACGAGGAGCGGGAACGATTGGCCCAAACACGCGCGGAGCTAGACGAACAAGCAGCCGCACTCGAGGCGCGCCGCACCGCGATGGAGCAAGAACTCGCCGACTTGCGGGCAGAAGTGCTCGTGTCGGCAAGGCAAGAAGGGTATGACGCAGGTTTCGACCACGGAAGACGGGAAGGCAAGGCCGAGTATGAGGAGTTGACGACCCGGTTGAACATGGTCAGCGTCGAACTCGAGCAGTCGTTTGACACGAAATGGCGGGACGCCGAGCAACAGCTCGTCACCCTCGCCGTCGAAGTCAGCGCCCGTGTGACGACAGAGCTCGTCCGAAACGATGAGGCGTTGTTCGCCGATCGGATTCGCGAACAGCTGCTCCGTCAACTCGATGCCGAATCATTGATGGTGTACGTCCATCCGACACGCCTCGCCACGATTCAACGGTTCGAAGCGGACTGGGTCCTCCCAGACGGCCCGACCATCAAGTATCGGGCGGATGCCGGTTTAGATGAGACGAGCGTACGGATTGAGACCCCGCAACACGGAGATGAGCTCGATTTAAGCTATAGCTTTGATCGCGTCCGCTCTAAAATCGAGGAGGTTCTGGCCGATGGCGCTTATTGATCACGTGCTCGAGTCGATTACATCCTCGCCCGATGACGAGTACGTCCGGAAAGTCGGGCGCGTCTGTCGGGTCGTCGGGCTAATGATCGAGTCGAACGGACCGAGCGCTTTTATCGGTGAACGTTGTTTGATTGAGCTCCCATCTGGTCAACACGTCGAGGCCGAAGTCGTCGGATTCAATGAGGCACGTGTCCTGCTCATGCCATACGGCGAAACGACGCAAATCGCACCGGGCTGTATGGTCAAAGGGACGGGACGGATGCTTCAAGTGCCAGTCGGCGACGAGTTGATTGGCCAAGTGCTCGACGGTCTCGGCCGACCGTTGTCCGGCGAAGGTATCACCCCTGGCGCACGTTACGACGTTCTGCGTAAGCCGCCGAACCCGCTGGAGCGCCCCCGCATTCTTGACGTCCTCTCGACGGGCGTTCGCGTCATCGACGGTCTGTTGACGGTCGGGAAGGGCCAACGGGTCGGATTGTTCGCAGGTTCCGGCGTCGGGAAGTCGACATTGCTCGGCATGATCGCCAAACGGTCATCGGCCGACATCAACGTCATCGCCTTGATTGGCGAGCGTGGCCGAGAAGTGAAAGAGTTCATCGAGAAAGAGCTCGGTCCGGAAGGGATGGCCCGTTCGGTCGTCATCGTGGCGACGAGCGACCAGCCGCCGCTCGTGCGGTTGAAAGGAGCCTATACGGCGACTGCCATCGCCGAATACTTCCGCGACCAAGGCAAAGAAGTCGTCCTTATGATGGATTCGGTGACCCGGTTCGCCATGGCGCAACGAGAGATCGGACTCGCCACAGGGGAACCGCCGACGTCGAAAGGATATACACCGTCCGTCTTCGCGATGCTGCCGCAACTGTTAGAACGAAGCGGGACCTCCGTGACGGGGTCGATCACCGCGTTCTACACCGTCCTCGTCGACGGGGACGATATGAACGAGCCGATCGCGGATGCGGTGCGCGGGATTTTAGACGGACACTTCGTCATGGACCGCTCGCTCGCGAACCGTGGGCAGTTCCCGGCGATTCACGTCTTGAAGTCGATTAGCCGTGTCATGAACCAAATCGCCACGCCGATGCACCGAGACGTCGCGCAGACGTTTCGCGGTTGGCTGGCGACCTATTTGGATGCCGAAGACTTAATTAATATCGGTGCCTATAAAAAAGGGACGAACCCGGCCATCGACACCGCCATCGAGCAGTATCCAAACTTGTTGACGTTTTTAAAGCAATCCATCGAAGAAGAGGCCCCGCTCGAGCAATCACTCGAACACCTGGCCCAAATCGTGCGAGGTGAACGATGAACAGATTATTGTTAGAGCGCATCATGCCGATCGCAGAACATGAGAAAGAAGAGTCGGCGACGGAAATGAGACAATATAAATCGCGGTTCGAGACGGAGATGGAGACGTTGTATCAGCTCGTCTTGACGTACGAGTCGCTCATGAAGAGTCAAGATGAACAAGCTGGCGTCATCGATCTGCTCATGTCGCAATACCGAGAGCAAACACGCGAACGGTTGAAGCGTCAAATCGAGACACAACAACTCGTCGTCCAACAGGCGCGGAATCGCTACCATTTGTCGCAGGAACGTCTGCTTGGAAAAGTCGTCGAGGAAAAGAAATATGTAACGTTGCATGAAAAAGTCAGTCAACATGAAGTGGCCGCGACAAAGCTCATCGAACAGCACTTCATCGATGAGTTGGCCGTGATTCATCACGGGAAAGGGAAGTAAACCGATGGAAAAAGACAATACGAAGCGGGGCAGACAGCTATTGGTCGCACTCGTTCTCGTGCCGGCCATCTTTCTACTCGTTGGAGGGATTGTCGTCATGAACTATGCGATGGACCGTCCGTTGTTATCGGTCCCGTTTCTCGAGACCGGTTCAAAACAAGAGCCGGAAGAGAATGTGAAGACGAACGTGAACGTGACCGGGATAGATTCCGATGCCGCGAATCGTTTGAAAGTGGCGAATGCTGAAATCGAGAAGCTACGGGCCGATAACGCCGAGTTGACGAACGAAGTGAAGGCTAGACAAGAAGAAGTCTCAAAGTTGATTCAAGAGCGGGACCGGCTCGTCGCAGAGTTGGCGACAGCCAGTGCGGTCGAAGAAGAAACGTCGGACGTGTCTCGCGTCTATGAAGAGATGTCAGCGAAACAAGCCGCTGCCATCATGAACGAGCTCGAAAGTCCACAAGTAGCGAACCTTTTGAAAGAATTATCGCCGAAGCAACAAGCCGACATATTGGGACGGATGGATGCCCAGCAGGCCGCCGTCGTTACCCAGTTGCTCCAGTGACTGGAAAGGAGGACATGATGATGAATATCGCCTTATTGGCCCAATCGATGCAAGGGGCACCGCAAAAGGGCGGGGACGCGACTGCAACCCCGACCGGACAGTTTTTAGAATTGCTCTCGGCCATGCTCGGTACGACACCGACTGCGGCGCCTGAAGCAATGGTCGTCTCGGAAGACGAAACATCACTCCCGCTCGAGAACGTATCGAATCGATTAGAACAGTGGCTTCAACAGCCGGATAGCCTGCAATGGTTGAAGTCGCTACCGGCCGATGCGTACCGGAAGTTCATGGATGCCTATATCGGGATTTTAAATCAAGTCGCCCCGGAACCGGCAACGGTCCCGGTCCCGGAAGAGTTGCCGGTACTCCTTACAAGCCAAGCGGCGGCACCGACGCTCTCGTTCACGCTCACGAAGAAAGAGACGGACACACTCGTCCAGACGGTGCCGGTCGATCAAGTAGAGGAGAACGTGCGCATCATCCAGCAAGTCGTTGCGCAGTTTAAAGGGACGCTCGGACAGACCCCAAAATCTTTACCCGGTGTGACACAACCTGAAACGCAACCCGTACCGGTGCAACAGCCGGTCAAAGAGGCCGACTGGATGCCGAAAAGTATGACGTGGTCCAAACCGAGCATCGACTCTGAGATGGTGATGTACGCCTCGAAAGGCTCATTGCCTGAGAACATGCAGGCCCGGATTGAAGCGGCCTTGCAACGCGCACCGTTCAAGAGCGGGGCCGATGGGTCGAAAGTGTTCACGGTCCGGCTGTATCCGGAACAGCTAGGCGAACTCGTCGTCAAACTCGAGCGGCAGAACGGGGAGCTCGTCGTCAAGCTGTTTGCGAGTAACCAAGAAGCGAAGCAGTTATTGCAATCGCAACTCGGACAGTTACAACAGACGCTCCAGCCCGCGAACCCGAACGTCCGGGTCGAGGTCAACTTGACCCAACAAGCGCTCGAGACGAAAAGCTCGAACTTCCAAGAGTTCGACCAGCCTGAACCGGAACATCATGAACAACCGAAAGGAGACCCTGACGATGACGACCATCCAGCCGAAGACGAATGATTACACGCTGCCGGATCAATCGATGCCGAAAGCGACGAACCAATACGATCAAAGCATGTTCTTGAAACTGTTGCTCGCCCAGCTCGCCAACCAAGACCCGATGTCACCGATGGAAGATCGTGAGTTCATCTCTCAGATGGCTCAGTTCTCTTCTCTCGAACAAATGCAGACGATTTCGAAACAACTCGACTCGGTGCTCGTCGACCGACAAATGGCCTCGATTTCGGAGTTCAGCAATATGATCGGGCAAACGGTCGCTTATACAAATGAAACGGAAACCGAGACGATTAAAGGCTTGGGACGTGTGCTCTCGATTTCGAAGACCGAAGCCGGCTATGTGGCCGACCTTGAAGACGGAACGTCCGTCAACGTGTACAACATCACTTCCATCAAACCAGCATAGGAGGATTCATCATGTTAAGAGCAATGTACTCAGGAATCAGTGGGTTAAAGAACTTCCAATCGAAGCTTGATGTCGTCGGGAACAACATCGCCAACGTCAACACGTTCGGTTACAAAAAAGGGCGCGTCACGTTCAAAGACCTCGTCAGCCAACAAGTCGGTAGTGCGACGGCGGCGAACGGTTTGAGCGGTGGGGTCAACCCGAAAGAAGTCGGTCTCGGGGGCACGATGGCGACCGTCGATAACGTCTATAACCAAGGCGCCATGCAAAACTCTGGTCGGGCGCTTGACGTCGGAATCTCGGGTGAAGGGTTCTTCGCCTTGGACGTGAACGGACAGACGCAATATACACGGGCCGGTAACTTCTATACGGACAACGCCGGCGACCTCGTGAACGGGGACGGGGCTTACGTCCTTAATACAAACGGCGGCCGCATCAATATCCCGACCGGTGCGAAGTCACTCTCGATTGGGAAAGACGGACAAGTCAGTTACGTCGATAATGCCGGAGCATCGACTGTCGTCGGTCAAATCCAAGTCGTCACGTTCGCCAACAACGCCGGATTGTCAAAAGTCGGCGCGAACAACTTCATTCAATCGCAAAACTCAGGCGTGCCGAACGGCGGGATTGCTGGACAAGATGGTCGTGGCGAGCTCGTCTCGGGCGCGCTCGAGATGTCGAACGTCGATTTGTCTGAAGAGTTCACCGAAATGATTGTCGCCCAGCGTGGTTTCCAGGCGAACACACGAATCATCACAACATCGGACGAGATTCTCCAAGAACTCGTCAACTTGAAACGCTGATGATTCACGTCACGACGCTCCGAGGTGAGGAACTCGTGCTGAACGCCTTGTTCATCGAGACGATCAAAGCCGAGCCCGACACGATCATTCACTTGTATAACGGAAAGACGTATATCGTCAGCGAGACGAAACAACAAATCATCGACCGGACGACGGCATTCTATGCCTCGATCGGTCTGGTTGGAACGATAGGCATACGAGGTGAAGAAGATGAGTGAAGAAAAACAAAAAGGCGGCGCCATGAAAATGGTGCTCATCCTGCTAGTCGTCCTGCTCGTCATGGGCGGGGCCGGATTCATGACTTATAAATACTTATTCGGGGACAACGTGACGGCGAAGACGAAACCGGTCACCGCCGAAGAATTGGCCGAACGCAGCTTCACGACGGACGATATGACGACGAACATCCAAGATGAGCGCTTCATTAACGTCCAGTTCACAATCGTGACCGATGCCGCGGAGACGAAAGAAGATCTCGAACTTCGGAAGTTCCAAGTGCATAACGTCATCCTCGGCGATTTGGCCGGCATGACGAAAGCGAAGCTCACGACGAAAGAGGACATGCAGAAGTTCGAGCAGTCGCTCCGCAAACAATTAAACGGGCTGTTGGAGTCAGGTGAGGTCCAACGAGTCTACATGACGAAGAAAATCATACAGTGAGGTGGCATCATGGGAGAAGTCTTATCTCAACAAGAAATTGATGCCTTGCTTTCGGCGTTAAGTAGTGGCGACGTCGAAGCCGACTCCTTTTTGGCCCAGGAAGAAGAGCGGAAAGTCCGGCAGTACGACTTTAAAAGGGCGGTCCGCTTCTCGAAAGACCAAATCCGAAGCTTGACCCGGATACATGAGCATTTCACACGGATGCTGACCACGTTCTTCTCGGCCCAGCTCCGGACGTACGTCCAGTTCACGGTCAACTCGGTCGAGCAACTTCCGTATGACGAATTCATTCATTCCATTCCGAGCATGACGATGATCAACTTGATTGAAGCACCGCCGCTCAATGGCCGTTTCATCATCGAAGTGAATCCGAACATCTCGTACGCGGTGCTCGACCGCCTACTCGGCGGTCCCGGGGTCGAGATTGAAAAAGTCGAGAGCTTCACGGAAATCGAGATGCGCATCTTGACGCAATTATATAAACGAGCGTTTGCCGGATACGGAGACGCTTGGGAATCGATTGCCGAAATCAAGTCAGAGATGACAGCGGTCGAGGTCAATCCTCAGTTCCTTCAACTCGTCTCGCCAAACGAGACGGTCGTCCTCATTTCAATCGGCGTCACGATCGGCGAAGTGAGCGGGACAATCAACGTCTGCTTGCCGTTCGTGACGATTGAGCCGGTGTTATCGAAACTATCGAGTCATTATTGGATGCAAGAGGCCAATCGCCGCAATGCGAGCGGGAACAGTAAAGAACCGCTCAAAGCCCAGTTGATGAACTCGTCGGTCGAGGTCGTATCCCTGCTCGGGGAGACGACGATCACGTTCGGTGACTTGTTGCATTTAGAGGTCGGGGACTGCTTGACGCTCGATCAGTTGGTGAAAGACCCGTTATCGATCATGGTAGGGGAAAATAAAGTGTTCAGAGGGCAAGTCGGTGTGAGCGGGAAGCGGATGGCGGTCCAAGTGCTCCACCGGGTGAAGGAGGAAGAGCAATGAGTGAGATGTTGTCACAAGATGAAATAGACGCGTTATTGCGCGGGACGAGCGAGTCGTCAAAACCGGAGGCGAATCCTGAAGAACATCTTGATTCGATGGAAAGCGACGCCTTAGGGGAAATCGGAAATATCTCGTTCGGTAACTCGGCGACGGCGCTATCGACGTTATTGCAACAAAAAGTAGAAATCACGACGCCAATCGTCAGTGAAGTCACGATCGATGCGCTCCGTGAGCGTTATCCGACGCCGCACGTCGCACTTCGAGTCGGCTACACGGAAGGCTTGAAAGGCGAGAACGTGCTCGTATTGACACGTGAAGACGCCGCCATCATCTCCGACTTGATGCTCGGTGGAACCGGGATCGGAGTCGATCCGGAAGGGCTCGATGAGATTCGTCTTTCAGCCGTCCAAGAGGCGATGAACCAAATGATGGGTGCGGCAGCGACATCCTTGTCGACCGTGTTCTCGAAAAAGATTGATATTTCACCACCGCTCGTCGAAGTGTTCGATGCGACGAAAAAACAAACGATTATCGACCGTCTCGAACTTTGGGAGACGATGGTGCTCATCGAGTTCAACTTGAAGGTCGGCACGTTAATCGATTCGAAAATCGTTCAAATCGCACCGGTCCAGTTCGGGAAACAACTCGTCAACGAACTGATGGCCGCCACGTCGCCAGCCCCTGTCGCGCCGGCTCCACCAGCTGCTCAGGCCGCACCGAAACAAGAGGCAGCGCCGGCACCAGCCGCGGCCGCCCAACAACCGGTTCGTCCGCAAGCGAAATCGGTACCGGAAGTCGCCGTCAGCCAGGCCGAGTTCATGCCGCTCCATGCACCGACGACGAACGACTCGATTCCAGCGAATCTGGGATTGTTGTATGACGTGCCGCTCAACGTGACGGTCGAACTCGGACGGACGAAACGTTCGGTCCGAGAAGTGCTCGAGCTGTCACAAGGCTCGATTATCGAACTCGACAAGTTGGCCGGTGAGCCGGTCGATATTTATGTGAACCAACAGCGGATCGCCCGCGGCGAAGTCGTCGTCATCGAAGAGAACTTCGGCGTCCGTGTAACAGAAATTATCCAACCGCACGAGCGGATTGGCATCGTTTAAGGAGGAAGAAGAATGAGTGCAAAAATTTTAGTAGTAGATGATGCAGCGTTCATGCGCATGATGATTAAGGATATCTTGACAAAGAATGGATTTGAAGTCGTCGGTGAAGCGGAGAACGGTGTCGATGCGGTAGCGAAATATCGTGAACTCATGCCCGATCTCGTCACGCTCGACATCACGATGCCAGAAATGGACGGCTTGGCCGCATTGAAAGAAATCCGTGGGTTCGATTCGAACGCGAAAGTCATCATGTGTTCGGCGATGGGACAACAAGCGATGGTCATCGATGCGATTCAAGCAGGAGCCAAAGACTTTATCGTCAAACCGTTCAACGCTGAACGCGTCGTCGAGGCAGTCTCAAAAACGGTCGCACAATGAACAAGTGGTGGTTGATTATCCTTCTCGTGGCTGGGCTATTCGTCCCGGCCACGGTCGAGGCCGCCACCGTCGACCAACAGTTCGAACAGCAACAGCCAGACACGAAAGACGAACCGGTCACATCGGCCGTCTCATCGGTCGGCACGGCCATCAAGCTCATCTTGAGCATGGTCGTCGTCATCGGTGGGTTCCTCGTCCTCGTGCGATGGTTGAACGCACGGACACAAGGCGTGAAGTCGGCTCAGCATTTGACCCATCTCGGCGGTGTCCCGCTCGGTAAAGACCGTTCGGTGCAACTCGTCAAGCTCGGTGAACAAGTGTACGTGCTCGGTGTCGGCGACTCG
This sequence comes from Exiguobacterium sp. s146, assembly GCF_018618415.1. GTDB lineage: Bacteria > Bacillota > Bacilli > Exiguobacteriales > Exiguobacteriaceae > Exiguobacterium. Next base: position 258,172 of record NZ_JACSMA010000002.1, on the reverse strand, counting down.
ATTCAATTGCTCGACCGGATTGATGCCGAAGCGATGGACGAGGCGGCGCTCGATGCCCCGGCCTTGAACCAGTCGAACTCGTCGGCTTTTCTCGACACGTTCAAACAACAGTTGGCTCAGATTGAAGAAGTGAGGAAGAAACGATGACGACGATTGAACAATTAATCAATTTGGAGACGCCAGACAGTACATCGACCTCGATCAAATTATTGGTCGTGCTCACCTTGCTCACGCTCGCGCCTTCGTTTTTAATCTTGATGACTTGTTTCACACGGGTCGTCGTCGTGCTGTCGTTCATCCGTCCGGCACTCGGGACGCAACAGACGCCACCGAACCAGTTGATTATCGGGCTCGCCCTGTTCATCACATTGTTCGTCATGTCGCCTGTGCTATCGGAATTGAATGAGCAGGCGTTGTCACCGTATATGGATGACGAAATCAGTCAAGACGAGGCGTTCGAAGAGGCAGGAAATACGATGAAGCGGTTCATGGCCCAATATACACGCCAAGAGGATTTGCAATTATTTATTAAATATGGGAACTATGAGCAACCTGAGTCGGTCGAAGATGTCCCGCTACTCGCGATGGTCCCGGCCTATGCAATCAGTGAGTTGAAAACGGCGTTCCAAATCGGATTCATGATTTTCTTGCCATTTTTGATTATCGATATGGTCGTGGCGAGTGTTCTCATGTCGATGGGGATGATGATGCTTCCGCCGGTCATGATTGCATTGCCGTTCAAATTATTACTGTTTGTGTTGGTGGATGGATGGCACTTGATTGTGGAGTCCTTGCTTAGAAGTATGTAGGAGGAACGAATATGACGCAGGAAATGGTCATTTATTTGGCGACGGAGAGTGTGTGGACGTTATTGAAAATCTCGATGCCGCTCTTATTGATTTCACTCGTCGTCGGTCTCGTCATTTCGATTTTACAGGCGACGACACAAATTCAAGAGCAGACGTTATCGTTCGTCCCGAAGATCGTCTCGGTCTTTATCGGGCTCGTCGTCTTTGGACCTTGGATGCTGCAACAGATTGAAGGGTTCACCCGTTTGATTTTTGAACTGATGGTCGAGGTCGCCTCGAAATGAACGCGGTCGATTTCATCAGTCTGTATGGGTTGACGTTCGCCCGTCTCTCCGGCTTCTTCGTGAGCGTCCCGTTATTTTCATCCCGGCAACTGCCGGTCATGCACCGCGTCGCGTTCAGTGCCTTTTTAGCGTACTATGCGATGTTCACGGTGACAGAGCCGCTCGATCTCGGGCAAGCCTATATCTTACAGGTGTTGTACGAGGTATTGATTGGGTTGGTGCTCGGTATATTGATTAACATTTTATTCTTCGCCCCCCAGATTGCGGGTGGCGTCATCGATTTACAGCTCGGACTCGCGATGGCATCGGCCTATGACCCGATGTTCGGAGGGCAGTCGCCGCTGATCGGTCGATTCTATTATATTTTTACGTTGTTCATCATGCTATCGAGCAACTTACATCTGCTGCTGATTGATGGCATCTATTATAGCTTTCAAATTTATCCGCCGGGTCAGCCGATCATCGACTTTAGCGAAGCGTCACTCATGATGGCCGTCAAGGTCGTCACGATGACGATGATGGTCGCCTTGCAGCTTGCCTTTCCGCTCATGGCGTCGCTCTTGCTCGTCGACATGGCGCTCGGGTTCTTGGCGAAATCAGCGCCGCAATTCAATATTTTTGCAATCGGATTCTCATTCAAGCTGATTGCGGGATTTTCAGTCATGGTCGTCATGATGGGGTTGACCTTGAACGGCATCAGCCAATTCATCCCGATTTTACAAGAAGTGTTACGTGATTTTATGACTGTGCTAGGAGACGCCTCATGAAGCCTCTATATACCTTATCGGTCGATCTTCAATTTTTTGCAGGAGAAAAAACCGAAAAAGCAACACCACGAAAACGAGAGGACTCGCGCAAGAAGGGACAAGTGGCCAAGTCGGCCGATTTGACCGGTGCCTTCGCCCTGTTCGCGATGTTTCTCATGTTATCGTTTTTAGGGCCTTATCTCGGCAAACAGTTGTTCAGTGTGACAAAAGATTTGCTCGGTCCGAGCTACTTGCTGTTCGATCTGTCGAACGGATTGTCCGGCATGCTCACCGACTTGCTGCTTCGCGTCGGACTAATTGTGGGCCCGTTCTTCGTGGTCGCCGTCGTGTTCGGGATATTAATCAACTACCTTCAAATCGGGACGTTGTTCTCGGGTGAGGCGATTCAACCGAAACTCGAACGGATCGATCCGATTAAAGGGGTCAAACGGATTATCAGTATGAAAGCGGTCGTCGAATTTTTAAAGTCCTTATTCAAATTATTGATTATCCTGACGACTGCCGTCGCCGTGCTCTGGCAGAACCAAAAAGAACTGTCTCGCATGGCGGTCGAACATATCCGTGAATCGGTCATCGCGCTCGCCCATATCACGATTGAACTCGGACTGTGGGTGAGTGTGGCCTTGCTCGCGCTCGCGTTGCTTGACTTTTTCTATCAACGATTCGATTTTGAGAAATCGATTCGCATGTCGAAGCAAGATATTAAAGACGAGTATAAGAACAGTGAGGGTGACCCGCTCATCAAGTCGAAGATTAAACAACAACAACGGGAGATGGCGATGCGCCGCATGATGCAAGAAATTCCGAACGCGGACGTCGTCATCACCAACCCGACCCATTATGCCGTCGTCATCCGGTACGACGACACGAAAGACTTCGCGCCGCTCGTCGTCGCCAAAGGGGTCGATCGCGTCGCCTTCAATATCCGGGACGTGGCCAAAGAACATGATATCCCGATTGTCGAAAATAAACCGTTGGCCCGGGCGCTGTACGCCCAAATGGATATCGGGGAAGTCGTGGACGAGTCGTTTTATCAGGCGATTGCCGAAGTGCTCGCATTCGTCTATCAGTTGAAACAACCGTCTTGAGGAGGAGTATGTATTGGCTGTAAAAGCTAAAGATTTGGCGGTATTGATCGGCGTTCTCATGATTGTCGTCATGCTCGTCATCCCATTGCCGGGGTTCGTATTAGATTTTTTAATCATTGTCAATATCTTGATTGCGTTGATGATTCTGCTCGTCGCGATGAATGCACGTGAAGCACTCGACTTCTCGGTCTTCCCGTCACTCTTGCTAATCGTGACGTTGTTCCGGCTCGGATTGAACGTGTCGACGACACGTTCGATTTTATCGACCGGATACGGCGGAGAAGTCATCGCCACATTCGGAAACTTCGTCGTTGGCGGGAAAGTGCTCGTCGGATTCGTCGTCTTCCTCATCCTCGTCATCATCCAGTTCGTCGTCATCACGAAAGGGGCCGAACGTGTATCCGAAGTATCGGCGCGTTTCACCCTTGATGCGATGCCAGGGAAACAGATGGCCATCGATGCCGATTTGAACTCGGGATTGATTGATGACAAAGACGCGCAAATCCGCCGGAAAAAGATTCAAAGTGAAGCCGACTTTTATGGTTCGATGGATGGGGCCTCGAAGTTCGTCAAAGGGGACGCCATCGCGGGGATTATCATCGTCGCCATCAACTTGATTTTCGGGATTATCATCGGCGTCGTGGACATGGGCCTCCCGGTTGGTGAGGCGTTCCAGAAGTTCTCACTCATGACAATCGGGGACGGGCTCGTCGGTCAAATTCCGGCGCTCCTCATCTCGACGGCGACCGGGATTATCGTCACCCGTGCCGTCTCGGATGGGAACCTCGGCGAGGACGTCGTCGATCAGCTCAGTCAAAACCCGACACTGCTCTATATCGCCGGCTCAGTCGTCATCATGCTCGGGATTATCTCGCCGAGTCTGCTGCCGGTGACATTGATTATTGCCGGCGCCACGTTCTATGGTGCCTATACGATGCGTCGCAATTTGAAACGGGTCGTCGACACACCGTTAGCGGAAGAAGAACCGTCGGCACCGACCGAGACGGTCGTCTCGCTGTTACAGATTGATGCCATCGAGTTCGAATTCGGCTACGGACTCATTCCGCTCGCCGATGAATCGCAAGGCGGCGACCTGCTCGATCGGGTCGTCATGATTCGTCGTCAGCTCGCACTCGAACTTGGATTCATCTTACCGACGGTCCGGATTCGCGATCATCTACAACTGTCACCGAACGCGTATCGGATCAAAGTGAAAGGGAACGTCGTCGCTGAAGGCGAGCTCTTGCTCGATCATTACTTGGCGATGAGCCCTGGGATAGAAGATCCGGAAGTGTATGGGATTGAAACGACGGAACCGGCGTTCGGTCTCCCGGCGCTATGGATTGATGAAGAGACGCGCACCCGCGCGGAAATGAGCGGGTATACCGTCGTCGATCCGCCGTCCGTCGTGGCGACACACTTGACGGAGACGCTCAAGAAACACGCCGCCGACCTCCTCGGCCGTGAAGAGACGAAACAACTCGTCGAACATTTGAAAGAGACGCACCCGGTGCTCGTCGAGGACGTGACACCCGCCGTCCTGTCGATTGGCGACATTCAAAAGGTGCTCCGTCATCTGTTGAAAGAACACGTCTCGATTCGCAACTTGCCGCTTTTGTTCGAGACGATGGCCGACTACGGCAAAGTGACGAAAGACGCCGACATCCTCGGCGAATATTGCCGGCAAGGCTTGTCCCGTCAATTGACGGACCAAGTCAGCCCGCCCGACGGACCGCTTTACGTGGTCACGCTCGGGGGACAGACCGAACAGTTGATTCAAGACGCTGTTCAAAAAACGGAGTTCGGCAATTATTTGGCGCTCGATCCGGAACAAGCGCGCGAGATTATCGAACGCTCGGGCGAGCAACTGTCCATGTTCGAACGTTACGGGGCATCGGCCGTCATTCTTTGTTCGCCGACGATCCGCTTGTTCGTGAGACAATTGCTCGAACGGTATTATCCGGAGGTGCCGGTCCTCGCCTATAACGAATTGCTCAGCTCGATTGAAGTGAAAAGTATTGGGGTGATTTAAGTGCAAATAAAAAAATATACAGGCAAGACGATGGCGGAAGCGATGGCGAAAGTCAAACAAGAGTTTGGCGACGACGCCGTCATCTTGAACTCGCGCCAAGTGAAAAAGGGGTGGTTCGGCTTGTTCGCCTCGCAACACGTCGAGGTCATCGCCGCGCTCGAGAAAGCGCCGCTCGCCGTCAAACCGCGTACGGTGGCGAAGCCAAGTGCAGCGCCGAAACCCGAGACGGCGCCGAGACGTCAACCGCAGCCGCGGAACGTCGCGACCGCTACGCCTGACCTCTCAGTAACGAGACGGTTGCCGGCACCGTTGGCTCACGTCGAAGCGCTGCTCGCGTCGGAATCGTTTCACGGTGAAACGTGGGACGAGGCGATTCAAGAGCTGTATTACACGACAAAATCGGTTGACGCCGTCGAACGTTACGTCCGTGACCAAATCCGGAGTTCCTTCTTGCCTGTACCCGCACCGAAGCGGTACATGATGCTCGTCGGTCCGACCGGCGTCGGCAAAACGACGACGCTCGCGAAACTCGCCGCGCACTACAAGCTCGAGCATGGACTCTCGGTCGGCCTGATCACGACGGATACGTATCGCATCGCCGCCATCGAACAGTTGAAGACGTATGCCGAGATTTTAGACATCCCGGTCGAGGTCGCCTACGATTTTGATGATTTCAAGCGGGCCAAACAGTTATTCGCTCGAAAAGACATCATTTTAATCGATACGGCGGGCCGTAACTTCCGCGACGAGGCGTATGTCGAGCAGTTCGAACGGCATCACGACTTTTCAGAGACGAGTCTCTCGCTCGTCCTCAGCTTGACGTCGAAGATGCGGGATATGGACATGATTTATCGCCAGTTCGAGCCGTTGCCGCTCGGGTCGCTCATCTTCACGAAAGCCGATGAGACGAGCGACATCCACGCGATGTATCGGATGGTTCGCGAGAGCGGGCTACCGGTCACTTGGCTGACGGATGGGCAAGAAGTGCCGGACGACCTCGTCAACGGGGACCCAGACCGGCTGACGGATCGGTTGCTTGAGAAAGAAGGGTGGACCCAATGGACCAAGCAAGACGTCTGAGGGCGAAAACGGAGACCCCGCCGACGACGATCGCCTTCGCGAGCGGGAAAGGCGGGGTCGGCAAGACGAACGTCTGTGTCAACACGGCCATCGGCCTCGTCGAGCTCGGCAAGCGCGTGTTAATCGTCGATCTCGACATCGGGATGGCGAACGTGCATATCTTGTTGAACGCCTCGCGGTCACGGACGATGATGGATTCGGTCAAAGCCCGAATTCCGCTCGCCGCCTCGGTTCAGAAAGGCGTGCATGGTGTCGATATATTACATGGGGGGAGTGGACTCGATGAACTAGTCCAATTCTCACATGCCGATATGCAATTTTTTATGCGTGAACTCGAAGTGCTCACCGAATACGATTATGTCCTGTTCGACATGGGGGCCGGGGCGACCGACACATCCCTTCAATTCATCGAAGGGTGCGATGAGATGTTTCTCATCTTGACGCCGGAACCGACCTCGCTCATGGACGGGTACGCCTATACGAAGCTGGTGCATCGTCAGAGCCCAGACTTGCCGCTCGGTGTCATCGTCAATCGGGCTCAATCGGGTGAGGAAGCGCTGCAATGTTTTGAACGAATGGAAGTTGCGTGTGAGCAGTTTTTAAAGAAATCGATTCGATTCCTCGGGTATTTACCAGATGACGCCACGGTCAGACGAGCGGTCATCGCCCAAGTCCCGTTTTACCATTTGGACCGGAAAAGTGATATCAGTTGGCGGTTAGAGCGGATTTTAACGACATTGACCGGGACACCGCCGAAACCACGTCATTTCATGGATCGTTTGATGGGGAACTTGAAACGTCAGTGGAACCGAGTCTAACGACAGGGAGGCATTATAGATGGACGTGAACGAATACTTAGGATTGTTTTTAGATGAGTCGCAAGAACATATTCAATCGGTGAACACCCAGCTGTTAAAACTTGAACAGACGGGCAGCCAAGATGCGATTCAAGAGATTTTCCGCTCCGCGCATACGCTCAAAGGAATGTCGGCAACGATGGGTTACGAGAGTGTGGCCAACTTGACGCATGAGATGGAGAGCGCGCTCGACTTGGTTCGAGCCGGCAAGAAAGAGAGCAACCAGCTGTTGCTCGACACGATGTTCTCGGCGATGGAACAAATCGAAGAGATGATCGCCAATATCGAGACCGGCGGCCGAGGCGCAAACGTCGACGTCGCTGAAACGGTAGCTGCATTCCAGTCGTTCATCGGCAGCACGCCAAAGGCGACGCCAGCGGTCGAAGCGAACGTCTTCACGGCCGACCTTTATACGGATTCGGTCATCACCCAAGCGAAGGAGACGGGCTTCGAGGCGTTCCAATTGCACGTGAAACTATCCGATGCCGTCGTTTTGAAAGCGGCGCGTGCCTATATGGTATTCGATCGCCTGCAAGAGCTCGGCGAGGTCGTCCGGACGTGTCCAGAAACCGAGGCCATCGAACAAGAACAGTTCGAGCTCTCGTTTGACGTCCTGTTCGTGTCCCAAGAGTCGGCCGACGTGATTGAACACGCTGTGTCACAAGTGTCAGAAGTCGAATCCGTCCACGTGACGCCGTATGCGACTACATCGAGTGCACCGGAAGTCGCCGTCAGTGTGGAAACCGTCGCCGTCGCCGAACCGAAACCGAAAGTCGAGGCAGACGAGCCGAAAGAACAGGCTGTCGCCCAAGCGAAGACGATTCGCGTCAACTTGGAACGGATCGATCGCTTAATGAACTTATTCGAAGAATTTATTATCGACCGCGGTCGTCTCGAGCGGCTCGCTGACGAAGTCGGACAGCCTGAATTGAACGAGACAGTCGAGAAAATCAAGCGCGGGACGAACGAACTTCAATCACTCGTCCTGACGCTCCGGATGATGCCAATCGAGCAAGTGTTCAACCGCTTCCCACGTATGGTGCGTTCGGTCGCGAAAGACATCCATAAGAAAGTCCAGCTTGATATCACTGGTGCGGAAACGGAATTGGATCGGACGGTCATCGATGAAATCGGCGACCCGCTCGTGCACTTGATTCGAAACGCCATCGATCACGGGATTGAACTGCCAGAAGTCCGTGTCGCAGCCGGGAAGCCGGAACAAGGGAGTCTTGCGCTCCGCGCCTATCATGGCGGCAACCGGGTCTTCATTGAAATCGAGGACGACGGGGCCGGGATTCACGTCGAGAAAGTCCGTTCGAAAGCGCTCGAGCGCGGCGTCATCACCCCGGAAGAAGCGACAGCGATGACCGATAACGAAGTGGCCATGCTCATCTTCGCCCCAGGCTTCTCGACGGCAGACGTCGTCACCGATTTGTCTGGTCGCGGTGTCGGTCTTGACGTCGTCAAAAACAAGATCGAGTCACTCGGTGGGGTCGTCACGCTCGAGACGGTCGTCGGACAAGGGACGAAATTCCAAGTCAGCCTTCCGCTCACGCTATCCATCATCTCGGCGATGCTCGTGCAAGCGGGTGACGAGACGTACGCCATCCCGTTGTCATCGATTCTCGAGACGACACTTCTCGACGAGGCCGACATTTTGACGGCCCATCGCGAACGCGTCTTCGATTTCCGTGGTCAGCTCGTCCCGCTCGTCTATTTAAAAGAAATGTTTGCGATTGAGACGGAGACGAAGACGCAATTCCCGGTCGTCGTCGTCCGCAAAGGCAACAAACTCGTCGGCGTGGTCGTCAACGATTTGATTGGCCAACAAGAGATTGTCATGAAGCCGCTCGGGACGTATCTCGAGGGCATTCCAGCCATCTCGGGTGCAACGATACTCGGAGACGGGCGTGTCGCCTTGATTGTCGACAGCAACGATCTGTTCTAAGGAGGAAGAAGGATGGAACAAAAATGGGTAGTCTTTTCACTGGGAACGAACACATACGGAATCGATGTCCAATCGGTCCGCTCGATTGAACGGGTCCAACCGGTCACACGCGTCCCGAACGCACCGGCTCACGTTAAGGGTGTCATCAATCTTCGCGGTGTCGTCACACCGGTCATCGATCTTCGCCTCCGCCTCGGGTATGAGGCGGTCGAACCAACCGACGAGACTCGGATTTTAATCGCCTCGCTCAATCAAGGCGATGCCGGTTTTATCGTCGATCGCGCCAACGAGGTCGTGGAAAGCGAAGACGTTCGTCTCGAACCGATTCCTGAATCGAGTCGAGACATGTTGTCGGCTCATTTGACGGCGATCGCGAAAGGAGAGGACAAACTGTTCTCACTTCTCGACGCCAACGCGTTATTCGAGGAACAACATGCTGAGTGAGTTCGAGCAAGATTTATTGAAAGAACTTGGCAATATCGGGTCTGGCCACGCAGCGACGGCACTGTCGACGCTCTTGGCCAAACCGGTCAACATTACCGTCTCCTCGGCCGAGATGGAACCGATCACGTATTTGCCGGAACGGGTCGGCGGTCCTGAGCGTCATGTGGCCTCGGTGCTGTTAGAGCTCGGTGGCGAGATTAGCGGCATGATTCTCATCTTATTCCCGGTCGATGACGCCGAGATGATGGTCGCATCACTCATCGGGAGCGGGTTCACGTTCCAAGCAGCCGATGAACTCGGTCAATCGGCATGGGAAGAGATTGGCAATATTATGAGCGGGGCCTACGCCCGGGCGCTCGGCGATTGGTTGAATACGCCGATTCCGATTCACGTCCCGGCGACAGCGGTCGATATGGCCGGTTCCATCGTCGAGTTCGTCGTCACATCGGTCCAGCCCGAGGAAGATGCGGCGCTCTATATCGATACGACGTTCCGCATCGATGGAAAAGTAAGTGCCGGACACGTGTTGTTCCTACCGACGCACGGTTCGCTCGAACGGATTAAACAGCGGTTGATGGGCCATGGCTGAAGTACTCAAAATCGGGATTGCGGAATGGAAGCAGACGACGGCACCGAACAAGTTGCGAACGGCCGGGCTCGGTTCGTGTGTCGGGGTGATTTTGTATGACGTCCGGCTTCAAGTCGCGGCGATGGCCCATGTCATGTTGCCGGATTCGGCAATCGCCCGGAAACATCAAACGATTGAAGTAGGAAAATATGCGGATACGGCCATCGACGCACTCGTCGCTTCATTGAAACGGGCCGGGGCCGGTCGGCTGCAAGCAAAAATGGCCGGCGGCGCCCAAATGTTTCAATTCAAGTATGAGAACGAGGCGATGCGCATCGGTGAACGAAATGCCGAAGCCGTCCGCAACGCGCTGAAAGCGCACCGCATCCCGCTCATCGCCGAGGACTGTGGCGGACACAATGGGCGGACGATCGAATTTGATGTGGCGACTTGCGTCCTGTCGATTCGAACGGTCAGCGTAGGAACAAAGGAAATTTAGGGGGGATCGACATGACGACTCAACTTACCGAGTTGTGGGATCGTTGGAATACTGACCGCGATATGGATACGGCGAATGAACTATTGACGCACTATGAGTTCCTCATCCATTATCACGTGCAACGAATGATCGTGACGCTCCCGAAGAGCGTCGAACGCGACGAATTGAAAAGTTTGGGTTACATGGGATTGTACGATGCCCTCATGAAATATGATCCAGAACATAACAACAAGTTTGACACGTACGCGGCATTTCGAATTCGGGGCGCCATCATCGACGGGCTACGGAAAATCGATTGGTTGCCGCGATCGGTGCGCGAACGGGTGAAGAAGATTGACCATGTCGCCGAACAGCTCGAACAGAAGCTGCACCGGGCCCCGACGAAAGAGGAGCTGGCGCGCGCGTGCGAGCTGCCGGTCTCAGAAATCGAGAAGGCGATGGCGGAAGGGTACTTTGCGAACATGTTGTCCATCGATGAGGCGGTGACGCTTCAAGAGGAAGGCAAGGTCATGTCCGTCACGTATTTCGACCCCGACTCCGAAAAACCGGAAGATACGCTCCTGCAGCGCGAGCTGCTCGATGTGTTGACGAACGAGATTGAGCATTTATCTGAGAAAGAACGGCTCGTCGTGTCCTTATTCTATTTCGACGAGTTGACGTTGACGGAGATCGGTGAAGTGTTGGAACTCTCGACGTCCCGCATCTCCCAAATTCATTCCAAGGCGCTGAAGACGCTGAAGCTTGCGCTCGGACGCTCCTATTTAGAAGAAAAGACATCGTGAGGGAGGGATGGAGATGACCGTCGTCTATATCGGGATTGCCTGTATCGTCGCGTACGGACTATTGATTTTGTTCCGTCAAGTTCAGGCGCTGACGGCTCGTATCACGCGACTCGAGCAGGAGAAGCGTGAGACCGAGGCCCTCCTGTTATCGTTCATGGAATCGATGAACGATGTCGTGAAACAGCCTGCGCCCCCGAGCGAGGAATCGGCTGTGGCACCCACGCTTGAGGATTCCCCTGCGGAAGCACCATCGTCTCGTGAACGGCAACAGGCACCGCACGTCGAGGACGTCTTGTTGAACCATTCGGTCCGTGAGACGGCCCGGCTGCTCGGAAAAGGCGAGGGTGAAGTCGCCCTTTATGCCAAACTTCGCAAAAAGTGAGAGTTGCCGGATTGGCTGACATATGCTATAGTAATTCTCGGTGTTAAACACATCACACACGTCTCGGGATGGTATTCCTCGGTGCCGAAAGGTCGGAATACAACGATGAACGAGGCGGAGGACTTTTTTAAACCACAAGGAGGAAATTTATCATGGCAGTAATTTCAATGAAGCAATTGCTCGAAGCTGGTGTACACTTCGGTCACCAGACACGCCGTTGGAACCCAAAAATGGCGAAATACATCTTCACGGAGCGTAACGGAATCTACATCATCGACCTTCAAAAAACGGTCAAAAAAGTAGACGAAGCGTACAACTTCGTTCGTGAACTCGCGGCAGAAGGCGGAAACGTCCTCTTCGTAGGTACGAAAAAACAAGCTCAAGACACGATCAAAGAAGAAGCACTCCGTTCAGGTATGTACTTCATCAATGAGCGTTGGTTGGGTGGAACACTCACTAACTTCTCAACAATCAAAAAGCGTATCAACCGCTTGAAGCAGCTTGAAAAAATGGAAGCTGACGGTACGTTCGAAGTACTTCCTAAGAAAGAAGTCATCATCTTGAAAAAAGAAATGACACGTCTTGAGAAGTTCCTCGGCGGAATCAAGGACATGCCAGGTGTTCCTGATGCCCTCTTCATCGTTGACCCACGTAAAGAGCGTATTGCAATTGCAGAAGCTCACAAATTGAACATCCCAATCGTTGCGATTGTCGACACAAACTGTGACCCAGACGAAATCGACTACGTCATCCCAGCGAACGACGATGCGATTCGTGCGGTTAAATTGCTCACTTCTAAGATGGCAGACGCGATCATCGAAGCGAAGCAAGGCGAAGAAGAAGTAGCTGAAGAAGCAGTAGCTCCAGAAGCTGAAGCGACAGAAGCTGAGTAATCGGTCAGACAACAGGTGATAAAGGGAAAGCCTTTTATCACCTTTTTTTAGGACATAGTATATCGAAGCCTAGCGCTTTTTATCTTAAAAATTTGTAAGTTTTACAAGGAGGAATTTCCGATGGCAGTTACAGCAGCAATGGTAAAAGAACTTCGTGAAAAAACAGGAGCAGGTATGCTCGATTGCAAAAAAGCACTCGTTGAAACAGATGGTGACATGCAAGCAGCAATCGACTTCCTTCGTGAAAAAGGGATTGCTAAAGCAGCAGCTAAAGGCGATCGCATCGCAGCTGAAGGCTTGACAGCGGTAGCCGTTGAAGGCAACAAAGCTGCGCTCGTCGAAGTCAACTCAGAAACAGACTTCGTCTCGAAAAACGAGAAGTTCCAAACGCTCGTTTCTGACGTTGCGAAAGCAGTTCTCGCTTCAGGCGCGACTACAGTCGAAGCGGCACACGCTTCTGAATTCGTCGCTGGCAAGACGCTTGAGACACACATTCAAGAAGAAGCATCGACAATCGGAGAGAAAATCTCACTCCGCCGTATCGCTATCCTTGAAAAAGCAGACGACGCTGTCTTCGGCACATACCTTCACATGGGTGGCCGCATCGGTTCGGTCGTCGTTATCGACGGCACAACGGACGAGACAGTTGCGAAAGACGTTGCCATGCACGTAGCGGCAGCAAACCCGCTTTACGCGACACGCGACGAAGTTTCGGCTGAAGAAGTAGACCGTGAGAAGAAAGTCTTGACTGAGCAAGCCCTCAACGAAGGCAAGCCTGCCAACATCGTCGAGAAGATGATCGCGGGACGTATGAACAAGTACTTCGAGGAAATCTGCCTCGTTGACCAAACATTCGTTAAAGACGCTGACTTCAAAGTTGGGAAATACGTAGAGTCTAAAGGCGGCCGTATCAACTCATTCGTACGTTTCGAAGTTGGAGAAGGTATGGAAAAACGCGAAGAAAACTTTGCTGAAGAAGTAATGAACCAACTTAAAAAATAATCTGCATCACCTGTGATGCAATCAAAATTGGGAACACGTCTGTATAACCTTGAGTTAGTTCGTTAAGGGAGCGTGTTCCCTTTTTTCAAGCAAGAGGAGGCAAAGTATGGAACCGAAATATAAGCGAATTGTGTTAAAATTGAGTGGAGAAGCGCTCGCAGGAGATCAAGGGTACGGGATTGACCCGGCCATCGTCAACTCGATCTCTGGACAAATTAAAGAGTTGGTCGCCTTAGGCGTCGAAGTCGCCGTCGTCGTCGGAGCCGGAAACATCTGGCGCGGGAAGACGGGCAGCGAACTCGGCATGGACCGTGCGAATGCCGACTATATGGGCATGCTCGCCACCGTGTTGAACTCGCTCGCACTTCAAGACAGCCTTGAATCGAACGGTGTCCAGACGCGCGTCCAAACCTCAATCGAAATGCGCCAAGTGGCTGAACCGTACATCCGTCGTCGGGCGATGCGTCACCTTGAAAAAGGTCGCGTCGTGATTTTCGCGGCAGGGACGGGGAACCCGTACTTCTCAACAGATACGACAGCGGCACTCCGCGCAGCGGAAATTGAAGCTGACGTCATCTTGATGGGGAAAAACAACGTCGATGGTGTCTATTCGGCGGATCCGAAACTCGTTCCGGATGCGGTCAAATACGACACGCTCACGTACTTGGACGTCTTAAAAGACGGACTCCAAGTCATGGATTCGACAGCCACATCACTATGTATGGACAACCATATCCCACTGATTGTATTCTCATTGCTTGAAGAAGGAAACATCAAACGTGTCGTACTCGGGGAACATATCGGGACGGTAGTAGGAGGAATCAATTCATGAGTGTAAATGACGTATTGAAAACTGCTGAAGAAAAGATGGAGAAAGCCCATTCTGCCTTGAAACGTGATTTCGGGACACTTCGTACGGGACGCGCGAGCGCGTCAATCTTGGACCCGGTCCAAGTCGACTACTACGGTGTACCGACTCCGCTCAACCAAGTGGCGAACATCAACACTCCGGAAGCGCGTCTACTCTTGATTCAACCATGGGACAAATCGATGGTGTCAGATGTAGAGAAAGCGATTCAAAAAGCCGACCTCGGCCTCTCGCCGTCTTCTGACGGGACGGTCATTCGTCTCGCCATCCCAGCTTTGACAGAAGAGCGCCGTAAAGAGCTCGTGAAAGTGACGAAGAAATACGCGGAAGAAGCGAAAGTCGCTGTCCGTAACGTTCGTCGTGACGCGAATGAAAACTTGAAGAAGCTCGAAAAAGATGGGGACTTGACTGAGGACGACCTTCGCGGTTACGTGGATGACGTTCAATCGTTAACGGATTCGTACATCAAAAAGATTGATGAATCTGCAGCGACGAAAGAAAAAGAAATCATGGAAGTGTAATCACGGAAGTGGTATACCAAAAAGCTGTGTGGGGACCCTTTTACTGAGAGGGTCCCTCTTTCATACAATCAGGAGGATAGAGTATGTTTAAATGGGTGAATCCTAAAACAAAAACCGAGGCGGAACTGAGCATTCCCGAACACGTCGCCATCATCATGGACGGCAACGGCCGTTGGGCGAAGAAGCGTGGGCTCCCTCGCATCATGGGTCACCGGGAAGGGATGAAGTCGGTCCGGGAAGCGGTGCGCACCGCCCAAGAACTTGGTATCCGTTCCTTGACGCTGTATGCGTTCTCGACGGAGAACTGGACGCGTCCTGAAGAAGAAGTCAACTTCTTGATGAAATTGCCGAAGCAATTTTTGGAGACGGATTTAAAAGAATTGGATGAACAGAACGTACGCGTGCTCGTCGCAGGGGATGTGACGAAACTGCCACGCGGGACGCGAGAAGCGGTCGATGAGGCCCGTACCCGGACGGCGACGAACACGGGACTCGATCTCGTCTTCGCCCTCAACTACGGCGGGCGTGACGAACTCGTGCAAGCGATGAAACAAATCGCCAATGACGTGGCTCTCGGCACCATCCAACCGGATGACATCGATGACGTCATGATTGGTGAGCGTCTCATGACGAACATGCAAGACGTCGATTTGATTATCCGTACGAGCGGGGAACAGCGCCTATCGAACTTCTTGCTCTGGCAAGGGGCTTACGCTGAACTACATTTCACGGACGTGTTGTGGCCCGAGTTCAAACGGGACCACTTCGTCGAGGCGATTGAAGCGTACAACGCGCGAACACGCCGGTTTGGCGGGGTGTGACATGAAAACACGAATTATTACCGGTCTGTGGGCCGGCGCCATATTTGTCACGCTAATCGCCTTAGGCGGTAGCCCGTTCGTCATCTTGATGGGCATACTCGCCTTAATCGGATTGAGTGAGTTCACATTGATGCGCAACCACAAATTGATGGCGTTCCCGTTTCTCGTGACGTCACTGCTCGTGGCGTTCCCGTTCGTCTTGATGTTGCTCGAACGTCAACTCGTCCTTGATGAGTTGCCGATGTCGACGACGCAATGGATGGTGCTCGGGTTGATGCTCCTCTTGTTCTGGACGGTCGTCACGAAAAACCGTTTCACGTATGAGGATGCGAGCTTTTATTTCGTCTCTGCCGTCTATCTCGTCATCGGGTTCTCGAGTTTCGCACTCGTCCGCTTGTCAGAAGACGGGCTCGTCAAAGTGCTGCTCGTCTTGTTCATGATTTGGGCGACCGACTCCGGCGCTTACTTCACAGGGAAGGCCATCGGAAAGACAAAACTCTGGCCATCCATCAGCCCGAATAAGACGATTGAAGGCGCAATCGGCGGCATCGTGTCGGCCATCGTGCTCGGCGTCATCTACGTGCTCATCGAGCCGGTGTTGCCGATTCTCGAGGTGTTGGTGCTTGCGGTCGTCGTATCAGTCGTCGGTCAACTCGGAGATTTGGTACAATCAGCGTACAAGCGGCAATATAATGTAAAAGATTCGGGTCATCTGTTACCGGGACACGGTGGAATTTTAGACCGGTTTGATAGTATGATCGCGGTATTCACCGTCATTTGGGTATTTAATTTGTTATAAAAGAGGAGTGTCAAGATGAAGCGAATCAGCTTAATCGGGGCGACTGGATCGATTGGCGTACAGACATGTGACGTCATCGAACAGCACCCCGACTTGTTTGAACTTGAGGCCTATGCGTTCGGATCGAACGTAGACGTGGCGGAAGAATGGATCAATCGCCTACGGCCGAAATATGTATCCGCTAAAAATATCGAGGTACTCGAACAACTCAAGCCACGCCTTACATATGAACCACTCTTTTTCATCGGACTGGAAGGGTTGATTGCATGTGCGACCGCTGAACGGGCCGATGTCGTCGTGACGGCAGTCGTCGGGGCCGTCGGGCTTGAACCGACCCTTGCCGCCATCGAAGCGGGGAAAGACATCGCGCTCGCGAACAAAGAGACGCTCGTCACGGCAGGACATCTCGTGACGGCGGCCGTCAAAAAACATGGCGTCAGCCTGCTCCCGGTCGACAGCGAACATTCGGCCATCTATCAATGCTTGAACGGGGAGCGTCGCGAGGACGTCTCGAAAATCATCTTGACGGCTTCGGGCGGAAGTTTCCGTGACAAGTCGCGAGAAGAGCTTGAAGGCGTGACCGTCGCCGAGGCGCTCGCTCATCCGAACTGGTCGATGGGTGCGAAAATCACAATCGATTCAGCGACGATGTTCAATAAAGGACTCGAAGTCATCGAAGCGCACTGGTTGTTCGATATCGATTATAATGATATTGAAGTGGTGCTCCACCGCGAATCGATTATCCATTCGATGGTCGAATTCAAAGATGCCGCTGTCATGGCACAGCTCGGAAACCCCGATATGCGAGGCCCGATCCTCTATGCGCTATCCGCCCCAAAACGTCTTGAAATCGACGGGAACAAGCGGTTAAACTTGAGAGAAATCGGTACGCTGCACTTCGCGGAAGCCGATTTGACACGTTATCCAGCGTTACGCCTTGCGTATGAGGCCGGTCGCGCCGGCGGTTCGATGCCGACCGTGCTCAACGCGGCCAACGAGGCGGCCGTCGAGCTGTTCTTGAACGGGGAGATTGCGTTCCTCGAGATCGAACGCATCGTCGAACAAGCGATGGACACACATACGGTAATTGCAGAACCGACGCTCGAGGAGATTCTTCAAATCGACCTAGCGGTTCGAGAACAAATTCAGCAAGGAAAGTGAAGGTGGGGAATAGACAATGACGACTTTTATCGCCATCGTTTTGATGTTTGGGGTACTCATTTCGGTTCATGAATGGGGACACCTCGTCATGGCGAAACGGGCAGGGATTCTCTGTCATGAATTTGCAATCGGGTTTGGACCGAAAATCCTCTCATTCCGAAAAAATGAGACGCTGTATACGATTCGACTATTGCCAATCGGCGGTTATGTCAAAATGGCCGGGGAAGATTTTGAACCAATCGAAGTGAAGGCCGGGCAACACGTCGGATTGCGTTTGACGAGCGCCGGGACGGTCGATCGTGTCTATTTCCAACCGGACCAGGCCCAAGACGTACATGTCGTCGGGACGGTCGACAAGTTTGACTCGGTCCGCGAGCTGAAAGTACAACTGCTTGTCGATGACGAAGTCCGTGTCTACTCGCTCGAGCGGGACACGCTTCTCGTCGACCAAGGCATGGAAATTCAAATCGCGCCTTACGACCGCACGTTCGGAGCCCAATCTGTCTGGAAGCGGGTGCTTGCGATTGCAGCCGGCCCGGCGATGAACTTCGTCCTTGCCTTCCTCCTTCTCGTCATCGTCGGTCTCGTCCAAGGGACACCGACGGACGATGGCCAAATCGGTACGGTCCAACCGGACTCGGCCGCCGATCAAGCCGGACTTGTCGCAGGCGACGAGATCGTCTCGATTGAAGGTCAACCGATCGACAACTGGCTCGATTTGCGGACGGTATTGGCCGATCGTGCCGACACGCCGACCGAAGTGACGTATCTTCGTGACGAGGTCGAGCAAACGGTGACGATTACGCCGCAAGCGATCGAACAAAACGGGGAGACGGTCGGGATTTTAGGCGTGACGAACGCGCTCGAACGATCACCGGCCAAAGCCTTCACGACGGGGGCCGAGACGACGTGGACGATGTCGACGCTCATCTTCTCCGCGGTCGGTGACTTGGTGACGGGTCAGGTCGGTGTCGATCAGTTGGCCGGTCCGGTCGGAATCGTGCGCATGACCGACGAAGTGGCGGCGAGCGGATTCATCATGCTCCTCAATTGGACGGCGCTCTTATCCGTCAACTTGGCCATCTTCAACTTGTTGCCGCTCCCAGCGCTCGATGGAGGCCGACTCATCTTCCTCTTGTTCGAAGCGGTGCGCGGCCGACCGATCGATCCGAAAAAAGAGGGCTTCGTCCACTTTATCGGCTTCGCCTTGCTCATGCTGCTCATGTTGATTGTCACCTGGAATGATATCCAATCATTCTTTAAATAATTTAGATTTAATCGAGTTACAGAAGGGAAACGTTGATACCTATGAAACAATCGAGACTGTTCATGCCTACATTAAGAGAAGTACCGGCCGATGCGGAAGCCATCAGCCATCAGCTTCTCGTCCGTGGGGGCTTCATGCGCCAAAACGCCGCTGGGATTTATTCGTATCTCCCACTCGGCCATCGCGTATTGCACAATATCCAAACGATTATCCGCGAAGAGATGAACCGGGCCGGAGCGCAAGAGTTGCTCATGCCTGCGATTCAACCGGCTGAACTATGGGAAGAGACGGGACGCTGGGGCATTTACGGTCCAGAATTGATGCGATTGACGGACCGTCATGACCGTCGTTTCGCACTCGGTGCGACCCATGAGGAACTCATCACGTCAATCGTGCGCGATGAACTCAACTCGTATAAAAAGTTGCCGGTCAACTTGTATCAGATTCAAACGAAGTATCGTGACGAACGTCGCCCGCGCTTCGGATTGCTTCGGGGCCGTGAGTTCTTGATGAAAGACTCATACTCGTTCCATGCGACGCAAGATGACCTGGACGAAGAGTACAAAAATATGTATCAAGCCTACTCGAACATCTTTGACCGCATCGGTTTGAAATATCGTCCGGTCGTGGCCGATTCTGGTGCCATCGGCGGGAAAGATACACACGAGTTCCAAGCGCTCGCCGAAATCGGTGAGGATACGATTGTCTATACGGATTCATCAAACTATACGGCGAACATCGAGATGGCAGAAACGCTCGACCGTTATGACATGCAAACGGCTGACGTGCTCCCCCTCGATAAGGTCGACACGAAAGACAACAAGACGATTGAAGACGTGGCGCGTTACTTGAACGTCGATCCGAAAACGACGATCAAGTCGGTCCTCTTCAACGTCGACGGCGAGACGGTCATGGCCATCGTCCGCGGCGATCACGAGGCGAACGACGTCAAAGTGAAGAACGCCCTCGGCGGACTCGATATCCAAATGGAAGAAGAAGCGACGATTATCGACTTGTTCGGCTGTGAACCGGGTACGCTCGGACCAATCCATTCGCCTGTCAAAGTCGTCGCCGACTATGCCGTCAAATATTTGGTCGACGCGGTATGTGGCGCCAACGAGGCGAACACCCACTATACGCACGTCAACGCCGAGCGCGACTTGTCGCATTTGACGTATCACGACCTCCGTTTCGTCGTCGAAGGCGACATGGCACCTGACGAGTCGGGTCCGGTCCGCTTCGCCCGCGGGATTGAAGTCGGACAAGTGTTCAAGCTCGGCACGCGCTATTCAGAAGCGATGGGCGCGACTTTCTTGAACGAAGAAGGCCGGGCCGAACCGCTCATCATGGGCTGTTACGGCATCGGCGTCTCGCGGACATTGTCAGCGGTCATCGAGCAACATCATGACGACCGCGGGATTGTCTGGCCGAAGAGCGTCGCTCCGTTCGATGTGCACTTGATTGCCATCAACACGAAGGATGAGGCGCAAGTCGAACTGGCGAACCGATTGTACGATGAGCTGTCATCGACATACGATGTATTGTATGATGACCGTAAAGAACGGGCTGGCGTCAAGTTCGCCGATGCTGATTTGATCGGACTTCCGATTCGGATCAACGTCGGGAAAAAAGCGAACGAAGGAATCGTCGAAGTGAAAGTACGTGCCACTGGCGAAGTCCTCGAGACGACAGTCGATGAGTTGCCACGTGTGATCACGGAGCAACTGAACGAAGCCAAATGATCGATGAAGGTGACGGTTTCTTGCCGTCACCTTCATTTTTCGACATTGAATGATAAAAGGGGGACTTCTTACCCGTGGAAGCTAATCAAAAAATGCAATTGCTCTTGGGTGACCTCGGCATCACGACCGAAACGGATCAATTCGACGGAGCGGAGTTGTCACGACTTGTCGTCAACAAGCAACGCCGGACGTGGACGTTTTATTTCCAATTGCAACAAGTGTTGCCGTATGAGGTGTACCAACTGTTCATGAGCCGGCTCGAGAGTCGCTATGCGACGTTCGCGGACGAGGTGTACGCTCGGTTCACGACGACGTCAGGTGGGGGCGAACAGGACTATATCGACTATTGGCCGCGGATTGTGAGTGAACTGAGCCAAGTGTCGGGCGCGATGCGCAGTTATTTCGCATCGGTCTCACCGCGCTTCGAGCAGAACAAATTGCTCATCCCGGTGCGCTCGGCCCCTGAGGCGAACTATGTCGATAAAGAGTTATGCCAAGAAGTTCAGGCGCTCTACAGTGCCTACGGCTTCATGAAAAAACCGTGCCAAGCGTTCTTCTCCGAAGATGCCGAAGCGAACCAAGCGTTGCGCGAACAAGTCGTCCAAGAAGATTTAGAACAGGCGAAACTCGCACTCGCGGCACAGTTCGCCAAGTCGACCGAGACGAACGATGAACCGGTCACGGAAGTACGAATGGGTGCCTTGATTAAAGACGAAATCGTCCCAATCAAGACGATTATCGAAGAAGAACGCCGCGTCGCCATCCGCGGCCTCGTCTTCTCGGCCGAACGGAAAGAACTGAAGAGTGGCAAAAAACTGTTCACGTTTAAGATGACGGACTATACCGACTCGCTCATCGTCAAAGTGTTCGCACGCGATGACGACGATGACCGGATGCTCAGTGCCGTCAAAAAAGGCATGTGGATTCAAGCGGCCGGTCGAGTCGAGGATGACAGTTTCATGCGCGAACTGTGCATGATGGCGTCGCAACTGCAAGAAGTGAAAGTCGAACCGGTCCAGGATGAATGGGCCGGCGAGAAACGTGTCGAACTGCATGCGCATACGCAGATGAGCCAGATGGACGCGGTCACGAACGTATCGGCGCTTGTCGCACGAGCCGCGAAATGGGGCCACCGCGCCATCGCCATCACCGACCACGCCGGCGTCCAGTCGTTCCCGGAAGCGTATTACGCCGGGAAGAAGAATGACATCAAAGTGTTGTTCGGGGTCGAGGCGAACGTCGTCAATGACGGAGTTCCGGTCGCCTATCATCCGACCGACGTCCCGCTCGACGATGCGACGTACGTCGTCTTCGACGTCGAGACGACGGGACTATCGGCCGTCTACAATAAAATCATCGAGCTCGCCGGCGTCAAAATCAAAGACGGAGAGATTATCGACCGGTTCGAGGCGTTCGCCGATCCGAAACATCCGCTCTCGGCCACGACGATCGAACTGACGGGTATCACTGATGACATGGTCCATGGTCAGCCCGACCCGGAAGTCATCGCCAAACAGTTCGTCGATTGGTCAGGGGACAGTATCCTTGTCGCGCATAACGCCGCGTTCGATATGGGCTTCCTCGAAGCGACGCTCCGGAGCGGCGGACACGAGCCGGACGATTATCCGGTCATCGATACGCTCGAGCTCGCCCGGACGATTTTACCGACGCTCAAGAACCACCGTCTCAACACGCTCGCGAAGCGATTCGATATCGAGTTGACGCAACATCACCGCGCCATCTATGATGCCGAGGCGACGGCGTATTTGCTCATGAAGCTGCTCGAACTAGCCAAACAGATGTTTGAGATGCAGACGCATCGCTCGCTCAATGCCAAAGTCGGGAGCGATGTCTCGAAGATTCGTCCGTTCCATGCGACGATTTATGCGAAAACGAAAAAACCGGGCCTCCGGAACTTGTACGAACTGATTTCCTTGTCGCACATCGATTACTTGTTCCGTATGGCACGCATGCCGCGCTCGGAGATTATCAAACGCCGTGAGGGCCTGTTGATTGGTTCGGCGTGTGACAACGGGGAGATTTTCGATGCCGCCTTGAACAAGTCGGACGAAGAGCTTGAGAAGATGATGGCGTTTTACGATTTCATCGAGATTCATCCGCCGGCGCTCTATCTCCATTTGATTGATAAAGAGATCGTCGCCAACGAACTCGAGTTGCGCGAGATCATCAAACGAATCATTCGCGTCGCCGGTCAGGCCGGACTGCCGGTCTGTGCGACCGGTAATGTCCACTATCTCGACCGGACCGATCGCTCGTATCGGGAGATTTTGATTCGGACGCAAGGTGGCGCTAATTTCATCAACACGCGGAAAGAGCTGCCACACGCCCATTTCCGCACGACGAAAGAGATGATGGAAGAGTTCAAGTTCCTCGGGGACGAGCTCGCCCGTGAGATCGTCATCACGAACCCGAACGCGATCGCCGATCAAATCGAGTCGATTCAAATCATCCCGGATGACTTGTATACGCCGAAGATTGAAGGCGCGGATGACGAAGTCCGGAACATGAGTTATGACATGGCCCGTTCGATTTATGGCGACGAACTGCCAGAAATCGTCGAGGCTCGACTTGAGAAAGAGTTGAAGTCGATTATCGGTCACGGATTCGCCGTCATTTACTTGATCTCGCATAAGCTCGTCAAAAAATCGCTCGATGACGGCTATCTCGTCGGGTCACGTGGTTCGGTCGGCTCGAGTTTCGTCGCGACGATGACGGAGATCACCGAGGTCAATCCACTTCCGCCGCATTACGTCTGTCCGAAGTGTCAACATTCCCACTTCTTCGATGACGGCTCGGTCGGTTCCGGTTATGACCTTCCGGACAAGCAATGTCCGGAGTGTGGGACGTGGTATACGAAAGACGGGCACGACATCCCGTTCGAGACGTTCCTTGGATTCAAAGGGGACAAAGTGCCGGATATCGATTTGAACTTCTCAGGGGAATATCAACCGCATGCCCACGCCTACACGAAAGTGTTGTTCGGTGAAGAGTACGTGTATCGTGCCGGCACCATCGGGACGATCGCCGATAAGACGGCGTATGGTTACGTGAAAGGCTATGCGACCGAGAACGACAAGATTTATCGGAACGCCGAGGTCGATCGGCTCGTCTCGGGTGTCACCGGCGTCAAACGGACGTCCGGACAGCACCCGGGAGGGATTATCGTCGTCCCGGATTATATGGACATCGCCGAAATCTCACCGATTCAATATCCGGCCGATGACAAGACGTCGGAATGGAAGACGACCCACTTCGACTTCCACTCGATTCACGACAACTTGCTCAAGCTCGATATCCTCGGGCACGATGACCCGACGGCCATCCGGATGCTGCAAGACTTGTCCGGCATCGATCCGAAGACGATTCCGACGGACGACCCGACGGTCATGAAAATCTTTTCGTCGCCGGAAGTGCTCGGTGTCACGCCGGAGCAAATCGAATCGAAGACGGGAACGCTCGGGATTCCGGAGTTTGGGACGAAGTTCGTCCGACAGATGCTCGAAGAGACGAAGCCGTCGACGTTCTCCGAACTCGTTCAAATCTCGGGACTGTCCCACGGGACGGACGTCTGGATCGGCAACGCCAATGAGCTTATCTATAACGGGACGTGTGAACTGAAAGACGTGATCGGGTGTCGAGATGACATCATGGTCTACTTGATTTATGCGGGCCTCGAACCGTCGTTCGCCTTCAAAATCATGGAGTCGGTACGGAAAGGGAAAGGCTTGTCCGAAGACATGGAGACGGAGATGCGGGCCAACGATGTCCCGGAATGGTACATCTCGTCTTGTAAGAAAATCAAGTACATGTTCCCGAAAGCGCACGCCACGGCGTACGTTCTCATGGCCGTCCGCATCGCCTATTTCAAAGTGCATCATCCAATCTTGTATTATGCGACGTACTTCACGGTCCGGGCCGGCGATTTCGATTTGTCGGCGATGATCAAAGGATCTCAGGCCGTGCGTAAAGCGATGTCGGATATCCGGGAAAAAGGATTTGAAGCCACGGCGAAAGATAAAGGCCTGCACACGGTGCTCGAGCTCGCACTCGAGATGTTAGAGCGCGGCATGAAGTTCCAGAACATCGATTTGTACCGTTCGAGCGCGACCGAGTTTCTGATTGAAGGGAACACGCTCATCCCGCCGTTCAATGCGGTCGATGGTCTCGGGACGAACGCGGCGAAAGCCATCGTCGATGCACGTGCCGAAGGACAGTTCTTATCGAAAGAAGACTTGCGCAAACGGGCCAAGTTGTCGAAGACGATCGTCGAGACGCTCGATACGATGAAATGTCTCGAAGGCCTCCCGGATGAGAACCAACTCTCGTTCTTTGATTTTGGGGTGTAAGTTGCGAAAAAACGGGAAAATATGATATATTGGTATCGAACAATGTTGGATACTACGACGGAAAGGAGTAGGGAACCCTACTCCTTTCTTGTATGTAAAAGCCAGAAGGAGGGATGAGAGTGTCCAAAATAACAGAAGTCGTCGAAGCGATCGCGTTGCCGATCGTGGAGCGTGAGAACATGGAATTGGTCGATGTCGAATTCGTGAAGGAAGGGCCGGACTGGTTCTTGCGCGTCTATATCGACAAGCCGGGGGGCGTCGATTTAGATGATTGCGTCAACATCAACGAACAACTCTCGGAAAAACTAAACGATAGCGATCCGATCGAACAAGCCTATTATCTTGACGTCTCGAGTCCCGGTGCCGAACGACCGCTGAAGAAGCCGACCGACTTTGAACGCGCGATTGGAAAGAATGTCTATATCAAGACGTTCGCCCCAATCGAAGGTGCTAAAGAGTTCGAAGGGATTTTGACAGAGTATGACGGCGAGACAGCCGTCGTCGAGACACGCATCAAGACAAGAAAAAAAGCGATATCGCTACCGGTAGACAAAATTGCACAAGCCCGCCTAGCGGTCACGTTTAGTTAAGGAGAGGTAAAGATGGGGCCACAATTACTCACAACAATCGAACAGATTGCTAACGAAAAAGGAATCGAGAAGGAGATTATCATCGATGCACTTGAGCAGGCGCTCATTTCGGCATACCGCCGAAACGTCGCCAACCCGAATGAAAACGTAAAAGTTGAATTCGACCAAGTGACCGGTGATATTCGTGTCTTCGCACTTCTTGAAGTCGTCGAACGTCTCTCGCATCCCGAGCAACAATTGTCGCTCGAAGAAGCACATGAGATTGACCCGAACTACGAGTTAGGGGACTTCCATAAAGAAGAAGTCACACCGAGCGACTTCGGTCGCGTCGCGGCGATGACGGCTAAACAAGTCGTCACGCAAAAGATGCGGGAAGCCGAGCGCGAGCGCATCTATAATCATTTCGTCGATAAAGAAGACGAGATCATGACAGGGATTGTGGAACGATTCGACCCACGCAACTTGTATATCGGTCTTGAGAACAATATCGAAGCGGTGCTCACACCGAACGAGCAGATGCCAAATGAATCGTACCAGATTCATGACCGCATCAAAGTGTATGTGACGAAAGTCGATTCGACGACGAAAGGTTCTGGTGCAGCCATTCAAGTCTCACGGACGCATCCAGGCTTGTTGCGTCGTCTGTTCGAGCTCGAAGTGCCAGAAATCGCGAGCGGAACGGTCGACGTCATGTCGGTCTCACGCGAAGCGGGTGACCGCTCGAAGATTGCCGTCCATTCAGACATCGTCGATCCAGTCGGCGCTTGTGTCGGTCCGAAAGGGCAACGCGTCCAAACGATCGTCGATGAGCTCAACGGTGAGAAAATCGATATCGTTCGTTGGTCGAACGACCCGAAAGAGTTCGTGAAAAACGCACTCAGTCCGGCTCAAGTCGTTGACGTGTACGTCAATGAACCGAACAAATCGACGACGGTCGTCGTGCCAGACTATCAATTGTCACTCGCCATCGGGAAGCGCGGTCAAAACGCCCGTCTTGCCGCGAAATTGACGGGATGGAAAATTGATATCAAGAGCGAGACGGATGCAGAGGGCATGGACTTGTATGATACGTACGCCGAAAAAGTTGAACCGGAGCCAGAAATTGTTCACAATGAAATGGAACAGACTGACTCGGTTGACGTCGCTCTCGAACCGACAACGGTGAAAGAAGAGGAATGACCATGAAGCCAAAGAAACTTCCTTTGCGCAAATGTGTGGTCACGCAAGAAATGTTACCGAAACAAGCGTTGATTCGTGTCGTTCGGACGCCGGAAGGCGACGTCGTCATCGATACGTCTGGTAAATTGAACGGACGTGGGGCGTATTTATCGAAAGATGCGGATGTGATTCGTTTAGCAGAGAAAAAACGGACACTCGATCATCATTTAAAAGTCAAGACGAGTGACGCGCTTTATGAGCAGCTGCTTCAAGCTGTTACAGGAGCCGAATCATGAGTCAGTGGGAATCATTGTTAGGCCTTGCCGCACGGGCGAGGAAAGTAACGATGGGAGAAGAGTTTGTGTTGAAGGATGTGCGAGCTGGCCGAGCCAAGCTTGTCATCCTTGCCGGAGATGCAGGAGCATCTACGAGAAAACGGGTTACCGACAAATGCACATCGTATGGTGTTCCATTGATTGAAGTGAGCGACCGATATACGATCGGGGCTGCTTTAGGTAAAGACATGCGAGTCGTCGTGTCTGTGACAGAATCCGGATTTGCGAACAAGCTTAAGCAACTTCTCTCTTAACTATTAACGGAGGTGGATGCTTTGGGAAAACGCGTCTATGAATTTGCAAAAGAACAGAATGTAACAAGTAAACAAGTCATTACTCAGCTCGAGAAAATGAACAAGCCAGTGAAAAACCACATGGCTGTCTTAGATGAGGAATCGGTCAAGCAACTCGACCGTGTCTTCAACCCTGAGAAATACCGTTCGGCTGACAAGCAAGACAAGCCGGCTGCAACGAAACCATCTGAAACGAAGTCTGCCGAGTCAAAACCGGCTGACGCGAAGCCTGCTGGCAAACAAGAAGCACCGAAAGCACGCCCACAAGCGTCTGGCGGTCAAAGCAACCAAGCGGGTAACCGTGGTGGCAACCGTTTCGGCAACAACCGCAACGACAACCGCAACAAAAAGCGCGGCGGTAAATTCAAAGGTAAACCTGCGAAAGCAGCCGTGCCATTAGAAGCGGATCCAAATTCGAAAACGAGTCAACGTAAAGCGGCTCGTTTAGCGCAAGAGTCTGAAATGGGCAACGTCATCAAGTACGAGGATGTCCTCAGCGTATCGGACCTCGCTGCGAAAATGGATAAAAAGCCAAACGAGATCATCATGAAGTTGATGGGTCTTGGTGTCATGGCGACAATCAACCAAACACTTGATGACGAGACGATTGAGTTGCTTGCAACTGAATTCGGTTACGAAGTCGAGAAAGAAGTCCTCATCGACGAGACGGACTTTGAAGAAGTAGAAATCGACTTCTCTCCGTATGAGCTTGTGGAGCGTCCAGCTGTCGTGACGATCATGGGTCACGTCGACCACGGTAAGACAACCCTTCTTGACTCGATCCGCAACACGAAAGTCGTTGCTGGTGAAGCCGGCGGGATCACGCAGCACATCGGTGCTTATCAAGTTGAAGTCAACGGTAAAAAGATCACGTTCCTCGACACACCAGGTCACGCCGCCTTTACAACGATGCGTGCCCGCGGAGCCGAAGTGACGGATATCGCGATTATCGTTGTCGCAGCGGATGACGGCGTCATGCCACAGACAGAAGAAGCCATCTCACACGCGAAAGCGGCAAACGTGCCGATTATCGTCGCGGTGAACAAAATGGATAAAGAAGGCGCAAACCCTGACCGCGTCAAACAAGAATTGACAGAGTTTGGTCTTGTACCGGAAGAGTGGGGAGGCGAAACGATTTTCGTACCGATTTCAGCTTTGAAGGACGAAGGAATCGATGAGTTGCTCGAGATGATCTTACTCGTCTCAGAAGTCGAAGAGTACAAGTCGACGCCAGAAATGCCAGCTCGCGGTTCGGTCATCGAAGCGAAGCTCGACAAAGGCCGCGGTCCAGTCGCTACGCTTCTCGTTCAACACGGGACACTCCGCATCGGTGACTCGATTGTCGTCGGTAGCACGTTCGGACGCGTCCGGGCCATGGTCAACGATATCGGTCGTCGTGTGAAAGAAGTCGGTCCATCGACTCCAATCGAGATCACAGGATTGAACGACGTCCCACAAGCCGGTGACCAGTTCATCGTGTTTGAAGACGAGAAGAAAGCACGTGCAATCGGGGAAAAACGTTACCAACGTTACCTCGAGTCACAGCGTCGCGAATCGGCTAAAGTGAGTCTCGACGACTTGTTCAGCCGTATTCAAGAAGGCGAAGTCAAAGATTTGAACGTCATCATCAAAGCAGACGTTCAAGGTTCGGCTGAAGCACTCGCTGGTTCACTCCGTAAAATCGACGTCGCAGGCGTCAAAATCAACATCGTTCACCAAGGTGTCGGTGCCATCACAGAAGGTGACGTCATCCTCGCTTCGGCGGCCAATGCGATCATCATCGGATTCAACGTCCGCCCAGATGGGAACGCCCGGTCGATGGCCGAGCAAGAGCATGTTGAAATGCGTCTGCACCGGATCATCTATAACGCCATCGATGAAATCGAGAGCGCGATGAAAGGGATGCTCGACCCTGAGTTCGTTGAAGAAATCACAGGACAAGTTGAAGTCCGTGACGTCTTCAAAGTCTCGAAAGTCGGTACGATTGCCGGCTGTTACGTCACAGAAGGTAAAATTTCACGCGACGCCGGCGTCCGCATCATCCGTAACGGGATTGTTGTGTACGAAGGAAAACTCGATACGCTCCGTCGCTTCAAAGACGACGTCAAAGAAGTCGCGGCAGGCTACGAGTGTGGGATTAAAGTAGAGAAGTTCGACGACATCAAAGTGGAGGACGTCATCGAGGCGTTCATCATGAAAGAAGTCGAACGTAAATAAAGCGAGGAGGGAACACGTATGAACATTCGTGCCCAACGCGTCGCAGAGCAGATGCGTAAAGAGATTACAGATATCTTGCTCCGTGAAGTCAACGACCCACGTACGAAGAACGCTACAATCACGAGCGTTGATGTGACGGGAGACTTGCAGCAAGCGACAGCCTACTACACGGTGCTCGGAGACGACGCCACGGTGAAGGCTGAAACGCAAGCTGGTCTCGATAAGGCGAGCGCATTCATTCGCCGCGAGATCGGGAGCCGCATCCGTCTTCGTAAAACGCCAGAATTGTCGTTCGAATACGATTCATCGGTCGCATATGGTAGCCATATCGACTCATTGATTCGTGACTTAAATCGGAACGACCAATAAATTGAAGGGGGGACTCGCGTCTCCCCTTTTTTGATGGGAGGAATTCAGATGGAACCAACAGGTGTACTGATTTTAGATAAAGACAGCGGCATGACGAGCCACGACTGTGTGTTCAAGCTCCGTAAATTGTTCCAAACGAAAAAAGTCGGACATACCGGCACACTCGACCCGGAAGTGACCGGTGTCCTACCGATTTGTCTCGGACGGGCGACGAAGTTGTCACGTTTTCTGACCGATGAAGGCAAACGCTACGCCGCGGAAATCACCATCGGGACGGCGACGATGACCGAGGACGCCCACGGCGAGGTCGTCGAGACGCGTAAAGTCGGTCCGGAGGCGTTCACGGCCGCGGACATCGATCGGGTCCTCGAGACGCTGACCGGGAAAATCGAGCAAATCCCGCCGTACTTCTCGGCCGTCAAAGTGAACGGTAAGAAACTTTACGAATACGCCCGCAAAGGTCAGACGGTGGAACGGCCGCGCCGCATCGTCGAGATTCATCGTCTCGTCCGAACGACGGAGCCGGTCATCGAAGACGGCGTCTGCCGCTTCCGGATTGATGTCGAGTGCGGCAAAGGGACGTTCATCCGGACGCTCGCCGTGCAAATCGGGGAGCGGCTCGGCTATCCGGCCCACATAAGCGACTTGCGACGGACCCGGTCCGGTTCGTTCGAGGAGACGGGCGCCGTCACATTGCAACAACTCGCCGACCTCGAGACGGTCGAAGAGCGGATGAACCATCTCATCCCGCTCGAAGAGGTCATCAAACGTTGGCCTGCCATGACGATTCCAGCCAATCGGGAACGGTATATTCGCAACGGGGGTCGTTTGAACGACGTCTCGCTCGAATTTGAACTGTTTACTGTCTATAATGAAGAAGGAATTCCACTTGCCCTCTATCGACGGCTTGACGGAACAACAGACGCAACTGTCGAGGTCATGTTGACCATCGACTAAAGGGGAGATTGAAGTTATGGAAACGATCCATCTGACGTATCCGGAGACACCTGACCTGGTCCCTTCGGTCATGGTGCTCGGATTTTTCGACGGCGTCCACACCGGACATCAGGCCGTGATTCGGCATGCGCAAGCGCAGGCGGAACAGCTTGACGTGCCCGTGACCGTCATTACGTTCGACCCGCACCCGAAACAAGTGTTATCGAACAAACCGGATGCGGTCCGATACATCACACCGCTCCAACGCAAATTGAACCGAATTGCCGCGCTCGGTGTCGAACGGTGCATCGTCATCACGTTCACGAAAGAGTTGGCGAGCCTGTCACCGCAACAATTCGTGGATGACTATTTGATTGATGCCGGCGCGGTCCACGTGACGGCAGGCTTCGACTATTCGTACGGTAAATTCGGGGAAGGGACGATGGAGACGCTACCGTATCATGCGCGTGGTCGCTTCACGACCTCGGTCGTCGCCGAGCAGACGAGCGGCGGCGAGAAAGTGTCATCGACACGGATCCGTCAATTGCTCGGTGCCGGAGACGTCGATGTGGCGAGCGAGTTGCTCGGTACACCGTACGTCATCTGTGGGGAAGTCATCCACGGGGATGCCCGCGGCCGGACAATCGGTTATCCGACGGCGAACGTCGTCATGGATGCCTCGTACGTCATGCCGCGTCTCGGTGTCTACGCGACGCGTGTCCGGCTGCAAGATGGCCGGACGTTCGACGCGATGACGAACGTCGGGCGGCGTCCGACGTTTTATGCGACCGGTGACGTGTCCATCGAGAGCCACTTGTTCGACTTCTCGGAAGATTTATACGGACAATTGATTGAAATCGAATGGATGCACTATTTACGGGACGAGCGGGCGTTTGACGGACTCGATTCGCTCATCGCCCAACTCAAGCAAGATGAGACGGCCGCTCGGGCAATCCTGTCTTGACTTTGGATGGGTGGTACGGTATCCTATTTTGGTACGCAAAGTACACCGCTTCGCTTGGCTGATCGATTCACCAACGTCGGCTCGGCAACGCGGCAATTTTCTATTAAATGGAGGTGGAGAGGCAATGGCACTCTCAAAAGAACGTAAGAACGAAATCATCGCGGAATACGCGACAAAACAAGGTGACACTGGTTCACCGGAAGTTCAAGTTGCAGTCTTGACTGAACAAATCAACACTTTAAACGATCATCTTCGTACACACAAGAAAGACCACCACTCACGTCGCGGTCTTTTGAAAATGGTTGGACGTCGCCGTAACTTGCTTACGTACCTTCGTAACAAGGACGTTACACGTTACCGTGAATTGATTCAACGCCTTGGTCTCCGTCGTTAATCCGAACGGACCATGTGACGGGCTGGGACACTTGTTCCTAGTCCGTTTCTTCTTTTTTAGGAGGAAAATCATTAGACATTCATATGAATGAGTTACATAATAAACTAGATAAGGTTTGAGAGGAGAATGTTCATGTTAGGTACGAAACAAGTATTTTCTACAGAATGGGGCGGTCGTCCGCTGTCTGTAGAAGTCGGCCAACTTGCGAAACAAGCAAACGGCTCGGCACTCGTCCGTTATGGGGACACGGTCGTGCTCGCCACGGTCACAGCATCGAAAGCGCCGAAGGATTTAGATTTCTTCCCGCTCACGGTCAACTATGAAGAAAAACTATACTCGGTCGGTAAGATTCCAGGAGGCTTCCTCCGTCGGGAAGGTCGTCCTGGGGAGAACGCGATTTTGACATCGCGTCTCATCGACCGTCCAATCCGTCCGCTTTTCCCGGACGGCTTCCGTCACGATATCCAAGTGATGATTTACGTCATGTCGAACGACCCGGACTGCTCGGCTGAGATGGCCGGTATGCTCGGAACGTCAATCGCACTCTCGATTTCAGACATCCCGTTCGATGGCCCGATCGCCGGAGCGACAGTCGGACGCGTCAACGGTGAGTTCGTCGTCAACCCGACGACGGCTCAGCTCGAACAGACAGACCTCGAACTCCAAGTCGCCGGAACGGCAACTGCGATCAACATGGTTGAAGCAGGCGCCAATGAAGTACCGGAAGACGTCATGCTCGAGTCGATCTTGTTCGGTCATGAAGAGATCAAGAAATTGGTTGCGTTCCAAACGGAAATCGTCGAAGCTGTCGGGAAACCGAAGTTCGAATACACGGTATCGAAGTTTGACGACGCCTTGACGGCTGAGCTCGAAGCAGCTCGTCCAGAAATCGTTGCCGCGGTCCAAGTCGAAGAGAAGCATGCGCGTGACGAAGCGATCAACGAAGTGATCGCCAAGTACGTCGCCATCTACGAAGAGCGCCTCGTCGACGAGCCGGCCAAGTTGAAAGAAGTGTCTGGCATCTTGAACAAGTTCGTCAAAGATGAAGTCCGCCGTCTCATCACGGTCGAAAAAGTTCGTCCGGACGGTCGTCGTCCGGAAGTCATCCGTCCGCTTGCGTCGGAGACGGGCTTATTGCCACGTGCCCACGGCGTCGGCTTGTTCACTCGTGGACAAACACAAGTCATGTCGGTCGCGACACTCGGCGTCATCGGAGATGCGCAAATCATCGACGGCATCGGTCTTGAAGAGAACAAGCGCTTCATGCACCATTACAACTTCCCACCGTTCTCGGTCGGAGAAGCTCGTCCGGTGCGTGCGCCTGGTCGTCGTGAAATCGGTCACGGTGCCCTCGGAGAACGTGCATTGCTCCCGGTCATCCCGAAAGAAGCTGACTTCCCGTACACGATTCGTCTCGTCTCGGAAGTGCTCGAGTCGAACGGTTCAAGTTCACAGGCGTCAATCTGTGGCTCGACGCTCGCTCTCATGGATGCAGGGGTTCCAATCAAGGCACCGGTTGCCGGGATTGCGATGGGCCTCATCATGGAAGGCGAACATTACACGGTCCTCACGGACATCCAAGGACTCGAAGATCACCTCGGCGACATGGACTTCAAAGTCGCTGGAACGAAAGACGGGATCACGGCGCTCCAAATGGATATCAAAATCGCCGGAATCACGCGTGAGATTTTGGAAGAGGCACTCGAACAAGCTCGTTCAGGCCGTCTCCATATCTTGAACCATATGCTTGAGACGCTCGACGCACCGCGTCCGCAGTTGTCGAAGTATGCACCGAAAATTGTGACGATGACGATCAATCCGGACAAGATCCGCGATGTGATTGGACCGGGCGGGAAGATGATCAACAGCATCATCGACCAAACGGGCGTCAAAATCGATATCGAGCAAGACGGGACGGTCTTCATCGCGTCGACCGACCAAGATGGCATCGATATGGCGATGGCCCTCATCGGCGACATCGTCCGTGAAGTCGTCGTCGGCGAAGAGTTCGATGCGACGGTCCGCCGCATCGAGAAGTTCGGCGCGTTCGTCGAATTGTTCAAAGGGAAAGACGCGCTCGTCCACGTCTCTGAGTTCAGCTTAGACCGTGTCGCGAACGTAGAAGACGTCGTGAAACTCGGCGATACAATCAAAGTCCGTGTGACGGAGATTGACGACAAAGGCCGAGTCAATGCCTCGCACAAAGTGCTCATCCTTGAAGGATTGTCACCGGAAGAACGCGAAGCATACGAAGCGAAACGTAAAGCGCAGCGCGAGAGCCGTCCACCACGTGACAGCCGTCCACCGCGTCGTGACGGAGACCGTCGTCCGCCACGCTCGACAAACTAATCATGATGGCCATCGTCTGGTGCGATGGCCTTTTTCATAGGAGTGATAACATGGAATGGATCACATTAGACAACGGCGTCCGCATCGTGATTGAACCGATGGCGGATGTCCGCAGCACGTCGACCGGCGTCTTCATCAAAGCCGGGACCCGGACCGAAGATATGACCGAGATCGGTATCAGCCATTTGATTGAACATATGTTGTTCAAAGGCACTAAGACACGAACGGCCAAAGAAATCGCGTCGTTCTTTGATGAGCTCGGGGGCAGCGTCAACGCGTTCACGTCGAAAGATCACACGTGCTATTACGTGAAGACGCTTGATGAACATGCGGTCATCGCGTTCGATGCGCTCGCTGACATGCTATTCGATTCGTTATTTGACGAGACGGAGCTCGAGAAAGAGAAGCGGGTCGTCTTAGAAGAAATTAAAATGTATGAAGACACACCGGAAGACCTCGTCCACGAGCTGCTCGCGAAAGCCGTCTACAAGGATGACATCCTCGCCGAACCGATTCTCGGGACGGAAGCGAGCGTCCTCGGCCTATCGCGGGAGCAATTGCTCCGTTACGTCGCTTCGACGTACACGGGCAATCGTGTCGTCGTATCGATTGCCGGGCACGTGACCGAAGAATTGATCGAGGCGGTCAAGACAAGGTTTGCCGACCTCCCATCAGGGGAATCACCGAAAGAATCGACGACACCGATGTTATATAGCGACGTGATGAAAAAACAAAAAGAGACGGAGCAAGCGCACCACTGTTGGAACTTTGAGGCGATTGCCGCCAAAGATGACCGTCTGCCGCATTTGGCCTTGATGAACAATGCCATCGGCGCGACGATGTCATCGCGCCTCTTCCAGTCGATTCGAGAAGAAGAAGGGTTGGCGTATTCGATTTACTCCTACTACACGACGTTCGACGATCACGGCACGTTCACGATCTATATCGGGACATCCCCCGATACGCTCGCCCAAGTCGAGACGATTATGACGCGCGAACTCGCGACGTTGGTAGCGGACGGTTTGTCCGACGAGGAAGTCGAAAAAGGAAAGCGCCAATTGAAAGGGTCGCTCGTCCTTGGCAATGAGAGCACGAGTGCCCGCATGAACCGGAACGGGCGCAACCTCGTCCTGCTCGACGATGTCGAGGACTTAAATGAAGTGCTCGCCAAAATCGACCGCATCGATGTGCATGGTGTCAACGCCTTAATCAGAGAGGTGCTCAGCCACGCCCCTGCCAAATCTTATGTCCTTCCGTCCGAAGACTGACTTGAAACCGAATTGTAAGTTCTCTACACTGATTAAGAGGTATTCTTTACTTTGGACAGGAACAGGTGAAAGAAGGGAAAGACTTGAACTTAACGGATTTAGCTAAACACATTCAATTAATCAATCAACCAAACTTAGAATCCATCCCCGTGACCCATGTGACGACCGACTCGCGTGAAGTCGTCCCTGGGACGTTGTTCGTCGCCATCAAAGGCTATACGGTCGACGGGCATGACTATGCCGAACTGGCGGTCAATAAAGGGGCCGTAGCCGTCGTCAGCGAGCGTCCGCTCTCGTTAAGCGTACCGAACTTGATCGTGCGCGACAGCACGCGATCGGTCGGTCTCTTAGCGTCGGCGTTCTATCAGTATCCGTCTGAACAGATGCGTCTGTTCGGGATCACGGGAACGAACGGCAAGACGACGACCACGACGATTCTTCGCGACGTCCTCACCGAGCTCGGTCATAGCACCGGCTTGATTGGCACGGTCGAGGTCCGCATCAACGATACGGTCGTCCCAAGTAAAAACACGACGCCACAAAGCTCGGAGCTGCAACAGTTGCTCGCCCGGATGCACGCAGAAGGCGTGACCGATGTGATGATGGAAGTGTCATCGCACGGTCTTGAACTCGGCCGCGTCATCGGGACGGACTTTGATATCGTAGGATTCACGAACTTGACGCACGACCATCTCGATTTCCATGGCACGTTCGAGAACTATGCGCGAGCGAAAGGCTTACTGTTCGCACAGCTCGGTCAGATGGCGTCACGTCACAAGGTCGCCGTGCTGAACGCAGACGACCCGTACAGTAAGCTGTACGAGACGATGACAGGGGCACGAGTCATTACTTACGCAATTGACACGATGGCAGACGTGACGGCTTCGGATATCGTTCAGACGCTGTCAGAGACGAGCTTTTGCCTCAACTATCAAGGAGAGCGCCATCCGTTGACGGTTCAATTCATCGGCCGCTTCAACGTGTATAATATCTTGCTCGCGACAGGCTGCCTGCTCGCGGCAGGCTATCGCTTACCTGAAATCGTCCAGGCGCTCGAAGCGATCCATCCGGCCAAAGGGCGGATGCAACGCCTCGATGTGCCGGGCTATAACGTCTATGCGGATTACGCCCACACCCCGGACGGCATCGAGCAATGCTTGAAGTCGCTCGTCGGCGTGCCGAAAGAGAAGATTGTCTTCTTAATCGGGACAGGCGGCAATCGCGACGTCACGAAGCGACCGACGATGGGCGAGATGGCCTCGAAATATGCGGGAACGGTCGTCATCACGACGGATGACCCGCGCTTTGAAGCGTATGACTCGATCACGAGCGGCATCGCTGCCGGAATGACCCATGACAATTTCGTTGAAATCGGGGATCGCGAAGAAGCGGTCCGCTACGCGGCCAAATTGGCCGAGTCTGATAACATCGTCGTCTTGGCCGGCAAAGGACATGAGAAGTATCAAATCATTGGCAATGAGAAAATTCCGCTAGATGAAGAAGCGATCGTCCGAGCGACAATTTTGAAGACGGAGGAATCATGATTTATGGCAGTACAACCGATCACCTTGACAGAGAAAGAGCATGACGAGTTCGTCAAAACACATGACCGTGGGGATTTGCTTCAACTCTCAAGTTGGGCAAACGTCAAACGACAAAACGGCTGGTTCGCTGAGCGCATCGCCGTCGCGACCGAGGGTGTGACGAGCGGGGTCGCGTTACTGTTGTTCAAACGCGTACCGAAACTCCCGTTCACGCTCTGCTATGCGCCGCGCGGGTTCGTCGTCGACTACGACGATGTGGCGTCGCTGACCGCGTTGACCGAAGAAGCGAAACGGGTCGCCAAAGCGAACAAAGCGATCACCGTGAAAATCGATCCGAATATCGACCGCGACGAAGTGCCAGGCCTGTTGACGGAAATGGCGAGCCTCGGTTTTAGCCATAAAGGATACGGTGGTGGGTTCGATTACGCCCAGCCCCGGTTTACGATGGAGACGGACTTGCGTCCGAGCGAAAAAGAGATTTTCGGCAAATTCCATCATAAGTTCCGCTATAACGTACGTTTGGCAGAGCGGAAAGGAATCGTCTGCACGGAAGTCGGTCGCGATGGGCTCAAGACGTTCGCCGACTTGATGAAAGTGACGGGCGAGCGCGACGGTTTTGCCATCCGCGGTCTCGATTATTTCGAGAACTTATACGATTGCCTGCAGCCAGGGGACGCACGCCTGTTCTTGACGAAATTGGAACCGAAGCTCGCGCTCGACCAGCAGATGGGCACGCTCGAAAAAGCGGAACGTGATCTCGCCAAGATTGAACGTTCTCTCGAGACGGAGACGGTCGAGAAGAAACGGACGAGTCTGTTGAACCGCCAAAAACAGACGGGCGAACAGATTGAAAAGATTAAAGCCGCGTTGCCGGAACTGAACGAGTTACATGAGAAGTATCCGAACGGGCTCGTCTTATCGGGCGGTCTGCTGACGTTAGCCGGACGACGCTCGTATTACTTGTACGGCGCATCTTCGAACGAGTTCCGTGACTTCATGCCGAACCACCTCATGCAATGGACGATGATGCAAGCGGCCAAGGCGAGCGGGGCCGAACGCTACGATTTCGGTGGCGTATCGGGCAGTACCGACGCCGACGATGAGTATGCGGGTCTATATGCGTTCAAATCCGGTTGGGGCAGCGATATGATCGAGAAGGTCGGCGAGTTCGATCTCGTCTTGAACCGTCCGCTCTATTTCGCTCTGGAAACAGGATTACCGCTCGTCAAAGGACTCCGTAAACGGTTGCGCCGATGAAGTGGACCGGCGTCTTGACGTTCGCGATGACGGCTTTTTTAATCGGAATCGTTTTAGCGTACACGTTGTCACGTCCGGGGCCGGTGCCATGGGTCGATGAACCGACGTTCGAGGCAGGGATGTGTGAGCGCAACGCGCGCTCGGAAGCGGTCATCGTCGAGCGTAGCGAGAAGGCGTTCGCGAAACTGCATCCGCACGTGCGCGAGCGGAGCGAATCATTCGTGCGTCTGGCCTATTCGTGCCTCGGACTCGAGGTTCGCCTGACGTCGGGATATCGTTCAGCCGATGAGCAGAACGCCCTCTATGCCCAAGGTCGCTCGAAAGCAGGTCAAGTCGTGACGAACGCCAAAGCGGGCGAGAGCTACCATAACTATGGGCTTGCCGTCGACTTCGTCATCATTCACAACAATCGGGCCGACTATGATTTGGAGTCGGACCATAACCGGTCGGATGAACCGGATTGGCAAGAACTAGGGGAACTCGGCAAGGCGCTCGGCTTCGAATGGGGCGGGGATTGGAGAAGTTTTCCGGATTATCCACACTTACAAATGGACTTCGGTTTGTCGATTCGTCAGCTCGCTTCGGGGAAACGCCCGGATGACAAAGCGACGATGCCGCTTGCCGATGTGATGAAACCTCTCGTCGATTGAACGGAAATGTTGGCATATCAGCAGTTTTCCGATACAATATTCAGTAGCGATAAGTGGACGAAACAGAATATGCAACATCTAGGAGGTTTTTGTTAGTGTCAAAGAAGAAGACAGAGAACGTTAGCGTCTTTGCGCTTGGAGGCGTGGGCGAAATCGGGAAGAACATGTACGTCGTGGAACTAGACGACGACATCTTCGTCATCGATGCCGGCCTTATGTTCCCAGGCGATGAGATGCTCGGGATTGATATCGTCATCCCGGACATTACGTATTTGAAAGAAAATAAAGATCGGGTACGCGCGATTTTCATCACCCACGGTCACGAAGACCATATCGGTGGACTCAGCTACGTACTCCGTGATTTGAAACACGTTCCCGTCTATGGGACGAAATTGACGCTCGGTTTAATCGAGCTCAAATTGAAAGAGGCCGGCTTATTGAAAGAAGTCGACCTCCGATTGATTGACGCCAAAACGAAATTGACTATCGCTGATCATTTCATCACTTTCTTCCGCGTCAACCACTCGATCCCGGATTGTGTCGGGGTCTGTATCCAAACGTCACAAGGCGCCATCGTTCATACGGGCGACTTCAAGTTTGACTACACACCGGTCGATGGGAAGCAGTCAGACTTCAATAAGTTGGCGGCAATCGGCCAACGAGGCGTCCTTTGCCTCTTGTCAGATTCGACGAACGCGGAACGTCCGGGTCAAACCGGTTCGGAATCGCTCGTCGGCGCCGAGTTGAACGATGTCATCTATCAAGCCGAAGGTCGCGTCATCGTCGCGTCATTCGCCTCGAACGTGCATCGTCTGCAACAAGTGTTCGCGGCAGCCGAAGCGAACGACCGCAAAGTGGCCGTCGTCGGCCGCAGCATGGTCAACATCGTCGAAGTGGCCCAGAAGCTGAATTATTTGCGCTTCAAGCCGAAGACGCTCGTCGAGCTTTCACAAGTGAATCGCTTGCCTGACAACAAAGTCGTCATCTTGACGACTGGTTCGCAAGGTGAGCCGATGGCGGCCTTGACGCGCATGGCGCGCAACGCCCATAAACAAGTGAACATCCGCTTGAACGATACGGTCGTCATCGCGGCGACACCGATTCCAGGGAACGAGAAGTCGGTCTCGAAGACGATTGACCTGCTCTTCCGCTCGGGCGCCAACGTCATCTATAACCAACGTAAAGTACACGTCTCGGGACACGGTTCGGCCGAAGAGCTCAAGCTCATGTTGAACCTCGTCAAACCGAAATACTTCCTCCCGATTCACGGGGAGTACCGGATGCAGATGGCCCACTCGAAACTCGCCGAGCAAGTCGGTGTGAAATCGAACAACATCTTCATCGTCGAAAAAGGGGATGTCGTCGAGTTCACGGGCCGCAAAGCCCGGATGAGCCGCAAAGTGCCGGCCGGAAACGTCTTAATCGATGGGATCGGCGTCGGGGACGTCGGGAATATCGTGTTGCGTGACCGTCGTCTCTTGTCACAAGATGGTGTCGTGCTCTGTGTCGTCACGTTGAACCGGAAACAGAAGAAATTGATTTCAGGACCTGAACTCATCTCGCGCGGATTCGTCTATATGCGTGAATCGGAAGAGATGATTTCAGAAGCGAACCGCATCGTCACGAAACAGATTGAGAAGAGTCTCCAAGCTGGAAGTGATTGGACCGAGTTGAAATCAAATATCCGCGAACGGCTCAGCGTCTATTTGTACGAGCAGACAAAACGTCGTCCGATGATCTTGCCGATCATCATGGAGATTTAAGGAATTGAGATTAAGGCAAAAGTCATCAGACTTTTGCCTTGTTTTTTTAGGAGGAATCTAAGGTGGCACAAAAAACGAGAAAAACCCCGGTGAAGCGGAAGCGACCGGCGACGAGACGTGCGAAAAAACAGCCCATCCCATTGCGTACATATGGCTGGATCGCCTTCGTCCTGTCGATCACGGCGTTCATCTTCTCCCTGTTTGATTTCGGATGGGTTGGCAATCAGACGTCGCTCCTCGCGACGACGTTGTTCGGGGGCTGGGGGGCACTGACGTATTTGGCAATCGCGTTCACGTTGCTCGTCTTTCTAAACGAGTTTCGCCCGATGCAACGAACCGGAATCCTATTGTTGTTCACGTCGTTCCTCATGTTCGGGGATTTGGTGTGGGGGGCCGAACGAGGCGCCATTAACGGGTCGCTCTATCAACTCAACCAATACTTGCTCTCCGACTTCGGGATTATCTTTTTAGGCGCCCTCTGCATGATCATCGGGATTTCCCTATTGTCGCCGACGATTTGGCGGACGATGGCTTCACGGTTACTTGAGACGGGTACGGCCATCAAGCAAGAGTGGCACGACCGGGAACGGGTCAAACCGGCCCCAGTGAAGCGTCAGAAGGCCGTCCCGTCCCCGGCGAAGGTCGAGCCGACACCTGCCGAAGCCGAGCCCGAGGCGGACGCGGTGACGATGCATGATATCCCGATCGTCGGGTTCAGCGAGAAAGTCGTCGCCGAGAAGCGTCCGAAAGTGGACGAGACGGTACCGTCGGAAGAAGTGGCCGACCTGCCGACCGAAGATATGATGATGACGGCGTCACAAGACGTGTCGGACACGTATGAGCTACCGACGTTCTCGATTCTCAGTGAACCGGTCGTCACCGACTTGTCCGGCGAGAACGCCCGCTTGAAAGCGAACGCGACGAAACTCGTCCAAACGCTCAAATCGTTCGGTGTCGGCGTGAAAGTATTGAAGATTCATCTCGGTCCGACCGTGACGAAGTATGAACTGCAACCGGATATCGGGGTCAAAGTGAGTCGCATCACCTCGCTCAGTGACGACCTTGCCCTCGCCCTCGCCGCGAAAGATATTCGGATCGAGGCACCGATTCCGGGCAAAGCGGCCATCGGGATTGAAGTGCCGAACCAGGAAGTGGCGCCGGTCTGTCTCCGTGAAGTGCTCGAGGCCGATCCGGTCAAGCGTGAACAGTCGCCGCTCCTCGTCGCCCTCGGCCGCAGTATCAGCGGCGAGACGGTGACGATCGCCTTGAACAAGATGCCGCATCTGCTCGTCGCCGGTTCGACCGGTTCCGGGAAATCGGTCTGTATCAACGGCATGATCGTGTCGCTCTTGATGCGGACGCGTCCTGATGAGGTCCGGCTCATGATGATCGACCCGAAAATGGTCGAGTTGAACGTCTATAACGGTGTCCCGCACTTGTTGACGCCGGTCGTGACCGATCCGAAGAAAGCGGCCCAAGCGCTCAAACAAGTCGTCGCCGAGATGGAGCGGCGCTATGAGTTGTTCAGCCGCTATGGCGTCCGGAACATCGAAGGCTATAACGAACTCGTCGACAAGTCCGACGATGAGGATGCGAAGCGCCTACCGTTCATCGTCGTCATCGTCGATGAATTGGCCGACTTGATGATGGTCGCCTCGAACGACGTCGAGGACGCGATTATGCGTCTCGCCCAGATGGCGCGGGCAGCCGGGATTCATATGGTGCTCGCCACGCAGCGTCCATCGGTCGATGTCATAACCGGTGTCATCAAAGCGAACATCCCGTCACGAATTGCGTTCGCGGTCTCGTCACAAACGGATTCACGGACGATTCTTGACGGTGGCGGGGCCGAGAAGTTGCTCGGACGGGGTGACATGCTCATGCTCGCCAATGGGATGAACAAACCGATTCGTGTCCAAGGCGCGTTCGTCTCGGATCAAGAAGTCGAAACGGTCGTCAATCACGTCATCGCCCAACAACGGGCCCAATATGTCGAGGCGATGATGCCAAAAGAAGAGGAAGTCACTACAATCGACTCGGACGATTCGTTATTCGAAGAAGTCGTTCAATTCATCTTGACGCAAGAGACGGCATCCACTTCGATGATTCAACGAAGATTCCGCATCGGGTACAATCGGGCCGCCCGATTGATCGATTCGCTCGAGCAGGCTGGATATGTCGGGCCGTCAGAAGGCTCGAAGCCACGCAAAGTGCTCATCAACCAACCTGAAGTATAAAAAATAAAACGAACGATTAGGTAGAATCATTCCTAATCGTTCGTTTTTTTATGTATTTTGAAATCGATTGGTTCGAACAGGTTGTCCCAGTAGGGAATCCTGTTAATATGAACTAATATAGCACATCTGACCTATTTGATCCATTAAGACATACTACTAAAAACGTTGAACCGCTTTCATTTTTTAATACCGTTTACATTTTACGTTTTCTTTTCAAAC
The DNA here is from genome assembly GCF_018618415.1 of Exiguobacterium sp. s146. GTDB lineage: Bacteria > Bacillota > Bacilli > Exiguobacteriales > Exiguobacteriaceae > Exiguobacterium. The sequence goes on along the minus strand of NZ_JACSMA010000002.1, from coordinate 214,648 downwards.
GGCTCAACAACAGGTAATATAGACTAAGAGGTATACATAATCCCTTCACATTAAAATATTTCCCTGATTCCGAACAAAAAGTATTGCGTTCTAATTCTCGAATCCCTATACTTAATATTGGCAAGGACATTCATACGTCAGATGTCTGAGCACTGGTTAGAATAGGTAAAGGTGGTGAGGCCCATGTCGATCAAGCTCGATCATCGCTTGCTCTATCTTCGCGTGATTGAGAAAATCAAGCAAGATATCGACGATGGTGTCTATCGTGAAGGAGAGAAGCTCCCTTCAGAGTTCGAGTTGTCGAAGCAACTAGGAGTCAGTCGAGCGACACTCCGGGAAGCCCTTCGTATCCTCGAAGACGAGAAATTTGTCGTGCGGAAACATGGCGTCGGAACATTCATCAGTTCAAAACCTCCGTTCACTTCTGGGATTGAAGAACTGTTCAGTGTCACGGACATGATTATGCGCGCCAAGATGACACCAGGAACGAAAGTATTGGTGGCCGAAAAGGTTCTAGCGACCGAGAGAGAAGCCGAGCGTCTGAAAATTGAACCGAACTCACCGATTTATCGGATTGTCCGGATTCGTTATGCAGACGAGACGCCAGTTGTATACTGTGTCGATAAAATTCCGGCACACCTCGTCTCGAATCCTAAAGCGTTGACGGAAGGAAAGTCGTTGTTTGATGCGCTCGAACAAGAGGTAGGACGTCGGGTCGCTTATGCGATCACGCACATCGAACCGAATGTGAACGCAGAAATCTCGACGCAACTTCAAACGGACCAACCGTTACTGGCATTAAAGCAGTTGCACTACGATGAGAGCGACTTACCGCTGCTCGATTCGGCGAACTTTTTCCGAGCGGACCGCTTCGACTTCCACGTCGTTCGCAAACGCGTCTAAGCACGTTCGTTTTATCTGGAAACGGTTATTTTTGGGTAACAGCGTGAAAGCGCTTTCTTATACCGGTGTAAAGACTACTGATGACATGACAACCTTAATTGTTATGATCCGAAAGGGGAAACACGACGATGAACAAGAAAAAAACGATTCTCTCAGCTTTAGCAGCAGGTCTCACACTCTCAACAGTACTCGCAGCATGTGGCGGGGATGACAATGAAGGTGCTTCAAACAACGAAGGCGGCGGCGAAGGTAGCGACTTCAAAGTAGCGATGGTAACCGATACTGGCGGTGTCGACGATAAATCGTTCAACCAATCAGCTTGGGAAGGTCTTACGAAGTTCGGGAAAGACAACAACTTGACTGAAAACGAAGGCTTCAAATATCTTCAATCATCGAAACAAGCGGACTACCAGCCGAACTTGCAGCAATTGGCACGCGATAACTTCGACTTGATTTACGGAATCGGCTTCTTGATGGGAGAAGACATCCAAAAAGTTGCTGAACAGTTCCCAGACAACAACTTCGCGCTCGTCGATATGGTCGTTGATGCACCAAACGTCGCATCGATCACGTTCAAAGAGCAAGAAGGTTCGTTCCTCGTCGGTGTTGTCGCAGGTCTTACTACGAAAACTGACAAAGTCGGATTTGTCGGCGGCGTTGAATCTGACTTGATCAAGAAGTTCGAGAACGGTTACAAAGCTGGTGTCATGGCCGTTAACCCGGATGCGACAATCGACGTGAAGTACGCGGAAGACTTCAACTCAGCTGAAAAAGGTACAGCCATCGCTTCAGGTATGTATGGAGCAGGTTCTGATATCGTGTATCACGCAGCAGGTGGTACAGGGGTAGGGGTATTCACAGAAGCGAAAAACCGTAAGAAGAACGGCGAAGATGTATGGGTCATCGGTGTTGACCGTGACCAGTACGAAGAAGGTCTTCCAGAAAACGTAACGCTTACTTCAATGGTAAAACGTGTTGACACGGCTACTTACGAAGTATCGAAACTTGCAATGGAAGATAAGTTCCCTGCCGGCGAAATCGTTGAGTTCTCGTTGAAAGATGATGGCGTAGGGATTGCTGAGACTTCGGATAAGAACGTTGCAGCTGACGTCCTCACAAAAGTTGATGAGTACCGTCAACAGTTGATCGATGGAGACATCACGGCTCCAGCGACTGACGCTGAGTTCGAAGAGTTCATGAAAACAGTAAAATAATTCATTGAGTTAGGGGGGACCCATGCGGTCTCCCTTTACTTAAAGTTAGGGGTGGACTTTCTTGGAATATGTAATTGAAATGCTCAATATTCGCAAAGAGTTCGGAACGTTCGTTGCCAACGACAATATCACCCTCCAATTGCGTAAAGGCGAGATTCATGCGTTGCTCGGCGAGAACGGTGCCGGAAAATCGACGCTCATGAACGTCCTATTCGGTCTTTATCAGCCGGAAGGCGGGGAGATCCGCGTGCGCGGGGAGAAAGTGAACATTGAGAATCCGAACATCGCCAACGACCTTGGAATCGGTATGGTACACCAACACTTCATGCTCGTCGAGAAGTTCACTGTGACCGAGAACATCATCCTCGGCTCAGAGCCAAAGAGTGGATTGACGGTCGACCGGGCCACGGCACGTAAAAAAGTGATGGACATCTCGGAACAATACGGCCTCCGCATTGATCCGGATGCCAAAATTGAAGATATCTCGGTCGGGATGCAACAACGTGTTGAAATTTTGAAGACGCTCTATCGGGGCGCTGAGATTTTGATTTTTGATGAGCCGACCGCTGTATTGACGCCACAAGAGATTCAAGAACTCATTCAAATCATGAAGCGTTTGATTGAGGAAGGCAAATCGATCATCTTGATCACACATAAACTGAAAGAGATCATGCAAGTAGCCGACCGCTGTACGGTCATCCGTCGCGGACGTTATATCGGCACCGTCGATATCGATGAGACGGTCAACGAAGACCGTTTGGCTGAAATGATGGTCGGACGTGAAGTTAACTTTGATGCGGAATATTCCAAGGCAGATCCACAGCAAGTCGTCCTCGACGTCCAAAAACTCGTCGTCAAAGACAGTCGCGGACTAGAAGCCGTCGACGGCTTGGATTTACAAATTCGTTCTGGTGAGATTCTCGGCATCGCCGGAATTGACGGGAACGGGCAGACCGAGTTGATTGAAGCCATCTCAGGCTTGAAGAAACCGGAGTCTGGAAAAGTATTGTTGAACGGGAAAGACGTGACCGGATTCACGCCGCGTAAAGTGACGGAGTCTGGCGTCGGGCACATCCCGCAAGATCGTCATAAGCACGGACTCGTCCTCGACTATTCGATTCGGGACAACATGGTCCTGCAGACGTACTATAAAGAGCCGTTCTCGAAGCGGGGCTTGATGAACTATAAAGCCGTGGCGGAGAAAGCGAAAGCGTTGATTGAGAAGTTTGACGTCCGAACTCCATCAGTCGATGTGCCGGCCCGCGCCTTGTCAGGTGGTAACCAGCAGAAAGCGATTATCGCCCGTGAGGTCGACCGCTCGCCTGACTTGTTGATTGCGGCCCAACCGACGCGCGGACTTGACGTCGGAGCGATCGAGTTCATTCATGAGCAACTCATCAAAGAACGTGAAAAAGGACGTGCCGTCCTCTTAATCTCGTTCGAACTCGAAGAGATTTTACACGTCGCGGACCGCGTCGCCGTCTTGTATGAAGGCAAGATTGTCGGGATTCGCGATCCGAAAGAGACGACCGAGCAAGAACTCGGCTTCTTGATGGCCGGCGGTAAGAGAGGAGAAGAAACAGTATGAATAAGCTAGGATTCAATCGACTGCTCATCCCGCTCTTGTCGATTTTGATGGGACTTCTCGTCGGGGCAATCGTCATGCTGATTGGCGGATACGACCCGGTTCAAGGGTTCTCGTCATTGTTCGAAGGTATGGTCGGTAGCCCATATGCAATCGGAGAAACACTACGCGCCGCAGCGCCGCTCATCTTCTCAGGTTTAGCGGTCGCATTCGCGTTCCGGACCGGCCTCTTCAACATCGGGGTCGAAGGTCAAGTGCTAATCGGTTGGGTGGCAGCGGTTTACGTCGGAATCAATTTCGATTTGCCGATGTTCATCCACCTTCCACTCGCGCTTCTCGCGGCGATGTTCGCAGCAGCGCTCTGGGCGTTCGTGCCTGGTTTCTTGAAGGCCAAGTTCCACGTCCACGAAGTTATCACATCGATCATGATGAACTATATCGCCCTTTATACGACGAACGCGATTTTGCGTAGCGTCATCGGGGTAACGAATGAACGGACCGAGTCAATCAACGAGTCGGCGTCGCTCGCGTCGCCGTGGCTTCAAGAAATGACACAGTTCTCGCGCTTGCACTGGGGTGTCCTCATCGCCGTGCTCGCGGCCATCGTCTATTACTACATCTTGCAACGGACGACGCTCGGCTATGAGCTCCGTGCCGTCGGTTTCAACAAACACGCGTCACAATACGCAGGGATGAGCGTCAATCGCAACATCATCCTGTCATTCGTCATCTCAGGTATGTTCGCTGGACTCGCCGGCGCGATGGAAGGCCTCGGTACGTTCAACGGCATGACGCTCAGCGCTTCGTTCACCGGAGTCGGATTCGACGGGATTGCCGTCGCCCTTCTCGGAGCGAACACGGCCATCGGTGTCGTCTTGGCAGCCATCTTGTTCGCCGGCCTCAACATCGGTGGACTCGCGATGCAGCTCGGCGCCAACATTCCGTCTGAGCTCGTCAAAGTCATCATCGCCGCCATCGTCATCTTCGTGGCGTCTGGTTATGCGTTCAACTACGTGATTGACAAAGTCAAAGGAAATCGTAAGAAAGGAGTGGAGAAAAAATGAGCTTCTTAGAAGTCCTCTATATCGTCGTTCCGGTCGCGTTGGCCTATGCGACTCCACTCATCATCGCTGCGCTCGGCGGCATCTTCAGTGAACGCTCGGGTGTCGTCAACATCGCTTTAGAAGGCATCATGGTCATCGGTGCCGCGACGGGGATTATCACGACGCTCACGTTGACGAACATGGGGCTCGGCGGTCTCAGTCCTTGGATCTCGCTCTTGGTCGCCATGGTCGTCGGTGCGCTCTTCTCGCTCTTCTTGGCAGTGCCGGCCATTCTCTGGCGTGCTGACCAGACGGTGCTCGGGGTCGCCATCAACATGCTCGCGATCGGTCTCGCCATCTTCGTCGTCCGTGTCCTCTATAACAAAGGACAGACCGATTTCATCGAGTATCGGATCGCGAAAGAGAACGTGCCGATTTTATCGGATATCCCGGTGTTACGCATGTTCTTCATCAACGTTCAGTACACGTCGTTCATCGCCATCGCGCTCGCGTTCGTCGTCTGGTTCGTCATCTTCAAGACGCCATTCGGCCTTCGTCTCCGTTCAGTCGGGGAACACCCGATGGCGGCTGACACGATGGGAATCAACGTCACGAAAATGCGCTTCATGGGCGTCATGCTCTCTGGTGCGTTCGGCGGTCTCGCTGGTGCGGTCTACGCCGTCACGGTCACGACGAACTTCAGTGGGACGACAATCGTCGGTCAAGGTTTCTTGGCCATCGCCGCCATGATCTTCGGGAAGTGGAACCCGCTCGGCGCGCTCGGAGCCGGTCTCTTCTTCGGTTTCGCCCAAGCGTTGTCGATTATCGGTAGTAACTTGCCGATCATTAGCAACGTGCCACAAGTATTGCTCTTGATTGCGCCGTATGCGCTCACGATTCTCGCGCTCGCGGGTGTCGTCGGACGTGCGGATGCACCGAAATCGGTCGGTATCCCATATATTAAAGGGAAACGCTAATCATCAAAAGGACAAATGTCCATTTCACCAAGGTTGTTTGACGCTTAAGTCAAACAACCTTTTTTGTTATACTGGTGTAGAGGTGAGACAATTGAAAAAATGGTGGCAACTGCTGATCGCCGTCGTGCTGAGCATCTCGCTCGCGGGTTGCGCTGTCGATGACTGGTTCGCTGAACAAATCGACCCGCCGGAATCGCTCGTCGAACTCGAGGGCGATTTTCCATCGGCATCGGTCACAAGACAAGTCGCACAGCCGCTCGGCAAGACCGAGACGGTCACGCTCGATCGCGTCATCGACGGAGACACGCTCAAAGTCGAGTTTGAGAACGGGGCGACCGAATCGATTCGTCTCTTGCTCGTCGATACGCCGGAGACGAGTCATCCGACGCTGCCGGTTCAACCGTTCGGGGAGGATGCAAAAGCGTTCGTCGAGCGTTGGCTGCCAGAAGGGGATACGATCACGCTCGAGTATGACGTCGGACGCTATGATCGCTATCAACGGACACTCGCCTATGTCTGGTACGACGATGCGATGTTGAACGAGGAATTGTTACGGCGTGGGCTGGCGCGCGTCGCCTATGTGTACGCACCGAACACGCAACATATCGATGCGTTCCGGGACGTCGAACGGGCTGCGCGTCAGGAGTTGCTCGGGATTTGGAGTCTAGAGGACTATGTGACCGGCAACGGTTTCGACCACGAGGCGACTGAGCCGGCCCAGCCGAAGCGAGACACAGACGGGTGTGACATAAAAGGGAATATCAATCGTGACGGAGAGAAGATCTATCATGTTCCGGGCGGAGCGAGCTATGAGCGGACGAACCCGGAAGAGATGTTCTGTACAGAAGCGGAGGCGCGGGAGGCCGGTTTCCGTAAAGCGACACGATAAAAAAAGACATGTGCGCCGAGATGGCACACATGTCTCGCTTATTCGTACTTGAGTGCGTCGCCGTCGAATGATTCGTCCGCGACTTTGATTGAGTCGGTCGGGCAACCTTCGAACGCGTCCATCAAGTCCTCATACAATTCATCCGGCACTTCAATCGTCCCCGTGTTGTCGTCCATCAAGTTGAACGCGAGGCCTTCGTCATCATAGTCGAAGATGTCCGGGGCGGCTGCTCCGCAGGCCCCACATGCGATACATGTATCTTTATCAACAATCGTAAATTTTGCCATTTGTAACCCTCCATACGTTTCGTCTCTCTGCATAGAAATTGTTTTCTACTGACTATGAGTAATTGTAGTCTACATACCCAAATATTTCAATGAGGAAACGAATAACGTTTTGGAAGCATAATTTTAACAAGGAGGTGGAACGATGGTTCATTTAGCGGACGGGGTATTGTTGTTATCCATCCAACGCTTAAAAGGGGAACGCAGCGAGCGCAGTTTGTTTCATGTATTGAACGGTAAACGATCGGCGACGACGCTGCAAGATGCCTTTTTTTATGATTTGGAACCGATTTTTGGCTTGTTCCCCTACACGAAGTATGACTATGAGAAATTGCTCGCCTCGTTCGAGAAGCGAGGCTGGCTCAACCGCTCGAGTTTCACCTTGACCGAAGCCGGGGCGATGCTCGCTTCGCCCGAGGCCGTCAGCGACTTGTTCGACCGTCTCGGCGGCGAGTATCGGGATTATACGACGATGACTTGGAAACGGCTCAGCCTGTTCGTGCAGACGTTCATGTCGCGCGAGCATGAGCGAACGTTTTATCCGGTCCAGGCCGACCGTTTGGCCGAACGTTGGGTCAAGCAAATCGTGCGGACCGAGCGCGACTGGCGACCGTTGATTCAAAGTTTCCACCACGAGCTCGAGACGGCGCTTGAAGAGATTGGCGACCCGTATGCGACCGCCGTTGTTTACCGGTTCACGGGAGCGTTCGAGACCGGGTATACGTATGAGCAAATCGCGGCCCTTCTCGACGTCGACGCCCGGACGGCCCGGCTCTACTTCTTGGCCGGGTGGAATGCGCTCCTCTGGAAACTGCCACGCGATGCGAAACTGTTAGGATTCGCCCACGGTTTATCGAGCGATCGGATGACGTTGTCGGCGCAGGGCTCGTATGAACAGTTCTTGGCCGGCCGCTCGTTCCAACAAGTCCAGTCACAGCGGCGGTTACGTACCAGCACGATTGAGGATCACGTCGTCGAGATGGCGATGTACTTGGACGAATTCCCGCTCGATCAATTCGTCCCGCTCGAGCAAATTCAGCAAGTCGAGCAGTTGCGTGACGAGTCGAGCTGGGCGCTCAAACCGATTTTTGAACAAGTCGACGGAATCAGTTATTATCAAATCCGATTGGTGTTCGCACGATTGAAACGAGGTGAGACATTTGTTTGAGAAGACGTTGAAGCGGGTGTTCGGCTATGACAGTTTCCGTCCGGGGCAGCGCGAAGTGATCGATGCGGTCGCCGACGGGCAGGACGTGCTCGCCATCATGCCGACCGGGGCCGGCAAGTCATTGACGTTCCAACTCCCGTCCTATATCAAGAACGACGGGTTGACGATCATCGTCTCGCCGCTCTTGTCCCTGATCGAGGATCAGATGCTTCATATCCGTGAGCGCGGCGAACGCGGGGTCGCTCGATTGACATCGATGGAGACGCTCGAAGAGAAACAAGAGATTTTAAATCATTTGAAACGCTACCGCTTCTTGTATTTGTCGCCGGAGCAACTTGCCGTGCCGCACGTGACACGGGCGCTAGCGCGCACCAAAATCCAAATGCTCGTCGTCGACGAGGCGCACTGTATCTCGCAGTGGGGTCATGAGTTCCGGCCGGAATATGCACGTCTCGGTGAACTGCGCAAACAGCTTGGCAGTCCGCAATGTATGGCCGTCACGGCGACCGCACCGGAGACGGTGAAACGAGACATTGTCGAGAAACTGGCGCTCTTCTCGCCAGCACAGTTCGTCCATTCGGCGAACCGTCCCGAGATTCGCCTTATCGTGGAACGTCTCGGGTCAGAAGATAAGATGCGCCGTCTGAGCGAACTCGTCCACGACGTGCCAAAACCGGCCGTCATCTATACGGCGACGCGACGTGAGGCCGAAGCGCTCGCCCTTCATCTCGATGACGCCTTGTTTTATCACGGCGGTATGTCGACCGAGGACCGGCGCCTCGTACAGTCGCAATTTTTAGGTGATGAAGTCGCAATCATGGTGTGCACGAGTGCGTTCGGGATGGGTGTCAATAAAGATAACGTCCGTTCCGTCATCCATTATCAAATCCCGGCCACGCTTGAGGCGTACATGCAAGAGATTGGTCGCGCTGGCCGTGACGGAGAGCCGGCTTTCGCCGTCTTGTTATACGCCGATGGGGATGAGCGGATTCAACAATTCTTAATTGACCAGCAATATCCGAAAGACAAAGATATCCGACTCGCCTATTTTGAACGGGACAATGGCACGAGCCTGGCCCAATTGCCGCGCTTGTTGCGGTTGAACGAGGAAGACCCGGTTTGGGGATTGCTGAATCAGATGCTTGCCGAGCGGACGCTTGCCGAGGCGGTGGATTGGGTAAAAGATAGAAAGCGGGCCCGGTATCGTCAACTGGGGCAGATGATGGACTACGCCCTCATCAAGACGTGCCGGCGCGATTATTTGTTGAATTATTTCTCGGAGCAGCCGGTCAAGCAGAGCGATTGTTGTGATGTCTGCGGTGAAATCGACTTCCCGCCGTCGGAACAACTTGTGTCTAAAAATGTGACAGATTGGAAACATCGGTTGGCTCGTATCTTTTCCTTTGATTGATATCATAGTAAAATGATAAAAAAGGTAAAGGAGGGCACACGTTGCGACATCGGAACCAAGCGGACTCACTTCGTGAACAAGTGGTGGACACGTTGCCATCTCGCGCTGAACGGCAAGAGCATGAGCGAAAAGAGAAATTGAACGACAATTGGCTGAAGCGACCGCTCGCCATGATGCTGACATTGACGATGTTTGCCATTATTCTTGTATTTTTATATATAGGTCGTCACGACATCTTTTTCTAAACAATACGACGCGAACGTCGTATTTTTTTTATGAATAGGTTCATGGACTTGTGAATATGCACAATCTCACCAATTTCTCACAAGATTTGCACAATAAAACAGGTAAAGCCGTACAGATGGGTCTATACTGATAGAGAAGAACTAGTAGGAAAGGAGGGGCTGCTGTGCCGAAGTACTCTATCAAGACGGTCGCGTCACTCACCGGAGTCAACCCGACCACAATCCGAGCGTGGGAACGACGCTATCAATTCATCGTTCCGAGCCGGACCGATTCGGGTCATCGATTGTATTCCGACCAAGACGTCGAGAAGATCAAATGGGTCGTCGAAAAACAACGGGAAGGATTGACCGTGTCCCAAGCGATTCATCAGCTACATGAAGCCCCGAAGCCGAAGCCTGCCCGCCTGTATGACGAGGAGCTGATGGACGGGTTGCTCGAGGCATTACTTTCATTTGATGAACGTAAGGCGCACGATTTGATTAATCGTGCCTTTAATACGTTTAGTTTTGAAAAGGTTACGAAAGATATCATCGGTCCGTTATTGATGGAAATCGGGACACGTTGGGAGAACGGGACGATTACGATCGCGCACGAACATTTTGCGACGGCCTTTTTGCGTGCCCGCCTATCGACGCTCTCGCTCCAAATGCCGATGAATCCTTTTTTGCCGCGCATCATTTGTGTCTGTGCCCCAGGCGAGATGCACGAGATTGGGCTCTTGTTTGTGACGCTATACTTGCGTCAATATGGTTATGACGTGATTTTCCTCGGCGCGGGATTCCCGAAAGAGGATTTGAACGAGGCATTGCACGATATCGATGCCAAATGCCTGATTTTCTCATGTACGTTGACGGAACACCTCGATGGTCTGAAAGACGCGATGCGGTTCATTCAAGCCGACCACCCGAACCTCGTCATCGGGGCCGGTGGTTATGCGGTCAGTTTGAACGCGTCCGAGTTCGGATCGGCCTTCCTCGGGGATACGCCCGAAGCATGGACCGAGTGGTTGTCAACTATTTGACAGCTCGCTCAAACGGGAGTAGCTTATAAAGTAGGATCGATTATTCTTTGGAGGTTTTCGTTTGAGATTTGAAAAACAAACAAAAGAACATTTAAGGGTATATTTGACCGCGAGCGACCTGTCCACCCGAGGTATCGCCATCGATACTATCGTGGGGGAGAGCGGTCAAGACCTGTGGCGGGAATTGCTCGAGACGGCGGAAGCGGAGTTTGGCTTCATGCCGCAAGGGACCGTCGACTTGAACGTGACGATGTTTCCCCGTGACGGGCTCGTCATCGACGTTCAGAAAGTCGATGCGCCCGTACCGGAATCGGATCAAGAACAAGTCGAGATTCGGCTCACCATCGATGTGATTCATCATTTGATTTATCAATTTGACGATATCGAGGACGTCATCAACGCCTCGATTCGCTTGTTCCCGCATATGCGAGACACCGAGCAGGGCGGGGCGTTCTATCATTATGAGGGAAAGTACTACCTGCATTTTGTCGAGGTGCTCAAACCGGACGTGGAAGAGCGTCTGGCCGCCATCTTGTCGGAGTACGGTCGGACGACGACCGTCAGCCCGTACGTCATGATGGAGTACGGCAAGACGATTCAAACTGAACAGGCCGTGAAACAGCTGTACGATACGTTCGCGTAAGTACGGCTTTTTTACTGTTCTGTTTCTATTGTTTTCGGCCGACACATGGTATGATAAAACTTGAACTTTGGAGTAGCTAGCTGAAGGAGAGATTGGATGAAAGTCGCGGTATTATATGGTGGTGTATCAGGTGAGCGTGAAGTGTCGCTCACGAGTGGTAAAGGAATGATTGAAGCGCTCAAAGAACGAGGTCACGACGTCGTGGCCATTGATTTTCACCCGGAGCGGGCCGATGAGCTGTTGACGCTTCAAGCCGACGTCGTCGTCAGCGCCTTGCATGGCAAATACGGTGAAGACGGACGCGTGCAGTCACTCTTGGAGATGGCAGGCTTGCCGTATACAGGTTCGGGTGTGTTGGCGTCCGCGCTCGCGATGGACAAAGCCCGTGCGAAGATCATCTTCGCCGCTGCCGGCATTCGGATCGCTCGTGACGTCCTCATCGAGACAGGGGACGACATCGACGCGAAAATCGTTGAGTGGGGCGATGAATTCCCATGTGTCGTCAAACCGGCCCAAGAAGGCTCTTCGAACGGATTGACGATCGCGATGGATGAGACGATGCTCCGTGAAGGGATCGACAAAGCGTTCGCATGCGATACGGCCGTCTTGGTCGAACAATATATCAAAGGCCGTGAATTGACGGTCCCTGTACTCGGGAACCATGGTGCTGAAGCCGCGCTCCCGGTCATCGAGATTATCCCGAAAAACGAGTTTTATGACTATGAGTCGAAGTATTCAGAAGGTGGATCGATTCACGTCTGTCCGGCCGAGTTGCCGGCTGCTTTGACGGAAGAGGTTCAAGCGGCCGCAGTTCAAGCGCACCGTGCGCTCGGCTGCAGCGGATACTCCCGCTCGGACTTCCTCGTGTCAGAGGACGGACTCGCCTATGTTTTAGAGACGAACACACTGCCTGGCATGACACCGCTCAGCCTGTTCCCGGACAGCGCCCGCGCCGTCGGGATCTCGTACGGTGAACTGTTGGAGCGATTCATCGCACTCGCGCTTGAAAAGTAAGAAGGGGCACCCCCTTCTTTTTTCATTTTAGAAAACGCTTTCATTATTTTTGTAAAAGCCTTTCAAATTGGGCGCGTATCAGATATACTTTTAAACGAATACGAGGTTGATTCTTGGGGGAGAATCGACAATTTAGGGGAGGAAACCTTCATGATTACGGATCAAGAAAAAGGTCATCAAAAACGAAAAAACATCCTTGAATCGACACAAGAAGTGATACACGAGGCGCTCGATAAACTCGGGTATCCAGAAGAGATGTACGAGCTCTTGAAAGAGCCGCTTCGGATGTTGACCGTCCGCATCCCGGTACGGATGGATGATGGATCGACCAAGATTTTCACAGGATATCGTGCGCAACATAACGATGCCGTCGGACCGACAAAAGGTGGAATCCGATTCCACCCGAGCGTGACCGAGGTCGAAGTGAAGGCGTTGTCGGTCTGGATGAGCTTGAAAGCCGGCATCGTCGACTTACCATATGGCGGCGGTAAAGGTGGAATCGTCTGTGATCCGCGTGAGATGAGTTTCCGTGAGATTGAGCGGTTGAGCCGTGGTTATGTTCGGGCCATCAGTCAAATCGTCGGACCGACGAAAGACATCCCGGCACCGGACGTGTTCACGAACTCGCAAATCATGGCATGGATGATGGACGAGTATAGCCGCATCGATGAATTCAACTCACCAGGATTCATCACCGGGAAACCGCTCGTGCTCGGTGGCTCGCACGGTCGCGAGACGGCGACGGCAAAAGGTGTCGCCATCATGATTCGAGAAGCGGCGCTCCGTCGCGGAATCGAGTTGAAAGGCGCTCGCGTCGTCGTCCAAGGGTTCGGCAACGCGGGTAGCTTCCTGTCGAAGTTCATGCATGACGCCGGTGCGAAAGTCATCGCCGTCAGCGATGCGTATGGAGCCATCCATGACGAGAACGGACTCGACATCCCGTATCTGCTCGACCGTCGTGACTCGTTCGGGACGATCTCGACGTTGTTCAAGAACACCATCTCGAACAAAGAGATGCTCGAACTTGACTGCGACATCTTGGTCCCGGCCGCGATCGAGAATCAAATCACCGAGGATAACGCCGACAACATCAAGGCGTCCATCGTTGTCGAAGCCGCGAACGGACCGACGACAAACGAGGCGACCCGCATCTTGACGGAACGCGGCATCCTGCTCGTCCCGGACGTGCTCGCTTCAAGCGGCGGGGTGACGGTGTCCTACTTCGAGTGGGTTCAAAACAATCAAGGGTACTATTGGACTGAAGAGGAAGTGGAAGAGAAGCTTGAGAAAGTGCTCGTCCATTCGTTCAATACCGTATACAATACCTCGTCGGCCCGTAAGGTCGACATGCGTCTCGCCGCCTATATGGTCGGCGTGCGCAAGATGGCAGAAGCGTCGCGCTTCCGCGGTTGGGTATAATACCATACGAAAGGGAGGACCTGGCATCAGGTCCTCCCTTTTTCGATGTCGATTATGACGTCACGCCGTTGCGTTCCCGAAGCGTCTCGGCGATAGCTTGGCCGTGGAAGCGGCCGTTCTCGATAAAGATTTTGTTGGCGTCATTCCCGGCCGCGACGACACCGGCGATGAATAGGCCATCGACGTTCGTTTCATACGTCGCTTCGTCAAATGCCGGCACACCGGTCTCTTCGTCGATGTGCACCCCGGCGTTGGCGAACAGGCCATGGTCGGGCAAGTAACCAGTCATGGCGAGGACGTGATCGGACTCAAGCCGCAGTTCTTCGCCATGTTGGCGATAGACGACGTAATGCGGTTCGATGCGGACGATTTCCGCTTCGAGTTCGAGCCGCACTTTGTCATGACGGACGAGCGAGTCGAACGTCGGTAACACCCACGGCTTCACGGAAGGACTGTAGCCGTCCCCGCGATAGAGCACGGTGACGTGGGCCCCGGCCTTCTCGAGCTCGATGGCCGCATCGACGGCGGAGTTCTTCCCGCCGATGACCGTGACGCGTTGCCGATAGAACGGATGCGCCTCTTTGAAATAGTGGGCGACGTGCGGCAACTCTTCACCGGGCACGTCGAGTCGACGGGGACGACCGTAATAGCCCGTCGCCAAGATGACGTAGTCGGCCTGACGCTCTTTGGCGCCGTCCCGGTCGTGTCGTGACGTCACGACGAAACCGGTCTCGGTCCGCTCGACCGCTTCGACCGTCTCGAACGGATGGACATCGAGCCCGGTCCGGCTGACGACTTCCCGATAATAGACGAGCGCGTCTTGACGCCGTGGTTTCAAATCTTTACAGATGAACGGGATGTTCCCGATTTCAAGCAAGTTGGCAGACGAGAAAAACGTCTGATGGGTCGGATACCGATAGATGGCATCGACGATATTGCCGCGCTCGATAATCGTGCACGAGATGCCGATGCGTTCCAATTCAATCGCAGCCGACAGCCCGCACGGTCCGGCGCCGACGACGATAGCGTGTTTATTCAATGAAATCACCTCATCCCTCATTGTATGGAAGGACGAATCGGTTGGCAAGTCACCAACTCATTGTTGGAAACTGAAGCTGTGCTCCATGACCGCTTGTGACGACCCGGCCTCGAGTTCGACGAGGAGCCGCAATCTCGCTTTTTGTGAGTTCAAGCCGTTCGAGAAGATGATGCCCATCTCTTTCAATTGCTGGCCGCCGCCGACGTAGCCGTACACGTCTTGGACGATGCCGTTGAAGCAGCGGCTGACGATGACGACCGGCATACGTTCGACGAGCAGCTCGAGCGCGGGGACGATTGATGGCGGAACGTTCCCTTGACCGAGCACCTCGAGGACGAGCCCGTCGTAACCGAGCGAGAGCACGGCCTCAATCAAATCCGGGTCCATCCCGGCGACGACTTTCAGCACGGCGACCCGTTTCGTGATCGTTGAAATCATCTTCGGTTGTTTCGTCGTCGGCTGGCTGTAGATGAGGACATGGTCTTTCGTCACCATGCCGACGTTCCCGAAGTGGACCGATTTGAACGTGTCGACGGAAGACGTATGCGTCTTCGTGACGTTGAAGGCGGAATGAATCTCGCCGTTGAAGACGACGAGCACGCCTTTGCCGCGTGCGACATCGCTCTGGGCGACCCGAAGCGCCGTGATGAGATTGAACTCGCCGTCGGAGCCGACCTCGTTCGACGAGCGCATCGCCCCGGTCAAGACGATCGGGACCGGAGCGCCGAGCGTGATTTGAAGGAAATAGGCCGTTTCTTCGAGCGTGTCGGTCCCGTGGGTGATGACGACCCCGTCGTACGTGTCTTGTGTCAGCTGTTGATTGATGAACTGGGCGAGCTCGAGCATTTTTTCAGGCGTCATGTGCGGGGATGGGATGTTTGAGAAGTGTTTCGTCGTGATGTTGGCGATATCCGTCGCTTTTGGCAACGTCGCATCGATCGGATTGACCTCGCTCGGCATGACGTGTCCCGACCCCGATTGGGACATGGCGATTGTGCCGCCGGTGTGGATGAGTAATAAATGATTCATAACAGACCTCCAACTTTTTTATTCGTTTCTTCCAATTTCTAGGCGTGCCCTACTTTTTCTTTCCTCTATTTCAGTGTATGCTTAACGTGAGAAAGGAGAGATGCATCATGATTGCAATCGCCTTGTCTGCGGTTGCGCCAGGGTTCGCCCTTCTTTCCTACTTCTATCTCCGACATGAACTAGAAGCGGAACCGCTCGGCTATGTGATCCGGTCGTTCGTCGCCGGGGCCATTCTCGTCTTTCCGATCATGTTCGTCCAGTATGCGTTCGTGGAAGAAGGGGTGCTCGTGGGCCCGTTTTGGAAGGCGTTCGTGGCCACCGCGCTATTAGAAGAATTTTTTAAATGGTTCATGATTTATTATACAATATACATACATAAAGTCTTTGATGATTACTACGACGGGATTCTCTATGCGGTCGCCTGTTCACTCGGCTTTGCCACGTTAGAGAATTTTCTATATTTATGGGTGTACGACTCAATCGAGATTGCCATCTGGCGCGCCGTGCTACCGGTGAGCGGCCACGCGCTGTTCGCCGTCGTCATGGGGTTTTGTCTCGGCCGGGCCAAACATTCCGTCCACGAGCGGTTTTGGCTATTCACCGCTGTCATGGCGGCCACGCTGTTGCATGGCATGTTCGACTACATCTTGCTCGTCGAACCGATGAACAAAGTACCGGCTGTTGTCTATATCGTCGTCTTATGGATGGTCGCTTTATTGCTCGTCCGCACCGCTAATCGCTCCAATCATCGCCAATATAAATAGAATAAAGGGGAATCGTTTCATGTTAAAAGTAGGTCAAGAGTTACGGGTGGAAGTCGAAGGGAGAAAAGAAGGAAAGACGAAAATCGCAGCCATTAACGATCAAGTCGTCTGGATCGAGGCCCCAAGTGAAACGGATACGTTAAAGACGTTCTTCTTGCACGAAGACGAATCGATGCGCGTCTATTTCTTCAAAGGAGAAGAGCAACTGTACGCCTTCGACACCGTCATATCGAGACGGGTGAGTGACGCCCAGTTGACGCTTCGTTACGCATTCCCGGTGCCGGATGAGAAGAAAATCAAACGTGTCCAGCGCCGTGAGTATTTACGGGTACCGGAGATGATTCACGTGACCGTGTCCGCGGAAGACGGTCAAGCGTTCCCGTCGTTCGAGTCGACGTCACTCGACGTCTCGGCCGGGGGCATGCGCATCATCGCCAATCGGGCCCCGGTCGCCGTCGACGAGGCAATCATCGTCTCATTCCATATCGATGACGACCGCGGGATTCCACAAACGTTCCGCGTCAAGAGTCGGCTCGTCCGCATTCACGAACAGACGACGAAACAAGAATTGTCACTTCGTTTCGAAGAGTTATCACACCGGGACCAAGAGACGATTTTACGTTATTGCTTCCGGGCCCAGCTCGAAGCAAGGAAACGCACGGGCTCTGTATTTTCTTCACGTTAAAAAACTGGTATGATGTTCTCGGAACAAATGACCGAGAGGAGGCGGGTATCGGGATGAGCCGGTACCCAATTTTTATGAATAAACCTTTACAGATTGCATTAGATGGACCGGCCGGAGCCGGGAAGAGCACGATCGCGAAAACACTCGCCAAAAAATTAGGATACGTCTACATCGATACGGGCGCGATTTATCGCGCCGTGACGTATCGTGCCCTCAAAGACGGGGTCGGTCTTGAAGATGGACCGAAACTCGCCGAGATGATTGCTCATATGGACTTGCGGCTCGTCCCGTCCGAGAACGGCCAACGCGTGTTCGATGGCGCTGACGAAGTGACCGACGTCATCCGGACGAGCGAAGTGACGAACAACGTCAGTTTCGTCGCGCGCCAACCGGAAGTGCGAGATGCCCTCATGGATTTACAGCGTGACCTCGCTAGCGAGGGTGGCATCGTCATGGATGGCCGCGATATCGGCACCCACGTCCTGCCGTCCGCCGATTTGAAAGTGTTCATGACGGCGACGGTCGAAGAACGGGCCCGCCGTCGCCACGAGGAGAACGTAGCGAAAGGGTTGCCGAGCGACCTGGAACAATTACAGCTCGAGATCGCCTTGCGCGACAAACGCGATTCGGAGCGTGAGGTCGCGCCGCTTCGTCAAGCCGACGATGCGCATTATCTCGATACGACCGAGCTGTCGATTGACGGCGTCGTCGAGGCGATCGAGCATTTGATGAAGCAGGTGATTGAACGATGAAACCGCTCAACAATGGACCGTTCGGTATGTATCGACTAGCGGTAGCTGTCGTCAATATCATCCGCAGACTGAGCTTCCGTGTCGAGTATATCGGGCGCGACAACGTCCCGCTCGACGGGTCGATGATCGTCTGTTCGAACCATCAATCGAACTGGGACCCGGTCATGCTCGCCGGCGCGATGCCGAAACAGCGGCAGCTCCGTTTCTTCGCGAAAAAAGAGTTGTTTGACGTCCCAGTGTTGAAACACATCTTGAATCGGGCCGGACAGATTCCTGTGTCACGCGGAGAAGGGGACCGACAGGCGCTCCGCGTCGTCTTGCAAAAGTTGAAGGAAGACGAGGTGATCTCGATTTTCCCTGAAGGTACGCGGTCGAAAGACGGTACGCTCGGCAAGGCCCAAGCCGGCGTCGGGTTCTTCGCGCTCCGTTCGGACGCGTCGGTACTCCCGGTAGCGATCATCGGAACGTACAAGTTCCGCTCGAAGCTGAAAGTCGTCATCGGGCCACCGATCGACATGAGCGGTTTGAAAGCGGACAAGGCGAGCGCTCAAGTTGCGGCCGACTTGATCATGAAGACGATTGGTGACTTGTACATGCAGCATTCACGGAACGTTCGTTAATTTCAGGTTTAATCTCGCGCCAGGAGAGGAACTAACCTGATAACACCTTGACAAATCTTTCGAATTATAAGAAGTTTATACTAGGTGTAAGCGCCTCAGGGCGCTCCTTTTTGTACTCATCGTGAGGGGGTAGTGTTGGAATGGTCGAAGAAATGAAAGATATGCCTGATTTTGAAATCAATCGAGGTCAAATTGTGACCGGTACTGTCGTCAAAATCGAGGACAAGCAAGCGTTGATCGATATCGGTTATAAAACCGAGGCAATTTTACCAATCAGCGAAGTATCAAGCATGCATTTAGACGATTTAAACGAATCACTCCATGTTAACGACGAAATCCGTGTCAAAGTGAAAAAGGTCACGGACGAAGAGGTGGTCGTTTCGAAGAAAGACGTGGATGCCGAGGCAGCTTGGGATCAAATCGTCGAGAAATTCGAATCCGGCGAAGTGTTTGAAGTCATGGTAAAAGACAAGGTCAAAGGTGGTCTTGTCGTTGACATAGGCATCCGTGGATTTATCCCGGCTTCGCTCGTAGAGAACCATTTCGTCGAAGACTTCTCATCCTACTTGAATAAACCGATTACGGTTAAAGTCGTCGAGATTGACCGCGAGAAAAATCGGGTCATCTTGTCGCATAAAGCGGTTGCCGAAGCAGAAATGAGTGCCAAGAAAGCGGAGACGCTCGAATCGCTCGAAGTCGGTCAAATCATCGAAGGGACGGTTCAACGTCTCACAGATTTCGGTGCATTCGTCGATATCGGCGGCGTCGATGGCCTCGTCCACATTTCGGAGATGGCGCATAGCCGAGTTGAGAAACCGAGCGATGTTGTGACTGAAGGAGACAAAGTCAAAGTGAAAGTGCTTGGACTTGACCTCGATAATGAGAAAGTGAAATTGTCGATTAAAGAGACGCAGCCTGGACCGTGGGAATCGGTGGAAGGCAAAATTCAGCCGGGCGACGTGATTGAAGGGAAAGTCAAACGTCTCGTCACGTTCGGTGCGTTCGTCGAAGTGGCGCCGCAAGTCGAAGGTTTGCTTCATATCTCGCAAATTGCGAACCGACACATCGCGACACCATCTGAAGTCTTGTCAGAAGGCCAAGAAGTAACCGTGAAAGTACTCGACGTTCATCTTGACGAGAAGAAAATCTCGTTGTCGATGCGCGCGCTCGAGTCGAGCGATTCATCACGCGGTGACGCGGATCAATCGTTGCTCGACGAGTATAGTGACCAAGGAGGTTTCTCTGTCTCTGAATTGACAGGGGACGAGACCTCGGACGATTCTAAATAAGACGATCGTTCAAGCGGGAGCCAGACTCCCGCTTCTTTTTGTATGGTCACAGAAATTCGCCTGTGATATGATAGTACAGTTGCAATTAGAAACGATAGACTTATTGAATGAAAGTTAGAGAGGTGTTTATATGGGAATTCCAGCAGTGGCCATCGTAGGCCGCCCGAATATTGGGAAATCCACGATTTTTAACCGGATTATCGGAGATCGCGTGTCGATCGTCGATGATAAGCCCGGTGTTACACGCGACCGCATTTATGGGACGGGTGAGTGGTTGAACCGTAAGTTTCATTTAATCGACACAGGCGGAATCGAGGTCGGCGATGAGCCGCTCCTCGTGCAAATGCGGCACCAGGCCGAGCTTGCAATCGATGAGGCGGACGTCATCGTCTTCATGGTGAACGGACGCGAAGGCATTACAGCAGCAGACGAAGAAGTGGCGAACTTGTTGTTCCGTTCGAACAAACCGGTCGTCCTCGCCGTCAACAAAGTCGACAATTTCGAGATGCGCGAACTCATGTATGAGTTCTATTCACTCGGTTTCGGCGACCCGTTCCCGATTTCAGGGACGCACGGTCTCGGTCTCGGAGATCTACTCGACAAAGTGCTCGACCTGGCTCCAGACAAAGACGACTATGAGTACAACGAAGAAGTCATCCAGTTCTCGCTCATCGGACGTCCAAACGTTGGGAAATCGAGCTTGACGAACGCGATTCTCGGAGAAGAACGAGTTATCGTCTCGGACATCGCGGGAACAACTCGTGATGCCATCGATACACCGTTCACACGGGATGGACAAGAATACGTCATCATCGATACGGCCGGGATGCGCAAGCGCGGGAAAGTGTACGAATCGACCGAGCGCTATAGCGTCATGCGGGCCCAAAAAGCGATTGAACGCTCGAACGTCGTTCTCGTCGTCATCGACGGTGAAGAAGGCATCATCGAGCAAGACAAACGTGTGGCCGGACTCGCTCACGAAGCAGGGAAAGCCATCGTCCTCGTCGTCAACAAATGGGACGCCGTCGACAAAGACGATAAGACGATGAAGAAAATGGAAGAGAAGATTCGTAAAGAATTCTTGTTCCTCGACTATGCACCGATCGTCTTCTTGTCGGCGCTCACGTCGAAACGGTTGCAGACGCTTCTACCGGTCATCAAAGAAGTGGCCGATTCACATCGCCGTCGCATCTCGACGAGCGTCTTGAACGACGTCATCGTCGATGCTGTCGCGATGAACCCGACACCGACGGACAAAGGACAACGACTCAAGATCAACTACGCGACGCAAGTGGCCATCGAGCCGCCGACGTTCGTGTTGTTCGTCAACGATCCAGAGTTGCTTCACTTCTCATACAAACGTTATCTAGATAACCAGATTCGCCGCGCATTTGACTTTACTGGTACACCGATTCATATCGTGGCTCGTCAGAAAAACTAGTAATGGGGGTGCCTCCTATGGCAAAAGTAGCTGTCATCGGCGCGGGGAGCTGGGGAACGGCGATTTCGCTCGTCCTCGCTGACAACGGGCATGATGTTCTGCTGTATGGACGTGAGGAAGATCACGTTCATGAAATCAACACGGCACACACGAACGCGACCTATTTGAAAGACGCACCGTTGCCGACTTCGATTCGGGCGACGACAGACTTGGCGGAAGCGGTCAAAGGCCGCTCCATCGTGTTCCTCGTCGTCCCGAGTTCGGCGATCCGTCCGGTGTCGCGTGAATTGAACGCGCTCCTTACGGAACCGACGGTCCTCGTGCATGCCGCCAAAGGAATCGAACCGAAGACGCATAAACGTCTGTCGGAGATTATTGCCGAAGAGATTGACCCGTCGAAACGTCGGGCCATCGGTGTCTTGACGGGACCGACGCATGCCGAGGAAGTGGCCGTCCGTAAATTGACGACCATCACCATCGCTTGCGAGGACTTGGACGTGGCCGATGAGATTCAAGAGTTGCTCACGAACGATCAGTTCCGGGTGTATTTGAACTCGGACGTCATCGGGGCGGAGTACGGGGGCGCGCTCAAAAACATCATCGCGCTCGCTGCAGGAATGACGGACGGGCTCGGTTATGGCGATAACGCCAAAGCGGCCCTCATGACACGCGGAATCGTCGAGATTGCCCGACTCGGGGTCAAACTCGGTGCCAACCCGGCGTCGTTCTCCGGCTTGACGGGAATCGGCGATTTGATTGTTACGGCCACGTCCCAGCATAGCCGTAACTGGCGTGCCGGGAACGCGATCGGTCGCGGTGAAAAGCTCGAAGACGTGCTCGGTCAAATGGGCATGGTCGTGGAAGGGGTGCGTGCCTGTGAAGCGGCGCATACGCTCGCTCGGGAAGCCGGTGTCGAGATGCCGATCACAGAGGCCCTCTACAACGTGTTATTCGAAGGCAAGAGCCCGCACGATGAAGTACAAAAGTTAATGAGACGCCCACAGAAGCATGAGATGGAAGAAGTGTTCCATTTTGAAGGCGACTTAGAGCAAAGGGACTGACGTTTTCGTTCAGTTCCTTTGTTTTTTTTGCTACACTAATGTACGGAGCAAGATTTATAGAGAAAGTCGAGGGGATTAACGTGACACCGTCACTCATCAAGATGTGGATTTCATTTGCGGGCATCGGGGCGTTTGCCATCGCCGCGCTCATGGTGGCAGTCAGCCATACGAAACTAACGGGATGGTTCGCGGCGCTCGTCCGCGTCATCGCATTCGTCATTTTTTTATTTGGGACGATCATTATGATTTATGTGGTCGCTTCAGGACCGACAGGAGGATAAGACGTGAAACGGATTCTTTTGGTCGCGAGCCTTTTGGCGGCGACCGTGCTCAGTGGATGTATGTTCCCGGATTCGAACCGGGTCGACAACGTCCCGTATGAAGACCAATTGACATCGGTACAGACGGCCGTCGACTCGTTCAAGGAGACGACCGGGGTGTTGCCGATTAAAACAAGACCGGCCGAGACGCCGCTCATGGAGCGTTATCCGATCGAGTTCGCCCGGCTCGTGCCCGGTTATTTGGCCGACCCGCCGGCGAACAGCTTCGAAGGGGGCGGCCTGTTCTTATACGTCCTCGTGGACGCCGAGACGGAGCCGACGGTCAAGCTCATCGATTTACGGGTGTCTGAAAGCTTACAACAGTTGCAGACGAACATTAACGCGTTCCGGGCCAAAGAAGGCAAGTTCCCGTTTGACGGGTCGCTCGGAAAGAATCAATTCACGGTCGATTACGACCTCATCTTCGTCTCTGAAGAGCCGAGCATCCCGAGCCCGTACACGGAAAACGAGTTGCCGATTTACGTCGACGGGACCGGACAATTATTTGTCGACTATCGGGCCGACCTGGAGGACGCCCTCGAGAACACGGATGTAGAGCCGAAAGTCGGTGAGGACATTCGGTATTTGCTCTATAATGACTCACCATTCGCCCCGGCTTATTCGCAAGGGTACACGATTAATGAACAAGGTGAAGTCGAGTTTTTAAACAACTGATCGACGGAGCGGGTCAAATATGGGCCGATTGCTTAAAAAATGTTGTCATATCAACGTTTGTACGATATGATTAATCCCGTAAACTCTCAGTGAGAGGAGGTGAATCGTGATGAACAAAACTGAATTGATCCAAGCAGTTGCGGAGAAAGCAAATGTTTCGAAAAAAGAAGCTACACAAGTTGTAGAAGCTACTTTCGAATCTATCACTGAAGCACTCCAAAACGGTGATAAAATTCAATTGATCGGTTTTGGTACTTTTGAAGTTCGTGAGCGCGCTGCCCGTAAAGGTCGCAACCCACGTACGAAAGAAGATATCGAAATCCCGGCAAGCAAAGTTCCTGCCTTCAAAGCAGGTAAAGCGCTTAAAGATGCGGTCAAATAATGGGCAATACATAAGTCGCCGAAAGGCGGCTTTTTTTGTGTCGGAAAGCGAGTTCACATGGCGTGAATGTGACAAAAATGTGCTATACTATGTCAGAATGACAACGAAGAGGACGAGGGGGGATAGCATGGAACAGATGACATACGAAACCGTTGTCACCGACCTTGCTCGTCAAATCGAAGAACGCATGAACCATCCGTATTTGACGAGACACGAGATTGTACCCGTAGTCGACATGCCTTTACTTCGTTGGATGGTCGAGATGATTGAAATCGAATCGAATCAACAACGTCAGCTCGTGCTTGCGACATATTTTGCACATCAAGCACTCGAACTGCACGATCAAGTAAAGGATTGCCCGAACGGCTCGCTCGAGCGGCAACTCAAAGTGCTCGCCGGCGACTTCGCCTCGGCTCAATTTTATAAAATATTGGCTCTGTTCCCATCCGACTATAGCAATCGCTTCGGTCGGTCGGTCCAGCTTGTCAATGGGGCGAAATGTACGCTCGCGCTTGATGCGGACGTGCCCGTCACGACTTGGATGGAAGCGAACTTCGGATTGATTAAAACGTTTTCTGAGGTGATAGGTCGATCCTACTTGACCACATACGGAAAAACGATCATCGAACGAAAGGCGACAGTACTGCGCCAAGATCAACGAGAACAGCTAACGACGCTCCTGGCGCACGCTGTCGCTTAGAACGGAAAGGATGTTACGTATTGCAACCGAAAGAAAAAGAGCAAAAAGTATATGACGTGTTTCAATCAATCTCACCGAGCTACGATACGATGAACTCGATCATCAGTTTCCGTTTGCATAAATGGTGGCGCAAAGCGACGATGCGTCGCATGCAAGTGTTCCCAGGCGCGAAATGTCTCGACGTCTGCTGCGGGACGGCGGACTGGACGATCCAACTCGCCGAGGCGGCCGGGAACACCGGTGTCGTCAAAGGTCTCGACTTTTCCGAGAATATGCTCGCGGTCGGCCAAGAGAAAGTGGGCGCTTATCCGACGATCGAACTCATCCATGGTAACGCGATGGCATTGCCGTTCGGGGATCACTCATTCGACTATGTGACGATCGGTTTCGGTCTTCGCAACGTACCGGATTACATGACGGTGCTCCGTGAGATGCATCGGGTGTTGAAGCCGGGCGGGACGGTCGTTTGTCTCGAGACGAGCCAACCGACAGCGCCGCTCTTTAGCGAGCTGTACCGTTTCTATTTCGGCTCGGTCATGCCATTATTCGGGAAAGTGTTCGCCGGCTCATATGATCAATATAAATGGCTTCAAGAGTCGACCGACCAATTCCCGGATCGGTTGACGCTAAAACGCATGTTCGAGACGGCAGGCTTCGAACAAGTCGAAGTGAAGGCGTTCTCCGGCGGTGCGTGTGCCATGCACCTAGGAAAGAAGTGGTGACCGATGTCTTTGAAGCGACTTTATCGCCACATGAACCGAGAAATCGAGCAGATCGACCGCTTCTTGTCGACGCGGGTCCATACGGATCATCCGGTCATCGAGGCGGCGTCGAAGCAACTGCTTGATGCGGGCGGGAAGCGGATCCGCCCGGCGTTCGTATTGCTGAGCGCCGGTTTCGGTCAAGCGAAAGATATCCGCCTGACGAAAGTGGCGGCGAGTCTTGAACTGATTCATATGGCCTCGCTCGTCCATGATGACGTCATCGATGACGCCACACTCCGGCGTGGCAAACCGACCGTCATGGAACGTTATGATGAGCAGGTCGCGATGTATACGGGGAACACGTTGTTCGGCGAAGCAATTCGACTCGTTTCTGAGGTCGACTCGCCGCGCGTGATGCAAATCATGGCCGACACGATGGAACTGATTTGTATCGGTGAAATCAATCAGATTCAAGACCAATACGACTGGGGCCAATCCCCGAAACGATATCTCGATCGGATTGCCCGGAAGACGGCGCTCTTGATTGAGACGAGTTGCGCGACCGGGGCCGTCGTCTCGGGGGCATCACCCGAAGTCGTCAAACAGTTGCGGCTGTTCGGCTACGACATCGGGATGGCGTTTCAAATGACGGACGACCTGCTTGATTTCACCGCGAAAAGCTTTCAACTCGGAAAGCCGGTCGGAGAGGATTTGAAGCACGGTCACAAAACGTTGCCGCTCTTCTATTCAGCGGAAGACCCGGAATTCTTTGACCGATTGCAGCAAGTCAACCAGTCATCCGATTACGCGACGACCCATACGCTCGTTCGTGAAGTGCAACGCAACGGGACGCTCGAGCGAAGCCAGCGGACAATCGATCGGTACGTGAACCGGGCGATTCAACGACTCGATGGCTTGCCGGACGTGCCGGACAAGCGCTCGCTCATTGAAATCGCCGAGTATATCGGGAAACGAAAATGGTAAAAACCACCTTGTAAACCCTTTCAATAATCAAGATGACCGTGTACACTAATAAAGTACAAGGTACACATATTGATTTAGGGGGATTAGGGGAATGGAAAAGACATTTTTAATGGTAAAACCGGATGGAGTGAAACGCGGTCTGATTGGGGAAATCATCTCGCGCTTCGAAAACAAAGGATATACATTGAACCGTCTTGAGCTATTGACGCCATCGGTTGAAGTCGCACAATCGCATTATGCGGAACATAAGGAAAAGCCGTTCTTTGGAGAGCTTGTCGAATTCTTAACGTCAGGTCCTGTTGTAGCGATGGAGTGGGAAGGCGAAAATATCGTCGCCGTCTCTCGATTGATGATCGGGAAGACGAACCCGCTGGACGCACAACCAGGAACGATTCGTGGCGATTTGGCCTCGACGATGTCACAAAACGTCATCCATGGTTCAGATAGCGTGGAGAGCGCAGAGCGTGAATTGTCACTCTGGTTCGCCACTGAAGCATCACACGTTTGATGACGATAAAAGGGACGGGGGCCTCCTGTCCCTTTTTGTATTGGGATTGAAGCGCTTTCGCACGTTTTGGCACGACATGATCTAGGAGAAGAGAAAGAATTGAGGTTGGAACTGGTGATAAATGATTATGCCATCTTCGTAAAAAAGTTTTATCTGAAGTCGGGGATCGACTTAAATTTATATAAAGAAGCCCAGATGAAGCGGCGCATGATTGCGCTTCGCGAGAAGAAAGGGTATGCCACGTTTATCGAGTACTTCAAAGCGATGGAGTCGGACCGGGGCTTATATGATGAATTTTTGGATCGCATGACGATTAACGTGAGCGAGTTTTATCGGAACCCGGTCCGCTGGCAGCAACTGGAGACGGACATTTTACCGGAACTCATCCGCAAGAGTCAGGGCAAGTTGCGCGTTTGGAGCGCGGCCTGCTCGACCGGTGAAGAACCGTATTCGCTGGCGATGCTGTTATCGAAACATTTGTCACCCGCACAGTTCACAATCACGGCGACGGACCTAGATGACGTGGTGATCGAAAAAGCGAAACAAGGCAAGTATCATGAGCGGGCGCTCGTCGACTTGCCGGTAGAGTTCCGGCAACGTTACTTCACCCGCCGCGGCGACGACTATTACATCACAGAGGACATCAAAAAATTAGTGACGTTCAAAAAACATAATCTGCTGGCCGACGTGTACGAACGGAATTTTGATTTGATCGTCTGCCGAAACGTCTTGATTTATTTCACCGAGGAAGCGAAAGAAAAAGTATATACATCGTTTCACCGATCGCTTCGGCCAGGCGGAGTCCTGTTCGTCGGCGGGACCGAGCAGATCTTTCAACCGAAGCGATACGGCTACAAGATGAAGCAAAGCTTCTTCTACGAAAAAATTGAAGAGTGAGGTGACAGCTATGCGTTATTTGACGGCAGGAGAATCGCACGGTCCTGGACTTTCAATCATCATCGAGGGCGTGCCGGCCGGGCTTGCGGTCGATGTGCAAGCCATCAACACAGAACTCGCGAAGCGGCAGTCCGGCTATGGCCGTGGGCGCCGCATGCAAATCGAATCAGATCGAATCGAGGTGAGGGCCGGCATTCGTCACGGGGTGACGACAGGGGCCCCGATTTCGTTCTGGATCGAGAACAAAGACCACACGCATTGGCGGAACGTCATGCAGGCCGAACCGATCGATGCGGACGTGGAAATCAAACGCCGTGTCGTCCGTCCAAGACCTGGACATGCGGACCTCGTCGGCGGTTTGAAATACGATCATCGTGACCTGCGCGACGTCCTCGAACGCTCGAGCGCACGTGAGACGGCCGCCCGGGTCGCCGTCGGCGCCCTCAGCAAACAATTGCTCGCTGCCGTCGGGATGTCGCTCGTCAGCTACGTCAAAGTGATTGGCGGCGTCGAGGCCGATGCCTCGTACGAGTCGCTCGAGACGTTGCGCGCCACAATTGAGGCGTCACCGGTGCGGACGATGGACGAGGCGGCAGGGCAGGCGATGATGCATCGAATCGATGAGGCGAAAGCGGCGGGCGACTCGCTCGGTGGTGTCATCTGTACAGAAGTGCATGGCGTCATCCCGGGACTTGGATCGTACGTCCAATACGACCGGAAACTCGATGCGGCAATCGCCCGAGCCGTCATGAGCGTCAACGCCATCAAAGGCGTCGCGTTCGGTGACGGGTTCGAGATGGCGTATCGCCCAGGGTCGGAAGTGATGGACCCGATCGCCTATGGTCCGGACGGTTATACACGCCTGAGCAACCATCTCGGCGGTTTCGAGGGCGGGATGACGACCGGGATGCCGATCGTCTGTACCGCTGTGATGAAACCGATCCCGACGCTCTACAAGCCGCTCCAATCCGTCGATATCGACACGAAAGAGCCGTTCCTCGCGCAAATCGAACGAAGTGACGCCTGTGCCGTCCCGGCCGCCTCACTCGTCGTCGAGGCCGTAGTCGCGTTCGAACTCGCCCGTGAGCTGTGCGAGACGTTCGGACACGATACGGTCGGCCGCATCCAAGCGCGCGTCGATGCGTATCGCGAGGAGATTCGCACATGGTGACGATTCGAGTGAACACCTCGGCACCGTACGACGTCACGATGGAACGAGGGGACGCCTGGCTCGACCGCGTCCCTTACTTCTCGTGTTCGAGCATTTGGGTCATCACGGACGATACGGTGGACCGCTTGCATGGGACGGCGTTCCGCGCTCGTCTCGAGGCGCACGCGCGCCAGATCGTCTGGTCGGTCGTCCGTCCGGGCGACGGGTCAAAATCACTCGAGACGATTGAACGTCTTGTCGCGGACGGGTTGACGGCCGGCTGTGACCGGGATACGCTCGTAATCGCCTTTGGCGGCGGTATGATTGGCGACTTGGCCGGTTTTCTGGCGAGTGTCTATATGCGAGGCCTGCAGTACATACAAGTGCCGACGACGGTGCTCGCCCACGACTCGGCCGTCGGCGGGAAAGTCGCGGTCAACCACCCGCTCGCGAAAAACGCCATCGGGGCTTTTTATCAGCCAGCCGGCGTCCACTATAACGTCGACCGTCTCGAGACGTTGACGGACCGAGATGTATTGAGCGGACTCGGCGAGTTGATCAAGCACGCCTACTTGTCACGCTACGTCCTCGGACACTCGTTCGAGGACGACCTGTTCACCGCGTTGGCGCACGGACCGCTCGAGTGGGAAACGTGGCTCGCCCGTGGGATTGAAGTGAAACGACGGATCGTCGAGGCCGATGAACGAGAACAAGGCGTTCGGGCATGGCTGAACTTTGGCCATACGTTCGGCCATGCGCTCGAATCGGTCGAGGCGTATCGATTGGCGCACGGGGAGGCCGTCTTATACGGGATGGTGTATGCGTTCTTGGTCGGCGGGGACGTCACACGCGCCAAAGCGCTCGCCGGATTCATGAAGCGACAAGCGGTCACGCCGGTCGATTGGCAGCCGTTCGAAACGTATCTCGAAGTGATGGGGCACGACAAAAAGAATCGAAGGGGACGGATTCGCTTCGTCCTGCTCGGTGAAGATGTGACCGTGGCGAGCGTCACGACCGAGCGCCTCGCCGAAGCATACGAACAGCTGAAAGGATGGTTTTAAGATGGGATTGAACGGATTCATACGCGTACCGAGCGATAAGTCGATCACGCACCGGGCGTTATTGCTCGGGGCCGTGGCGCACGGACAGACGACGGTGTACGACCCGCTCCTCGGGGAGGATTGCCGGTCGACGCTCGAAGCGATCCGGCGTTTGGGCGCGCAAGTCGATGAACAAGCAGATCGCCTGGTCATTACCGGTAGCCAATCGCTCACGTCGGCGGAACTCGATTGCGGGAATTCCGGCACGACGATGCGTCTCATGGCAGGATTGCTTGCCGGCTACGACGGTACGTTCACGCTCACCGGCGATGCCTCGCTCTCGAAGCGGCCGATGCGACGCGTCACAGCGCCGCTACGCGCCATGGGGGCCGACCTGGCTGGTGACGTCGCTCCGCTCCTGATTCACGGGCGGACGTTGACGGGCATCGATTACACGTTGCCTGTCGCGAGTGCGCAAGTGAAATCGGCCATCTTATTGGCCGGACTGCGCGCGGACAGCCCGACGGTCGTGCGCGAGCCGGTCTTGTCAAGGGACCATACCGAGCGCATGCTACCGCTGTTCAAAGGGGATATTGACATCAGCTCGGACGAAGGGGTCCGGACGATTCGATTGACGCCGTCCGTCCTGGAAGGCGCGACGGTGGCCGTACCGGCCGACCCGTCCTCGGCCGCCTTTTGGTGGGCCGGGGCCGCACTCGTCCCGAATAGCCGCGTCACGACGACCGACGTCTGTTTGAACGAGACGCGGATCGGCTTCTTGCGCACACTCGAACGGATGGGGGCACACGTTGAAGTGACGAACGTCCGCGCCCTCGGAGAAGAGTCGGTCGGGGACGTCACCGTCTCGACGAGCGCACTCCACGGCATCCGGTTGGACGGGACTGCCATCCCACATCAAATCGATGAGTTGCCATTGTTCGCCCTCGTCGCATCGCAGGCGTCGAGCCCATCATCGGTCCGGGACGCAGGCGAGCTCCGCGTCAAGGAGACGGACCGGATTCAGACGGTCGCGAGCGAGTTGAAGGCGCTCGGTGTCGACCTTCGCGAGACGGATGACGGCTTTGACGTCTATCCGAGCCGATTGCATGGGGGGCGCGTCTCTTCGCATGGAGACCATCGCTTGGCGATGATGCTCCAAATCGCGGACTTATTGACGACGGAATCTGTGACGATTGACCACGTCGAGGCAGCGGACGTGAGTTACCCGCGCTTCCGTGACGATTTACAACGACTCGGTCGTGAGATAGAATAACGTCAATACGAGTAGCCGCTAGGAGGAATTTGGACGATGTTAGACGAAACAGAATTAAACCATATCATTGAGATGCTTGAAAAAGGTGAGACGGAGCATGCCCTCATGCATCTCGAATCGCTCGAGAAGGAAGGGTCGGACGAGGACCGTCTGGCCATCGCCGACCTCTACCTCGAACTCGGTCTCGCCGACCGGGCCGTCAAGTTGCTCGCGGCGTTATATGTCGATTATGCGGGCAACCCGCACGTCGCCTTGTCGCTCGCCGAGGCCTACTTGGATAGCGACCGTGAAGAAGAGGCGATCGCCGTCCTCGAGAAAATCGATGCGACGGACAAAGAGGCGCATATGCGCAGCCTCGTCCTCCTCGCGGATTTATATCAATCACAAGGATTGGATGAGGTCGCCGTCAAGAAATTGATGGAGGCCCTCGAGACGAACCCGGACGAACCGCTCCTCATCTACGGACTGGCCGAATTGTACGCCTCGATCGGCTCGTTCGAGCAGGCGGTCCCGCTGTACGCGCGTCTGCCGCACTTGCGCTTGCCGGAAGAACTCGATTATCAGGCCGATTATGCCGAGGCGCTCACGATGATCGGTTCGTTCGAGGAGGCGCTCGATGAGTATGAGAAAGCGGAAGACCGCAACTTGAACACGATTTTCGGGCACGCCATGACGGCCCACCGCATCGGTCGTGACGAAATCGCCGTCAAACAGTTCGAGTCGCTTCGTTCGATGGACCCGGATTTCACATCGCTCTATTTGCCTTATACGGAAGCGCTCGACGAGCTCGGCCGCTTCGACGAGGCGCTCGAGGTAATCGGTCAGGGCATCGACCGTGACGACTATAACGACGAGTTGCGCACGGTGAAAGCGAAGCTGTTCTTGAAACAAGGTCGGATGGACGAGGCGGTCACGGAACTGCGCGAGGCGCTCGCGTTGAACCCCGAATCGCTTCAGGCGACCGAGCTGCTCTTATCGGTCTTGTTCGAAGCCGGTGACATGGAGGCCGTCCTCGAGACGATCGATGCGCTCGAAGAACATTCGACGTCTCCGCTCATGACTTGGTACAAAGCGAAAGCGGCCTATGAGCTAGAAGACTATGAGACGGCCGTCACGTTGTACCGCTCGATTGAGCCAGTTTATAAAGAGGACGTGTCATTTGCGATCGAATGGGCTACACTATTGATAGAAGAAGGACAGCGTGATCAAGCGCAACGAGTGCTCGAGCAAACGCTTGCGCACACCGTCGATGTCGATGACCGCCAAGCACTCGAAGAGCGGCTCGAGCGGTTAACGGATCACGATTAAACGATATAAAGGAGATGGGGTCATATGGTCGAGCGGAAAAGAACATTTTTAAAGCGATTCCTCGCTCATCATACGCTTCGGAAACGAGAAGCCAAGTGGATTATCGACTACTGGCTCAGACATCCAGAAAAACTCGGGAACGTTCACTTCGTCACGAACGCCTCGGTCTCACCGCGCAGTCTGATCATGACAGCGTATGGATTCGACGGCGAACCGTTCCGTTACCGTCGGGGTGACCTCATCACGGTCAATCCCGAGAAAGCGTATCACGACATCCGGCTCCACGACGGCGCCATCTACGTGGAGTTGAACTTTCAAGGCATGATGATTGATGAGCTGTGGATTGATATCGTGGAATTGAATCCGTTTGAACCTGTCGCCGAAGTGAAAGACGAAGTGACGACGTCGGCCCAGACGGTCATTCGCGCCTCGGTCGCCCAGTTCGAGGAGGAGCGTCTGCTCGTCGAAATCGATAAGGCGCTCGACCGACGAGACGAGAAATTGTTCCGCAACTTGACGAGCCAGCTCCATCAAGTCCGCGCCTCAAAATTATTTTAATAAAAACAAGCGCTTCCGTTATGGGTTGCGCTTGTTTTTTGGTATATTAATGACGTAGGAATACACAATAATTTCACATTTCGTTCATAAGTTTCGCAGAGGGAACGATTGTAGGTACGCTACAATGAACATAATGATGTATGTCGAATGGAGAGGAGGAGGAAGATGAGGTTCGATGGTCTAGACGCGATGAAGTCGCTGACAGAACGCCAATACGTCGATACGCTCGTCGTCCCGCTCGTCGAACTGGCATTTGATGAGGACATGGTGCGCAAAGCCGAAGGCAACGAAGTCATCCAAGCGGTGGCGCTTGAGACCGAGCGCCAACTGTCCGGACGGACGATGCTCAGCCCGACGCTCAGTTATGTCGACGTGGAGGCAGGACGTTCGCTCGCCGAACAAGTAACCGCCCAGGCGACGTCATCCGGGTTTACTCACGTGTTGTTCATCTCCTCGGATTTGCGTTTCAAAGGCTCTGAACTGCCGATTATTTTCGTGCCGCCGCTGGCGTTGAAAGGCATGACCGCCGAGCAGTCGCACACGATGGTTCAAAATTTTGCGACGCAAGTCATCACGGAGCTTTCGAGCCGTTGGATGGCGACATGAAGCGGTTGACGTGGAGGTTTTATTGATATACTATTTTGTTGAGTGAGAAATTTTTGTGAAGAATGCATAAAGAATTATGGGGTTATGCACACGAATGAGGGGGGAACGAAATGGCTCAAAATGGGTCAAAAGTCACACGCCGTCAGTTCTTAACGTATACGTTGACTGGTGTAGGTGGCTTTATGGCGGCAACATTGATCAGTCCGATGGTCAACTTTGCGATCGATCCGGTCTTAAAAAAATCGGGAGCGGGCGATAAAGTAAAAGTCATCAGTCTTGATGACATCACGACTGAGCCGCAACGTGTCGACTTTAAGAAACAAACGCAAGATGCTTGGTATGAATTTGAAGAAACGCTTTCGGCGTGGGTATTTAAAGATGAGAGCGGCGAAATCATCGCCTTGTCTCCGATTTGTACGCACCTCGGTTGCCAAGTTGGATATGGTGGAGACCCGACTCGACCGACAGAATTCTTCTGCCCGTGTCACTTCGGTCGCTATGAGAAAGATGGAACGAACATTCCCGGTACGCCTCCGACTGCACCACTTGCACGCTACGAAAAAGAAGAAAAAGACGGCTTCCTATACTTGGGCAGTCCAGTCGCACAGTTGTGAGAGGGGGAATAGTCGATGTTACAAAAAATTTATGATTGGGTCGATGAACGCGTCGACATCACGCCGTTATGGCGCGACATCGCTGACCATGAAGTTCCAGAACACGTCAACCCTGCCCATCACTTTTCAGCATTTGTTTATTGCTTCGGCGGTCTGACGTTCTTCACGATCGTGATTCAAATTCTGTCAGGGATGTTCTTGACGATGTACTACGTACCAGACATCATCAACGCGCACGCGTCGGTGTACTATCTTCAAAACGAGATCGCGCACGGACAAATCGTTCGAGGGATGCACCACTGGGGCGCATCGGTTGCGATCGTCATGTTGTTCTTACATACGCTCCGCGTATTCTTTACCGGGTCGTATAAGAAACCACGCGAACTCAACTGGGTCGTCGGTGTTCTCTTGTTCTTCGTCGTCTTGGCGCTCGGTCTTACAGGGTACTTGTTACCGTGGGATATGAAAGCGTTATTCGCAACGAAAGTTACACTTCAAATTGCCGAGAGTGTCCCGGTCATTGGTGGTATCGCCAAAACGCTTCTCGCCGGTGGTGAGATCGTCGGCGCACGGACGCTCACGAACTTCTTCGCCATTCACGTCTTCTTCTTACCGGCGGCCTTGTTCGGACTCCTCGGAGCCCACTTCTTGATGATTCGTAAACAAGGGGTATCTGGACCGCTATAAGCCGATTCGAAGACAAAAAGGAGGAGAAACGATATGCATCGCGGTAAAGGGATGAAATTTGTAACCGACTCTCGAGTAGGAATCTCGAATCGGAAACAAAATATTGCTAAAGACTATTCAGAGTACCCAGGACGCACGGAAGCGTTCTGGCCGAACTTCTTGTTGAAAGAGTGGATGGTCGGTTCGGTCTTCTTGATCGGATTCATCGCCTTGACGATCGTCGAGGCCCCACCGCTCCAAAACATCGCCGATCCAACGAACACGTCATACATTCCGCTTCCGGACTGGTATTTCTTGTTCTTGTATCAATTGCTCAAGTATCAGTTCGCAGCAGGGGATTGGATCTTGCTCGGGACGGTCATCTTGCCAGGGGTCGCTTTCACGGCGCTCTTGATCGCACCATGGCTCGACCAAGGACTCGAACGCCGTCCGGCGAAACGTCCGGTCGCGATCAGCTTCATGTTGCTCGGCGTCTTGTCGATTTTCTACTTGACGTGGGAATCGGTCCAAACGACACACTGGGATCAAGTTCATGAACAAGGGATTTTGGAAGTTCCGGGCGAAGGCCCTGAAATCGATACAGCCGCACCTGGCTATGAGATTTATTCGGCTCAGTCTTGCGTGAACTGTCACGGACAGAACCTCGAAGGCGGAGCAGCCGCTCCAGCACTCGTCGGCACGCAGTACACGGCCGAAGAGATCGCGGATATCGCGGTCAACGGTGTCGGTACGATGCCAGCCGGCCAATGGGACGGTTCGGATGAAGATCTCCAAGCCATGTCTGAATTCATCGCGTCATACGGTGAAGGCGGCGAAAACAACCAATAATCGATTGGTGTAAGAAGCGTGGCCCGTCTAACGGGCCACGCTTCTTTTTACTTCGCCTCCGTTGCGCTACAATAAAGAAAAAAAGGATGGAATACACGAATGATACATATGATCCGCCCAATCCTCACCCATCGGTTCGTCTTGATACTCCTGTTCCTCATCAACTTGTTCGGCACGATTTACGGATACATCTGGTATGAGCCCCAGCTCCGTGACACACCGCTCATCTATTGGCCGTTCGTGCCGGACAGTCCGACGGCATCGCTCTTCTTCACAGTCGTGCTCGGGTTATGGATTGCCGGCAAGAAGTCGCCGCTCATGGAGACGCTCGCCTTCGTGACGCTCATCAAATACGGGGTATGGGCCGTCATCATGAACATCTTGTTCTTGCGGGAAATCGGTCCCGATGCGGAGATGTTCACCGTGCTCATGGCCGTCATGCTGATGGTGTCACACGGGGCGATGGCGTTCCAGGCGCTATTGTACGCGCCGTTCATGACATGGACGATCCGCTCGTTCGTCTTGACGCTCATCTGGGTCCTCCATAACGATGTCGTCGATTACGTGCTCGGGCAGTGGCCGCGCTATCCGTCGCTCGCTGAACATATCGCTTGGATCGGGTACGGGTCCTTCTGGTTGACCGGAATATGTTTTTTTATGGGATACCACATCATCCTACGCACTTCGCTTGATAATAAGTTCATAAGAATGTAAAATCAGATTATCAAATACACGCAGAGGTGATAGAGAACATGTCATTAGGTGGCTATATTTTCTATCTTGCACTGATTATGCTCATCCCGCTATGGGCCCAGATGCGAGTGAAAAGTACGTACAAAAAGTTTCTCCAACAACCGATTCAAAGCGGCGTCACAGGTGCACAAGTCGCTGACTTCATCATGAAACAAAACGGTGTTCATAACGTCCGCATCGAGATGGTTGATGGCTTGATGAGTGACCATTACGACCCGGTCAATAAAGTCGTCCGTTTGTCGCGCGAAGTGTATCAAGGTTCGACGATCTCATCGGCTGCGATTGCGGCCCACGAGATCGGTCACGTGATTCAAGATGCGACCGACTATAAGATGATGCGGGTCCGTCACCGTCTCGTCCCGGTTGTGAACATCACGTCGAACTTGTCGTTCCCGCTTCTCTTAGGTGGGTTCTTGCTCGGCGCGATGGGCCTCGCCCAACTCGGTGTCATCATGATGCTCGGGGCGGTCGTGTTCCAACTCGTCACGTTACCGGTCGAATTCGACGCCTCGAAACGCGCCATGGCCGAATTGACGAGCCACGGCATCGTCACGGCAACGGAAGAGTCGGGCGCGCGTAAAGTGCTCAACGCGGCAGCTTGGACCTATGTGGCCGCGACACTCGTCGCTGTCGCCGAATTGATTCGTTTGGCGCTCATCGTCTTCATGCCACGTGATGAGTAGAAGCATCAGTCCCGTCCACGTGACGGGATTTTTTTTACATTTTGTTTTCGAAAGGAGCAGCAGATGCATCGACCACAGTTGACGACAGCGGGGCGACTCCGCTTACAAGAACAGCTCGAGACGTTGCGCGGCGACAGCCGACGTGAGGCGCTCGAACGTGTCAAGACGGCACGGAAGTTTTGTGATTTTCGTGAAGACGTGACGTATGTAGAGGCGGTCCGGGAACAAGAGCGGATTGAAACCAAAATCATCGAACTGGAGCGACTGCTCGCCGATGCCGTCATCGTCGACGCGGATCGAACCATAACGAAACGCCCCGTTCATCCGAACGGGGCGTTGTTTGTCGTGACTTATTTCAGCGGTACACGGTTTTCGTCGAACGTGAACCCTTCACCGCCGACCTCATAGACGTGGTGGAACGTCACGAAGGCGTGCGGGTCGATCTGTTTGACGATCGTTTTCAAGCGGTTGACCTCATTTCGTCCGACGACGACGTACAGCACTTCGAGCTCTTTGTTCGAATAGCCGCCCTTGGCGAGGAGTCGGGTCGTTCCGCGGTTCATCGTGGCGTGAATCCCGTCAGCGATGGCCGTACGATGGTCGCTGATGATCATGGCGGCCTTGCCGGCATAGGTCCCTTCTTGCATCGAGTCGATGACGCGGGCACCGATATAGACGGCGAGGAGCGTGTACATCGCCTCGCGGATATCGAGATACGTCAAACTGAGGACGATGACGAAAAAGTCGAAGACGAGGAACGTCTTGCCGATCGACCAACCGACGTAGCGTTGGACGAGCCGGGCGATAATGTCGACGCCTCCCGTCGTCCCGCCATTATTGAAGATGATGCCGAGACCGATCCCGATGAAAAGACCGGCGAATAGACTCGCGAGCACCATATCGTCCGTCAAATCGATGATCAAGTTCGAGTATTTGGCGATAAGGGCGTACCAAAGCGAGAAACTGAACGTACCGATGAGCGTGTAAATGAACGTCGTCCGCCCGAGCAGCTTATAGCTGACGAAAAAGAGTGGGATGTTGAGCGCCAAGTTCGTGATTGATGGCGACCAGTCGAACAACCCGCGCAGAATCAAGGTGATTCCCGTGAATCCGCCTTCCGCCAAATTGTTTTGGACGTTGAAATGATAGACGCCGAACGCGAAAATAAAGGAACCGATTAAAATAAAGAATATATTGCGAAACCGAATCGGTAATTGTACCGTCATTTGGTTCACCTCCCACCTAGTAGCGTACTCGAAAAACCTCTTGATTGACTACCCTCTACATATGACATTCCACGATGAGTCCGATATACTTTTCACAGAAGAGGTGATTTTATGAAAATAGTAGCAATCGGGGCCCATCCGGACGATATCGAAATCGGAATCGCCGGCATGACCGCCCAATGGACCGAGGCCGGCATCGACGTCCTGTACGTCGATTTGACACGGGCGGAACTGTCCTCGAACGGGGACGTCGTCACACGCGGCCTCGAAGCTGAAGCGGCCAATCGTGTGCTCGGCATCCGCCGCATCAATCTCGGCTTCCCAGACCGGGGCTTGACCGGGGACGCCACGCAAATCGAGGCGATCGTCCGGTTGATTCGGACCGAGCGTCCGACACACGTCCTGTATCCATACGGCATCGACCGCCATCCCGATCACGGTGCCTGCGCCAGACTCGTCGAGGAGGCGCTCTTTAACGCCGGCATCCATAAATACATGCCCGACGTCCCGGCATATCGGCCGTCGAGCGTCTATCAATATATGATTAACGCCCATACGACACCGGACGTCTGCATCGACATCACGGGGACGATCGAACATAAACTCGACGCGCTTCGGGCATACGCCAGTCAATTCACACCGGTCGACGGCGTGGCGACGCCGCTCACGGACGCCTATCTCGAGCGGGTATTGGCGCGGGAACGTCATTTCGGCAGCTTGATTGGGACCGCCTATGCGGAAGGGTTGATGACGAGCCGCCCGTACGTCGTCCATCGGGCAGGTGAGCTCACATGAGTCTACGCATCGGAGTTCTCTGTTATCCGTCGGTCGGTGGGTCGGGCATTCTCGCCACCGAGCTGGGGATGAAACTCGCCGACCGGGGCCATGACGTCCATTTCATCACGTCGAGCATCCCATTCCGGTTGAACGCCTATCATCCGAACATCACGTTCCACCAAGTCGAGATCAATCAATATTCGGTGTTCCGCTATCCACCGTACGACATCACGCTCGCGTCGAAGATTGCGAGCGTCATCCGGGCGTTCGGCCTCGATGTCATCCACGCCCACTATGCGGTGCCGCACGCCGTCTGTGCCGCCCTCGGGCGCGAGATGGCGGGAACGAAGACGCCGATCGTGTCGACGCTCCACGGCACCGATATTACCGTGCTCGGAGAAGATGAGGAATTGAAGCCGGCGATTTTGTACGGCTTACGGCAATCGAACGCCATCACGGCCGTCTCGGACAGTTTGAAGCAAGAGACGCTCGAGCGGATCGGGTCGGACCTGTCAATCGACGTCATCCATAACTTCATCGATGAGACGGTCTATCAACCGCAGGCTGACACATCGCTCCGCGAGCGGTACGGCTTGTCTGATCACGACCGGGTCGTCATCCATATCTCGAACTTCCGGCAAGTGAAGCGCATCGACCTCGTGCTCGAGGCGTTCCAGCAGATGGACGTCCCGCACAAGAAACTGCTCCTCGTCGGTGACGGTCCACTCATGGGGGCGATGCGTCGCCTCGTGAGCGAGATGGACCTCGAGACGCAAGTTATCTTTGCCGGGAAGCAAGAGCAAGTGGCAGCGCTCTTGTCGATCAGCGACGTCCATATCCTATTATCGGATAAAGAGGCGTTCGGTCTCGTCGCGCTTGAGGCGATGGCGACGGGTGTCCCGTCGGTCGTCAGCGATGCGGGCGGATTGCCGGAAGTCATCACCGACGGCGCGGAAGGCTTCGTCGTCAAACGTGGCGATGCGCAGGCGGCGACAAGAGCGCTCGAAGCGATTTTGCTCGACAAAGAACTGCACGCTCGTTTCCGCGCGAACGGGCTCGAACGGGCCAAACAGTTCGCCTCGGCCGATATCGTCTCGGCGTATGAACAACTCTATGAACAGGTGGTGCGCCCATGACGGAATGGGAATATGCCAAACGGATTATCGAGACGATTAACGCCCACGGCGGGGAAGCGTATATCGTCGGCGGTGCCGTCCGCGATTACATGCGCGGTACGCTGCCGGACGATATCGATATTGCCACGTCGCTCTTCCCGGACGAGGTCATGCGCTTGTTCCCGAAATCGGTGCCGACCGGAATCGACCACGGGACGGTGACGGTCATTCTCGACCACCATCCGTTCGAAGTGACGACGTTCCGGTCAGAAGGGACGTATTCGGACTCGAGACGGCCCGATCACGTGTCGCTCGGCGTCTCGCTCGAGGAGGATATGAAACGGCGTGACTTC
Organism: Exiguobacterium sp. s146; assembly: GCF_018618415.1. GTDB lineage: Bacteria > Bacillota > Bacilli > Exiguobacteriales > Exiguobacteriaceae > Exiguobacterium. Next base: position 174,010 of record NZ_JACSMA010000002.1, on the reverse strand, counting down.
ACGATGAACGCGATGGCGTTCCATGACGGCAACGTCGTCGACTTGTTCGGGGGACGGATGGACCTCGAGGCACGTGTCATCCGCACCGTCGGCAGCCCGTATGAACGCTTCAACGAGGATGCGCTCCGTATCATGCGGGCGTTCCGCTTCATGGCCCAGCTCGATTTCCGGCTCGACGACGACGTGCAACGGGCCTCGCGCGAGCTCGGCCACAAATTGAAAGACATCGCGATGGAGCGGGTCGCCATCGAGTTCGAGAAGCTGATGGTCGGTCCGGCGTATCGAAAAGCGCTCGCGGCGATGCTTGACCTCGGCATCCATCAGTATTTGCCGAACGTGTCGGCAGAACTGATCGAGCGCGTCATCGCCGACAAGCGGACGCCGATCAATCCGGTCGGGGGCTGGGCGTTGTTCGTCCATCATGCCGCCGCGCCCGATTGGCTGACGCCGTGGAAACGCTCGAACGCGCTGAAGCGGGAGGCGAACGTGCTCGCCCGGTTGTTCACGACCGGCCTCGATACGTTCACGATTTATGAGACGACGACGGAGACGCTGGCGACGTATCTCGAGATGTCGGGACGGCCCGAGACGGCCGAACAGTTGAAGCGGCAGTTGTCGATTCAATCGCGCCGGGAGCTTCGCTTCGACGGACGGGATGCGCTTGAAATCGGGGCCCGGGGTCCGCGCATCAAGCAAGTGCTCGCCCATGTCGAACGGCTCGTGCTGGACGGCGAGCTCGCCAACGAGCCGGAACCGTTACGAAAGGAGGCCGAACAATGGCTTCAACACGCGGAAAAGTATTAAACCTGTTGCAGGACGGGGCCGTCTGGAGCGGTCAAGAGTTGGCCCGCCAGTTAAATATTTCACGTACCGCTATTTGGAAACATATCGAGACGTTGAAACAAGACGGGTATGCGATCGACACGATTCCCCGGAAAGGGTATCAATTGTCCGGCCAGACGGACCGGCTCGATGAACCGGCGTTCGTCTCGTTCCGAAAAGGGCGGTTCGGACAAGTCGTCCATGCGTATGATCAAGTCGACACGACCCAACGCATCGCCCATGAATTGGCGCAAAAGGGCGTGCTTGAAGGGACGCTCGTCATCAGTGAGGAACAGACGGCGGGCCGAGGACAACTCGGCCGGAACTGGTATAATCCGAGCCAGGTCAATATCGCGGCGAGCGTCATCTTGCGTCCGGCGTTGCCGATTCGTGATGCCTCGAAGCTGACGCTCATGGCGGCGAGCGCGTTCGCGCGCGCCTTGCACGCACAAGGCATCCCGGCCACAATAAAATGGCCGAACGACTTGTTGCTCAACGGGAAAAAAATCGGGGGCATCCTGACCGAGATGCAGACGGAGGGCGACCGGATTCAAGCCGTCATCCTCGGGTTCGGGTTGAACGTCAACAGCGACGTCATCCCGGACGAGCTCGCCCATCGCGCGACGTCCATCAAGCTCGAAACGAACCAGACGTATCGAAGAAGCGAGTTGCTCGCGCACTTGCTCGCCGAGCTCGAGACCGAATACGACTTGTTCCTCGCGTCGGGGTTTGGCCCAGTGCGCACTCATTGGCTCGAACATGCCGCCTATTTGAACGAACCGGTGACGTTGACGGCGTCTGGGAAACCACGACGCGGGACGATGCGCGGCATTTCAGAGGAAGGGGCGCTCCTGCTCGAACATGAAGGAGCGGTCGAGCCGATCTACTCTGCCGAGATCGCGGTTTGGAATGATTGATGGAAACGGGTTCATGGTCTATAATGAATGTGCCGGACGCTATCGCTCGCGAAGTGTACCCGTACTGCAGACCGTCACTACATTTATTTGTCTGCCTTGATCATTTTGACAGGGACAGAAGGACACTCATCTACTTGAGATTGTTTTCGTGCGCCTTCTTACCATTCGTGTAGGAAGGCGTTTTTTCTAACCTGTCTCCACATTAGGAGGAGAAGCACATGCATACGATGACTTCGTTATTGAAAAAGATGAAGCAAGAAGAAAAATTGGTCATGTTGACCGCCTACGATTATCCGTCCGCGAAACTGGCCGAGGCTGCAGGCGTCGATATCATTTTAGTCGGTGATTCGCTCGGGATGGTCGTGCTCGGCTACGATTCGACGATTCCCGTGACGATCTCGGATATGGTCCATCACGCGAAAGCCGTACGCCGCGGGGCACGTGACACGTTCGTCGTCGTCGATATGCCGTTCGCGACATACCACGGTGATTTCGACCGCACGCTCCAAGCGGCCGCGACGCTGTTCCAAGACGGACGGGCCGACGCGATCAAGCTCGAAGGGGCGGGCGAGGTACTCGAGACGATCGAGCGGCTGACGAAAGTCGGTATGCCGTGTGTCGCCCACCTTGGCCTCACACCGCAATCGGTCGGTGTGCTCGAAGGGTATAAAGTGCAAGGCAAATCGCTCGAAGATGCGGAACAGTTGATTGCTGATAGCCTCGAGGCGGAGCGGGTCGGTGCGAAGATGCTCGTCCTCGAATGTGTGCCGCATCAATTGGCCAAAAAGATTGCCGAGGCGCTCCACATCCCGGTCATCGGCATCGGGGCGGGCGCTGACGTGGACGGCCAAGTGCTCGTCTATCACGATATCTTGAAATATGGCGTCGACCGTCTTCCGAAGTTCGTCGAGGCGTATGCCGATGTGAACGACGTCGCGACGACGGCGATTCGCAATTATGTCGATGCGACGAAAGACGGCTCGTTCCCGCTTGAACGGCACACGTTCACGATGGATGAGTCATTGCTCGACACGCTCTATGGGGGCAAGGCATGAACATCGTCACGACCCCACGTTCGTTACAGGAAGCATTGACAGGTGTCGGGACGATCGGTTTCGTCCCGACGATGGGCTATTTGCACGAAGGGCACCTCAGTCTCATCGAGGCGGCCGAGTCAGAAAACGACCTCGTCGTCATGAGCATCTTCGTCAACCCGACCCAATTCGGTCCGAACGAAGACCTCGATCGCTATCCGCGTGATTTCGAGCGGGACGAGGCGCTCGCCCGTGAGGCGGGTGTCGACGTCTTGTTCTATCCGAACACGGAGACGATGTATCCGCTCGACATGGCACGGGTGACGGTGCGCACCGGCGCAGACGTCTTATGCGGGGCCAGTCGTCCCGGTCATTTCGATGGCGTCTTGACCGTCGTCTCGAAGTTGTTCAATCTCGTCCGTCCGACCCGCGCTTATTTCGGGTTGAAGGACGCGCAACAAGTCGCGTTAATCGAAGGCTACGTCCGCGACTATTTCGTCCCGGTCGAGATTCGGCGCTGTCCAATCATTCGTGAAGCGTCGGGCCTCGCCAAGTCGTCCCGCAACGTCTATCTGTCGGAGACGGAGACGGCGGATGCGAGTGACATCAACCGTGCTTTAATCGAGGCGCGAGACGCCCTCGCGCAAGGTGAGGCGATTCGAGACGTGATGGCACGGCTCGAGGACCGCTTGAACAACATTCCGAACAGTACGATCGACTATGTCGAAATCAAAGACTATCCAACGTTGACCGAGGTGACCTCGGCGTCAACCGAACTATTGATTGCCGTAGCGGTGCAGTTCGAACGGGCCCGCTTGATTGATAATGTGATTTGGAAGAGAGGATGAATCCAATGATTCGAACATTCATGCACGCAAAACTACACAAGGCGACCGTCACCGAGGCGAACTTGCATTACGTCGGCTCAATCACGATCGATGAAGATTTGATGGACGCGGTCGGGATTATGGAGAACGAGCATGTCCATATCACGAACAACCATAACGGGGCTCGTATCGAGACGTACGTCATCAAAGGCGAACGAGGTTCAGGCGTCGTCTGTTTGAACGGGGCTGCGGCCCGTCATTTCCAAGTCGGGGACGTCGTCATCATCATGGCGTACGGTCAAATGACAGCCGAGGAAGCGAAACAACATCGTCCGAAAGTCGCCGTCTTGAACGAGCGAAACGAGATCGATCAACTTCTTTACGAAGAGATCGCCCATACGATTTTATAAGACGAACGGGGATGTCCGCGAAAGGCATCCCCGTTTTTTCGTGTATCGTTCTATGGTAAGATGAGACAGACAGAAAGCACGAGCGTGCCGAAGATGGGATGGATGTTATGGACACCTATGTGATAGTGGATTTGGAGACGACTGGTCATTCCGTCAAGTCCGGCGACGAACTGATTGAATTTGCGGCGGTGGTCGTTCAAGGGAGTGAAGTGATTGAGCGCTACAGTACCTTGATTCGCCCGAGTCGCCCGATCCCGCCTTTTATCACGCAGTTGACGACGATCACGAATCAAGACGTGGCGGATGCCCCGACGTTTGAGGACGTGATCCCAGATATATGGAAGATGCTAGACGGGCGGATTTTCGTCGCCCACAACGTATCGTTTGATTTGAATTTTTTGAATGAGAGCTTAGAGTTGGCCGGATATATACCGTTCCAGGGCCGGGCCATCGATACGGTCGAACTGGCGCGGATTCTATATCCGACGCTCGAGAGCCACGCGCTCGAATCTCTCGCCGAGACGTTCAACCTCGTGCACACCGATGCTCACCGTGCACTCAGCGACGCCGAGGCGACGGCGGAACTGTTCATTCGTTTAGTCGAGCGGTTGCGCGCGTTACCGCTCGTCACGCTGAAACAATTGCGAAGGTTGTCCGAATCGTGGACAAGCAACGTCGAGCCGTTGCTCGATGAATTGATCATACAAGTCGGGATTCGGGCCGACGATGAGACGACGTACGATATTCATCGGAAAATCGCACTGAGACGCCTTGTCGACACGTTCGAGCCCGCCGTCGAGCGCGAGCCGTTCGAACCGTTCCTGCACCGGACGATTGAAGAGACGCTCCCTGCACTGTTCGGCCAATTCGAGCCACGACAAAGTCAATTCGAGATGATGCGCCATGTCTATAAGGCGCTCGATGACGAAGCGACGCTGTTGATCGAGGCGGGGACGGGGACCGGAAAAACATTGGCGTATTTGATTCCGAGCGCGCATCACGCACTCGAGACGAAACGCCCGGTCGTCGTCAGCACACATACGATTCAATTGCAGGAACAACTGTTGAATCGAGATTTGCCGATTTTAAAGGCGATTTTCCCTGAAATCGAGTTCACGCTATTGAAAGGGAGACGCAATTACATCGACCTCCGCAAGTTCGAGATGATTCTCGAAGAGGCGAACGAAGGCTTGCTCCCGGCGATGTGCAAGGCGATGGTGCTCGTCTGGTTGACCGAGACGGAGACCGGCGACTTGGAAGAGTTGTCGCTACCGGGCGCGGCCTCACAAGGGCCGGCCTCGTTCAAACGGCTCATCCAAGCCGACGCGGCCTCAGACTTCGGCCGTTTCGATCCGTGGTATAGCCGGGACTTCTTCACCCGAGCCGTCTTGCGTTCGAAAGAGGCCGATATCATCGTCACGAACCACGCCTTGTTGTTCTCGGATTTGCAGCATCAGGCCGGGATCCTTCCGACCGATACGCCGCTCATTTTAGATGAGGCCCATCAAGTCGAGGAAGTCGCGTCGCATCACTTCGGTGTGACGTTCGACGCGATTCAGTTCGACCGTTTGTTCAAGTGGTTCGGTTACGGTGCCGATGGCAAGTTCCATTCACGCGTGCTTGGACTCGCTGATTTGACGGCCGTCTCGGAAGAAGCCGAGGCGTTCAGCAAGGCGACCGATCAAGCGCTCGCCCGCGTCGACGACGAACTGAACGATTTGCTCACGGCGCTCCAATCGCTCGGGAAGAAACGCGAACAGCGCCAAACCGTCCGCTTCGATCGGGAAGGGGAGCCGTTCCGTCCAATCCGGGAAGTGGCGAAGCGACTCGAGGACCGTCTGCGGACACTCCGGACGACGCTCCGGCAGCTCCATCGCCTCCTCGATGAGCACAAAGAGCATATGACGTTCAAACAACGGGCCGTGCTCGGTGATTTGAAGGCGTTCATCGGGGACGTGCGCGATATCGAGAGCGTGCTCTACGAGACGATGCTCACGCGGGATGACGATGCGGTCAGTTGGGTCGAACTCAACCTGGCGAACCGCAAGCTGACGTCGGTATACACGCAGCCGGTCGAAATCGGACCGCTCTTGCATGAACGCCTGTTCGCCAAACGTCCGACCGTTTTGACGTCGGCGACGATGACCGTTTCAGGCCGCTTCGGATTCATCGAACGCCGTCTCGGCCTCGATCACGAAGATGTCCGTCGCGTCGTCCTGGCGTCACCGTTCGATTTCAAGAAACAAGCGAAGCTGTTCGTGCCGTCCGACATCCCGCTCATCAACGAAGTGCCGTTGCCACGGTTCGTCGAACAGATAGCGGACTCGATCGCCCAAATCGCCAATGTGACGAAAGGGCGGATGCTCGTCTTGTTCACCTCGAACGAACTGTTGCGGTTGACGCACGAGGCCGTCAAGGACCAGCTCGATGAGGGCTATACGCTCCTCGCCCAAGGCGTCAGCGGCGGGTCACGCAGCCGTTTGACGAAACAGTTCAAGCGCATCGACCAATCGATCTTGTTCGGGACGGCCAGTTTCTGGGAAGGTGTCGACATTCCGGGCGAGGCACTCAGCTGCCTCATCATCGTCCGCCTCCCGTTCGCACCGCCCGACCAACCGGTCATGCAGGCGCGGTCCGAGAAAATCGAGGCGACCGGCAAATCGTCATTCTTCGAGCTGTCACTCCCGCAAGCGGTCATCCGCTTCAAGCAAGGGGTCGGCCGTCTGATTCGCTCGAAAGAGGATTACGGCGCCATCTTCGTCTTCGACCGCCGTGTCGAGACGACACGTTACGGGAAGCAGTTCATCAACAGTTTGCCGGCCGTCGACCGGATTGACGGTCCGCTCGAGACCTCACTCGCCGAACTGGAACTGTTTTTAGACGAGAAAGAGAAGACCGGCCTAGGAAATCAGAGATAACGCTAGGCATGGCGATATTATCGTTTTATAATAATGGGTATAGTGTTTTTTGAAGGAGGAGTAATCATGAATTCGAATATTGAGACGTTGGCGACGGTTCGAATCGAGCCGACGGCAGATGTATACAAAATCGTCGACTTGTTGAACCGCACGTTGAAGGGCCAAGATTTAATGTTCGGTCTTGCTTTAGAGAAAAAAGTGAATGATTCGAAGAAAGAAGAGATGGTGTTCACCATCTATCGGACGGAATGACACGGAAGACGAAAGTAGTGGTTGCGTTCATGACGGCACTGATTGGTGTCGTCATCGTATTTAGTGGCATCTATTGGTTCACGGTCGGTCATACCGAGCGCACAAAAGACAAGATGATCGAGGCGGCACGCGAGCGTCTCGAGACCGAACAACCGGCCGTCAACATCGAACGGGCCGAGCTGTATAACGGGACGGAACCGTACGTCGTTTTCGAGGAAACGGATCAAGTCCAGTTTGTGCCGGTCGATGACAAGTTGCCGATCGTGACGCGTGACATCGCGTCGGTCGACCGCGACCAAGTCTGTGCCGAATCGGTCGCGGAGACGGGCGGGTCACTCGTCAGCTGTAAATACGGGTTTGACGAACGGGCCTTGATCGAGGTCGTCACGAAATCGGGCGCATCGTATACGTATTCGTATTATACGCTCCAAGCAGGCGAATTTATTCGACGGGTCCAATTGACGGACTCGTAACGAAACCAAGGGGGAGTTTTTGTGGAACATCTATTGGCACAACGTGTAAAGCAGTTGACACCTTCAACGACACTCGCCATCACGGCGAAAGCGAAAGCGTTAAAGGCTTCGGGACAAGACGTCATCGGCCTCGGCGCCGGGGAACCGGACTTCAACACGCCGGAACGCATCATCGAGGCAGCCTGTCAGGCCGCTCGCGATGGTGACACGAAGTATACGCCATCTGGCGGGACGGTCGAATTGAAAGACGCGATTATCGAGAAGACGAAGCGCGACAGTAACTTGACGTTCACACGTGCCGAGGTCATGGTCGCCTCTGGTGCGAAGCATGCCCTTTATACATTGTTCCAAGCGATTTTAGATGAAGGAGATGAGGTCATCATCCCGGTACCGTATTGGGTCAGCTATCCGGAGCAAGTGAAGCTCGCAGACGGCGTACCGGTCTACGTCGATACGAACGAGACGACGATGTTCAAACTGACGCCTGATTTGCTCGAGGCGGCCATCACGGATCGGACGAAAGCGGTTATCCTGAACAGCCCGTCAAACCCGACCGGTATGATTTATACCGAGGCGGAGTTGTCGGCCCTCGCGGACGTCATCAAACGCCACGACCTGCTCGTCGTCAGTGACGAGATTTATGAGAAGCTCGTCTACGGCGATGCAGAGTTCGTCTCAATCGCGACGCTTCCAGGCATGTTGGAGCGAACGATCATCATCAACGGCGTCTCGAAATCACACGCCATGACGGGATGGCGCATCGGCTATGCCGTTGGCGATCAGACGATTATTGAGGCGATGACGAACCTCGCATCGCACTCGACGTCGAACCCGACGTCAATCGCCCAAGCGGCGGCGGTCGAAGCGTACAACGGACCACAAGACGACGTCGAAATGATGCGCGTCTCGTTCGCGGAACGACTCGAGATCGTCTATGAGCGTCTGATTGCCATCCCTGGCATCACGTGCTTGAAGCCGCAAGGCGCATTTTACTTATATGCCAACGCCAAAGAGGCGGCATCGATGAGCGGATACGACTCGGTCGACGCATGGTGTGAGGCCGTGCTCGGCGAAGCGTTCGTCGCCCTCGTCCCTGGATCAGGTTTCGGACAGGACGACTACGTCCGCTTGTCTTATGCAACAGAATTGAAACGGGTATTAGAAGCGCTCGATCGAGTAGAAGACTTCATTACACGTAACGCTCGATAAGCGAAAGGATGGATATGGACATGACAACAATTTCAATCAGCCAATTTAAAGATTACGAAGGCCAGACGGTACGCGTCGGAGCCTGGATCGCCAACAAACGTTCGAGCGGAAAGATCGCTTTCCTCCAACTTCGTGACGGGAGCGGCTTCGCGCAAGCGGTCGTCGTCAAAGCCGATGTAGCCGAGGAGTTGTTCGCGCTCGCCAAAGGCGTGACGCAAGAGACGTCGGTCTGGGTCACTGGTACGGTCAAATCGGACGGCGGGCGCACACCGCTCGGTTTCGAGCTCGAAGTGACGGCGATGGAAGTGATCGCGGAATCGGTCGACTATCCGATCACACCGAAAGAGCACGGTACCGAGTTCTTGATGGACAACCGTCACCTTTGGCTCCGTTCGCGTCGTCAGCATGCGATCATGAAAGTCCGCAACGAATTGATTCGGTCGACGTATGAGTTCTATAACCAAGAAGGGTTCGTGAAAATCGATCCGCCGATCATCACCTCGAGCGCACCAGAAGGCACGACGGAATTGTTTGAGACAGATTACTTCGGACAACCGGCCTACTTGTCACAAACGGGCCAGCTTTACATGGAAGCTGCTGCGATGGCACTTGGCAAAGTATTCTCGTTCGGACCGACGTTCCGCGCCGAGAAATCGAAGACGCGCCGCCACTTGATCGAGTTCTGGATGATTGAGCCGGAGATGGCATTCTTCGACCACGACATGAGCCTCGAGCTTCAAGAGCGTTACGTCTCGTATATCGCCAAATCGGCGCTCGAGAACTGCCGCAACGAACTCGAATTGCTCGGACGCGACTTGTCGAAACTTGAGAAAGTGCAAGCGCCGTTCCCGCGCGTCCGTTACACGGATGCCATCAAGTTCTTGAAAGACGAAGGCTTTGACGACATCGAGTACGGCGACGATTTCGGTGCCCCTCACGAGACGGCCATCGCCAACGCGCATGACCTCCCGGTGTTCATCACACATTGGCCGAAAGACATCAAGCCGTTCTATATGAAGGTCGACCCGGAGAACCCGGAACTTGTCCTCTGTGCCGACTTGATCGCGCCGGAAGGCTACGGCGAAATCATCGGCGGCTCGCAACGTGAAGACGATTACGACCGCTTGAAAGAAGAAATCATTAAAGAAGGTCTCGATGAGACGGATGCGTACGATTGGTATCTCGAACTCCGCAAATACGGGTCGGTCCCGCACTCTGGCTTCGGTCTTGGCCTTGAGCGTACGGTCGCCTGGATCAGCGGTATCGAGCATATCCGCGAAGCGATCCCGTTCCCACGCCTCTTGAACCGCATTCACCCATAATCGCCAATCGGGGATGACTTCGTCTTCCCCGATTGATTTGTCTAGAAAGGATGTGCGACATGGATGCACATAATCTAATCAAGCTGTTCGAACAAAATCCAGTCGTCGTTCCGAGAAAACTGTTCACGGAGGCACGTCGTCTCAACTTGAGTCCGGTCGAGTTCAATCTCATCATCCACTTGCTGGAGATGACGGGGGAAGGCATCGAGATGCCGCTCCCGAGCGAACTCGGCGACCGGATGAACGTGGCTGAGAGCGAGGCCCGCGCCGTCTTGCTCGGCTTGCTCCAAAAAGAGTTGATTGCCATCGACGCGTCGGCCGAGGTCGAACGATATAGCTTGTTGCCGTTATTCACGGCGCTCGACGGAGCGGTGACACCGGAAACGTCGACCCATTCGTTGAATGAGAGCATCATTCATACATTTGAGCGCGAGTTCGGGACGATCACCCCGTTCGAGATTGAACAGATTGTCGGTTGGCTGACCGAGGACGGCTTCAGCGAAGAGCTGATTATGGCCGCGCTTCGGGAGGCGAAACTACGTAACGTACGCAACTTCAAATATATGGACAAGATTCTCCGAGTGTGGCAAGACCATAACGTCGAATCACTCGAGGATCTCGTCGATTATCAACGGAGGAAAAAGTGATGTTGACGAGAGCCCAATTGACCGAAGTGTCTGACACGATGCGTCGCATGTTCCCGGACGCCCACTGTGAGTTGACGCATCGAAATCCGTTCGAGCTTGTCGTAGCCGTGGCGTTATCGGCACAGGCGACCGATGCGCTCGTCAACAAAGTGACGCCAGGTCTGTTCGAGGCCTATCCGACCGTCGAATCGATGGCAACGGCCGACGTCGCCGACATCGAGGCATTAATCAAGCGCATCGGTCTGTATCGGAACAAGGCGAAAAACGTCAAGGCGCTCTCGATGCAAATCGTGGAGCGTCACGACGGGATCGTCCCGTCTGATCGCGAATCGCTCGAAGCGTTGCCTGGCGTCGGACGGAAGACGGCGAACGTCGTCTTGTCGGTCGCGTTTCATGAACCCGCGTTCGCGGTCGATACGCACGTCGAGCGCGTCTCGAAACGTCTCGGCATCTGTCGCTGGAAAGACAACGTCCGTCAAGTCGAAGACACGCTCATGAAGAAGTTCCCGCGCGACGAATGGTCGCAGCTCCATCACCAGTTCATCTTCTTCGGCCGCTATCACTGCAAGGCGCAACGTCCCGCTTGTGAGACGTGCCCGTTGCTCGATATGTGCCGCGAAGGGAAGAAACGGATTAAGTCCAAGCAAGCGACCGGACAATGAACGAAAAAACTGCCTTGCCGAAATGTTCGGCAAGGCAGTTTTTAGTGGTTCCACGGATGGTCGCTCCATTCGCGACGCTTTTTGGTGATCGGTACTTTTTTGAATCCCCAGTTGCGGAAGTCTTGGTCAGGACTTTCTTTACGAATGTAAATCTTGTCCTTGATGGCTTTAAAGATGCGGTTCTCATCCCCATAATGGACGAACCGTGGTTTTACTTCGATGACGCCGCGGCGCACACGAGAGAGTGGGAGGCAGACGAGGTCAGCGATTTCGAGCCCAGACTGATACACTGTGTTCTGCTTCTCGGAAAAGATGAAGCCTTTGATTTTTTGACGGCTCTTCTCGACGTCGAGATGGACCGTTCCTGAATTGAAGATATCGAAGAACGCTTTTTGGATGAGCAAGTTTTGATAGTCATCCCGAGATTCCAAGACGACGCGGGCGCTAACGGCTTCCGTCTCTTCCAAAAACGCATAGAACGACTTCATCAAGTGGGCGAACGCGACGACGTACGGGTCTTTCGGTGTCGAGTAGAAGTCATGGAGCTTTTGTTTATCGACCTCGACGCTGACAATCGTGCAATCGATATCGCGCAAGAAATCAGGCAACTTGTTCCAGAAGTCACGGAGCATATCGATCGTGATGCCATCCTCTTTCCCGTAAGGATGCTCGGCCTTTAAAATCTCTTTTAAATGGAGCGGGATATTCTCTGTCTTGAACACGTCGCGTTTGAAGGCGTGTAACCGACGCTTCAATTCACAAGGCATGCCGGCTTCGTCAGCATCGATCGCATATTTATATTCCATCAACACGCCGGTCAGGTTAAATTGTGTGTTTCCCTTTGGCGTCCCCGTCTCATCGACGAACATGACATACTTCTTTTGTGTTTCCATCTTACTCCTCCAACCATGGCTCTATTGTTTATAACAGCGAGCCTGCTAATTGTTTGCCAACCTTGCGTACACTATTTATGCACATTTTTAGAAACTTCCGTCAATCAGCGTTTAATCCGCCTTGATTATGGCTAATAAGTAGAAGACTTATTTCAGAAAAATAAAAAGCTTCTCCGTAACAAGGTCGTGTCAATTTGACTACACAATGCACTACATACTAGTTTAACATACGGGAGTTTGGTACGATATGGATTGCGGAAAATCCACGCAGGAGTCGAGCGACAGAACTCGACAATCAGACTTCAGACGGAAGGAACGGCTGGGCGAACCTGTTAAACTAGATATTAGGGGTGACGACATTGTTCCACTATCCAAACGGAAAAAAGCCGAAACCTTCGGCTGAGCCGGCCCGCTCGAATCCGCAGACGTATGCGAACCGAGGGATGAACCTCGAGACGCTGCTGAACGACACGAACGAGTATTATCGGCTTCACAGTCGGGCGGTCATTCATAAGAAACCGACGCCGCTGCAAATCGTGAAAGTCGATTATCCGAAACGGAGCGCGGCAAAAGTGACAGAGGCGTATTTCAAGCAAGCATCGACGACCGATTATAATGGGGTGTATCGTGGCAAGTACATCGATTTCGAGGCGAAAGAGACGAACAATAAAACGTCATTTCCGCTCGGAAACTTCCACGACCACCAAATCCACCACATGCGCGAGTGTGAGCGGCATGGAGGGATTTGTTTTGTCATCATTCGGTTTAGCCGCTATAATACGCAATATGTGTTATCAACAGAGCAATTATTAGTCTGGTGGGAACAGCGTGAATCAGGACGCAAGTCGATTCCGCTCTCCTATATTGAGCAAGAAGCAATTGAAGTTCCAACCCGGGCAATGCCCGCCATCGATTATTTGACGGCGATTGAAGCATGGCTCGATTGAAATAGAAGGAGTGAAGCGTGAATGGAACGAAGTCGGATGGCACGTCGACAAGACACGACGACCAATAAACGTAAACCAGCGGCCAAAAAGCCAAAACCAAAAGCGAAGAAATCGAAGTTTCGACGCATCATAACGATACTAGGGATTTTATTCATCATCGGCGTCATCGCCGGCGGCGCATACACCGCGTATGCGATCGCGACAGCACCACCGCTCGATGAAGAGAAATTGGTCGATACGTACCCGATTCAACTGTTATCGGCTGAAGGAGAACCGCTCGAGGAGAACGGACAGATCCGTGAGTACGTCTCGATTGACGATATTTCAGAAGTAATGCAACAAGCGGTCATCTCGATTGAGGACCGTCGTTTCTACGAGCATAACGGTGTCGACTTGCGCCGCATCGGTGGCGCCGTGCTCGCGAACGTGACCGACGGCTTCGGAGCTGAAGGTGGTTCGACGATTACGCAACAGCTCGTCAAGCAGTCGTTCTTATCAACGGATAAAAAGTTGAAACGGAAACTGCAAGAGCAGTGGCTCGCCATCAAACTTGAGCGTGAGTACACGAAAGAACAGATTTTAGAGATGTACTTGAACAAGAACTATTACGGTTCAGGGGCATGGGGCGTCCAAGCGGCTTCGAAGACTTACTTCAATAAACCGGTCTCGGAAGTGAACTATCAAGAGGCGGCCATCTTGGCCGGTCTCCCACAACGTCCGAGCGCCTATGACCCAATCAGTGGCGACCAAGAGCTCACGCGTTACCGTCAAGAGCAAGTGCTCTCGTCGATGAAACGTGACGGTCACATCACGGAAGAACAATACAACGAGGCGCTCGACGTCGAGATTGCGGACATCATCTCACCAGGTGCCCAATCGGAAGAAGAGTCGTATACACGTTCGATTTACGCTCGCGTCCAAGCTGAGCTTGAAGAAGATTATGGTCTCGAGCAGGCGGACATTTACGGGACGGGCTTGAAGGTGTACACGTCAATCAATAAAGAGTTGCATACGAAGTTCAACAGCGACATTAAGAACAACAACGTCAATCTGCCTGCAGATCAGTTCCCAGAAAATCTTCGCATGGGGGCGACCGTATTGAACACGAAGACGGGTGAAATCATCGCCGTCATCGACAGTGAACAGGCGAAACAAGGCGACAAGAACTATCGTGACTATTCGCGTGAGAAACGCCAAATCGGGTCGACGGCGAAGCCGTTCTTCGATTACGGTCCAGGGATTGAGAACGCACAGTGGTCGACCGGGAAAGTGTTAATCGATAAACCGTTTCCTGAAGGTGAGTTTAACCCGAAAAACTATTACCCTGAATATCGGGGTGCCAACACGATGCGCTATTACTTGACAATCTCGGGTAACACGCCGGCCGTCCGAGCCTTCAATGAAGTAAAAGAAGAGTTCGGACCTGAGGCAATCGAATCATTCGTCGAGAACGTTGGCATCGAACCGGCGCGTTCGGGTGACGAGCTGCTACCTGCGAACAGTCTCGGTGTAGCGGAAGCAAGCACGACGCAAATGGCGGCCGCCTATGCGGCGCTCGGCACGAACGGGATGTATACGAAGCCGCACTTGATTCAAAAAATCGAGTTCAATGACGGCTCGACCATCAACTCGCCAATCAAGGCGAAGCAGGCGATGGAAGACTATACGGCATATATGTTAACGGACATGCTCCGTGACGTCGTCAGCGGGTCGAACGGCACGTATGAACCAGGCGCGTTCCCGTATGACGTCGCTGGGAAAACCGGGACGACGAACGATGATAATGGTGACGAAAAGGATAAATGGTTCACCGGCTATACGACCGACTATTCGATTTCGGTATGGTCAGGTCGTCCAAATGACGTACCAGTCTCGGTGTTTAAACCGAACTACGCTCAATACTACTTCGAGTATATGATGCAAGAAGTGACGAGAGCGACGGGTCAGCCGGAACGCTTCCAACAACCGGAGTCGGTGCTCTCGCTCGGCAACGAGTTGTACGTCAAAGGGACGAAACCGAAAGACTTACAGCCGGATAAATTGGCCGCTCCAACCGGCGCATCGATTGACTATGATGTGCCAGGCGAGACAGGTACACTCTCGTGGTCATATGACACACAAGGGGTACAAGCCGCTGGCTACCAAGGTCTTTCGTTCACTGTGACGGAGACACGTCCAGACGGTAGCGAGCGTGTTGTCGGGACGACCGAGGACACGAGTATCGCAATCTCAGGACTCGCTGAAGGGCAGACGACGTTCACGATTGTCGCCAACGCGACGAACGCGCTCGTCGGCGATCAACAGTCGAGCCCGCTCCAAACCTCTTACACGGTCGAACGAGGCGAGGAGCCTCCGGCCGAAGAGGAAGAAGAGCCAGCGACGGAAGAGACGCCGCCTGCAGAGGAAGGCGAACCGACCGATGGTGAGACTACCGAGAACAACGGCGATACAGATAACAATGGCAACAACGAGAATAATGGAAACGACACGAACACTGAAGACGAGAACACGGAACCACCGACCGAAGAAGAACCGCCAGCCGATGAGGAAGCGGATTCGAACGGAGACGTCAGCCGTCAATCGACAGACTCGAATGGCCGGGGTAACGGCAACGGGAATGGCAACGGTGGTCGTGACTAAACCGACTCACAGGAAACAGGGCGACATCAGCGCCCTGTTTTTCTGTTTCGTTTGCTATAATGAAAAGAAAGCGAATAGGATGGTGACACATGGTACAACTCTCACTGAAACGCAAGATGAAAGTGTTGTTTGTGATCGACCGACTGCAAGACGATGATTTAGGTATTCCGTTACACGGTATCAACGGCTTGAAAATGAGCCGATTGCTCATCGAGGAGTCGATTCCGTTCGGACGTTTGATTGATGATCAAGCTATAGCCGAGGCCAGTGGTCATTCCTATTTGAAACGAATCGGTGTCGAGACGATGTTCCTCGGCGACGAATCATTCTATCCAGAACTTCTGCGCGGTAAGCGTCAAGCGCTCGCGACGCATGAAGACTATCATAAAGCGGTGCAGCGTTACACGAAACATTTGCAAGCCGTCCATTCGAAATGTACGAAGCTACATACCATCGTCTTGTTCGGGCGGTCGACGCAGCGGTTGTATGACGATGCGATCATTCGACTCGAAGAAGAGAATGGACATGTGGCCGACGCCTTCAAAGAGATGGCGGTGCTGCGCTTACCTGCCGTCCATCGGCTCGTACGCGATGAACGAATCAGCGAAGTGAAATCAATCGTGGAGCGACTCGCACCTTCGAAATCGTAAAGAAGGTGAACCTCATGCGGAAAAAACGTTCCGTCGAAGAAATGATCCATACGCTCAAGACCGACCCGGGCTTTTCTCAAAACGTGACACATTGGCATATGGTCGAGGCGAAACCGGCCCGTTACGCGCCGATTCCGTCGAGTGTGCCACCAGACCTCGTCCGGGTGTTACATGACCGGGGCATTGAACAACTATACACGCATCAAGCCGAAGCAATCGAGCAGACGGCGCGCGGGAACTCGACGGTCATCGTCACCCCGACCGCATCCGGGAAGACGCTCTGCTACAATCTACCCGTACTGTCGAAAATGATTGAACAACCGACAGCCCGGGCGCTTTACTTATATCCGACGAAGGCGCTCGCGCAAGACCAAAACAGTGATTTGATGGAGATGGTCGAAGCACTCGAAGGCGATTTGCGTTGCTTCACTTACGACGGCGATACGGCACCGGCAGCCCGGACGAAAGTGCGTGACGCCGGCAATATCGTCATCACGAACCCAGATATGTTGCATTCCGGCATCTTGCCGCACCATACGAAGTGGATTCGCTTGTTCGAGAATTTAGAGTATATCGTCGTCGACGAGTTGCATACGTATCGTGGCGTGTTTGGAAGCCATGTCGCCAACGTCTTCCGCCGTTTGAAACGGATTTGCGCCTATTATGGCAGTCATCCGAAATGGATTATGACGTCGGCGACGATTGCCAACCCGGTCGAATTGGCTGAACTGCTGACGGAAGAAGACGTCGTCCTCGTCGACAATAACGGGGCACCGCAAGGCAAGAAACATTTGATTTTCTATAATCCGCCCGTCGTCAATGAGGCGCTCGGCATTCGCCGCAGTGCGACGCTCGAGACGAAGCGGATCGCTTCAAAACTCGTCGAGGCAGATATCCAGACAATCGTCTTCGCCCGCTCGCGCGTCAGGGTCGAGGTGTTGTTGACGTATTTACAAGAATTAACGCGGCGCGAACTCGGTCCGAAGTCGATTGTCGGATATCGGGGTGGTTACTTGCCGTCGGAACGTCGTGAAATCGAGCGTCGGCTCCGCAACGGAGAGATTAAAGCCGTCGTCTCGACAAACGCGCTTGAACTCGGCGTCGATATCGGTCAATTGCAAGCGTGCGTCTTGAACGGCTATCCGGGCACGGTCGCCTCGATGTGGCAACAAGCCGGCCGAGCTGGACGTCGTCATTCCGAGGCGCTCGTCATCTTCGTCGCCTCGTCGTCATCGCTCGACCAACTCGTCGTCGAACAGCCTGATCTCATTTTAGATCGGTCTCCGGAAGCGGCGCGTCTCGACCCGAACAACTTGATCATCCTCGTCGACCATATGAAATGTGCCGCCTTCGAACTCCCTTTCCAAAAAGGAGAGCGGTTCGGCACTGTCGAGACGGAAGAGATTCTCGATTTCTTGACGGACGCCCACATCTTGCATGAGCGGGCCAATAAATATTATTGGATGACCGATGCGTTCCCGGCCCATGACATCTCGCTTCGAACGAGTGACCAAGAGAACGTCGTCATCGTCGATCAAACCGCGAAGAACCAAGTCATCGGCGAGATGGATACGTTCAGCGCGATGACGTTGCTTCATGACGAGGCCATCTATTTACATGGCGCCGAGCAGTATCAAGTCGAGCGCCTCGACTTTGAAGAGAAGAAAGCGTATGTCCGACGTGTCGACGTCGACTACTATACGGACGCCAATTTGGCGGTCGAGCTGAAAGTGTTGGAAGAGAACAAGACGACCGGCGTGAAGACGTTCGGGGAAGTATCGGTCATCGCGATGGCGACGCTGTTCAAGAAAATCAAGTTCGGGACGCATGAAAATATCGGTTCCGGACCGATTCACTTGCCGGAACGGGAACTGCATACGACCGCGACCTGGTTCACGCTCGATGAACGGTTCGCCTACTCGGAAGCCGACATGGAAGACCAACTCGAGGCGGTCAGCGACCTGTTGCGGCGCCTGGCCCCGCTCTATTTGATGTGTGACACGCTCGATCTGTTCACGACGATTCAAATGAAAGCGACCCATACGAACAAACCGACCGTCTATTTATACGACCGTTACCCGGGCGGCATCGGGCTGAGCGAGGCGCTCTATCGCGACGCCGACGACGTATTGGATGCAGCGATTCGAACGGTCGACGATTGTCCGTGCGAGAGCGGTTGTCCGCGTTGTGTCGGGATGATCGGCTACGGTGACTTTAAACAGCAGGTCGTCAGACAGTTGCAAGCATTGAAAGGAACGATATGAAAGCAAAACTATCACGACTTATTAAAACGAATGAACCGAAACCGACGACCGTGACGCCGGATGACGTCGAACAGGCGAAGTGGCGCGAGCGCGGCGGAGAAATTTTGACGTTCGAACAAGAGTGGTGCGTCCGCTTGAAACAGGTTTATCCGCTCGAGGAGACATATCATGACTATACGTTCGGCGAGGCCAAAGCCTCGCTCGCGACATCGACCCATCCGTTTTTTCAAGTCGATGTCCCGTCCGAGCAGGTGTTGTTCATGGACACCGAGACGACCGGGCTCCGCGGCTCAGGCACCTCCATCTTTTTAATCGGGTTCGCGCGCTTCCAAGACGATCATCTGGAGATGATTCAATACGTGTTGCCGCACCCAGCGTTCGAGACGGCGTTTTATTATCATTTCTTGAACGATATCGGCGACGAGGTCCGTTTCGTGACGTATAACGGCAAGTCGTTCGACTGGCCCCAAATTAAAACAAGGCATACGTTCGTCCGTTCCAAAGTCAAGGCGCTTCCGGCCGTCGGCCATGTCGACTTGTTGCATGCCTCCCGCCGTCTGTTGAAACCGACGCTTGAATCGGTCTCGCTCAAAGCGGTCGAGGCCCACTTCGGCCACGCCCGGACGGACGACATGCCTGGTTTTTTGGCGCCGATGCACTATTTTCAATATGTGAAAGAGCGGGAACCGGCAATCATTCAGCCCGTCATCGAGCACCACCATGCCGACTGCTTGAGTCTCGTCTCGCTCTATAAACGGCTCTGTCATCTCGTCGAAGCCGATGAAACGCCGTTCGGTGAAGAAAGGGCCCACTGGTTGAACGACCTCGGCAACGCCGAGGCGGCGCTCCAAGAATATGAGCGCCTCGAACGGCCGACGAAACGTGCCTTAATGCGTCAAGCGCTGTTGTTGAAACGGACCGGGCAGATGGAACAGGCGTTGCCGCTGTTCGAACAGGTCGGTACGGTCGAGGCGCTCGTCGAGCTGGCGAAATATGCCGAGCATCATCAAAAAGACATCGACCGGGCCATCACGTTCACCGAGCAGGCGCTGACGCTGGCGGAACGGAAAGAGACGGTGCTTCGACAGACCGCCTTGACCGAGATGCGGGCGCTCCGTCACCGAATGAGCCGGTTAGAAAGGAAGCGATCATGAAAGTTGTCGCCATCACCGGATATCGGCCACATGAGCTCGGCATCTTCAAAGCCGACCATCCCGGCATCGATATCATCAAGGAAGCGTATCAGCGAAAAATAATGGAAGCAATCGAACTCGGGGCCGAATGGTTCATCTTTAGTGGCACGAACGGTTGTGAATTGTGGGCTGGAGAAGTATTGTTAGAGTTAAGAGAAACGTATCCAATCAAAATAGCCGTCTTCCCACCCTTTTTACAAATGGAAGAGAAGTACAAGCCGTTTGAACAAGAACTGTTCATCCGCTTGCAACTCGAGGCTGACTTTTTTGAACCGCTGACCCAACGTCCGTATGAGGACCCGAGCCAATTGCGCGCAAAAACCGCCTTCTTTTTGGACAAAGCAGCAGGATTAATCACGCTGTATGACGAAGAGACGGGGGGAAGCCCTCGTTTTCTCGTGGAAGGGGCTAAACGAAAACACCAGATGGAGTTATTCTTGATTACGCCGGAAGAGTTGCGTGTAATCGAAGAAGAAAAACAATGGGAACAACATTGGGAGTGATAATGATGCAAACCGAATTAACAGCTGAAGCCATTTATAAACAAGAATTCAAAACCGCCCTCCGCGGCTACTCACAAGAAGAAGTCGACCAGTTCTTGGACGTCGTCATCCGCGATTACGAGAAGATGACGAAAGAGATCGAACGGTTGCGCCAAGAGAACGAGTCGCTCCGTCGCGGTTCGAACGAACAAGCAGCAGAACCGGTCAAACCGGCCCAGCCTGTCGCGTCGAACTATGACATGTTGCGTCGCATCTCGAATTTAGAAAAGGCCGTCTTCGGAAAACAGGTCGGTCCAAGCGAATAAAGGGAGGAGGTGGAGAAGATGTTACAAGTATTGACGGCCGTCAAGAAAGAACCTGAGAAACGACAGACGAAAGGCTTGTTCCGCAAGAAAGAAGAAGTCATCGCACCACCAAAGTCATATACGGACGAGGTTGTCGAGATCATTCGTCATACGTGTCGCTTTGATTGGATGATGATTGAACACGTCCAGCTCGGCGATGATGTGCTCGATTATGTGTTGGTCGGACCGAAAGGCGTCTTTTTAGTCCGCATCAATCGGACGACGTCGGCCGTTCATATGACGAACCGGGATTGTCGTCTCGAGACGCCGCTCGGTTGGAAAAACATCTATCCGCATCCGATGGAAGAACTTGAGCGGATGACGAAGCACGTCCGGAGCGTCTTGAAGAAGCAATGCGGACAAGCCGTCCCCGTCACGTCATTTTTGATTTTCCCGGAGACACCGCGTCTCAAAGTGGAGCGCATTAAAGCGAACTGTGCCGAGACGTTCGATGTGATTGACGACGTCATCACGAAGACGAAGCTCGAGCTGTTGTCCGAGGCGACGATCAAGCATATCGCCTATTATTGCTCGGAACGTCAAGTACATAAATGAAAATGGCGCTGAAGAGTCAGCGCCATTTTTATTTCAATAATTGTCGAGCCTGTTGTGCGTCTTTACGATGGACGAACAACGCGACCCGGTCGTCCAAGTTTTTCGCGAGCGGACGGAATAGACGTCCGGTCGGCAAGCCATGTTCGACACGGCAGGTGATGCCTTGTTCTGTCAAATACGTATAGTCGTCGAGCAGTGCCTCGCCTTGTTTGCCGAACGCCTCACCGAAGCGGACCCACCGTAAGTTGCGGACGGCACGGATTGAGACGAGAATGACGAATGTGATGCCTAAGACGATAATCAAAATAGTTTCCAAATCCAAAGTATTCAACCCCTTCTTTACATAATTTTAAAGTCGCATCCGGTTGAAAGCAACAACGATGGACCGGTATACTCAAAGAAAGTGGGGGATGACTATGAAAACAACGATTCAATCGCGTCGCGAAGCCGTGACGCTGTTAGAAGACAAGCACGTGCTCTATATCCGCATCCATAACGGACAGACCGGGATGATCAAACAAACGGAAGACGGCATCATCATCGCGATTCCGAATGAAGAGACGGATAAGGTCGATTTTCGCAAGTTGGAAGACATGGAAGCGTTCGAGGCGTTCTACGACTTGACGCTGTCGAAACCAGGGACGCTGTATTATAACCAAGCGTGAACAAAGCTCCACTCAATCCGAGTGGAGCTTTTGTCATGACGATGGCAGCCAAGCTGCCATCGTCGCTTGAAGCGCTTCCGGGCGGAGGTGCCGCTGTTTGTGGAGCAGATAACCGTCCGGGCGGATGACGAGGACCCCGCGTTTCATGAACAACGATTTTGCGAGCTCGTTGCCTTGATCGAAGAACGGACGGCTCGTCTTCGAAAGCGTGATGATTTGGAAAAACGATTGATGGTCGTTCAAATATTCATAGAGGGCGCTCGCGTCTCGTTTGTCATCATCGAGCACGAGCACTTGGAACCGTCCGTCGGCGACTTCTGAAATCTTGGTGCGAAGACCATCGTCTGTCCGGATAATCTCAATCTCGGGGAAGATTTTACCCTCGGTGACGCGTAAGAACGGGACCCGGGAATGTCCGGGGTATGACAAGTGTAGTTGGGCGATCCGTTCCGTGATTTTTTGATTGATGAGATTGACGCGTGTGAAAACGTCGGCACCGAGCGCCTGAAACGGCAACAGGACCGGGAGCGTCGTCTGTAGCACTTCGGTCGCCACGTTCGTCGTCTGCAGCACGTTGCGCGCCACATGCTCCCGCTCATCGCGATACGAAGCGACGACGCGGAACGGGGCACCTGCCTTCAAATGAAGCCAAAGCTTCCAGCCGAGATTGAACGAGTCGGCGATGCCGGTATTCATCCCCTGTCCGCCGACGGGCGAATTGATATGGGCGGCGTCCCCCATGAGGATGACGCGATTGTGAATGAACGAGTCGACCATGCGGTTATGGACCCGAAATAACGAGAACCATTCGACCTCATCGATTTCGACATCCATATGGCTGCGCTGTTCAATCAACTGACGCAGCTCCGCCTCACTGAACGATTCATCGCTCGCGAGATTGCCCGTGATGCGTATCGTGTCATCCGTGAGCGGGAAGACTTCCAAAACCCCGCGGTCCGAGAAGAAGATATGCACTTCTTCACGCGAAATGTTCCATTTGGCTTTCATGTCGGCAAGCACCCACGATTCCTTGAACGATTTTCCGCTGAACGGCAAAGCGAGCATGCGTCGAATCGAGCTGTTCGCCCCATCGGCTGCCACCACATACTTGGCCTCGATCGTCCGGTTCGAATCCGACTCCAGATGCGCGAGCACGCGAGACGGGTAATGCGTCAGCGACACGAGCGATTCTCCGCGTTGCACGTAATGCCCATGCTCGTTTAACGCTGCCTCGAGAATCGCCTCGGTCTCGTTTTGACGGAGCAACGTCACGAACGGATAGGGCGTGACGAGACGAGAGAACTCGAGCTTGGCCGTCCATTGCCCTGAGAAGTATAAATTTCCTTTCTCGATGGTCCGCGCCCGACCGAGCACTTCTTTGGCGACATCGAGACGAGAAAAGACTTCAATCGTTCGTGGTTGAATCCCGATGGCGCGGGAGTTGTTCGACGGTGTCGTCTTGCGATCGATGATTTCAAATGAGATTCCATATCTGGCCAACGTCAGCGCGAGCGTGAGTCCGGTCGGGCCCGCCCCGACAATCAATACATCAACTTGTTTGTCCACCACATCTACCATCTCCTATCATTAATAATGATATTTCCGACATTTGATGCGTTTAAACGAGGAGACAACGGTGGAAGTGTAGAAACAAAGAGAATGAGGTGGAGAGAATGAAACAATCGTGGATCACGGAACAACAATTACGTGACAGTTTCTCGATGGAGGAGAACTATGAACAGACGGCCGCCGTGTTAATTCCCCTGGCCGAGGTCGATGGGGCGTGGCATGTCATCTTTGAAGTAAGGGCCCATACGATGCGGCGTCAACCTGGAGAAATCTCCTTTCCGGGCGGCCGTCTCGACCCGGGCGAGACTCCGGTCGAGGCGGCAGTTCGCGAGACGAGCGAGGAGCTGCTGCTCGCGATGGATGAGATTGAAGTGATCGGCCGCCTGCAACCGCTCGCGACGCCACACCGGCAACTGATTTATCCGTTCGTCGGGGTGATTCCAACAATTCCTGACGTTCGTCATACCGATGAAGTCGACCATTTGTTCTCCATCCCGGTCGAGACGCTGCTGTTGCTCGACCCGTTCCACGGCGAGATGGAGTGGACGATGAATCCGGATCAAAATATTCCGTTTGACCGGATGGCGAATGCTAAAGCGTACGAAAAACGGGTAATTAAAATGAGAGAACCTTTTTATGAACATGAAGACTACATTATTTGGGGATTGACTGGAAAAATTTTGACACAATTTATTAAACGACTTAAAGAAAACGTATTCAAACCGATATAATTTCGTTATAATGATAGAAACAAATTTAAGATTGGAAGTGAATGGGTATGTCTGTAGAATTCGTTGTGGGTGATATCGTCAAGTCTACTCGTGAAGGTTGGGTCGCAGAAGTGACTGCCGTATTGACCAATACGGTCATCGGGGACGTTTCCATCATGGAAGAATTTCAACAGCTTGGTCTCGAATTTGAGAAGCAAGTTTTACTGAAGAAAGATTTGGAATTAATTGAACGCGCCAGCTGACCTTTTAATCGAAAGGGATGATTCAGGTGTCCATTGACAAAAAAGTTCGTGAATGGGAAGAGGCCGGCCTGCTTGATGACGTGACCGGTCAGCGCTTGATCGAGTATGAACATAAGAAGTTGGCGGTCGGTGACAAACGTGAGCACAAACCGCCTATTCTTGTGATTATCGGCTCGATTTTGCTCGCACTTAGTCTATTCAGTTTTGTCGCGGCCAATTGGCAAGCGATTCCTGACCTTGTGAAAGTCGCCATTTTCCTCATATTTATGGTCGGGATGTATGTGGCCGCCGAGCGTCTGCAAGTGAAGGCGTCACGCTACGTCACGTTGTTCCGTCTGTTGGGCGTCGCCTTTTTCGTCGCCACGATGATTGTCATCTTCTCGACTTATAATCTTTCCTCGCAAATTCCGTTCTTATTCTGGCTCTTCCTAGCCGTCGCCGTCATGCACAAATTGATTTTCAAACATCCGATTTTCACGTTCTTGGCCGCACTCGCTGCCTTTTTGGCCATCACGAATAGTTTTCAAGGCATCGGCATCACGCTGATCGCATTCGGCTTGATCGTGACGTGGGTCTGGTTTCATTATGGGGACAATGAGCTCGACCGGATTTTCGCCTGGTTCGCTTTCTACGGCTTGTTGATCACGATTGGTCAGTACGTCGACTATGAGGGCCGCTTTTGGCCGTTATGGGCACTCGCCGCGCTACATGTCTTATTTCTCGTTTATCGGGAGTGGGCCCAATGGAACTATCTATACCTCTTCGTCGCAGCCATCCTCTCAATCGGCTATTTGATTAATGCGACGGAAGGCTGGTTGTCGCAACGAACACCGTCGGTCATCGAGGCGACGCTTCTCTCGGTCGTACTCGTCGCGGTCTACTTGTTGCACCGCCGTCCAGATTTGGTGTGGGTCAGCCTGCTCGCCGTCATCCCGTTTTCATTATTTGAGGATTCAGGCATCTTGCTGGCTATCCTGCTTGAAGTGGTTGCGCTCGCTTATCTCGTCTATCAAGACCATAACCGTAAACCAATCGTGCTCGCCTTCATCTATTTCTTGCTCGTTCAAATGACGATTTACTTTATCTATGTTTGGGACAAACTCGATATTTCACTCTTCTTCCTCATCGGAGCATTGATCGTCTTCGCATTGTCGCTCGCCTTGTGGTGGCGCAGCCGTAGTCGTACGAGAGGGGATGCTCAGACATGAAACGATTGACACCTTGGTTAGTACCGATTGTGCAAGTGTTGATTGCCGTCGGGTTTATCGTGCTCGTTTACGCGGTCTCGTGGTTTGGGGAGACCTATACGTTCAAAGCGACCTCTTACGAACCGTACGACCCGTTCTTTGGTGACTTTGTCTATTTGGAATATGATTCGTTCGAAGGCAGACAAGATGTCGAATCAGGTACGGTATACGTGTCGTTTAAAACCGGTGACGACGGATATGCTACCATCGACCGGGTCAGTTCACGTCCGTTCTTCGGTGGTACCCGGGCCAACTACTACGATCGCCAAGTGTATATTGATGACATGAGTTCGTATCGGGTCGCCGAGGAAGAGACGTCAGCAATCGAAGGGGCGAAGACGTTCGAAGTAGACGTTGATGTTGCACCTTGGGGCATGGTAAGACCCCATGATTTGCGCTCGACCGAAGCTGAAACAGAATGACAATCAGATTACAGATTTGTTACACGTCACGTTGTAACGAATCTGTAATTTTTTATGAAAACGCTTGGTAGAGCTATGTTTATTGTAAATGTTACAGATTGTAACCGGTATTGAGTCGATATGTCAGAAATATTTCACTTCATCATAATCCCTTCTCGGGGTCGGACGGGCATGTTAAGTTTACTTCTGTTCGTTAGATGACGAGAAAGGTGCTGACCGATTGATTATGCATTCCTTAAAATATATGATGATTATCTTATTAATGGCTGTTGGAACGTTCGCGTTCGCCGCGACGGCCGATGCGGCCCAAATTGGGATTGGGACGGAACAAAAAATTGTCCAAAACCCACTTGAATTGGAACGAAAGGCGATTGAGCAAGAACGCCAACAAAAGATTGCGCGAGAGAAACGACTGGCCGAGCAGAAGCGGATCGCGGAAGAAAAACGTGTCGCGGAAGCGAAACGGATTGCAGAAGAAAAACGAGTAGCTGCAGAGAAAGCCGAGCGTGAGCAAGCGGAGCGTGAAGCAAAAGCGGAACGGTTGGCCGAAGAAAAACGCGTCGCCGCCGAGCAGGCACGACAAGACGAAGCGAAACGTCAAGCTGCGACGGAGAAAAAACAGTCGACGGCGACTGCGACTCCGGTGTCAACGGCTGGCCGCTCCATTCAAGCCGAATCGACGGCGTACACGAACGATGCAGCCGACAACGGCTCTTACGGGGGCCGCGTCTTGACGGCGACCGGACATGATGTCACGGATTCGATATACTATAACGGCATGCGTATCATCGCCGTCGATCCAGCCGTCATCCCACTCGGAACGGTCGTTCACATCGAAGGTGTCGGTCAAGCGATTGCGCTCGATACCGGCGGACGCATCAAAGGCAATATCGTCGACTTGCTCGTCGATACGAAAGGTGAGGCTATCAACTGGGGTCGTCGCCACATCACGATTACACTTCCATAACAGCAGGTTCTCCTTCAGGAGGACCTTTTTTTGTGTCTTCTTTCATGATTCTACCTCTAGGCGGTGGTCAAATGGAGCAGATCAGCACGTCCGATTGTTTAACTATCGTCGGAAACGGGCAAACTAATATTTGACTTTCATGATAAAGTTACGAGCCGAGGAGGGGTAGAGTTGATAGAATTTCAAAATGTATCCAAGCGCTACGAAGACGGGACGTTAGCCGTCAAAGACTTGGATTTGACAGTCCGTAAAGGAGAAATATTTGTCTTAATCGGACCATCGGGGTGCGGCAAGACGACAACGATGAAGATGGTGAATCGACTGATTGACCATACAGATGGAAAAATCCTCATCGACGGAAAAGAGATTTATCAATTCGATATATACGAGTTGCGACGCAACATCGGCTATGTGCTTCAACAAATTGCCTTATTCCCTCATTTAACGGTTGAGGAAAATATTTCTGTCGTTCCCGAATTATTGAAATGGCCGAAACAGAAGACGAAGGACCGCGTGACCGAGCTCATGAAGATTGCCGGATTAGATCCGGTCTTACGTGCAAAAAAACCGACGGAACTATCCGGCGGACAGCAACAACGTGTCGGCGTGCTACGAGCACTCGCAGCCGACCCAGAAGTCATTTTGATGGATGAACCGTTCTCTGCCCTCGACCCGATTAGCCGAGGTCAACTTCAAGACGATATCAAACGCTTGAACGATGAGCTCGGGAAGACGATTCTGTTCGTAACCCATGACATGCAAGAAGCGATGAAACTGGGAGACCGTATCGCCTTGATGCGAGACGGTGAATTGGTCGTCATCGGTACTCCGGATGAAATCAGAGCGAGTACGGATCCATTCGTCCTCGACTTTACACAACGCGGAAGAGGTGAGCTAGATGCTTGAGACATTTCAAAACCGACGAGGCGAACTCGTCGAGGCACTGATTGAGCACTTGCAGCTCTCCGTCGTCTCACTCTTGATTGCCGTCTTGATTGCAGTTCCGCTCGGGATTTGGTTGACGCGCCGTAAGAAAGTGGCCGAGACCGCGATTGGCGTTACCGCTATTATTCAAACGATTCCTTCTTTGGCACTGCTCGGATTGATGATTCCGCTCGTCGGAATCGGTGCCTTACCGGCGACAATCGCCCTCGTGTTATATGCGTTGCTCCCGATTTTGCGAAACACATTCACCGGGCTGAACGAAGTCGATAAATCGCTGATCGAAGCGGCTCGTGCTTGTGGGATGAAACCGAACCAAAGTTTGATGAAAGTCGAACTCCCGCTCGCACTACCGGTCATCATGGCCGGGATTCGGACGGCGATGGTGTTGATCGTCGGAACGGCGACGCTCGCCGCCCTCGTCGGAGCAGGTGGGCTCGGGACATTAATCCTTCTCGGGATCAACCGTAACGACAACTATTTGATTCTCCTCGGGGCAATCCCGGCTGCCATCCTTGCCTTATTGTTCGATTTCTTGCTTCGTCAAATGGAGGGAGCGACGGCAACGCGCAACAAGACGAAATTGATTGCCGTCTCGACCGTATTGGCGCTCATCATCGCGGCCCCGCTCGCGTTCGGCCGGACACAACAGACCGATCTCGTCATCGCAGGGAAACTCGGCCCGGAGCCGGAAATCTTAATGAACATGTATAAACTGTTGATTGAAGATCAAACCGATTTGTCCGTCTCGGTCCGCCCGAACTTCGGAGAGACGACGTTCGTCTGGGGCGCGTTGCAGTCCGGTGATGTCGATATCTATCCTGAGTTCACGGGAACAGTGCTCGCGAGTCTCGTGAAAGAGACACCGAATTCGAACGATGCCCGTGAAGTGTATGAGCAGGCACGGGATGCACTCGCTGATGACGGCTATGCGTTGCTGGAACCGATGCAGTTCAATAACACTTACGCCATCGCGATTCCACGTGACTATGCCGAGCAAGAGGGCATCACCGCCATCTCGGATTTGCGAAACGTGCAGTCGGATATCAAAGCCGGATTCACGCTCGAGTTCACGGACCGTGAAGATGGTTATCCGGGACTTCAGCAAGCGTACGGCCTCGATTTCCCGTCAGTCGTCTCGATGGAGCAAAAGTTGCGCTATCGTGCCATCGCCCGCGGGGACGTCAACCTCGTCGATGCGTATGCGACCGACCCGGATATCGCGGAGAACGAATTGCTCGTCCTTGAGGACGACCAACAGTTCTTCCCGCCTTACCAAGGCGCTCCGTTAGTGAAGCAGGAGACGCTCGACGAACACCCGGAAATCGAGGACGCCCTCAATCAATTGGGCGGAAAAATCACAGACGAAGAGATGTCTGAATTGAACCGTCGTGTCGCATACGGCAACGAACGAGCGTATGACGTCGCGAAAGACTTCTTGGAGCAAGCAGGTCTATTATGAGAGCTTTAATTATCTCCAACCCGGCTTCTGGCGGGAACGAGACGATGCTCGGTGAGGTCGTCGGGACGATTGAATCGTTATACGATGAGATTTTGATTCGGAAGACGATGGCGCAAGGCGACGCCGGCCGGTTCGCTGAAGAGAGCGGGGCTTACGAGCACTTGATTGTCATCGGCGGGGACGGGACGCTTCATGAGGTTGTCAATGGCTTGATGAGACTGCCCCGTGATGAACGGCCGACAATTGGTCTGATTCCGGCCGGTACGTGCAACGACTTCGCCCGTGCCCTCGCGCTACCGGTCGAACCAATCGAGGCGGCACGCTTGTTCAAGATGAGCTATGCGCAAGCGGTCGATGTGATGCGCGTCAACGAGCGCTACGGACTCAACTTCATCGGCGTCGGTCTGATTGCGGACGCGTCGAGACAAATCGACCCACTTCAAAAAGAATCACTCGGATCGATTGGTTACTTCTTGGCCACCATCCGCCAGTTTCGTGAACTCGATCCGTTCGACGTTCGCATCGAACACGGCGGGAAGGTCGTCCACGATGGACCGGTCAGCTTCTTGTATGTCGGGAACGGGGCTTACCTCGGGACGGTTCCGACGAAACTCCCGACCCAGTCATTCACGGACGGGCTCGTCGAGGTCGTCCACAGTTCGGCCATCGGCTTCCCAATGATTCGTCAGCTGTTGACCCAACAGCTCGGGCTTGAACAGTCGTCGCCGGAATGGGTGCATCTACAGATGTCTCAACTGACCGTCCATTTAAATGAATCACAAATCATCGATGTCGATGGAGAACACTTTAAGGCGCAACGGTTGGATATCGATGTCTTGCCGAGTGAGTTATCCTTTCTCGTCCCATCCCACTAAAAATCAATAAACGTTACTAGCAGAGAAAAGAATTCAGACTTTTCTCTGTTTTTAGTTGTTCTCGTTTCTGAACCGTGTTAGTATTTCACTATTATTATGAAAAAGATATGAAAACAGGAAGTAGGGATGGTAATGGCGCAAAATTCGTTCGCCTCAAAAATTGGATTCATCTTAGCGGCGGCAGGGTCTGCGATTGGTCTCGGTGCAATCTGGAAATTTCCGTATGTTACCGGCACAAGTGGAGGCGGCGCCTTTTTGCTCATGTTTTTAGCGTTCACGCTCTTACTCGGATTACCGTTGTTGATTGGTGAATTCATCGTCGGACGCTCGACACAAAAAACGGCACTGCTCGCTTTCAAAAAGTTAGGCCATGGCCGTTGGACACTCGTCGGTTACCTAGGCGTCATCGCATGTTTCTTATTGCTCTCATTCTACAGTGTCATCGGTGGCTGGGTTTTGATTTATGTCGGGCTCGGACTGAGCGGGACGTTGAACGGACGCTCGCCTGACGAGTTCGGAGCCGTGTTCGGAGATGTCGTCTCGTCACCAGGCATCGCCATGTTCGGACAGTTCTTGTTCTTATTGATTACGCTCTTGATCGTCTTAAAAGGCGTCGAGGCTGGCATCGAGCGCATGAGTAAGATTTTAATGCCACTCTTGTTCGTCAGTTTCATCGTACTCGTCATCCGTTCGTTGACGCTTGACGGGGCGATGGAAGGGGTTCGCTTCTTCTTGCAACCTGACTTCTCAGCTTTGACTGGTGAATCGGTCTTGTTCGCCCTCGGTCAAGCGTTCTTCTCGCTGTCGCTCGGGGTCGCGGCCATGTTGACGTACGCGTCGTACATTCAGACGAAAGGGACGCTCAATCGTTCAGCGAACATGATCGTTCTCTTGAATATCGCGGTCTCGCTACTCGCGGGCCTCGCGATTTTCCCGGCCGTCTTCGCTTCGGGTCTTGACCCGGCAGAAGGACCGGCGCTTCTCTTCGTCGTCTTGCCGGCCGTCTTCAACCAAGTACCGCTCGGCGGATTCTTCATGGTGTTGTTCTTCCTCTTGTTCACGTTCGCCTCAATCACATCGTCGATTGCGATGCTCGAAGTCGTCGTCGCGGGTGTGACGGACAAGCTGAATGAGAAAAAACAGACGATGTCGAAACGCAACGTTACCCTCTTGTCAGCGGCCATCATCTTCGCGGTCGGGATTCCATCGGCGCTCTCGTTCGGAATCATGAGCGAGATGCAGTTCTTGAACGGTCGCACGTTCTTCGATTCGATGGATTACATCGTCAGCTATGTCTTGATGCCGGTCGGGGCGCTCTTGACGTCAATTTTCGTCGGACATGTCGTCGATCAGCGCATCTTGAAAGACGAGATTCAAACGTCAGACCTTGGTGTGAAGTTGTACCCGGTCTGGCACTTCCTGATCCGTTACGTCATCCCGGTGACGGTCGCCATCGTCATGGTGTCGACGTGGGTCACATTATAATGTGAGTAACCTCCTGATTCGACGAATCAGGAGGTTTTTTGTACTTCTTTACTCAGTACTTTTCGTTCTTGCGACCGAGAGAGCGTGCGGGAACGTTATGCTAAGCTTATAAAGATGACGAAACTTTTTTTGAAGGGTCACGTAAGGTACAATAGAAGTATATAGAAGTATCATGAGACGAGGTGAAACGGATGAAAACATGGATGAAATGGGCCCTGACCGGGGCGATCCTATATTTTGCCATAAGCGTTTTTGATTTCTCTTGGTTGTTTATCATCGTCGGGGCGCTCGTATTGAACGAAGTGTGGTCGAACAATAAGCGCCGTAAGCGGGCACCGGCGCCCGTCGCCAAGCGGGCCAAAAAGAAACTGTTGCTCGATGAGGATGAACCGTTCGTCGGATCACGCATCTTGAAACCGCTCGAAGAAGCGGCGCCGGTACGTCAATTCGAAGTGACAGATGATTTAGAACTTCAATTTTTACAGCGGACGATTGAACAAGGCTATGAGAAGTTACAACAGATTGACCGCGTCTTGCCTGAGATTAAAGACATCGAGGTACGGCGTGAGATGAAGGCGGTCTCGAATGAAGCACACGAACTATTCGCTGAGCTGTTCGAGAACCCTCAAGACGCCAAACATGTCCGTGACTTGTTCACATTCTATTTGGACTCGCTCGTATCGGTCGTCTTGAAATTCAAAGAGCTAGAAGGAAAACGCGTTGTCATTCAAGAAGAGACACGTGAACAGTTGATGACCAATATGCGTCTCATCGTCGACAAGTTTAAACAGCAGCGCAGCCGTCTCCTCGAAGACGACGCGGTCGATTTTGAACGAGAGTTGATTATGATGGAGCGAGTATTGGCCGATCAACCAGAAGGGAGAAAAAAACATGACTTCATCGAATGAAACGAACTGGCAGTCATGGCCAGAAGAAGAACTGACTTCCCAAACGAAAACGAAGACAGAGACCGATTCGATTTCGGACCCGTCCGTGGACTGGTCATCAATGACCGAGAAACAGGAGGTGCCGGCCATTCAAGTGAATGCCGACGTCCCACAAGCGCACCGGGAACGGATCACGCGCATCGCCGAGTCGATCGATATTAAAAAGACCGATTCCGTCATGCTGTTCGGTTCGAACGTCCAACGTGAACTGTCGCAATTCTCGGATCAAATCTTGACCGAGGTCCGGATGAAAGATGGCGGAGATGCCGGGAAGCTCTTGTCCGACTTGATGCAGAACGTGCGCAAGATGGACCCGGACATGTTGCAACCGGAGAAGAAGAGCTTCATGGACAACTTGCCGCTCATCGGCCGGGCCAAGAAGAAAGCCGAGAACTACAAGTTACAGTTCGAAAAGATGAGCGTCTATTTAGAAGAGGTCATCCATAATCTAGATCGGGCCAAATTCGGCTTGATGAAGGATATCACGATGCTCGATCAAATGTATGACAAGAATAAACGCTACTTCGAAGAGCTCAACGTCTATATCGCCGCCGGCGAGACGAAACTTGATCACGTACGGAGCTATGAGATTGCCCCGCTCCGTCAAGAAGTCGAGATGTCGAAAGACCAGGTCAAACTGCAACAGTTGAACGATATGATTCAACTTGCGGACCGGTTCGAGAAGAAGTTGCATGATTTGAAACTAAGCCGGACGATCAGCCTGCAGATGGCACCGCAAATTCGGGTCATCCAGCAGAACAACCAGATTCTAGCCGAGAAAATCGAGTCGGCGGTCGTCAATACGATTCCACTTTGGAAGAACCAAGTCGTGCTCGCGCTCAGTTTGACGCGACAAAAGACGGCGCTCCGGATGCAACAAGACGTCACGAAGACGACGAACACGTTGCTCGAGCAGAACTCGAAGATGTTGAAAGACTCGTCCATCGAGATCGCAACGGAGAACGAGAAAGGCATCGTCTCGGTCGAGTCGCTCAAAGTGGCGCACGAGAACTTGCTCTCGACGCTCGATGAGACGCTCCGGATTCAGCAAGAGGGACGTCAGAAGCGTCGTGAGGCGGAACGTGAACTCGATCGGATGGAGCACGAGTTGAAAGAAAAAGTCATCGAGATTGCCTCAAAAAACAAAGAGTTGCCAAAAGAGACTGGATATTGAACAAGGAAAGTCTGAGCATTCAGACTTTCCTTTTCTTCGAGGAGGATGAACAATGGATAAACAGCACCTATGGGACGAGACGTGGTTACAATTTGCCAATATGATGGCGATACGTCACTCGAAATGTGCCTCGAAAAGTGTCGCTTGCGTCATCGTCAAAGATGAGAAGCCGATTTCGATTGGACTGAACGGTACGCCGCCCGGGCACACGAACTGCAATGAAATCTTTGTAAAGCGAGACGACGGGTTCTATAAGCGCGCCGAATACGTAGAGGCGAACGCGGTCGACTTGCTCGAGACCCCGGCCACGTTCATCCAGGACGGTGTGACCTTTATCAAGTGCTCGGACCCGTACGATCATCATAATTGGTCGAAGCAGCATGAGATTCATGCCGAAATCAATGCAATCGGAAAACTCGCCGCCGACTCGACGAACGCGTTCGGAGCGACGGCTTATGTGACCCATTCGCCGTGCCACGCCTGCTCGCTCGCCTTGATCGCTTCCCGCGTCGCCCGTGTTGTCTATGCGGTTGGATACGAACATGGAGACGGCCTCGATTTGATGCGCGAGAGCGGGATAGACGTGGTACATATGCCGCTTGAAAAAAGTTTTAAAAACACATTGTAAACGTTTACATTCGGTGTTATATTATTAATGTACTGCCAATGGTGTTTTACTCTTCCATTATTTGTCTCTCTTCGGAGGGACCTTTTTTTGTGTTCACATTTAGGTGAGACAAAGTTTCCACATAATGTTCAATATTTCACAAACTTTTCGGGTGTTTCTTACTTATAATGAAAGTAGATTAACGAGAGGGGAAATGTTACATGGAAAAACAAGTTCGTTTCACTGATGGTGCCTATGATGTGGAAGCGTTAATCACACTCGAAGAGGTGTGGGAAGATAAATTTGCGATTGGGACGCATAAGGAGTTGGCGGTCAAGGCTCTGAAGATTAATGGGTACGATATCTCAGAAATGAAACACGTCCGCGCACTACTCCGTTACTACCCAACGCTCGGAGTATCGGGTATCTTACTCGCGCTCGACGATGCGGCAGCCGAGATCGTTCGGATGTCGGGCGACAAGGACCCAGCGCTTCAATTCGTTGAACTCGTCGCGTTACAGATGGATGAGGCAGCTACAGAAGAACTAAAAGGATTATACGCCGAAATGGCTGTCTAAATAACAAAGGATGACAATTCCGTCATCCTTTTTTCATTTTCAGGTTGCATTGCCGAATCAGTATGGTATGATTGTCAATAGATGAAGAAATGGAACGCCATATCGTTATCGACAACCAAAAATGGGGATCTAGATAGCTAGATCGCTGTGAAAAAGCCACGTTCATAGGAACGTGGCTTTTTTTTGTATGTCATTGAATCCAGCGGCGACATCAGCGGCGATATGGGCGTCCGATCCGAGCACGAGCGGGATGCCGTAGGACATTGCTTTCGGCGCGATATCGAGCGCATAAATTTGACCACATTCCGGTTTCCGTAACCCGGCCGTGTTCACATCGAGTCCGAATCCGCGGTTCGCGATTGTTTGGAGCAAACGGGTTTGTTCAGGGAGAACGTTCTTTCGCTCCCAGTCATAATTTGCTTGATATTTGATTGGCAAATCGATATGTCCGATGCGATTTACTTTTAAGCGCTCCCATGGAAAAGCGAGTCCGGCCTCAAGCGCCGTGTAGTAACGTCGCATTACCTCTTCGAACGACCCGACGCGACGTACAAGCGTGTCAAATGTCTCGGCCGAGAAGTCGACAGGCAGGAGCTCACCGTCGACGAGGAGAAAGTGTTGAGACAAGATGGTTTCATCTAATACGTCCGAATATGGCTCGAGGAAGGCCAACGTCTCGGACTCACTACCCGGTAAATAGTCGATCTCTAGGCCAAGTCGGATATCGAGATCGGGATATGACCGCTTCAGCGTTTGAATTGCTTCAATATAAAGCGGTAACGATTCGACCGACATGGCCGAGTCTTTGTCGGGCGTCGGGTCGAGGAACCGGGCTGGAAATGGGGCATGTTCGGTGAACGTGAGCGTCTTGATGCCACGGGCTAACGCCTGCTCGACGTACATATGGAGCGGATCTGTCGAGCCATGTGGGCAAAATGGGGTGTGAAGGTGACCATCACGGGTAAAGTCAATCATCATGCGACATTCCTTTCGAGTTCGCCGGTTGACAGCACCGGCTTGGTTTGATAAATTTAACACACTACTTTAGTTTGGTAAAGTGATAATAAGATAAAGGGTGATATCGATGATTTGGTTCAATACAAAAGGATCCATCCCGGAAGGATGGCACGAATTGCAAGGGGAGGACATCCTGCGTCCGAAGCAGTGGATGTTATCATTTCTAGAGCGAGCCGAAGCAAACGGCTACAGCGTAATTGAACCGCCACTCGTAGAATATTATTCGCACTATCAAGACTTGGCCCTATTCGATGAATCGGCCTATTATCGTCTGTTCGGGAACGACGGAGAGTTGCTCGTCATGCGTCCGGACTATACATTACAAATCGCACGGAAACTTGCGGACGGTCATGAGCCGATGCGTGTTGCGTATGCCGGCGCCGTCTATCGACGTACCCCGAAGCACTCGGGCCAGCCGCATGAACGTCAACAGCTCGGTCTTGAATGGATTGACGGAGATGCTCCTGATATGGAGTTGATCGCCTCGTTTCTCAAGATGACCGAGCGTGTCTTGCCACAAGACAGACTCCGGATTCAAGTCGGATCGGCTGCCTTGGTCGCCGCTGTGGCGGACGAGGCCGGTATCCCGGAGCGGACGCTACGTCAATATTTGGCGCTCCGCAACTTAGAATCGCTTCGGGAACTTGCCGATACGTATCAATACCCGTTAATCGCGAAATTACCGTTCTTGATTGGCGATTCGGCACTGGATGAGTTACATGAAGTCGCGGAGCCGAGCTTGACGTCTGCCATAGACGAAGTCGAGCGGGCGGTCGAACATCTACGATCGATCGGTTTGAACGTATCGTACGACTTTGGACAGACCGGTGACTTTGATTACTATTCAGGATTGACGGTGACCGGTAGCATCGACGGACGACGTGTGCTGTCGGGTGGTCGCTATGATTCATTATACGGACATTTCGGCCAATCGCGACGGGCGTTCGGACTGTCCCTTGATTTAGAACAGTTAGGTGAGGTGATTTTATGAAGGTGGCCATCGCAAAAGGACGTATTGAAAAGGCAGCCCGAGAATATTTCGAACAAGTCGGACTCACGGTCTGGCCGGAGAAGCGCGGCCGTGAACTGACGGTCGAAGTCGACGGGCATGAGTTCATCTTCGTCAAAGGGGATGACGTCTATAAGTACGTCATGCACGGCGCGGCAGATGTCGGTGTCGTCGGCGGCGACATCTTGCGCGAGAAGACCCCTGGCGTGCTGGAAGTCGTCGACTTGCCGTTCGGCCGTTGCCGTATGGCAGTTTGTGGACCGAAAGAACGGAAGAACGGGACGAAGAAATTGAAAGTCGCGAGCAAATATCCGAATATCGCCATCTCTCACTTCGCCTCGAAGCGACAGAACGTCGAAGTGATCGCGTTGAACGGTTCGGTCGAACTTGCACCGTTGACCGGACTCGCCGATTGCATCGTCGATATCGTCGAGACAGGGGCGACCCTGCGCGCGAACGACCTTGAAGAATACGAGACGATTTTCACGATAAACGCTAAATTCATCACGAGTGAGGCGGCACTCGCCAACAATCCGGATGAGTTGAAGGCATGGATTCGTCGTTTGAGCAAGGAGGAAGCGAAATGAGTACGGAAACGAACCGGACCCGGCGGGAAAGTTGGGCGGAAGCGGTCAAACCGATTCTCGAGGCCGTGGAGTCGAACGGGGACGAGGCGCTCCTCGCGTTCACGAAGAAATTTGACGGTGTCGACAAAATCGAGACGGTCGATTTGACGACTTTCACCCCCCCTGAGGCATACGCTGAACTGACCGAGGCGCTGACACTCGCGGCCGAACGGATTCGCACGTTCCACGAGCGCCAACGACGCCAAGACGACGTATATGAAGACGAGATGTTCCGGCTTGGACGCCGTTTCATGCCGCTCGACTCGGTCGGCGTGTACGTGCCGGGCGGGACGGCCGTCTATCCGTCGAGTGTGTTGATGAACATCATTCCGGCGAAAGTGGCTGGCGTGAAACGTGTCGTCATGGTGACGCCGCCGAAACAAGACGGCATCGACTTATCGTTATTGATTGCGGCAAAAATCGCCGGGGCGGATGAATGCTATCTCGTCGGCGGGGCGCAAGCCGTGGCCGCCTTGGCGTTCGGCACCGAGACAATCCAAGCCGTCGATAAAATCGTCGGTCCTGGGAACGCTTATGTCGCGACGGCAAAATCACTCGTGTCCCACATCGTCGGCATCGATTCGGTCGCTGGACCGTCCGAAGTGCTCATCATCGCCGATGAGACGGCCAACCCGAGATGGATTGCCGCCGATTTGCTAGCCCAAGCCGAGCACGATGTCGAAGCGACGGCACTTGCGCTCGTTCCGACAGACGAATTGGCTGAAGCAATTCGACAAGAACTGGACCGACAGTTGGGCGAACTGCCGCGCCGTGAAATCGCGACGGAGGCGATAAAGCGCGGAGGTGTCCTCGTGAAGACGAAGGATGAGGCGATTCGTCATGCGAACGAGATGGCGGCCGAACACGTCCAACTCGCCGTCGCCGACCCGGAAGACTACATGCAAGCCATCCGCCACGGCGGATCGTTCTTCCTCGGTCACGAAGCGGCGGAGGCGTTTGGGGATTACATCGCTGGACCGAACCACGTCCTGCCGACGAGCGGAACGGCCCGCTTCTCGAGCGGACTGTCGGTCGATGATTTTTACCGACGCCAGACGTTCCTGCAAATGACAGAGCTCGATGAACGCATCACACGTGCCGCGATTCGAATCGCGAAACAAGAACAACTTGACGGCCACGCCCGGGCGATGGCGGTCCGATTGGAGGACGTATGAGACTGAACTATGAATCGATTCCACGCTACGTCCCGCATGCGGTCAAAGGGCACGCGTTGAATCAAAATGAGAGCCAGTATGCGTTCCCAGAGCGCTTGAAGACGGCAATACGAGAGCTGCCGCTCGACTTGAGCCATTATCCGGTCGACGAGTTGACGGCACTGAAACAAAGCTATGCGGCGTATGCCGGTGTGAGCCCACAACAACTCATGGTCGGCAGTGGCAGCGATGAATTGCTCGCGATTCTCTGTCAAGCCATCCTCGATACCGAGGACGTCGTCGCCGCACCGATTCCCGACTTTTCGATGTATGGCATTTACACGCACATCGCCCGCGGCAACTTCGTGCAACCGGATGCGAACGGACTGTCGTACGAGGCGATCATGCAGACGATTGAAGCAGAACATCCAAAACTCGTGCTCATCTCGAACCCGAACAATCCGACCGGCAAGATGTGGTCGCTCGATGAGCTCGAGACGATTGCACGTCGAGTTCCGTACCTTGTCGTCGATGAGGCGTATATTGATTTCACGATGGAAGATTCGTTTAAATCCCGTCTCGCAGATCATGCGAACGTGATCATTCTCCGGACGCTATCGAAAGCGTTCGGACTCGCGAATCTGCGTATCGGCTTCATGATTGCCGACGAGCGCTTAATTGAGAAGATTGACCGATTCCGCTCGCCGTTCAATGTGAGCGGGTTGAGTGCAGCCGTGGCGACAGTCGTCTTGAACGACCCCGATTATATCGATGAGTCGATCAACTTCCATCAAACCCAGCGACAAAAGCTCGAGACGTTGCTCGCGCCAATCGGTAATGTCTTACCGAGCCGTGCCAACTTCCTATACGTCGAGACACCGGACAGCGAAGCCTGGGCCGCCCGCTTCATTGAAAAAGACGTGCACGTTCGCGCGTTTGCAGACGGCCTTCGT
The DNA here is from genome assembly GCF_018618415.1 of Exiguobacterium sp. s146. Lineage (GTDB taxonomy): Bacteria > Bacillota > Bacilli > Exiguobacteriales > Exiguobacteriaceae > Exiguobacterium. The sequence goes on along the minus strand of NZ_JACSMA010000002.1, from coordinate 133,856 downwards.
GTCAGTGCGGGTACGGATGAGGCGTACCGCTTGCTTCAACTAACGATAGAAGAGGTGACTTCACTTGAGAACAGCTGAGACGAAACGAGAGACGAAAGAAACGAAGATTGAACTTAAACTCGACTTGAACGGGACGGGACAAAGTGACGTCAAGACAGGCGTCGGCTTCTTTGACCATATGTTGACCCTGTTCGCATTCCATAGCCAAATCGATTTGACGGCCCATGTCGAAGGGGATACGTGGGTCGACGCCCACCACACGGTCGAAGACGTCGGGATTGCCCTCGGTCAGATGATCAATCAAGCGCTCGGCGACAAAATCGGGATCCGTCGCTACGGCACGAGTTATTTGCCGATGGACGAGACGCTCGCGCGAGCCGTCGTCGACGTGTCGGGTCGACCGTTCCTCGTCTACCGGGCCGATATCAAAAACCCGAAACTCGGGGATTTTGATACGGAGCTCGCCGAAGAGTTTTTCCGGGCCGTTGCGATGAACGCCCGCTTAACGCTTCATCTCGAAGTGCTCTACGGGTCGAACTCCCACCATATGATTGAGGGACTGTTCAAAGCGTTCGGCCGCGCTCTCGCTGAAGCGATCGGGCAAGACGGGTCGAATCGACTGCCATCGACGAAAGGACTGATTGAAGGATGAGAGTCGCGGTTATCGATTACGGGATGGGCAACGTGTTCAACGTCGAACGGGCGCTCCAAGCCATCGGCTGTTACGTCACCATCACGAACGATCCCTTAGAGATCGAGGCGGCGGACGCCATCTTGCTTCCTGGTGTCGGGGCGTTCCCGCAGGCGATGCAATCACTGAGCGAGACGGGACTCATCCCGTTGTTGAAACGTTCGACACAGGAGAAGCCGTTCCTCGGCATTTGCCTCGGCATGCAACTCTTATTCGAGTCGAGCACGGAAGGGATCCCGACAGAAGGGCTCGGTTTGATTGAAGGACGCGTCGAACGGATGCGGGCCAAACGGCTGCCGCACGTCGGATGGAACTCGATTTTGCGAGATGAGGACGTCTATTTCGTTCACTCGTATCACGTCGTGACCGACCCGGTCCATGTCATCGCCTCTGCCGATTATATGGGGGAAGAAGTGCCGGCCATCGTGCAGAAAGGGCTCGTCACGGGAATGCAGTTCCACCCGGAGAAGAGCGGCGCGTTTGGACTCAGTTTATTGAAAGAATGGAAGGAGGCGGTCGAACGTGAGATTACTACCGGCCATTGATTTGATTGACGGAAAAATCGTCCGCTTGACGGAAGGCGATTTTAATACAGAAGAACAGTACGGAGACCCGTATGAGAAATTGAAGGAGTGGCAAGGACGTGTCCCGATGCTCCACTTGATTGACCTCGAAGGGGCGAAGGCTGGTGAACCGAGACATCTTGACGTGGTCCGGTTTGCCAAAACATGCGGTTTCTTCGTTCAGACGGGCGGGGGCATCCGTTCCGAAGAAGCGCTCGACGCGGTCATGGCGACCGGCGCGGACCGGGTCTTGCTCGGGACGAAAGCGTTCATGGACCCGGAATTCTTGGACCGGGCGCTCGCGAAGTACGGTGATCGTGTCGCCGTCGCCCTCGATGCTTATGATGGGATTGTCGCCGTCAACGGCTGGCAAGAAACGACCGATTTGAAAGATATCGATGCCGCGAAAGGGCTTGTCGATCGAGGCGTCAAGACGATTCTCTATACGGACATTGGATCGGACGGGAAATTGAACGGACCGAACCTTGAACGGATGAAGGCGCTCCGTGAAGCCGTATCGGTCACGTTAATCGCCTCGGGCGGTGTGACGACCGAGGCTGACGTCGAAGCACTGCAAGCGGCCGGCATCGATGAGGCGGTCGTCGGCAAGGCACTGTTATCCGGCCAAGTCAGCCTTGATGACTTGATCGAGTGGGAGGCGCGCCATGCTTAAACGTCGCATTATCCCTTGTCTGGATGTAAAAGACGGCCGTGTCGTCAAAGGAATTGAATTCGTGGCACTCCGTGATATCGGCGATCCGGTCGAGATTGCCAAATATTATGATGCCTCTGGTGCCGATGAACTCGTCTTTCTCGATATTACAGCGAGCACGGAGCGTCGTCAGACGATGCTCGACGTCGTCAGTGCCGTCGCCCGCAAAGTGTTCATTCCGCTCACGGTCGGCGGCGGCATCCGGTCGCTCGAAGACATCTCTTCTCTTTTAAAAGCCGGAGCCGATAAAGTGTCGCTCAATACGCTCGCCGTCGAATCACCTGATTTGATTAAACGGGCCGCCGAGCGATTCGGGTCACAATGCATCGTCATCGCCATCGACGTCAAATTTGAGGACGGGGAATACATCGTCTACACGTATGGTGGAAAGAATCGGACCGAATTACGGGCCGTCGACTGGGCAAAACAAGTGACCGAGCTCGGAGCAGGCGAGCTACTCGTCACGTCGATGAACCAGGACGGGAAGCAGAACGGGTATGATTTAACGATTCTCGAGCTGCTCCGCGAGGCCGTCGACATCCCGATTATCGCCTCAGGTGGTGCCGGGAACGCGAATCATGTCGTGGACGCGCTTGAGAAAGTCGATGCGGCGCTACTCGCCTCGATTTTGCACGACCGGAAAACGACAGTGGAAGAGGTGAAACACGTATGCAGCGAGCACAACTTGCCGATGCGGTTCGTTACGACGCAAACGGATTGATTCCAGCCATCATCGTGTCGACCGAGGACGACGCCGTCCTCATGTTAGGCTACATGAACGATGAGGCGATTCAGAAGACGCTCGAGACGAATACGGTCACGTTCTGGTCACGTTCGAAAAGGCGACTCTGGATGAAAGGCGAGTCGAGCGGAAATACGCTCGATCTCGAAAGCATCCACGTCGATTGTGACCAAGACGCGCTCTTGGTCCGTGTCCATGCGAACGGGCCGACGTGCCATACCGGAAATCGAAGCTGCTTTTTCACGGAGGTGGAAGGATGATTCACGAATTAGAGAAGTTGATTCAAGAACGTCAGGCGTCACCGAAAGAAGGGTCGTATACGTCTTATCTATTCGACCAAGGTGTCGACAAGATTGCCAAAAAATTTGGGGAAGAGTCGTTCGAGGTCGTCATCGCGGCATTGAACGATGAAGATTTGGTCGAAGAGTCGGCCGATCTCTTGTATCATTTGCTCGTCTTGCTCGCCGCCAAAGGCGTATCGTTACAAGACGTCGAGACGCTCCTCGCCAAACGGCATGGGACGACGACCCCGGCGAAACCACGCCGTGACGTCACCGACTGGTAACATCAAAAGGAACGAAGCCGCAATTGGCTTCGTTCCTTTTGATTAGCGGTTGACCGACGCGGCCATGCGGATATACGTATGGCGCCGTCCCCGGATGGCGATTGATAATGCCTGAATGTTCTCCGGTGTGGCGATGCCAGAGAGGCCGGCGTCGCCGATATGGAACAGGTCGGTCCCGCCGCGCTTCGAGGATAAGGCGATGTCGCGAATCGTCGCCTCATCCGATCCTTCTTGTGACGTGCCGATGGCGGCGACGACGAGTTTGTTCAACGCCTGAATCTCGCGCGTGACTTCATAGAACTCATCTTCGCGGACGCCCGGAACGGTGCCGGGCGCTGGAATCAAGATGATGTCGGCCCCAGCCTCAGCGAAGCGGACATACGCCTCTTGATCGAGTACCCGGCCGACGCCGGCTTGATGCATCTTCCCGGCGATGATGACGCCCGCGAATTCTTGGCGCGCGTTGATGATGGCTTGCTCGATTGCCTCGTTCGTCACCCCGGTGTTCGGGTTGCCAGTCAAACAGATGAAGTCGATGCCGAGCTCGGATGCTCGCGCGAATGCCTCGCGTGTCGCCAGTCGACCTTGCTTCACGTCATACATGTCCTCTGACTTCTCGGAGAAGTCGACCGGTTCGAGGTTGACCCCAATCGGCAAACCGACGAGCCGTTTCAATTCCATAATCGGATTGTCAGACATCGTCTCGCCCGGTACGTTTCCGAACAAGGCGTGGCTTTCGAGTCCTTTTATGTACGGATGGAACACGTCGAGCATATTCAATAGGATCATATCGGCCCCGAACGCCCGAGCGAGTTCGGCGTTCGTCACTTCTGGATAGAGCGGCTGCACGGTCGGGATCACCTCGGCGAGGATGGTACGCCCCTCAGCCTTCCGAATCGACCCGATCAAATCCGAGCGGTTGAACGTCAAGAAATCACTGGCTCTGCAATCAAGAATTCGTTTCATCTGTCTATTCCTCCTCTAGTTCGTCATGTTCCTATTCCCCGTTTGGTCAGAAATTCCTCTATACTAAAACAAGAAAAGGGGGAGAAGCAGATGACAGAAAAAGAAAAGATGATTCGGGGCGAACTTTACATCGCCGGGGATGACGAGCTCGTCGCCGACCGACGTCAAGCGAGGCGTTTGACGGAACGGTTCAATCGGTCCGGCATTGATGAACTCGATCTCCGAAAAGGAGTGCTAGCCGAGCTGTTCGGCTCGACCGGGGGCTCTTACTATTTGGAACCGACGTTCAAATGCGACTACGGCTATAACATTCATCTCGGAGAACGATTCTTCGCCAACTTTGACTGCGTATTCCTCGACATCTGTCCAATCACGTTCGGTGACGATTGCATGCTCGGTCCGGGTGTCCACGTCTATACGGCGACGCATCCGCTCGACCCAATCGAACGAATCTCAGGTCTTGAATACGGGAAGCCGGTCACGGTCGGGCATCGAGTCTGGATTGGCGGTGGGGCCATCTTGAACCCAGGGGTGACAGTCGGGGACGATGCGGTCATCGCCTCAGGCGCCGTCGTGACAAAAGATGTGCCGGCACGGACTGTCGTCGGGGGCAATCCGGCCAAAGTGATCAAACTTATCCCATGACAAAAAGCTCCGACTGGACCTAGTCGGAGCGTTATTTATTCATTCACCGTTTGAGTGGCGTAAACGCTGAGCGCCTCACGGGTCAAGGCGAGGGCTTGTTCATTGCCGAGCGTGATACGTATCCCGTTCGGTTGTTTCGACGTGTGAACCCCATGCGCGGCGAGGTGGGCCCAGACGGCCTCCGGTTCCTCGAGCGTGACATAAATGAAGTTCGCCTCAGCGGGATGGACGTGGCCAATCGTGGCGAACAAATCGCTCCACTGTCCGCGCATGTCGGCGTGCCAAGCGATGGCCTCGTCGAGATAAGTCGCATCTTGTAAGAACATGTTGGCGATTTTCGCGCTGACCCCGCTAATGTTGAACGGCGGGACGAACTGACGGAAATAAGCGGCGAGCACGGGCGTCGTGACCATGAAACCGAGGCGGACGTTGGCCAGGCCAAACGCCTTCGATAACGTCCGCAGCACAATCACATTCGTGAATGAGTCGAGGTGGGGCACCATGCTCGACGTCGGCGTGAAGTCGATATACGCTTCGTCGACGATCAAGTATGGGACGAGTCCTGCGAGTTCGGCCAATTCGGCGACGCTCCATAATTTGCCGGTCGGGTTGTTCGGATTCGACAACAGCAACAGCTTCGGTGCGTGTTGCGCGATTGCCTGGATGAGTGCGTCATACGATAGGTCTTCGGCTTGCACGTGCCGGCCATGGGCAATCGTCGTGAAAATCGGGTAAAGCGCGAAGTCCGGACTCGGTGACAAGACGACGTCTTCTGGTGCGAGCAATGCCTGGGTGACGACGTGAATCATCTCGTCACTGCCGCAACCGACGAGCAACTGATTCGATTCGACCCCAGCGTATGCCGCATAGCGTGTGAACAACTCGTCAATCGGTTGGACCGGATACTCATGCAAGTCTTGGAACGAGATCGTCGCGAGTCGATCATACAACCGCGACGGCACCGGGAACTGGCTCTCATTTTGATTCAAACGGTATCCTTCCGGATAGGTGACTGGGTAAATCGGTAAGGAGACTTGTCTCATTCCGTCGGCTCCATCGAGAACCATTTCTTGGCGAGTTCGTCGATTTCTCCTGAGTCGATCATCTTGTTCAACTCCTCGTTGAACTGATCACGCAGGTCGTCCTCTAATTTAAAGGCGGCGGCCGAACCTTTCTCGCCATCTTCTTTCAAGGCGAACGTGTACAGGCCGGCATCTTGGTCCAAGTATTTTTGGGCGACCGTGTCCTCGATGACCATCGCGTCGATTCGTCCCGTGTTCAACTCTTGAACGATCTCTGGAATCTTGTTCAATGAGACGAGTTCTGCATCCGGAGCCTGCTCTTTGGCGATGTTCTCTTGAATCGATGCCGTTTGGACGCCGATTTTCTTGCCGGCGAGCGCTTCAATCGACTCGAGTGACTCATCTTTCGTCATGACTAAGTTCGTCGCCGACAAATAGATGTCCGAGAAGGCGGCATTTTCTTTCCGCTCTTCCGTCGGCGTCATACCGGCCATGACGAAGTCGACACGTCCGGCGTTCAATGCGCCGAGCAGGCTGCCGAAGTCCATGTCTTCAATTTTGAGCTCGTAGCCGAGGCGTTCCGTGACCGTCTCCGCGATTTCGATGTCGAATCCGACGATTTCGTCTCCGTTCGCCGTATCGACAAACTCATACGGGAAGTAATCGGCGCTTGTCCCCATGACGAGTGTCTTTTTCTCTTCGCCCGTCGTCTCTTGGCTACATCCTGCCAATAATGCACTTGCCACTAATCCCCCTGTAATGACCCACTTTTTCATGTATGAATTCCTCCTTCAAGATATGAGACTAAGTGTATATGTATGATTATTAATTGTAAAGCATAAAAATACAAAAAAGATTAAAAAATGCATCCGGTCAAAAGTCGCATGATGCATCAGGTGGTCAATCCATCGCCTGGAGATAGGCGATAACGTCCGGGAAATACGCCTCGAGCGGGCGATTCGTATTGATTGTAAGCGTATGCATGTTCGGCGGTTTTTTACTGGCTGCGACGGTCCGATAAAAATCTTCTGGTGACACGCTTCCGATTTGACTGAGCTTTCGGTCGCGCTCACGCAACCGGCGATTGATTTCATCGACATCATCGACGAGGCACTCGACGTAACGATATGTGGCCCCGCTATTTGCCGTCATCGCCAGGCCACGGTCAATCATTACGTCATACAGACAGGGGCTATCTAGAATAACATTCCGTCCTAAAGACAGATGGAACTCGACGAGCGCCCAATCGAGATCATAGGCGACTGTTCCGGCCAGTGCCGGGTCGAGCGAATATTGTGCGGTTGATTCGAGCAGTGCCGTCTTCGTGACATCGTGATCGACGATAACCGCATCCAGTCGTCGGGCGATTTCCCGAGACAGCGTCGACTTACCTGATCCGGGGAAACCGGACATTTGTAGAAAGAACATAGAGACTCCTCACGTTTCGTTTGATTTCCCCCGGCTGTATCCGGCGAACACCCGGCCGCCGAACGGGAAGAGCGTCTCATCGACGTAACGGATGAGCGCGTCGGGTTCGTTCGTTTGATAATACGCCTCAAGGGCAGTGACGAGTTCTCGGGCGGCTTGCGCATCGTAGCGGTCGAGAGCGCGGTAAGTCCATTTCGAGGATCCCGTCCATTGACGATTCGTACGCAGTATGAATTCGCAGACTAACGTGGCGAGAGTGCTCGCGATGAATAACCCTTCAGCCCGAGTGTTGCACCCGATCAAATCCTCGAGTGCATCGGTCAGAAAGTATCGTTTCAACTCAATCGTCTCGTCTGACCACGGCTCCGGCCCGCTGTCGAGCAAGGCGCGCGCTTCCTGTTTAATCTCTTCGACGATTTCCGTATCCTTCAAGACGATGCCTTCGGTGACCATTCTTGGCAACGATGGAATGGCCCGCCGGCAATCCTGTTCGAAGAACGCGTGATACGACATCAAGTTATGGGCGAACAGCTCGATGTGCCATCCGTCCTCGATGAACGATTCCCGATAAGACGAGACGAGCGTGTCGTCGAAGACAATGATGTCTAAATCCGACGTCTCGGTCGCCTCCCCACGGACGACACTCCCGGCGAGTAGCGCCGCCTGACAGCGGGGGAAATGTGTGGAGATGAAACGCTGTGCCGCTTCGAGCGGGTTAAGTTTAGGAGTCATAAGCGTCGCTCCTTACCGACGCGCGTCAAGAAGTCGCGGACCTGTTTCTGAGAATCCAACATGATGACTTGTTTTTCGGCAGGAACGGATTGCAGTCGATTGAGTACATCCGGTCGCTGCGACTTCGGATACCCCCACACCCACTTCAAGAACTTCGGGTCGAACCGTTCCTCACAATCTGGACCCATATCAGGGCGTGTCTTGCCGCGGTACTTGAGCATACGCTTCAAGACACGATACGTGCAGACGGTACGCGGCAAGTCGAGAAATACAATCGTGTCGGCAGCATCGACTCGCAAATCGAGCGTCCCCCCATAATTCCCGTCGATGATCCACGAATCACGTTCCATCAACTCGGACTGAATAGAAATTTGTTCTTGTCGCGTGGCGGGTGTCCAATTTGGTTTCCAGAGGAGAGCATCCAAGTGGTAGACGTCGATGCCGAGTCGCATTCCTAGTTCACGTGCGAGCGTCGACTTGCCCGAACCGCCTGAGCCGATTAATAGTATTTTTTGCATAAGGCTAGCCTCTCATATGTCGATTTTCATGAACTTGCTGACGTCGGAGAAGCCAAGTTGTTCATATAGATGCATCGCAGTCTGATTGTGTGCATACACGTTCAAGCGCACGTCGGTATGGCCCATTTGTTTGAATGTATCAAGCGCTTCTCGCATCAACTGTTTCGAATAACCTCGGCCCCGATATGCCGGTTTCACATATAAGTCGTTGATCCAGCCGACCTCTGCGCCTGTCAAATAATCAAATGCTTTGTCGATTTGCGTCCAGCCGATGAGTGTCTCGCCATCAACCAGACAGAGAAAATAAGCGCCAAACTTCGCGGAGTGTTCATATGCCTCAATCATCTTTTCCCGGCTATCAGCCGACACGTGATTGGTCGCTTCTTCGCGATTGACGCCCGCAAGTGCATATATTTCGGCTTGTTGTGATTCGGTTGCTCGTTGAAACGTAAGATTCATGTCAGTTCCGCCTTTGTTAGGACTCTTTAGATTCAAGGATTCGCCATTTCTCAATGACACCGTCCTCTTCGTACAGGATGCGTACTTCCATCTGGTTCAGGACGAGTCGTTGCTCGGTGGCGAACAGCACGATTGGATAACCGGTCGATAACGGCTCGTCCGCTTCGAAGACAGGGCTATGCGCCTGCATGGCATAATAGCCGTCCGAGCGTGTGTTAGCCGCCCCGGCATCGACTTGAATCACCGTCTCGAACCCTTGGAGTCGGAGCATATAACTATATGTCGTTCGCGCCCCACGTTCGAGCCGCCACTCCTCGATAATTGCCTCGCGGCCATCGTTCACTTCCTCGAGTAACACTTTTTGGGCTGTATACTCTCGTTCATACGGAATCATCTCTTGAATGTTGACAGCCGTCATGGTGGCGACTTTTTGTGATTCTTCGGATGGGGGTGTGATCAAAATGCCGATAAAAATCAAGATGGGAATGAGCAGATAAATGATGACCCGACTTCGCATATGGTTTCACCTGTCCTTTATCGATTTTTTTCGCCATCTTCCGGCAGAACCCTGCCTGGCGGATGAAATATGTTCATGCGACAGATTGAAATGTCTCGAATTTCGGGAAGGCATGTATGATGAAGGCAGGAGGGGATCAGGATGCGAATCGGGATTATCGGTGGGGGAATTGCCGGATTGACGACGGGGGCGCTCGCGAGCCGGATCGGCCATGACGTGACCGTATACGAGTCGTCACGAGAATGGGGCGGTTGCGCCGGCAAATTTGAACGTGGGGACTATCGGTTCCCGGCCGGCGCGACGCTTGGGATGGGATTTGAACCAGGCGGCCTGCATGAGCGGGTCTTATCTTATTTAGGTGAAACGATTGACGTTCGTCCATTACCTGAGGTGATGCAGATTCATCTCGATGGAAAGACGATCCGCTATCATCAAGACCGGAATCGGTTTTTAGCAGAACTCGAGGCGACGTTTCCGGAGCTCGCTCCGCAGATTCGTGCCTTCTTGAATGAAGTGTGGGCCGATTTCGAGACGATTCGTCCGTTGTTTGAGACACTACCGGCATTGCCATTTCGGACGGTTCGTGACGCGACGGATGCGATTCGTGCGTTTCGACCGGCCCAGCTTCAGGCGTTCCGGAAGCTATATCGACCGCTTGGTACGACGTTGTCACATCATCGATTGAACGGGACCACCTTCGAACAGGTCATCGACGGCATATTGCTTGATAGCTTGCAGACCGGTGCCCGTGAAGCGAGCCACTTGCTCGCGGCCGTCGCGTTATCGATCTATCATGAAGGGGCGTTCTACGTCGATGGGGGCTTGTATACGCTCGCACACGCCTTGGAGCGGTCGATTCGCCAAGCAGACGGGACGACGCTCCTCGGTCGGCAAATCGTGAAAATTGAACAAGTCGCGGACGGCTGGTTGTTGACCGATCGCCGGGGGCGGCTCGACCTCGTCGATGTCGTCGTCTCAGCCATTCCGCTCGAGGCGACCGCGCAGTTGGTCACGGGACAAGCGGCGCGCCAGTTCCAACGACAGTACGGCCGTCAACTGGAACGTACACAATGGGGGACGTTCAGTCTGTATATCACGTTACCGGAAGCGGTGTGCACGGGACGTCCGCTCTTTCAACAAGTGTATAGTGACGACTTGCCATCAGGTCATGCCTTTATCTCGATGTCGGCTACGGACGATTCGCGCCGGACTGAACGACCGGAACGTACGTTGACCATCTCGACCCATATCGAGTTGTCGGAATGGCAGGCTTGGAAAGATAAGGCGACGTATGAGAAACTAGAAGCAGAATGGACCGAACGCCTCGTCACGGCAGTGAGACGAGCGTTCCCGAGTTGGACTGGTACATCGTCGGTGCTGCTTCCGGGCGGACCTGGAGCGTGGGTGAAATATACGAAACGTCCGCACGGTGCGGTCGGTGGATATGCCCAAACACCGCGACAGGCGTTATTCCATGCGGCGAGCTATCGGACGAACCTTCCGAATTTTTACGTCTGCGGCGACACGGTATTTCCAGGCGCCGGGACGATCGGGGCGATGACGAGCGGGCTACATGTCGCCCGGGCGCTCGGTTCGACGTTATGAGGGGGACAGATTGAGATGCAAAAAAAAAGATTTGACGAATTGACGACGAGGGAACTCTATGAGTTATTGGTGCTCCGCACCGAAATCTTTGTCGTGGAACAAGATTGCCCGTATCAAGAAGTCGATGGGAAAGATGTGACGGCGGTCCATTACTGGATTGAGGCAGACGGTCGCCCGATTGCGGCGTTACGTGTCCTCGAAGATGAATCACCAATCGCCATCGGTCGTGTCGTCACGAAGTTGACGCATCGGGGGCAAGGCCATTCTCGGCGTTTGATGCGAGCAGCCGTGACTGATTTCGGGGATCGCGATTTGTATGTCCAAGCGCAAACATACGTAGAACCGTTCTATGCGAGCTTCGGTTTCAAACGTACGAGCGAGGAGTACTTAGAGGACGGGATTCCACACGTCGATATGGTCCGGGCGGCGACCGTCTCGACGTGAATCGATGCGGTACCGTTTGCCATAAGTTCGTGGTAGAATGATGAAGAATACTTGCGTGCGTCAAATCGTGCGTTCAATCATAGAGAGCAAAGGGGTTTACGATGGTGACTGATCAAACTGTGATTCAAAAAGCGAGAGAATTAGCCGACTTATTGGCGAGCACGCCGGAAGTGGCCCGCTTCAAAGAAGCGGAAACAAAAGTGAACGAAAGTGAACGCGTTCAAACGTTGATTAAACGCATCAAATACTTACAAAAAGAAGCCGTCAACTGTAAGCATTACGGAAAGACGGAAGCACTCGCTAAAGTCGAGCTGAAAATCGACAAGGCGATGGACGAACTTGACTCGATTCCGGTCGTCCAGGCGTTCCAAGAGACACAAGTCGAAGTGAACGACTTGCTTCAATACGTGACGGTCACACTCGCCAACTCGGTGACAGATCGCATTATCGAGTCGACGGACGGTGACGTTCTCGCCGGTAAAACAGGTAGCGGCATGGCAGCGGAAAAATCTCGCGGCGGCTGCGGATACTAACAAACAGACAGCTGGCCTTTGGTCAGCTGTTCTAATTTCTAGAGGTGAACACGAATGGAAACGATACATCAAACCCCGATGATGAAACAATACTTTTCTATCAAGGCCGATTATCCAGACGCCTTTCTCTTCTACCGGCTCGGCGACTTTTACGAGCTGTTTTTTGAAGATGCTCAAGTCGTCGCTAAAGAGCTCGAGTTGACATTGACCGCGAAAAACGGAAAAAACGCCGAGCATCCGATTCCGATGTGCGGGGTCCCGCATCACTCCGCCGCCATCTATATCGAGCAACTTATTGAAAAAGGGTTCAATGTGGCCATCTGTGAGCAGATGGAAGATCCGAAAGCGACGAAAGGACTCGTCAAACGTGAAGTCATTCAAGTCATTACGCCGGGTACATATATGGCCGCGCTCGGTGAGAAAGAGAACCGCTATTTACTATCGGTCGTGAGCGTAGCAGACCGTTTTGGGATTGCCCGCGGCGATGTGACGACTGGTGAATCATGGCTGACGACGTTACCGTCACGCGAGGCCGTCCTACGCGAAGTCGAAGGATTGGTCCCGAGCGAAATCATCGTGGATGACGCCGAATTGGCAGACCATCTCTCATCACTCGGCATCCCGCTGTCGGTGCAGACAGAGCGATTGGCGAGCTCGTTATCAAACGGTGCCCGCGACGAAGCGCAAGTGGGCGCGTTCGAACTCCTTTTCGCCTACTTGACGAGGACGCAAAAACGCGCCCTCGATCACCTGCAGCCCGCTGTCGCCTACGAGGTCGAAGCGCATATGCAACTCGATGCCAACACGGCGCGCAATTTAGAGCTGTTCCGTTCGGCCCGGTCCGGGGAACGGAAAGGGTCGCTGCTCGCCTTGCTCGATGAGACGACGACGGCGATGGGAGGCCGACTGTTAAAGCGTTGGCTCGAACAGCCTTTGTACACGGAACAGGCAATTCGCGACCGGCAAGATGCCGTCGAGAACTTGGTCGATGATTTCATGCTGCGCGATCAATTGCGGGAGCAGTTACGTCACGTCTACGATATCGAACGGCTCGTCGCCAAGGTCGGGTACGGGACGGCCAACGCCCGTGACCTCGTCCAGTTACGGAACACGCTCGAGCGCATTCCGGCGGTACGGGAGTTGCTCGCGAATGTAACGGCAGCGCGGCTGCATCACATCGATGCCACGCTCGATCCATTCGATGCGCTATCGGAACGGCTTCAAGCGGCACTCGTCGAGACACCGCCCATTTCGATTAAAGAAGGCGGCATGATTCGTTCAGGCTACTCGGCCGAACTTGATGAACTGCTCGAGGCGAAAGCGAACGGGAAGACGTGGATTGCCAATCTCGAACAACAGGAACGGCTCGCGACCGGCATCAAGTCGCTGAAAATCGGCTATAACCGTGTCTTCGGCTATTACTTAGAAGTGACGAAAGCGAACGCGCGCCTGCTTGAAGAGGGACGGTATGAACGGAAACAGACGCTCACGAACGCCGAACGCTATGTCACGCCTGAGTTGAAAGAGAAAGAGGCACTCATCCTCGGAGCCGAAGAGAAGAGTTGTACGCTTGAATATGACTTGTTCGTCACCTTACGCGACGAAGTCAAACGCTCAACGAAACCGCTCCAACAGTTGGCCCGTTCGTTGAGCGAGCTCGACGTCCTGCTCGCGCTCGCCATTGTCGCCGAGAAAAGGGATTATGTCCGCCCGACGACGTCGACCAACGTTCAAATCGATCGTGGTCGCCATCCGGTCATTGAGACGGTATTGCCCCGTGGGGAATACGTCGCCAACGACTTGACGCTCGATGACACACGGCGCATGCTGTTGATCACTGGACCGAACATGTCCGGTAAATCGACGTATATGCGTCAGTTCGCCCTGATTGCCATCTTGCATCAAATCGGCTCGTTCGTACCGGCCGAAGCGGCCGAGCTCCCTTTGTTCAATCGCATCTTTACCCGCATTGGGGCGGCCGACGATTTGGTGAGCGGCCAGTCGACGTTCATGGTCGAGATGACAGAGACACGTCAGGCGGTGACGGAAGCGACAGCCGATAGCCTCATCCTCCTCGATGAGATTGGACGGGGAACCTCGACGTATGACGGGATGGCGCTCGCGCAGGCGATCGTCGAATATATCGCGGCCACGATTGGCGCGAAGACGTTGTTCTCGACCCATTATCACGAGTTGACCGTGCTCGAAGATACGATTCCTGCCCTTGAGAACGTACACGTCCGTGCCATCGAACGGGATGGCCGTGTCGTCTTCCTCCATGAAGTCCATCCGGGACGGGCCGATAAATCGTACGGGATTCACGTCGCCGAACTCGCTGATTTGCCGCCAGATTTGATTGAACGGGCACGGACAATTTTGTCCGAGCTCGAGACGGAACCGAAACCGGCACGGACAGCGGTGGAACAGCCGGTTCCGGTTGAACCTGTCGCCCAACTGTCACTCTTTGAGGCCGAGGACGACCTCAAACGACAACTGCTCGACCTTGATCTGTTGGCGATGAACCCAATCGAGGCGATGCAGGCGCTCTATGCGCTCCAACAATCCGCGAAGAAGGGGTGAGTCGATGGGAATCATTCAAGAGTTACCGGAACAGCTGGCCAACCGAATTGCGGCCGGTGAAGTCGTCGAACGCCCGGCCTCGGTCGTGAAAGAGCTTGTCGAGAACGCGATTGATGCCGGTGCCACGAAAATCGAGGTCGATTTGGAGGAGGCGGGCATTCGCCTCATCAAAGTTCGTGATAACGGGCACGGATTTTATGAAGAGGACGCCCCGCGCGCTTTTTTGCGCCACGCGACGAGCAAAATCCGGGACGAGCATGATTTGTTTCGGATTCGCACGCTCGGTTTCCGTGGGGAGGCCCTTGCCTCCATCGCCTCGGTCAGCCATGTGACGCTGAAGTCGCGCCGAACCGAGGAAGACGGCTTTGAGATGACGCTGCAAGGTGGTGTCGTCACGGCACAGACACCGGCCGCCGCGAACGTCGGGACCGAGATTGCGGTCAGCCAATTGTTTTACAATACGCCGGCCCGGCTCAAATATTTGAAGACGTCGGCGACCGAGCTCGCGAGCATCACTGATACGCTGAACCGAATCGCCTTATCCCACCCAGAAGTTCGTCTCACGGCGTTCCATGAAGACAAGGAACTGTTGCGGACGAGCGGGAACGGCGACATCAAGCAAGTCATGCTCGCCATTTATGGGCGTCAAGTCGCGGCACAAATCGTCACGGCATCGAGCAAGACGAACGACTATAGCTTGAGCGCCCATCTCGTCCGACCGGAAGTGACGCGGTCGAACAAGCAGTACGTGACGCTCATCTTGAACGGACGGAGCATCAAAAATTTTGCCTTGACCCAAAGTGTGCTCGAGGGCTACCATACGCTGCTCCCGATTGGCCGTTATCCGATCGCCGTCCTCGAAGTGAACATGGACCCGATGCTGATTGACGTCAACGTCCATCCGACGAAACGGGAAGTCCGGCTTTCGAAAGAGAAAGAGCTGTGCCAGTTGATTCGCGAGACGGTCCAGCTGACGCTCCGGGAACAACGGTTGATTCCGACGGTCAAACCGAAGGAACGACCTGAGCACCGTACCGAACAAGAGCGGCTTGATTTCACGGTCGAACGGACACCGGTCCCGGAAGAACCGCCGACGTGGAACTATCCGATTCCACGTGAGCCCGTCACGTCACCGACTCGGTGGTCGCCGACGCCGCTCATCAATGAAGCGCCTGACCCGATTGATTCGATTGACGAATCGGAAACGGTCGAGACGAAAGGCGACCGCTTGCCGCCGCTAGATGTCATCGGTCAACTGCATGCGAGCTATATCGTCTGTGGTGCCGACGATGGCATGTATGTCATCGACCAACACGCGGCCCAGGAACGGATTAAATACGAGTTGTTTTATGAGCAGCTCGGGAATCCCGACAAAGACTATCAGTTGTTATTGCTCCCGCTCACGCTCGAGTTCACGCAAGAAGAGACGCTCGCCATCGAGGAAGTCGCTCCGCTCTTAAAAGAAGCGGGTCTTGAATTGGAACCGTTCGGAGGCAATTCGTTTCTCGTCCGGGAGATTCCGACATGGTATCCACAGCATGATTTAGAAGGGACCGTCCGCGATTTGATTGAGATGGCGATTCGGGACCGTTCCGTCAATCTCGCCAAATATCGGGAAGACGCCTCGATTTTGATGGCATGCAAACGTTCGATTAAAGCGAATCATCCATTGAACCACGAGATGATGCGGCAATTGCTGCATGACCTCAATCAGACGACGTCCCCGTACACATGTCCGCACGGGCGTCCGATTCTGGTGAAATGGAGCACGTACGAGTTGGAGAAATTGTTCAAACGGGTAATGTGATACGCTTGTAATCTTTTTTTAACCGGCTGTAACGTTTATGTCCGGGTGCCTGTGGGAACAATATACACATGTCACTCAACGCATCGAGGTTGAGAGGTGGCTCTTTCACTGCCTCACCCTCAAGATGTAGACATGATCGATAAACCAGTAGGGGGAAAAGATTATGGCAGACAAGCTTAATGTAACGAAACGAGAATTACGACCACGTTCGGTCCGTGCAAACTTGCGTAAAGAAGGAAAAGTACTAGGTGTCGTCTACGGCTATAAAGTCGAAAGCACACCGGTCGCATTCGAAGAGATGGCACTTCGCAAAATTCTTCGCGAACACGGTGACAACGCGCTCATCGAGTTGAACATCGACGGCAAGAAAGTGAACACGCTCGTTCACGGGACTGAAGTTGACCCGTTCACGAACGAATACAAGCACGTCGAGTTCATGGCCGTGAAGATGGACGAAGCGACGGAAGTCGAAGCGGATGTCACACTCGTCGGCGACGCGAAAGGTGTCAAAGAAGGCGGCTTCTTGGCGCAATCGCTCTATAAAGTAACGGTATCGGCGACACCGGCTAACATTCCGGAACGTATCGAACTCGATGTCTCTGAACTCGGAATCGGTGACTCGATCACGGTAGCTGACATTCCTGAGAACAAAGATTATGAAATCGTCTCGGATGGCGAGCTTCAAATCGCATCGGTCAATGAGCCGGTCTCGCTTGAAGAACTCGAAGCAGACACAGATACTACGACAGAAGGTGAAACTGAAGCGACTGAAGAGTCAGCTGACGAAACATCTGAAGCGTCTGAAGAGAAGTCCGAAGACAAAGAATAAGTGCGTTCAAACGACCCTTTGCGAAGGGTCGTTTTTTTGGTCACAAATCCGACATATGTAAACGATTACGATGTGAAAAATGTGTCAACATAGGCCAAAGGCGATTGCAATTAACTGGATTCGGGCTTATATTGTTAATGATTTCACATGTTCGTTCTTATTATATGGGTTCATTCAAACAGAAAGAAGGGTTTGTGACATGGCATCAATGGAAATCCATGCACTCGAATCATTACGGAAAAAAGCTCAGGCGTCTTCGCACATGATTCATTATCGGCCAATGGAATACTTTTTACGGGCAATGCTTGCGGGGATCTTTATCGGATTCGCTTCAATCTTCACACTGAAAGTCGTCAATGGGATGTATTTGATTGATTCACCGTTCACGACGCTCATCGGCGGGTTTTCATTCGGGATTGCGCTCGTCATGATTATCTACGGTGGAGCCGAACTGTTCACAGGGAACACGATGTATTTCACGACGTCGACGTTACGCGGCTATACAACGCTCAGCGACACGATGCTCGTCTGGTTGCTCTGTTTCGTCGGGAACGCACTCGGTGGCATCTTGTTCGCCTTGTTGCTCGCGCCGACTGGCGTCATCCAAGAACTCGGTATGGACAACTGGCTATTCGCGGTCGTCGAGAGCAAGATGCATCACACGACGGTCGAGATTTTCTTCCGCGCCATCTTTTGTAACTGGATGGTCTGTCTCGCCATCTTCTTACCAAAACAGATGAAAAATGAGTTCGCTCAAATCTTCTCGATGATTTTCCTCGTCGCCGTCTTCTTCGCGTCAGGATTTGATCACGTCATCGCCAACTTCGTCTTGTTCGCGCTCACGCTCGTCGTCCCACACCCTGAGGCGATCAGCTTTGCCGGCGCCATCCACAACTTGATTCCAGCCACGTTCGGTAACATCATCGGTGGTGCCTTGTTCATGGGTGCGATTTATACATGGTTGAACGCGAAAGGCTTGCGTGAAGCTCAAGAATCAGAAGCAACAGAAGAAGTTGAACTAAAAATCGTAAAGCCGGCCAAAGAATTGTAAGCCGGTTCGCGTGTAGAAACGGTCGAGTCCAGACGAGGGCTCGGCTGTTTTTGCGTTTATATCACAACCAACGCTCACAATTTAGACTTCACAACTCCTCGCATAAACGTGACATAATCTATATATGGAACATTATCGAGTTTTAAACTTGATGAGTATCAATATATAGTGAGGTGATATGGAGTGAACATGCTCCAGCTTTATGAAGATGTCTGTGTTCTCCCAGACCAGGATCTCGTACAAGAGAACGCCAACGTCGACGGGAAATCACCACTCGGCAAACTGGCACGATTATCGTCGGAAGTCTCGAAACAGCTATCAACTTCGTACTTGTTGTCAGAGCGGACACGTCAGGCCGTCGCGGACAACTTTTTGTATATCCATGACGCCGATTATTACGTGACGGGATCGACGACGTGTTGTCAAATCCCGCTCGGCGAGTTGTTGACAAACGGATTTCATACCGGACATGGGACGATTCGACCTCCCCAAGACATTCGTTCGGCGATGGCACTCGCTTCCATCATTCTTCAAGCGAACCAGAACATGCAACACGGGGGCCAAGCCTTTCCGATGTTTGATGTCGATTTAGCACCATACGTCGAAAAGACGTACGAACGTCAACTCGAGCGGCTCCAAAAGCTGCCGGTCGAATGGTCGACCGAGCAACTTCACGAAGTCGCTGAGAGCGAGACGGTCACGGCGACGTATCAAGCATGCGAGGCGTTCATCCACAACGCCAATTCGATGCATTCACGGGGAGGCGGCCAAGTGCCGTTCGTCTCGATCAATTACGGGACCGACACGAGCCGCTGGGGCCGAATTTTCATCCGTGAATTGTTGCACGCGACCGAGCGGGGGCTTGGCAACGGGGAGACTCCGATTTTTCCGATTCAAATCTTTAAAGTCAAAGAAGGCGTCAATTTCCATGAGACCGACCCGAACGTCGACTTGTTCCGTCTCGCCTGCCGCGTGACGGGCAAGCGCTTATTCCCGAACTTTTCGTTCGTCGACGCTCCGTTCAACTTGCAGTATTATGACGGGACACACGCCTCGGAAGTGGCCTATATGGGATGTCGGACCCGGGTCATGGGGAATCGGCATGGCGCCGAGACGTCAATCGGACGAGGCAATTTATCGTTCTCAACGTTGAACTTGGTCAAGATGGCACTTGTCGTTTCAGACATCCGTTCGTTTTATGAGACGCTCGACGCCTACGTCGATGTCGCCATCGAACAACTGCTCGAACGATTCGACTATCAAGCGAAGCGTCATGGCGACGAGTTCCGCTTCCTTTACGCCCAGCACGTCTGGCGGGGCAGCGAGACGCTCCAGCCGGAAGCAGAGTTGCGGGACGTACTGAAGCAGGGGACGTTGTCCGTCGGGTTCATCGGTCTCGCCGAAGCGTTGCGTGTGCTCACAGGCGGTACGCATGCCGATTCACGTGAGGCGGAACGACTCGGGCTCGATATCGTGACGCATTTACGTGACCGGATGAGGCAGGCGGCAGAGCGATATGATCTGAACTTCTCGCTGTTGGCCACTCCGGCCGAAGGGTTGTCCGGGAAGTTCGTCCTGAAAGATCAGCAGGCGTTCGGAATCATCGAGGGTGTCACCGACCGAGCCTTTTACACGAACTCGTTTCACGTGCCGGTGTACCAGTCGGTGTCGATTCGTGACAAGATTCGACTGGAGGCGCCGTACCATGCACTCTGTGACGCGGGGCATATTACCTATGTCGAAGTCGACGGGTCGCTCGCCCATAATCCGGAAGCGGTCGAAGCGCTTGTCCGGCTCATGCGTACCGAAAACATCGGCTACGGATCGATCAATCATCCCGTCGACCGTTGCGGCTCGTGCGGTCTCGAGGGAACGATCGATGCGGCATGCCCGACGTGTGGCGAGGAAGAACGGATTGAACGGATTCGACGCATCACCGGCTATTTGGTCGGTACGATGGACCGATGGAATTCGGCAAAACGAGAAGAAGAACGAGCGAGGGTGAAACATCATGCGCGTCCTATCCGTACTTGACGAATCGGTCGTCGATGGTCCGGGCATTCGCACGGTCATCTTTACGGCGGGATGTCCTCATCGTTGCCCCGGATGTCACAATCCGGAATCATGGAATCCGCGCGGGGGGGAGGACGTGGCCATCGGGGACTTGCTCGACAGAATCGAACGATCCGGCTGGGACGGCGTCACCGTCTCGGGCGGAGAGCCGTTCCTTCAACCGGAAGCACTGGCCCGGCTCGTCGACGGGTGCAAGACGCTTCAGAAAAACGTATGGGTGTATACAGGCTATACGTTCGAACAGTTACAAGCGATGGACGATGAACATGTTACCCGCGTGCTCAATCGTGCCGATGTGCTCGTCGACGGACGCTTCGAACAACCGCTCATGGACCGATCGCTCCGCTTTCGGGGCTCGAGCAATCAGCGAATTATTTTTTTGAACAAAGCGTAATCGGGACCGTCGCGTCCCGATTTTTTGTATACTAGCAAAAAAGGGGGAATTTTGATGAAATGGTGTAGTTTTCAAGTCGAAGGAGAGCAAAGGGTCGGTGTCGTGGAAGGGGAATTCGTTTATGACGTCAGTGGCCAATTACATACGACTTCACTGTTAGAGGTCATCGCACGAGAATTTGAACCGGATGTCGATTTGGACGTCGCACCACGGACGGCATTGCACGACGTCACGCTCGTCGCACCGTACCGGCCGCTCAAAAACGTCATCTGTATTGGCAAGAACTATGAGGAGCACGTGAAAGAGATGGATACGGCGGGAGCCGGTAAGCTCGTCATCTTCACAAAAGCACCGACCTCGGTCGTCGGACCAGGGGCGGTCGTCGAACGTCACCCTGAACTGACCGACCAGCTCGATTACGAAGGCGAGCTCGCCGTCATCATCGGAAAATCGGGTCGGGACATCGACGACGCCCATATTTTCGGTTATACGATTTTAAACGACATTACGGCCCGGGACGTCCAAAAACAGCACGTCCAATTTTTCCGCGGCAAATCGTTCGACACGTTCTGTCCGCTTGGACCGTATATCGTCACACCGGATGAACTCTCGTTCCCGCTCACGATTCAAACCGTCGTGAACGGGGAGACACGCCAAAACGGCACGACGGCGGACATGATTCGTCCGATTGAAGAATTGATTCGGACGTTGTCGAAAGGGATGACGTTGGAAGCCGGTGATATCATCGCGACCGGCACACCGGCCGGGGTCGGCCACGGAATGACACCGCCTGTCTACCTCCAATCGGGGGACACGGTCGAAGTGAGCATCACGGGGCTTGGGACGCTCAAAAACGTCATCGCCTGACCCAATTGACGCAAATTGTGAAGAATCTTGTAATCGATGTCTTATTTTCGCACAACGATGACTACGTCTCTTATACTAAGGGTACAACAAAGAGGAAACATCATATAGGAGATGATTACACATGGAACGCAATGATCGTCCAACAGAATCAAATGAATCGAATCGCCACGAGGATTGGCTCGATACCGAACTCGGCTCGTCAGAACATCGACAAGAACCGTCACGCGCAACACAGCCACAGCCGACCCGACCTTCGTTCGTCGGCCGGATGTTCCCTGGTTTCGTCGGCGGGGTGATCGGGGCCGTCTTGACTGGGGCCATCGCCTTCCCGTTCATCGATCAAGCTCCGACGAACGTGTCAGACACGAACGTGACGTCGGAAGGGTCACCGGTCCAGACGACGTCGACAACAACCGACAGCTTGGTCACCGATGCTGTCGCGACCGCACAACCTGCCGTCGTGACGGTGAACAATTTTGCTTCGAACGGATTATCGAATGAATCGGTCGAAGCCGGTGTCGGCTCAGGGGTCATCTACAAAAAAGACGGGGACTCGGCGTATATCGTCACGAACCATCACGTCGTCAACGGTGCTGACCGACTGACCGTGACGTTCAATGACGGGTCGACAGCGGACGCCAAGTTGATGGGCAGCGACGCCACGTACGACTTGGCTGTGCTCGAAGTCGATGCGGACAAAGTCCCGTCGGTCATTACGATTGGGAAGTCGAGCGAATTAAAACCTGGACAGACCGTGATCGCCATCGGTAACCCGCTCGGCCAGTTCGAGAACTCGGTCACACGCGGGGTCGTCTCGTCGACGTCACGTTTCGTGCCGGTCGATACGGATGAGAACGGCCAAGCCGATTTCAACGCTGAGGTCATCCAGACAGATGCTGCCATCAACCCGGGTAATTCCGGTGGCGCCTTGATTAACGAATCGGGCCAATTGGTTGGGATCAACTCGATGAAAATCGCGACCGATTCGGTGGAAGGGGTCGGCTTCTCGATTCCAGTCGATATCGCCTTGCCGCTCATCAATCAAATCGAACAGACGGGTGAAGTGAACCATCCGTCGCTCGGCGTGTCGCTCCGAGACGTGTCTGAGTTCCCACCCGGGTACTTGACCGAGCAAATCAATCTGCCGGAGTCGGTGACGGCCGGCACGATTATCGTCGAAGTGCAGGCGAACAGCTCGGCCGCACGGGCCGGACTTGAAGCGCGCGACGTCATCGTGAAAATTAACGATCAAGCCGTCTCGTCGTTCATCGACCTTCGGAGTGAACTGATTCGCGATACGGACGGAACGGTCACAATCGAATACGTTCGTGACGGCAAGACCGAGACGGTCGATGTCGAGATTCAAAATGCGAATGGGGATGCATTGTAAAGATGGGCACACAGCCCATCTTTTTTTGTTATGCTTAGAAAAAAGGAGGGGATTCCATTGATTCGCACACTGTATGGGGTTTTATTTTTAGGGGCCGGCATCATGCACTTCGTTCAAGAACGGGCGTTCATGTCGATCATTCCAAAATCATGGCCGTTCAAACGGTTCATAGTTCAAGCGAGCGGTGTCATCGAAGTCATCTATGGCGCGCTGCTGCTCACGAATAAAGGGACGGGGTTCGTGAAGCGCACGTTACCGGCATTTTTGATTGCCGTCTTTCCGGCCAACATCAATATGGCGCTCAAGCCATCAAAACTCGGCAAGATGCCGCTCCCGAAATGGGTGACGTGGGCCCGGTTGCCGTTGCAATGGGTATTGATTAAAGGGGTCAAAAAAATATAAGTACATATGGGGGATCGATGATGACGAACGTATTGAACTGGTTTGAGCATTTTCATGCCCATCCGGAAGTGAGTTGGAAAGAAATTGAGACGACGAAGACGATCGCCGACATCTTGACGTCATGGCAAGTCCGTCACGAGACGTTTACCGACGTCACCGGTGTCATCGCCGAAATTGGGGAAGGAGACGACGTCATCGCGGTCCGGGCCGATATCGACGCCTTATGGCAACAAGTCGACGGGACGTTCCAAGCCAACCATTCGTGCGGCCACGATGCCAATATGAGCATGGTGCTCGGCGCACTCGATGCGTTGCGGCACAAACACCTGCCGAAACGGGTCCGGTTTATTTTCCAACCGGCGGAAGAACAAGGCAACGGGTCGCTCGCAATGATTCGACACGGGGCGTTAAAAGATGTCAGTCAGCTGTACGGCATCCATTTGCGTCCGCTCGAAGAACTGAAACGCGGTCAATATGCGGCTGCGATTCAACATGGGGCCGCGTTCTTCTTGAAAGGCAACATCAGCGGGGCCGACGCCCACGGCGCGCGGCCGCACCAAGGCCAGAACGCGTTAGACGTCATCTTCACGATTCAACAGATGCTTAAAAGCATCTATTTGTCGCCGTTCGAACCGCATTCGATTAAATTGACGGGCGTGCAGGCGGGAAGTGACAATTTGAATATCATTCCCGGCAACGCGACATTCTCGATCGATGTCCGGGCCCAACAGAACAAGGAACTGCTCGAGTTGCGCGACCGGGTCGAGACGATGTTGCACCAGATTGCAATTTTGCATGGGGTGACGATCGACTGGGAATGGCAAGATTTCACACCGGGCGCTCTGATTGGAGAACGTTCGAGCCGTCATGCGGCCGAAGCAATTAGCGAGCGGTTCGGGGCCGATGCGCTCGTCGACCGCATTATCACGTCAGGTAGCGACGATTTTCATTTCTACACCGTCGAACAGCCGGGACTCGATGCGACGATGATTGGCATCGGCGCCAACCTGACACCCGGGCTCCATCATCCACAGATGACATTCGATCGCGGCGTTCTGCCGGAAGCGGCCGGTCTGCTCGCCGATACGTTGCGACGGGCCGTCCATACGACATGAACGACGAAATGAACGAGGCGAATTCGCTTCCGTTCATTTTTTTATTGCCATCTTTTCATGTAAGCGTTATCATCATCTTATTAGCGACAATATAACGACAATTCAGAATCTTTCGCTATCGGGGAGGAAGACACATGGAACAACAGGGGAACAAGGTAGACATGAAGCTTCGTTGGGCGATACTGCCGTTACTTGTCATGATCGGGGTCATGCTCGTGGCCATCGTCCAATTAAAACAAGGGCCACACATCCCGCTCATCATCGGGACGGCGGTGGCGGCACTCGTCGCTTGGCGACACGGGTATAAGTGGAAAGAGATTGAAGAGATGATGTATAAAGGGATCCGACTTGCCTTGCCGGCGGTCGTCATCATCATCTTGGTCGGTTTGACGATTGGGGCGTGGATTGGGGGAGGCGTCGTCGCGACGATGATTTATTATGGGCTGACGATTATCTCACCGGCCTATTTCCTCGTCACGATTTGTATCATCTGTGCGGTCGTCGCTTTATCAATCGGCAGCTCGTGGTCGACGATGGGAACAATCGGCGTCGCCGGGATGGGCATCGGGCTCAGTATGGGGATACCAGCACCGATGGTCGCCGGAGCCGTCATTTCAGGCGCCTATTTTGGGGACAAGATGTCGCCGTTGTCGGATACGACGAACTTGGCGGCCGGTTTGACATATACCGATTTATTCGTACATATCCGTCACATGCTGTATACGACCATTCCGGGCCTGATGATCGCCCTTGGCGCGTATTGGTGGCTCGGTCGCCGGTTCAGTGAGACGACGACGGATTCGTCGGAAATCGTGCAGACGCTCGCTATTTTAAAAGATAGCTTTGTCATCTCACCGTGGTTGCTCATGATCCCACTCGCCGTCATCGCGCTCGTCGCGAAAAAAGTACCGGCCATACCAGCGCTCGTCGTCGGCATCGCTCTTGGCTTTTTGGCGCAAGTCGTCGTGCAAAGTGGATCGCTTTCGGACAGTGTCGGGGCGCTTCAAAGTGGATATGTGATCGATACCGGCAATGAACTGGTCGATAACTTGTTCAGCCGGGGCGGTCTCGATGCGATGATGTATACCGTATCGATGACGATTGTCGCGATGACGTTCGGGGGGATTTTAGAATACTCGGGCATGCTCCAGTCCATCATGAATCAAATCGTCAAGCTGGCGAAAACGGCCGGATCGATGGTCGCTTCGACGATTTTAGCGGCGTTCGCGACGAACGCATCATGTTCCGAGCAATACATCTCGATCGTCGTGCCGTCGCGCATGTTCGCCAGTGCCTATGAGAAGATGGGGCTGCATTCGAAGAACTTGTCACGGGCACTCGAAGACGGCGGCACGCTCACGTCGGTCTTCATCCCATGGAATACGTGCGGTGTGTTCATTCTCGGGACGCTCGGCGTCGGGGCGTTCGAGTACGCGCCATACGCCATTCTCAACTTTATCGTGCCTGTCATTTCAATCATCTATGCGTTCACAGGGTTCACGATTGAGCGGATTGCTGTGTTGAGTGCAGAACCACCGATTGAACAGCAAGCTGCGCAATAAAAAATTTCCCGGCCTCATGAGGTCGGGAAATTGAATTTATAGACGGCACGGGGCCGGCCTTGACCATAACTCATCTCTTCGCCGATCACATCGACGATGCCGGCGTCATGAAGTTTTTTGATGAGCCGTTCCGTCGTCCGTCGCGTCACGTCGAGATAGTCGGTCAACTCTTTTGCCGTGAATTCGTGCTTGCGTTTGGCGAACTTTAAAATCTTCCCGATATTGACCGGGCTGACCCCGGCTTGTTTGATGAAGTCGAAGGCGAGTTGTTCCGTCACCCGGTACGGGATCTGCGCGTCACGGGTCGGGAACGATAATCGTTTCGAATCATCGACGATGCGGATGCGTTCGTCACTCGCGGCAGACAAGGCGATGTCGGCATGTTCGTCCGCTAGTTGATAGTCCGGCCCGTAGCCGATTCCGATGCGGTATGACCCGTTCGGTGCGAGCGTATCTTCATCGAACGCGTTCCTCACTTCACCTTTGGTCGTCAAGATCGTGATGTGTCGCTCCTGCGTCGATGCGAGATGTCCACCCAAATACCGGACCGAGGCAAGATGGTCAAGCAGCGTCGGATCGTCCGTTTCATAGCGGATGATGGCGAATTGGGCGGCATCGGCCAACTGTTGCCGCACTTGTTGAATCAACTGGTCGAGATGTCGCTTGACGGTCGTTGTCGGCTCAATCATCAGTTGACTGTTGAACCCGGCACGAACGAGCTCATGATGCACGCGCTCGATGCTCGTGATGGCCAATTTCGCATGTCCGGCTTGATGGCTGGTATGAAAAGCAGTGACGTCCTCGAAGGCGAGCTCGGGATGGATTCGCATCACGGCGGGGGGGCCCTGTTCGTTCGGGAACGAGTCGAGAATCGACGTCAGCCGTTCCGGGTCGACCAAATCGATGGATACTTGATCGAGCGACACGGAGTGGGTGAGCGTCGCATAGAGCAGCGTCGTCAAGAGGACAGTTTCGTCTTGGACGACGTGATGCGCCGCCACGTGGTTGAGATGAGGGGTCGCATAGGTGAACGGGAACGAACCGGAAAAAAAGACACCATCGAACGAGCCGAGCGTTTGGGCGATGGTCGCGGCCTCGTGCGGATGCTCATACGGATGATAGGCGAATCGGACATCCTCAGGTGAACCGAGCGAGCGAATCATCGCTACGAACTCGTGCGAACCGACGATGGCGATATGGATGGACATGAGAACTCCTCCTTGCAATTTAACGACTATTTAACGACAATATAACTAATGACTTAGAAAAAGTAAAGGAGAATGGATATGAGAATAGAGAAGATTGAACTGTTTGCGATTCGACTGCCGTTAAAGGTCCCATTTATCGTCAGTTACCATCGTTATGACGACATGCCGTCAGTGATCGTGAAATTGACGACCGAATGTGGTCATGTCGGCTATGGCGAGGCCGTCGCCGATGAACACGTCACGGGCGAATCGCTTGATAGTACAATCAGTGTGATTCGACATGTGCTCGGCCCGCTCTTGATCGGCGAAAACCCGATGCAGATGGAACGGATTCACGACGTGATGGACCGGGCAATCCGTGACGTGCCGGCGGCGAAAGCGGCGCTCGATATCGCCTGTCATGACGTCGTCGGGAAAAAGCTCGGGCTTCCGGTGTATGATTTGCTCGGCGGCCGGTATCACGACGCCTTCCCGGTCACACACGTCCTCAGTATCGGGGAGCCGGAGGCGATGGCGGCCGAGGCCCGCGAACAGATCGAGCAAGGGTACACGGCCGTCAAGATGAAAGTCGGAGTCGATGTCGCCTCGGACGTACGCCGTGTCGAGGCGGTTCGGCGTGCCGTTGGTCCGGATGTGCCGATTCGGGTCGACGTCAATCAGGGCTGGGTCAATGCCGCTAAGACACTGCAAGCGATGAAGCAACTTGAACCGTTCCAAATCGATTGGGTCGAACAGCCGGTCAAGGCCGACGACTTTGAAGGCATGGTCGAAGTGAAAGGGAAGATTTCGGTGCCGCTCATGATAGACGAGGGCGTACGCGGCATCCCTGAGATGCGTCGGTTGACGATGATGCAGGCCGCCCACAAAGTGAATATCAAATTGATGAAGTGCGGCGGCATCTACCCGGCGAAAAAGCTCGTCCACATGGCCGAAATGTCGGGCATCGAGTGTCAAATCGGGTCGATGGTCGAATCGTCGGTCGCCTCGAGCGCAGGCTTCCATGTCGCCTTCTCGAGTAAAATCGTCCAATCGGTCGAATTGACAGGGCCGCTTCGGTTCGCTGAAGACATCGGCAACTTGGTGTATGACTTGCCGTTCATCCGCCTGTCCGATGGAGCCGGTCTCGGTGTCGACGTCGATGAGGCCGTTCTGTCACGTCTGACGACGGCGACGTATGTCGTCGGAGGGTCCGACCATGTGGCACGGTGAGTGTAACGGCCTCGACATCGAGGTCAACTATTTGACGATGACAGAGCTCGAACAGATCGAGGCGGTGCAACAGGCCGTCATGGACACGTTGACGGAAGGGAGTCAGTATCAATCGCTCACGACCGAGGAGTTCGTGAAGCTGTTGACCGACCGCACCTTGATTGGAGCGTTTCATGAAGGGACGTTAATCGCGTTCCGTGCACTGCTCATCCCGCCGCTCGACGAGGAGCATCTAGGATACGATATCGGTTATCCGTCTGATGCGCTCGACCGCATCTTGTATCAAGAAGTGACGAACGTCCATCCGGACTATCGCGGTTACGGCCTGCAACAGCATCTCGGCAAGCTCCTCATGAAAGAGCTTGAACATGGGAGTCGGTTCGATCTCGTCTGTGCGACCGTGGCACCTTTCAATATCCCGAGTCTGAAGGACAAGTTCGCCCTCGGCCTTCGCATCGGTGCCCTTAAACCGAAATATGGCGGCAAGTTGCGCTACATTTTTATGAAGGAACTGCACAGCGACTGGCGACCGCACGGTGAAACGAAGTGGCTTGATATGGGCGAGACCGAGCAACAAGTCGCCTTATTGAAGGCAGGTTGGTTCGGGACGACGATGGAGCGTAATGGAGAGAGCTGGCTCGTCAAATATGAACGATGAAAAATGGCCTGATCGCGATGATCAGGCCATGTTGCTTATTCGAGGATGAACAAAACGTCCTCGGCTAACTTCTCATACGTGCGGTCGCTCGGATGGAACTGGTCGGTCGCCAGGTCGCGTCTGACGTCCGAGACGTAAGCGAACGGGTCGATCACATCGATGCGTTGCGCGTTACCGAACGTGGCTGCCGAAGCGTTCCAATCGAGAATCAATTGATTGAACGCCTCGCCGTTCTCGTTCTCTTGGAACGGGTTATAGAGCGCGATATAGACGATTTGCGCCGTATCGTTCAATCCGCGAACTTGTTCGAAAATGTCATTCAAGTTCGTCTTCGCATCGGTCACGACTTGTTCGATATCGACCGATTCGAAGTTGTCGACGTTCTCGCCGCGGTTGAACAAGTCGTTGCCGCCAATCGTGAGCGTGATATAGCGGGCGTTCTCAATCGTGCGTCTCACTTCGGGTTGTTCGAGCTGTGCCAATAAGTCTTCCGTCCGGGCACCGGAGACGGCCAGGTTCTGCGTGCGGATGTCATCTTCCTCGAGCGCTGCGCCGACCGGTTGGACGTATCCGGCCCCAGAAGTTGAACCGACGCC
This sequence comes from Exiguobacterium sp. s146, assembly GCF_018618415.1. Classification (GTDB taxonomy): domain Bacteria; phylum Bacillota; class Bacilli; order Exiguobacteriales; family Exiguobacteriaceae; genus Exiguobacterium. Next base: position 103,973 of record NZ_JACSMA010000002.1, on the reverse strand, counting down.
GCGTGTCAATGAATCTCCGAGTGCGACGTATACGTCACCGACGGGTTCGGGTCTCGCGTCTTCGCTGACCGAGAGTGTCCGTTCCGGTGGATTAACGATATCTTGATAACCGATCCATAACCCGTATAAAGCGATGCCCGTCAATAAGACAGACCCGATTAAAAACGTATACCATTTCCCATTTTTCATGTGATGACCTCACTTTCTATAGAACTATCATATCAAATAAGTTTGAACCTGCCCTATGTGAATGTTCGAATAGGACAGATGCGGACGAGTCCGATAGAATGTAGGAGAGGTGAGATGATGCAACCAACATTGAAAATAGACCATTTGACAAAAGTAATCGGTAAGAAAACGATCATCGATGACATCTCGTTCGATGTGTTCCCTGGGGAAGTGTTCGGCTTTTTAGGTCCGAACGGAGCCGGAAAGACGACTACGATCCGGATGATCGTCGGGTTGATTAAGCCGACGAACGGGACCGTCTCGATTTGTGGGTTCAGCGTCGAACGACAATTCGTTCAGGCGATGAATCAAATCGGTGCCATCGTTGAGAATCCTGAACTGTACAAGTTCATGAGCGGGCGTGAGAACTTGAACGCGTTCGCCCGGATGTTGCCCGGTGTCGACGAGGCCCGCATTCAAGAAGTCATCGATCTCGTCGATTTGACGGCGCGAATCGATGACAAAGTGAAGACGTACTCGCTCGGGATGCGGCAACGGCTCGGCATCGCCCAAGCCATGCTCAACAATCCGCGTGTCTTGATTCTCGATGAACCGACGAACGGGCTCGACCCGATGGGGATTCGTGACCTGCGTCTCTTCATCCGCCGTCTCGTCGAAGAGACAGGTCTGAGCGTCCTCGTCTCGAGCCACATCTTGGCCGAGATTGAGCTACTTGCGGACCGCGTCGCCATCATGTCGCGCGGGAAAATCGTCAAAGTCGGGACGGTCGAGGAGTTGATTCATGAATTGGCGTCGACGGTCGATGTCCATGTGGCCGACAGTTTTGAAGTGTTGCCGATTATCCGTGGCTTCGAATCGATCGATCATGCTGACGTCGTCGACGAACGGACGATTCGGGTGTCGATGAACTTAGACGATACGGCCCGATTGAATCGCTACTTACTCGATCGCGGCGTCGATGTCTACGGAATCGAACGACGTGTCCAGACGCTCGAAGAATTGTTTATCTCATTGACCGGGGGTGACCATATTGTCTAATCCGTCAATCCTTGGCCTGATTCGGAACGAAGTCTTAAAGATTCATAAAAAGCGTCGTCTGCTCGTCGTGTCGATTATTCTGATCGTGCTCGTTTCGATGTTCACGTATGCCAACTACCGGCAAATCGAGAAGCAACGAGAAGAACAAGGGACGATCGACTGGCGTGTCGACTTGCAGCAAGAAATCGTCGATACGCAAAACCGGCTCGCCTCGGCGAACGTTCAGGACGAGTTCCGTCAAATCCTGGAGTTCCAGGTGCAACAAAATCAATACTACTTAGATAATGATATTAACCCGAACTACCCTGGGGCCCCGACGTTCATGCGTGTCTTCTTCTCGCAAGGGACGACGCTCGTGCTGCCGCTCTTTATCATCGTGCTGATGGCGGACATCGTCAGCGGTGAGCATAATGACGGCACCATTAAGACGTTGTTGTCCCGTCCGGTCCGACGCTTCAAGATTTTGTTGGCCAAATGGATGACGACGCTCCTATATACGTCGATTCTTATCTTCATCACGGCACTCGTCAGCTATGCCATCTCCGGCATCGTGCTCGGTTGGGACGGTTGGACCGCCCCGATTTTGACAGGATTCCAAGCCTCGGCGACAGGGACGTTCTCGACCGACTTTGTCCATACGTTACCGATGTGGCAATATTTGCTCATGTCGGTCGGCTTATCTTGGTTCGTCGTCGCGGCCGTTGGGACGATCGCCCTCATGATTTCCGTCATCGTCAAAAATACCGCGACCGGAATCGGGATTATGATGGCCGTCCTGATTTCAGGACCGCTCCTCACGTCGCTCGGGTCGAACTGGGACAGCTCGAAATATTTGGTGAACGTCAACTTCGGTCTTCATACCTATCTCGAGGGGCAAGCCCCACCGATTGAAGGGATGACGTTACCGTTCTCGCTCATCGTCATATTCGTCTGGTCGATGGCGGCTCTCGCCTATGCGTTTTACCATTTCACACAAAAAGATGTGTATTGAGGACTGGCGTCACCTTCCACGGTGACGCTTTTTTTTCATGGTTGAAATGACTAACGGAGTCACGTCAGTAGGACAAATGTCTTAATAATTTGAATTGTCAAAATAATTAGATAGTTGGATTCATTAACTGTGGGAAACTATGTAAAGTAGGAGACACCACATAAGGAGGGAAACACATATGAAAAAAGTTTTATCTACATCACTCATCGCCGGCGTCTTGCTCGTGCCGCAACTGGTCGGCGCGGCGGAGCTCAAATCGGGCACGTTGACGAAACCATCGAACGAGGCTCCGACGACAATCGTCAAAGAGTATGCGAAAGCGAAAGGTGAATTCAAAACACTCGAATCGAAACGTGACAAAGTCGGACAAGTCGTCAAATTGCAACAGACGGTTGACGGTGTACCGGTCTTCGGCGGAATCGTCGTCGGTGTCGTCGATAACGACGGTCAATTGAAGACGGTCGTCGATGACACGAAACAACTCAAAGGATTACATAAGTCGATCAAACTGAATGAACCAAAAGCGGTCGCTCGTTATAAAGAGCTTGTCGGCCATAAAGGCGCATATGAGCTTGAGCCAGCAGCTGAACTCGTCGTCTATCCGAACGGGGAAGAAGCAGTCTACGCGTATGAAGTGACCGGGACAATCCTTGATGCGGATGAGCCGTCACGCTGGACGTACTTCATCGATGCGGCAAGTGGAAAAGTATTGAACAAATACAACCAATTGTCGCACGCCAAACCGGCGAATGGCGTGACGGGAACGACGTATACGGGTACGGGAATCGACGTCCTTGGTCAGAGCCAAACGTTCAAGACGACGAAGAGCGGTTCATATTACTATCTCCAGGACTTGACACGCGGTAAAGGCATCTATACGTATGATGCGAAAAACCGGACGACGCTTCCAGGATCACTTTGGGCCGATGTCGATAACGTCTTGAACACGACGTATGACCGGGCAGCGGTCAGCGCCCATGTCAACGCGACGAAGACATATGACTTCTTCAAGAATACTTATGGACGCAACAGTTACGATAACAACGGCGCGGCCCTTAACTCAACGGTCCACTATAGCCGCAGTTACAACAACGCGTTCTGGGATGGCAGCAAGATGGTGTACGGTGACGGTGACGGCCGAACGTTCACATACCTCTCGGGCGCACTTGACGTCGTAGCTCACGAATTGTCACACGCGGTCACAGAGTATACGGCCGGTTTGATCTATCAGAACGAATCAGGAGCCATCAACGAGGCGATCTCTGATATCTTCGGTACGGTCGCGGAGTACAGCGTTGGCTCGAACTTCGACTGGTTGGTCGGGGAAGACATCTATACGCCGGGGATCGCCGGGGACGGTCTCCGTTCGATGTCGAACCCAGCGGCCAACGGTGACCCGGACCACTACTCGGTCCGCTACACAGGGACGCAAGACAACGGTGGCGTCCATATCAACTCAGGTATCGTCAACAAGGCGGCCTACTTGTTCGCGAGCGGTGGCTCACACTACGGTGTATCGGTTCAAGGCATCGGCGTCAAGCAAATGGGCGATGTATACTACCGTGCACTCACCGTCTACTTGACACCGACATCGAACTTCTCGAGCCTACGTCAAGCAGTCGTACAGTCAGCTAAAGACTTGTACGGTTCAACGAGTACACAAGCGGTCGCGGCGGCGAAATCGTTCGACGCGGTCGGAATCTACTAAGCCGAGCCCATTCAAAGATCCTTTCCGTTTCGGCGGAAAGGATTTTTTGTCGCTACTTTTTGTAGGAATAGGGTAAATACGGATAGTACGTATAAATTTGTCGTAATCAAGGAGGACATATGAACATTCAATCGTTTCGCATTGACCATAAAAATGGGATTCGCTTAAGCGATTACCCGACCACGATCAAGGACCGGCCATCAGATGATACGTTACAAAACGAACTGATTCCAGAGAGCGTCGAAAGATTGAAGGAATTGCATTGGAAACTATATGCCGAGGCCAAAAAAGGTGTCGTCGTCGTCTTACAGGCGCTCGATGCGGGTGGCAAGGATGAGGCGATCAGTTATATCTTTTCAAATCTGAACGCGCAAGGATTGAAGACGAACGCGTTCCAAAAACCGTCGGATACGGAGAAGAAGCATGATTATCTCTGGCGGATGCATGACCTGATGCCGGAACGCGGACAGGTCGGGATTTTGAACCGTTCCCATTACGAGGAAGTGATTGCCCCTCGTGTCCATGACCTGCTCGGAGAAGAGGTCATCCCAGACGACGAAGACAAAGAATCGGTTTGGAACGTGCGGTATCGTCAAATTAACGATTATGAGCAATATTTGCATGAGAACGGGTTCGCGGTCATCAAGTTCTTCTTTAATGTATCGAAGGAAGTGCAGCGGGACCGCTTGCTCGAGCGACTGAAGGATCCGAGCAAGAATTGGGAGTTCTCGTTCAGCGACGTCGAGGAACGTAAGCATTGGGACGATTATCAAGCCATCTTTGAGGAGATGTTATCGAACACGGCGACCGAACGCTCCCCGTGGTATGTGCTTCCGGCAGATGATGACTGGTACGCCCGTTATATCGTCTCGACGGTCATGATTGATGTGTTAGAAGACATCGATCCGCAGTTTCCGACGTTCACCGAAGACGAACAGGAACGCATCGATGAGGCGATTGCGACGCTCGAAAACGAGTGACGTTTGTCGAGTCCGTGAACACCCATTTCTCCACTTGCACTGAAAGCGAATTCACGTTACAGTGGACGTAGATAAAATTAGACGTCAGACATCTGTACGAAGGAGCAATGAGTGTGGGAAATATCAGTTTATTATTTGGAGGCGTGGCACTGTTCATCAACAGCCTCGTTTTGTTTGGAAAAGTAGACGTCAAGAGTGCGGGTGTGTTTAGTCTCTTGACTGGACTGTTGCAGACGTTCATCGCGACGTGGCTCGTCGTCGAGGCGAGTTCGGCGGAGATGTTCGGCTATGCCAGCATCTACTTGTTCGCGTTCACCTATTTGTACGTCGGCGTGACGTTTTTATTCAATTTGGACGGCCGTGGCGTCGGATGGTTCTCGCTCTTCGTATCGATTTCAGCCGTCTTTTATGCGGTGATCGCATTCACGACGGGCGATATGATGGGCGCGGTCACCTGGTTGTTCTGGTCGTTCTTATGGGGACTGTTCTTTATGGGAATGGGTCTAGGACGCCAGATTGACGGGTTGACAGCCCGGGTCGCCTTCGTGCTCGCCTGGTTGACGTTGATCATTCCGGCACTGTTCGGTCTTGCCAACTTGATGACGCCGCTCTATAACGTCATGTGGTGGGCCGCGAGCGGAACCGCGATTCTTTATTTTGGATTGACAATGTGGCACCAGCGCCATTTAGTAGAAGTGACACAATGAACGATGCTCCTCAGGGAGCGTCGTTTTTTTACGCATTCATTTGTGTCTAAAATGTGAAAAGTGGGAATGAAGTACATAAAAGGAGGCGACCTCGGATGAGTGACGGCTTAATTTTGCTGATGGGACTATTATTATGCGGATGGATGCTGTTTGCGGTCGTGTTTGATGATACAATTAAAAGAAGAATTTGACGGACCGTTTCCTTTCAGGGACGGTCTTTCGTTTGAGGAGTGACAAGGATGGAAAAGACACCAGTCATTGTCCTCGTCGGACCGACGGCAGTCGGGAAGACGAAGACAGGGATTGAGCTCGCCAAAGCGTTCAACGGCGAAATCGTATCGGGCGATTCGGTCCAAGTGTATCGCGGCATGGATATCGGGTCGGCGAAAGTGACGGTCGAAGAGGCGGAAGGGATTCCACACCATTTGATTGATATATGTGATCCGGATGAGGCGATGAGCGTCGCCACATTCCAGACGTTGGCCCGAGCGGCGATCGATGACATTTATGCGCGCGGCAAATTGCCGATTCTGGTCGGCGGGACGGGTCTCTACATCCGTGCGATTCTATATGATTACGAGTTCACGGAGCGGCCGGTCAATCACGAATTACGGGAGGCGCTGGAATTAGAGGCGGAGACGGATGGACCGGAAGCGTTACATGCGCGCTTGCAGGCACTCGACCCAAAACGGGCCGAGAGCATTCATCCAAATAACGTCCGCCGTGTCATCCGGGCCCTTGAAGTCGCGCTCCAGGGGGATGCCCAGGCGATGGATAGCCTCCCGTCCGAGCATTACGCCTATCAATTGTTCGTCTTGCATGCGGACCGGGACGTGCTCTATGCGCGCATCAACGATCGAGTCGACCTGATGCTCAAAGCGGGTCTCATCGAGGAAGTCGAGCGCTTGCTCGCGGCCGGGTATCGGGACACGCAAGCGATGCGGGCCATCGGTTACAAAGAGGTCGTTCCGTATCTTGATGGATTGATGACACGGGAACAGATGACCGAGACGCTCAAACAGCACACGCGTAAGTTCGCCAAACGGCAATTGACATGGTTCCGTCATCAATTTAATGGAATTTGGGTCGAGATGGGACGAAAATCATTTGAACTATCGTATCAAAATATTTATGATGAAGTTGAGGAGTTTTTTCGAAAATTCCGATTATTTCAAAGAGACATAGACTAGGGGGAATGCAACATGAAGGCTAGCTATAACATCCAAGACCATTTTTTGAATCAATTACGTAAAGAAATGGTGCCGACGACCGTGTTTTTAGTCAGCGGATTTCAAATTCGGGGAGTCATCAAATCGTTTGACAACTTCACGGTCATCGTCGAATCGGAAGGGCGCCAACAGTTGATTTATAAACATGCGATTTCAACGTTCTCACCAGCACGGAACGTCACGTTGTTCGAACCGGAAGCGGTCGAAGTGACAGAAGGTTAAAGAACGGCATAAAAAAGAAGCGGCCCGGGGACCGCTTCTTTTTTATGCCGTTTTTACGTTCGGATCGAAATCGATGGCTTCGAGCACACGATGGACGGCACAACCGCCGAGCAGGGAGTCGAGTTGATCACAGAGCTGGCTCGGTGCCGAACGATATAAGTGGGTATACGTTCGTTTCCATGACCGTTCGGCCGACTGGATGCGTACGAGCAGGTCGGCATGACCGAGTTCTTTCAGCTTCTCGATATTCATCCGGTTCGTCCGGGCGAACGCCGATAAGACGACGGCCTTGGTGAGTGGCGTTTGAATCGGATAGCCGGCGATGACGAGGACCGCCATCGCGCCTTTCATCTCATGTTCGATGACCGAGTCGACGAGTTGATCCGGCGTATACGGATTTCCGGCATGTCCTGAAACCGCCGCGACGAGTTCGTTATGTGAGACCGGGCAAGCCGATGCCTGTAGAATGCTGGATATGGTTGAGTGTGTAGTGGCGTAACGTGTCGCTTCCCCTGTTGCGATCAACCGTTCGTACGTATCTACCAATGAAATCATATGAGTTCCCCCTTTGTTTGGCTGCCTTTATCGTATCAATATTAGTAAGCGCTTTCAACATAATTTAGGAAACTTCCACACCTATAACGAAAGTATGTTCGCCTCGAAGTGGAAAACACGATACAATGGGCAAAGAGAAGAAGGAGGGTATTGTACATGAACTATTACCAACAGATTGATGCGATTATGGGGAGCGGCTTCGACCGGACGCGCTTCCAACTCCCGACCGTCGAAAAAGCGTCGACCCGATTGACTGACCTTACGGACGGGACACCGGTCCAGACGAAAGCGCTCGTCAGTACGGTCGAAGTGCGGGAAGGAAAATCGGGAGCCAAATGGTTGCAACTGAATTTGACGACATCGAGCGGACTCATCCGTGCGAAGCAATGGTTGCGCGGCAACGAGGAGCAGCTGTTACCGATCTACGAGTCTGGTGTCATCGAGCTGGAAGGGAAAATCGACGTCTATCCGAAACCGGACGGCGCCAAGTCAATCACCATCGACCGGGCCAAACCGATCGCCCGGGACGAGGCCGTGTCGCTCTTGCCCGGTCTTCCGGGAGACGAGACGATGGAACAATACGCGGACGAGCTGTTCGCGATTTTGTCGACGCTCTCACCTGACTATCAAGCGATCGCGATGGCACTCCTCGACCGCTATTGGGACGATTTCGTCCTGGCACCGGCTGCGTTGTATCATCATCATAATTATGTCGGCGGTCTGTTGAAGCATACGGTCTGCATGCTTCGTCTCGGTTATCGCTTCCAAGAGCAGGACGATCATTTGGCGATGGCGTTCCGGGTCATCAAAGAAGCCGAGCAGTTGCACAAAGTAGACGTATGGAATACGATGAACGGTGTAAAAGTTGAACAGGCGTTCCGAGGCACGTTCGAGTCGCTCTATGCGGCCTGTGAGGCCATCGCCGAGCTAAAGGAGCCGCTCCGTTGGGACGAGCTCGCGCTCGGAATTTTATTCCATGATATCGGCAAGCTGTTTGAATATAGCCACTTGCTGTCGTCGCCGAAACGGTTCGAGCAACTGTTCTCGGTCAACGGCACGAGTGAGACGACCGGAATCTCCATCAATCCGATGGGAAGCTTGATCGGGCATATGCCATACGGCGGACTGTTATTCGAGAAGAGTCAACAAGCCGCAGGCGTCACGTTGCCACTCGATGCCCATCACCGGATTTGGCATATGATTTTATCCCATCACGGCAAGCGCGAGTGGGGTTCGAGCGTGTTACCGGCCACGACAGAAGCGTGGATGCTTCATTTGATTGACTTGCTGGATGCGCGCTATGAGAAATGGGCGCGGGTTCACGAAAATTTATAAGGTGAGGTGCAGGACATGATTCCCGTGCAATTGGTGACCGGTTTTTTAGGCGCCGGAAAAACGACCTATATGAATCGCTTGCTAGAAGCGACGGACGAGCGGCTGCTCGTCATCGTCAACGAGCTCGGGTCGGTGAATATCGACGAACAGTTGATCGTCAAGATGGACCAAGAGCAAATCGAGCTATCGAACGGGTGCATCTGTTGCTCGATTCAAAGCGATTTGAGCAAGACGTTCTATCAGCTCGCATCGAAGGATACGTTCGACCGCATCGTCATCGAGACGACAGGTGTGGCCGACCCGGCCCCGATCATTCAGACGATTTATTATGACGACTACTTGCGCACGCGCTTCAAGCTGACGGCGATTTTGACGGTCGTCGATGCCAGCCAACTGGACCGCGAGCTGTTTATTGAAGGAATCCATCAAATCGCCTATGCGGATGTGATCTTACTGAACAAAGTCGACCTCGTCGATGCGGATGCGCTCGAACAGGCGCATGAGCGGATTAGCGCGCTGAATCCGACCGTCCGGGTCATCGAGACGGTTCAGACGGTCGGTGACTATGAGTTGACTGAAAATACGTTCCAGCTCTCTCGAGTCGACGAACAGCTCCTCGGTCAACTGACGGCCGGACACTCTTCGGTCTCATCGCTTCGGGCGATCACACTCACGACGGACGTGCCGCTCACAAGGGAACGTGTCACGCAATACGTCAGAGAAGTGCTCATGCACTATGAAGATGATGTGTATCGCTTGAAGGCGATCGTTCGTTTGGACGGAGAATCGTCCAAATTTGTCGTCCAGGCGACGAATCAACTGATGGGGGCGACGTTCGCCAACGAACCGAGCGACGACTCGCGTTCGGTCTTCGTCTGGATTGGAAAGAACCTTGACCGGGACGCGCTCGCGCGCGGATTACAAGCTTGTGAGGTGAATGCATGATGAAGCTGATGTTAGTCGACGGGTTTAACCTCCTGTCACGTTATTATTTTGCCACCGAGCGTCGTCGGGCGCTCGACCCTGATGTGACGTTGAAAGGTCTGCTCCGAAAAGTGGACGGATGGACGAACGATTTCACACATATCGCCTTCTTTTGGGACGGACCACGCGAGACGACGCATCGTTACGCCTTATTTCCGGACTATAAAGCGACCCGCACTGGCTTACCGGAACCATTGTTCCACGATTACGTCAAGTTGCGGGCAGCGTTGACCGAGCGCGGGATTTTTCAGTCCGAGCTCGCCGGTTACGAGGCCGATGACTTGATGGGGGCCGTCGCGACCGCCTTCCCGGGCGAATCCTATATGTATTCGTCGGACCGCGATTTGCATCAATTGCTTTCCCCGAACGTGTTTCAAATCGTTCCAAAAAAAGGCGAAGAGATGATCATGAATCAAGAAGTGTTCGTTGCGTCGTACGGCGTCCGGCCAGAACAGTTCGTCGATGTGAAAGCGCTCCAAGGCGACGCCTCTGACAATATCCCGGGTGTCCGCGGCATCGGACCGAAGACGGCGACGATTCTCGTCCAGTCGTATGACACGATCGAAACGCTTTATGAAATCGTCAGACAAGAAGCGCTCCAAGAAGCGCATCAAAAGTTTGCGAAGAAACTCGATGGGCAAGAAGAAGTGGCGCTCTTATCGAAACGTCTCTCGCTCATCGATATTCATGCACCGATTGAGACCGATTGGGAGGCGTATCGCTTTGGTTCACATTTATTTTGATGCGGCGACGAACCAAGAAATAGGTGAGAACGGGCTTGGTGTTTGGATCAAGACGACCGACGGCACGGTGTCCACGTACATCGCCAAACGTGTCGGGTTGACGAGCGTTCAGGCGGAGCTCGCCGCGCTCGCGTTCGCCCTCGAACAAGCGCACACGCTTCCGGACGAATCGACGTTCATGTTTTATTCAGACGCCGAGACGGTCGTACGGGCGCTCGAGCAACGGTTCCTCAAAGACCAATCGATGCGGCCGTTGTTCGTCAAGGCGCTGACGCTGTATGACGAGTTGCCGAATAAGTTCATCAAATGGATTCCCCGGGCGGAGAACCGGGCCCATGAGGTGGCGAAACGGGCATTGATGACAGGATAAAAGTCGGGCGTGGGCCCGACTTTTTATCAATTGCGGGGGAATGATTTCTTTTTTGCAAAAGTTTCGCTAAAATGAAAGCGTAGTCAAAAAAAGAGGGGGAATTTTCATGGAATATCGGATCGAACGGGACACGATGGGGGAAATCAACGTCCCGGCTTCAGCCAAATGGGGAGCCCAAACACAGCGCAGTCTAGAGAACTTTAAAATCGGGACGGAGAAGATGCCGCTTGAGGTCGTGCATGCCTTCGCAATCTTGAAGAAAGGTGCCGCACTCGCCAACGCCGAACTCGGTGTTTTGGAGCAAGCGAAAGCTGACGTCATCGCCGAAGTCGCCGATGAAATCGTCGCCGGAAAACATGACGCCGAGTTTCCGCTCGTCGTCTGGCAGACGGGTTCAGGGACCCAGTCGAACATGAACGTCAACGAAGTCATCGCTCACTTGGCGAACGATAAGCTGAAAGAGCGTGGACAATCGTTCACGATTCACCCGAACGACGACGTCAACAAATCGCAGAGCTCGAACGACACGTATCCGACGGCGATGCACATCGCGGCCATCCTGGCGGTCGAGGACCATGTGTTGCCATCAATCGAGGCGCTTCACGCCACGCTTGCCAAGAAAGCCGAGTCATTCATGGACATCGTCAAGATTGGTCGGACACACTTGCAAGACGCGACACCGGTCACGCTCGGTCAAGAGATCAGCGGCTGGGTCCGCATGCTCGAGTTGTCGAAACAGATGATTGAACGTACGCTTGAACCGTTGACAGAGCTCGCCCTTGGCGGCACAGCGGTCGGGACGGGCATCAACGCCCATCCTCAGTTCGGCGAAGTCGTCGCCGAGAAAATCTCGCAAGAGACTGGCAAATCGTTCATCACGGCCGTCAACAAGTTTCATGCGCTCACGAGTCACGATCAGCTCGTGTTCACGCACGGTGCCTTGAAAGCACTCGCCATGGACGCGATGAAGATCGCCAACGATGTCCGCTGGTTGGCGTCAGGTCCACGGGCCGGCATCGGTGAAATCTTGATTCCGGAGAACGAACCGGGCAGCTCGATCATGCCAGGGAAAGTCAACCCGACGCAGAGCGAGGCGTTGACGATGGTCGCGGCCCAAGTGCTCGGTAATGACGCGACCATTGGATTCGGGGCGAGCCAAGGGAACTTCGAGTTGAACGTGTTCAAGCCTGTCATCATGTATAACTTCCTTCAGACGTGTCGCTTGTTGACAGACAGTCTGCATTCGTTCGACGTGCATTGCGCCGTCGGGATCGAACCAGATTTGGACGTCATCGCGCACAACGTGGACCGTTCGCTCATGCTCGTGACGGCACTCAACCCGCATATCGGTTACGAGAACGCAGCCAAAATTGCGAAGCTCGCCCATAAACAAGGGACGTCGTTAAAAGAAGCGGCGCTCGAGACCGGACTTTTGACGGAAGAGCAGTTTGATCAATGGATTCGCCCGGAAGAGATGACATCTCCTAACCTAAAAGTTGGTAAATAAGGAAAGGGCGGTCCATGACCGCTCTTTTATTATTGCCTATTGGGTCATAAGTACTATCTTTCTGTCAAACAATAGGGAAAAAATAAGTAAATAGTTGTATTTTCGTGGATGAAGTCGCATAATCATAGTCAGAAGCGAATAACGGGAGAACGAAACTGGGGGGTCGGGAATGGAGCAACAACTCACAGATCGTATACATAAGATTTTGGCGCAAATCACGAGCGCGAGACAGATTCAAACAACTGACATCGAGTTTTTATTGGATTGGATGAAACAAGAAGTGAAACAGCGACGGTTCATGCACTTGCTTGAAATTTTCAGTCGTGTCGAATCCGACGTGCGTGAGTTGCCGGCTGTCTTGACGCAAGCAGAAGCGATGGCTTTGATTGCCCCGGTGAAACGATATATCCATACCATTCTCGGCATCGAGCAAGAGGACGAGGACCTCGTCTTGATTTTATCGAACAACTTCGCGACGTTCAGCCGCTATAAGCCGCGGGTGGAAAAACTCGGGGCGCGCCCTGTCTTTTTACAGACGTTAGAAGAAGCCGTCGAATACGATTATGAAGACGTGCCGAAGGCGATTATCATGGACGTCGAACTGTGGGCCCGATTCCCGGAACGGGCGATTCAATCGTTCGTCAGCAAGATGAAGAAGCTGTATGTCCCGCTCATCGTGATTGGAACGAATGAACATTACCGGCTCGCCGCCTACTCGTATGGGTTCGATGACTATTGGGAAGAGTGGGTCCCGATGGAGGAGCGGCTCGTTCGTCTCGGACATCATATCGAGAAAGCGCGTCTCGTCTCGAACGCCCTTCTCGTCGACGAGTTGACGGGCGCCTTCAACCGTAAATATTTGAAAGCGACGTTCAGTCGCTTCATGTCCCGTTTAGAGCGGTCCGGTGAGAGTTTCACGCTCGCGTTGCTCGACATCGATCATTTCAAGCAGTTGAACGATACGTTCGGGCATGCTTATGGGGACGAGGTGCTGCATCGCGTCGCGGAAGAGATTCGCTTGGCGATTCGCTCGAGTGACGAGTTGATTCGTTACGGCGGGGAAGAGTTCCTCATCATCTTGAACGTGTCCGAACGCCACGTCGTCGATGCAGTGCTCGAACGGGTCCGCAGCCGCATCGAGGAGATGACGTTTACGTATGAGCATCACGTGACGGTGTCCATCGGCTATACCCGCGTCTGTCAGACTGGCATGACGCTCGGGGAATGGTGCGCGTACGCCGACGAGGCGCTCTATAAGGCGAAACGTGATGGGCGCAATCGCATCATCCGTTATTCGACGGCGGTCCGTGAAGAGAAACGGCTCGCCTACGTGACGATGAGCCCTGAGAAGTATGCCATGCTCGCCGAACAGTTGCCAAAACAGCATCGACGCTACGAGGTCATCTACCGTCCATATGACCGTTACGCCTGTAACGATCATATGGAGATGTTCATCTTAGACGAATCGAGCACGACGGAGACGAGAGGGACGCTCTCGGCCGTCAAGGAGCAGCGTGGCAAGTACAGTCATGTGTTGGCCTTGTCAAAACGGACGGCACTCGAGCTCGGGATGCTGTACGACGACTTTGCCGAACAGGACCATCAGGACGCTATCACCGAAAAAATAGAGCAGTGGCTCGAAAAATTGCCAGATTAAAAAAGGGACGTCGACTTAGTCGATGTCCCTTTTGTCATACTGACGGAAAGTGAAGCTATAGGCATGCCGTTCGTCGATTGGATGGAACTGTTCGTCGGTCAAAGTGAGCCCGTCCGGCAACGCCGGATAATACGTGTCCGCCTCGAACGTGCCATCGACCGCGGTGACATAAAACCGGTCCGTCATCGGAAGCGTCTGCTCATAGAGCGTCGCGCCGCCGATGATGTAAACGTCTGTCGTCTCGGAGTTGAGCGACTCGAGGTCGTGCCAGACGTCGACACCTTCAGCCGAAAACGAGCGGTCGGACGTGACGACAATGTTGCGGCGGTTCGGTAACGGACGACCGATTGATTCGAACGTCTTACGGCCCATGACGACCGTTTGGCCCGTCGTGATGGCTTTGAACTGTTTCAAGTCGTCTGGCAGACGCCAGAGCAACTCGTTGTCTTTCCCGATCTCCCGATTGCTTCCGATGGCGACAACGTGGACGATCATACGCTGACCGCCCCCTTGATATGTGGATGCGGGTCATAGCCGACGATTTCGAAGTCCTCAAAGCGGAAATCCTCGATCGACGTCACGTCTCGCAAGATGTTCAACGACGGGAGCGGGCGGGGCTCACGCGTCAATTGAAGGTTCACCTGTTCGAGATGGTTATGGTAAATGTGAGCGTCGCCGAGCGTATGGACGAAGTCCCCGACCTCAAGGCCGGTCACATGGGCGACCATGTGCGTGAGCAAAGCGTATGAGGCGATATTGAACGGTACGCCGAGGAACGTGTCAGCGCTGCGTTGATAGAGCTGGCATGAGAGTTTGCCGTCCGCGACATAAAATTGGAACAATAGGTGACACGGTGGCAGTGCCATGTCTTCAAGTTGTCCCGGGTTCCATGCGGAGACGATCAGGCGACGCGAGTCAGGGTTCGTTTTGATTTGTTCAATCACTTGGGCGAGCTGGTCGACACTCGTGCCGTCCGGTTTTGGGAACGAGCGCCACTGGGCTCCGTAGACCGGGCCGAGATTGCCGTCCTCGTCAGCCCATTCATTCCAAATGCGGACCCCGTTGTCCTGAAGGTACTTGACGTTCGTGTCACCGGTGATGAACCAGAGCAGTTCATGGATGATCGAGCGGGTATGTAGTTTTTTCGTCGTGACCATGGGGAAGCCATCCTGAAGATTGAAACGCATCTGATAACCGAATACGCTCGTCGTCCCGGTTCCGGTCCGGTCCTCTTTGACGACACCGTGCTCGAGGATATGGGCACATAAATCATGATATTGTTTCATTGGGAAATCCCCTTTCTCGTTCAAAATTTACAAAAAGTCGCACTAATTATAACACAATATATGGACGACAGAACGTTTCGATTTCCATATACAGATTTTGCACTTGTCCACCTCTTGATGCTGCACAACCACTCGATTCTAAAGCGTGGTTGGGAAATTGGGGATAAAAGACTTGGTCTCAGGTAACTTCGTCATGTTTCGATTCGAGTACAAATAGACGTCACCAAAAATATCGATTTGATCGCCTTGAACACGAAGGGCACAATCTTTGTTCGACAAATAGATGGGTACTTCTTTAGATAAAGAGGCTAGCTCTTGCTTGATGACATCCATGGAATGTTCGAGATTGAAGTGGGAGAGAACCGAGAAATCATGGGGAGCCACACCTTGAAAAATCGTTGGAGCTGCTACATCATATCCCATGTTTGGCGAGCATAGCCAAGACGAAGACATATTGATGGCCCCTGCACTAGCACCTAAGACGATGGCGTCGCTTTGTTGAATCGATTGGATTAAATCATATTCATGGATGAACTGATTTTGTTTGACGGTGTCCCCACCTAATAAGAAGATCATCGAAGCTTCATTTAGAAGATGTTTCGCATTCGTTCGGTCCGTCTCATAATTGATGACGTGATAGTCATGAAAAAAGATGCCAGCTTCCTGTAACCACGAGCGCTCAGTAACACCATGTACTGCAGTTGAAGCAGGATCCGAGCTAATGATTACGAGAGACTGCCGATTGGTCACGTCTCGTGACAAGGCATCCGCCAAATGAGTCGAAAAAAAATCATTGAACCATCCGAGATAGTAGCACGTCTTCATCGTGAGCCTCCTTCAGGTGAGCGTTCTTATAATAAGTTAAATTAGAATCAATTTTATTGTAACCGAACGGGTTGAAATTTTTTCCATGAATCATACGAAATTATTTATAATAGAAGAAAACAATGGAAGCTATTTCTACTTATTTAGACTTGTATATAAAAAGGGGCAATTGTCGTGAAAAAGAACTCATTCCTGTTTTCATTATCTTTATGTTTAGTGAGTCTCGGCGTAATCGGAAATCTTGTTTTGGAAGCGATGGGGTTTTTCTCGAATCCAACCGTTCATGTGATCAGTGTCCCAATCGCATCGGCTGAAGGCTACTTTATACCGGGATTAATATCACTTGCGATCACCATTCTTGGGTTATGCCTGATTCCTTTTGCGTTAACTCGAAACAAAGTAAAGACTACAACTATTTTTCTTTTGGCGGTCATTTTGATTCCTCAGCTAGTTTGATTGAAAAACTCATTTCGTGAGCCAGATGACAGTTCCATCTGGTTTTATTTTTTTGAAACGGTGAATTCATTAGTAACGACTTCACGTCTTGCGAGGAGGGATACGATGAAAGCCGTGATTTGTACCGCATATGGACCACCAGACGTATTGCAGCTTCAAGAAGTCGACAAGCCTGTGCCAAAGTCGGATGAGCTATTGATTCAAATCTACGCCACGGCCGTCCATTCGGGGGACCGTCGCCTAC
This sequence comes from Exiguobacterium sp. s146, assembly GCF_018618415.1. Taxonomy (GTDB): domain Bacteria; phylum Bacillota; class Bacilli; order Exiguobacteriales; family Exiguobacteriaceae; genus Exiguobacterium. Next base: position 86,947 of record NZ_JACSMA010000002.1, on the reverse strand, counting down.
GGTCGCTCGACGTGCCGGCCGCCGGCAAACTCCCGATGCGGCTCATCGTCGGTTTTAAAGCCCCCCGCCAACCGATTCTTGGTGTCGTCTTGGCGGGGGAAGTCATCGAGACGGGAAGTCGGGTCGAGCGGTTCAAGGTTGGGGACCGCGTCTATGCGCTGACCGGGATGCGGTTCGGCGGCTATGCCGAGTATGCATGTCTAAAAGAGACAACATGCATTGAGCGCATGCCCCATAACGCCAGTTTTATTGAGGCCGCCAGTCTACCGTTCGGCGGTACGACGTCTCTACATTTTCTGCGCAAGGTTAACATCGAACAAGCGAAGACCATCTTGATTTACGGGGCTTCCGGGGCAGTCGGGTCGATGGCCGTTCAACTCGCGAAATATAACGGGGCACATGTGACGGCCGTCTGTCGGGAGCGGAACTTCGAACTCGTCAGAAGTCTCGGCGCGGACGTCGTGGTCGACTACACCAAACCGAACTACGACGCGGAACTGACCACCTATGACGCCGTATTCGATGCGCCCGGGAAAATCGATAAACGGATGGCCCGAACGCATGTCGCCGAACACGGGAAATTCAGTTCCGTCGCCGGGCAAGGACCTGCACGTGAACGGAAGGAGGATCTGACTTTCCTGAACGAGCTGTTTGAAGCGGGGCGACTAAAAGCCGTCATCGATTCGGTTTACTCACTCGAGGACATCGTCGCGGCACACCGATACGTGGATGCCGGAGGCAAGGCCGGAAATGTGATCGTGACCGTCGCTCAAACGAATTGATTCATTCAAGCGAGACATGCACTTGGAAGACAGTGCCTGTTTTCGCCACGTGGCTTATAGGGTATACTTGTGAAAGACAAATTAAGGGAGGGATTCGATGCAATTACAAGGTAAAAACGTGCTACAAATCGTCAGCGACGACTTTGAAGACTTAGAACTATGGTATCCGGTCCATCGGTTACGCGAAGAAGGCGCGAACGTCATCCTCGCTGGTGAGAAGGCAGATCACGCCTATATCGGCAAATACGGTGTTCCGGCTAAATCGGACATCGCATTCGATGATGTCGACATCTCATCGTACGACGCCATACTCGTCCCGGGTGGCTGGTCACCCGACTTGTTGCGCCGATTCGATTCGGTGAAAGGGTTCGTCCGCTATATGCATGACGAGAAGCGACCGATCGGTCAAATCTGTCACGCGGGCTGGGTATTGATCTCGGCGAAAATCCTCGATGGCATCAACGTCACGAGTACACCGGGCATTAAAGATGATATGGAAAACGCGGGCGCGATTTGGCATGATGAGCCGGTCGTCGTCGACGGTCATATCGTCTCGAGCCGCCGTCCGCCTGACCTGCCTGACTATATGCGGGAATTTATCAAAGTCATGGCCAAACACTGAAAATAGAATAAAGGGGTTAACGACAGTTGAGACTTAAATCGAATCCAGTTCTCCGTAAATCGATGGAGACAACAGGCTATAGCGCCACGCCGATGACGAAAGCCGGTACGTGGTCGAAAGTGTTCACTCTGCTCTTGCTCGTTACGGCAGCAGCCGGAACGACATGGATGCTCGTCCCGACAATCGGGGAAGCGCTCTTGTTCCCGCTCATGATCGGCTCGCTCATCCTCGGCTTGGTGTTGGCACTCGTCATCACGTTCAAACCGAGAACGGCACCGGTCGTCGCGCCATTGTACGGCATCGTCGAAGGTGTGTTCGTCGGATTAATTTCTTATTTCTTCGAAGCGATGCTTCCGGGCATCGTCGGACGGGCCGTATTGACGACGTTCATCGTCGCGTTCGCGATGTGGTTCGTCTACTCGACAGGACTCGTAAAAGTGACGCAAAAATTCCGTGCCGGCGTCACGGCCGCGATCTTTACGGTCATGTTGCTCTATCTCGTCCAAATCGGGATGAGTTTCTTCGGTTCAGGACTCCCGTTCATGACGGGCTCGTCACCGCTCGCCATCGGCGTGCAGTTCGTGATCGTCATCATCGCCTCGCTCGCGCTCGTGCTCGATTTCGACTATATCGCGCGTCAAGTCGAGAGCCGGGCTCCGAAAGAGCTCGAATGGGTCGCGGCGTTCGGTTTGATTGTGACGCTCATCTGGCTCTATATTGAAATTCTTGATTTACTCTATCGCCTCGCCATGCGCGACTGATCATCGGCCTTCGGGCCGGTGATTTTTTTAAGAAAGGATGTGAAGCCGTCATCGAACCGATGAAGGCGCAACTGCTATGAAAAAAGTGATTGTGATTGGATCAGGAATCGTCGGCATCTCGACCGCGTACCATTTAGCCGGGAAAGCCGACGTCACCGTCATCGACCGGAAAGAGAAGGGCCGTGCGACCGACGCCGCGGCGGGTATCGTCTGCCCGTGGATCGCCCAACGTCGCAATAAGGCATGGTACGCGCTCGCCAAAGGCGGCGCTCACTACTATGCGACGGTCGTCGAGGACTTGAAACGAGAAGGCGAGACCGAGACCGGCTATAAGCGGGTCGGGACGCTCGCCTTGCATGAAGACAAGAAATTGAACGAGATGCAAGAACGGACGGCACTGCGCCGAGAAGAAGCGCCGGAAATCGGCGACTTGACCCGGATGACAGCAGAAGAAGCGAGAGCACTATTCCCGCCGCTCTCGGACGAATATGACGCCCTCCTCGTCGAAGGGGGAGCGCGAGTCGATGGAGAGAAATTGCGCGCGGCCCTCGAACGGGTCGCCGTGAAGCGCGGTGTGACCTTCGTTGACGGCTCGGCCATCCTCGTCGAAGCGGATGGCTATCATGTCGAGTGCGACGGCGTCCGCTATGACGCGGATGAGATCGTGCTCGCCTGCGGGGCGTGGTTGCCCGAGTTGATGGCGCCAATCGGCTATACGGCCCGTGTCGCCGGCGAGAAAGCACAAATCGTGCACGTGCAGCTACCGGACAAGGATGCGTCTGACTGGCCGGTCGTCATGCCGCCACGGCGTCGTTATTTGCTCGGGTTTGAAGAAGGGCGCATCGTCATCGGCTCGACGCATGAGCGTGAAAAGGCGTTCGACGCGCGGCCGACGGCGATCGGGATTCATGAAGTGCTCTCAAAAGGGCTCGAATCGGCGCCGGGACTCGCTGAGGCAGAATTGATTGAGACGCGGGTCGGATTCCGTCCGGTCACCCCGAACTCGATTCCGATTCTCGGCCGTGTGCCGGGAGCGGAGCAGTTGCTCGTCGCGAACGGTCTCGGGTCATCCGGTTTGACGGTCGGTCCGTTCATCGGAAAAGTGCTCGCCGACCTCGTTCTGACCGGTGACTGTGAGCTTGACATGTCACTTTATCCGATCGAGGAATTCGTGTTCAGAACGAACGATAAAGAATAACGAAATATAAAAAGTCGCCTATCACTTCTTACACGCAAAAGAAGTGATAGACGACTTTTTAGCTGTTTTTCTGAATGATGCCGTGAAGGAAAAATCGGAAATAGTCTTGCATCGATTCGGTCATCGGTGACGTCGCCAGGTTCGGGTCGGACAAAATCGCCTGTTGCACGAGTTGGACGTACCGTAAATACGTATCGGTCGACAGCTCCGGGTCGATGGCCCCGCTCGTTTTCCCATATTCAATCAGTTGACGGAACGCGGCGTAGCCTCGTCCGGCCAACTGTTGCCACGATGCATCCGCTTGGATCATCGTCGTAATCGCCTCGTCGAACAGCCCAGCCGTCTCGATTTTACGGGACAAAATCTCGATTAACAATCGATCGAACGGCACATGATCAACGATCTGTGACTCGATCCATCCCATCTGCTCCTCCGTCATCTCGGTCAAGACGGCGATGATGACTTGTTCCTTCGACCCGAAGTAGTTATAAATCGATACCGGTGAGACCGAGGCGGCGCGAGCAAGCTCGCTCACTGTGAAACGGGACTGTTTCGTGGCCATCAGTCGAACGGCCGCATCTAAAATGGCCCGTCGCTTCGCCTCCGTTCGTTTTGTGAATCCATCCATAGCAATCCTCACTTCTCTCATTGTTTTGTAATCAATATACCATTTCCATTTCAAAAAATAACGTGATATACTTGTTTTGTAATCATATTCATTTTATATTTCAAAACTAAGGAGTGAGGACAGTGATTCAATTGAAAGGATTGACGAAGCGTTTCGATCCGTCCCATGGCATCTTTGATGTGTCTTTCACGGTCGAACCGGGGACCGTGTTCGGTTTCATCGGACCGAACGGGGCCGGGAAATCAACGACGATTCGTCACTTGATGGGGTTGCTCCATGCCGACGCTGGCACGGCCACCGTCATGGGGCACGACTGTTGGAACGAGAGCGAGGCGGTGAAGGCGCTCGTCGGTTATTTGCCAGGTGAGATTAATTACCCGCAAGACATGACCGGAGAAGAAGTCATTCGTCTCACTCGGAAATTACATGTGACGAGTACGGAACGTGAGCGGAAGTTGCGGGAGGTGTTCGCTTTCGATTCGTCGCTTAAAGTACGGAAGATGTCGAAAGGGATGAAACAAAAGCTCGCCATCATCACTTGCTTCATGAAAGACGTGCCTGTATATATCCTTGATGAACCGACGAGCGGACTCGATCCGCTCATGCAGGAACGGCTCGTCGATTGGGTGATTGCCGAGAAGAAGGCGGGCAAGGCAGTGTTGATGAGTTCGCACCACTTTCCTGAGATGGAAAAGACGTGCGATCGGGCCGCGCTCATCCGGGATGGGCGAATGATTATCGAAGCCGAAATGACCGAGTTGAAACGGCATAGTCAGAAAACGTATCGCATCGAGCTGAAGGACGAATCGGCCGCGAGTCGGTTGAGTGAAGAAGTCGGTACTCGTGACGGGTTAGTCGTCACGGTCAGCTTGTCGACGGTCGAAGAGTTGAATGACTTGATTCATCGGCTGGCCCGGTATGACGTCCAATCATTGTCGAGCGGTACCGACGAACTCGAGCATCTGTTCATGCAATATTACGGGGAGGCGAAATAAATGGTACTCATCTCGGCACTGTTCAAACAAAACCGGAGCTGGATTCTCGGGTACTCGCTTGGGACAAGCCTATACTTGTTCTTTTTGGCGGCCGTGTTCCCGTCCATCCAAGAGACGGGACTGATTGAAGGCAAATTGGATTCGTTGCCACCGGAGCTGCTCGATGTGTTCAAAATCGATCCAAACCTCACGATGGATAACGTCATCAACCTGCTCGCCGGTAACTATTACGGGCTCATCTTTTACGTGTTGGCCATTCTGTTCGCCCTCACATTCGCCTCACGGCTCATGGCAAAGCCTGTCGACTCGGGTGAGGTCATGCTCTATTTGGCCGCCCCGATTTCGCGAGCCGGCTACGTGACGGCAAGTATGACGGTGCTCGTGATTGCGAGCGGCATGCTCGTCGGGTTGAACGGGTTAAGCCTCATGTTGGCCAACGTGCTGTTTGATTTGAAAATCGATTACGGACTGCTATGGACACTTCAGCTCAATGCGGGTCTCATCCTGCTCGTGCTCGGCGCGATGGCGTACGTGCTCGCGAGCTTGTTCGATGACAGCACACGGTCGTATATGGTCACCGGAGGAATCTTCGCCCTCTTCTTGATGGCGAACGTGTTCTCGGGATTTAGCGAGCAACTCGATTGGTTGAATGCGCTGTCGATTTTCTCGCTGTTCGATGCCAATGCACAAATCCAAGGGGATTCGACACTTCGTTCCTTTTTCTTGTTGGCTGGGATTCTCGTCGTCGCCATGCTCCTTTCATACGGACGGTTCACTCGAAAAGATTTGACGATTTAGTTTTTCGAAATAGAATGACGGGTATGATACAATCAGCTCGAACAGATTGGAAAGGGGAATGATTGTATGCAACTCGCAACGTTACGCAACGGTGTCAAAATTCCAATGATCGGCTTTGGGGTATGGCAAGTCGACAATGAGACGGAGGCGCCACAGGCCGTGGCCGAGGCACTCAAAGTCGGATATCGCCATATCGATACGGCAGCCGTCTATAAGAATGAAGAAGGCGTCGCCAAAGGGATTCAAGCATCAGGCGTCGCTCGTGAAGATATCTTTTTGACGTCGAAGATTTGGAACGAGGACATTCGCCAGCGTCGGACGAAAGAGGCGTTTGACGAATCACTCGCTCGACTCGAGACGGACTATTTGGATCTCTGTCTTCTCCACTGGCCAGTCGACGGGTTCGTCGAGGCATGGAAAGATTTGATTGACCTCTATGAGGCCGGTAAAATCAAGGCGATTGGTGTATCGAACTTCAAAGAGCATCATCTCGAGACGTTGAAACAGGAGGGCCTTATGACGCCGCTCATCAACCAAATCGAGCTCCACCCGCAACTCCCGCAACCGGATCTCGTCGAATATTGCCAAGACGAGGGCATCCAAGTCGAGGCATGGAGCCCGCTCATGCAAGGGAAGTTTCTCGATATCCCGGCCTTCGCAGAGATTGCTGAGAAACACGGCAAGACGCCGGCCCAAGTCGTGCTTCGCTGGCATTTGGACACGGGGAACGTGGCGCTTCCGAAATCGGTCACGCCGCACCGAATCCAAGAGAACTTCGACGTGTTCGACTTCGCGCTCGACGCGGACGATTTGGTGAAAATCGATGCCGTGGCGACACATGACCGTCTCGGTCCAGACCCGGACGAGATTGACTTTTAAGCATTGTCCATGAACTTAAATGGGCGAACCCGAATATGGTGACACGGCCACTTTTTACGAGACGACTCCGGTTTACGCCGGAGTCGTTTTGTTATGTGTCTAGCAATTTATTCGGGAGCGAGTCGAGAAGTGTATGAGCGTTGGCACATGGGTATAGAAAACTATGCTGATAAAGGAGGTGTCAGGTCTTCTTCGGAGGATCCTATTTATGGACTTATCAAAATGGCCTTTAATCAACTGGCTGGCGTTTTTGGCGACGGTCGTCATCAACTACTTCGCGAGCGGTGAAAACGCGGCCGTGTCGGACCGCATCGACATCTACTTCAAGCCGGCCGGGTACGCATTCTCGATTTGGGGCGTGATTTACGTGGCGCTCGCCGTTTGGCTCGTCTTGCAATTGAAGAAAGGGTCGGTCGCGAACCGGCAGGCGAATCGAATGAAAGCAGGCTTTCTCGTCTCGTGTATCTTGAACGGCCTTTGGTTGCTCACGTTCACGAACGAGTGGTTCATCGCCTCGCTCGTCGTCATGGTCGCTTTCCTGGCAACGCTCGCCTGGCTCTATTACATCGCTTTCCGGACGTCGACGAGTTGGCTCGACCGATTCCCGTTCTCAATCTATATCGGCTGGGTGTCCGTCGCGACGATTGTCAACGTGTTCGTCGTCATCAATCGGGAGCGGGTCACGACCGTGCTCGGGCTCGACGAACTCGCTTGGACATCGCTCATGCTCATGGTCGGGGTCGTCCTCGCGCTCGTCTTCATGTGGTGGCATCGTGACTTCATCTATCCGCTCGTCTTCGTCTGGGCGTACATCGCTATCTTCGCTCGAATCGAGGAAGCGACACTCTATGTCGTCCTCGTTAGTGCCTTGATTTTGCTCACGCTCGGGTACGTCGGCTTGATCATTTGGAAGAAGCCGCGGGCATTTTTACACCATTCTCGTAAGACGGTCGAATAAGTTGTTTTAAACAAAGCGATAGCCGATAAGGGTATCGCTTTTTTTATACAAATATTTAAGGTCTTGTGAACCTATATACTAATATATTTCATGGATAATTATTCTTTATGGATTATAAGTTATTTTCATAAATAGCTTGATAAAGCTAATGAACACGCTTTCAAATCTAGTTAATACGATTTCTGTTATGCAGAATAGTATACAACCCACTTGATTTATCAGAATATTTAGAACAAAATAAAATTTACGAAACAAGATCGAGAGAGAGGGGTTGATTCGATGAAGCGAACAGGCTTGTACGATTCACGATTCGAAAAAGACGCATGTGGCATTGGGCTATATGTCAACCTAAATGGAGAGAAAAAACATGACATCGTCAGTAAATCATTATCGATGCTCTGTAAGCTAGAACACCGGGGCGGGCAAGGCGTCATCGATGCCGGGGACGGCGCGGGCATCATGACCGAGCTACCGCACGAACTGTTCCTCGAGACGATGAACTTGCCGACGCCAGGTCGCTATGCGGTCGGAATGGTGTTTTTTCAACCGGATGAATCGAGACTGCAGGACAAGCAACTCCAGATGGAAGCGATTGCCGACGAATTCGATTTCGCGACCATCGCCTGGCGCGAGGTCCCGGTCAATCCGCATGCGATCGGTGAGCATGCCCGAGTGACACAGCCGACCATCTACCAATGGTTCGTCTCGTGCCCGTTCGCGGACTATGACTCGAACGAGCGGACGCTCTATCAGCTTCGTCGGACGATTGAAAAGACAGAAGCGTTGAACCTGTACATGCCGAGCTTGTCGACGAAGACAATCGTCTATAAAGGGATGCTCACGCCGGAACAAATCGAGCGCTTCTATCTCGATTTGCAGGCACCGGCTTATAAAAGCACGTTTGGGATCGTCCATTCCCGTTTCTCGACGAATACGTTCCCCTCATGGGAGCGGGCACATCCGAACAGGATGATCGTCCATAATGGGGAAATCAATACGCTCCGCGGAAATATTGATGCGATGCGGGCCCGCGAAGGTGTGACCTCGACCGACTTGTTCGAAGACGTCAATCAGCTGTTCCCGGTCCTTCAAGAGACGGGCAGCGACTCGTCGATGCTCGATAACGCCTTCGAGTTCTTCACCCGCACTGGACGTTCAATCGCCCATACGGCGATGATGCTCATTCCTGAGCCGTTCGCCGAAGTGAAAATGGACCCGTTCAAGAAAGACTTTTATCAATATCATTCGTCCATCATGGAGCCGTGGGATGGACCGACCGGTGTCGTCTTCACGGACGGCCGTCAAATCGGTGCCATCTTAGATCGGAACGGGCTACGGCCGATGCGTTATATCGAAACGATGGATGGGGAGCTTATTTTGTCGTCAGAGAGCGGCGTCATCCCAGTTCAGGCCGAAAATGTGAAATCAAAGCAGCGCCTTCGACCGGGTCAATTGTTGTTAATCGATCTCGAGTCGAAACGCCTCATTCCGGACGATGAAATCAAACAGACGATCGCACGGGCCGAGCCGTACGGTAAATGGTTGAAGCAGATGACCGTTCTCAACGATGGACCGGTCGACGAGCCGTTCGTCGCCGACCTGCATCGGAAGCAGCGTGCGTTCGGATATACGAAAGAGGACATTGAACAATATCTCGTCCCGCTCATCCACGAGAAAAAAGATCCGATCGGCTCGATGGGACATGACCAACCAGTCGCGGTGTTGTCCGAGCGGCCACGCTCTTTGTTCCATTACTTTAAACAGCACTTCGCCCAAGTCACGAACCCGCCAATCGATGCGTTGCGTGAAAAAATCGTCACGGCGACATTCACTTGGCTCGGGCCTCAAGCGAACCCGGTCCATACCGGACGAGGTCACGCCCGTCGCGTCTGGCTCAAACATCCGTTCCTCGATGCCGCCGCGCTCGAGAAAGTGAACGAAACGCTGCGCGTCGAGCGGGTCGATACGTCATATGCGCACGATTTAGAAGCTTCGCTAGAGGCGCTGTTTGAGCAAGTCGATGGACTGATCCGCGATGGCGCCGACGTCATCGTCTTGTCGGACCGCAACATGAATGAAGATATGCTGGCGATGCCGGCCCTCCTCGTACTGAGCGCCGTCCATCAACACTTGATTCGTGTCAACCTTCGGGCATCGTGCAGTCTCGTCGCCGAGAGCGGCGAAGTACGTGAAGTCCATCAAGCGGCCGCTTTGATCGGGTACGGCGCCGACGCCGTCTATCCGTATCTCGCCTATGCGACGATCGCCGAGGCGGTCGAGGCCGGCCAATTGTATTATTCATTCGATGAGGCGGTCCGTCGCTATCAGTCGGCCTCGGTCGACGGTATCGTCAAAATCATGTCGAAGATGGGCATCTCGACCGTCCAAAGTTACCGCGGCGCCCAAATCTTCGAGGCGGTCGGCATCGACCGAGCCTTGATTGAGCGTCACTTCCGTGGGACGACGTCCCAGTTGTCCGGTGTCGGTTTCACCGAACTTGAAGACGAGTCGCGCCGTCAGCATGAGGCTGCCTATAAGCGGGAGCGACCACTCGAGACCGGGACCGACTTCCAGTGGCGCGCCGACGGGGAAGAACACGCCTTCAATCCGAAGACGATTCATCTCTTGCAACGTGCCTGCCGTGAGAACGAGCGCCGGTATTATGACGCCTACGTCAAACTTCATGAGTCGTCAGGTCAATTCTTGCGCCAATTGTTCGCGTTTAAACAACAGGATGCGATTCCGCTTGACGAAGTCGAATCGGTCGCATCGATTGTCAGCCGCTTCAAAACGGGAGCGATGTCATTCGGATCCTTGTCAAAAGAGGCCCATGAGACGCTCGCCATCGCCATGAACCGAATCGGCGGCAAGAGCAACTCCGGGGAAGGTGGGGAGGATCGCAATCGCTTTACGCCGGATGAGGACGGAAGCGAGCGGGTCAGTCGCATCAAACAAGTCGCGAGTGGACGTTTCGGCGTGACGGCCGAATACTTGTATCACGCCGACGAGATTCAAATCAAGATGGCGCAAGGGGCGAAGCCGGGTGAGGGCGGACAATTGCCTGGGAACAAAGTGTACCCATGGGTCGCCGAAGTGCGCGGCTCTGTCCCAGGCGTCGGACTCATCTCGCCGCCGCCGCACCACGACATCTATTCGATTGAAGACTTGGCGCAACTCATCTTCGACTTGAAGCACGTCAATCCGAACGCGAAAATCAGCGTCAAGCTCGTTTCGAAGTCAGGGGTCGGGACAATCGCCGCCGGTGTCGCCAAGGCGAACGCCGATACGATCGTCATCAGCGGCTATGACGGAGGGACCGGGGCGTCGCCACGGACGTCAATCAAGCATACAGGACTCCCGTGGGAGCTCGGCTTGCTAGAGACGCACCAGACTCTCGCCTTGAACGGCTTGCGTGGCCGCGTCACACTCGAGACCGACGGTAAGCTCATGACCGGACGCGACATCGTCCTCGCCGCCATCTTCGGTGCCGAGGAATACGCGTTCGCGACGGCACCGCTCGTCGTGCTCGGCTGCATCATGATGCGGGCGTGTCACCTCGATACGTGCCCGGTCGGTGTCGCCACCCAAGACCCGGCGTTGCGTGCGAAGTTCATGGGGAAACCCGAACATGTCGTCAACTTGATGACGTTCCTCGCCGAAGAGGTTCGCGAGATTTTAGCCTCGCTCGGGGCGACCTCGCTTCGTGACGTCATCGGGCGGACCGATTTGTTGGAGGAGAGTGCCTGGAAGCAAGCACATCCGAAAGCGAAAACGCTCGATTTGACACCGATGCTGTCGATTCCGACGGCTTTGCCGGAGAAAGAGGAGTTGGCCCATCCGGCCTATCAGTCATATGATCACCGCAAATTGATCCCGGCCGTCTCGCGTTCCATCAAATCGCTCCAACCGACGTTCTTCGTCGGACGCGTCCGCAATACGGACCGCGCCGTCGGAACGATGCTCGGTCATGAAGTGACGAAAGTGCACGGCAACGTCGGACTCGCCGAGGACACGATTTCACTCCGTCTCAGCGGTTCGGCCGGACAAAGCCTCGGTGCCTTCTTGCCGAACGGGATCACCATCTCGGTCATCGGTGACGCCAACGACTACGTCGGCAAAGGCCTGAGCGGTGGAAAGCTCGCCGTCATCGCCGAGAAACATGCCCCGTTTGAAGAGAGTGAACAAGTCATTGCCGGTAACGTCTGTCTGTATGGCGCGACGTCGGGAATGGCATTCTTCAACGGTCATGTCGGAGAGCGGTTCGCCGTCCGTAACTCGGGCGCCGTCGCCGTGACGGAAGGCGTCGGCGACCATGGCTGTGAATATATGACCGGCGGTACGGTCGTCGTCCTCGGGACGGTCGGACGTAACTTCGGTGCCGGGATGTCGGGCGGGGTCGCCTATCTATACGGCGATCAAGCGTACGAACAGCTCGTCAACCAAGAGCTCGTCTCGGTCGACCGTGAGTTGACCGACGAGGATGCCGAACAGATTTATGCACTGCTCGAGATGCACCAGTTCCACACGGACAGTGTCAAAGCGAGAGCCGTGCTCGAGGCGTTCGAGCAAGAACGCAAACGCTTCGTCAAAATCGTACCGCGTGACTATGCGAACGTGCTTGACGTCATGCGTCACATCGAGGCGACGCGTCCCGAATTGAGTGACGCCGACCGCGCCCTCGAACTATTCCGTGTCGTGACTGAAGGAGGGGGAGTATGAGACATAAATTTATCGATATCCCGCGACAGACATTGCCGGAGCGTTCTGTCGTCGAACGGGTTCATGATTATAACGAATACGCTTCCCGCATGGAAGACGGACCGATTGTCAAACAAGCCGAGCGCTGCATGGATTGCGGCACGCCGTTCTGTCACGTCGGGGACATGATTGGACAAGAGACGATCGGTTGTCCGATTCACAACTTGATCCCAGAGTGGAACAAGCTCGTGACGGATCAAGACTGGTACCGCGCCTATGAGCGCTTGATAGAGACGAACAACTTCCCGGAGTTCACGGGACGTGTCTGTCCGGCTCCGTGTGAAGGATCCTGTACGCTCGGCATCAGCGAGGACCCGGTCGCCATCAAATCGATTGAGCGGACGATTATCGACCGTGCCTTCGAGGAAGGCTGGGTCAAACCTCGTCACGTCCAAAAGCGGACCGGACGCCGTGTCGCCATCATCGGCAGCGGGCCGGCCGGACTCGCGGCGGCCGATCAGTTGAACCAACTCGGACATGCGGTCACGATTTATGAAAAAGCGGACGAAGCGGGCGGCCTGTTGTTCTATGGCATCCCGAACATGAAACTCGAGAAGGACGTCGTCCGGCGTCGTGTACGTCTGCTCGAGGTGGAGGGGGTTCGCTTCAAGACGGGCGTCAATGTCGGGACCGACGTGACGATCGAATCGCTCCGTCATACGTACGATGCCGTCATTCTCGCGACGGGGGCTCAAAAACAACGTACGCTCGGCATCGATGGGGATGATGCCACAGGCGTCGAGCCGGCGATGGATTATTTGACCGAGTCGACGCGTACGCTCGGCGGCAAAGCGCTCGACGCCCGATACGATGCGAACGGGAAAGACGTCATCGTCATCGGTGGCGGGGATACGGGCGCGGACTGTGTGGCGACGGCAATCCGTCAAGGCGCCAAGTCGGTGACGCAGTTCGGGAAACATCCGGAGAAAGGCATGTTCCGGGCACCGGAACGGCCGTGGCCGCTCCAACCGGACACGTTATCGACCGATTACGCCTACGCGGAAGCAATCGAACACTTCGACCGTGACCCGCGCACGTATTTGATCCGCTCGAACCGGGTCATCAAACAAGGGGACCGGGTCGTCGGGATTGAGACGGAACGGATGGAGAAAATCGTCAAACCGGACGGACAGGCGACATTCTTCGTCGTCGACGGTTCGGTCGAGACGTATCCAGCCGATCTCGTGCTCGTCGCCATCGGATTCGAGCGACCGGAGGGTGAACTTCGGAAAGTCGGCATCGAGGCGAACCATGACTATACGTCGAACGTCGAGGGTGTGTTTGTCGCAGGGGATGCGAGACGGGGACAAAGCTTGATTGTTTGGGCAATCCGAGAGGGCCGCGAAGTCGCGGACACCGTCGACGGATACTTGAACACTTGTCAACAACAGCTAAAAACTTCATCATAAAAAGGAGCGACGAAATCGTCGCTCCTTTTTACATGGACATTTAGGAGGAATTAGCAATGATTATCGAAATCCTCATGTATACCGGGATTTGGTTCTTACTCGTGCTCGTCTTGCTCGGCACGATTTACGCAAGGCGCAATCGGAAGTGATTACAACACCATGGCGGCAATCAAGCCGAAGATGATGAGCGGGATATTGTAGTGGAGGAACGTCGGCCACACCGTCTCACGCAAGTGGTCGTGTTGACCGTCGGCGTTCAAGCCGCTCGTCGGTCCGAGTGTCGAGTCACTCGCCGGGCTACCGGCGTCACCGAGCGCACCGGCCGTCCCGATGATGGCGATCGTCGCCTCGACCGAGAAACCGTACTGGATGCAAAGCGGGACGAAGATGGCTGAGATAATCGGAACCGTCGAGAAACTCGAACCGATGCCGAGCGTGATGACGAGTCCGACGAGGAGCATGACGAGTGCGGCCACAAATTGTGAGTCGCCCATGATGCCGCTCGCGCCACTGACGAGCGGTTCGATGGCACCGGTCGCACGGATGACGGCGGCAAAACCGCTCGCTGCGATCATGACGAAGCCGATAAAGGCCATCATGCGCATGCCGCTCGTGAAGATGTCATCAGCCTCTGACCAAGGGATGAGGCGAAGCAACGTCAACAAGACGAGTCCTGTGACGGCCGAGGCGATCATCGACTCGGTCTGGAGCTGGACGACGAGCACGACGAGGATGACGGCGGCCGTGAGCCAAATCTTGAGCGGGCTCAGCGTCCGGACCTCATAGTCGCTTGGCCCGAGTTGAATCGTCTCATATGAACGCGGCTTCCGATAGTGGAAGAAGGCGGTGATGAGACCGACGAGCATCCCGAGGGCCGGGATGGCCATGATGCTGACGATGTTGACATCGCCGACGGTCATGCCGTTCGTCTCCACGTTCGGCAGCAAAATCTCATTCAAGTAAATGCCACCGAATCCGACCGGGAGCAACATGTACGGCGTGACGAGACCGAACGTGAGAATCGTCGCGACAAGACGGCGGTCGAGCTTCAACTCGTTAAACAGTACGAGGAGCGGCGGGATGACAATCGGGATGAACGCGATGTGAATCGGTAGCGCGTTCTGCGAGCTGATCGCGAGTAATAAGAGGAACGATAGCAACAACGCCTTGACCCGTGTCACACTTTTACCGGTGACGTCACGTCCTGACATGCTGATCAACTTTTCAGCCAAGACGTCCGGGAGCCCTGTTTTCGATAGACCGACGGCGAAGGCACCGAGCAAGGCGTAACTGAGGGCGATTGTCGCGCCTCCGCCGAGCCCGTCACTGAAGGCGGTCAACGTCTCATTGAATCCGAGACCTCCGACCAGACCACCGACGACGGCGGCCAAGATGAGCGACAAGACGATGTGCACGCGACTGATCGCGAGCGCGAATAATACGATAACAGCTAATAAGACAGCATTCATCATTTCCAACACCTTTCATTCAAAACTCTTTCTCTTATTATCGCTTTAATATGATAAAGACTTTTGAAATTTAACATACGTGTTTCGGGTTGTCAAATCGATTGTTCAAAAAAAGCGATAACTCCGAAAAGTTATCGCTCGTTCGTGATCATTCCACGTTATGGTACACCTGGCGCACGTCTTCGAGGTCTTCGAGGACGTCGAGCAGTTTTTCGAACTGTTCTTTCGACTCGTCGTCGAGGGCGATCTCGTTTTGTGGCAACATCGTCAACTCGGCGACTTCGAACGTCTCGATGCCCGCTGCTTTGAAGGCAGTCTGGACGGCATGGAACGCTTCTGGTTCCGCATAGACGATTACCGTCTCATCTTCTTCGATGACATCACGGACGTCGAGGTCGTGTTCCATCATGAGTTCAAGTACGTCGTCAGCAGACATGCCGTTGACACCGATGACGGCCGTCGCGTCGAACATGTAAGCGACCGAGCCGCTGACACCCATGTTGCCGCCATTTTTACCGAATGCGGCCCGGACTTCAGATGCCGTCCGGTTGACGTTGTTCGTGAGCGTGTCGACGATGAGCATCGAGCCGTTCGGCCCGAACCCTTCATAGCGGAGCTCGTCGAAGTTCTCTTCGTCGCCGCCTTTTGCTTTGTCGATGGCGCGGTCGATGATGGCGCGCGGGACGTTATACGTCTTCGCCCGTTCGACGACGAACTTGAGCGCTTGGTTTGATTCTGGATCTGGTTCCCCTTGACGGGCGGCTACGTAGATTTCACGGCCGAACTTCGCGTAGATGCGACTCGTATTGGCGTCTTTTGACGCCTTTTTCTCTTTAATGTTGTTCCATTTACGACCCATTACATGTCATCTCTCTTTCCATTGTTCGATTGATTCATCCTCGATTATATAAGAAGACGTGGATGTTGACGAGCAAAAATCATCCCTCGCTCTTATCCATCTTCTCGACGATCTCCGTCAACGTCTTCAAACTGTCAAACAGGCGGTCCGTCTCTTCATCGTTCAGAAACGCGAGACGGTCCTCGAACAGCCGGCGAAACGAATCGCGGCGCTCGCGGAGGACAAGTTCGCCCTTATCGGTCAGTTGGTTCCAGATGACCCGGCGATCGCGTTCGTCTGGCACGCGGGTGATATAGCCTTCCTCGACGAGCTTCGTGATGAGCGGCGTCACGTTCGGCGGGGCAATCGATAACGTCTCACTGATATGCCCGTTCGTGACTGCGCCTTCATCTTCAATCAACATGAGGAGATGAAAGTGGGAAAAGTTTAAGTTTGGGATTTGCGGAAGGTCGGAACGACGTAACAACTTCCGGCGAATTAATGGAATCAGTTTCACGAACTGATCGGCTGCGTCTTGTCTTGGCATAATCATGTCACTTCCTAATTAGGTTCTTTCTTCATTATACACGACCGAGCGCGGGGTGGACGACGAATCCTCATCCCGTGATATTTTGCACAGTGAATTCGCCTCGTCACGGACACAATCTTTGTAAGCGTTTACATATACAGCGGACCTGGTTTTCATGAAAACGCATTCGATTTTACTGAGCGTCACCCTAAAAAGCAAGACCAATCCACATTCTCTTAAAAAATATTGTGAAAGAGTTCACATTTTTGTCACGCACAAACTATGAGAAACATTGTATTCTATGAATGTGAAGGAAAGCACAAACTTTTCTCGAACTAACTGATTACCCCCGTGCTCTCCATCAAGTCAATAGTATAAGCTCTCAATCATGAGGAGGAAACCAACATGGCAGTTAAAGAGAAAGCAGTAGTAGAAACATCGGCAGAACAGATGGTCGACACGCTCGTCACCCGAGCACATACGGCGCTCGAGACGTTGATGACGTTTGACCAAGAGAAAATCGATGCAATCGTTCAGGCGATGGCGCTCGCAGGACTCGAACAGCACGTCGCCCTCGCCAAACATGCATATGAAGAAACTGGTCGCGGTGTGTTTGAAGACAAGATGATCAAAAACATCTTCGCGACAGAATATATTTATAACTCGCTCCGTGGCGAGAAAACGGTCGGCGTCATCGAAGACGACGAGCAAAACGGCATCACGTACATCGCGGAACCGGTCGGTGTCGTCGCCGGGGTCACACCGGTCACGAACCCGACATCGACGACGATGTTCAAAGCGATCATCGCCATCAAAACACGTAACCCGATCATCTTCGGTTTCCACCCGTCGGCTCAACAGTGTTCAAGTGAAGCGGCCCGCATCCTTCGTGACGCAGCCATCGAAGCAGGCGCTCCGGAGCATTTGATTCAATGGGTTGAAAAACCGTCACTCGACGCGACGAAAGCGCTCATGAACCACCCAGGCGTTGCCATGGTCCTCGCGACTGGTGGATCGGCGATGGTCAAATCAGCATACTCGACTGGTAAACCTGCCCTCGGTGTCGGTCCTGGTAACGTACCGGCCTACATCGACAAAACGGCAAAAGTGAAACGTGCCATCTCGGACGTCATCTTGTCGAAAACATTCGATAACGGCATGATCTGTGCATCGGAACAAGCGATTATCGTCGACCAAGAAGTATATGAAGAAGTGAAAGCAGAAATGACGGCGCTCGGTTGCTACTTCTGCTCACCAGAAGAGAAGGCGAAACTCGAGACACTCGTCATCAAAACTGACTCATGTGCGGTCAACCCTGAAATCGTCGGGAAGCCGGCAGCCTGGATCGCCGAACGGGCTGGACTCACAGTCCCAGCCGACACGAAAATTTTGATTGCCGAACTCGAGACGGTCGGTGCGACAGAGTTGCTCTCACACGAGAAACTCAGCCCGGTGCTCGGTGCGTACAAAGTTCAATCGCGTGAAGAAGGATTCGCTATCGCTGAGAAGATGCTTGAAATCGGTGGTCTCGGTCATACGGCAGCCATCCACTCGACTGACGACGACGCCATCCTCGCGTTCGGACTTCGGATGAAAGCTTGCCGCATCATCGTCAACTCGCCAACGGCACACGGCGGTATCGGTGACCTCTATAACGAAATGACACCATCGCTCACGCTCGGTTGTGGGTCGTACGGTAAAAACTCCGTCTCTGAAAACGTGACGGCGAAACATCTACTCAACGTGAAAAAGGTGGCGAGACGTCGCGTGAACATGCAATGGTTTAAAGTCCCTGAAAAGATTTACTTTGAGAAAAACTCGGTCCAATACCTTCAATCGCTCACATCGAAAAAACGGGCGATGATCGTCACGGATGAAATGATGGTCAAACTCGGCTTTGCCGATAAAGTCGTGAAAAACTTGCCGGCTGGTGTCGAGTACCGGATCTTCGACCAAGTCGAGCCAGACCCATCGGTCGAGACGGTCATGCGCGGTGCCGAAGCGATGCGTCACTTCCAACCAGACATGATTATCGCACTCGGTGGTGGTTCACCGATGGATGCCGCGAAAGGCATGTGGCTCTTCTACGAACGCCCAGAAGAGAAGTTCTCGAACCTTCGCCAAAAATTCATGGATATCCGTAAACGGACGTACAAGTTCCCGACCCTAGGCAACAAGTCGATGTTCGTCGCCATCCCGACAACTTCTGGTACAGGTTCAGAAGTGACGCCGTTCACGGTCATCACGGATAAGAAACGCAACGTGAAATACCCGATTGCTGACTACGCGATCACACCGGATGTCGCCATCGTCGACCCTGAGTTCGTCATGACGGTCCCAGCATCAATCACGGCGGACACAGGTATGGACGTGTTGACACACGCCATCGAAGCATACGTGTCGGTCATGGCTAACGACTATACGGACGGACTCGCGCTTCGTTCGATGAAGATGATCTTCGACTACCTCCCGAAAGCGTATGAGAACGGTAGTGACGCCGAAGCCCGTCAAAAAGTCCACAACGCTTCAACGATGGCAGGTATGGCGTTCGCGAACGCGTTCCTCGGTATCAACCACTCGATCGCACACAAAATCGGTGGTGAGTTCCACGTCCCACACGGACGGACGAACGCGATCCTCATGCCGCACGTCATCCGCTATAACGCGACACGCCCATCGAAACTCGCGGCGTTCCCTAAATATGAGTCATTCATCGCCGACGAGCGTTACGCTGAAATCGCGCGTTACCTCGGACTCCCGGCCAGCACGACGGAAGAAGGCGTCGAGTCGCTCATCCAAGCGGTCATCGAGCTCGGTCAGCGCTTGAACATCAAGCTCTCGTTTAAAGCCCAAGGCATCAAGAAAGCGGACCTCGACGCGAAAGTCGACAAGATGGCAGTCGACGCGTTCGAAGACCAATGTACGACGGCCAACCCGAAAATGCCGCTCGTCGAAGAGTTGAAAGAGATTATGTACGCTGCTTACGAAGGTGTATAAGTCTTGCCTCAATCAAACGGCTTCCCTCATATAGAGGGAGGCTGTTTTTATTTGAAAATGACATATACAATTGTCAGACAACTTCTATAATGGAAAAATACAACCAAATATTGGTGAGTTTTTTATGATGGAGATACGCAGATGACAATCATGTACAGCCTACTGTCGGCACTATTTGCTGTTTTTCTTTATTTCAATCCGCTCTCATCAACAAGTCCTTATGAGACAGCGGAACACTTTGTGTCATACGACCGTCAAATTGATAGTTGGGAGAACACGGAGCTATTCGAGTCGCTCGGGACCGACCTTGATTTGAGCATGGACCGCGTCGTGCATGATACGCCGATCCAAACGTATTGGACGGATGTGACAGTTGAGGGTGAGACGTTTGAAGGTTATTCATCGATGATGGTGCAGGATGCGATTTAAGGCGAGGTCGTTCATCTTGAATGGGATGCACCGATTCCGGATGTGACCGATAAAATCGTCGTCTTGCCGATGACCGACGAGTCATTTGAGAAACGAGATGGTGCTTACGAGGTTGATCATTATGGTGAGGTGTTAAATGACGAGTTGGCGAACCGCTATTTATCAAAACTGAATGAAGCGGGAGCGGCCGGCTATCTTATCACCCCACATAAAGAAGCCCCGGACGAATCCGGATTCGTCTACGTATCGGCGGCGCTTCAGATGGACGGGACAGGAATCTATGAGGATTTGGCGGCGTTGCTTGAAGATGGCCAAACCGTTGTCATCGAGCCGTTTAAAACGGAGATGGTATACACCGAATTCATTCAGCAAGGGACGAACGATAAGGAAGTCATCGTCATGGCGCGGCTCGACAGTAGCGGATTCGGTGACCACGCGTTGATCGGTCTCGGCGGCGCCTCGATTTTATATCAAATCATTCAAGCGATGGATGACGTGGAGACAGAAGCGACAATCCGTTACGTGTTTTTGAACGGATATGGCGAAGGTTATGAGGCGAGTACGCATTACCTGGACATGTTAAAGGAGCGGGGAGTGACGCCGAGAAGCGTGTTGTTGCTCGACTTGATCGGGACAGGGGAGACGGACCGATTCGTCAAAACGCACGGCATGAAGTCGTACCCGTTCTTGGATGGTGCCTCGTTCGAGGACGTCGAGGTGAGAAGTTTAGGGGTGTCGCTTTTAGACGAGTACCGCGAAGCCGGTATCGATGTCATTTCGGTAAACGATTCGATTACAGCAGAGCAGGACGTATTTACCGAAGAAGACACGATCGAGCGGCTGTCTGAAGAAGCGATGCGTGAGCACGTGGAGTGGTTAGTGGATTGGTTGAAGACCCAATGAGCGAGTGAGTAGACATATTTTATAGAGATGAAAGTACTTCCTGATCAGCGGAAGTACTTTTTTTACTCGTCGATTCAAAAAAATCTAAAATGATATAAATTCCATCGCTCGCAGAACAAGATACAAATAATACAGCGTCGGTATGAGTGTGATCAACAAACCAATCCATTTCATTCGTCGTCTGAATTGCAAGAGGAACCTAATAATCCATAACGCGAACCACAACATAAAGAACCAGCGATAATGTGGGGTATATAATTTGGTAACGCTAGATTGATTTCATTCTACTTCCTAAAAAATTCGAAATCATCAACAAGTGTTAAACACGTAGTTTTGCTCGAACCGTACCTCGATGTCCGGTATGATGAAAGGGGAGGCGATACGATGGAACGACAACTGAACGTGACAACGAATTATGGACAACTGGCCGGAACATGGCTGACCCACGAAGAACCACGGAAGACGGTCGTCCTGCTCAGCGGAAGCGGGCCGAGCGACCGGGACGGCAATATGGGACCATCCCACTTCAGCACATATAAAAAGCTGGCCGAGGCGCTCTTTGAGATGGGCGTCAACGTCTATCGGTATGACAAACAAGGCATCGGTGCATCAGACGGTGATTTCAATAAAGTCGGGCTGCACGACCTGGTGACAGACGCGATCACTGTCGTCAATGCCATCAAACAGGAACCCGACGCAGGGGACATTTATGTGCTCGGCCATAGCGAAGGGGCGGTCATCGCCCCGGCGGTACAGCTTGAGACGAACGCGGCCGGACTGATTCTGCTCGCCGGATTCAACGATTCCTCGAAGAAGATGTTCTTGCTGCAAGCCGATGCACTCGCAAATGAAGCCGGTTCGGTGGGAGGCCTGAAAGGCATGTTTTATCGGGTGACCGGCGTCCCGAAAAAGATTCGCCAGCGTCAAGACGACTTGCTCGAACGGTCACTGCGGACGAACGTCGCTTCGTTCAAATACCGAGGGCAGGTCGTGAACGCCAAATGGATCCGTGAGCATGCGTCGTACGATGTGCGTGAGCGGCTCGAACACGTACGGGTCCCGGTGCTCGCCCTGACCGGTGACCGCGATGTCCAAGTCCCGCCGGAGCACGTCCATTCGATTCGGACGAAAGGGGACGTCGACAGCCACATCATCCATGACATGAACCACTTGCTCGTCGAACGGACGAGTCCGCACGCGCTCCTCACGTTGCATAAGGAATATCGGGACGCCATTGAAGCACCGCTACACCCCGAACTCATCCGCCGCTTGAACGATTGGTTGCTGAAACGATAATGAACTGTCAAAAACGGTCACTTAGTGACCGTTTTTTATGTTATAATTGTGACAACGTTAAAAAAGATGAATGTTTTTGAATGTTTATGATTGTTTTTTAAATGAAAACGCTTTATATTAGAGCTACGGAGGGAATATGATGTTAACGAAGCAACGACATCAACTGATTTTGCAACGTCTGTCGGAGCAAAAGATTGTCAAACTGAAAGAATTGGTCGAGTTGACGGCATCGTCGGAGTCGACGATTCGCCGGGATTTGACCGACCTTGAAGCCGAAGGTTATCTCGAACGGGTACACGGCGGCGCAACGCTCGTGGCCCGCTACGAAGAAGAGCCGACGTTCGAGGAGAAACGAGATCAACACGTCGATGAGAAAGTCGCGATCGCACGGAAGGCCGCGACGTTCATCGAGGACGGGATGTCCGTCTATCTCGATGCCGGGACGACGACGCAAGCGATGGTTCCTTTCTTAGATGGAAAAGACGTCATCGTCGTGACGAACAGTTTACCGATCGCCAACGACTTGTTCGACCTCGATATCAAGACGTTCGTGATTGGCGGTGAGTTGAAACGGTCGACACAGGCACTCGTCGGCTATAACGCTCGCGAGAGCATGATGAACTATCGGGTCGACCTCGCCTTCCTCGGCATCAACGGTGTCGATCTCGAAGCCGGGTACACGACCCCAGACCCGGAAGAGGCACTCGTCAAAAAAACAGCAATCGAATTGGCACGCGTGGCATACATTTTGGCGGACGATTCAAAATTCGGGAAACGTTCGTTCAGCCGAGTGGCCCCGCTCGAAGCGGCCACGCTCGTCACATGGAGCGACGCGTCAAGCGTCAGTTCGATTCAATCAATCACAAAGGTGGTGAACGCCCAATGATTTACACGTTAACCCTGAACCCCTCAATCGATTATTACGTGACACTCCCTGAAGTCGTCCTCGGTGAAGTCAATCGAATTCAAGAGACGACGCAGCGGGCCGGAGGCAAAGGCATCAATGTCTCGTTCGTCCTACGTGAATACGACGTCGACACGGTCGCCCTCGGATTCGTCGGCGGCACGACAGGAGACTTCATCAAGAAGGCACTGACAGACAAAGGCGTCCAAACCGATTTCGTCGAAGTCGATGGAGAAACGCGCATCAACGTTAAGATTCGGGCGAAAGAAGAGACGGAATTGAACGCGAGCGGACCGGTCATCTCGGACACGGAACTTGATCGGTTGACGCGTCAATTCGATCATGTCCAATCAGGCGACGTTGTCGTCCTCGCCGGCAGTATCCCAGGCAATCTGCCGGATACGCTCTATCGAACGCTTGCCGAGACGGTCCGGGCGAACGGTGCCGAGTTCGTCGTCGATACGACGAAAGAAGCGATGCTCGAAGTGCTCGCGCTCAAACCGCTCATGATCAAACCGAACCATCATGAACTCGGTGAACTGTTCGACACAGACATCGAGACGTTCGAGCAGGCGCTACCTTATGCGGAGCAGTTGGTCGAACGCGGTGCCCAAAACGTCATCGTCTCGTTCGCCGGTGACGGAGCCATGCTCGTCAATGCAACAGGCGCCTATACGGCGAACACACCGAGCGGCAAACTCGTCAACTCGGTCGGCGCAGGCGACTCACTCGTCGCCGGATTCGTCGCCAACATTCTAGACCACGACGCAACCGAGGCGTTCCGCTACGCGGTCACGACCGGAAGCGCGTCTGCTTATACGTTCGGGCTGTGCACAAAAGAAGACGTGGACCGCTTGGTCGGCGAAGTCAGCGTCACCCCACTATCTCGATTGGAGGAAACAACATGAACATCACGGACCTTCTTAAAAAGGATACGATTCAACTGAATCTCCGCAGCCGTTCAAAAGCTGAAGTCATCGAAGAACTCGTCGACGTGCTCGACCGCGCCGGCAAACTCTCGGACCGTAACGGTTACCGCGACGCTATCCTCGCCCGTGAAGCACAAAGCACGACCGGACTCGGTGAAGGGATTGCCATCCCACACGCGAAGACGAAAGCCGTCAAACAACCGGCCATCGCTTTCGGTCGTTCGGAAGGTATCGATTACGAAGCGCTCGACGGTCAAGACAGCCGCTTGTTCTTCATGATCGCTGCTGGCGAGCACGCCAATAACGAACATTTGGAAACACTTTCGAAATTATCGGTCTTCCTTATGGACCCGGCGTTCCAAGAACGTCTCTATGCGGCCACGTCAGAAGATGACGTCATCCGCGCTATCGAAGAAAAAGAAGCAGCCGAGGCGGCTCCTGTCGCTTCGAAACCGGTGCAAGCAGACGCACCTTATATCCTTGCCGTCACGGCATGTCCGACGGGAATCGCGCACACGTACATGGCCGCCGATAGCTTGAAGCAAAAAGCGGACGCGATGGGCGTCGATATCAAAGTCGAGACGAACGGTTCGACCGGCGTCAAAAACGAATTGACAGCGGCCGACATCGCGAAAGCGACTGCCATTATCGTCGCAGCCGATAAAGCCGTCGAGATGGACCGGTTCGCTGGCAAACATGTCATCGAAGTCCCGGTCGCCCAAGGTATCCGGAAGCCGGAAGAATTGATCAATCGGGCCGTAAAACAAGACGGACCGGTTTATCAAGCGACTGGCAAGTCAGGTCAGCCAAAAGAACAACGCACGGGCATCTATAAGCACTTGATGAGCGGGGTATCCGCGATGCTTCCTCTCGTCGTCGCTGGTGGTCTCTTGATCGCCCTCAGCTTCTTCTGGGGTATCAACTCGGCTAACCCGGATGACCCATCGTACAACGAATTCGCCGCTCAACTCATGACGATTGGTGGCGCAGCGTTCGGCTTCCTCGTTCCGATTCTTGCAGGTTTCATCGCGATGTCGATCGCCGACCGTCCGGGTCTCGCACCAGGTCTCGTCGCCGGGGCACTCGCCAGCCAAGGGAACGCCGGATTCCTCGGTGGTTTGATTGCCGGTTTCCTTGCCGGTTATGTCGTCCTCTTCTTGAAGAAAGCGCTCGCGAAATTGCCGGCCTCACTTGAAGGAATCAAGCCGGTTCTGTTGTATCCGCTTCTCGGTTCATTCATCTCTGGGATGATCATGTTGCTCGTCGTCAACGAACCAATCGCAGCACTCATGACATGGTTGATGGACACACTCAACGGCATGAGCGGAGCGAACGCCATCTTGCTCGGTGTTATCGTTGGTGGCATGATGGCCGTCGATATGGGCGGTCCAATCAACAAGACAGCCTACGTCTTCGGTACAGCGGCACTTACGGCCGGTAACCAAGAAGTCATGGCGGCCGTCATGGCCGGCGGGATGGTCCCACCACTTCTCGTCGCACTCGCATCGACTGTATTCGCCCGTCAAAAATTCTCGAAACAAGAACGTGAAGCCGGGAAGACAGCGTATATCATGGGTGCTTCGTTCATCACTGAAGCGGCCATCCCGTTCGCCGCGGCCGACCCGATCCGTGTCTTGCCATCAGCGATTCTCGGATCAGCCATCGCTGGTGGATTGTCAGCCTTCTTCGCCATCCAATTGCCAGCGCCGCACGGTGGAATCTTCGTCTTCCCACTCCTTGAAGGAGCTGGAAATGTCGCGATGAGCATGGGTCTTTACGCCCTTGCGATTCTCGCGGGAGCCTTGATTGGAGCACTCCTCCTCTCATTCTTGAAAAAACCATTGACGGACGCGCAGTCGACAACAGCTCGCGACGTCGCTTAACCAGTACGACCGTAGGCATATCCTACGGTCGTTTTTTGTCAAATGATTGTCAGTCAATCTGTAAGAACGGTGATTTCGATTGGGCCATTTGTGGTAAAATACTTGTAAAACTTGCACGAAGGAGGGGGTACGGATGCTCATACGGAAAGCCGAGCCAAAAGACGCATACGGGATTGCGCGGGTGAGGGTGAACGGATGGCGCACGACCTATCGGGGGATTGTGCCGGCCGACTTTCTCTTGAAGCTCGGTTCGAACGCAATCGAGTGGTCCGAAAAGGTTCGCAGCGCCCTCGCGAAACGAGAAGTCGAAGGGTTCGTTGCTACGGTTGATGAAGAGATTGTCGGGTTCGTTTTGTACGGGGAAGAGCGGACCGGTGACTATCCAGAACACCGCAATGAGATTTATGCGATTTACATTTTAGAGGACCATCAACGCAACGGGATTGGTTCGCTTCTGATTGAGCGAGCGGTCCAAGCGATGTCGAACCACGGGCTCATCATTTGGGCGCTTGAATTGAATCCGTACCGCACGTTCTATGAGCGGCGCGACGGACAGGTCATCGATGCGAAAGAGCGACTGTTCGGGGAACTCGCTCTGCGCGAAGTCGCCTACGGGTGGACGAAAGGAAATCACGACGCCATCGTCGGCGCATGAACGGACGCGGCCTGAACTGGTCGTGTCCGTTTTTTTGGATAAGGGGGATGACTATGCAAGAACAGACAAGCAAGCTGCCAGGGTTTGACGAGATGGAAATCTCGTATACATTGTTGACGCAAGAGAGACCTTCGCGACAACTCGCGATTTTACTACCAGGATATCGGTATTCGACCGCTGCCCCGATGTTCCATTTTACGACGAGCTTGCTCTTAGAACGTTCTAGCGATGTTTTGGAAATCAACTACGAATATTACCGCGATGACTATGCGCACATCGATGACATCGACGAGGTCGTCCGTCACGATGTTCGGACGGTCATCGATCATGTCTTGTCTACACATGAATACGAAGCGTTCATCTTCGTCGGGAAGTCGCTCGGTACGGTCGCGCTGGCCCATGAATTGACTCGTCCCATATTCCACGAGGCACATGTCATTTGGTTGACGCCGCTCCTTCAACACGCAGGCGTGACTGAGACGATGAAGACGACCCAGGCATCTCAACTCGTCCTCATCGGTGACAAGGACCATTGTTATACGGCGAGTCGGGTAGACGCGTTGGCGGCCATCCCATCGCTCAAGACGCACCTGCTCACGGGTGTGAACCATGGGCTGGAGCGGAATGTCGATACGTTCGGTACGATTGAGGTGCTACAGGAAGTCATAGAAGCGATTGATGCGTTTTTGCCGTCTGAGCTAACGACGGCGAGGTCTCAATCATCCGTGATGAAGCGGCGAATCGACACGGACCGGTTTCCATGTTAGAAGACCATCTACGCGACAAGATTGGCTAGCTCTGCGCGAAGTCATCTATGATTGGCCGAACGGAGATCACGACGCCATTGTCGGCGCATGAACGGACGCGACGCTACCGTCGTGTCCGTTTTTAGACTACCTACAAAACAAGGAACAGGCTAGGTGACGAAATGAATAGCTATAGCGTAACCAAATATCATCCCGAAACGAGAGGTGAGATTGACGAATGGACCGAAATCTCGGACATCAATCGAACGTTTGACGGAGTCGTCTTCACATTAGAGGAATATCTGCGCGTGGAATCGAATTACGTCAAAGCGATTGAGCGAATCATAGGCTACTTAGGCGTGAAAACATTGACCGTCTCCTATCTAGAGCGACGCGACTATGACTATCGACCTTCTTCGAAACGCGCGTTCCATGAGCTATATCCAATCCGGATGAGAGACCTTCGTAAAAAAGTGAAGCCAGGGAAGGTTCTGTCCCGAGACCAAATTCCGAACATGCTTCGCCTTATGTTCCGGAATACACTTTACGCTGAGTTAGAGTATAAAGAGAGTGAGTCGGACGAACAGTTTAGCTTCAAAGTGTTCTTCGGATATGACTATATAATGGGAGTCCATTCGATGGACGATTTGTCGTCACTTCAAGACGAGTTGTTACATCTGGATATGTATCTCGATGGATAAATCAAAGGGGTAGTCAAAGTGTGATTCACAAAAGCAGAGCAGGACGATAGTGATTGTCTCCCTTTATTGATTTCATCAATCGGATTTGATTCATGATAGTTATAAAAAGAGTCGGGAGCTCCCTAAGCAAATATCGATATTCTACAAAAAGGTGCTGTCTATATGCATAATTACACGCTAGTGGAGAGGTTTCTATTTTTATCGCCTTCCTTCGATTTCGAGAAGATGAAACAAGAACTGGATGGGAAGACGGTCCTGATTACTGGGGCGAGTTCAGGAATCGGTAAGGCGTTCGCCTATCTGTTAGCGGATACGACTGCGCATCTGATTTTGGTGGCCCGTAGCGAGGCGAACATGAACGTCATGAAAGTCGACATTGAACAGGCTTCAGCCCGTGTGACGGTATTCCCGGCCGATTTGCGAAACGAAGAGAAACGAACAGAATTGCTGGCGTTCCTACATCAATTGACGGACGGATTGGATGTCGTCGTCAGCAATGCCGGCCTTTCCATCAATCGTCCGATCACAAAGTCGCTAAATCGCTACCATGATTTCACACGTACGATGGCGCTTAATTATTTTGCTCCGGTACAGCTATTGCTCTCGCTCATTCCGATGCTTGCCCAAAAGAATGGGCAGATCATCAACGTCTCCACGATTAATGCGCTGCTATTTCCTTTACCTTATTGGGCTGCCTATCAGGCATCGAAAACCGCGTTTGACACGTGGTTGCGCTCGGCGGAGCCGGAACTGAGACTCCAAAACATATTTACCACGTCCCTGTATTTGCCGCTCGTGAGGACACCGATGATCGAACCGACGATTGCGTATCAGACATACCCGGCCATGTCACCGGTTCACGTGGCGGAATTGATTGGGCACGCCTTGTATACGAAACGGAACGTCTATAAACCGTGGTGGCTATTTTTAGGTGAGTGGGCTTCCGTCGTTTTCAGGTCACCTTTATCGTTGATCGTCTTCCGGTTAGTAAAGAAGAAGGAGCGTGACCGGGACGATGGTTAATTTGTGGAACATATTGTCGCAACTCCATTTTCTTTCCCCGACAAACGTAGCACGCCTTTGCTTCGCGATTCGTCGACACGGTGTCAACCTGATGCTTCTGTTTTCATTGACGGAAAAGACTGGTGGCCAAAAAACTGCTTTGGTGGACAGTCGCGGAACGTTCAGTTATGAGGAGCTTCAGCAACGTTGTGAAAATCTCGCTCACCAATTAGCGGAGAAGTATGGGATTCGTAAAGGTCATAAAGTAGCGTTCTTCTGCCGAAATCATGCGTCGTTCGTGCAAGGCATATTTGCTGCGTCGCGGCTCGGTGCCCATATCTACTTGCTCAATTGTTCGATGAGCCAACGCCAGTTCGATCGGCTCGTGCAAGAACACCACTTCGACTTTCTGATTTATGACGAAGCGTTTCGTGAATTGATTGAAAACTCGTCTTATCAGCATGCAAAACTCGTCAGTTATCATGACACACAAGAATCGATCCACAGCTTGTCAAAATCTGTTCCACATCGAAAAGAAAAATTGAAGGCCTCTTCGAGCGGGAAGATTGTCCTGTTGACCGGTGGCACGACTGGGAAGCCGAAACAAGTGATTCACCGACCGTCCCTCTTCAACTTCCTAAACCCTTTTGCGGCTTTACTGAATCGATTGCAGCTGCCAACCTACAAGACGGCCTACATCGCCACGCCGATTTATCATGGGTACGGCATCGCAATCCTGTTGTCCTTTCTTGCTTTGGGCAAGAAAGTTGTCATTCAGGAGAGCTTTGCTGCGAAGAACGCATGTGACCTCATTCGGCAGCATCAAGTGGAAGTGGTCACGGTCGTTCCGTTGATGGTACATAAAATGATGAAACACGATCGAGAAGCGCTCGGTTCGTTGGCTTGCATTGCGTCCGGAGGAGCAAAACTAAATCCGGTTTTAGTGAGAGAAGTGACCAAGCATCTGGGAAACGTCTTATACAATCTATACGGGACGTCGGAAGCCGGCTTGAACATCATCGCGACACCCGAAGATTTGAATCACCATCCAGACACGCTCGGAAAAGCAATCCCGGGAAGCCAATTGCAGGTGGTCGTGGATGGAAAAGAAGTCGAGGCTGGCAGGGTCGGGCAACTTTGTATTCGGAATGAGTGGTCCATGACAAACAGCGCGCACCTTTGGATTCAAACTGGCGATATCGGTTACCGGGACGAGAACGGGTACTATTTCCTATGCGGACGAACCGACGACTTGATCATTTCAGCCGGTAACAACATTTATCCGTCGGAAATCGAAGCGACTTTGTGCGAGCATCCGAGCATTGAAGACGTTGCTGTCATCGGTGTAGAGGACGTTTACGCGGGCCACATGCTGAAGGCCTACGTGCAGTTGTATGCCGATGAAAAAATGACTGAGGACGCACTTTTGAGCTGGTTACGCCCACGAGTGGCGACCTATCAACTCCCTCGAGAAGTCGCCTTCGTCGAAGAGCTGCCTTATACGCCTGTTGGAAAGCTGGACCGAAAACGAGTTCAATCCATGACTCGTATCATGGGTTAAGAAATGGGGATTGGGAATGCGAATAGAGGGTTACATATAGAGTAATAACGATATATGAGGGGCGATTATGTGATGAATCGACGGATTGATACGGCCATGACATGGATGAAGGCACCGCCAGAACGAATTTATCAAGCGTTTCTCGACAAAGAGGAGCTGGTCAAGTGGCTCCCACCAGAAGGCATGTCGGCTCGTGCCCCTGTCTTCGAGCCGTGGATCGGGGGCGTGTATCAGCTCGTGCTCACCTATGAAAAGGAAGATATGGCATCTGGCAAAACGACAGCTCAGACCGATGTGTCGAACGGGCGCTTCGTCGAGCTCGTTCCTGGCCAAAAAATCGTGCAAATCGGGACGTTCGACTCCACAGACCCGGACTTTGCCGGTGAGATGGTCCAGACGTGGTATTTGGAGGCGCTCGATGGCGGGACACGTGTCACGATTGTCTGTGAGAACGTGCCGTCGGGCATTCGAAAACAAGACCATGATGCTGGACTTCGCTCCACGCTCGACAATCTGGCTCACTATTTGACCAACGATTAAGTCCGTTTGTTCGCTTCATACGAACATGCTGGCTTTTTTTATAGATGACGGTTTGTCAAATTAAGCGCAACACTTCATCGTCGAATGCCTCGTGTGCCGTTCGCCAGCCGAGGCACTTCCTCGGCCGCCCGTTGATCTTGGCGAGCGCGTCCGCGAGTTCACCGTCACCGACCTCCGCGAAGTCCGTTCCTTTAGGGAAGAACTCGCGAAGGAGCCCGTTGGCGTTCTCGTTACTGCCACGCTGCCAGGACGCGTACGGGTCGGCGAAATAGAGCGGTACGCCGAGCGATGCCCGAACGTCTCGCGCGTGCGCACCTCTCTCGGTCGTTTGGCGATGGACAGCCCGACGTTGAACCGCCCGCGTGTCGCCGCGAGCTTCAACGAGATGACGCGCTCCTTGCGTGCCATCATTCAAAATCTCGATCAATCGATCGGACAAGTCGCCGCTTCGTCACAGGAACTGATGGCGAACTCGGCACAGAACACGGCCGCCTCGGAACAAATCGCCGGTGCGGTCCAACAGATGGCAGCAGGAGCGGACGATTCGAAACGTCAACTCGACGATAACGCCGTCTCGCTCCAAGCCATCACCGGTGGCATCATGCGCATCGCCGAAAGCTCGACCGACGTGTCTGAGTTATCTCGCGAGACGGCGTTCGAGGCCGAGAACGGGACGACAGCGGTCACCGAGACGTGGCCCAGATGCAAGCGATCGACTCGTCGGTCGAGACGTTCGGAAAAGTCATTCACTCGCTCGCCGAACGTTCGAACGAGATTGGGAATATCGTCGACGTCATCAATGGCATCGCGACGCAGACGAACTTGCTTGCTTTGAACGCTGCGATTGAAGCGGCCCGGGCCGGGGAGAACGGCAAAGGCTTCGCCGTCGTCGCCAGTGAGGTGCGGAAACTCGCCGAACAATCGCAACAGTCGACGAAACAGATTTCCGAGTTGATTGATAATATCAAACAAGAGACGGAGCGTTCGGTCCAGTTGATGAAAGAAGTTTCGGCTCATACGAAAGCGGGACTCGAGACGACAGAAAAAACGGCCAAACGTTTCCGAACGATTATGAATCAGACGCAGGCGATGACGCCGCGCATCGAGGACGTGACGGCGACGGTCGAAGAGATTGCCGCCAACGTCGAAGAAGTGTCGGCTGCCGCGACACAAATCGCCCATATCGCCGATGAGAATTCGGTCGCTTCGAAACAAGTGGCGGCGACGACCGAGGACCAACTCGGATCGATGGAGGAGATCGCCCAGTCCGCGAAGTCGCTGGCGGACATGGCCGAAGAATTGCAGGAACTTGTGTCACGCTTCAACGTATAATGGAAAAAGGGATGGTGATTTGTTCGAGGCAGATCACCATCCCTTTTTGTTGTTCACCGCTCACTTCACTGACTGATGACCGATTGAATGCTCTGGCTGGAATAGGTATAACAAGTCTGTAACAACTATAAGCATTCACTTCAAGTTTGTAATGTCAGCTTCTTGTGCCGAAGTCGTTGAAACAGGAAAAAAGGATGCGTGGGAGCATCCTTTTTTGAGAACTAGCGCTTGCTCGACACTTGGTTCCGGCCACGATTCTTGGCGACATAGAGCGCCTCGTCCGCGTCTTGTAACGCCTGCTCGACCGTCTTTCCGCCCTCGAGCGAACTGACGCCGAACGAGCAGGTGACGCGCGGGACGGGGCCGAACGGTTCGGCGTTAATCTTCTGCCGGAGCTTATCGGCGAGTTGGACACCATCGGCGAGCGTCGACTGGGGGGCGACGATTAAAAACTCTTCACCGCCCCAACGGCCAATCGAGTCCGACTTGCGAATGTTGCGCCTGAGCAGTTGGGCAATTGAGCGCAAGACGAGGTCCCCGGTCGGGTGACCGAACGTGTCGTTGACGAGCTTGAAGTAGTCGATGTCGAGCATGATGACGGCGGCGGGTGCTCGGGTGTCGACCGTCTCTTGAGCCGTCGTCGAGAGGACGTCACCGACTTTCTTCCGGTTATACAGCTCTGTCAACGGGTCGAGCGACGACAAGTGCTCCATCCGCTCTTCGTAGCGCCGTTGTTCGGTCGCGTCCTCTAAAATGCCGACACCGCCATCGAGTTGTTCATCGGCGGAGAAGCTCGGGGACATCGTCGTCCGGATGAAGCGAGGTTGCCGCTCCGGCGCTTTGTACCAGCCCGCCATGCGAATCGTTTCTCCGTTCAAGACGTTGCGGATGGCAGCGGCCAAATCGAACGAGGAGGACGAGCATCGTTCAAACGATAAGTTCGAGCTCGGCAACAGGCCAAGCAAATCAATGAATGCTTCGTTATAGCTGACAATCTGGCCGTGTCGATTGAAGGCGAACAGGCCAATCGGAAGCTGGTCCCATGAGGAAGGATCGGGTTTCGTGGTGTCTCGGTCTTGGTGAAGGGGTTCATGATCAGCCATTGTATGACATATGCGTGAACGCATACTTCCTCCTTTCCTAGCCGTAGCGGTAATGTAGGACGTTCGTACTGATACTTTATACCCTAAATCGGGAAAGAACTAGCGAGTATTCTCTTAAATGCTAACAGTTTTTAGAATTTGACGAGAAATCGTCACAGCTTATGGTGAGGGATTTCTTAGCAGCGCCGCATCAAAATCGCCCCATCATGTCGATGGCTAATCCGACACAACAGGGCGACTTCTGAACGATGTAGGTTATAAAATCGGACTGAGCAATCGAGACACGCCTTCGCGCATCCGGACGGTCCATTTCCGGGCTGAGTAATCGTCGACCGTATACTTGCGGCTGACGGCGACGTCCGACTCGAACAGGGAAGCGAGTTCGAGCGCGACCCGCTCGTCATAGATGACGGCGTTCACTTCGAAGTTCAAGCGGAAGCTACGGGCGTCCAAGTTCGTCGTCCCGACGGTTGAAATCTCATCATCGACGACGAGCGTCTTGGCGTGCAGGAAACCTTGTCCGTACATATACACGTTCGCCCCATAGTCGAGCAGTTCGCCGAGAAACGACAGCGATGCCCACATGACGAACGGGTGGTCGGGCTTGCCGGGAATCATGATGTCCATCTTGACGCCGGACAGGAGTGCCATCTTACAGGCGTCCATGAAACTCGCATCCGGGATGAAGTAAGGCGTCTGGATGATGACGCGTTTCTTTGCCGACATAATCATTTTAATCATCATGTTTTTCAAATGTTCCGTGTCGGAGTTCGGACCGCTCGTCACGATTTGCATTGGAGACATATCCTTAATATCGTGGCGGGCGAAACAGAACGAGTTCTCCGGGTCGTGATGCTTGCTGCCGGAATAGTTCCAGTCGAGAATGAATCGGTGTTGCAAGTGATAGACGACATCCCCCTCGACACGGAGATGCGTATCGCGCCAATAACCGAACTTCTCGACGAGGCCGAGGTATTCGGTCCCGACGTTGAAGCCGCCGACGTAACCGATTTTACCGTCGATGATGACGACTTTTCGGTGGTTCCGGTTGTTCAACTTGAAGTTGATTAAACCGAGCGTCGGTGGGAAGAAGACACGGACCTCGCCGTTATGGGCAATCAACTCTTTGAAGTCGGAGTTGCGGAGGCTGCGCGAACCGACCGCGTCATAGAGGAGCCTCACTTTGACGCCTGCCTTGGCTCGTTCGATCAGTTCATGGATCAATGCCTTCCCGAGCGCGTCCCGTTGGATGATGTAATACTGGATATTGATTTCCGTCTCGGCGCTTCGAATATCGTCCATAAGCGCTTTGAACTTTTGTTCCCCGTCGTGCATGATGGCAGATTTGTTGTGGACACTAATCAAAGATTTTGAGGAGCGCAAGTTCATCTCGAGCAATTGCTCGTATTTCTCGAACAACGGTTGAGCAATCATCGTCTCTTTCCGGCGAATTTGATCGATTTGACTCTCGACTTGGAGCGCGTGGAACGAGCGCTCTTCGACACTCAAGTTGAAGAAGTTGTCCTTCTTCAACTGACGTCCGAGAAACATGTAGACGATGAACCCAAGGATCGGCAAGAAGAACAGGACAAGGAGCCATGCCCAAGTCGCCCCGACGTCACGGCGCTCTGCGAATATGACGGCTAATGCGAACAATAAATTCAATCCGAGGACGATATATAGTCCCCAACTAATAATGACCGACCAATCCAAGCGACCAACTCCCTAAACGACAATTTCACTGCATAGATTAATAATACCTCATTCAAGGGAATAGTAAGCTATCGAAACATAAGGAGGAGACTGAGATGCATTTACAAGTGAATTGGAAACAAGGGATGGCATTCCAGACGACGACACCGTCAGGGCATGACGTGACGCTCGATGCCGGGGAGGACGTCGACGGCCTCAACACCGGTCCACGGCCGACCGAGATGCTTCTGCAGGCGACGGCGGCCTGTACAGGCATCGATATCGTCTCGATTTTGCATAAGATGCGCTTGCCGCTCGACCGGTTCGAGATGAAGATCGACGGGATCCGGGCGACGGAACATCCTAAGAAGTTCACGGCCATCCACATCTTATACATCCTCGACGGGGACATGCCCGAAGAGCGGGTCCGTCGTGCCATCGAGTTGTCAGTCGAACGCTATTGTTCTGTATCGCACAGTTTGAACGCGACGTTGTCGTACAGTTATCAGTTGAACGGTGGCGAGGTCGTCCCGTTCACATGACGTGAGCAAGATGGTTGAAAAGAGTCGAAACGGTCCGTTATATTTGTATTTCAAATACTGCAATACAAAGGAGGACGTTATGATTCGACTCGCGACGAAACGCGATGCCAAGCACATCGCGGACCTAATCGAACAACGAGCCGTAGCGCTAAAACAACAAGGTAGCGACCAATGGACGGAATATTTGGAGCAGGACCTCATGGATCGGGTGCAGACGGACATCACCTCGGGACACGTTTACGTGTACGAGCAAGACGAATCGGTATTGGCCTCGATCGCCTTACTTCCGGCAGATGACTGGGATCACAATTTATGGGAAGATGGCGAACGCGGTCAATACATCCATCGAATCGTCGTCAGCGAACGATTGAAAGGCCAAGGCGTCGGTCAGCAACTGATGGAGCACGTCTTGCGTGAGGCCGACACACATGAACCGATTCGACTCGACTGTGTGGCCGACAATGCGTTCTTGAATAGTTATTATCCACGGTTTGGCTTCGTCTTCGTGGACTCACGGGACGGATACAACACGTTTGAATACAATATGGATGAGAGTGTCAGTGCATAAGGGGTCAACCAACCCCTTTTTTTGATATACTGAGAAGCGAATTGATGGGAGGAAACAAGATGATCAATACAATACTTGTCGGTTTCGGCTTTTCCGCGACGACATTCCATTTACCCTTTTTACAGGAACTCGATGACTTCCAAATCGCAGGTGTCGTCTCATCACGCCCTGAGGATGTACAGGCCGTCCTCGGCGATGTCGCGGTGTATGCGACGTTAGACGAGGCACTTGCGACGGACGCTTCGTTGTTCGTCATCACGACACCATCTCATTTACATAAAGACATGGTCGAAGGGTGTCTGACAGCAGGCAAAGACGTACTCGTCGAGAAACCGGCGTTCGTGACGACGGAGGAAGGGGAGGCGTTACTCCGACTCGAACAGGCAAGCGACGGCATCGTCAACGTATTCCATAATCGGCGGATGGACGGAGACTTCTTGACCGTCAAACGACTGTTGGAAGAACGACGCCTCGGCGATTGGAAAGTCCTTGAGTCCCGGTTCGATCGCTTCCGTCCGATTGTCCGTGACCGCTGGCGCGAGAACGCTGGGCCAGGAGCAGGCATTCTATTTGACCTCGGCAGCCATTTGATCGACCAAGCGCTCGTCTTGTTCGGGGCACCGGACAAGGTATCGGGCGATGTCATGATTCAACGAAACGGGGGCCAATCTGATGATGGGTTCCATGTGACGTTGCATTATGGAGAGAAACGGGTCTATCTTCGCTCGAACCCGTTCATCGCCATCGAGGCGCCGCGATTCGAAGTACATGGGACGGAAGGCAGCTTCTTGAAATTTGGTCTCGATCCGCAAGAGGCGTGTCTTAAACATGGAGAAGTCAGATGCCACGACCGTGAGACTGGAACGATCGTCATCGATTCGGAAGCGACAATCGACATCGAACCGGGCGGCTACGTGACGTTTTATCAAGCGCTCGCAGATAGTTATACGACGCGGCGTCCGCTCGTCCCGCTTCATGACGCGCTCTTGACGACACGGATTATCGAGATGGCCCGTGAGTCGTCCCGCTCTCAACGAGTCCTCGACTTCAATAGTTAATCCTGTAGGACGACCTGCCATGTTCGGCACGGTCGTCTTTTTAAATAATTGAAAAGAAATCACGATGATTTTATTGTGAATGAACAAACTCGCTTCATGTTTGTTAACAACAAAAAGCTATCCGGCTCTTTCAAATAGTCAGTGGTGAATGGGAACAGGACATAGGAAACGACTTCGGACTGTCCTGTCACGCTTCGAACCAATGACGAACTTTAGGAAGAGGGGAACGGATGATGTTCAATCAAATCGTGAAACACCGTTGGGAGTGGGAGAACTGGTTACGCGAGGTTAACTGCGATTCGTATGACCATTACGACTATGTGGTGGCGAACTGCGAGCCCGGCGAGCAGCCTGAGTTGTTTGTTGCGGCCAAAGATGATGGGATTTTGCTGTACCCGTACATCCGCCGTCCAATCGCGCATCGCCATGATGACCTTGTGACGGCGTACGGTTACGGCGGCCCGTTCCGTGAAGGCAACTTCACGAACGAGGACGTGAAAGAAGCGCGGCGACTTTTTCTGCAGCGACCCGAGAATCAAGCGACCGTCACCGAGACGATTCGCTATCACCCTTGTCGCATCGATCCGGATTTGATGCGAGCGTTCGGGCCAGCCGTCCCGATTCGACAGACGGTACATGTCCGGCTGGATGATTCGTTCGAGCGGTTGGAGCAGCGCTTCAGCAAGATGACAAAACGGAACGTGAAGCGGGCCGTCCGGGAACAAGTGACGGTTGCTTGTGGGCACGCGCATGAACTGTGTGAGTTCATCCGACTGTACCGGGCCACGATGGACCGGCGTGCCGCGAACGACGTCTATTATTTCCCGGACCGATATTTCGAGGACCTGTGGAACAGCGATACGTGTGAGACGGAGCTATTGTTCGCCGTCCATGACGGCCTCATCGTGGCAGGTGTATTCATGTTGTTCGGGGACGACGGGGCCCACTATCATCTTGGTGGGTCGGATGCGGATTACTTGGCGCTCCGACCGAATCACTTCCTCTTCCGCGAGATGATTCGTCGCGCGGTCGAGAAGGACAAGGCGTATGTTCATCTCGGTGGCGGTGCGACCGGGGAAGATGCGCTCTTTGATTTCAAGCAGAGCTTTTCCGGGGATGAGCCGCTCACGTATTACATCGGTCAGGCCGTCTTCGACGAAGTGGTGTATCATCGGTTGAATCAAGACCATTTGTTGCGCCACGGACCATCGGATTTCTTTCCGCTCTATCGGACACCGGTCGCAGAGACGGTCACCGAGGTGCAGGTGGAACGATAACAAAAAGGTTCTCACTCCATCTCGAGTGAGAACCTTTCGTATTATGCGGCTTCTTCATCAGAAGCGGCCATTTTTTCAGTTTGGCGAGTGATTGGGAAGTTACTGAACAGTTTACTGCCGATGAGCCCGGCGATGATTCCCACACCGAACAAGATGAGCGCCGTCACGGTCACAGTCTGCCAGTCATTGAAGCCGTACATGACGAGAAGTCCCGGAATCCCGGCAGCAGAGCCTGGGGCGTCGTTGACCATGCCGGTCATGGCAACGATGAGTCCGGCAATCGCACCGCCGACGAAGTTGACGCTGTAAATCGGAATCGGGTTCGCCGAGATGAGGTCGGCTTGCGTGAGCGGTTCGATGGCGACCGATAACTGGTCTTTCTTCGTCCCGATGTTCAACCGCTTGAACAGCAAGAAGTTCATCGAAATCGAAGTCGTCAATGCGAGAGCAGCGATAGCCATCGGGACACCTGTCAAACCGAGCATCGCCGTGAGCGCCATCGAGCTGAGCGGTGACGTCGAGACGACCGTGACGATGCCACCGAGGACAAGCCCCATCACGACTGGATTTTGGGTCGCGGCAAGTTCGATGACCGCACCGATTTGTGTCAGTGTGTTCGTGACGAGCGGATCGACGCCTGTCGCCACGAGGCGAGCGAGCGGTGCCATGACGATGACGTAAAAGATCATGTCGACACCGGCAGGCAAGTGACGGTCCAATTTTCGACCGGCGAGCGCGAGGATATAACCGGCGAAAAAGCCAGGAAGAATCCCGAAGCCGGCGACCGATAGCCCGAGCATGAGCGCGTAGACCGGGTTGATCCCGAGAGCAATCGATACGAGCGCTGCTGCGGCCGGACCTGATAACGAACCGGCTGCTTGTCCGACTTCTTCATATAAAGGAAGTGGGAGCAAGCCGCCGATGGCGTAAGCGTTGAACGCCTCCACCAAGAAACTGGCTATGGCGGCACCGGCAAGGGCGCCCATCGCTTTCATCCCGAACGGGGCTTTGTAGCTGAATAATGTGAATAAGGCAAGAATCAACAGTAAAAGTGCGATACCTTGAATAATGACCATATGGTGTACCTCTTTCTCTCTGTTCTATATTTCCTCTATAGTTAACCATTCGAACGGTTCTGTAAAGCCATTTCATCCATCTGACACGACTTTTTTCCGTGGTAGCGTTTCCATCTTGAGAATTGGAAAATTGTGAACAGAAACATCTATAAAATTAGTGAAAAAACGAGCTCATATGTGTCAGTCCGGCCTGGAGTGGGAACAGAAAGGGGAAAGACTTTTCATATAGGAATGACCAAGGAGGAGTAGAGATGCAGATGGAGAACAAAAATTGGCACGCACTCGAACCGGATGCGGTAAAGAGTTCGCTCGAGACGGACACGGAGAGTGGTCTGTCGAAAGGGGAAGTGTCAAGTCGGCAAGAGCAGTACGGGAAGAACGTATTGCCCGAGAAAGAGAAGACACCTGAAATCATAAAATTTTTACGACAGTTCAATGATATTCTTGTCTTCGTCTTACTTGGCGCCGCCGTCGTCACCGGCTTTTTAGGGGAGTACATCGATACAATCGTCATCGTGCTCGTCGTGACGATTATCGCGGTCGTCGGTTACCTCCAAGAGAACAAGGCCGAGCAAGCGTTAGAAGGCATTAAAAAGTTGCTCGAGACGAAGGCTAGCGTCATCCGTGACGGCAAGCAGAGCCAAGTTGACTCGAGTGACCTCGTCGTCGGAGACATTTTGGTGCTTGCCGCCGGGGACAAGGTCCCGGCTGACGCCCGTGTCATCCAAGCCGAGAAGTTCAAAGTCGAGGAATCGGCATTGACGGGAGAAGCGACGACGGTCGAGAAGAAGGTTCAAGTCGTCCCGGAAGACGCCGTCCTCGGTGACCGTAAGAACATGATTTATTCGGGGACGAGCGTGGCGACAGGAAGCGCGAAAGCGATCGTCACGTCCATCGGAGAAGGCACGGAACTCGGCCAAATCAACGCTTCGATCGCTGAAGTCGAGACGGTGAAGACGCCGCTCATCCGTCAGACGACGAAATTCGGTCAGACGGTATCGATTGCCATCCTCGTCATCTCTGTCGTCATTTACGCGTTCGGTTATTTCGTCCGCGATTTCGACCCAATCGAGTTGATGCTAACAACAATCGGTCTCGCCGTCGCCGCGATTCCAGAAGGATTACCGGCCGTCATCTCGATCATCCTCGCGCTCGGTGTCCGCAACATGGCCGAGAAGAAAGCCATCGTTCGCAGCCTGCCGTCGGTCGAGACGCTCGGTGCCGTATCGGTCATCTGTACCGATAAGACCGGGACGTTGACGAAGAACGAGATGACGGTCAAACAAGTCGTCACGGCCAAACACGATATCGAAGTGTCAGGCAGCGGGTATGAGCCGGACGGTGATTTGGAATTGAACGGTCAACCGTTCGATTTGGATGACGATGAGTCGATGATCGATTTGCTCACTGTCGGGAAGACGTGTAATGATGCCCAGTTGTATGAAGAGGGCGGCGAATGGGTCGTCAACGGTGATCCGACGGAAGCGTGCTTGCTCACGCTCGCCGAGAAGGCGGAGCGCCCGATTGAGCGCTTGGACGTCATCTCGAAGATTCCATTCGATTCGGAGTACAAATATATGGCGACGCTCGTCGATTATAAAGGAGAGCGCATGATTTTCATCAAAGGGGCCCCGGACCGCCTGTTCGATATGGCGGAAGACACGGAGTTCGACCGCGCCTATTGGGATGAAAAACGAAAAGAGATTGCCGACCGCGGCCAACGCGTGCTCGGGGGCGGCTTCAAACGCGTCGACGCCTCGAAAGAGACGGTCGACCATGAAGACGTCGAGAACGGCATCACTTTCCTCGGCTTGTATGGCATCGTCGATCCGCCACGTCAAGAAGCGATCGAAGCGGTCGCGGCTTGTCGTGACGCCGGAATCCGCATCAAGATGATCACCGGCGACCATAAAGATACGGCCGTCGCCATCGCACGGGAGCTCGGCATGGAAGTCGAAGGTGCCCTCGAAGGGAAAGAATTGACGAACATGTCCGACGAAGAAATCAAAGAAGCGTCGGTCCATAACGACGTCTTCGCCCGGACGAGCCCGAACGATAAACTTCGTCTCGTCAAAGGTCTGCAACAGAACGGTTTAATCACCTCGATGACCGGAGACGGTGT
This sequence comes from Exiguobacterium sp. s146, assembly GCF_018618415.1. Classification (GTDB taxonomy): domain Bacteria; phylum Bacillota; class Bacilli; order Exiguobacteriales; family Exiguobacteriaceae; genus Exiguobacterium. The sequence goes on along the minus strand of NZ_JACSMA010000002.1, from coordinate 45,007 downwards.
CAATGACGCACCGGCCTTGAAACGGGCTGACATCGGTGTCGCGATGGGGATTAAAGGGACGGAAGTCGCGAAAGAGGCGTCGCAAATGGTCCTCGTCGACGATAACTTCAAGACGATATATAACGCCGTCCGTGAAGGACGCCGCGTCTACGATAACTTGAAGAAGACGATTTTGTTCTTGCTCCCGACGAACGGTGGGCAAGCGCTCCTCGTCGCGATGAGCATCTTGCTTGGCGCATCGGCACCACTCAGCCCGGTTCAAATCCTCTGGGTCAACATGGTCGTCGCCATCACGCTCTCTCTCGCCATCGCGTTCGAGCCGTTAGAAGAGAGCACGATGAAACGGCCACCGCGTCCGGCGAACGTGCCGTTGTTAAGTCGCTATTACGTCTTCCGCATCACGTTCGTCTCGATTTTGATCGGGGGCGGTAGTCTCGTCATCAACTATATGCTCGGTGATTTCGATTACTCGACCGACAAATTGCAGACAATCACACTCAACACGATCGTCATGGCGCAATTGTTCCACTTGTTCAACTGTCGGACCGAGCTCGCGCCAGCGTTCAACCGCCACTTCTTCGACAATAAAATTGCCTTTGTCGTTTCCGCATTATTGATCGGGCTACAGTTGTTCATCACCTACGTTCCGTTCATGCATACACTGTTCGGAACGGCACCGCTTGATTTGCAAGACTGGATTTATCCGGTCGCGTTCGGTCTTATCGTCTTTGTCATCGTCGAAATCGAGAAAGCCATCTCGCGTCGTGTCATCGGCAACAAAGACATACACTGATGTTTTAGTGAAGACGGAATGTGGAATTCATGTATTATGCAGAGGAGGGATGCTCAATGAAACGTGATGAATCACAGCCTGGGGTACACCCAGATCCAGTACCGGATGAACAGTCTGATCCAGCCACAAAACCGGCACCGACACAACATCCGGACCCGGACCCGGAACAGGATAACGACGACTCCAACTAAGGGCGCCGATGCTTGAGCGGCGCTTCATACAAAAAGGGATTTCCGATAAATGTCGGAAATCCCTTTTTCATGTTATTTCTTCGGTGCCGGGCTACGATACTCGGTCATCTTGTCAAACTCTTTCTCATTGAAGTATTCGACGACGACAAAATCGCCGACCGGGCATTCCCAACGGTCCTTGGCGATTTGACACTCTTTAAGTGTCACCTTCTGGTCGTACATATCAAGCTCAAGCGTATCCTTCAAAAACTGGTCGACTTGTTTGTCGTTGATTTTGAAGTATTCACTCAAGATGATGTCTTCGCCTCTGTCGTTCGTATGCGTCATCACTTTAAAAAATCTCATTGGTGTACCTTCTTTCGTCTGTGAGCTGAATCTTCATTATAGAGGAGCTGGCCCGATTTGGGAACCATCATCCCGGTTTCGATAAAAATACCCCTTCCACGTTGGAGGTGAAAGGGGGTCGTCTCATTTTAGTTTGTGTCGGCTTGGCGGTGCCTCGTTGAAAGGTTGTTTATGGCGAATGATCAACCAGAACAATAACCCGAACAACGGGATGTAAGGTAGAGGCGACAAGCTCATCTTATAACGTTTGGCATCCCGGTTCATCAACGTGATTTGGATGAAGGCGAGCAAGAAGAAATCGACCGTCATCGTTCGGACGAACTGGTTCTGTCCGACGTACGACCAATACTCGGCCACGTTGCCGGTCGTCGAGGCGGCGATGAACAATCCAATCGTGATGACCAAGAGCAGCACCCCGAGCAGTCGTGTCGGGAGTGGTTTGATCGGTGTCGGATAAGGCGATTGCCGCGCGAACGCCAAATACGGCGCGATGATAAAGCCGCCGACGACGAAACCGGTCGCAGCCGGTAAGAGCGGGTTCGGGCGCAACTGGTTCACCTCGGACCAGAGCAACGGGAACAAGGCGAGCGGATAAACCCCTAGGATGCTGAACAAGGAGAGTGAATATCCTTCATAGGCATCCGTGTTATACGTGATGAAGTCGAGCAAAAACCCGCTCGAGAACGGTTCGTTCGGGCCGAGGAGCGCGATGGCGATCGCAGCGGCCCATGGAATGAGTAAGAACTTTCTGGTCATGACCTACACCTCGCGTCTGTCTCTGTTTTCATTAGTATACCCCGGAATCAGGCGAACAAAAAATGAGAAGTGTCAGTCGACACGTTCTCATTGGTTTTCTCGAGCATACGCCTTGATCATCGTCACGAGTTGTTGGGTCTCATCGGAATTCGTCTCAAGGAGAATCCCATAGTCATAATAGCTTCCCATCTGTCCGCGATGACGGACGTGTCCGGTCACATCCAGTGGTTGAATCAATTGGACGAGGTCCAGTTTCACTTGGACTTTTAACCCTTCAGACAATGGAAATAAATAGTCGCACCGCATCTTCAGACCGTGGGCACTGATATTGAGCAGTTGTGCTTCCCCGTCATGCAATTCTTTGTCTTCCCAGATGAGGCGATACGGGATGAAGCGGGGAGTTGGTAAGATATAGCGAAACGTTTCTTGTCGTCGATAGCGCATCGGTTCACCTCATTTCTCTACCTAGATTATCGGCTATTTATGGTGAATCGTGAAGGGGGGAAGCCACCAAAATTTAGGAAGCGCGGTTTACAGGATTGCAAACGCTTTCTATAATAGAAAGACAGAGTTGGTGAAGGAGGGATTGTATGAACGTCAAGGATTTGTTGCGACGCTATTCGATCGACGAACCAATCATCTACGCGAAAAATCTACACGGGCAGTGGGTCAAGCTCGAACAACTGCCGCCCTACACCATACTAGAGGTCGAGGCGAAGGACAAGGCCATCGAGGCGCTCGCCATCGACGCGTACGTGGCGCTCACCGTTTGTCGGGAAAAATCGTCGCTTGAAGATGCACGCCCTTATGCGGTGCGACTTCATATCAAAGGCAAATAAAAAAACCGCGAGCCCATCGGCTCGCGGTTTTGCTTAAGCTGCTTCTTCTTTCTCGTCTTCCTGTGGGACGGTCCGTTTCGCATAATACATGAACGGCGTCGCCATCCAGGCGATGATGAACTTGGCGACATATGTCGTGATGAAGATGTTCCACCAGATGTCCCATTCCATTCCCCAGAAGGCGATTGTACAGAACGTGAGCGTGTCGATGAACTGAGAGACGACGGTCGAACCTGTCGTCCGGAGCCACAGTTTTTTCTCGCCCGTCTTGGCGCGAATCTTCGAATAGATGAAGACGTCGAACAGCTGCGAGACGAGGTACGCTGCGAGACTGCCGAGCGTGATAAGCGGGAGCATCGAGAACAGTGCCTCGAAGCTCTCATGCATGAACAGCGCCTCTTCGAACGGCTCATAGAGCAATGCGAATTGCATGAGCACGGTCGAGACAATCAAGATGAAGAAGCCGAGCCAGACGCCTTTACGGGCAGTGTGACGACCATATTTTTCATTCAAGATGTCAGTCGCTAAATAAAGGGAACCGTAGACGATGTTCCCGAGAGTAAAGATGAAACCACCGATTACAATCTGCTGCGTCACTTGGATGTTGGCGACGACCGAGGCCATCGCGATCCAGGCGAACAGTCCGACACGTCCGAACAGCTTATAGCTGAGGACGAGCAGACCGAGCGTGAGCAAGGCAGAAGGAATCCATAACCATTCATTGAGCATGGGGATCGTACTCCTTCCAAATCATTCATTCTGTCAACTTTACAAGTTTATAGAGGAACGGAAACCGTGTCAAGACAGTTTCCATGACCAAAAGAAAGAGCGACCAATCCTATAAAGGGACGGTCGCTTCATTTGATGCCTCCGACGAGAATCGAACTCGTGCTGCAGCATTACCATTGCTGAGGTCTGCCACTAACCTACAGAGGCGGTTACATCTAGTATGTTACACAGTCTGATCTGAAATTTCAAGCTTTTTTAGAATAATAAGACCCCCTTCCTTCTCGTGGTGAGAAGGGCGGGGGTCTGTTGAATCAAGCTTACTTCGTCCGGACCCAAACAGCTCCAGCCGAGTTGTCTTTCGCTTCGCCGACGACGTCGACGACGAGTCCGTATTGTGGAAGTTTACGGCCCGCATCTGGGATGAGCGAGTTGATGTACGTGTTGGCGTCGTTGAACTGTTTCACGCCTGGTTGTGCTTTGTAGTCATAGATGCCACGGCTCGGTGAATCGATGTACCATGGGAGCGTCTTATCTAAGCTGAACGCCGCGTCCGCGATTTGGTAACGCGTGCTGCCCGCGACTGTCTCTTTCCCGTTCAAGTTACCGATGAGTGCCTCAGGGTGCGAGTCGACGACACCGAGGAAACCTTCACCCGGGTGGATGCCGACCCAGTTGTCTGAGAACGAGTCATCCGCATACCAGACGACGAGACCTGTGTTGTACTTGACGCCACGGCCGTTCAAGAGACCTGTGTCTGCACCTTCATGGTTACGCCATTCAAGGTAGTAGTAGTGCGGTTTCGTGTCATAGCCGTCCGACTTGACGAAGCCGTCGAGCGTGACTTTCTCTGCGCCTTCCGCATCATCTGCGAGAAGCGATTGACCACCTGACGTGATCGACAAGTTGTCGAGTGCGAACCCTTCAAGCGCAAGTCCTCCGTCCGTCACATATTCGAAGACGATCTGTACGTCTTGACCAGCGAACTGTGACAAGTCGTACGATTTGTTCACCCATGCGCCGTTCGTCGATTCTGCACCGTTTCCAGTGTTGTCATCGCCATAGACGTCAAGAACGACTTCTTTGCCGCCGCTGAGTGCTTTTACGTACAAGTAATCGTAGTCGTACTCGACATCGAAACGTGTGTCGAACGCGAGCGTACCGTCCGCACCGAGTTTGACCGTTGGTGTTGCGAGTTCGGTATGCAAGTTATCGCCTTTTGTCGAGTAATAGTAATACTCGCCGAAAGCAGGTTCGATGCCTTTTACTTTCTTATCTGGAAGGTTTACTTTCAACAATCCAGGGTTCGTCGATTTCGTCACGGATTGATCGAGTTTCGAGACGAAACCTTGTTTCGTGATATCTTCAAGATCAACTTCCGTGATGTTCGCCCAGTTGCCGCCCATCAATTTTTGGAAGTACTCTTTGTTTTGTGGCGAGAAGCTCGTCGGCTCCGTACCTGCCACTTTACCAGCCCAGCTGCCGCCACTCATGATCGACCATGATTGGACCGGTTCGCCTTGACCTGTGTACTGTGTATCGTACTCATCTGGAAGACCGAGGTCGTGACCGTATTCGTGGGCGAAGACGCCGACTGCGCCGTCTTCTGGTTGAATCGTGTAATCGAATGCCGCCATTTGACCGCCCCAGTACGGGACGTCTGCTGTCGTTCCAGCTACGCGGTAAGGGCTGTTCCCGACGACCCAACGGTGTGACCAGACTGCGTCATCCCCGAGGACACCGCCACCCGCTTCTTGACCAGTACCGGCGTGGATAATCATCAAGTGGTCGACCAAGCCGTCCGGCTCGTTGAAGTCGCCGTCACCATCGAGGTCATAGAGATCGTATTCATCGTAATCCGCAAGGTCTAATCCTGACGCGACCGCCGCGTTCAATGTGTCTTTGACGAGTTGACGTGGACCAGGTCCGATGTTATCGTTCCCGCCAGCCGGATTGTCACCACCGTAGTCTTTCGCCGTGCCCGGGACCGTCAACCAGTCTGAGACCGTGCCATCGACCGTGTAGCTACCACCCGATTGTTCTTCGTAGTACTGCTTGAACGTTTGGACCTTCTCACCGTTGAACAGTTCGAACGACTCGTCGCCGAACATATACTGCTCATAGTGCTCTTTGCTGAAGTTATCGCTATACAGATAGCCTTCTTCTTGAACGACGTTGTTATGTTTGAAGTCGCTATACTCGACGAGAAGGACGAGTACTTTGTCTTCACGGACGGCGCCGTTATAGCCAGCCTGCTGGGCCGGATCGACTTTGACTTGGCCGTTCGGCTTGCCTTTACGATAGTTCGCTTGTCCTTTTTTCGCTTTGTCGAGGAGCCGCTTCGATTCTTTCTCGAATTGGTTATGTATCTTCTCTTTTGCTTCAGCGGCTTTATCGTTCAAGCCATGCTTATGGACATCTTTCGCATTTCCTTGTTTCTTCTCGATATAGGCATCGACGGCCTTTTGGCGTTCAGTGGCCGAAAGCCCTTTTTTGATGACGCCTCGTTTCTCGAGCGCTTTGGCGAGTCGATCCTCATCGATGATGTTGTGATCGAATGGAGCATTCGTGCTCGGGGTTGGCAACGGTGAAGAGGCGAGTGGAGCGGCACCGACGGCCGGGATCGCACTGACGCTCATGACCGATGTCAGCGCGACGGCGAGCGTCGTGCGACGGATGGAACGTTTTTTCATTTGTACTAACCTCCTGTGAAAATAATGGGAAATTGTGTGAGCTTGAATCCAACATTAAACTTGTGTCAGATTAATGTCAATATTCAGAAAATAAGAATCAAAAAAAGAGACTTTCGTCCCTATTGGTCCTTAAGACCTAAAGGGTTGGAGTCCCTACATCGATGATGCCGTAATGAAATTTGGACGTTTTGCGAACAATCCTTGTGAAACCAAACGTTTCAAACGTCTCACTCTCGAAGTGAGCCTTTAGGACAATTCGTCTGGCCGCGACACGACGGGCCTCCGTCATGAGTTCAACAGACAGTGGATTCGTGTTGGCGAGGGATCGTAATGGGTTCAAGTGAACCGATTCTGAAATCGTCTTTTCAAACATCGGATCAAAGTAGACGACGTCGAACGAAGCGTCCGGACACGTCTTTAAATATGTGAGGGCATCCGTCCAGACGACCTCGAGTCGACGCATCGCCTCATTGACCGCATCATGTTTCTCTTCCCAGACGGTCATGCCTTCTTTGACGAGCATCGCGGTGACGAATTCACTCTCGAGGCCGACGGCATGACCGCTCGGACCGACGGCGTGACTGAGGACGATGCTGTCTGAGCCGAGCCCGAGCGTGCAGTCGAGGACGCGGTCACCTGGTTTGATTGCGGCAGCATCGACGAGCGGGTCGTTCCCGCCGCGCGCGAGCTGCTTCACCCGGAACACGGAGCTCGATGGATGGAAGAAGAACGCTTCATCGCCGTCGAGCGGGGTGTATTCGACACGACGTTTGTCAAACACAAGCACGCCGGCGTGGTGACGTTGTTTCAACGTCTCAATTGAATGTTTGCGCCGGGTGACGAAACGGGCGCCATACGTCGCCGCATGGGCCTCGGCGCGTTCGGTGATCGCCTCGGTCGGGCGTAAACAGGTCGTTACGATGTATGTCATAGTATCTCCTTACCGAAAAAATGAGACGCGGAGGCGTCTCATTTTTTCTTGCTGAGTAAATCCGACAACTCGTCGATGAGCGCCTTATGCGAGGCGAGTTCTTTCTTCTTCTCATCGTTCGGGTTGATCGGGCGTTTCGAGCGGCTTTGCAACGCTTCGAGCGTCTCGTCGATTGACGATTTGAGCGTATCGCGGTCTTCCGGCTTGAGCGTCACTTCATGCGGGTTTTCACCACTCGCATCGAGTTCGCGCAGACGAGCCATCAATTGTTTTGCTTCTCGGTTCAAATCGGCGAGTAATCTGTCAATTTGTTCCAAACGAAGCTTGATTCCATCACGTTCTGTAAACATTCGTTTCACCTCTTTTGTTGGGTAACCGTTAGGTATCTTCTCATTTACTTTACCATAATTTTCGAAAGACGAAACTACCGGGAATATATTCCATTTTATTTGAGTAAGGGAAACACTGTTTCTCTATGCCCACACGACATTCGACTGGTATACTGACTTAGCTACAAAGGAGGTGGTCGGATGCAGTCGACAACTCATCCACCAAAAGCGCTCAAAGGCGCCATTTTATCCATCACGACGTATTTAGTCTTATCTGTCCTAAAAGTCGTATTCGGTTATGTGTATAATTCGGAAGCCGTCCTCGCCGACGGGTTCAATAATACGACCGATATCATCGCTTCAATCGCCGTCTATATCGGCATTCGCATCGCCGCGCTGCCTCGGGACGCGGAACATAAATATGGGCACGCCAAGATGGAGACGCTCGCCGCACTCGTCGCCTCGCTCATCATGGTCGCCGTCGGTGTGTTCGTTCTATTGAATAGCATCGCCACGTTGATCGGGGGCAAATACGTCGAGCCGAATCCGCTCGCGGCCGTCGTCGCATTCCTAAGTGCGCTCGTCATGTTCGGTGTATACGCGTACAACTCGAGATTGGCGAAGCAGACCCGGTCGCTTGCCTTGAAGGCGGCGGCGAAAGATAATCTCGCCGATGCCATGATTTCAATCGGGGCCACGCTCGGCGTCCTGTTCGCCTACTTTAAATTACCATGGATGGATACGGTGCTCGCCGTGCTCATCGCCGGAATGATTATCCGGACGGCGATTCAAATCTTTCTCGACGCGACGCATCAGCTCTCGGACGGGTTCCCACCGGACCTCGTCGATTCGTATGAGGAGACGATTCAACAGTTCGATGCCGTCAAAGAAGTCCGTGAAATCAAAGGCCGTCACCTCGGCAATCACGTCATGCTCGATGTGACGATTGCCGTCGAAGGAAGCCTCACCGTCGAGGAGGCGCACGATTTATGTGATTATATCGAACGTGAGCTCGACGAGCATCATGCCGTCGATTCGGTCCACATCCATATCGAACCGGTCTGATTTCGGTTATCTTTTGCGCTTCACGGCGCCGTTCGTATATAATGAATGTGGAAACATTAAGAGATAACTGTTAAGGAGGGCACGGGATGGAAATCGTGCGTCAACCTATTCGTCAGATTGATGAGATCGAATATGAGCATTTTAAAAAATACGGTCAAAATTCTTACGGTATGTCAGCCGAAGAGTTAAAAGGCATCTTTGTCGAGATGGGGGAAGAGCAGGTGTACTCAGCCGACGCCCATAGTTACGGGGAGGATTTCTATTATGACCTCCGCGTCGATGGCCAAACGGTCGGGAAAATCTTGCTCTTGAAACTGGCTCGCGTTTATCAGCTCGATTTGATGGTGTTCGACCCATTCAAGGACAAGGGCTATGCGACAGAAGGGCTCCGCCTCGCGCTCGAGCAATCCGATTTGAAAGAAGGGCATACCGTCCGCGCCGGCATCCCGCCGACGAGTCCGCATCAGGAAGCGGTACGCCATGTACTCGAGAAGAACGGGTTCGAGAAACGGAATGGCCTTTACTATTTAAACTTTAAAAAACGATATGTAATCAATCACTGAACTGACGGCGTCTGACGCGTCAGTTTTTTCGTATGGAGGTTTTTCAGATGAAACAAGTGACAATCAACGACATCGCCAAGCTGGCCGGGGTTGCGAAAAGTACCGTTTCCCGTTACTTGAACGGGGGCTCGGTCGGACAGGAGACCCGCGACAAGATCGAGCGCGTCATCCGAGAGACGAACTATGAGCCCAACCAGTTCGCGCAAAGCTTGAAGTCCAAACAGACGAAAATGATTGGGGTCATCGTGCCGCGGCTCGATTCCTATGCTGCCTCGCGGACGATGATGGGCATCGACGAACGACTGACCGAACGCGGGTATCAAATGCTCGTCGTCAACACGGCCCAACAGACGGAGCGTGAGATTGAGCAGCTATACAACTTGGCGAAACAGAAAGTGGCCGGCATCATCTGGCTCGGTACGACCGTGACGGAACGGCACTTGCAGGCGATACAAGACATTCAAATCCCCGTTCTGTTAATCGGTCAGGAACATGAACAAGTGCATAGTCTCGTCTATCCTGACTTTGACGCGGCGTATGCCCTCGGAAAGCAGTTCATGGATTGGGGGCATCGCGACATCATCTATGTGGGCGTGGAGGAGTACGATATCGCCGTCGGACAGGCGCGACGGGATGGCTTTTTGCGAGCGTTCCAAGAAGTGGATGCGAACGTGACGACATACACGACGACGTTTAAAATCGAGGACGCAATCCCAATCGGCGAAGCGCTTGCTGAGATAACGGATCGAGCGACGCTCGTCGTCTGTGCGACCGACAACATCGCCCTCGGTGTGTTGAAGGGGCTTGCCAACGCCGGCAAAACAGTCCCGGGCGATATCTCAGTGAGTGGATTCGGCGGTTATGATTTCACCGAAGTGCTGCATCCGTCCATCACGACGGTCCATCTTCCGTATCGTCGGACCGGGTCCCGTGCGGCTGACATGATTCTCCAGTTGTTAACAGGTGACACCATCCCGATGAAAACGTTCACAACTTTTGAATTAAAACTGCGCGAAAGCGTTGACATTTAAAATTAAATCGTTTACATTTGTGTTGCGGAACCGGTTCCGCAACACTTTTTTTATTCGATTTTGGAACCGGTTCGATAGATGCTACGAAGCAACCATTTAGACACGGAGGTGGACGGATGAACACCGTACATTGCATTGGGGAACTATTGATTGATTGGGTTTGTGAGGACGCGTCGAGCGACCTCGTCAACGGGACGACATTCGTGAAGAAAGCAGGGGGCGCACCGGCAAACGTCGCCGCGGTCGTCAGTAAACACGGAGGAAATTCGAGTTTCCTCGGACAAGTCGGGGCTGACCCGTTCGGTCGTTTTTTAAAACAGACGCTCGTCGATAACGGTGTCGGCGTCGAGAACCTTGTCGAGGAAGGTGACACGACGTTCGCGTTCGTCTCGATTCAAGAAGACGGAGAGCGTGACTTCACGTTCCGCCGCGGCAGCGACGGTGACTACGCGTTCGAGTCGATTGACTTGTCGGTATTCAAACCTGGAGACATCGTCCATTTCGGGTCGGCGACGGCGCTCCTCGACGGCGAGTTAAAGAACGCCTATTTCAAACTACTTCAGTTCGCCAAACGTGACGGCCTGTTCGTCTCGTTCGATCCGAACTACCGTGACGCGCTCGTGACCGACCTTGAGGCGTTCAAACAAGATTCGCTCCACTTCATCGCCGAAGCGGACTTCGTCAAGTTGAGCGAAGAAGAGGCGCACTTGTTGACGGGGCTCGACGATTTAGACGAAGCGGTCGCGTCGCTTCTCGCAGCGGGTGCGAAACGAATCGCCATCACGCTCGGGTCACGCGGGACACTCATCACGACGAAAGATGCCAAAGCCGTCATCGCCTCCGTCAAAATCGACAGCGTCGATTCGACGGGAGCGGGCGATGCTTTCGTCGGAGCATATCTGTATCGGTTGTCGACACTCGGTATGGATGACGACCGACTCTTGCAGGACATCGAATACGCGAACGTGACCGGCGCATTGACGTGCACGGCATACGGCGCGATTCCAGCCATACCATCACAACAACGCGTGCTTGAAGCGCTAGGAGGGAAACCAGCATGAACTATAGACAAGAAGCAGAAGCAATTTTAGAGGCGCTCGGCGGAAAAGACAATGTCGCCGCCGCGGCTCACTGTGCGACCCGGCTCCGCCTCGTCTTGAACGACGAATCGAAAGTCGATGAGAAGAAATTGGATGCCTTGGACGTCGTCAAAGGGACGTTCTCGACCGGTGGACAATATCAAATCATTATCGGTACAGGCACGGTCAACAAGGTATACGCAGAGTTCGCTCAATTGACAGGACTTGGCGATATGTCGACAAGCGACGTCAAATCGGCCAGCGCGAAAAAGGGCAACCCGCTCCAACAGTTCGTTAAGATGTTGTCGGATATTTTCGTCCCGATCATCCCGGCCATCGTCGCCGGTGGTCTCTTGATGGGGATCAACAACTTGCTCACGGCACCTGATTTGTTCTTCGATGGCAGCTCATTGATTGACCAGTACCCTGGCATCGCCGACCTCGCCGCGATGATCAACACGTTCGCCAACGCCGCCTTCGTCTTCTTACCTGTCCTGATCGGTTTCTCCGCCGCCAAGCGGTTTGGGGGTAACCCGTACCTTGGTGCCGCGCTCGGGATGATCATGGTTCACCCGGATCTCGTCAACGCTTACGCACAAGCAACGGTCGGCGATATCCCGGTTTGGAACATTCTCGGCTTTGAGATCGAGAAACTCGGCTACCAAGGACAAGTGTTGCCGGTCCTCGTATCCGCTTATATCTTGTCAAAACTTGAAATCAATATCCGTAAAATCATGCCAGCTTCACTCGATATCTTGCTCACGCCGCTCCTCTCGCTCCTCGTCACGGCGTTCGTCACGTTCGCCTTTGTCGGACCGATCACACGCGAAGCGGGTAACTTGATTATCGACGGTCTCGTATGGACGTACGACTCACTCGGCTTCTTCGGTGGTCTCGTCATGGGTCTCTTGTACGCACCGATCGTCATCACAGGGATGCACCACAGTTTTATCGCTATCGAGACGCAACTTCTCGCCGATATCGCACGTACGGGCGGATCATTCATCTTCCCGATCGCAGCGATGTCGAACATCGCGCAAGGTGCGGCCACACTCGCCGTCTTCTTCTTGACACGTGACCAAAAGATGAAAGGGGTCGCTTCAGCATCTGGGATCTCGGCACTTCTCGGCATCACGGAGCCGGCCATGTTCGGGGTCAACTTAAAGCTCCGCTATCCGTTCATCGCGGCCATCATCGGTTCAGGCGTCGCCTCGGCGTTCATTGTCGGACGTGAAGTCCTCGCCGTCGCCCTCGGTGCGGCAGGTCTCCCAGGGATCATCTCGATCGCACCAGCGTCAATCGTCTCGTATATCATCGGTATGGCCATCGCTTTCGCGGTCGCCTTCGGATTGACGTTCGTGCTGGCGAAACGCCAAGCGAAAAAAGAAGCAGTCAAAGAAGCAGCCTAAGAAAAAGGAAGTGATGTTATGAGTTGGACGAAGGCAGAGCGTTACCGCTCGTTACGTGACGTGAGTGCCCTCGAGATGGAGACGCTCCGCACGAAGACGGCGGCTTCCCCGTGGCGGTTCGGATACCATATCCAACCGCCGACGGGACTCCTGAACGACCCGAACGGATTCACGTTTTATAACGGAGAATATCATATGTTCTATCAGTGGTTCCCGCTTGGTCCGGTACACGGTCTCAAGCATTGGTATCATGTCACATCACCCGATCTCGTCACGTGGACGGACCGCGGGGTGGCGTTAGTCCCGGAGACGACCGAAGATTCACACGGTGCCTATTCAGGCAGTGGGTTCGTGAAGGACGGTGAACTCCACGTCATGTACACGGGTAATCACCGGACGGATGACTGGACGCGTCACGCCTCGCAGGTCATCGGCGTGTTACGAGAGGGAAAGATTGAACGTCGTAACGTCGCAATTCCAGACGTGCCGGCCGGATACACGGAACACTTCCGTGACCCGAAAGTATGGCTCGAGGATGGCGTCTATTATGCCGTCGTCGGCGCACAACGTACGAACGAGACGGGATGCGTCGTCTTGTACCGCTCGATCGATTTGGACGAATGGACGTTCCTCGGAGAAGTTAAGACGGGACTCGAACAGTTCGGCTACATGTGGGAATGTCCCGACGTGTTCGAACTGGACGGGCAGCACATCCTCGTCTTCTCGCCGCAAGGGATTGAACCGGACGGGCATCGCTATCACAACATCTATCAGTCCGGTTTCTTAATCGGCAAGCTCGATGTTGAGACGTTGACGTTCACCCACGGCGCGTTTGAAGAACTTGATTTCGGTTTCGATTTCTACGCCCCCCAGACGACAGAACAAGACGGACGTCGCGTGCTCGTCGGTTGGATGGGCTTGCCTGAAATCAAGTATCCGACGGATCGCTTCGGCTGGGCGCACGCCTTGACGCTACCGCGTGTGCTCACAATCGAGGATGGATCGCTCAAGCAGCGTCCAGTTGCCGAGATGGCAAAACTTCGCGAAGACACGTTTATCGACATGTCAGGGACGTCGATCGACGCCGTGACACCGGAACGGTATGAACTCGAGCTGAAAACGGATGGGTCGGACTTCACGCTCGACTTGCTGCAAGTCGGCGACGAGTCACTCGTCATCCGTTACGATGCGAAGGTGGGCGAATTGACGATCGACCGGACGCATGCAGGTGAGCCGTTCGCGACCGAGTATGGAACGACGCGGACGAAAGCGATTACTGTGACGTCGCTTCACGTGTTCGTCGACTCGTCGAGTGTCGAGTGCTTCGTCAATGACGGTGAAGCGGTCGCCACGCTCCGCGTCTTCCCGAGCGAGCTCGAGAAACAGTTACGTTATGAAGGGGCGACTGCGACCTTGACCGGGTGGACGTATCAATAAGTAAAGGCTGAGCTTCGGCTCGGCTTTTTTTGTTTCTCTATTAATCAAGCGGATTGTGTTATTCTGAAAATAGGTAATAACTTACATATTTGAAAAATAGGAGATGATTTGACAATGTGGATGGTTTTAGGATTGCTCGCGATTGGGGCGACACTGGTCAATTTGTATACGTTCAGCGTCGGGAAAGATTACAAACTGCCGATGGCGCTTGCTTTATCGCTGACAGCGTTGACGGTGTGTGCAGATTATAGTTACTTATCGGTTTGGGTCGAAGCAGAGGATTGGAGTGCATTGGCGGACGTCATCCCTGGCATGGGCCGGGCATTATGGATGCTCACTAGCATCTCAATCATCTTAAACCTGTTGCCGATTTTCTTGGAGCGAACGCGGAAACAGGCATGAATGATCTGATGTCAAAAATTGTGAAACCTTTCGTCCTGATTTTCGTAAAAGATGACTATCAACGTGAATGGGGTGGAGGGCATGAAACGAAATCGAGCGATAATGACAGTGGCTTCGGCGATGTACGAGGCATTCATAAAGCCTGAGGAAAGTGAATTGGATAAAGAAGAAATGATTCAAGCGCGAGTCGCTGAGTCATCAGGAATCGGCTCGTTCAATGAGACGGATTTCATCATGTTCAATGGAATCGAAAAAGTGAGACCGTTCGCGGACATGTTGCGCAATGTAGATGAGGAGCTCGAGGATTCGATTTACGGGGAACCGGACTTTGATATAGAGCTGCATTGGAAGGGCGGGGTGATGGCACAGCATCAGCATTGGCTCGGACAGGAGCAGCAACCGAGCTACTTGATGGACGTGGCCCATCCACACCTCATCTACCGCGTATCGGCAGACATGACGAATCAGTTGATTGAAGTGCTCGGGGTGGATGAGTGACCGATTGACATGTGATGTGAAACTTCACTTGCTTGATTTGCGTATATCAATCATATCCAGACAGAGGGAGTCTATGTTATGAAACATCGTCATATGTCAGTTCTATGTCTGATCATGTTAGCACTTACTTTGACCGGCTGTGGCTCGAACGATTTCCGGACGGATGGGATGGAAGAGGTCCGCGTCTCGGAATCGGATGGATTCTCAAGTTTTCAGGAGGATGACATCGTGACGTTCGACGAACCTGAAGCGATTCAAGTATTCGAAGATATGCTTCGGAATGCAGAACAGCAACCGGGAATCGTGAATATGGCGACGCCTGAGTATGATGTGGAAGTCAATTATCAAGGTGAGAAGGTCGACCGCTATTACGTCTGGCTCGGCGACTTAGGCATGCCGACGAGCATTATGGATGTGACCGATACGCATACGGTATATCTCGTCCCGGCAGACATGACAAATCGACTGATTGAACTACTCGAAGCAGACTAAAAAAGACACCTGAACAGGTGCCTTACGAATTAAAACGGATGAAACGCTCGATTTGTTGCTCACTCTTTCGCGCTTGACGCCCGATCCAAATCAAATGGCCAGGGCTGTTCAGGATGGTGAGCTGGGCATGCGGGATGAGTCGCTTCGCATGATGCGCGTGTCGGACCGGAACGGCCTTGTCGTTCTTCGAATGTACGATATACGTCGGACACGACACCCCGAGCAACGCTTCATCAGCTACTTGTTGCCGCAGGTCGAACTGGGCACCGAGACCGAAAGCCATCTGACTGGCGACCCTTTTCAATAAGAAGATATCGTACGGGGTCACTTCGTCACGAATGACATCTAGTGCGAGCAGGCTCGTCGATTGAATCATGCGGGCCGTCGCCTCGAACGGCTGTTTTTGAATCGCCCGAGCGACAAATTGTTTCATCGCGAATTGGAGTGCGATGAAAGCCGGTTGGGCCACGTTTCGGCTGACGTAGCGACGATATGGGAAATCGACCTCGCTCGTCACCGCAGCCGCGAGCGTCAGGCTAAGCGCATGCTCATTTTGCGAGGCGAGCTCGATGGACGTCGGGCCACCGGCCGAAATGCCATAGACGTGATATTGCTTGATTGCCATAACTTCCATCAGGCGACGTAAGTTCGCGGCGAACGCTTGCGGCGAGGCCGAAAATGAGTACGGAGTCTCACCGTAACCGGGACGGGATGGGACAATGACCCTGAATCCGGACAAGACAAGACGGTCCACATGGTACGGTTCGAGGCTTGATGACTGGGTCCCATGAATCAGGACGATGACCGGACCGTGACCTCGGTCCATATATTCGATTTTCGTGCCATTGACGTGCGCATAATGTTTCAAAGCGAAAGGGCCTCCTTAAACCGATTGTAATGGAAAATAACTTTATTTCATGGAAATAACATGCTAATGTCTGTTTATACATATTATACATAGAGAAGTGAAAGGGGATTAAACCGTGAACAACCGAGAACGGTTACTCGAGGTGAGACGGTTTTTCGAACGCCACACAGATGACAATCATCCAAAGACGTTAGAAGACTTGCTCGAATATTTATCTACGATTGGAGATACTTCTAAGTTAGCAAAAAAATCAGTGAAAGACGACATCCAAGCATTGACCGATTCGGGGTTCGAGGTGCAGGATGAGCTCGAGAAGAACGGCCTCGCCAAAAAGTATTGGCATTCGGCCCGCCTTTTCGAAATCCATGAGCTTCGGATGATGGTCGACGCCATCGTTGCAGCCAAGTTCATCTCGGAAGACGTGACAGAACGGATCGTCGAGAAGCTCCAAAAACTGACGAGCATTCCGGAAGCGGAGACGCTCCAGTCGATTATCAAGACACCGAAGAAGAAACACGGCCAGATTCCATACCATATCGACCGTATCCAGCGCGCGATTCAAGAGCAAAAGGCGATCTCGTTCCAATACACGGACGTCGTCGGCTTTGACGCCACGAAGCGGACGTTCCCGCTCCGTCGGGATGGTGAACGTTACGTCGTCAATCCGATTGACCTGCACTGGAACCATGAGCAGTACTATTTGATTGGCATCGATGAATCGATTGGGGAAATCCGAAACTATCGCGTCGACCGGATCGTCAACTCAGAAATTGTCGAGGACGATCAACCGCGCATGAAACATCATTTACCGGACGACTATTTCCAAAAGTCGTTCAACATGTATAATGGGCTCGACGAGGAAATCGTCATCGCCGTCGACGAGCGGGTTCTCCCGGTCATCTTCGACAAGCTCGGCGAAGACGTGTCAATCACGCAAGACGGGGACCGCTTCCTCATTCGTTTTGACGCGGCCGTATCCGACGGTTTCGTCTTCTGGCTGTTGTCACTCGGCACCCAAGTCGAGGTGCTCGAACCGGTGACGCTCCGTGACCATATGCGCGAGACAATCGTAGCGATGGCAGAGCGTTATGACAAAGCGAGCATTCACTGAAACGATTGAAATGAAGGTGTGATATACTGCTTGCGACACTTGTAGAAGGGGGACAGGCGGATGTTGAATTGGATGCCTTTAATCATTCCGATTGTCGCTGTCATTTTTGTCGCCGTCGTCGCACGACGCGCTATGAAAATGGATCAAGAGAAATAAGCAAAGAACGGACATCCGCCTCACCGTGAGGGGGATGTCTTTTCCATCATCAAGAGGAGGAGACCGTTGGATACCATTACCCATACGTTATTCGGCTTGACACTCTACGGAGCAGCCGATAAGCGTGAGCTACACAAAAACGAAAAACGAGCCTTGTTCGTCACGACGCTCGTCGGGAGCCAAATCCCGGACAGTGACGTCATCTCACGGCTCTGGGACACGGAAGGCATGTATCAGATGTGGCACCGCGGCATCACCCACTCGATTTTCCTCGTGCCGTTGTTCGCACTGCTCATCTACATACTCGTGCGTCTCTTGTTCAAGGTGACCGATGTCCGTTATTTCTGGTGGGCGCTATTGTCCGTGTTCATCCATAATACGGCGGACCTGTTCAACGCCTGGGGGACGGGTTACTTTGAACCGTTATCCGATGTCCGGGTCACGTTCGGCGTTATCCCGATTGTCGATTTCGTCTATTGGGGCATCTTCCTCGTCGCCTGGCTCATCGCACGTCGGGTCGACGTCCGGCACACGGTGTATCGCTATGCCTGGGCTGCGATTGTCATCCACGTCTTGATTCAAAGTGCGCAAGGGGCGTACTTGTATCAGTCGTACGCCGCCGATCACGAAGAAGTGGCGCTATCAGCTTCGTTCATCCCGACCCAGTTCACCGTCATCACGAAGACAGACGAGACCGTCTCGATTTATCGTGATTCGGTCTATCAAGAACCCGAAGTCCAATACGAGTTGACGAGTGCGGACGATGCCGACTTGAACCCGCTCTTCGCCGAGAATAAAGAAGCGATCACCCTGAAACAATGGTCCCCGTTCGTTGTCGTCGTCGAGGATAGCGAGCGGCTTGGCTTATACGACCCGCGCTTCTTTGACGGCGAGTCGTCGTTCTTATACGAATACATCGAATTGTAGGTGAGAGGATGCGACGTCTCCGTTATTTGTTCATCTTTGGTTACGAGCAGGCACTCAGCTGTATCTTCCCGGTCGCCATCTTCGGGGCGCTCGCGCTGACGAAATGGTTCGACTTTCCGCTCCCACGCTATGATGTGCTGCTTATCTGGTGTCTATTCGTTCAGGTCGTGCTCGTCAAGACCGGGCTCGAGACGATGGAAGAAGTGAAGGTCATCAGTTGGTTCCACGTCATCGGGCTCGGCCTCGAGCTGTTCAAAGTCCAGATGGGGTCGTGGAGCTATCCGGACGAGGCGCTGACAAAAGTGTTCGGTGTGCCGCTGTACGCGGGCTTCATGTACGCGAGCGTCGGCAGCTACGTCGTCCAGTCGTGGCGCCGGCTCGATTTGAAGTTTCTGAAGATGCCACCACCGCTGATCGCGTTCGGTCTGGGCATTGCCATCTACTTCAATTTCTTTTGGCACCACATCTGGCTCGATTTACGCTGGGTGTTGATCGGTCTCGTCTTTCTCGTCTTCGGCCGGGCCATCGTCACATATCGGCTTGACGACCGCCGTTTCACAATGCCCGTTGTCGTCGCTTTCTTTTTGATCGCCTGCTTCATCTGGTTCGCCGAAAATATCGTCACGTTCTATAACGGTTGGGCGTATCCGAACCAGTTGAGCGGCTGGGCGCTCGTCGACCTTGGCAAACTGTCGTCGTGGTTCCTGCTCGTCATCATCAGCATCTTGCTCGTGGCGTGGCAGAAACGAAGACAGGAGCTCTCATGAAAAACGTGTGCAACCGTCGTTGGCTGCACACGTTTTTTAGGTCGTTGGTTGTTTGGAGCGGGCGACCATATGGACGATGAACACATAGAGCGGGAACGTGAATGTGAGCGCGATGATGAACAGCCCGACGGCCGGACTAGGCCATGCCGCTTCACTAGGGGCAGGGATGATGCGTGTCCATACATAAGTGAACAGCGCCAAATAGGGGAGCCATAACACGTATAGGGAGAGTTTCCATGGGGAAGGGGCGAGTTGCCTGATTCGTTTGACGATGAGCCGCGTGAACAAGACGAGTGAAGCAAGACCGATAGCGGTGATGAACATCATATAAATATTACCCATTATCAAATAGAGCCGTCCGCTGTTGGCGAGCAGTTGAATGTTCAATAATAGCAGAACCGCGAGGAAAATGGAGATAGATTGTAACTTGAGGAAGTGGGCCATATAGGACTCCTTAATCTGATAGGATGATGAAACATTATTCGGCAATGTTCGTACAGTATGAAAGAGGTGATCAGGTTGGCACAATTAATTGCGTTTTGGTTTGTCGGATTCATATGTGTGCTTTCGACATTTGTATATATGTCACAATGGTGGAGCGAGCGCAAATTGATGAAATTGCTAGGAGCTATATTCAGCATATGCATCGCAATCATTTGTTTTATGATTGCCATACCTGATACATATGATCGCGCGCTTGGCCGTTATGAGACAGAAACTGGGAGTTGCTATGTCGTTGACAATCAGTCGAAACAAGGCGGCGTGACGCTCTGGTTTGAAGAGGAATCTTACGATTTTCCGGACATACCGGAGGACGTTGCATATGGACCAGGCACGTTGTTTGATTGTACCGTCACGTTGACGAAAGTGAATTCGACTGGAGTTGACTATGTGTTGAAGTCGAAAGATGGCGATACGCTCTTTTCAACATACTAAAGTATTCTTCTGATTAGAAGGATATTTTTTTTATGGTTTTTCTGCCATTCATCCTATGAATTTAATTATTAATTGAAATCTACTTTTCCGATAAAGCAATAAGGTGAGTCTAACGGAAGTCGTCAAGTTTTAAAGAACGATGATTTTCATGCAGAAACTGTTTAATCAAGAGACAATTTAGATTTCTGAAATTTTCGGAATATTGTTTTTATTCATAAATGATTATGATAAAATCATAACAGTGTAAATGGGGAAATTTTACTTCGGGATGAAGGATATGCTTTATTTTGGAAGCATTTTTTGGATTTTATAGTTTATGGTTTATAAGCAAGCTCGAAACGGTTATGAGATTGTACTTGTTTTTTGAAAGGAGAGAATCGGATGAATTGGATTGCTCAAAAATCGGCTCAGTTTTTCATCACGCTATTTGTATTGATTGCGATCAGTGCCTTGCCGTCACTCGTCGTGCAACTCGAGTTCGTGCCATCAAATTACTGGAATGGGATTCAACAACAATTCAGTCAGTTGGCGAAACTCGATGAGATTACATACTACAACGTCACCGCACAACGCGAGTTACCGTTATTGCCAGACCTCGCCCCGCTCATGAAAGAGACGGTCATCATCTTTATGACGTCACTCATCGTCTCGGTCGGGTTCGCCCTTCTGTACGCCTATTTCTTTTATCGGAGCGGAAAGCGCGTGCGCACGGTGCTCCAGCAAACGAGCCAGACGCTCGAGATGATCCCGGATTTGTTTTGGCTCATCTTCTCGCAATTTCTTGCCATCACGATTTATAAGAAGACAGGGTTCGATCGAATTGAAGTCGCAGGTGGGTTCGCCGAATACATACGCTTTTTGCCGATTGTGACGTTGACGCTCACGATTCTGTTCTTCTTCCTCAAGTGGTTGACGAAACATATCCTCGAGGAGGAGGTGTCGTTGTTTCTCGAACTGGCCCGGGCCAAAGGCGTCCGACCGGCCGCCCTGTTCTGGAGACATTTGCTCCCGAATTTGGTGTACCGCTTCTACCTCTTTTTCCGCTCGAACTTGATCACGGTGCTCTCGAGTCTGTTGATTATCGAGTATTTGTTCAACGTGCAAGGGATTTTCCGGTTCGCCGTCTATAATCCGGTCATGCCGATCCTGCTCGTCATCTTGTTGGTCGTCTATATCCCGATTTTCCTATTGGATTTAGTAGCGGAATGGCTCATCCCGAACGCCTGGAAAGGAGGGATTTGATGCGACGCACGTTACTGCGGGACCCGATTTTCATCATCGGGTTCGTCATTTTTGCCAGCTTGCTGTTACTAAGTATCGGGAATACCGTATTCCGCGATGGCCAAGTCGACCAATTTTTGAACCGTTACTCCGACGAAGGTCGGTTGATTGGCATTCCACCGCTTGAACCGTCGAAAGATCAATGGCTCGGTACCGACCGGGCCGGCAACGACTTGTTCCAGATGATGATCGAAGGCTTTAAGTGGACGGTCGGTATTTGTGCGACCGTTGCGCTCGGACGGATGGCGTTCGGCCTATTGATCGGGATTCCACTCGCGTTTCGCGGGGCGCGCGTGAACCGAATCTTCAAAATGGTGTTAGACGGGTTTTTGATTCTACCGATTTCTTTGTTGGCTATGATGATGCTATTCCCGTCCTATTTCTTCGCGGATTCGACCATGGTGCCGCCGCTGCTGGACCGCGTGACGCTGCAGTTGACGGTGTTCGTGGCGCTCGGCTTGCCTGCGGTCACGCTTTATCTCATTACAGAGGTCCGGCAATTGCTCAAACAAGAGTTTATGATCGTCGCCGAGACGTTGGGCGGCAGTGTGTGGCACCGGACAAGGAAACACTTATGGCCGCACCTCGTTCCGACGTTGGTCATCGTCTTCATGCAACAGTTCGTGCAAACACTCATGTTGCTCATTCATCTGTCGTTGTTCGGCGTCTTTTTCGGAGGCACCGTCTTCCTGTTTGAAGGGGTCCGACCGACGCTGTTTGAATGGTCGTCGATGTTCGGTTTTTATTTCACGCAGTTCACAGCGACGACATGGATGACGAACCATATGTTCCTCGTTCCGGCTCTCGGCCTGTCACTGCTCGTCTTCCTCAGCAACTTGCTGACGAGCCGCCTCGAGCGGGCGTTCCGATTACGACGCCAAGAGGCGGTCGTCACGGAAGAGACGATGTCTCAAACGGAGGCGGCGGCCGCGTCGCTCGCGGATCCGTTCACACTCGTTCATACAAATCATTCGACTCAATTCAAAAAACCGCCTTCTTCTATTTAGTTAGATTGGAGAAGGGGTTCATCGAACGCATATCGAATGAAAGTGATGTAAAGGATAGTTGGATGTCATCCAGTGTCGACGTTAAAGCGTTTAGAAACAATTCATTTCAAAGGAGATCATTAGATGGAATCAAATACAGTGACGGTGTCATCAATTATTGAAGCACCTATCGACAAAGTATGGCGACTTTGGACGGACCCTGAACACATCAAACAGTGGAATCATGCATCCGAAGATTGGCATACGACGGAAGCTGAAAATGACTTGAGAGCCGGAGGAAAGTTTCGAAGTCGGATGGAGGCGAAAGACAAGAGTATGGCCTTCGATTTTGAAGGTGTGTATGATGAGGTTCAAATTAATCACCTCATTCAATATCGCCTCGAAGACGACCGTAAAGTAAGCATTTCATTTGTTTCAGAAGGTGAGCAGACTAAAATCGTTGAAACTTTCGATGCGGAATCGATGAATCCGCTCGAGTTACAGCGCCAAGGCTGGCAGGCAATCCTCGATAGTTTCGCAAAGTACGTTAGAGAAAATTAATACGAAAGACACTCTGTATACATGTTGGCATCGACATATACACAGAGTGTCTATTCTTTATTATTTATGAGCCAATTATTGGATGGATTGTATCATTTTCTATTTGGTCGGGAGACTTTACGATTCAGTGCAACCAGAAATGGAGGTAGGAGACGATAAAGATCAAGACGTTCACACTCATGTTTATCATCGTCTATGTCGTGATAAGCCTTCCCGCAATGTTAGGAATTGGCTATGTGATTGATTGGATACCGGAAGCGAGTCTGTCCCAAAAACTAAAGGGATATGTGATTGAAGGATTGACAAATGGATTTCAGCTTAAGATTGCAATCTCAGCGATAGCCAGTCTGGTGCTAATCTTCTTGCTGTCGAGACGTAGAGCCAATCAGTCGCTTCGATAGACATCAAGAGATACTTGCGTTTGTTGTGGGATTTCTTCAAGGTGCTTCTCCTTCGTGTCAGTCGTCAATCACATTTTCTCCGGCTTGCCGCAGGTTCTCAAGTGAGGCCAGCATATGCGCGATCACATCGTCCGGGTGGCGTTCCCACGCACTGAGCTCGGCCACGACTTTGAGCGGGGCTTTCGACCGGTACGACCGGGTCGGGTTGCCAGGGAAGCGTTTGTCCGTCAAGTTCGGGTCGTTCTCGAAGTCACCCATCGGTTCGACGAGATAGATACGCTCACGAGCCTCACCGCTCGCCAGTTCGGCACCCCATTTGGCGGCGTCGAGGGAGGCCGTGAAATAGATGTAGTTCGACTGCTTGTCTTGATAGTTCGAGCGTCGCTTCGGTTCAAGCAAATCCCCCAGCTTCAGTTCGGCTTTTGTGCCGTGGAAAAACGGGCCGGGGTCGAGCGGTCTCATGTCATCAGTCATGCTTCATCTCTCCTTCAGTCAGGTTGTCTTCACAGTATAGTGGATGAATTTAGGAGAAGACAGTCTGTTTTTGGCTCGTGAATCACGATATAATAAAGACGGGAAGAGCGTTCGGCTCTTCCTTTTTCGTTACATAGAAATCAAAGTTGTTTACGGAACGAATAACTCGTGATGGCGTAGTCCATCTTATCTGTATAAAAACGGTGCGCCTCGGTTCGAGCGAGTCCTGACTCGAGGGCGATGTATTTGGCACCAAGGTCGCGGGCGTATTCGTGGACGAAGTGAAGCAACATCTCGCCGTATCCGTTCGAGCGATGGTTCGCGCACGTCACGAGGTCGTAAATGAAGACGTGCTTCTCGAGATAGAGATTGACACGTACCTCGATCCCCGCGAGTGAGACGATGGTATCGTCGGCGTATAACGCATACAGTTCATAGCCTTGCGGTCGCATAGCGGCGACGAGCTCGCGATAGGCCTCGAGCGTCAGGTCGGTGCGCAGTTGGTTCATGACAAGGAACGAGTCATCGAGTTCGCGTGACGACTCGATTGGTTTGATGGAATAGATGGTCGATGGAATGGGAATCATGCCTCCTTGAGGGGATATTGTATGTAGATTTCGCTCTCGTCAGTCAGGATTCCTTTCCTTACTTATAAACGGACAGAAGGGACAGATAGATCGTGAAACATGCGTTAGTGATTGGCGGCAGCGGGATGCTGGCGGGGACGGTCCTTTGGTTGGCAGAGGTTGGGTATCACGTGTCCATCATCGGACGGGATGCCGAGAACATGAGTCGATTGAGCGAGCAATCGCCGGGTCGGCTGTCTGCCGTTTTGGTCGACTATCGGGACGACTTGCGTCTGAAGGAGGCACTGCGACGTTCGATGGCGATTCATGGAGATTTCGACCTGGTCGTTGCCTGGATTCATTCTGACGCAGCTGACGCCTTGCCGTGTGTGTTGTCAGTACTGCGCGGGGGCACGGACGTGTTCCATGTTCTCGGGAGCCGCTCCAACTCAAGCGATGTGAGAAACGGTCTGACAATCCCTGAAGACGTCCGTTATCACCAAGTGCAACTCGGCTATCAGGTCGAGAAGGGGGAGCGCCGTTGGTTAACGCATGAAGAGATTGCCGGAGGCGTGGTCGAGGCAGTTCAAGAGAAGAAACCTCTTTATTCAGTCGGGTTTACTTCGAAGTGAGACGATTGATTCTAAACAAAACAAATGAGAGAAGGATGTGCGGTACAAATGAGGATTCTGATCGGTCAACCCCAAATGGAGCAACACCTAGAACAATTCATTCAAGAGATTGAAGCGAACCCTACGGTGGACTTGGTGTTGTATCCAGAAGGCTATTGTCAATACACACATTTGGATGAGGTCAAGGAGCTCGCGAAGACGTTTCAGACAGCGGTCGTGATGGGCTATCGGAACGAGAAGAACGTGGACAGGGCCCTCATCATCGACAAACGAGGAGAGACGGTGTTGGACCGTGCCAAGACTCCGGAAACGATGCCGCTGTTCATGCCTTCAACCGTGGAGGACGACGGTCGCCGATACGGGTATGTGCTCTGTCGAGAAATCTTTATGGGGCTGGACGGACTCAAATCGGAAGAACCCATCCAAATCATCTTCAATCCGATCGGCGTCGGCATGTTCAGTGAAGAGCAGTACACTGACTGGTCTGGAGAAGCGAAGCAAATCGCGATGCAACAACGCTCCATCATTCTCGGGACGAGCCACGCCGACGGGTCGTACCGAAACTGTGGATTTTCGATTCCGATGGCGTATTGCTTTGATAAGACGGGTGAGCCCGTATTGCTGTCGAAAAACGATACGCGTACGCGGATTGTCGATACGGAAGCGAAGACCGTCGTCGTGCTTGAAGATTCGCTCCCATGTCACTGACTCAAACGATTCAAACGACCGGTATGTCTGTGTTGAAAGCCGTGCTCTTTGATTTGGATGGCACGCTGCTGAACCGGGATGAATCCGTGCGACGGTTCATCCATGACCAGTATGCAAGACTGAAGGGACATCTGACCGGCATCGAGGAACGAGATTATGTCACGCGCTTCATCGAACTCGACCAGCACGGCTACCGCTGGAAAGACGTGGTGTATAACCAGTTGATTCAGGAGTTTGAGATTAGTGGCATCACTCGACAAGAACTGCTCGATGACTATGTGAACCAGTTTCAGCATTTCTGCGTCGCGTTCCCGAATCTAAAACCGATGCTAAGCGCCTTGAAAGCGCGTGGGCTTCGGCTCGGCATCATCACGAACGGGTTTGGCGAACTCCAAATGAAGTCGATCCATGGTCTAGGCATCCGCGATTATTTCGATTGTGTGCTCGTCTCTGAATGGGAAGGCATGAAAAAACCAGACCCCGCGCTGTTTCATCGGGCGCTCGAACGATTAGACGTTACAGCAGGAACTGCCATGTTCGTCGGGGACCACGCGCTCCATGACATTCAAGCCGCCAAGCGAGTCGGCATGCGGACGGTTTGGAAACGGAACGACCGCTGGGAGGAGTCTGAAGCAGACGCCGATGATTCGATTGACGATTTGTCCGAATTGATTGTGATGCGGTGAGATTATCTTTAGGAGAGGAAGTTGCGTGATGCCGTTAGATGTAGCATATATCGAGGAGCGGATGAAATACCATCGCGTCCCGGGTTGTAGCATCGCCTGGATTGAACACGGGCGACTCATGGACTCTAAACAGTTCGGAACGGTATCGGCGGGGAGCGGTCGACCGGTGACGGCGGACACGCGCTTCAATGCCTGTTCGATGAGTAAGTTTCTGACCAGTGTCCTCGTTATGAAGTTGGTCGAAACGGGACAGGTAGCGTTAGATGAACCGGTGAATGACCGACTCGTTTCATGGCAACTCACAGATGTTGCCTCAAAACGTAGCGAGGTGACGTTGCGTCAAGTATTGCGTCATGAGTCCGGGGTCATCGATGCGACGGACAGTTTCGGAGAGCTTGATGTCACCTTCGGACGACCTTCGATGACCGCTTTGTTGAACGGAGACACGCTATATCACGACGGACCGGTTCATGTAACGGGTGAGCCGGGCCAAGCGTTTCACTATTCGGACGCCGGGTTCTGTCTAATTCAACTATTGATTGAGGACGTCATGGAGCGTCCGTTTGCGAATGTGATCCGTGACGAACTGTTCATCCCGCTCCGTATGCATGCGAGTGGATATGACTTCGAGGTGGAAGGTGTGGCGTTTTCGAGCGGACACGACAAGCACGGTCATTCCGTCGCCCCCATCATCCCGCACTATCCGTATCCAGCGGCGGCCGGATTGTGGACGACGACAGAGGATTTGACGCGCGTTGTCATCGAACTGATGGAGGCGGTGAGAGGCAACGGTCGCTTACTGTCTCCTCGAGCGGTAAAAGACATGCTGTCTGCTTCGTCTTTAAACCCTTTCGTCGGACTCGGCGTCTTTTTGGATGGGGAACAGGAGCTGCGCGAACTGTCCTCGCTCGGCTGGGGGATTGGTTTTCAAAGCATGCTCGTGGCATACCCGTACATAGGCAAAGCAATGATCATCATGACGAATGCAGAGTTAGGGGTGCACCAAATGGATGGTCTGATTGGGGATATATATCGCGCGACATTCAACTGATTGCGGACATGTTCGCAATGATTTCGTCGACGACCGTGTTGCTATTTTCTCGATTCACATCATAAAACGTATGTTCATGAGTCAACGACACGTGTTCACCGCTTTGGAGCTCGTACTGTTCGAGTAACGGACGAATCCGGTCATGGACGACGCGGGTGGCCTCTAGGGACGTATGTGGATAGATGATGGCGAACGTGTCTAGGGCGATGCGGTATTTATGATCTGTTCGTCTCGTGGCCAGGTGGAGCTCGTCGCTGAAGTAATTCAAGAACCATTCATACTCGGTCCGTCCAAACCGTTCCTCGAACTGTCTCAACTCAGGAATCTGAATGAACGACACCGTGAAGGCGTCACCGTGGCGAATGAGGCGATCGCGCTCTGCAGTCAAGTCCATCCGAAACCGTTCGGCGTTATCGAGCCACGTCTCAGGGTCGACGGCCACGAGCTGTCGTGCCCGTTCCTCTAACTCGAGCCGTGACAGCTGCACGTTCTTCACGAGTTGATGGACGAGGCCGGACAAAATGGACATGACGAGTAGCAGAACTGTAAAACTGATGCCTCTGCCGTTGAAAAACTGAACGTTTCCTGCTTCATAGATGGACGCGAACCATCGGAAATAGATGAATAAAAAGAGGAGGAGCGTGACAGACAGGGTCAGCCCGGCCCGCATCCCGAAGATGAGGGAAGATAAGACGATGGCGGGTAAAATCAAATAGCCGAGAAGGCCGGTGTCACTTTCGAACAAAAGGACGGTGTACGCCATCGTGCCGACAACCATACAAGCGATGAGCCCGAACAAATAAATCGAGTCATTGGTCCATTGCTTCATGTTCATCCCTCCATTTGTTTCGAATCGGCTCGCCATGAGCCACCTCCTCAATTACCCGCTATATGTGGGGAATAACCAATCAAAGATGTCCCTCACCTTCATTATAGAACATCGATGGAAAACGACGAGCTCATTTTTCGAATCGGGGCGAGTGCGTTCTTCGAGTGAATCAAGTAAACGACACCACCGACATCTGTGCCGGTGGTGTCGTCAGTTATGGCGCTAAGTTGGTCTGGCCGTCGTGAATCAACGTGCCTAGAGATTCGCCCGAACAGATGCGCTTCATCGCGCTCGTCTCTTCGAAGTCGAACACATGGACCCGTCTCTATGTATATCGAACAGAATTATGCGACAGTCATCCGTGTCAACGACTTGTGCCGCTTGGCGAACCAGAGCAAATATCAGTTCATCCGCAACTTTAATGGGTTGACCGGGTACCCCCCATATCAATACATCACCCGATTACGGCTCCAGAAGGCGAAACACCTGTTGCGAAGTGGGTCGTGATGGCCCGAGGTACGTCCTCGAGCGATCCCGTCAGTTGGATGACGTGGGGAAGATGATAGAACGTGCTCGTCGTCTCGACATCGTCGAAACGATTTGTAGCGTCATGGATGAACAGTGGAACACCTGCACCGAGGGCGATTCCGAGCTCGACATGGCTGCTGTTGCCGGCCGGCAGCAAGATGACGACGAAGTCCGACGCCTTGATCGCCTCGAACTCGTTCGTGCCGATGGCTCGCAAGTCCTCAAGTGACGTGGCGCGGTCATTCGTCGTCCAGTCGTATGTATGCGTGTGGCCGTCGTTGAGTAGGTGATTGCGTAGGGCTCTGACCTTTTCTATGTTCGAGAAGCGGGAGCCGATATAGAAGTTCATATGAGTCCTCCTAGCGGATGTGATGTCGTGTGATTCATGTTGATGGCAATAACGTACCACAAGATATACAGGGAAATGAGTCCAAGCATCAAGAATATGCCGATGCCTACGTAAATGTACTTAGATCGATTCCATCCCCGATGTTTGGAAAGGTGAACCGTTAATCCTATTGAAGAGGTTGCCAACAATATCATCGTTCCGAGTATCCACATGAATCCTGGTCCAATCCAATTCGGGGAGAACAAAAGGTAGACGATGGATATGAAAAGGCTCGTCCCGCAGATCATCATCGCTTGAAAACGACGCGTGATGCAACTTCCGCTCATGGTTTGATTCGATCGAATCGTGTCACCGCGAGTTCATGGATGACGAGCAACAAAATTGCGATGAAAAAGACGAGCAAGGCGACGTATTCCGGATTGACGTTCAGGAAGTAGTTGAGCCCGAACAGTGGTGTCACGAACAGGATATAGAGCGGATACTGGATCGCGAACAAGGCGTCCAATAGCACGATGTCATAGACGTACGACTCGAAACTGATCAAGGTGAACACGGTCACACTTGCGAACAGAATAGCCATAATCAACAGCTTGGCGACACGATTCCGTAATAAACACGTCCCGAACATGCAGACGAGCAGTAAGCCGGATGCGACCGCATGAATCGGCTGAATCGTCGCATCAGGGAACATGATGGAAGGAATCAGGTTCACGATAAATGCGAGCACATAGAGCGATGACAACACGATGAGGCAGTTCTTCGGATTGCCCATCAGGACACCCCTTTCTTGATGAGGGTTATATTTACATTTACTTACAAGTGTAATTTTACACTAAAGGTATAGTATGTCAAGGTGAAGAGGTGGATTTATTTGCTTGAAACGAATCGTAAAGAGATGGAAACAGAGCTTTGACGAATCATTTAGGAAGGGGAAATCGTACAAATGAGCCCTGAAAAAACAACTACACAAGGCAATTCTCTCAGACGACAGAGCGACCGTTCAACGTCTAGGGAAGTCGCTCCCTCATGAAGTGGTGTTAAATACATTTCTTGAAGTGGCGTTTGAAACGGATGATTTAATGGTCTACGAAATCGTATGCGATCAGATTCAAGTTGAGCAGACTGCTGATTGGGAAGAGACCGCTTCGCTTCTAATGAGCCAACCGTTCTGTCACCATCCTTACGCCTATGAACGGGCGTTTGAACACGCGAAACGTGCTGCCGAGCTTGATACTAACCGTATAGATTTGAAGGAATATTTGCTATTTTTCAATGCGATTCCCGACAAATTAATGACGGATGCTGAAGCGAACGAATTAGCGACTTTGATTTTGAAATTGCGACCGACAAGTAAGGTCGCCAAGATGCATTTGTTGTGAACGAAAGCCTGAAACTTTCTGGATGGATATTCCAAATAAAACTTTCGATGATACAATTGTTATGGAAACCGATTATAGAGGAGGCGACGCCATGCGTTGGATGATTCGGCTTGGCTTGACCGCAGTGCTGACGGTAGGGATGGTCATTGTCGGAATACGTCTCATCTCATATTTAATCGAGTGGTGGTATCGTCCTCCGACATCGGGATTAAAGTTACGACCGACACCGGCAGAATCTGAGTATTTGATGGAGTCGTCCGAAGGAAAGATGAGGATACCAAAAGAAGAAGAACAGTCTCGTTTGAAACTGGATTATTTGGATTATACGATCGATTCCGTGACGACCGTCATCGAACGAGGCGATGGCCTCTTCTATTGGGTATTGTTGTTAGCCTGTGTATTGCTTAGCGTACTGATTTTTGCCGCTTACATTCATTTTCAGCACCGCAAGCGAGCTGACGAAACAGCTTCGCTCATGACAAGGACGTTCTCGCGTCATCCAGTCCCGAGCTCGATGACGAGTGTCGAGGAACCGGCTTGGACCGGTGTGACGATTCGGGACGCTCTCATCGCATTCAATCAGGCGTTGCCATCGGCGAAGAAATGGTTGCCGACGGAAACGGTTTTAGAGTGGGCACGACGCATCGAATTGACGGACGTCGATTTCAAGCCGTATTTGGACGAGCGCTATGGAATGACCGATCCGGTGACGCCGGAACAGGTTGCGCGTTTTCGCACGACGCTCGAACAGTATGAGAAGACGAATTCAGTCGAATAGATGAATCAGGACAGGGGATTAAGGGATGGCTCGATTCAAATCGTTTACGTTTTGGCTCACACTTTTTGCGGTGCTGATTTGTCTTTATAATGGGAGCGGCGCTGATGAAAAATCGATTCTCTTCTTTCTGACGAGTCCTCCGTTTTGGGTCATGGAGACGCATTGGTTCGTCGAGACGTTCACCCACCCTTCGAATATCACGATGTTCGTCAAATATGGGGTGACGATTCTATTTTGGGCGGTGGTCGGTGCAGGGCTTGATCGTCTGTGGCTATAGGGGAGAAAGCGACAGCTAAGTAAGGGTTAGGAGACGTGAATCAAGTGAAATTGTACATTAAAACGCTACACCAAACGAAAGATTCGCGAATCGTTGATGCCGATGTATTCGGGGATGACTTGATTGTTCTGGTGAATCAAGGTGGCCCGGTCGTCTATTGGAACGAGCGGACGCTGCGAGTGCCGTTTCAGTTGAGTTCGCCATTCATCCGTCTCCTTGATTCAGAAACGTTTCTGGTCGTCGATGTGACGCTCGAGGAGACTCCCGTCAATGCCTGGGTCATCGATGAGCGGGGCAAGATTCTTCATTCGTTCCATGCGGGCAACGCCATCGGAGCGGTCGCCGTCAACGACACGGAGATTTGGATTGGCTATGTCGACGAGGGGGTGTTCGGCGAAGGGATTTCTACCGAGGCACTCGTCTGCTTCTCGCACACAGGCAACGTGTTACATCGTTATCAGTCCGATTTTATCCGTCCGCCGACCATCGTCGAGTGTGAACTGCTGCAAGTAAATCAAACCGGGGTATGGCTCTGTCCGTCGATTTGGTATGACTTGATTTATGTTGATTCAACCGGTCGATTCAACAAGTATAAGACGCCGAAGCGACTTCACGACAGTTCGGCGTTGACGATTCAAGGACAGGTCGGCTACTTCGTAAAAGACGGATTGTTGTACAAGTGGCCGTTCGGTGCGCGGAAACGCCCTGACGTTGTAGCTGAGTTTTCGGGAACTTCTAGAGGGTTAGCCGAGGGCGAACGGTTTCACTTCATTCAAATCGGTGATTATGAAGTGAACGGCGTTCAGCTCGTCGACAAGTAATGACGCATCTAGGTAAGTTGTTGCATCGACTAAGAAGTTACTGCTTACAACCGAATGATGTCTCGTGATGATGGGCCTGGTGTACAGGTCATTTTTACATTCTCAAACGTTTAGCGCGATAAAATCGCGTCAATCATTGCATCAACTTGTCGGAATCAATTCCCTCTTTTTTGTAAATTCAGTATACTCATGTTATTGATGTTAGAAAGAGGGCGATGAGATGAGACTCGAGACAAACCTTCCAGGATTTTCGGTCGAAGAGATTGAACAGGTAGAGCAACAAGTGGGGTTACGCTTCCCGGACGGCTTACGTGACGCATGGGGTCATGGGAACAAGTTCGAACTTGGGGATTGGTTCTTTTATCCCATCAAGGACGAGCGGTTTTTCAATAAGACGTGGGATGATGTGATTCGAGCCAACGAATTGAAGCAAGAGGAGTTGCCGGAAGGGTTCGTGACGCTTGCGACGAATGGGTCTGGTGATGAGCTCGGTTTTCTAAAAGGCGACCGGGAGACGATTTACGTCTGGTGGCACGAGATAGACGAACTCGAGGTGGCGGCGCATTCGTTTGAGGCGTTCGTCGAAGTGAAGCAGGCTGAAAACGACGTGCTCGAGACGTTTTGCGAACGAGTCGAGGAGAATGGACTCGTCTTTAGTCTATCTGCGGAGCAAGACGAAGGGTGGGCGTTTGCACCATCGCACGTCGAAGACACAGACGTCTTGTTATTCTTTTCGTCCCGAGAGCTTGCGCTCGCTTGACGGAATGGGCTGACTATCATGTGATCGAGTTGCCGGTCGAATTATTTCTTGAACGCTGGTTGCCGAACATGTCGGATGATGAGCTGCTGTGCGGCCTCGATTGGTCTAGCGAGCTGGTAGAGTTGGAATATGACCCAGAAACCATTCTAGAGTATTTTGAATAATTTTATTTCAAATACCGCATGTGATATCTTTTTTTAAGAAAATATAACAACGAATATGATAAATTCTTTTTCTAAAAACGCAATCATATCGACAGAATTACTAGCGCTCATCGTGGAAAGCGACGTGGGAGAGGAGAACACATCTTTGAATGATTATAACGTAGGGAATATCTTTGAGCTGTATTCAGGCAACGAGACCCTCTCGGTGGAGCAACAGGCGATGATGGATCGCATCGACGCCTACGTTGAGGCAAACCAGTTCAAACAGCTTGAACATTACCTTCAACAAACCCGAGGCATCGAACAGATGTTGATTGACCGCGTGATGATGGACCCGACCGATAACAGCCGATGGGACATGCTCATCGCGTATGAGTTGATTGATACCATCGAAGATTTTGCCCGGGTGAATAGCTTCGGTCTCACTGCCTATACGTTTCATCCGAATGACTCGTTCTATTTCGCGCTCGTCTTATATTGGACGGGTTGGAATGACTTTGTCATCACAGACGAGGATGTCGCTTTGGCAGAGTCGCTCATCGAACAAGGACCGGAAGAAGTGAGCGGCTTGCTTTGTATTGCGTTGGCGAAGAGAGACATCGATCATTTCGATTATACATATGTTCAACGAGCGATTGAACGATGCCCGTGGGCCGTCGAACCATATATGCGTCTCGGCGAACATCGCTTGCGAGCCCATCCAGCAGAAGGAAAGATGCTTCTACAGCAAGGACTAGACCGGGTGAAGGATACGTGGGGATTCGATCAAAAGGGGCGCTGGTTCAACACGGGCTCGCAGTATTTCAATCCCATCACGTGGCGGCAAGACACAATCGCTGAGCTGCTCGGTCTAAGCATGGACCACGAGGAGTATAAAAAATACGAACGGATTATCAATACGAAATAATTATCTTCAAGAACGGAGCATTGGAATGAACACAATCGCATTAGCCAAACCATCAGATGTGAATGCAATCGAACGACTGTATCACGCCTGTAAAGACGATTTGCTCGCCCGACAGATTTTCCAATGGGACGACACGTACCCGAACCGCGCCTATTTCGAAGCATGTATCGAAGAAGGTTCTGTCTATATTATGAAAGGCGGTGAGCAGTTGATCGGCGTCGTCGTGCTCGACGAATGGCAGTCGCCGGAATGGGAAACGATTGAGTGGCGTCACGACCATCCACTCGTCATCCATTCCTTAATGGTGCATCCGGAGCGGCAAGGTCAAGGTAGCGGAAAAGCCCTGTTACATGCCTCTGAACAGTTGGCAAAAGCGGAAGGTTACACTAGCATCCGGCTCGACAGCTTCTCAGGAAATGGGGCAGCCTGCAACTTTTACAAACGACACGGCTACGTGGAACGTGGAAGCGTCCATTTCGATTCGAAACCGAAAGGGCATGAACGGTATGTCTGTTTTGAAAAAGATCTTGTCTAACGTAATGAAAAAAAGAATGTCGATCGATGAAGGAGGATTTGATGTGAAACAACTTGAAGTGGCTACATATACAATGACAATCGACGCACCGATTGACCATACGTTCGCTTGTCTCGCAGAAGACGAACATATCATCAAATGGAACGACCATTTGATCGAGAACATCTACGAGGATGGTGACGCCTCACTCGTGACGGGAAAAAGGTTCATCTCGGTCCAACAGTTCGAGAAGAAAGAGATTCGGGTCGAATCCGAGTTGACCCATGTCAATCGTCCATATGAGTGCGAGGTGCAGGCGATGACGAATCAAGGAGTGTCGACGGCGACATATACGTTAAACGAGACAGCAGACGGGACGGACGTTACGATTCGCATCACACTCGCACCGTCCTCATGGCTGTATACCCTATATGTAAAAGCGTTTCGCTGGGCGATTCGCCTGATTTATGATGAACAGTTCAAACAGTTCCGCATCTACGCCGAGGCGAGTGCGCCAAAACCGTCACCTGCCCGAGAGGCGGAGTGATTTGCGATGATTGAACCGATTACCTCTTTGACGCGTGACGCGGTCCGTGCATTCTTTATCGATGCCTGGGGCTCACCTGAGATGGTCATCTCGACCGGTAAGTATGACTGCGCCACGCTTGACGGGTTCGTCTGGTCGGAAGCGAACGTCATCATCGGCCTCCTCACGTATGTCATTCGGGAAGACGAGATTGAGATCATCTCGCTCGACAGCCTCCAGGAGAAGCGTGGCATCGGCTCGGCGCTCCTCGATGAAGTGGAGAGAGTGGCCAAGCAACATCAGCTCGAACGGCTGTCGCTCATCACGACGAACGACAACCTGCGTGCGCTCTCCTTTTACCAACGCCGAGGCTGGCGCCTCGCACGGATTATCCCGGGTGCGGTCGATGCGGCCAGGCTACATAAACCGTCAATCCCCGTCATCGGTGAGCACGGCATCCCGCTCCATGACGAAATCGTCCTTAGCAAAGCCATCACAACCTAAAGAAAAGAGGGATTAACCCATGATTCGATTCGGTATCATCGGCACAAACTTTATCACCCGTTCTTTTATTGAAGCGACCCATCAAGTCGAAGACGCATCCGTGTCCGCCGTCTATTCCCGGACAGATGAGCGCGCGAAAACGTTCGCCGAAGAATTTGATATTCCACATACGTTCACCTCACTCGAGGAGATGGCATCCAGTGAATTGATTGATGCGGTCTATATCGCGAGCCCGAACTCGCTCCATGCCGAGCAGAGCCTGCTGTTCATGCGTCACGGCAAGCACGTCCTCTGTGAGAAGCCGTTCGCCTCGAACGTCGAGGAAGTCAGACAGATGCTTGAGATGGCACGCGAACAGGACGTCGTCTTGCTCGAGGCGCTCCGCAACCTGTTCATGCCGAACTTCGATGTGTTGCGTCAAGAACTCCATCGGGTCGGCCACGTCCGGCGTGTCATCTTGAACAAGTCGCAATACTCGTCACGCTACGACTTGTATAAACGCGGAGACAATCCGAACACGTTCAATCCTGCCTTCTCGAACGGCTCACTGATGGACCTCGGCGTCTATTGCCTCGGCCCGGCCTTGAAACTGTTCGGTCGACCTGACGGCGTGCAAGCAAACGCGGTCAAGCTCGAGTCAGGTGTCGACGGCAGTGGTTCGGCCATCTTGTCGTATGACGGCATGGACATCATCGTGCTCCACTCGAAGATTCACGGAACGGACGCTCCGTCCGAAATCATCGGGGAAGCGGGGCGCATCGTGATTGACGATATCGGTTCGCTCGACCGCTTGACATTCGTTGGCCGAGACGGGGCGACCGTCGAACTCGGTTTAGAACAGGAAAGCCATATGACGTATGAGATTCAGACGTTCGTAAACATGATTGAAGCAGGGGAGCGGGAGACCGAGGTCCATTCGTTTGCCGATATGCTCACACTCGCGGACGTCATGACCGATATCCGGCAGCGCATCGACGTGCGGTACCCGGCTGACGCATAACAAAGAGCCCCGAGCACACATACTCGAGGCTCTTATTCTAAATAGAAGGTGAGGAACAATAATGAACGTACAAGAGATTTTAGAGGAGATTGAAAAGATATATTATTGGGATGCTCGTGTGCTCGGGTGTGATTGTCGGTACTACGGGGATGAAGTGTTAATCAAAATTGAAGAAGAAAATGAGAGTTATCATCACCAGATCGAATTTTTAGGATGTATCAAAGTGGACATCGTTGCTCCTTTGAACGACCGGGTGGCACCCATCAAAGAATTATCTAGATTACAGCTACCTTACTTTATGCACGATATCGCTGTCTCGAGTTACATGTTGGATGGGACCGAGGTGTTCGTCTGTAATCTGTTGTTCCCTCCCGCAAGCGCTGAAATTCATTTCACCAAAATCAGGATCGGGAAGGAATATCATTGATGCTGATTCTGTTTTAACACATCCATGACCATCGCGATTCGTTCCTCGGTCGAGTAGTCGCCTTCGATTCTTAGGATGGGACAAGCCAGTTCAGCCAGCCATTGTTCATGCGACGACTTACTTCTAACTTCTGTCCCGGCATGGTCGTAAAGGGCGGCCCAACTCAAAAACGCTTGTGATTGCTCGTATAGGCTACCGCCAGCGAGTGCTTCCGCACCATAGCGCTCGAGTTCCCGTTGTTGCAATCTGGCCAAGCGGACGTCAGGCGGAATCCATAAAAAGATAACCAAATCAAAATAGGGCATGAAACAGTCGCCCCAACCTGCGAGAGATCCTGATAGAATCCACCGTTCAGATTGTAGCAACTCTTCCTTGAGCATCTCGCGTCGTTCAGGGACAGGTCTCGGTTCGGTGAACTTGTTGATCCAGAAATAATCGTCCGTATCCAGATGAGTATGCGGCAGGACGTTCGCCAACGCGTGGCCAAGTGTTGACGTGCCGGAGCCCGAAGCGCCGAGTATGTGAATTCTGCTTCTCATGTTTGCCTCTCCCATCAACCTATATTTTTGCGGCTTACATCGTGAACTCCAACGGTATATTCTCACCGTTCCAACTTCGATGTTCGTCTTCATCGGAAAAAATATGTAGGCGTTATCCTCTTTTTGAGGAATATAATGAAGTCACGCTGGATAATTTTACAATAAGTTTCAGTGGAATAATAGTGAATGATGACATCCATAGAACGGGAGACGATGACATGACGACCTTATATTTCGTAAGACATGCACACTCTACATATACAGCCGATGAATGGACGAGACCCTTATCTGAAAAGGGAGAGAGAGACGTCCGTAACATCACGAACACCTTGAGTGAAGAAAAGATTGATCTCGTCGTTTCGAGTCCATATAAACGAGCTATTCAAACCGTCCAAGGGATTGCTGACCAGATTGGGACAGAAGTGCTACTCATGGACGATTTGCGGGAACGGATGTTGACGACAGAGCCGGCCGAGAATTTTACCTTGGCGATGACAAAAGTGTGGGAAAATCCTACATTTGCATGGGAAGGGGGCGAATCGAACGTTGTTGCTCAACAGCGGGTAGTCCGTGCGATCTTGTCACTACTCGACCAATACGAAGGAAAGCGAATCGCAATCGGTACGCATGGGAATATCATGGTGCTGATCCTCAATTATTTTGATGAACAGTATGGCTATATGTTCTGGAAAGAACTCGATATGCCGGACGTTTATAAAGTGACGTTTAACAAACATGAACTAGTGAGCGTTGAAAAGCTATGGGACCGTCAAGAAGCGGTTTGAAAGCCGTTCATGGCGTCATAAAAAAGGATGGGGCCGGTCTCGGTCCCATCCTTTTTAGTCTACTCTCTATTCAAATACAGGTGGCGAATAAACAAGCCGAGTGCGACCGTCATGATGACGGCCGGAATCAATCCGACGAGCAACAAGGAACCCATGCGTTCAGTCCTTTCTGAGCGCAGCGAGGCGCTGTGTCATGTCTTGGAACGATTGTCCGTCCGAGAGCACGCTCAGTTCGCCGGCGACGAGGTTGTTCACTTCACGGTCCCAGTCCTGGCTGAGTGTCTTCTCGAGCGCGGCAAGCTGCGTCGCCGTCCGTTCGACTTGATGACTTCCGACGCGCGCGAGTTGCTCGCGCACCGCCGTCTTCAACAGGGCGCTCAAGTCATCGCGCAGTTTCGTCCGGCCGTCGCCTTCGAAGAATTGGTTCGCGTTCTTATAGTGCTTCAGGACGGGACGGAACGGGGCCGCCTCGAACGCGACCGGGTCGACGGCGTCACGGAACCAATCGATGTCGATGTCGTCCTCAAACGACAGCGTCGGCAGGAGCGGACGCAGTTTTAGCGTCTCGCGCTCGATCAAGCGTTCCGTCTCCCGTTTCAAGAAGCGCTCGAGCCGATATTGGAACACTTGCAGCTCTTGATGGATGTCATACGCATACTTGTCGAGTGTCCGGCTGAGGGCGCGCTCGAGGCTCGCCTTCGATCCATCGACCTCGACCGGATGGAACGTCTCTTTGACGAAGTCCGACAGCCGGAGGAGCGAGCGGGTCTCGAGGTGGGCGAGCAACTCGTCCGTCTCGCGCTTGAACGGGTCTTCGAGCGTCGTGACGTTGAGACGATTGTCAGAAGTGCGTACTTGTTCGAGCTTGTCACGGCGGGCCGCCTTGACGCTCGCATCCGCTTCGGCCTCGCGGACGACGTCCTCGAACGCGGTGACGAGGGCATGTGCCTCATCTTTGATGCGGACCGCGTTCGCCTGACGCAAATCGTGGTCGACGAATTGCTCGAGCTTGACCGAGAATCGGTCGAACCCGGCGTCCGTGCCCTGGATGGCGTTCCGGCTCGAAATCGGTAGCACCGTCGGATGACGGACGCCAAGTTTCGTCAACTGGTTCGACACATAATCGCTGACGGCGAGCCGTTCCGCCTCATCCGCCGCCAAATCGGACGCGTTGACGAGGAAGAACATGTGATGGTCACCTGTCCCTTGGACGCGTCCGAGCTGGATGACGAGTTCTCGGTCGGCCTCGGTGAAGGCGTGATTGTAATACGTCACGAACAGGACGGCGTCGGCGTCACGCATATAACCGAACTGTACTTCGCTATGACGGTTGAACTGCGAGTCGGCACCTGGCGTGTCGACGAAGATGATGCCACGCTCGGCCCAAGGGGAGTCGATGGCGAGCTCGATC
The DNA here is from genome assembly GCF_018618415.1 of Exiguobacterium sp. s146. Classification (GTDB taxonomy): domain Bacteria; phylum Bacillota; class Bacilli; order Exiguobacteriales; family Exiguobacteriaceae; genus Exiguobacterium. The sequence continues at coordinate 4,819 of NZ_JACSMA010000002.1, read as the reverse complement.
TCTTTGACGATACAGCTCTTCTCTTCCTCCGTGACGAATGAGCAGAACGTGTCATAGTCGACCGTCTCCTGGCTACCGAGATAGGACAGGGGAGCGTTCTTGAGAGCGTTGACGAACGGATGGTCGAGATGGAGTGCGTCGAGTGACGCCCCGTAACCGTTCAGCTCGGCCTCGAGTTCGGCACGTGTCTTGAACGTGATCAACGCACTCTTGTTGGCGCGGCCGTTCGGCGGCACGATTTTCGTGATCGACGCCGTCAGTGGGTTCGGTGACGTCGGGAGCACCGTCTCACCGAGCAACGCGTTCAATGTCGACGACTTGCCGGACGAGAACGCCCCAAAGATGGCGAGCGTGTATGTCTCGGATTCGGCCCGGGCCAATTTATGACGGAGCGACTTGACGCGTGACTTGAATAAGGGATGGTTCTCTAATATTTCACATACCGCATATTCATAAGAAAAATCAAACGACAAAGCGGTGATATCATCCACCAGAAGCGAGGTCGAGGCAACTTCTTGTTGCTGATGTTCGACTTGTTTCTGCGGTAATTGGTCGGCCGTGACGTAGTGACGGGTCTCAAGGTCCGTCAAACGCGAATCCGAGAGGTCACGTGTCGTGTAATGGGTGAGCTCGTCTCTCTGTTCGGCCAGCTGACGTTGTAGCGCCAACGTGTCGAGCATGTCATACAATTCGTCTTGCTCGGTCTCGATGGCATGGATTCGGTCTTTACCTTCGGCCTCAAGATACGTTTCGACGGACGTGACCCACGGTTCGGACACTTTCGTCACCCAAGAGGCGAGAGCCGACTCGATGTCGCGGCTGAATTGAAGCACCGTGTCACCGCTGAGCGATGCGCCGGACTTCACTTGGTCACTGATGAGCGCGCTCGGTGCAGTCGGTAACGTATCCGGACGGGACAAAATCGCCTCGGGCAGTTTCAAATCACGGACGATGTCTTCGGCGTACTTGATCAAGTGGGGGCGAAGGTTCGTATCGATCAATCGGTTGAACTCCTTGACAGCGATCTCTTCACGACGTAGCCGTTCCTGGCGCGTCTTGTCTTTTGAGAAGAACAGGCCGACCTTGAACTCCGGCGCACAACTCTCGAGATAGTCCCGCAACAGTTCACGGAACTCATAGTTCATGATCGGCGCGCTCGCGACGATCGGTGTCTGGTGTTTGAAGAACTCGCGACGGAACGCGGTGAGCCAGATCGCTTTCTTATCGAGGCGTTGCAGGCGGGCTTGAATCTCCGTCGGCTGCTTCTCGATGACCGGCAACTCGTCCAAGAGGGCGTCGTTCGCACGAGTGGACCGGGCGAGCAACGTATCGACGAGCAAGTCGGCGCGTGCTTCCGCATGTTCACGCGCGGCGTCGATGACGGTTTGGACGTACGTCCGGAGGCGTTCGACCTCATTTTCCGGGTGATCGAGCTCACGGAGCGAAATATAGAACATGTCGTCCGGATTGATCGCGTGACGGGTGAAGGCGGTCTCGAGCGAGCGTTTGAACGTGTGGAACGGAAGCTCTCCTTCATCGTGCTTATCGATTTGGTTGATGATGATCGAGTAGGGACGCCCCTCGGCGCTGAACTGTTTCATCAGTTTGATGTTTTGTTCGGACTGGACGTGATTGTAATCCATCATGAAGAACAGATGGTCGGCGAGGAAAAGCGAGCGTTCCGTCGCTTGACGGTGCCGTTCATCGGTCGAGTCAATCCCGGGCGTGTCCATGAGGACGACGTCGCTTCCGAATGGGAAGCGGGGCAGGGCGTACTCGACTTCTTTAATCTCTTCGATTTTGCAGTAGTCGCTCAAGCGGTCGAGTTCATCCGGCGCGAGTCGAATCCAATCTGTGTCGTTGACGGCGACCGATGCCCCGACGTCCCCCTGTCGAAGCGTCACGATGTTCGCACTCGTCGGAATCGGGCTCGTCGGCAACACGCCATCCCCGAGCCAATTGTTGAGGAGCGTCGACTTACCTGCTGAAAAGTGGCCACAGACGGCAATCCAAATCTCGTCACGTGTCACTTTTCGGAGTGCGGTCTTGGCGAGACGAGCCGACTCGGTCTCAGCTTGTGTGTCAAATACGTCGGTCAATTGCGCGAGGCGCATGCGTTGTTCGTTCATAAATCCCCATCCCCTACTTATGATTCCGTCGTGATGCCGACGCGGTGTCTACGATATGATTTGTCTTTCCAGGCTTGAATGACGAGCTCCGCCACATCGTCACGCGAGATTGGTCCCGAGTTCTGCGTCCCGAGCACGTCAGCTGTGATGACGATGTTCCCGACGGACGCGTCTTCAATCAATTGCGTCGGGCAGACGATTGTATAATCGAGCGTCGATGCGTCGAGCAGTTCGTACGCCTTGGCGTGGTCCTCGGCCGCGGTCGTCATCGAACGTTTCGATTCTCGGGTCTCGAAGCGATAGTGATTGGAATCGTGTGCCTGCAAGATGCCGGCCGTCCCGACCGTCAAGATGCGGGTCACTCCGTTTGCTTCCATCGCCGAGATGACGAGTGGGGTGAAGCGGGACAAGACGTTCTGCTTGTCTGTGCCGAGCGCCGACATGACGACGTCGGCTGATTGCACCGTCTCCGCGATGGCATCTGCATCGGTGGCATCCCCGATGATGACCGTGAGTCGTTCTCTCGGTTCGACCTCACGGCGTGACAACAGTCGGACGTCGTGTCCGTCTTCTAATAAACGTTCGAGCAACCGTATCCCCGTGCGGCCGCTCCCTCCAAATAAAGCAATGGTTGACAAGTAAACCCCTCCCCATCAAGATTAAAGAAAATATCCAACGCCATCATACCACGGAAGCGCTATCGAAACAGGGGACAACGGCTTGAAATGTTTTGAGGTTTCAGGGCATGGTAAGTGGGATACAAAAAGTTAAGACGTGTATAAAGGGAGGAAGACACCTCGGTGTCGACACCGCATGAGATTTGGAGCTAGAACAATCAAGACCGGCATATCCGTCGCCTTGGTGTTACTCATCGCCGAGGCATTTCAATTTCAACAGATCGTCGTACCGGCGCTCGCGGCCTCGCTCGCGTTATTGCCGTCTGTTTACCAGACGGGTGTCCGGCTATTAGAAGAATTAAAAGGGAACTTGATTGGGGCTTTGCTCGCCGTCTTCTCCTTAATGTTGACGCCGAACCCGACACCGATCGCCATCGGGGTCGTCATCATCATCGCCATCTCGATCCTTCTCTTCTTGAACCTCGAGTCGACGACCCGGACCGTCATCTTGACGACGATTCTGATTATGGAAGGGGCGAGCCAATCGGACATGCCCGTCTGGATGTTCGCCGGAGAACGTTACTTGCTTATCATGATGGGGATCACGGTGGCGCTTCTCGTCAACGCGCTCTTGTTCCCGCCACGCTATGAGCGGAAACTTGAGGACGAAATTACGACCGTCTTCCAAATGGCCGTCCGTATCGCCCGTCTGTTCTCGGAAACGGAAGGGGGGCGCTCGTCGTTCGAGTCACTCGAGGAGACGAAGAAGAAACATCGGGATTCGAAGACAACGTACGACTTCTTTGAAGAAGAGATTAAAGCCAACCGCTGGCTCGAGAAGAAGACACCGATTTATCGCCGAGCCGTCTTGAAGTCGAAAATGATTGATACGAACAGTGCCGCTATCCACGTACTCGACAAGCTGCATGACGATTTTCTGACGCTCGAACACTTGCCTCCACAGCTCAAGGACGAATTGATGCGTCATATGCGACACTTGCTCAGACGACATGAGCGTCTATTCTCGGCTTATGAGTTAGAGAACGAGCACATCATCGACCGGGAAGAGGATCTTATCCACGAGAACTTCGACTTCGCCAAGCTGATGATCGAGAAGATGCGGGATGAAGAGGAAGACCTCATCCTGACCGTCGTCCCGCTCGTCGCAACGATGACGGACTGGGTCAAGGCGATGAACGAACTCGAACGCTACCTCATCACCGAGATGAAGAAGCATGGGGACAATTTGAAAGTGGAGCCACGCAAGAAGTGGTTCTTTGAAGACTGAATGTCTGTTAAAAAAATCGCCTTACCTTACTTGGCTTTTAAAAAGTCAGTGAGGTGAGGCGATTTTTATGAGCTGAGCTTGCTTGTTTTTTATTTTCGTCACGTAAGGCGAGAAACGGGTTGAACCCATATAGTGATCTTGCTCCGAGAGACTAGAGAGTAAGGCGAGGATGTTTTTAAGCTGCTTCGCCCCTTCTTGGATGCTCAAGTGATTGACATGTCCCTTTTGATCTAATCGGTTCACAAACAGCTCGACCTTCCCGCCGCTTTCAATCAATTCCCGACTGACCAATGCCGTATCCTCTATCAACTCTTCGAACTGATGATGAAGGCCGATCCCGTTCGAAGCCGACAAGTCGAGATACACCGTGAACATGTCTTGATTGACCGGCTGGTACAGTTTCGTTTGCAAAGTGGATTTCTTCGCCGTCGCATACCAGTCGATTTGTCTAGACGGTTCATCCTCATAGGGCTTCGATGAGATTTGTAGTAATCGATCCTTAATTGGAGAATATTTAGAGACGCGCTCACCAAGCTTCAGGTGTGATCGTATACGCTGCGCATGAGTACTTGAAATCGATGGATATACCGTCCAACGTAAAGGGGGAGCCAAATAGAGTGTTAACGTCCCTAACGATAGAGGCAAGCTAATCGTGATGGAGATTTCTGCTATTTCGATGGGCCCTCTTCGATTACTTGTAAGTTCGAAGACGAAATCAGACGGCAGCTCGTCCAATTCGATGATGGTTTCCGTATGCCCCTCTAAGTTCACGACGTAAGGTCCAT
>NZ_JACSMA010000001.1 GCF_018618415.1 Exiguobacterium sp. s146 | reverse complement strand
AGATTGAAAAAATCTGAACCGACAATATCTGACGGTAATAAGTCGGCTGTGAACTGAATTCTTGAAAAGTCGCCGTGGAAACTCGTCGCCAATGTCTTGGCCAACATCGTCTTTCCGGTGCCCGGTACATCTTCTAAGAGAACATGTCCGTTTGCCAAAAGTGATGTCACACACAACTCTACTACTGTCGGATTGCCCAAATAGACTTGGTTGATTTCCTCAATCATCGTACGAATGTTCATCAAGATTTCTCTCCTTTATAGTGTTGGATGTATTGTCTGACAGATACTTTGAAATCATGAAGTGAGCGCTCGTCGATCACGTCCAGTTCTCCATATCGTACATCGGCATAAGGTTTCACAGATTGTTCGAATCGAATGCGTGCAAACCACTCTGAGACGGTCTCGTGAGGTTTTCGTTTTTGAGTGTCGCTCAAGATGTCATTCAACTCCACGAGTAGTTTCCCAAGCTCAGTATCAGAGGCATAAAGAAAGGTTGGTGTTGTATTGGTCACCGTGTTCATGTTGGCTCGAGATGATAATGGTCTCTCGTCAGCTGAGGACGGTGTCGCTTTGCGTCGCCGCTTATCCCACCAGTTTCGTACGCGCTTGTAGTACTTGAGAAATAAAATGAGCAAGAAAGCTATAACTGCCCATTTTAGGACATCTGAAACAGTCTCTTGATCTTCGCCAGACGTCTTCTTCTCAAACCGTTCTTTCGACAAAAGATCATACCACTTCGGTATATCATTAGTATCCTCTAGATTCTCTGTTTTGTCTTTAAAGGTTGCCAACTCACCGTCGATATACCTTGGATTTCCCGACATGTCTTGTTGGGTGGGACGATCTACAATCATTCCATAAAGGAAAGTCCCGCCGGTTTTAAATAAAGCGAGGATGACCAAGGTCGAAATGATAAAATAATACATTTTTCTTTTCTGCATAAACCCTCCATCATCAAAATGCCTGCCTACTTTTGTAAGATTAAGTTATTGTTAGTAGAATACACATTGCTACTTTATTTCGCAGAAGTGATTCACCTTCTATTTGATTCTATTGATAAAAAAAACGGGTCTACCAATCAAACCGTTACTACATCGCATAAGTTTATACTTATATATTCCATTATAAAAAAATAATGTCAATAATTGAATTTAATTACATTAGATTGATCTGGTCCTTCATCGTTCAAATTCTGCGTATAATGAAAACATCTTAAGCGATATGGGGATGAGCAGATGCAAACCTACTTACAACACACCACGAAGTTTTGGAACATCCGTGTCGGGTCCGACGAGTTCGCCTTACATTACGGAAAGCTCGGGACAATCGGGAAAGTGCAAATCAAATCGTTCGAATCGGAGGACGTCTGTCAGAAAGAAGCGGACAAGCTGGTTCGCCAGAAACTCCGGAAAGGGTACATCGAGACCGAGATTGATTGGGACGACTTCATTTATGTCGACGACCCGGAAGTCGGTCCTGACCGACTCACCGCACACCCTCGGTTCAATGATCATTTTCAGGAGGATTTTTACTTGGATTGCAGGGATGAGTACAGTCCGTTCGGCAGTGACTAAGGGGCCGACGTTCTCGTGATGTTCGAGGATGCGATTCGAAAACAGCGGGACATCGATTTTCTCGTCGGGGCGTACGACATCGTGTCGGGCTGGATGGAGCGGGACGTGTCGAGCCCGGACGACTGGGCGACATATGAATATGGCTTCGACTGTGACGTCGCTATCATGGCAAGTACGTTCGCGTCGATTAAACTGACCGGTCATCTAGACGCTGCGCTACAGGGGGAAGGTGTCGCCGCACTCGACCGCCTTATCCAGCAAGTGGAGGCCGAAGACAAACCGCGCTTTGAGTTGATGAGATCACGGTTGAACAGTTTCCCGACCTCAATTTGAAACTTTTTTAGGGAGTGCACCGTATACTAGAGGTAGAACGGGCACATGCTCCGAATTGTTAGGGGGAAACACTAATGTCAGACATAGAAACAACACCAACATCATTCAGCGGCACATTGCCGATTGAGGCACGTACCGTCTTCCGGTTGTCGAGTGCCATCTTTTATCTCATCGGCCTCGTCATCATAGGTGGACTCGTCGCCGCCGCGCTCTATTTTGACTGGCCGACGTGGCTCCAATATACGATGTACGCTTTACTCGCCATCGATCTCATCTATAGTGTGATCGACATCGTCGTCTTCCAAAAGTGGAAGCAAGAGCGGTTCACGTATGACGTGAAACCACTCGAGATCCGCCTGCATCACGGGATCATCACGACGCATGACGTATTGATTCCGATGACGAAAGTCCAATACGTCCACGCCCAGCAAGGCCCGTTGCTACGAAAGTACGGCTTGCAGACGATCACGATCGGGACGGCCGCCGGATCACATGACATCTATGCGATTGAAGAATCGTTCGCGAAGTCGCTCCGTGAACAGATCGCGGTCTATGCCCGCATCGAGGAGGAGGATGTCATATGACGGAAGCCGCTCTCACATGGCATCGCCTGCCGAGTCGCGTCTTGCTGTTGCGTGTCTTAGAGCTCATCAAGTCATTTATCATCCCACTCGTGTTGTTGTTCGTCATCAACAATGACTGGAGTTCGACGTTCGGCATTATCTTGCGGGTCGGGATTCTGCTGTTCCTCTTGTTCGATATTTTGCAGAAGTTCTTCGGCTGGCTCAACTTCCGGTATGCGCTCGATGAGAAGACGGTATATATCATCGATGGCAATTGGATTAAGAAAGAGAAGTCGCTTCCGCTCTATAAGATTCAAAGTGTCCATTCGAACAGCCCGTTCTTGTACCGATTGCTCGGGGTCGTCGAGTTGACGTTCGACACGAACGCGAACAGTGACGACGCCTCGTTCAAACTGGCCGGCGTCTTCCCGAACGAGGCGAAGCGGCTCGAGGACATCCTTGACCAGGTGCGTCATCGCAAGACCGAGACCGACATACCGGTAGAAGGGGAGACGGACGGGACAGTTGCACCGGTGGCGATTGAAAAACCGTCGAGCCGTTTACTGTACGCCCTCTCAACCCGAGAAATCATCATCGCCTCGCTGACGTCATTGTCAGTGTTCGCCATCTTCCCGGTCGCCTCGACAATCATCTCGTCGATTGATGACTTCATCAATCTCGACGGGACGTTCGATACGATTGGGGATTGGGTCGTCCATGCGTCAATCATCGCGGTTGGTGTGCTCGTCTTAGCGGTCCTGATCTTGTCGATTGTCATCGGCATGGTCATCAATTTCTTGAAATACGGGAATTTCCGACTCGAACGACGCGGCGACCGCATTCGCGTCGAGAAGGGATTGCTCAACCGTTCCGCCAAAGAGATTCCGTACGAGAAGATTCAAGCGGTCCGGGTCAAAGAGACGTTCATCCGGCGGTGGTTCCATATCGTCGGTGTCGAACTCGTCGCAGCGGGGACGATGGACGAGTTGAAAAATGAATCATCGACCATCCTGCCGTTCGTGAAACGAGAGCGGGCAATGAATGTTTTGAACGAACACTTCGACCAGTTCGTCTGGTCTGATGCGCTCCATCGCCTGCCGAAGCGTTCCCTCTGGGTTAAACTGTTGCGCATCAGCTGGGTCGGACTGATCGTCTCGGGAGTCGTACTGTACTTCTTCCGTGAGTATGCCTGGTGGCTCATCCTGTTGTGGGCCATTATCATCGGCGGCCGTTTGTTGAGCTATATGACGACACGCTACGCCCAGAACGGTCAGTTCATAGAACTACGGACCGGCGCCTTCAACGTCACGTCGTTCTTGACGGACAAGCCGAGGATCGAACAGATTCAAGTGACGCAGACGCCGCTCCAGCGCCGTTTCGATGTATGTAACGTCCTGTTCTCGACGCGCGGTGTCCTATCACATGAATTGATTGAGGATATCCCGAAGCAAGAGGCGGATGCCATGTTGCACTGGTTCTCCCGCTATACGGTAGAGGAAGATATTAAAACACCGGGCTAACGCCCGATTATCGACGAGCCCACTCGCGTAGTGCGATTGGGCTTGTCTTTTTTTGTCGTCTTCATGCAATCGCACGAACATGAGCTTGAAGTTAATCATCTTTTGCGTGAGCACAAAAAAAGCATAGCGCGTGTAGGTCACACGGGCCATGCTTTCTCATGGACAGCATTGGGAGAGACTTTTGGGAGAATGATTGTGAACGTCGTTTCTCTTGGTTGGCTCGTCACGTGAATCTCACCCTCATGTAAATCGATGATGGACTTGGCGATGGCAAGACCGAGACCTGATCCACCAGTGTAATGCGCGCGTGACTGTTCCACTCTAAAAAATCGCTCAAACACGTAAGGAATGTCACGGGAGGGGATGGCATCCTCGCCGTAGTTCGTCATGTTGATAAGGACCGCTTCATCCGTATCGTCGATGAACATATCGATATACGTTCCGTCACGCCCGTAACGAATCGCATTCTCGAGTATATTCTCAAACACACGAACTAGCTTCAACGCATCCCCTTCCACGATGGGACGTTCGGCTGAAGAGCTGAATCGAGCTTCCATTCCAACTTCCGAGAGACGTAACGTCGACTGCATGATGAGCTGATTGAGCAATTCATCGAGACGGACCTCGCTTGTCTGGAGGGCGATCCGGTCGTTTTGTAGAAACGTATAGTCAAAGATATCGTTAATCAAGCCTTTCAGATGGGTCGCGTTCTCATGAATGACGTGAATGTAATGACGCAACTCCACCTCGTCCCGGTAACGGTCGCTGTGAATCAAGTCAAGATAACCCGTGATCGACGTGAGCGGGGAGCGCAAGTCGTGGGCGACGTTCGTCACGAGCTCATGTTTCAAGCGATCCGCTTGAAGCACTTCCTGCTCCGCTTTTGCCGCACTGTCCGAGATGGCGCGAACGGTTGCCATCAACCGGTCTAGCTCTGGCGGAACAGATCGTTCATCCGAATCACGGTCGAAGTGGAGTTCTTCGACAAGTGACGTCATCCGTTCAATGTGAAACTGTAAATATCGTTTGCGCTCATATTGATAAATCAACACGAGACAAACGATAACCACCAGACTGTAAAACATGACGATGACACCTTCGCGAAAATACGACAACACGATGATCAGACTCTCCACAAATCGTGATGACTCTTCAAAGTACCAGACGACAGGCAGTAACAGCATACCGCTCAGGGTGGCGACCCCGAAAGCAATCAATACATACATCAGACGTTTCCACATCGGGATGAACGTTATGACGCGCCATATATTATGTCTCAATTTTATATCCCACTCCCCACACCGTATGAATGATGACCTCATGTGGCACGACGGCATGTAATTTCTCACGGATGTTACTGATATGAACCATCACCGTCTGATTCGACCCGACACCATGCTCTTGCCAGACCGTCTCAAATATCTCTTCAGAGCGGAACACCCGGCCTTTATGTTTCGCCAGTAAATACAAGATCTCAAATTCACGTGCCGTCAATCGAATCGTCTGATCTTGCATCGTGACAGTGTGACTGGCTCGATTGATCAGGAAGGGGCCAGCTTGCACACTTGAGGACTCGCTTGGTCGGTTATAGTTTGAACGGCGCAGCAATGCTTTGACACGTGCCATCAACTCGAGCGGATTGAACGGCTTGATGATGTAATCATCGACCCCTGTCGTCAATCCCAATATCTTATCCAGGTCACCCACTTTGGCACTGACCATTAAAATCGGGATTTGGCTCGTCTGACGCACCCGCTTACAAAATTCAAGCCCATCCATCCGAGGCATCATCCAATCTAAGATGATTAAGTCAAACGGCTCTCGGTTGAACAAGGCAAGCGCCATTTCCCCATCGGTTGCCAGCGTCGTGAGATACCCGTCATTCTTTACATACACATCAATTAGTTCTGCGATTTGGACATCATCATCCACTAACAAGATTTTTGTCATGCCTGAAACTCCCTTACGAATTAAAGTTGGAAATTCTGATATAAACGTCGGAACGGGGCAAATTGGACGACGAAACGAACGAGTAGGAACCCTAAAAGTGCGCCGAGCGCATTTGCCAATAAGTCATTCACATCTGTGCTTCGTCCACTGCCTAGTGTCGTACGTACCAATAATTGAGTCAGTTCAAGGATAAGACTGAATTGAAAACCTCGTAGGAGGACTTCTTTTTTCGTGATCGACGGTTTCAAAAATGGAAGATAGCAGCCGAACGGGAGAAACATGACGACATTTAGCACAAATGAATACACATCGATGGTCAGAATCGGAATAAAATTAATCGTTCTCCACCACGGGACTTGATTCGCATACTTTCCTAAATTGACGTCAATTGGGAAGAAGACAAAGTGAAGGACACCTAATACGTATATCCCGAACGACAAAAGCAAAAGAGTTTGCGGGACCTTTACATGTTTCTTACGAAACGACCAGACGAGTAACGTGATGAGACCGAGAATCGCGAGCGGGATAAGAACGACCCCTGATTCGATTGTGAACATGACTGAATAATCTTTATTATACATGGTATGAACCTCCTAAGAATTTGAACTGTCTTCAGTGTAGATGACGGATTTAAAGATTTCTTAAAGGTGTCATAAATGAAATCTAAAAAAGGCATAGCGCTTTGCTCTGCCTCGAACTGTTGAACAACGGGCTTAGAAACGTGGTCTCTGAATGATGTCGGACGGACAGCTATCATTCGTCACGTCAACTTCACCGTTTTTGTGTTTCTGTTACTGAAAAATGGGAACAAGTATGGTATGATGCAAGTAGAAAGAGACCGGTGCTGGACACACCGGCCTCTGGCTCACAGGCTACCACTTCAAGAGTGGCCCAGCCGCCACAATGGTTAGTGAATCAGAAAGTGACCCATCTCATTGCGCCGAGGGGGTCATTTTTTTGTGCGTTCAGACGTTGCACGATCGGATGTTTGGTGTAATACCAAATGAACGATGATCGGAGCGAGGATCGGGACGATTACATAATCGCCGACCCAGGTCCATAGTTGTTCCATCCGCACCACCGCCTTCCTCCATTGTGGACTTGGCGGCTGACCCCACTATTGCTGCGTTAACCTGCCTCTTCATTATAGCAGATTCTCCCCAAAAAAGATGCTAAAAACAGGAACGTTTGTTCTTGTTTTAGAAAATGAACCTTTCGTCCGAATGGGGCTCATGACTGGGTCCAAAGATGGATTTGAACCAATAATAGCTTGTATGTCAGAGGTCAGACAGGATATAATCAATCTCGTGTGTATAACCACATGGGTGGGTGAGGGTGCCAATAAAGGATTGATTCCTATGGCAAAACAAACAGAATGGAAAACAGAAACATACGGGGGCGTGCTGAACTTTCTGGCGACAGCATACATCCCGGCCGTTCACGCGGCAATCTTGACACAAGCCGGACTCCCGTTCGAGGGAGCGCTCGTCGGAGCGATTTTGACAAGCATCATCGGAACGTTCATCGCAGGGCTGTTCAACTTGCCGCTGCTCCTGTTACCAGGGATGGGCATCAACGCGCTATTTACGTACACGCTCGTCCTGCAGATGGGGCTGAGCTGGCAAGGTGCGCTCGCCGTCTCGTTCGTCTCAGGGGCGCTCGTCGTCCTGTTGACGGTGACGAAAGTGGCAAGGAAACTCGCGAACGCGTTCCCGCCGATCATTCATGACGGATTGACGGTCGGGCTCGGCCTGTTCCTCATCTTGATTGGGCTCGAGGCGGCGGGGATCGTCTCGGGCGGTGGCGGGGCACTGCTTCACATCGGAGACCTTGGGGAACGACCGGTACAGGTCGCGTTCCTGTCGCTCTTCGTCGCCATCCTGCTCTTCTTGAAGATGGGACCGAGCAGTTTCTTATGGACAATCGCGTTCGGGGTCGGTTTAAGCGCCGTCATGGGTACGCTCGACTGGACCGGTGAGTTCGCGCTCACGCCGTTCTTCGAGTCGTTCGGGACCGTGTTCGGCAACGTCTCGTTCGCCGAGTCGGCGTCACCAATTTTCTTGGTCGCCGTCGGCGTATTGACGCTCGTCTTGCTGATCGAGAACATCAGCCTGATCCAAAATCAGACGCGCGCTATCGGCAAGGATGCGGACGCACCGAAAGGGCTCGTCGCCCAAGGATTGTCGACGATGGCCGGTGCAATGTTCGGTTCGAGCCCGACCGTCTCGACGGTCGAGGTCGCGGCCGGCATCTCGGTCGGTGCACGGGGCGGCATCGCCTCGTTCGTCACGTCAGGCCTGTACGTCGTCTCGCTCTTGTTGTTGCCGCTGTTCGCGATCATTCCGGTGACGGCGATCGCGCCGGTGTTGATCATCATCGGCATGATGATGTTCCAGAACGTGAAGCATCTCCCGCTCGACAATTGGGAGCATGCCTTCCCGGCGATTCTCGTCATCATCATGATTCCGTTCACGTATTCCATCGTCGATGGCATCGGGCTCGGCTTCATCGCATACACGATGATCGTCTTGTTCAAGAAGGGCTATCGGTCGCTCAGTCCGGTCGTCGGTGTCTTGACCGTATTGTTCTTGGTTTTCTTTTCTTTACCAGTCTGGCTGTAAGATGGGGCGGTGCCGTGTATACGGTGCCGCTTTTTTGTATGATGAGACAAAGGGGTGAGGGTCTATGGAGAAAGGGTGGGTTCGTTTCAATCGGAATCGCATTTACAAAAGGGATTGGGTTATCTCGCTCTCTTGAAGCAGTGTGTGAAAAGCTTATAGACGGCAACGGCAGAATTATCAACACGTCATACAGTGAGGACGAGGGCGGAAGTAACTGGGTGACGGTTCGAACCGAGGAAGCAGCGTTTGATGTGTCGCACAGCCAGTTTTATGGATCCGTCCGCTTAACGACTACACGATTCGGTCGACGCGACCAAATCGTGACGGTGTCGTTGCGAGACGAATTGGAGTTTGACGGCCTACTTATCGATTTGGACTATGAAGACGTATTCCCCGATGAAACGCAATCGAAATCGCATGTTGAAATCAGCAAATACGTGGAGCGACTTTTGGTAGACCTTTACGGACGCGTACCATTCGCTTACGCAGTAGCGGGTCATGAGATGGAATGGGACTGGGCACCTGCGACCTTCCATCGTGAAATCGAAAGCATGGGTCATCTCCCTCTCTCCGTCGTCCCGGTCGATGGTGGCATCAACATGTATCACAGGTCAATCGCACTTGACGGAATGACACCACAACCGAATCGAATGAACAAGATTCGTCTATGAAGCATTACAGCGACATGGTATAATTTCCTTAATTTAGAAATTGAGGAAGGCGAATGTACAGTAAATGAGGGAGACACATGAACCGGGAATCGAAAGTACGCGGCATGAGACGGAAGATCAACCAAATGACAGAGCGGGTCGAAGAGATGACATCAACGTTTCCGACGACGTTCATCAATGGATACTGGAACCGCAAACTACCGATTGGACAACGCGTGCTCTATTCCAAACGGTTCAAAAGGAGAGGAAAACGTGCCGTCGTCGAAACGTTGATGGATGGTGCGATTCACTTGAAGCAAATACGTCCTGATGAGTCGTCTCGAATCGTGGTGCTATTGGACATCCCGACACACTGGTCATCCGAAATCATCGTCTTCCAAAGCAATGACACATTTCGAGACTTTATGCAAAACGTGGATTGGGTTCCAATTGCGAAAGACGATGAGCAAGATACATATTTACCTACACTTCCCGTCGATGTTGAGCTGAAACGCTTCACGTCCACAACCTGTGATGAGGACGGTTGGTCAGAAAGTGAGATTAGGCTATTAGAGATTTAGCGATTTACTCCATTCACTAATTACTGAAAATTCCGACAACGGATATTGGAAATTGACTAATTATTTAAAGGGGAGCTCTTTCATGATCCAACGTTTCTTACAAACAGAGCACTTCCGTCTATGAGGCGGGCACACCTGATTTTCCTGTCTGCTGTCATGGCGGCTATCGTTCTACTATCCTTATTTACCTATACTGGACAATTAGCGTATACCTTCTATCAATCACTCGACATCTCAGGCAGTGAGGTAAATGGCGTGTCAAAAGGGTGTCGTGATAAGACTAAACTGTTTGGCATGATTGAAGTTGTCGATGTCGATCGTTACTGCCAAAGTGGAGGACCACTCGAAGAACAGTTTCAAGCAGGTGAAGATATGGGGCCAGCAGAAGGCCCGATTGATAAAGGTGGGACACCGCGTGAAAATTTAAATGACGTTTCAAGAATCAGCAACGGTACACCGTCCGAACAGGCATCAGCCTCCCGCTCATATTTGCCATATATCATTGTAATCGGGATTGCTTTGTCGGCCATCTGGATGTGGCAAAAACGTCGTCGTATACCGAGACAGTTTGAAGAGGAGTCGTCATTTGCCGAACCTCTTCAAAAAAATCCAGAAATACCTTCGAACCAGCAAAATAAGTCGACTGTCTCGTTACCTGCCTCTACCTTGCGGCAACACTTGATTCACTTCGAACAAGCATTACCCGTTCCAAAGAGACGGCTTCCGCACGAGACACTCTCCACATGGGCAGCCCGCATCGGCCTAGACGCACCGCTCCTCCCTTATTTTGAGACCCGGTATGATGAGGGGGCAGTATTGGACACGCGCCAAGCGACCATCTTTGAACGACAGCTAACCGACTATCTATCCCAAATGGAGAAGGAGTAACCCATATGACGATCCAATCAGTGCTCAATCAACTAGACCGCATTTATCTTGGAAAACCGGAGATCACCCGTCTTTGCTGCACGGCGCTCCTCGCCAACGGACACATCTTATTAGAGGACGTCCCCGGTACCGGGAAAACGCTCCTTGCGAAAAGTATCGCCAAAAGTTTCGAGGCCGAGTTCACACGTATCCAGTTCACGGCAGACCTGCTTCCGACGGACATCATCGGGACGGATTTCTTCAACGTGCAGACCCAGACGTTCGAGAACAAGACCGGGCCCATCTTCACGAACATCTTGCTGATTGACGAGGTCAACCGGGCCGTCCCGCGTACCCAATCGGCGTTGCTCGAGGCGATGGAAGAGCGACAAGTCTCCATCGGCGGTGTGACGTATCGATTGCCCGAACCGTTCTTCGTCATCGCAACCCAGAATCCGATCGAGTCGGCCGGCACATTCGCTCTCCCAGATGCACAGCTCGACCGCTTCCTCTTGTCACTCCAAGTCGGCTATCCGGGGGCGGAAGATGAGCGGAATTTGATTCTGCAGACCTTGACGAAGACGCGGCATACCGTCCACGCGCTCATGACGAGCGAAGCGTTCTTAGCGGCGCAAGCCGAGGTCGAGGACGTCCGCATCCACGAAGACGTCGTCACATATCTGCTCACACTGATCCAAGAGACGCGTCATCATCCGCTCGTCGAGGTCGGCGCCAGCCCTCGGGCGACGCTCGCTCTCGTCAAAGCATCCCAAGCGTATGCCTATATCCAAGGCCGGCAATTCGTGACGCCGGAGGATGTTCAGGCCGTGGCACCACACGTCCTATCGCACCGCTTGACGTTGACACTTGAAGGGGACGTCAAATCGACGAAACGGAACGTGCTCGACGATCTATTAGAGCGCGTCGAAGTACCTGTCGAGAAGGTGTGACGATGCGACAGGTCGAAGTCAGTTCACCGTCCCTATTAGAAGATAAACTATGGCCCGCCTATACGAGTGTGATGCTGCTAGTCGTATGGTTCCCTTATGTCTGGCCTGTCGCATATGTGTGCGGCGCTTTACTCGGGTTGATGGTGGCTCGGAACTGGATGACGAAACAGATTGAGCAGCATGTCCACGTGACGTTCAAACAAAAAGAACAGTTACTGTTCATCGAGGACACCGCTGTCTATCAGGTAAACGTAACAGGACTGAAGCGATTAAAGACGCTAGGTCTACCGCTGTCGCTTCGTTTCGGCTTACAACCAGGTTTGACGTTCACCGAGGGAGGGGGCACGCACACGATTCAAGTGATTTCGGAAGAGCCACGTTATTCGATATCGATTCAAGCAGTGAAACGTGGCCCGACTGGCGTTTCCGAGTGTGTCCTCAGCGTGAGACTGCCGTTTCGGTTAGGCGTCGTCCTACTCGTCGAACCGGTCAAGTCCTTGCCGAATTGGACCATCCTCCCGTCCATCAAGAAAATGAGTCTCTCCGACTCGAAGCAAATCCGTATCGGGGACCGAATCGTCAAACATTCCCCGCTCAAAGACCCACTGATGGTGCTAAGTTCTAAAAGCTATGAAGCGGAGCCTGTGAAACAAATCGATTGGATTGCCACAGCAAGGACCGGAAAGATGCAGGCGAAAGTGTTCCAGCGACAAAATGTGGATACGTTCACGTTGATGCTCGATTTGAACACCCCACAGGGAAACGGGTTACATGCCCGGTTCGAAGAGTTGATTCAGCAAGCCTCGTACGTCGTCTCTTATTTGGTAAAAGAGGAATGTAAAGTCGAACTGTTCATCAATCGACTCGACCGGATCAATCAAATCGACCATATACATATGAACGAGGGAAGAAAGCAGCTCCGGCTCTCCCTCATGCGACTCGCAGTCGTCAAAGAGCAAGATCAATTCGTCGCGTCTGAGCGCTTTTCGCGCATCGTAGAAAGTCGGAAACATGCGCAAAGCGAGCTCATCACCATCAACCATGCGTTACTCATCAATCCATAGGCAATCCACCAACAAGGAGAGACTGATATGACCGATCAAGACTGTTTGAGACGATTCGCCGCCCACATCGACTGGCTCGACATACTCCGAACCATCGATGAAGCGACATGGGACACACCGGTCGCCCCAGGGAAGTGGTCGATGAAAGCCCTCATTCTTCATATGACGAACTGGGACCGCTATCTGTTGAGCGAGACGTTGCCTGCCATCCGCGAAGGAAAAGACGTTGTGTTTCCAGAGTTTGACTCCTTCAATCAACGATTCGTCGAGCAAGCGACGTCCGGCATCTCGTCCGATAAGGTCATCAAAGAATCGATTGAAACGAGACGTGCGTTGATTCAGGCCATCGAAGGACGAGGACGACTGTCCCAACAGGCGGAGGCGAAACTGTTTCCCATCATTGAAGACTTTATCGAGCATGACCACCATCATGAGCAACAAATCGACACGTTCCTACATCGCAGCGGACAGGAGAGACCCTCATGAACGAACGACTATCCCGTCTCTGCGACATTCTCGGATTAAGACTCGCCCTCATCACTACACCGGTTGTCGCGGCAGAGACCGAGAAAACACCAGAGGCGTATGCCGACCAGCATTTTGAAGAGATCGTGCTCGATCATATCCACGAGGGTCCAGCCCAATATGACATGACGACGAGTGAAAACCTATCGTTTGGCCCACTCCATCCTGTCATGACCCCGTCTCGGACGTATATGACATCTGAGAAGACGTTGCCACTCGGAGATGCGCTCGAGTTCACGGCCGAATATATCGCGGTCGTCTATCAGGACAACGTGCCGGTCAACGTCATCGGGACGTATGAAGTGGCAGCGGACGAGTTTGGCTTCTCGACGTTTGGATATGGGAAAGAGTTGGCCGTCGCCCTGGATGCGCTGGACGACCCAAAAGGCGACATTGTCTATCAGGCGCAACAAAGTGCCTGGTTCGAAGTGGACGGTGAGACGATGAGCGCGCTGACGCCGGATACGAAGACGTTTATCGGAGAGGATACGATTTCGCTGACTTCGTATAAAGAACTGGTCGGCGACCTATACACCGCACCTGGTGAACCGAGAGATAGCGACCGGGTCGGTGTGTCAGCTGTTTCAGAGGAGGCAGCCAGGCCACAAGAACTTCGACGTTATGGGATTGCCGTATTGGCGTCTATTCCGCTCATCTATCTCGTGTTCCGCCGGCGGATCCATGGATAAAGTCGCTACAACCTTGACGTTTACGACAATCGATTCGACTGTCGATCGAGCCACCATCATCGCATTTCGACGTGACGCCGATCGGTGCAGCACCGGGGACCCAGTCCGGTTTGAGGAATCACTCTACCTAAAATGGCTTGAGACACGCGCCAGTCGATTTCCGGATGGATTTGTGTTAGTCAGAGAGTACGGGCAGCCCATCGGTCAACTTGAACTGCAAATGGTCTCCATTGATGATGTCGAGGTCGGATTCATGAATCTTGTGTACCTCATTCCTGTGTACCGTGGAAAAGGATATGCCCACCTATTGACCGACTACGCTGAGGCGTTCTTCAGAAGCCACGGGGTCGAGTCCTATCAGTTAAGGGACTCACCATCCAATGCGCGTGCCATCGCGTTCTATGAAAAAGCAGGCTTTCAAAAAAACAAGGAAGTGACGCAACCACATGTGCTGTGGTGCTACACGAAAACAATTGGGAGGTGAGTGGTATCCGGGTCACCATCGACGTGTCAACCGTCCGAACTTCAAAAGAGTTGCATCTTCTCTTGAAAGATCAGTTAGGATTCCCAAATCACTATGGCGAGAATTGGGCGGCGTTTTGGGATGTCATCACGGACGAGAATGGATTACCGGACATCGTGGAGTTCGTGGGGTGGGATGTATTGACGCAGCGCCTGCCAGACGAGGCAGGTCAATTGAAAGCGTGTTTCACTGATTATGGGAAGGAAGCGGGACTCAAACCGTGTCATGTCACGTATGATTCGGTACAGATGGTCATCTTGCCATCCCATGCGTTACAGGAGGGGGAGGCGCTCCGCTTGATTCATCGACATGTAGCAGGCGCAACGTTCCCACTCCGCGTCGAACGAAAGACGTCAAGCCTCCAACCGAAGAGATATCGATTCTCGACCGAGCGGTGGGAAGAGTCATCCGTCACGGAAGGGAATGTCGACAATCTAGAGGCGGTCGATTCATGGCTGACGCTAAATGATGACGGAAATCAAAAAGACGTGGTGATTTTCTCGGACAAGACGGATTGGCTCCTCAGCTATTATCCGGACGGGTTGACGCTGCAAGGTACACAAATCGAAGTGGTCGAGCCGGCAGACACCGTCGACTATGAGACATTCTTTCAACACGTGATACGGGGTGCATACCCAATCGAGCTGACATTCTGTCTAAGTGGCACATTCGGACCAACGGAGAAGGTATATCGATTGACGTTAAATGATACGAATTGGGAGCGGTTGATTGAAGAAGAGTTGTTGCCACAGCTTGACCTTCCGAAGACAAGAGGGTTTTGGCAGTCCCTTGCACGGCCGACAGAGCCACAGACAGGGGAAACATTTTTAGGGGAGTTTCATCCGAACATATTCGGAAACTTTGTATTGGCTCACAGCGCGGATGATTGTTATCATTTTTTTGACCATATAAACTTAGCGATTAAGCGGTTTTAGGTGAGAATTTGCGTTTGAGTGTGTATTCATCCTTAGAAAACCTTTACGGATCGGAGATTTATTAATGAAGTTGTATACTTGCATCTGTTGTGGCTATAAGACGATGGACGAAGAACCTCCAGGGACGTTTTCGATTTGTCCAAAATGTTTTTGGGAGGATGATGGTGTGAATCCTGATTCTTGGGGAGGCGCCAATGGTATTTCATTGCGAACGGCGCAACGGAATGTAATTCGGTTTGGCGTATCCGATGAATGGTACATCAACGAACATAGTACGAGGGAATATGAAAAAGATATGACGTGGAAACCCGTATGGGAAATGGAAGAATCTCAATCTGCGTTCATTTTAATTAATGGTGATGTCTTTTGTAAAAAAAAGAACAAGAATGTTGATATTAACCGGTTTAATGAACAATTCGAAAAGATGTTGAAACAAAATGGGTGGGTATTCGCCGGAGAGTTGAATCAATCTGAAACTTAAGTTTGAGATCCGTAGTTACCGCACACATTTCAACATAAAAAGAAAGTAGGAATAGGATTGGACTATTTAGAACATTTAGAAACCCATTGCGGCGAATTTGTCGGTGGCTACGATTTTCCCGATTTACCGGAGGACCATGTCCAAATCCTCAAATTGAAAGAGCCAAAACCATCTGACGTCGTGAGCATCTCGACACTAGGGTTACATCTGCATCCTCTTCAATTCGAGGATGGCTCCGGTGCCCATCAAGAGGTGCTGTTTCGCTTCAAACAAAAGCGTGCCGAGCAGGACATCGTCCAGTTAGCATGGCACTTAGCGACCCATGCGCTCGAGACACATCAAGCATTTGATTTAGGTGAGTACTTCAGTTTGCCGAAAGGTGTGCTCAAACGTAGTAAATTCTCATCCATCTATGTGACCACACCATTCTACTCGGATGAATCGTTTTTGGTGTACGAAGGCGATACGCAGAACGTTCTCGTCGTCTGGTTCGTCCCGATTTTCCCGTCAGAAGAACGGTTTATCGAGGAGCACGGTGCCGAAGCGTTCGACGAATTGCTTTATGAAACGGATGACGAACTGCTCGATTTGAAACGCAAACCGCTCGTCTAAACCGAATCCGTGTTAACTGACAAGCCCCCATGCGCATGCATGAGGGCTTGTTTTACATATATGGACCGTTCGCTTGGACGACGAACTGCGAATGCTCGTAGTGGTACGTGATGCGTGAGTAGTCGAAAGGCTTTCCGTTCGTCAGATGAAAGATCGTCTCGATGCGAAGCGTCGGGTCGTCCTTCTTAAGACCGAGGTACTGGGCTTCGGTCTCGTCCAACCGCCCGACCTGCATGTACATGTCCGAGAAGCCGATCGTGACGCCAAGTGCGCCTTGGACGTAATCGAAAATCGAGTCGGCGACAATCTCCCGGTTCAAATACGGCACAATCGCCTTCACGTAATACGATTTCTCGTAACAGAACACCTCGCCGTCGACATAGCGGACGCGTTCGACACGATAGACGTCATCTGTCACGTCAATACCGAGGTTCGCTGCAATCGTCTCGTCGGGCTTTGTCACCGAGACGTCGAGCACATCCGATGTCAGAATGCGGCCCCCGAGGTTGCTCTTGAATCCTTGCGTCGAGAACAGGCTCATATAACCTGGGCGGTTGTGGCGCCGGACGAAGATGCCGCTCCCACGCAATTGAAAGATGATGCCTTTTCGCTCGAGCAACTCGAGCGCTTTCGTGATTGTGCTCTTACTGACGGCATATTGGCTCATCAACTGTTCGAGGACGGGCAGTTTATCTCCTTGCTTCAAATCGTGTTGATTGATGTATTGTTCAATCTCTGCTGCAATCTGTTGGTATTTTAGCATGTGGCATCCTCACCTTGTATGATCTGCTTTGATTGTACCACGTCACCATTTCGTCGAGAATACAAAATGTATCGTACTTGTATAATTGTACCGGTACAATTATACTTGACGTGTACGATTCATCATTGGTATCTCGAACAAGGAGGAACACATATGAAGACATTACCAAAAGACTTTCTATGGGGTGGCGCTCTTGCCGCGCATCAATTTGAAGGCGGCTGGGACGCCGACGGGAAAGGACCGAGTGTCGTTGATGTGTTGACGGCAGGCGCCCACGGTGTCGCACGTCGCATCACAGACAAGGTCGAGCCGGACGAGTTTTATCCGAACCATGAGGCCATTGACTTCTACCACCGTTATAAAGAAGACATCGCGCTCTTCGCCGAGATGGGCTTGAAGTGCCTCCGTACCTCAATCGGCTGGAGCCGGATCTTCCCGAACGGCGACGATGCAGAGCCGAACGAAGCCGGTCTACAATTCTACGACGACTTGTTCGACGAGCTATTGAAGCACGGCATCGAACCGATCATCACGTTGTCGCATTTCGAGATGCCACTCCACCTCGCGCGTGAGTACGGCGGGTTCCGCAACCGTAAAGTCGTCGACCATTTCGTCCGTTTCGCCGAAGTGTGTTTCGACCGTTACAAAGACAAGGTCAAATACTGGATGACATTCAACGAGATCAACAACAAGATGGACGTCAACAACCCGCTCTTCTTATGGACGAACTCCGGTGTCATCGCCGAAGACGGGGAGAACGCCCGTGAAGTGATGTATCAGACGGGACATCACGAATTGATTGCGAGTGCGCTCGCCGTCGCGAAAGGGAAAGCAATCAACCCGGACTTCGAGATCGGGGCGATGGTGTCTCACGTGCCAATCTACCCATACTCGTCGAACCCGGACGACGTCATGCTCGCCGAAGAGATGATGCGTCAGCGCTACTTCTTCCCTGACGTGCAAGTGCGCGGGGTCTATCCGAGCTACGCCTTGAACGAATTCGAGCGGGAAGGTTACACGATCCCGTTCCTTGATGGAGACGAAGAAATCTTGAAGAACGGGACCGTCGATTATCTCGGGTTCAGCTACTACATGTCGACGACCGTGAAGAGTGACGTCGTCGCCGACAACAGCGGGGACATCGTCAACGGCGGTCTGCCGAACGGTGTCGAGAACCCGTATATCAAGTCGAGCGACTGGGGCTGGGCAATCGACCCGGTCGGCCTCCGCTACGTGCTCAACCGGTTGTATGACCGTTATCAAATCCCGCTCTTCATCGTTGAGAACGGATTCGGGGCCGTCGATGAGATCGTCGACGGGAAGATTCATGATGCGGCCCGCATCGACTACTTGAAGGCACACATCGAGCAGCTGAAACAAGCGGTCGTCTATGATGGTGTCGACTTGATTGGTTACACACCGTGGGGCATCATCGACATCGTCTCGTTCACGACGGGTGAGATGAAGAAACGGTACGGTATGATTTACGTCGACCGTGACAATGAGGGCAACGGCTCGATGGAGCGGATGAAGAAAGATTCGTTCGATTGGTACAAGCATGTGATCGAGACGAACGGGGAAGCGCTCGCCTACGAGCCTTCGAAATAAACGACGATACCTCCCAGAGACGCCCGTCTTCAGGAGGTATTTTTCTGTGCTTATGTTGTTTTTGGTTTGACCGCTACCCACACTTCGCTATAGACGTTGTGTGATGGTCCGTCATGCTTCGTGAACGAGATGCTCGGCAAGTCGGCCAGCTCGTACCCAGACGTCGGTAGCCATTCGGCATAAGTCTTGGCCATCGTCTCCTGCAGCGTTTCCGGGAACGGGCCGGTATTTGGGAAGACGGCCCATAGGTTCGACTCGATTGTAATCTGTTCAAGGTCTTCATACGGATTGTGTTGCGTTGTCGCAAAGCCAATCATGTGCGTCAGTGAACCTTGTTCGTCCAAATAGCCTTCATCGAAGTCGTACGATACGTTGAGCACTTGGTGCGGATAGAGGTCCGCCAACTGATGCATCTCGCTACGCTGTTGCTCCGTGATGGACTGTGCCAACGCGACAATTGAATGGTTCACCCCTTCAAACTGAATCGGGACGCGTTTCGACACGCCGACGACGTTGAAGGAAGGTTTTTGTTCTAGTTTGAATTCCATCGAGATTCCTCCTTTGATGTCGATAAAGAATGTGAATTTCGGGAATGACTTTTGTATCTTGTTCTTGATCACTTCTGACGGTAAAAAGCCGCACCAGTCTCGAAACGCCCGCGAGAAGCCGTCGACGGATTGGTATCCATACATATAGGCCACGTCCGTGACCGATTTGCCATGAATCAAGTCCTTATTCGCTTCGGATAATCGACGGTTTCGGATGTATTCATTGAGCGTCATCCCGGCCATGTACGAAAACATGCGTCGAAAATGATAGTCCGACACTCCGACGATGCGGGTGATGTCCTGACTCGTGATGTCTTCTGTTAGGTGTTGATCGATATGGTCCATCAATCGGTTCAATGACTCAAGCATCTGCATTCCCTCCTTTCTGCACTCATCATACTTCGAACATCGTAAAGGGACTCGATGATTTCGATACGGATGTCATCGGATAGCAGACATCACTGGTTGTAGCCGATGAACGTTGTGAATAGGATCAGGATGACCGACGACGTCATGAGGAGGAATGCAAGCGAGCTCGCGAACACGAGAAATGCTTTGGAGCAGTGAAGACGTCGCTTCCAAATCCCGATGACAAACACCACGTTCAGCATGAGAAACAGTGCGAGCAACAGTAGCGGGAGGGCCCGGTCCTGCATCAATATAAGTAAGTCCATAACTAATTCCCTTCCTTTGCTGGTTTGTTAACAACGAAATTAGTGATGCTCGGTGAAGACAAGATACCAACAATCCTGTCCTTGCCAGACGCGTATCGTCCAACAAGATCCATTCGGAAAATCGTCAAGAGAAAACGCATGATTAAAGGTGAGGTGGTGTTTGAATGTCTTTTCCCACATTTGCTGTAATTGGTCGAGTGGCTGTTCTTCTAACTGGATCCTCCGCGAAGAATGGTGTCGGGTGATCAAACACCTGATGGCCTCAGGACCAAATACCAACCGTTCGATAAGCTCCAAAGTAAGCGGTTCAACCATCTCGTGTTCTGAGACAAGCAAATTCCCTTGATAGAGTTGTTCATTCGTATTGTCGATATGAAACGGTGATAAGGTCAATGTGATGGTCCTTTCATTTGAACATTTTATAAATCAGGTTAGTTATCCTAATCCCTCCTATAATGAACGAGAATGGTAACGCATATCGTTTGTGATCAAGGAGGAAACAATCATGAAGTAATTACTTCGCGCGACCATCGCTGGGATCGCGTTGTTCACGCTCAGTGTCGCGTCGTCAGAGACCGTGGACGCCGCACCGAAAAAATTTAAGAATTGTACCGAGCTGAATAAGACATACAAAGGCGGGGTCGCTAAAACGAAGACGACGAAAAACAAAGGCGGGAAGACGAAGTACAAGCCTTACGCCAACAGTTCGCTGTATGAAGCGAACAAATCAAAAGATCGTGATAAAGACGGTATCGCTTGTGAACGCTAAGAGATGAGAGGACAGCCGTCCTCCGTCTCTTTTTTAGTTATTAAAGCGGTACGATATATCCCCTTCAGCATCATATTCAGCGATCGACTCAATCGACTCGATTTCGTCGACGAGCACGAACCAGACATTATTCCCGGCCTTCGTCTTCAACAGCTCCGGTTCGAACCGTTCCCCGTTCAACTCGACGACGACCCGGCTCGTCTCGCCGTGGTTCATCCCATAAAGGATCTCGTATGGGGAACATGCTGACGTATCTCCGCACGTTCGGCCATCGATTGACCATGTGAGATTTTCTTCTGACAGCGTTCGCGATGTAATCGACTCAACGCGATCGTCAATGGTAATTTCAAGCCCGATACCTTGCGTGGACATATCGTCGCTCCATTCGTCGACAGCAAAGCTGTTCTTGAAAAAGCGAAGACTCATGTCACGGTCATCAACAGGGTAGGTGAGAATCGGTTGCGCTCCATCGGGCAGCTGTGGCTGCTTCGTCGAATCAAATGCCCAGGCAACTCCGGATGATAACAACAACGTGAACACGAGAATGAGGACAATCTTTTGCTGACGGTTCATGTATTCCACACTCCTTATGAGCAAAAAAATTCGTTCTAACTCTTCATATATGTATATCTTTTATTGTACGGGACGGTCTTTCATAACAGAAGAAGATATTTCCAAGTGGACACACACTTCTTCAAAAATCCTGGTATAGAATAATGACACGTGAGCAGGGTGCACTTGTCATTTTCTCTGTCGCTCTTCAGTTGTCTCAATAAGGAGGAATGCGGTGGAAAATTATCAGGTAAGACGGCGCTCGTCACCGGGGCCGGGTCAGGAATGGGGCGGGCCATCGCCAAACTGTTTGCCGAGGAAGGGGCGTGCGTCGTCGCCGTCGACATGAATGCGGATTCGGTCGAAGCGGTCGCCTCAGACATTAAAGCGAGCGGCGGGGAAGCCGTCGGTGTCGCCGGGAACGTCACGAAACAGGAAGATATCGACAAGATGGTCGAGACGGCGACGAGCACGTTCGGTTCGCTCGACATCTTGGTCAACAACGCCGGGATCATGGACAACTTTTTGACCGTCGGCGAAGTGACCCACGAAGTATGGGACCGGGTCATCGCCGTCAACTTGACTGGACCGATGAAATTGGCCCGGGCCGCCATCAACGTCATGGACAAGCAAGAATCGGGTGGCGTCATCATCAATAACGCCTCGGTCGACGGTCTGTTCGGGACACGGGGCGGTGCCTCGTACGTCGCCTCGAAGCACGCACTTATCGGCCTGACAAAAAACATTGCCGCCACGTACGGCACGTTCAACAAGATTCGGGCCAACGCCATCGCACCGGGCGGGGTCAATACGAATATCGGTGCCACCATCACCGCACCGAGCGAGCTCGGGATGCGTGCCATCCAAGGGGCAGGGGAGGCGCCGATGGGTGAACCGGAGCAGATTGCCAAAGTCGCGTTGTTCCTCGCCTCCGACGATTCGAGTTTCGTCAATGGCGACGTATTGAAAGCAGACGGCGGTTGGACCGCCCTGTAACGAGAAAAGCCGACACGCGTGTCGGCTTTTGTTATGTATTCAATTTGCGAAACGCGAGCGGCGTCCGATTATGTACTTTCTTGAACGTCTGGACGAAATGGCTCACGCTCGTGAAGGCAAGCCGGTTCGCCACTTCAGCGACCGGAATGTCCGTATCACGCAACAGACGTGCGGCCCGTTGCATCCGGACGACTTGGACGTAGGCGAGCGGTGAGGTGTCTCCCCATTTCGTAAAATAGCGGCAACACTCGGCCCGGCTCAATCCGCCGACAGCAGCGATGTCTTCAAGCGACAGCTTCATCGTGTCATGGTCGTGTATATAGGAAATCATACGCTGCATGCGCTCCTGCCCATGCAGCCGTGTCACGGGTGGCCGTTGAATCCAGTAGCGCCAGACGACGGCGAGTTGTAGTGTCGCATCGAGCAACGCGAAAGCCGAGTCTTTCTGTAAACTCCGGACTACTTTATGAAGCGTCTCGAGGACGGCTTTGTGACCCGGTTCAGTCGGATGCAGCACGTGATGGCCAATCGTCTCGATGAACGGGGTGACATAGCAATCCGCGAGCGGCGCGGCCATTAAGTCGAACGGGTCGACTTGGACCATCGTCATGTGGAACGAATCATCGGTCCGCTCGACTTTGGTGATTTGTCCGCGGTCGAGTAACAATGCCATCCCGGCACGAAGCCTTGAACGGGTACCGTTCACTCGGACCTCGACCTCTCCTTGTGTTACTAGCCAGATTTGAAACTGTGCAGTCATCGTGAACCCGATCTCCATCGTTCGTCCGGTCCACGACTGAACATCAATCATGTTCTCTTCGACATTCATCCCAACACCTCAACAATCGAACATTTATTTCAATTTCGCACCGGATGGAGACTTCGTTCCCTCGCCATCAAGCGTCAATCCGGACATTTTGAATTCATTTCCGCGAGACGGCTCGAACGAGTTTCTTCTATATAATGGCGTCAGAAGATGAACCAACCTGTGATTCCGGCATGGACGAGGATGGCGACCGGGACACCAATCCGAAACATCGGCTTCAACGTCTTATGACGGAAGAGGCGCATCGCGAGATAGGCCCCGAATGCTCCACCGATCCAGACGAGAATGAGTAACGTTCGTTCTGAAATTCGCCATTCCCCTGATTTTGCACGGCGTTTATCGAGGAAAAATGACATAAACGCTAGTAAATTAGTCACAATGTAATATAGCAGTAATAGTTCCAAAGACTAAAACCTCCTTTCTCTTCTCTTAAGTATAGACGAAAACGGCTCAACAAAGCCATTTTTATCTGGATTGTAAAAATTCAGATTCCTCTCATCCCCGTGAAAGCTTCTGTAACTGAACTGATATCACTCTCATATCAGGCTGTAACGGCAGTGAAATATACAGGTGTTACAGTAAGGGGGCGTTAGAAAAGGGAGGAATATTCTTATGAAAAAACCACTATTAACACTAACGGCACTCGCTGGCCTTAGTTTAGGAGTCGCTGCTCCAGCTTCGGCAGCATCAACACACACAGTTCAGTCTGGAGATACACTTTACCGTATCGCCGTGAACAACAACGTATCTGTAAATGATATCAAACGAGCGAACGGCTTAAACTCTAATATGATCTATCCAAACCAAGTATTGAAGCTCGCGAAGTCAGAAGCTAAAGCTTCAAGCGCTTCAAAAACGTATACAGTTAAAGCAGGCGACACGTTGTATCGCATCGCGACAAACAACGGCGTATCTGTCAACCAATTGATGACATGGAACGGTCTTAAATCAGATCTCATTTTCCCTGGTCAACAATTCTCTGTAAAAGGTGCCAACGCAGCATCGGTTGCAAACAGTGCACCAGCCGCTAAACCAAAAGCATCAACATCTGCACCAGTGACGAAACAGTCTACGTCGACAACGCAAACCCAAGCTCCGGCTTCAGGTAAGACGATGACTGTGGAAGCAACGGCTTACACGCCATACTGTGCAGGATGCTCAGGAATCACGGCAACAGGAATCGACGTCCGCTCGAACCCGAACCAAAAAGTCATCGCGGTTGACCCTTCAGTCATCCCACTCGGCTCTAAAGTTTATGTCGAAGGCTACGGCGAAGCAATCGCTGGAGATACTGGCGGCGCCATCAAAGGTAACAAAATCGACCTCTTGATGCCGACACAAGAGCAAGCACTCAACTTCGGTCGTAAATCAGTTCAAATCACAATCTTAAACTAATCGATTTACCCCAAAAACACCGCATGCGCGGTGTTTTTTGTGTTGTAGACGCGGTATCTGTAAACGAGCATTTCGTTTTGCCCGTCATCGGGTAAACTAGAGGATAAAGGAGGCGTCGAGATGCTCCCAACTGAAATCATCATCAGTATTCTTGGTATCGTACTGATTGTCCTGAACGTGACGTTCGCCGTCACCATCATCTTCTTTGAGCGGCGTGACATCGGTTCGACCTGGACTTGGTTGCTCGTGCTGTTTTTCATCCCGTTGCTCGGATTCTTCATTTACATTTTTTTCGGCCGCTTGATCAAATCGAACAACTTTTATCAAGTCGACGAGGAACGGCGCCATGAGTACGCCAAACACGTCGACGACCAGTCGACCAAGCTCGATGCGCATGAAGGCCTGTTCGCGCTTGACCCGCTCTTGTCCAAATATCGCCGACTCGCCCGTTTGAATCTATCGTCCACCCATGCACTCATGACATATCATAACGCGATTCAGGTCATCCATGACGGCGAGCAAAAGTTCGAGGCGTTATTTCACGACATTGAGATGGCGACGCAGGAGATCAACATCCAGTACTATATCATCCAGAACGACTCGCTCGGACAAGCGCTGATCGAGGCGCTCACACGTCGGGCCAAGGAAGGCGTCAAAGTGCGCCTGCTCTATGATGCTGTCGGCTCACGGGGATTGCGACGCTCCCATTTCAAACAGCTTCTCGCGCACGGGGGCGAGGTGAAATCGTTCTTCCCGTCACGCCTCGGCATCAACTTCCGTGTCAACAACCGGAATCACCGGAAACTTTGTGTCATCGACGGGGACATCGGCTATATCGGTGGCTTCAATGTCGGGAATGAATATTTGGGTACGAATCGCCAGTTCGGCTATTGGCGTGATGTGCATTTACGTATGAGAGGAGAAGCGGTACGTGAATTGCTCGAACGTTTCCTCCTTGATTGGAACCGCGCTGTACCGACGAAGCGTCGAGCCGAGAAAGGGGACTTCCTTTGGCCGACCGCCCTGATCGAGACGGCCCGGTCCCCGGTTCAAATCGTCACATCGGGTCCGAACTTGTCGACCGAGCATTTGAAGAACATGCTCGTCAAGATGATCACCGAGGCGAAAGAGACGATTTATATCCAGACCCCTTATTTCATCCCGGACGCCAGCTTCCTCGATGCCTGCCGCAACGCGCTCATGTCTGGGACGAAGATTCGCCTGATGATCCCGAACAAGCCGGACCACATGTTTGTCTACTGGGCGACGTATACGAATGCAGCCGAGCTCGTCCGCTACGGGGCCGAGGTATATACGTATGAAGGGGGCTTCCTGCACGCGAAGACGCTCGTCATCGATGGCGAGGTCGCCTCGATCGGCACGACGAACATCGATGCCCGCAGTTTCCGGCTCAATTTCGAAATTTCAGCGCTCGTCTATGACGAGGTCGTGGCCCAGTCCGTCATCGATGCGTTCGAACGGGATATGAAGAGCGCCGACCGATTGACGCTCGAACGTTATGAGACACGCACGAAATGGATCCGGTTCAAAGAGAGCGTATCGCGCCTGTTAAGTCCAATCCTCTAAAAAAGACCAGCCAGACCGTCCGGGAGCGCCCGGCGAGCTGACTGGTCTTATTTTTTGAGCGTCTGGATGACCTGGCGTTCGAACGCCTCGACGATCGGCACCGGGGCTTCTTTCTCTCCGTACTCGGCCGCCTCGAGCCAAATGGCGAAGCGGCTTCCTTCGGTGAATCCGATGCGGTCGAACCATTCCATGACCGTCTCCTCACGATGGCGAGGATGGGCCTGTTCGAGCCGTCTGCCGGCATCGAGCAAACGGACATGCCTCGGGGCCCGTGTAGCGCGACGGACGGCACCTGCAGCTTGGTGTTGCTGCTTCGGTACCGTCACCTCCTCATGGATTTCTTTACGGCGTTGCAAGTAGATGAACAAGGCGACCATCCCGACCAAAAGGACGAGAAAAGCCACAATCAAGAACAACGATTGATTCGTCGCCGATTCGAGCAACGTCTCGTTCGTGACCGTCTCGGCATCGATGTTCGGGTTGTCCGGGACGAGGATACGGTTGACACGGTCAGACGGGTCCAAATTGAAGCCGTCGAACCAGCTGCCGATCCATACGAAAATGGGACGAATCCAGGCGACGAGGTTACCGAACAATAGCTCCTTGATCGTCCGAATGACCACGGCCAGTCCGAGACCGACGGCGAGGGCGACGACGAGCGTCGACAACATCCGTTTATAGTCACGGCGGTAATAGAGGCTCCGTTGCCAAAACAAGAACAGGAACGGGAAGGCGATCATCGCGAGCGGCTGCGAAGCCGGCGGGAACAACCAATCGACGATCAAGAACAGCACGCTGGCGATGGCGTACCGGTCCGTCCAGTCGAGCGTCCGGATAAAGGCGTGGACGTACGTGAACAACAGCAACGTGACGCTCATCTCATAGGAGATCCAAAGGGCGGCGATGCTCAGGGTCGTCTGCACGCCAAGTTGCCAGTTGCGCGGCAAGCGGAGCGTCAACAGAAAGACGAGTGGAAACGCGTGACCGACATAGAAAGCGGCGAATACCCACCAAAGTAGTCTCATCGGCCATCACCTCCGAGCCGTAAAATCGATTGGCTGCCACCGTATTTGGCGACTTTTCGTTCGAACAGCGACCGGGCGAGCGGGAAATCCCGTTCCGATAGACAAGCGAGCGTCGTCATGACCTTGCGGAAATGCATCTCGCCGCTCCCCGGGGCGAGGTCATAGGTGATGCCTTCTTTCGTCAATGTCGGCACGATCAATCCATAGCTCGCGTTCTCTTTCTCAAAGTCGCGGCATAAGGCTGCCGCCTGTGAGATTAACCGCTCCATCTGATGGGTCAGGGCGCGTCCGTCTTTCGTCAGTAAGTCGAGCACGACGACATATTCGTTTGCTTGGACGGGTTGCTCGGTCCGGGCGAGCAGTTCGCCGGTCTTCGCATAGGCCGACCAATACAGCTGTCGCATCGGTTGACCGTGATATGGCGCCACCGATTGGAACGTCTCCGGGTCACGATAGGCGCTATGACGAACCATCTCTTCGCCCGGTAACGTCGGAGGACGCTTCGGAATCGGATAAGGAAGAAATTCGGGGAAGACATAGCCAATCCGGTCGAGCGGGTCTTCCTTATAAAGCGAGAACATGCGGAGCGGGTCACGGATTTCCATGCCGATTGCCTCCATACGGATCGGGCCGCGCCGAATCGCCTTGAGCGGCAGCGTATAGGCGACGGCCGCCTCGCGTCCAACATAGTTCTCCTGGCGCCAAAAGGCGTGCTCCTCCGACTCTACGGTCGGATGGAGGTAACCTGACAGACGGACGACACCGAGCGGCACAGGCGCCGTCGACACCAGTTTGATCGTATACGTCTCTTCATCGTTAGGGAACAGCTTCAGCTCGTCGGTCACTTCGACATGGACGTATTCTGCGAGCCGGAACAACAGCTCCGGCATGATCAAGGCATACAGGCTGAAGCCGATAATCACACTCGCGAGGAAGACGTTGCCGTATAGGGCGGTGAACACCCCGACGACGAACAAGAGCCACATATACCCGGACTCGAGGTAGCGAGGGCTGACGAGTTGCATGTCACACCTCGGAAGGGACCGGGATGGTCTCCAAAACGGACTTGATCAGTTTGGACGGCTTCGTCTTGAGCGACGCCTCGACCGTCAAGACGATGCGGTGCCCGAGAATCGGCAAAGCGAGCGCGCGGATGTCTTCCGGTGATACGTAATCCCGTCCGTCCATATAGGCGTGGGCCCGGGCCGCCATCGTATAGGCGAGGGTCGCCCGCGGGCTCGGTCCGACCTCGATGTCGCGGTGGTGACGGAGCGCCTCGACAAAATCGAGTAGATAATCTTCCATCGCCTCGTGGAACAAGACGTCACGGACGGCTTGCTGCATCTCGGCAAGTTCGGTCTGTTGCAACGTGAACGGGGCCGCACTCAAATGCTCGTTGCGGAGCAAGCGACGTTCCGACTCCCGTGACAGCGGGGCGAGCGACAGTTTGAACAAGAAGCGGTCAAGCTGTGCCTGGGGCAACGGGAACGTCCCTTGGCCATCGAACGGGTTTTGCGTCGCGATGACGAAGAACGGGTCCGGGAGACGAAGTGACACTTCACCGAGCGTCACTTGACGCTCCTGCATCGCCTCTAACAGCGCCGACTGGGTCCGTGGTGTCGTCCGGTTGATCTCATCGACGAGCAGAATCGATGTGAAGATCGGTCCGGTCCGGCGTTCGAACGTGCCCGTCGTCGGATTGAACAGCTCCATCCCTAAAATGTCACTCGGCAGCGTATCCGGTGTACATTGCACGCGTTGGAACGCGGCCGATACCGACGTGGCCAGGCTGCGTGCGAGCGTCGTCTTGCCGGTCCCCGGTCGGTCCTCGAGCAAAACATGCCCCCCAGAGAGTAGGGCGATCGTCGACAGCTTAATCGCCTTCGACTGCCCAATCACTTGATCGTTTAAATGTGTCGTCCATTGTTGCACCATAATGTAAGTCCCCCGTCTATTTTCTGAATATTTATAAAAATCATAGCACACTCGCGGACCGAGATGGAACGCTAAAGAACGGTGCTGCCAAATATGTAGGTCAATCGCGGTCAATCCGAAGAAGACGTTCTCGCTTTCTTGCGGCTCGGAAACTCGATGATCACGTAATACAAGACAATCATGGTTGTGAAAGGCTGCAGGGCACTGACCCATGCTGGGCCGTCGAACAAAATATAGGTAAGTGTAATGAGGATAGATGAGACGAATACTAGCTTTGAGAACATAGGTGATCAAGTCTCCTTTGAATCGCAATATGGAATAGATTGACTATACCACGAGATTTTCTCCATAACCGCCCGACAAAAAAACTGACCTGCCCGTATGAGGCAAGTCAGTCATCGTTTCGGTGTATCCAAATAGCGCTCGAAATGCCGCTCTAGCCAGTCTTGGAAGAACGACATGAACGTACAGATGCCCCAATAAATCAGGGCGACGACCAAGTAGACGGTCATATAGTCGAATTCCCGGCCCCCGACAATTTTCGCCTTATTGAAAATCTCTGGGACGGTGATCATGGCGGCGAGCGAACTCGCTTTAATCAAATCGAGGAACACGTTCGAAAGCGGGGGGAGGGCGATTCGCGTCGCTTGCGGCAAGATGACCCCTTTCAGCGTCAGCCACTTGTTCATCCCGAGCGAGCGTGCCGCCTCGACCTGTCCCGGGTCGACGGCACGAATCGCAGCCCGGACGATTTCCGCGATATAGGCCGCCGAGTTCAGGCTGAACCCGATAATCGCCGCCGTCAGCGCCGCAAATTCGATGCCGATGAATGGAAATCCTGAATATAAGATGAACAGGATAATCAGAATCGGGACACCCCGCATGAACGAGATATAAAACGTCGACGGGAACCGAAGCATCCGGGAAGGTGACAGTTTCCCAAGGGCAAGCACGAGACCGAGCAACAAGCCGAAGAACATGCTGACGAACGAGATCCACAGCGTGTTCGGCAAGCCGCCTAATAGATACGGAAACGAGCGCACGGCCAGGTCGACGTCAAAAATCGCTTCCCATTTCACACCTTCGAACATGACCGCTTAATCCAATTCGACGATCGTCGCATCGACGTCCGGTTCGACCGAGACATCGGCACCGTTATAGAACGTTTCCGACAACTCTTTCACCGTGCCGTCTTCAAGCATCTCAGCAAGGACGCGGTCGATGTTCTCTTGAAGCTCAGCGTTTTCCTTATCCATCAAGAACGCGACTTCCTGTGGGTTATAGGCGATATCCGGGTGAATCGTGATATCGAACTCCGGGAAGAAGGCGAGGGCGAGCGTCTGGAGATAGTAATCGTTCAAGATGACGTCGGTCCGTCCTGTCGAGACGTCACGAAGATACTGGTCGTTCGTCGCATTGTCATAGATGACTTCCTCGGCCCCGTATTGACGTGCCACGTCCATGAAGACCGTTGTCGCTTCCCCAGCGGCTTTCTTGCCTTTCAAGTCTTCAAGCGACTCGATGCCTGACAGGTCGCTCTTGCGAACAATCGCCGTCCCGTACGTGTACTTGTATGGCGTCGAGAAGGCAAACTTCTCTTTGCGGTCCTCTGTGACCGAGATATCGTTCGCCGCGACGTCGACTTGTCCGTTTTGAACGCTCGTCAACATGTTGTCGAACGCCATCTCTTTGAATTGGACTTCAAGGTCGAGACGTTTCCCGACCTCTTTCATGAGCTCGACATCAAACCCCGTCAACGCATCGCTGTCCTCTTCGCGGAACGAAGCCGGGTAGAGTGTCCCCGCCGTGCCGACCGTGAGCGTGCCGTCTTCTTTAATTTCGTCCCAGCGCGAAGTTTCGGCCTGATCGGTGCTAGAATCACCACACGCCGCGAGCGGGACAGCGAGTAATAGCGATGCTGCCAAACCTTTTGTCATACGTTTCATTCAAGTTCCTCCTTAAGTTATCATCTGTCTAAAAATAGCATGACAATGGATTACAGGCAACTCCTATGAGCGGATAAACAGCGTGAATATTATTTTTGAAACATTAATCCATAAAGCGCTAACATGTTGATGAATGAGGGATTCAATCGAATGACACAGTTTATTAATTATGATGAAACAGATAAATAGATTTCGTTTTGAACAATGCGGTTTAAGCGACAATATCATCGTGTTGATAAGCCGACTCCCACGAATGGAACATCATTAATTGATGTATGATAGATAGCAAAGGCTTATTCGTAACATTTCAAGATTCGGAGAAGGGAATACACATGGAGAAATGGGAAAGATGGACCGTCAACCCGGAGCTACCGGCTAAGCTAGAGTTACAGGCTCTCATTGATGATCAAGACGGATTAAGGCTCGTGTTTACTAGTGTTCATGATGACACGTACACATTTTTGTTTGACGGACTTGTATTCTCGTATCGAAATACAGACGAAGGAACGCTTCTCAAATCCCTAAATCGTCTATTCAATCATTATGAGGCTGATTTTATTGGCGAATGGACACTCTTTCAAGTGACCGATTCGAGCTATTTAGAATGGCTGGCTGAAGAGTCAGATACTAGTTATGAAACGGTTTATACTATTCAGCATTACGTATTCCTGACATCAAATGACGTGGTCGAAGTATTGTCGACAGAGCCGCCAATCTTGATTTAAAGACCGTCACTCCGTGGCTACTCTGTAAAACTAGACGGGAGCGGTCAATACATATAGAGAGGAGAAGGATGCAATGGAAGGAACACCAAACATCTCGATTCAAGCGTTGAATGAGGATTCCATCAGCGTCGTGAACGAGGCGAATGATCCGTTTCCGGTCATCGGCAAAATCATTCCGAGCTTCTGTGACGGGGATTGGACGCATGAGGAACAGTTATATGAGACAACCCATGAGACGAGCTTCCCGGACGATTCACTGGACTGGTCTGCATACATCAGTGGTGAGGACAAACAAGTATTCTTGGCATTCGACGAGACGACGTGCATTGGACAAATCCGTGTGATGAAAGACTGGAACCGTTTTGCCTATATCGAGAATATCGCGGTACAGAAAGCGTATCGACAGAGCGGACTCGGCCATTTGCTGATGAAAGCTGCGGAGACGTGGGCAAAAGAGCAATCGTTGCTGGGATTGTCGCTGGAGGCGCAGAACGATAATGTGATCGCGTGTCGATTTTATGCGAAAGAAGGGTTCGAGCTCGGCGGTGTGGACACGCTGAAGCAAATCGGCAATCCGAATATCGACATGACGTTGTATTGGTACAAGATCTTTTGATTTCACATGAGAGGAGAGACGTCATATCTGACATCGATTTTCTCTTCATTTTCTTCTAGTTAACATAACATATATTATCAGTAAAAATAAAACTATGTCTCAATCCTTTAGTATACTTAAAGAAGTGAGACGGAATTTGAAATTTTAGAAATGGGACTTAAGATCGCGTGAATCGAATCAATGTGACACCTGGTTCCGGTTCGAACTCGGCGCTCGGTTCGAACCCGAGCTTCGTGTACAACTTCTTGGCCGGTCCGTTATGTTTGCCCGTATGCACATAGACGAGCTTGTCTTCATGCAAGCTGAGCGCGTGTTCGAGCAACGTCGTCGCGAGCCTCGCCCTGAAATACGTCGGATCGATACATAATTTCGTGACCTCGACCGTGGTCTCAGCCGCTTCGACCGTGATGAATCCAATCAACCGCTCGTCGTTATATAAGCCATAGCTCGTACCCGGCAGATTTTGAATGACTTCGACCGTCTCATAACGTGCTGGAATTTCATCGAACCCAATCAGTTCGGCTTCGACCGCATAGGCGTTCCGCTGAATCTCGAGCATCTGCTCGGCCAGTTGATAATCTGTCGTCTGAATCTCGCGTAATTCCATCTGTCCGCACCTCCGGCTTATCGTGAAAATAGACGTGCTTGCTTGCGTTTGGCCCGTTTCAGCGCCAAATAGAGCCGGTGTGTCCCGGCGACCGGTTGTCCATGTCCGACGAACGTATGTCGCGGTGCCAAATCGATCAACTTCTCCGCGTATTCGACCGCTGCGCGTCTATCCCATGTTGCGACACCCGGAAGCGGGAACAACGGACGGACGTCCCCTGCCACGGCGACTCCCCCACGCGTCTGAAACGCATCTCCGGCAAACAAAATCCGCTCCTTCTCATCGAAATAGGCGATGGAGCCCGGCGTATGACCCGCTGCCGGATAGACGCGCAGACCGAACAAGCGCTCACCCGGGTCGAGCAGTTTATCCGGGAGGGAGTGAATCTTCGGGAGCGATCCTTTCAGTTTGAGCGGCCGCTCATCCGAATCGGTCGTCTTGTCCCCTTCGAGGAGACGGGCGTCCCGTCGTGAGACATACAGCTCAGCATGCGGATGGGCCTTCAAGATGGCGTCGACACCACCGACGTGATCACCGTGGGCGTGCGTCAGCAAGATGGCGAGAAGCGGACTCTCCAATGACTCGATATATGCTAGAATCGCTTCTGCGTTGCGCTCAAGGGCGGTATCAATCAAGACGAGCCCGAGTTCCCGCTCAATCAACTGGACGTTAATCGGTAACACAGGCGCATAAAACGTCAGTTGATGGACGTGATCAATCCGTGTGACTTTCATGGAATCCCCTCCCCTTAATCAAATAAAGTGATCCAATCCTCTTGCCATCTAGCCTCAAAACACATATAAAGCTGTTCCTGGGTGTTCCGTGCGGTCGATAAGAGTGGTAAGTTGTCCCGCGTGAAGAACGCCACCTCGCTCGTCTCATGGCTCACCTGCGCCTCTCCACCAATCAGCTCGCATTCGATGAACAGTTTGTAGTAATGCTGCGACAACGGCGGATGGTCGTGATGATGCATATCGAACAACGCGAGCAAACGAACCGGTACGACGTGAAACCCGGCCTCTTCCTCAATCTCCTTGATGATGTTCTGTGCCGGAGACAGTCCGACCTCACAAAACCCACCCGGTAACGTCCAAAGCCCGTCCGACCGTTCTTTGACGAGCAAGACCGCATCGTCCCGGAAGACGACACCGCGTACGTCGAGCTTCGGTGTCGGGTACCCATCGACGTGCGTCAGTTTCGTGACCTCATCCAATGCGAGGTCTGACTGTCGTTCGAACATCTCGGTCGCGATCCGTTGGAGTTCGACATAACGTTCGCGATCGAACTCGTCTTTCGTGAACGTCAATCCGGCCTGTGCAAGCGCCTGGAGCCGTTTGGCCCAGTCGAGCCATTGAGACATAGTGATCCCTCCATGATTTATCCTCTTATCCCATTCGCCATGAGATGGGCTTGTTCCTTTTAGCAATACCCGCTCCTAAGAGAAAGTACCGATCCTCCCCGTGATATACTGAAACAAGAACAGTGGTCAAAGGAGGAACAATATGTCGATGCCAGTGTTGTCTCAGTTCAAGCAAGACTTGGAGGGCTATACCGAACGGCAGTTACATTATAAGAAAGCCACGGAGGTCTGGTCGATTGGGCAGATGTACGACCATATCATCGTGGTAGCCGAGGAATATGCGGACGAGATTGAGCGTTGTCTCGCCTCACACGAAGACCAACCGCTCGGAAAGACCGAGTTCGGTGAACGATTGTTTCAGGCGGGCGGTTTTCCAGCGATGAAAATTCGGTTACCCGATGAAATGAACCAACCCCCGAACAATACGGACCGGCGTGAAACGCTCGAACGACGAATCGATGACTTGTCTACGCGCCTGATGCGGCTTGAACCGCTCGTCCGCTCGGCAAACCCGGATGTCAAAGCCCGGCATGGCGGATTTGGTTGGCTGAACGCACAAGAATGGTATGACCTCATCGAGATGCATACCCGCCATCATTTACGGCAACAGGCCGATTTGGAGCGCTATTTGCTGGAGGCTGGAATCTAACATACCATCAACATAAGACGCCTTGAGCGTCTTTTCGTTTACTTCTCATAATAATAGCTTTTTGTGAACGGATCATTTCGTTCGTACCGCTCACACCAGTCGAGAAAGCTTTCATCTTTTGACTTTGTCTGAGTGTAGGTCACCCAATCCGTCAGCAAGTCGCTGTAGTAACTAAGTTCTGCCTCGTACTCCGCTTGCTTTTCTTCACTCAATACGGATTGGTTCAGCTGTCTCGCTTCCATGATGATGCCTCTGTCCTCTTCAACCTCACCGAGATAGAGATCTTCGTTGATGTGATGAAATGCGAACCATAGGGCAAATATTTTCCGGTCCATGAGCGCTTGGACTGCAATCTGTTCCGAAAGTCCACCGAGTACGAATGCCTGTTCATACTCTTGTAACCAGCGAAAAGGACGAGGGTCATCCGGGAAACGTCGCTTCCATTCGTGGAGGGTCGGTTGTAGTACATTCGTAACGAGCGAATACACGAATATATGATAAGAATCATTTTGGTCGGACGATTCATCATGCGTGTAGAGCCAGGCAACGAATTCCTGTCGCTGATCAAAATCCCACGTCTCTACCATCTCAAGAAATGGTGTCATGGCGGCAAGTGCCTGCTTTCGTAATCCTCGCCGCTTCAATTCACAAAACGTGCGGAATTCCGGATAATTGTTCATGTTTGGGTCGTTCAGCAAATCGTGCATGGAATGATCTCCTCGTTTATGGATTCACTTTCTTCTATTTCCTCTGGTATATCGAAACGAAAAACCCCTGCACAACGGCTGTTGTACAGGGGTTTTCGCGTCAATCGAGATACACGTCCTCGATTTCACCGAACGTCTCCTCGTCAAATACGAACGAGCCGTTGGCGTAGCGGTCCAAGAGCGTCAATTGCTTCGTCTTGACCGTCTTCGCTTTCTCTTTCCCAATGATGTGGAGCGTCTCATCGTCATGTACCGGGAGCACACGACGAATCTGGTGCGGTTTCGATTTGACCTCACGGATAAGCATCGTCCCGCGCAAGTTGCGGTTCGTGCAGTCGAACTGGTCCTCAAGCTTCATCTTCTTGACCGCTCCACGCTGCGTCACAAGGACGAACAGCGGCGGTGTGAAGAAGGCAAAGGCATCGGCGACGAGATCGCCGTCTTTCAAGTTCATCGCTTTAACACCGGCGGCACGCTGGCCGACGACCGGTACGTCATCTTCCTTGAACCAGAGCCCGTAGCCCCGTTCCGACACGAGGAAGAGTTGGCCTGGTCCGTCACTGATGCCGGCGAAGACGACCTCGTCGTCACCTTTCAGTTTGAGCGCCATGAGCGCCTTCGACTTGCGTTGGGCGTCATAGTCACGGAGCGGCGTCCGTTTGACCATCCCTTCACGCGTGACGAACAGACAGTGCGCGTCCGTCTCGAACGTCGAGACGACATCGGCCGAGACGACCTGTTCG
Organism: Exiguobacterium sp. s146; assembly: GCF_018618415.1. Taxonomy (GTDB): domain Bacteria; phylum Bacillota; class Bacilli; order Exiguobacteriales; family Exiguobacteriaceae; genus Exiguobacterium. The sequence continues at coordinate 1,232,195 of NZ_JACSMA010000001.1, read as the reverse complement.
CCTTCGATCGGGACGAGGTTGGCCACATGCTGCCCGGCATCTTTCCATTTCGATTCCGGAATCTGATGGACCGGGATGAGCAGGTAGCTACCCTTGTTCGTCCAGACGAGCAAGTGATCCGTCGTCATCGCCTGGGTGACGAGGACAGGACGGTCTTTCGCCTTCATATCCGGCATGTCGTCGCTCGAGGCGCCATATGAACGCATCGATGAGCGTTTGACGTATCCGTCACGGCTGACGAACACCATCGTCTCCTCGACGGCAATCATGACCTCGGTTTTCAGTTTCAACTCTTCGACCTCGGACTCGATGACCGAGCGCCGCGCGTCGCCGAACTCGTCACGGAGCGCCGTCAACTCTTTCGAGATGAGCTTCCGTTTCGTGGCGTCGACGTTCAAGATGTTGGCGAGGCGGGTGATCTCTTTCTGGAGCGCCTTCGCCTCTTTCTGGAGCTCGACGATATCCGTGTTCGTCAAGCGGTAGAGTTGGAGCATGACGACCGCTTCGGCTTGACGGTCCGTGAACAAGAACCGCTCCATGAGTTTCTGTTTCGCTTCAGACTTGTCTTTCGCCGACCGGATGAGTTCGAGCGTCTCATCGAGGACCGAGATGGCCTGTTCGAGCGCGTCGACGATTTCGGCACGTTTCTTCGCCTGGTCGAGTTCGAACGTCGTGCGACGGGTGACGACTTCTTCGACATGCTTCAAGTACGCGTCGATGATTGACAAGAGACCCATCTGTTTCGGTGTTCGGTTGACGATGGCGACCATGTTGTAGTTGTAGGCGAGTTGCAGGTCGGTATGCTTCAAGAAGAAGTGGAGCACACCTTCCGCATCGGCTTCCTTTTTCAACTCGATGACGACGCGGACGCCGGTCCGGTCGGTCTCGTCACGGACTTCGGCGACGCCTTCGACTTTGCGGTCGAGGCGGAGCTCTTCCATCTTCTTGACGAGGTTCGCCTTGTTCACCTCATATGGGAGCTCGGTGATCGTGATCTGTTCACGGCCGCCCTTGAGCGGTTCGATGACCGATTTGGCACGGATGATGACCTTGCCTTTGCCGGTCTCGAACGCCTTCAAGATGCCATCTTTGCCCATGACAATCCCGCCAGACGGGAAGTCAGGTCCTTGCATATAGCGGAACGCGTCATTCGTCGTCTCGACCTCACCTTTCAAGCGGGCGATAGCGAGGTTGAGCACCTCGGTCAAGTTATGCGGCGGAATCTCGGTCGCGTAACCGGCGGAGATTCCCGTCGTCCCGTTCATGAGCAGGTTCGGGAGGAGCGACGGCAAGACGAGCGGCTCCTCGGTCGAATCGTCGAAGTTCGGCGTATAGTCGACCGTGTTCTTCGAGATCGACGTCAGCATCACACCGGCGATCTTCGACAGACGGGCCTCGGTATACCGCATCGCGGCAGCCGAGTCGCCATCCATCGAGCCGTTGTTCCCGTGCATATCGATGAGCGGGTAACGCAACTTCCAGTCCTGCGACAGGCGTACCATCGCCTCATAGACGGAACTGTCACCGTGCGGGTGATAGTTCCCGATGACGTTCCCGACCGTCTTGGCCGATTTGCGGTACGGTTTCTCGTTCGTGTTGCCTTCATGGTGCATCGCATACAGGATACGGCGCTGCACGGGTTTGAGCCCGTCGCGCGCGTCGGGGAGAGCCCGGTCCTGGATGATATATTTCGAGTAACGCCCGAAGCGGTCACCGACGACCTGTTCGAGCGACAAGTTTAAAATGTGTTGAATCGTCGACATCGTTACATCACTTCCTCAATCGCTTTAGTCACGTGTTCATTGGCGATGATTGAATCATCTTCCTGGAGGCCGAAGGCGACGTTCTCCTCGATCCACTCCCGGCGATGGGCGACGTTGTCTCCCATGAGCACCGAGACGCGTTTGTCGGCGACGGCGGCGTCGTCGACTGTGACGCGGATGAGCGTCCGTGTGTCCGGGTTCATCGTCGTCTCCCAGAGCTGGTCGGCGTTCATCTCACCGAGACCTTTGTAGCGCTGGAGGATATAGCCCTTCTTGTACACTTTGACGAGCTTCTCGAGCGCCTCTTCGTCCCAGGCGTACTCGAACTGTTCCGACTTGCCTTTCCCTTTCGAGATGCGATAGAGCGGCGGCAAGGCGACGAACACTTTGCCGGCCTCGACGAGCGGGCGCATATAACGGAAGAAGAACGTCAATAGGAGCACTTGGATGTGGGCCCCGTCCGTATCGGCATCGGTCATGATGATGATTTTGTCGAAGTTGCAGTCCTCGAGGTCGAAGTCGTGGCCGACGCCGGCCCCGATCGCGTGGATGATTGTGTTGATCTCCTCGTTCTTCATGATGTCCTGGAGTTTCGACTTTTCCGAGTTGATGACCTTCCCGCGCAGCGGCAGGATGGCCTGGAACGTCCGGTCGCGACCCTGTTTGGCCGAACCACCGGCCGAGTCACCCTCGACGAGGAACAGTTCGTTCTTGGCGGCGTTCTTCGACGTCGCCGGCGTCAGTTTCCCGTTCAAGATGCTCGAACGTTTCTTCTTCTTGCCGTTGCGCGCCTCTTCCCGGGCTTTCCGGGCGGCTTCGCGGGCTTGGGCGGCACGGATCGCCTTCTTGATGAGCATCGTCGCCATCTGCGGGTTCTCCTCGAGGAAGATCGTCAGTTGCTTGGCCATGACGCCATCGGCGCTCGTGCGGGCCTCCGGCGAGCCGAGTTTCGACTTCGTCTGTCCCTCGAATTGGAGGAACTCTTCCGGGATTCGTACCGAGACGATGAGCGTCAAGCCTTCACGGACGTCTCCGCCGTCGAGGTTCTTGTCTTTTTCCTTCAACAATCCGTTCTTCCGGGCGTATTCGTTCACGATTCGCGTCATCGCCGTCTTGGCGCCGACCTCGTGCGTCCCACCGTCCCGTGTCCGGACGTTGTTGACGAACGAGAGGACGTTCTCGGAGTAGGCGTCCGTGAACTGGAAGGCGAGCTCGAGCTCGATCTCATTCTCCGTCCCTTCGAAATAGACGATTGGATGAAGCGTCGCCTTGTCGTCGTTCAAATATTGGACGAACTCGGCGATCCCTTCCTCGTAATGGAACGTCTCCTCTTTCCCTGAGCGCTCGTCCGTCAGTGTGATCGTCAATCCTTTTAATAGAAAGGCTGATTCACGGAGCCGTTCGGCGAGCGTGTCGTAGTTGTATGTCGTCGTCGAGAAGATCGAGGCGTCCGGTTTGAAGTAGACGCTCGTCCCCGTCTGGCGCGTCTTGCCGGTCTCGAGGAGCGTCGTCTGCGGAATCCCGCCGTCGGCGAACGTCTGCTCGAACACTTTACCGTCGCGATAAATCGTGACGAGCACCTTGCTCGAGAGTGCGTTCACGACCGAGGCACCGACCCCATGGAGTCCACCTGACGTCTTATAGCCGCCTTGGCCGAACTTCCCACCGGCGTGGAGCACCGTGAAGATGACCTCCGGCGTCGGTTTGCCGGAAGCGTGCATCCCCGTCGGCATGCCGCGCCCGTGGTCGCGCACCGTGATGGCGTCATCTTTATGGATTGTCACGTCGATTTGGCCACCGAATCCGGCGAGCGCCTCATCAATCGCGTTATCGACGATCTCATAGACGAGATGGTGCAAGCCGCGATGGTCGGTCGAACCGATATACATCCCCGGACGTTTCCGGACAGCAGTCAGTCCCTCGAGCACCTGAATGGCGTCTTCGTTGTAGTTAAATAAGTCTGTTGACATTTTCGTCACCTCAATTTCGAACACACGTTCGTTTTTCTTACCTATTGTATAGCTGTTTTTAGATTCTGGCAAGCCTCCCTTCGCGAGCAGGGCTCGTGAAAAAAAGGAGACCTACCAAGGAGGTAGGTCTTAACCGAGAAGGCGGGCGTGCTCGACGTAGATGCATCGATTTTCGATGTAGTCGAGTCCGGCATCGCGAGCGATCCGTTCAGCGTCCGGGCTGGTGAGCCCGAGCTGATTGAAGACGAGACCGACATCCCCATGTCGGACGGCGTCTTCGGCCACACCGGCCAAATACTCATTGCGTCGGAAGACGTCGACGATATCGACGCGTCCCGGGATGCTCTCGACCGTCGGATAGACCTTACGTCCGTTCCACGTCTCGAGCGTCGGATTGACAGGGATGACTGTATAACCTTGCAGAATCAAATAGTCTGCGATTTGGTTCGCGGTCTTGTTCGGGTTCGCTGACACGCCGACGACAGCAATCGTCTTCGCTTCGGTGAGCCATTGTTTCAAACGTTGATCGTCCATCCTGAAATCCCCCTTTTGTTTACGTTCTCAGTGTACCTTTACCTGAATCACCGTTTCAAGCTTTATTTTCTTTTATCATACAACTGTAACTCTTTCAAATTTTTAAAACAAACCAATTGGTTCACCATAACTTATTATGTAAACCATATTATATGGTGTCATTTTAGCGAATCGCAGGTTAACGTGTGTCTCATGTCAAAATGACGTTTCAACAAACATTGCGTGAAATATCTATTTCACGCAATTATACTGGCGAATCTAAAGCGTTCTCGAGGACGCGATTGACTTATTTCTCGAACGCCCATGGGCAAATCAATGACAGTTCGGTATACTAAGATTCAGGAGGTGTTCGCGTGGGAACTGCCTATGAGGAACGTCGCGGTACACTATATAATTATCGCATCACTTTTTACGGGAACGCGCTCGCTTGGCTCATCCACGTCGTGTTCTTGATCACGTTTTGGCAACTCGGCGTCACGGTTCTCGCCTGGTCAAACCTATTCAGCATTCTGTACTACACGTTATCCTTTTACTTTGTACATAAACGATATTATCGGGCGTTCTTCGTCGGTCTGTTCGTCGAGGTCGTCTATAACGCCATCATCTCGACGGTCGTGCTCGGTTGGGGGGCGAACGTCCACTATTTCATCATCATGGTCGCCTATGGTGTGTTCTTCATGCCGAACGTCAGCCGGTCCATCCGGGGCGTCTCGACGATGCTGGCCATGGCCATCTATGGTTTCCTCTACGTGAATGTGACAACAGGGATGCAACCGCTCGCGCCGATGTTCGAACAAATATTGGGTCTCTTTTGTCTCTTGTCGACAATCGCCTTGATCGCCGGGCTGTCTTTCATTTTCGAAGGGTCCGTCGTCGAGGTGACGTCCGAGCTCGAACGGACGAACAAACGTCTTCATACGCTCGCCTCACGGGACGGCCTGACCGGTTTATATAATCGGACGACCGGATACCGATTGATCGAAGATGAGATTCGCGAGGCCATCGTCAATGGGCGGCCCTACGCCGTCGCCCTAGGGGACATCGATCACTTCAAGGCGTTCAACGAGCAACACGGTCACGACTGTGGCGACCTCGTGCTCAAACAAGTCGCCTCCGCGCTCGCCCGAACCGATGGAGTTTCCATCCGTTGGGGCGGCGAGGAGTTCCTCATCTTCTTGACGGGCCAGTCCGCCGCAGAGGCCACGGAGACGATTGACCGTTTGCGGCAACGCATCAAATCACTCGATACGATTTATGATGGCCGTCGACTCAGCGTCACGATGACGTTCGGCGTCACGACACGGACCGGATTCGAGGCCATCGACACGCTCGTCAAAGAGGCGGACGACCGGCTCCGAGCCGGCAAACAGGAAGGCAAGGACCGGATCGTCTCGTCAATCCATCAGTAAACAAGGAGAGATCTTTTGAGTATATTCCGCCAGCTCGGACAAGCGCCGACCAAGGTCGCGACGAAACGTTTCAACTTGAGCGGCTACGAGCGCATGCCCGACTTCATCCAGCGTTTTTTGAACCACCTGGCCGCCAAACACTATTCTGAACAGACCGCGCAGCGCTATCTGTATGACTTTTTGGACTTTTTCCGTTGGGTCGAGGCTGCCAGCGCATCCGAGGTCGACCCGGCATCGGTCGAGATTGACTCATTCGTCGAGTTCGACCACGCGGGGGCCGAGGCGTACGCGTCGTATCTCGCCCTCGAGCTCGATAACGCACCGAGCGTCATCAACCGCAAACTGTCGACGATGCAGTCGCTGTTCAACCATCTGATTGAGACAGGCGTGACGGCCCATAACCCGTTCCAGACGGTCGAGCGGCCGAAGCGCGCCAAACGCAACCCGGTCTATTTGACGGAGCAGGAATGGCTCGACTTCTCGACGCTCGTCCGTAGCAATGTCGGCATGTCCGACCGCGAGGCGAGCTGGTACGAGCGCAACCGGGACCGTGATTTCTTGATGATTCAACTGCTCGGGTTGACCGGGATGCGCGTCTCTGAACTCGTCGGCCTCGACTGGAACGATATCGACCGGGAGAGCGGCACGATTCGCGTCATCGGGAAAGGCAATAAGGAACGGGTCATCCCAATCGCCTCCCCGCTCGAGCCGCTGCTCGACGCCTATCAACGTCACGGTTCAGGTCCGCTGTTCCACTCAGAGCGAGGCAAGCGCATCTCAGTGCGGACGGTGCAGCACACGTTGAAGTGTCACATTGACCGTTTGAAACCGTATTTGTCGTTCTTGACGCATAAACAGGTCACGCCGCATAAACTCCGGCATACGTTCGCCTCCCGGCTCGCCATGAGCGGGATTGACGTCTTGACGATTCAACAGTTACTCGGCCACGAATCGGTGGCGACGACACAAGTGTATGCCCATATCGGCGACGAGAAGAAAAAACAAGCTATGATAGGTTTACGATAACTTATTATGTAAACCACTATAAAACACCTGAACTGATTGCGATGATCAGTTCAGGTGTTTTCGTTATAACTGTTTCGTCGATAGAATGACGATTGTTTCATCGAGCACCGTGTAATAGGCATCTTCGAACGTCTGTCGCTCGTTCGTCTCGAGATTGAAAACGCTCACGCCCCCACTGGCACCATCCGCTGACTCATGGATGAAATAGTTCGATACGAGCACGCGCTCGAACGGCGCCGTGTCGAGGAAGCGGGCCCCGGTCGTTGCGTCAATCAGTTCGGTGTGATCCGCCGATTCTTCGACCTTGATGAAAATCGTCGAGCCGACATCATCGTACGTGAAGTCGATCGGTTCATAGGCGCCCCAGTCGACGACGGCCACTTCACGGAGCACGTCCGGGGCGGTCAGCTCATAAATCGTCTCCTCATTCGCCTCATCGACGAACGTCGAGAACCGGAGATGTTTGTCCCGTTCACCCAGGTATTGGACCGTGTCCCCTTCCCCATGCAGACGGATCAAGTCCTCGAACGGGATCTCGTCTTGACGGGACCGGATCGCCTCGACCACCTCGTCGAGCGAACAGATCAAAATCGCCTCCGAATGGTCGATTGGGTCGTCCGGAGAGACCCGACCGTCCTCGAGCGCCTCATAATAGGCGAACTCGTCCAAGCGGGCGTTGCAGACGACGTACGGCACGCCATCGAGCTCGGTCGTAAATAGATAGAGCTCACGGAACTTGCCGGCATGACCGACGAGCCGCTCGTCTCGGATTCGCTCTTGGAACGCCGTCTCCGCATCATACAACCAAGCCTCGTCCGTATCGCCGAAACTCGTCAAGAAGAGGAAGTACCGGTCCGCGAGCACCCAATAGAGCGTGCTATTGCCACGTTTCTCGAACGTTGCCAGCACGTCCTCTTGTCCGGAGCGATAGTCGAACGCAATCAATTCCGTGCGGACGACACCGGTCCGGTCTGGTGTCTCGTTCAAGAAATAGACGCGGGCGTCACTGACGAACAGCTTCGAGATGCCGTAGTCTTCATAGACACGATGACTGATCAGTGTGACGGCACCGTCCGCTTCATCATAGCGATAAATCGAGAAACTCGTCTCGCCGGTCTTCTCCCGATAGTAGACGGATGACTCGGTGACGGCGATTAAATCCTCATGGCTGATTGACATGGCACGTGCGTCAACGATTCTCATAGGACACCTCTCTCATAGGAAGATTCAACCGGCTCGACGGTGACGATGCCGGGTGGTCGTTTCGGGAATGAAATTCGCAGATGGGCGAACTCGATGATCGATTGGCGAGGATCTGATTTCTCCACCCATCGGACGCGTTGACGGTTCGCCAAGGCATGGCCAATCTTTTCTTCGATTTGGAATTGAGAAATGCCACGATAGGCGACTTCTTGGATATAGGTCGATTCATCGGGTTCGAACTGTTGCCAAATACCCATCACGAGCTGCCCGAGCGAGGAGACCCGTTGCTCCGGCAGACGGACCGTCCGGAGCGTCTTCTCCACTTCCTTCAGACACTCGAGCGGGTCGTTCCCGACGGCGAACAGCCGCTTGGCCGAGTTGTTCATGACCCGGTAACGTCGTTTCCCGCTCTCGAGTCGGAGTACTTGTGCATACGGCTCGACCGGAACCCCATGAAAGAACGTATCGGTCCCGCCCCAAGAATAGCCAAAAGCGGGGTCGAATTTTTGAATCGTCTTCATGAAGGAGAGCATGAAATCCTCGACCTCGCGACGTTCGAGCCGTAACCATTCGGCGAGCGCGAGCGTGCCGCGGTCCTTTTGGATGCGGTGCACCGGGAAGAACAAATCCCCTTCAGCCAGGCGATGTGGTTTAAGCTCGGTCCCGTCCGCTCGATAGTCCGTCGCTGGACGGCCGCTCCGGCCTGCATAGATGATCCATTCGTCTTCCGTGCTCTCGAACGCGTAGGCTTGATGCGCCCATGGTGGCGTCACGTATAGAGCCGGATACTCCTCATACGTCTCAAGGTGCAGATAGGAACGGTCGGTCCACAGCTGCGCGAGCAAGCGGACGATTTCTCCCGTCTCCGACTCTTTTGGTGCGATATAATTGCCGGTGTTACCGATATACGTCAAGACATGGAAGTCGTAGGCGTGATACAGGTGACGCACGATCCGCTCGAACACAGCGGCAATCATCCGTTCGAACAACGGGTGGTCTTCGTTCCGGTCGACCGATGTCGCATCGACCGTACACATGAGCCAACCCATGCGGACGTACAGGCGAATCCGGAGCGGATACGAGATCAATGGGGACGAAGATGCATGAATCTCCGTCAGACCGAGGTTGGCCATGTTCTCGACCTGTAACGTGAACCCGCTACGCCTCAGTTGTTCCTCCATCTTCTTTTTCCAATTGATCGTCTCCATTCACATTCACTCGCTTTCCGTGGCCAACTTTCTGGTGTGGCTCATTGTGAAATTTTTCCCGTTTCTTGATTCATACAAACGCCTTTCCGCCGGCATGTTCGGTCAGTCGCTTGAGCGCCTCGTCAAGAACGGCACGAGACGTCCCGAAATTGATCCGTTCGAACGTCTTGCCCGACTCGCCGAACGGGAGGCCCGGTGACAAGAACAGACGGACTTCCTCATGCAGCCACTTCTTCCGTGCTTCCGGCTCTAGGTTGAGCGCCGCGAAGTCGATCCAGAGGAGATAACTCGCTTCGGGCAGGAACGTCTTCAATTGAGGCAGTTCCTCGTTGAACCGATTGACGAGATACGTCGCCTGCTCCTCGAGTTCGGCCGTCAATTGGTCGAGCCAACGCTCGGCCCGCGAATCCGTATAGGCCGCGATGATGGCCGTGTTCGCGAACGGTGTCGGCAGCACATGGTGTTTGTTTTGGACTTGGGTGATCCGCTTTCGCATCGCATCGTCAGGACAGATGATGTATGACGCGAATAACCCGGCGATATTGAACGCCTTCGATGGTGCACTCACCGTGATGACATCATCATCGAGACGATTGAGGGCGGTGTGCCGCTGTGACGGATAGGTCAAGTCGGCATGAATCTCATCCGCGACGAGGATGACGTCATGACGACGCGCTAGTTCGACGACGCGTTTCAGCTCGGCCTCGGTCCATACCCGTCCGACCGGGTTATGCGGCGAGCAGAGCAAGAACAACTTCGCCTTGCGCATCTGTGTATCGAGCGCATCAAAGTCCATCTCGTAACGACCCTCGACTTGACGGAGCGGGGCGTCCAACAGCTCCCGCTTCAACCCGGTCACGAGTTCATGGAACGGCGGATAGACGGGCGATTGGATAACGACCCCTTCCCCTTCCTCCGTCAACGCCTCGACGATATGAGTCAATCCCGGTACGACGCCGTTCGAGAACAGGACGTGATTGGCATCGACCTTGAGCTTGTGACGGCGCTCATACCAGGAACTCACGGCAGCCTGCGCGTCTCTCGAGAACAGCGTATACCCGAACTCCCCTGTCGCGGCCCGTGCTGCGAGCGCCTCTGAGATGGACGGTGCCGTGCGGATGTCGATGTCAGCGACCCAGAGCGGTAAGACGTCGTCCTTTAGCCGGAACCAACGGTCGAGACCGTCCCATTTCACTGAATCCGTTCCCGTCCGATCAAGCGATTGATGTAAGATTGATTTCATGTTCATCCCTCCTATTTCTACTGTAACAAAAAACGAGCGTGCGAGTCCGCAAAACGGTGGCGGATTCGGGTCGTGTCAGCTATAATCGACCGAGATACTTCAAGGAGGTGAATCCGATGACCGTGACCGTCATCCGCCATAAACGCCGGAAACGGGCAGCCTTTTTCGTGACAGCGGACGGGATCGAGCTGCGGATTCCGGCACGGCTCCCGAATCGGGTCGTCGAGACGATTTTAACAGATCATGCCGAGTGGATCGCGGAACGCATCGCGACATTACCGAAGCATGACCTCTTGCCCGACGACAGGCTGCGCCTGTACGGGGAAACGTTGCCGCTCGTGAGACGCGATGCTGAGACCAAATTCCGCTTCGATGGGGAACGGTTCTATTGTCCGCTCGCGTGGGACGAGTCGTCGCTTCGGGAAGCGTACGAGGCTTGGCTCCGAGAACGAGCGCTCGCCCACGTCACCGAACGTGCACCCCACTATGAACGATTGCTCGGTGTGAGGGCGAAGCGGATCCGCATCGGTCACCAAAAGACGCGTTGGGGGTCGTGCAGTTCAACCGGGACGATTTCCATCAACGTCCGGCTCATGCTCGCCCCGAAAGAAGTGATGGATTACGTCATCGCCCACGAATGGACCCACCTCGTCCACTTCGACCACTCCAAAGCGTTCTGGTCGACGCTCGCTTCGGTCTATCCGGATGTCACCGGCGCGATGGCCTGGCTGAGACAGCATGGCCATACGCTGCAAATCAAAAAAACCAATTGAACAGGGCTCAGTTCATATAAAGATTACTGGTTTTTAATTATATATTTCATCTAAAAAACTTCCGATAATCCCTCATATGTTAACTAAAAATAAATATCGTAAAAATTACATTTATTCCTTGAACCTTACGTAGGGTAATGTTTTATAGTGAAATTATTCTACTTTTACAAGGGGGGAATCATTGTGCAAAATGTTCTTGTAAAGACGTTAATTAAAGAAGAACAAATTCGTCTATATTTTATTGATAATACCCAGCTGCTTCGAGATATCTATGCCTTAAACCAGGAACTACCTAAACCGCTTAACCTGTTGTTAGGCAAAACGATATCAGCAATGAGCATACTCTCTGGTACGCTCAAAGGGAACCAGCGAATGAGCCTCCAGGTAACGTTGAGCAACCCTCGCCATAAGATTTTTGCGGAAGCCGAAGCGAATGGAAATGTCAGAGGATACCTGAACGAGGAACTTTTGAGATTTTCTAATATAGAAGAAAAGTCAATGCAAGATTTGATTGGACCTTCTGGGATGATCCGTGTCATAAAGGGTTCTGAGATGAATCAATTCACCAGCATTACCGATATGCCAAATCAACATATCACGGATGATATCGCCAACTATTTTGTGCAGAGTGATCAGACGCCGACCTATCTTTATTCCGACATTCAGTTGGATAATGGAGCTTCCCTTCTTTCCAGCCATGCACTATATGCACAACTACTTCCCGGTGCACCATCACAACTGCTTTCAGAAGTGAAAATGATTGTAAAAGCCAATCCGGATATTTTCAGTAAACTAAACGCTGAAGAAGCGAGTGACAGCGAAGAAGCGTTAACCCAGTTCTTTGGGGATGCAAAAATTATCGGCCATAGCTCCAGTCAATTTTTCTGCGGGTGCAGTAAAGAAATGTTCTATGGCATGCTTTATTCATTGAGTGAAGAGGAAATCAAACGGAGCATTGAACGAAATGAAGACATCGAAACTTTTTGCCATATTTGCGGGAAAACCTACACGTTTGAGCAAAAGGAGATGCAGCAACTCTTCTAACTTCGAATTTCTCGTTTTTAGTTGGTGAATAGAAATGATGTTGAAAGGAGGCTAAGCGAATGAAGGAATATTGGAAAGTCGGAGAAATTGCAGAATTGACGGGTTTAACGATTCGAACTTTACGCTATTACGATCAAATCTGTTTATTTTCACCTTCTCAGTATACGGAGTCAGGACATCGGCTTTACACGAAAGCAGATTTGGTACGTCTTCAGCCAATTTTGTCCTTAAAACAGATGGGAATATCGTTAGAAGAAATACAACTTCTGTTGTCTAATCCGGAGAAACAAACCGTTGCGGAGATTTTGCAAACCCAAATTTCTCGAGTCAAAAAAGAGATAGAGGTTCAGCAAAAACTAGTAGCGGAGTTGGAAAATGCGTTATCGGCTGTACACAGTAACCGGACCCTCTCGATTTCAGAACTTACTAAATTAATGGAGGCGCTGAAAATGAATAAGGAAAAATACTTTTCGAAGCAGCAATTGGATACCATGGAAAGCAGATATGAAAACGCCGACAAACAACTTTTAAAGCAAGCAGAGCAAGAATTTAACGGTCTTATCAAGGAAATTCGTTTTGAAAAAGAAAAAGGCGCTTCTCCTTCCGATGAAAAAGTACAAGATTTAGCGAGAAAATGGAATGACATCGTGAATGCCTTTTCCGAAGACGATAGTACTTTCCGCAAGCAAGCCGAACATTTCCACGCTGAAAACCCAGGGAACGAACTGCAGTATGAAATAGATGGCGAGCTATACCAATTTATCAATCAAGCATTGAATCATAAGTGATTTTATATATAAGGAAGAGGAAAGCTGATAAATTGGCTTCCCTCTTCCTTTCTTATATTTGTTTTTAAAGAACTTCCGATAAGTCATGATATGTAAACTAACTTTTCATTTGATTCTCTTTTACATAGACTTTGGCGTTAGTGATATGAATGGAACATTTCTGTTTTTAACTTCTACTCATCAACCATCGTCGCAACATGCTATTTTATTCTTTCTTGCTCTTGCTCGAAAAGATGAGTATACCGCTTAAGTTTTGAGTGATCGTTTAAGTGTTTTGCAAAGTACTTGGCTTTGTAGAATTTATTCCAACTATCGCGTTCTTTTTCAATTTCTACAAACGCACGCTCTATTTCTGTATTTTCTTTTAGCTAGCCATATCCCTTATTCAAAAAGACTGTTTGAAATCATTAACAACCTTTTCCACGTTCGAACCATCCGGCTCTATCCACCAGAGATCACTTCGGATTTGTTCTACAGGATTATCTAACCTGGACAAATAATCTGATTGATCAAGATTAGAAAGCAATTCATATTGCAAATGACATTGATGGGTGTTTGGCAAGAATTTCCCTTCTTCATCTGTCTTTAGATGCTCATCGATGGTAGGAATGAAATCATAATAGATTCCTAATTCAACATGGATAGACATCGGTGGCCAGCCGGTTACAACTGAAAAATATTTCTCCACCGCTGTGATATCTAACACCCAGATAGAATTGCCAATCCAAGCCCAGTTATGCCTCGTATTCACTTTTGTAAATCCACTTTCTTTTAATAAAGACGATAATGTTCTTCTTATTGTTTTGTTTACTTCTGGGAATCCAATCATTAGAAACATCCAAAGTGATATTGTGTCTATACATAGACAAACCATAGATTAGTACTTGTTATGTAAATATATATATTTTACCATTACTATACTAAAACCGTATAGAATAGTCTTTTGAATGTATCATTTTTTCTTACAAGTTCACTTTCTCTATGTTTTTAAATTAATTCAGTGGGATAGAATATTTGAATGTAACTTAATTACACTTAAGTTACATTCGGGCATAGAAAAAAACTGAAAAATTTTTGGTAAAAATGAAACTTTACTGGAATTAAATTGGTATAGTTAATGCAAGAGTATAAGAGTATTTAAGGCGAAGAAGACAGCAAACGAATGGACAAATCCTTGAAGAAGGCCACAAAATGGAATCGGCTGCAAACAAAAAAAGATATTTCTCTCTCTCTGAACTGAACCCTGAATGAGCACTTTTTATCAAGTGTCTATCATTCAGGGTTCAGTTCAGTATGTCCGATTGGTTTTTTATATGGCTGACGTGAACCGTTCGGCTGTACCGTTCAGCGATTCGGCTGACTGTTCGATATGCACGAACCGCTCGAGCGTCTGTTCCATGATATGCACACTCTCTTGAATGTCCGTTCTGGAGCGAGAGACACCGTCAACGATCGAGACGAGTTCTTTATTCATCCCGTCCGTGTTCGCTCGCACTTCGATGACGGTACGTTCGACAAGACGTGACAAGTTGCGAACCTCGGTCGCGACGACGTTGAAACCAAGACCATGCTCACCTGCCCACGCAGCCTCGATCGCGGCGTTCAGCGACAACAGGTTCGTCTGGGCGGCAATCTCCTTGATTGTACTGGCGATCTTCGTGATCTCGGCAGCCTGCTCCTGCAAGTTCGCGAGTGTCTTCAAATTCTGATTTGAGTCTGCGTCGAGGCGTTCGATTGTCCGCTTCAACTGTTGACTCTCCTCCATGCCGCGATGGGCCCGGTCGTCAAGGTTTTCTGCCATGTCACGGAACGAGCGCGCATAGTCCTCGATCGTCTGTTGCCGACTCGTGATATCGGAGGCGATTTTGACGACGCCGACGACCTCGTCCTGTTCATAGATTGGCATATAGGTCGCCTCGAGCCAAATCGAATCACCTCGGGCGTCGATTCGCTCGATTTTGTCGGCCGAGCTGAAGCCGTCGAACAGTTTGTTCCAAAACGCTTGATAGTCTGGGCTGCTGACGAAACTCGGGGCACAGAACAAATGATGGTGCATCCCAATCATTTCGTCACGCTTGTATTTCATCGCCTTGGCAAAGAGGTCGTTCACATCGACGACGCGTCGCTGACGGTCGAATCGAATCATCGCCACGTTGGCCTCGAGGGCGCGGAGCACGTCAGGGGATGAGAGACTAGCGGTTGTTGTCAGTTCCATTCCGATTATTCCTACCTTCTTTTCTCGATTTCCTTTAGTGCTTTATTCCTGAAATATAGCGGAATTCTAGTGTAACCTGTGCGAAAAGTCCTGAATAGCATCGGTTTTTGAAATCGAGTCACCATCTTGAATTTGAAGTGTTTTCCAGTTACACGTCCGACGAGGGTCACAAAAAAGAACCCGCGCCTGGCACGAGCCCTTCGTCATTCCGCTTTATCGAAGATGGCTTGCAACAGCGTGACCTGTTCGGCCGTGAGTACGCCCCGGCTGTCCTTCGGGTTGATGCCGCCCATCATCTGTTCTTCGTACCAGATTCCGAAGTCGAGCGAACGCTCCGGCGCATCGTCCGGCGTGTACACGAACGTCGCTTTGACATCCGGTTCCCGCTCGATCAGGACGGGTTGGTCTTCCCACTCGACTTCCTCCGTCGTTCGGTCAAGCTGAGCAGACGTCTCAGCGTCGGTGATGGTGCGTGTCGGCCCATAGTTGCCATCGGCGTCTAATGTTTGATACTCGATACGTGACGGATTCAAGTTTTCCTCGCTACTGGCACAACCGCCGAGCAGCAGTCCCATCCAAAGGACACATCCTACTAGCATTCGTTTCAACAGATCATCCCTCCTCGTTTTACGTCCGATTTGTTCATTCGAACGCCTGTGGGAACAGTTCTTGGAACGTCTCGGCCCCGGCACTCGACAGTTTGAACACTTCCCCGGTCTTCACGTCCTTCACAAAGACATCGATTTTCTTCGACCGTTGCTGGTAACTCACTTCGAACTGTTGCCCGAGATTTCCACGCAATAGCGTCAAATGCTTATAATCTTTCGTCTCACCACTCTTCGTCGACGGACTCGCGGTCTCAAGGGCTTCGACCAATCGTTCATTCGCCTCTCCGCTCACACTGACCGCGTCCGGATAAGGGAGCGGGACTTCCCGGTGGTACGGATACTTGTGGAGATAAGCAACGGCTATCTCGTTTGAATTGGCCGTATCGGTAAGGAGAGCATTCGACCGATAGCGCATCGACACGGTCTTCGTCATCTTTTGTCCATCCACGTCAATCGTGAGGTCATATAGCGGATAGGGTGTCATCGGTTCCATCGTGCCACCGTTATGTACCCGACGGAAGGTCAGGCTGTCCGCCCCGTTGAGCAGGTCGGTATCTTGTAGAATTGAGGCGGAATAGCGAGCCCCGTCTCCGCCATAAGACATGAGCAGATAGGGCATGTTCGTCTCCGTATCTCTTCCTAGTGCGATGAACAAATCAAATGGTGTGAGGTTCGGCGAAAAGTCGAAGTACGGGTTAAAGTGGCCCCCTTCTCCAATCCCGACCTCGACCGTTCCGCTAAATCCGGGTGAAATCCTCATAAGCGTGACCGGATACGGTTCGATGTCTTGTCCATTTTCGTAGAAGGCGTCCGGTTTATATAATGAGGCCCGCTCATGGTCGGTCGCGACATGCACGGTCGGAAAAAACGAAATCTCAGTGCCGATTTCATCTTTCAAGTAGGAAGGTCTTTCCTTAAGCACGACGGCCCGAACCCCGTCCATCTGTTCTGATTGACAGAGCGCATAGACCGCATCCCCTTCGACATATGTCACTTCACTGAAGCTGTATCCATCATAATCGTCAGTTATAAACGGTGCCCGGGTCGCACCCGCCATCCCGAGTATTGAAAACGTCTCTCCATCTAGTTCGGACAGGAGTTCACCGTCTTCACATTGGTTCAATATGGCTTCGGCATTCACTACAGGCTCTTGACTGTTTATCGTAACCCGTTCGGCCTGCCAGTGCTCCTCAATATGGTCATAGCGGATGACGTCCGCGTCTTCCGAACAACCTGCCGTCATCAACAAGAGCGACATTGCCGCCAGCGTTCGTTTCTTCATGTTCCACCCACTCATTTCTTCTTCAAATCAGGAAAGTAGGACAAGAACGTCTCGGCCCCTTCGCTCGTCAGTTTATACGTCTCATCGGTCGAGCGGTCGGTCACGTAGATATCTAACTTCTTCGACCGTTGTTTATACGTCACGTCAAATTCTTGTCCTTTAAGCCCCTCGACAATCGTCAGAAACGGATACTCCCCTGCATCACCAGAACGGTTGGTCGGCTCAGCGTCGTCGATGGCTTGAATCAGGTCATCCATCTCGATCCCGGACGCACGCAACAAGTATGGATAAGACAGCGTCGATTCAGTGTTGAACGGCTGTTGATGCAGATACACGAGCGGCTTGGTCTCGATTGGCATGAATTGATCTTCTGGATTGCTCTCAAGCGCCTTTCGCTCGGCCGTCGACAACAGTTCTGAAGCGCGATACGTGATGGTCACCGTCTCGGTCACCGTTTCTCCGTCACGTGAGTAACTGAAGTCATACAACGGATAAGGCTGATCCGGGACGAGCTCAGCATCGAGTGGATGACGCTCCACCGACAAATCGTGATACTGCGGCACCTCTTCCGTCGGATCGAGCACGAGGTCAAGCGGACTGATCGAGACATATAACTCGGCCACCATCATGAGAATATAAGGCTTCTTTTCTCCCGGATGATACCCGATCCCCACTTTCGCCTCCTCCATGTGTGCCATCGTCGGGTCGAAGGTGAACAACGGGAATTGATTCGGTCGATCTCCGACGGTCAGTTCAATCTCACCGTCAAACGCAGGTGAGATTGAGACGAGCGTGTCGAAGAACGGGACCACCGCATTCTCAGGCTCGTTCAGTTCCTCCGCATCGCGTAACGTCGCCTCGGCGGCTACATCGGCCGGACGGACATGCGGACGGCGATTAATCACGCTTCCTGCTGACAGATCGACGAAGTTCGGGAACGATTTGATGACCTCGACTTGGAAGCGATTTGAGACCATGTCACGACAGAGGGCATAATCGTGATCCCCTTTTATGTACGTCACCGATTTAAAAGCATACTCTTCGCCGGTATCCGTCATCGGATGACGATTTGCCAACACCGTGTCGAATACCGTCAAATCGCCTTCGAGCTCAGTCGTCAAGTCACCCGTACAGGCTTGAAGCGTCTCGCTTACCGATTCAATGATTTTTGGTTGTTCATGTGCATAAGTACTGACCGTCCAGTGGGTATCGATGTAGGACAAGTTCACGACACCTTGCTTCTCTTCCCCACAACCGGCCAATAATCCCGTGGATAACATAAGCATCCCGACTAACTTTTTCAACTCATCCGCCCCTTACCATCTATTTGTACCAATTTTACCATTATATTACTTTGAGCGGGAACACGAAAAACCCGCCCACTCTCATGGACGGGTTAACTGGATCAATTAGACGGCTTGATCAATCGCACGCGTCAATCGTGTCTCGACATCGCGGGCCACCGTTTGGAGCGATTCATCCTCGATCAGTTCAATCAATTTCGTCGGCTTCGGCATCCCGCCATGGGTCGCCCCGTTTTTCGTGAAGACGGCGAGTTTGCACGGAAGGAAATACCCGCGTTCCCGGTGCGTGTTGATGACTTTCTTCGCTTCTTTTGGGTTGCACACCTCGAGGATTCGATAGTCCCCGTCAATCGCCTGGCCTTTCTCTTCGAACGTCTCACTCAAATTGAAGTCCCAGAGCACCCCGAACTCTTCCTCTTTGAGCGTCGTTTTCAGCTTCTCGACGACCGCTTCGACCGTCTAATCGGTCTTGACCGTGTAATCAAACATGTGAATCCCTCCTCGATTGTAGTCTCTCTCGTTTTCTACCCGAAGTGAGGACCGACATATCGTCTGTTCGACCGAAAAAAGTATATGTGATTTGAAACATATTTGATGTCCGTCACGTATGTATGAGAGAAAATAAAGAAGTCCAACCTTACGTAAAGGAGAAGTGGTTGCCGTGACGGTCACCGTATTCACACATACAAGCTGCAGTTCTTCCCGTAAGACGATCGATTGGTTACGTGAACAGAACATCCCGTTCATCGAGAAAAAATTGACCGATCAAGGAATGTCGTTCACCGAATTCAAAGACATGCTCCGCCTCACCGAGAATGGCACGACCGACCTGTTGTCCGTCCAAAAGAGTGTGTATAAACAAGCGGCGGATCAACTCGATGAGATGTCGCTCCGCGAATTGTACAGTTTCGTGGCGTCGCATCCCCAAATCTTAAAAAGTCCCATCGTCGTCGATGACAATCGGATTCAAATCGGGTTCAGCGAGAAAGAGATTCGCACGTTCATCCCGCGCCATGACCGCATCGCCGAATTGAAACGATTGCTCGACAACAAATAAGAGCCCTGCCGAAGCAGAGCTCTTTTTCTTATGCCTTCTTGAGTCGGGCCGCCAGGCGGTTCCCGAACGATTGAATCGACTGGACGAGCAGAATCAAGACGAAGATGGTCACATACATGACCTCCGGCTCGAAGCGGAGATGGCCGTACTGATAGGCGATATCGCCGAGTCCACCGGCCCCGACGAGTCCGGCCATCGCAGTCGCCCCAATCAAACCGATCGTCGCGATCGTCAAACCGAGCACGATCGAGGAGCGGGCCTCCCGAATCAACACGTACCAGATGATTTTTCGGGTCGAAATCCCCATCGCCTCATACGCCTCGACGACACCGCGGTCGACCTCGAGTAGCGCCGACTCCATAAGCCGCGCGATATACGGTGCCGTGAACACGATCAGCGGCAACAGCACGCCTTGCACCCCGATCGTCGTCCCCATGATGAAGCGGGTGAACGGCAGGATGAAGAACAACAGGATGATGAACGGGATTGAACGGACGACGTTGATGACGCTCGACAAGATGCCATAGAAATAACGGTTGGCGAGTCGGCCGTTCGGACGTGTCAAGACGAGGAGCGTCCCGAGCGGCAGTCCGATTAACGTCGAGATGACGAGCGCAATGCCGGTCATCGTGAGCGTCTGAATCGTCCCCGTCCAAATCAAGTCACCCCAATTTTCCCAAAACTGAACCATGGCTCGTCACCTCCTTCACTTTCACACCGCTCGCTTCCAAGAAACGGATGGCTTGGTCGGTCTGGGCTTGATCGCCGTCCAAGTGGACGAGCAGATTGCCGACGAGACCGCCTTTCAACTTCTTGATGCCGCCCCCGATGATGTTCGGGAGCAAGCCGAACCGTTTCGTCAACTGGGCGAGCACGGCCTGTTCGCTCTGATGTCCGATGAACGACAGGTTGACGAGCGTGCCGTGCGTGCTCAATTCTTCGACGATCTCTTTCGGGACATCGAGGTTCGTCTTCAAGAACTTGCGTGTCGTCGCATGATGCGGGTCAGAGAACACGTCGAGTACGTTCCCTTCCTCGATGATTCGTCCAGCCTCAATGACCGCGACCCGGTCGCAGATGCGCTCGATGACTTCCATCTCATGGGTGATGAGGAAAATCGTCAGCCCGAGCTCGCGGTTGATGTCGAGCAACAGGTCGAGGATCGACTCGGTCGTCTCTGGGTCGAGCGCGCTCGTCGCCTCGTCGCTGAGCAAGATGTCCGGCTCGTGCGCGAGGGCACGGGCGATGGCGACACGTTGCTTCTGTCCGCCCGACAGTTGCTCCGGATAATGTTTCCGATGCTCCGTCAGCCCGACGATATCGAGATATTTGTCGACACGATTCCGGATCGTCTGTTTATCAAGTCCTTCGAGACGGAGCGGGATGGCGACGTTCTCTTCGACGGTCGCCGTCTTGAGCAGGTTGTAATGTTGGAAAATCATCCCGATGCGATGGCGCAACTTCGAGAGACCGCGCTTGTCGAGTTGCGTGATGTCCTGTCCTTCAATCTCGACTTGGCCTGACGTCGGGCGTTCGAGCAGATTGATCATGCGGATGAGCGTGCTCTTGCCAGCCCCGCTTCGACCGATGATACCGAAAATCTCGCCTTTCTCAATCGTGAGCGAGACGTCGTCGAGAGCGGTGACAGCACCTTTATTCACGGTGAACGTCTTGGTGATGTTGCGAAGTGCAATCATAGGCCCTCCTTAAAATGCCGGGACGATCGAGCCGTCGAACGTCTCTTCGATGAACGTCCGGACCTCGTCCGAGTGATAGTACGATTTGAGTGTCGCGACGACTTCGTCATCCTTGTTGTCGGTGCGGACGACGACGTAGTTCGGATACGGGTTGTCGACCGTGTCTTCGTGGAACAAGGCGTCCTCGTTGATCGATAGGCCGGCACCCATCGCGAAGTTCGTGTTGATGGCCGCGAGCGCGACTTCAGGGAGCTGGGTCGGGAGTTGTGACGCCTCGAGCTCGATGAATTCAAGGTTGAGCGGGTTCTCGGCGATGTCGCGTTTCGTCGCCTTGTCGGTCAAGCCTTCCTTGAGCGTGATGAGTCCAGCTGTCTCATAGAGACGGAGCGCCCGCAACTCGTTCGCTGGGTCGTTCGGGACAGCGACCTTGTCGCCTTCTTTTAACTCTTTAATGTCCGTCAGCTTCTCTGAGTAGAGACCCATCGGGAAGGCGACGGTTTTGAACACGTCGTCGATTTTATAGTCTTTATCGGCTTTTTGCAGCTCGAGGAATGACAGCGTCTGATAGCTGTTGACGTCGAGGCTGCCCTCGGCGAGTGCCGTGTTTGGCGTATTGTAGTCGTTGAATACTTTGATATCGAGCTCGAGGCCGTCCTCGGCCGCGAGTTCTTTCACTTTCTCGGCGATCTGTTGGTGCGGCCCACCCGTGACGCCAATCGTGAGCGACTCCGTGCTGAGCGCCTCGCTTGCGTCCGATTGTCCGCACGCCGAGAGCGCGATGGCGGCGAGTAGTGATGTTCCTGCGAGTACTGTTTTCTGTTTGATGTTCATGTGTGTTCCTCCTCCAAAATGAAAGCCCGCTACTCATTCAGAGTGGCGGGCACGACAAGTCAAAGTCGGACACGCTCATCTCCCAGACGATTTCGTCTGTTGGAATTAGCACCATGATCATAACGATCTGGTTGCCGGGTTTCACAGGGCCAGTCCCTCCACCACTCTTGATAAGCAATCGGTCTATTAAGTTGTTATCATCTTACTTTTAATTCTTTTAATTGTAAACACATAATTGTAAACTTTCAAAAATTATTTTCAGAAAATCTTTATTGAGCGGTGCTGGCAACTGTTGCAGCTCGGTCTCCACCATGACGGAGTCGACGAGAATCGGGATGTCGTCGGGTCCGATCCCGAGCGTCTCGAGTGTCGTCGGGGCACCGAATCGCTTCAACCATGCCTCCAAATATGGGGCATCGGCCGAGTGGCGCAACCGCTCTTGGACGATCAGGCCGAAACCGACCTTGTCCCCATGCAAGAAGGTGTGCGTCGAGTCGAATCGGCTCAAGGCGTTATGGACCGCATGCCCCACGGCGACACGTGTCCCGGCGTCCCCAAATCCTCCGACGGCACCGCCGATCGCGAGCACATGATCGATTGCGAAGCGGACGTCGTCGCTATATGACTTGAAGGCATGTTCACTCAAATCGAGTTCGACGAGTCGACCACACTGTTCGGCCAAGGCTAGCCCGGTGTTGACGCCGGCATCAATCGAGCTGTCCCCGCTCAAATAGCGTGCCTCGTAAAATTTTGCGACCGTGTCGATGACACCGGCCCGGAAGTATTCGTATGGGGAGCGTCTCATGACGCGCGAGTCGACGATGACCCGCTCGATGACGACGCGGAACATGTCGTAACGGTCGTAGCTCCCATCCTCTTGATAGACGACGCTGAGCGGCGTGAACGCGGCACAGTTAGAGGCGAGCGTCGGGATGACGATGAGCGGGACGCTCCGTTGATAGGCGACGAGTTTTGCCGTGTCGACGAGCTTGCCACCCCCGATGGCGATCAACACATCGGCGTCAAACGCTTTGAGCCGCTCGACTTCGGCGTCCGTGCATTCCCCGCCGAACGCTGTCGCCGGATAGTCGACGATGTCGGGATAGACGGCGCACACGACGCCATACCCGTTATGACCGTGCAGGACGTGGGCGCGTCGGTCGTCAATCAAGTCGTCGAGGCGGTCAAGCGCGTCATCGGCGTGGTCATATTCGAGGACGGCCTGACGAATCATGCGCGCACCTCCTCATAGGCGGCGAACAACCGCTCGATTCG
This sequence comes from Exiguobacterium sp. s146, assembly GCF_018618415.1. Lineage (GTDB taxonomy): Bacteria > Bacillota > Bacilli > Exiguobacteriales > Exiguobacteriaceae > Exiguobacterium. The sequence goes on along the minus strand of NZ_JACSMA010000001.1, from coordinate 1,208,965 downwards.
TTCGACGGCCTCATCAATCTTCGGTTCTGGAGAGACGAGACCGAAGCGGACGTAGCCATCCCCTTCCGAGCCGAAGAAGTAGCCCGGGGTGACGGCGACACCGGCTTCATGCAACAGTTTCCGCGAGAACGACTTGGCATCGCCTTCAGGCACTTTCGCCCAGACGAAGAACGAACCTTCCGGTGGCTCGACGGCCCAGCCGGCCCGGTTCAATCCGTCGATGAGGCGGTCTCGTCGTGCCTCGTATAGCCGGGCCAAATCGTCGCGAATGGTACGGGGCGCCTCGAGCGCAGCGACGGCCGCCGCTTGGATGGCCGAGAACACGCTGACGTGGACATGGTCCTGATACGTGTTGATTGCTTCGATGATGTCCGCGTTGCCGACGGCGAAGGCGACGCGCCAACCGGACATGTTGAACGCTTTCGACATCGTATACACCTCGATGCCGACTTCTTTCGCTCCTTCTGCCTGCAAGAAGCTCGGTGGGACGTGGCCATCGAACCCGATGCTGCCGTAAGCAAAGTCGTGGACGACCATCAAGTCCCGCTCCTGGGCGAAACGGACCGTATCGTCAAAGAAGGCGGGCGAGGCGACGGCACCGGTCGGATTGCTCGGGTAGTTCAAATACATGAGTCGCGCCCCTTCGGAGTCGAGCGTCTCATAATCGGGCAAGAATCCGTTCTCTTCTCGGAGGACGAGGTCACGGATGACGGCACCGGCGAGTCTGGCCCCCGAGATATAATCGGGATAGCCCGGGTTCGGTAACAGAATCCCGTCCCCAGGTTCGAGCACGCATTGCGGCAATGTAATGAGACCCGACTTTGATCCGATCAGGATTGCGACTTCGGTCTCCGGGTCGACCTCGACCCCATACTCGTTCAGATAGAACGTCGCGACCGCCTGCTTCAATCTGGTCTGACCCCGGAACGGACCGTATTGATGGGTCGAGACGTCGAGGAGTGCCGTCTGGAGCGCATCACAGATCGGCTCGGGCGTCGGCAGGTCGGGTGTCCCTTGTCCAAGTCGGATGATGTCATGGCCGGCCTGTTCGAGTTCGGCCACCTCGTTCGCGAGTCCGACGAAATGTTGGGGTGGTAACGTTTTTAATAAGTGTGAGCGTCTGTCTGTCATGAATAGTCCTCCTATGCAAAAAACACCCCTTTCCGCGGAAAGGGGTGTCGAGATACGGACGTATTCAAACAACCACCTTTCCATCTCTCAAGGTCACCTTGCTGGAATTAGCACAGTATTGGAACAATCTGTTGCTGAAGCTTCATCGGGCCAGTCCCTCCGCTTCTCTTGATAGAAAGTGTTTTTATATGCAATTTGTCTTTTTGTAATATGTCACTTAGTTAACCAGACGTTACCAATCTTGTCAATCCTTTTTTGAAAATGAGGATGTTCTCTTGAATCACGGTAAAAAAACGTTCATAGTAAAACTGAACGTTATTCTACACAATTTAAAACATGAGGGGATGGACCATTGGAACTAAACCGTCAATTGATTTAGAAGTTGAGCGTGATCGGCTTGATCTTGCTCGTCCTCTGGAAGGTCATCAGCGAACCGGATACGATTTCGCGAGTGACGCAATATACGTTCCAGTTGCTGACGCCGATTATTATGGGAATCGCCATCGCGCTGCTCCTGAATACCGTCCTGTCCTATATAGAAGAACGGTTTCATCTAAAACGATATCAAGGCTTACTGATCGTCTATATCGTCTTTATTGGCATTCTCGTCATCTCTGCGGTGACACTGTTCCCGCGCATCTATTCGAGTCTCGCCTCGCTTATTGAGGAACTCCCGTCCTACATCCGGCAGATGAATGGGTTCCTGTCGCAGTTGAACACGTACTTGAAGGAGTATAATGCGACGATTGCGCAGGCCATCGACTTCAGTCGGTTCGAGGAGCGTTTCTCGGGTTGGGTCGAGACGGCGGTCCTTTCGTCGGTCAGTTACGTGTCGAGCTTCACGATGACGCTCATCAACTTCTTGATCGGGATCGTCATCTCGATCTATCTATTGAAAGACAAAGAAGTCTTCGCCCGTATGTTCAAGCGGCTGCTGTATGCGATGTTCCCGGTCGCGTCGGCCAAGACGACGATCGATATCTTCCAAGAGATGGATTACATCTTCAAGCGCTATATCATTGGGAAGTCGCTCGACTGCCTCATCATCGGGGTGCTGGCCGTCGCCGGTCTGTTGATTATCGGGGCGCCGTACGCGCTTCTCCTCGGTGTCATCGTCGGCGTCTTGAACTTCATCCCGTATGTCGGGCCACTGCTCGGGATGATTCCGGCGTTCATCATCACCTATTTCTACGACCCGTTCACGGCACTCCTCGTCCTCTTGTTCATCTTCTTGTTGCAACAGTTCGACGGGCTCTGGCTCGGGCCGAAGATACTCGGTGACAGCGTCGGCATCACGCCGTTCTGGGTCATCACGTCAATCATCATCGGCGGTAGCCTGTTCGGCCTTGTCGGGATGTTCATCAGCGTGCCGGTCACGGCGATGATTCAAGTCGTGTTTTCGCGTTTGATTGACTACCGGCTCGCCCGCAAGAATCTGAACGAATTATTATGACACATTCATAATTTGTGTTGACACATTTCACCGAATTATCATAATCTTGAAAAGAAGACAGTCCAATGCAGAAAGGAGAGGTATCCATGTCAGTCATTCAACGCTCATTCGTCCAAGTCCATATTGACCGGCAGGCGCCTCTCCGTGATTTGAATCCGTGACGTTCGCCTGCCTTCCGAGGCATGTCTAAGATCGTAGGGACGCGTATGCCTTTGTGCATGCCGCGTCCCTTTTTTCATTCCATCAACTAAAGCAGGTGAACCCAATGATTCAATCACTCAAACGACTCGACCGCAATATTTGGATCCGCTTCCTCGGGGAGACGATTACCGGTGTCATGATGTTCATGATCGCGCCGTTCCTCGTCCTCTATTACAGCGACAAGCTCGACAGTTATATCCAGGTCGGGGTCATCATGGCGACCGGTCCGATCATGGCCCTCATCGGCTCCGTCGTCGGCGGACGGCTCGCCGACGTGTATGGCCGCAAGCCGATCATGATGATTGCCATCCTCGGCGACGCCCTCGCCCTCGTCGGCTTCGCGTTCGCCGAGACGTTCTGGCCGCTCCTTCTCTTGAACGCCATGCTCGGCTTGACGAACTCGTTGTTCCATCCGGCCGCGAGCGCGATGGTCGCGGACGTGACCGAACCGGAACAGATGAACGAGGCGTTCGGTCTGTTGCGGATGGGCCATAACATCGGGGCCGCACTCGGCCCGCTCCTCGGCAGCGCCGTCCTGTTCATCGATAGGCAGTATATCTTCTATTCGGCCTCGCTCGTCTTCGTCTTGTATGCGCTCGTGCTCGGACGCTACATCCGAGAATCGCTCCCGGAGACGACCGAGGCCGACACGCCGTCGAACCGGGACGTCCTGCGAGTGTTTTATAACGACAAGGTGTTCCTCGTCTTCATCTTCGCCGGAGTGTTCATCTCGATGGGCTTCTCGCTCATCGAGAGCATGTTGCCGCTGTTCTTACGGGAGTCGATGCCGTCGTTCACCGACCGGGAGAACCCGTTCGCCTATATGCTCGCCTTGAACGGCATCATGGTCGTGTTGTTCCAGTTCCCGATTGCCTCGAAGCTCGGACGCAAGCCGTTCGGTAACGTCATGCTCGCCGGGGCGACCATCTTCGGCGTCGGCATGATTCTGATCGCGGTCATGCCTCGTCTCCTCTACTCCCTTGGGACACCGTACCTCGTCCTCGTTAGCGTCTTGCTCGCGGTATACGCGTTCTATACGCTCGGCGAGATGATCATGTCGCCGGTCCAACAGACGTTCATCGCCTTGATCGCTCCGGAGAACATGCGCGGGGCCTATAACGGTGCCGCCAGTATCCAGTGGTTGATTGGCGGGGTGACGGCTCCGATTATGGCGAGCCTGTTCTTCGATCAGCGGGCCGGCCATATCGCCTTGATTCTCGTCGGGGCGGCCAGTTGTGTGTCAGGTCTCATCTACTGGCAACTCGGACGTCGTGTCAGCGCAGCCGAAGCGAAACAGAAGACGGCTTGACCAAATAAATCACACTGAACCTAGTCGTTTAGTGTGATTTTTTGTTTCGTGTCAAGTTCGTTAAATTTTGAATATTTGCTTCTATTATTCTTTACAAACATAATGATTCTTTTTATGATTATACGGTCTAGGAGGGATTTTTCATGGAAAGAATTGATAAACAGAGAATTGTGGACAGCGTGCCGCAAAAAGGTTTTTTCGGACAGCCTAAGGGCTTGTTCACGCTATTCTTCACGGAGTTTTGGGAACGGTTCTCGTATTACGGGATGCGTGCCATCCTCGTCTTCTACATGTATTACGAGGTATCAGAAGGCGGTCTCGGCCTTGACCAGAACGTCGCCTTGTCCATCATGTCGGTGTATGGTGCACTCGTCTACATGTCGGGGGTCATCGGGGGATGGCTAGCTGACCGTGTGTTCGGGACATCCCGTGCCGTCTTCTTCGGCGGTGTATTCATCATGCTCGGTCATATCGTGCTGTCGATTCCGGGCAGTTTGACGTTCTTGTTCATCTCGATGGCATTGATCGTCATCGGTACCGGTCTCTTGAAACCGAACGTCTCGAGCATCGTCGGTGATCTTTACAATGAGACGGACCGTCGTCGTGACGCCGGGTTCAGTATCTTCTATATGGGGATTAACCTCGGTGCCTTCATCTCGCCTTTGATCGTCGGTGGGGTCCAAAAGAGTTATGGCTTCCATTGGGGCTTCGCGCTCGCAGCGGTCGGGATGTTCATCGGTCTCGTCGTCTTCATCGTCACGAAGAAAAAGAACCTCGGTCTCGCGGGTTCATACGTGCCGAACCCGTTGACGCAATCTGAAAAGAAAAACGCGATCAAGTACACGACGATCGCGGTCGTCCTCATCGGTGGCTTACTCGCCATCTTGATTCCACGAGGCTTGTTCACGATTAACACGTTCATCGGTCTCGTCGGTGTGTTCGGGATCGCGATTCCGACGATTTATTTCATCGTCATGTATCGCAGCCCGAAAACGACGGAAGTCGAGCGGTCACGGATTATCGCCTATATCCCGCTCTTCATCGCCTCGGTCATGTTCTGGGCGATTCAAGAGCAAGGTGCGACGATTTTGGCCAGCTATGCCGATAAGCGGACCGACCTTGAATTTTTAGGGTTCACGCTGTCACCGGCTTGGTTCCAATCGCTCAACCCGTTGTTCATCATCATGCTCGCTCCGGTGTTCGCATGGCTTTGGGTCCGACTCGGTGACCGTGAGCCGAGCATCCCGACGAAGTTCGCCTTCGGGATTTTGTTCGCCGGACTCAGTTTCTTGGTGATCTTGCTCCCGGCCTACTTCGGTGGCCCGGACACGCTCGTCAACCCGCTCTGGCTCGTCCTCAGTTACTTCATCGTCGTGCTCGGTGAGCTCAGCCTGTCGCCGGTCGGTTTGTCGGCGACGACGAAACTCGCCCCGGCCGCCTTCTCGGCCCAGACGATGTCACTCTGGTTCTTGTCGAACGCGGCGGCGCAAGGGATTAACGCCCAGCTCGTCCGGTTCTATTCACCAGAGAACGAGATGCTCTACTTCGGGATTATCGGTGGCGCAGCGATCGTACTCAGTATGATCTTGTTCGCACTCGCCCCGGTCATCAAAAAGTATATGCGCGGTATCCATTAAGCGTAAAAAGCCCATTCCTCGGACGAGGAATGGGCTTTTGTAGATCGTGCTTATTTACGGACTTGGATAAGCGACAAGTAGCGGTCGATCAAGTCGTGGTTGAAGTAATCGTGGAACCGGTCCGACTTGAGTGATTGAATCGACTCATGGAACGTCGCCGGGAGTGACGAGATGCCTTGGCTCTCGATCTGTTTCGCCGAGTACTCGAACAAGTCGTCCTCGTTCGGTGCTGACGGCTCGAGTTGTTGCTCGATGCCCTCGAGTCCGGCATAAATCAAGGCCGCGAGCGCAAAATACGGATTCGCACTCGGGTCTGGGTTACGGACCTCGACGCGTGTCGCGCTGCCGCGTGACGCCGGGATGCGAATCATCGAACTTCGGTTCGACGGGCTCCAGCAGATGTTGACCGGTGCCTCGAAACCTGGCACGAGACGCTCATACGATTCTGGGAGCGGGTTCGTGAAGATGGCCGTCGCACGGGCATGCTTCAAAATCCCTTCGATGAAGTGGCGGGCCGTGAGCGATAGACCGTAATCCGACTCCGGCTCTTCGAACGCGTTGACCGTCGGGTTGCCGTCCTTGTCGTTCTTCCAGACCGAGATGTTGAGGTGCATCCCCGAACCGTTCACGTCGCGGAGCGGTTTCGGCAAGAACGACACTTTCGCGCCCTTCTCTTGGGCCGCCAATTGAACGACCTCTTTGAAGAACTGGATGTTATCGGCCGTGTGGAGCGCGTCATCATATTTGATGCCGATCTCGTGCTGGGCCGGTGCGACTTCGTGGTGGACCGCCTCGATGTTGAAACCGACCTCGCTCAAGCGGTTGGCGATATGCTGACGGACCTCATACCCTTTGTCTTCCGAGCGTGTCGAGAAGTATCCCGCCTCATCGTAAAAGTCGCCGTTCTCGTCGAAGATGAAAAATTCTGGTTCGGCACCGACGAAAATCGAGTAGCCGTCACGTGCCGCCCGCTCGAGGGCATCCTTCAAGACGTTGCGCGGGTCGAACTCGTAACGTTCGCCGTCCGGTGTGCAGACGTCACAGAAGAAGGCGAGAATGCTCTCGTCCCCGTCCTGCTCGTAGCGTGGACGATCTAAATCCGGTCTCAAGAATAAGTCTGAGTTTTTGATGGAAGAAAAACCGGCGATGGATGAACCGTCAAACATCGTCTTCCCTTCAAAGACTTCCGGCAACAATTTTGCAGAGAGAGTCAGTAGCTTCAAGTCTCCAAGCACGTCGGAGAAGTACATGTGGATTTGCGTAATCCCTTTCTCCTGAACCGTTTTTTCAATCTCTTCTTGCTTCTTCCTGTTGCCATCCTTATCTGTTCCGAATAGATTAGCCATGATTCTAAAAAACCTCACTTAAGTTATTTGACAGATCAACACTGTCATGACGTACCTTGCGTACGCTTCTCCTTAAGTCATAACCGACTTTAAAAATTGTTAAACCCCTAATTTTATTCTTTATGCTGAAAGTGGCTCATTCCGCCGTCCCTTGTTATGATGGGGAGAGACTGAAAAGAGAGGAAGAACGCTGTGAATATTTTTATGACCGGTGCGACCGGATTTTTAGGAGGACGGCTCGCCCGCGAGCTGATTCATCGTGGACACACACTGTGCGTCCTCGCCAGAACGCCTGAGAAAGTGGAGGCGATGTTCTCTCGGGACGAACTTCGCTCCATCACCGTCCTGGCCGGCGATTTGACGGCCCCGTTCCTCGGAGCGGATGACCGTTTTATCACCGACCATGACCGTTCGTTCGACTTGGTGCTCCATATGGCGGCCCTCGTCAAATTCGATGAGGAACTCCGGGAGGAACTGTTCGAGACGAACTTGACGGGGACGCGACAAGCGCTCGCGCTCGCCAAGGCGCTTCATTGTCCCCGCTTCTTCCATGTCAGTACCGCGTATACGCTCGGAGCACGTGAGGTCGGCGATGAGACGCTGTATGCGACCGACCAGACGTTCCATAATCCGTATGAGGAGAGCAAGGCCCACGCCGAACAGGCCGTCTGGGCGGAACGGGACCACCTCGCCGTCTCGATTTTCCGTCCCGCCATCATCGTCGGTGACTCGAAGACCGGAGAGGCCGACTCGAAGTTCACGATGTACGGCTATATGCGTGCCCTCGAGGTGTTCAAACGCCGCCTCGAGCGTCGCGGGGCACCGGATGGACCGATCCGACTCCTCGGCTCTGAGACCGGCACATCGAATCTCGTCCCGGTCGATTACGTGGCCGATGTGCTCCTCGCTGCCATCGAACACGCCAAACCGGACACGATTTATAACGTGACGAACGATGCCCCGCCTCGCAATGTGACGATGCTCGACTATATGAAGCAAGCGCTCGCCTTCCCGCACTTGAAAATCACGGAGACGGCGACGTCTTCGCTCAGCCAAGCCGAGCAGACGTTCAACGAGATGGTGAAAGTGTTCAATCCTTACTTGAATCGCGATATCGCATTCGACGACGCGAACACGAAACGTCTGTTACAGGACGCCGGATTCAAACCGCTCGATTTGAACGAGCGCTCGTTGCGCCGAATCGTGAACGCCTATTATGAGACGAAATGACGAAAAGAGCCGGGACTGACATTGTCAGTTCCGGCTCTTTTTATGACTTGTCGCAGACGAGGACGATTTTCCCGGCCTGAATCTCCCCTTCGAGCGATTCGACCATCTCTTTCGTCAGACCGAGGCTCTCGAGCTGCTCGATGCGGTCATCCGAGTTTTTCGTGAACTTCGACATGAGCGACTCCCAGAGCCCCTTCTCGGTGATGCGGTATGGTTGCACACCCGCCTCTGCGGCGAGCCGCACCGTCAATTCTTCATCTCTCGCAAATAAGTAAATGTGCTCGTTGACACATCCCCCTGATACCATCCCGTTCACTTCATGGTCGACCGAGGTCATATCCCGCACGATTCTTGTTTCTAACATATTCATCCTCCTAAACGTCCGCTGATCTAAAATCGAATAATATACTATTCCCGAAAAATGAGTCACAAAACCCATTTCTTCCAGCGATTTAAAAAAGAGGGGTTCAAGAAAACGTGGCGGTCCAGTCCTCGATCCCGAAATGGACGACGATGCCTTGGATGCGGGCCCGTTCGTCCGACTCAGACGACACTTCTTCGCGACTGATTCGAACGATATTGATGCCGGTCTGCCAGTCGATCTTACCAGACCGATATCCTGCCTGCTGCAACAATCCGGCGACGATCTCGAGTTTTTCGCGCTCGGCCGATTTCAACGTATGGCTCACTCTCATGCGTGACACTCCTTCCCGTTCCAAACCGTATTGTATCATAGGCACGGACGACAGATGCGACAGCGATTTCTTTGATGCTATACTACATATAATGAGACAAGGAGTGATGTTGATGCCGAGACAGGATATGAATACGATCATGCTCGACTATATGAACGAGAAAGAAGATTACGAAGCGTTCGCCGCCAAGCTGAAGTCGCTCCTCAGCGAGCTGTTGAACGACGCCGGCATCCAGTTCCATTCAATCGTCGCCCGAGCGAAGGAAGCCGAGAGCCTATATGCCAAGCTGTCCCGCAAACCGTATCAATACCGATCGTTGCGCGACGTCCAAGATTTGGCGGGGATTCGGATCGTGACCTATTTCCACGATGATGTCCGGGCCGTGGCCCAAATCCTTGAGGACGAGTTCCGGATTGACCGCGAACAGTCGATTGATAAATCCACGTTGCTCGACTCGAACGAGTTCGGATATTTGTCGGTCCATTACGTCGTCGGCTTGAGCGACACGCGGCTCGCCCTGGGGGAGTACCGGCGCTTCGAGGACAAAGAGGCCGAGATTCAAGTCCGGTCCATCTTGCAGCATGCCTGGGCCGAGATCGAGCATGACCTCGGGTATAAGAACCCGAACGCCGTCCCTCCGGAAATCAAGCGCAGTTTCAGCCGCGTCGCGGGGCTCCTTGAGATCGCCGACTCCGAGTTCGTCAATATACGCAAACAGTTGCGGACGTTCGAGCAAGAGACCGTCGAACGGATCGTCGAATCTCCGGACAAAGTGAGCATCACGCGAGATAATTTGAATTACTATATCGCCAATGACGTCACCGTCGAGAAACTCGACAATGCCATCTTCCAGAGCGATTGGCTGCTCGACACGGACCTATCGACGATCATCGAGCTGACGCGCATGTTCCATTACGCGGAGATTCGCACGTTCCAAGACTTGAGCGACACGCTCGACCTTTACTTCAATCGGGCCGTCCAATGTGCGACGTTGTTGCCGTCGTCGCTCCTACCCCGCCAAGGGATGGGCGTCGTCTACGCCGTCCTCGCGAAATTGCTCGCAGAGGGCGATGACCAGCAAATCGAGTTCTTCTTCCGCCGCTTTTATCCGGATTTGAAACATTACGATGAGGTCATCCAAGAACTTCGTACCCGTGAAGAGCCATCATAACTTTACAGACTTCATGTTTTTGTTGTAGAATGTTTTTATGTTATGAAATATATGCAAATAATGATATTTTATGTAGGAGGTACTCTTGAGGATGACAACACCTGTACAAACAGCATCCCGCCGCCAGCTCGTCGCCGATGCTGAGCGAGGGATTCGCATGAACTACCGCGGAGTGAAAAAGAACCTCCGGTCGATGTTCTCACAATACTTGACGCGAAACGAATTTTTCATCCTCCGCTCGCTTTGTCAAAACAGTCCTCAAATCGCCTCGGCTCTATCGAACGAGTTTCAATTCTCGGCTTCGATGATCACCGCTCTCGCGGATGAACTCACGAAAAAAGGGTTGATCTCCCGTGAACGCAGCGAACGCGATCGTCGTGTCGTCGAATTGCAAGCGACGGAAGAAGGCCGTGCCTTGTTCGAGACACTCGAAGACATGAAAATCGAGTATTTGATGGACGTGTTCACTGATTTCTCAGATGACGAATTGATTCTTCTGTCAAGACTCCTTGACCGAATGGACGCATAAGAACGACGGGGCCCGTAATCACGGCCCGGTCGTTTTTTTGTATTCCCAACACTACAACATAAACCCCTGAGTACGACCATCCGCACTCGGGGGTTTATGTTGATTCAAGATTTGGCGATCGCCGTGACGACGATTCGGTCGCGGTATCCGTAATCGGGGTCATAAGGACCCGCACACGTGATCAGCTGGAGCCGTTCCGCCTGGGTCGCCGCAAAGATTGAGGCGAGCGGGACGTCTTCGAGCCGATACCGTTCGATGGAAACGACCTCATACGCGATTGCCTTTTTGCCACGCTGGAGCGTCACCGATTCTCCGAGGCGTAAGTCGCCAAGGTTCGCGAAGATGGCCGGACCGCTGAGGTCATCGAGATGACCGGATAGGACCACGTTTCCGGTCGCCCCTGCTTTCGCCCCGTACCGATACCAGCCGACCTCATCCGTCTCGGTCGGCGTATCCATCCGGTCGAGTCGGTCTTTCCCGACCGGTTGGATCACCGCGTTGACATCAATTGACGGAATCTTCAGTCGTTTTGGAATAAACGAGTTGGTACGGAATGACTGTCGATCAATCTCGGTCGCTGCTAGGACGAGCGGTTCGGCGAAGCCGACGGTCGTCAATTTCGCGTCCGCGTCCGGTGCGTCTGCGCCCGGTGCAATCATAAGGAACGCTAACGTTGCGATGAAGAGTAGCTTAAGCGTCTTGCTTCTGACGACGAAAGACATAGAAGCCAGCTGCTGCTGCACCAAGAACCGCTGCTGCGAGCAACCAGTTCATCGATGCTGTCTGTGCGAGACCACCTTGACCTGTGTCAGGTGCTCCAGCCATTTCCCCACCATCTGCTGCGAGGAGGACTTCAAATGCTGGTTCGCCTTCAAGAAGTCCGATCGCGAACGCCGTGTAGTTTTTACCGCCTTCGAGGGCGACACCGTCAAGTGCTTTGACGACGTCAGTCGCTCCAGCCGGACGGACTTCGAGGTCATACGTGCCAGCATCGAGTGTACCGTAGTCACTCACTGCTTTGAACTCAAGGTTCGAGAAGAGTGGGTCGCCGCCTTTAGGAGCGACATCGACTGCCGGTGCGTCAGGTGCGAAGTGAGCGACGCGGACTTTCGATTTTCCATCTTCAAAGTTCGCATCGTCTTCCATGGCTGCGATCTCGATGTTTTCAAGTTGGCCGATTGCTGCCGCTGTGTAGAATTTGCCTGCTTCGATTGAGAGGTCTGCCGCAACGACGACCGTCTCTGCATCACCAGCTGGCTTGATTTCCACATTGTAATCTCCAGCCGGGAGAGTCAAGTAGTCTGTGAGCGCTTTGAACTCTGCGCCTTCGACTGCCACTTCACCGTTGACGTACACATCTACTGCAGGTGCGTCAGGTGAAGCGTGGAGCACACGTACCATCGCGTTCTCGTGACCATCTGCACTGACCGGTACGATGAGTGCGAACGCCAAGGCGAGTGTACCAAGTAAAGACATCAATTTCTTCATGTGAAATTTCCTCCTTTTTCTGCTTGGGTTGACCGATTGACTGCATTCAACAAGTTTGATGCGGTGCTGCAATGTGTGCTACATCTGATTGCTATGTAGCTGGTGACATCTTTAATTTAAGACAACGGAGCAACGGCGTAAAGACGACGGTGTGCTCTCAATATGTCCGTGAGCACATTCGAATGAAACCGCTTTCTTTACATTAACCACACTTCCCCTTCCCTTTTATTTAAAAACCCCGTAACGCGTAACGTTACAGGGTTGAATATGCTTTTGCCCATTCGATGTCGTTCACGAACAGGGCATCGACGCCGAGACGGCGGAAGCGTTCGAGGTCCGCCACGGTTTTGACGGTATACGGCCGTACCGCGAGCCCAAACTCGTGAAGCCCGAGGATTTCATCATCGGTCAACGTCCGGACATGCGGATGCACTGCCGTCGCCCCGACCTTCTCGCAGTACGCGACGAGATCGTAGAGCGGTTGGGCCAGGAGCACGGCACGTTCGAACTCTGGCGCCAGCTTCTGCAACCGATTCAGAGTCATATGGTTGAACGAGGAGAAGACGACTTGTTCGACAGGGAGATGTTGATTACCGATGACGTCTATCAGCCGCTCCTCAATGCCCGGGTAGCGTTCGATATCGGTCTTGACCTCGAGATTGAGTCGAAGCGATGTCCCCCGACATAGGTCGAGCAACTCTTCCAACGTCGGGATGCGGTCCTCGACGTCGAACGGGACACCGGCATTGACGCGTCGCAGCTCCGACAGGCGCATCGAGGCGACTTGACCGTGTCCGTCCGTCGTCCGGTCGATCGTCTCGTCATGGATGAGGACGAGTTCCCCGTCTTTCGTCATATGGACGTCCGCCTCGATCCCATCGGCATTGGCGTCGACCGCGGCTCGGAACGCTGACATCGTGTTCTCAGGATAGCACGCCATCACGCCACGATGTGCATACAGTTTCATCAACGTCGCCTCAATTCGTTTGATATTTGTTCGTCAAATAGCGGATGAGCGGACGGACCGAGATATCCTCACCGGTCACTTGCTTGATGAGTTCGTTCGGTGTCAGCGCTTTGCCATGGCGATGGACATTGTCCTCGAGCCATTGTTTGATTGGACCAAACGTGCCCGTGCTGACGAGCGTCTCGAAGTCAGGGTGTGCGGCTTGAAGCGCTTCTGTCAATTGGGCGGCATAAATCAGACCGAGGGCATAACTCGGGAAGTAGCCGAACGATCCACCGGCCCAGTGGACGTCTTGCAGGACGCCTTTCGCGTCACTCGGTACATCGACGCCGAGATATTCCTTATAGAGCGCGTTCCATGCCGCTGGCAACTCCTCGACCGATAGCTCACCTTGGATGAGTTTCTTTTCGAGCTCATAACGGATGATGATATGCAGGCTATACGTCAACTCGTCCGCCTCGATCCGGATGAGCGACGGTTTCGCCTCGTTCACGCCGGCATAGAACGTCTCGAAGCCGACGTTCTGCAATTGCGGATGTTCGGATTGCAGGCGCGGATAGACACTCTTCAAAAAGGCCTCGCTCCGTCCGACAAAGTTTTCAAAGAAGAGGGACTGCGACTCATGAATTCCCATCGAGGCGCCACCACCGAGTCCGAGTTCATCGAGTTCGGAGTCGATCTGTTGCTCGTACGTCGCGTGTCCGGCCTCATGCATCGTGCCGAACAAGGCGTTGCGGAAATCGGTCTCGTCATATTTCGTCGTGATGCGCACATCACGGCGGTTGATCGTGATCTCAAACGGATGCACCGTGGCATCGAGACGCCCGCGCGTCAAATCATAATCGACGACACGCATCCAATCCTCACATAGTCGCTGCTGCACGGCCTTATCCATCGACCAGTCGAGTCCCTGGACCGGTTCAGGCAACTGGCGGATAAGCGGGACGAGTTCGTCGCGCAGTGTCTGGAACAACGCATCGAGCTGGTCGACGGTCATCCCCGGCTCATAGTCGTAGAGAAGGGCGTCATACGGGTGCGACTCATAGCCGAAATAGTCGGCGAACTTCCGCTGAAATCCAATGATTTTCTCGAGGTATGGGGCAAACATGGCCCAGTCGTCCTGGTCCTTCGCTTTCTCCCACGCCGTCTCGGCTTCGGAGACGAGCGTCACATACGCCTGATATTCCGAAGACGGGATTTTAGCGTTCCGCTCATATTGGGTCTTGGCGACCGCGACCGAACGCAATTCGATCGGTGTCAAATCCTCCGTCTCGGTCATCTCCGCCAACAACGCTTTGAACGGTTCGCTCGTCTGGCGTTTGAACGCCTCGGTCGACAGATAACCGATTGTCTCGGCCCGTAGCGGTGCCGACTGTTCCGGCATCTGGGTACGCATGTCCCAATACAGTAAAGAAATCGCCTCGTCGAAGGCACGCAATTGTTTGAAATGGTCACGCCACTGCTTTGTTAGTTCCATTCTGATTCCACCCCTATGACAGTTATATCGTTACTTCTTTACTTTAATATAGACGACCCGCGTTGCCTATTGTTTCGGCACATCGATTTTCCGATCATAGGCGAGCGGTTGTGTCGCCGGTCCTTCCAACACGTTTCCTTTCGTGTCGAACCGTGAACCGTGGCACGGACAATCCCATGAGCGTTCCGCATCGTTCCAATTGACGGTACATCCCATATGGGTGCATCGTGTCGAGACGAGATGGCATTCGTTGTCGAGGTCACGGTACGCGCCGACCTTCTTGCCGTCTACCTGGACGATCCCGCCTTCATCAAGTTGCAGGTCGTCGAGTGTACCCGGTCTTTCCAGTGACCCTTTGACGAATTGAACGGCCGTGTCGAGGTTCGTCTTTAAGAATTGCCCGACGTCGGCCGGTTTCAATTTCGAGCGTTGTGGGTCCAATAAGTCGTTGAACCGATTCGGGCGCCCGGTCAGTCGATCGGCCAGCAACAGTCCGCCGGCAATCCCGTTCGTCATCCCCCATTTGGCGAACCCGGTGGCGACGAACACGTCCGGCTCACGGCTGAACATTTGCCCGATGTACGGGAGGTGGTCCAACGTGATCAGATCCTGGGATGACCAGCGGAAACTCGCTTTCTTGGCCCCGAACGAATCATGGGCGAAGCGGTCCAAGCGGTCATAGCGCGAGCGGGTCTCGGTGACGTGTCCGCTCAAGTGTCCTTCGCCTCCGACGAGCATATACGTCTTGTCGCCATCCTTGAACGTACGGAACGACCGGCTCGGCTGATCGACACTCAAATACATACCGTCCGGGACGCTCTGTTCCGTCTCACAAGCGACGATATAGGAACGCTCGACCTCAAACTTCGAGAAGTACAGCCCCCGGATGTCGTTGAACGGGTAATGGGTGGCGACCACGACCTGATTCGCCTGGACCCGTCGCCCTGTCGACGTCGTGACGATCGGGCGCGGTCCCGGACTGATTTCGGTCGCCCGTGTCTTCTCGTGGAGTCTCCCGCCAGCCCCGACGAAGCGGTTGGCGAGCTCGTGTAAGTATTTGACCGGATGCATCTGGGCCTGGTCGCGAATGACGATCGCTTGTTTGACCTCGAACGGGAGGACCGCCTTCACTTCCTCGGTCGCGTCTCCCCCGGGCAGCTCAAGTTGTGCATACGCCTCGCGCTCGGCGACGAGTTGACTCGACCCATCGATTGAATATAAATATGAATCTTTTGTCTCGAAATCGATGTCGAACCCGGCCTCGACCTGTTGCCGCAAATAGGCGAGTCCCTGCTCGTTGAACTCGTAATAGAGGCGCGCCGTCTCTTGATTGAACGTCCGAATCAATTTGGAATAGACGGTCCCATGCTGAACGGAACATTTCGCGGTCGTGTGGCCGGTCGTCCCCCGGCCGATCTCAGTCGCTTCGAGCAAGACGACTTGCTTGCCGCGCTGTTGCAACTCATATGCCGTGACGAGCCCGGCGATTCCTGCCCCGATGACGACAATGTCACACGAAATAGAGCTCTCAAGTCGCGGATAAGGTGTTACCGCATTGTGCTGACGCCAGAGTGAATTGGTGAACGGATGACGATGCATAAACGTACCTCCTCTAATAAGATAAGTGTCTGTTACTGTGTATACCCCTTCCGATTCATTTCATACGCCTCAATTATTGACCTGATTCTTGATTTTGAAGACGATTTCAGGAGGCCTCATCCATTATGGTAGAAAAGTAAACAATGAAGGAGCGATTATCTAGTGAAACGAAACCGCAGACATCGAAGAAACACGTACATCATGAGGCGACTCTTTGTCGGCCTCGCCATGATTGGATTACTTGCCATCATCCCTGCATTGATCGGCTTTAAACAAGAAGCAGAACCGAAAACCGTTGCGCCGGCCGCGGCCGCCGTACCGGTCAAACAAGGACCGTCGTTCCCCGAGATTCCAATCAAACCATGGACGACTCAACCGCTCGTGTCGCCCGATACGGCCGAACTTCTCGTCGGGTCGATGGCGTTCGTCAATTTGACAGATGGCCAGGTGCTGATTGACAAGAATGGTGCCGACCGCGTCTTCCCGGCCAGTACGACCAAACTGATGACCGCACTTCTCGCTTATGAGAAGGCCGTCGCCGAGAAAGAACTCGATCAAAACGTCGTCATCGTCAAAAAATCTACTTTGGATATCCCATGGGACAGCCATATTGTCCATCTCGCGGTCGGTGACCGCTTGACCGTTCGCCAGGCCTTGTACGCGACATTGCTCGAATCAGGAAATGACGCGGCCAATAGTCTAGCCGAGTACGTGAGCGGCTCGACGAATGAGTTCGTCGAACTGATGAACGCACGCGCCCAAGTGCTTGGACTGACCGGGACCCAGTTCCGGAATGCCCATGGCTACTCCGACCCGAATCATTATACGACTGCGCTCGACATGGCTCGCATCACGTATGCGTTCGGCACTTATCCTGAACTCGTCGAGATTGCCGGAACGTATGAATATGAGGCAAAGTTTAAAGATGCTGCCGGAAATCAAAAGCGACGCTGGTGGTATCATCTCGGATCGGCCGTCAATGAACGGAGCATCCATTACTCGAAACTCGTCACAGCGACCAAGACCGGCTATACCGACGAATCGGGCTATACGATGGTGTTCTTGATGGAGCGGGATGGGAAACAATATGCCTTGGTAACGATGCAAGCCAAATCCGGGCAGACGTTCCCGACGATGCGTTCTGTCGAAAAAATCGCGTTCAATCTCACCACCGAGTGATTTAAGCAATCAAACGACGGTTTCTCTCTGTAAAGGGAGAAGCCGTCGTTTGCGTTTAAAGACATAAAATATGACGAGTTATATGACAAAAAGATGACACAGAAGTGTCACGAACATAACTAATTGTTAGAATGTTTAAACTTTAATCATGGAAAATAATGCACTCATCCGTTGATACTATGCGCTTTAGAGCCGTTTTTATGAAAAGATGCCAGTTTGCAATGATTTCCGTGGTCCGTTATGGTTAGTCACAAGTTCGCCTAGTCATTCAAGTTTGACTCATTTGTGTGAGACACACACATGATTGAACCGTGATTGATTGAATCGACACAATTGAAAGCAAACAGGAGGTAATCAAATGTTATGGCAAGAATGGGTATCCATCGCGCTTTACCTCGTGATGATGCTCCTCATCGGATACGTCGCTTATAAACGGACGACCGATTCATCAGATTATATGTTAGGTGGCCGCAAGATGGGGCCAGGTGTTACCGCCATGTCAGCCGGAGCTTCGGATATGAGTGGTTGGATGTTAATGGGACTTCCGGGCGCAATGTATGCCACGGGATTATCAGCGATTTGGTTAGCCGTTGGATTGGTCATCGGAGCTTACTTGAACTACTTGTTAGTCGCTCCCCGTCTACGTGTCTTCACAGAGATGGCAAATGACTCGATCACGATTCCTGACTTTTTAGAGAATCGGTTCCGAGATCACTCGAACTGGCTACGGATCCTGTCTGCATCCGTCATCATCATCTTTTTCACGTTCTATACGTCAGCCGGACTTGTCTCTGGCGGGAAGTTGTTTGAAAGCTCATTCGGGCTCGACTATCAGACAGGTGTCATCGTGACGATTAGCGTCGTCGCACTATATACACTGTTCGGCGGTTTCACAGCCGTCAGTTGGACGGACTTTGCGCAAGGTGTCATCATGTTCCTCGCTCTCGTCCTCGTCCCAGTCGTCGCCTTGACTGACGTCGGTGGTGTCTCGAACGCCGTCGATACGGCTTCGACAATCAACACGGAATTGTTCGACCTGTTCAAAGGAACAACGACGCTCGGAATTATCGGTCTCCTCGCTTGGGGACTTGGGTACTTCGGTCAACCGCACATCATCGTCCGCTTTATGGCGATTCGTGATGTGAAATCATTGAAGACGGCACGCCGTATCGGTATGGGCTGGATGACAGTCTCAATCATCGGTGCCGTCATGACTGGACTTGTCGGGATCGCCTACTTCCGTGGTCAAGGCAATCCTCTCGCTGACCCGGAGACGGTGTTCATCCGTTTCTCAGAAGTATTGTTCCACCCGTTCATCACTGGATTCTTGCTCGCTGCAATTCTAGCAGCGGTCATGTCGACGGTATCGTCGCAGCTTCTCGTGACATCTTCGGCTTTGACAGAAGACTTCTATCGCAAGTTCTTCAATAAAGATGCCAGTGAAAAAACGATGGTCCTCGCCGGTCGAATCGGCGTCTTGACGGTCGGACTTGTCGCGACACTCATGTCGCTCAGCCCGTCGAACACGATTTTGACGCTCGTCGGTTATGCTTGGGCCGGTTTTGGCTCAGCGTTCGGTCCAGCGATTCTCTTGTCACTATACTGGAACAAGATGACGCGCCAAGGTGCACTTGCCGGTATCCTCGTCGGGGCCATCACGGTCATCGTTTGGATCGTCACCGGACTCTCGACGGTCATCTATGAAATGGTGCCAGGCTTCTTCCTCAGTATGCTCGCCATCGTGCTCGTCAGTACGTTCACGAGCCAACGTGAGCAGAAACTGATTAACCGTGAATTCAGTGAAATGGAAGCTGAACTCGCCGTTGCGAAAAAAGAATAACATCAATCAAAAAACGCGGGCCGTTCGGCTCGCGTTTTTTGTTGCGCACGGTCACGTATCCTTATTCTAACGCGGCTCGTTTTATAAATGACTGTGACAATGGATTAAAGAAAAAACCACAGACATCTTGTCTGTGGTCTGAATAAATTACATCGCTCTCGCCATGAACCATAGTTGAATGAAGAATGGCACGAGGACGAGCACGAGCATCGCGTTGCGCATCCGACGATTCCGGTTCCAATAATACGCCATCAAGACGAACGGATGAAGCGCCGTCAGCTGGTAAGGGTTGAACCAGAACCAAGTGAGCAACAAGACGATAAAGAAATATAGGACCGAGCGCTGTTTCGTGGCACGCCATTCTCGCCACATATCGAACGCCCCTTTGAAGAACACAATAAACGTTACTACCCAAAATACCATCACAATCACACTATTCAATGATTAGACCACCTTCATGAGACATTTTCGATATAGAATCCGCCCCAGTAGATATGCCGATACGTGTACTCTTTCCCACTCTCTGCCGTGATGATAATTTCATCCTCTGTCAACACGAGCACGTGTACTGGAATCTCACCTTTTCGAAGCATCGGACTGAACAATTGGAACTGCTTGTTCAACCACTTCCGTTCTGTGAAGTCACGGTAATGGTGCAAGGCGAGCGAAGGATGGACCAAGAACACGCCGAGCACAAAGGCGATGGCCCCTGGCGATGCTGAGACTTCAAGCAGTAAAGAGAAGACGAGGACGAGCGATAGCACCGCATAGCCGAATTCGAGTAACTCCATCAACGAAGCCCGGCTCGCAATCACGTACTGCATGACACGGAACGCCACATACAGCAACAGACTGACCGCCACATACTGGGAAAACGGGGCACTGCTCATCGAAACGTCTAGATAGAACAAGACCGGTAGTAACATAACCCACTTCCATAATTGTAAGGCGAGGTAAAACAATGTTTGATCGATGAAACGACGATTGTGTACGAGCCGTTGCATATCCATGTTTCCCACCTCCGATTAAAAGATGTGACCTTAACCGTATCATTCCCTGAATCAAAGAATGATAACAAGCATTTACACGTCAACCGGATATTTCTTTTCGTTCGATAAGCGTGGCGTTTAACAGCCCCCCGAGAAGGATGACCGAGGCCGCCAAATAAAACCAGATCAGCAAGATGATGAAGGCACCAAGTTGACCGTAAAACTGTTCATAGTTTGCATACTGTGAATAGTAGCTGAAGACGTTCGAAACTGTCAAGATGCCGATGGTAGCAAACGCCGCCCCGGCCCAACTGTCACGGAATGTTCCGCGATGGCTCGGCAACCACTTATAGACGAGCAAGAAGACGCTGAACAGGACGAGCGTGCCGACAATCCAACGGAAATAGAACCAGATTTGCGCATAGCGTTCGACGATGTCGTCAATAAAGATGATATGTGTCGCCAACTCCCTGAGCGCGGTCTCGATGACCGGGATCAGTAGCGAGAATGGCAAGACGAACATGAGCGCGAGCGTCACGGCGATGTCTTGCAAGACGCCCCGCCAGAACGCCTTGTTCCGAATCAGGCGATAGGCGTCATTGAGCGACCGGACGAGCGATTGGACCGCCATCGATGAGATCCAGAGCGCCGGCAAGATGCTGAGTGAGGCAATCCGCAACCGTGAATCATCAAAAATCGCCTCGATGTTCCCTTCCAGCAATCGATAGCTGGCTTCAGGCATGACCAGGGCGAGTGCGGAAATCACGTCTCCGCTCGAGAACGGCAGCCACCCGACAATCCCGAGTACGAACAGTAAGAACGGGAACGTCGACAGGATGAAATAATAGGCCAACATGGCGGCTTGGTCAAAAAATCGTTCGGCAAAAAATCGTTTGAATGTATGAAGGAATGGTTGTATCATTTCGTGCACTCTTTTCTGTATTTTATTAAATAAATACGGTATTTGAAATAAAAAATCGATAAACGAAAGGCAAGAATGGCGCGACGCGTCCGATTCTTGCCCCGATTTTAACTGATGTTCTCTCGTTTCGCTTCCCACGCCTCGACATGTTCTTTACCAGGTAAATCCACATCATCACGATTGAACACCGGATCACGTCCGACCCGCTTCTGTGCCACATAATCGTCGAGCAGCGCTTTGGCGACCTTACTGAGTCGGAAGATGGCATACATATTGACGAGCGCCATCAAGCCCATAAAGATATCGGCGATCGACCAAACCAACCCCGCCGATCGAACCGAGCCGAACAAGACCATCCCGACGACCGCGATCCGGTAGATGACCAGATACACTTTTCGTTCGGAGATGAACTCGATGTTCGTTTCCCCATAATAGTAATTCGCCAAAATCGAACTGAACGCAAACAATAGGATGGCGATTGTCATGAGTGTCGTCGCGAGCGGTCCAATTTCTGTCAAGAGCGCCTCTTGTGCGAGCTCGATGCCTTGGAAGTCCTCTGACCCCGGCACTCCCGAGATGAGGACAATCATCGCCGTCGCCGTACAGATAATGAGTGTATCGACGAACACGCTGAGCGATTGAATGAGACCTTGTTTGACCGGGTGGCTGACCTCCGCGGTCGCGGCCGCATTCGGAGCCGACCCCATCCCCGCCTCGTTCGAGAACAATCCGCGGCGAATCCCTTGCAGGACGGCCGCACCGACCGCACCGCCGAGCAGTTGGCGGAAGCCGAGGATCCCTTCTGAGAAGATGGCCGAAAAGACGGCCGGGATGACCTCTAGATTGGTGAACACGACCCACAAGGCGAGCAGGATATAGCCGCCGGCCATGATTGGGACGATAATCCCTGACAACGTTGAAATCGAACGGATTCCGCCGAAGATGATGATGGCGGTCACGATGGCCAAGACGATGCCGACCCAGAGCGTATCGATTTCGAAGACGTTATTGATGGATAGAGCGATCGTATTGGCCTGAACCGAATTGAACGCGAATCCAAATGCGAACGTGATTAAAATCGCGAACACGATGCCGAGCCACCGTTGACCGAGCGCCCGCTCGATATAGTAGGCCGGTCCACCGCGCCAAGCCTTCCCGTCGTGCACTTTATACACTTGGGCGAGCGTGCTCTCGACGAAAGCGGAAGCCGAACCGATGATCGCGATGAGCCACATCCAAAAGACGGCCCCCGGTCCCCCGAGCGCGATGGCCGTCGAGACGCCGGCGATATTCCCGGTCCCAACCCGTGCGGCCGTTCCGATGGCGAACGCCTGGAACGACGACACCTGCCCTTTCTCGTGTTTAATTCCTTTGACGAACAGCAACTTGAACATTTCAGGCAGCATGCGGAACTGGACGAATCCCATCCGGATGGTGAAATACAACCCTCCGGCAATTAAAACGAAAATGAGTACATATGTCCATAACAGGTCGTTCACCTGCATGACGAGCTCACGAATATCCATGCGCATCCCCTCCTTTTACGGAGTTAATACCCGCTCGACGGATCGCAGAAACGACACGATCAGTGCGAAGCCTGTTCTAGTATGCGTTCACAGAGGGCGTGCGTCGTCAAACTGTCCTCAGCTCGCACCGAGTCGTTCGGTTCACCGACGAGTAGCTTTAGGAACTCGTCAAGCATGGTCGTGAAGCCGCGGCGTGTCAGATTCGACTCCCACGGGTTAAGCGCGCGCTCGAGCATGCCGTCACGGGTAAAGTCATACACTCGCTCGACATCGCGCGACACCCGTTTCAGACGAGGGGACATCACTTCCATCACTTCTTCCGTACAACCGTTGTCCCGGTTCATGATGCCAATCGCCTCTACCCCTCCGGCCGTGAATTGAATCTGGAGCTGTTTCAATGTCCCGGCCTCATGGCGCGTCCGAACGGTCAGATTCTCGACAGGCGCGAGCCCGGTCAAAAAGCGGAGCGTATCGACGACGTGGACGAAGTCCTCGATGATGAACTCACGCAGCGTCGCCGGTTGATACGTCCGATTCTTTTGAATCAAAACCAGATTCGGGTCGGATACTTCTTTCAAGGCAGCCGTCGCCGTTGCGAAACGGCGGTTGAACCCGGTGATGAGCTCGACGCCTTGCTCGGCAGCGAGGCGAACGAGACGCTCCGTGTCCTCGAGCATGAACGTGACCGGCTTATCGATGAAGACGGGCACGCCTTGCGCGAGCACGTAACCGACCTGATCGGCATGGACCGATGTCGTCGAGTGTATCAGCGCGCCGTCCATCGTCTCGAACGGGACGTCTTTGAGCGATGCATACTGACCGGCAAAACGATACTTTTCGACGAGTTGACCCGCTTTCGCCTCGTCTCTCGAGACGAGATAGACGTCAACCCCCTCTAAACCGGCATAGACCGGCAAATACGCCTTTTTGGCGACGTCCCCTAACCCAACTACGACAATCTTCATGTGCACATCTCTCCTCTTCATAAGACTGAACAAAACCCCATGGCGTGCGCCCGGGGTCAAGGGTTCGTTTAATGGACTGCTACAATTTCAAAACTGGTGATTGGCTTACGAATCGCATCTGACACGATTTGATACAGGTCGGCCAATTGTTGATTATCATTCAAGTCGGGCGCCCGATCGAGAACGACCTCACACGTGCGAGTCGTCTGTTCTTTGTCCTGGAACGCATATTCAATGGTATATGTCTGCATGACACGTCTCCTCTCAAGCGATGTATACGTATGTATAGCCTGAAACGAAATGATTGAAACGCCTCGGGTGTGCGACTCAAATCGCTCGAGAGCCCCCTGTTCGACCCGTTCTCCCCCCATTGTACCATTCGTACCTAAGGCGACGCCTCCCCCATCTGTGACAAAATCTGTCTCGTTTGTCGGAAGCACGATTAAAACCGCCTCCAATCCGTTTGCTTGTAAATGTGGGCGAAGATTCCTAGAATGGACAAGTATGCATCAAAGACATAGGAGTTTTAACATGAAAAACAATCTTACTTATCTTGCCTTCCCGCTGGCCATGCTGTTGTTGGCCGGTTGCACGAACGAGACAGAACCGAATCCCGAGTCGAAGACGGAACCTCAGGAACAGGTTACCGTTGAGACGGAGCCCCCTGACCAGACCGAAACGAACGATCACTTCACGGGCTACGACTTGATTGAAGTCGAGGGTGGAGATTTGTCAGGCGACCGCGAGCATAATGTCGTCGTCGATATCGGATACGGGGAACGCGAGTACTGGGCGTTCACGAACGAGCACGGACAACTCGTGAAAGTGCTCGCCGACGAGATCGTCTTGCAAGATGATGAGCTCGAGGACGTCACGTCTTCGGGTCGCTATTATTCAGACGAGGCGAAAGTGCCTGGTGTCGAGCATCGCGACCTCGACGAAGGGCACGTCATCGCCGATTCGCTCGGCGGCGTCTCGAACGCCTTCAACATCACTCCGCAGGACAGCACGCTCAACCGCCACGGGGACCAGGCGTACATGGAGAGCGTGATCCGGAGCGCAGGCGGCGCGACCGACTTCGAGGCCATCATCACCTATCCGGATACGGAGACGCAAATCCCTTCACACTATGAGTACACATACACTATCAAAGGAAATGTCATTACCGATTCGTTCGACAACGTGAACCCGGACGAGGTGAACGAGTCGCTCGGGCTGACCGAGAGTGCGACTGAAGCCGAGTCCGTGTCTGAAGACGGTGACGTCGCGAGCATCGATATGAATGGGAACGGCCAAGTGACGATCCAAGAAGCAAAAGATGCCGGGTTCAGCATGCCGATCTCAAGCGATCATTGGCTCTATCCTTACATGCATGACAACGATGGCGACGGGATGGTCGGAGAATAAGCTATCGGGATTACCCACAACGATATGAAAGAATCATCGACGTCACGCTCTTCCTGATCAAAGGGAGAGTTTTTTTTTTATGGCGCGTCGATATGAGATTGAATTGTCGGCCCTTCGATATTGTAAAACATAAAATCAAGCAAAAAAAGGACCATAGACGAGTGTCTACGATCCTTCGACCAATTGTTATTTTGAGTCAGCCGACTCAACAGGACGTTTCGGCGGACGATTGCCGAAAAACTGGTAGTACTGTTTATAACATTCCATCCGTTATCAATCACCATCTCTTGATATCCATACGAAGTAAAATGATTGGGTTGACACCATTAATTATCCACCTAGTCTGCAATGCAGTGTGCAATGCAATATAAATACGATTCTGTGCAATATGGTTTATATAATTTAATAAAACAAATCATTATCCTGTATTATAATAGTAACTCTATACTTAAACGATGCCTTTATACATAAACGCTAAATATCTTGGGTATTCGGATTTCATGGTGGAAAAGGGCTTATAAATCACCCTTCTCCAAATTCTTAATAAGTGTGGAAAAATCGACACCAAAGTTGTCTGTAATGTCGTGATCATTCACTTCATACCAATTGAAAGTATCGTATAACATAGCTTTATTGAAAGCACTTGAATTAAATCGTGGCTTACGCTTTTTATGGAGCTTCTCATTGAAAAGGATTTTGGCTCGTAAGGCATCAAACGAGTAACCTCTACCCATTCGCTCTACCTGCCTAATAATGCTGTTAATTGACTCCGTATAAGCATTAGTGAGCCTTTTATCAAAGTAGTTGAATATTTCGACATGCCAGTTGTCTACGGCTCTCACGAGGTCTTTATATGCGTCTTTAGAGTTGCTGGACATACAACGGTGTCTCCATTGACTATAACGAAGATGACCTTCATCTGGATCAGGAGTATCCCATATCCAGTAAAACTCTTCTTTGAGTTCATAGGCTTCTTTTAAAGCAGGAAAATTACCTAACCAAGTATCTAAGAGGAATGATTCACGTTCATTTAGATCGTGTTTACGCTTTAGAAGGATAAACCTTTCACGCATAAGGGTACGTCTTTCTTTTTGGCTCATATGGGCTTTCAAAGACTTTCTGACGTTATCTAAGGCTTGATTAGCCATTCTAACTACATGAAACTTATCTACGACAACTTTAGCGTGTGGAAGGATAGTGTTCACTGCGTCTTTGTAGGGCTTCCACATATCCATTGTGACGTACTCAATGTAAGTCCTGTCACTGATTTCTGAAAGACGTTGGATGACTGTTTCCTTGTTACGGTTAGGCTTGATGTCATAAATAGTCCTGCGTTCAATATTAGTCAATACAAGCCGAGGTCTACGGATAATATGTATCTCGTCTATCCCAAGCCACTTAGGAGTTTCAAACTGGTATTCACGTTCTTTGAGTGCCACATAGTCCTTAAAAACGTTCCTAATGGTTTTCTCGTCAACACCAACGCTTTCTGCGACTTCTACAAAGGTCTTAGACATGGATTGCTCTTGAATGGACTTTAAAAGCTTTTTGGTCATACTACGCTTTTCATCTACAGATATTAGGCGTTCCCAGAAGGTAGATCCGCATTCACGACACTTGTATCGTCTACGGTTCAATTGTAAGCCCACTCGCTTTAAACGAATGGGCAAATCCATAATTAGTTGATTTCTTGAACTGTGTTTGTACAACTTGTCAAAACCACATTCAGGACAACGTTCAGGTGGTCCGACTGCTTCAACTTTAAACATCATATCGGTTTCATTTTCTTGTGGCGGTTCTATTGTTTTAATGTCTGGTAGGGATAATAAGTCTGACATATTATTCATCCTTTATTACTCTGCGGTGTTAAGGTATCAAATATAGATTTGATGTCGAAATCATCAGTGTTAAATTATTTTTGTGACCACAAATGCACTTAGAAAATCCCTTAAAGCATTAGCTGGTTCACTTGAATAGGGAGTTGTAAAAAAGTTCCCTTAGCCTGCACAACAAGATAATTTCGAAATATCTTTATCGAACGTAAGTGCAGCTAATTTTAGCCCTTCAGCCATTGTTAAATATGGTGCTAGGGTTTCTGTTAAATCTTCTATCGTTAAGCCAAATTTAACAGCTAATGATGCTGCATAGATGACATCTCCTGCATTCTCAGATACAATATGAACCCCTAATACTTTTAGTGTTTCTGCATCTGCTACTAGTTTAAATACACCGGTTGTTTCACGGTTTACAATTGCTCTTGGAACAGCATCTAAAGGTAATACAGATGTCTTCACATCATACCCTTTCTCTTTTGCTTGTTCTTCTGTTAAACCAACCGTTGCAACCGTCGGATTCGTAAACGTAACAGCAGGAACTACCGATAAATCTATTTTTTTGTTTAATCCACCAATAGCATTATCAGTAATAATTCCACCTTCATAGGCTGCTACATATACAAATTGTGGTCCTAAAGTCACATCTCCTGCTGCATAAATCTTTTCATTACTTGTTTGACCAAAATCATTGATCAGGATTTCATTATTTTTTCCAGTTTCAACACCTGCTGCACTTAAATTTAAAGAATCCGTATTTGGTTTTCTTCCAGTGGCAACAAGTAACTGATCTGATTCAATGACTTCTCTACTGCCATTTACTGTTACGTAAACCCTTTTTATCTCTCCACTTTGTTCAACACGCTCAAAAGTTGCCCCTTTGACAAGGTTTATACCCTGTTCAATTAACGCTTTTTCAACTGACTCTGAAATCTCAGGATCATACTCCTTTAAAAGTCGCTCACTTCTTTGCATAAGCGTTATTTCTGAACCTAAATGATGAAATAGTTGTCCAAGCTCCATTCCAATGTATCCTGAACCAATTACAGTTAATCGTTTTGGTATTTTTTTTAACTCAAGAAGTGTTGTACTAGTTAAATAGTCCATTTTTTCAAGTCCTGAAATTTGGGGCAACGAAGGCGATGCACCTGTTGCAATTAAAAAGCGTTTTGCAGATAACTTTGCCCCATTGACCTCAACCGTACTAGCATCAACGAATTTTGCTTCACCTTTAATTAAATCAAAATTATATTCATCAATTAAATCCATATATTTTTGATTCCGAAGTTCGCTCACCAATTTATCCTTTTGCGTGATTAAACTAGCTAAATCCACTTCTCCAGCGGATGTTTGTAAACCTATAAACGGATTGTCTTTTGATAAATGATTGATTTCCCCTGCCCTAAGAAGAGTTTTTGACGGAACACAGCCAATATTCACACAGGTTCCCCCAACCGTTCCACGCTCAATCATTCCAACTTTTGCACCGTATTCTATAGCTTTAACTGCCGAAGAAAAGGCAGCAGCACCAGAACCAATAATAAGAAGGTCATAATTGTCTTCATTAATTAACGCCACGTTTTCTAGTGATGATACTTCTTCAATTTCTCCGGCTTGGTAATTTGCTTCATCAATCGCCTTTATTGCACTTTCAACCTCAATATCATCGGGCAGTTCAAATACTGCTTCACCACGACGATAACTAGACTCAATATTTTTAGCACCTATCTTTTCAAGTGCTGATTCTACGTGTTTTTCACAACCCGTACAAGTCATTCCTGAAATGTTTACCTTAAATTTATTCATAAAAAAGCTCCTTTCGTTAATTAATCTCTCATGTTAATGTTTCTATTATTGGACACAAATGTAATTGCTTTTCATCTGGACATCGTTGTTTTAAGTCGTCTAACATAGTTTCAATTCGTTTTAAATCCTCTATTTGTTTTTGCACTTCCTTTTGTTTTTTAGAAACAAATTCGAACATATCTTGACAACGAACTTCATCTTTATCTACAACACCAAGTAATTTATAAATCTCGCTTAAAGAAAAACCAAGTTCCTGTATTCGTTTAATAAACCCAACACGCTTAACGTCATCATATGAATATATCCGATAACCAGCTTCCGTTCGGTGAGGTTCTTGTAATAAATTTTTTCGCTCGTAATATCTGATCGTTTCTTTATTAACTCCACATTTATCTGCAAACTCACTAATTCGATAAATCATCTTATTTCACCCCATGAATATTATAAACCGTGTACCATAGTACACGGTCAAGTAAAGAAGAGGAACTGACCAACGAGGAGAAGCTCGAACGTCGCATTCAACAGATCGAGCGGGAGAACGAGCGCCTTCGTGCCGAGAACCTGTTCCTAAAAAAGTTGGAGGAAATCGAGAGGAGAGGTTGATCAGCCAGATCAGGCTACAATTGCGATACATGGTCATCGAGGAAATGTCGACGACCGACACGTTCCCGGTCGTGCTCCTGTGCGAGATCGCGCAGGTCTCACGGGCCGCCTACTATAAATGGTTGAAGCGTACCGTCTCGGTACGCGAAGAAGAGAACTTGAGCCTATTGGAAGACATCCGCCTCCTTTACGACCAGGTGAACGGGACCTACGGTTATCGACGGATCACCATGACGGTCAATCGCAGACGACGCCAGCATGACCTGCCGGCATACAATGAGAAGCGCATCTATCGTCTCATGCGTATCCATGAGATCCGTTCGGTCATCCGCCAGAAGCGAAAACGGCACAAAAAGTCGTCACCACAACATGTGGCAGAGAACGTATTAAACCGTGAATTCACAGTTAAAAAGCCGAATGAGAAATGGGTAACGGATGTGACAGAATTTAAATATGGCCTATCTAAGAAGGCCTATCTCAGTGTGATTCGTGATCTTTATGACGGATCCATTATTAGCTATGTGCTGGGACACTCTAATAATAATCAACTGGTATTTAAAACGCTTGACCAGGCAATCGTACGATTGCATCAAGAACACCCACTGATTCATAGTGATCGTGGATTCCAATACACCTCTAAGGCGTTCAAGCGTAAATTAGAGGCGGCAGGAATGACTCAAAGTATGTCACGGGTTGGTCGCTGTATTGATAATGGACCAATGGAATCTTTTTTCGGCACGTTAAAATGTGAAAAGTATTATTTACATAAGTATCAGACCTTTGAAGAACTTAACATTGCCATAAATGAGTACATCTATTTTTATAATCACGAAAGATACCAAAAACGATTAAACGGCCTCAGCCCTAAAGAATATAGAGCGAAAGCCGCTTAAATCACTTTTATTATTTCCACTGTCTACTTGACGGGGGGCGGTTCAGATTATTTTTTAATAATTTATTAAACTCAAAAGGGCACTGAAAGTTTCGTTCTCCACTATGATATAGATTCCTAAACCAATAAAGACAATGGGTATAATCCATCTACCGTAATTCTCTAAGGTTTCAGAGACATGTTTAAAAGCTGCCAAACGATATCCAATAAAACACCAAATCGCAACCATAATAAAGAAAGTAATAACCGTTACTGCTAGTTGGTTCATGGTTAAAGTAGAGAAGAAAGGAACATATATTCCAATGTTATCTCCGCCATTAGCAAATGTTATAAATGCTACACTTAAAAAGACATTATTATACTTTCCAGAATTTAAACTTGAAAGAATTGCATTTTCATCCTCATCTTCTCCCTTTATAAACAACATAATCCCTAAATAGATTGGGATTAGTCCAAGTAATCCTACCCATTTCTCTGGAATTAACATAACTCCAAAAGTTCCTAAGAGACTAACTACTACTAACAAGGTAAAACCTAGATATTGTCCAATAATTATATCCTTAGGGGTTATATGCTTATTCTCTGTCTGGTTACCTTTTAAACCTTCACTCGTTTTCACCTGTGCTTTTGCCTGTGAAAATAGCAGCATCAAAACAAAAATATCATCAATATTGGTAACTATAAATGCCCCTATTGCAGAAATAACGTTCAAAATTAAAGTCAATTACATCAACTCACTAACTGATTTTTTATTATATTTAGAAGTTATACTCATAATGAGTCCTTTTTAAAAAAGGAATTTCCATCTGTCTGGAAGAGCCCTTTTTAGCACTTTTTCCTTTATTCTTTCACTCTCATTAGTCGCAAACCATTTAGAGCTACTAGAAGGGTTGCGCCCATATCGGAAAGAATGGCAATCCAAAGCGTTAACCAACCTGGGATAACCAATAGTAAGGCAATAAATTTAATAGCAATTGCAAAAGTAATGTTAGCTTTGATGATATTAAGAGTTTTCCGGCTAAGTTTTACAGTGAATGGAAGTTTTCTTAAATCGTCTCCCATTAGAGCGACGTCTGCAGTTTCTAAGGCTGTGTCTGTACCAGCTCCACCCATTGCAATCCCAACGGTAGAAGCTGCTAACGCAGGGGCATCATTGACCCCATCTCCTACCATTGCTACGTTGCCATACTCGGATCTCAACTGTTTAATAAAGTCTAATTTGTCCTGTGGCATTAATTCTGCCTCTATATCAGATACTCCAACCTGCCCTCCGATAGCATTCGCAGTGCCTTTGTTATCACCAGTAAGCATAATTGTTTTTTTGATTCCAAGTTGATGTAACTTTTGAAGAATTTCCTTACTTGACTCACGAACTTCATCAGCAACTGCAATAACTGCAAGTATTTCTTTTTCGGTTCCAATAATCATGGCTGTCTTACCTTGATTTTGAAGAGTAGTAACATTTTGCTCTAAGTCTTTATCGAAATCATTAGTCAATAATTCCTTAAAGAGTTTCGGGCTACCGATGTAATAAGTCGTCCCGTTTACGATACCCTTTATACCCTTTCCTGTGATAGAAGAGAAATCCTCTACCTGTACGTCAGAATAAGTAATGTTTTCTTCTTCTGCTTTTTTCATGATGGCTGAAGCAAGAGGATGCTGAGAACGATACTCCAATGCAGTAATAATGGATAGTAATTCTTTTTCATTTATCTGTTTGTTCAACACATTATAATCAGTTACAGCTGGGACCCCTTTTGTTAATGTTCCTGTTTTATCGAATGCAATAGCCTTTAAGGCGCCCATTTCTTCTAAATACACTCCGCCTTTTACAAGGACCCCTTTTTTCGCAGCATTTCCAATCGCTGAAACAATAGAAATAGGAGTCGATATAACCAACGCACAAGGACAACCAACAACAAGAACAGCTAATCCTTGATAAATCCATGTTTCCCAACTGCCATCAAAGAATAATGGAGGGACTATAGCAACTAATGCTGCAATGATCATAATAATCGGTGTGTAATATTTTGCGAATTTATCAACAAATGCTTGCGAAGGAGCACGTTCCCCTTGTGCTTCCTCTACAAGATGAATAATTTTAGAAATTGTTGTATCTTCTACAAGTTTCGTTATTTCTACTTCAAGTAATCCTTCTTCATTTAAGGTACCTGCAAATACTTCATTATCAACCGTTTTCTCGACAGGGACTGATTCACCTGTAATAGCTGCTTGGTTAACGGCAGAGTACCCACTTACAACTACACCATCCATCGCAATCTTTTGACCAGGTTTTACAATCATGATATCCCCAACAGCAATATCATCAACATGAATCATTATTTCTTGTCCATTACGTCTAACAAGTGCCTCTTTAGGAGCGATATCCAT
Source organism: Exiguobacterium sp. s146 (assembly GCF_018618415.1). Lineage (GTDB taxonomy): Bacteria > Bacillota > Bacilli > Exiguobacteriales > Exiguobacteriaceae > Exiguobacterium. Next base: position 1,176,380 of record NZ_JACSMA010000001.1, on the reverse strand, counting down.
TAATGAACGAATCGATTGTCTTGCTCTATCCATAGAGAATCGCTCAAGTGCTTCACTGATTGCAAAGAGAATAACAACAATGGCAACTTCTGCCCATTCTCCAATAATAGCACCACCTATAACAGCCACTGTCATAAGGGTTTTCATATCAAATTCAAAACGTAGTAAGTTTTGCAAACCAACTTTAAAAAGTGATAATCCTCCGATAAACATGGATGCTAAAAACAATAAGGTAGTAACAATGTTCTCTTCTCCATTCACATACGAGGAAAGATAACCAAAGGCAATCAATAAGGAAGCATAAAGTAGAGTACTATGCTTTTTATAAAACGGCACTTTATCTTCTTTCGTATCTTCTTTTACCTCTTGTGATGCTTGGCGAGCAGATTTTTCAGGTGTCACTTTGAGATTCTCAAATGCACCTGCTTTTTCTAGTTCTTCTATCGTTGCATTACCATAAACAGCAATTTTAGATGCACCAAAATTTACTTTTGCATCCTCAACTCCAGATAGCTGTTTTACATTTTTTTCGAATTTACCCGCGCAGTTTGCGCAAGTAAAACCTTGTACACGATAGGCCTTCATTTCTTGTTCAGATGTTATTGCCTTTTGATCAGACATTGACATTCACTTCTTTCTTATGTTCTAGTACAATCATCATTATTTGTCTAATATGTTCATCGTCTAACGAATAAAACGCTAGTTTTCCTTCTTTTCTATATCTTACAATCCCCTGCTTATGAAGGGTCCTTAAATGATGAGAAGCATTTGCCACCGTAATACCAATAATATTTGCTATATCACACACACATAACTCTTCATCTTGACACAAAGCATAGGTAATCTTTGCCCTATTTTCATCCGCAATTGCTTTTAACATTTGGGCAACACTAACAATATCGATTGTTTTTAAATCACCTTGTATTCGATTGACCTTTTCCTCGTCATAACAAAAAATTTCACAAGTATCTTTCTTATTCACATTATCACCCCATTGATATTCAAGTGTTCACTTGAATATAGTATATACCTTTCCTTGGTCAATATTCAAGTGAATATTTGAATGAAAAACATAAAATGATTTTTCTAATAGTAATTCCCGTTAACGAACGTTAGAAAGACATATTTGTTTATCTTTTCACAAAAAATGAAAAGGGCTTTAAATAGTCCTTTTCATTTTGTCTTAATTGTCCATTAACTCATCTTTTTATCAATGTTCGTTTTTTATATTTGATGAGTAAGCAAACGAACAGAGGTCCTTAATGATGAAATTGGATATACACGAGTCTCAAACAACTTGGATTCACAGTCAGATAAATAAAAGAATTGGTAATACTGAAACTATTCATTCAAAGAGAAAGGAAATGAATTTCACTTACTCAGCCGCACCTCAAGCTATACCTTTATTTTCCTGATGTTCCCAATAGAGCAGTTCCTCTACAGTAGAGAACACAGAAAAAATACTTACGACAGAGGAAAAACATCAAGACGTCCGAGCCGGGCACCACGGAATCAAGTGCGGCGACTATTACAGAAGGACCTGTCGATATCAAATATGGGGATTGCGAGTATTGTGCGTCCACGAATGAGCATTGTAAATTGATCCGTGTCACGTCAGACGGTCGTTAAGGTTTCAGGCGTCGAATACAGTAAGCTCGACAGGTGACATGTTATCCGTAAGGACGGCGGCGCGATTGACTTTAAAATGATCATCACATATCTAGATACGAAAACTTATATTACATCACATTACCAATACACATATACGGTCAAAAGAAATGTGGTTACCGACTCGTTCGACAAGGTCAATCCGGACGAGTTGAACGAGGCACTCACAGAAAGTGAGTTAGAATCCCCAGCCACGAACGAGCCTGCTGGTGATGAGATACGAATGGAGACGGTCAGGTGACGATTCAATAGGCGAAAGACGCCGGTTTCACGATGCCGATAATGAGCGACCATTGGCTTTATCCTTATATGCGTGATAACGACAATGACGGGATGGTCGGGGAATGATTTCAACCCAAAAATTAAAACAATGATGATTGTAAAAAAGACATTCTCCATTTTTTAAGAGAATGTCTTTTTATATTCTTCCGTTTGTCAATTTAAGCTAGACAGATCGACTCCATTCAGGTGACTCAAAAATGCCTCCAACGGTGTGCGGTAATTCAATGACTTTCTTGGGATGTTATTCCGCTTGTCGGCCACCGACGAAATGAATGTTTGATCCACCTGGTTGAAGTCCATTTCCTTTGCCAAGCCGTCTTTCCGCAGGAGCCCGTTGGAATTTTCATTCAAGGCGCGCTGAGAAGGCGTGCCGGGATCCGCAAAGTAAATCGAGACGTCGTGCCGGGTTGGTTCAAGCGCCTGAACATGGACAACGTGAAACCGCAGCACTGCCTACGTTTACTCCGTGAATACCTCGACTCTGGCTTACAGCCGAACACCGTCAACATTCGCCGGAGCGTCTATGTCGGCTTCTTCTCCTGGGCGCGCCGTCTGGGCTATTATAAAGGTGACAACCCGATAGCTGCCGTCGAGAAACTGTCGGAGGGCTTGAAAGAATACAAGACGCTCACGCCTGATGAGCTGAGACGTTACCTCGAGACGGCGGATGAGACGATGGCGAATGGTTATCGTACAGCGGTCCACCTGATCGCCTATACCGGCATGCGTGCCCGCGAGGCGACGTCCCTCCGTTGGTCCGACATCGACTTCGACCGGAAACAGATCACGATTGCCCGTACCGCCATCGAGACGAAGGGCGGCTATTCGTTCGAGCAGACCAAAGGGAAAAAGGTGCGGGTCGTCACCATCCCCGACCAGTTGATCCGCTTCCTCGAGAAGTCGCGGCTTCGTCAGAAGTATGACATGGTCAAGTTCGGATGGCGCAACGACGAGGACCTTGTCTGCCTCGGCATCAAGGGCGCCTATGTCTGGTATTCCGGATTGCGACGACGCCATACCCTGACCGTCAAAACGGCCGAGATTCCTGAGATCACGATGCGTGAGTTACGACATACCCATGCGACGCTGCTCATCAAGGCCGGTGTCCATGCGAAGGTCATCCAAGAACGTCTGGGGCATGCCGATGCCAAGACGACGATGGATATCTACGCTCACGTATTGCACACTACTCAGGGAGATACGGCCGAGCTCTTCTCCACCATGATCGAGGACGTAAAAAAACCGCTCTAGGGAGCGGTTTTCGTGTGTCTGCGGCAGAAAAAAATAAAAAGTGTGCGATTAGTGTGCAATGGGTGATTACTTACCCTCTACAAACGTCTCTGTTGAGCGTCTTTTTGGACGTAAACCATAATACTGGTAGTATTGCGTCTCGATATTCCCGTTGTACAGCTTACGACGTTTCGTCGCTGGACGGCCGTACGCTTTCTCGAAGTCCTCATAACTCGTCAACATATAGACGCTATAGCCAGGATACTTGGCGAACTGTTGGCCAATCCGCTCGTACAGGTCGATAATCTCTTCTTCGGTCTGCAACCGTTCGCCGTATGGCGGGTTGCCGATGATGACGCCGTACTCTTCTTTCGGCTTCAAGGCAGCCGCGTCACTGTGAACGAACGTGATGGCGTCACGGACGTCGGCGAGCTCGGCGTTATCCTTGGCGAGCTTGACCATGCGTGGGTCGAGGTCGATGCCGTGGATTTTGAGCGGTTTGTCCCACTCCGCTTTCTCGTTCGCTTCATTGATGGCATCATACCAGGCTTTCTTCGGTACACACGGCCAGTCTTGTGAGCAGAACTCACGGTTGAGACCAGGCGCGATGTTACGACCGATGAGCGCCGCCTCGATGGCGAGCGTCCCTGAACCGGTGAAGACGTCGTAGAACGGCATGTCCGGCTTCCAGTTCGTCAGCTGAATCATCGCCGCAGCCATCGTCTCTTTGAGCGGGGCCTGTGAATGGAGCTCGCGGTAACCACGACGGTGAAGCGCGTCACCTGACGTGTCGATCGTGATCGTCGCCACGTCTTTCAACAAGGCGACTTCAATCGGATAGTAGGCGCCCGTTTTCGGGAGCCATTCGCCCGGCTTGTTATAGCCACGTTGCATCGCGTCGACAATCGCTTTCTCCGTGATTTTCTGACAGTCGCGGATCGAGAACAACTTCGACTTGACCGAGCGGCCGTCGACGATGAAACGGGCGTCCCACGGCATGAGATCCGTCCAAGGCAGTTCGACGACACCGTCGAACAGTTCTGTGAACGTCGTCGCCTTGAATTCGGCGACGACGAGCTTGACGCGGTCTGCCGTCCGGAGCCACAGGTTCAATCGTGGAATGTCTTCCATTTCTGCGTCGATATAGACGCGTCCGTTCTCGACCTCACACGTGTAGCCGAGGTCGCGCACTTCTTTGGCGACGAGCGCTTCGATGCCCATCGCTGCGGTGGCAATCAGTTTTCGTTTTGCCATAGTATCCCTACTTTCTATAAGTGTTACTCCTAAAATGGTCATGTAAAAAGGAGCTCAAGTAGGATTGCTTGAACTCCTGGTCAATGTTAAATGAGAGACTATGCTGCCCTGTAAGCCATGTTCTGTACTCCGGTGCTCATAACGGTCTCCCTGGCACGATGGAGTGACAATCATCTATCTGCGCCGATTGGCGCCTTCCGTCACGTTCGGTTCCGGTCAGGAAGTTCCCCTACCATAGTTTGGGTTTCTCGCTCGTGGGGTTTACCTCGTTCCACTCTGAACGTTTCCGATCAGACTCCGTCACTGTGGCACTTTCAAGAAGCTTGCACCATATCCGAGGACTTAGGTGCTTCTTCTGCCGTCAACTTGCGTTGCCTACACTTATCTTTTCGTGTAGCACGATCACTACAGCCATCACAGGCTGTGCGAGCATGGACTTTCCTCAAGACTTGCGTCCCGCGATTGCCCAGACCTCATAGTCACTTTACCCATTGTAGCGGATAACCCGTGAAATGACAACCGAGAACCTGAACTTGATTTTCAACGGCGTCAGCGCTAAAATAAGGCGTGTTCCATTGAACAAGGAGGGATTTTGATGCGTCAAGATGCAAAAAAAGGTTGGATTCAACGACTGACCTATGTGATTGAAATCGATGACATTAAAGCGCTCCACCCGAACAACGGCGTGTTCGCCTTCTACCGGAATAATCGACTCGTTCGAGGATTCGAGCCGTTTGACATTAAAGCACCGAATGAACTGTCCAAACGTCCGTATCACTTCGACCATCATAACTTGGCCCACTTACAGGAACGTTTTCCTGAATCGATTCCGACGTTCGACGCGTCGACTCAGACACGTCGTTCATGGAGCGAGGATGTCCGCGTCGGTCTCTGTGAGATTATCGTCGACGGGAAACTGAGTTTTGAACATATCGACGACAACGGCAACGTTTTAGAAGCAAACATTCGTTGGAGCGGTGAAGCCATCACGAAAGCATAAATCAACACCCGGAGCCATGCGTTGGCTCCGGGTGTTTTTTCATGTCGATTCCGCCGAACTGTCCGTCTCGGCTTGGACCGGTTGTGGCGCATACTTGACCGTCACCACTTTTTCCGAGACGTCGGTCGGTTTCAAGACGACCGTGTAAACGGCGCCCGTGTCGCTCCGGACTGGGAACTTGCCTGGTACATGAAGCGCCTCATAGACGACTTTTTTGTTCGCATCGAGCACGGTGACGACCCCTTTTCGCGTCGTCGCTAATTCAAACGTGCCCCCGTCGGACGCTTTGACCGCGACCGCAGGCTTGACGGGATTCACATACTTGAAGGACCGACTGGCCGTACGTTTATGTTTACCATCCGTGACGACGGCTTGGAGTTTATACGAGCCGCTCGGTAGCCAATCGCCACCGGCGTACATCGTGAACATGGAATTCCCTGCCGAGAGCGTCTTCACTTTGCGTGTACCTTGATATAAGGCGTATGTCGTCTTCACATTCGATTTTTTCATGACCGTCAGTTTAGCTTCTTTGACGTAACGGCTCTTGAGCGTCGACGGCACCGAGAGCGTCACGGGACGCGGTGTCGCATCGAGGAGCCGCTTCGTATTCAACTCCGTGTACGTCTTGCCACTCGTCCGTGGCATCTTTTGCAGCAACGCGTCCACATCGGCTGGTGTCAAGAACGGATTGACCGACTTGACGAGTGCGAGACCCGACGATACCATCGGCGCGGCCATCGATGTCCCGTCCATATAGACGAACCCGTTGTTCAGACCGAGCGACAAGATGTTCACCCCAGGTGCGACGATTTTGACTTGCGCAGCCATATTGCTGAAGCCGGCGACGCGACGGTTGGCGTCAATCGCCCCGACGGCGATGACTTCCTTCATATTGGCCGGGAACGAGACGGTCTTCTCGCCATCGTTTCCGGCCGAGGCGACGATGATGACGCCTTTGGTCCGGGCCCGGCGAATCGAATCGGCGAGGACTTGATCATAATCTTGGCCACCGAGCGACAGGTTGATGATGTTCGCCCCTTTCGCCACAGCCGTATCGACCGCTTTGGCGACGGTCCACGAATCCGTGAATTCCGAATTCTTCCCGTAAAAGACGTTATAAAAATGATAGCGTACGTTCGGAGCTAGTCCAGCCATCCCGAACTTGTTGTGACGGCCCGACATGATGCCAGCCGTATGTGTCCCATGATAGTCGACGCTGTAAGGGCCTTTCATCGAATTGACGACGCGTGGGACGTTATAGAGTTCCTTGTGACGCCGGTCGGCCGACGAGTCGATTAAAGCGATCACGATGTCTGACGCACCGCGCGTCGTGTTCCACGCCAAATCAGTGCCCGTTTGCTTGATATAATATTGGTTCCCGACCCTCGGCTCGGCCACGACGTAACCATGCTTCTCCAATACGACCGGCTTCGCCGCGTCCACTGACGTCGGCACGAGCAGCGCGAGCGCCGCCACAAGCATCATTTTTTTCATCGCCTACCGCTCCAATCCACACTTCCTAAGATGTCCCCATTATCTCAAATTACGGAATCAATTTCCCTTTTTATCGAAAAATAGATTGTGACATTTTTTCGACGCTTACCAATAGTTCGGTTCGTCGGGCTCATCCATCTCATAATCGACGATCTTTCCGATGGTCAAATACGTATAATAACGCGCCAGTTCCGTCCGATATGGATCGGGTGTGAACCCGTTGAGGTCCTCACCGAGTGGAGAGCCGTCAATCGTCTCGAACTGTTGACAGAAAAACGATTCCGTCTCTTTGTCCCAGACGATATTATCGCCGATATATCCACTACCGAACCGAATATAGTCGATGATGGAAGGGACGATCACCTCGGCCGGGAGTCGCTCACTCATCCGGCCGACCAATTCATAGCGGTCTCGGTCGACATAGTCGGCCTGATCAAGGGACGTACATTTCAATACTTCCTTGTTGATTTCAATCAACACGACATAATCCCCCGGATCGATCGATAGCTTCATCTCATCACCTCATCTCAACATCCGCATAACTCTATCTTATTTCAAGTATTCGCAATCAATCCACGAAATCCTGTATGCCTGTAAAATTTTCCATCTGGTCGATTCATACAACATGACGAAATTTGTTTTTGGTATACTAAATCATATGACTGCAAGAAAGGAAGTGCACCATGGCCAAACGTCCTTTGACCCCTCGCGAGAGCGAGTTGATTGCCACCGCCCTGTTCGTCGTCGGGCACGTCCCGTATGTCGGACATATCGACAGGCTCGAATCAATCACGCTCCGAGATATCGCCGACGATTATTTGAGCGGCAAAAATTCCGTCAGCGATGCCGTCGAGGCGCTCGATCAATACATCTTCGTCCGCCGACATCGTTTCAAGAACGTCACACCGAACAATCTGTGGACACTTGACGACAAGACCGAGCAAGAGGCGCTCCGTTACATCGTCCGACGCCCGGAACTGAAAAAGGGCGAGACGCTCAACAAACAGAACCAGCCGTTCACGGTCGGTCAGGACATCGAGTTCAAAGTCGATAAACAACTCGACCGCGGCCAGTTCCGCATTTATATCGGGAAATTGAACGGCTACACGGTCAAAGCCCAGTCGAAAGACAAAGACAGACTGAAGACGGTCAAAGGATGGATCACCCACCTCGACCGCAAAGACCGCCTCGTCTTCGTCAATATCTCCGAATTCGGGCGTGAGCCGATCGAGTCGGACGCGAAAACCCGACTCGAGGCGATGAGTGCCGGATTGCTCGGCTGGTTCGCCACGGCCACGTTACCTTCCGAGGATGAAGCGATGACGGCCAAACAAATGATCGCCACGCTACAACGTCGGGACCAACCGTATTGGTTTACGTTGACCGTCGCGATGAACCATCCGAAGCCCGAGCACGTCAAGCGCTGGGGGACGGTCGTCAACCTGCTCGTGAAAGCGAGCGCCGGCGATGCGGCCGCGCTCGAGACGCTCGAGGCTCAGGAAGACAAGTATTTCAAGGACGCCTTCTTACGGGCGCTCCGGTCGTTACACAAAGAACTGACCAAAGCGACATAACGTCCAGGTGACCTGACACGGGTCACCTGTTTTCGATATCCTTCACAAGAAAGGAAGAGAGACATGCACGTACTGATTGTAGAGGACGATTTGGCCATCCTGCATCTGATTGAGACGACGCTACAGCGGGCTGGCCACACCGTCACGACGGCGACAGACGGGACCGTCGCCGAACGACTGTTTGAAGAACGACCCGCCGATGCGGCCGTCATCGATATCCTGTTGCCGGGCCAAGACGGGCGGACGCTCTGTTCGCGGCTGAAACGGATGACGGATGTCCCGGTCATCCTGTTGACCGCCCTCGGGGAATGGGAAGAGAAACGGAGCGGTTTCGAGCACGGGGCCGACGATTATATGACGAAACCGTTCATTCCGGAAGAACTGCTGTTCCGGCTCCAAGCCGTCGCGAAACGTTATGCCAAGAATGCGGCCACGGTCGTCACCGCCGGACCGCTCAAACTCGACTTGCGCGACTATCGGCTCGAGCTGCATGAGGAGACGATTCACTTGCCGAAAAAAGAGTTCGAGCTGCTCTATCAGTTGGCCGCATTTCCAGGTCGCGTGTTCACCCGCGATGAATTGATCGAGCAAGTGTGGGGACTCGAGTTTGAAGGGGACGACCGAACGATCGACGTCCACATCAAGCGCTTGCGGGGTCGTCTCCGCGACGAAGGTCACATGATTCGGACGGTACGAGGCGTCGGCTATACGTTTGAGGTGACGCCATGAAGACGCTCTATACGCGAATCGTCTTGACCGTGTTCATGATTTTACTGTTGTCGGGCGCCCTCGCCCTGCTCGTCAGCAACGTCGCCTACTACATGTGGTGGCAACCGTCCTATAGCGATAAGACCGAACAGACGGCCGAGGCTGCGCAAACATACTTCGCGACTCATACCGACGGTGAGACGTCCACGTTTTATACGTTGCTCGCGCAGACCGGGTATCAGTTGCTCGTCGTCCGACCGGACGATACGATTGAACGCTATGGTGGAACGTTCCGGGACGAGGGGCTCGATGCCGACGTCATCGCCTCTGTCAGGGCCGGCGAGACGTATGACGGGATGCACACCTATCCGTTCCATTTGTTTTGGCTCGGACTGTTCGACAACGAGGCAGTCAACACGTACGGGTTTAGCATCGATGGGAACGACGCCGTCTTCATCCGTCCCGACCTGAGTGCCCAAATCCGCGAGCTGCATTTATTCGTCGGCTTGTTTTTCGCGTTGTTGACCGGACTCGCGTTCATCTTGATCGCCTTGTCGACGAGTCAACTCGTCCGCCCGCTACGGACGTTGACCGCAGCTACCGATTCGGTCGCGTCCGGCGGCCGACCGCGTGACCTGCCGATTGAGCGCAACGATGAAATCGGCACGCTCTCCCGCCGCTTCAACGATATGGTCGATTCGCTTGAAAAATCGGAAGGCGAGCGCAGACGTTTCGTCTCGAGCGTCTCCCATGAGTTTCAGACCCCGCTCACGTCCATCAAAGGCTACGCCTCGGAACTCGTCGAAACGACCGACGGTGCCACGAAGGCGCATGCCGCCATCATACGCGATGAGGCGTCGCGTCTGTCCGAGCTGACGAGACAGTTACTGCTCCTCGCCCGACTCGATGAGGCCAACGTGTCGTTAACGACACCGGTCGATGTACGTGCCTCCATCGAGGATGTCATCCGCCGGCACACGTTCCAACTCGACGAGAAAGGGATTGCTGTCGCCACGGACCTCGATTCGACGCTCGTCGTGACCGGCGACCCGCTCTTGCTGGCCCAAGTGTGGTCCAATTTGCTGACGAACGCGATTCACGCTTCGGCAGAAGGAGACCTCATTACCATCAAGGCGTATCAAGCCGAACGACCGACCGTCTCGATTCAGGACGTCGGCGTCGGGATGGATGAGGCGACGCAGGCTCGGCTGTTCGAGCGGTTCTATAAAGGGGACGCCTCCCGGTCCGGACGGGGCACCGGGCTCGGGCTCGCCATCGCCCGAGATATCGTCCACCTGCACGGCGGCACGTTGACCGTCGAATCCCGGCTCGGAACAGGTACCATCTTTTACGTCACTTTGTAATCTTGTTCATCTTCCGTTCATCTCGGTCAGTTATGCTTCCTTCATCGCTATGAAGGAGGCTTTTTTATGAATTTAGGATTGAAAGAGATGTGGCGGCAAAAACGAAAATTTTCGCTCATCTTCGTAATCACGTTGCTGATCGTCTTATTGTCGACATTGATCACCGGACTTGCGGACGGCCTGGCCTACGATAATGGGGCCACCTTGCGTGAACTCGATGTCGAGATGTTTCAACTGGCCGATGATGCGGACGGGCAATTGACCCGCTCGTTCATCGAACGACCGACGCCCGAAACGCTCACCCCGCTCGGCGTCAAATCGATGACGCTCGTCCATGGGACGACAAAACAGGACGCTACGCTGTTCACACTGCCGAAAGATTCCACGATTGGACCCGAGCTTGACCTCGCCGTCGGGGACGTACTCGTCGACTCGAGCTTTCTCGGTGACGTCGAGATTGGGGACACGGTCCGGGACTTCGCGTCTGGGTATGCCTTCAACATCGTCGGGACGACGGACGGGCGCTATAGCCACGCCCCGGTCGTCTGGGGAACAGAAGAGACGTGGGAAGCGTTACAGACGGCCAGCGGTCAGCCCACCTACGTCTCGGCCTGGCTCGGGGAAGCTGACACCTCACTCGTGGTGATGACGAAACAGGACGTCGTCGAGGCCGTTCCCGGGTATACGGCGGAACAAGGCACGTTCACGATGATGCGCGGTTTCCTGCTGTTCATCGGTGCATTCATCTTGACCGCTTTCTTTTATATGTTGACGCTCCAAAAGCTCCCGGAACTCGGGATACTGAAAGCAATCGGCATTCGTCCCCGGGTGATTGGCACGGCACTCGTCATCCAGGTCATGGCCACCGTGCTCGCGGCGAGTCTGTTTGCCACGTTGCTGACAGGCTTCACCGAAGCGTTCGTCCCGGACGCCATCCCGTTCCGGTTCGACTTAGGTAACGTGCTCGCATATGGTGCAATCATGACCGTCCTCTCACTCATCGGGACGCTGTTGCCGCTTTGGAAATTGCGCCGGCTTGACGCCGCCGACGCGCTAGGAGGAATCGGACAATGAAACTGACGAATATTTGCCATACGTATGACGGACAGCCGATTTTGCGTGGCATCGAATTACAGATCGAGCCTGGGGAATGTATCGGCATCATCGGACCGAGCGGGAGCGGAAAGAGTACGTTGCTCCAAATTCTTGGTTTGTTGAAACGACCTGACGTCGGGCACATCGAGCTCGAGGGACGGGAGTTGCTCGCCGCGGGCGAAGAAGAACGGCGCTTGCTCCGATTGAATGAAATCGGCTTCGTGTTTCAGCAGGCCCACCTCGTCCCGTATTTGACGGTTCGGGAACAACTCGAGCTCGTCCAGGCCGAAAGCGAATCTAAACAGGACCCGCTCCACCTGCTCGACGTCCTCGGTCTGAGTCATCGGCTCAATCAACTGCCGAAGCACTTGTCGGGTGGCGAACGCCAGCGCGTCGCCGTCGCCCGTGCCCTCATCAATCGCCCACGGCTCCTGTTGGCCGATGAACCGACGGCGAGCCTTGATTTCGAGAACGGTCGTCGCGTGATGGAATTGCTCGTCACCGAGGCACATCGACACGGACGGCGCGTCCTCGTCATTACCCACGATGAACGCATGCTCGACGTCTGTGACCGGGTGCTGTTGCTCCAGGACGGGCGACTCCAACCATCGCCCCGTCATTAAAAAAGGGAAGACCGCGTCCGTCGCGGCCTTCCCTTTTTGTCGTTCACAGAATCACATGATAGGCACGCGAGCCGGCAGCTCGACCCACTCGCCCGATAGATGTCCTAAATGATGTGTCAGCCAGGCGTTGAAGTCGATGACGAGCGTCAGTCGACCCGCTTCATCGATGCCCGCCGAGACGACACGAATCAATCGTTCTTCAATATGCTGCGAGACGAGCGTGATGCGGGCGAGCGCGAGTACCGACCGGACAATCTCGTCCGCTGACACGTCAATCGAAGCGGCGAGATCCGGGACCGACAGTTCGATCGTCTGTCCCGGCCGACATATATAGCGGTCAATCAACACGTCCAAGATGATTGCGTGCTGTCGCTCCCCGTGCGTCGGGGCGCGATAAAACGTCACCCCTTCCACCGTATAATCCGTCTGTCCCGCCAAACATGCCTGTAAAAACTGATACATCGCCTGTCGCTCCATCGGTCCGCATCCTCCCAGTTGGTGACTGTCCGCACTCATCATATGCGGCATCTCTGTTCGGCACAATCTGGGTTGTCACACATAAGCCTTGGCGTTCCGTCACACAAAGCACGCCCCGTCCCACATGGTGCGTGAATTGAAAACGCGTTTTCGGGTACAATAATGTGGAAAGGAGCGGTTCAGATGCAGAAAAGATGGAAGGTTGGACTCGCAACATTATTCACTGGCTATTATGCCATCAGCTACTATGCGTTCAAGCGCATGACACGAGGGAAACGGAAGACGCCCGAGATGCTGTTGGCCCCCTATACGAAGGAAGATCAATCCTTTTATCACGACGTGCCGTTCGAGCACGTCTCGCTCCGCTCTCAAGACGGATATCGACTCTATGGGCGTGTCTACCGTAACGAAGGGTCGACGAAGTGGATCGTGTTCGTGCACGGTTATACGGCGTCACACAGCTTCATGGCCCCGCATTTGGCGATGTTCCATCGCCTCGGTTACAATCTGCTCGCCGTCGATTTACGGTCCCACGGTGAATCAGAGGGCGTGTACGCGTCGTACGGCTATCATGAGAAACATGACATCGTCGATTGGGTCGATTGGTTGCGGGCCAACGAGTCCGTCTCCGAGGTTGGCCTGCATGGCGTATCGATGGGCGCCGCCTCGATTTTGCAAGCCGGACCTTTGACCGATGTCGACTTTTTGATCGCTGAGTGCCCGTTCGATGACATGAGACAACTCATGCGTCATCAGTTGAACGTCCTGCACCGACTGCCTGGCGATTTGTTGTTGCCTGGAATCAATTACTTCCTTTGGACGCGGGCCGGATTCCGGATGCACCAAGTCCGCCCGAAACGAGCGCTCGCGGCGATCGATGCGCCGGTCTTGTTCATCCATGGGACCGAGGACGATTTCGTGCCGACATGGATGTCCGTCGAGATGAATGCGCTCAACCGCCAAAATGAGCTCGCCCTCATTCATGGCGCGGAACATACGAACTGTATCTTGAAAGACCAGCCCGCCTATGAGGCGGCTGTCAGTCAGTTTTTGAATCGGCGACATGAATCGGTCCCGCGATAAGGTCGAGCAAGGCATGAACGATCATCACCGGCCATAGGATGCCCATCGCCAAGTATAAATAGCCAAGTCCCCACCCGACGAGACCGGTCACAAGGATACCCCGGACACCTTGGTAGGCGTGGGCTAGACCGAACAACGCCCCGCCAATCAAGGCGAGCATCGGGGACGAGACGTCCCACCACAGGGACACCGTGTAGAGCAGCACGCCACGGAAAATGAACTCCTCGGTCACACCGGCCGTCCAGGATACGGCACCCCACGCTCGCGCCTCCTGGTTCGTATGTGGCAATAACAGCTTCTCAATCTCGAGCTCATAATAAGGCCGTAACCGATGCCGTAAACCCGGTGACGTTTTCACGAGCAGATAGCATGCAATCAAGACAGAGATGAGCACGCTCGTCAGAAAGAAGAACTGCCAGGCACGCAAATCCCCCTCGACCGGGGCGAAACCGAGCCCTACCGCTTCAGGCGGGACGCGGAACAAAAAGATGAGGGCGAGCAACAGCAAACAGAGCCCCCACGCCGACTTGACGGTCTGATCGTACACGCGGCCTCGCCCGAGCGTCTCAATCATCGGTTTCATCAACCGGGCGTTGAACAATTGGACAATCAATAAGTACACGAGAATGATGGTAAAGACGGCCTGTTCGAGCATGAATATCCACTCCTGTCCTTCCTGTTAGCTATATGCTACACTATTCGGGTATTGTCTAGAAAGCTAGGAGGCGGAATCTTGAAACGATTGATTTTGCGACTGACCGGTCTCATGCTTGTGATCGTGCTGTGCCTCGGCGCAATCGGCTGGTTTGGTCAACATGATAAAGTGAACAACGCCCTTTACCGGGCCTACTACGGAGATCATGGCATCCCGGCCGTCCATCGCGACGTGTATGAGGAGGCGGCAGCGACCTATGACGTCGATTGGCGACTCCTCGCCGCGGTGCATCGTGTCGAGACGATTTTCTCTCATAGCTCATCGATGCGTTCATCGGTCGGGGCGATTGGTCCGTTCCAATTCATGCCGCGGACGTGGCTCGGTTGGCAGTACGACACCGACGACCAAAAAGGAGACGTGCCCGAGGACGAGATCGATTTGACAGACCTCGCCCTCATCGAACAGTATGGCGGTCTCGGACGTGACGGTAACAACGACGGCCAAGCCGACCCGCACAGTCTCGTCGATTCGGCCCATGCAGCCGCCTATTATTTGAGCGAGCACGGTGGGACGACGGCAGATTCGACCGATTCGATTCGGAACGCCATCTTCGAGTACAACCGAAGCGAGCAGTATGTCAACGATGTGATGTCGTTTTATGAGTCATATCAAACCGACGTGTCTTATTTACCGGATGACAAGGCGTCGGCGACGCAGCAAGTCGCCCGCTATACGATCCGCTATTTGGAATGGTTCGCTGGCTGGGTCTGACCTGGCACTATTTGAGCAAAAGTGAGGAAATATTATGAACACCCATATCGAGGAAGTGACGATTCGCGTCAAGTCCGTCTTCAATGAAGATAAGACGAAACGATATATGCGAACGTACGAGTTCACCGATGTCGTCGATGGCGTCATCTGTGCCGTCATCATCTATTCGCCCCGGATGAGCGATGCCTTCTTGTCCGGCACGACCACGCAGCGGGCCTATATGCTCATGCGGAACCATCTCGCACAACCGATCCGTGAGATGCGCGTCATCAGTCTCGTCCCGACGCTCGCCATCAATGACAACCTGCCATACGTCGAGTCACAGCTCGACGAGGTCAACTTTCATTACGTGGAGGAAACGCTCGATGAAGTCGAGGCGAGCGGCGGGATGGCAATCGTCGGCTGGGGCTCGCCAGGTCGCTTGATGCACCACGCCACTCCGTATAAGGCGCTGTTCGCCGACCACGAGGCTCATATGTTCTGTATCGGCACGACGTCAAAAGGCGAGCCGCAACAGATTCGTATGGCCAACGAGAACACCGTGCTCGAGGCGTTCAATAACGAATCGGTCAAACCGAAGTTTAGAATCGTGAAAGAAACGAAACAAGACGACTCCGAGTGAGTCGTCTTGTTTTTATTTTATGCCAAGCCACGCGCTAACTCCGAACAATAGAAGTAAGAGCGACGCCATCAGAAAGTCACTCCGCGTGACGGGGACCACTTCATAGGTAGCTCGAGGCTCCCCCGTGAACCCGCGCGCCTCCATCGAGAAAGCGATTCGTTCCGCTTGACGAATCGCGCCCGCAAGAAGTGGAATGATTAACTTCGGGGCATGTCGTATGTGATCGAGTCGCGTCTCTAACCGTATGCCTCGTAAAGCATGCGTCTCATACAATTGCATCAGTTCATGTTTTAAAATCGGGAAGAAACGAAAACCGACGAAGACACTGTAAGCGATTTTGGGCGACAACTTCCCTTGTTGCATCAAGCTGTAGATGAACCGTTTGGGGTCCGTCGTCAGTGTGAACAGGAGTGACACCGCCGTGAATGCTAACACCCGTAAGGCGAGTGTCGCTGCCAGCATCACATTCTCGGCAGTGACATCGTTGCCTAACAACGTGAAGAGAATTTCCCCGCCCGTCTCCTTTCCAAAGACGAGTGTCGTCCATAACGTCCCGAGCGCGGTGAATAAAAAGGGAATCATGAACAGCCCCCACCGCCTCCAGCTAATGGAAGAAAACAGCGACTGAAGGATTAGTATGCCAATGAATACGGTGAGTGGGGTCCATGGGTTATAGATAAAGGCGAGGCCGAACATGAGCAACGTGACGGTCAGAAATTTAATGGTCGGGTTCATCTCATGGAACGTCATCACGATTCCTCCAGCAATAAGCCGTGAGATTGTAGTAATTCTGTCTCATCCCAAAGTGAGTCATCATATGGTCCGCTCAAGTTCCCACCACGCATCAAATAGAAGGTGTTCGCAATTCGGGCGAAACTAAGATCATGCGTCACAAACAAAACCGTCTGGCCGGCGCGAGTTCGTTCAGCCATTAACTCATAGAGCGCACGAAGCGATTCCTCATCTTGTCCGGCAGTCGGCTCATCAAACGCGATGAGCTGTTTACCCGAGAGCATCATCACGCCGATGGCGAGCCTTCGTTTTTGACCGTGGCTCAGCGAAAGCGGGTGGTCATCCCGCAACGACCCAAGCCCGAGCCGTTCCATGATGTCCTCGATTGGTCGGTTATGATTATATGCGAGTTCACGTGTCACATCATTCGTGATAAACAGATGTGCCGGAGATTGTGGGACGAGTCCGACTTCACGATGATGGCGAGCGAGACTTCTCAGCCAAGTCGACTTCCCACTTCCGTTTCGACCGAGGACGGCAATGAGGTCACCCTCGCCGATGCTTACCTCGCTCGTTGCTAGTTTAAATGTATTTCGTTCCAATTGCGGTACGTGAAATAACATTTCTTTGCCTCGTTTGACCATAATCGGCGAGAAGGTATAGTCCGGGCGAGCAACGAACGGTCCGTCATAGCTGACGCGCCCGTTCACGAGCCCCACCTCTCTGTCGAAAAACCCACCCCAAATGAATGGTCGATGTTCGATGACGACAACGTTTACCGTCTGCGCGACGGTGTCGAGCCAATGCACGAAACGTTTGGCCGTCTCAGGATCGAGGTGTGCGAGCGGCTCATCGAGTAAGAGCCATTCCGGTCGTCCTATCAACGCACAGGCGACGGCGATTTGTTGCTTCTCTCCTCCCGACAGATCATGGATGGTCCGGTGGCGATAGTCGGTCAAGCGCAACGTTTCTAACATCGCAACCACTTTAGGCATCATCTCCTCCCTGGGCACGCCAAAGTTTTCGAGCGTAAAAATCAATTCTTCCTCCACCGTCTGCATGACGAACTGACTATCTGGATCTTGAAACACTGTCCCGACACGACGGTTTACCTCACCTGCTTCATACACATCATAAGAACGATTAAACAAGTGCAGTTTGCCCGTCACAATCCCATCACAGTTATCTGGATACAGACGATTCATCAACGAGAACAATGTCGATTTCCCTGATCCGCTCGCCCCGGTGATGAGCGTCCTTCCAGCCGTCAATTGAAGCGTGATGTCCGTCAATACCTCGCACGGTTTGTCCGGATAGCGGAACGCCAGCTGTTCTGCCTCAACCATGCACACGTCCCTGACGAGCGACAGCATATCCTTCAAGTGCACCCGTCCGAAGCAACAAGTCACTCAAAATCTTACCGCCTACCCCGGCAATGAGCATCCCACTCGTTGCGCGCAGTGCGAACATCGTCGCCACGTACGTCGGACTGAGGGCAGCGAGCCCACCCATGACGTATGTATAGGCAAAACTTGTCACGGCCGCACCGAATCCAGCCAACATGAGTACCCATAGGTCATACCTTCTGTACCCAGTGACCGCGAACGCGGCCTCGGCCCCTAGCCCTTGAATGATTCCGACGAGAATGATACGCGGTCCAATGGCATTGCCAATCATCATTTCAATCGATGCCGCTAGCACTTCTGACAACAACGCAGCGCCAGGCTTGCGAATGATGTAAGCCGCAATAATCGAGACGATGAACCAGATGCCGAAGATCCACTCGTACGCGATCGGGCCAATCAAGCCGGCCCATAGATTTCCGACATGGACGAACGCCAAATAAACGACAGCGAACACGACCGACAATATGGCCAACAAGACGATTTCTTTTAGCTTCCACGATTTAAGCATTCGTACGTCCCTCATGTGACGGACTGTTCACACTGAACGTGACCGTCATGACAACGTGGCTCGTTTTCTCACGAACCCGATTAAATGTCGCCTCGTAAAATGCGAACACCGGCTCAATCTGGCCGTGAATTCCAGAGGCATAGTGCATCGAATCATTAAACACGCCGCGCTCCTTTGCAAACGCAATCTCCTCATAAATAATATCCATATACTGCGTGTCACCGAGCGGATAGAGTGCGAATTGTGAAGAGACGTATTGCGCACGGACTCTGCCGTTCACAGGCTCTGTCGTCACGTCGAGCAGATTGTCTCCCATTGTATCTCCTGGACAGCCGACTGAGAACGTCCCGCTCATCGAGACGTGGGTCCCCGTCTTCGTCGCATGTGACAGGACGGCTTTGGCCACATCGAACACATGCTCACTCCGTCCACGGATGACCGTCGAGACATCGTCGGTATGACGCCAAACGTTTTGCAAATCCGTCTCTTTCAATGCCCCCTTGATGACGCTCACAAAATCAGACGTCATCGGGCTCAGCGTAAAGCGGAACCCGACAATCGGGCTCGTTCCACATTGGTTGTTCATGTTCTATTCCCCCTTGTTATGTATGCACAAAAAAGCCGCATCCATGAGAATGCGGCCACTCGTCCAATTTACAAATTCATTAGAAAAAGTGCCACACTTCCTCACGCCGGTATTACCCGGATCGAGTCATAAGGGATCGGAGCCATGCTCACATCTCAGCCGAAGCACCCCTAGTGTAGTCCAATGTATGCGGTTGTCTATGCAACGAGAAGTATAGACGAACACTTCGCGTTTGTAAACGGTTTATGAGAAAGTCACGATACCATTTCCCGGAAGCGTGTCGTGCAACGTCGTCCAGTCAGAAGCCATCTCCGCATCCGTCAACAGACACGTGTCGAGCCCGGCCTCAATCGCCGCACGCTCCATCCGCTGTCCAATCAAGACGAGCTCTGTCTGGCGATCTCCGTACGGTTCGACGTAATCGGCGGCGAGCTCGGGTTCTGCCGCGAACATGAGGCGACGCTCCTCTTCCGGCAGCGTCGCAAGCCAACGTCCCGCGTGTTCGAGCGTCGAGGCGTAACCGGCCTGCGAGAAGAGGCAAGCGAGGTCGTTCCGGGACGCGATCCATAAGAAGCCCTTGGCACGGACGACCTGTTCCGGGAACGTTTCAATCCAGGCGTGGAGCCGCGCCGGATGAAACGGGCGCCGTCGACGGTAGACGAACGAGCTGATGCCGTATTCTTCTGTCTCCGGAGTATGTTCTTCTGCCTCGAGCTCTTGAATCCAGCCGGCGGCGTGCATCGCCTGCTCGAAATCGAACAGGTTGACGTCGAGCAATTCGGTCAATTCAACATTCGCGTGGACCGACGTCAACAGCTTGGCGGTTGGATTGAGCGCCTTTAACAGCCCGGCCATCTCGGCCAGTTCCGACTCGGTCACACGGTCCGCTTTGTTTAAGACGATGATGTCCGCGAATTCGATTTGATCGACGAGCAGGTCGACGACTTCGCGCACGTCCGTCTCATCAATGGCTTGTTTGCGCTCGTGGAGCGACTCGCCCGAATTGAAGTCTTTCAAGAACCTATATGCATCGACGACCGTCACCATCGCATCGATATAGACACGGTTCGTCAAGTCGATGCCGAGGGCGTCATCGACGTATGTAAACGTTTGAGCGACCGGAATCGGTTCTGAGATGCCGGATGATTCGATGATAATCCCGTCGAGATCACGGTCTTTCGTGATGTCCTGCACCGCTTCGAGCAGATCCTCACGGAGCGTGCAACAAATGCAGCCGTTCGATAACTCGACCAATTTTTCGTCCGTCCGCGAGAAACCGCCCTGCTTGATCAACCGTTCGTCAATGTTCAGCTCGCTCATGTCGTTGACGATGACCGCATATTTCTTGCCGATACGGTTGTTCAACAGATGATTCATCAACGTCGTCTTGCCGCTCCCTAAATAACCGGATAGCACCGTGATTGGAATTCGATTCATAAATACCACCCCTAAATCGTAATCATTACTTTTTAGATAATGACGGGTCGGCTTTGTCTTGTCAAGAAAAAAACACGCCCGTTTCCGGACGTGCTCGCTCCCCTTACTCTTCCAACGCCTTCCGTTCCGCCTCGGAGCGGGGATACGCGTTCGCCTGCCATTCGGCCCGATAAATCGAATCGAGTTGTGTCAGACCGACCTCATCCTCATCCTTATCGGCATCGACACTCGGGGCCTCGTCCCAGCGCGGATTTAAATATGTGTGGTCGTCTTCCCGGTTCGCATCCAATAGTTTTTGGATCCCGACCCGGGCCACTGCCGCGAGTGCCAAACCGATGCCTGCACGAACGAGCAATCGCTTTACCATCTCCTTACCTCCTTATCGTCCAAACCGATAGAGCGGCATCCCTTTCACGTCTGTATCGATTTTAAAGACCGACCCCGCGTCCGGATGGGCGTTGAGCGCCTCGTCATCCATCCCCTCACGAGCCGTCGTGATGGCGAGTTGGTTCAAATCATCACCGACGAAACAGCACGACGTGACGTTCGGGGCCGGCACGAGCACCTCGAGCACTTTTTCCCCTGTGTTCGGGTTCCAGCGCGAGACGCGGCCGCCGGCAAAGTGGGCAATCCATAAGAATCCTTCCTCATCGGATGTCATGCCGTCCGGGAACCCTTCCTCGACCGTGAAATCGATGATGGCCTCCCCTTCGCCGAGCGTCCCCGTCTTCAAGTCGAACGCGTACTTACGGACCGTCTCGGTCGGTGTATCGATATGATAGAACGTCGAATGGTCGGGTGACCATGTCAGTCCGTTCGACAATGTCAACTCGCTCAGCATGACCTCGGTCGTGCCATCGCGATTCAGGCGGTATAGCGTCGCCTGCTCATCTTCGTCCTCCAGATGCAGCGTCCCGGCGAAGATGCGTCCGTACGGGTCGGCTTTCCCGTCATTGAACCGAAGTTTTCCTTCCGGGTCGTCGAGTTCGACGATTTTATCGAGCTCTTTTGACGTCTCGTCCCACTCATAAATCCCATCTTTCAAGCCGACGACGACACCGTCCGTCACTTTCGGGACCGCAAATCCGATCTGTTGCCCCATATCGAACGACGACAGCTCATCCTCTTTCTCATCGTACCACCACAGTGTATGTCCCTCGATATCGACCCAATAGAAGCGTTTCAGTTCCGCATCCCAACACGGGCCTTCCCCAAGCGTATTTCGAACTCGAATCCACAACGCAGCGTTTACTGTCTCCATTGAATTGCCTCCACTCTCTACATTGATTTCAAGTGACTATTCCCTGAGGGGGCCATCTCTATTCAACATTTCCCAAAATAGCAACCGGGCAACTGAAAAAACGTCGGCCAAGACAAAAAAACTCCTTGAATCACGTGATTCAAGGAGTAGCTGTCATTTGGCGCCTTCGACGTTCATGTGCTTGCTGCGCAACTGGCCACAGGCCGCATCGATGTCGGTACCGTGCTCGAGGCGGACACCGGTATTGATGCCCCGTTTCTTCAAGACGTCGTAAAACGCCATGATGTCCTCGGACGTGCTCCGCTCATACTGGATATGCTCGTTGACCGGGTTGTACGGAATCAAGTTGACGTACGACTTGTCTTTAATGTCATCAATCAAGTCGGCGAGTTCCTCGGCGTGCTCCGGCAAATCGTTCACTTTCGAGAGCAAGATGTACTCGAACGTGATCCGTTTGTTCGTCTTCTCGACGTAATACCGGATGGCCGGCATGAGTTTGTCGAGCGGGAACGCTCGGTTGATTTTCATGATTTGCGTCCGGAGCGCATCGTTCGGGGCGTGAAGCGACAACGCCAAATTGATGCGCAGGTCGAGATCCGCGAACTTGTAAATCTTGTCGGCGAGCCCGCTCGTCGACACGTTGATTTTACGTGGTGCGATGGCGAGTCCGCGCTCATCTTTGACGACACGGAGGAAATCGACCAAGTTGTCAAAGTTATCAAACGGTTCCCCGATTCCCATGACGACGATATGGCTGACGCGGGCACCTTCCCCGACCTCGTCCAAATAATGTTGGACGGTCATGATTTGTTCGACGACTTCGCCGGCCGTCAAATCACGTGTCTTCTTCAAGAGACCGCTCGCGCAGAAGCTACAGCCAATGTTGCAGCCGACTTGCGTCGTCACACAGACCGAACGTCCGTATTTATGACGCATGAGCACGGTCTCGATATAGTGTCCGTCGTGCAGTTTAAGTAAAAATTTGACCGTCCCGTCGCCCGCTTCTTGTTTGACGAACAGGTCTTGTGTCGAGATGACGTATTCGGCGGCGAGCGCCTCACGCACCTCGGCCCGTACCGAGATTTCCTCGATGTGTTTGACTCGGTCGATATAGAGCGAGTCCCAGATTTGTCTCGCGTGGAAGGCGCTGTATCCCCAAGAGACGCACGCTTCCGTCAGCTGATCGAATGTCAGCCCGTATATAGATGGTTTCATTGCTATCTGTCCTTTCTTCAATCCGCATACGTACCATTGTAGCGGACGTGGACGACCGGTGCAACGTTCTTATAACGGTGGGACGGGACGTGTCACATGACACTCGAACGCATAGGCGAGACGAATCAAGTCGCGTTCAGCATAGCTCGTCCCGGTGAACGACAGACCGAACGGGGCTCCGCTCGCTTTCAAGCGATACGGGATGGTGATGGTCGGATGCCCAGCTTTCGCCGCCATGTCGTAATTGTGGTCATGCGGCAAAACGAGTGCATGGAGTCCCTGCTCGGCCAACAATCGGTCGATACCGTCCGTCTTGGCGTGATAGACGTCATCGAGTCTCCGCGTCAAATAGGCGGCCTCAATCAAGCGACCTGAGTGATGTTCCGCTTTCTCGAACGTCTTCTGTCCGTGCGGGATTGACTCTGTATGGCTGTTGTTCCAGTTGATTAAATCCGACAGCGTCTCGAACGGGAGCGTCGTCGAGGCGAGATATGCCTCAATCCCGAGCTTGAACTCATGATACAAGATATCGCCTTGGTCGAGCCCTGCTTTGGACGGCAAGTCGACGGTGACGACCTCGATGCCGCTCTGTTTCAGCAAGGCGATCGCTTCGTCGTAGAGCGCCTGCTCTTCTTCCGACAAATCGGTCTTGACGACCCCGACACGCATCCCGACCGCTTGGCGTTCATCGAGACACGTGCGATACGGCGGTCCGACCGGAAGGTGCGTCGTCGCCGGGTCTGCCGGGTCTTCCCCGACCATCGCCTCAAGGGCGAGCACCGCATCCCGGAGCGTCCGAGCCATCGGTCCGGCCGTGTCCTGCGACCGAGAGATCGGTATGATGCCACTACGGCTAACCAAACCGACGGTCGGCTTGATGCCGACGATACCGTTATGAACGCTTGGATGGATAATCGAACCGCTCGTCTCACTGCCGACGGCGAGTAACGTCAAGTTCGCCGCGACCGCTGATGCCGAACCTGAACTCGACCCGCCGACATCGAGCTTGTCGCCATATGGATTGAGCGTCTGGCCACCGACCCCGCTCCAACCGTTCGGCATCCCCTCGGTCAAAAAGTTGGCCCATTCGGACAAATTCGCTTTCCCGAGGATGATGGCCCCGCTCGCCCGCAAGCGCTCGACGAGGTGGGCATCCCGGCCTGCGAAATGATGCGCCAGGGCGACGGCACCGGCCGTCGTCTTCATCAGTCCGGCCGTCTCGACATTGTCTTTGATCAGCACCGGGATGCCGAGCAACGGTAATCGTTCGCCTCGTTGATAGGCACGATCCGCCGCTTCTGCCTCGAACAAGGCGTCCGGATTCACTTGGATGACCGCTCTCAGCTTGTCGTTCAACTGGGCGATTCGGGTCAAATAGTAGGCTGTCACGTCACGCGCCGTGAACGTCCCTTCTTTATATCCGCGATGGGCGGTCTCGATATCGAGTTCAAAATAAGTGTTTGGTTCAGTCATGTTGTTTCCTCCTTTGGTCACTCGTTCGTATTCGCTATCGTGATTGGAATTCCTGTTTTCGATCGCCAACGAATGTGTAACTTGGTACACTGAAAGAAAAGGGAGGTTACTATGAACCGTTCGTACGTGATTGTCTTGCTTGCCGTGTTCGCCCTGTTCTTCTTACAACTGTTTGCCGGCGACCAGCCGTTCGTCTGGCCAATCTCAATCGGGCTCATCGTTTTGATTATCGTTGCCACTTTGCTGCAACTCCGACGAACATCAAATCGTTGACGTCACTTCGAGACAGATGGTATGATGCTGTCACCAACTACATATCGATATCTTGAGTGAACGAGAGACCTGGCTCTATGACTTCACAGCAACCTGCTTCGGCAAGGTGCTACTTCCAGCAAGGCGTAAGCCTTGGCCGATATGACAGAGCGCTCATGTCGATGACATGGGCGCTTTTTTTTGGGAATGAGCATAAGGGGGACAACATGATGGAGAAAGCAACATTCGCAGGTGGGTGTTTTTGGTGCATGGTGACGCCGTTCGAGGAACAACCCGGCATCGAATCGATCGTATCGGGTTATACGGGAGGTCACGTCGACGACCCGACGTATGAACAAGTGAAGACAGGGACGACGGGACACTACGAGGTCGTCGAGATCACGTTCGATCCGACGCTGTTCGCATATGAGCGACTGCTCGAACTGTATTGGATTCAGACCGACCCGACCGACGACGGCGGCCAGTTCCAAGACCGAGGCAGCCAATATGCGCCGGCCATCTTCTATCATACTGAGGAGCAGCGCATCGCGGCCGAGAAGAGCCGGGACGAGCTCGCGGCGAGCGGACGCTTCAAACAGCCAATCGTCACGAAAATCTTGCCGGCTGATGTGTTCTATCCGGCCGAGGAGTACCATCAAGATTTCCATAAGAAGAATCCAAAACACTATAAGGAAGATCGCGCTATTTCAGGGCGTGATGAATTTATAGATGTAGCGTGGGCGGAAAAGGTCTAATCATTATAATTGAAAATGAAAAGACGCGGCCATATCACATTGTGGCCGCGTCTTTTAACTATTCCAGTAGTAACAATTTTATAGAATTCAATTCATCAATTCACCAATTAAAATATCGAAATAGGTAAACGGGGTCAATGTTACAAGTTGATGAATTATATTACTATTTAATGTTCCTGGATGATCATTCAAATTTAATGTTGTTAGTCCATGCGATTCAAAAACATTCTTCTTACTTCGTTTACTTGTAGATATCGCGTCCTCATAATTATCGTAAAGATATTTAGCATTTTTTTTGAACCAATCTTCTTTTTTTTCGTATCCATTCATTTGCATATCATCAGTTAATACACCTTGTGTAGTGAAAGGTTTAGTATATATCTTATTATTATACATACATAGCCATGTTTCAAAACTTCGAGCTGAGAGAATCAATTTAGCTCTAGGATATTTTGCCTGATAAGAGTTTAAGTCTCTCTTCACAATATCAATATTATTACGGGAAGGAGATATGTCTGTATCGCACACTATAAAAAATTGATCATTATGTTCATTTTTTTTATATTTTTTTAAAAAATCTTTTTGGTGTTCGAAGCCATAAGTTTTTAAAACTTTTTTGGCGTTACGTTGAAATGAATGTTTTAAATAAAAGTCTTCCGAGAGATTTATTTTTGTTCCTTTACAAGAAGCTTCAGGAAAATAAACATGAACGGTAGATTTAGGTGCTTTATCTCTCATTAAATTATCACCTCGGGAATAGCGCCTAAACGTCCTTCTAAATACATATTCGCCCAGTTGTGATTATTATAAGTAATCTCTTTAAAATCACTTAAAGGATAAGTAATAGACTCTTGAGTATCTCTTTCTTTTTCAACAAATAAAACTTGTTCTTTTGCAAAATATTGTTGATTAAGCAATAATGGATTATGTGAAACTATTAAAAACTGAGATTTTTTACCATTATCATAATAGTTATTTATAAACTTATTTATAATTCCCTTCTGAATATTAAAATGATATTTACTATCAAATTCATCTGCTACATATATTTTTTCAGAAAATAGAGCTTCATAGATATCAAATGAATTTTTAAGAAATTTTCTTGTCCCATTTGATTCTGATCCCAAACCAAGGGGATACTCAACGTTATCTATTTCATGAATTGCATGTACAATATATTGATTTTGTCTCTTCAAATCATTTATAACTTGCTTTCTTAAGAAATCAGGCAAGTCATTCATTAACTTGTTATTTTCAAGAGCTTCTGATAAATCTAGCGACATGTCTTGGATTGAGAAATCAGAAATTGAAAAATCGAAATCATGTAAGCTTTCTAATATGTATTCTTTGAAGTCTGGATTTTCTAATAACTTTTCAGGAAAAACGTCATGTCTAGGAGTAGAGTCAACAGTGAAGAAATTATCTGATAAAAATAATCCAAACTGTTGTACTATGTCATATTCAATACTCTCCATTTCTTCTTTAAAGAAATCTTTATTTAAATCAAAGTTCAATAACGATAATAAAGATTTATACTCAATATTATCTTGCTCAATTTTTTTTATAATTTGTTTGATATTTGAAGAGAAATGATTTATTTTTCCGTTTTTTCTAACAAAAATGTTGGTAGAAGAAGCTACGGTAGTTTTAAGAATTTTAGAGTACGAAAGAGTTTCGTAAATAATTTTCTGCGTTCTAGAATCGATGCTTATTTCATAATTTATTTTGTAATTATCATTATTTACGGATTGAATCGTTTCAGTACCAAGTGTTGTAGGAATTGATTCTTCGCTACGCTCTTTGAACATGAATTCTTTAACTGTAGAATTAATATCGCTTAGAGTATTATAATCAAAACTGTTTAAATATATTGATTTCATAGAAGACATCGCATTTACAATATTAGACTTCCCAGATGCATTGGCTCCCAAAACAAGCAGCCCGTTGAGTATGACTCTCTTCTTTCCAAATTCTTCGTACTCAAATAAAATATTATTTTTAAATATTCTTGCATTACTTGAACCATGATTAAAGCTAATTTCGTGTTTTCCTTTAAAAGATAAAAAATTCTCTATAAAAAGTCGTGATAGCATTTTATCCCTCCTATAATTTTTATTATGACAATCTAGTTCTAAAATAGCAAACCTATCGCAATAAAGGATTTGTTATACTAGCCCCTATAAAAAATGCGAAATTTGACTTGTTGCACTAAAAATCAAAAATCTTGCCATATCAAAGTGGTGAATCAATACCCTTTAATTAGAAACTCATATCATTAAAAAAATCATATTATTCTAAATTTAACTCATTACAATTCTATGAATTGTACTTATTTTTAGGATGATTTATACTGGCAATCATTAGTTCTGAAATCGCTGCCTGATTCAATTCGCCCTTTTAAATAACTTTTTAATGAGAGCTTTCATTCCATCTCCAACGAGAATTAAGCCACTCGAAAGCTGGCCATCTCCAACGAGAATTAAGCCACTCGAAAGCTGGCGGTTTGATTATACGTCATTGAAGAGGTCGCGCTCGCTAAATTAATCAACCATAACACCAAACTCAATATGCTATCTGAAACAACAAAACTGTTTCATCTTCTTAAAAAATTCTTTTGCATAATTTATAATATATTTATTCAAATCCCACTCACTAACATTCCTAATTTTTTTATTTATTGTAGATACATGAATTCATTTCTCTTTAACTAAAAAAAGAACCAAGTCGCATCAATCAACCTGGTCCTTCTTTATAAAATTCATTTAGCTCTTCGCAATCCCGAGCATGAACCCGGCCACGACGATGAGCCCGATTCCCATGAAGACGAAGACACGTTCTTTCGTCGTCTTCTCTTCTTTCAATAGATAGATCCCACCGAGCGTCGCCACGACGACGTTCAATTGGGATAAGGC
Organism: Exiguobacterium sp. s146; assembly: GCF_018618415.1. Classification (GTDB taxonomy): domain Bacteria; phylum Bacillota; class Bacilli; order Exiguobacteriales; family Exiguobacteriaceae; genus Exiguobacterium. Next base: position 1,147,943 of record NZ_JACSMA010000001.1, on the reverse strand, counting down.
GAACGAGGTGGCGATGCCGACCTCACCGCTCGAGACGAACAGACCGAAGTTCCCGATTCCCCAGGCCAGACCGGCCAAGATGTTTTTGAACGTCTTCGGATCGAACTTTTTGACGTCTTTCTCTCGCAGGCTGAACAACAGTGCTGCGATGAACATCCCGACCGATTGCGGCAAGATGGCCGTGATGCCGTCGACCTCGAAATAGTTCGTCAAGACGGCGTACGTCACGTACCCGATGCTCGACACGAGCAGGACGAGCAAGCCTTTCTTCAAGGCGCCGCTGCTGTCGCCGTCTTTCTTCTGTTGATACGACGTCAGCGCCGCCCCGATGATAATCAACACGAGCGCGGAGAACCCGAGCCACAGTTCGGTCGACGTCTGCCAATCACCGAGCACGATGACGCCGAACAAGGACGTCCCGACGAGCTGCATCCCGGTGCTGATCGGCATCGCTTTCGATACACTTAAAATTTGGAACGATTGGAACTGTAAATATTGTCCGAGTGCCCAGAACACACCGGAGATGAAACCGGTCACGAGCGCGAGCGTCGTGAACTCCGGACTGAAGACGAGTGCGATGATGACCGCCATCACCATCGCCCCGATCGTCGTCCCAATCAACTGTTGAATCGGCTTGCCGCCGACTTTTGAAACGATGAGCGGGATACTCCCCCACATCAAGGCAGGTAAGAGTGCGAGTAAAATCATTTCCATGGATGACACCTGCTTTCGTAGAATAATATTACTCATGATTTTCCCACGTTTAGGCCGGATTAAACTTTGTTCAAAAAAATTTAAAAATACCCATTGCCAAACGTTTTACTAGGATGATATAATAATTTTCGAACGGGGCATTAGCTCAGCTGGGAGAGCGCCACGCTGGCAGCGTGGAGGTCAGCGGTTCGAGCCCGCTATGCTCCATTATCGAAGTCACCACTCATTTGAGGGGTGACTTTTTTGCGTCTGTGCCCGGTTTAAGTCACCTGGTAGCGGGTAATGATTGTAAGACATCATTATTCTAAGGGGGACTTACTATGGATCGTGTCTCTGTCGAAGAGACCGTTTTAGCCGTCATCGACTGCATGCGGGCAAGCAATCACTGTTTCTCAAAATGTTTACAAGAAGAGGATTTATTGATGGTCGCCGAATGCATCCGGCTCACGAAAGAATGTTCGGAGGTATGCGCCCTCGCCTTGAACGCACTCGAGACGGATTCGGCCTTCATGAAACCAATCGGTGCACTCTGTGCGCAGGTGTGTGACACATGTGCCGTCGAATGTGGCCGGCACTTGCACGACCATTGTCAACGCTGCGCCGAGGCGTGTCTGCGCTGTGCCGAGGCGTGCCGGAACTTGGCAGCCGCATAATCGCTTTTTAGTCTAACGATATGTTAGACTTTTTTTATACTTGTTTTTAGAGAAAGGGACCGATTATGTCACATTCCATCCTTGCCATCGACGTCGAGACGGCCAACCGCGATAGTCGCAGCATCTGCTCGGTCGGCTGGAGCCTGCTCGTCGACGGTGAAATCATCGAGACGAACCAACTGCTCGTCAATCCAGAAGAAGACTTCGACGCTGGTAATATCCGCGTCCACGGCATCCGGCCGAGTCACGTCTGGGATGCGCCGGCGTTACCCGAGGTGCTCGAACAGCTTTATCCGACGTTCCGTAACGTCGACCTCGTCATGGCGCACAACGCTTCATTCGATATGGGCGCTTTCAAAAAAGCGATCGCCAAATATGATTTATATACGTTCCCGACAATCGAGTACGGTTGTACCGTCAAGCTGTCGCGAAAACTATACCCCGGACTTCCGAATCACAAGCTGAACACGATGGCGGAATATTTGAACGTCCCGTTCATCCACCACGATGCGGCTGAGGATGCCCGCGTCTGCGCCCTGCTCATGCGTGACATGATGCAGAAGACCGGCATTGATGACCCGCGTGAGTTGCACCGGTATACGTCGGTCAAGCTCGGGAAGCTCGCCTATTAAACTACATGTACGTCAGACAGGCCAAGACAATCGTCTTGGCCTGTCACCGTTTAAAGATCCATCTTTTTTGGACGTAATAACTGAGGACGAACAAGAGACTGTCGACGAGCACTTTAATCCATACTTCCCCGTCCCGAATCACCAGGAACAATACATAGACGAGACCGGCCGACAATGCCATCTGTACGCCGACGAGCCCGAAATACTTCGGCATCGCCCGTCTCGCTTTCGAGTGGAACACGACTTTTCGGTTCACGACATAATTGAATAAGGACGAGATGATGCGGGCCAATACCGTCGCAATCAAGACATGGGTCGTCTCGAACCACGGATTCAATAAAAAGATGAATAAGGCATAGGCGCCGATGTCTAATAAAAATGAAGCGACCGAGGATAATGAATAAGCCAAAAACATGCGATAAATCAGAATCGAGTCGATGACCGGACGAAAATGAGATGAGGCGTTCTCAGCCACATACACGGTTTGAATCGGAATCTGTTGAATCGGGACTTGCCAACGTTTCGTGAACGTCAACATGTTCATCTCGAACTCATAGCGGTTCCCTGGCACATCCAGCAACTGTTCCGCATAGCGCAGTGGGACCGCCCGCAAACCGGTCTGCGTGTCTTTCAACCGGAGTCCGCTGCCGACGAGCATGACACCACGTGTCATCTGGTTCCCGAATCGGCTCCGAAACGGGATGTGCGCCCCAGAGAAATCACGGCAACCCATGACCAGATGATGCGGCCTATGAAGCCCCGCCTCATATACATGGCGGACATCTTCCGGCAGGTGTTGCCCATCGGCATCGACAGTAATGACCCCGTGCGTGTCCGGGAACTGTTCGACGACGTGACGGATCCCCGTCTTCAACGCTGCGCCCTTGCCCTGATTCCGCTCATGGATGAGGACGGACGTCACCCACTTCCCGACTTCTTCAAATACAGGCCGGGACGTCTCGACACTTCCATCGTTCACGACGATGACATGGACGAATCCAATCTCTTTCAGCTCACGGACAAGTGTGACGAGCGCTTGATCCGGATTATAGGCCGGAATCAAGACGACATACTCATCTAAACGTTCCACAGAATGCATTTGCATCGCCACCCCTCCTTCCCTCCTTCTATACCCAAGACGATGAAAAGTGATTCCTCGAAACCAAGTAAACAAAAAACACGGTGTCTCGGAGGACACCGTGCCAGATTAACCGATGAAGATGAAGTAAGACGAAGCGAAGTAGACGAGCACGACGAGCACTGACGGTAAGACATAGCGGAACTTTGATGTCACGTCTTTACGTAGGAGCGTATACATGACCAATACCGACAAAATCGTGATGCCGATTGCTGTCACCAAGTGAGACGCCGACACGTCGGCCAGAATCGAACCGTTGCGGTAAAACACGTCCGACATGGCGATGATGAGCATGTTGAAGATGTTACTTCCTAAAATCGAACCGAACGCCAAGTTGACGTTACGGAGTTTCAAGGCGACAAATACCGATACCGCCTCCGGGAGCGAGGTCGTCGCGGCAATCAAGAAGCTACCGACGAAGCTCGAACCGAGGCCCGTGACGACGGCGATTTGATCACCCAACACCGAGAGAGCCGTCCCGGCCGCCATGATGACGAGGGCGGCGATGATGAAGCCGATGACCGCACGTTTGACCGTGATTGAACTCGTCGCGCTGGCGCCGACTTTTTGTACGGCCTCGTGGGCAGCCTTCCGCTCAACGGCAGGTTGTTGCGGGCGTTTTCCGATATAGTAAATCCCGATTCCGTACAATGCCGCAATCAACAAAGCATCAATCCCGATGCCGAGAATCGTGAAATCGATGCGCACGATCAGGGCAATCATCGTGACGAGCGTCAACATGAGACCGAGACCGGCCGTATAGAGATGATCTCGGTTTGCCTCATTGAACAGGCGTTTCTGACGATAGAACAGATCGAACATCGCCAAGATGAAGATGTTGAACAAGTTTGACCCGAGCATGTTCCCGATGGCGATATCCGGGTTGTTAATCATGACGGCCGAGACGCTTGTCGTCACTTCCGGCAACGATGTCGCACCGGCTAGCAACACGGTGCCGACCAGCATCCCGCTCATCGTCGACTTCTCACTGATGACGTCAGCGTAAGTCGAGAGTTTCATGGCGGCGTACACGGTGATGGCAGCGGCCAAGATGAAATAAATAAATACCATTTGAATAAATCTCCCCTTTTCGTGAATTCAAAAAGACCTTTATATGGACGCCGAAAAAAGCATCCATAAAAAGGTCTTGCGGACTTGGTAAGAAGCTCGATGGACCGAGTGCGTTGCACCGTAATGACGACCCATCGACCACAGCTGTGGTCGCTACTCCCCCTCTTATGTTCACGACGAATATATCACGTTACAATTCATTTGACAATCATTCGATCTTTAAATGTCCGACGACGTCATCGATGGGCATCGCCGTCCGGTAAGACAGTTCATCGATCGCTTGAAGCATCGGGAGCGGCAATGGTTCCCAGAGTCCCGCTTCCTTCAATTGAGCGGACAAGCCCTCAAGCTCTGGTTGATTGACGTCCGTACCGTGACGATAGCCCTCGCGCATCGATTCATGTATCTCGTAGGCGGTCTGACAGAGCGTCGTCGTTTCTTGGAGCCAATCCTCTTCGTGGAATCCTCGCTGGATGACGTCAAATAATTTTCCGAGTTTGGCGAAGCGCTCGTCAGCGACGCCGTAAAACAATAAGTTCAACTCGGTCTCGAACGACTCGATGAGCGTCGTCGTCTGACGGAACGGTTTGAACGCTTGCAACAGCTCGTGATAATACCATGACTGGTCGCGGAGCGGTCGTCTGAACCGGTCCCACACTTGTCTCCCGGCAGACTCGACGTCGAGTCGTATCGAACGAAGATTATGTAGCTTGTCCGCCGCCAAGAGCGCCACTTCGTCGTACTGCATCGTCTGCACGTGCTGAACTGTCATCCGTTTCCGTTCCTCCCACGAAAGATGCTTCCCGGGTTCGGACACCGCTTCGACGAGTCGTCTCACTTCACTTCCGAACCGTTCCTCGATTTCTTCAGGGGACGTCAACGTGTCTTCGAGCAAATCATGGAGCAGGCCGGACGCCACGACCGGGACAGGTTGTCGGTCTTCGACGAGCAGCATCGACACGGCGACGGGATGGGTCAAGTAGGGAATATTCGTTCCTTTTCGAAACTGTCCGTCGTGTTGGACGGCCGCGAATCGGAGTGCCTCTTCAATCAACTGGTGCACGGCGATTCCTCCTTCAATGGGTTCATAATATGTCCCCATCCTTTACCCGCGACTAGTCCCATCTACTCATATCATGAATTAAAACATAGGGTAATGGTCCTGTTTCTTCCGATTACGGCTCGTAAATCATCTTTTTCGTCATTCCGCCGTCGACGACGAGGTTATGCCCGTTGACGAAATCGTTCTGTTCATCAATTAAATAAGCGACCGCACGGACGATATCGTCCGGTTTTCCGACCCGGCCCGACGGATGTTGCGCATGGTCGATGTTACGGAGTGCCTCATCCGACGTGTGAATCCAACCGGGACTGATCGCATTCACCGTAATCGGGCGCTCCGCGAGCGATACCGCCATCGATTGGGTCAATGACACGATGCCGCCTTTCGACGCGCCGTACGCTTCCCAATCGGGCTCGTTTTGAAGTGAGCGCGTCGAGGCCAGGTTGATGATGCGGCCATATCCCGCTCCCTCGTTCAACGATAAGAACGCTTTGGCACAAGCGAACGTCCCGACAAGGTTGACGTCAATCACTTGCTTGAACGTCTCGACGTCAAGTTCGGCCATCGGTTTGACGAGCGAGGAGACGCCGCCATTATTGATCAGCACGTGAGCGACACCGACTTTGCGCTGAATGTCGGCGAATACGCGAGCGATTGCCCCATGGTCACCCAAATCCAGCTCGTGAAACGTCACTCCGTCCAGTTGCGGATCATCGCCTTTATCGAGTCCGATGACGTGATACATGTCGCGGAAATGACGTGCCAATTCATGTCCAATCCCTTGGCTGACACCTGTGATAATCATAACTTGTTTCATATACATCCCTCCTGCAAAATCACATACCCGGATTCGATGGATTTGATTCCTATCCGTTCGTCCAAAGCCGTTGGTCGGACGTCGTCACGACCGTCGCACCGGCCTCGAGGGCGGCCTCGACTTCCTCGGTCGACGAAATCAGTCCGCCGGCAAAGACCGGGATTCCGGTTTCCGCCTTCACGGCCCGGATATATTTCGGGACGAGACCCGGTAACACTTCAATATAGTCCGGTTGCGTCCGCTTGATGAGGCGATAGCTTCGCTCGAGCGAGCTCGAATCGATTAAAAACAAACGTTGGACCGTTTTGACCTGTTTTTGCTTCGCTTTTAAAATGACGCTTCCTTTCGTCGAGATGATGCCATAAGGACGATACGTCTGGCAAATATACTCGGTCGCATACTCATCTGCCTTCAATCCTTGAATCAAGTCGAGATGGACGAAGACGTGTTTATTGTGAGCCGCCAATAACTGAAACACGGCATCGAGCCGGGCGACGTGCACTTCGAGCAGGACACCGATGTTAAACGGGCCTTTTACAAATTTTTCGAGGTCTCGCATATCACGCAGGGCGGGTAAAATCGTTTGACCTTCTATCATCTGAACACGTCCTTTTTTTCATATCCTGGTTTCATTATTTGAATAACGCGGACCGGAAATCAAGGTTTACCGATTCAATATAGCGGGAAAATAATTTTAACTTGTGTACAGAGAGGAAGTAGCGATATGGTCAATGAAGTGGAAGTACGAATCGAGACACCGACACCGGAGGAACATCAGCGCCTGCGGGTCATCGCCGGGATGCCGAAACGTTCCGACTCGGGAACTGTGAAAGGGCTGGCCAACACGTTATATGGCGTTTGTCTGTATAAAGACGATCACATGGTCGGGATGGGCCGTGTCGTTGGCGACGGCGGTATGGTGTTCCACCTTGTCGATATCGTCGTCGACCCGGAGTGTCAGGGGCTCGGGCTCGGAAAATTGATCATGGAGCATTTGATGGCCTGGATTATGCAGGAGGCGGACGAGACGGCTATCATCAGTCTCATCGCAGACATCCCGGCAGACGGACTGTACCGTCAATTCGGCTTCGACTATTCTCGTCCGGAATCGGTCGGGATGGAATACCAATGGAACCGAGACTGATTCGTTACCCAGTAATCCTGTCTGATATCTGGTGTGTCATATGGAACTAAATATGATCGTCTTGCTCGGTTTAGCGTTAGCCGTCATTTCCGTGCTCAGTCTCATAATCGAGCGGTTATTCTTCCCAAGTATTCTTGCCTTTATTGCAATCGGCGTCGTCGTCGGCTTTTTCTGGGACGGAAACGAGGTCTTTAAAATCGCCGGCGAAATCGGGATTATCCTGTTATTCTTTTTACTCGGTTTGAAGTTTCCGCTCGGCGAGTTGATGAAGCGCCTCAAACGGGTATGGAAGGCAGGCGTTTTGGATATTTTGCTCGCCTTTGGCGTCACGATTGGGATTGCCCTGCTGTTCGGACTCGATTTTTCACAATCTTTTTTAATCGGTGCCGTCTTATTTGCGACGAGCTCGTCGATTTCGGCACGCCTGCTCGAACGACATGCCGATAAGCATGAAGATGTGAAAGAGTTCGTCCTGGCGTTACTCATCTTCGAGGATATGTTCGCCCCGCTCATTTTGACCGTCGCGCCGTTCATCATCCAAGATGAGCCGATTGAAGTGTCCGATATCGGGAAAGTCTTCGCTGGGTTTCTCATCTTCGGCGTGTTGCTCTTTATCGGATCGCGCTTCGTTAAAAAACAACCAAAGATCACCAAACATCTGTTGCGGCAAGATGACGCGAGCATTGGCTTGATCGGCTTGATTCTCTTTTTCGCCGGAATCGGGATGGTGTTCGGACTGTCTGAGATTCTCGGTGCGTTCATCGCCGGGATTATGCTGGCGGGCATCCACGACGTGCGCCCGTTGAAACGGTTGACCGTCCCCGTTCGCGATTTGTTTTTACCGATTTTCTTCATCTCGTTCGGAATTTCAATCAACTTGGAACAAGGCGTCATCGTCAACGCGCTCTTCTTCGTTTTAATCGTCTGGGGTGTGTTATCGAAATGGATCGTCGGCCGCGTCGGGGGCCGTCTGTATGGCCTGACACGTATTCAAGCCAACGAGGCGGGTTTCTCGCTCGCTCCGCGCGGGGAGTTCTCGATTCTGTTCACAGCCTTGTCGAACGGGGCAATCAACTTGTTCGTCGGGCTATATATCTTTGTCTCGGCCATCATCGGAATCGTTTTGTTCCGTTTCTCTGAGATTTTAGCGGCGAAGACGGAGGAAAAACTTGAAAGAGTCTTGCCTGACGAGAACAAGGATGATGCAAATCGATGAAACGACAAGGACCGATCTTCGTATGAGGATCGGTCCTTGTCGTTTAGAATGAAGAGGCCTGTTTCTTCTTGCGTTTTTTGCGCCAAATGAAAAACACGATTACCCCGACGGCCAGAAGTCCGTAAATGGCATACGAATACACATCCAAATAGCTTAAAATCGATTCCCAGTTCTCGCCGACACGAATGCCGATATAGATGAGAATCGTATTCCAAATTACCGTCCCCGCCGTACTGAGCAATAAAAATTTCAAGAACGGCATATTCGACATACCGGCCGGGATTGAAATCAAACTCCTCACGACCGGCATCAAGCGGCCAAAAAACACCATCCATCCCCCGTATTTATCGAACCAGGCGTCGGCCCGATGCACGTCGGCAATGTCGAGCCGAATCCATTTGCCGTAGCGTTTCGTCCATTTTTCGATCTGTTCGACATCCAAATACAGTCCGATACCATACAACAGGACCGCTCCTAGGATGGCGCCTGCCGTCGCTGCGAAGATGACGAGCGGGACAATCAAATCGGTCTTCACGGCGAAAAATCCGCCGAACAAGAGGACGACTTCCGAAGGAATCGGCGGGAACACGTTCTCAATAAAGATCATGAACGCGATACCGAAGTAACCGAACTGTTCAATGACCTGGATCATCCAGTCTCTCATGTGCTTCACCCTCCAATAGTTCCTACTATACCCGTCACGCCCGGTCAAAAACCGAAGCAACATGTTAAAATGAAGTACTTGAAAGAAAGCGAGGACATGACATGACTGAAGTTACACGTTGCCCATGGTGCGGTACCGACCCGTTGTACGTTCGTTATCACGATGAGGAATGGGGCAAACCCGTCCATGATGATCAAAAGCACTTCGAATGTTTGACGCTCGAGAGCGCCCAGGCCGGTCTCAGCTGGATCACCATCTTACGGAAACGCGAGCATTATCGGGACGCCTATGCCGGGTTTGACGTCACGACCGTCGCGACGTTCGACGAAGCGGACGTGGAACGGTTGCTGACCAATCCTGGCCTCGTCCGAAACCGACAAAAAATCGAGGCGTCCATCAATAACGCCAAGCGATTTCTCGAGATTCAACGAGAGTTCGGGACGTTCGATGCCTACATTTGGTCGTTCGTCGACAACACGGTGATTCGCAACGAGTGGGAATTGACCGACGACATCCCTGCCACGACCGAATTGTCCCATCAAGTGAGCAAGGACTTGAAACGTCGCGGATTCAAATTTTTAGGACCGACGACGGTCTATGCCCACCTGCAGGCGACAGGCCTCGTCAACGACCATCTCACGTCTTGCTTCGCCAAATAATTTGATTATTTGGTCAATCGTCAAACAAAATCGTGCACTTCATTCATTTTTGTGACAAAATTTTGTCATGGTGCAATCCATCATATTTGAAAGCGTTTTCATTATGAGTGAGGGGGATGTTGTATGAACGGTGTATTGATTTCGATTACAGTGTATATGGCGCTCATGGTGTTACTCGGTGTCATCGCCTATCGGCGGACTGAGAGCATCGGCGACTATATGCTCGGAGGACGCGGCCTTGGTCCGGCCGTGGCGGCTTTGTCGGCCGGTGCTTCCGATATGAGTGGTTGGCTATTGATGGGGTTGCCGGGGGCGATGTTTGCGACCGGACTCTCGAGCGGATGGATCGTCATCGGGTTGACGATCGGTGCGTATTTGAACTGGTTGCTCGTCGCACCTCGCTTACGGACATATTCGTATTTGTCCGAGGATGCCATCACGATTCCAGATTTCTTTGAGAAACGATTTAAAGATTCACGCGGGACGCTCCGGACGTTCTCGGCGGCCGTGACACTCGTGTTCTTCACGCTATACGCCACGAGCGGGTTCGTGGCCGGTGGTCGCTTGTTCGAAGCCGTCTTTAATATCAATTTCGGGACCGGGGTCGTCATTTTGGCTTCAATTATCATCTTGTATACGTTCATCGGTGGCTTTTTGGCCGTCAGTTGGACCGACTTCGTCCAAGGGCTGATCATGTTGTTCGCTCTCATCCTCGTACCGGCCATCGCCATCACGGCGACCGACGGGGTGAGCGCCGCGTTCCAGACGATCGGTGATATCGATGAGGCGTTACTTGATCCATTGACGGGGCAATCGCTCATCGGTATCGTCTCGCTATTCGCTTGGGGACTCGGTTACTTCGGACAACCGCATATCATCGTCCGTTTTATGGCCATCGAGAAGTTGCAGGACATCAAGAAAGCACGACGCATCGGCATCTCGTGGATGTTGTTCACCGTCGTCGGGGCGATGGCGACCGGATTGTTCGGCCTCGCCTACTACACCCAGCGCGGACTTGAAATCGACAACCCGGAAAATGTTTTCATCAATTTATCTGATTTGTTGTTCGTCGATCTCATCACCGGTGTGTTACTCGCAGCCTTGCTCGCTGCCATCATGTCGACGATCTCGTCACAGCTGCTCGTCTCATCGAGTGCCGCGACGACCGACTTCTATCAGAAGTTCTTCCGAAAAGACGCCGGCGACCGCGAACTCGTCATGGTCGGCCGGATTACCGTCATCCTCGTCTCGTTGATTTCGATTTGGCTCGCGTTCGGGGCGGATGACACGATTTTGAACTTGGTCGGCTATGCTTGGGCCGGATTCGGCTCGTCATTCGGGCCACTCATCTTGTTCAGCCTGTTCTGGAAGCGGACGACACGTCAAGGTGCGCTGGCCGGTATGTTGACTGGGGCATTGATCGTCATCGTCTGGAAAAACTTTGCTGCCGATTGGTTCGGGACCTTCGGCGAGCTGTATGAGATGATTCCAGCGTTCTTGTTGTCGAGCCTCGCCATCTATGTCGTCAGTTTGATGACACCGCCGCCGAGCTCGATCATCACGAACGAGTTCGAGGAAATGGAACACATCTTGAAGACAGAACGAATTTAACAAACAGTGTGCCAGGCTACGATTGCCTGGCACTTTTTTCTTGTCCCCTGACAAGGACATTCTTCTTCCATGGCGAATGAGTGAAGTAGACCTATCTGAACCATATGAAAGGAAGTGACTCGTCCGTTGAAACGAGTAATCCGATATAAACAAACGATGTTGACCTTGCCCCTCCTCCTGCTGTTCGGCTGTGCGACCGCCGACGTCGAGACGTCTACGGAACAACCGGAGACAGCCACGCCTGAGACCGAGGCGGAAGCTCCGGCACCCGTTCCCGAAGAGCCAGAACCGGTCGTGACGACAACGTCGCTCTATGCGATCGGCGACATCTTGTTACACGACAGTGTTTATAACGCCGCCAAGAGCGGGGACGGCTATGATTTCACTTCCGCCTTCGAACCGATTGCGCCGATTTTGACCGAGGCCGACATCGCCATCGCCAACCAGGAGAGCATGATTGGCGGCAGTGAGATTGGCTTATCGAGTTACCCTGCCTTCAACAGTCCGTCTGAGGTCGGCGATGCGCTTCAAGACGCGGGCATCGACCTGGTGACGACCGCGAACAACCATACGCTCGACCGTGGTGTGACGGCCATCGAGAACTCAATCGCGCATTGGAACGAGATTGGTATGCCATATACCGGCTCCTTCTTATCAGAAGCGGACAAGGCCGAATTGCGAACGCTGACCGAAAATGACATCTCGTTCGCCTTTCTTGCCTATACGTACGGGACGAACGGTGTCGTGCCGAAACAACCGTATCACGTCAATTACATCGATCTCGAGGCGATGACGCCAGAAATCGAAGCGGCCGAGCAAGCGGCCGACATCACGGTCGTCTCGCTTCATTTTGGGAACGAGTACGAGACGGTCCCGAACGAGGCGCAACAGACGCTCGTCCAACAACTGTCCGACCTCGGGGTCGACCTCATCATCGGCCACCATCCTCACGTGCTCCAACCGGTCGCCTGGGTCGAAGGCGCCGAAGGCAACCGGACGTTCGTCGCCTACTCGCTCGGCAACTTCTTGTCCGGTCAACAAGGGGACGACCGGAATACGGGCGGCATCGTCGGCATTGATGTCGTCAAGACGGTCGAGGACGACAACGAGACGATCGAACTCGCCAACCCGATGTTCTATCCGACGTTCACGCGCCGTGCAAGCGCAGACGGTCCGTTCGAGGTCGTCCCGCTCCAGTCGGCCAAGCCAGAGCTGTTTGAGGCCACGAGCCAACATATGTCCCAGTGGATGCCTGAGCTCGAAATCGTCCAATGAAGGATCACTTTCACAAGTGATTCTTTTTTTTTCGTCAAAAAGGTTGCTTTCCGATGAATCATACGTTAGAGTAATTCGTATATTTATAAATACAGATGAATAATTATGTATAAGGGGTGTAAGGAAATGAAACAAAAACTCGTATTAGCTTATTCAGGTGGACTTGATACATCGGTCGCAATTAAATGGTTGGATGAACAAGGGTATGACGTCATCGCCTGCTGTTTGAACGTCGGCGAAGGAAAAGACTTAGAGCGCATTCAACAGAAGGCACTCAAAGTCGGGGCCGTCAAATCGGTCGTCATCGATGCGGTCGATGAATTCGTCAACGATTTCGCCCGTTACTCGATGCAGGCCCATACGATGTATGAAGGCGTCTATCCGCTCGTCTCAGCCCTATCGCGCCCGCTCATCTCGAAGAAGCTAGTCGAGGTCGCACAAGCTGAAGGCGCTGTCGCCGTCGCTCACGGATGCACGGGGAAAGGCAACGACCAAGTCCGGTTCGAAGTGTCGATCCATGCGCTCGACCCGTCGCTTGAAATCATCGCGCCGGTCCGGGAATGGAAATGGTCACGGGAAGAAGAAATCGCCTATGCGGCCGAACACGGCATCCCGATTCCAATCGTCCAAGAAGAACCGTTCTCGATCGACCAAAACATTTGGGGACGGGCCGTCGAATGCGGAATCCTTGAGGATCCTTGGGCCGCTCCACCAGCGAGCGCCTATGAATTGACGGCGCAACTCGAAGACACACCGAACGAACCGACGTATGTCGAAATCGAATTCAACGCTGGAATCCCGGTCGCCATCAATGGACAAGCGGCGACGTTCACATCGATTCTTGAGCAGTTGAATATCGTCGCCGGAGCCCATGGCATCGGGAAAATCGACCACATCGAAAACCGGGTCGTCGGCATCAAATCGCGGGAAGTATACGAGGCACCAGGTGCGATGACACTCATCACGGCGCACCAAGCGCTCGAGGCGCTCACGCTCGTCCGGGAAGTCGCCCATTTCAAACCGATTGTCGAACAAAAGTTGACGGAGACGATCTATAACGGTCTCTGGTACTCACCGCTCACGAAGGCACTCCTCGCCTTCATCGATGAGACGCAACAGACGGTGACGGGTACGGTCCGGATGAAACTGTTCAAAGGACAAGCCATCGTCGACGGACGGAAATCGCCGATCTCGCTCTATGACGAGCACCTCGCGACATATACGTCAGCCGACACGTTCGACCAACAGGCGGCCGTCGGCTTCATCAAACTTTGGGGACTGCCGACGAAAGTGCAAGCGGAAGTGCTCGCCGAGAAAGGAACGATGGTGCATGAGTAAACTATGGGGCGGCCGGTTCGAACAGACGGCCAGTGAATGGGTCGACGAGTTCGGTGCCTCGATTCATTTCGACGCCCAGCTCGTGTTAGAAGATATCGAAGGGAGCATCGCCCACGTGACGATGCTCGGGGAGCAACAGATTTTGACGACAGAAGAAGTCGCACAAATCATCGCGGGTTTGCAGACGCTAGCTAAAAAGGCGCAAGCAAACGAATTGACGTTCAACGTCTTCCATGAAGATATCCATATGAACCTCGAGGCGTTGTTGCATGAAGAAATCGGACCAATCGCGGGCAAGATGCATACGGCACGCAGCCGGAACGACCAGGTCGCGACCGATATGCACCTTTATTTGAAACGCCGTATCCTCGAGACGATTGAAGGGATTGAAGCCGTGCAGACGGCGCTCTATGACCACGCCTCAGATAACGTCGAATCGATTATGCCAGGCTATACGCATCTGCAACGGGCGCAACCGGTCTCACTCTCCCATCACTTGCTCGCCTACTTCTGGATGCTCGAGCGTGACAAGGAACGCTTCAGCGACAGCTTGAAACGGATCGACATGAGCCCGCTCGGTGCCGGGGCACTCGCCGGGACGACGTTCCCGATCGACCGCCATCGTTCGGCCGAACTGCTCGGCTTCGCCAACGTATATCCGAACAGCCTCGACGCCGTCAGCGACCGGGACTTCATCTTGGAATATTTGTCGAACGCGTCACTCCTCATGATGCACTTGTCACGTTTCTGTGAGGAATTGATTCTCTGGAGCAGCGAGGAGTTCAAATTCATCACCATTTCCGACGTGTTCTCGACCGGCTCGAGCATGATGCCGCAGAAGAAAAATCCAGACATGGCCGAGCTCGTCCGTGGGAAATCGGGACGCGTCGTCGGCAACCTGATGGGACTGCTCACAATCATGAAAGGTCTCCCGCTCGCCTATAACAAAGATCTGCAGGAAGACAAAGAAGGCATGTTCGACACCGTCAAGACGGTCCAAGGCAGCCTCAGCATCATGGCCGGCATGATTCAAGACATGACGTTCCATACCGATACGATGAAACAAGCGACCGAGCGTGATTTCTCGAACGCGACCGAACTCGCTGACTATTTGACGGCGAAAGGGATGCCGTTCCGTGAGGCACACGAAGTGACGGGGACACTCGTCCGCTACTGTATCGACCATCGCCTGTATTTGGCAGAACTTCCACTCGAGACGTATCAAGCGCATTCCGAATTGATTGAGCAGGACGTCTACGTGGCGCTCTCGCCGGTGACGGCCGTCAAACGCCGCAACAGTTACGGCGGGACGGGCTTCGACTCGGTTCGCACCCAATTGAGCGAGGCAAAAGCGAAGTTACCGACTAAGGTGTGACGATGACATCAAAACAAGCGTCCGTTCCGCGAGGAATGGACGCTTGTTCGTGTGGATGACTCGTTGATTATAATTGTTCGCCATTCGATGCGAATCCGTGCTTATACCAATCAAATGACTTTTTCTTCTTACGCTCGAGCATTCCGTTGCCATAGTCGAACAGTTATACGAGGACACGTCGTTAAAGCGTGTCGCTCAGTTCGTGGGGCTTTATCCGAACTACTCGTCCTCGCTCTTTATAAAAGAGGTCGGCCTGTCATCTACGGAATACGTCTTGAGAGAAAAAGTGACGGTAGCAAAAAAACTGCTGAAGTATACGGATGACCCCATTTCAGAGATTTACACATGGCTCATTTTCCGTGACCAAAGTCAATTCTTGAAAGTCTTCAAACAATATACAGGCATGACCCCCAAACAATTCAAGTCGAGGGAAGCGATGACTGCCCTATAACCGTCATTGGCATTCGATGATCGTCATTTGTTGGAAGTTCCAGCCCTTTGTGACCAAGTCCTAATTTTCTACTTGTCATGACTCGGAATTGATGTTAACCTAT
The DNA here is from genome assembly GCF_018618415.1 of Exiguobacterium sp. s146. Lineage (GTDB taxonomy): Bacteria > Bacillota > Bacilli > Exiguobacteriales > Exiguobacteriaceae > Exiguobacterium. The sequence continues at coordinate 1,132,019 of NZ_JACSMA010000001.1, read as the reverse complement.
TTTTAGTCAACGTTAACAGAAAAGAGGTTTACATAGTGAAAATTCATGATTTGACACAAATCGCCATCGGCGCCGCTCTGCTCGCGAGCATCGGCTCGATCGCCATCCCAATCGGTCCGGTCCCAATCACCCTGCAAATGCTCGGCATCATGACGGTCGCATCCGTTCTCGGTGCCAAAAAAGGCGGACTCGCCGTCGTCGTGTATCTGTTGCTCGGTTTAATCGGATTACCGGTGTTGAGTGGGTCAGGCGGACTCGCCCCGTTCGTCGGCCCGACGGTCGGCTATCTGCTCGCCTTCCCGATTGCGGCCTTCTTGATCGGCTGGTTATCGGAACGTCATCGTTCGTTCCCAGCGCTCGTCGCCTATAACGTCGTCATCGGACTCGGTCTCGTCTATGTGCTCGGCAGTCTCGGACTTCAAGCCGTGTTCGGCATAACATTCATCGATGCCCTCAAAGTGAACATCCCGTTCATCCTCGGAGACTCAATCAAAGCGGTGTTGGCGGCAGCCATCGCCTATAAGGTCGCGACCAATCCTCAAATGCGCCGAACTCTCGCTTCCTGAAGGTTTGAACGTTTCAGCGGAAAGTATAGGTGGAACGTATATAGTATGGAAGGGGGTGTCCTTATGAGCGATTCAACGTTTCGCAAGCGATTGGTCAAAGCGACCCATCTCCATCGTTCGCCGAAAGGACAACGCCACGGAGAAGACAAACCGCGGCGTGAAAAACGCGACATCGATGCGTTCGAAGAACGTCTTCGTGAAGCGAAGAGTAAGGTCGGGGAGATTCAGGAAAACATTGACCATATTGCTAGACGTTAATACCTCGTCTTCGGACGGGGTTTTTTTACTGTATTGAACAGGTGACCAACGCTCAGTACATTGCTCCTATCTGAACGGGATGCCGTTGTGTCATCTACACAAACAAACCCCCGTCCGAAGACGAGGGTTTGGCTTCACTTCGAACGTGGTCGGATGAACAGCGCGACGATGAACGAGAGCGCGAGCACGACGAGCAGTCCGAGTGAAATGTCATTATAGCCGAGCAAATTGAGAGCGACACTGATGGCGACGACGACATAGAAGCCCCCGAGCGCCTTTTTGACGAGTTGCGAACTGAACCGCTGCAACTGTTTCGCCCCAATCGGCGAACCAATCATCGCACCGGCGATGAGCGCCAAGCCGTGCCAATAGTTCACATCGGCGCCAGCGACGGCATAGTTAATCACACCCGAGACGACGATGAGGAAGGCCGCAGCGATACTCGTCCCGACGGCCCGTTTCATCTCGGTGTTGAGCAATTTGACTTGAAGCGGTGTCAACACGAAGCCGCCACTGACACCCATGAGTGACGAGATGAAGCCCCCGAACATTCCGATGAATCCGAGGCGAGGGACCGACTCCGAACCGACGCTGCCCTCCTCATGCTGTTTCGACCGGAAGAACGAGACGGCAAAATACGTCAACAGCGCGATATAGGCGAGCGAGATGACCGGTTTCGCCCCGTCGAGCGTCTCGAGATATAACACGAGCGGAGTCGCCACCCACGTACCGGCGACTCCAAACGCACCAATCAAGAGCGCATGTTTCGAGTTGACGTTCTTTAATTTGATGTGAGAGATCGTACCGGCCGTCGTCGATCCGAGCGTGAGCATGAGACTGAGGGCGATGGCCGCACTCGCCTCGTATCCGAAGACGAGCAGGAGCGGCGTGAGTAAAATCCCGCCACCGATGCCGAAGAATCCGCTCAAAATCCCGATGAGCGTTCCGAGCAACAGAAACGATAGTAATGCTGAGACGTCCATGAACAAACCTTCTTTCTTTCCTTTTCATCACTCATCATAACAAAAAAGGGACGCAGATTGCGCCCAGTAACATCAATTTTACATCCATCACGGATACAAGTCTTCCTCCTGTAAGTAACCAATGAAGGATTCTTGCAGTTCCCCTTCCGTGTCCACATCATCGAGCAGTACTGTCGCTTCCATGTCTGAATCATTGAGGGACGAACTACCGTCAATCACCCCGAAGACGTTAGAGACCGTATCCACCATCACGACTTCCATAAGATGCATCATTAACTTTTGTTGTTCCGCATCCATCTGTTGATACATGTGAATCGCCTGACTATACAGATCGGTATCTGATGATGACACTTCCTCTTCGTACATTTCCCTATACGTGTGAAGCCCTTCCTGTACGACGGTCTCGTATACAGCCTTTACAAATTGTTCTGTTTTTTTCCACCTCAGTCGCTCCCCCTGTTTTAAACGTCATCGAGCGAGAAGTCAGAAGACCGTAGCCACTCCGCTTCTTTCATCAAGTCTTCATCTATCACTTTTCTCAATAATACTCCTACACCGATATGCGTTCGGGCTGCTTCACGTCGTATCATGAAGCTTGGATCATCAAACGCCTCGGTCAGTTGAAAATATGCGCCGTCCGCTCCAGGATCAACCGCTTCCCAATCAAACGCTTCAATCGTTTCGATGTTTCCATGCTCCAGTAACGCGTGACTCCAATAGTTAATCCAACTCACTTCACGCACTTTTAAGAAACAGAACTCATCCCGCTCATATGTCCAAAAAATCGTATTGTCTAAAAGTTCTTGTGTATCTACAAATACATCCCTATCTAAATCTAGTCCAATTGATGCCCGATAAGGTTTCCATGTCTCACATACGAAACGAAACAGGTCGATCCATTTTGTTTGTTCCAACAGAAATTGCTGTTTACTAAGCACGAAGTCAAATCCCGCACTGCCTGGTAATCCGCCTCGAGTATTCATATTAATGTAACTCTTTCGTTTCTCTAATCTGCTCATAAAACTATAACTGTCCTCGAATCCGTCAATCCACATTTCTTGAAATACTTCTTTAGAAAATGCTTGCTTGACCGGCTCGTAAAATCCAACTCTTGATAGTTGTACCTCGAACTGATTCAACAACTCCAAAAAGTTCATGGCGTCACTTCTTGTCCCAATGTCCTCTTTAAAACAGAACCGTAACGAAATCGTCTCCATACCTTTCACTCCAATTTTAATTAGTTCCAGCAAATTGATCGAATATGTGACCGGTCCCTAATTGTTTACTTGTTTCAACGTGAATCAAGGCAAAAATGGCGGCGGTAAGATTTCAGTCATCTCCTGCTCCAACTGGCTATAGAACTGTTCCATCTCTTGTTGCGGGAAGAAGAATGCATCCACTCACTTCGGTCCACTCCTGGCCCAGAACGTCCATTTATATAAGGCGTCTGCTTTACGTTCAATCCTCAACACGAAATACGGTTCAATCGGATCGAGTAAATACTTGTCCGAGGTGCCATCTAGTAACGTTCTCATTTGAAACAATAGATCCTGGAACTCTGACTCGAGGAGTAACGACCCGTAAAACTTGAAGATGAATCGCTGTTCGACCTCGATTGTGAGCAAGGAAGCGATGAACACGTCATCCCCTGTTTCTGAATATTTTCTTGGGAACAATTCAATCGTTACGTCCTCATGTTGAATTTTTGCCATATGCCCACTCCAATCGGTTTCACGTTACTGATCGACAACGTGCCGATGCCCCTTCTCATAAAAAGAGTCCAGGTTTCCCTAGACTCCTCGTTTATAACACCCGCTCTAAAAACTCGAATACCGTCTGACGATATTCGGTCTGGAACGAGCGATGCGACTGCACGTGTCCATCATTCTCGGTCACCCATAGCTCGACATCTTCCCCGGCCGCAGCCAATTGCTCGCTCTCGCTCACCGGGATGGCATCGTCACCTTGACTATGAATCAATAATACCGGTGCCTCGATTTGAGGCATATCATCAATCGGTTTGACCACATCCGCGTCGAGCCCGGTGAACCAAGGCGTCACCGTCATGATGACCGGCGTGAACGGGAAGTTCGGCAAATCGCTCCATACCGGCAAGTTCGTCTCAAGGTAGCCACGGAGGTCACTAAACGGGCTATCGGCGATGACGGCAGCCACATCGGTCTCGTCAGCCGTCGCGAGCGCCGTCGCGGCACCCATCGACACGCCATACAAGACGATTGGTCCGTCCGAGCGTTCTTTCGCATATGCGATGGCCGCAGCAAGGTCGGATTGCTCTTTCGCTCCGACCGTCACACGGTCCCCTTCGGAAATCCCGGAGCCACGGAAGTCGAACGTCAAGAACTGATACCCTTGCTCATGGAATTCCGGAATCAATTCTTTGAGCGGCAAATCGGTCTGTTCCCGGTTCTTCCCGTAACCGTGCGCGAAGACGATCGTCGCGCGCGGCGTCGGATGCGGAATCCACCAGCCGTATAAATCTTGTTTATCCTCTGATTCAATCGTGATGTTCTCATACTTGACGCCTAGCGTCTTCGGGGTGAACGTCAACGTCTCCCGTTCAGGTGACGTCAATTGATCCCCGATATGGGCCGAGATGCCCACGACGGCAAGAAACGCGACGAGCACCAACACCCCGACAGCGATTCCAACATATTTGACCCAGCGATTCATCGCAGTGCCCCTCTCCTAAATATAGTTCGCATCAACCGTCTTACCGGAGCCAGCTCCGTAAGGCGACGAGCGCGTGTTGTACCGGCTCCCACGTGTCAGACGGGATGACGTAACACGTCGCCTCGTGAATCGTGAACGTCTTGACGTCGGCCCGCTTGACGATATTCTCTCCGATGGCGCCGAACGGGTCACTGTTGACATCGATATGTTCGAACGTCTTCCACACCCGTCGACCGTTCTCCATTAACGCACATTCGAACGGTTTCACCGGACCGTCAATCCCGTATTCGGCATAATGCCATAACGTCGTCGCATCGAGCGGCGATCCGAGATGGACAATCTTTGCATCGCGCTCAATCATCCGCTCGAGCGGCGACCCTGGCCCGAAGCCGACGTCAATCGTATGCCCGGCCACGATTTGTTTGGCGTCCCGTCCCCATGCGGCGACCGACCACATCGGGTGGTCGCTCCGGAATACGTCCGGATACGTTCGGAACAGTTCTGGGACCCGGCCCATGCCTCGGGTCGCTGTTTTCGCCGGGTCATACGCCGGCATCTCATCACGGATCGTCTGCCACCATTCGACCGGGACCGGCGGGGCTTCCCATTCCGCAGGATTTGAATTGTCCCCGCTCTGGGTCGCCATCATGATGAGCCCGTCCGGTCCGACCGCTTCTTGGAGCGCCTCGATGACGGTCTGAGGACCGCCGCATACCCAGCCCAGTTTGGATAGGGACGTATGGACGAACAGTGCGTCCCCTTGGCGTATGCCCGCCTGTTGCAGGTGGGCCACTAACGTTGTTTTCGTTTCCATATGTTTCATCGGTCTCACTCCACGATGAGCTGGATCGTCGACCCGCTCCTTGATTTCTTGACTTCAATCCGGGCGTCGACCCGGTCCTTTAATTCTTGGACGTGGCTGATGACCCCGACGAGCCGACCGCTCGATTGTAGCGACATGAGCAGTTCAATCGCTTGATCGAGTGATTCGGCGTCGAGCGTCCCGAACCCTTCGTCGATTAGCATCGTCTCGAGACTGACCCCGCCACTCAATTGCTGGACGACTTCGGCCAGTCCGAGAGCGAGCGAGAGCGATGCTTTGAAGCCCTCGCCGCCCGATAAGTTTTGGACCCGGCGTGACTGACCGGTATAGGCGTCAAAGACTAATAATTCGAGACCGGACTTGGCATTTCCTTTCGCCGTCTCGATTTTCCGCTCCAATTGGAACTGTCCGCTCGTCATCTGATCGAGATGGACGTTGGCCGCATGGAGTATTTGATCGAAGAACGCCGTCTGCACGTACGTCTCGAACGTCAATTTTTGTGGATTTTGGCCCCGCCCCGTGTCGGCAATCAATTTGACCGTCTCGAGATTCCGTTGATCCTCATCCGTCTTCTCGCGAAGCGCATTCCATTCGTCAACGATGTGGCGATGGCGTTTCAGCTGCCCGTCTGCCGTCACGTGTTGTTCGGACAGTGCGTCAAACGAACGGCTTTCCTCCTGTAGTCGTTCCTGGAGCTGTTCTAGATTTGGTCGCGGGCGGTCCCCGATTTTCTCATTGAGCGCCTTGAGCGCGTGTTCGAGCCGGACCCCTTTTTCAAGCTCGGTCGCTTGACGCTCGCGCAGCTCGGGCAGTTGCTCGACGCGCGCGCGATACTCTTTGAACATGGCTTCGGTCAACTCGACCTTTTCAAGCGCCGCCTCGAGTTCAGTCGTCGCTTCGGAAAGACGACCGTGCTCGAACTCGAGTTGTTCGCCGAGGAGACGGAGCCGCTCCGCTTCTCCCCACTTCAATCGATTAAGTTCGTCGAGCCGACGTTCATACGCCGTCACGTCCCGTTCGATGCTTGCAAGTCGCGTCGTGAGCTGACTCCGCTCGGTCTTTAGCATCTCTAACGTCGTCCCATCGGGTTGACGCATCGACTCGAGTTTCTCTTGAACGGTTTGGAGCTGTTCAAACAGCTTTTGGCGCTCATCAGCCTGTATACGTTTCGCTGTCTCGAGTTGCTTCAATTCGGTCGTCGTCGCACGCAGGAGACGTTCATGCCGTTGACGTTCTTCGGCCTGTTGACGCAACTGTCGGACACGTGCGTCTTGGTGTTGCAACGCGGTGTCAGCCACACCGTCGAGTTTCAATTCGACCTGAGCGAGATCGCGTTCACGAATCAGTTCATCGAGTTGTCGTTTGAGCGCCCGATAATCCGCGCGCGCCTCATGGAGTTCAGCCTCAATCCGTTTCAATGCCTCAACGGCTGAACGATGACCGGCCTCATCAATCGACGTCTCTGTCCGCTCGACGTGTCCGTGGGTCAATGAGCCGCAGACCGGACAAGGTTCGCCCGTCTCGAGCTGTTCACGCAGCATGTCGGCCATGCGGGCGTGCTCGGCCTCAACGAATTGGTCGACCCGTTCTGTTTGAGAAGTGAATTGTCGTTGGATGTCCTTGCCGCTCCGTTCACAGGCGGCGAGCCGTTCCGTGACCTCGACCACTTTCGCCTCGAGTCGAGCCTGTTGTTGGAGCTGACTATAGCGCCGTTCCGCCTCGACAAGCTCGTCTGGGTCCGGAGCGTGCTCGAGTTTGGCCAGAAGGTCGGCTTCAGTCGCTTGGAGTTCCTGGAGACGCGCTTCTTCTGAGAACTGGCCGAGCGGCTCTAGCTGTCGCTTCAAGTCTTCCCGATGTCGCGTGGCACGGTGCCATTCATCGACGTACGGGAGCATCTCGTCAATCGCATTGACGCGCCTTGTGGCTTGATCGGCTTCCTGGCGCATGCCCGTGATGGCCACGGCTTCTGCTTCCAACGCCTTCAGCTGTGTGGCGTAGCCTTCGTCCCGTTTACGAGATGCATCGCGTTCACGTGTTAACCGCTCGATATCGTGCCGCACCGTTTCGGTACGTTGATAGAGCGGATTGACGCTCGCCACTTGTTCCAGTCGCTGGATGAGCGTTTGACGTTGTTCGCGCGCCTCGGCCGCTTTACGGAACGCCTCGAGCGATGTCTCGTGCACATCCCGCTCTTCCATCAACTCGACGAGCGCTGTCGCCTGATTCACATCTCGGCGCAACGCCTCGAGCCGTTCCTCACCAGTCCGACGCTGTGCCTGTAGCGCGTCCCTCGTCGCCAAGAGACGTTCCTCCCGGGCGTCGAGCCACGTCACGATGTCAGGCAAGTTGCGGGTCGACATGTCTTCGACGGCCTCATCTTCGAGCTCCAACAGTTTTAGACGCGTCGTCTCGACCGCCCATTCGACACGTTTGCGGTACTTGCCGTAACGTTCAATCCATTCTTCCTGAAAGGCGCGGTACGCCTCCGTCTTGAAGATCGATTGTAAAATCTGTTGCTTCTTCGTCGAATCGGAATCGAGGAGCTGACGGAACTGGTTCTGCGGTAACAGCAAGATTTGGCTGAATTGCTCATAGCTCAGCTGCAACAACGATTCAATCGTCTGCTCGACGTCGTTCACTTTCGTCGCGAGCGGCTTCCAGGCGTCCTTCCATTCATAGAGCACCGCCTCATGCGGAATCGGCGTCTTGTTTTTCGGGTGCGGTTGTTGCGGTTGCCGGACGATGCGATACCGTTCGTCGCGAATCGTGAACGAGAAGTCGATTTCGGTCTTCCGTTCCGGATCCGCGTATTGGCTTCGGAAGTCGCTGGCGTTCCGGAGCGCCCCACTTGCCCGGCCATAGAGCGCGAACGTCATCGCGTCAAAGATTGTCGTCTTGCCGGCACCGGTCCGGCCACTGATGACGAACATCGAACGTCCCTCGAGTTGCGTGAAATCGATGTGTTCCGTCTCGGCGTAAGGACCGAAGGCGGTGATGGTCAATTGTTCCGGTCTCAAATCGATTCCTCCCCTTCTAAGAAACGTCGCACCGTCGCATCGGCATCGCGGCCATGGACGGCTTTAAAAAAGTCCATATAAACGTCCTCGACCGATTGCCGCTCAAGTTTTTCTCGTTCGAAGCGAGACGTCTGGTCTTGACGCCGCAACAACTCCAGTTCGAGATGCAAGATGTTCGGATAGACGGTCCGTAACTTCGCCATCGGGTCGAACAACGCACGCTCATCGGTCAAGACGATCTTCAAATAGTCGTCGACGGCCTCGTCTTGATAAAATGACGGGTCGAGCAACTCGTTCAGCGTCCCAGTCAAGATGCGCAAGTCTCGACGAGCTGTTAGCGGGCGCCGACGGCGTGTCCATCCCCCGTCCCACTCGATGATGTCGACCGATTTCACATGGGTCGCCTCGGAGAACGAATATTTCATGAGCGACCCGCTGTACGAGATGCGGTCGTCGCGGATGGCGTCGCGGTTATGCAGGTGTCCGAGCGCAGTATAACCGAACGGGGCGTACAGCCCTTTCGCGACTTGCCCGGCCGTCCCGACGGACAGTTGCCGTTCGGAATCGGTCTCGAGGCCGCCGGCGACGAAACTGTGTCCGACAGCGACGGCTTTCGGGTCGATCGTCCCGTAAGATTCCACGACCGCGGCGAGCGCGTCATGATGGGTCCGAATCGACTCGTCGCCGAACGCATAGCGGATACGCGCCGGCTCCAGGAACGGCATCAAATAAAACGGGATGTCGTTCACGACAATCGGTCCTGCGCCTGGGTCAACCTTCCCGACGATATGGAGCCCGACTTTCGTCAACAGTTTGGAGCTGTATTGGAGCCGCTCGGCCGAATCGTGATTGCCGGCGATGGCGAGCACGGGGATGCCCCGCTCGAGGACGAGCGCACGCCACATCTCATCGAGCAGGTCGACGGCCTCGACGGGCGGCACGGCCCGGTCATATAAGTCACCGGCGACGACGATGGCATCCGGCTTCTCCTCGTCGACGATGTGTAAGAATGACTCAAATAAAATAATTTGTTGTTCTTCTGTCATATGGCGGCCATGGACGATTTTACCTAAATGCCAATCGGCCGTATGTATCCATTTCATGCGACTTCACCTCTGATTCCATTCTAGCATTATTCCGGTGTACGATTCGACGTCTTGACACTTGTTTTCGAAACAGCGAAAGTTAATAGGAAAGGGGGACGAATCATGGAGTCCACATCCACATGGCAAGCATTTCTACGCTTGTTCCGTGTCGCTCGACCACCGAAAGGTCTGTTTATCGGTGCCGTATTGATTTCATTGCTTCAAGCGATGGCGTCACTCGCCATCCCGCTCATCTTGCAACGCGTCGTCGACAATTGGAGCGAGGCCGCACTCGACGCCCGCCTCGTCGCGATTTTCGTGGCGGCATTCCTCATTCAAGTCGTCTCGAGCGCGATTTCGATTTACTGGTTACATATCGTCGGACAACGAGTCGTCGCCAATTTGCGGACGACATTATGGGAGCATCTCGTCGCACTGCCAATCCCGTTCTATGACAGCGTCAAATCAGGCGATCTCGTCTCGCGGTTAAATAACGATACGACGACGTTACAGCAACTCTTGTCCGAACAGAGCGTCCGTCTCTTGACGTCGTTCGTCTCGGTCATCGGCGCCGTCGGAATCTTGTTCACGCTTGACTGGCAGATGACGCTCGTCATCTTGTTCTCTGTGCCGACGACCCTCTTGATCGTCATCCCGCTCGGACGGAAACTTCGCAAAATCGCCAAGGCGACACAACACGAGCTCGGCGACTTGTCGGGATTCTTCGCCGAATTGCTCGGAGAGATTCGGCTCGTCAAATCACAGGCGACCGAATCCGTCGAGGTCGCAGAAGGAAAACGCCGAATCGAGCGTCTCTTCGGCCTCGGTGTGCGTGAAGGACGAATTCAGGCAATTTTGATTCCGCTCTTGAACGTCACGTTGACCGCGATGCTCATCGCTATTCTCGGCTTCGGGGCTTATCGGGTCTCGACCGGCGCCTTGTCGACCGGCTCATTGCTCGCGTTCATGCTGTACTTGTTCCAAATCATCACGCCGCTCATCACGATGACGGAATTTATCACCCGGCTTCAGAAAGCTCGCGGGGCGACCGAACGAATCTCCGAGCTGCTCGCCATCGAGCCAGAACCGTATACGGATGACCCGTCGACGATTCGGCAGTCGTCACTCTCGTTTGAGGGCTTGACGTTCCGCTATGGCGACCAACCGGTCATTGACGACGTGTCGCTCACTGTCCCGTTCGGTGCCACGACGGCCATCGTCGGACGCAGCGGTGCCGGCAAGACGACACTGTTCGCCCTCGTCGAGCAGTTCTACCTCCCGTCGAGCGGTCTCATCCGTTACGGGGACCAAAACATCGCAACGTATGGCCGAAACGAATGGCGACAAGTCATCGGCTACGTCGCCCAAGATTCGCCCGTCCTATCCGGGACGGTGCGGCAAAATATCCTATACGGCTTGACCCGGACCGCGACCGAGGATGAGATTCGTCACGCCTGTGACATGGCCAACGCCTGGTCGTTCATCGAGGCGATGGCGGACGGGCTCGACACAGAGATCGGCGAGCGCGGTGTCCGCTTATCGGGCGGACAGCGCCAACGGCTCGCCATCGCCCGTGCACTGTTACGTGACCCGCAAATCTTATTACTCGACGAGGCGACGTCAAGCCTTGACTCGGAATCCGAGCGCGTTGTCCAGGAAGCGCTCGACCGGCTCATGACAGGACGGACGACGCTCGTCATCGCCCACCGCCTCTCGACCGTCCAACATGCCGACCAAATCGTCGTGCTCGAGGATGGCGGCATCAGTGGGCTCGGGACGCATCAAGAGTTGCTTCGAGACAACGCGCTCTATGAACGACTCGTGAAACAACAACTTTTAGGAGGCAATCAACTATGAAGACAGTCGGATTTATCGGACTCGGTGTGATGGGTCAATCGATGGTCAGAAACTTGATGAAGGCGGGATTCGAAGTCCAAGCGTATACACGGACAAAAGAGAAGGCTACTGATTTATTGGCGGAAGGTGTTCGTTGGTGTGATTCGGTCGAAGCCGTCTGTCAACACGCTGATGCCGTCATCACCATCGTCGGTTACCCGTCTGACGTCGAGAGCCTTTATTTCGGGGACGGAATGATTTTACAATCAGCCGAGCCGGGCACGCTCGTCATCGATATGACGACGTCTTCACCGCTCCTGGCCGAGCGAATCGCCGAGGCCGCCATCGATCGCAGCTTGCTCCCACTCGACGCTCCGGTCACGGGTGGTGACGTCGGGGCCAAGAACGGCACGTTGTCGATTCTCGTCGGCGGTGGCGAATACGCCTTCACGAAGGCGCGACCGCTGTTCGAGGCGATGGGTCAATCGATTGAGCGGATGGGCTATGCTGGAAGTGGACAATATGGGAAGCTCGCCAACCAAATCGCCATTGCTGGTATCATGATGGGCAACGCCGAGATGCTCGCCTTCACGAAACGGGCCGGGCTCAATCCCGATCAATTACGCCAGACGATTCGGGGCGGCGCCGCCGGTAGCTGGACGCTCGAGAACCTTGTTCCCCGGATGATTGTCGAGGACTATGCCCCTGGTTTCTTCATCAAACACTTCCTGAAGGACATGAAACTCGCCCTCGAGAGCGCCGAACAGTTGAACATCAAACTACCGAGCCTTGAGTTGGCGTATAAACTTTACTCCATCCTCGAAGAGAACGGTTATGGTGAGAAAGGGACCCAGGCGCTCATCGAATACTACATGCATCAGGACGTTTGAATCGTCCCGGTCGTGGAATTAGTAGTACAGAAGGGAGCGATGAGAGATGCCATGGAACATGAAAGACTATCCAGAATCACTGAAAAACTTCGACCCGCTCGTCAAAAAGAAAGCCATCGATATCGCCAACGCCTTGCTCGCCCAAGGATACTCCGATCAAAAGGCGATTCCGATCGCCACGGAACAAGCGAAGAAGTGGCATGAAAATGCCTCAAAAGAAGAGAAAGCTGAGTTCAGCGCCGCCCCCGACCCGAAAAAGTCGGATCGGCACGGCACATAAAAACAACCGGTCGGCTCATAAGCCGACCGGTTGTTCGTTTGCATCTGTCTGCGCCTTGATTTCGAGATATAATCCTGCGAGCGCCGTACTGATATAGGGTTGCACGAAAATATAGGCCAATCCCCCCGTGAACATGACGAGCACATACCAGCCGATGAAACTCGCATACAAGCGTAACATCGTCCGTTTATGGCCGCGCATGAGACGCTGGCTTGCCCGCATCGCTTGAAACGCGGACAGTTCCGGTTGGTCCCGTAACACGAACGGGACCATGCGATACGTCAAATAGAACCAGACGCCCGGGACGATGAAGAACAGCATGAGCACGTTCAACCCGAGGTAAAAGACGGCATAATACGTGACCGCTCGAACGTAATCTTTGAGCGAACCGAACGCATCGAACAAGAGCCCGAACAAAGGCTTCTCCGCTTTGGCGATATCGAGGAACACCCAGTTGCGACCGAGTTCGAGCGGCGCGAGCAAGACGGTTGCCGCGTACAGCAGACCGATTGACACGAACAGGACGCTCGGATCCGTCGATTCCAAATCGAGCTGCGTCGTGATGACCGCCTGAACGAGCATCGTCGCCACGACCGCGAGAAGCGAGATACCCCAGTTACCGGACAACATCCGGAGGGCAAATTGTTTATAGACTGATGATTGCATGACTTCACCTACAGTATCGTTTTCTTCATTATAGCAAAAAAACAGTCAGCCGACTGTTTTAGCGTGCCATCTGTTGCTTGATTGCCTTGAACTTGTGCTCATCCAAACGGCCGTCAGTACGCACACCGCCACCGACATGGACGAAATCAACACCGAGCCGATCGATGAGATTTGCCACATTGTCGGCCGTGATGCCGGCACCCGGGAGGATGTTCATCTCCGCCACCTCATGCATCGCACTCAATCGCTCTAAACCTTCGAGCGCTGTCGCTTGTCCGCCGGACGTCAGGACGTGGTCGACTTCTGGGAAATCGTTCAATACCGTGATCGCGTCCATCAAGTCGGCTGCGTCATCGATGGCCCGGTGGAACGTAAGCGCCATCTCGCCCTTATGTTTAATCACTTCCCCGAGTAGCGCCTCATCGATGCGCCCGTCCGCCGTCAAAGCACCGAATACAATCCCGTCGGCCCCAAGTTCACGGCACAGACCGATATCCGCCAGTATCGTCTCGGCATCGTCAGCGTCATAGACGAACGAATCCGTATGGGGACGAATCATGACATGCACGGGAATCGTCGCGTGTTCCAAGACGTTTCGAATCGTCCCAAAGCTCGGCGTCGTTCCTCCTGCCTGCATATCCGCAATCAGTTCGAGGCGGTCCGCCCCATAACGTTCGGCCAGTCTGGCCTCTTTCAATGTCGTCACAATCACTTCAATCATGAAATCACTCCTCCTTATGGAGCGAAGCGCCATTCGACCTCGTGCTCCGCTAATACGCGTTTCCAATCCGTCGGTTCCGGGAAGTCCGAGATGACCGTCGTTACTTTTGAAAAGTCGGAGACGCGGTATCGTTTTTGTTGGTTGAACTGGGTATGATCGGCGAGCAAGTAACATTGACGGGTTTGATCGAGGACCGCCTGCGTCACGGTCGAGAGACCATGGGCGTCACACGTCAAGCCAAGCGAGGCATCGACCCCCTCGACGGACAAGATGGCCATATCGAACACGTACGTCTTCAGTTGCTGCAGGACGTGCTCGCCGACGGTGACGAGGTGTTTCGGGTCGATCGTTCCGCCGAGCAATTGGATGTCTCCCGTGAATACACCCTTCGCTCGTTGCTCGAAGAGCGCCTTGGCGACCATGAGCGACGGGGTGACGACGGTCAAATTCCGTCCGCGAAGCCGGGCCGCGACCTGTTCCGGAGCGACGCCGTGTCCGATATAGAGCAACATGTCATCCTCGACGAGCTGGAACGCCGTATAGGCGATGCGGCGAATCCCATCCATATTCGAGATCATCATCGGCTGGAACGAGACGCTCTGATGGAGCACCGCTCCGCCATACACCCGTTTAATGCGATGTTCTTTCTCCAATTCTTCTAAGTAGCGCCGAATCGACTCCCCCGAGACGTTCAACCGTTCAATCAACTCGCTCGTCTTCACTTTGCCTTCCCGCTCTATCCATTCAACAATCTTTTGTTTACGTTCTTCTCCAATTAAAGACACTTCCCTGCCTCCTCCGCAAATATCGCTTCCTTTTTCAGTGTAGCGAACGGATGTAAATTTAACGTAAACAGAAAGTAAAGAACGGGCAAATCCAACACTTTTTTCGTAATTATCGTCAAAAATCAACGGAAATCCACAACAATCATCTCGTAAAGAGTGATTCACCACTCAATTTTTTTTGTAACTCACGAAACATATGTCAATGCATCGGTCGGATCGATCCAATCTAACATGTGCGTCCCTCCTACAAAAATAGACCAAACCAACACTCCCATACAGAGAGATAATCAGTTCGGTCCAGTCGTTATCCTTTTCGTTTTTGAAACAGCGGCACTTTCGGTTCCGTGCCCGCACGGATGCGTTCCCAGTTCGAACGGTGCTTGATGATGATGAACAAGGCGAGCGGGACGATGACGATGAGCGGCAACCAGTCTTTCGTCATGAGGCCATAGACGACGACCGTCACGAGTGCGACGACAGAGGCTGCCATCGACGAGAGCGACACCATCTTTGAGACGAGCAGCGTCACGATAAACGTACCGACGACGACGACGAAAAACCACGAGAACGCCGCGAGCAGCACGCCCGCGCTCGTCGCCACCGATTTTCCGCCCTTGAATTTGGCGAAGATGGGATAAGAGTGGCCGATGATGGCCGGAATCCCGGCGAGGAGCAGGCTCATCTCGCTCCCGAATAGGAGCGGCAATAACGCTGCGACCAAGCCTTTCCCCATATCGCCTAGCAGGACGATCGTACCGGCTTTCTTCCCGAGCACGCGAAACGTGTTCGTCGTGCCCAAGTTCCCGCTCCCGTGCTCGCGGACATCGACTTTATAGCCGAGCTTACCGACGAGGAGGGCGAACGGGATTGAACCGAGTAGATAGCTGATGATGATCATGATGATTTCTGTCAAATAAGGCATCGCGATTCCCCTTAATTCATGGATTGCTCGAGATAGCGTTCGAACGGGACGTTCGTCTTGTGAACGTTCGTCGCATGTTCCACCCCGATGTAGCGTAAGTGCCACGGTTCAAACATATAACCCGTCTCCGCTTCGTAGGCACGTTGATAGCGGACGATGAACCCATATTTATGGGCGTTGTCGGCCAACCACTTGCCTTCTTTCGTCTGCTCAAGGCTTTGTGTCAATTGATACCCGACCGAGGCGCTCGAGACGTCGATGGCGAGTCCCGTCTGATGTTCAGAATGGCCCGGCGGTGCCGAATACTTCATCGCTTGTTCTTTTCCGTCTTTGGCGACGTAAGCGTTAAACAATTGGACTTGATAGTCGTATGAACGGAACGCGCTCGTCCCTTTCAAATCGATTCCGGCCGTTTTCGCACCGGCCATCAATTTCTCGATCGCCTGTGCGGCTTCTTTACGGAGCATTCTCCGCTCCCCGGACGCCGTATCGACGAAGTCGATGTTTGCCGTCACGAGGTCGTTCGGTTTGTAACCGGCCGGCAAGGCGATTTGTTTATTGACGAGGATGAGCGTATCGAGTTTCAGATTCGCCGTCCCATTTTGCTCGAGCGGCTCGCTCGGCGTCTGAGCCGGTTCTTCCACAGGCGGTGCCTCGGCAACAGGTTTTTCTTCGCCCTCAGGCTCGTCTGTTGCCGGTTCTTCTGAAGGCTTGTCTTCCGCAGGCTTGTCTTCTGCCGGTGGCTCGGCTTCAGGCGCCGGAGCTTCTTCCACCACTTCGTCTTCTGTATCCTTCGGCACATCGGCCGGCGTTTCTGTTCGTTGTTCAGTCTCGGTTTCAGCCGGTTTGTTATCGGCTTCTTCCGCTTCGTTTTGGTTGCTTGTGTTACAGCCCACCAAGGTGAGCGTCAAGGCGCAGCATACCATCAACAGAGATGGTTTTCGCATGCGATCTTCCCCTTTCTTTGTACAAAAAATACCGTCAAGATATGATACCATACTGACGGTACAAAAGAACCACTGTTATGTGACGGGACTCATGACACGCATATACATGTCATGCCACTCTGGAAACTCGCGGTCGAGACGGATTGGTTTGAAGTCACCCTGTTTGACGACGACGTGGGTCGTCTTCGCCGAACCGACGAGATTCCCGTCTTGATCGGTCAATTCATAGCCATAGACCGTCCGAATCTTCGAATAGCTGTCGACCCATACCCGGACGTGGACCGTGTCCCCGAACGTGACGCTCTTCTTATAGTCAACCGAGACGTTCGTCACCGGAGAGACGAAGCCCGCCTGTTCCATGTCTTTATATTCAACCCCGAGCTCGCGCAATAACTCAGTTCGAGCAATTTCGAGATAGACTAAATAGTTCGCATGATAGACGATGCCCATCATGTCGGTCTCTTGGTAGCGGACCGGAATCTGAATCGTATGCATTGAATCGTCCTCGCTTTCAAGGTCATTATATTATAACTTGGTCTTAATATCTACTACTAAAATATGATTCAAGTCCTCAGTTTCAGCCTGTCCGTCCATCAAACGATAAGACTGTCTCGCGATGGCTTCGTCAATCAACGACAGCGCCGTTCGCGCGTTTGGTCGCTCGATGCCGGACAGTCGCTCCATGAGCGCTTGCTCCACCGCCTCGTCATACGTATAACCAAATTTCGCGGCATACGTCTTGGCGATCTCGACGAGTTGGTCGGTCGAGTAATCCTCGAACTGGATGGTACGTTTGATTCGACTGTTCAGCCCCGGGTTCGACTCGATCAATCGCCGCATCGGCGCCTCGTAACCCGCCATGACGACGACGAGGTTGTCCCCGTGTTTCGGCATCTCATCGACGAGCGTATCGATCGCTTCACGTCCGTAGTCGTTCGGACCGCCGTTCAAACTGTACGCTTCGTCAATCAACATCACGCCGCCGAGCGCATCGCGGATTGCCGCTTTCGTCTTTTGGGCGGTCTGGCCGACATAGCCGCTGACGAGATCGGCCCGGCTGACGACTTTCAAGTGTCCCCGTTTCAAATAACCGGTCTTCTTCAACAGCTGGGCATACAGGTGCGCGAACGTCGTTTTCCCTGTCCCGCTGTTGCCGACGAGTGCGGCATGAAGTTGGACCGGTGCCGTCTTCAATCCAAGTTCGCGGCGTCGTTTTTGAATCGTGACGAGCGCTTCGATTTCACGCAGTTGACGTTTCGCCTCGTCCATCCCGACCAAATCGTCGAGTGTCGGGGCTGATGTGTCCTCGGTCGCATCCATCTCGAAATCGACTTCTGTCAACAAGGCCATCTCGTCGAGCGGGGCATCGGCACCGAAGCGAGACCCTTTTTTGAACATGGCATCGAGCAGAATGTTATGCACCGTGCGCGCGTTCCCGAACGTGGCGTCGACCCGTTCCCGGTCGATGCGCGCAATCAAGGCGCGTTTCGCCTCGACCGTCAGGACGTAATTGTTCTCTGCGGCGACTTTCTCCCCGATGGCGACGAGCTCGTCGTCACTATAGTTCGGCAACTCGTAGTGGTTCGATTCCGGGAAGCGCGAACGTAACCCCGGATTGGCCAAGAGGAAGTGACGCATCTCTTCCGGATAACCGGCGAGGATGACGACGAATTTACCGGCGTACTCGCCACTCGTCATCGCGGCGACGAGCGTATCGATGGCGGCCTGGCCATAGTCACTTCCGCTCGCGTCCTGCCGTTTGAGCGCATACGCCTCATCGATGAACAGGACTCCCCCCTCGGCTTCTTTCACTTTGTTCATGACTTGCTCCTCGGTCTGTCCGACGAACGCGCCGACAAGACTCGACCGATCGGCCTCGACGACGTCGGGACGGGCGAGTAGACCGAGCTCAAAATAAATCTCGGCCATGAGACGCGCGAGCGTCGTCTTGCCCGTGCCGGGATTTCCGGTGAACACGAGATGGAGCGATGGTTGATGTTTGGACGAGAAGCCCGCCTTTTCCCGTTCTTTTTGGAACAAGAGGAAACGATACCATGCTTTGACACGTTGCTTCACGTCCGAGAGCCCAATCATCGCCTCGAGGGATTCGATGGCGCTCGAACGGACCTGTTCCGTCTGCTCCGGCAAATGCTCGACTATCGTGGCGAGCCGCTGTTTGACGAGATCGACCCGTTCACCAAAACGGTGGAACGATTCACGGCTGAAGTAATTGCCTTGCATCGACGCCAAGAGCGAAGCCGTGTCATCCTCGAGTGCGGCCACTTCTTGCATCGCCTCGATGACGACGAGGAATAACCGCTCGAGTTGACCTTTGAACTCCGAATCACGAAGGTCGGATTTGGCACGTTCAATCTCGTCGTGGAGCTGTTCGAGTTGCTCGAGCAATTCAGACGTCTTCGCCTCGTACTCGGTCAAGATTTGGACTTTCATCGACGCATAATCCGTCTCCCGTAATTTTGGCCATTCGACGTGCAAATGCTGTTTGTGACGTCGCAGCACTTCGTATAATTGACTGACGCGTAGTGCTGGCGGCAATGCGTTGAGTGACTCCAATTCTTTGACCCAACGATGTAACAACGGGTCGATGGTCTGGCGCGCTTCGAATCGTCTCGAAGCGAGGAGCGTCAAGGTGCGAATCAACTCTTGACGGTGCCCGGTCGCGCGGGACCAATGGGCGTAAGACAATAACGCCGCTTCCTCGATGCGCCCGCCCGCTTCCCACGCCGTCAAGTCCGATTGCACTTGATCTAAAGTGATTTGTTTCATAGTATTCTCCTTTTTAGACGACAAAGGAGCCGACGTTTCAGTCTGCTCCTCGCCGGGTTATCGTGATTCAAAAGAAGTCATTCGAATCGAATGGAACAACTTTCCGTTGTTGCGTGATTCGGCGGCGAGCAAGATGCGCTCGTTCGCATCGACGTAATACGTCACGGCCTCTTCATTCTCATCTTCACTGAAAATCGATGGATACTTTTCGACCCACTCTGCCGGGACAGCCTCAGGCGACTCTTTTTTGACGAACGCTTGCGCGGTGCGATTGATGATATCGACGTCACCTTCGCTCGAACCGAGCGTGCCATCGTCGAGCCATTTGCGAATCTGCTCATTCGTCGCGCGCGACAGGAATGGGTGCGGTGCCACGGCGCCGGAGCTCGTCTCTTGGCTGTTCGTCTCCTCACCGTCCGGATTGAACTCACGATAAACGGTACCGTCCCATTCGGCCCGGGCCCCGACGTTAGGACCTTCCACGACCTCAGACACGAAATGACCGTCTTCATCGTATGTCACTTCATATTCACGAACTTCCAACGTCTCGCCGTTCTCCGGCAGTTTCTTCTCTTCATAACCGATCACGACGGATGTGTAGAACGGTTCGGCCCGGTTGACGCGGCCCTCGTCGTCATTCAAGTTCATGATCGAGTAAAAGTTATAGGCGAGCAGGACGCCGACAATGAGGATTCCGGCAAAAATCACCCAACTCAATCGCTTTTTCACATGTTGTTTCATAGAATGCCCTCCCAATCTTCTTCACTTACTATCCTACACTAGCGAGAGGGTCCTGCAAAACATTTACAACCAAAAAAGGGCCTCAACCGAGACCCTTTCGCTTTATCCGAGCTTATCTTCTTCTTCCTGCTTATACGCTTCAATATACTTGTCCCGTTCGTCCGGTTCATCGGACAAATCTTTGAACAAGGCGACAATCATCAGGATTAACACGAAGATGAAGGGGAACGCGACCAGGATTGCGACCGCTTGGAGCGCTCCGAGTCCACCGACATATAAGAGTACGGCGGCGATTGAGGACTGAATGAATCCCCAGACGAGCTTGATTCGCATCGGTGGCACGAGTTTACCGTTCGTCGACAACATGCCGAGCACGTATGTCGCCGAGTCCGCTGACGTGATAAAGAAGACAGAGACCAAGAAGATGGCGACAATACTAAGGATTGTCCCAAACCCACCAAACGTCTCGAACAAAGCGAACAATCCGACTTCCGTGCCGATCTCGTTGACCGTGGCAATCAAGTTTGCTCCGCCGTTCAAGTCGGCCCAGATAGCGGCACCTCCGAAGACGGAGAACCAGAGTAGACCGAACGAGGTAGGTACGAGCAGGATACCGATGATGAACTCACGAATCGTACGTCCTTTCGAGACACGGGCGATGAACGTCCCGACGAATGGTGACCATGAAATCCACCAAGCCCAATAGAAGATCGTCCATCCGTTGATCCATTCACGTTCCGCTGGCTCAAATGCAGCCGTCCGGAAACTCATCGACGGTAACTGTTGCAAGTATGTCCCGATCGTCTGCGTGAACAAATCGAGGATGAAGGCACTCGGTCCGACCATGAGCGTCGCAATCAATAGGACGATGGCGAGAAAGATGTTCGTATTACTTAGGATACGAATCCCTTTCTCGAGTCCCGTCGAGGCACTGATCATATAGAGCACGGTCACGATAGCGATGATGACTAACTGTGTCATAAACGCATTCGGTACGCTTGGAATCAAGAAATGAAGGCCACCGGCAATTTGCTGGGCCCCGAAGCCGAGCGATGTCGCCACACCGAACGCGGTCGCGATGATGGCCAACACATCGACCGTCCGCTTGACCGATGTTTCGTAGCGGTCATTGACGAGCGACCCGATCGTCTCCCCGATTGTCGCCGGGCGACCTTTCCGGAACGTCGAGTAAGCGATGGCGAGCGCGATCATCGCGTAAATCGCCCAAGGATGCAAGCCCCAGTGGAAGAACGAATAGCGCATCGCGGTACGCGCATCGCCTTCAGGTGAACCCGACTCGAATGGCGGCGCGTGAAAATGAGACAACGGCTCCGCTGCCCCCCAGAACACGAGTCCGATACCCATCCCGGCGCTGAACAACATGGCGAACCATGATAGATAGCCGAATTCCGGACGATCCGTATCTTTCCCGAGTCGAATTGACCCGAACCTCGAGAAGATTAAAAAAATGGCGACGAGGAGAATTCCGGTCGCACTGAGTAAATAAAACCAACCAAAGCCGTTCGAGAGCCAGCCCTGCAGTTTCGTCGTCACATTTAAGAGACTGGCGTTGCCGAGGACGCTCTCTGGGATGACACCCCAGATCGTGAATAAGACCGTAATGATGGCTGAAACGAGAAAAACGGTCGTTACTTTGCTTTTCCTTTCCATAATCTCACTCCTATTCAATTTTCTTATTTTCATATACGTTTTCCACCGTAACATAGTTTGTAAACCCGACTCAACCCCATGACGTGCTCGGCCGGCCATGTCAAAAAAAGTGACGATGGTATGTCGTCACTCCAGCGGTTTCGGTTCCAAAGACACGATTAACGTCTCATCAACGACGTAATAAGGCCGTTTTGGCAGTACTTTCAAGTAGCCACCCTCACGTAATCGAGTCAAATCCAATTGCAATGTTTGTTGAAATTTTCGAAACGGTATTTTTTTTTCTTGTTCAAAATATAAATCGAGCGCCCGCTGCACTTGATCCATCTCATAAACCAATTCCCGCTCGTCCTCGGGGACGATATGAAACGTCTCTTTTGACATATAAAACCGCTGTCTCGGTTTTCCGGGCAAGTGTTTTTTTAGTCGAGCCAAATCGATTTCTTGGGCCTCGTCGAGTAAGACCGTACGATTGACGCCTTTCGGTAACGTCTGCTCATATTCATGGATGGCTTCTCGCAACTGTGGAAGCGTAAGGTCAATCTCTTCCTCCGGCATTTCCTCTTTTTGCGTCAGCCGTTGCCACCAGCTTTTACCTGATTTCGTCTGTCGTTCCATACACTCCCCCCTCTCCCCATTCTGTTCCCGATATGAGTCATCCTCTCACCTCATATTCGCACATTCACAAAAAAAACCTTCCTTTTTTGCAAAAGGAAGGTCATTGGCTTACTTCAATTTGTTGCGGAGAACCATCTGTAAGATGCCACCGTGACGGTAGTAATCGATCTCGACTTCAGAATCGAAGCGAGCGACGACTTTGAACTCGGTCACTGTGCCGTTCTCATGTGTTGCTTTGACGTTCAGGATATCACGTGGGCGGACTGACTCGTCGACTTGGATGTCGATCGCTTCTTCGCCTGTGAGTCCGAGAGAGTCGGCCGACTCCCCGTCCATGAACTGGAGTGGCAAGACGCCCATCATGACGAGGTTCGAGCGGTGAATCCGTTCGAAGCTCTGTGCGATGACGGCACGGATGCCGAGAAGATTCGTTCCTTTGGCTGCCCAGTCACGCGACGAGCCCATACCGTAGTCGTTTCCTGCGAAGACGACGAGGCCTGTACCTTGCTCTTTGTACTTCATGGCTGCATCATACATCGGCATGATTTCGCCGGTCGGCCAGTACGTGGTGAAGCCGCCTTCAGTGCCTGGTGCGACTTGGTTACGAATGCGAATGTTCGCAAACGTCCCACGCATCATGACTTCGTGGTTCCCACGACGTGAGCCGTACGAGTTAAAGTCGAGCGGTGCGACGCCCTTCGACTGAAGGTACTGTCCAGCTGGTGTCGTCTTCGAGAACGCACCGGCCGGTGAGATGTGGTCGGTCGTGACCGAATCGGCAAACTTCCCGATGACACGAAGGCCGTTCAATGCGTGAACTTCTCCAGCCTCTGGCTCGAGGTTTTCGAAGAACGGTGGGTTTTGGATGTACGTCGAGTCGTCTGAGAAGTCATACAAGTTGCCTTCTGGGACGTCAAGCGCGTTCCAACGTTCATTGCCCGTGAACACTGTATCGTACTCTTTGCGGAACGCTTCCGGTGAGACGACGTCTTGAACGACCATCTTGATTTCATCGTTCGATGGCCAGATGTCTTTGAAGAAGACTTCATTGCCATCTTTGTCCGTTCCGAACGACTCGTTCATGATATCGAAGTTGACCGACCCGGCGAGCGCGTATGCGACGACGAGTGGCGGTGACGCCAAGAAGTTCGCTTTTACAAGTGGGTGGACGCGGCCTTCGAAGTTACGGTTCCCCGAGAGGACCGACGAGACGAGCAAATCGTTCGATGTGATCGCTTCTTCGACTTCGCGGTCGAGCGGACCCGAGTTGCCGATACATGTCGTACAGCCGTAACCGACGGTGTTGAAACCGAGTTGGTCAAGGTATGGCGTGAGACCGGCTTTGTCGAGGTAGTCGGTAACGACTTTCGAGCCCGGTGCGAGCGACGTCTTCACGAATTTAGGAACCGTGAGACCACGTTCAACGGCTTTCTTCGCGACGAGACCTGCGCCGACCATGACGTATGGGTTCGATGTGTTCGTACAGCTCGTGATGGCTGCAATCGCCACGTCACCCGTGCGCATGTCGACAGCGCCGTCCGTGTAGTTGACAGCTGCCGTTTTGTCGAGCTCAGCCCGGTCAAGTCCGAAACCGCTGTGTCCGGCTGGTGCCGTCACGCTGTCGACAAATGCTGACTGAAGGTCTGACAAGTTGATTCGGTCTTGTGGACGTTTCGGTCCAGCAAGTGACGGTTCCACTTTCGACAAATCGAGCGTGAGCGTCTTCGTGAATGACGGATCCGCTTGGTCTGGCGTGTAGAACAAGTCGTTCGCTTTCGAATACGCTTCGACGAGGTCGATCAATTCTTCTGGGCGACCTGTCGTGCGCATGTAGTTGAGCGTCTCGGTGTCGACTGGGAAGAAGCCACAAGTCGCACCGTATTCTGGTGCCATGTTGGCAATCGTGGCCCGGTCTGAGAGCGGCATCGTGTGAAGCGATGGACCGAAGAACTCGACGAACTTGCCGACGACTTTCTCGTTACGGAGCATCTCGGTGACGACGAGCGCGACGTCTGTCGCTGTGACACCCGGATTGACTTCACCGATGATTTTGACGCCGACGACGTCTGGTACCGGGAAGTAAGACGGTTGGCCGAGCATGCTCGCCTCGGCTTCGATTCCACCGACACCCCATCCGAGGACGCCGAGACCGTTGATCATCGTCGTGTGCGAGTCTGTCCCGACGAGTGAATCTGGATACGCGACATTGCCTTCACCATCGTTCTTCTCGAGGACGACCGAAGCCAAGTACTCCAAGTTGACTTGGTGAACGATCCCTGTCGCAGGCGGTACGGCACGATAGTTATCGAACGCTGTCTGCGCCCAACGCAAGAACTTGTAACGCTCTTCGTTGCGCTCGAACTCGATGTCCATGTTTTTCATGAGTGCGCCGGCAAATCCGTACGCATCGACTTGGACCGAGTGGTCGACGACGAGGTCGACCGGGATTTCTGGGTTGATTTTGTTCGGGTCTCCCCCGAGATCGCTCATTGCTTTGCGAAGCGAGGCGAGGTCAACGACCGTCGGAACCCCCGTAAAGTCCTGAAGGACGACGCGAGCCGGTTTGAATGGAACATCGATGTCTTTCGAAACTTCGGCAGTACCCCATTTAGCCAAGTTTTCGACGTGTTCTTTCGTGATGGCGCGGCCATCCTGTTGGCGAAGCACCGATTCGAGCAAGACACGAATCGAGTACGGAAGTCGACTAAGTTCCGTCACCCCTTCTTCTTCAAGCTTTTTAAGCCGGTAATAATCGTACGCTTGTCCATTGACCTCGAACTGCGTCCGAGATTTGAAAGCGTCTAATACGTTCGTCTGTTCCATACGATATCCCCCTTTTTGAAAGCGGCGACTTCGGCACGTGCCGTAATCGCTTACTTATCACATGTTTATCATAATACAACTATAGCGTGACGTAAAATACATTCCGTCACAAATTAGTCATAAGTAAAACTTATTAGCGACGTCAAACTCACTGAAACGAGAAAAGACGGCCCTTGGACAAGAGCCGTCTCGAATCATTATTCTGCGCCAATCTCGACGTTGACGTCGAGGGCGTCGACGAGCGTGAGCTCGTCTTCATACCGTTCTTTGAAGCGGTCGAACGTGAACTCGTTGGCGAACAAGAACACGGGACGCTCCCAACGATCCGTCACGAGCATGTTGCGTGAGTCTTGGAACGGCTTGAGCGCCTTCAGTTCCTTGTCCTTCACCCAACGCGCGACGCTGTACGAGACCGGCTCCATGCGGATGTCGACACCGTATTCATTGTTCAAGCGATACTCGAACACCTCAAATTGGAGTTGACCGACCGCACCGAGATAAATCTCGTTGTATTCGTTGCGATACACTTGAATCGCTCCCTCTTGGGCGAGCTGTTCCACACCTTTGTGGAAATGCTTCGATTTGAGCGAGTTGATCGGCGAAACGCGCATGAACAGTTCAGGCGGGAACGTCGGCAACGCCTCGAACGCGATTTTTTGTTTTGATGTGGTGATCGTGTCGCCGATTTGGTACGTTCCCGAATCGTAAATCCCGATCACGTCCCCCGCGAACGCCTGATCGACCGTCTCCCGGTCGTTGGCCATGAGTTGCGTCGATTGGCTCAACTTGATTTTCTTCCCAGTCCGTGTGAGCGTGACGTCCATGCCGCGCTCGAACACGCCCGAACAGATGCGGACGAAAGCGATACGGTCACGGTGGGCCGGGTTCATGTTCGCTTGAATCTTGAAGACGAAGCCGCTGAACTCTTCTGATGTCGGGTCAATCGGACCGACGTTCGACTTGCGGGCCTCAGGGGCCGGTGACATCTCGAGGTAATGGTTCAAGAACGATGTCACGCCGAAGTCGACGAGGGCCGTCCCAAAAAAGACCGGAGTCAGTTTCCCGTGCTGAATCGCATCGACTTCGATTTCATTGCCGGCACCGTCGAGCAAATCGATTTCGTCTCGGAGGTTCGTCAAGTTCTCTTCCGTCAAATAGTCGGCAAGAATCGGATCATTGACGCCGTCCTCGTTCAACGTGAGCGTCGATTTCTCGCCGCGGAACAAGTGGACTTCGTTCTTCAGGCGGTCGTACACGCCTTCGAACTGCATCCCGCTCCCAATCGGCCACGTGACGGCGACCGAAGGCATGCCGAGCACTTCTTCGAGCTCTTCCATAAGTTCGAGCGGGTCTCTCGCTTGGCGGTCCAATTTGTTCATGAACGTGAAGATCGGAATCCCCCGCATCCGACAGACTTGGAACAGTTTCTTCGTCTGCGTCTCAATCCCTTTGGCCGCATCGATGACCATGACGGCACTGTCGACTGACGTCAACACGCGATACGTATCTTCCCCGAAATCGTTGTGACCTGGCGTGTCCATGATCGAGACGACCTTGTCTTGATAGACGAACTGCATGACCGACGAGGTGACCGAGATTCCACGTTGTTTCTCGATTTCCATCCAGTCCGACTTGGCATGCTTGGAATTTTTGCGGGCTTTGACCGTCCCCGCCTCACGGATGGCGCCCCCGTGAAGGAGCAACTTCTCCGTTAGCGTCGTCTTACCGGCATCCGGGTGCGAGATGATGCCGAAAATCCGACGCTTCTCTACTTCTTGTTTTAATTGATTCATGTATGGCTCTTTCCTTTCTGGACAATACGATTTATACGATGTCTTGCTCATTGCAACGCTATCTATTCTAACGAAACCGGCCCGTTTCGTCCATCTTTATAGTAGGGAACGGATAGCTGTAGCTTTTGTATCGCGCCCCTTTTTTGTATACTTAGCATGAATGAACGTGAAATGACAGAACGGGGGAAAGACGATGCCAGAAAACTTGATGATGTATTTCATTGTCTTCTGGGGATTCGTGATGATCGGGTTAATGTCGATCGGCGGTTACTTTATGTTCCGTAAATTTTTGAAACGAATGCCAAAAGAAGATGGGCGCTCACTCCTCGACATCGAGGATGACTACATCGACAAGACTCGCCACTTATGGACGCCGGAGACGCGCACGTTGCTCGACCGCCTCGTCACACCGGTACCGGAGCTGTTCCGGGACGTCGCCATCCGCAAGATCGCCGGTAAGATCGGACAGTTCGCCCTCGAGACCCGGGCCCGTGAAATGACGACCGAGCTCGTCGTCAAAGGCTATATCGCTGCGACACCGAAGCGGGATCATAAGTTTTTAAAGAAGGCGCTTGAAGAAGAACAAATCGATTGGAAAGTGTACCAACATTACTTCCAGCAATGAGACGAGATGTCAGGCCATGGGCCTGGCGTCTTTTTTTGTCCAACTCTTCATGACGACTCGATGCAACCGACTGGTTATGTCTCCCGCTTCTCAAATTGTGCCATACGACTAGTAGGTCAAAAGTACCTTTTTCAAGAGAATTAACTATCCAAAGATAACGTTCATAATATAGACAATATTGAAAACGCTTACATAAAAGTGGTATGACCAATATCAGTATAACAATTTCATTTTGGACAATAAAAAATGGATAGCTTTTCCTTTATTTACATTTCTATAATGTACGTATCTTGATACCGAAGGAGGTCCTTACATGCATGATGTCACGCACGTCACGCAAACCGACAGTACCCGCTCGGCCGAAGCGATTGTCGAGAGCCAAACGTTCCACAAATTGATGCGAGAAAAGAATCGGTTCATTGTTCCATCCATCATCTTCTCCCTCATCTTTTATTTCACGTTACCGATTTCGACTAGTTACTTCAGCTTTTTGAACATCCCCGTCGCCGGGGACATCACGTGGGCTTGGGTGCTCGCCTTCGCCCAATTCTTCATGACCTGGACGTTCTGTGTGATGTACAGCCGCCGGGCCCGTCGGTTTGACGAACTCGTCACCGCCCTCAAACAAGAGGAGGACGACCGATGAACTGGACCGCCATTCTCTTATTCCTTGCGATTGTCGGGCTCACGCTCGTCATCACGTTCTTCGCCGCCCGGAAGACGAAGACCGCAAGTGACTTTTATACGGCCGATGGGGGGCTGACCGGTTTCCAAAACGGGCTCGCCATCGCCGGCGACTACATGTCGGCCGCTTCTTTCCTCGGAATCGCCGGGATGATCGCCCTCGCCGGGTTTGACGGGTTCTTCTACTCAATCGGTTTCTTAGTGGCTTATCTCGTCGTGCTCTATCTCGTCGCCGAGCCGCTTCGTAACCTCGGGAAGTACACGATGGCCGATATGATTGCGGCTCGTTTCAACAAACCGCGCGTCCGCGGTGTCGCCGCCATGAACGCCATCGTCATCTCGATTTTCTATATGATCGCGCAGCTCGTCGGGGCCGGTGCGCTCATCGAGCTATTGCTCGGTATCCCGTATACGACGAGTGTCGTCGTCGTCGGCATCTTGATGACGGTGTACGTCGTTTTCGGGGGGATGACCGCGACGTCATGGGTCCAAATCACGAAAGCTGTCCTATTGATGATCGGGACCGCCATCATCTCGTTCCTCGTGTTCGCCCGCTTTGACTTCTCGGTGTTCACGATGTTCTCCGAGGTCAGCAAGGCGACACCGCTGGGAGACAGCTTCTTGGACCCGGGCAACAAGTTCAAACTTCCGCTCGACACCATCTCACTCAACTTGGCGCTCGTCCTCGGGACGGCCGGTCTGCCCCACATCCTCATCCGTTTCTTCACGGTCAAGGATGCGCCGACGGCACGCCAATCTGTCGTCTATGCGACATGGGTCATCGGTGCGTTCTACATATTGACGATTTTCCTCGGATTCGGGGCGGCCGCGTTCGTCGGCTCGGATGCCATCATCGCGGCCAACCCTGCCGGAAATATGGCCGCACCGCTGCTAGCCCAAGTGCTCGGTGGTGACTTGTTGTTCGCCTTTGTGGCGGCAATCGCCTTCGCCACGATCCTTGCCGTCGTCGCCGGCCTCGTCTTGTCGGCCGCTTCGGCGTTCGCCCACGACTTCTACGGACATATCGTTCGGAAAGGGGAAGCGACCGAGAAAGAACAAGTCACAGCGGCCCGGATCGCTTCAATCGCGGTCGCCCTCGTCTCAATGGGACTCGCGTTCTTCGCCCAGTCGATGAACGTCGCATTCCTCGTCTCGCTCGCGTTCGCCGTGGCCGCCAGTGCGAACTTGCCGGTCATCTTGTTCACGATTTATTGGAGACGGTTCAACACCGGAGGCGCCGTGTTCGGTATGATCGTCGGCTTGTTCTCGTCGCTCTTCCTCGTCGCCATCAGCCCGAACGTCTGGGCGCCGGACGGTTCGGCCATCTTTATCGGCGAGGCGCTATTCCCGCTCACGAACCCGGGTATCGTTTCGATTCCGCTCGGTTTCCTCGCCGCCATCGTCGGCACGTACGTGACGAAGTCGGATGAAGTCGCCGGAAACTTCGAACGGATCCTCGTCAAGGCGAACACCGGAATCGATGCCGAGACCGAGGCAGCCATGACCAAAAAATCTTCTTAATCGACAAAACGGCGTCCCCCACAAGGGACGCCGTTTATGATGCTACGATTTGTTTGTACTTTTGGTACATCGCGATGCGCCACGGGACGATCATGCCCCAGGCGATCAAGTAGAACAGGCCACCCGTCGCGAAAATATTGACCTCATCCCCGATGAACGCCTTCATGACCGTGCGGATGGCCAATAAGACAAACACGACGATAAAGAACGCTTTCGAACGGGACAAGTACACCTCTCCGTCACGTTTCTCGAAGTTCGACGTCTTGATGAGAAACACGCTGAAAATCAATCCGACGATCAGCGCCTCTCCGACTTCGAGCCAAGTCAATCGAAACGCCGGGACGAGAAATTGTAACATGCCCGTCGACATCGCGAGCGGTGGAATCAAAATCTTTTTCGCATTCGTCGGACGTGCTGACGCTTTGACGCGAACGAAGCTCGCAATCAAACCCATCATCAGTGCGACGAGGGTCGATCCCCAAAATATCGACATTCGGTCAACCCCTTTAAAATCCGGTGAATCCTACTAATTCGCTCATCCATGCAGCGAAGCGGTTCATGCCATCAAAATATAATACGACGCCGAAAGCCATCATCAAATAGCCTCCGAATCTTGCTACCTTGGCACTGTTGCGTGCCAAATACTTGATTTTGCCGACAAAACCGGCCATGACGAGGAACGGGATGGCAAAGCCGATGACGTAGGCCAACATATAGCCCATTCCCTGACTCGGGTTCGAAGCCGCGAGGGCGATGACGCCAGCAAGGATTGGTCCGGTACAAGGTGTCCACCCTGCCGCGAACCCGATTCCGATGAGTGCCGTCCCAAAATAGCCGCTCTTGCGCTCTCCCAATGCGAGCTTTTTCTCGCGCATCATAAAGCGTGGTTGCCATAGACCTGCCAAGAAGACACCAAATACGAAGATGAGGATGGCACCGAACATGCGCAAACTGTCTTTGTATTGAATGAACACGTCGGCAATCAGCGAGGTCGACAAACCGAGCACGAGAAAGACGATGGAGAAACCGAAGAGGAATGAGAACGTATGAAACCATGCCGTGCGCTGCCGCAGTCCCTCGCTCTTCAAGTCAGAGACAGAGACCCCAGTGATATATGATAAAAAGACTGGATACAACGGTAGCGTGCACGGAGACAAAAATGACAAGACGCCCGCCCCAAATGCGAGCCAAAGGGTAACTTCCATGCGATCTTCCACCTTTCAGCCCCATTATAGCGAAAACCTTTTCAAAATGCTCGCATCTTTTTCTATGGCGATTGTTTGATTGAAATTGTAATCTTTGAAATGGAAATGAAACTTGTAAACAGTAGTGTCAGATGCTAAGATTTGGATATTCCTAAGAAACAGTTTTGACTTTATAATGATGGGGGAAATACCGTGGCGGTCATCACAGCTGAAAACTTACATTATGCCATTGAACAGAAACGCGATGAACTGTACGAAATCGCTTCACAGCACAGTTGGACGTCTCCTGAAGTGATTCACGTCAGCCAAGAGTTAGACAAGCTGATTACACGTCACGTGCTGGCTATACATGCTTCAGAACCCTTAATCTTTTAAATGAACGGCTCTCCACCTATCAATTGTGGAGAGCGTTTCCATGGAAAAAAGACGCCGATTCCGGCGTCTTTTTTTGTAATTTATGACATCAGACGTTGGCCTGATTGAAGTTCATACATCTTTTTATAAAGCCCATCTTGTTTTAACAACGATTGATGATTGCCTCGTTCGACGATTTCGCCGCGGTGAAGGACGAGAATCAAATCGGCATCTTGAATCGTCGAGAGCCGGTGGGCAATGGCAATCGTCGTTCGACCACGCCGCATCCGGTCGAGGGCGAGCTGGACACGCTCCTCGGTCTCGGTGTCAATCGAACTCGTCGCCTCATCCAGAATCAAGATTTTTGGATCTCGGGCGACCGTCCGGGCGAAGGCGAGCAACTGTCGTTCCCCGCTTGAGAATGTCGCCCCCCGTTCCCCGACCATATGCCCGTAACCAGCCTCGAGTTTCTCGACGAACGTATGGGCTTGGACGAACTCGGCCGCTTCCCGGACTTTGTCCGAGTCGATTGTCGGGTTGAACAGTTTCAAGTTGTCCTCAATCGTCCCAGTGAACAAGAACGGGTCTTGGAGCACGAGCCCGACTTTGGCCCGGAGCTCGGCTTCCTCGAACTGCTCAATCGGATGGCCGTCAATCGTGATTTGTCCTGATTGGTACGGATAGAACCGGGTCAACAAGTTGATGATTGAACTCTTCCCGCTCCCGGTATGTCCGACGAGGGCGACCGTCTCACCAGGCTTGGCGACGAACGAGATTTGTTTCAACACATCGACTTCCCCGTCATAGCTGAACGTGACGTTCTCAAACCGGACTTCCCCGGAGCCGATTTCAGCCGCTCCCTCCAGGCTTTTCCCTGGTGCCGGCTCATCCGTGTCCAGGATTTTAAAGACACGGTCCGCCGAGACGACCGCCTGTTGAAACTCGCTTAAACGCTGCATGATATCGAGCACGGGACGGAAGATGCGCTCGATGTAGCTGATGAAGGCGTAGACGACTCCGACTTGCACTTGCTCGGTCGTCGACAAGACGCCGTAATAACCGAGCAGCCCGATGATGGAGAAGGCGAGCAACAATTCGATGATCGGCCGCAGCAACATGCTGTCGAGCTTCAAGTTCCGATAACGCGCCTCTTGATGGGCCTCGTTCGTCTCTTCGAATTGGCGGACGAGCCGCTCTTCTTGACGGAACTGTTGTACGATTCCCATCCCATTGATCGACTCATTCAGTTGTCCGTTCAATTGCGACAATAGGTCACGGACTTGGGCGAAGTACTTCGTCGAGTAGCGACGATACACCCAGATGATGAGCCAGAACAACGGCACGAGGACGAGTCCCATCGTTGCGAGCGTCGGTTCGAGGATGTAGAGGAATATATACGTCCCGAGCAGCTGAACGGCCGACTGGACGAACGTACTCATCACCCCGACGTACAATTCTTTCACCGCCTCGGTGTCGTTCGTGATGCGCGAGACGAGCACGCCCGCCGGCGTCCGGTCGAAATAGGCGAGCCGCATGCCCATGACATGACGGAAAATATCCATCCGGATGTTTTGCACGATTTTCAAGGCGATTTTTTGAAACGAGATGGACTGCAAATAGTCGAAGATGATTGCCGACACATGCAGCACCAAATAGACGACGAGCAACGTGACGACCCAGTTCGTCGGATAGACGCCTGGCGTCACGAACTCATCGATAAAGACTTTAATCAAAAACGGTCCGGCAAGTTTTGCCCCGGTGGCGAGCAACAAGAATACGAACGCGAGACCGAGTTGACGCGCGTAACGATTCGTGTACGCCAAGAGACGTTTGATGACCGCCCATTCCTGAACGTCATGCTTCATGGTGGCCACCCCCTTCTACGATTGCTTCGAGCTGTTGACGATCATACGTGTCTTTGTACCATCCCGGTTCGCGAATCAAGTCCTGATGCCGGCCCCGTTGAATGATGCGACCGTCTTCGAGGACGAGAATCTCATCGGCGTGCTCGACGGCGGACAATCGGTGCGCCACGATCAAGCGGGACTGATCGGGATTCCCGGCTCGGAAATGATCGATGATCGCTTCTTCCGTCTTCGCATCGACGGCAGAGAGGGCGTCGTCAAGAATCAATACGTCCGCCTCAATCATAAGGGCACGCGCGATTGAAATCCGTTGTTTCTGGCCGCCCGATAGTGTCACGCCCCGTTCGCCGACGAGTGTGGCGTATCCTTCCGGTAACCGCATGATGTCATCATGCACTTCGGCGATTTTGGCCGCCTCCATAACCTCGTCGAGTTTCGCTTCCGGTTTGCCGAACGCGATATTGTTCGCGATCGAGTCGCTGAACAAGAAATGGTCCTGCGGCACGACGGCGACCTTGTCGAGCAGAAGTGACTTTTTCACTTGTCGAATGTTGATGCCCCCGATTTTGATGGTGCCGTCATGGACATCATACTCCCGCGTCAACAATCGAACGAGCGTCGTTTTACCGGAACCGGTCCGCCCGACGATGCCGAGCGTGCGACCGCGTTCAATCCGGAACGACACGTCCTGCAAGACTGGCGTCTCATCATAGCGAAAGACATGA
The DNA here is from genome assembly GCF_018618415.1 of Exiguobacterium sp. s146. GTDB lineage: Bacteria > Bacillota > Bacilli > Exiguobacteriales > Exiguobacteriaceae > Exiguobacterium. The sequence continues at coordinate 1,098,140 of NZ_JACSMA010000001.1, read as the reverse complement.
ATGTCCGCCTCGATTTCCGAATGCGCGAGTTTCGTCGCCGCCAACGGGTCATCTTGAATCTCTGGTTTGACGGCGAGCATCCGCTCAATCCGATCGTACGATGCACGACCGCGTTCGACGATATTGAACAGCCAGCCGAACGCGAGCATCGGCCAAGTGAGCAAGCCGAGATACGCCGTGAAGCTGACGATTTGACCGATCGTCAGCTCGCCTTGTTCAATCAAATAGGCGCCATAACCAATCGACAGGATATACGAGAGGCCGACGATTCCGAAGATGGTCGGATCGTACAAGGCATCGATTTTGGCGACGCGAACGTTCTTCGCCATGACCTCGTCCGATAACTTCTCGAACGAGTCGACGTCGCGGCCGACTTCCCCAGTCGATTTCAAGACCCGGACGCCACTGACGCTCTCTTGGACTTTGTCATTCAGTTCGGAGAACGCCGCCTGGGCGACCCCGAACCGGTTATGTAATAGTTTGCCGTATCGTGTCGTCAACGCGACCATGACCGGTAGCGGCAACAGCGCCACGACCGTCAACTTCCAACTGATCGTCGTCACCATCGTGATGATGACGAACGTCCCCATCGTAATACTGTCGACGAGTGTCAAAATCCCCGCACCCGCCGTCGTCGAGACGGCTTGCACATCGTTCGTCGCATGGGCCATCAAATCTCCGACCCGCGACTTCTTATAAAAGCGTTGATCTAAATCGGTGAAGTGGCGATAGAGCTGACTCCGTAACATCCGGCCGAGCCGAATCGAGGCGCCGAAGATAAAGTATCGCCAGAAGAAACGGGCCACGTAGTTCCCGATTCCGACGGCCGCGAGTCCGCCGAGCAAGAGCCACAATAAATCCGTTTCGAGCGATTCTCGGTTGATTTCATCGACGATTCGGCCGATGATGCGTGGCGGCACGAGCTCGAGCGCCGCGACGAACATGAGTAGGACGATGCCGAGCGCATACGTCCGCCATTCGAGCTTGAAGAACCAAGCCAGTTGTTTGAACACACGAATTGGAAACACCCCCTATGTCGTCTTGAATTCAGACTATTCTATTAGATTAGCGAAAGTTTGTTCGATTGTCTAACAAAAACTGGATGAAAAAAGCACTTTGCGGGCGCAAAGTGCTTCGGTCAATCCGTTTTATTTCTTTTCGTTCTTCATTTGAACGTTCATGGCACGCATCACTTGGTTAACTTTCTTCTGTGACGGCTTTTGACCCATTTGCATCATCAATGTACGAATCATATCTTCGTTGATCGGCGGGTTCTGTTCGAGGTAGTTCATCATGTATTTACGAGCGATAAAGAAACCGATCGCAATACCCCCGATTAGTGCTGCCACGATCAGAAGAATCCAGAATAATGTACTCAAGGCTTAACCTCCTCTACCATATGAAACATCGTTTTTTACTATACACTATATTACGCTAATTCGCTAGTCGTCTGTAAAAAAAGTGGTGACCCAAAACGATGGGCCACCACTGCTCGCAAGCGATTAAAGTGATTTGACGGCAGCGACGACGTTGTCGACCGACATGCCATATTCTTTCATGAGGAGATCCCCAGGGGCAGAGGCGCCGAACTTGTCGATGCCGAGTACTTTACCGCCGAATCCGACGTATTTGTACCAGCCGAGTGTCGCGCCCGCTTCAAGCGAGACGCGCTTCGTGATGGACGATGGAAGCACCGACTCTTTGTATTCTGCCGATTGCGCTTCGAACAATTCCCACGAAGGCATCGAGACGACAGCCGCGTTCACACCGTCAGCCGCGAGTGCTTCGCGCGCTTCAACGAGGACGTGGACTTCAGAGCCTGTACCGAGAAGAAGGACGTCCGCCTCGCTCGAGTTACCGGCGACGACGTAACCACCTTTGGCCGCGTCTTCAATCGACGTGCCTTCGAGTTCTGGTATCGCTTGACGCGTCAAGACGAGAAGCGATGGTGTCGTCTTCGTTGTGACTGCTTGTTTCCAAGCCGCAATCGTCTCTTTCCCGTCAGCAGGACGGAGGACAGACAAGTTTGGCATCGCACGGAAGCTCATCAAGTGCTCGACCGGCTCGTGCGTCGGGCCATCTTCGCCGACCGCGATCGAATCGTGCGTCAAGACGAACGTCGATGGGATTCCCATGAGGGCCGCGAGTCGAACCGCTGGACGCAAGTAGTCTGAGAAGACGAAGAATGTCGCACCGTACGGAAGGACTCCACCGTGGAGTGCCATACCGTTGACGGCAGCAGCCATCGCGAATTCACGGACACCGAACCAGATGTTACGCCCTGCTGGATCTTCATCGAAGTCCGCAGCACCTTTAATCATCGTGTTGTTCGAACCCGCGAGGTCAGCCGAGCCACCAAAGAGTGTCGGGACTGCCTTGGCGATCGCATTCAACACTTCACCGCTCGTTTGGCGTGTCGCTTTCTTCGAACCGACTTCGAACGTCGGCAATTCGCTGTCCCAGCCTTCTGGAAGCTCGTTGTTCATTGCACGCTCGAATTGGGCACCGAGTTCAGGGTGTGTCGATTTGTAAGCCGCGACGAGTTCGTTCCAGTCCGCTTCCGCTTTGGCGCCTGGCTCAACGACTTTCTCGTTGAACAAGTCGTACACTTCGGTCGGTACGTAGAAGTTCTCGCCTTCCCACTTATAGAACTGTTTCGTGAGTTCGATCTCAGCTTCGCCGAGCGGCGCGCCGTGTGAGGCTGATTTCCCTGACTTGTTCGGTGAACCGAAACCGATGACCGTCTTCACTTCGATGAGGGTCGGTTTCGACGTTTCCGCTTTCGCTTCATCGATTGCTTTCGCGATCGTATCGATATCCGTGCCGTCTTCGACGCGAATCACTTGCCAGCCGTAAGCGTTGAAACGATCTTCGACGCTCTCTGAGAACGACTTGTGAAGGTCGCCATCGAGTGAGATGTCGTTTGAATCGTAAAGGACGACGAGCTTGCCGAGTTTCAAGTGACCAGCGAGTGAGGCAGCTTCTGCCGACACGCCTTCCATCAAGTCACCGTCTCCGCAAATCCCATACGTGAAGTGGTCAACCACTTTGAACTCATCACGGTTGTATGTTGCTTCCAAATGCTTCTCAGCCATCGCCATACCGACTGCCATGGCGATCCCTTGGCCGAGCGGTCCAGTCGTCGCGTCGACACCGGCCGTGTGACGGTACTCTGGGTGTCCAGGCGTCTTCGAATCCATTTGACGGAACGATTTGAGATCGTCGAGTGAAAGGTCGTAACCAGATAAGTGAAGAAGCGAGTACAAGAGCATCGAACCGTGTCCCGCTGAAAGAACGAACCGATCGCGGTTGAACCAGTTCGGGTTTTTCGGGTTGTGACGCATTTTATCCGTCCAAAGTGTGAACGCCATCGGAGCCGCACCCATCGGCATCCCCGGGTGACCAGAGTTCGCTTTTTGGACCGCATCAATCGAGAGCGTCCGAATCGAGTTAATCGCTAATAATTCTTTAGTAGTTGTTTCCACTAATTTCATCCTCTCTGTTGTTACAAAGTTTCTACCCGTCATATTTTAGCACACTCATTCGTGTGTCACAACTAATTAATTAGTATAACACATTGATTGGAATCGTTTACTTTCTTTCGCTTGAAAACGGTCCAATAGGCCCCCCTGATCGCCGTTCGCGTATAACAAACATGCACACCCTATATGAAATAGGATGTGCATTCGTGGTCACTCTGAGCGATGTCGTTTCTGCTCGTCTTTCAATTTTTCAGGCGTCACGTCGTTTCCGTCTGGATCGACGACCTTCATCCCCATCATCTGTGATTTGAATGATTGGCGGAACGCTTTCAAATATTGTTGGCGCAGCGCTTGCTGCTCGTCCATCTCTTGTGATGACAGTCCATCGGTCTTCGCTTTGTTGGCGAGAAAATTGATTCGCTCCAACTGTTCAGGTGCTAGCATCAGGCTCGCCCCCTCTCTACTGAATTTGTTCTTCTACTGTACAAAATCAGCGAGCAGGAATCAAGTTTCTGGCACTGATACGTGCTCCAAATAGCGGCGGTTCACGGTCGCTTTCGACACCTCGTAGCCAAAACCACGGAGCGTGGCGGCAATTTCAGCGAACGTCAGCCCGCGTTCGCGCAGTTGAACGATCTCCTCGATCGGTACTTCGATACGGCTCCGGCCGCCTTGGTCGTGGTGCTGGATATTGCGGTGCGGGTTGAACCCGTTCGCGACCGCCCGACGCATGCCGCGTGAGATTTTTGCGTTATGGATTTTACGCTGGTACTCCTCGACGACGCTGACGATTTCGAGCACCATCTTCTCGGCATCCGAGACGACGTATTCATCGGACGATTGCATCGTCAACAAGCGGACGTTATGTTTCATGAGCGTATGCAAGATGGCGATTTTCGCGTTCCCTCGTCCGAGGCGGCTGTCATCGCTGACGAGCACGGCATCGAGATCGGACGTCGAGACGTGCTCCAACAGATCGAGCAACCCCGTCCGGTTCACTTCATACCCGCTCTCCTGCTCACTGATCACATCGACGATTTCGGCATCAAGACGTTTCGCCATCCGCGTCAGTTCGTCCGCTTGGCGATCGAGTGACGTCTCTTGCGTGGACTTGTTCGTCGACACGCGACAATAAATGACGACTCGCATCCCGTCACTTCCTTTCTTTCCATTCGCCCTCTACGATACACAGGTTCGGGGACTATTCGCAATCAGAAAAGATTATTCGGCGGCGAACCACGTCGTCTTGTCGTCTTCTTCCTCAGCCCGTTCGGCGAGAAGCTGTGCTTCGAGTGACTCAGCCTCCGTCAAAGCGACTTCTTCTTCGACGCTATGTTCAATCACCGGTTCGGTCGCGACGACGTCGACGTCGTGGCGCATCTCCCCGACCATATAAAACGCGAACATTCCAAGTGCCAACATGCCGACTAAAATGATTCCATTGATTGTGTCTCTCATAACGATTACCTCCTGGGAATAAGAATACACGTTCTCGAGAACGTCTGTTCGTTTATCTGTTCTCATCATAAAACAAGAACTTCTGTTCGGTCAAGCAGAAAAAAACGAACGAATGTTTGTGCGCTCATGTGTTCTTGTGTTAAACTAAACCCATAAAGAATAGGATGCGTTCGCAGGTTATTCGACATAATCGAGGTGAAATCCATTGAAAAAAATGTCAGCAAGACAACAACAGATTCTTGATTTTATAAAAACCGAAGTTCGGGCGAAAGGGTATCCCCCTTCTGTTCGTGAAATCGGTGAGGCAGTCGGACTCGCTTCGAGCTCGACCGTTCACGGCCACTTGGACCGTCTGGAGAAGCGTGGATTGATTCGACGTGACAAGACGAAGCCCCGTGCCATCGAGATTTTAGATGAAGAGATGTCAGTCGTCGAAGACCATGATGCCGTCATGTACGTGCCTGTCATCGGGAAAGTCACGGCCGGTACGCCGATCACGGCAATCGAGAACGTGGAAGAACATTTCCCGCTCCCGGCCCACGTCGTCGGTTCCGACAACGTCTATATGCTCTCGGTTTCGGGAGACTCGATGATTAACGCCGGCATCTTGGATGGGGATCGTGTCCTCGTCCGCCAACAGAACACGGCCGACAATGGAGAGATTGTCGTCGCCATGACAGATGAAGGCGAAGCGACCGTGAAGCGAATTTATAAAGAAGCTTCGAAAGTGCGCCTCCAACCGGAGAACGATGAACTTGAAGCGATGTATTTCGATAACGTGTCGATTTTAGGGAAGGTGATCGGTGTATACCGGACGATTCACTAATGGCGAGTGGCAAGACACATACCCGTACGAATCTCGTGGCAATCGGTGCTCTTGCGATTGCCACGCCTTTTATTGACATCGATGTCCCGACCGTATTCCTACTCGGCGCTTTGATTGGGACGTTCTGGCTCTCCCCGGACCTTGATTTGAAGTCGGACGCCTATTATCGCTGGGGACCGCTCCGGGGCTTTTGGCTCCCTTACGTGAAGATCATGCCCCATCGGTCGTTATTCTCACACCTGCCGCTCTTGAGCGATCTCATTCGGGTCATCTATCTCGGTTTCCCGCTCACGCTCGTGCTTACGTTCACGCCGTATGAAGAAGCTGCCAAATCGTGGCTCGACCTGAACGGGGCGGCCTGTTTCTTCGGGCTCGTCTTCGCGACGACGCTACATACGACGCTCGACTATGCGTCCACGTTCTTCAAACGTGCCTTTTAATCATTTATGCGATACGTCCAAAAGGGCAACCCCGTCGACTAGACAGGGTTGCCCTTTTTTCGGACCGCTTATTGAATCCGAGAGTATAAATCAATCGTCACGTTGATGCAACACGATGCGACTCTCAGCGACTTTTCGTCCATTTACCAACAAAACGATTCGATGCGCACCTGGATAATGGCGACGCGTCGTCAAATCTGACCAATTGTGCACTCTGCTCGCTGAAAGTCGTGCACCCCCAGCGACAATCCGATTTGCTAACAGGAATGATTTACGATTCGCTTTCCCGTTGGCCTTTATGAAGTCAATCGCATATTCGACTCGAATATACGCCTCATCAACTGGACGAATCGACAACTCGTATTGAATCTCGCACGCCTCCCCGATGCTGAGCACGTTCGGATGTATCGTAAGCGATGCGTGGACGGTTAATGCCGCATCTTGGGCATATCCGAACAAGGTTAAGGCGTCGGGATGTGCGGATTTGATCAATGTTCGACACCCATGTCTGATAATCCAATCGGTATGAGGATGTTCGCCCTGCCAACGTTTCGAGACCGCGAGCACGACTTCCGGGTGATCTTTCGAGATATCGTTGAGGTTGTTGGCGACACTCTTCCTCACATATACTGATGGGTCTTGTTTTAATAACTCTAAAATCGCCAACACTGGAGCCGGGTCTTCTTTAAACATCGGTAACGATTCCGCCCAAGGAAGACGAGGACGGCAGCCTTCACTTGCCAATCTTCGTACATGCTCATTCGGATGCTCGGCCCATGCCATCATGCGATTCAACACTCGTTTCGAATCACGAAGCAGAAACGGTCGGATCGCGAATTCAGAAGACGATTTCTGCGTGAAGAGTTCGAGCGCAGACATCGAACGTTCCCAATGTTCTTCCGCCTGTCCATGGACTGCTACGAAGTCCGGAAAGAATAAATATGGAAAGCCGATACAATCGTCAGCAATTTCAATCAGTACGTCCAAAGCCGATTCGTAATGTGGAGGTAAGTACTGCCCGAGTCTTGTCGAGATTCGGCGAGTACGTCCTTTCAATGCTAACGCTTCCCATGATTCATCTACAATCGATGCGACAAACGCCTGTACGTCAAACGATGGGTAAACGGATTGAACACGTTGTCCAAACGCGAACAAAAAGTCTTCATGATATACCTCTTTTAATGCCAGTGCCACTTGCTGCACCTCCTTCCGCTTCTTCTATTGCGCTCATCTAGCCATCCATGCTCCCTCATTATATAGAATGACAGAAAAAGAGTCCTGAATAAGTTCTCCTTGCGAAGACTCGTTCAGGACTCTGATTGGTAGGGTTAACGTCCCCAGTTCATCGACTTAGTAGAGCGTCATGTACTGATCGCGTTCCCACTCTGTCACTTGTGTGCGGAACATATCCCACTCGATTTCTTTTAACTCGAGGAAGTGTTCACCGATGTGGTCACCGAGAGCATCCATCACGACTTTGTCGGCACGAAGGACTTCGAGTGCGTCGAAGAGTGTAGCCGGAAGGTCGTCGATGCCGTTCGCAACACGCTCTGGCTTGTCCATCACGTAGATGTTGCTGTCGATTGGCTTCGGAGCCGCCATGTCCTTCTCGATTCCGTCAAGGCCAGAAGCCAAGAGAGTCGACAAGGCGAGGTATGGGTTCGCCGCTGGGTCAACCGAACGTACTTCGATACGCGTCGAGAGGCCACGGGCCGCAGGTACACGAACGAGTGGTGAACGGTTGCGCGCGCTCCATGCTACATAGCAAGGTGCTTCGTAACCAGGTACGAGGCGCTTGTACGAGTTGACAGTCGGGTTACAGACGGCCGTGAACGCACGAGCATGCTCGAGAATCCCTGCCGTGAAGGCACGGGCTGTATCTGACAATTCCATTTCGCCGTTCGGGTCGTAGAAGACGTTCGTGTCGCCTTTGAAGAGCGACATGTTGGCGTGCATCCCAGAACCATTGACACCGAAGAGTGGCTTCGGCATGAACGTCGCGTGGAGGCCGTATTTCGCTGCGATCGTCTTGACGACGAGTTTGAACGTTTGGATGTTGTCAGCCGTAGTGACTGCATCCGCGTATTTGAAGTCGATTTCGTGTTGTCCAGGAGCGACTTCGTGGTGTGACGCTTCGATTTCGAAGCCCATGTTTTCGAGTTCGATGACGATCTCTTTACGGCAGTTCTCACCGAGGTCGACCGGTGCCAAGTCGAAGTAACCGCCTTGGTCGTTGAGTTCGAGTGTCGGTTTGCCGTTCAAGTCTTTCTTGAAGAGGAAGAACTCAGGCTCTGGTCCGACGTTGAACGCTGTGAAGCCGAGCTTTTGCATACGCTCGAGGTTACGCTTCAAGCTACCGCGCGGGTCACCGCTGAACGGTGTGCCGTCTGGGTTATAAATATCACAAATCAAGCGAGCGACTTTACCGCTGCCGTCCGTCCACGGGAAGACAACCCACGTGTCGAGGTCTGGATAGAGGTACATGTCTGATTCCTCGATGCGTACGAAACCTTCGATTGAAGAGCCGTCGAACATCATCTTGTTATCAAGTGCTTTGTCCAATTGGCTGATTGGCACCTCGACGTTTTTAATCGTACCGAGGATATCCGTGAATTGAAGACGAATAAAGCGTACGTCCTCTTCTTGTGCGATCCGTTTGATGTCTTCTTTCGTGAACGTTTTTCTAGCCATGGTAAAATGTCCCCTCTCACATTGTGTAATGGTTAATGTACTGGCGTCATCGATAAAAACGTGACAGCTCACCTTGAATGAGCGACGTCTTATTGAAACGGCCAGCTTCTTGAAGCTGTGTTTTCAATAGTTTGTGTAACTCTTGTTCAGAGATCTTCGGTGGTTCCTCGACCGGTGCTTTTGGTGATTCCACTTCTTTGGCGTCCGCATTGTCGAGCATATGGCGAATCGCCGCCAAGTTGAAACCTTGATCGATGAAATCCTTGATCGCGAGTAGACGTTCGACATCATTAAAGGAATAGAGCCGTCGTTTCGATTCCGTCCGACTAGGCGAAATCAGACCCTGTTCTTCATAGTACCGAATCTGCCTACCTGTCAGTTGCGTCAAATCTTGAACGATTCCAATCGGAAACAACGGGTTGGAGCGACGAAATTGATCGGCCATCTCTTACCCCTCCTTTTCTGTCTCACACTGTGAGAATAATACATGACAACTAACCTGTCAATAGATGTTAAGAAAGTTAACATGACATTTCGGTTACAACTTTTGTGAGATTTTATCACGGTCAAATGTGACGAGCTCTTTCGTCCGCAATTGGCTCAAGGCGAGCATGAGCGCGACCTTGACGTGGGCGTATGTCAAGCCGCCCTGCACGTAGGCCGTGTAAGGGGCACGGAGCGGCCCGTCGGCCGACAGTTCAATCGATGAGCCTTGAATGAACGTCCCGGCCGCCATGATGACATCATCTTCATAACCCGGCATATAGGCCGGTACCGGCAACGCGTGGGCATTGACCGGCGACGCCATCTGGATGCTCTGGCAGAAGGCGATCATCTTGTCGCGATCGCGGAACGTCACCGATTGAATCAGATCGGTCCGGGGCGTCGTATAGTGCGGGTCGGTCTCGAACCCGAGCAATCCGAGCAGGCTCGCCGTCAAGTGCGCCCCTTTCAACGCTTGGGCGACCGTGTGCGGCGCCATATAAAAGCCTTGATACATCTCTTGGAGCGAATAGAGCGACGGACCGGCCTCGCTGCCGATGCCTGGCGTCGTCATGCGGAACGAGCAACGTTCGACGAGCTCTTTCGTCCCGGCGATATAGCCACCCGTCTTCGCCAAGCCGCCGCCCGGGTTCTTGATGAGCGAGCCGGCCATGAGGTCGGCCCCGACATGGGTCGGTTCAATCGTCTCGACAAACTCACCGTAGCAGTTGTCGACGAAGACGAAGACGTGCGGATGCGCCGCTTTGATTGTCGCGATGGCCTCCCCGATCTCTTGGACCGGGATGCTGCGGCGATTGGCATATCCTTTCGAGCGTTGGATGCCGACGAGCTTCGTCTCAGGGCGAATCCGTGCGATGACGGTCTCGACGTCGATTTTGTCGTCTTTCAACTCGACCGTGTCGTAGCCGACACCGAGCTCTTTGAGCGAGCCACGGCCGTCTCCCCGAATCCCGACGATCTCTTCGAGCGTATCGTACGGCTTGCCGGTGATATAGAGCAGTTCATCCCCCGGCAACAACACACCGAACAAGGCGATCCCGATGGCGTGCGTCCCCGAAATGATTTGCGGGCGGCACAGGGCGAGATCCGCCCCGAACACGTCGGCATAAATCGATTCGAGCGTGTCGCGCCCGATATCGTCGTAGCCGTACCCGGTCGTCGGATTGAAATGGAAATCCGACACTTTATGCTTCTTGAACGACTCGAGGACGCGGTATTGGTTAAATTCTGCCGTCGCCTCAATCGTTTCAAAATATGGTTTTACCCGCGCTTCCGCCTCGGTCACGAACGGGGCCAATTCATCATAGTACGCAATCTTTTCTTGCCACATCATTGTTTCACACCTCAAATTGTTTCAGCGTCGCATAAAGACGCGTGTCTTCTCTCATATAACCGACCAGTTCGACCGAACCGTCATCGAGGAACTTCTCCTCGAGCCGATACATCGAGTCTTTGGCCGGATGGTAATGCTCGAACGAGCGGACCGGCAAGATGACGTGTACTTTCGTCAACACGTCGGCAATCTTATCTTCAATCGCGCCGATGAGCGTCTCGATATCGGCCGAGTCGAGTGCCGAGATGACGAGCGGTCCGCCGACGAAGTCTTCGGTCAACCGGTCTTTCTTATTGTATACCTCGAGCTGCGGCACCTCACTCGCGCCGAGTTCCGACAAGACCGAGTTCGTCGTGTCGATTTGGTTCATGTAGTGCGGGTTAGACGCGTCGATGACGTGCAGGACGAGATCGGCCCCGAGCACTTCCTCTAACGTCGAACGGAATGCGGCGACGAGTTTCGTCGGCAAGTCGCGAATAAATCCGACCGTATCCGTGATGAGCACTTTCCCACCGCGCGGGAGTTCAAGTTCACGCGTGAGCGGGTCGAGCGTCGCGAACAGCTCGTCCTGTTCGTACGTGTCGGCGTCCGTCAAGCGGTTGAAAATCGTCGATTTGCCGGCGTTCGTGTAGCCGACGAGCGCGATTTGGAACACACGGTTCTCTTTCCGACGTTCGCGGTAACGGTCACGGTGCGCGACGGTGCCTTCGAGTTGTTTCTTAATCTCATCGATGCGGCGTTTGATGTGTCGGCGGTCCGACTCGAGTTTCGTCTCACCCGGTCCCCGTGTCCCGATTCCGCCTCCGAGACGTGACAGCTGCGTGCCTTGTCCGATTAAACGCGGGAGCAGGTAGTTCATCTGGGCGAGCTCGACTTGGAGCTTCCCTTCTTTCGATTGGGCCCGTCCGGCAAAGATATCTAGAATCAATTGCGTCCGGTCAATCAGTTTCATCTCGTCCGGGTCGTTCAGCGAGATGCGAATGTTCTTCGATTGGGCCGGCGACAGCTCGGCGTTGAAGATGACGATGTCCGGCTCAAACTGCTCGATGAGCACCGCGAGCTCCTCGACCTTCCCTTTTCCGATGAACGTGCGGCGGTCGACTTGTTGCCGTTTCTGGTCAAGACGGGCGACGACCTCTCCTCGTGCCGTATCGACCAATTCGACGAGTTCCCCCATCGATTGTTCATATGTCCAATCGTCGACGGTCGGTAATTGACATCCGACGATAATGACTTTCTCTCGTTGCATAAAAATCCCTCATTCCTATAAGTCTCATCCTCCATCTTACCACGAAACGACGAATGGAGAACGTCCGTTTGTGGTACGATATGAGGAGAAGGAGGAACGTCCATGACGAAACGTAGAAAAGAGTATCCATTGCCTGAATATATCGAGGCGTACTTGTTCCATCTCGGGGCGAGCGGCCGTCAACCGTCGACGCTGAAACGCTATCGGTACGATTTAATCGATGTGCATAAATACTTTCATGACCATAACGTCGAGCTCGATGCCCCGGAGGCCTGGCTCGCCGTCCCGCTCGAATCGTGGAAGACGTTCGTCAACGACTTCCTCATCGAGGAGAAGCAATATCAACAGGCGACGGTCGCCCGAATCGTCACCGTCATCAATAGCCTGACCGTCTTCTTGAATCCGCTCCGGAAAAAGATGCTCGCCTACGCCCAACCGGCCCATACGCTCACGGTCGACCAGATTGCCTTGCCGGCCGAGTTCAGCAAGCTCGTTCGGACGATCCGTTCGACAAGCGGGCTGAGTGAGAACCAGCTTCAGGCGCATCCGTATCTCGTCAATCGGAACGAGCTGATCGTCACGCTGTTCTATAAATATGGACTCCGCGTCCATCATATCATCCGTCTCCGGATGAACGACCTGCATCTCGCGAGCCACGAGTTCGACGTCTATGACCGGCTCGGCAACCGGTACACGTTGAAACTCAGTCAAGAGGATCAGACACTTCTCATGAACTATTTGGCCGACATCCCGACGCCGGTCCGTCCGCGTTGGTACTCGGACGATCCCGTCTTCGTCTCGTTCGACTTCTCGCGGATGACGTTCCGCTGGGTATATGCGAAGAACCAGCCGAAACAGCTGACGATCGTCATGATCACGAAGATGATGCGCCAGTTGAATGAACGCAGCGGCCTTACCCGCTCGGTCACGCCGTCGATGCTCCGGAACGCCCACGTCTTGAAGACGTACGCGACCGACATGACATCCCTCGAACGCATGAACGTGACGTGTATGCATAAAGAGTCATCGCTCCGGCGCTATGAGCAGGCGTATGCGGAGTTCGGCGCAACGCTCTATGAATCAGGGGGCGTCACCCCGTAACCCGTCGTCATCTTTGCAGGTGACGGCTTTTTTTACTTGATGATCCGAAAGGTGGGCGTCCCGTGTTCTTTCAAAAAATCCAATCTGCTCTCATCAGTCTATTCATTATTCCTTTCGTGTTGCCGCTCTTCTTTCCCGACGCGCTCGATTTGTCATATGGACCGAGCGTGGCTGTCTATTTGCTCTATGCGATCCCCATCGTGTTCATCTACGGGACGTTCACTTCTCTACTGTCCGAGTATATAAGCCAAAAGACGCCATTCCGTTCGAAACGGATGACGTCTTTCGTGTTCCATCTGATTGCTGGCTGGTTGTTCGTGGTCCCATATGGACTGTTATTCGATCCATCCATCTTCGAGACAGGTATATTCAACCTCGCATCGTTACTTGGCGTGTCGAGCGCCTTCATTTTCTATGCGGTCGACCAACTGCTTGGCCATCATTTCAAAACGCTGTAGTCAGTGGGCCCACTCATTTCGCAACAAGCCGTATACGACGTGGTCGACGTAGCGGTCATATAGCCACTCCGCGTTGCGAAGCACCCCTTCTTCGAGGAAACCGAACCGTTCCGGCAAGGCCCGGCTCTTCACATTCCCGGTTGCGACCCGAATCTCGATTTTATCGAGTTTCAAGTCACGGAATCCATAATCGATGACCGTCTCGAGCGCTTGACTCATGATGCCCTTGCCTTGAAACTCTTGGCCGAGCCAATAGCCGACCGTCCCGCACTTGATACCCCGGTCGATGTCATTGAAGCCGATCGTCCCGGCGAGCTCGCCCTGATACATAATCGCGAACGACTTCGGATACCCACCCGTCTCTATCAACCCTTTGATCCGTCCTTCGATATTTTGTCGCGAATCGTCGACCGTCTCGGTGTAATCGAGCCAGCCGAGCCACTCGCGAAGGTATGGCTTCGATGCCATCGTCAATTGGAACAACGCCTCCGCGTCATCGATGGTGAACATTCGTAATTGAAGCTGGTCGTTGATGTCAAAGCGTAACATGTCGTTTCCCCGTTTACTTTCCAATTATTGTACTCTTGATGATTTTATCGTAAACTATTTGTAAATAATTTGAAAGCGGTGAAAGTATGTAATTCGCCATCATGTCATCCACCCAAAATTGAATAGTTCTGGAGGAGAGTCATGATGAAGTCGTTTTACCTGCTACTGGTCAGTCAATGGCTGGCCAATATCGGTGACGTGCTCTATATCGTCGCCTTGATCGCGTTATTGTATCAACAGACCGGTTCCGCCCTAGCCGCCGCCGGTTTCCCAATTGCCGTCACGATCGGCATGACCGGGAGCGGTCTGTTCTTTGCCCGTGTCTTGTCCCGATTCACCCTCGGTCAGACGTTGCTCGTCACGCAACTATTGAAGACGGTCTTGCTCGGGGTCGTCATTTGGTCGGAGTCGATGCTCGTCCTCGGACTCGTCGTGCTCATCGCCTTCTTGGACGGGTTCGCCCGACCGGTCCAGGCGTCGTTCATCCCACGGTTGACGACGAATCGCCAACAAGCGAACAGTCTCGTCCAAGGGTCGAACCAGTTCATCCAGCTGGCGATGTGGCCGCTCGGCACGATGGTCGTCGCTTCTTTCTCGAGCGCACTCGCTCTGACGATTGCGTTGATGTTGTTCATACTTTCGACGCTCGTCACGTTTCATTTCGTTCGTTCGCTCGACCGCGACGTGACAGTAGAGGATGGCGAATCAGACATATCACTTAAAGACAGCCTCGCCTTCGTGCGCACGGCTCCTTTCGCCAGATTGATCACGGTGTTCGTCACGTTCGAGTCGTTCGTCAGCACGCTCTGGATTTCGGCGCTCTTGCTCGTCTATCTGGAACGCCACCTCCACATCGATACCGGCTGGTGGGGCACGATGAACGCGAGCTTCTTGGTCAGCATGATTCTGGCCAGCGCGTATCTGTACCGCGCAAAGCGCAACAGCTCACTTGCCGTCAGCTCCATCTTGTCTGTCGGGGCGGCCTTGTTATTCGGGGTGACATCTCACATCGCGTTCGCGCTCATCGCGCTCGCGGTTCAAGGCTACGCCACCCAGCTCCGCATCATCCAGACGAACACGGTGCTCCAAGAAACGACACCGGCCTCGCAACTTCCGTACGTGTATAGCGTTCAACAGACGGCCTATACCCTCGCCTTCAGCATCGGCAGCCTGACGTTCGGCTTGCTTGCGGACGGATTGCCGATTGCGATCGTCTATCTGATCGGCGCAGGTTTGACCGTTCCGCTCGTCTGGCTCGGTCGACACATCGATTTGACGGACGATGTGGTACAATCTGCACAATAAGAAGGCGCCTTCTCGGTCAGAGAGGGCGCCTGTTTGCTGTTGTACGTACTTCTTACGATTGCTCGTAGAAATACTTGCCTCCAAAATAGTAACTCGGGCTCCCGCGACGAATGCATTTTAACCCGATCGCCGCCTCGACCGTCGGATCCGACATTGTGATGATCTCGAGGACCGTATCCAAACCGTAAATCCGATAGTGGCAAAATGTAACAACGTCCGGTTTGATGTCTTCCCACAATCGAAAACGTGTTTCTTGGAGCTGCTCGAGATAGCCGGATCTCGTGTAACGAACGATTTGATTTCCTTCAGATTGGTCGTGGGGCGTAATCACCACCCCATCGGCATACGATTCATCGATGACTTCCATGTAAATGATGTCTTCAAAGCAGAGCTTCACGTTCACCACCTCGCTTTGCGAATGAATCCCATTCACCTAGAGCCGCTCACGGAAGGCGGCATTTCGCTTCCTTGGATGGTCGGAGAGCTGTAAATTGAATGTCAGGTGTTTCGAACCGATGTCATAATGAAAACCAAACTCGTGCATCATCCCGTCATACAGGAACAAATCTTCAAATCTCATTGGAAACCAACTCTCCCGAATGTTTATACTGAAACACACCGTACCCATCCCCTTGCGTCAAATCGTCTCCGATGAACAATGAGACGGTTTCTGTCTCGGTCGGGATGAGGAATCGAATGCCTTCCCACTCTTCAGATTGGTTTATTATTGACACAAGCTCATACAAGGCGTGTTCTGAAAGTTGTGAGACATCACAGCTCACCTTATTCGTCTTCGACCACCTCCATTTCCCGATGCGTTCCATCGAATGATCGCATCCCGTCCGTTTCGCCCACGACTCAAAATCCGATAAAAATTCATTCTTTGATGAAACGATGTGAAATGATTGGACTCCAAGCGTAACCAATAAATAAGTCATGAATGAGGTAGGTTCTTTCAACTTCGGTAAATAAAACTCTCTCCATTGGCTATCCCGCAAATTGTCCCACGAAAAATCATAAAGTGATCCCATTTTTGCACAGAACGAATCCGGATAATGAAATGTCTGACTATGTGCTAATAAATAATCGAGAAAGGAAACATCGTGTTTAGATAGCTCGATGGACACAACTTTTTCTGTATATAATTTACGGTGATACGGGTCATACAAAAAGACTAGCTTTTCATCCGAATAGATGCCAATCGGTAACGTCAAATCGATCCATCGAATCTGAAGTAATTCCGGCTTCATCACATGGAAGTGCAGCTCTGAAAAGTCTGTCACGCGGTAAGAACCATGCGGCAGACAATCAGACCAAACCGTTTTGAGTTGAAACAAATCAATCGTTTGGAACGTCTGCGCGTGTAGCTGCTGAACATTCACCTCATCAAAGTTCATCGTACATTCCCCTTTCGCTCAATGAATTATGAATGGATGACAAAAAATATCTTATACTGATAAAAACTGCTGAAACGGAGTGAAGAGACATGATTGAGCTCTCAAGCGAAGACAAAAACAAGTTATTAGCCATCGTTGAATCACGCTTTCACACCCACATGGAGCGACATCCCGATGTCGTCTGGTCAGACGTGTTGACGAGGCTTGAGACGGATTCGAACAAGCTCATCACACTCTCTGACATGGAACGGACCGGCGGCGAACCGGACGTCATTCGACTCCCGAACGGTGACCTCACTTTTTGCGACTGCTCATCGGAAGCCCCGAGCGGACGACGCAGCCTTTGTTACGACGAGCAGGCGCTCGCGGCGCGGAAGAAGAATAAGCCGGACGGGAGCGCCGTCGCGTTGGCTGAAGAGATAGGCATTGAGCTACTCGATGAAGCAACGTATCGTCATCTGCAGACGCTCGGCACGTTCGACTTGAAGACGTCGAGTTGGATTTTAACCCCGGAAGCAATCCGCCAAAAAGGCGGCGCCTTGTTCTGCGACCGCCGCTATGACCATATCTTCGTCTATCATAACGGAGCCGACTCCTATTATGCGGCCCGTGGATTCCGCGGCATGTTCGTCCTCTAAGCAAGGCTACGTGCCTTGCTTTTTTATGTAACAAGCCAGTTGAAGACAATGAGGATATATTTGACGAAGAAGAGGCTTACAAAGAAAATAAAGACGACTTTTACCGGCCAGATGTACCAGTCATTATATTTTCGCGTCAGAAACAGCAGAGCAGCATATGTAATCGCATTCCCAGTGACATCTGGCTCCTCCATACTCTGTGACAGCAATTCTTTCCATCCTGGAAATGGACCGGGCGCAAACGAGGCCGCAAAGTCCGGCGTGATATTGTATTTTATTCGCACATACCAGGCAAACACGTACATCGAAATGAAGAACAGCGACCATATTGTTATAACAGCATTGAACAATCGACCTTTCCAGCTCTTGCTTCGGGAATATATCACGACAACCAAAGCTACAGCACTGAAGATGACGTTTATGATGAACGGCGGTGAAATCGTCAGGATGGAGAATGTTTCTGCGGACAGGGTCACGCCCATCACTAAAAGTGAGGCTTACATCCTCATCGCGCCGCCCTTTCTTTTTATATAATAAATTCGGTAGTTGAAATAATATAAACGTTAATCATTTGCTTCACCTTTTCAAATTCTAGAGTCATTCCCCCTAAATGTCTACCAAAAATTTCAAACTAAAACAGCATACCTGAGTCAGGCATGCTGTTAGTCACTTATTAACGGGGTGAAGCTTTACTTGACCAATGCCTTCTACAATCAGCATCAGTTCTGGACCGGCATCTCGTGACGTGAACGGCACTTGAAACACCAGATTTGTTTTTCCGGCACTGACCGATCGACTATAGCCAGATTCGATGTTGTACACGTTCCCATCCGCATCGCGGAGCTTCACATGGTCGATAAAATAGTTCTCATCGAAATCATCCCCGTTGACGGTAAGCTCGATTCGCATCGATGTTAGGTCGACAACCACATTCCCGACGTCAAGCGGGGAGACGGCATCGGCAGCTTCATAACGAATGGCGGCTTGCATCGTCACCTGTTCAATCGGTAAACGCCAGTCGCCCTCAATCGTATCGGTCTCCCCGTCACGGAACAGCCGAACCGTCTCAATCTCAATCGTCGCGCCTTCAAGTGACGGAATGTCCTCGTCCGCCGCCTCACTCAACACTTCATATACGAGTGACCCGCTCTCATCGACCATCACGTTCACTTGATGGTCACGCATTCCACCGTCTCCCTTCAACGGCAACGTATCCGATACCATCTCGTCGACATACGATCCGTCCGCACTACGAACACGGTAGTCGAGACTCAAATCCGCGACGTCTTTCCATGGTATTTCCTCTGTTGTCAGGACGAAACGGAGCGCGAGTTGATGGCGGTCGGCGATGACCCGCTCTAACTTGATGTGAACGTCTTGATTTGTGACGGTCGCGTCCGGCCGCTCTCCTCCGTTCGTCAACACGACTTGGTCGATGCCACGGTCCCCGAACTTAAACAAACGGTCGATAGCGGCGAATGCTGAACCGTCAAATGCCAGCATGAACGCGAACAGCGTCGCGGCCGCCATCATGACCACCCCGCCGACACGGCGCTGGCGTCTCCGACGCGCCCGGTTCGCCTGTTCTCTGATGCGGGCATAGCCGGCATCGAACGCCTGGCGCGCCCCATTCGATAGATTGGTTTCATTATGTAATTGTGTCAATCGCTTGTCGAACTCTTCATTCATACCGATTCACGCTCCTGTCGATAGTACGTCTGCTTCAACTGTTCTCTCGCCCGCGATAACCTTGCTTTGATTGTGCCTTCCGGCGTGCCGAGCACGTCTGCAATCTCACGGGTCGTCAGTTCCATCACATAGCGCAACGTGACGACTTCGCGATAAATCGGGGCTAGAGCGTGAATCGCCTCGTCGAGTTCAAGGTGATACGCATCATTCACCGCCGTTTCTATGATGGTGTCGTTCACGCTTGTCTCTCGCTCTCGCTTGCGGATGAGGCGATGACATTCATTCAACATGATTCGGTACAACCACGTATGCACAAATTCGGCGTCACGCAACGTGTGCAGTTTCGTATAGGCGAGGAGCACCGTCTCTTGCATCACGTCGGCGACATCTGCTTCATGGCGCAACATACGTAATGCGCCGCCATAGAGCGTCGACTCATAGTGTTGCATCAAGGTGATGAACGCCTCTACATCGCCCTTTTGCGCCCGTTTGACGAGGCGTCTTCGTTGTTCCATCCGGTCGACCCCCTTTTTCTTTGTCATCCATTAGAGTCGACAGCCTCGCGTTTCGTTGCATGAAAAAACTGCAGACGAGTCGTCTGCAGTTTCAAGCTTATGCGTGAAGCGTGACGTTCAGTTCTTCCGCGACCGCCTTGAAGGCGGCGAGCGCGCGTTCGAGGTCGTCACGGGTATGTTCCGCCGTCACGATCGTCCGAATCCGGGCCTTGCCTTTCTCGACCGTCGGGAAGGCGATGCTCTGTGCGAACACGCCGTGGTCTTTCAATTTGTCCGAGAACGTGTGCGCGAGCGTCTCTTCGCCGAGCATGACCGGCGTGATCGGTGTCGTCGCATGGCCGATGTTGAAGCCGAGGTCACGAAGTCCCGATTTGAAGAACTCGGTGTTCGCCCATAGCTTGTCGAACAGTTCCTCTTCTTCTTTCATGACCCGAATCGCCTCACGGTTCGCCGCGACGACCGCTGGCGGATGTGATGTCGAGAACAAGAACGGACGTCCCTTTTGAATCAAGAAGTCACGGATGTCGTTCGAGCAGGCGACGTAGCCGCCGAGGACACCGATTGCTTTCGACAGCGTCCCGACTTGGAGCGCGACCCGGCCGTCGAGTCCGAAGTGGTTGACCGTACCGCGACCGTTCTTGCCGAGCACGCCCGAGGCGTGCGCATCGTCGACCATGACCGCCGCGTCATACTTCTCGGCGAGCTCGACGATTTCTGGGAGCGGCGCGATGTTGCCGTCCATCGAGAAGACGCCGTCCGTGACGACGAGACGCGTCCGGTAGTCCTGCGTCTCTTTCAATGCTGCCTCTAAGTCGGCGAGGTCGGTGTGCTTATAGATGCGGCGGGCCGCTTTCGTCAACCGGATGCCGTCGATAATCGAGGCGTGGTTGAGCGCGTCACTGATGACGACGTCCTCCGGACCGAGCAGTGCCGACAAGACGCCGAGGTTCGTCGCGAAGCCTGACTGGAACACGAGCGCCGCTTCCGTATGTTTGAACTCGGCGAGCTCGCGTTCGAACGCCTCGTGCATCTCGAACGTCCCGGCAATCGTCCGGACCGAGCCTGTGCCGGCCCCGAACTGTTCGACCGCTTCAATCGCCGCTTGTTTCAGGCGTGGATGGTTGGCGAGACCGAGATAGTTGTTTGACGACAGCTGGACGAGCGACTTACCGTCGATCGTGACCTCGTTTCCTTGCGCCGACTCGAGAGGTACGAGCGAGCGGAACGTGCCCGCTTGTTTCATTTCATTGATTGCTTCTGTAATATGTTCAAATGCCATATTGATTTCCCCTTTTATCAAAATTAGGCGAGAATACTCCCACTCCTAAACGACACGGGCGAAGCCCTAGTGAAAGTGGACGATGAATCGCCTTCGAACCGGGCGTGTCTTTCGATACGTCAATGGTTCGACATCGTGTGTGAACTTCCTGAAATCAGGTAAAAATAAAGTGTCACGTTCCTTGAAAACTGAAGATATAGGGTTGTGGCAGGAAGTTCGTCTGTCACGTAAAATCTTCAACGTTCACCTAGCGGATGACCGAAATAGCGAAAACCAAGCAAAGTAGGCATCCGCACTAAAGAAACGGACAAGTTCAACTTCCAACCGTCGGGACGACGGGGTTAGCCTGATTAGGTTCCGACTGATAGGTCGGATAACTCAGGAATCCTCCACTTCTAAGTGAAAACGTAGGTGGGGGTAGTTCAAGGTATTAAGACGACCTTTCCACATTTCCCGGCCCGCATGAGCTCGAAACCTTGCTCGAACTCCTCGAGCTTGAACACGTGCGTGATAATCGGTTCGACGTTCAGCTGACCCGTCGCGAGTAAGGTCGACACTTGGCCCCACGTCTCATACATCTTACGACCGGTGATCCCTTGGACACGCACCCCTTTGAAGACGACGTCGCGCGTCAAGTCGATGGCGACCGGTTTGGCCGGGAGTGACAACACGTTGACGTCCCCGCCTGCCGTGACCATCTTGAACGCCTGGTCGATGGCGACCGGATGTCCGCTCATCTCGCAGACGACATCGATGCCGTCCCCGTCCGTCTGATTCATAATCAGTTCGAGCGGATTTTGCTCGAGGCTATTGATGACGACGTCCGCACCCATGTCCTCGGCGAGCTTCAACCGGTACGGGTTGACGTCAATCGCATAGACGCGGCTCGCACCGGCCGCCTTGGCGACACCGACGGCCATTAGACCAATCGGTCCACAACCGACGATGGCGACCGACTTGGCCGACACGTCACTCGCGAGCACCGTATGGACGGCGTTGCCGAGCGGTTCTTGAATCGAGGCGAGCTTGGCCGGCATCGTTTCCGGGTTGACCCACAAGTTCTCTTCAGGCATGACGACGTACTCGGCGAAACAGCCTTGCGTGTCGACGCCGATGATTTTCGTGTTCTTACAGATGTGATATTGCCCCCGCAAACACTGTTTACACTGGTGACAGACGATATGCGTCTCGGCCGATACGGTCTGGCCGACCTTGATGCGTTTCGTCCCTTCCCCGAGCGCCACGACTTCCCCCGCGAACTCGTGACCGAACACGTACGGCGGCTTGACCCGGCTCTTCGCCCAGTCGTCCCACTCATAAATGTGGACATCGGTCCCGCAAATCGATGTCGCTTTCACTTTGATTAACACTTCCCCAGCGCCTGGTGTCGGGATTGGTGCTTCGACCAATTGGGCCCCGAATCCGGACGTATGTTTTTGAATCGCTTTCATCACAGGTGTCGTTGCTTCCTTCTCTGTCGTTGACACGAGCTGTTCCATTGAAAACGTCCCCCTCTTCATCTCTTAATCGAACTTCACGTTCTCTTTCATCTTGTCATAAAATGACGAACCTGAGAAGATAGAACGTCGATTTTCCACACAAAAAAGAGAAGCCATCCGCGCCGATGGCTTCTCTTACAAGAATAGGACCTATGTCCCGACCGCAAGCTCATCGAGGTTCGATGATGAGCTTGATTGCCGTTCGTTCTTCTCCGTCAATCATAATATCGGTGAACGCAGGAATACAAATCAAATCCAGCCCGCTCGGCGCGACGAAACCACGCGCAATCGCGACCGCTTTAATGGATTGATTGAGCGCCCCGGCGCCGATTGCTTGAATCTCACACGTGCCTTTTTCACGAAGTACGCCAGCGAGTGCACCCGCCACGGAGTTAGGATTCGATTTTGCCGAAACTTTGAGTACGTCCATTCTTGTTTCCCCCTCGGGTAGGTTGTTCAATCAAACCATACGGTCTGATCATCTAGGTGTATGCGTTCGATTTTTGTGGCTCGTTTCGATTGGTCATCGATCGTAATTAAAACTCCATTTAGTTGTTCCCGTCCCTCGGCAACTTCAAACCGGACCGGGAGCTGGGTGATGAACTTTCTCAAGACGACCTCGGCATCCATGCCGAGCACCCCGTCGAGCGGACCCGTCATCCCAACGTCTGTGATGTACGCCGTGCCGTTGTTCAAAATCCGGTTGTCAGCCGTCTGGACGTGCGTATGGGTGCCGACGACGGCTTGGACGCGCCCGTCAAGGTGATACCCCATCGCAATCTTCTCACTCGTCGCCTCGGCGTGCATGTCGACGAAAATCGCGTCGACCTCGCCCCGAATCTCTTCGACGAGGGCGTCGACGGTACGGAACGGGCAGTCGAGCGACGGCAGGAACACCGTGCCCATCGCGTTGATGACTGCGAGCTTCTTCCCGCCTTGTTTCAACACCATCATCCCGACACCCGGCGTGCCGTCAGGATAGTTGGCCGGACGGACGATGCGGTCAGCATCATCGATCCAGTCAAAGATGTCACGGTTGTCCCAAGTATGATTCCCCATCGTCACGCCATGGAACCCAAGCTCAAGAAATTGTTGGTATATTTTTTTTGTGATACCGCGCCCGTTGGCTGCGTTTTCACCGTTGACGAGCATGAACGTCGGGCTGTACTTGCTTTTCAAGCGTCCGATTTGGGCGCTCAAGATGTCGCGACCCGGTTTTCCGACCACGTCGCCGATAAATAAGATTTTCATCGTCTAGTCCTCCTCCAATAGAAAAAGCGGAGAATGTCTCCGCTCTTGTTACTTCGCATAATCGACGGCACGCGTTTCGCGAATGACCGTCACTTTGATTTGGCCTGGATAGTCCAGCTCATCTTCGATCCGTTTACAGATGTCGCGAGCCATCTTGTTCGCCACGACGTCGTCGACGACGTCTGGGCGGACGATGATCCGGACTTCACGTCCCGCTTGGATGGCATATGACTTCTCAACCCCTTCGAACGACTCGCAAATCGCTTCGAGGCGCTCAAGGCGTCGGATATAGCTTTCGAGCGTCTCTTGACGGGCTCCTGGACGCGCCGCTGACAAGGCGTCAGCCGCTGCGACGAGGACCGCAATCGTCGACGTCGCTTCGACGTCCCCATGGTGCGAGGCAATCGAGTTGATGACGACCGGATGCTCTTTGTACTTCGTGGCGAGTTCGACACCAATCTCGACGTGGCTGCCTTCGACTTCATGGTCGATGGCTTTCCCGATATCGTGGAGGAGACCCGCTCGTTTGGCGAGCGTGACGTCTTCCCCGAGTTCGGCGGCCATCATGCCGGCGAGGTGGGCCACTTCGACTGAGTGGGCGAGCACGTTTTGACCGTAACTCGTCCGGTAACGCATTCGACCGAGCGTCTTGACGAGGTCCGGGTGGACACCGTGGATGCCGGCTGAGAATGTCGCTTCTTCCCCGTACTCACGGATCCGCTCGTCGACTTCACGACGTGATTTCTCGACCATCTCTTCAATGCGGGCCGGATGGATCCGACCGTCTTGAACGAGTTTTTCGAGTGTCATCTTGGCGATTTCACGACGGACCGGGTCAAATCCAGACAGGATGACCGCTTCCGGCGTGTCATCGATGATGAGATCGATTCCGGTGAGCGTCTCGAGCGTGCGGATGTTACGTCCTTCACGTCCGATAATGCGTCCCTTCATCTCATCACTCGGCAAGTTGACGACAGAGACCGTCGTCTCAGCGACGTGTTCGGCCGCATAACGTTGCATCGTGAGCGACAAGAGGTGTTTCGCTTTTTTATCAGCTTCTAATTTTGCTTTTTGCTCGATTTCTTTTTGAAGGAGAGCAGCATCGTGAAGCGCTTCCTGCTTCGCTTCGTCCATGATGATGGTCCGTGCTTCTTCTTTCGACAAGGCTGCCACTCGTACGAGTTCCTGGCGTGCCTCCTCATATAATTCCTCCACTTTGCTCTCGAGCGTTTCCGCTTCACGCTTCCGTTTCGCGAGGGCAGCCTCACGTTCATCCAACGCGTCTTCTTTCCGTTCGAGCATGTCTGCTTTCCGGTCGAGAAGCTCTTCTTTTTGGACGAAACGATTTTCTTTCACTTTCTGCTCTTCACGTCGTTCGCGCAATTCTTGTTCGGTTTCATTGCGAAGTTGAATCATCTCTTCTTTTACTTCAAGCCGTGCTTCTTTTTGCATCGCTTCCGATTGTTGTCGCGCTTGCTCTACAATCTTGGTCGCTTCCGTCTCGGCACCTTGAATCTTCGCTTCGGCGATCGATTTACGCACAAAAAAACCTGCAACAAAAGCTATCGGCAAAAGGAGGATCAGAATAAGCTCTAATAGCCATTCCATCATGTTCACCTCCCTTTCGCAAGGTTATTTTATTTTTTCATGAATGAAAACGCGAGCGAGCCCGCGTATAGCTTTATTGTACTTATTTACCTGTTAGAATGCAATGCACGGACAGGATAGAACTACCAATTCGTCAAAAAATTATACTAAAAAAATCTCGCCTGAACCGTGTCAGGCGAGAAACGTTACTTAATCTTCGTCCAAGAGTGAGAGGACGTCATCATCGTCAGCTTCGACTGTGACCGTCTTTTCACCGTTGAGACCGTAATGGTCGCGGATGCGCTCTTCGACCGAAGCGGCCACCGACGGGTTCTCTTTCATATACTGCTTCGCGTTCTCACGGCCTTGACCGAGACGCTCTTCATTGTACGAGTACCATGCGCCGCTCTTTTGAACGATATCGAGGTCGGCCCCGATGTCGATGAGCTCCCCTTCACGCGAGATGCCTTCGCCGTACATGATATCGACTTCCGCCGTTTTGAACGGTGGCGCGATCTTGTTTTTGACGACTTTGATCTTCGTCCGGTTCCCGACCATGTCTTGGCCTTGTTTGAGCGTTTCGGCACGACGGACCTCGAGACGGACCGACGAGTAAAACTTGAGGGCACGACCACCAGGTGTCGTTTCCGGGTTACCGAACATGATCCCGATTTTCTCACGGATTTGGTTGATGAAGATGACGATCGTCTTCGACTTGTTCGTCGCACCAGACAATTTACGGAGCGCTTGGCTCATGAGACGGGCTTGAAGACCGACGTGTGAGTCACCCATCTCTCCTTCAATCTCGGCTTTCGGGACGAGTGCCGCAACCGAGTCGACGACGAGGATATCGACCGCACCAGAGCGAACGAGGGCTTCCGCGATTTCAAGGGCTTGTTCCCCTGTATCCGGTTGTGATAGGAGCAACTCATCGATGTTGACACCCAAGTTTTGTGCGTATTTCGGGTCGAGCGCGTGCTCAGCGTCGACGAAGGCCGCTTGCCCGCCACGTTTTTGGACTTCAGCGATGGCGTGAAGCGCCACCGTCGTTTTACCTGACGATTCAGGGCCGTACACTTCGATGACACGACCACGTGGATAACCACCGGCACCGAGTGCGATGTCGAGGGCGATTGAGCCTGACGGGGTCACCGAAACTTGCTGATCTGTATTTTCACCGAGGCGCATGATTGAGCCTTTACCGAATTGTTTCTCAATTTGGCGTAATGCCATTTCTAACGCTTGTTTACGATCACTCATAGATTAATGAGCCTCCTTTGATTGATACTTTCATTATAAGCGAAGCGAAGACGATACACAAGTTTTTTGCGAACGTTTATTCGCCTTTTTTCATTTGTTGCAGGAGCTCCCACATTCCGTCTTTCGTAGCCCGGGCTTGGATGACATGCCGCTCTTGATGCGGATAATCACGTTCAATCACTTCAATCCCGCCCGGTGACCGGAGGCCGATGAACACTTTCCCGACCGGTTGACCCGAATTTGACGTCGGGCCGGCCTCGCCGGTGAACGCCAGCCCATAATCCGTTCCGGTCTGACGCGTCAAACCGAGGATCATTTCAAAGGCAACTTCTTTTGAGACGACTGAGTGTGACTCAATTGTATCAAGGGACACCCCTAAAAACCTATTTTTTAGCTCGTCGGAGTACGTGACGACCCCGCCCTTGAACACGGAGGACGCCCCAGGCACGGCTGTGAGCATCGCCTGGGCTTGACCGCCCGTGAGCGATTCGGCGATGGACAGCGTCGCCTTGCGCGCTTGTAGCTCGTGAATCAACCGCGCAGCGAGCGTATCGTCGTCCGAACCGAAATAATAATCACCGACCCGCTCCAAAATCTCCTGTTTGACCTGCTCAATCATCTGTCGGGCCACGGTCTCCGTATCGGCCCGGGCGCTGATGCGAAGCCGTGCCTCGCCCGACTCGGCGTACGGGGCGACCGTCGGGTTGGAGCCGGTCATCAAATCGGCGACGGCCGCGTCGAGCGCCGATTCGCCAATCTCATAAAAGCGCAACGATTCTGAGACGATCGTCATGCCGCCGAACTTTTTAGGGAATGTGGCGTCGACGATCGCTTTCATCTCCCACGGGACGCCAGGTAATAACAGCCAGGTCGGTTCGTCTTCAATCCACATCCCGGGCGCGAGACCGACCGGGTTGTCGAGCACCTCGGCCCCGGTCAAGACGTCGGCTTGACGCGCGTCGCCTTCATTCATCGTTCGTCCGCGCGAGGCGACGAATCGATGAATCGTCTCGAGCGAGGCTTCGTCACGGACGAGTGGGCGGCCGAGCACGCCGGCGAGTGTCGTTTTCGTGATATCGTCCGCCGTTGGCCCGAGCCCGCCGGTGACGATGACGAATTCGCTGCGGGCCCGCGCTTGTTCGAGCGTCGCTCGCAACCGTTCCTCGTTATCTCCGACGACTACATGATACAGCACGAACAGGCCATATTTCGACAGCTGTTCCGATAAGTAACGGGCGTTCGTGTTCGTGATTTCCCCTAAGAGCAGTTCAGAGCCTACCGCAATGATTTCGGTTCGTTTCATCCAAATTCCTCCCCCAAAATAAAAAAACGAGTTGTTCGGCCATGCTGAACAACTCGTTTATGCCGATGGTTACATCGACTTTACAATGATCTTATAGTTTTGTGCGAAATATTCGGCTCCTGAGTAAATCGTCAAGACGAGCGCGAGCCACATCGCCCATTCGCCGAACGGGATACCGACATAGCTGAAAATCGGGTTGCCGAACAGCAGGAAGATGATGGCAAAGAGTTGGACCCATGTCTTCGCTTTGCCCGACTTCCCGGCCGCGACGACGATCCCTTCATCGGCCGCCACGAGACGAAGTCCCGTCACCGCGAACTCACGCGAGAGAATGACGACGACGACCCATGCCGCGACGAGATCCATCTCGACGAGCAGGACGAGTGCCGCCGTGACGAGTAATTTGTCAGCGAGCGGATCCATGAACTTCCCGAAATTGGTGACCAAGTTGTGCTTCCGGGCGAGATGCCCGTCCAACCAGTCGGTGATAGCGGCAATCGTAAAGATGACCGCGGCGATGAATTGATGGAGCGGTACATCCGCCCCGAGGAAAGCGATGTCTCCCCAATCAAAATCTACGGCAAGTAAGACGACGAACACGGGGATGAGCAATACCCGTAACATCGTCAAACGGTTAGGTAGGTTCATCGAGAACTCCTCCTCTAGAAGGAGAGTCAACTTATTCTGCGTCGACTCTCTTTACAAATATATTTTGTGTGACCGGCGAGTCGGCTAATTCAAGCTCCCGGCCATTGACAACAATTTTCTCGACCCCACCGATTAAACCGATTCGGATGCGAAGCGTGTCCGTCTCCGCGTCCTCGATGACAATCGGGTTTTGTTTCGATTGGTTCGGATATTCCGGAGCGAGGAACGGTCCCTCGAGTGAAGTGTCCCGAACACCGACATATGTCGCCGGCGACTCTTTCACATGAATCTCCGTCGTCAATTTATCGGCCGTTGCAATCTCATACGTGAGGTCTGCCCCGTTCGTCGACGCGACCGCAATCGGTCCCGTCTCTTCAGCCGGCTCTTCTTCGACCGGCGGTTCTTCCTCGACCGGCGGTTCTTCCTCGACCGGCTCTTCTTCCGGCACGTCCTTGTTTTGATCAATCGTTACACCCGAGTTCGTCTGTTCAGCCGGTGACGCGTTTTGGTCGCCGAAATCAAGGTTGCGGACGACATAATAAACGGCCGTCATCAACAGGAACGCGACGAGCACGAGCATCACTTTCGGTACCCAACGCGAGACACGGCTCGACGTCTCGGACGCTTTCGAATAGGTTTGCTTGCGTGATAGTTGAACGGTCGGTTGCGGCTCGATTTTCGGCAAGTCTTTCGCATACGTCTCGTACAGTTCATCGACATCGAGCCCTAACGATTCCGCATACGTCTTGATGAACGCCCGTGCATAAAACGAGCCAGGGAGATTTTTGTAATCACCTTCCTCGATTGCGATGATATAGCGTTTTTGAATCTTCGTCGTCTGCTGGATTTGGTCGAGCGTCAAACCGCTCGCCTCACGCCTTTGTTTCAAAAAAGTCCCTAGTTCTGTCACAGGGGTCCACACCTTCCATTCAAGTAGTTATTCAAACCATTCTGCCTCACGATGTGTCTCTTGAGGAATGATAATCTCCTCATCTTGTGAGTTCCTCAGTTCGATGATGTAATCAAAGTCTTCGAACACGCAATCGGTGTTGCGCACGTAAAGGTCCGGATGCTCGATGACTTTCACGGACGGCAACCGCATGACTTCTCGAATCAGTTGACGATGGCGTTCATCCATCGTCCGCGTCGAGACGGCCCCGTCGATGATATAGACGTGGTCCCCTTCGCGTTCTTCTTCGAACAGCGACGTCCGCACCGTTTGCTTCATGAGCGTCGATGACAGGAACAGCCAGCGCTTGTTCGCACAGACGCTCGCTGCCACGATCGACTCGGTCTTCCCGACACGCGGATTGCCCCGTACGCCAATCAACAAGTGCCGCTCTTCTTTCATCAGTTCGGCGACGAAGTCGACGAGGACACCTAAGTCCTCGCGGACGAATTTGAACGTCTTCTTGTCATCATTGTCGTGCTCGATGTAGCGGCCATGTCGAATCGCGATCCGGTCCCGAAGCTTCGGACGCCGGAGCTTGATGACGACGATGGCTTCCATCTTGCGCAAAATATGTTCCAGACGATGGACGTGATCCGCGGCCGGCGCCTTTAACAGCATGCCGCGACGCTGGAGATCGACGCCGTTAATCGTCACGATTGAGATTTGAAGCATCCCCATCAGTGAAGCGATATCCCCTAGGATACCGGGCCGATTCTGGCAAAGTTCATATTCGAGATACCATTCTTCGAACTTATGATCCATCTCGTCCACCCTCTCTGATGTGTGCTCGCTACCTTGTCCATTCTAAATTATTTTAGAAGAATTGAAAAGAACTCGTTTCAGTCGCGGCGACAAAGTTTTATACCCAACCGCCATCGATCCGAAGCACGGCACCGGTCATATAGGCGGCGGCCGGGGAGCAGAGGAAACGAATCGTCTCCGCCACGTCCTCAGGTCCACCTAACCGGCCGAGCGGAATCTCCTCACGGGCCGTTTGTTTCGTCTCTTCTACCGTATCATTCATCGGGGTGTCAATCCACCCCGGCGTGACCGCATTGATGCGGACGTGAAACGGTCCCGCCTCGCGGGCGAACGCCTTGACGAATCCGAGCTGGGCGGCCTTGACGGTCGAGTAGAGGACTTCCCCGGCTGCACCGACCTCACCCCAGACGCTCGAGACGACGACGATATCGAGCGGCCGGTCGTATGCTTTCTGCCCGACGACGTGTTGTACGAGTCGGACCATTGAGCGGACGTGAATCCGGTATAACCGATCGAGCTCGAGCAGCGACTGATCGACGAGCAACCCGTAGGCATGATTGCCGGCGACATGGACGATGCGGTCGACCGGTCCGAGTGTGTCGAGCCAAGCCTCGAGTCCGGCATCGTCATCGAGGTCACACGTGACGACCTCGGCCGACAGTCCTTCGTTCGCGACGAACGCGCGGAGCGACTCCGCCTGCGTATGGGCCTGCAAGATGAGGGCATCGTCCCGGAACGACAGGGCGACGGCACGGCCGATCACCCCGCTCGCTCCCGTGATAAGCGTCGTCACGGTTTCTTGACGATGCAGACGGTCCGATGATCGGCTTGGAAAAGACGGTCATACGTGGCGTACAGATCGTCGAGAGAAATCGCATCGAGCAAATCAGGGATGTCGAACATGTTCCCGCCGCTGAGCGCGTAGCGTGAGAATTGGTTGGCGATGAACTCCGGTGAGTTGAGCGCCTTCAAAAATTGCCCTTTCATCATGCGCTTCTTGCGGTCGAGCGTCTCGGCACCGAGTTCGAGCGGACGCTCGAGGGCGGACGTGATGCGGTCGACGAACGACTCGACGTGCGGCGTCTCCATCGATAGGACGGCGAAGGCGAACGTCTCTTCTGACGTGTAATCGAACGAGAACGCGTCATCGATCAACCCTTCGGCATACAGTTCCGCATAGAGCGGTGCCGTCGTGTCGAACAAGGCGTGCATGAGGAGCTCGACGATGAGCTCTTGCTTCATGCCATCCTTGCCGGCAAGCGGCGTATCCTTATACCCGATCATCACTTTCGGGACGGAGACGTCCATCTCGATGATGCGTTCGGCCAGATGCACCGTCTCCGGCTCTTCGATGGCTTCGCGCGCGGTCAACAGCGGCTCAGGGAACGTCTTCGCCGCCTGGTTGGCGGTGATTTCGGCGAGAATCGCGTCCGGGTCGATGTTCCCGACGACGAACAAAACCATGTTGCTCGGATGATAGAACGCCTGGTGGCAGCGATACAAATCGTCGGCCGTGATGGCACTAATCGAGTCGATCGTCCCGGCGATGTCAATTTTGACCGGATGTTCGGCGTACATCGCCTCAATCAAACCGAAATAGAGCCGCCAGCCCGGATTGTCCTGATACATCTGAATCTCTTGTCCGATGATGCCTTTCTCTTTTTCGACCGACGCTTCCGTAAAGTACGGTGCTTGGACGAAGTCGATTAACGTCTTCAAGTTCTCACTGACGTTCGACGTCGCGCCGAACAAGTATGCCGTCCGCGTGAACGATGTGAACGCGTTCGCCGACGCGCCGAGACGTCCGAATTGTTGGAACACGTCACCGTCCTCTTTCTCGAACATCTTATGCTCGAGGAAGTGGGCAATCCCGTCCGGTACGTCGACCCAGTCGTCTAGCTTGAACCGACGGTCGATTGACCCGTATTTGGTCGTGAATGTGGCGTACGTTTTCTCATAGCCGGTCTTTTTCAATAAGTAAACCGTCAAGCCGTTGTCGAGGACGGTGTGATGAAGCGTCTCTCCGACGTTTGGAAAATCGAGTCTCATGCGGTTCCCCCCTTTAAACAATAGACGGCCTGTAGCGTCAATCGGTTCGCGAGAGCGGACACGTCTTGACGCGACGTCCGTTCGATAATCGCCATCTCTTCATCGAGCGAGAACGGACGGATATCCGAACCGCTCATCCAAGCGATCAGTTGGCGCGGATTGTCACCGAGTTGACGACGCTGATGATACAGCATCGCTTTCGTCTGTTCGAGCGTCTCATCCTCGAACGTGCCAGCTTGAAGGTCGGCGAGCTGGTCGGCGATAATCGCTTCGGTCTTCGCCTGGTTCGAGGCATCGATTCCGGCGTAAACGAAGAGCATCCGGCTGAGCGAGCTATACTGCGAGGCCGCGTAATAGGCCAAGCTCTCTTTTTCCCGGACGTTCATGAACAGTTTCGAGTGCGGGAATCCACCGAAAAGGCCGTTGACGACTTGCATCCGGACGGCGTCCTCACTTCTCGGGTCGATGTCGACCTGATAGGCGAGATGCAACTTGCTCTGATTGATGGCCTGATGTTCCTCAAGTCGTTGAAACTCACGGTCGACCGGCTGGGGATATTCCCGAACGAGGCGTTCTCCGAGCCCTTCGAGCGGGGCGAACGCGTCCGTCACTTGTTCACGGTTGACGTCACCGACGACATAGACGTCGACGCGGTCGTGGCGAATCATCGATTCATACGCCTCGAACAGCGTCCGCGGTGTCACATGCTCCAACTGGTCGAGTGTCCCGAGCGACGGGATGGCGAGCTCTCCACCGAGCAACTCTTGGAGACGTTGTTGGGCAAAGCGCATCTTGTCATCATAGACCGATTCGATCCGTTGACGTTGAAGGCGGGCCTCTTGCTCGACGATGAGCGGTTGGAACGCCCCATCATAGGCGTTCGGACGAAGCAACACTTCCTCGAGCAGTTTGATGGCCTCGGCGAGTACCGGTTCGCCGACGAGCTCGTCGTTCACGACTTCGAGCTGGAACTGGATGATATGTTCTTTGCCGACTTTCGAGGCCCCGGCGTACAGGCTCGCGTCATAAAGTTGTTCGAGCGGCGTGTGGAACAGCTCGATTGACGGATACGCTTCCGTCGCCTTCTCCATCACATACGGCAACAAGGCGCGGGCCGCGATCGTCTCAGGCGACAATGGCGCCGCGAACGAGACGAGACATGTCGTCGTCTTGAATTTTTGGGTCGGGTAGACCGAATAGTGCAATCGCTGTTGGAATTGTTCGATTCCTTTCATAACTGGATCTACTCCTTCTTCTTCGTTTTAAAGACATCGGCACCGCGGGCGTACTCTTGGTCAGGCACCCCGGCTACGACGTTGGCGTAACGCGCCGCAGTGAACAAATAATCACTCAATCGGTTGTAGTACGGGAGTTGACGGACGGCCGCATCGACATTGACGAGCTCGCGTTCGACACGGCGACAGACGGTGCGCGCCACGTGTAGGCTTGCCGCTCCGACACTGCCGCCCGGCAAAATGAAACGGACGAGCTCCGGACATTTGGTCTCCAGCTCGTCAATCCACGTCTCGAGCTCGGTGACGATCACTAAATCGACTTGTTGCGGCGGGTCTTGTTTATACATCAGCTCCGAGCCAAGGTCGAACAAGTCGTGCTGGATTCGCGTCAATTGGGTCCGGAGCGTCTCGTCCGTCTGATGGGCGAGCGCGAGACCGATATGACTGTTCAGCTCGTCCAACAGCCCCATCGCCTGGATGTGGGGATGGACTTTCAGGACGCGCCCGCCGATGAGCGACGTCTCACCTTTGTCTCCGCCTCGTGTATACAGTTTCATGTCTTTTCCTCCTTTATGCCACAAATGGTGACCCATAGGAGTCACCATTGTCGTTATGCCTGCGGTTGCGTGTAAGGGAGACGGATTGTGAACGTCGTCCCTTCTCCGAGCGCGCTATAAACGTCGACCGTGCCGTGATGGGCATCGATGACGTTCTTGACGATGGCGAGACCGATTCCGGTACCTGCCTTGCCGCCGCTCGTCCGTGCTTTATCCGCTTTGTAGAACCGTTCGAACACGAACGGTAAATCTTCTTTCGGGATGCCGCTGCCCGTGTCGGACAGACGGATCACGAAGCCGGTCTCGTCTTCGCTCGCCTCAAGTCGAATCGAGCCGGACTCGGTATGCGCGATGGCATTGCCGATCAAGTTCGTGAACACTTGTTCCAATCGGTCCCCGTCCGCCTCAATCGGGTGACGCGGTGCTTCCGTCGAGAGGGCGATGCCTTTCTCGTTCGCCATCTGGTTGAACTTGCGCATGACGCGCGGTAAAAACTCACCGAGGTCGAACGTCGCAAATTGCATCGTCTCTTTGCCTGATTCAATCCGTGCCAAATCGAGTAAGTCGTTGACGAGACGGGCGAGCCGGAGTGACTCGTCATAGATGATCGACGCGAATTCTTTCGTCGCGTCATCGCTTTCGGTCATACCGTCGATAATCGCCTCGGAATACCCTTGAAGCGTCACGAGCGGTGTCCGGAGCTCATGGCTGATATTGGCGACGAAATCGGTCCGCATCTTGTCGAGGCGATGACCCTCCGTCGTGTCACGGATGACGACGACGGCACCTTCGAAATCGTCCTCGCCGAGGAGCGGCGTCACGGTCAACGTATAGTAATGGTCGTGCTGTTTCACTTCAATCGTCTTCTCCGGAGCCCCGGCGACGACGTCCTCATAGAGCGACACCACGACTTCGTGCGGTTGATCGTCAATCAGGAGCGGCTGGGCTTGCGGATTCGTCACGATGACGTTCCCGTGGCGGTCGAGCGTGATGACCCCATCGGCCATCGATCGTAAAATTGAGGCCAATTGCAGCCGTTCCCGATCGAGCGCGTTCACGTACGTCGACAGCTGGCTGCTCATCGCATTGAACGAACCGGCCAGTTCGCCGATCTCATCGTTCGACTTTTGCACGAGGCGCAAGTCGAACTGTCCTTCCCCGGTCTTGTTGACGGCGTCGCGCATCTCCCGGAGCGGTGCCGTGATTCGCGTCGATAAGAAGAAGGCGAACACGGTCGTGACGATGATGGCCGAGGCGACCGTCCAAAAGATGATCGTCCGGGCCCCTTCATTCGCGCTCGAGATCGCATCGAGCGGTTCAATCAAATAAAGCGTATACTCGCCCGTCTCGAGTGAGAACGTCGTCCGGTATGCGAGCGCGGCCTGGTCGTCAAACGACGAGAAGTTCCCAATCGATGTCTCCCCGACGGCTTGATACGTTTCCCAGTCTTGGCGCCCGAGTTCGGTCATGAGCCCATCGACTTCGGTCCCGAAATTCGAACGGACCGTTCCGTTCTCCAATATATAGTTGGCGCCGTACACTTCGATGATTTGATCGACCGTCCGCGACGCGTCCCCTTCTTGAAGTAAGACGGATTGGACTTGCCCGCCGAGTTTGGCCAGATGGCCCCGCTCTTGATCGATATGGAACGAGTTGAAAAACTCGAGCATGAGCACGGAGACGATGAACAGGATGAGACTGACCAACACGAGAATCGTCAACCATAGCTTCGTGACGATGCTATTGCGGCGAATCATCACTCACTGACGACTTCGAACTTGTAACCGACACCCCATACCGTCGTGATCATGTGAGCGGCTTCTGGAGAGACCCGGTTCAACTTTTCCCGGAGTCGCTTCACGTGTGTGTCGACCGTTCGAAGGTCTCCAAAGAATTCATAGTTCCACACTTCTTTCAACAACTGTTCCCGTGAGAACACTTTGTCGACTTGCTTGGCCAAGAAGAACAACAATTCATATTCTTTCGGCGTGAGCGCGATCTCTTCCCCGTCAACCGTGACACGGTGCGCGTCGTTGTCGATCGTCAAATGCGGGAAGACGATCAAGTCTTTCGACTTTTCAGCCGTACGTAAATATTTCGTCGAGCCTGAACGGCGAAGGAGCGCCTTGACGCGCAAGACGACCTCACGCGGGCTGAACGGTTTGACGATATAATCGTCGGCCCCGACCTCGAACCCTTGGACACGGTCGACCTCTTCCCCTTTGGCCGTCAACATGATGACCGGTGTCGCCTTCGACTTGCGTAGTTCGGTACATACTTCGACACCGTCCATTTTCGGCATCATCAAATCGAGCAGGATGACATCAAAGTTATGCTCGAGGGCGAGCTGTAACGCCTCTTCCCCGTTCGTCGCTTCGACGATGACGTACTGTTCCCGCTCCAAATACATTTTTAATAGGCGGCGAATTCTTTCCTCGTCGTCGACCACTAAAATTTTAGTTTTATTAGCCATCCACAAAACCTCCTAATCGAACCTTCACAAGATGTAGCGATTGTTGCACAATTGTGAACATTTCGCTCTCTTTCATAACTATACCACTCTATTATTTGGCTTCACAACGGTCAGTTGATAGCGCCATGAAAAAAGAAGCCACCGAAGTGACTTCTTTGTTTATGCGTACGAATGCAAACCGGCGATGACGAGGTTGACGAAGACGAGGTTGAACATGATGACGGCGAATCCACCGACACAGAGCCAAGCCGCTTTCGTTCCTGTCCAGCCACGCTGAATCCGCATATGCAAGTAATAGATATAGATGAGCATCGTGATGAGCGCCCACACTTCTTTCGGGTCCCAGCCCCAGAAACGGTTCCAAGCGATTTGGGCCCAAATCATGGCGAAGATGAGACCACCGAGAATGAATACCGGCAAGCCGATGGCGATCGACCGGTAACTGATTTCGTCAGCGAGGTCGAGGTCGACCTTCTTCGCGAGCGGCTGTAACGCCTCCGCGATGCGCTTGCGCAAGATGACGAAACGGAGCAACACATAAATCACGACGCCGGCGATGACCGACCAGATGAGTGTGTTCAATTTCAACGTGTTGATGAACGTCGGCAACTCGAGTGACAAGCCGCTGGCACCAGAAATGAGCTGCGCCCCTTCCGGTACGAATAGCATCGGCATGAAGTACTCATACGACTCTTGCGTCCCGCGGTCGTTCGTGAACTCGACGACGCCACCGGCACCAATCGCCTTGAAGAGCATCGAGACGAGAATGAAGCCGAGCGTACACATGAGCACGAACATCGTGACTTCGAGCCACGTCCGTGATTTCGACTGCTCGCGCATCGACGTCTCGTTCAGCAAGAAGATGAGACCGGACGCGAAACTGATGGCGAGAATTCCTTGGCCGAGCGCGGCGGTCGTGACGTGAATCTTCAACCAGACGCTATTCAACGCCGGGATGAGCGGTGCCACTTCGCTCGAGAACATCGAGGCGAAAGCGATGACGAGTAACGCCACCGGCATGGCGAACAAGCCGAGCACATCATTTTTATAAATCCCGTACACGACGAGGAAGCCGAGCACCATCATCATTCCGAAGAACGTCGTGTATTCGTACAGGTTCGATACCGGCGCATAGCCGACCCCGACCCACCGTAAAATAAAGTATCCCATTTGGGCGATAAAGCCGATGACCGCGAGCACGAACGCATACTTGCCGTAGGCGATGCGGTTGACGTTGCGGTCTTTGCGCATCCCGCTGACCGCGATCGTGAACAACACGGTCGCGATTGCGTACAGGATGAACGCGATGAAGAGCAAACGACTGCTCCACTGAATCCATTCCATTATGATTCCCCTCTTTCATTGGTTGAGTTGTCGTCTGTCTTTTTTTCGAACCGTGCCTGATCTTCCCAGATCGGCAGGCCATGTTTCTCTAGGAGCGGTGTGATTTCGCGGTTGAGCGAAGATGGGTTCTTGTTCGTGAAACCGGCGATGAGCACGTCCGTCTCGCCGTGACGGCGAATCCAAATGCGACGATGCGGCCAATACATACCCATCACGATTCCGATCATGAAGATGATGCCTCCGACGATCAGCACCGGATACGTCGAGTCACTCTTGACGCGCAGACCGCTCGTGCTCGCCATCTCCGTCCCCGCGAATTGGACCGCATAGCGGTTCTCCTCGTCGGCGACGTTCAAGCGAATCCCGATCAAGTTCGATTCGGTCGTGCCGTCCGGTGTGTCAATCGCCATGAAGAAAGCCGGGTTGAGCGCCCGTGGCGATTTCGTGTTCGGCTGGCCGTCCTTGACCTCGAAATCTGGATACAAGTCGTTCAGTTTGACCGTGACATCACCGAGGTCGTACGTCGTCTCCGGGTTCGTCAAGTCGACCGTGAACGGTCCGTATACATCGCCTGTCTCTTTATCGGCGACGTTGAATGACATCGACAAGAATTCCGGTCGACTCGAATACTGCTCTTGATATACTTCGTATTTTTCAAACTTGAACGGGTGGTTGACTTTCGTCGAACCGGTATCGACTTCCTCGAGTTGCGGCGATCCGTCCTCGTTCGTCCCGGTCTTCTTGAACAGCGTCAATTCCGTCTCATAGTTTTTCGGGACAGCGCCCGCTTTCTCGATCGCCTCAGCAAACTTCGCATCTTCGGCGTTGTTTTCCGGGTCATACATCTCTAAGATGAATTGGTCGTTGCGCAAATAATATTCATCATCCGTCGCTTCGAGCGGGACCGTATCGCCTTCACGCACCCATTCGAGCGTGTCCGTATGGAATGCCGGGAAGACGCGTAACATCGCCCCGATGAAGAAGATGACGAGCCCGATGTGGTTGACGTAAGGGCCCCAACGACCGAAACGATACTTCTCGGCGAGCAGGGCGTCGCCGTCCCGCTTCACTTGATAGCGCTTCGCTTTTAAGGCGTCACCGAACGCATCGATTTGGTCGTCCGAGCCTTTGCCTTCACCAATCAAACGTTGTCCGCGCATGAAGCGGTCGGTACGTCGGACCGGCTGGTATTTCAACGCCTTATACAGCGGGAAGAACCGGTCGATTGACACGACGATGAGCGATAACGTCAGCATGACGATCAACGTGATGTACCACCACGAGGTATAAAGGTTATGGAATCCTAACGTGTAATAAATCGTTCCCGGTGTCCCGTATTCGTCCGTGTAATACTGACTCGCCGGCAATTGCTGCGGAATGTACATCTCTTGCGGGAAAATCGTTCCGATCGCCGAACCGACGATGATGAGACCGATGAGCCATAGACCGACCTTGACTGATGCAAAAAAGCTCCAGACCCGGTCAATCCACGACCGTGGACGACGCTTCGATCGTAAATCGGCGCCGTCGTATTTCATATCTAGCATATGTGCGCCCCCCGTTCGCTTACAATGACTTCTCGGCCAACTCCATCAGTTTCTCTTTCGTGAGTTCACCTTCATACTTTTCAATCACTTTGCCGTCGGCGTCGATGACGAACGTGACCGGCAAGTTATAAATCCCATACGCCTTCTCGACTTCGCTGCGCGTGTCCATCAAAATCGGATAGTCGAGCTCGACGCCGAGGTCGTTCACGAAGTTATCGACCCGGAGCGGTGTCTCACCGACATTGACCGCCCAAAAATCGACGCCCATGTCTTGAAGGGCCGCATAGTTTTCCTGGACGACCGGCATCTCTTTCTCACACGGCTCACAGAACGTGCCCCAGAAGTTCACGAGCAGCCCTTTGCCGTCGTATGTCTCGCGCTCGACCATCGTCGTCCCGTCCAAACTGACGAGTTTGAAGTTCGGCGCATCGTCACCGGCCTCGACCCGTCCGTCGTTACCGGCTTGTTCAATCAATTGCATGATGACGACCGCTCCTGCGAACAGGACCATCGTCATAATCATGAGCCGCCAAAATGACCGTTTTTTCTTATGGGCCATCGCCTGGTTCATGCGATCACCCGACTTTGTTTCTTTCGTCATGAGTTCACACCATCCTTCAGTTGTTATTGTACTGAAAAAACGCCAAAAACGCACATTAACAGACTTTTTTCATCTTTTTGTCACACAATCTCCACAAACTAAAAAAATCATCCTATCTCAGGACGATTTTTTAGTTGTTATTTTTTCTTTTTCTTGCCTCGTTGTACAGGGGGTACGGTCGGGTTGGCAAGTTCACGCAACTTCGATACTTCTTTGCGTGACAGTTCACGCCATTCGCCCGTCGTGAGACCGTCTAGCGTCAAGAAACCGAACTGTTCGCGCTTCAGTTTGATGACTTCCGATCCAACCGCTTCGAGCATGCGGCGGATTTGACGGTTATGGCCTTCCGAGATGACGATTTCAAGAATGGCCGAGTTTTTCTTATGGTCGACCGTCTTCATCTTCACTTGGGCGCTGCCCGTCTTATAGCCGTCATCGAGCTCAACGCCCGATTCGAGTTGCTTCATC
Source organism: Exiguobacterium sp. s146 (assembly GCF_018618415.1). Lineage (GTDB taxonomy): Bacteria > Bacillota > Bacilli > Exiguobacteriales > Exiguobacteriaceae > Exiguobacterium. The sequence goes on along the minus strand of NZ_JACSMA010000001.1, from coordinate 1,057,690 downwards.
GCGATATATGAAGGAATGTTCTTCACTTTTGCCACATAGCGTTTCGGAATCTTGAACTTCGGATGGGTCATCATGTTCGAGAATTCTCCGTCGTTCGTCAAGATGATGAGTCCCGTCGTGTTATAGTCGAGACGACCGACCGGGAAGACACGCGACCCAGGCGGGACGAGATCAGTGATGACTTTCCGTCCTTTGTCGTCTTCGACCGTCGAGACGTAACCGCTCGGCTTGTAGAGGACATAGTAGACATGCTCTTCTTGCTCGATTTTCACACCGTCGACCTCGACTTCAGACTTCGGTCCGACTTTCGTACCGAGTTCGCGTACGACTTTCCCGTTGACGCGGACCCGTCCATCTAAAATCATTTCTTCGGCTTTGCGCCGTGAGGCGACACCGGCTTGGGCAATCACTTTTTGTAAACGTTCCATTTATTCATTCTCCAATCTATCTTGCATAATCGCAGACGGCTGGCCGAAGAACAAATCGCCTTCGTCCGAGAGCTCGTCTTCAAACGTTAATGGGGGCAATTCCTCAAGAGAATTAAACCCGAAATGGTCCAGGAAATGCTCGGTCGTCCGGTACAACTTGGCCCGTCCGATCGTCTTGGCCCGTCCGGCCGACTCAATCAACCCTTTTGATAACAGCGTATGGATGACGCGTTCGACTTTGACGCCCCGAACTTCCTCGATATCGGCCCGGGTGACCGGTTGTTTATACGCGATGATGACGAGCGTCTCCATCGCTGCCCGAGATAACGCTTGTTCGGCCATCGTGCCAACGTAACGTTGAATATACTCGGATACCTCTGGGACCGTCACGAGCTTGTACACGCCCGCCGACTCGATCAATTGGAACGGGCGACCGGAGTCTTTAAACGATGCTTCTAGCTTACTCAACTGTTCGCGGGCGGCGGCTTCGGAAATGTCGAGCGTATCCGCGAGGGCACGCACTTCCATCCCTTCTTCGCCGACGACGAACAGCAGACTCTCAATAATCGTTTCATAAGACAACAACGGCTTCATTCCTTTCCTTTGACGATTCGACGAACGAGATTTGAATGTCCCGTTCTTCTTGTTTGGTCGTGACGACACGTAACTTGATCAACTCGAGCAACGCCATGAACGTGACGACGAGGTCGGAGACGTCGGGCCGCTCTTCGAAAAACGAGAAGAACGACGTCGTTCCTTCTGCCGAGACGTGCTCGTGCAACCGCGTCATCTGCTCCTCGAGCGTCCGTTCTTCGCGTTTGATCGTCTTCTTACGGCGTTCTTTCCACCGCTTGCGTTCGACCATCTTCGAATAGGCGTGCAGCAAGTCCGAGAAGTTGAGCGGTCCGTCGTACGGTTGGACGAGGTCGGACATATAGCGTGTCAAATCTTCGCCGGGACGGCTATATAGCTCGAGCCGAGACTCTTCTTGCTCACGCATGAACACGACCGCTTCTTTATAGGCCTTATATTCAATCAACTGTCGAATCAACCCTTCACGGGTCGGTTCTTCGCCGAAGTCAGGAATGTCATCCTCTTCGACCGGTACCGGTGGCAACAGCTGCTTGCTCTTCAATTGGAGCAACGTCGCCGCCATGACCAAATACTCACTGGCCACATCGAGCTCAAATTTTTGCATCGTCCGGATAAAGGCGACATACTGGTCCGTGACCTCGGAGACAGAGATGTCCGCGATGTCGAGCTCCATCTTGCCAATCAAGTGGAGCAACAGGTCAAGCGGACCTTCGAACGTATCGATTTTGACGTTGTACGCTTCCATAGAGACACCTGCCATTTACATTTTTGCGCTTTAGTATAACATGTTTTGTAGTACCGTGACCACGAAAGGAGAAATTTGATGTCAACGCCTTTACTCCAGTATACGCTCTTGTTTGAATGCCATGCCGATTATTTCGAATGCCATGAAGTGCTCGAGGAAGCCTGGCAAGATGGAGGCCGGCAAGATTTAGGTTACGCCGTCTTGATTCAGTACGCCGTCGCCCATTACCATGCCCGTCGCGGCAATATGGCCGGGGCGAAAAAGAGCATCGCGGCGCTCCAGCAGAAGCTCGGGTTGGCCGCGACCGAGCTCGAGGGGCACGGCATCGACGTGGAGACGTTCGCCCGAGACTTGAATCGTTGGCCGCTCCCCGAGACACTCCCGCTCGACCCGCCGACGCGCCAACGGATTGAGCGCTTGAAACCGACTTTCGAACCGACCGCGCTCACGTTTGACGAGCTCGTCCATAAACATATGTACCGCGACCGGACACCGGTCGTCACCGAGCGGCTCCGGGCGCTCGAGGCACGCAAAAAAGCTAGGCGCTGAGCCTAGCTTTTTTTAGATGACGACTTGATTCCATTTATCGAGCAAGTCCCCGGTCTTGCCTTGACCGACGAGCGTCAAGTCGAGCGGCAATAAGTTCCGGGTCTCATCGAGCAGTTCATAGGAACGTTTCTCGCCGCGGAACGACGGAGACAGCGCGATATGATGGATCAACATCGTCGTCTCTTGTTGCTCCATCCCGATGATTCCGACGAAGTCTTCCCCGACTCTCCAAAGATAAAGGAATTTGGCAGGGTCGTCTTCATAGGACCGGACGAGGTCGAGTAAGGCGAGTGGCGATTTGTCGCTACATGAGAACGCGAGCAATCCCATCGCCGTCTTTTCGTACGATTGTTTATATTTCACCAGCATCGCTGGTTTCACCACCTTTAGTCGTTCATGTTTCACTAAGTGAACACGTGAGAGACATGGCTCATTGTGCCATAACGTTCAGGCAGAAATCAATTCTCGTCCCAAACTTTGACTTCGGCCATCTTCGTGCCTTGACGGAGTTTGACCGCGTGCTCGAGGCCAGACGTCACTTTTCCGAAGACCGTGTGGACGCCATCGAGGTGCGGCTGTGGCTCATGGACGATGAAGAACTGTGACGAGCCCGTGTTGCGACCCGCGTGCGCCATTGAGAGCGAACCCGCTTCGTGCTTGTACGGGAACGACGTCGACGTCTCACATGGAATCGTGTAGCCTGCGCCGCCCATGCCTGTACCTTGTGGGCAGCCGCCTTGGCTGACGAAGCCTGGGATGACCCGGTGGAACGTCAATCCGTTATAGAAACCGCTGTTCGCGAGCTTCTCGAAGTTTTCAACCGTGATTGGTGCCGCATCGTGGAACAAATCGAATTCGATCATTTCGCCGTTCTCTAATTGCATTGATCCTTTTTTCATATCAAGTTACCCCTTTAAGTTCATATAGTCTTTCTCACTCACACATTGCCCATTCTATCAAAAAAAAACGTCTGTCTCCACTATTTTGTGGAAACAGACGTTCTGACTTGTTACTTACTGGATGACAGCATGGACGAGCGGACGCGCCTTCGGCTCTGTCGCACCGATCGTATACGCGTGGTCCATCCGCTCGAGCGCAGACGTCACGTCTTCTTTGTTCGAACGGAGCACGGCGATCACGTCACCGGCCTCGACCTTGTCGCCGACTTTCTTCTCGAGCGTGATCCCAGCCGCGAAGTCGAGTTGATCCTCTTTCGTCGCCCGGCCTGCGCCGAGGAGCATCGCTGCCACGCCGACTTCGTCGGCGATGATTGACTCGACGTAACCTGCCTGCTTCGCGACGAACGTCGTCTCATATTTCGCTTGTGGAAGTTTCGACAAATCATCGACGAGCGATGCGTCGCCACCTTGGGCGGCTACGAACTGACGGAACACCTCGAGGGCATGACCGTCCGCCATCCGTTTCTCAAGGTCAGCGTACGCCTCGTCGAACGTCGGATAGAACTCACCGAGTACCGCCATATGGCCGGCAATCGTGAGCGCAATCGTCTTCAAGTCGTTCACGTCTTTGCCCGAGAGGACTTCGATCGCTTCCTTCACTTCGTTCGCGTTCCCGATTTCGAAACCGAGCGGTTGGTCCATGTCCGTGATGACGGCGACCGTTTGACGGCCAACGTTCTTCCCGATGGCCACCATCTCTTCGGCGAGCGCCTTCGCGTCATCGAACGACTTCATGAACGCGCCTGAACCCGTCTTGACGTCGAGGACGATGCTATCGGCACCGGCCGCGATTTTCTTAGACATGATCGAGCTCGCGATAAGTGGAATCGAATCGACCGTCGCCGTCACGTCACGAAGGGCGTACAGACGTTTGTCGGCAGGCGTCAAGTTGCCCGTCTGACCGATGATGGACATCTTGATATCGTTCACTTGCTTCGTGAACTGCTCTTCCGTCAACTCGACGTTGAAACCAGGGAACGATTCAAGCTTATCGATCGTACCGCCCGTGTGGCCGAGACCGCGACCGCTCATCTTCGCGACCGGAATCCCGATCGATGCGACGAGCGGGGCGACGATTAAACTGATTTTGTCACCGACACCGCCGGTCGAGTGCTTATCGACTTTTTTCCCTTGGATGTTCGACAAATCGATCACGTCACCAGACTTGACCATCTCCATCGTCAAGGCCGCTGTCTCTCTCTCTGTCATGCCGTTGAAGAAAATCGCCATCGAGAGAGCCGACATCTGATAATCCGGAATCGTCTCGTTCGTGAAGCCTTCGATGATGAAGCGAATTTCCTCTTCGTTCAATTCGCCACCGTTACGTTTTTTCAAAATCAAATCGACCATGCGCATAAGTTTCGTCCTCCTAGTTGGGTAGTGGTTACATGCTTTGAATCGTGCCGCGTACGAGTGAAAGGAAGTCTTGGCGGACGCGTTCTGTCGTCTCGATGACTTCTTCGTGGTTGAGCGGTTGATCTAAAATCCCGGCTGCCATGTTCGACACGCACGAGATACCGAGCACACGCATATCCGAGTGGCGGGCCACGATGACTTCTGGCACCGTCGACATGCCGACGACATCGCCGCCGAGGAGACGAGCCATCTTCACTTCGGCTGGTGTCTCATAGGTCGGACCCGTGTTCCCGAAATAGACGCCTTTTTGAATCGAGAGGCCGAGCTTCGTCGCCACATCTTCTGTCAACTTGACGAGCTCTTTATCGTACGCTTCTGACATATCCGGGAAACGTGTCCCGAAGTCGCTTGCGTTCTTGCCGATGAGCGGGCTCGTGCCGAAGAAGTTGATGTGATCCGTGATGATCATCAAATCGCCCGGGTTGAACGACTCGTTGCAAGCACCGGCCGCATTCGTGACGATTAGCGTCTCGACACCGATCAATTTGAGGACGCGTACCGGGAACGTGACTTGTTCCATCGAATAGCCTTCATAGAAATGGAATCGTCCTTGCATCGCGACGACGCGTTTGCCTTCGAGGTCACCGAAGACGAGTTGTCCAGCGTGTCCTTCGACGGTCGATACCGGGAAGTGCGGGATGTCCTCGTAAGGGATTTTGACCGCGTTCTCAATCTCGTCAGCGAGGACGCCGAGTCCTGAGCCGAGGATGAGTCCGATTTCTGGTGTTCCGTTCATGCGTTCCTGTAAAAATGCCTTTGTTTCGTTCCAATTTACCATGAGTGGTGCCTCCTCAAATTTCGTTTAAGAAACTCTTTCCGTGTGCTGGTGCATCGACATCGAAGTTATCTGCGACCGTGGCGCCGATGTCGGCGAACGTTCCCCGAATCCCGAGGTCGACTGCCGTCGCGCCGTGATGATGGACGATGAGCGGCACGTATTCACGCGTGTGGTCCGTGCCTGGTGCCGTCGGGTCGTTCCCGTGGTCGGCCGTGATGATGAGCAAGTCGTCTTCACGCAACTTCTCCATCACTTCCGGTAGACGGGCGTCGTACTCTTCCAGCGCGACCGCATAGCCTTCCGGGTCACGGCGGTGCCCGAAGAGCGCATCGAAGTCGACGAGGTTCAAGAAGCAGAGTCCTTCGAAGTCCTCATCGAGCGATTCGACAAGTTTGTCCATCCCGTCCATGTTCGACTTCGTCCGAATCGCTTTCGTGACCCCTTCACCATCGTAAATATCGCTGATTTTCCCGAGGGCGATGACGTCTTTCCCAGCCGTCTCGAGCGTGTTCATGACCGTCTTGCCGAACGGTTTGAGCGCATAGTCGTGTCGGTTTGACGTCCGGACCCAAGCGCCAGGTGTTCCGAGGAACGGACGGGCGATGATGCGTCCGAGCATGTACGGGTCTTCGCGCGTGATCTCACGGGCGTATTCGCAGATGCGATACAACTCGTCGAGCGGGACGACTTCTTCGTGTGCCGCGATTTGAAGCACCGAGTCAGCCGACGTGTAGACGATCAAGGCACCCGTGTTGACATGTTCTTCAGCGAGCTCATCCAAAATCTCGGTCCCTGAAGCCGGCTTGTTGCCGATGATGTCGCGTCCGCTGAACTCTTTGAGACGATTGATCAAGTCATCCGGGAACTCTTCAAAGACGCGGAACGGCGTATCGATATGAAGGCCCATGATCTCCCAATGGCCGGTCATCGTGTCTTTCCCGGCTGAAATCTCTTCCATCCGTCCGTAGGCGCTTGGCGTCTCCGACGGTTTGATTCCTTCAATCGGTTTAATGTTTGACAAACCGAGACGGCCCATGTGCGGCATGTTCAAGCCACCGTGTGCACGGGCGATGTGGCCGAGCGTGTCCGAACCGACGTCACCGAACTGATCGGCATCTGGGGATTCCCCGATTCCGACCGAGTCCATGACGACCAAGAAAATACGCTTAAATTTCTTCACAAATAGTTCCTCCTTTAGTGTCGTTACGCACGCGGGTGATGTTTTCGATAGACATCATGGAGTCGTGCCTTATTGACATGTGTGTAAATTTGAGTCGTGGAGAGGTCTGCATGCCCGAGCATCTGTTGGATGGCCCGAAGGTCGGCACCGTTCTCGAGCAAGTGCGTCGCGAACGAATGTCGGAGCACGTGCGGCGTGATCTCTTTCTGAATGCCGGCCTCTTTGGCCCGTCGTTTAATCATCTTCCAGAATCCTTGACGACTGAGCCGGCCGCCACGTCCGTTCAAGAACAACGCCTCGGTCTCCCGACCGCCGAGCCCGTTCCGCGCCTGCTGGATATAGCGTTCGACAAAACTTTGGGCGACCGATGACACCGGGATGATTCGGGCGCTCTCGCCTTTGCCTTCACACTGTAGATACCCCAATTCAAACTGTAAATCATCCAAATCGAGCCCAAGAAGTTCACTGACGCGCATGCCCGTGCCATAGAGCAGTTCCAGCATGGCCCGATCGCGCAGCGCCAGCGGGTCCGACGTCGGAACGCTGTCGAGCAACCGCTCGACTTCATCTTGCGACCACGTGTCCGGTAGATGGCGCTCTGCTTTCGGCGTCTCTAAATAGAGCGCCGGGTCGGTCGTCGCCCCACCCGTCATCTTTAAATGATGATGGAACGTCCGAATCGAACTGACGGCCCGCCGCAATGACGAGGCGGCTCGACCCGCTTGCGATAACTCTTCCATATGCTTGACGATATGTGCCCGCGTGACTTCATTCCATTCCGTCACCCCGAGTTGGGTCAGTGTCGATAAGTACTGGGTCAAATCGCTCGCATAGGCTTGTCTCGTGTTCGTCGACATCCGTTTTTCTACCGTCATGTACTGCAAAAATGACTCGACTTGCGAACGCATGACATCCCCCTCCTTCCTCGTTACACCTGAATACGCTTACATCATATCACTTATGTAAACCGTTGTGAAGACGTCTGACCTCATTTTTTTTTAAAGCTTTTTTGTGACAGATTTCGGTGAGGTTTTCACGCATATATTTCGATTAAGGGCTTACAAATCCCATCATGATTTGGTACACTCAAGTCGACTTATTAAAATGATTTAAAAAGTTTGAAAGGAGTCTTCTATGGACCAGACCACTACAAATCTGACGGTCGCCGTCAGACGCCAACTCGTCTTAGGTGGGCACTCGACCATCGCCGCCATCGCAGAAGCGACCCGGCTCAGCTTTCCGACCGTCAAGAAACAGGTGGAACAGTTGATGGAAGCAGGTGAAGTGTTCGAACAAGGTTTTGAGGACTCACGCGGTGGCCGTCCAGCCAAACGTTACATCTATAATGAGCGGTTCAGGCACGGATTGACGCTATACGTCGAGAGGTCGGTCGTCCGCTATCGTCTCATCGATAGCATCGGTACGACGCTTGACGACGGGACGCAGGCGATTCTAGATGGGGACCATCTCGGTGCGCTCGGCTCGGTGCTCGACCGACAGTTGGACCGAACCCCCGACGTGAGCGCGATCTCCATCGGTGTCGCGGCGGCCGTCGCGGACGGGACGGTCATCTTCGCCCCGGACTATCCGACGTTCGCACACCTCGACTTGAAACGTTGGGTCGAGTCACGTACCGACCGCCCCGCCGTCATCGAGAACGATATGAACGCCGCCGTCTATGGATATGGGCATACGCACGAACTCGCCGACGACCAGTCCATCGTCTACATCTATTTAGGAAAGAACGGACCCGGTGCCGGGATTCTCATCAACGGACGGCTCATCCGCGGCAAGACCGGGTTCAGCGGAGAAATCTCGTTTTTGCCGCTCTATGACGACGCGACGTTCCATGATCGGATGGAGAGTGAGCGATCGGCCCCGCTTTCGGATCTCGCTTTCGATGCGCTCGGTCGGCTTGTCGCGACGTTCACCGCGACGCTCAATCCGAACGCCATCATTTTTTCGGATGTCGACCTCATCGATGTTGAGTTGGAGGGGATCAGGAATGCTTGCCAGCGTCACATTGCGGTGGCTCACATCCCGGACCTGTTGATCGGCACATGGGAGGAAGATTATTTCGCAGGCTTGGCTCGACGTGGCGTCGGGTTGATGCTTGAATCGATTTGAAGAGGTGGAATATGACAGGATTTTTATTATTGACGGTGATTTACGTTGCCTTTATCAGTCTCGGCCTGCCCGACGCCTTGCTCGGTGTCGGTTGGCCGTTGATGCACGTCGAGTTCAACGCCCCGATTTCAATGGCCGGATGGATTTTTATGACCATCGCCGCAGGAACGATTTTATCGAGCCTGTTCAGCGGCCGGTTGCTCGAACGGTTTGATACGAAGCAAGTCACGTTCGGTTCCGGGCTCGTGACGGCTCTATGCCTGCTCGGTTTTTACGCGGCCCCGTCCTTGGTTTGGCTATTCGTCCTCTCGATCCCACTCGGACTTGGCGCCGGGGCGGTCGATGCCGCGCTCAACCATTACGTGGCGGAAAACTATAAGGCGCACCATATGAATTGGCTCCATTGTTTCTGGGGCGTCGGAGCGACGGGCGGACCGCTCGTCATGGCCGGCGTCTTGAAGGAGAACGGTTGGCGCGACGGCTATTTGATCGTCGCATTGATTCAATTCGCCCTCGCCTTCATCTTGCTCCTGTCGTTCCCGCTCTGGAAGCGTGAAGTAAAACCGGAGCCATCGTCGCACGAACGACAAGAGACGGCCGTGACCGCGCTCGATCGAAAATTGCCGAAAGGCGTCTCGTATGCGCTGGCGACGTTCCTACTCTATTGCGGGATTGAAGCGCTCATCGGGCTATGGGCCAGCAGTTACCTCGTCCAGATGAAACAGTTCTCGGTCGCGACGGCCGCGACGTGGGTGTCTATCTATTACGGCAGTATCACGCTCGGGCGTTTCTTGAGCGGGTTCCTCTCGTTCCGCTTCACGAATCGACAGATGATCCGTCTCGGGCAATCCCTCGCCCTCATCGGTAGCCTCGTGTTTCTCATTCCGGCGATCGAAGCGATGTTGCTCGGCTTGATTTGTATCGGGCTCGGCTTAGCTCCGATTTACCCGAGCATGCTTCATGAGACGCCGCAACGGTTCGGTGCGGAACGGGCAAAACGATTGATGGGCTTCCAGATGGCGTTCGCCTACACGGGTAGCACGTTCCTGCCCCCGCTATTCGGGCTCGTCGTGTCCCAGACATCGCTCGGCCTATTCCCACTCGTGGCCGTTTTGATAATGGTCGGGATGCTCTTGAACACGGAACGCTTGAACATCATCATGCAACAACAATCAAAGGAGGAACCTTCATGAAGATTGAACACGTCGCCCTCTGGGTGAACGACCTTGAACACATGCGCCGCTTTTACGAGACGTATCTCGGGGCAACGGCGAACGACAAGTATACGAACGAACGGAAACAGTTCGAATCCTATTTCCTGACGTTCCCTGATTCGACGTGCCGACTCGAGTTGATGCGCCGCCCGGACATCCACGGCACACTTCGCGAGGCGGTCGGTTACGCGCACATCGCGTTCGCCCTCGGCAGTAAAGCTGCGGTCGATGCGTTGACAGACCGGTTGAAGGCCGACGGCTATGCACTCGTCGACGGTCCGCGGACGACCGGGGACGGCTACTACGAGAGCGTCTTCTTCGATTCGGAACAAAACAAACTCGAATTGACCATATAAGGAGACGACACCATGATCAAAGCCATCTTGTTAGACCTCGACGGAACGTTATTGAACGATCAAAAACTCATCTCGCCCCAAACGAAACAGACACTCCTCGACCTGCAGGCCGAGGGTGTCAAAGTCGTGCTCGCCTCGGGACGACCGAAACGGGGCATCGAACCGTTCGCCGAAGAGCTCCGGCTTCACGAGTACGGCGGTCTCCTCGTCTCCTCGAACGGGGCATGTGTGACCGATGCCAGAACAAACGAGACGCTGTTCGAGCAGGCCATCGATCAGGACGACGCGATTGCCATCTTGGATCATTTGACCGGATTCGATGTCATCCCGATGATCAATGATGAGACGTATATGTACGTCAATGACGTGTTCAGCGGCATGCTCGAGTTAAATGGCAAGCCGTTCAATATCATCGAATATGAGTCGCGCGGCGGACGGTTTCAATTGCGAGAAGAGCCAAGACTCGCCGATGCCATCGCGTTCCCGATTTATAAGATTCTCGTCGCCGGACAGCCGGACTATCTACAGGAGCACGCCGACTTGCTCGCCGGACCGTTCACGGACCGCGTGACAGGCATGTTCACGGCCGCCATGTACTATGAATTCACGGATCTCGGGATTGATAAGGCCCGGGCCCTCGATCACGTGTTCCGGGAGATCGGAATTGACCGCGAGCATGTCATCGCGTTCGGGGACGGCCATAACGACCGGTCGATCATCGAGTATGCCGGCATCGGTGTCGCGATGGACAACGCCGTCGAAGACATCAAAGCCATCGCGAACGAAATCACACTGTCGAACAATCACGATGGCATCGCCACCGTCTTGTCCCGTTATTTGGCGACGTGACGACATACAAAAAACAGGCAGCCCCTTTAAGAGGCTGCCTGTCTTGCATTATCCATTGATGACTGCTTTGTGACCTTCGAGCGTGACGCCTTTGGCTTGGCAGACTTTACAGATGCCGTGAAACGTCAAGCGATGGTCTTTGATTAAAAATTCATATTTGCTTTCGACTTTCTTCTCGACGTCGACGAGCAAGTCTTCCATGATCTCTTCGACCGAACCGCACTCGACACAGACGAGATGGTGGTGCGAATGGTTCGCGCCTTCCGGTCTGAGGTCGAAACGTGCGACGCCGTCACCGAAATTGACTTTGTCGACGACACCGAGCTCCGTCAACAGCTCGAGCGTCCGATAGACGGTCGCGAGCCCGATTTCCGGTGCAATGCTTTTGACGAGCATGAACACGTTCTCCGCGCTCAAATGGTCCGTCTCATTCTCAAGTAGAATCCGGACAGTTGATTCTCGTTGCGGTGTCAATTTATATCCTTTGGCGCTCAATTGCTGTTTGATCCGTTCAATTCGCGTTTCCATAAGGCGCCCCCTCTTAGCATAATTCACTATTCAAAGCATACCGAAGTTCGTCCGGTTTTTCAAATTAAAATGATTCCTATGTAAGTGTAACATAACTCACTCTAGTTTAGAATCATTTCAATTTAGATAATTGCCACCATTGAATCGCCATAATCGTCTTCGCGTCCGTGATGCGTCCACTCGCCAGCAAGTCGACCGCCTCGTCGAACGTGAAACGTTGGACTTGTAAAAACTCATCCTCATCGAGGTTCATCGGACCGGCCGTCAAGCCGTGGGCGACATAGACGTCGACCCGCTCGCTACAAAAACCGGGCGCCCCATAAAATGAGAAGATTTTTTCGAGCGTCTCGGCCGTATAACCCGTCTCTTCTTCGAGTTCGCGTTTCGCGCTCGCGAGCGGTTCCTCGCCGACTTCTAGTTTTCCGGCCGGAATCTCGAGTGACATCGATTCGAACGCTTTCCGGTACTGTTCGACGAGGACGATGCGGTCGTCTTCATCGACGACGAGAACGGCGACGGCTCCGTTATGGTAGACGAGTTCGCGGACCGAGGTGCCTCCGTTTGGGAGCGAGACGACGTGTTTCTCGACGTTAAAGATCTTTCCTTCGTAAATGACTTCCCGTTCAATCGTTTTCTCTTCCATTTGTATGTACCCCTCACTTTTCCTATATACTGTGATTATGATTCATATCGTCAGACGGAACAAGGAGGAATTATCAATGGCAGAGTTAGGGTTAGGAACCATGTCGATTTTAAAGCACGGGGAAGCGGAAGGTCGTCGAATTTTAGAGGCAGCCTTTGACGCCGGGATTCGGCATTTTGATACGGCCGACGTCTACGATCATTTCGAAGTGGAACGGCTTGTCGGTTCGACATTCGCCGGACGCCGGGACGAACTGTTCTTGACGAGCAAGGGTGGGAACGTGCGAACCGAGGACGGGATGCGCTGGGATCCGAGTGCCGCGTATTTGGAACAGGCGCTGGCCGGTTCGCTCGAACGTCTCCAGACCGACTATTTGGACTTATATTACGTCCATGGCGGCACAATCGAGGACGACCTCGATGAGACGATCGCCTTCATGCGCCGTCAAAAACAAACCGGGGTCATCCGACAAATCGGATTGTCCTCGATTCGTCCGAACGTCATTCGCTATTGGCTCGAACACGGTGAGCTGGACGTCTTGATGACGCCTTATTCGTTGCTCGATCGTCGTATCGAATCGCTCGACCTCGACATTCCGATCGTCGGGCGTGGCCCGCTCGCCAAAGGGCTATTGACCGCCGCGTGGTCAGAACGCTTGTCGGACAAAGGTTTCGAGGCATGGTCTGCATCCGAGTTGCGGGACGTGTTGCCGACGATGCCGACACCGATTCAAGCGTATGCCCTCGCCGCCGCGAAACGGACGTGTGCCGTCGTCCTGCCAGGTGCCTCTTCGGTCGATCAATTGAACGACTTGGTCGTCGCCAATCAGGCCGACGTCGACTCGGACGAACTGGACGAGCTGTTGACACGGTTGCCGGTCCATCCCTACACAAAACATGCGACCTGAACGTCAGGTCGCATCGGTATCACGTTGTTTCATTTGTTCGATGGCCCAATCGGCCCAACCCGCATAATTTTCCATCATCCGAATCGCATACTCGCTCGTCAGTAAATACCCGAGCGTATCGGCCTCAGATTGATGGGCCGCTTGAAACGCCCGGATTTGATGGGCGACTTGCTCGTGATGCGCTTTCGTCTCCTCGACGTAGCGAATCGCCTCGTCGAGCGGGAGCAACTGTAACAGGCTGACCCGGAGCAAGTTCTCGTCTTTCATCTTCGGTTGGTACGAGGTCGGTTGTCGGAGCCAGTCAATCAATTCTTGACGTCCCGTCTCGGTAATCGAGTATATCTTCTTGTCCGGTAAATCATGTTGGGCCACGTGCTCAGAGGAGACGAGAGCTTCGTCTTCCATTTTTAACAGTTCACGATAAATCTGTGTATGATGGGCGTGCCAAAAATGAATCATTTGCGCTTTGAACGTCGCGTTCAAGGCATAGCCGGTAGCGGGTTGATGGGTCAATAACCCGAGTAGTGCATGACGTAACGCCATAACCATCACCTATCCCTTGCGGTTCTATTTTTATTAGTGTATCACATATTGCGGCGCGACCGAGAATGCCAATCGGTTGACGCCCATTGCGATTACTTAGACAATATACGTGAAGGGAGAGATTTTTATGAAACCGATTCAATCCGATCAGCAATTCCAAGAAGCCATTCAAGATAAAGGCATGGTCGTCTTCACGACGTCATGGTGCCCGGACTGCCGTCGACTCGATATGTACGTCGACGAACTCGTCAAAGACTACCCACAGTTCAACTGGTACGTCGTAGACCGCGACGAGTTGCCAGAGCTGTCGGACGCCCAAGAAGTGCGCGGCATCCCGTCGCTTCTCTTCTATAAAGAAGGCGTCAAGCAAGAACACCTCCACTCGGCGAACGCCAAGACGGAGATGCAAATCCGCTCGTTCCTCGATACGTTGAACGCATGAAAAAGACGACCCTCGCGGTCGTCTTTTTTTATTCAGTTGAATCGCTCGATGTAACGTCGGTCAATCGTCCGTTTCAAATGGTACGGCAACCGTCCGTGCCACGTCCACTTCCCATACGTCAAGAGCGCCCGTCCCGGAGTCGTCAATAAGATATTGAGCGACGTCCGCGCTTTGAATGGCCGCGGTGTGCCGAGCAAGAGGCGTGCGACATGCCGCCCCGAACGGACGGCATCGACGCCGCCGTTCAACCGGGCCGCCATATCGCCGGTGACAAAGATGTCGCGATAGACCGGGTGCCGCAAATCGTCCTCGGTCTCGATGAACGCCGTTGCTTCGGCCAGCCCGGCCGTTGACCACCAGTCGTCGGCGACGACACCGGTCGCATCCAAGACGAGTCCGTCCTCTTGTCCGGGTTGGAACGGGGACATGATGAGCGTCACGCCGCTCCGGACGAGACGACGTGCCATGCGCTGCGCGACACGACGCGGGAGTTCCGGCAACAGACGACGCGCATACAATGTCACGCGCCGCCGATTCCGGATGCAGGCGAAGGCGAGCTCGACCCCGGCCTTGCCGCCGCCGACGATCGTGATGGCCCCGCTGTCCCTAATCTCATGTATGACATGCGGCGTCATCGGCTTTAACTTCGTCCCAATCCCGCGACTTTTCGCACCGGTCGCGAGCACGAGAACGTCGTAGCCGACTTGTCCGCGGTCGGTCTCGACGATTCGGGCATCCGGATCGAGGCCGACGAGGCGTTGGGCGACCGGCGTGACGTCTTGTCGCAACCGTGTCGTTGCCGATTCCATCTCCCCGGCAATCACTTGCGGGAACGCACCCGTATAAATCGTTTCACGTTCCCCGATGTATTGGACGTCATATCGTTCCCGGAGCGCGTCGAGCTGCTCGAGAATCTCGAGCTGTCCATGTCCGAGCCCGACGAGAACGAGACGCGGCTTCATCGTAAAATCCGCCGCGCTTCGAACAAGCGCTGCAAAATGGTCGCCACTTCAAGGACGAGGAAAATCGTAGCGATGACGCCGATCCACGTCGGGAATAAAATCATGAGCGTGAACAAGAGGAAACATTCCGTCCGCTCCAAAATCCCAGGTTGATAATAAAATGATTTCTCCGACCGACGGGAGCTGCTCGCGCCGACGGCGAGAAACAACGTCATCGCCACGACGAACGAACCGAGCAACAGCAGAAAGATCGGCATATGTTCTGGATGACGTAAGGCGAGCGCGATGACGACGGCAATCTCGACGATCCGATCGAACACGAGGTCGAGCACCGTCCCGAAGCCCGTCTTCTGCGAACGTCGCGCCATCGTCCCATCGAGGACGTCGAACAGACCCGACACCCACAAAAGCAAGACGGCCGTCCACAGCATGTCGTTATAAATGAACAGGCCGACTGAAACGCCGATGATGCCCCCGAGGATGGTCACTTCATTCGGGGTGAACTTCCATTTCAAGAGCCGATCGGCCCCGCGCTCGATGACGGGACGAACGAACCGGCTACCGTATGTGTCTAACATCAAATTCCTCCTTGTCTCTTCCGTAAATAATACGTTTCACCGTCCCGGAACGATTCATGACGCGGCAAGATGACGTATTCTCCGTGCGTGCGGCGATACTCTCCGAGACGATGCCCAAATCGCGTGAACGACCGGACGAGCTCGACCGGATCGTCCGTCGGGGCGTCCGTCACCTCGATGTGAATCGAGGCGGTCAAATCCGAGCCCAGTTTGATAAAATCGCCGAACGTCGATTCCGTCTCGCCTAACGCTTGCGGGGTGCCGCTCGCACGGATATGTCCTGCTTCGAGCAACGTCACCCGGTCAGCGACCAGCATCGCTTCTTCCCGGTCATGCGTCACGAGCAACGCCGTCAACCCGAGTTCACGGACGAGGTCTCGAATCAGGCGCTGCAACTCGTATTTGAGTTCGGGATCCAGGTTCGTGAACGGTTCATCGAGCAGAATGAGCCGCGGTGAAGCCGCGAGTGCCCGGGCAAAGCTCACCCGTTGTTGTTCTCCGCCCGAAAGCTCGTGAATCTCAGCGTCATAGCGACCTGCCAGTCGGACGCGGGCGAGCCACGTCTCCGCTTCTTGACGCGACCGGTTCGGCGTGGCCAACGTCACGTTCTCGCCGACCGTCAAATGCGGGAACAAGAGTGGGGATTGTGACAGCATCGTGATTCGGCGCAAGTGAGGCGGCACTCCGTCGAGCGACGTTTCGTCCCACCTCACCGTGCCCGCGTCTAGCGTCTCAAGACCGGCGACGATGCGGAGCAACGTCGACTTTCCGGACCCGCTCACCCCGACGAGGGCATGAATCTCGCCGCTTGGGATATCTAAATCGATGCCGCGTAGCACGTCGCGGTCTTTAAAGCGTTTGTGGACGCCTGATAACACTAAACTCATTGTAACCGCCCTTTCACCAATCTAATCCAGATGCCGAACAATCCACCGATTCCAAGATAGAGCAGGACCGGCACGAGGATGAGCACCCATGTGTTTTGTAACGCCAACGCGAAGTCATTGCCAGCATAGGCCTGGTAGAGCCGGGTCGTGACCGTCGGGATGAGTCCGGCCCCCATCAATTGGACGAGCACGAATTGACTCAACACGATGACGGTCGAGAACAAGACGATCGTCCGAATCGTCTCTTTCAAGAGCGGGAACAACACGAGGCCGAACCGGCTCCACGGGGCGAGCGTCAACGTCTGTTCGAGGAGCGGTCGACCAATCACGTACATGGCGTTATACGCCAACCGAATCGAATACGGCAGCGTCGTGACGAGTAACACGAGCCCGACGCCGATGTGGGTGCCAACCAAACCGAGTTGCGCCAAGGCGATATACATCCCGAACATGGTCGCTAGGACCGGGATGAAAAGCGGGAGGAACGTGAACCATTCGACTGCAGTCTTCCATCTCGATTCAGTGAACATGAGCCACCATGCCGTCCCGATGCCGAGCCAGACGTTG
Organism: Exiguobacterium sp. s146; assembly: GCF_018618415.1. Lineage (GTDB taxonomy): Bacteria > Bacillota > Bacilli > Exiguobacteriales > Exiguobacteriaceae > Exiguobacterium. Next base: position 1,040,438 of record NZ_JACSMA010000001.1, on the reverse strand, counting down.
ACGAATCCGAGTACGAGGACATAAACGACCGTATTACCGATCGCCTCATCCCAGTTGAACGTGGCCGGGAACGCCAAAAACAGCCCGACGAACGGGAACAGAATCAGACCCGCGGTAAGAAATCGACTCATCGTCTCATCCCCCGCTCGATCCGCCGTCGTCGTTTAGCCGTCAGCGTATAGGAGCCGATGACACCGATAAAGATGAACAGCGTCCAGACGAGCGCAACGGCGTACGACTCGAACGCATTTAAAAACAGCCCGGTCGTCAACCGTTCATACGCGAGCACCCCGAGCAGTTCGGGGAATGTGACCCCCAATAAGGCCGGCACTTCATAAGCGAACGAAATGAACGCGACGAGCACCCAAAACGAGTCGAGGAGCGGTTTGACGAGGAACGGCCATTCGGCCACTTTAAATTGTTCGAACGGCGTCAGTTGAAGCGTCTTCGCCATGTCGACGTAACCCCGGTTCAGTTGGGCATACGTCCCGATCACCATCAAAAACACGAACGGCACTTCTTTCCAAACGTACGTCAAGATGACGACGAGGTGGTGACGTTCGTTCGCCTCCACCACCCCATAGAACGGGAAGCCACCCGAGAACAAGACATAAAATAAATACGCGGCCGCGACGTGCGGAACGAACATCGGCCATCTGAGCAGTGACGCGAGCCATGTCGACCGGCGCCGGTACACCGACCGGGCGAGCCATGTCCCGATGACAAGGGACACGGCCGTCGCGACGAGTGTCACATACAGCGTCACGGCGAGACTGGCGCGCCAGGCCGCATCGTTCAACTCAGACCAGTCGAAGCCGACGGTCTCGTAAATCAAGAAGGCGACACCGGTGAACGGCAAGGCCAGAACGAACAGACTGATCCATAGACTACTGCGCGACACGTTCCCACTCCTCGCGAATCGCGTCAATCACGGCCGGCCCATAGTCGGGAATCGAGCGGTCGGCGAGACGTTCCGGGTCGGGATAGGTGACCCCTTCATCGAGCTTCAAGAAGGCGTCACGGTCTGACGCATCGAGTTTCGTCAAATCGAGCGACGTCCCGTCTCCCCAGTACGTCGCGTCTTGTTTGGCGAGCTGGGCTTCGGGAGATAGTAACTCGTTGATGACGACGAGTGCACCGTTCGGATTGGTCGCGTTGAACGGGACGGCGAGAAAGTGTGTCGAGGCGATCGAATGTTCGAGCACGAGCGCCCGTGTCCCGTTCGGAAACACGCCGTCGTTGCGTTCCGCCTCGGCGCGCCGCTCATTGAAGCCCATCGTCATCCAGACGTCACCCGCGGCATACAACTGGTCGAGCTGGGCGAGCGATTTCGGATACGTCGACCCTTGTTTCCATAGGTGCGGCGACCACGTCGCAAGCTTCTCCCAGAATTCGTCTGGAATCTCACCATCGCCGGCCGCAGCACCATACTCGGCGTACAACAGATGCCGGACGAACGCGTTTCCGGTGAAGTCTGTCACTTCAGGATACGTGAAACGGCCCGGATTTTCTTCGGTCCAACGATGTAATTCGTCGAACGTCGTCGGTGGATTTTTCACGTTGTCGGCATCGTAATGCAATACGAACTGGACGTTGCCCCATGCGACCTCGAGCCCGTTCGTCGGAGTGCCCGCATCGGTCGCTTGCGCTTCCTCGTTCAACAGTGCGGCATTCGGGATCTTATCGAGCAGGTCGCCCTGCAACAAGTCCGCCTCGGCGGCGTTACGGAAATTGTCCCCGTTGATCCACATCAGGTCGATGGTGCCTTCTTCTCGGTTCGCCCGCTTGTCGAGCGACAATTGGCGCACAAATTCGGCCGTGTCCATCGGGACGCGGTTCAACTCCACGTCATACGTCTCTTTCAGACGGGGCGCGACATATTCATCAATATAGCGATTGATGCCGTCATCGCCTCCCCACATATAAAAATTGACCGTCGACTGTTTCGCTTCTTCTGCTGCTTGTTCGAACGTCGGTGCGATTTCGGCGCGCGTCGTCCCGCAGGCAGCGAGGAAGATGAGTGACAGTATCAAGCCAAATTGTTTCAATCGGCGCATCATAGCTCCCCCTTTTTCTCTGTGTTGACACATTTACTTTCTGTCAAATCCCCGTTTTGCGAGCTGTTCGAACATGACCGGGCACATTGCGTACAGTTTGGCACCAAGGTCCATCCACCACGGGGCATTCACTTCACGTTTCGATGCCTCACACGCCGCGACGACGCGTTTCGCGAGACGATCGGGATCGAGCATAATCGATTTCACGCTCGCCTCGTAACGTCCGCTCTTGTCGGCCCGCAGAAAGAACGGCGTCGCAATCGGTCCCGGATTGACGGTCAACACATGAATCCCAGCCGGCTTCAGTTCTAACCGGAGCGCGTTCGAGAACTGGAGCAGCGCCGCCTTCGATCCGGCATAGACGGCCGATTTCGGGGTCGGAACTTTCGCCGCTTGCGAGCAGACGTTGATGATTGTACTGCCACGGCGCATCGTCCGCGCACAGTCACGTGCCAGCAACATCGGGGCGGTCGCGTTCAAGCGCATCGTCTCCTCGATGACGTCGGTCGTTTGATCGACGACCCGGTCGAACTCCCCAATCCCGGCATTGTTCACCCAGACGTCAATCGCTCCATATGTACGTTCGACTTGTGCCACGAGCGTACCATAGTCGGTACAGACGTCGGCCACCATCCAATCGGCCGATAATTTCTGTCCGAGTTCGCGCAATCGCTCCTCATTTCGTGCAATCAACGTCAATCGGGCACCCGACTCATAAAAAGAATGCGCCAACGCGGCCCCAAAGCCGCTCGACGCACCCGTGATGACAATATGTCTCATTCTACGATTTCCTCCGCTCTCACATAAATCCATTTTCCGTCCGCCAACTGTTTGACGATACGCCCCCGTTCCTCGAGCAATGTCAAACGGGCGAACACTTCACTGAAGACGAGCGGCATCGCCCGCCGCATCTTGCGCCCGTACAGGCGCATCGACCAATCGAACACGCTCAAACCGTCGACCCAGTCGTTAAGGAGCAAGTCGCTCCGCTCATAGCGTTGGCTGATCCGGGCCTCAATCAACGGAAGCGGCTTGTGAATCGGTTCCCCGTGCCCGCTCACGACGAGCTTCAAATCGACCGCTTGCAGTTTCCGTAACGAATCGAGATAGAGGACGACCGGCGAGGCGAACCCTTCACCTTCGTACGGTTGTTCGATGAGCGGATTCGGTTCGACCGCATCGATCAAATGGTCGCCCGCAATCAACACGCCTCCCGGACCGAGCAGTCCGAGCTGGTCACTCGCATGTCCGGGCAGATGAATCGTCTTCCAAGCCCCGTCGGTCGTCACATCCTGCCCGTCCTCGAACGTCATCGTGACGGTCGTCGGACCAATCCAGCGCAACGCCTCCCGATAATCGGGCAGTTTGTTGACAATCGCCTCCGGTGTCCCGAACCAGTGCGCCAAGTCGTGTAAGAACTGATTGCCCCGTTTGATGAAGTTCGGGGTCTGTTCCAAGTAGCGAACGAGTTTCTCATGCCCGTAGACGGGAATCGAGGCGTCCCGCAGACGCCACGCCTGTCCCGCATGGTCGGCATGATGGTGCGTCAAAAATAAAAAATCAATATCTGCGAGCGTCAGTTCGAGCTCGGCCAATTGCGTCGTCAATGACGTCCACGCCTCTTCCGTGTCCGGTCCGCAATCGACCATAAAGAAACGGTTCATATGTTCGACGACATAGACGTTCACATTGCCGACCTCGAACGGCGTCGGTATATCGAGTCTTGCCAGTTGGCTTGAAATCCAGTTCGCCACGTCCCCACAACCCCTTCCACCTATCTTCACTCATTATACCTGTCCGAAAGAAGGGATTTCAATCACACAAAAAAAGGAGAGGATTTCTCCTCTCCGATGTCTTATAGGTTGATGACGGTGACTTTATCACGTGTCATCGTCTCGAGGCTGCGTCCAATCCCTTGAACGCCGAGGCCTGACTGCTTCACGCCGATGAACGGGAAGTGGTCTGGGCCACGTTCCGTGCGACCGTTCACTTGGACCGTACCGACTTCAAGCTTGTCAGCGACCGTGAAGGCACTGTTCACGTTTTGTGTGAACACGCTCGCTTGAAGACCGAACTCAGACTCGTTCGTGAGTTCAATCATCTCGTCGAGCGAGTTGACGCGGATGACCGGCAAGACCGGTCCGAACGGCTCTTCCCAGGCGACACGCATGTCACGCGTGACATGGTCGAGAAGCGTCGGGTGCAAGAGATTGCCGTCGCGCTCGTTTCCGTGGACGACCGTCGCTTGTTTGTTGATGGCATCGTCAATCAAGCCTTGGACGTAATCCGCCGATTTCTTGTCGATGAGCGGGACAATGAAGCTGTTATCGACCGGTGAACCGACCGTGAGCTTCTCGACACGCTCTTTCAACATGCCGACGAGTTCGTCTGCTTGGTGCTCGAGCACAAAGACGCGCTTGATAGCCGTACAGCGTTGTCCTGAATACGAGAACGCCCCGCTGACAATTTGATCAGCCGCAAGCGTGAGGTCTGCGTCTTCGAGGACGAGCGCCGGGTCTTTTCCGCCAAGTTCGAGCACGACAGGTACCATCGATGCCTGTTGTGACAAGTGTTGACCCGTCCCCGTACCGCCTGTGAACGTAATCATGTCGATTCCAGGATGCGACGTCAAGTAGTCACCGATGACCGACCCGCGTCCTGTGACGAGGTTCAAGAGACCGCTCGGAAGACCAGCGTCTTGGAGAGCCTCAACCATCTTCACACCACTGATGGCACCTTGTGTCGCCGGTTTGAAGACGACCGCGTTGCCGGTGATGAGCGCCGGGGCGATTTTGGCTGCTGCCAAGTTGACCGGGTAGTTGAACGGTGAAATCGCGAGGACGACACCGAGCGCTTCTTTCTTGATGATTGCCATCTTGTTTTTCGAGCCGCCAGGGAATGAGTCCCCTTGCATAAAGCCGCCCGTGAAACGAAGACCTTCTTCAGCCGTATAACGGATGATTTCTGCTGTCCGAACGACTTCTTTTTTCGCGTCGCTCAAGTTCTTCCCGACTTCACGCATGATGATTTGACCAATCTCATCGACACGTTCTTCGAGTTTATCTGCCCAAGCGTACAACAGTTCGGCACGCTTGTTGACCGGAAGCGCCGCCCATTCCTGTTGTGCGCTTTTCGCGCCGTGAATCGCCTCGTCGACTTCGTCGCGAGACATCGCCTGGACGTGCCCGACGACTTCATCTGTATAAGGTGAAACGAGTTCGATTGTTTCGTTCGTTGTTGATTCCTGCCATTGTCCATTAATTAAATATGGATACGTGTTCATACTCATAATCTCTATCTGCCTCCTGAGTAAGCTTTGATATCTCGTTGCCACCCCCATTGTATGCAAAATCAAATCGGTTGAACAACTATAAAGATTCAGTTTATGTAATGTAAACGGTTACGCGTCAATTTTTTGTCAATTCCGCCTCGACTTTGCCACTTTCAACTGAAGATGTTCATCAAATCGACCGATAGAAGAGATGAGAGTACGTGAACTAGGAGGGACCACCAGTGAGCATGGATCATAATATTTTACTTGAGGCAGGCACGAACGAATTAGAGATTGTCATTTTCCAGTCAGGCCCGTTCATTTTCGGGATTAACGTCATGAAGGTACGTGAGATTATCACGATGCTTCCCCTCACTCCGCTCCCGGGCACTCCGGAAGCGATCATGGGATTGATCGAGCTCCGCGGTGAAGTCATGACCGTCATCGATTTACCGATGGTCATCGGACATCCACGTGACGTCGGGGACAATGATCGCTTGATTGTCTGTGAGTTCAACGGAGAGAAATCGGTGCTCCGCGTCGATCAAGTGACGGAGATTAAACGCATCTCTTGGGAACAGATTGACACGCCGTCCGATCTCGCGCGCGGCATGCAAGGTATCACGAACGGGGTTGTCAAGACCGGCGACCAAATGATTATCCTCCTCGATTACGAGCGCATCGCCCTCGAGCTGTCCCGTAAGGACATTATGGCCCGCGAGTCGGTCAAACGCCTCGGTGCCCGGGAGCGCTCGAACAAACATGTCTGGATCGCCGAGGACTCGGAGATGCTTCGGACGCTTATCATCGATACGCTCGATGACGCCGGCTATTTCAACACGACCATCTTCAACAACGGGAAGGAAGCGCTCGATGCGTTCGAACAAAGCGACGTCCAGTGTGACTTGCTCATCACCGATATCGAGATGCCGCAAATGGACGGGCTGCATTTGACGAAACGACTCCGCGACATGGATCGTTTCGCCGACTTGCCGATTGTCATCTTCTCGTCGCTCATCTCGGACGATTTGAAACATAAAGGCGACGCGGTCGGGGCAAACGCTCAAATCACGAAGCCGGAGATCGGCATCTTGATTGCCACCCTCGACGAATTTTTAGCCTAAACCAAAAAAACGGGACGTCGCCTCATGGCGAAATCCCGTTTTTTATGAAAATTTATTTAATCGCGCATCCCATTCCTCATCGAAGCGTCGCATATCGGCCTCGATGTCGTCGAGAATCGGTTCGAGGTTTTCGGTCTCGTTCGTCTCCCCTGCCACTTCGAGCTGATGGTAACGTGCGGCCGTCTCATCGAGTCCGACCGAATAAGAGGCCCCTTTCAACAAGTGGGCGAGCTGTTCGATTTGTTCATGGTTCCGTTGCGTCACCATACGTCTCAATTCAGGGAACTTCGCCTCGAATTGACGGATATATGTCTCGGCAATCTTTTTCAAGAAATCTTTATTTCCGCTAGCGATTTGATGGAGCTCCGCCAACTTTTCTTCGTTAAACAGAGCATTATGGGGCGTTTGTGACAACTCCATCCCTCCTTTACCTCAATCCTACTAACATTCCTACCCACTGTAGCATGTTTTCGAGAAAAAACAAAAAAACTCCTCTTTTTCCGATTGCACTCTCTCATTCGCCTACCTATAATTAGGTTGAGCTAAGGTAGGAGGAACATTATGCTAACGATTTACCGTACCGACGCATCTGGGCGTGTCGACGAAATCGAAGACTTTGACAAAGGGAGCTGGATTCAACTCGTCAATCCGACGAAAGACGAGGCCGATCAAGTCATCGCTGCCTCCGGCATTCCTGAAGATTTCGTTTATGACCCGCTTGATATTGAAGAAAAACCACGATTTGAAAAAGATGATGAGGGTCTCCTCATGATCATCGACGTCCCTTACGTTAAAGAAGACGACACGGGACGCACTTATAATACGATTCCACTCGGGATTATCGTCACCGGACGCCATTTCATCACCGTCTGTTCGCGTGACCTCGACGTGCTCAATTTGTTCGCCAACGGAAAAGCCCGTCTGTTCCGGACGAACTATCGGAGCCGGTTCGTCTTTCAGATTTTGCACCGAGTCAGCATGACGTACTTGCGCTTCCTTCGCCAAATCGATCGGCGCATGGACGAGCTCGAGCAAGAATTGCAACGTTCGATGCGAAATCAGGAAATCTTTCAACTGATGAACTTACAGAAGTCGCTCGTTTACTTCATGACGTCGCTCAAAGCGAACGACAGCGTCCTTGACCGCATCGTCAAAACACCGAGTCTCGAGAAGCACGAGGAAGACGAGGAACTGCTCGAGGACGTATTCGTCGAGCACCGCCAGGCGATGGAGATGGCGTCGATTTATAACGACATCATCAGCATCAAAATGGACGCCTTTGGTTCGATTATCTCGAACAACGTCAACTTCGTCATGAAGTTCTTGGCTTCCATCACGATCGTCCTCAGTATCCCGACAATGATTTCCGGGATCTTCGGGATGAACGTCCAAGTGCCGTGGGAAGGCCAACCGATCGGCTTCGTGTTCGCCATTACGATGATGATCGGTTTCTCAAGCCTCGCCTTTTACATTTTGTGGCGCAAGCGATATTTCTAAAAAAAGATGGTGTTGCCCGTTCCGGCGACACCATCTTTTTACATCACTTTGACCGTGACGAGACACAGGTCATCGTCAATCTCGATTTTCGGGACGAGCTGTTCGGCGACGTGACGCGCGTAGTCAAGCCCGTAAGAAACGACGTCCTTCTCGAGCCAGCGGATCCCGTCATCGATGTCTTTGCTGTAGCATTCCATCAATCCATCCGTATACATATGCATCGTCATACCCGGTTCGATCTCGATGACGTTCGACTCAAAATTCGGCTCCTCGAACATGCCGACCGGAACACCGGTCGTCTCGAGACGCGTCACACCCGAGTCCGACGTCACAATGACCGGCGGGTGACCGGCGTTGACGTACTCGATTTGCCGTTTCGTCGTGTCGATATAACAATAGACGGCCGTGAAATAACTTTGCATGTCCTCTCCTGAGAACAAGAACGTCATCTGACGGTTCAACTCACTCATCACATCGACCGGGTATTGGACGTTGCTGACGAGGCCGGGCAAAATCGAGCGAATGCCCATCGTGATCAACGCTGACGAGACACCATGCCCCATCACATCGAAGATGATGACCCCGTAGCGGTCAGGGGCGACCTGGAACCAGGCGTACATGTCCCCGGCCAATTTTTTGGACGGCAAATATAGCGCCCGGACGTCAATCTCGTCGTTACTAATCGGCGGGGTCAACGCGCTCTGTTGAATCTTTTGCGCGAGATCGAGGTCGTATTGGAGCCGCGCCTCATATTTCTTCCGTTCGTCGACGGCCGCTTTGTAACGGAGGGCGGAGCGGATTCGCGCGAGCAGCTCCGTGATTTTAATCGGTTTCGTCGTATAGTCGGACGCTTCGGCGTCGAGACCTTCCGCGATCTGTTTTTCCTCGGTGCGACCCGAGACCATGATGACGGGAAGTTCCTCATAGCCGCTCATTTGGCGAATCCGTTTGCACGTCTCGATTCCAGAGATGCCTGGCATCTCGACATCAAGCAGGACAAGGTCGTATAGCGACGGGGCTTGCGGGTCCATCAGGAGCGCGAGCGCATCTTCACCACTCGAGACCGAAATCGTCTCATAATCATGTTGATGCAATAATTGTTCGAGAACCATCGTATTGACCGGTTCGTCGTCCACAATCAAAATCGCCATAGTCATCCCTACTTTCTCTGTCAGTATTCTTCTATACATTATTGTATCATATCTAATCGCTCCGTTAGGTATTTCAATGCTGTGACAGTTCGACGTGATTCAAAGATGGAGAATCTCGTCTGTTTTTGGCATACTGAAAGTACGAAAGCGAGGAATGCCGTATGGGATGGATATTCGCTGTGAGCGGTTTGATTATCTTGCTCGTCTTGATCGCGTCGATCGTCGTCATTCAAAAAGGATATGCCTATAAAGACAACAAGGACGACATCGTGCTCGATTACGATGAGATCAATCGCCGCATCACGGAAGAAGAACAGCAGAAAAAATAGAGCCATCGGCCGATGGCTCTATTTTTATTTGAATTCGAAGCGGAGCGCTCCTTTGTCTAGATAAAGCGCGGCATCGAACGTTTTGTCCCCTTTTTTGAACGTATGCACGTTCGATTGCCCGCCGTTGATCATCTGTTTCAGCTCATCTTTCGCAATCCCGACACCGAGCACTTGCTTCGACATCGTGAACTTGCAGCCTTCGCGGTAGCCGCTGCAGCCGATGAACTTCGGATGTTCGACGAGCCCCTTGCCGCAACTCGGACAGACGCCGAACGAGGCTTTCGGCCGGGACGCCGATTTTTTACCGAAGCGTCGTGCCTCGATCGTGTAGCCTTCCGGGTTCGCCGTCTCGACGCGCGCTTTTGCCTCTTCGACGATATGAATCGACATCTTTTTCGCCTGATCGATGAATTCGGCGGCCGAGGCTGAGGCCTGCCCAATCTCATTGAGGCGTTTCTCCCATTTGGCGGTCATGGCCGGCGAGGCGAGGATGCTGTCGCCGAGCACGTCAATCAATAGACGTCCCTTGTCGGTCGGGACGAGCTCTTTCTTTTGCAGGTCGACATAGCCCCGCTTTTTCAAACCATCGATGATATTGGCTCGTGTCGCCTCCGTGCCGAGCCCTTCGACTTCTTTCATGATGTGAATCAATTCCTCGTCGTCGAGCTGTTTCCCGGCCACTTTCATCGCCATGATGAGCGCGCCTTCCGTATACCGTTTCGGCGGCTCCGTCTGTTTCGACAGCACTTCGACTTTCTTTTCCGTCAACGGTTCGCCGAGTGTGAGCGCCGGGAGTTCGACGTCTTTGGACTTCATCTCGACGACTTGACGATACCCGGGACTGACGACGACCGTCCCTTTGGCCCGGTACAAGTTGTCCCCATCCATGAGATCGACCGTCGTTTTCTCCAATTTGGCCGGCGGGGCGAACGCCGCCAAAAAACGTCGATTGATTAAATCGTACAGCTTCGCCTCGTCCCCGCTAAGTCGGGCCACATCCCCGCACGCCTCGGTCGGGATGATCGCATAGTGATCACTGACCTTTTTCGCGTTGACGTAGCGGCTGTTCCGGGACGGGTTCTCGGTCAACACGTCCTTCAGTCCGGCGTAGGCCGCGGACTTCAATAGGCGCGCTTTCGTCTGCGGGAACAGCGTCGCCTCATCAGGTGTGACGAAACTCGAGTCGGTCCGAGGATAGCTGATCCAGCCTTTCGTATATAGCTTTTGGGCGATATCGAGCGTCTTCTTCGCCCCGAAGCCGAACCGCTTGCCGGCCTCGGCCTGCAGACCCGATAAGCTGAACCAAAACGGCGGTTGCTCCGTTTTCTCTTCCTTGTCAATGGCATGCACGATTGCCGTCCCCGTCGCCCGATTGACGACCGCGTCGGCTTGAGCGCGTGTCTTCAGTTTCGTCGTCTTGCCGATCGTGTATTTCGCCTTGAACGTGCCACGCCCTTTTTGGAGCGTCGCCTCGACCTCGAAATACGGTTCTGGCACGAACTGCTTAATCTCGCGTTCGCGATTGACGATCAAGGCGAGCGTCGGTGTTTGGACACGACCGAGCGAGAATACGTCCTCGATGCCGATCGTCTTCAATAACGTCGTATACGCGCGAGAGGCGTTCATGCCGACAAGCCAGTCGGCGCAGGCGCGACTCATCGCCTCGTGATAGTATGGGACGGTCTGATCGCCCGGCAAGAGCGCGGCGAAGCCGCGATCGACCGCCTGCTCGGTCAAACTCGAAATCCACAGGCGCGACAACGGTTTTTGATTGCCGGCGAGTCTTAAAATGAGTCGGACGATGGCCTCCCCTTCCCGCTCGGCATCGGACGCGATGATGACGTCGGTGATGGATCGGTCATGCAACCACTTTTTGATCGTCTGGAACGGTTTTGACTTGCCTTTCGAGATGCGATAGTCGAATCGGTCCGGGACAATTGGGAGTGACTCATATTTCCACGATTTCCATTCCGGCTTATAATGGGACGGTTCTTGAAGTTCGCATAAATGACCGACTGCCCAGACGACGATGGCACCTTCCGGGAAACGGGCACACGAGGCGATCTCAATCTCGTCTTTTTTCTTTTTTGATGGATACGGCGCAGCCAGCTTTTGAGCTTGCGACGGTTTCTCCGCAATGATTAATCTCATAGGATCCCTACTTTCAAAGTCATCCGAAATCTCTTGTCGGAACGACACTTTCGAGAAAGAATGTATTTTCTAATCTATTCTATAATATCATTAGAAGAGTATGTACAACATAAAGGGGGATGTCTCTTGTCTTATCTTATTTTATTCGCCGCCGTCTTTTTCTTATCGACGAGCGTCTTGTTCGTCAAATGGACGTCCGCACCGGCCGAGACGGCCGCGTTTTACCGGATGCTCATCACTTGTCTGATGTTATTGCCTTTCGTCGACTTCAAGTCACTCCTCGGGACACGGCTCATGACGCGTTACGCCTTGCTGCTCAGCGGGACGTTGCTCGCGTTTCATTTTTGGCTTTGGTTTTTATCGCTCGATTATACAACGGTCGCCAGCTCGACACTGTTCGTCACCTCGAGTCCGATTTTTGTCTTAATCGGAAACGCCTTGATCTTTAAACGAAATCCGACTCGGAAAGGTTTGGCCTTCGCGCTCATCGCTGTCTTAGGAGGCATGCTCGTCGCGGCCGGAGACATTCAACTCGGACGTGAAGCGTTGTTCGGGGACTTGCTCGCCTTAATCGCCGCGCTGCTCATCGCCGGTTATTGGCTCGTCGGTCAACACGTCCGGACCCAGATGAACACGAATACATACTCGTTCAGCGTCTATCTCGTCGCGACGGTCGTCCTCTGCTTCATGCTTCTCGTCCGGGGGACGACGTTCACCGCGTTCGAATCGGTCAACTGGTGGTATTTCCTCGCCCTCGCCTTTTTCCCGACGATTTTAGGGCATAACTTGTTCAACTATGCGCTCGCCCGCGTCAGTGCGACCGTGGTCAGTATCACGATTCTTGGGGAAGCGTTATGGGGCATGCTGTTCGGCTATGTCTTCTTCGAGGAACGCCTCGGCGTCATGCAGTGGATCGGCGCGACCGTCCTCCTCGGCGGAATCTACTTGTTCCTAAAAGAAGACGCCCGCTCTACCAGAACGGACGTCACTTCATAAATTGGTTGCTTTTGCTTCGATTTCATCTTCCGATGGTCGGAATAAGAGCTTGCGGTCCCACACGGCCATGCCGACCGCCGTCAAGAACGTCATCGCGTCGGCAATCGGGAACGCGAGCCAGACGCCGAACACGCCGAGGAAGTTCGGCAAGATGAAGACGAGCGGAATCGTATAGAGCGTCTGACGCGACAGCGACAAGAACATCGCCACCCTGGCCTTCCCGAGTGATTGATAGATGCCGTTGACAAGCATTTGCACACTCGGGAGGAACGAGACGGCGAATAGAACATGAATCGCCGTCACACCGCCGGCGATCAAGTTGGCGTCGGTCGTGAACATGCGCATCAACTGTTCCGGGATCAATTGGAGCGTCAACCAGATGATGACGGCAATCGCAATCCCGGCCCGCATCGCCGTCCAAATCGTTTCCCGCATCCGATCGAATTGTTTGGCCCCGAAATTGTAGCCGACGATCGGCTGCATGCCTTGGACGATGCCCATAATCGGCATGCCGACGAGCGCCATGAATTTGTTGATGATCGCGAAGATGGCAAGTTCCTCGGTCCCCCCATACGTCCCGAGCATGACGTTGACCGCGACGAACAAAATCGACTGCGACACCATCATGATGAACGAAGACGAACCAATCGCCATAATCTCCTTCAATTCGCCGAACCGTAATCGAAACTTCCGCCACTGGAAATCGAGATCGGTGCGGCGATTTTTTGCGAAAAAGAAACGGAGCATGAGCACCGACCCGACGACTTGAGCGAGCGCCGTCGACCAAGCCGCCCCGTATATGCCCCACCCAAACGTGAAGATGAACAACGGCGTCGTCACCAAGTTGACGACGACGGTCGTGAGCATCACTTTCATCTGATAGGGCGCCTGCCCTTCGGCGCGCACCATCGCGCTCGCCGCCAGGGTGAACATGAAGAACGGAGAGCTGATCAGCACGACCGATAAGTATTGTCGGCTCAATTCCATGATGGCCGATGTCGCCCCGAACACTTTCAAAATATCATCCAGCATGAAGAAGGCGGAACTGACCGCGAAGGCAGCGAACACGCCGACGAGGACGAGGACATTCAAAAACGTGACGGCGGCACCGGCATCGTCGCCTTTCCCGAGTTTCCGTGAACTAATGGACGCCCCGCCCAATCCGACCGCACTCGAGACGGCCATAAGAATCATTTGAATCGGGAACGCGATTCCGATGGCAGCCACGGCAGTTGCCCCGATGCCTCGGGCGACGAAAATCGTATCAATGATATTGTACAGTGCCGTCACCAGCATCCCGATCATCGCCGGCAGCGACAGCTTGAACAGCAGGCGGCCAATCGGGTCGGTCCGGAGCTGCTCCGTATTTTGATTCATGCTTCCATCCCCTTTGTCGTCTATGTTAACAGGGTAGCAAGATTGGATGGAACGGTCGACTATGTTGTCTTGCCGGATGTGTCAGACGTGACTCGGTTCGGGTGTGTTCACGACACCGGCTTTTCGCTTGCGCATGATGAAGTCGGTCGCGACCGGTCGCTCGACCTTGACGCGTACCGTCATCATCGCCTGGTTCGCCGTCTCGAGTCTTTTCCCGGATTCATCGTACAGTTCCTCGATTCGTTGCGAGAAACGGACGAAGCCGGGACCGAAAAACTCGACTTCTTCCCCGCGTCGGAAATGATTCCGTTGCTCAAGTGTCGCCAGCTGTGTCGACGCATCGTACGAGATGACGCGGGCCGCGAACGCATATTGCGGGATGGCGCGCGGTTTGCCAAACAGCTGCTCGTTCTCGGTCGGGACGCCGTAATAGAATCCGGTCGCGAGTTCACGTTGCGCCGCTTTCCAAATTTCTTCTTCCCAGGCCGGATCGAACACGAAGCCATCAGGATCGTCACAGTACGCATCGATGACTTGCCGATAGACGTTACAGACCGTCGCCACGTAATGAATCGATTTCATCCGGCCCTCGATTTTCAAGCTATCGACACCAGCCTCGACCAAATCGGGGATATGGCGCACCATCGCCAAATCGACCGAGCTCATCGAGAACGGTTCTTCGTCACGTGCCGCCATCTCATCGGTCAATAGCTCATCCGCTTCAAAGAAACCGTATTTCCAACGGCACGACTGGGCGCAACCACCACGGTTCGCATCACGAAGTGCCATATGGTTCGACAGCGTGCAACGACCCGAGTACGAAATGCACATCGCCCCATGGACGAACGCCTCAATCTCGACATCGACTTGGCGCTTCATTTCTTTAATCTCTTCCATCGATACTTCTCGGGCGAGGACAATTCGCTCCAACCCTTCCTCTCGCCAAAAACGAAGCGTCTCATAGTTCGTCGCCGATGCCTGCGTCGACAGATGGACCGGCAGCCCCGGAGCATCCGTGAGACAAACCTCAATCATGGCCGGGTCGGAGACGATGACTGCATCGATGCCGATATCACGGAGTTTACAGAAAAACGCTCCCGCGCCATCGATATCGCCTTCATGGGTGACCATGTTCGCGGCGACGTATACTTTCGCCCCACGTTCATGGGCGAACGCGACGCCCTCGGCCATCTCGTCATAGCCGAAGTTGCCGGCCCGCGAGCGGAGCCCGAACTGTTGCCCGCCGATAAAGACCGCATCCGCCCCATACAAAATCGCCATCTTCAATTTTTCTAAATTGCCGGCCGGTGCTAATAATTCTGGACGTTTTTTCATCTCAATCCCTCACTTGATCTCTTCTGGATTTCGTAACAATAATCCCGTCCCGAGCCGGAATTGTTCCGGTTGCAGTTCGGCGAGGCGCCGTTCCATGCCGAGACGGTCGAAGCGACCGTTCAACAAATCGGAGCGGGCCTTATCAAACAGGCGGACGATGTCGACGAACGCGTCACCCGCGTGCCAACCCTCGAGCTTCCACGTATGCAATCCACCCGTCAACAGGACGGGCAGTTGTCCCATGAGCGTCAAATCTTCAGAGAACACATGCGTCCCGTTTTCATCTTCATACACGGGATAGCGGCTCGTCGCGTCGGATGGTTCACTGACGTAATATTCACGCATGCCCGCCTGGTCACTCGGCCGACCGATTTCTTTGAAATAGTTCGTCAACAACGGGCGCTTCGAGTGGTGGATGCACGTCGGGCCATACACTTGAACTTCGACCGGCAATCCGATTTGCTGTTGAATCAGCCCGAGTTCGACCAGCGTCACTTCCCGGGCCGCGATGGCCCCGATGGCATCGCGCTTTCCCCAAAATTGAATGTGTCGGGCCGAGGTGACGAGCGTTTGAGCATCATACCAATAGGGGATATTTGCATTACGGATTAAGCGGATGGCGCCCGGGTCACCGGCCGTCACACTATCGATTCCGATGTCTTTCAATGCCGTTAAATAATCAGGCAACGTCTCAATCTGATGATTGTGCATCAAATTATTGACGGCGACGGTGACTTCTTTGCCATAACGGTGGGCGATGGCTGTGACTTCCCGCACAGCCTCCAACGACCAATCCCCTTTGTGGCGTAACCCGTATGTTGCTTCTCCGATATAGATGCGGTCAGAACCGGCCATCATTAGCGCCTCGGCCTGTTCGACGCTCTGTGCTGTAGTCACTAGCTGAATCATCATCTGGTTTCTTCTCCTCACTTTGTGAGCCTAATCACATATTCTCGCTATACTCTAGCACACGTTTTGACGGGATGACCGAGCAGGAATTTAACAACTCGTGAAGAAATCAGTAACAATGTATGACTTTTTACATCGAAGGAGTGAACGATTTTGACAAAAACAGCCTTAATCACTGGAGCCTCGACCGGAATCGGACTCGACCTTGCCGTCTTGGCGGCGCGGGATGGATTTGATTGCATCCTCGTGTCTCGCAATGAGCCGCGGTTACACGAATTAAAAAAAGTACTCGAGAAGCGTTACCGTGTCAGCGTTCATGTCTTCGCTCTCGACTTGTCTGAACATCAGGCCGTAAAACGGCTGACGAGTGCGATTGCCGACGCCGGGCTGACGGTCGACTTTTTAATCAACAACGCCGGTTTCGGAACGGCCGGCGAGTTCATCGAGCTCGATGCCGAGACCGAGGCCGAAGAAGTCCGATTGAACGTCAACGCCTTGACGGAATTGACGAAAGCGTATTTGCCGGGCATGGTGGAACGGAACCATGGCTACGTGTTGAACGTCGCCTCGGTCGCCGCCTTCCAACCAGGTCCGTATATGGCGGTCTACTATGCGACGAAAGCGTACGTATTATCACTCACCGAAGCGCTGCATGCCGAGATGAAAGGGACTGGCGTGCATGTGAGCGTCCTCTGTCCGGGTCCGACCGATACCGGTTTCTTCAATCGGGCCGGCAGTGAGATGATGGTGTCGAAAATGCCGTCTCATCTCGTCGCGTTCTTCGGCTATAAAGGTGTCATGACCAACAAACGTGTCATCGTGCCGGGCGTCTCGAACCAACTGCTCGTCGCCGCGGCCAAGCTGATGCCGCGTGCGGTCAGCCTGGAGATATTGCGCCGCTTCCAAAAACCATCGGATGGCGGATCGGAAGAAGCGTCAACGGTCTGAAGTGATGTTGTATATAAAAAAAGGAGGAGGTCCCCGTTGTGGGGCCTCCTCCTTGCGTTATGACATTTTCTTAAGACTTTGACAGCTGAATCATGCGCCGGATGAGTGACACGCCCGGGATACACACCATCAGTGCCGTCGCCACGACGACCGACCAAGCCAACGCGCTTTCGAGCGTGAGCGCTCGCTCCGTCAGCCCGCCAAGGACACTTCCGCCTCGGACGGACAAGACGATCATGAGTGCCGGCCAGACGCTAGCCCCGAGGATGCTGAGCATCCCGTAGCGCGTCCGTAAGAACCGACGTGACATCAACAATAGATTGAGTCCCATAAACAACAGTCCGATGAAAAGAAACCAACCAATTTCAACCAGATTGACGTATCCGCTCATGCACGTGTCACCTCACTCGGTGTGATATCCTTTTTTTACCCGTCTTCCCGCACAAATATGCGAACGAATAGATCGTGCAACAAGACGAGGAAGACGGCGTTCCCGATGCCGTGGGCCGCATCGAACGGCAGACTGAGTACGAGCAGCTTGACGAAGTCGGCTCCGATGACCTCCGCGAACGATAGATTGGCCGTCCAGCCGTAGAGGAACCCGGACAAGAGACCGACGCCAGCAAGCAGAGAGCGCGAGCGTCGGAGCAACGGTTTGAGCAGGATGACCACGAGTACGACGAGGAGCCATCCTAAAAATTGAAACAAGACGAACGGTCCGAGCCCGAGCAACAGTCCCGATAAAATCGGGACGAACAGCGCCAGCATGGCGGCGCTCGTAAACCCGAAATACAAGGCCGTCAACATGAGCAACGCCGTCGATGGTTGCACGTTCGGGATGGCCACGAACAGCCAGCGTCCGATGACGGCCAGGGCGAGAATTTGGGTCAAAACGGCGATCGGGAGATCCGTCCGCTCAAATCTTGACATGACTCCCGCCGCAATCAACAGGATGACGACGTATGTGACCATAGCGCACTCCGTTCCGTATACTCGGCTACAGTTCCATCAAAGACGAGTGTGCCGTTCGACAGGCACACGATTCGATCCGCCGCCTGAATCAATCGTTCGTCATGGGTCGCACATAAAATATGTGCCGTCATGGCTTTCTCGATTAACGCCCGTTCAAACTGAAATCGCTCTTGCTCGGTCAAGCCGACGCTCGGCTCGTCCAGTAAGAACAGCGAGGCTTCGGATGCGAAGACAGCCTGCAGTTGGGCGACGCGACGATTCTTCGCATGCGGGAACGGGCCATACTCTTGTTCGGCCGGTAAATAGACCGGCCGTTCTGTCCACTTGACCTTCCCATACAACGGACGGACGCTTTTGGCGATCAATTCGAGCAATGTCGATTTGCCGCTCCCGTTCGTTCCGATGCAGATGGTCAGTCCCGCTCGCTCCGCCTTATACGATACATGCTCGACCGCATAGGACGCCTGTAACGGATGACGATAGGACACGTCCGTGACGACGAGCCGGGGCTCGTTCACGGTCGGATTGACGTCGAAGGTCACCGACGAGGTATGTTCGCGCGTCCTGTCCGTGTAAGCGACCCGAACACCGAGTGCGGTCAGTCGGCTGAGTAACATCGTCAAATGCTCGACGCGAAACCGATCCAAATGTCGGAACGGCTCAATCAAGACGAGTGCCTCGGATGAATCCGCGAGCGCGTGCGCGATTCGAACGAGTTGCCGTTCCCCGCTCGAGCATTCGTCGAACCGTTTATGGAATAGGTGATCGATTTGAAGAATGGCTGCCAGCTCGGCTCCGCGCAGGGCGTCACTTCCAGAAATGAGCGACGCGACCTTCCCGGCGAGCGGGGTATCGAGGTGGACGACTCGCGCGTGTTCCGCCTCTACCCATTGCTCCAATTCCTCATGTCCGTCTACCAAGGATAACCAACGCATCTCGTACCCCTCCCTTCGTCAAATATGGATACAGAAGCCAAACGACCGGTGTGACCAGCAACGCCAGCGACCCGAATCCAGCAAGGACGAGGCATTGAATCCAGTCATGTTTTTCAAAGCCTTGCATCCGATTCGTCACGTACACCGGCTCGAGGCGTTGACTGTCGATGCCGACGACGACCGCCTCTTGCCAGTCACGTCGCGGATGACTGGCCAACGATAGACGGACCGCCCGTTCCATCGTCGGGACGAGCGCCCACCCGCCGTAAAGCAATCGCGTCGAGCGGGGCCACTTGTTCAAGAGCGGCAATAAGCGTTCGAGACGCATGAACCGATTGACCCAAATCATGCCGAACAAAAAAGTCGCCAGCGGAATCAGTTGATTCGACACAGCACCGAGCGAGATTCGCCATCCGAGGACGAACGGAGTGAGTGAAATCAGTAAGAACGCCAGGATGATACCAAGCATCGCCAGGGGAAACCGTCGTTCGAGTAGCAATAAACCGAATAGACCGAGGAGAAGCCAAATCGAGTCGTTCACGTACGTTAATACGTACAAATGGACGAGTAAGAAGAAAAGGAGCGTGACCGGATGTCTGCGCTCCCAATCTGCCTCATTCGAAGAAAGAAATCGCATCTTCTTCGAACCGCCATTGAATGATGTCGGTTGATTCCACTTCTTTGGCTCCGGCGCCTTCATCGCCCGGGCTGCCATTGAAGGCATAGACCCAACCGGATGATTGTCCGGCCGACTTCTCTTCGATGTCGTCAATCGCTGTCACATACGTCATCTCACCACTGCCGACCGATTCGATGTCCAACTCGGTCGCTTCAAGGGCATCGAGCACCGTCGCCCCCTCTTCCAAGCAGACACTCTTCTCATTGAACAACGTCTCTTCTGTCGACGCATTGTAAACCGAGATGGTCGGCTCGACGTCACAAGTCTTCTTCTCGGTCGAGGTTGTATCCCCTCCACATGCGGTTAAGAGTGGGACGAGTAAACTCATCAGTAGCAATTTTTTCATAAATCAGTCAAATCCTCTCGTTGATGGATAGAGTAGTTGTATAAAATCGTATATTTTTCACCCGTGGTCCGCCCTTGCTGGCTCAGACCCGACAATTGGATGCTGTTCGCGAGCACCGGCTCGCGTTGCAACCAAAACTTGACGAGACGGTTGTCCCGATTGATCATGAGCATCGACTCGTTCTCGAACGTATACATGTCATACAGCCCGTCGAATGAGAGCTGCAACAACGGCGCATCGACTTGTGCCGTGAACTCGGACCAGGCCGGTTTCCGGATTGCGTCGAGCATATGTTCAAAGTCGACGAGCTTCTCGAAGAACGCACTGCCCGAATCCTTGTTCAGTTCGTCGACTTGACGATACGTCAGCTCGCCCGACTCATCGTAGTTGATTCGAATCTGTTGGTATGAGTTCGCGCGTTCGACCATGAGCAAATATTCGAGCGAACGGAGTTCACCGTCCTCGGTGACAATCATTTTGCTGCGATCGAGTTTGATCGAGTCGCTGTTGATGCGGCGCAGAATGTTGTCCGTCAGCTCGTCAAACGTCTCATCTTGAACCGACACCGTGCCAATCTGTTGCGACTCGGCACGAAATTCGGATTGATCGAACAGCGGGACGAACAACAGGACGATGAAGAAAAAGAATCCGACGAGCGCCCCGTACCATTTATAGCGGCTATTGCGTTTCGGGAAGAATAAGAACGACATCAAAAAGCCGATCGGAATATGAAAGCCGCCGATTGGGAACGAGACGATTCCGAGCAATGAGAAAAATAAAAACTTGATGAAAAAGTTCGGTTCCGGTTCTTTCAATTGATTTAAGCGTAAACCTAGCAACGTACTGATGACGAAAAAGCCTAGCCATACGTATAGTTGTACTGTCACGTTAATCCCCCACTGTAAACTCGAAGAAGTCACTAGCTACATGGCTATCTGGAAACACGCTGCGCACTTCGTCGACAAACGCCTCGTCTCGTCCTTGATAGCGGGCCGAGATATGCGTGACGATTAAACGGCCGACTTGCGCCGTGTTCGCCAGCGTCGCCGCCTCGACTGTCGTCGAGTGACCGTATTGACGGGCGAGCTTTGCTTCCGCCTGCATGAACGTCGCTTCATGGACGAGCACGTCGACCCCTGCGGCGAGGATAGCGGCGTTCGGACAAGGGACCGTGTCGCCTAGAATCGCCACGACGGGCCCTGGGACCGCATCAGTGACGTATTCTTTAGAGGCGTACGTTTTTCCTTCAAATTCGAATGTGTCAGACTGCTTGATCGTCCGATAAATCGGTCCGCTCGGGATGCCGAGCGCCTTCACTTTGTCGACGCGCAGTGCGCCCGGTCGTTCCGGTGCTTCAATGCGGAATCCGTATGACGGGAAGCGATGGTCGAGTCGTTTGACCGTGACGAGGTGCCCATCTTGCTCGAACGTATCGCCGTCCTCGTACTCGACGATCGTCAAATCATAGCCGAGATAAGAGCCGGTCACTTTCATCGTCAACTCGAGCCATTTCTTGATGCCTTTCGGTCCATACAACGTAAGCGGACTCGACCCATCGAGCGCTGAACGCGTCGATAGGAATCCGGGCAGACCGAAGACGTGGTCTCCGTGAAGGTGTGTCACCCAGACGGCGGAGACTTTGCGCGGTTTGACTTTTGTATGCAGCATTTGGTGCTGGGTCGCCTCGCCACAATCGATGAGCCACGTCTGTTTCGCCAGCGTAACGGCCAGTCCCGAGACGTTCCGTTGTTTCGAGGGCATGCCTGATCCAGTTCCTAGAAATTGTAACTTCATAAATAATATTGTCCTTTCTTGTCGTCCATTCCATGCTATACTGAAGGCAATCGTCGAAAAAGGATGTGATCCGTGATGAATAAAGTTGAACATACCGACTCGATCTATCAACTGATCCGGGAACGGGCGACTTCAATGAATCGCAAACACCAACAAGAATTAGGCACCTCGATCCACATTCACGACATAGCGATGGAACTTCACTGTTCAGACGAACTCGTCTTAGAATCGTTGGAGTTCGCCGCATAATAGCTCGAACACATAGGAAGAGCCGACAACATGTCGGCTCTTTTTTATTTCGTTTCCGGTGTCGCGACATGCTCGACAATTTGAACGACATATTCAACCAACTTGTACAGTTCGACGAGTGGCATGCGCTCGTTCGTCGTATGAATCTCTTCATATCCGACAGCGAGGTTGACGGTCGGAATCCCACCGCCCGCAATCACGTTCGCGTCCGAACCGCCGCCCGAATGCAAGATTCGTGTCGGACGTCCGATGGCCGCGGCCGCTGCTTTGGCGACTTCCACGACTTCGTCCCCTTCTTCGAACTTGAAGCCTGGATACATGATGTCGATGTCGACTTCCGCACGTCCACCATGGGCCGCGGCGGCTTCGACGTATGCCTGTTTCATCGCTTCCGCCTGTGTTTCCATCTTGTCATGAATCAATGAACGCGCCTCGGCGAGCACCTCGACATAATCGCAGACGATGTTCGTGGCACGGCCGCCTTCGAAGCGTCCGATGTTCGCCGTCGTCTCGTCATCGATTCGACCGAGCGGCATCTTCGCGATCGCTTTCGCCGCGATTTGAATCGCCGAGATTCCTTTTTCAGGAGCGACGCCGGCATGCGCCGTCTTGCCGTAGATTTTGGCATTCACTTTCGCCTGGGTCGGTGCTGCGACGATGATGTCGCCGACCGGGCCGTCCGAGTCGAGCGCGAAGCCGAACTTCGCATCGATTTTCGACAGATCGAGCACTTTCGCCCCGACGAGCCCAGATTCTTCCCCGACCGTGATCACGAACTGGATCTGACCGTGTGGAATCGCCTGTTCTGTCAACACGCGAACGAGTTCGATCATCGCCGTCAATCCGGTTTTATCATCTGCCCCGAGGATGGTCGTCCCGTCCGTCACGACGTAACCGTCTTGAATACTCGTCTTGATGCCTTTACCTGGGGTGACCGTATCCATATGAGCTGTGAAATAAATCGGGTCGACGCCCTGCTTTGTCGCAGGTAGCGTGATGATCAAGTTGTTACCTGAATGATCCGTTTTCGTCGACGCATCGTCTTCATAGACGTCGCATCCGAGCTCTGTGAAGACCGCCTTTAAATGCTCACAGATGACTGCTTCTTCTTTCGTCTCTGAGTCGATCCCGACCAGTTGTAAAAATGTGTCAAGCACTCGTTTCTCGTTTACCATGAAAACATCCCTCCATCCAAACATTTCTAGGTCATTATAACAAACTCGTGCCGTTTGCACGAACCTTTTCCATTCTGTACAATGAGGACAAACACATTTGGAGGCACGTCATGAGTAATAAACAGAAAAAGCGTCAACGCATCATTCAAATCGGTGTCGTCGTCATCGTATCCATCTTTTTATTGAGCACGTTTTTGTCTGGGATGGCTATGTTCTTGTAACAACAGGATATACCGCTCTTTCAAAATCAAGTAGCTCTTCACATCCGACAATATATTTAATAGCGATGAACGTACCTCAAATTCCTCACGCGATGTGGGGAGGGGTACGTTTTTTCGATAATGCTCAATCGTCTCTTCAAGCTCACGTAGGAACGTCGAAGCATCGGCCCGTTGGTTGACGTTGTCCCCGACGCGTCGCAGGAACGTCGCCACCGGTTTGGCCTCATTGACGACCATCGTGATTTCCCGAGAGTTCTCGGCGATGCGCTTCAAAATGTCATACTGCCGTTCCCTCATCCGAAAATACAAATAATCGATGTCTTCGTTCCGCTTCCCGATCGAGTTCCCCATGCGACGGAGCGCGAGGTCTTTCCCTTGTTTCAAATAATCCCGCGTCTTCAAGAGCATCATCGAATGATCGTTATAGACACCGGTCTCGACACAGGCGGCTACATCATAAAAGTGAACGGCGAGGGCCCGGTCGATATTGTCCTTGATGCGCTCGATCTCTTTATCGAGTGTTGGCATGTACATGTTGACGACGAGTCCGACCCCGACGCCGATCGCAATCAATAACAGCTCGTTGACGAACAGGTCAAGCGAGAAACGCCCTTCCGTATACAGATGGGTCAAGATGACGACACTCGTGATCATGCCGTCCTGCAGTTTGAGCTGTTGTACGAGCGGGATGAACATGACAAAATAAAGTGTGAGCGTCGCCGGTGAATATCCGAGCAAGGTGAACATCAACGCTCCCATGCCGATGGCAATCAGGCTGGCCATGACCCGCTCATAGGAGGCCCGAAACGATTTTTTCCGCGTCTCCTGAATACTGAGGATGGCGATGATGGCTGCGAAGACGTAGTAATCGAGATGAATCGTCTCGGAGATGAGCATGGCGATTCCGGCCGCCGCCGCCGTCTTGAGCGTGCGTGATCCGATTTTCATAATATCTCCTCCTCTCTCACAAAATTGTTCACTAGTTTCTTCCGTTTGGCAATCCATATGTTTGGAAGTGATCGTATTGAAAAGAAAAAAACGCGGCGTGATTCCCACACTGCTCACGCTCGCCCTCGCCGTTCTCGGCTTCCTGTGGCTCCAAGACCGTCCGAGCGGCTCATATACCGTTCAGACGTATGATAATGGCGACGTCTCGACCCGGTCGTTCGAGTCGCTCGACGAGGCGCGGGCTTATATGGAACGGGGCGGCAACCGGACCTTGCTTGACTCGTCTGGGGACGTCATCGACTTCACGGGCAGCGGCATCGCCGTCACCCCGACCGACCGCATCACGAACCTGTATCAAGACGCCGAGTTCAAGAAACGGCAATCGTACGTCGCCGGTGGGACCCGCCTCCGTCTCGTGCAGACGAGTGACAAGCATTTGTTGGTGAACATCTCCGGCGCCGACGTCTACGTGAAACCGGCCGACATGACGCTTTACCCCGACGCCATCGTCGAGCGGCGCGGCTTCTATCAGATGCGGGAAGGGCAGGTGTTCCATACTGTCGAGGCGAACGGCAATCTGGCCGGGACGTTCCTCGTCGGTCCGGCACCGCAAGAATCGTCCGACCGCTATTATACCGAGGACGTGCGCGACGTGTTCGATTCGCCATATCAATTCGCCTCAATCGCGTCGAAGGCACCGTATACGGCCCGTGAGCTCGATACGTTCCTCGCCTCACTCGATGACAGCCCGCTCGCCGGGAAGGGCGACGCCTTCAAGGACGCCGAGGCGGAGTTCGGCATCAATGCCTTGTTCCTCATGGCCGTCGCCGGACACGAATCCGGTTTCGGTACGTCCGCCATCGCCCGGGACAAGAATAACTTGTTCGGCTTCCAGGCGACCGATAACGACCCGAGCGGAAATGCGGCCTCCTATCCGTCGGTCGAGGCGAGCATCGACGCCGCGGCTCGGCTATTCGCCGAAAAGTACGTGACGGGCGCCTATGACCGCGGGCCCTTCCCTGGCAATAAACAAGAGGGCGTCAACGTCAATTACGCCTCAGATCCGTATTGGGGTGAGAAAGTCGCGGGGACGATGTATCGCATCGACCGCGTCCTCGGGTTGACCTATTTAGAGCAACTGAAGTGACGGCCTTACGGTCGTCACTTTTTTTTGCAGGAATCCCCCCACATTGGGCGAATACATAAACTGAACGATCATTCATTCCAAAGGGGGATTCGTATGAAAACGATTTGGATCACAGGTGGCTCATCGGGGATGGGCAAGGCGATGGCGCTAAAATTCAAGACCGAGGGCTGGAACGTCGCCATCAGCGGGCGCAACGAGGAGCGGCTACAAGAAGCGATGGGCGAACTGGAGTCCATTGGGGCCGGTGCAGCGATGGCCGTGCAACACGATGTCCGTGACTATGAGGGCTGTGCCGTAGCGCTCGATCAAATCATCGAACGGTTTGGACCGGTGCACGCGCTCGTCAACAACGCGGCCGGCAACTTCGTCTGCCCGACGCTCGACTTGACGCCGAACGGATGGACGAGCGTCATCGACATCGTCTTGAACGGGACGTTCAACTGCACCCACGTGCTCGGCAAACATTGGGAACGGGAGCGATTGCGTGACGGCTCCATCATCAACATGGTCGCGTCGTACGCCTGGCAAGCGGGTGCCGGTGTCGCACCGAGCGCCGCTGCCAAGGCCGGTGTGCTCAATTTGACGCGGACGCTCGCCGTCGAGTGGGGCTATCAGTTCGGGGCGCGCGTGAACGCGATTAGCCCGGGCCCGATTGAACGGACCGGCGGTGCCGACAAGCTGGCCGTCCACGTCAAAGAAGTCGAGCGCATCCGCCGCAACGTGCCGCTCGGTCGGTTCGGGACACCGGAAGAGATTGCCGATCTCGCCTATTGGATGACGTCGGACGAGATGCGTTATTTGAACGGGGACTGCATCTCCCTCGACGGTGGCCATTGGCTCAATAAACATCCGTTCTGACCAAAAAACGGCCGAGGAGTCTCCTCGGCCGTTTCATATGTCTCGTCCCGTCCATTCCGCTTCGAACCGATCCAAAAAAGTGAGCATGAACGCATGGCGTTCCCGGGCGATTCGTCTCGCCCGATCCGTATGCATCTGATGGGCGAGCCGGAGCAACTTCTCCTCGAAGTGAGCGACCGCGCTCGTCGGATTATCCTCGCCGTACAGGCTATGGCCACGTGCACCGGCGAATTGGAACGTTCGGGCGATGCCGATCGCCCCGATCGCGTCGAGCCGGTCGGCGTCTTGAAGCATCGCGCTCTCACGTGACGACGGAGATCGTCCTTTTGAAAAGGACGTCTCTTCAATCATCGTCAGGATGTGTGTCCGTTGTTTCGGATTGAGCGCCAACGTGTCGAGATGGCGAGCGACGAGACCTTTGTCACGCCCGAGTTTCTCATCCTCGACATCATGCAAGAGTGCCGCAAGCGTCAAAGCGAGACCGTCGACCGCCTCACCTTCGGCGAGATGCATCGCCAAACGGCGGACGCGGTCGAGATGAGCCATGTCATGCCCGGTATGGTCTCCGGCATGGAGCTTCGTCACGTACCGCTCGGTCTCGAGCACCGCTGGATGACTCATCAAATCTCAATCGTCGTGTTCGGCTCAATCAAGAGGCCGCGTTGATGCAATTGATCGCAGAACGCCCGCGCGTCTTGTTTGATGGGCGGGAACGTATCAAAATGAATCGGCACGACTCGTTTCGCTTGGAGCCAGTGCGCCGCATCGAGCGCGTCGACCGGTCCCATCGTGAAGTTGTCTCCGATCGGGAGGAAGGCGACGTCAATCTCGAAACGTTCGCCGTACAGTTTCATATCCGAGAACAGTGCCGTGTCCCCGGCGTGATACACCGTGAGCGCGTTCGTCTCGATGATGAATCCGCCAGGCATCCCCATATAGACCGGGACGTCGCCCATGTCGAGACTCGAGCTATGGAACGCTTGCGTCATCGTAACGCGGCCAAAAGCGAATGAATGGCCGCCCCCGATATTCATGCCGTGTACCGAGTAGCCCTTCTTCTCATAGTATGTCGCCAGTTCGTGCGTCGCGACGATCGTCGCACCCGTCTGTTTCGCAATCAACTCGACGTCTTCGATATGGTCGAAATGGGCGTGGGTGAGCAGGATATAATCTGCTTTGATGCTCGCCGGGTCGACGTCCGTGTGCGGATTGCTCGTCAGGAACGGGTCAATCAAGACGGACGTCCCGTCGATATCGAGTTGTACGGTTGCATGGCCATAATAGGTGATCTTCATTGAAATCCTCCCTTTCTGGTATCAGATGGAACGTTTCACTTATAAGACTTTTTCTAAGAAGCGTTTCGCGCGGTCGGTCTGCGGGTTGAGGAGCAGGTCGGCCGGTTTGCCTTCTTCCATCAAGATGCCTTCGTCGAGGAAGAGGACGCGGTCTGCCACTTCACGGGCGAAGCCCATCTCGTGCGTGACGACGACCATCGTCATCCCTGACTCGGCGAGCCCTTTCATGACGTCGAGCACTTCGTTGACCATCTCCGGGTCGAGCGCTGACGTCGGCTCATCGAACAACATGACGTTCGGCTCCATGGCGAGCGCCCGAGCGATGGCGACACGTTGCTTTTGTCCACCTGACAATTGACTCGGGTAGGCGTCAATCTTCTCAGACAATCCGACGCGTTCGAGGAGCTTTTTCGCCCGTTCGATTGCCTCGGCCTTGCTTACTTTCAAGACGTTGATCGGGGCATACGTCAAATTGTCGAGCACGCTCATGTGCGGGAACAAGTTGAACTGTTGGAACACCATCCCGATGTTTTGACGCGCCTTCGAGACGTTGGCGCCTTTTTTCGTGAGCTCATACCCGTCGACGCTGACTGAGCCAGACGTCGGTACCTCGAGCATGTTCAAGCAACGGAGAAACGTCGATTTCCCTGAACCGGACGGACCGATGACGGCGACGACTTCCCCTTTCTGAATCGATGTCGTAATGCCTTTGAGGACCTCGAGGTCGCCAAATTGTTTGTATAAATCTTTTACTTCTATCATCTGCCATCACTCTTTCTTAGCCGTTTTTCTAGACGTTGACCAAGATACGTCAACACCATCACTATTGTAAAGTATATCACACCGGCAAACAGGAGCGGTTCAAAGTAGATCGCCTTCTGCCCACCGACGATTTGCGCCCGGCGCATGATGTCGAGCACACCGACCGTCGAGACGAGCGCCGATTCTTTCGTGAGCGTGATCATCTCGTTGACGAGGGCCGGCAAGATGTTTTTGAACGCCTGCGGCAAGATGATCGACCGCAATTGTTTGACGTACGGGACGCCGAGCGCATCCGACGCCTCCCACTGGCCCTTGTCGACCGCTTGAATCCCGGCCCGAATGATTTCCGAGATGTAGGCGGCCGAGTTGAGTGAGAAGGCGATGACGGCCGATTGATACGGCGACGTGATATAACCGGTCAATTGTGGCAACCCGAAGTGGATAATCGCGAGTTGCAAGATGAGCGGTGTCCCGCGGAACACGGCCGTATAGGCGTGCCCGATGAAGTTGACGAGACGGTTTGGCACGATTTTGAATGTGGCGACGACGACGCCAAGCGTGATCCCGAACAAGGCCGAGAAGAGCACGACTTGGAACATGACGGGAATCCCTTCGAGAATATACGGGATAGAATCATAAATCCGACTAAAATCCATTGTGAGTTCCTCCTAAAAAAGGCTGACTGATGCTTTCAGTCAGCCTTCTACAATCTTTATTATTCAGCTGGTGCTGCTTCTTGTTCGAACCATTTTTGAGCCAACTTCTCGATCTCTCCTGAGTCGATCATCTTGTTCAACTCTTCGTTGAACTGATCGCGAAGCTCGTCGTCCTTGCGGAAGGCAGCTGCCGAGCCGGCCTCTTCCTCGTCGACGATTTCAAACGTCGTGAGTTCGCTGTCTTGGTCGAGATATTTCTTCGCGACCGTGTCCTCGATGACCATCGCATCGATGCGGCCGGTCTTGATTTCCTGGATGATCTCCGGAATCTTGTTCAAGGCGACGATTTCAGCGCCCGGGATTTGCTCTTTGGCGATCCCTTCTTGAATCGAACCGAGTTGGACCCCGACTTGTTTTCCGTCCAAGTCTTCAAGCGACTGGATGGCATCCCCTTTTGACAAAATCAAGTTCTTCGCCGTGAAGTAGATGTCTGAGAAATCAGCGTTCTCTTTTCGTTCTTCCGTCGGCGTCATCCCTGCCATGACGAAATCGACACGACCGGCGTTGAGCGCTCCGAGCAGGCTCCCGAAGTCCATGTCTTCAATTTTCAATTCGTAGCCCATGTTCTCGGCCACTTGCTTGGCGATATCGATATCGAATCCGACAATCTCATCCCCGTTCGCCGTGTCGACGAATTCATATGGGAAGTAGTCCGCACTCGTCCCCATGACGATGACTTTGTCATCCTCATCGGTCGATGTCGAACCTCCTTCGTTCACGTCTGCCCCACAGGCTACTGAAAAAGCGGCTAGGCTTGCGATACATAATGCTAGAAAACCTTTTTTCATGTTCATCGTCCCTTTCTTCAATAGGATGAAATTATCAGAACTTTAACAAAATTATGACATATACGTGAATGTTGCTCAACTGTCCTCTGACTCATCATATGTCCGACTTGTTCTTAAACCACTATATACACATAATTATTACTTGTAAAGTATATTCATGCATAAAATCCAAAAAAAATACGGTCACATTCGCTCGTAATCAAAATACGTGACCGTACCGTTGTCGCGAGAGCCGTAGGGCTGCACTCGTTTGACGGAAGCGATAGGAATGGCGCTATACACGTGGGGATAGCGTTCCCCGTCCTCGTCAAACTCATAGTGGAGCAGGCTGCCGAGACGTCCGACATGGAACGAGACGAGGACGACTCGCTCCCCATGATAATACCGACGCACAAATTTTCCGATCTGTTGCGGGGTGCAACAACGAATGTACCCTTCCGTTTGGAGGGTCGGTTCATTGATTTCACCACGCGACAAGGCGATTGTATATTCGGCCTCGCTCATGATTTTGACGACTGGTTCCATCTCATCGATCCCTTCTTAAGGAAAAGCGCAAAGGCAATGCCTCTGCGCTCATGTCTTAGGCGTAATAAATATCGAACAACGTCTGTAACTGCTCGACGAGCTCTTCGGCCGTCGATGACTCGATTGTGCTCCGCTCGACCATCGTGACGATGTTGCCGTCTTCTAACAGGGCGATCGATGGTGACGACGGGGCGTAACCTTCGAAGTATTCACGGGCGCGGTCCGTCGCTTCACGGTCTTGACCCGCGAACACGGTGACGAACTGGTCCGGTTTGACGCCTTCCATCTTATTCACGTATGCCGCTGCTGGACGGGCGATACCACCGGCACAGCCACATACCGAGTTGACGAGCACGAGCGTCTTGCCTTCTTTCGTTAACGCCGCGTCGACTTCTTCCGGTGTCGTGAGCTCGGTATATCCGGCTGCGCGTACCTCGTTGCGTGCTTGTTCGACTACATCTTGAAAGTATAATTGAAAATCCATATTGTTTCCCCTTTCGACTTGCGTCTGTTCTATCTTATTTTACGTCTAGTGGATCGGTTAGGACAAGTCTATCGTTCAATTGTCCTTCGAGGAACGGTGTCGCGTTCAACATCGTCTTGAAGGCCACGTAGCGGGCCCGCGCTTCTGCGGTCGCTTCCCGGTTCGTCAAATAGGCCCGGATGAGGATATTTTTCGGCGTGTGCTCCATATCGATGAACTCGAGCAGTTGCGCCTCGTAGCCGACGAGACCGAGCAATTCGGCCCGAATCGAATCGGTGGCCAGCGCCGCGAACCGTTCTTTGACGAGACCATGTTGCAACATGACGTCGAGGCTCGGAGCCTCCAATTGACGGTTCAATTCTTTTTGACAACACGGTACGCTCAAAATGACTTTCGCTCCCCACCGTACGGCGCGGGCGAGTGCCATATCCGTCGCGACGTCGCACGCATGGAGCGTGACGACCATATCGACCGCCGTCTCGCCCTCGAACTCGTTGATGTCGCCGACGAGGAACTCGAGACGGTCATAACCGAGGTCGCGGGCAATCCCCGCACATTCCTCGATGACTTCTTTCTTCAAATCGAGTCCGGTGATGTGGACGTCATAGCCTTTCATCTCATGCAGGAAGTGATAGAGCGCGAACGTCAAATATGACTTACCTGAGCCGAAATCGAGAATCCGAATCGTCCGGTCGGTCGGCAAGTGTTTGATCGAGTCCTCGATAAACTCGAGGAAGCGGTTGATTTGTTTGAACTTGTCATACTTTTGACGTTTCACTTTCCCATCCTCGGACTGGACCCCGAGTCGGATGAGGAACGGTACCGGTTCATCGAGCGGCAGGACATACTGCTTCTCGCGGTTATGGCTCAGTTTCACTTGTTTGACGGCCGTCTCGCGTTCCCTGAACGTCACTTTGAACTTTTTAGACAGCTGGAAGTGGAACTCGGACGCCTTCAGTTGGAACTGTCCTTGGCGGAACGTCTCGAGCAACTCGTCGAGTTCGAGAATCGCCTCGTCCGGCGTGAGATTTTTATGTTTCATCACCCGTTCAAATTGGTATTCGAATTGTATATGGTACTCGCCCTTCAACAGGACCGGCTTCAATTTGACCCGGCGCAAATCGTTCGACTTTTGACGCGGTTGACTGATTGTCGCTGTCACGAGCTCGTTCTGGCGAATCACATCAGCGAGCCGTTCAGTTAATGCTGTATATTCCACTGCGTTCATCCTTTTTTCAGTAGTTTCGAAACTTTTGTTCACGTGTATTCGTACATACTATTACACGAACACGTGCAAACGTCAAAGGAGGATCATTGTATGTTCAAAAAGTTATTATCATCAATCGGAATCGGTGCCGCGACGGTGGATACGCGACTCGAAGAGAGCGCCTGTGTGCCGGGCGGGACGCTGAACGGTGTCGTCCATATCAAGGGTGGCAGCACCGAGCAATCGGTCGACCGGATTTACATCTTCTTCAACACGCTCTATAAGCACGAGGTGAACGACAAGACGACGTATTCGACGTTCACGATCGAGAAGATCTTGTTGAACGAAGCACCGTTCATGATCGGTCCCGAAGAAGTGAAGGAGATCCCGTTCACGATCGACGTGCCGTTCAACACGCCAATCTCGGTCAGCCAATCAAAATCATGGATCGAGACGGGTCTTGATATCGCCCAGGCCGTCGACCCGAAAGACGAGGACTCGATTCTCGTCAAACCGAACCCGGCCCAGCAAGTCATCCTCGACGTGCTCGACGACATCGGCTTCCGCTTGAAGAAGGCCGATACGGAGATGCTTCCGGCCCGCCATCGCTCCGGCCGTCTCCCGATCGCCCAAGAGCTCGAATACTCGCCGAACGGGACGAGCTACGGACGTAAACTCGATGAGCTTGAAGTCGTCATGCTCCAAACCGAGACATCGTTAGATTTGTTGATTCAAGTCGACAAGAGCGTCCACAACCTCGGCAGCCTGTTCGCCGACTTGACCGGGACCGACGAATCGACACACCGCCTCAGCTACACGAACGCCGAGCTCTCCTCGCCCGAGCGCATCCGCCGCGATATCGTTTCTTTGATTGAACGTTCCATCTGAACCATGCAGCCACGGACATGTCCGTGGCTTATTTATTTTTCATATGAAAAAGCCTGCCCTCGAATGAAGGCAGGACGTGAATCAATAGAGCGTATACGTGTCCGGGTCGATGGACTCGAGCGACTGTTTGATCGCCTGCAAGAACTGACCGGCGACGAGACCGTCGAGGACGCGGTGGTCGACCGACATGCATAGGTTGACCATGTCGCGCGCCGCGAACATCCCGTTCACCCACACCGGACGCTTCACGATCGACTCGACCGACAAAATCGCCGCTTGCGGGTAGTTCAGAATCGGTGCCGATTGAATCGAACCGAACGCCCCCGTATTGTTGATCGTGAACGTGCCGCCCCGCATCTCGTCCGCTTTTAAGCGGTTGCCACGGGCACGGGCCGCGACGTCTTGGAGCGCGACGGCGAGACCTTTGATGTTCTTCTCATCCGCGTGCTTGATGACCGGGACGTAGAGGGCGTCGTTCGCCGCGACGGCGACCGACAGATGGATGTCTTGATGGACTTTGATGTGATCGCCCGCCCATTCCGAGTTCATCATCGGATGCTTCTTGAGCGCCTCGATGGCCGCCTTCATGAAGAACGGCATGAACGTCAGCTTGACGCCTTCCCGTTTAAAGAACTCGTCTTTCAACTTGGCACGCGCTGCGACCAGGTTCGTCACATCGACCTCGATCATGAGCCACGCATGCGGGGCCTCATGTTTCGAGCGGACCATGTTGTTGGCGATCGCTTGACGAACACCTGCCGTCGGGATGAGTTCGACTCGGTCCGACGACGCGCCGGTTGCCGGCACAGATGGCGTCACGGTAGGTGTCGCGACCGTATCAGGTACGTCGAGCTTCGTTTGTGTCATCGTCTCTTGGACCGGGACTTGCGTCGCCGCTTCCGGCTTGACCGGACGGCCTTCCGATAAGTAGCGGAGGACATCTTTGCGCGTGATGCGACCCCCGAGGCCGCTCCCGTCAAGCTCGTTTAAGTCGATCGCGTTCTCATTGGCGAGTCGGATGACGGCCGGCGAGAAACGGCCGTTATTCTGTTTTCGTGGCGCGGCCGACGTTGCAGTGACCGCTTGTTTCGTCTCGACCGGGGCCGCTTCGACTTGTGCCGGTTCTGCTTCTACTTCTGCTTTCGCCGGCGCCGACTCGGCACCTTCGACTTCCATGACGAGGACCGGCGTGCCGACGGCGACCGTGTCGCCTTCACTAATCAAAATCTGTTTCACGACGCCGGCATTTGTCGCCGGAATCTCGGCCGTCACTTTATCGGTCATGACCTCGGCGAGCGGCTCGTACTCCTCGACACGGTCACCTGGTTTGACGAGAAACGTCGTGATTGTCCCCTCGGTGACACTCTCACCGAGTTGGGGCATGTTGATTGTCTGTTCCATACGACCCCTCCTTAAAACGCGGCGAGCTGACGTGCCCGCTCCGCGATTTTTTCAGGGGATACGATGAAGAACTTCTCCATCGGTGGTGCATACGGCATCGACGGGACGTCCGGTCCCGCGAGACGCTCGATTGGCGCATCGAGTTCGAATAGCGCTTTCTCGGCAATGATGGCCGCGACTTCCCCAAGGATGCTGCCTTCTTTATTGTCTTCGGTGACGAGGAGTACTTTCCCGGTCTTTTTGACGGCTTCGACGATCCCGTCTTGGTCGAGCGGATAAATCGTACGCAAATCGAGGATGTGCGTGCTGATGCCTTCGGCTTCGAGCGTTTTCGCAGCTTCCTGGGCCATATGGACGCACAGCCCGTACGTGATGATCGTGATGTCGTCACCTTCACGCTTGACGGCGGCCTTGCCGATTTCGACCGTATAGTCATCGGTCGGTAGGTCGGCTTTCAAGAGGCGGTACGCCCGCTTATGTTCGAAGAAGAGGACCGGGTCGTTCGAGCGGATGGCTGACTTGAGCAACCCTTTCGCATCGACCGGGTCGGACGGAATGACGATTTTGAGGCCAGGCGTAGAGTTGAACATCGCCTCGACCGATTGAGAGTGATAGAGCGCGCCGTGAATCCCACCGCCGAACGGTGCACGGATGACCATCGGACACGTCCAATCATTGTTCGACCGATAGCGGATTTTCGCCGCTTCCGAGACGATTTGGTTGACCGCCGGCATGATGAAGTCAGCGAACTGCATCTCGGCGATCGGACGCATGCCGTACATGGCCGCGCCGATGCCGACACCTGCGATCGCGCTCTCGGCGAGCGGCGCATCGATGACGCGGTCCTCGCCGTATTTCTCAATCAAGCCTTGCGTCGCGCGGAACACACCGCCGCGGACGCCGACATCTTCACCGAGCACGAAGACGTTCTCATCGCGTTCCATCTCTTCATGAATCGCTTCATTGATCGCTTCAATAAACGTTTTCATCACATTTCCCCCTCGTACACATGGTCCATCGTCGATTCAGGAGACGCATACGGTGCCTTGTCAGCGTACGCCGTCGCCTCATTGACTTCACGATCGACGTTTGCCTCGATCTCTGCGAGTTCTTCCTCGGTCATGACGCCGTCCTCAATCAAACGCTTGCGGAACAATTGATTCCCGTCGCGGTTCTTGAGATCAGCCAACTCCTCGACCGAGCGGTACGCCTTGTCATCATCATCCGATGAGTGCGGCACG
Organism: Exiguobacterium sp. s146; assembly: GCF_018618415.1. Lineage (GTDB taxonomy): Bacteria > Bacillota > Bacilli > Exiguobacteriales > Exiguobacteriaceae > Exiguobacterium. The sequence continues at coordinate 1,004,662 of NZ_JACSMA010000001.1, read as the reverse complement.
AGACGCTCGACCTCGGCTTCAATCAGTGTCGGGCCTTCGCCGCGAAGGGCGCGGGCACGGGCTTCTTTCACGGCGACATAGACGGCGATCGGATCGGTTCCATCGACCGTGACGCCAGGCATGCCGTAGCCTTTGGCGCGGTCCGATACGCGCTCGCAGGCGAGCTGTTTCGAGAGCGGTACCGAGATGGCGTACTTGTTGTTCTCACAGAACAAAATCACCGGCAATTTATGAACGCCCGCGAAGTTCGCGCCTTCGTGGAAGTCCCCTTGGTTCGATGAGCCTTCTCCGAACGAGACGAACGTGACGAGCTCTTCTTTTTTTAGCTTGGCGGCGAGCGCCACACCGACAGCATGCGGGACTTGCGTCGTCACAGGAGACGAGCCCGTCACGATGCGATGCTGTTTCGAACCGAAATGGCCCGGCATTTGACGGCCTCCCGAGTTCGGGTCCTCCGCCTTGGCGAACGCCGACAACATCAAGTCGCGAGCCGTCTGTCCGAAGTGAAGAACGACGGCGACATCACGGTAATACGGAAGGATATAGTCCGTCCCTTTCTCGAGCGCGAACGCCGCCCCGACTTGGGCCGCCTCTTGTCCTTGACACGAGACGACGAACGGGATTTTTCCGGCACGGTTCAATTTCCACATGCGCTCATCGATTTTCCTGGCGCGGACCATCGTTTCGTACATCGCACCGAGGTCTTGTTTCGTCAGCCCTAGTTCCTCATATGAATTCACAGTCATCTGTTCCATTCTGTTTCCTCCTTAGGCGTGAATCGGTAATCCGTCAACGGCCAGTGCCGCTTCTTGGAACGCTTCGCTCAGCGCCGGGTGAGGATGGACGAGTTGGCCCATTTCCCATGCCGTGGCGTTCAAGACGAGAGCGAGTCCGCCTTCTGTGATTAATTCTGTCGCTTTCGGCCCGACGATGTGCACCCCAAGCAGGTCGTCCGTCGTCTTGTCCGATACGAGTTTGACAAAGCCATCCGCTTGTCCCTCGATGCGGGCCTTGCCGAGACCGTTGAAGCGATACGTGCCCGTCTTGACGTCGTGCCCGGCCGCTTTGGCTGCTTCCTCGGTCATGCCGACCGAGGCGACTTCCGGCACTCCATAGACGCAACGCGGGATCAAGGCGTAATCGAGCGGTGTCGGCTCATGGCCGAGAATCGTCTCGACCGCCTTCACCCCTTCCGCCGAGGCGACATGGGCGAGCTGAAGCTTTCCGATGCAGTCTCCGATGGCGAAGATGTGACGCTCTTTCGTCCGATACTGTTCATCGACTTGGATGACACCGTTCTCGACGACGATCGAGGTGTTCTGTAGCCCGAGATGTTCCGTATTGGCGACCCGACCGACCGAGACGAGGACGCACTCGACCGAAATCGTCTCTTCGCCGACCGCGAGCGCGACGGCGTCGGTTGCCACTTCCGTCCGTTCCGGATCGACGGTGACGTTTCTCAACACGCGGACGCCCCTTTTTTTGAGAAGTCGTTCGACTTCCCGTGACACCGCTTTGTCTTCGAGCGGCAACAGACGCTCCCCGACTTCAATCAGCGTGACCGCGACATCGAGGTCGATGAGCATCGAGGCCCATTCGACACCGATGACCCCACCGCCGACGATGGCGATGGATTCCGGCAACTGCTCGAACTGGAGTAGGTCGTCCGAGTTCAAGATGCGTGTATGGTCAAACGGCAGGCCAGGCAGTTCACGCGGGATTGACCCGGTCGCGATGATGAGCTGGTTTGGCAAGATGAGCTCGGACTCGCCCGATGCGTCTTCGACCGAGACCGTTCCCGGCTGCGGCGAGAAGATGCTTGGTCCTAAAATCGATGCCTTTCCTCGAAACACCTCGATTTTGCCTTGCTTCATCAAATGCTCGATGCCTTTCTCTAACCCAGCGACCAAGTCGCGCTTGAACGACTGGGCCCGCTCCATATTGAACGTGACGTCTCCCGTCTCGACGCCGTACGCGCTCCCGTGTTTTGCCGTCTGATAGACGTGGGCCGCTTTCAACAACGCCTTCGTCGGGATGCAGCCTTTATGTAGACATGTCCCGCCGAGTTTCTCGGCCTCCACGATTGCGACAGTTTTCCCGGCTTGGGCCGCCTTGATGGCCGCTACGTATCCGCCAGGACCGCCGCCGATGACGACGATCTCAAATTCTCGTGCCATGTGTATCCCCCTCATATTCTCGAACTGCTTCTTCATGTCGGATGGCCCGGAGTGCGCCCTCGGCGAGTGCCTTCAGCTCATCTTCACCCGGATAGATGTGGACCGGCGCCAAATAGCCGACGCGCGCACTGATTTGCTCGGTCAGCCAAGTCGAATAGGCGATGCCGCCCGTCAACAGAATCGCGTCGACGTCGCCGCGTAGCGTGGCGCCGTGTTTGGCGATCTCCTGGGCGACGCGGTACGCCATCGTCTCGTAAAGAAGAACGGCCTGTTCATCACCATCTGCCATGCGCTGTTCGATCTCAATCGCGTCGAACGTCCCGAGATGGGCGAACAACCCGCCGCGACCGACGATTTTCTGTTTCATTTCCGACTCTTTATACCTGGTACTATAACATAGTTCTACTACCTGTCCAACAGGAATCGAGCCAGCCCGTTCCGGTGCGAGCGGCCCGTCGCCGTCGAGTCCGTTGTTCACATCGATGACGGCCCCTTTGGCATGGGCACCGACAGTGATGCCGCCTCCGAGATGCGCAATAATCAAGTTCAACTCTTTGTAATCGCTTCCATTTTCAGCCGCGAATCGTTTTGCGACCGCCTTTTGGTTCAAGGCGTGGAAGATGCTACGACGGTTGATTTCGGGCATTCCCGTCATTCGCGCGAGCGGACCGAGCTCGTCGACGACGACCGGATCGACGATAAAATTCGGTACTTGAAATAATTCCCCGAGCTTGTGAGCGAGTAGCCCGCCCAAATTCGAGGCGTGCATCCCGAAGCGACCGCTCGCCAAATCCTCACGCATGAGCGGGTTGACGGCGTACGTCCCCGATGTCATCGGGGCCAGCAAGCCGCCGCGACCGACGATCGCGGACAACTCCTCGCCCGCGATATTCGATTCGGCCAATAAGTCCCGCACTTCGCGCTCGCGATGCGGCAATTGCTCCGGAAGTGACAATCCTGTGACGTCGGCCCCGTGACGGACGGTACGAGACAAGATCTCGTCCGCTCCGTCAAACAAACCGACCTTCGTCGACGTCGAACCGGGGTTGATGGCAAGAATGAGCTGTCGTGTCATCTCAGCGCCCACCCAATAAGCTCTTTTCCACTTTCAAGAACTGGCTGCGTGAACGGGACATCATCTGAATCCGTTCCTCTGCCATCTTCTCGGCGGCGACATGCGTCGGTACGCCATCGCGCTCGGCGATCTCGAAGACGCGCTGCATGTTGTCATAGATGAGCTCGACTTTCTTCATCGCCCGCTCACGGTTATAGCCTTCGAGTTCATCGGCCACGTTGATGACGCCACCCGCGTTGATGACGAAGTCCGGCGCATAGAGAATGCCGCGCTCCTCGAGCACGTCGCCATGACGATCCTCGGCGAGCTGGTTGTTGGCCGCACCTGCGACGATTTGGGCTTTCAGTTGCGGAATCGTTTTGTCGTTGATAATCGCACCGAGCGCACACGGGGCGAAGATGTCACAATCGACCGCATAAATCTCATCCGGTTTGACGACCGTCGCGCCGAAGTCCGTCTCGGCACGCTTGAGCGCCTCTTCGTTAATGTCGGTGACGACCAAGTGGGCCCCTTCTTCATGCAGGTGACGACACAAGTTGTAGGCCACGTTGCCGACGCCTTGGACGGCGACCGTCTTGCCGGCGAGCGAGTCTGAACCGAACTTCCATTTCGCCGCCGCTTTCATGCCGCGGTACACGCCATACGCCGTCACCGGTGACGGGTTGCCGCTCGATCCGAACGCCGGACTGACGCCGGTCACGTAATCCGTCTCCATATGGATGAAGTCCATGTCGGCGACCGACGTGTTGACGTCCTCGGCCGTGATATAGCGTCCGCTGAGCGATTGCACGTAACGACCGAACGCACGGAACAACGCCTCCGACTTGTCCGTCTTCGCATTGCCGATGATGACCGCCTTCCCGCCACCGAGATTGAGTCCTGCCGCCGCGTTTTTGTACGTCATCCCTTTGGCCAGACGAAGGACGTCCGTGAGCGCTTCTTCTTCCGACGCATAGTTCCACATCCGCAGCCCCCCGAGAGCTGGTCCGAGTGTCGTGTCATGAATCGCGATAATCGCCTTCAGTCCTGACGCCTGGTCTTGGCAAAAGACGATTTGCTCATAGTCGTCGGCCTGCAAGACGTCGAAAATTCGAAAGCGTGGTTCCATGTTTGTTTCCATCATTGATGATTCCTCCATAAATTTATTTTTTAGCGTGCAAGAGCGCGAACGCGAGTGAATACAGTTTGGCCTCGGCCGTATCGGCCCGGCTCGTCAAGACGACCGGAGCGCTAGCGCCGACGACGATCGCCGCCACGCTCGCTCCGGCAAAGTACATCATCGACTTATAAAGGACGTTGCCGACCTCTATGTATGGGACGAGCAATAGGTCGGCTTGTCCGGCGACTTCGCTAGCGATGCCTTTCTGTTTGGCCGCGACCATATCGACGGCGTTATCGAGCGCGAGCGGTCCATCGACGACACAGCATTTGATTTGGCCGCGTCGGTTCATTTGGGCGAGCAGTGCGGCGTCCGTCGTGGCAGCCATCTGTGGATTGACCACTTCGACGGCGGCGATGGCCGCGACGCGCGGCAACTCGTAGCCGATGTCCGTCATCGCATCGACCGCATTGGCGATGATGTCCACTTTTTCCTCGAGCGTCGGCGCGATGTGGATGGCCGCATCGGTCACCCCGATCAATCGTTCCCGGTTCGGAATTTGAAACAAGGCGATATGGCTCAGTGTCCGGCTCGTCCGGAGTCCCGTCTCACGACTGAGCACGGCCTTCATGAACGTCGACGTCGCGACCATTCCTTTCATGAGCACATCCGCTTCCCCGGTCTTGACCGCGAGCGTCGCCCGCTTGGCAATCTCTTTGTCGCCTTTGACGTGGATGATATCGACCGCGTCCTCTTCGATGCCGTGCTCGTCACATAACCGCTTAATCTCCCGGGCATCTCCAATCAATTTAAATCGGGAAAGACCGTGGTCGGTCGCGAGCTTGACGGCGCGGATGACCTCCACGTCGGCAGCGCCGGCAATCGAAACGGTTTTCCCGTCCAGCCGTTGTGCCTTTTCGAGCATCCGTTCAAAATTCATGCATGTCCCCCCTTGCCTGTCTTCATCTTTTATCATGCAAGATTGTTTCCACTTTTGAAAGCGCTTTAATCGGTCGTTTACTATGCACTTTTGTGCATGGTGTGAAAAAAAGTGCAGGTAAATTATTGCATGCGTTCGAGTTTATTATACAGCGTCCGAATCGAAATGTGTAATCGACGCGCAGCCTCCGACTTGTTGCCGTCCGCCTCCTCGATGGCCCGTTCAATCAAATCCCGCTCATAGCGCGAGACGGCGTCTTGTAACGACAGCGAATCGGTCGGTCGGGCCGAAGCGACGCGAGGTGACAGTTGCAGGTGGTGCGGCGCGATCCATTGCTCGGAAGTCGCCATATAGATGATGGCCCGCCCGAGGACGTTCTCGAGCTCACGAACGTTCCCTTTCCAATATTGATTCTTCAATAGCTCGGTCGCCTCGCGGTTCACCCCGCGCACGCTCCGCCCGTACTCTTGGTTCAGCTTGCGGACGATGCGTTCGCAGAGCGGCTCGATTTCTTCGAGCCGGTCCCGGAGCGGCGGGATATGGATTGGCATCCGGTTGATTCGATAGTATAGGTCCTCACGGAACGTGCCGTCCGTCACTTTCTGTTCAAGGTCGGCATTCGTCGCCGCGATGATGCGGACATCGACCGGGATCGCATTCGTGCCCCCGACCCGGACGATTTCATGCTCCTGCAGCACACGGAGCAGTTTGACTTGGACATCGACCGGCAGTTCGCCAATCTCGTCTAAGAAGAGCGAGCCGCCATCGGCCTCTTCGAAATAACCGACCTTGCCCCCACGTTTCGCCCCGCTGAAGGCGCCGTTCTCGTAGCCGAACAATTCACTCTCGAGGAGCGTCGGGGAGATGGCCGCGCAATTGACACGGACGAATTTCTTATATTTGCGCGGGGACTCGCCATGAATGGCGTGGGCGAACAGTTCCTTGCCCGTCCCCGACTCCCCGCGAATGAGGACGGTGACCGGCGTGACCGCGGCAAGACGGGCCTGTTCGATGACGAAGCGCATCGCGTCGCTCGATGCGATGATGTCGGCGAACTGGTATTTCGCCTCGAGGTTGCGGATGCGCGTCTTCGCTTCTTGCAGCTCGTCACGGAGCGCCCGAATTTGAGACACGTCCCGGATGACACCGACCGACCCGCGCAATTTCCCTTCGACGATAATCGGTTCGGCGTTGACGAGAATATCGCGCCGCGTCGCCCCGATTTGCATCCGGATATCGCGGACGCCTTGCCCGGTCGACAACACTTTCAAGTGGACGCTCTCCTGCATGCCGATGTCGGCCGTCGCCGGCTTGTCGACGACGTCTTCTTTCTTGAATCCTGTCAGCCGCGTATAGGACGGGTTGATTAAAATCGTGTTCCCGTGATGGTCGGCGACGGAGATCGCCTCGCTCGTACAGTCGATAATCGCCTCGAGCATCTGTTGGTTCTGCTTCAACCGTTCGACGACGATGCGGATGAACTCGCCGGGCAGAACGACCGCTTCCGCGAAATGTCCTTTCAATTCATCGAACGTCTCGGAGCGGCCAGTCGTCTCAATCACAAAATCGAGACGTTTGTCGGCACACGCCCGCCAATCTCCCGCCGTCATAATCCCCTGGTTCCGTGCGAGTTGCATCCCTTCGGCCGTCGACTCCGGGTCGATGACGGCGACGACGGTGGCGAGCGGCGAGTCGAGCAACATTTTCAACACCTCGGTCCCGCCTTTCCCCGCACCGACAATCATCAATCGTTTATTCATTCTGAAATCCCCCAATTTTACCGTTCTGCATTCATGCTACTGAACCTGAACTGATTTCGCAACCTCACAAAAAAGACCGTGTCGACCTATGTATTTTCTGTTAAAATAATGAGTGTTAAGGAGGAGATCCTATGCGCATCATCGCACTGTTGATCTTAATCATCCCTGGCCTCTTCGGTGTCTACGGCATCAAGTTACTTCGCGACAGTTTCTTCCTCAAGACGAGCGTCCCGTTTTCTTGGATCGAGTCGGTGGCAGCCGCCTCGATGTTACAAGGAACGTTTGGACTGTTGATCGCGATGGGCGGGATCGGTTTCGTGGCAGGTTATATCTTCAATCGTGACAAGAAAACAGGCAAAGTCCCACGAATAGATTCTTGAACACAAAAAAGGTTCCCTAACTTGACTTCATTTCAAGTGCGGAACCTTTTTATTCGTATTGAATTGTGATCACTACGGATGATCTCCTTTCCTACTTGCTACAATCTTGTGACATGAGGTCCAATGGTCTTCTTAATGAAGAAGTTTGAAAGAAATTAGTAACTGCCGTCTTGCGTGAACGGAAACGTACCCATTCGAGTTACTAACGATTATTCATCGGGTCATGTCGAACCATCCATCGTGAAGTCGAACGCTTGCCATAAACTGTTCAACGGTTGACAACACTCCTTTTGGTCAACTGAACGATTCGTTTTCCCCGGCACGGTCCCTAGCTTCGAACGCGATGCCGGAATCGCCTCGCGAATGAGCGAACGTCGCGACCTCTCGTCGGGACGATGACGATTTGAGATGTCGTTCCCACCTCTGAGCTATTGACGGATAGCGGTCCGAGATGATTTCTTGCTCTAACCTGTTCCGGAACACGTTAGAAAGCGTTCATCTGACGCTCGTCCAAGTAACTTGGTACACCTTTATTATAACAAGTTTCGCTCGATTTGCAAGCGCTTTCTTTCACAAAGTAAAAGAAAATCAGGAGGAGGGCCTCCTGATCGTTTATTGTTGTTTGAACGATTGATACGTGACGAAATAGGAGATGAATTCCGAGTTTTTCGGACTGCGTTCGCGCTCGGGGCGTCCGTCGAACATCTCATGATCGCGCATCCCGTTTTCCCAAGCCGTCTTGATGGCGTGACGCATCGCCCGCTCGACACGCGACGAAGTCGTCTCATGTTCTTTCGCGACCATCGGATAAAGCTCCTTCGTAATCAATCCGAGCAGTTCCTGACGCTCCCGGACGTACACGACGGCTTGACGGATGTACTTGAATCCTTTGATGCGCGGCGAGATGCCGAGCTGTTGCAACAACAACGAGATATCGAGTTCTTCCGGCGACATCGCCTCGAACTCTCGGCTCGAACCGGCGGCGAGTTCACGGATTTTCGTGATCAGTTGTTGAATGTTGAACGGCTTGACCAAAAAGTAAGAAGCGCCGAGTTGCACGGCCTGCTTCGTGACCTCATCTTTCCCGAACGCACTGAGCATAATCACTTCCGGCTTGGCGTGCGCCAATTCCGTCTGTAATCGTTCGAGGACACCGATACCGTCTAGGTGAGGCATGATGATGTCGAGCAGAAGCACGTCCGGCTGGTGTGTCTTGACGACGTCTAAGCATGCCTCGCCGTCGTAGGCGGTCCCGACGACTTTTAAATCGTCTTCGGACTCGAGTTGGCGGGTCAACAAATCGACGATTTCTCGATTGTCGTCCGCGATGCATAATGTGATCAATTAAGACACCCCTTCGATAAACTTCCGTTTTAATTGGAGGGACATGGTGAGCAGTTCCTCCACGTGTTGCTTCGTCAAATCCGTCATCTGCGCCCCGGCAATCATCCGTCCGAGCTCATCGACCCGGTCGGCATGGCCGAGCGTCGAGACGTTCGTCTTCGTGCGCTCATCCGTCTCCGTCTTCGTGATATACAAGTGCTGGTCGGCCATGGCGGCGACTTGGGCCAAGTGGGTGATGCAGAGCACTTGCGACCCGACCGACAGGCGGAAAATCTTCTCACCCATCGCTTGGGCGACACGTCCCGACACGCCTGTATCGACTTCATCGAAGATGATGGACGCGACACCGACCGTGCGCGAGAAAATTGACTTCAACGCGAGCATGACACGCGACAGTTCTCCGCCTGATGCCACTTTGGCGAGCGGTTTGAACGGTTCCCCGACGTTCGTCATCATATAGAATTCGACTTGGTCGAGTCCGTCCGCTTTGAACGGCCCTTCTTTGAATCGAACTTCGAACTGGGTCTTCTCCATATACAATTCTTTCAATTCACGCTGAATCGCTTTCTCGAGCTCGGTCGCCGCTTGTTTGCGGGCTGCCGATAACGCGAGTCCGGTCGTGCGCACTTGTTGCTCGAGCCGGGCGAGCCGGTCCGAGAGTTCTTGCAAGTGTTCTTCCCGATTCGTCATCGATTTTAACTCTTCGGCGATTTTCTCCCCATATGTGATGACCTCATCAATCGTGGCCCCGTATTTTCGTTTCAACTGTTGGAACAAGGCGAGCCTCGTCTCAATCTCGTCAAGACGGATTGGGTCGAACTCGAGCGAGTCGAGCTGGTCCCGCAACTGGAATTTGGCGTCCTCGAGCAAGAAGTAAGCGTTCGAGATCGTCTCAGCCATCGGCGCAAGTGATGTCGACAGCGAGGACGCTTCCTCCATCTCTCGCATGGCGATCCCGATTTGGTCGAGCCCTTTCGATTCGTCCGCGACGGCCTCATACGATAACCGGACGTGCTGATGAATCCGCTCGAAGTTGGCGAGCTCATTCCGTTCCTCGGTGAGCGCCTGTTCTTCGCCGACTTTTAGTTCGGCCGCCTCAATCTCATTCGTCTGGAACGCGAGCAGGTCCATCCGCTGGGCCAGCTCTTGTTCGCTTTGACTCAATCGTTTCAACTCATCGGCGACGTTCTTCCAATCGACATAAGCCTCACGATAACGCTCAAGGAGCGGCGCGAGCTCGGCTTCGGCAAAACTATCCAAAATGCCGAGATGGTATTCGGCATCCATCAAGTGTTGGTGCTCATGCTGGCCGTGAATATCGACGAGTAGACGTCCGAGCTCGCGAAGTGTCGACAACGGCATCATCTTGCCGTTGACACGGCAAACGCTCTTTCCGCTGCTATGTAGGTCGCGGCGCAAGATGACGGTCCCTTCTTCAATCTCGATACCGTATTGCGTCGCCGCTTCGATAATCGGATGATCGGGTTCGACGTTGAACAGCCCTTCGATTTCTGCCTTGTCTTGGCCATAGCGGACGAACTCACTCGAACCGCGGCCCCCGACGAGCAGGCCGATGGCATCGAGTAAGATGGATTTCCCCGCCCCGGTCTCACCCGTCAATACGGTCATCCCACGCTTGAACGTGATATTCAGTTCATCGATGATCGCAAATTGTTTGATCGATAGTTCTGCTAACATACGATAATTCACCTCATAACATTCCGAGTAGTCGTTCGATGATTCGCTTCGCTTGCGCTTCGTCCCGGGCAATCATCAAAATCGTATCATCGCCACACACCGTGCCAATCAACTCATCCCATGACAAGTGGTCGATCAACACACCGATCGCATCCGCATTGCCGGGCAACACTTTCATGACGACCAAGTTTTGGGCCGAGTCGACCGAGACGAAGCTGTCACCGAGAATCCGCTTCATTTTGCCGTACGGGTTAAAGCGCTGATCGGCCGGCAGACTATATTTATAGCGGCCGTCATTGAGCGGTACTTTGACGAGATGGAGCTCTTTAATGTCCCGTGACACCGTTGCCTGGGTCACTGGATATCCAGAGCGATGCAGCTCGTCGACGAGCTCGTCTTGCGTCTCGATTTCACGGTTTGTCACGATTTCTCGAATTTTAATCAAACGCTGTCCTTTATTCATACTCGCTGACACCTCATTTGTTGTTTCACATACTCAGTATCATTCTAAAGTATTGTCGAAAAAAGGTCTAGCATTCGCAGGATGATTTCCCCAGTCGGTCGCATCCACGCATGAAAAAGCTGCAGACGAAACGTCTGCAGCTCAAGCGTTCTTCTTCAATTGTGCGTGGGCGGCGTCGATGACCGCGTCCACGTCGATGGCAGGGTCGACACTGCCGACACCTGTGAAACGGGCGAATAACAAGAATTCGATATTCCCATCCCCACCCGTGATTGGTGAAAAATCGAGTCCCGCGACTTCGAACCCTTCCGAGGCGAAGTAACGGACCATGTCGTCGACGACCCGTTCATGTATGGCCCGATCCCGGACGATGCCTTTTTTGCCGACATCGGCCTTCCCGGCCTCAAATTGCGGCTTGACGAGCGCCATGACGATACCGCCCGGCTTCAAAATCGTCTTCAGCGGCGGAATCATGAGCCGGAGCGAAATGAACGAGACATCGATTGTCGCGAAATCCGGCGCCACCGGGAACTGGTCCGCGGTCGCATGGCGGAAGTTCATCCGCTCCATGACGACGACGCGGTCGTCGCTCCGAAGCTTCCATGCCAACTGGTTATAGCCGACATCGACCGCATACATCTGCGTGGCCCCGTTTTGGAGCGCACAATCAGTGAACCCGCCTGTCGATGAGCCGATATCGATACCGATGTTACCCGCCACATCGAACGGGAAGACTTGGAGCGCTTTTTCAAGCTTCAGTCCGCCCCGTCCGACGTATGGCAACACCTGGCCTTTCACTTCGAGCGGGATGTCGTCGAACACTTTGTCGCCGGCCTTATCGAGCCGCTCGGTCCCGCTATAGACGAGCCCGGCCATGACCGACCGCTTCGCCTTCTCTCTCGTCTCCGCTAAACCGCGGTCGACGAGGAGCACATCTAATCTAGTTTTCTTTCGTTTTTCCATAGTTCCTCACACATTCTGTCGATTTGTCACTTGAACGAACTGCTGAACCGAGTCAGCGATTTGCGTCGGACGGAGCCCGATTTCTTCGAGCAGCTGATTGACGCCGCCGTGTTCGATATAGCGGTCCGGAATGCCGAGTCGGAGCACGCGCGGGAACTGGCCGGCATCGCTCGCATGTTCGAGCACACTGCTGCCGAATCCGCCGGCGAGTGCCGCTTCCTCTAACGTGACGAGCGGGATGCCTTCCGCATATAAAGCGGAGAGCATGGCATCGTCGAGCGGCTTGATCGTCCGGGCGTTGATGACGCGGACGCTCACTTGACCTTCAAGCAGGGCGCGCACTTCGAGCGCGTCTTGCACTTGCGGACCGAACGTCAAGATGGCGACGTCCGTCCCATCTGCGACCGTCTCCCACACATCGAGCGGTAATTCGCGGAGGGTCTCGCTCATCGGTGTGCCGATTCCCTCCCCACGCGGGAACCGGACGGCAATCGGACCGTCGTCATACTTCAAGGCCGAATAGACGAGATGTTGCAATTCGTCCTCATCTTTCGCCATCAAGATGCGAATGTTCGGCACGTGACGCATAAAGGCGATATCGAATACCCCTTGATGCGTCTCCCCGTCCGCTCCGACGAGACCAGAACGGTCAATCGTGAAGACGACGTTCAAGTTTTGACGGCAAATGTCGTGCACGAGCTGATCATAGGCACGTTGGAAGAACGTCGAATAAATCGAGACGACCGGCTTCAAGCCTTGTGTCGCTTGTCCCCCGGCCAATGTGACCGCATGCTGTTCGGCGATGCCGACGTCAAACATCCGCTCTGGGAATTGCTTGTTGAAGCAATCGAGTTTCGAGCCGACGCTCATCGCTGGTGTGATGAGTGTCACGCGCTCGTCCGTCTCGGCGACTTTCGTAATCGTCTCCGCGACGACCTTCGAATAGCTCGGTCCTTTGACCTTGCCTTTGATGACTTCGCCAGACTCGATTTTATACGGTCCGAGACCGTGCCACGTGCCAACACCATCGAGTTCGGCCGGGCGATAGCCCTTCCCTTTTTTCGTGATGACGTGGACGATGACCGGCCCATCGATTTTCTTGGCGTACTCGAGCGTCTCGAGCAGATCGCGTAAATCATGACCGTCTGTCGGTCCGAAGTACGTGAAGCCGAGCTCTTCGAAGAACGTCCCCGGGATGAGCGCTGATTTCAGCATATCCTTCACGCGTTCCCCGCTCCGTTCGAGCGAATTGCCGACGATCGGGATGTGTTTGATGAGCGTCTCGACTTCCTCACGGGCGTGTTTCAGTTTACGAGACGAGCGCATCCGGCCGAGCATGTTGTGCATCGCACCGACGTTCGGCGCGATTGACATCTCATTGTCGTTCAAGATGACGATGACGTTTTGTTTTTCGGCGCCGATATGGTTCAGTGCTTCGAGCGCCATCCCCCCAGTGAGCGCCCCGTCCCCGATGATGGCGATGGCCCGGTCGTTCGTGCGGCCTTTCAATTCGTTCGCGATAGCGATTCCCATCGCGGCCGATAAGGACGTCGAGCTGTGGCCCGTCTCCCAGACGTCGTGATCGCTCTCACAACGCTTCGGGAACCCACATAAGCCGTTGTATTGGCGGAGTGTGTCGAACTGGCTCGTCCGGCCTGTCAAAATTTTGTGGACGTAGGCTTGATGCCCTACATCCCATACGAGTTGGTCTTTCGGACTGTCAAATACACGGTGCAAGGCAAGCGTCAATTCGACAACCCCTAGGTTTGGTCCCAAGTGCCCTCCCGTTTCAGCCAATTTTTCAATCAAAAACCGTCTGATGTCCGCGCCGAGTGCTTCTAACTCGGGCACCGACATCCTTTTTAAAAATGACGGGTCTTGAATGGATGTCAAGTCCATGATGACCATCCTTTCTCCTATCTTATTACTGATTCGTACCTTACATTTTACAAGAATGTGTCCATAGATGCTATACATTCACAAAAACAAAGGTGACACGATGTGCTCATCGTGTCACCGAGATTAATGATTGCGCTGTACGACGAAGTCGAGAAGCTCTCGTAAACGCGGGGCCTCGACCGATAGTTCAGCCAATGCGGCCTCACTTCCCGTGACTTCCCGTTCGAGCGCTTGCTTCGCCCCATCGAGACCGAGCAGCTTCGGGTACGTCGCTTTATCGTTGCCTTCGTCCGAACCGACCCGCTTGCCGATGAGCGCCTCGTCTCCTTCGACGTCCAAAATATCGTCTTGGATTTGGAAGGCGACCCCGAGATGTTTCCCGAAGCGAACGAGCGCCTGCCGGTCTGCTACCGGGGCGTCCGCCAAAATCGCACCCGCTTCAAGGGCGTAGACGAGGAGTGCCCCCGTCTTCCGCTCATGAATCGATTGCAAAGTCGACAGCGACACTCCAGTACGTTTTTCGGCGAGCATGTCATCGAGCTGCCCCCCGACCATGCCGGCGCTGCCTGCCGCTTCACTGAAGCGGGCGATAAGCGCGACGCTCTTCGCCGGTTCGAGTTCCGCCTGAGCCAAGATTCGGAACGCGTCCGTCAACAAGGCGTCACCCGCAAGAATCGCGGTCGCCTCATCGAACTGGCGGTGATTCGTCGGACGGCCACGCCTGACGTCGTCATCATCCATCGCCGGAAGGTCGTCATGGATGAGGGAGTACGTGTGGACCATCTCGAGGGCGACGGCCGCTTCATGACCGAGCGCCCGCGGACGGCCGTATGTATCGAGGACGGCATAAAGGAGAGCCGGACGAATCCGTTTCCCGCCTGCCTCGAGTGAGTACATCATCGACTGGAATAAACGTTCCGGCATCGACGCCTCACCGATAAGACGGCGTGTCGCCGTCTCGACTTCCTGTTTCCACTCTTGGAGATAGACGTGCGCACTCATACGGTGCCACCCTTTTCACGGAGAGTTCCGTCGAGTTCGAGAATCTCATCCATCTTCTGTTCCGCTGCCGTCAACTTCGTCTGACAAAGTGCCGACAAGCGGACCCCTTCCTCATAGAGCGTCATCGCCTCTTCAAGGGCGACTTCTCCCGTCTCGAGTTGCGTCACGATTTCCTCGAGGCGGGCGAGCGCCGCTTCAAACGTCTGTTCTGCTGGTTGTTTCGCCATCATGTCTCTCCTTCACTTCCGCAACGGCGTGGCCATCCCGAAATCGGATCGTGACCAGGCCGTCATGTAGTTGTTTGACATCTTTCACGTACGTCCCGTCCTGCTCGATGAACGTATAGCCCCGAGCGAGCACGGCGAGCGGGCTGACCGCGTTCAAGCGGCCGACTTGAGCTGCGAAGCGGTCCGCCGGTCGTTCGAGTGGCCGAATGCGCTTCAGGCGACCGTCGAGTTGACGGTGTGTCTCATCGTTGCGATGAAGCGTCTGCGCCAGCTTCCTGACATCGAGCTGTTGTCGGGACTGGGCAAGGCGGTGTTTGGCATGCGTCACTTGCTTCGTGACACCTTGCTCGAGCCGAATCTCGGCTTGTTCGAACCGCTCCCGTTTTTGGGTGAGCGTGAAACGGGGCGACTTCAAACCGTAACTGTTCGTCGCCCGACCGAGCCGTTCCCGAATCGACGACATCTGATTCGTGACGGTCCGGGTCAACTGGGACGATAACCGCTCGACGTCTTTTCGTTGCGCCTCGATCGTCGCTGTTGCGAGTTCCGCAGCCGCTGTCGGCGTCGCGGCCCGCACGTCGGCGACAAAGTCAGCCAACGTGAAATCGGTCTCGTGCCCGACGGCCGAGATGACAGGAATCCTGGATTCATAAATCGCCTCGACGACGACGTCCTCGTTGAACGCCCATAACTCTTCGATTGACCCGCCACCACGGCCGACGATCAATACGTCGCAATCGGTCCGTTCGTTCATCCACCGAATCGCGCTCGCCACTTGCGGGGCAGATTGATCGCCTTGGACGGCGACGGGCGCGAACGTGATGGCCACGTGCGGCGCACGTCGTCTAAGTGTCGTGGCGATATCGTGAAGGGCCGCACCTTTCGGCGAGGTGACAATCCCGATTCGCTCCGGGAAAGCCGGCAGTGGACGTTTCCGTTCTGCTGCGAACCACCCCTTCGCCTCGAGTTCGCGTTTTCGCGCCTCATAGCGTTCGAACAACATCCCGATGCCGTCCTGTCGCATCAGTTCGACGTACAGCTGGATGTCACCGGTCGACTCGTACATCGTCACACGGGCGACGACGATCACGTTCATCCCGTCTTTTGGTTCAAAATTGAGTGTCCGAGCGTCACGCGAGAACATAACCGCCTTCATCCGAGAGGATTCGTCTTTGAGGGTGAAATAACAGTGCCCGGAAGCGTACCGTTTGAAGTTCGAGATTTCGCCGATGACGGCAAGTTGTTGCAGAATCGGGTCATCGTCGAGCTGGCGCTTCACGTAGTGGACGACTTCGGAAACTTGAATCGGATTAGCCACGAGAGGCGACCTCGACCGTATTATGCATGAGCATCGTAATCGTCATCGGGCCGACACCACCCGGAACAGGCGTGATGGCACTCGCGACATCACGAACACCGGAAAAGTCGACATCCCCGACGAGACGGCCGTTGACGCGGTTGACACCGACATCGATGACGATTGCCCCAGGTTTGATCATGTCCGCTGTGACGAGACCGGCCCGACCGACGGCGACAATCAAAATATCGGCCTGACGTGTCATCGCCCCGAGGTCATCCGTCTTCGAATGACAGTAGGTCACGGTGGCGGATTCGTTCAAGAACAGCATCCCGACCGGTTTCCCGACGATTTGGCTGCGACCGACGACGACGACGTGCTTGCCGACCAAGTCGGTCTGCGTCTTGACGAGGTGCAGAATCCCGTGTGGTGTACATGGCAATAGTGTCTCGAGACCGAGCATCATCTTCCCAACGTTCGTCGGATGGAACCCATCCACGTCTTTGTCCGGTGAGATGCGCATGATGACGCGATTCTCATCGATATGCTTCGGTAACGGCAACTGCACGAGAATGCCGTGCAACGCGTCGTCCGCGTTCATCGAATCAATCAGTTCGAGCACTTCCCGTTCTGAAATCGTGTCATCGAAGCGAATCACTTGCGAATCGATGCCGATTTCAGCCGCCGCCCGTTCTTTTCCCCGGACGTAGCTGTGGCTCGCCGGATCATCCCCAATCAAAATGACTTTCAATTTCGGTACGATACCTCGTGCGCGTAACGCACTGACCCGTTCTTTCAACGTCTCCCGATATGATGCTGCGATTTGTTTCCCGTCGATCACTACTGCCATCTCTCTCATCCCCCGTTGTCTTAGGTTTCTCTGTAGTTGGTGTGGTGTCTTCTCTATTTGTTTAACAGACCGTATGCTTGTCTTCGCTTACGCTTTGATGATATTGCCGAGCACGCCGTTGACGAGCTTGGCCGCTTCTTCATCGGCGAACGATTTGGCGAGTTCGACCGCCTCGTTGATCGTCACTTTGTCCGGAATCGTCTCGACGTAGAGCAATTCGTACGTCGCCATGCGGAGAATCGTCCGCTCGACATTTCCGAGACGGTCGAGTCTCCAGTTTTTCAAGTTCTCGATGAGCAATTCATCAATCTCGTCTTTCTTTTCTAACGTCTCAACGACGAGTTGTTCGTAGAATGGATCCGAATCCATGCCATCGAGGGCAAATTCGATGGCCTCGTCTACCTCAAGTTTTGATACTTCGATTTGAAAAAGCGTTTGAATCGCTTTTTCCCGTGCTTCATGACGTTTCATTCAGATACTCTCCTTTTGCATGCTTTCATTGTGATAGTTTAGCATAAAGCCTCCATAAATTCAGTACAAAAAACCAGGAAGCCCAAATAATGTTCGGGCTTCCTGGTCAAGCTCATTTTGTGAGCGTCATTTCTTTTTCGACAAATTTCGTGTCGAACGCACCCGTCCGGAAACGCTCGTGGGCCATGACTTGTTGATGGAACGGAATCGTCGTGTGGATGCCCGATACCGTGAACTCGTCGAGGGCGCGAAGCATCTTCGCAATCGCCTCTTCCCGCGTCGGCGCATGAACAATCAGTTTCGCCACCATCGAATCATAGAACGGCGGGATGACGGCACCGGCATAGAGACCGCTGTCGACCCGGACGCCCATGCCGCCAGGAACGATATACTGATCGATTTTTCCGGCCATCGGACGGAAATCCGCAAACGGGTCTTCCGCGTTTATGCGGCACTCGATCGAGTGGCCGCCGAACGTGATATCCGATTGGCTGATGGCCAGCGGATGCCCGAGCGCGACTTCGAGTTGCGCTTGGACGAGGTCGAAGCCGGTAATCATTTCGGTTACCGGATGTTCGACCTGAATCCGCGTGTTCATCTCCATGAAATAAAACTCGTTCGATTCCGGCACGTAGATGAACTCGATCGTACCCGCACCCGAATACTGAATCGCTTTCGCCGCTTTCACGGCCGCGTCGCCCATCGCTTGACGGGTCGTCTCATCGATGACTGGAGACGGTGCTTCCTCGACCAACTTCTGCATCCGGCGCTGAATCGTACAGTCCCGCTCCCCGAGATGGATGACGTTGCCGTATTGATCGGCGAGCACTTGCACCTCGACGTGGCGGAACGACTCGATATATTTTTCCAAATAGACGTCACCGTTGCCGAACGCCTGCTTTGCTTCTTTCCGCGTGTCGGTGAGCCCTTTCACGAGCTCGGACTCGTCGAAAGCGACCCGGATTCCACGTCCGCCGCCTCCGGCCGTCGCCTTGATGATGACCGGATATCCGATTTCACGGGCGAGTTCGATTGCTTCCTCATCGGTGACGACTCCGCTCGAGCCCGGGACGACCGGAACGCCCGACTCGATCATCGTTCGTTTCGCCTCGTCCTTGATGCCCATCTTCCGAATCGCATAGCTGCTCGGTCCGACAAATTGGATGCCGCACGCCTCGCTCATCTCGGCGAACTCGGCATTCTCGGCCAAGAAACCATACCCTGGGTGAATCATCGTCGCATCGACCGCGCACGCGACCGATAGGATGTTCGGGATATTCAAATAGGAGTCTTTCGACGGGTTCGGCCCGATGCAGTACGCCTCATCGGCCAGACGGACGTGTAACGCCTCGCGGTCTGCTTCCGAGAAGACGGCGACCGTCGGGATATTCAACTCTTTCGCGGCCCGAATGATGCGGACCGCAATCTCTCCACGGTTGGCAATGAGTAGTTTCATAAATACCTCACTTCACGCTGAAGAGCGCTTGGCCGTATTCGACTAAATCGCCATCTGCGACGAGGATCTCGACGATCTCCCCGCTGATTTCCGTCTCGACATCGTTGAACAGTTTCATCGCTTCTAAAATACAGACGACTTGTCCGGCTTCGACACGGTCGCCGACTTGAACGTAAGCGTCTTTGTCCGGCGCCGGGCGCGAATAGAACGTCCCGACCATCGGTGATGTGATCGTGCGCAAGTTGCTCGGCGCAGGTGTCGGTGCCGATTCTTGTTCTGTCTCGGTGACAGGCGCAGGTGCTGCGACCGGGGCCGCGTGCACGATTGGTGTATGAGTAGCGGCGAATTGTGGGGCCGCTTCTTTTTTCAATGAAAGTTTAAACTCCGGCGTCTCGAGTTCCATCTCGTGAACGGACGTCTGATCGAGTAATGTGATCAGCTCTTTAATGTGTTCGATTTGCATGAAATAACCCCCTGTTTATACCTGGTACTAATCTCTACTCTACTATAACTGGTCAGACCAGTGAATGCAACGACAAAAAAAGGGCCCATTCCGAAGAATGGACACCTCTTGGTTTACCCGTTATAGCGGCCTGTGAACTCGCCTGTGCGCGTGTCGACCGTTACTTTTTCGCCTGGCTCGATGAAGAGCGGCACTTGAATGATGTGGCCTGTTTCGACCGTCGCGTTTTTCTTCACGTTCGATGCCGTGTCGCCTTTGACGCCTGGATCGGCTTCGACAATCGTCAAGACGACCGTCGTCGGGAGCTCGATACCGAGAATCTCGCCGTCATAGTCCGCGATACTCACTTCCATGTTCTCGAGCATGTACGGGAGCGCCGCTTTCACTTGCTCGCCCGTCAATTCGAGCTGTTCATACGACTCCGTGTCCATGAACACGTACGTGTCGCCCATCGGATAGAGGTACTGCATGCGTTTCCGCTCGATGTGCGCGCGCTCGATGCGCTCGCCGCCACGGAACGTCGTCTCTTGAATCGCACCCGTGCGCAAGTTACGCATTTTCGTGCGGACGAAGGCCGCGCCTTTACCTGGCTTGACGTGTTGGAACTCGATGACTTGCCAAATCGAACCGTCAGACGTCTTGACCGTTAAGCCTGTTTTTAAATCGTTCACTGATACCATATTGATTTCCTCCTAAAATGAGCTGAAGCTCAAGCCTCAATCGTAATTAACTCTTTTGGCGACTGCGTGAGACGGATGTTTCCTGTCTCCGTGACGACCACGTCATCCTCGATGCGGCAACCGCCGACACCGGCGATGTAAATCCCTGGTTCAATCGTGACGACCATCCCCGGCTCGAGTACCGTCTCCGAACGGAACGACAATCCTGGCGCCTCATGCACTTCCATGCCGAGACCATGTCCTGTCGAATGTCCGAAGTATTCACCGTAGCCCGCTTCTTTGATGACGTCACGTGTTAACGCGTCCGCCTCGATTCCTGTGATGCCGGCTTTCGTGCCCTCGACACCTGCGAGTTGAGCCCGGAGCACCGTATCGTAAATCGTGCGCAACTCGTCCGAGATATCCCCGATGGCGAGCGTACGTGTGATGTCCGAGCAGTACCCTTGATAGTAAGCACCGAAATCGAGTGTCACGAGCTCACCGGCCTCGATGACCTTGTCGCTCGCCACACCGTGCGGCAATGCCGAGCGGTGCCCTGACGCGACGATCATATCGAATGAAGATGAGTCCGCGCCTTGGGCCCTCATGAACATTTCCAATTCATTCGCGACTTCTTTTTCGGTCCGCCCTGGACGGATGAACGTTTGGATGTGCGTAAACGCCGCGTCCGCAATCGCCGCGGCTTCCTTCATTATCTTAATCTCTGACTCATCCTTAATCAAGCGTAGCTTTTCAACGATTCCTGACGTTTCGACGAGCTCGGCTGCGACTTCTTTTTCATACGTCCGGAACTGACCGACCGTCATGTCATCTTGTTCGATGCCGAGGCGCTTCACCGCTTGCTCCGTCACGACGTCTGCGACCGACTTGATGAGCGACGTCTTATGCTCGATGATGTCGAAGCCCTTCACTTGGCTCGCAGCTTGTTCCGTGTAGCGGAAATCGGTGATGAAGCTTGCCGACTGTGCCGTGATGACGAGGACACCGCTCGACCCGGTGAAACCAGATAAGTAGCGGATGTTCTCCCGTTTCGTCACGAGCAATCCGTCGATGCCGTTCGCTTCTAGCTGAGCTTGCAGTTTGTTGACCCGTTCAATCATGTCGATTCCTCCAATGTGCGAGCAATGCCTGCAACGCGAGCGTATAGCTCGTCAAACCGAAACCGCTGATGACACCGAGACAGACGGCGGCAAGTTTCGATTCATGACGAAACGACTCCCGTGCATGCACGTTCGAAATATGTACTTCGACGACCGGGGCCTTGATGGCGGCGATGGCATCCCGGAGCGCAATCGACGTATGTGTGTACGCCCCCGCGTTGAAGATGACCCCCGCATAATCGTACGCTTCATGGAGCGCGTCGATCAGTTCGCCTTCATGGTTAGATTGGACGAACGTCAACTGAACATCCTCCGGGGCGGCGAGCAAGAGTTCCGCCGTCAATCCCTTCAACGAGACGTCCCCGTATACGTCCGGTTCCCGCTTCCCGAGCAGATTCAAATTCGGTCCATTTAAGACGAGTATATGCACAAGTCTTCCCCCCTGTTCGTCAAGTCGCCTCTATTGTAACAAATTTAACGGTTCGTGCGACAATCGACGTTCGTGATGTTTCGTTTTTTACGTGAATCACGGTATAATTCAACTATATAACTGTAGGAATCGAGGAAATGACATGAAAACTAAACCATTGATTCCCGTCGGCGGCCAGGCGCTCGTGGAAGGCGTCATGTTTCAAGGACGCGCCGAGAGCGCTTCGGCGATTCGACGGAAAGACGGATCCATCGAGACGTTCCAGCAACCCCGGATTCTCGTCCCATGGGTCCAATCGCTAAAAAAAGTCCCATTCCTGCGCGGTGTGGTCGCACTCTACGAATCGCTCAAAAACGGTTCGGCCCATATGACGTTCGCGAGCGATCGCTATGACGTCGATCCGAGTGAGGACGAAGCAACAAAACCGGAAGAGAAAAAACAGAACATCTTGATGGTCGTCATGATCGCCATCGTCGGCGTCATCTCATACGTATTCGGCAAGCTGATTTTCAATGTCACCCCCGCCCTTCTTGCCGCCATGTTCCAAAGCGTGCCCGCATTGTCCGGTCATGTGATTCAAAACCTCCTCGAAGGGGGAATAAAATTAGTATTGTTGCTCAGTTACCTCTATTTGATTTCCTTAACGCCGCTCATCCGGCGCGTGTTCCAATATCACGGGGCCGAGCATAAGGTGATTAACTGTTATGAATCCGGACGACCGATCACCGTCGAGAACGTTCGGGCGAGCTCGCGCCTTCACTACCGATGTGGATCGAGCTTCATCTTATTCACCGTTTTCGTCGGCATCGGCGTTTACATGATCGTCCCGATCGACCCGCTCTGGGTCCGACTCGTCAGCCGCATCGCCTTGTTGCCAGTGGTCATCGGCATCTCGTTCGAGGTGCTCCAGTTCACAAACCGCTTCCGCGAACATCGCTTCTTATCCGTTCTCGGCAAGCCTGGATTGTCTTTACAATTGTTGACGACGCGCGAACCGAATGACGAACAAATCCGTGTCGCCATCGAGGCGTTCGAGACATGGGAACGTTCAGAACTAGGTCAACCGGACGTGCAAAGAGAGGGATAAAGAGGAGGAAAGCACCATGATCAGACAAAGAATCGGCTCGACCGCAGCCACGATCGTGTTCATCTTAGGCTTCATCGGTGTCGGACATATGCTCGCGACCGACCCTGGTCGATTGTTCAGGCAGTTGCTCTTCATCGGAATTTTCGGGTTGATCTTCTACGTGATTTATCGGGTGTTCATGGCGCCGAAAATCTCGGCCGAGGATATGCGTTACCGCAAGACCGCCCAAGCCTCGAAAAAACGGATGCAACGTCCGGGTACGAATCCAAAAGTCAAACCGTCCACTGCCGCCAAAAAGAAAGTGAAGCCCAGTTCGAACGTGACGAAACTGTCGAAGCGTCCGACCCGCTCGACGCATCGCGGTGACGCCCCTCACTTGACCGTCATCGAAGGCAAGAAAGGCAAGAAGAAAAAGAAAGCCAATATGTGAAAAATGAACCAGGCCACATGCGGCCTGGTTCATTTTTTTAGTCTGTCTCGACGAAGCCGATATACGGCAGATTGCGATACTGTTCGGCGTAATCGATGCCATACCCGATGACGAACTCATCTGGAATCTCGAAACCGACATAGTCCGCATCCAACGTGACGAGCCGGCGGGCCGGTTTATCGAGCAACGTACAAATCTTCAATTCTCCCGGTTGATGCAACGTCATATGCTGGCATAAGAACTTGAGCGTCTGTCCCGTATCGATGATGTCCTCGATGATGACGACATATTTCCCTTCGACATCAAGATCTAAATCTTTACGGAGTTGGACGTTCCCGCTCGAAACCGATTTCTTTCCGTACGACGACGTCGCGACCGTGTCGAGTTGGACACTGCCTGTCATTTCGCGCATCAAATCGGCTGCGAAGACGAGCGACCCTTTCAAGACGGCCACGAGGACGATCGGTGTCCCGGCCGCATCGCATTCGATTTGTTGAGCGAGTTCCGCCACACGTTGTTTGATTTGTGCTTCGTCAAACAGTTTCCCTTTGATTTGAATATCCATATTGCCGGCGATTGTTCGCCGCCACCCCCTTATAATTCTTACCAGCACCCATTCTATCATAAATCCAGTTAAAAAACAGACTTTTCATGACATTCAATTAGTGAACGTTCGGTTTTAACTATACTAAAGTCAAAAAAAACGCTACCGATTGGTTTCATCGGTAGCGGTCTGTTAGTTTCATTCGTCTTCCGTGCGGTTCAGCTCTTGAAATGCGCGAAACTGCGCCATCAGTTCCGGCTTGTCTTCGAAAAATTCGACGAATTGGGTCATGCAGTCGAGCGTATTTGAACTTAAGTGATGCTCAATCCCTTCGACGTCCTCGTACACGTGTGCCTCATCGACGCCAATCAAGCGCAGGAATGACTCGAGCATCGCATGCCGTTCGACGAGCCGTTTCCCGATTTTTTGACCTTTGTTCGTCAGCATGAGACCTCTATATTTCTCATAAATCAGATAGTCTTCCCGGTCGAGCTTTTGCACCATTTTCGTGACAGAGGAGGGATGCACCCCTAAATGTTCGGCGATATCGGACACGCGGGCGTATCCTTTCTCGACCATCAGCAAATAAATTCGTTCTAAGTAATCTTCCATACTCGGTGTCGGCATGGGCGTGGCCTCCCCTTATGTTCCGTTCTGCAACCTCTATTTTAACGCAACGACTTGCAAACCGAAAGCAGAACGGGGAAATCCATCAGTCAATCATTGTCTCGTGACCTTATATTCTTTATAATGGATGTTGGTGAAACTTAATAGAGAAAGGGAGAACATCAATGGGAATCGAAACTATCCTCGTCATCATCCTCTGGGCTGCGCTCATCGCATACATCGTCTGGCGTTTCTTGCCGGCTCGCGGTTTGAAGAAAATGAAGCAAGAAGAATTTCGTGCGTCGCTCCGTAAAGGTCAATTGATCGACGTCCGTGAACCGAACGAGTATAAGGGAGGCCACATCGTCGGCGCCCGCAACATCCCGGTCGGACAAATGAAACTGCGCATGAAAGAGCTTCGCAAAGATCAACCGATCCTCATGTATTGCCAAGGCAAATCACGTACGAACCAAGCGGCCAAGTTGCTCATGAAAAATGGGTATACGGACATCTACATGCTCGATGGCGGCTTCAAAAACTGGAAAGGGAAAGTCAAAAAGGACTGACCCGCTCACTACGCCCTCTCCCTTTCAGCGGAGATGGGCGTTTTTTGTACCAAAAAACCCGCTCGCCATAAGCGAACGGGTCAGATTCAGTTGATGGACGACGGTTGACGTCGTTCGTATTTAAGTACCGGTTTCCGAGCGGCGAGCGTCTCGTCGAGTCGCTTGACGACCGTCGTATGCGGGGCCGTTTGAACGATTTCCGGATTTTCTTCTGCCTCTTTAACAATTTGGAGCATCGCGTCGCAGAACGCGTCGAGCGTCTCTTTCGATTCCGTCTCCGTCGGTTCGACCATGATGCACTCCTCGACGTTGAGCGGGAAGTAAATCGTCGGCGGGTGGTAGCCGAAATCGAGCAGGCGTTTGGCGATGTCGAGCGTACGCACGCCGAGCGCCTTCTGACGCTTACCAGACAGGACGAACTCGTGCTTGCAGAACGTATCGTACGGGACGTCGAACGCGTCTTTCAAGCGGGCGAACATATAGTTGGCGTTCAGTACCGCTTCGCGCGAGACGCGCGTCAACCCTTCCGCCCCCATCGTCTTAATGTAACTATAGGCACGGACGTTGATGCCGAAATTGCCATAGAACGGTTTAATACGTCCAATCGATTGCGGACGGTCGTAATCGAGCGTGAAGCCCGATTCGGCACGGCGCGCGATCGGCGTCGGCAAGTACGGAATCAAATCGCGTTTCACTCCGACCGGTCCAGATCCTGGGCCGCCACCGCCGTGAGGGCCAGTGAACGTCTTATGCAAGTTCAAGTGGACGACGTCGAAGCCCATATCCCCAGGACGGGCGATCCCTAAAATCGCATTCGAGTTGGCTCCGTCGTAATAGAGCTTCCCGCCGGCCTCGTGGACGACTTTGGCGATTTCCAAAATATCAGCTTCGAACAAACCGAGCGTGTTCGGGTTCGTCAGCATGAGCGCTGCCGTGTCGGCCCCGACTTTCGACTTCAAATCTTCCAAATCGACGAGTCCACGCTCATCCGATTTGACGGTCACCGTCTCGAAACCGGCGACGACGGCCGAGGCCGGGTTCGTCCCGTGCGCCGAATCCGGCACGAGCACTTTCGTCCGTCCCATATCGCCGTTGTGATGGTGGAACGCCTTTATCAGCATGAGACCGGTCCATTCCCCGTGGGCCCCGGCTGCCGGTTGAAGCGTCACTTCATCCATGCCCGTGATCTCGGCAAGCTGTTCTTGCAGGTCGACCATGAGCTCGAGCGCACCTTGAATCGACTCGACCGGTTGCAACGGATGGATATGGGCGAAGCCAGGGAGGCGGGCCATATCTTCATTCACTTTCGGGTTATACTTCATCGTACACGAGCCGAGCGGATAGAAGCCCGAATCGACGCCGTGGTTGCGTGTCGACAACGACGTATAGTGGCGCACGACATCCAACTCAGACACTTCCGGAAGTTCGGCCGCTTCTTGACGAATCATCGACGCCGGTAAGAGCGTCTCCAAATCGACTTCTGGCACGGTCGGTGTCGGCAAGTTATAGCCGGTCCGTCCAGGACGTGACACTTCGAAAATTAACGTTTGTTCGTGTTGCATCAGTTCATCCCCCCAACCACTTCAACAAATAAATCGATTTCTTCTTTCGTCCGTAGCTCTGTCGCGCAGAGCAACATGTGCGTCTGGCGCTCAGAGTCATATGCGCCGAGCGGTAAGCCGCCGATGATGCCGTTGTCAAGCAGATGACGCGACACGAGACCCGCATCAACCCCGAAGTCGACGACGAACTCATTGAACATCGGGCCTTCATCGACTACCGTATAACCGGCCGTCTTGAGTGCTTCCTTCATGTAATGGGCCGTTTGAATATTACGGACGGCCATGTCACGAATTCCGTATTTTCCAAGAGCTGACATGGTAATCGACGCCGCGAGCGCATTGAGCGCTTGGTTCGAGCAGATGTTGGACGTCGCCTTGTCACGACGGATGTGTTGTTCACGGGCCTGTAGCGTCAAGACGAAACCACGCTTCCCGTCCTCATCGACCGTTTGACCGACGAGTCGACCCGGCAGTTTACGCATGAGTGCTTGTTTGACGGCGAAGTATCCACATGAAGGACCGCCGAAACTTTGCGGAATCCCGAATGGCTGGGCGTCACCGACCGTGATGTCGGCGCCGAGCGCACCTGGCGACTCCAAAATCCCGAGCGCGAGCGGATTGCTCGACACGACAAACAGCGCGCCGGCGTCATGCGCTGCTTTCGCGAGGGCGGCCAAGTCTTCGACGCGACCATAGAAGTTTGGATATTGAACGACGAGGCAAGAGGCGTCCATCAAATCGATGTCAGCCAAGTCGGTCACCCCGGCGTTCACGTCCGTATATTCGACTGTGAGGCCCGGCCCACCGGCGTATGTGCGGATGACATCCTGCGCTTCCGGATGGACCGCTCCCGATACGACGACCCGCTTTTTCTTCGTATGGGCACTCGCCAGATACGTCGCTTCGGCGAGTGCCGTGATGCCGTCATACATCGACGAGTTGGCCACGTCCATCCCCGTCAATTCGCAAATCATCGTCTGGAACTCAAACATCGCTTGAAGTTCACCTTGCGAGATTTCTGGCTGATACGGCGTATAGGCTGTATAGAACTCGGAACGGAGCAGCATATGGTTCATGACGCTCGGTGAGAGGTGATCGTACATGCCGGCCCCGAGGAAACTCGGAGTCGATTTCGTGTGCACGTTCTTCTCGGCCAGCTTCGTCATGTGACGAACGAGGTCAACTTCCGGAAGCGGAGCACCGATTGCGGCCAAAGAAGCCGTCTCCCGAAGCGATGCCGGAATGTCCTCGAGTAGGTTCTCAATCGACTCGACGCCAATCGTCTGCAACATGTCACGCTCATCTTGCTCTGTCATCGGTAAATAACGAAACTCCATTCTGTTCATTCTGAATCCCCCTGTATCATTTACGTTTGTAAAACGGTGTCGGTACACGTTCGGCTTCTATTTTTTTACCCCGAACTTCAACGATAAAGTGTGTCGCTTCCGCGAAACGGCGGTCGACGCGCGCCCAGGCGATTGATTCGTTCACCGTCGGTGGCATCGTACCAGTCGTGACAACGCCAATCGTCTCGCCGTCCACTTCGACCGTCGCACCTTGTCGGGCGATGCCGCGTCCAAGCAGGCGCAAGCCGATTAAACGGCGCGGGATGTCTTCTTTTTGTTTCACGAGGGCATCCTTGCCGATGAAATCGGTGTCGAGTTTGACGGCAAAGTTCAAGTTCGCCTCGAACGGAGTGACCGTCTCATCGAGTTCGTGCCCATAGAGCGGGAGACATGCCTCAAAGCGAAGCGTATCACGCGAGCCGAGACCGCACGGCGTCACGCCTTCGGCTTCCAACGCTGACCAGATGGCGGCCACGTCTTCGGCGCGGGCGTACAACTCAAACCCGTCCTCCCCCGTATAACCGCTGCGTGAGACGATCGTCGACACACCGGCCACGTCACCGGTCATGAACCGGAAAAACTTGATGTCGGCCAACGGCAAATCCGTCAAACGGCCGAGCACTTGTTCAGCCATCGGTCCTTGAATGGCGATTTGACCGTAGCCGTCCGACTCATCCGTCACCGTGACGTCTCCTGTGACATATGCACGGACATGCGCCACGTCTTTGTCGATATTCGAAGCGTTGACGACGAGCCAAAATGCGTCCTCATCAAGTCGATAGACGAGTAAATCGTCGACGACACCACCGTTCGGCAGACAGAACAAATTATATTGCGCCTGACCAATCTGCAATTTTGACACATCGTTCGTGACGAGACGTTGCACGTTCTCGAGCGCATCTGGTCCCTCGATGCGAATCTCCCCCATGTGTGACACATCGAACATCCCTACCTCGTTGCGAACCGCTTGATGCTCTTCTTTAATCGACGAGAACATGATCGGCATCTCAAACCCCGCAAAATCCACCATCTTCGCCTTCACGGAAATCAAATCATATAAAGGCGTACGTTTCAACGATACTTTCTCCATATTATCCCCCAATCCCGAACGTAAATAATGTATTTCGTGAAATATTTCGTTTTCTATTCCACTTTATCAATTTTTTGTGACTCTGCCTAGCAAAAATGGGCAAAAATAAAGAGGATGGAAAACGAAAACGTTTTCATCCTCATTATTTCATATTTTGGTCTCAGTGGAAACGTCTGGGCGTTCGATTCCAGCGGTCCGCTTAATTTCTTTCGTCAAGCCGACGGTCGCCTGTTTCAGTTCCATCGTCTCGTCCTTCACTTTCACCGAATAGGCCTTCATCTGTTTCACCGATGCATTGACCGTATCCACGTGCTGTTTAATCTCGTTGACGAGTCCTTGGATGACGTCGGCACGGATTTGGAACCGCTCCGTCAAGCGCTTCACGCGACGAAGGTCCGTCTTCATTTTATTACGATACAAGAAGAAGCCATACAAGCCGAGCCCGACAAGCGCGAGCACGATAATTCCAAGATTAATCCAAATCATCCTTCTACCCCTTTCAACTGGTCCAATGTATGGGCGATGGCCTCCGTGCTGAGCGAAGCGTCAAGCACGTGATCAGCGCGTGCATAGAGCGGCCGGCGCCGTTCATACAACGCGCGAACGGCCACTTTCCCGTTGCGAACGAGTGGACGGTCCGAGTCTTTGATGCGCTCCCAACATACCTCAAACGGCAAGTCGAGCGCGATGATGATACCTTGTCCTCGCATCCACTCCATATTCGCTTCCCGTTCGACAATCCCTCCGCCCGTCACGATATAGTCAGCGCGTGCGTGTTGTAACAGCCGGCTCTCTTGGAGCCGAAACGCCGTTTCGCCATAACGGTCAAAGTAGGATGGGATGTCGATTCCGGTATGTGTTTCAAACAGCTCGTCCAAATCGATGACGTGATTCGATTTCTCAAGATATTGTTTTAAGCTTGATTTACCTGTACCCATAAATCCAATGATGTAAAACGGTTTACTCATCGAAATAAATCACCTCTTTATGTCGTTCACCGGTCTGCAGGCGGATGTCGACCTCGACCGTCCCGGTGCCGAGCGGACGGCATTGGATTGTTCCGGTCGGTTTCGTCAACGTCACTGTGGTCGATCCGCACGTCCGTTCCGCCACCATCACATGCGCCTCAAAGCGGATTGCCAAAGCGTCGAGCGCCAATTGTTTGGTGCTGCGTTCGATATCAGTATACCAAAACATCGCTCCGCCGAGTAACCACGTCAATATGATTAACGTCGACATCACAAAGTAACCGCTCGCATGCACATCACGTTTTTCTCGCGCGGTCCGGTCGAATCGGTCCATTGGATTTGAAAACCTTCTCCTACCGGTTCGACCCGATACGCCTCGATTCCTCTTAAAAATAACAAATTCCCTCCCCCGTCTCCGACCATGACCAAGTTCCGGTCGATCTGTTTGAGCGTCCACGACCACGTCGTCCCGTCCGTTCGCACGTGCGTACCGACGAGACGGCCCGACACGATCTCGCAATCTCGGCTCTCGAACAGTTTCCGCACCATCAGTTGCGGTGTCGTCTGAACCTTCTCCCGAGGTTGTTCATAAAGAGCTTGTCCGAGGACGAGAAAGTGGACCGTCAGCCCGATGAACAGCGGGATTAACAACAATGTGAAGCTCACTTCGAGCAACGTGAAGCCCGAATCAAAGCGTCGGCAGGCAAAGGTCGCCGTCACAGACCGCTTGACGTCCGCTCGGATTCGCGGCATCGCGCAACACCTCCCCTTGGAGTCGTTCATACGTGCGGACGGTCGTCTCGAGGCGTTCGACCCGTTCCGTCGCCGCCTCGATGAACGGGGCAACGACACCGATCCATGCCAGCAAGAGCGCCAGACTGAGGCAAATCTCCCAAAACGTGACCCCTTGCTCATTTCCCATCAACGCGCAGCACCTCCGGTTCGTATGTCCCCATCCTGAATTTCAGCGTCACCATCGTCGTTCCTGAATAGAATTTCCACTGGCCCGCATATGTGGCCGCTGTGCGTGAGAAGATGATTTCACCATTGGTCGGCAGACTCATGTCGACCCCGTCCGGCACCACGCGGGACACGATTGGCGTCGTCCCGCAAGCGATTTGATAGCGCCGTTCTTTTATGTACCAACGCAGCCGCGGCACACATGAAGCATCGGTCGCGACGTAGGGCGCTTGTCCCACTTCGGCGATATCACTCACGAGCGCCTCCGTGAAATCGAATAGCGCTAACCGGTCCATCGAACGGACGACCGGTGTCGCCATGAGGAGCAGGAGTGCCAAGATGACAAGCACGGCCGCCGTCTCGATCAACGTATAACCGCCCTGCCTCACTGTTTCGTCAACGTACCGGTTGTCGGCGCATACGTATACACGAGTGACTGACAACTGTACTCGAGCGCATCATCGGCCGAGGCACGATCGATGGCCGCTAACGTTTCAGGGTACTTTTTGTGCTCCGCGTAATACAAATTGATTTCGGACTCGACGATGCGCACACTGCCTTCGCAACTGACGCTGTCCGCCCGCGACTTCCCATCGGACATCGACGGGACGAGAAGCAAGAGCAACACCGAGATAATCAACAAGACGGCGGCCATTTCGACGAGCGTAAATCCTTGTTCTGATTTGAAGCGTGTCATAATCAGATTCCTCCTTGTCATAGTTGAGACATGATTAGTTTGACCGGCAAATAAATCGTATAAAAGATCATCGTGACCATCACCGTCAAAAATCCGTATAACATCGGTTCGGCCTTGGCAATCAGTTGTTTCCAATACAGCTCCATCTCTTCGAACACGAGATCCCGATGAATCATCATAATCAACCCGAGCTCCCCGCTCACCGTCCCGACGCCGAACAGACTGACGACCTCATGCTCGAGCAAACGCTCTTGCCGTGCCGCCGCCTCGAGTTCACACCCGTTCGACATGCGCTCATGCATCCGTCTCGCGATACTCGCCACTTCCCCGTCACCTCGCCCCAGCCGTTCGATGATTTGGCGGACCGAGCCCTGCCCTTCACTCAACAAGGCCAACTCGCTGACGAACAAGTATGTCACATACAGCCGCCTGCCTCGTTCGACGACACGGAGAGGGATGAGCCGCCCTTGTCGACCGTTCCAGTAGAGGCCAGCCCCGGTCACGAGCAGTCCGACGAACAGACCCGGGAAGAACCAGCGTGATAGAAGAATCGCGTTCAACCCATCAAGCGTCTCGACGTCCACCATCGTCAACAGTTTCGGGAAGATATATAAGGCATAAATCGCCCCGAGTCCGAGTAGCATCGTCAAAATGACGAGTGGGTACCGTGCCAACTGCCCGAGCTCCTGCTTCAGATTGCGACGCATCGTCGATAAGACGAGCACTTGCTCAAGTCCCTCCAAAAAATGATGGCCTCGTTCGGCCGTGACGAGCATTTCTCGCATCCTCGGGTCGCTGACGAGTCCCTCGAACACGTCGGCGAGCGGATGGCCCGCCTCGAGTTGCTGTCGCATCTCCCGGATGATTTGTTTCATTTTCCCTCGTTCATGCAGTTCGAGTGTCTCGAGCGTCTTCTTCAACCCGACGCCACGTGACTGGAGCCTGAGGAAGCGACGAATGATGGCCAGTTCCTTGCTCAATTGGTCTCGGACCATGTACAGCTCACCTCGTCTTCCCGATGCAGGATGCACCAATGCCGCGCGACTTCCATCTTTCCGCTGAGCTGTTCAAGCCGACGTTCACCATCGGCGACACTCGCCGTATGGAACGTCGCAATCGTCATATGGCCGCTGAGTGCTGCATCATGTGCGACCCGCAACTCCTCACTCGTCCGAACCTCTCCGATGACGATCACATCCGGGTCGGCCCGGAGCGTCTCTTTCAGCAACGTGCGATGATCGAGTCCCGCTTTCGGATTGACCTCGAGTTGAATCACACCCGGCACTTGCTTCTCTGGAGGATTCTCGATGGTGACGATGCGACGACCGACCAAACTTTGTAAGAATGCATACAGGACGGTCGTCTTGCCCGCTCCGGTCGCGCCGCCGATCAAGAGCAGGCCTTGCCGCAAGTCGGACCATTCTTTGAACCGGCGGACGTCGTTATCATCTAATAATTCGGCTAAATGGAACGAGGCGTTCGGAAGCCGCCACGACATGAGCGTCCGATCGAACGATGGTAGGAAGGTGACCCGGATCGCCTCGTCTGATCCGACGTACATACCGGACTGGGGCACACGGTGATCCGTTTCCGTCAGCGAGCACCAATACTTCATATGTAAGGTCAATCGTTCATAGTCCGTACGTGTCATCGACTCTAACCGTTGTAAGTGTGCGCCGTGCCGCACTTGAATCACCACCTCGTCCCCTAAAGGCATGAAATGGACATCACTCGCCTGCAACGTACGTGCCGCCTTCATCACTTGCTCAATCATTCGTATCATCTCCGCCACCTCAATAAGAGCATAAAAAAAAGCCCACTCGTTGGAAAGTGGACTTGTGTCAGGAAACGTTTGCAGTTGTCGATTCGAAACGGCGGGCATACGCCTCGATTGTCGCCTTGTCATAGCCGACAATGACTTCGTTGCCGTCCGTCAGAATCGGACGTTTCAACAGTTTTGGATTTTCGCTCATCAATTTGAGCAACTCGCTCAACTTCAAATCTTCGACGTCGATATCTAGTTGCTTGAACGCTTGGCTTCTCGTCGCGAGAAGCGAGTCGACTCCGTTTTCGCTCAGTGCCAATAATGTCTTCAATTCGTCCACGGTTGGGGCGTTGCGGAAGATATGGCGCTCGCTAACCTCAAGGTGCTGCTCCTGTAAAAATGCTTTCGTCTTACGGCATGAAGTACAACTCGGGTACGTGTAGAACATCAATTCATTTGCCATTTCAATACCTCCTCATAATGTGTGGAACGATTCGTTCGATGTGTGTAAGTTGATTATACAACCTTATACCCGTTTTGTACATAGTTTGTACAAGTTTTTTTATTTTTTTGTACAACTTTGTACAACGTCGTTATTTCACATATTTTTCACGATTATTTTGCTCAATTCACACGTTTTCATAGCATTTTTCTGAATGTGTTGGTAAAATAGTGAATGAGAATGGAATAATGCACGTATGGGGGGATTAACATGGCGAGAATGTTCCGTGTCCTAGGCTTTTGGACTGGGTTGATCGCGGCGCTTGCTTTCGTAGGCGCACTCGGTGGAGATCAAAGCAGTAGCGAACATAGTGGTGACTTCGTCGTAATGGGTCTTGTCTTTTTAGCTCAAACTATTTTCTTCGTCGCACTAGGCTACTTGAAACTTACTGAAAAAACGTATGTATACGTGTTCGGCGCGTATTTGACTGTCTTCTTCGTCGTCTTCACGTATTGGAGTAACTTCCAAATGTAAAAAAAGATTGTCTCCTCGTGAGACAATCTTTTTTTGCTTATCTGTCGAAAAACGGGTTCGACCGAATCTCGGCCTCGAGCGTCGTCTTCGGTCCATGACCTGAATAGAGCACCGTCTCCCCCGGCAACAGTTGGCGCATCCGATCGATCGATCCGAGCAACGTCGCCTGGTCGCCCCCGTATAAATCGGTACGCCCGACAGACTGTTTGAAAATCAAATCCCCACAAAAGGCGACACGTTCGGTCGGGATGTGGAGCGTGACACTTCCCGGTGAATGGCCAGGCGTGTGGTGCAACTCGATGGTGAACGCACCGATCTCAAGCGTCTTGCCTTGATAGACCCGTTCGGCCGGTCGCATCGCCGAACTCGGCAGATGAAACTTCGCCGCCCCGTTCTTCTCGTCGTCCATCAGCCACGTCCGTTCCGCTTCATGGACATAGACCGGGACGTTGTAACGATCGCGCAAAGCGTCGATTCCCCCGATGTGGTCAAAGTGGGCGTGCGTCAACAGAATAGCGTGCAAGACTCCGAATCGGTCCACCGCCTCAAAGAATTTCGGGTCGTCCGTGCCCGGGTCGACAATCAGGACCGTGCCTTCTTTTTCGAGCACGTAGCCGTTCTCTTGGGCCAGGCCCGATGTGATTCTTACTATGTTCATCCAGAACACCTCCCCCATCATTCTAATCGATATTGTGGCAAAATTGTAGCGGAGGCTTTCTTTTCTCGACAGCGTCTACATTATCGGATAAAATAATAATGATATTTCAGTGAAATTTTTATGAATTTCATGACGTATAATAAAGGGGGAACTCGTCATGCATTTGTATGAACCATTTGGATGGATCTCGCTCATCGTTGCACTCGTTGCAATCTGGGGAATGGCCCGTTCGTTTAAGAAGCGCCAATTCTTTCCACTTGCTTTCGCCGCGATCACTGTACTCGTTTTCGGATTTTTCGGCGTCGCGACATTGATTTACGGTGGAATTCCAGGTTAATGAGCACCAAGACGACTCTGGTCGTCTTTTTTTGTATAACAAAACAAGCGCCGTCCCGACGAAACCGGAACGGCGCTTGTTTTGTTATTGTTCGGTCTGCTCTTTAAAGCGGAGCAAATCGGAGTAAATCAAGTCATCGTTCATTTGGAGAATCTTCTCTGCTTCCGCACTATCCGGCCCACAGAGTGAGACGTCCTCGACGGCTTCACCGCTCGAGGCGTCATAACATGTCGACTGCGTCCACACGTATTCGTCGGTGATGACGGTGCCATCCCGGAAGATGGCGCGGCTCGTCCGTTCTTCTGAGAACAAGTCGCTTCCGAAACC
This sequence comes from Exiguobacterium sp. s146, assembly GCF_018618415.1. Taxonomy (GTDB): domain Bacteria; phylum Bacillota; class Bacilli; order Exiguobacteriales; family Exiguobacteriaceae; genus Exiguobacterium. The sequence goes on along the minus strand of NZ_JACSMA010000001.1, from coordinate 968,969 downwards.
GACCGTGTTCGACGTGTCGATTCCGAGCAAGTGCAAGATTGTCGGCTTCATGTCGACATGACTGCCGATCGTCTCGTGCACTTCACCCTTGTCTTGTCCCGGCAAATGAACTGCGAATGGGACCGCTTGGAGCTTGGCGACATCGTATGGTGTCAACTCGTCTTTGCCGAGCAAATCGGCCATCGCGTCGTTATGGTTCGTCGAGATGCCGTAATGGTCGCCATAGACGACGAAGATCGTGTCGTCCCACATGCCGTTCGCCTTCAACTCGTCAATGAACAAGCCGAGCGCGTAGTCTTGGTACGCGAGCGCTTGCGGGAAGTTGTTGAGCGTCGTCGAGCTCGTCTCGAATTTCGGCACGAGCTCGTAGTCCTCGCTCGGCATCGTGTACGGGAAGTGGTTCGTGAGCGTGATGAACTTCGCGTAGAACGGTTCCGGCAGCTCCTCGAGCATCGGAATCGACTGTTCGAAGAAGCTGTCATCGAGCAGTCCCCATTCCGTCATGTCCTCGGGATTGCCAAGGTCATAGCTCTTCTCATCGAAGAACTGGTCGACGCCGATGTTTTTATACATCAAGTCCCGGTTCCAGAACGATTTGTTGTTCGCATGGAATACGGCCGAGTAATAGTTATCTTCCTTAATCAATTCAGGGAGCGCCTGATACTTGTTATCGGCGTTCGTGAAGTAAACGGCACCGCGCGGGAGTCCGTATAGCGAGTTGTCAAGTGCGAACTCGGCATCTGACGTCTTCCCTTGGCCGACCGTATGGTAATAGTTCGGCCAGTAGTGGGATTCTTCAATCAGTTTGTTCAAGTTCGGCGTGATGTACTCGCCGTTTGGAGCCTTCATGTTGTGCGTGAAGTTTTGGGCCGACTCGAACGAGACGACGACCACGTTTTTACCTTTATACTTCCCGAAGTAGTCAGGGTTCGGTGCCGCGTAGTGTTGACGGGTATACTTCTCGATTTTTGCGAGTTCTGACCCGTCCGCCATCGCCTTCTGGGCCGACGTCTTCGTTTGTAGCATGGCATCGTAGACGTGGAAGTTGAACGTCCCGATATTTTTGACCAACAGTTCCCGGTCGAACGAACGCGTCAACAGTTCCGGACGCTCCGTTTCAGCGAGCGACAAGTTGAACAAGAACACGACGACGGCCGTCGCGAACGTCACGAGCGCTCTCCGATGAGAGGCGGCCGTCGCTGTCGCATTGATCCGCCAGAGGATAAACGGCAAGACGAGCACGTCCCCGAGGATGATCAAATCTTTCCATTCCAACAGTGACGTGAACGATGTCGACAACGTCTCCATGTTCGACGGTTGCAAGATGACCGGCATCGTCAAGTAGTCGGTGAACTCGCGGTAATAGACCGCATCCGCAAACAAGATGAACGATGCTGCCGCATACAGCATGTACAAGACCCATTTCTGCTTATTTCCTTTAAAGAAGAAACTGAACGCGAATAGGAATAGCGTGGAGCTGATCGGGCTGATCAGCAAGATGAATGCTTGCGCGGTGTTTTCAATCGGGATATTGAAGAAAAATTGGTAAACTACGTACGTCTTCGTCCAAAGCAATAACGAGAAAATCCAGAATAACCGATATTCATGAAACGAAGCGCGGACCGTATCATTCAGTCGCATAGTAAGCTTCGAGAAGCTCTGAGATGACTTCATCTGACGGCCTCCTCCTCTGTTCAACGGGCGACGAGCTCTACAGACTCGGTGCCCCTATTTTTATATAAGTCCAATCGACTTGTTATCTATTTCACGTAAGATAACAGTCCGGTATCAAGTCCAAATCTTACCCCTTTTTTAACAAAAAATCAACTCCGTCATTACAAATTTTACATTATCCCATACCCGTTCCAAATGAAAAACACGCCTGCAACAAAAACGCAGGCGTGCATGGACAAACGTTATACACGAGTCGGGATAAAGTGTTTCCGGGCGAGCCACGCACAACCGATGACTCCCGCGTCGTTCTCGAGTTCCGCGATTTTAAACGCGGTCGACGTATAGACTCGTTCGAGGGCGAACCGTTTGAACTGTTCGTCGAGCGGCTCAAGGAGCGCTTCACGCGCTTTCGAGACGCCGCCGCCGATGACGATCATCTTCGGGTTCAACGTGTTGGCGATATTCGAAATCGTCAATCCGAGATATTCGGTCATCTCGTTCACGACCTCTGTCGCGACGGCATCGTTCGCTTTATACGCCTCGAACACGTCGCGTGCCGTCACTTCTTTCAGCTCGTTCAACGAGGTCGTCCGGTCTTTACGCTTCTGTAGCGCCAGTCGGGCGACACCGGTCGCCGAGGCGATCGTCTCGATACAGCCTTTGCGGCCACAGCCACACATGACCGCTTTCGTTTCATCGCGTTCGACCGTGATATGACCGATTTCCCCAGCCATGCCGGCAGCCCCGTGGACGATGCTTCCGTTCGTGATGACACCGCCACCTACTCCCGTGCCGAGTGTGATGGCGAGCAGTTCAGACGCGCCTTCGCCCGCTCCTTTCCACATCTCACCGAGTGCGGCAGCGTTGGCGTCGTTCTCTAAGACGGCCGGCAAGCCGACCGCTTTCTCGAATTCGCTGACGAGCGCAAAGTTTTTCCACCCGATGTTCGGCGAATATTCGACGACCCCTTCGGAAAAATTGATGTAGCCTGGCGCCCCGATGCCCGCACCTGCGAAATCTTGTTTTGCTTTGCCCGACGTTTCTAAGTAGGCTTCGAATGAAGCGGCGATATCGGTCGGAATATGTACCCCGTTCTCACGAATATCCGTCGTAATCTCCCACTTGTCAGAAATAATCCCGTTCATATCAAGGACGGCCATCTTCACCGTCGTTCCACCAATGTCGATTCCTAATAACCACTTCATATGTTCCACTCCTCGTCTCGATTAAATCGCTTTCATCCCATAGTTTACACTAATAAACCCCTAGTGCAAACCTTTGCACTAGGGGTTTTTCTGTCAATCTCTTGAATTTTTCAATTCGTGGGTCAAAATGATTTTGGCCGTGTCATACTCCCGTTGTTCAATCATCCCGCCCGCATGCAACTCATCGAGTTCCATCATCATGAGCCCGATCTCGGCATCGCGTTCTCCGATATAAATGATTGTGCCGAACGACTTCAAAAATTGCTGGACGTCATAAAAATTTTTCATCGTCCGTCCACCATCGCTGTGAGCACGTAACGGTACAGCAGTTCCCGTGTCGCTTCGAGCGATTTGAGATGCGTCCGCTCATAGCTGTGGCTCGACTCGATGCCAGGCCCAACGAGCGCGTGGCGCACGTCGTAACCGGCCCCGATCGCCGCCGAGGCGTCCGATCCATAATACGGATAGATATCGACTTTATAAGCGATGTCATGTTCCCGGCATAGTGCCGTGAATTGACGGCGCAATCCGAGGTCATACGGACCAGACGAATCTTTCGCGCAAATCGAGACCGTGTATTCGTCCGAATGTTGCCCGTCCCCGAGCGCCCCCATATCGACGGCGATATACTCGGTCACCGCTTCCGGGATTCCGGCATTTCCACCAAATCCGACCTCTTCATAGTTCGAAATCAAATAATGGACCGGGTGCGGCAATTCCGCCTCGGCCAAATCTTTCGCCAAATCGAGCAAGATGGCAACGGATGCCTTGTCATCGAGGTGACGCGACTTGATATAACCGGCATCAGTCTGACGGAAGCGCGGGTCGAACGAGACGAAGTCCCCGACCTCGATCCCGAGGGTCCGTACGTCTTCGGCTGAATGGACGTCAGCGTCCAAACGTACCTCGATATTGGCCGCCGTCCGCTCGGCGCCGTTCGTGTCTTTATAGACATGGACGCTCGATTGATGAATGAGAATCGTCCCTTCAATCGGTGCACCCGTCTCAGCATGCACCAAACAGTTCTCTCCTTCGATTGCGGTCCAGGCGTAGCCGCCGACCTGCGTCAACCGCAAGCGGCCGCTCGGCAATATCTCTTTCACCATCGCCCCGAGCGTATCGACATGGGCCGTCAACAGACGCGCCCGCTCCGATGCCCCTTCAAACGTCGCCAGAAGTGCCCCCTTGTTCAAGCGTTTCGTAGGGATTCCGAGCGCCATAAGTTCTTGTTCGACGAATCCGATCGCCTCGTCCGTCATCCCGGACGGACTTGGAATTTCAACCAATTGCTTCAACGTTTCAATCATAGCCTTACTCCTTTGTCATCGATTGTAGCCGAGCCAAAATAATGCGCCGGACGCCACGAGCGCGAATCCCGCAAATAGCAGGCGCCGCTTCTTCACGTGTTCATCCGGTAAGCCGACCACTCCCGCCATCAGAAAGCCCCCGACGAGTCCACCCGCGTGTGCGGAATGGTCCAAACTAGCGCCAAGGACGAAAGCGAGTCCTACATTCAATCCTAACATAATAAACAGCGGAGGACCGAGCGTCTTCATAAATAAGGAGCGGTCACGGAGTCCGAAATAGAGCAGTGCCCCGACAAGCCCGAACAACGCCCCTGATGCCCCGGCCGAGATGGCTTCGCTGAACGCATATGAGGCGACCGTGGCGATGACACCCGCCAACAGATAAATGGTGGCGAAACGCATCGACCCATACATCCGTTCCACGAGCGGGCCGAGTGACCAAAGCGCGAACATATTGATGACAAAATGGAACCAACCGATATGGAGGAACATCGGGGTGATCAGACGCCACCATTCCCCTTCATCGATGAGCGGATTCACTTTCGCGCCGAAGCGGATGAGCGTGTTCGGATTGAGCGTCGAGCCAATCGATTCGGCGAACCACATGACGAGGAACGTCACGAACATGAGCGCATAGACGAACTGCGGCTTCCCAAAGGCGAACCGTTGCTTCAGTTCGTTCTTCCGCTGTTGGTCGAGGGCGACGGCACGCGGGCGATACGACGTTTCCGTCTCGGTGCACGGCCGCATCTCGAGCTTCACTTTCGCCGCAATCGGGAACGTGAGCGACGACAGCCGCTCCTCATCGACGAGCGGGTCACCATAAATGTGCACATGCAGCTTCTCGCGGCCGATGCGGGCCAACCGAAACGAATTCATGACCTCCTCGACGTCCATGGCGACATGGTTCGCCCACGCCTTGTCCGTCCGTATGTAGAGGTGATAGACGTCCCCCGCTTTCGTATCGAACAACAAAAGTGCACGCGACGGCTCCAAGACGCTTTCGATGCGCCCTCCTGCTTCAACGGCACGATACACATCTTCCCAAAAACAAGCTGGTTCTGTCATCTTGGCTCACCTCCTTCTATACCTTCATTCTAAAGGAATTTAGCCGTGAGAACAAAATCGAGCCTCGCCCCAATCTTCCCCTTTCATCCTTTTGTTCACAAAAAAACCGTAGTGGCGGAAGCCGACTACGGTCAGGATGGAACGAGCGATATGCTTATAGGACAGGTTGCATCGTTTTCATTAACACGTCTGCCGAATGATGCATCTTTTGTTTTTCTTCGTCTGACAACTCGATCTCCACGACTTGACGGACGCCTTGACGGTTGATGATCGCCGGTACGCCGATGTGGATATCGTTCAAGCCGTATTCCCCATCCAAGTGTGCGCCGACCGTCAACAACGTGTTCTCGTTACGGAGCACGGCTTTGACGAGACGGAGCAGACCGAGACCGATGGCGTAATAGGTCGCGCCTTTCCGCTCGATGATGTGGTAGGCCGCGTCACGGACGTTGACGTAAATGTCTTCGAGGTCTTCCCATGTGTACTCATCGTTCTCTTCAAGCAACTGTTCGACCGATTTTCCGTAAATGCGGGCGTTGCTCCAGGCTGCAAATTCCGTGTCCCCGTGCTCACCCATGATGTAGGCGTGGCAGTTGCGTGGGTCGACGTTGAAGTAGTCGCCGAGCATATAACGGAGACGTGACGTATCGAGTACCGTTCCTGAGCCGAACACACGGTGCTTCGGTAGACCGGAGTATTTCCAGGCCAAGTGCGTCATGATATCGACCGGGTTCGAGGCGATGATGATAATCCCGTCGAATCCAGATGCCATGATGTCCCCAATCATCGATTTCATGATTTTGGCGTTTTTCTCGACGAGATCGAGGCGCGTCTCACCCGGCTTTTGCGGAGCACCGGCAGTGATGACGACGATATCTGCTGCACCACAGTCCGTATAGTCCCCTGCCCAGACGCGCATCGGTGAAGAGGCGAACGAGACGCCGTGGTTCAAGTCCATCGCTTCGCCTTCCGCTTTCGATTTGTTGATGTCGATAATGACGAGTTCCTCGCAAAGACTGGCTGTTGTCAATTGATACGCAAAGCTGGCACCGACCGCTCCGGCCCCGACGAGCGCGACCCGTGTTACTTTGGCATGATTTAATGTTTCCATATTGATTCTCCACCCTTCGAACAATCTGTTTCATGTTTTTGTTATGTCTGTTACATAAAGATTGTAACATCATTCACAAACACTCACTACTAAGGAAACCGTTTTCACTTTGGCGATATTGTGACAAAATTCACATTCATTTGAAACATCTACATTTTCTGTACTACCCTCATCGTAACAAGAGGAAACTAATCGTCGCGGCCGCGGCGATTGACAAGAAGTTGACGGCGTCATTGCCGAGAAAACGCCAGCCCGACACATAGACCGTCGGCTCACGGTGATGCACCTTCTTCTCGGTCAACTTGCCGCACACTCGGCATCGGTATTTGCGTTGCACCGTGGCCCCTAACAGCGTATCGACGACGCTGCCGCTCAATCCGAGGGCGATCAAGACGAGCACGAACGTCACGTCGATTTCGATAAACGGAAGCGAGGCGACGATGATGACCGTGGCCCCGACGATCGACATGATCGTTCCGAACACCGACACGCCACCGCTCGTTCCCGGTTCGACTTCACGGAACGTCCGAATCGAGCGCGGCTTGCGCTTGGCGAGCACCCCGAACTCGGATCCCCACGTATCGCTCGTCGCCGCGGCAATCGAGGCGATATAGGCGAATAACCAGGCGTCGTTCGGGAGAAGTACCATCCCGAACGCCGTCACCATGCCGATGCCTCCGTTGGCGAGCACTTGGACGAAATCACGGGGACCCGATTTTTCAACAATCTCATCGATGGGCGCCTTGTCCCGGGCACGATATTTCGAGGCGAGCGACGATGTCGAGAAGAAGACACCGAGTAAATACAGCCCGAACCAACCGAAGCCGTAGCCGATGACCGTCCCCGTCACGACCGTCAAGACGGCACCGGAGCGAGTCAAGGAGTGCAATCGATAGCCCGCAAAGGCCACCATGCATGTTACAACGAAGATGGCGAACATAAAATCGTTTCCCTTTCCGTCACGATGAATTCGACAGGAATGTCGTGTGGCTCAATCGGAATCTCATCGAGCAGTTGGACGTCATAGGCCAATGCGATGGTCGTCCCATTGTATGTGGCGAGGTAGCGGTCATAATAGCCACCTCCCCATCCGATGCGATAGCCGGCTCGGTCAAACACACGGCCAGGGACGATACAGACGTCAATCATGCGCGTCGTCGCTTCAGTCGTGGGTTCTAGTATGTTCATGACGCCCGGCTCGAGATCTTCAAGCGAATGAATCTCATGGAACGTGAGCCCCTGATTCGTAACTTTCGGCACGAACACTGATTTTCCTGCCTGCCAAGCCAATCGGATGAGCGGTAACGTATCAATCTCTAAATCGAGGGCGAGCGTGACGGCGACCGTATCCGCTTCTCGCCATGCCTTCAGTTCGGTCAATGTATGTATCATGACGCGGTCCCGGTCCGACCGATCGCCGAGCTCACGAATTCGACGATGAACGTCTTGCCGAAGTTGTTTCTTTTCAATCACTTCAATTCCCCCTTGTTCAAAAAAAGGCCGCCACATGAGTGACGGCCAGTCTCATTATTTCACTTCGCGGTAAAGCGTGTGACGACGGAGACGTGGGTTGTATTTGCGCAATTCGAGGCGCTCTGGGTTGTTACGTTTGTTTTTCTTCGTGATGTACGTGCGATCGCCTGTTTCTGTGCAAGCTAGTGTGATTTTAACGCGCATTTCTTTCACTCCCATCTTACTAATGTTGTATCAAGTGCTTTTGCTTTACAGTCTAAGCATACTCAATTATCCTACCAATTTTTATTTGAAAAAGCAAGGTTATTTCGTGTTCTTTTTCAAACGTTTTTGCCCGTATGGCGAAGCATCGAGCGGCAGGCAGGTTTTTACGTTATCGCCAATCGCATAGCGCATTCCGACTTCCTCGGTCGATAGTTGTTCGCAGATATACACCGTATCGGCTTCAGCGAGGACGCTGTTCTCGATTCGATGGATTGCGTCGAACAAACCGCCGTGTCCGTGCGGATTGCGGGTCGTTTCAAAGGACAACATAGTTGAGTATAACGGAACTTGTAGTGCTTTCGCAAGCGAACGTGCCGCAGGAATTGTCATCCAATCAAATTGATGGATCACTTTGAATGCGACTTTGGTAACTAGTTCATGCACGAGTTTGACGTACGCCACGTTTTGGGCCGCGACCTGGTTCATCACGTGTTCCAAGAATGGGCTCGTCAGGCGGACCCGATAGACGTGTACGTGGTTGTGACGTTCATACTCCGGTAACCCTTCCTTGAACGGAGTCAAGACGTACACCGTCTCGCCTTCCGCCGCCCGCGCTTCGACTTCGTCGATGACACGGCGTCCGAGGTCACCGACGACGTTGCCCGTATATTCTGGCGTCAAGACGAGAATCGCCTCGCCTTCACTGCCGCGTTCCTCGGTCACATAATAATCGTGCGGAGACAGGAACGTGTCGATGTCAATGTCCACATCATCTAGGAACGGATAGGCGCGATAATGGTCGGCGAGCAGTTCTTCCGACAACTTGTCCTGATACAGTGCCGTTTCGAGCTCGGCGAACAGGCGTGTATGCTCACGGAAACGTTCGGCCGCGTATTGGGCCGTCGTCTGGCCGTCGAGGATGAAGGCCCAGTCACTCGATACGGCGAGGACGTAATGTCGCACGAGTTGGATGAGCGCCCGGTCGACGAGCGGTGAGGCGTGACGATAGTCGGCCACGTCTTTGACGAGCTGTGTCTCCATCATGTGCAAGTGACGGAGCATCCATTCGTTGCGCTCGTTAATCCACACATCCCCATACCCTTTGCGCCCCCACGTGTTCATCGAGACATGGACCGTCTCGAGGTCTTGGAAATGGCGCTCGAGGAACAACGCCGGCGTGATCGTCTCGATGCCGAACTCTTCGAGCCGTTCGGCGACTTTGCCGAGGAATTCAGGTCCTTCAAACCACCAATGTCCGAACAACTCGGCATCGAACGGCGCCGTCACAAGGAACGGCGGGAACGTTTGTCCACCATGGGCCTCGAGATGGCCTTCGAGCGTCTGAGCGAAATCGAGGGCGTGGTTGTCGATTTGATGCTCGGCCCAAGCGCGGACGTAAAAGTCTTTCTCATCCGTGTCGCCCGTGATACGGTGCATCTTCAGGCCGGTATCGAAACGAATCCCTTCCGGGTGCATGAACTTTTCGATATACGCCCAATCACGATCATAGGCGAGGTCGCGATAAAACTCGCGATAGTCAGGATGACCAGGGTACCCGATCATCGAGCTCCAAATCTTCCCGGAGATGATTTGGTCACGCGGGAACAAGGCGACGCCGTGCGGCGAGTAGACCGGTGCGCCAATGCCTTTGTCCGGCGTCGGGTCGGCATCGAGCAAGGCGTGCTCATCGACGAACGTATAACGGATGCCTTCCTCGTATAAGATGCGGTCGACACCCGGCGTATAGGCACACTCCGGCAACCAAATCCCGGTCGGGCGGAACCCGTAATGACGTTCGAAACAGTTCAACCCGGTACGGATTTCCGCGCGGGCGGCCTGCTCTGTGAACAAATGCGGATTGAAGCCGTGGGTCGCCGTACATGTGACCATATCGATGAACCCTTGCTCACGATATGTACGGAACGCATGGTTCAAGTTTTTCTCCCAATGCAAGAACGTTGTTTTCAAATCGTTGTAGCGCTGACGATAAAAATGGAGCGTCTCGACTTCCGGTTCGCTTCGTCCTTCGGCGAGCTCGATGTCAATCAATTCGAGCATCTCATCCAAATGTTCCACGTAACGGTCCTGGACGAGCGGGTCGGCGAGCATCTCGACGACGGGCGGTGAGATACTGACCGTCCAATGGAGCGGTCGCTGTAGACGGTCGACTTGCCACAGAATCGGGATATATGTCTCGGAGATGGCTTCATACACCCATCTCTCTTCTAAGCGGTGTTTCTCTTCATGTCGCACGTACGGAAGGTGGGCATGAAGGACGAGTGAAAAATAACCTGGTTTCATCAAATAAATCCTCCTCAGCGCACGAATCGGTATGCAGAATATTTAGGTAGCGTGTCGAGCAGTTCTGGAGACTCGACTTCTCCATATTGCCAACGTCGTACCGGTTCAGCGAAACGACCATGGCCGGCTGGCTCCGCACGTGGCGTGTCAATCGGTGAAGATGCGAGCAACGGAAGGAATTCCCCTTCCATCGTCCGAATCCCAAACTCGAACACATATGTCGTGTTCGGATCGAGTGGTCGAACGAACCAACTGTTCGTCATCTCTGGCAATTCGAACGTATACGACCGGTTCGCATGACCGCTCGCATAATCGAGCAAGGTGATGTCAAGGATTCGGAACGCCTTCGGCAAATCTTCCCACGGACGCATGAACTGCATCGACAACGTCTCTTTGACGCTGTCTGACACTTCCCAAAAGACGTAGACGGCGTTCGGCGATTGGACGACCGCATGCATCAAATCTTGATCATAGCGGTCTGGAAGCTTCCAGAACCCGCCTAGGCCTTTATCTAACAGTGGTGATTGGACTGGCAGCTCGTGTTGCAGCGTCGAAGCGACCTGCTTCCCAGATGAGGCGGGTACTTGCTTCGGTTTCGGAGTCATTGCTTTCTTCCCTTCGGTCTTTCGTTTTGAAGCGGCGGCGACCGGTTTGGCCGGTTCGCCGTGTTGGGAACGCCATTTACGCCAAGCGTACTGCACTTTCCCGATTGGCATGTCTAATTGTTCTGCAATCTGTTTTAACGTTAGTCCTTGTTGCTTCAAGGAAACGATTTTCTCTTCCATCTATAGGTGGCTCCCTTCCTAAAAAAAATCCATGTGTTCTACTATTCGCCTCCAACCCGTGAATTCCTGCACAAAAAAAAGTAAAGAACAACTGGTCTGTTGTTCTTTACCACTCTTCTTACTGGTTTAAATCATAATGTTTCCCTTTTTCGAGGAAAATGAGGTGTTCTCCGAAATTCGTCACGTGATCACCCATGCGTTCTAAATAGCGGGCGATGTTCGAAAACTCATAGACGTCGTTCGTGCCGACAGCCATCGTCGGCACAGACCCCATATATTGTTTAATCGTTTGCAAGTTCAAGTCGTCGATGACTTTATCCATCTCGTTCAAGTCACGGACTCGGCTGACCTCGCCTTTTCGGTAAGCACGCGTCGCCAGCTCGAGCATGTCAATCAACTGTTCGGCCATCTGTTTGAGCGGCTTGATGTCTAACACGTATGGCACGTGCTCGATGCGCGCGACGGCTTTGGCGATATTCGTCGCATAATCTGCGATCCGCTCAAGGTCGGTCGCCGATTTCATCGTCACGATTAAGCGGCGCAAGTCGGTCGCGACCGGTTGTTGTTTCGCTATCAATAGGATCGCCTCGTCATTGATTTCAAGCTCGAGTTCATCGAGTTCGTTGTCATTGTCGATGACCGTCTGGGCGAGCACGAGGTCGCGTTTCTCAAGTACTTCGATGGCCGTGGCCGTCTGACGCATCGTCAAATTCGCCAAGCGAACGACCTTGTCTTCTAATTCGTTTAACTTCGTATCAAAAAATGTGCGATTTTGTGCCATGATTGTCTCCCCTTCTTAACCGAACCGGCCAGAAATATAGTCTTCAGTCCGTTTGTCCGTTGGATTCGAGAAGATTTTGTCAGTCGCATCGAATTCGACGACTTCTCCGTTCAAGAAGAACGCTGTCTTATCCGAGACACGGGCCGCTTGCTGCATGTTGTGTGTAACGATGATAATCGAATACTGCTCTTTCAACTCTTGAACGAGCTCTTCGACTTTAAGCGTCGAAATCGGGTCAAGTGCTGATGTCGGCTCATCCATGAGGATGACGTCCGGTTCGATGGCAAGTGTCCGGGCGATACAGAGACGTTGCTGCTGTCCACCCGAGAGGCCATACGCGTTCTCGTTCAAGCGATCTTTCACTTCATCCCAGATGGCAGCGCCGCGAAGCGAGCGTTCGACAATCTCATCAAGCACTTTTTTGTTTTTAATGCCGTGCGTCCGCGGTCCGTACGCCACGTTGTCATATACCGATTTCGGGAACGGGTTCGGTTGTTGGAACACCATGCCGACCGATGTCCGAAGATCTTCGACTTTATAATCGCGGTCGAAGATGTTGCGGCCATGATACAAGATTTCACCATTCGTACGGACAGACGGCACGAGCTCGACCATCCGGTTCAACGTCTTGATGAACGTCGACTTCCCACAACCCGACGGACCGATGATGGCCGTCACTTCGTTCTTCTTGATATCGAGGTTGACGTCGATCAACGCCTGATCGTCGCCATACCATAAGTTCAAGTTGTTCACGACATAGGCACTGTCTTTTTGCATCACCGTTTCGTTCGGTTGAGTTGTCGTTGTATTCACTTCATGATCTCCTTTGAGTTCTATTTGTTTCATCATCTCGAGAGTCCTCCTCGTTACCTGCTACGACTTAATGTCGATTCGTGTACTTGTTACGGATATAGATGGCAGCCGAGTTCATGATGATCAACATCGTCATCAAGACAATGATTCCGGCAGCTGCTAGGTTTTGGAATTCAGCTTGCGGACGGCTCGTCCAGTTGTAGATTTGAATCGGGAGCGCCGTGAAGTCTGAGAAGACACTGCTCGGCGTCGTCGAAATGAACGTCGCCGCTCCGACCATAATCAATGGGGCCGTCTCCCCGATGGCACGTGATACGGCCAAGATGATTCCGGTGATAATCCCTGGAATCGCCGACGGCAAGACGACGTTGAACGTCGTCTGCCACTTCGAGGCTCCGAGTGCGAGCGACGCGTGGCGCAATTCCATCTTGACGGAACGAAGCGCTTCTTGCGACGCGACGATGACGATAGGAAGACTCATCAATCCAAGTGTCAACGCACCCGCCATAATCGAGTTCCCGAGTTCCATGACGCGAACGAAAATCGTCAACCCGAGCAATCCGAAGACGATTGACGGGACGCCGGCCAAGTTCGAGATATTCACCTCGATAAATGACGTGACTCGGTTTTTTGGTGCGTACTCTTCTAAATAGATGGCGGCACCGACACCGACGATGAACACCATCGGCACGATGAGGAACATCAACCATAACGTCCCGATCAAGGCTGGATAGAGACCGGCCTGTTCCGGGCGACGGGATGGGAAGTTGCGGAGGAAGTCCAAGTTCACCCAGCCGCCACCTTTCGAGACGACGTCATAAATCAACGTCGATAGGACGAGCAGGGCAAAGACGAGACCTGCTAAAAAGACGTACTTAAAAATTTCATTTAATTGAAGACGGCGCTGGATCCGTTGTGAAACGGAAGCACGGTCCATCAAGTTCTTCGTATTCTTGAACTCACTGTTCGGCAATGCCATATTAGTACTCCTCTCTGAAGCGGCGCGTCACCCAGTTCGCGAACAAGTTCATCACTAGGGTGAAGACGAACAATAGCGCACCGACCGCATAGATACTGTAGTATTCGATTGTCCCGTAGCCTGCGTCACCTTTGGCGATTTGGACGATATACGCTGTCATCGTTTGAATCGCGTTCAGCGGGTTGAACTCGAAGTTCGGTTGCGACCCACCGGCGATTGTCACGATCATCGTCTCACCGATGGCGCGGCTCATCCCGAGGACGATCGAGGCGATAATCCCTGAGAGCGCGGCTGGCATGACGACTTTGATGGCGACTTCGAGACGCGTCGCGCCAAGGCCGAGCGCACCTTCACGAATCTTTTTCGGGACGGCGCTCATCGCGTCTTCCGAAATCGAAGCAATCATCGGAATGATCATGATGCCGACGACGATTCCTGGGCTAAGCGCGTTATAAATCTTTAATCCAGGAATGAGTGCTTGCAAGATTGGTGTGACGAACGACAAGGCGAAGAATCCGAAGACAATCGTCGGTACACCAGCGAGCACTTCAAGAATCGGCTTCAAAATCGTACGGGCCCGTTCAGACGCATATTCGCTCAAATAAATCGCTGACGCCAAACCAAGCGGTACAGCAACAATCATGGCAATGACGGTAATCTGGAGCGTCCCCATGACGAGGGCCCAGACGCCGAACCGTTGATCGGCACTAAGCGGATACCATTCAGTCGAGCCTAAAAATTCGGCGACCGGAACGCGCTCGAAAAACTTGAACAGTTCAAACCCGAGTGTGAACGCGATGCCGACCGTCGTGACGACCGAAACGAATGCGCTCAAGAATAATAAGAACGGCATGATTTTATCAAACACGTTCGTCGTGCTATATTTCTTTTTCTTATTGGTTTCAATCATCTCTCGAATTGAAAACCCTTTGTTTGGTTGATTCATCTCGTGTATCGCTCCCTACCTCTTCATACTAGAAAGCACGGCGAGAAGGCGAGAGCGACTCTCACCTTCTGCCTTCTGCGCTATTATTCGCCAGCAATCTCGTCGATCACTTCAGCGTTCTCATCGTATCGTGCTTGTTCCATGCCGACATATCCAACTTCTTCCGCAAGAACGGCTGCGTTCTCGTTCAAGAAGCGTGTGTAGTCAGCGACTTGTGGCTTGTCTTTCAATGACGCGTTGTTCACGTATGTGTAAATCTCACGTGAGAGCGGGTAAGACAAATCGTTGATCGTATCAGTCGTCGGTTCGATGCCTTCTACGTTGAGTGCACGTAACGTGTCTTTGTTTTCAATGTAATACGCATAACCGAAGAATCCGATCGCACCTTTCGTACCGGCGACACCTGTCACGAGGACGTTATCATCTTCTGACAATTGCGCGTCTTCACGAATGTCCGTGTCTTCAAGGACGGCTTCATTGAAGAAGTCGAACGTTCCTGAGTCTTTACCTGGTGAGAAGAATGAGATTTCTTCGTCCGGCCAGTCCGAGCGGACGTCTTTCCATGTCTTCACGTTAGGGTCAGTCCACATCTTGTTGAGTTCGTCGATTGTGATATCTTGGGCCCAATCGTTCTCTGGGTTGACGACGAGCGAGAGACCATCGAGGGCGACAGCGAGTTGCGTGTACTCGACACCATTCTTCTCAGCTTCTGCCGCTTCTTCTTCCTTGATTTCACGTGATGCGTTCGAGAAGTCTGTCTCGCCTGTGACGAAACGCTTGAATCCGCCACCTGTACCTGAGACACCTACCGTTACTTCAACGTCTGGCTGTTCAGCTGAATATTCTTCGGCTACGGCTTCCATGATTGGGAAGACTGTTGACGAACCGTCCATGACGACTTTACCTGAAAGTCCTTCACCGTCGGCTGCGCCACCTTCTTCATTGTTCCCACACGCTGCACCGATAATGGCCACCGAAGTGATTGAAGCGACTAACGCTGATTTTTTCATCCAAGACATTTCTGACGTCCTCCTTGAGTTTGCTTTGATTTGTGTTGTGGCTTCGTTGTTCTGTCCTACAATTAACATCCTAATAAACTACTATTAACGAGAAATAAACGGAACGTAAAAGAATTGTAAAGACGAAAAAAAGAAGCCACCGAAGTGACTTCTTTACTGAATCTGTGCTTGGACGTCTTCTAAATCAAAATACGCCTTCATGATATCGTGCGCGACACGGGTGTTAATCCCTTCTGCCTCGAGGCCTGGCATGATGATGGCCCAGGCGATTTCCGGGTCGTCATATGGTGCCCAGCCGACGTGGTTCGAGTTGAGGGTCTTAATCGGTTCCCCGTTCGCATTTCGCTTCGCCTGACCATCTGGCCCTTCCGCGATCGCTTGAGCGGTACCAGTCTTCCCGGCCGCCGTGATTCCCGTCTGTTGGAGGATGCGCGACGTTCCGCTCTCGACCCCTTGCCGGAATCCTTGACGCGCCCGTTGAAGAAATTCATCGCGAATGTCGACTTTATTGAGCGCGTTCGGTTGGAACGTGCTGACGACTTGCTTGTTCGACTCGTCGAGTGAGCCGGGTTCGATGATTTCTTTCAAGAGATGCGGTTGAATGCGGTAGCCGCCGTTCGCGAGCGTCGACGTATACTGTGCCAACTGAATCGGCGTGTACGAGATGAACTGCCCGATCGACATGTCCATCAGGAGCGTGACACGGTCCGGGACGCTCCGGAATCCGATTGATTCGTACGGGAGATCAATCCCTGTCTCGATGCCGAGTCCGAACTGTTTATAGTAATGTTCCATCGTATTGAACGCCTCGGTCACGTTCTCCCCGACGATTTGACCGGTCGAATAGTAATCGGCGAGCCGTAGGGCGATTTGGAACATATAAATGTTCGATGACAAGGCGAGGGCATCCAGGTCGTTGATGTTCCCCATATTCCGGTACGACGACTTGAGCGACGAACCGATGCGAATCGGCGTGTCATAAATATATTCACCCGGTTGGATGACTTCTTCTTCAAGTCCGAACGCGACCGTCGCACCCTTGATTGTCGAGCCGATTTGACTCGCCCGCAGGACCGTCCCGGTCGAGACGTCTTTGAATTCGTTCGTTTCATAGTCGAGCTCTTGTCCCGAGAGGGCGAGCAATTCACCCGTTTGTGGGTTCATGACGACGGCGAAGGCACGGTCAAAGTGCGGGCTGCCCGAACGGCCGGCTCGAATCGCTTTCTTCAAAATCTCATCGATTTCTTTTTGGAATTCGATGTCCGTCGACAAGATGATATCTTTCCCTGGGTTTCCGCTGACGCGGGTCGGTTCTCCGACCGGCTCCCCTTTATACGTCGTGAAGACGTCATAGGCTGGTGTCCCGCGCAGCACGTCCTCATACTGTTGCTCGAGATAAGACGTTCCGACCCGATCGTTCAAGCCGTAGCCTTTCGCTTGATATGAGGCGCGTTGCTCGGCCGGGATTTGACGATAACTTCCGAGGAAGCTTTGGAACGTCTCGCCGAACGGATAATCCCGTTGGTAATACGGTTCGACGCTGACACCAGGAAGCAACTCCAAGTTTTCTTCAATCAGTGCCATCTCTTTTGGAGACGCCCCGATTTTAATGACTTGCGGGTCGAGCGCGTAGCCCGACTCCATATTGTGTTTGATGGCGATGATTTCCTCGGTCGCATCATCAAACGTGATTTCCGCGTCCGTGATCGAATCGAGCAACAACTGGTCGACGTCTTGGTTCGACAAGGCAGCGCGTTCCTCTTCCGATAAATCGGCCAACAGGTTTTGGACCCGTTCTTGCGAGCGCTCCGGATCGATGGCAATCCAATAATCCTTGCGGTCCCGCTCCGTCACTTTGCGATCCTTCTCTGGCACGTCGACAATCTCCGAGAGCTTGATGGCGACTTCGAGCCGCTCTTCCGTCTTCGTCACTTGCGACCGGCGATACATGACCGAGTAGTTCGAAATCGTGTCGGCGAGCACTTGGCCGTTGCGGTCATAAATCTTCCCGCGCGGCACCTCGTACTTGATTTTGCTTGATTCTGTCTTTTGAACTTCCCGGGCAATCAACTCACCGTTGACGATTTGAACGACTCCTAAACGGAAAATGAGCGTCGCAAATAGGATGAAGACGATAAAGAACAATAGGTTCAATCGCAACGGAAGGTGGTTGCGCCGTTTTCTCGGCACTTTCACACGGTTTTTGGCCAATTCAGTTGTCTCCTCTCTGATTCGTTTTCTTCTATAAGTATAGGTCATATATTTGTCGGAGTTATTTCTATTTTTCGACTCGATTTTCACTATATCATAATTTGTTTACAAATTAATGAAATGTATAAAAAATCCCGAGATTCGATCGAATCTCGGGATGACGTCATTATTTTGCGTCTGCGTAAAGCTTCGCGACGTAATCCCAGTCGATGACGTGGAAGAACGCTTGGATGTAATCCGGGCGACGGTTTTGATAGTTCAAGTAGTACGCGTGCTCCCAAACGTCGAGACCGAGGATTGGCTGAACGCCTTCCATGATCGGTGAGTCTTGGTTTGGTGTCGAAGTGACTTCGAGCTTGCCGTTTTTCACGACGAGCCAAGCCCAACCAGAGCCGAAACGAGTTGTCGCCGCTTTCGTGAACTCATCTTTGAACGCGTCGAAGCTGCCGAACGCTTCGTCGATGGCAGAAGCGAGTTCGCCGGTCGGAGCGCCGTTCTCGTTCTTCTTCAACAATTTCCAGAAGAATGAGTGGTTCCAGTGACCGCCACCGTTGTTGCGGACCGCTGTTTGAATGTCAGCAGGAAGTGAATCGAGATTTTGAAGCAACTCTTCGAGTGAAGAGTAGTTCACGTCTTTTCCTTCGAGTGCATTGTTTACGTTCGTGACGTATGTGTTGTGGTGTTTCGTGTGGTGGATTTCCATCGTGCGTGCGTCAATGTGTGGTTCAAGTGCATCGTATGCGTAATCAAGTTGTGGTAATTCAAATTTAGCCATAACTAAAATCCCCCTTAAAATTGGTTTGAACAACGTTCGTTTTAAATGTAACAGATTTGTGACGGCTGACTCAATTGTAATGCTTCATTCGACGTCTTGTTCTGGCAACGCCCAAACCGAAATCGAACCTGCCGATACTTTAAATACCCCATTCCCGTCTTCATCAATCTCGACGACCTCATCGACGGTCTGCGTCAAATCGACCCATTTCTCACCGGCACGATGCTTGCCGACGAACATTTGTTTTTCGGCCGCTTCACTGTTCGAGATGAGGACGGCACAACCTGATCGTTCGATCTCCTCGACACCGTGACGAACCCAACCGATGACATGTTCGTCATCGAAGTAGTCGTCCTGTTGTCCGTATGCCTTTTCACGACGTGCATAAAGGAGCGGATCGATGGCCACTTTCTTCCCGTCGGCCGGGTGCGGTCCGTTGATGCCATAGTAGTCACCATAGAACACACATGGGTAACCGTCTTGGCGAAGCAAGATTAAACCGTAGGCGATTTGTTTGAACCAGTCTTCGACCCATGACTCGAGCGCTTCCGCCGGTTGTGAGTCGTGGTTGTCGACGAACGTCACCGAATGGAGCGGGTGGGACTGGACGAGCGTATCGTCAAAGATCGTCCGCATATCAAACGATTCCCCTTCTGTCGAGGCGCGTTGCAAGTTGTAATGGAGCGGCACATCGAACAAGTCGACGTGGTAATCAATGTTGTCGAGGAACTCACGGCAGGCATCGAGCTCGGACTTCCAGAACTCGCCGACCAAATAGAAGTTGTCGCCTTTTTCAGCTTTCATTTGCTGGCTGAACTCTTTGACGAAATCATAGTTGATGTGTTTGATGGCATCGAGTCGGAACCCATCGCACTGCGTCTCTTCGATGAACCATTTACCCCAGCTCAGTACTTCTTCCCGCACTTCTGGATGGTGATAATCGATATTGGCGAACATCAAATAGTCATACACGCCAAACTCGTCGTCGACGTTGTCGTTCCATTTCTTATTTTCACCAAGGATAAAGAAGATACCGCTGTGATCGTTCGCCGCGTCATAGTCTGTCCCGTTGAAGTGATGGAAGTTCCATTTAAAGGACGAGTATTTTTCGTTTCGACCTTCAAAATCGAACTTGGTCCATCCTTCAATCTCGAACGGTTCTTCCGACAATACTTTCGTCCGATCTTCCGGGTCGACTTCGAGTACATCGAACTTCTCCGTCTCATCGGCCCCGGCTTTATGGTTTAAGACGACGTCCATGTAGACTTGCATGCCAAGTTCTTGAGCGTGCTTTGTCGCCTCGAGCAACTCTTGTTTCGTCCCGTATTTGGTCGCGACCGTTCCTTTTTGGTCAAACTCGCCTAAATCATACAAATCGTACACGCCATACCCCGTATCCTCGTCGCTCTGTCCTTTCGTGACAGGTGGCAACCACAATGCGGTAATTCCGACTTCCTTCAATTCAGAAGCTCGTTCTTTCAATCGCTTCCAATGTTTCTGGTCAGCCGGGACGTGCCATTCAAAAAATTGCATCATCGTATGATTTCGTTCCATCTCGCTTCGCCTCATTTCATATTTTTCAAAAAACAAAATGCTAACGGATATTTACCCAGGAGTTTGGATTTGAAAACAAAAATTGAAAACAAAAAACAGCTTTCATCAGAAAGCTGTTCACAAAATGGACCCTGTAGGACTTGAACCTACGACCGGACGGTTATGAGCCGTCTGCTCTAACCAGCTGAGCTAAGGGTCCTTTATTGGTAGCGGCGGAGGGAGTCGAACCCACGACCTCACGGGTATGAACCGTACGCTCTAGCCAGCTGAGCTACACCGCCACGTTGTTATACAGTAATAATATACTGAATGAACCCCTTACTGTCAATCAAAAGTCACAACCAGACAAAAAATCCCTCCGGTTCGTCTAAACCGGAGGGAAACGTAATCGCTTAAACCGTTACTTCGTTTGTAGCATCTTCAAGCGTGATCTCTGTGATGTTCATTGCGTGGTCACCGATTCGCTCCAAGTTCGAGAGCATATCGACGAAGAACATACCTGCTTGACCGTCACATTCGCCTGTATTCAAGCGGACGACGTGGTTTTTACGGAATTGTCGCTCGAGCATATCGAGTTTCGCTTCCATTTCGATGACTTGACGGGCTTCGACCATGTCTCCACTCGCGAGCGTCTGGAGCGACTTCTCAAGCGTGGCACGTGTCAAATCGTACATTTCCGTCAATTCTTTTTGAGCGTCAGTTGAGAGCGTGACGCGTGTCGCTGTCTTATAATCGATTAACTCGATGATATTTTCGACGTGGTCACCGATGCGCTCGATGTCGTTGATGGCGTGCATGAGCGTCTTGTGTTCTTGTGATTCTTGCTCCGTCAAATCGACAGCGGCGAGTTTCACAAGATAATCCGTGATTTTCGAGTTGAGCGAGTTGAGCGCTTCTTCGATATGCGCCGACTTCTCAGCGTGCTTCTTATCACCGGTCGCCATATAGTTCCGCGCCTCATTAAGTCCGAGTTTCGCGAAATCACCCATGCGGATGACTTCAAACTTCGCTTGTTCAACCGCGATTGATGGTGACTGTTGGATGAAGATTGGATCCAAGTGCTGCGCTTTCGTATCGACGATTGAATCTTCACCTGGTACGAGTTTCGTCACGATCCATGCAATCGTTCCGATGAACCAGAACTGGATGAACGTATTGACGACGTTGAACGTCCCGTGGGCGAAGGCGATTTGCATCTTGTCTTCAATCGCTAAGAAGTCTGTGATCCAGTAAATATATTGTGTGAACGGAATCAACAAAATCATGAAGATGGTCGTCCCGACAATGTTAAAGATGACGTGGGCTGCTGCCGCACGACGGGCTGCGACCGAGGCACCGATTGAAGCGAGTACCGCTGTGATCGTCGTCCCGATGTTGTCTCCGAAGAGGACCGGAAGTGCCGCGTCCAAGTCGATTGATCCGCCGGCGTACAATTCTTGTAGAATCCCGATTGTTGCGGATGACGATTGAACGATGACAGTGAAGACCGTACCGACGATGACACCGAGGAACGGGTTGTCACTCATTGATTGCGTCAAGTCGATGAAATATTCGCTTGAACGAAGTGGCTTCATTCCGCTTCCCATGAGTTCGAGACCGTAGAAGAGCATCCCGAAACCGAAGAAAATTTGACCCAAATGTTGCAACTTCTCTTTTTTGAAGAAGAACAAGAGAATCGCACCGATCGCGATAATCGGCAACGCATAGGCGCCGACGTCGAAACCGATGATGAATGCCGTCACCGTCGTCCCGATGTTCGCACCCATGATGACGCCGATTGCTTGACGGAGCGTCATAAAGCCAGCGCTGACGAGACCGACCGTGATGACGGTCGTACCTGACGACGATTGAATTAAGACCGTTACGATAATACCTGCCAGTACTCCGAGGAACGGATTCGATGTATACTTATCAAGGATGTCACGCAGGCGGTTACCTGCTGACTTTTGGAGGCCGTCTCCCATCGATTTGATACCGAAGAGGAAGATCCCTAATCCTCCAAAAAACATGAATAACATTTCTTGCAAATTGTATTCCACGATTTTTGTACTCCTTTTGATTGTAAGTTAGTTGTGTTTGCTTGGTTTTTAATGCCCTACTCATTATGCCCGCATCACCCAGTCGATGTAAACAGGTTTAATGTTAAGGTTTTATTAATCCACTGTATGATTTTTGTTTGTTTTTTAGAGTTTGTACTATAACAGATTGGAGTTCCGTTTATGCTCAAGACAACGATTCAGTTTGTACGTCATAGCCTTTACCCATCAAAACAGGCGCTTCGCCTTCGTTTGGCCCCGCTCCACGCCTATATGTTGGCGAGTTTGATGTTGACGTTGACGGTAACGGTGTTAGATTACATCGTGTTACAACCCGATTTCTTTTGGCCGATGTGGTTGTTTTTACATGCTTTTGCGATTTTCTTCTTCTATATGGGACTCGTCGCTCTAAGCGCCCTGCTCGTCCAACTCGTCACGAGATGGCGTACAAAGAAGATGTGGGCCTATCGCCAAGCCTGGCCGTATACGGTCGCGATGTCGCTCATTCCGACAGTCAGCCTCGTCGTTCTGTATCACATCGCACCATCTGCGGCTTGGTTCGGGATTCTTCTATTACTCATGTACTTGATTGTTCCGCTGTTCCAAGCTCCAATCAAGAAGACACGTTCCTGACAACAAGTGTCATCCCATTTTCCGCGTACATAAATCGGTCTGTAGACGGTGGAAAATTATGAAGCATCTGTTAAGATAACGTTAGCGTTTCGTCAGAGCACATCTCGCAAGCGCTTGCTGGGTGCTTTTTCACAAACATTTCGTTATGATAAGAAGGAAACCAACCATCTTAAATCGATTGGAACCTTTCCAAAAGAAGGAGATTACGTATATGTCAGAAATTTTGCATCGTTCATTAACTCGTCCGATTCGTGTCGGTAACCTCATCATCGGTGGATCGAATGAGGTCGTCATCCAATCGATGACGACAACAAAAACGCATGACGTAGAAGCGACCGTCGCCGAGATTTTACGTCTCGAAGAAGCAGGCTGCCAAGTCGTCCGTGTCGCTTGCCCGGACGAGCGCGCTGCCGATGCCCTCGCTGAAATCAAGAGCCGCATCAATATCCCGCTCGTCGTCGATATTCATTTCGATTATAAATTGGCGCTCAAAGCCATCGAGAGCGGTGTAGATAAGATTCGAATCAACCCGGGTAACATCGGTCGTCGTGAGAAAGTTGAAGCGGTCGTCAACGCCGCCAAAGCAAAAGGCATCCCAATCCGTATCGGTGTCAACGCCGGCTCGCTCGAAAAGCAATTCCTTGAGAAGTACGGTTATCCGACGGCACAAGGAATGGTCGAGAGTGCCATGCACCACGTGAAAATCTTAGAAGACCTCGGCTTCTATAACACGATCATCTCGCTCAAGGCGTCTGACGTAAACTTGGCCCTCGAAGCGTACACGCTCGCGGCCAAGACGTTCGATTACCCGCTCCACGTCGGAATTACGGAATCGGGCCCGCTCTTCTCGGGATCACTCAAGTCAGCGGCCGGTCTCGGGGCAATCCTTTCGCTCGGTATCGGTTCGACGGTCCGCGTCTCGCTATCTGACGACCCAGTCG
Source organism: Exiguobacterium sp. s146 (assembly GCF_018618415.1). Taxonomy (GTDB): domain Bacteria; phylum Bacillota; class Bacilli; order Exiguobacteriales; family Exiguobacteriaceae; genus Exiguobacterium. Next base: position 945,153 of record NZ_JACSMA010000001.1, on the reverse strand, counting down.
AAGAAATCAAAGTCGCCAAAGAAGTACTCAAATCGTTCGGTCTCGCGGCCAACGCGGCGACACTCATCTCGTGCCCGACATGCGGACGCATCGAAATCGACTTGATTTCAATCGCGAAAGAAGTAGAAGAGTATATCCAGAACATCAACGTCAACATTAAAGTCGCTGTTCTCGGCTGCGCGGTCAACGGACCGGGTGAAGCCCGTGAAGCCGATATCGGTATCGCCGGTGCCCGTAACGAAGGTTTGCTGTTCCGTCACGGAAAAATCATCCGTAAAGTCCCGGAAGCCACGATGGTCGAAGAATTGAAGAAAGAAATCGATGCCATCGTCGCCGAGAAACTTGCCGCTCGTGAACTCGAGGAGCAAGAACTCGCCAACCAATCTAACTAATCCTTCGCCCGCTCGGTTGCAACCGAGCGGGCTTTTGGTACAATAAGGGTTATGAGCAAGGAGGGACGAACATGCATATTGGAATAGACATCGACGGAACCGTCACGGATCCGCAAAGTTGTTTTCATTACATGAACGACGCACTCGGGTACGCCATCGATTACCATCAGGCGACCGAATATGAGTTGCATACGTATACAGATATGACACAAGAGGCATTTTGGCGCTTCATGATTGAGCAAGGCCACGAGGAGGCGATTTATCGTCGCTCACTTCCCCACTCTGAAGTGAACGCCGTTCTCTGGCACATGCGAAAAGCACACCGTCTCCATTACGTCACAGCTCGTAGTGAAGCCGTCCGCTCCGTCACCGAGGAGTGGATTCGGCAACATGAGCTCCCACTCGATTCGCTCATCATGACAGGGAGCCATGACAAGGTCGGCGTCGTCAAACAGCTCGCGCTCGACTTGTTCATGGAGGACCGTTACGAAAACGCCATCTCGATCCATGAACAGACGAATATTCCGGTCCTATTGTTCGATGCGCCGTATAACCGCAAACCGTTACCGGACGGGGTGAAACGAATTTCGTCTTGGAACGAGGCGCAACACATCGTCAATCACTTCGAGACGACCAAGTCCATCACCATTTAAAAAAAGCCTCATACACGTTGGATAAGAGTATCCATTGTGTATGGGGCTTTTTTATATGCGTCCAATCGCTTCGATGACGTCCGTTGCGAGGACACTCGCTGGATGCATCTGCCGGCTCGCGGCTTGAGCCGCGAGGGCGTGCCACAGGACGGCTTGTTCGTTCGGAGACGGGTCCGTGTCGATTCGGTCCGTCCGAGCCCATAGCGCGAGCAACATGCCGGTCAACACGTCGCCGCTCCCTCCTTTCGAGAGGGCCTCGGCTTGAATCGTATTGACCGCTCCCGTCCCGTCCGGTTTGACGATGAGCGTATGCGTCCCTTTTAAGATGAGGTGAATCCTGTGTTGGCGGGCGAAGTCCGACGCGATCCGGAACCGGTCTGCTTCAATCTCGGCGACAGACAGTCCCGTCAAGCGGGCGAACTCCCCCGGATGCGGCGTCAACGTGAGTGGACCCGCTGCCTCAAGATGACTCGTCGTCAAAGCGCCCGCATCGACGATGAGTGGTTTTGATTGACGACTGACGGTTCGCCATAACCGGTCCGACCGTTCGTCGTCGACGAGTCCCGGACCAATTGCTGTAGCCGCATATGCTTTGTCCGGTAACTCATCGATCGTGTAATACATCGCCTCCGGTAAACTCGACGCCATGACGAGCGCTTCGGGCGGGATGGCGAGGTCGAGCAACCCGATTCCCGTTCGCAGCGCTGCCCGGGCGGCTAAGAACGGAGCTCCCATCAAATGACGGCTCCCGCCAATCAAGCAACCATGACCGTATCGATTCTTATGTCCGTATGGATCGCGCTCGAGTAAGTCCCGGTCAAAGTCTGACTCCGTCAAGACGCGCCATTCAGACGTGTGGGGCAGTCCAATCTCGACTACCTCGACCGTGCCGTAATACGGGGCCGTCTGTGATAAAAAGGCACTCCGTTTATAACCGTGTAGCGAAAACGTCGTCTCCGCTTCGACGGCATGACCGTCAAATCCCGTCGCGTCATCGCTCGGGACACCCGACGGTACATCGATGGCCATAACGGGTGCCGCTTGTGCACGCACCCAAGTGATGACATCTCTCGCTGTTCCAGTGACCGGACCGTGAAATCCAACCCCGAACAAGGCATCGACGATATAGTCTGCGTCTCGAGGTTCCTCGACGATGGTGACGAACCGGCGCGCATACGCCGCATGCCGTCCCGCTTCCGGTGACTTCGGTTCACCGAACGGGGCATATACGGAGACGTCACACCCTCGCTGTACCAATTCTCGGGCCACGACCCAGCCATCCCCACCGTTGTTGCCAGCCCCGCAGATGACGAGGACAGACGAGTGGGCTGGGAAGGTCAGACGTGCCGCCACGGCCGAAGCTGCCCGCTCCATTAAGACGTCGCCCGGCATCCCTTGGTGAAGTGCCGACGCATCGGCCTGTTTGATTTCGGCTGCGGTGTAAATCATCTCGACTCCCCCTCTCTCGATTCGACAAAAAAGGGATTGAATTCACAATCCCTTCTCGTCACTTACATTGTTTACAATACCCGTAAATCTCAAATTTATGATCGACGACCTCAAAATCAGGATCGAGCGTCTCGACAAAGCGCATCGGGCACAGTTCGAGTAGCTTCGTCTTGCCGCAACCGCGGCAAATCAAATGGTGATGATGATGATTCGACCCACATGTGACGCGGAACGCCTTCTCTCCGTTCAATTCGGTCGCTTCGAGCAACCCTTCCTCGGCGAACGATTTCAAGTTGCGGTATACCGTGTCAAAACTCATCGTCGGATGTTTCGCCCGCATATAGTCGAGGACGTCCTTGGCGCTGACGTAACGCTCTTCAGCTGCGAGAAAGGCAAACATCTCAATCCGTTTCGGTGTCACTTTGAGCGACGACGATTGCAGACGGGTCAATTGTTCAGTTTCCTTCATAACGAACCTCCTTCTTCCGAGCGAGTCCGAGTCGTTCGGCCAACATGACGACGGCTAAGATGATGACGGCGAGCAAGACGATGACACCACCCGGGGCGACGTCGAGCTCATAGGCAAGGACGAGTCCGCCGATCGTCGCGACTTCCCCGAACACGATTGACCAAACAATCGTCTGTTTGAAGCTGTTCGTGAACCGGAGCGCGGCCGCGACTGGCAATGTGATCAGGCTCGAGACGAGCAGCGTACCGACGATCCGCATACTGACGGCAATCACGAGCGCGACGACGAACATGAACAACACGTGGAGCATCGTGCTCGGCAGACCCGACACTTTCGCCTGTTCTTCATCGAACGACAAGAACAACAGCTGTTTATAAAATACGACGATGACGAGCAACGTGATGCCCGCCACAGCGAGAATCATCCAAATGTCTGATAAACTGACCGCCGAAATCGATCCGAACAGGAGCGTCGACAAATCAATCGAGAATCCGCGCGATAACGAGATGAAGATGGCACTGAGTCCCATCCCGGCCGACATCATGATCGGAATCGACAACTCTTGAAAATGGACGTATTTTCCGCGGAGCCAATTGAGGCCGAGCGCGGCGAGGACCGAGACGAGGGTCCCCAGGTAGAGTGGGTTCAAGTCGCTGAACAGCAGAATATACTGCCCGAGGAACAGACTGAACGAGATTCCGGCAAGCGTCATATGAGACAACGCGTCGGCAATCAAGCTCATTCGTCTGACGACGACGAACGAACCGATGAGCGGCGCAGTGAACCCGATGACGACGGCTGCGATGAACGCATAACGTAAAAAGCTGTACGTGAACAGATCCGAAATCATGACGTACCTTCATGAACGAGCACTTTGACCGGGTACGGCTTAATCGCCGTCAATTCGCCGAGCTCACTATATTCTTTTAAGCCACAGTTGCACGCCATCCGGCCGTGATCGAGATGGACGACTTTCGTGACGAGGTCGGTGACGACGTTCAAATCGTGGGTCACGAGAATGAACGTGCATGACGTGTGCTCGCGTAACAGATGGAGCACCTCATAAAAGTCGCGCAAATGTTTTTGGTCGACCCCGACCGTCGGCTCATCCAAGATGAGCAAATCCGGTTGATTGACGATGGCTCGAGCGATAAAGACGCGCTGTTGCTGCCCGCCTGACAGGCTACCAATCTTCCGATGTCGGAACTGCCACATATTGACCGTCTCAAGCGCATTTTGGATGGCCGCCTTGTCTTCGATGTTCAACCGTTTGAATAGACCGAGGCGTCCATAGCGGCCCATGGCGACGACTTCCTCGACCGTCACCGGAAATCCTGAGTTAAAGGACGCGGCTTTTTGGGAAACGTAACTGATACGAGACTTGTCTTTAAACTGTCCTTGAGGACGTCCGAACAGCTCGACCGATCCGGTTTGCGGCGATAACAGGCCAAGAATCGTCCGAATGAGCGTCGACTTGCCGGACCCGTTCTCCCCGACGACGGCGACGAAGTCGCCTTGTTTAATCTCGATGGACACGTCCTGTAGCGCGGCGGTCCCATCGTAATGATAGGAAACATGATTTAATTTTACGACGGATGTCGTCATAAGCTACCCTTCTCTCGTGTGATAAATCGTAATCATTTCTACTTGCTTGGCGTCTGTATTATACAGAATATCAGTCCATGCTTCAAGTATGAGGCGACGCGAGCCGATTGACGTCGCACGAACTGAAATCCGAATGTATTTTGATGATCTTCGTTGTACACTAGAGATAACGCAGAGGGGGTTTTTCCGTGGAGAAAAAACTAGCAGTCATCGATATCGGGTCCAACTCGATTCGTAACGTCATTTTTGAAGTGAACGGCCACGGCCAGTATTTTGAACGGTTGAACGTGAAGGAAGTGGCTCGGCTGTCGAGCCATATCACCGATGACAATGAACTGTCCGAATCCGGCATCGAGGCGCTCATCGAGACGCTGAACCACTTTCATCGCTTGAACGTGCATCACGAAGTGAAAGAAGTGTTGCCCGTCGCGACGGCCGCCATCCGCAACGCCAGCAATTCCGAGGCCATTTTAGAAGAAGTCCGGCAAGCGACCGGTATGGAGATTCGGTTGTTGAGTGACTATGAAGAGGCGTTTTACGGCTACTCGGCCATCATCAACTCGACGTATATCGAGGACGGCTATTCGGTCGATATCGGCGGTGGTTCGATGGAAGTGACCTATTTTAAGGACCGTGAGCTCGTCTTCTATCACAGCTTCCCGTTCGGGGCCGTGACGCTGACCGAGGATTTCATGAAAGGTGACACGCTCACGAAAGAAGAACGCAAACAGTTGACGGCGTTCTTGAAGAAGTCGTTTAAAGAGATTGATTGGCTCGAGCCGCACGGCGTCCCGCTCGTCGGTGTCGGCGGGACGGCCCGAAACCTCGTCCGGGTCGAACAATCGCTGTCCTTGTTCCCGCTCGAAGGGATTCACCAATATACGATTGGGGCCGACCGGCTCCATGACGTCGTCGATGAACTCATTCACATGTCGCCGAAACAGCTCGGGCGTCTCGACGGTTTGTCGAAGGACCGGATGGACATCATCGCCCCGGCCGTGACCGCCATCGATGAGTTGGCCCGCTATTTGAAAGTACCTGAGTTCATGATGAGCAATAACGGGCTACGCGAGGGCTTGTTCTATGAATACTACTTATCAGAAAATAATCGGGTCCGTTTCGAGGACGTCAAAGAAGAGAGTTTCCGTCACTTCGAGAAACAATACGCCGTCGATCTGGTCCGGCATCAACACTTGATTCACCTGGCTCGCCAAATCTATACCGGTTTGATTGAGACGAAGACGATTAAAGCGAAACCGTTCGAACCCGGACTCTTAGAGGGCGCGTGCCGACTCGCATATGTTGGAGAATATATCGACCATAACAATAAGAGCGATCACACGTTCCACTTGATCACGACGAACGACTTTAAAGGGATGAACAACGAGGACCGGCTCGCCCTCGCCTTGGTGACGTCGTATAAATCGAGGCGTCTGCTTGACCAACATATCGAAGGCTTCCCCGAATGGTTCGACTCGAAGATGTTGAAGAGCCTAGAGTTGCTCGGCTCAATCGTCAAGCTCGTCGACGCGCTCGATTTGACCGAACGTCAAGTCGTCGAGAACGTCGAGGTATCCTCGAACGATGAAGGTCTTGTCTTGACGCTTCATACGCACACATCTCCGCGCTTTGAACTACAGCGCGGCATCCGCCATAAAAAACATTTGGAACGTGCGATTGACCAACCGATCGAGTTACGTGTAGAGGAGAGAGAGTCATGACCGTCTACTTACCCGAACATTTCAATAACCGTGAGCTCAGCTGGCTGAGTTTCAACGAGCGCGTCTTACAGGAAGCGATGGACGAACGCAATCCGCTCATGGAACGACTGAAATTTCTTGGCATCTTCAGTTCGAACCTCGACGAATTTTATATGGTCCGTTTCGGCGGATTGAAAGATGAGGTGCTCGCCGGCTTCAACCGTCCCGAAGACAAGGCCGGGCTGACGCCGAAGCAACAAATCAAAGCCATCTCGATTAAAGCGCAAGAACTCGTCGAGATTCAATACGCGACGTATAAGAAGATCCTCAAACAGCTCGCCGCGGAGAATGTCCGTTTCTTGCGGCCGAAACATTTGAATAAGGCGCAACTCGAGTTCGTCAAACTCTATTTCCGGACGCACGTCTTCCCCGTTTTGACACCGATTGCCGTCGACGCCTATCGGCCGTTCCCGATGCTGTTGTCGAAATCGCTCAACATCGCCGTCGAGATCGCCTCGACCGATGAAGGCAAGAAACGGCTCGCCCTCGTCCAAGTGCCGGCCGTGTTGCCACGTTATCTCGAACTGCCGACCGACGATGAGGAACATACGGACTTGATGTTGCTCGAGGACGTCATTATCCAGTTCATCGACTCGCTGTTCAAAGGGTTCGAAGTCGAGTCGACGATGCCGTTCCGCATCACGCGCAACGCCGATATGCCGTTCCATGAGGAAGGCAGCCGCGACGTCTTGAAACAGATCGAGAAAGAGTTAAAGAAACGGCGATACGGGGTCGCGATTCGGCTCGAGGTCCAGCAACGGTCGCTCAGTAAAGCGTTGCTGTTCATGCTCCAGGACGTGCTCGACCTACATGACCGAGACATCTTCCTCGTCGACGGACCGATCGATTTGACGTTCTTGTTCGGCGTCTATAATAAAATCGGGATTGAATATGACGAGATGATCAACGAGACGCTCATCCCGTTCGTCCCGGAAGGACTCGAACCGGGGAAGGACTTATTCCAGGCGGTATTGAAAAAAGACTACTTGCTCCATCATCCGTACCATTCGTTCGACCCGGTCGTCCGCTTCATCGCCCAGGCGGCCAAAGACCCGAACGTGCTCGCCATCAAGCAGACATTGTATCGCGTCTCCGGCGACTCGCCGATCATCAAGGCGCTGACCGATGCGGCCGAGAGCGGGAAGCAAGTGACGGTGCTCGTCGAATTGAAGGCCCGGTTCGATGAGGAGAAGAATATCCAATGGGCGAAGCAGCTCGAGAAGGCCGGCGCCCACGTCATTTACGGCTATAAAGAGTTAAAGACCCACTCGAAAATCACGCTCGTCGTCCGCATTCTCGAAGGCGGTGTGTTACAACGGTTCGTCCATCTCGGCACCGGCAACTATAACGACTCGACGGCCAAACTGTACACCGACATCGGCTTGTTGACGACGAATGAAGAGCTCGCCGAGGACGCGACCAATTTCTTCAACTGGCTGTCCGGGTACGGAGAGCGTCCGTCGTGGCATAAGTTCGAGACGTCGCCGGACGATATGCACGACTTCTTCCTTCAAAAGATTGACGACGAGATCAAGCTCCACGAGAAGTACGGCAACGGTCGAATCGTCGCCAAGATGAATTCGATCACCGATAAACCGATTATCACGAAACTATACGACGCCTCGCAGGCCGGCGTCAAAATCGATTTAATCGTCCGCGGCATCTGCTGTCTACGTCCGGGCATTAAAGGCATCTCGGAAAATATTCGCGTCATCTCCATCATCGACCGCTATTTGGAGCATTCACGCATCTTCTACTTCTATCAAAACGGAAAAGAAGACTTGTATTGCTCGTCTGCCGATTGGATGACCCGCAACATGCGCAAACGGATCGAGATTCTCTTCCCGATTCTTGACGCGGGACATAAATCGTACATTAAAGACATGCTCGCCTTGCAACTCGTCGATAACGTGAAAGCCAGAATCCAGCGCGCCGACGGCAGTTACGTCTACTTAAAACAAGAAGCTGGACAAGAACGGATTCAATCTCAAATCATCATCCACCAATATACAGGGGGGCGCTGGAACAACATTCCGAGCGTGTTCGAACGGGAACCTTCGAACTGGGCCGAGCGAGAAGTCCTTCGCTTACGGGCTGAAAACGAGAAAATGACAGATGACTGATGTTAGACTTCTCAAACGAGAATGAACATTGTATAATAAGTTCGGTTACCTGTTAATAAAGCGTTTTCATTTCGATTATGGAGGAATCATTCATGCAAGAAATCCTATTGTCATTGCTCGCTGGTCTCATTTGTGGCATGATTTTCACCGCTTTGAAGTTGCCGCTCCCTGCCCCGCCGGTCTTACCTGGCGTCATCGGCATCTTCGGCGTGTTTCTTGGGATGAAAGTATATCAATTCGCACTCGCGAACTGGCCATTTTAATGCAAAAAACGAAGCCTGCGGGCTTCGTTTTTTTATATCTCGTAATGTTTTGCTTTGTGACACGTCGGACAAAGCCACGTGCCGTTCCCCGCTTCAAGATGATACTCCATCAGTTGAATCCCGATTGCGCCGAAACGGTTCAAGTCATCCCCGCACGCTGCACAGACGGTCGTCGGGGCGAGTTGGGACAACGCCTGTTCCTCGGTCAAGTGCGCACGATACGTGTCTTGGGTCCATTTCGCAGAAGGGACGCGGTAGCCTTGCTCCCATTTGGTGCGGATGACGTCGTCCGCATCTCCTTCATACATCCCGGCTCGAAGGAACGGGTGATGAAAATCAAGGCCGATCACGTCGACGAGGCTATACGCTGTCATCTCTGGCCCCGCTTCCGTCCGCCAATAGCGGTCGAACGGGCGCTCTGTCGTCTCGACGAGCATGACCTCGACTTCGGCCACGATCCCGTGTCCGACAATCTCAATCCAGGCCGTGGCCTCGTCAATCCGCCCCTCGACATAAAACGGGCTCGCTTCTTGAAAATACGTCGGGAGCGCGGACCAGACATCATACACGTTCGGGTCGATTCGAATGAGGCTCATCTTATTGGTGCGAGAGCGTGAACTGTTCGCGCCATTCAGCATCGAAGCGGTTCGCTCGGAACATCTCAATTTCTTGCTTATACGGTGCCACTTTCGTTTTCTCACTGATTGGAATATATGGCGTCTCTAAGATTTTAGGCAAGTGGGTGAACGCCTCATGATGGATGATGCGGTTCAACGTATCAAACCCGATCTCCCCGTACCCGATATTCTCATGCCGGTCTTTCTTCGCGCCGCGGACGTTCTTCGAATCGTTGACGTGAATGACACCGAGACGATCGAGTCCGACGATGCTGTCGAATTGTTCGATGACACCATCCAAATCGCCGACGAGGTCATAACCTGCGTCGTGGACGTGACACGTGTCGAAGCAGACCGACAGGCGATCGTTATGTGTCACCCCATCGATGATCGTCGCCAGCTCCTCGAACGTCTTGCCGAGCTCGCTGCCTTTGCCGGCCATCGTCTCGAGCGCGATTTTGACCGTCTCATCGCCGGTGAGCACTTCGTTCAACCCTTCGATGATGCGGGCGAGTCCGACATCTTCGCCGGCACCGACATGGGCACCCGGATGGAGCACGACGTGACGGGCGACTTGGAGCGCCTCGGCCCGTTTAATCTCAGCGGCCAAGAACGACACGGCGAGTTCGAACGTCTCCGGTTTCGTCGTATTGCCCAAGTTGATGATGTATGGGGCGTGGACGACGATTTCCTCGATGTCGTGCGCCGCCATGTGGGCCAGCGCCGCATCGATATTCAAGTCTTCAATCGGCTTGCGACGTGTGTTTTGGGGCGCACCCGTATACACCATCATCGTGTTGGCACCATAAGATACAGCCTCTTCACTACCTGCGAGCAACATCTTCTTACCGGAAACTGAAACGTGGGAACCAATTTTTAACATAATCATTTCTCCTTCATTCTCATCTGTCTTTAGTGTACACAAAAAGAAGAATCGACTCCACGAAGTCGATTCTTCTTTTGCTTAGCGACGGTTCTTCTTACGAACTTCGCGACGTTCCTTACGTTGGCTCTGCATATGCTCACGTGAGGCCGTCTCTTTCAATTTATACTTGAACTTCTTCTTGTAACCAGGCTTGACTTTTTTCTTCGCCTTCTTGATTTCGCCCGCCATCCGGCTGTGAGCGGTTTGTGAGACTTTCATCTTCCGGTCGGTCGTGCGGCGTTTGCGCGTCTTAATCTCTTGGAGCGAACCGTTCTTCACATCGACATGTTTGAACGTGAAACCACGCTCTTCGAGTCGATTGATCGGACCGTTCTCGTGATCTTCATACAACGTGTACGCTTCGCCCGTCTCTCCAGCGCGGCCCGTCCGGCCGACACGGTGCGTATAGAAGTCGAGGTCTTTCGGAATGCCGAAGTTGATGACATGCGACACACCTTTGATATCAATACCGCGCGCCGCCAAGTCGGTAGCAATCACGAACTGATATTTCGCGTCGTTGATGTCTTTGATCGCTTGCTTACGGCGACGGGCTTGCATGTCCCCGTGAAGCGTGCCGACGTTGAGTCCCGCCTCGCGGAACGACGTCTCCAACTCATCTGCATCTTGTTTTGTGTTCGTGAACACGAGACAGACGAACGGGTTAATCGTTTTAGCGATTTCGACCGTCAACGCCTTACGGTCACGGTGACGGACCGGGATGACGTGATGCTTGATTTTCGGAACGACACGATGCTCTTCACTCGCTTCCGCGTAGCGCGGATCGTGCAAATATTTCTTCAAGAACGGCTGTAACTTCTCAGGGATCGTCGCTGAGAAGACCATCGTTTGAAGTTTTTCCGGCAACGCCTGCGCGATGCGGTCGACTTCAGGCAAGAAGCCCATGTCGAGCATTTGGTCAGCTTCATCGACGACGAAGTGCGTGACTTTGTGCGGGAATAACGCTTGGACTTTCATCAAGTCGAGCAAACGACCTGGTGTCCCGATGATCAGTTGTGGTGGGTTTTTCATCTTGTCGATTTGTCGTTCCCGGTCAGTTCCTCCGACAATCAGACTCGTTTTAATATAGTCCGGCTGTTTGACGAGGAGTGTTTTCAACTCTTCGTGAATCTGCCAAGCGAGTTCGCGCGTCGGTGCGACGACGATGGCTTGGACCGATTCTTCTTTCGGATCGATTGCTTCTAAAATAGGTATGAGGAATGCAAGCGTCTTCCCCGTCCCGGTTTGTGATTTCCCAATGATATCGCGGCCATTCATGGCAGCCGGGATAATCCGGGCCTGAATGTCCGTCGGTACTGTGATGCGCTTTTCTGTCAAGGCATCGACGATAAACGGTAACAATTTGAACTGTTGGAAGCTGTTCAATCGATACACCTCCTGTTTCTTTCCACTTTTCCTAGCATAGCGGAATCTAATCATTTGTCAATTAATCTTTTACGAGCCCTTCATATAAATAGCTCGATGTGTAGTAGTGTGGTGCGATTTTCTTGCCGCTCAAATGGAGTTCGAGCGCTTTGAATCCGACCTCGATCATCTCGTTCGGAGATTGGACGACCGTCGCATTCACTTTGCCGTTATGAATGAGCGGATAAATCCCCGTCACCCCGTCGACCGACACGAGTGTTTTGTCGCTGAGGCCATGACTTTCGAGGGCACGGACGACACCGAACGTATTGTCATCGTTATGCGAGAAGACGGCATCGAACGGGATGTCGGCCTCGAGCCAGCGTGACATCTCAATCTCGGCTTGGAACGTATCATAGTTGCCGGTGATGGAGGCGACGACTTGAAGGTTGTCGTTCGCCTTATCATATTCCGTCAATCCGAGGCTCCGGTCAATCGTCGAGCGGACCTTGGCCGTCCCGCGCACTTCGACGACTCGAATCGGACGGTCGAGCCCGGTGTGTTGGGCGGCGATATGGTTCGCCGCCATGCGGCCGATCTCGACGTTGTCGGACATGACGGACGTCAATACGCTCTCATGATCGATCATGCGATCAATCGCGATAATCGGGATTCCTTCCCGTTCGGCACGCTCGAGTGACGGACGGATGAACGCCTCGTCGAGCGTCGTCACGAAAATCGCTTCGACCCCGCGATCAATCAAGGCGTCCAATTTTTCTTTTTCAAGCACCCGTGAGTCCTCACTCGTCGTCGGGACAGGGATGAACCCTTTTTGATTCGCCGTGCGGACGAAAGCAGCCAATAATTTATTGGCGTGTTCATGCTTCTCACTGACGAAGACGAAACCGACTTCGTTATTCTCGCTCGTCCGTTCCGGCAATTGAATCGATGTGATCAATAAAATCGAGAATGCCCAAACGACAGGCAGCCATAACCAGTAATGTTTGAATCCTTTCGTCATGGGTTCGACCGCCTTGGGATTTTAATCATCATGGCCGTACCTTCTCCTTCAACGCTCTCGATTTCCATTTCACCGTTCACGGCTTTCAAGTATTCGCGAATCATATAGAGACCTAAGCCGTTGCCATTCTCTTTCGTCGTGTAAAACGCCGACCCGACCGATTTGACTTGGGACTCAGTCATGCCGATGCCGTTATCCTTAATCAAGAAACGGTAATCCCGCTCCGTGAATTGAATCGTGACCGTGACATTCCCGGCGGCCCCTTTCGAATCGACCGCTTCGACCGCATTTTTGAACAAGTTGTAAAGGACTTGAATGAGCATATCGCTCGAGCAGTAAAACGGCGGCATGTCTTTCGGGACGTTCAATTCCCAATTCGTGACCCGCTTATAACATTCGGCGTCGAGCAAAAATTCGAGGCGGTTCGCGAATTCCGTCATATCGAGCCACTCTTCCTGCAGTTTCGCCTGGTCCGGCTTGGCGAGCGTGAGCATCGTCGTAATCAAATGGTTGGCCCGGTCGAGCTCCGACAGGGCGAGGTCGAGCATTTCTTGACTACTATGGCCTTCTTTCACCATCTGTAACGTGATTTGAACCGGTGTGAGCGGGTTCCGGATTTCATGAGCGATTCCGGCCGCCAGCTGTCCGAGCGAGGCGAGCTTCTCTTGCTGGAGCAACAGTTGTTGCTGGCTGAGCTGTTCGCGCCGCGCCGTCTCCATGCGGCGGGAATAGTCGTTGTACGTATCAAGCAACGTCTCGACTTCTTTGGAGCCGGTCCGTTCCAGTTGAATCGGTTCGAGCGACTGCTGCTTCTTGATGTTTTGCACGAGCTCGAGGAGCGGACTCGTCAACGTCTTCGATAAGAGCAGTCCGACCATGATACTTAAAAAGAACGTGACGAGCGTAATCATCAAATATTGCCAACGCGTCGCATAGACCGCCTCATACACGGAATCGGTACTATGTTTGGCGAGGACGCTCCAGCCGGTGACGCGTGCGTCCGGTTCATACATGATGACGTCATCCTCGGTGCTGAACACCGTCCGCACCGCATAGTCGTCCGTCGCCTCGATAATCGAACGGGACAGACGCCGTTCCGCGTCCGTGACGAGATTGAATGAGGTCGATAACACTTCGCCCCGCTCGTTCAACAAGTAAAGAATCATATCGTCGTTCGCCGATTCGAGCATCCGTCGATATAAATCGGAATTGAGCACGCTGATGCTGCCACCGAACATTCCGACCAACCGGTTATCCTCTAGTACCGGTACGTATAAGAACGTCCCGACGTCTCCAGAGATAGAAATCGGTTCGCTCATGAACAAGTCGTTGCCCCCACCGTTGAGCACTTCTTTGAACTTCGCATCGGCCTTCAACGTCGTGGCCGGCACTTGACGCTGCGAATACCAGGTAAAGGCGTCGCCCTGTAAATCGTAATAAAAGATGGAAGTGAAGCTCGTGCGCTGATTCAAATAACCGGTACGAATCCGTTCTTCGATGTACGTCTCGTTTCCGACGTAGGCGCCGAGATAAACCAAATCTTCATACAGTTTACCGAGTCGCGTCTCCAAGTTCTCGATACTCCCGTCAATCGCATAATCAAATTGTTCTTTCGCTAGCTCTTCCGCCCGGGACACCGTCACACGATCGGCAGAGAACGCTAGTGAAGAGATGACAAGTCCTAGTATAATGAAGATAATAAATGTAATCTGAAAGAAGTACGATTTTCGAACTTCAAGCAATGTTCTTAAGCGTTCCACGGTGTCCCTCCTTTCTAACCTTAAGATTATAGCATGAATACACGCAATTCTTTTCGTATTTTCGAAACAATGTTAGACTAATACGTATGAAAGCATCGCGAAAGGAGCGTTCCTTACAAAATGAAAGTTAAAAAAATCAGTCCACGCGGATATTGCTACGGCGTCGTCGATGCCATGAAGCTCGCCAACGAAGCTGTGGCCAACCCAGATTTACCGCGTCCCATCCATATACTCGGCATGATCGTCCATAACCGACATGTCACCCAAGCGTTCGAGGACCTCGGCGTCAAGACGGTCGACGGCGAAGATCGCATGAAAGCACTCGAGACCATCGACCGCGGAACGGTCGTCTTTACCGCTCACGGCATCTCGCCGCTCGTGCGGAAACGTGCCATCGAGAAAGGATTGACGATTGTCGACGCCTCGTGCCCGGACGTTTTGGTCACGCACGATTTGATTCGTGAAAAGACGGCCGTCGGTTATGAGGTCATCTATATCGGGAAACATGGACACCCGGAACCAGAAGGTGCCATGGGCGTCGCCCCGGGCAAAGTCCACCTCATACAATATGAACGAGATTTCGAGGCATTGCCGGCCCATCTCTACGAGACGAAAATCCTCGTCACGAACCAGACGACGATGAGCCAATGGGACGTCTCGGCCTTAATTGAAATGATTCAAGCACGCTATCCGCACGTCGAAGTGCATAACGAGATTTGTAATGCAACGCAAGTGCGTCAAGAAGCAGTCGCCGAACAAGCTGGCGATTGCGAACTGTTAATCGTCGTCGGCGACCCGAAATCGAACAACTCGAACCGTCTGGCCCAAGTCTCGAAAGAGATTGCCGGCACGAACGCCTATCGCATCGGTGACTTGAGCGAGCTTGACCTCGCTTGGCTCGATGGTGTCGAGACCGTCGCCGTCACGTCGGGCGCGTCGACCCCGACGCCGATCACGAAAAAAGTGATCGACTTCTTGAGCCAGTACGACCCGCTCGATTTGAGCACACATGACAAGACGCCTTATCTTGAACTTCGTAGCATCCTCCCGAAAGTGAAGGCGCTCCGCAAATGACGTCGAAACGCCGCTCTCCTAGGAGAACGGCGTTTTTTTACTAATCAATAAAAACGAAACGGATTCGTATCGGCTTCGGATACAAAGAATTCGACATCGAGCTTCGCGCGTTCTCCTTTTTGACGCATGACCTCGACGACGCCTTGCTTCATGACGCTCTCGACATGATGACCGGGGTCGACGACCGAAAGGCCGAGTGCCATCGCGTCGTGGGCCACATGGAAATACAAGTCGCCCGTCACGTACGCGTCCGCGCCTTTGAAATGGGCGGCCGATACATACTTATTGCCATCACCACCGAGGACGGCCACTTTCTCAATCATTCGATTCGAATCGCCGATGACACGGACCGCCTCGACGCCGAAACTCGCCTTCACGTGCTCGGCGAAATCGGCGAGCGTGAGCGGGGTCGAAAGACGACCGATACGCCCAAGCCCATAGACGGGCCCGTCAATCTCATCCCGAACCAAGTCGTAGGCGACCTCTTCGTAAGGGTGTGCCTCTATCATCGCCTTGAGCACGCGCTTCTTCCGGCTCTCCGTGACGACCGTTTCAATCTTCACTTCCTCGACGTGCTCCGTTTTCCCGTGACGACCGAGGTACGGGTCGGATCCTTCGAGCGGCGTGAACTGGCCTTCGCCGGCGACAGTGAACTGACAATCCGCATAGTCACCAATCTGTCCTGCGCCGGCCCGACCGAGCGCCTCTGATACGACTTTTCGGTGCGTCGTCGGGACGAACACGGACAGTTTATACACCGGTTCTTCATACGTCGGAATCAGTACTTTCGGCTCGACCAATCCGAGCGCCTCGCTCATCCAATCGTTGACGCCACCCTGACAGACGTCCAAGTTCGTATGGGCCACATAGACGGCGATCTCATGCTGAATACATTTCATGACGATGCGCCCTGCGGCACTGCGGTCGTTCACTTGTTCGAGCGCACTGAAAATCGGTGGATGATGAGCGATAATCAAGTCGACGTCCCGTTCAATCGCCTCATCGACGACCGATTCGAGCACATCGAGCGTCACCATGACCCGACGTACCGGTTTATTCAATGTACCGATTTGAAGACCGATTTTATCGCCCTCGACGGCAAGATGTTTCGGCGCAAACTCGTCAAACAATTGGATGACATGGTTTCCGTTCGCCATTAGTTGCTCACCTCTCTCATTTTGTCACGCAGCGTCTTGAACTCCTCCTGTTTCCGGATGAGCGCCTCGGTCTGTGCCCCTTCGGCCATTTGACCGAGCACGTAATCGAGCTTGTCCGCTTCGCGTCCCCACTTCAGCTTGAACGCCTCGGGACGCGTCTCGAGCAGGTATGGACCGAACATGAGCTGCCACGCCCGTTCCGTTTCATCCGAATGATAGCGCGTCTCCGTCCCACGTTCACCGACGAGAATCTCATATACTTTATCGTTCTCTTCGACAATCGACTCGGCGATTAAGACGAAGCCGGCGTCGAGCAACCACTCGCGGACGTGTTGTCCATCCACGTTCGGCTGCAAGACGAGCCGTTCGACGGCACCTAACTTGTCACGACCGCTTTCTAAAATCGACCGAATCAAACTTCCGCCCATCCCACAGATGGAGATGCAGGTCGCCTCATCTGCTTCGAGCACGGCGAGCCCGTCACCGAGCCGGACATCAATCTGTTCCGTTGCGCCAATCAACGCGACTTGCGCTTTGGCCGCCTCCATCGGTCCCCGGTTCACTTCGCCGGCGATGGCTCGATCGACAATACCTTGTTGCACGAGATAGCACGGCACATAGGCGTGATCCGATCCGATGTCGGCCACCACGCTGCCTTTCGGGATGAAATCGACGACTTGCTTCAATCGTCGGTCTAACGTCACTTGTTCTTGCATAGGGACAACTCCTTTTTCTACTTCTTCACTATTAGGGTAACGAATATTGATACTGACGACAATAAAAAACGTACCCCGCTAGGAGTACGTTTCCCTCTTATTGTTCGAGCAACCAAGTTGCGAGCACGTCCGCCTCTTCGGCAGTCGCGAGGCCAGCTGGCATCGCACCTTTACCGTTGACGATGATGTTCGTGATCTCTTCTGCTGACAAACGTTCGCCGACACCCGTCAAGGCTGGACCGACGCCGCCTTCAAGATTTCCACCGTGGCAACCTGTGCAGCCTTTAGCCGCGTACAAGTCTTCCGGGTTCATCTCAGTGACCGACGGACCTTCAGCAGCTTGTTGTGCTTGGTTGACGCCGAAATACGATAATGAGACCATGGCAATGATTGCGACGATCGCAATCGCTGCAAACGGTAACAATGGATTACGCATTGCATTTCCCCCTCATGTTCATTCCAAATTTCTACCCATCACTATTTTACTCAAAAAATAATAAAGAAGGAAGGAAAATCACTCATTTTCCTTCCTTTCTTCTAAAACTTCACATTTTATTCAAAAACACGATTAATCGAGGAAGTCTTTCAAGCGTTTCGAACGGCTCGGGTGACGAAGTTTGCGAAGTGCCTTCGCCTCGATTTGACGAATCCGCTCACGGGTGACGCCAAACACTTTCCCGACTTCTTCAAGCGTACGCGTGCGACCGTCATCGAGACCGAAACGGAGACGGAGAACGTTCTCTTCACGGTCCGTGAGCGTGTCGAGCACATCTTCAAGTTGTTCTTTAAGCAATTCATACGCGGCCGCATCTTGCGGTGCCATCGCATCTTGGTCTTCAATGAAATCACCGAGGTGTGAATCGTCCTCTTCACCGATTGGCGTCTCGAGCGAGACCGGCTCTTGAGCGATTTTCAAGATTTCACGCACCTTCTCAGGTGTGAGTTCCATCTCTTTGGCAATCTCTTCAGGTGACGGTTCACGACCGAGGTCTTGCAACAACTGACGTTGGACACGAATCAATTTATTGATCGTCTCGACCATGTGGACCGGAATCCGGATTGTCCGGGCTTGGTCGGCGATGGCGCGGGTGATCGCTTGACGGATCCACCATGTCGCGTATGTCGAGAACTTGAACCCTTTCATATAGTCGAACTTCTCGACGGCTTTAATGAGGCCCATGTTCCCTTCTTGAATCAAGTCGAGGAAGAGCATGCCACGTCCGACATAGCGTTTCGCGATTGAGACGACGAGACGGAGGTTGGCTTCGGCAAGGCGCTTCTTCGCCTCTTCGTCACCTTGTTCAATCCGCTTCGCGAGTTCGGTCTCGTCTTTCGCGCTGAGCAAATCGACGCGTCCGATTTCTTTCAAGTACATGCGGACCGGGTCATTGATTTTAATGCCTGGCGGGACGGACAAGTCGTTCAAATCGACCTCTTCGTCCTCTTTTTTCGATGGTGTCTCTTCGGCATCGGCCGCATCTTCTGTGACGCGGATATCTTTACCTTCTAAATCTTCGATGAAGTTATCGATAAAGTCTGAATCCACCTCGAAATGGCTGAGACGGTCTTGAATCTCCTGCATCGATACGACGCCTTTTTTCTTCCCTAATTTCTCAAGTTCCTCTATGGCGTTAAATAAATCCTCTTTTTTCTTCTCTGCCATCTAGCAGTTCAACTCCTTCCAAACTTCCTCCACGTTCATCGTTCACGAAGACGACGACTCCGGGTAATCAATTCTTGTAACTTGGATGCCTGGTCTACTATACTTTCGGCATCTTGTCCGATTTCCCTTTTCGCCCGTTCGATTTGACGCTGTTCCTCATAACTGTTTATGACCTTAATGTATTCATCTAAAACCTCTTCGGTCAGTTCATCCGGTGCGGCCATGAGTCGAACCTCGGCATAACGATTCGCGTAGTCCGGACGTTGGTCGCAATACCGTTCCATGAATGGCGGTGCGACTTGTTCGAACTCTTCATGCGTCATGTCTTCGGAGACGATTTCATACAGTGCCGTCGCCAACATACGATGTACCTCGTCCTGGTAGGCCAGGCCGAGACGGTCCCGGACGAAACGAACCCGCTCCGGTCCGCTCAACATCGCGCGCAGCAATAACTTCTCCGCCTTGACGTAGCGTGGTTCGTTCGCTTTAGACGAACGCCGGCGGACCGGCTCCGGTTCGCGTATAGGCTGCGGTGCGGCTTCTTTCGAGGCCGCCTTCGGCATGCGCGACAAGAGCGTGTCGACCGGGATCTCAAATTCGTCGGCCAGTTTCTTCACATACAGGTCGCGACGAATCGAATTATCCGTTTTACTGATTTCCACAAGCATAGATTCAATAAACCGAATCCGTTCTCCTTCTCGATTCATGTTTTTCCCACGCCGGAGCGTGCGGTTCATGAAATCGAGAACGGACAACCGTTCCGATTCGACCAATTTACGCCATTGTTCCGCCCCGTTCGTCCGAATGTAGTCGTCCGGGTCGGTCTTTTCAGGTAGCATCAACACTTGCACGTCGAGCGGAAAACTTTCGAGCAGGCGGACGACTTTCATCGTCGCTTCTTGCCCGGCCGTATCGCCGTCGTAACAGATGATGACTTCTTCGACCATGCGGGCCAAGGCGCGAGCATGTTGGGACGAGAACGCCGTCCCGAGCGAGGCGACGACTTCTTTCGTCCCGGCTTGTGCGACTTGCAGGACGTCGACGTTTCCTTCGACGAGCAAGACACGTTTTTGTTTGCGCATCGTGGCCCGGGCCTGGGAGAACCCGAATAAGAGTTCACTCTTGTTGAATAACGGTGTATCCGCCGTATTGACGTACTTTGGCTGTCGCTCAT
The DNA here is from genome assembly GCF_018618415.1 of Exiguobacterium sp. s146. Lineage (GTDB taxonomy): Bacteria > Bacillota > Bacilli > Exiguobacteriales > Exiguobacteriaceae > Exiguobacterium. Next base: position 924,970 of record NZ_JACSMA010000001.1, on the reverse strand, counting down.
CGATCGCCCGTCCGCTAAATCCGACGATGGTGCCGTCTCGATCCGCAATCGGAAAGACGACTCTGCCTTCGAACCGGTCGAAATATTCACCGGACCTCGACTTAGAAATCAATCCCGCTTCTACCATGACCTCGAGGTCGAAACCTCTCCGCTCTAATGAATCCACGGTGAACCGGCGATGGTCGGGCGCGTAACCAATTTTATACTGCCCGATCGTCGATTCCTCTAAACCGCGCTGTTGCAAGTACGTCAATCCGACTTCGCCCGCCTCGGTCTTCATCAACACTTCATGATATAAGTCGGCCACGACCCGATGGGCATCGCGCATCTGTTTGCGGAGGACTTGGTCACGCGACAACTCTTCATCGCCCGACACGCCGCCCTCGATGGCGATATTCGCCCGCGTCGCGAGACGTTCAATCGTCTCGGGAAACGATAGTCCTTCCGTCTCCATGACGAACGTGAACACGTTTCCACCGGCGCCGCACCCGAAACAGTGATACATCCCTTTCTCGGGGGACACGGAAAACGATGGGCTGTTCTCCGAGTGGAACGGACAAAGCCCGACGAGGCGATGTCCTTGCTTCTTCAACTCAACGCGTTCACTGATTAAATCAACGATATCTGTGGCTTGTTTTACTTCCGCAATGACTTCATCCGGTATCCGCGGCAACTTGACCACTCCCTATCCAAACTCGCAACGAAACGGAACGTTCACCACGTTCCGTTTCAATGTCATGTCAGTACTCTATTATACCGTTATCACCAGTCGATTACTAATCCGAGTGCTCAATCCTCTTTTGATTGATCGAGCATCCGCAAAATGATGCCGGCCGTCTCTTCGACAGCCTTGTTCGTCACATCGATGACCTCACAACCGATTCGCTCGTAAATCCCACGGGCATATTCGAGCTCTCGGTTAATTCGTTCAAGTTGGGCGTAGTCGGCCTCGGGTTTTAGGCCGAGCGACTTCAACCGTTCCATCCGAATCGAGATCAATTTGTCAGGTGAGATGATCAAGCCAACACACTTGTCCGGCGGCAGTTCAAACAGTTCTTCCGGCGGGCGTGACTCTGGCACGAGCGGGACGTTCGCGACCTTATAGCGCTTCAGTGCCAAATACTGCGAGAGCGGCGTCTTCGACGTCCGAGAGACGCCGACGAGGACGATATCCGCCTTTTTCAACCCGCGTGGATCACGTCCGTCATCGTATTTGACCGCGAACTCCATCGCTTCGATTTTACGGAAGTAATCCTCATCCAACCGATAGATGAGTCCCGGTTTTTCGCGCGGACTCTCGCCGAGTTGGCCTGCGAGCACATCGAGCAAGTCCCCTAACAAATCGACCGTCTTGACACCGTACTCATGTCCGAGACGGACGAGCAGCGACCGATGTTCTTCATTGACCAACGTGAAGGCGATGACCGCTCCTTGGGCACGCGCTTGTGTCACGACATCCTGAATCGTCTGTTCATCTTCGACGAACGGGATGCGGAGCGTCTCAATCGCATTCTCATGGAATTGGATGCTCGCGGCCCGGACGACGAGTTCACACGTCTCGCCGACCGAGTCGCTCACGACAAATACGAGTTGTTTTTGTGTCAGTGTCAAACCAGATTCCTCCTCAGAACGACTCATCGTTAGCGAGCGCGATCAATACTTTCGTCATGTTCGTCTTCGTCATGCGACCGAGCACGATCAGCTTGCCATCCTTCTCTTCAACGACCGGCATGGCATCGATTTGTTTCTCAATCAACTTCATTCCGGCCCGAATCAACGTCTCACTCTTCTCACACACCGTGATGTTCGGCATCCGGGTCATGATGACGTTGACCGGCAATTGATCGAGATCTTGATTGCCGATGGCGGCCCGGAGCAAATCTTTACGTGATAGGACGCCGACGAGCTCATTGTCTTTCCCGACGACGAACAGCGAGCCGACGTCTTCTAAGAACAACGTCACGACAGCGTCATACACCGTCATCTCGTTACTGACGACTTTCGCCGACGACATAAAGTCGCCGACCGTCAGCGAGTCGAGTTTTTCTCGAAGCAAAGATGAGTTTCGTTTGCCGACGAACGTGTAGCCGACACGCGGTCGAGCTTCTAGTATTCCAGTCATCGTCAAGATGGCAAGGTCCGGTCGGAGCGTGGCCCGGGTGAGCGATAATTCTTGGGCGATCTGCTCTCCCGTGATTGGTCCGTTGACCCTTACGATTTCAACGATCTTCTGTTGGCGTTCATTCAGCTGCATAGCCAACCCCCTCAAGTTTGGTCAGAGTACGAGCGCGCTAAAATCGGCGACACGCTCGATCGTCGCAGCGAGTCGCTTCATCTCGCGCAGACGGTTCTCACGAATCGCCTCGACATCGCTCATGACCATTGTATTTTCAAAATAAGCGCTAATCGGATGTTCTAGAGCGCGCAATGATGCGATTGCCTGATGATAGTCGCCCACCTCGACCGCGCGTTCCGTCTCCGGTAACGTCGCTTCGATGGCAGCGTGGAGATCTTTCTCCTCCGTATTTTCAAACAATGATGAATCGACGTCCCCTGCCTCGCCTTTTTTGGCGATGTTGACGACGCGTGTCAATTGTTCGATGAGCGTTTTCGCCTCGCTCGTGAGCATGGCTTGAACCGCATCCGCTCTCGCATCGAGTCGGTCGATTGCAAGGCCAGTCGTCAAGACGGCGTCAATGACATCGTAACGGACGTGTCGCTCTTGCAGACGATACTTCAAGCGAAGCATGAAGAAGTCCTCGAGTTGCGCCTTGACTTGTTCTTTATCGGCATCGTAAAGTCCTGCCTGAAGTTGCGAATCGACAACTTGTGAAAGTAATTTGTCGAGTGGCAAGGCAATCTTCCAATCTGCCAAAATTTGAACGACCCCTTGGGCTTGGCGACGGAGCGCGAACGGGTCTTGTGAACCGCTCGGGATCATGCCGATTCCGAAGAAGGCGGCAATCGAATCCAGTTTATCGGCAAGGGCAAGTACGGCACCCGTCGGCGTCGCCGGCGAGTCATCCCCAGCAAAGCGCGGCATGTAGTGCTCACGGATTGCCGCGGCCACTTCCTTGTCCTCACCTTGTTGAAGCGCATATTTCTCGCCCATCACCCCTTGGAGTTCTGTGAACTCGTACACCATTTGGCTGACGAGGTCGAACTTATGGATGGCACCGGCACGAGCCACTTTGGCCGCATCCGCCTGGAACAATGGTGCAAGCGTTCCTGCGAGCTGTTCGACGCGACGGACCTTGTCTCCCGTCGTGCCCAATTTTTCATGGAAGACGATGCGGTCGAGACGGACGAGTTGCTCGTCAATCTTCGTCTTTTGGTCTTCCTCATAGAAGAAGACGGCATCAGCAAGACGGGCCCGGATGACCTTTTCGTTCCCTCTGGCAACGTTTTGAAGGTGTTCGGCATTCCCGTTACGGACGGTCACGAAATAGTTTTGAAGCGTTTCACCGATATAGACCGGGAAATAGCGTTGATGTTCTTTCATCGTCGTAATCAAGACCTCTTCCGGAAGTTCGAGATAACGGACATCGAATTCACCGAACAGTGCAGTCGGCCACTCGACGAGGTTCGTCACTTCTTCGAGCAACGACGCGTCAAGCGGGACGGTCCAGCCCTGTTCTGAAGCCAATTCCTCGATTTGACGTTCGATGCGTCCTTTCCGGTCCTCGTACGAAGCGACGATGAACTCGCGTTCAAGCGTCTCGGCGTAAGCGGCCGGTTCTGGGATGACGACGTCACCCTTGCTCAAGAAACGGTGACCACGTGTCACGTTCCCCGTCTTCACGCCTTCGATTTCGAAATCGATTTGTTCGGCACCGAATAAGGCGACGAGCCAACGAATCGGACGCATGTAGCGCAGGCTGCTCGTGCCCCACTTCATGTTTTTCGGGAACGTCATGCCACGGACGACGTCTTCGAGTGCCGGGAGCAACGTGCTCGTCGGTTGACCTGATTCATGACGGTCGGCGAAAACGTACTCGACACCCTTCTCTTCAGCGAAATACAAGTCGTCGACCGACAGACCGCGGCCACGGGCAAAACCAGCGGCTGCTTTCGACCAGTTCCCTTCAGCGTCTTGGGCGATTTTCTTCGCCGGTCCGCGAAGCGTCTCCGTCAAATCTTGTTGGTTCTCTTCCACGTCCTTGACGAGAACGGCGAGGCGGCGCGGTGTCGAATAAACGGTGATCGCACCGAATTGGACACGGGCTTCCGTCAAGAAGTTCGTGACGCGTTCCGCCAATTGTTTCTCTGAACGAAGGACGTATTGGGCTGGCAATTCTTCAAGTCCGATTTCTAATAAAAGGTCACGCATCAAGGGCACCTGCTTTCTGTTGGTTCAAAAGTGGGAAACCGAGGCGTTCCCGCTCTTCGATAAATTTGGCGGCACATGCACGAGACATGTTACGGACGCGTTGAATGAAACCGGTCCGTTCTGTCACCGAGATGGCGCCTTTCGCATCGAGAAGGTTGAACGTATGCGAACATTTAAGGATATAGTCGTAAGCCGGGAAGACGAGGTTTTCGTCCAAGGCACGCTTCGCTTCTTTTTCATACGTGTCGAACAACGTGAACAACATGTCGACGTCCGAGAGCTCGAACGTATATTTTGAATGTTCGAATTCCGGCTGATAGAAGATATCGCCATACTTGAATCCGTCTGTCCAGACGAGGTCGAACACGCTCTCGACTTCTTGGATGTATGACGCGAGACGTTCGAGACCGTACGTGATCTCGACGGCGATCGGGTCACACTCGATTCCACCGACTTGTTGGAAATACGTGAACTGGGTGATCTCCATCCCGTTCAACCAGACTTCCCAACCGAGTCCGGCCGCACCGAACGTCGGGTTTTCCCAGTTATCCTCGACGAAACGGATGTCGTGCTCGAGCGGGTTGATGCCAATCAACTCTAAGCTCTCTAAGTAAAGCTCTTGGATGTTGCTTGGCGACGGCTTCATGATGACTTGGAATTGGTGGTGCTGATACAGGCGGTTCGGGTTTTCTCCGTACCGACCATCTGCCGGACGACGTGATGGCTCTGTGTAGCAAACGTTCCACGGCTCGGGTCCGAGACTCCGTAGGAACGTCATCGGGTTCATCGTGCCGGCCCCTTTCTCCACGTCATACGCTTGCATCGTCAAACAGCCTTTCGACGCCCAGAAGTTTTGCAACGTCAAAATAATTTCTTGCACGGTCATGTGCTTCATATGTGACACCTCCAAAAGTATTGAAACGACAAAAAACGCCCCTATGTGCCATGCACATAGGGACGGGATTACCCGCGGTTCCACCCTACTTGCCTCGAGATGAGGCCACTCTTTGGATTGTGGGCGCTCCGGAATTGCCATTCACTTCAACCTGGCGTTCGGCTTCCACCTTCCCGAACTCGCTGCACCCACGGTATAAAAGCTACTTGTTTTCCTTCATTGCGCACGCTATTTCATTTGTCTAATCGTAGATTATGGTATCGAATCTTGTCGAAAAAGTCAATCATCGTTCAAGTACAATCGTTGCATTTGGTCGAGGACCCGTTTCGTCTTCAACCGCAGCCCGCTATAGGAGTCCATATACGCATCAAACAGCTGTCTGAGCAGAATCCGTGTCTCTTTCGTGAGCGGGACGTTACTGAATTCGGACAGCTCGTGCCGGCTCATCAAATAGATCAGCTTCGCCAAACGCTCGCTCATGCGAATCGATCCTTCTTCTTGGTGCCGGGCACAAAGAAAACCGCCGGCCGTCACCGAGAAGTACATCGGGTCGGTCACATCGTTACACCGGATACATCCGGTCAAGACCGGTGCAACCCCGAGCAAGTGCAATATGCGCAGTTCAAAGTGATGCGTGATCACGTCAGGGTCCATGCCTGCGTTGAGCGCCTGTAAGGCGTCGTTCAAGATGCGATAGAGCGGGCGGTTCGGGACGCGGTCCTCCACCGTCCGGTCGACGAGTTCGAGCCAGTACATGGCGTATGCCATGCGCTCGACGTCTTTTCGGATTTCAGGATAAGACGTGATCACGTCCGACGATTTCAATTGGCCGAGGCCACGACTCGCCGGAAAGATATACACCGCCTCGACGAACGGCTGACTCGACGAATGCAGACGGCTACCCGGCTTCTTCGCCCCTCGTGCCATGACGGCAACTTTTCCGAGTTCTTCGGTGAACAAGGTGACGACTTTGTTCGACTCTCCGTAATTGACGGTCCGAATAACGATTCCCGTGACCTTTTGCAACATGGCTTAATACTCGTCGTCGCGGAAACCGAGGTCGCGGAGTTGGCCCATCTTGTTACGCCAATCTTTTTGCACTTTCACCCATAGGTTCAAATAGACTTTCGTCCCGAGGAGCGCCTCGATGTCGTGACGCGCCTCTGTCCCGATCTCGCGAAGCATCGCACCTTTTTTACCGATGACGATTCCTTTTTGCGAATCACGCTCGACCATGATGACGGCCTCGACATCGATCATTTCCGAGTTTTCCCGTTTCTTGATCGATTCGATGGCGACCGCGATGGAGTGCGGCACTTCATCTCGCGTTTTATGGAGCACTTTCTCACGAATCAATTCCGAGATGATGAATCGTTCCGGGTGGTCGGTCACTTGGTCGGCCGGGTAATACATCGGTCCTTCCGGGAGCAACTTTTTGATTTCCTTGAGGAGCGGTTCGACGTTGTTGCCTTGAAGTGCCGAAATCGGGACGTACGCCGCGAAATCAAGTTGGTTCGTATACTGCTCGATGACAGCCGGAATCTCGTCCGGATGAATCAAGTCGATTTTGTTCATGACGAGAATAATCGGCGTATCGAGCCCTTTCAACTTCTCGATGATGAACTCATCGCCGGCGCCGCGCGGTTCCGTGACGTTGACCATGAAGAGGATGGCGTCGACTTCACGAAGTGCGTTCGTCGCGACTTTCATCATGAAATCGCCGAGACGGTGTTTCGGCTTATGAATCCCTGGCGTGTCGATAAAGATGATTTGTGAATCATCCGCCGTATAGACACCTTGGACCTTGTTGCGCGTCGTCTGAGGCTTGTCTGACATGATGGCAATCTTTTGTCCGATAACCCGATTCAAGAACGTCGATTTCCCGACGTTCGGACGACCGATGATGGACACAAAACCTGATTTAAAATCTTCTTGATACATAGTGCACCTGCTTTCTAAATTTCCAATACGCTCAATCATATAACGAATTTGTCGATTATATAAGGGCCAAAAATGAATAATGCCGTGATGGCGGCCCCGATTGCTGCGACGAGGACCGACCCGGCCGCGACATCTTTCGCTTGTTTCGCGAGCGGGTGGATGTCTTTCGTGACGAGGTCGACCGTGCGTTCGACCGCTGTGTTCATCAATTCGAGCGCGATGACGAGCACGACCCAGCCGAACAGAATCAAGTTCTCGAGTTTCGTCGTCGGGAGCCACCAGGCAAACGCGACGACGAGCAGACTCGATACGAGATGAATCAGCATGTTGCGTTCGGTCCGCACCGCGTGCACGATCCCGTGCAAGGCGAACCAGAACGGTTTCACACTTCGCCTCGTTTCAGCTCGAAGTGAGCGAGCACTTGTTCTTGGCGTGCCGTCATCTCTGCTTCTTCCTCGGGCGTCATATGGTCATATCCGAGCAAGTGGAGGAATCCGTGAATCGCCAAGAATCCGAGTTCCCGTTCGAACGAGTGGCCATAATCGGCCGCCTGTTCCCGGCAGCGCTCGACCGAGATGAGAAGGTCTCCGAGGAGACGGGGCTCGTCTTCATCGAGCATGAAGTCCATCTCGTCTTCTCCCATCTCGTCGAAGGCGAAGCTGATGACGTCGGTTGCCGTATCTTTACCGCGCCATTCTCGGTTGATTGCTTGAATCTCATCATTCGTCAAGAATGTGACCGATAGCTCACTCGGTTCTTCGACGTCTTCTTCTGTCGCCGCATGGACCAATATAGATTCAACGAGCTCGATTTGAGCATCCGACAATAAGCCGTGCTCATCGTTCGAAATGATTTGCATGTAAGTCTCCTTCTTTCTTCAGTTCTGGATACTCGATCCGTTCGTGGAACAGGCCGGTCAGCGTCTCACACGCGCTTTCCCCGACGCGCCATATTTCTTTCGTCGTCAACTCGCAGTCTTCGAATTGTCCGTCTTGTAGCTTATCACGAATGATCGAACTGACGAGCTGACGAATCCGTTCTGGCGTCGGTTGCTTCTGCGACCGGACCGCCGCCTCGATTGAATCGACGATCATGACGACCGCCGCCTCGCGCGTCTGCGGCTTCGGTCCCGGATAACGGAACCGCGATTCACTGACGTCACGCGTTTCTTTCGCTTTCACATAAAAGAACTTCAAGAGCGATGTGCCGTGATGTTGCTCGGCGATATCGATAATCTCTTTTGGCAACTTATACCGACTCAACAGGTCGGCCCCGTCATACGGATGGGCCATGATGATGTCGGCCGATTCCTCCGGTGTGAGCCGGTCATGCGGGTTGACGCCGTTCTGCTGATTCTCGATGAAATGGAGCGGGCGCTCGGTCTTCCCAAGGTCATGATAATAACTGGCGACCCGGGCGAGCAGACCGTCGGCGCCAATCGCCTCACATGCCGACTCAGCCAAATTGGCGACCATCATGCTGTGATGATACGTGCCTGGCGCCTCCATCAACAACTTGCGCAAGAGCGGATGCGTCGGGCTCATCAGCTCGATGAGACGACCCGACGACAGCACGCCAAACCACGGTTCGAGGAACGGCAAGAAGCCGAACGTGAGCACGATGGAGAGCAACGCGCTCGTGATGGCGAAGCCGGACAAGTACGCGACCATCTCCCACGTCACTTGCGTGTTACGCAAGAACAACAGTGCGAGCACCATGATGATATTGATGATGCCGAGCAACACGCCGGACAGGAATAGTCGCTTGCGCTGAATTTTCGGTTCGACGAGGAAGACGGCCAAGAAACTTCCGGTCGCGAAATAGACGACCGTCATGAAGCTCGTATTTTGCCCAAAACTCGCCACAACCGACCCGGCAATCATCGTAATCAAAGCCGAGGCGAGCGCGACCCGCTCATCGACGAGGATGCGCAGCAAGAGGACGACGAACGCCGTCGGTGCGAGCACATACGCATACGTCGTAAACTCGATGCCGATATACCCGACACCAAAGAAGATGCCGAGCTGTAACAATAATAAGCCATAGACGGTAATCAAGATTTTAGGGCGGAGTAACAATTGTTGAATTTTCGACCGAATCAACATGAAGAGAAATCCGGACGTCAACAGTCCGCTCAGTAAGTATGACCCGAATAACGGTGCGAACGAACGATTGGGATCGATGGCTCCTGTCAATTCGAGCTTTCGATAGATTTCGCGCGTCACGACCTCGCCTTGATTGACGAGTAGCTGGCCTTCTTGAATGATGACCGGCTCGACTGCATCGACCGCCTGCTGTTCCCTTTCGCGCGTCGCTTCGGAGTCGAACACGTAGTTCGGGACGATCAATTGATCGCTCAGGCTATTGGCGATGGCCCGGAACTCGAGTGAGAGCGGTGATTGGTCGACGAGCGTCTCGGCCCGTTCTCTCGCTTCTGAGATCGACTGTGAGCTCGTCTCGATGCGGTTTTCCATCACTTCTTGGAGTGCGGTCACGGTGACGTCTTCGACCGTACGACGCGTGTTCTCGCTCGCCTCGAGCAGAAGGTTCAGTTCATCGTCACCGAGGAATCCGTTCACTTCGGTCGAGTTCAAGCGATTTTTGATGTCCGACAGCTCGGTGTCCGCTTCCGTCTCTTCGAACGCCGCGAACAGTTGCTCGACTTTGGCGATTTGTTGATCGGCGAATTCGCGCCGCAACGAGAACTGACTGCCGACGCTGTTGACCGCCTCTTGACGCAACCGCTCCGTCGCTGTCCGATCTTCAATCGTGACCGGTGAGCGGATGTCCTGCTCGGCAATGCCGAGTGGTTCGACGCTAATGATGGATGGGCGCACTGTAAAGTATAGAATCGCGCCTAGAATGAGAAAAAAGAGGACGGAGATTGTCGCGACCGTCCAATGACGTGCTTGCTGCATCAGTGCCCCCCCTTTTGGTTATGTGAGTTCGGTGCTATAGGCGTTAATGATTTTCTTGACGAGCGGATGGCGAACGACGTCGGACGACGTGAAGTGTTCGAAGTGAATCCCATCGACCCCTTCGAGCAGGTGAAGCGCTTCTTGAAGCCCAGACGCCTTCCCTTTCGGTAAATCGACTTGCGTCAAGTCACCGGTGACGACCATTTTTGAGCCGAACCCGAGTCGCGTCAAAAACATCTTCATCTGTTCTTTCGTCGTGTTCTGCGCCTCGTCTAAAATGACGAACGCGTCTTCAAGCGTCCGACCGCGCATGTAGGCGAGCGGCGCGACTTCGATTGTGCCGCGTTCGAGCAACCGGTTCGTCTGTTCGACGCCATAGACGTCAAACAGGGCGTCGTATAATGGACGCAAGTACGGATCGACTTTCTCTTTCAAGTCCCCGGGCAAGAAGCCCAAGTTCTCCCCCGCTTCGACCGCCGGACGCGTCAAAATGATCCGTTTGACTTGCCCTTCTTTCAACGCCCGTGCCGCCAAGACGACGGCCAAGTATGTCTTCCCGGTCCCCGCCGGTCCGATTCCGAACACGAGGTCACGTTTTTCGATGGCCCGGACGTAGCGGCTCTGCCCGACCGTCTTCGCCCGAATCGGTTTCCCTTTGTTTGTCGTAAAGACGACCCGCTCATAATGCTCGAGCAATTCGTCGCCTTTGCCGACCTTGATGTGTTGAATCACACTGATGGCATCGCTCTCGTTCAAGCGAGCCCCTTTTTTTACGAGTTGTTGCAACGTCTTGATGACGGCCTTCGTCAATTCGAGCGTATCGGCCGTATCGGCCTGAATGATCAATTCTTCTCCGCGAGGAGTGAGTGCGACCGCGAGTTCTGCCTCGATGGCTTGAAAGACCTCGTCCTTCGGTCCGAGGAGCGCCTGCGCTTCGTTCGCATGTTCCATGACGAACGGAATTTTATCAGTCATAATCAATGGTTGTTTCTCCTCCCCATCAGTAGATTGTTCCTTCTTTACTTTAGCACTATCAAGCCGTTCGTGAAAGAAAGACCGTTCATTCCTCCAACAAAAAGAGGCAGTGACACGGAGTCACTGCCTCAGGTTTAACGACGGCGTTTCGACACCGGCGGTTGCAAAATTTCACTCCACACGACCGCTTGTCGAACTTGCTTCATCGACATGCGCGGTTGTGGCCGCGACTCGGTCGTCTCGGTAATCGGTGGAATCTTGACCGTCTGTTCGAACTGGGCACTCACGTGCGGCAGTTCTTCACGTCGACGCGGTGCCTGTCGGTCTGTCGTTTCGGCCGGTGCGGCGACACGGCGGCGCAGTTTCTGAGGAGCCGGCTTGTCTTGATTGTTGCGCGGCTCGTCGAACGTCGCCTCGACTTCCTTCATCATGTCACCGACCGTATCGAGATACCGCTTCAAATCAGTACTCGGCGGCCGTTCTCCAGTAGATGATGATTTCTCCATCCGCTTCATGACCGCCGAGGCGATTCCGAAGGCGGCGAGGAGTAATACCCATAATCCATCCATTCCGGTCACTCTTTGTCAGATTCGACTGGGTGACCGATCGCTTTGCGCATTTCCGTATCTGCTTGAACATTCAAGTAGTTGACGTAGTCCATGACCCCAAGTTTGCCGTGACGAAGCGCATCGGCCATGGCGAGCGGAACTTCCGCCTCGGCCGCGACGACTTTGGCGCGCATCTCTTCGACAGACGATTTCATCTCTTGTTCACGGGCAATCGCCATCGCGCGGCGTTCTTCCGCTTTCGCTTGCGCGATTTTCTTATCTGCTTCGGCTTGGTCGGTCTGAAGGACCGCCCCGATGTTTTTACCGATATCAATGTCGGCGATATCGATCGATAGGATTTCAAACGCGGTCCCTGAATCAAGACCTTTTGTCAATACGGTACGTGAAATCATATCCGGGTTCTCCAAGACGTGTTTATGGTTGTGCTGTGAACCGATCGTCGAGACGACCCCTTCACCGACACGGGCGATAATCGTCTCTTCCCCGGCACCCCCGACAAGACGGTCGATGTTGGCGCGGACCGTGATGCGGGCTTTCGCCTTCACTTCAATCCCGTCCATGGCCACACCGGCAATGAACGGTGTTTCGATAACTTTCGGGTTGACGGACATTTGGACCGCCTCTAACACGTTACGGCCAGCGAGATCGATCGCGGCGGCACGTTCAAATGAGAGTTCGATATCGGCACGGTGGGCCGCAATCAAGGCGTTGACGACACGGTCGACGTTACCGCCGGCCAAGAAGTGACTCTCGAGCTGGTTCGTGTTCAAGCCGATGCCGGCTTTGACTGCTTTGATGAGCGGGTTGACGATTTTCGACGGGACGACGCGACGGAGTCGCATCCCGATTAGTGTGAAGATCGAGACGTGGACGCCAGCGGCGAACGAGCTGATCCACAGCCCGACCGGTACGAACGTGAAGAACACGGCGAGTGCGATCAATCCTCCACCTGAGATGAGTAACGTAGTCAATAGTTCTGGTGTCATTCTGTTACATCCTCCTTCGGCTCAATAAAGCTACGGACGACGACGCGTCCTGAATCGACTTTATACACCTGAATTTTAGTTTGCGAATCGAGATAGCTACCTTCTGTCACGACATCAATCCGTTCTCCGTCAATTTCAGCGGTACCCGCCGGGCGAAGCGGCGTCAACGTGACCCCGACTTTCCCGAGCAACCGTTTGCGGTCATCGTGGGACAAATACCCTTTGTCGGTCGACGTCGAATCGGTCAAAATTAACCCTTTATACATGAGCGAACGATTGGACTGCAGGCGACGATAGGCCCAAAATCCGAGTCCGGCGACGATGGCCGTGGCTAAACCGAGTGACAACCATAGTTGACCAATCGTGGCGCCCGCCATAATCAAACTGGCGACGACCGCCCCAATCCCTAGCACGCCGAACAATCCAAAACCGGCAACGAACACTTCAATTCCTAGAAGGACGATTCCGACAAAAAACACCGTCAGAATCACTCCGAGACCAAATGTCATCGTATTGCTACCCCCTTCCGAGTTACAAAGCTACCTCTTATCTCTAGTGTATACGAAACAAGTTTGCTTTTGGTTTCGGAATACGCAAAAAAAGACAGAAACTTTTGGTTTGACCCAAAAATCTCTGTCTCTCTCATTAATTCGTCAATTGTTGTTTGACAATGCGGTTCACAAGACCACCGTCTGCCTTGCCTTTAACTTGAGGCATGACGACGCCCATCACCTTACCCATATCCGACGGGCCTGTAGCATTCGTTTGAGCAATAGCTGCTTTCACGATTGCCGTGACTTCATCTTCAGAAAGTTGTTCAGGCATATAGGCCTCTAGTACGACAATCTCGTCAGCAACTTTAGATGCAAGGTCTTCACGACCAGCGCTTTCGAATTCTCGGAGGGAGTCTCTGCGCTGTTTCATCTCTCGGTTGAGCACCGTGAGTTCCTCTTCCTCAGTTAGATCTTGTCGACCAAATTTGATGGCCTCATTTTGGAGCGACGCTTTGACCATCCGGATCGTCGTGAGACGATCTTTCTGTTTCGCGCGCATGGCTTGCTTCATGTCGTCCGTCAAGCGTTCTTGAAGACTCATGAGCTAACACCCTCTCTACAAATGAAACTGAAATTAGAATTTCTTACGCTTACGCGCAGCTTCTGATTTCAATTTACGTTTTACGCTTGGCTTTTCGTAGTGACGACGTTTGCGAACTTCGGCAAGAGTGCCATCTTTCGAAACACCGCGTTTGAAACGACGAAGAGCGTCTTCAAGCGATTCGTTTTTACGGACACGAGTTTCCACTAGTTTTCCCTCCCTCCGAATTACACGACTAAGGAAACGTGTTTCACACGTCATAACATATTATAGTGAAAGTAAGTCGTGCGGTCAACCACTAGTTATTAATAGTCGCTGTCTGAACGTCCGCCTGTGACGATGGCGATTCCAGCCGATGCGCCGATGCGCGTCGCGCCGGCATCAATCATCGCTTGTGCGCCTTCGTAATCACGTACGCCGCCTGAAGCTTTGACGCCGAGATCCGGTCCGACCGTCTCACGCATGAGGCGGATGGCTTCTACCGTCGCGCCGCCTGTCGAGAAGCCAGTCGACGTTTTCACGAAGTCTGCGCCGGCTTTGACTGAAAGCTCAGCCGCTTTTTTAATTTCTTCTTTAGTAAGGAGGCATGTCTCGAAGATGACTTTGACAAGCGTCCCGTTCGCCGCTTCAACGACAGCACGGATGTCACGCTCGACGAGGTCGAAGTCGCCGTCTTTCATGGCACCGATGTTGATGACCATGTCAATCTCATCCGCTCCGTTGGCGATCGCGTCTTTTGTTTCGAACGCTTTCACTTCTGGCGTGTTGGCTCCGAGTGGGAAGCCGATAACCGTGCAGACTTTGACGTCGTCATCTGATTTGAGTTGTTCCGCCGCGTACTTGACCCATGTCGGGTTGACACAGACGCTTGCGAATTTATATTCGAGCGCCTCGGCACAAAGTTTCGTGACTTGATCTTTCGTTGTTTCTGCTTTCAAGGCTGTGTGGTCGATATAACGTGCTAATTCCATCGTAAAATTCCTCCTCTGATATATCGGTCTGACATATAGGTCTGACATCTAACATATTATCATGTTTTGCTGAAATGTAACAGCTTTCAATTTAGACGAGTTGACGGCGTTTCCGTGTCTGCACCCAGCTGTTCCAAGTAAAGAAGAAAATGGCAATCCATATACATGTGAACGCAAAGATGTGATAGCCCGTGAACGGTTCATTATAAAGGATGACGCCAATCGCGAGACTGAGCGTCGGCGCGATGAACTGAAGAAACCCGACGAGCGTGAACGGGATATGTTGCGCCCCGTACCCGAACAACAGCAACGGCAACGCCGTCATCACGCCCGTCCCGACCAAGGCGACCCAAATGACCGGCTCGGTCGTCATCGTCAGTCCGCCCTGTGACGTCTGCCAGCCCAAGAATAGAATCGCGACCGGCACGACAGCGAGCGTCTCGATACCGAGACTGACCGTCGACGCAAGCGGACGGCGTTTCTTCACCATGCCGTAAAACCCGAACGTACTGGCCAGGATGAATGCGATCCATGGGAACGATCCATAACCGAACGTCAACACGAGCACGCCAATCGCCGCCACGGTCACGGCCAGCCACTGGACTCGATTTAATGATTCCCGAAAAACAAGTACACTTAACACCATGCTCACGAGCGGATTGATGTAATAGCCGAGTGACGCTTCGATGATATAGCCGTGATTGACCGCCCATATGTAGACGAACCAGTTGGCGCTGACGATGAAGCCGTTCAACATGAAGGCGTTCCTTGTCGCCCGGTGCCGGAGCGCATAGTTGAACTCGGACCACTGTTTCGTCCATTTCAAGACGAGTAAGATGAAGAGGAACGACCAGACGATGCGATGGGCCAAAATTTGACCGCTCGGTATTTCTTGCAAAAACTTCCAATAAATCGGTAGGACGCCCCACATGACGTAGGCCCCAACCGTCGGCATGACGCCTTTGTTCACTCTGTTCACCCGCTCTCGTAATCAATTATCGTCAGTGTAGTCGATGCGATTAGGACATTCAAGCGAATTCTTTCGCTTTCGGCACGATAAAAAAGGTGCGCTCGCGAGCGCACCTCGAATCATTATGCAGCTTAGTTTGGAATCGTCGCCACGGCCGCGAGCGCCTGCTCCAAATCTTCCTTCAAATCTTGGACATCTTCGAGACCGACCGAGATGCGGACGAGTCCGTCCGTAATCCCGAGTTCGAGACGACGTTCGGCCGGGATGGACGCGTGCGTCATCCGGGCCGGGACGCTAATCAAGCTCTCGACTGCGCCGAGACTCTCGGCGAGCGTGAAGTAGTTCGTCTTCGCGACGACAAGTTCGGCCGCCTCGGCTGAACCGACGTCGAAGGCGATCATGCCACCGAAGCCGCGTGCCTGCGACAAGTGCACCCGCTTCGCTTCCTCGCTACCGACGCTCGGATGCAGGACACGGCTCACTGCCTCGTGCTTCGTCAAATAATCGACGAGGGCGAGCGCGTTCGCTTCAATCTCTTCCATGCGGACCGCGAGCGTCTTGATGCCGCGGACGACGAGGAAGCTGTCTTGCGGCCCGAGCACCGCGCCGACGGAGTTTTGCAAGAACGCCAAGCGCTCCCCAAGCTCTTCCGTGCGGGCGACGACGAGACCGGCGACGACGTCGCTATGACCGCCCAAATATTTTGTGGCGCTATGAAGCACGTAGTCCGCCCCGAGTTCGATCGGGTTTTGGAAATATGGTGTCATGAACGTGTTGTCGACGACGAACAGAACGTCCGCCTCGTCGGCGATGGCGCGGATAAGACGCATGTCGGTCACGTTCAACAGCGGGTTCGTCGGTGTCTCGACGTAAATCATTTTCGTGTTCGGTTGGAGCGCTTCCCGGACCGCTTGCGTATCGGCCGTATCGACAAAAGATGCCTCCAGGCCAAGTGATTGAAATACTCGATTGAATACACGGTACGTTCCCCCATATACGTCAGAACCGACGATGACGTGGTCCCCTGATTTCAGTAGCATTAAAATGGTCGAGATGGCTGCCATGCCAGAACCGAACGCGAACCCGCGGGCACCACCCTCGATATCGGCGATTAGCGTTTCAAGTGCCGTCCGTGTCGGGTTGGCCGTCCGCGAATATTCATACCCTTCGCGGAGATTGCCGATGCCGTCTTGCTTATACGTGCTCGTCTGATAAATCGGTGGCGTGACGGCTCCCGTCAACGGGTCCGTCGTCTTACCGCCGTGAATGAGTGCTGTTTTTGTACGCATATTCTGCCTCCTTGACTATTCCTTGACTTAAATAACGTTCAACGCTGTCCGGTAAAATCGTCACGATGACCCCTTCGGTCATGTGTGACGCTTCTTTCACGCAAGCCGCGATGGCCGCGCCAGATGAACTACCGACGAGCAAACCTTCTTGCTTGGCCAGATGGGCGACGTAATAGAACGCTTCTTCGTCCGTAATCGTATAAATCCCGTCGACGAGGTCGCGTGGCAAGAACGCCGGCCACGCCTCGACACCGATGCCTTCGGTCTTGTGCGGTCCTGGAGCCCCGCCATTTAAAATCGACCCTTCCGGCTCGACGACGATTGTTTTCGTCCCGTTCGGCCGTAACTTGCTGGCGACACCTGTGAACGTGCCGCCTGAACCGGCCCCGGCGACGAACACGTCGATGTTCGGAAGGTCTGCCTGAAGTTCGAGCGCGAGCGTGTCGACGTACGCATCCGGATTATCCGGATTCGAGAACTGTTCCGGCACGTAGGCGGCGTGTTCTTCGGCGAGCTCTTTCGCCCGCGCGATGGCGCCTTTCATCCCGAGCTCAGTCGGCGTGTTGACGACGGTCGCCCCGAGGAGCGCCATGAGTGCTTGCTTTTCTTGACTGAACTTTTCGGGTGTGACCGTCATCAAGTTGATGCCGTAACGTTGACAGGCGAGCGCGAGCCCGATCCCGGTATTCCCGGCCGTCGGTTCGACGACCGTTGCCCCGCGTTCGAGTTGTCCACGTTCAAGCGCCCGTTCAATCAATTGCAGACCGAGCCGATCTTTGACGCTTCCGCCAGGGTTCATCATCTCGAGCTTGCCGTATACTTTGACGCCTGGAGGCACCGGTAACGTCCGCAATTCGAGAAGAGGCGTCTCCCCAATCAAGTCATAGACGCTTTGGACAATCATTTTATGCTTCGTCCTTGAAGATGATGTGCCACTCGTCACGCTTGGCGAGCATATCAGCCGCAAGCTTCTTCGCGCCTTCGAAATCATGATGGTTCGCACTTCCGCATTGAATCGGGTTTTGCGCCGGCAATTCCGTCGCATTTGCCGCATCACGGAGTGTCTTTTCGACGAGGTCGAGCATCGCTTCGTAGTCCCCATCGTTCAACATCGTCCAATAGAAGCCTGTCTGGCAACCCATCGGCGAGACGTCGATGATTTGATTCGAGTGGCTGCGGCTGTTCTCGGCAATCAAATGTTCGAGCGAATGGACGGCGCGCATCGGCATGAGCCCTTCGTTCGGTTGAATGAAGCGGATGTCATATTTATAAATCGTGTCCGCCGTCCCCTTCTTCACGCCGGCCAACCGGACGTAAGGCGCTTGTACTTTTGTATGGTCCAAATTAAAGCTTTCGACTTTATAACTTTTCATGATTGAGTTCCTCCTGTTTGTTTTGTGGCCACGACGAGCCAAACGAATTTATTTTTTTGCGTGAGTGTCACCGTGTAGCCGTTTGCTTCAAGCATCGCTTGAATCGTTTGCGTATACGGATAAAACTCTCGATTCAAATCTTCGAGTAAATCGGTATAGCCGTTCGCTTCGGCCCAGTCCAAGATGTCCCGTTTCGCCGATTGCGAGGCGAACATCGTATCGAGCAAGACGAATCGCGGGGCGTCGAGATGTTCGACGTAACTCCGAATCGCCGTCCGTTTCTCGTCATCCGTCAAATGATGGAACGCATAGGACGACACGATCGTATCGACCGACCTGTCCGTCGGATAGTTGAGAAAATCACCATCGACGATATCGATTTGTAACTTTTCGGCCGCGACGGCGCGCATTTCTGGAGACGGCTCGACCGAAATCAATTCGTGGCGCTCCAAAATTTTCGCGCTCAAGTTTCCTGTCCCGCTCCCGAATTCCATGACCCGGCCTTCTAATTGGTCGACGACCTCATTGAGCATCGTCTCGTATCCGGCGAACACTTCACGATATTGCTCGTCATGTCCGGTCACGGTCGTGTCGTATTCTGACGCCCATTCTTTAAAAATGTCCATGAATTGTAATCCCATGCTGTCACCCCATCATCTTTATTCCGACTATATCGATAAGTTTTATATGATTAATCTACTACAGACTGTATCAACTTCTGGACAAAATCTCAAGTGAATTGCCCATATAGTTCATAAAGAGCTCGATTTTTTTCTTATTCCGATCAAAAAGTCAGGAAGTGAGAAAAGACCTATCCACCTGTTGACGTGTATAGGTCCAAAGTAATTGTCAGAATCTTTTAATTTGTTCAAATTCATTACCCTATCGTTTAAAAAACAGGGAGTATTTCGGTTGGATATCCGCTATCATTTTCCACAAATGGATTTATTTTTTCAAAAAACGATTGGAGGATACCAAATTGCCACAACCGAAATTTTATTTGAATGTCTCCCTCGCGACTTGCCTCGCGTTGACGCCCGGCCTACTCGGCCTCGGCGCAGAACCTGTCCTAGCCAAGCCATCCGTCAAACAGAGCGTGAGCTCGACCGACAAACATGAAAAATTACGCGTCGTCGTCGAACTCGTCGGGGCCCCTGCCATCGAACAAGCCAAGAAAAAAGGTAAAAAATTTAACGAGTTGACGAAAACGGAGAAAGACGGTGCTCAAAAGCTCGTCAAAGCCGAACAGAAGAAAGCGAAAACTGCGATCTCGAAAAAAGGCGTCAAAGCCGTGACGCTCGAAGAGTTTACGACCGTCTTCAACGGATTCAGTACGATGCTCACAGCGACCGACGTCAAAAAGGTCGAAGCGTTGCCTGAAGTCGCAAGCGTCCACGTCGTCAACGAATATGAACGTCCAGAAGTGAAACCGGATATGGTCACGAGTAACGGCATGGTCCAATCTCAGCAGACGTGGGGTGATTACGGGTTCACAGGTGAAGGGACGATCGTCGCTGTCATCGATACGGGTGTCGACGCCGACCACCGCGATTTCCGTCTCACGGATGACTCAAAGGCCGAATTGTCTCAAACAGAAGTTGAGACGGCCGTCAGCACGTTCGGTTTACCTGGAGCTTACATAAACGAGAAAGTCCCATACGCCTATAACTATTATGATGAGAACGATGATATCCGTGACGATTCACCTGGTGCCTCGATGCACGGGATGCACGTCTCGGGTACGGTCGCTGCCAACGGGGATGAAGCGGCCGGTGGCTTGAAAGGTGTCGCTCCTGAGGCACAAGTGCTCGGGCTCAAAGTATTCAGTAACGACCCGAACTACGCTTCGACATATGGCGATATTTACATCAAAGCCATCGATGATGCTATCAAACTCGGTGCGGACGTCATCAACATGAGTCTCGGCTCGACGGCCGGATTCGTCGATGCCGACTCACCGGAGCAACAAGCCGTCCAACGCGCCGTCGATAACGGTGTCTTCATGTCGATCTCGGCTGGAAACTCGGCCTACTTCGGCAACGGGTATGATCTGCCGTACGCCAATAACCCGGACACAGGCGTCGTCGGTGCCCCGAGTGTCAGCTCGGCGTCGACATCTGTCGCTTCGCTCGAGAACGATCAAATTCAATTGGACGCGTTCTCGGTCAAGTCGGGTGACGCCACAGACAAAATCGGTTGGAAAAAACAAGACGGTCCCGCTTTCACACAAGGCAACTACGACCTCGTCTACGTCGGCGACGGCCAACCGAGCCAATACGTCGGCAAAGACGTCAAAGGGAAAATCGTCCTCGCGGTCCGCGATGGCAGTTACTTCTATTCAAACATTCAACAGACAGCCGAAGCGAACGGCGCGGCCGGCGTCATCGTCCGCGGAGCCGTCGGTCACGGCGATTATGTGAGCATGGCATTGGCGAACCCAAAAATCCCGATGGCCTCGCTCAGCATCAAAGACGGGAACACGTTGCAACAACGTCTCCTCGCTGGTGAACAGATGACGATCGGCTTTGCCGGCGATCGCCTCAGCGTTGTCAACGGCGCGGCCGGTCAGCTCTCGAACTTCACGTCATGGGGTATGACGCCAAACCTTGACTTTAAGCCAGAGATTTCAGCACCGGGCGGACAAATCTTCTCGACGTTGAACGACAACCAATACGGCTTGATGAGCGGGACCTCGATGGCCGCACCTCACGTGGCCGGCGGAGCCGCCCTCGTCCTCGAGCGTGTCGACCGCGACTTCAATTTGACAGGCACGGCACGCGTCACGATGGCGAAGAACTTGCTCATCAACACGTCGAAAGCTGTCACAGACATCGGACCGCTCAACAAACAGTTGCAACAAAACCTTCCGTACACGCCACGTCGCGGTGGAGCCGGTCTCATGCAATTGCATGCTGCCGTCTCGACACCGGCGATCGCATATGAGAAGAAGACGAAAGAAGCCAAAGTCGCGCTCAAGGAATTGAACCGCAGCAAAGCGACGTTCACGCTCGTCGTCGAGAACTTGTCAGACAAGGCCGTGTCGTATAACGTGTCCTCATCACTCCAGACCGATCTCGCCATCGAGCAGACGGCCGGACTCGTTCAGAACGCGATGGAAGCACAAGCGCTCGAGAACGCAAAAGTGACGGTCAACGGGAAGAAAGTCAGTACGGTTAAAGTCAAACCGAACGCGAAAGTAGAGCTCAAAGTTGCGCTCGACGTCTCGAAAGCGAAAGTGCTCAATCCGAAAACGCTCGACGGTCTCGTACCGGCGAAGGACGTCTTCGAGAACGGTTACTTCGTCGATGGATTCGTCCGCTTGACGGACGTCAACGGTGCTGAGGGCAATCCGTCACTCGTCGTACCGTTCGTCGGTTTCGAAGGCGACTGGGGCAAGGCACCAATCTTCGATGCTTCAATCTATGAAGATGGCTCGTTCTATGAAGTATCAGGGATGGTCGACCAAACAGGGAACTATCTCGGTTCGAACCTCGACCAATCGGTCTCTGCCGACGCAATCGCCTTCTCACCAGACAAGGATGGCTCAAAAGATGTTGCCGTACCGGTGTTCTCGTTGCTCCGTAACGCCAAGGACGTCAAGTATCGCATCGTCGACGAGGCCGGTAATGTCGTCCGGACGTTGTTCCAAGACGAAGAACTTCGTAAAAACTACTTTGATGGCGGTGCCAACAAACAATATTATTACTCGGCCGCTTACACATGGGATGGCCAGTTGAACGGCAAGCCAGCACCGGCCGGCAAGTACTTCTATGAAATCGAAGGAAGCATCGATTACATGAAGAAACAAGCCCAGACACTTCGCTTCCCAGTCAAAGTCGATTACACGGACCCGACGTTCACGACGAAATGGCAAGGAGAAAGCTTGGCCGTCCAAGCGAAGGATGAATTCTCCGGAATCCATTCGGTCGAATATTTCTTGAACGGAAAATCGGTCGCCAAGCAAGCGGACGGCAAGGCCTACACGTTCACAGGCGTCAGCGACGCCGATCAAGTCAGCGTTCGCGTCGTCGACCACGCCGGCAACAGCACGACGAAGACGGTCGCTTACTCGACAGACGCGGATAAGCCGGGCGTATTCGTGAACGCCCCCCTCGCTTTGACGCCATACGCGACATCGGTCGTCCCGGTCGCTGGAACGATTCAAGACGCATCTGCGATTCAGTCGTTCCAAGTCGACGGTGTTGACGTGTCGCTCACATGGGACGATGCGAAGAAAGAACACGTCTTCAACACGACGCGGACGTTTGTGGACGGTGTCCATAAGTTACGCTTCGTCGCCGAGGATGCGGCAGGCAACGTCGCCAACTTCCAACGCGCGATTTTCGTGGATACGACACCAGCCAGCATCGAACTTGGAAAACTGCCGAAAAAGATCGGTAAAAAACAAACGTCGGTCGACGTCGCTGTGACAGTGAAAGACAACTTCGACGAAGTGAAACTCGTCGTCAACGGTGACTTGAAATTCAGCCAAGCGCTGAAAGCCCCGTATGAGATGCGTTCATTCGCGAAAACACAGACGGTCACACTTCCTGTGACGTCAGGTGAGAACACGTTCACGTTCGAGGCGACTGACCTCGCCGGCAACGTGACGACGAAGACGATCACACTCGTCAAATAATGAACCCGACAGGCTCGCGCCCAAATCGCGAGCCTGTTTTTGCTTGATAAAAAACGGCTCCCGCATTCGCGAGAGCCGTTTGATGTGTTAATTCAGTTCGAGTGCATAAGAGACAGCCGCGAGCGCATAGAGCGGCGCCGTCTCCGAACGTAAGATGCGTGGTCCGAACGCACAGGCCTGTGCCCCGCGTTCCGTCCATTCGTTCACTTCAGCCTCGTCAAAGCCGCCTTCGGGCCCGACGATGAGCAGTAGCTTCGCCCCAGGTCGAACTGCTCGCAGCACCTTCGCAAACGCTGCTTGCTCCCCTTGCTTCGCTTCTTCCTCATAGGCGATGACGACGGCATCGAATGCATCGATCCGGTCGGTCAATTCCCGAGGTGTGATGAATTGGCACATCGGAACGACGGCACGGTACGACTGTTCGGCCGCTTCCTGCATGATTTTTTGGAGCCGTTCGATTTTTTTCGGTGCCTTTTTGGCGTCCCACTTGGCGACCGAGCGCTTCGACTCGAACACCCAAAAGTGATGCATGCCAAGCTCGGTCCCTTTTTGGGCGACGAGTTCGACTTTATCGCCTTTCGGGAGCGCATAGGCGAGCGTCACATCGACGGGAAGTTCGGTCGTCGCTTGACGGCGTTCGAGGACTCGTGCCGTGCCCGTCTTCTTCTCGAGCGTCACGACCTCGGCCTCATACTCGAGACCGGTACCGTCTAAAAGCACCAAGCGATAACCGGGTGTCTCCCGGAGCACTGTCCCGATATGATGAACGACATCGGCCGGTAACCTGGCCGTGTCATTGACAAACGATTCACGCGGTAAAAAGTAACGTTGCATGGCTCATCCTTTCTTCGCGATGATGGCGACCCAGTCTTCCATGACCCGTGTCTCTTCAATCGCGAATCCAGACGCCTTGAGCGCTTCCGTCACTTCGCCGCGTTTCTGTCCGATGATGCCCGACGTGATGAAGTAGCCGCCTGGCTTAACGCGCGCGTATGCGTCGTCGATGAACAACATGATGACATCGGCCAAAATATTGGCGACGACGAGGTCGTACTCGCCCGTCATCCCTTTCAACAAGTCACCCGTCTTCACGTCGATGATGTTGCCGACACCGTTCGTCTCGACGTTTTGACGCGCCGATTCGACGGCGACCGCATCCAAATCGAGTGCCTCGACCCGTTCGGCCCCGAGCTTCGCAGCGGCAATCGCAAGGACGCCCGACCCCGTACCGACGTCAATCAATCGGTCACCCGGTTGGATATAGTTCTCAATCGCTTGAATGCAGAGCATCGTCGTCGGATGCGTGCCCGTCCCGAATGCCATGCCCGGATCGAGCAAGATGACGTTCTCTTCCGGTTGTGGCTCGTAATCTTCCCAAAGCGGGACGATCGTCAAATGTTGCGAGATTTTGACGGGCTTGTAGTACTGCTTCCACGAATGGGCCCAGTCCTCTTCGTCCATTTCGACGACCGTCACGTCCCCTGTGCCGATATCGAGCACATGACGCAAGCCGTCCACTTCTTTTTTGAACGCGGCGAGCGTGTCTTGGAAATCACCCGAGGCCGGGACGTATGCTTTCACATAGACACCGGACGTCGGATACGATTCACGGCCCGACACGTCCCAAATCTCGCCGAAATGGTCCTCGGCCATCATCTGGTCGTAATCTTCGACGTCCTCGATGACGACCCCTTGTGCCCCCACTTCATGTAGTAAATTCGATACGGCTTCGACTGCCTGCTGTGTCGTGTGGACACAAATCTCAGACCATTTCATTGTTTGAACACGCTCCTTTTACTGGCTAAAAAACTTCTTCATCTTTTGGAACAGGCCGTGTTGTTCTTCGACGCCTGCTTCCCCGCTAATCTCTTCGAATTCACGGAGCAACTCTTTTTGACGGTCGGTCATATTCGTCGGCGTCATGATGACGATATTGACGTATTGGTCGCCATTGCCGCCACCTCGGACGCTCGGCATCCCTTTGCCGCGCAAGCGGAATCGTGAACCTGTCTGCGTGCCGGCAGGAACTTTCAAACTCACTTTACCGTGCACGGTCGGCACTTCGAGTTCTGCACCGAGTGCGGCCTGGGCGAACGTGACCGGCATCTCCATCGTGATATGTTGGTCGACCCGCTCAAAGATCTCATGGGCCCGGACCCGGACGACGATATATAAGTCGCCGGCTGGACCGCCGTTAAAGCCTGGACCGCCTTTGCCTGAGAGACGGATCTGTTGACCGTTGTCAATCCCGGCTGGAATCTTGACTTCGACTTGCTTCTGTTTCTTCACATGGCCAGCACCGTGACACGTCTCACATTTTTCTTTAATCGTCTTCCCGCTACCGTGACATTGGCTACACGTCCGCTGATTGACCATCCGGCCGAGAATCGTGTTCTGTTCGACCGTCTCGACACCGCTGCCGCCACAACGGCTACACGTGTCCGGTTTCGTTCCCGGCTTGGCGCCGCTGCCCATGCACGTGTCACATTCGACTTCGATTTCCAGGTCGATGATTTCCGTCTTCCCGGTGACGCTCTCCATGAAATCGAGATCGACGACGTATTGATAGTCTTCGCCGCGTCGTGGGGCGTTCGGGTCTTGACGACGTCCACCGCCGCCACCGAAGAACATGTCGAAGATGTCGCCGAAGCCGCCTTGGAAGTCGCCACCGCCGCCGAATTGGCTGGCCCCTTCAAAACCGAAACGGTCGTATTGGGCCCGTTTCTGCTCGTCTGACAATACTTCGTACGCTTCACCGAGCTCTTTGAACTTGTCGGCCGCATCCGGCTCTTGGTTGATGTCAGGGTGATATTGGCGTGCCAGCTTGCGATAGGCACGTTTGATGTCTTGCGCCGAGGCCGATTTATCCAGGCCAAGCACTTCATAATAATCTCGTTTCGCCACGTTACTCTCTCCTCTACACTGTCTAAACTAAAATTCTACCGAATCTACCTTAACATGGAAAGAGCCAAAGCAGAAACCTGCTTTGGCGCTCTCCTCTCTATTGGTTGCCTTATTTGCGATCGTCGAGATCTTCAAACTCAGCGTCGACGACGTTGTCGTCTTTCGCTTCCGTCTGTGTCTCGGCACCTTCAGCACCTTGCTGTTCAGCCATGTTCGCATATACTTTTTGCGTCAACTCTTGCACGACGTTCGACAATTCGTCCTTCGCCGTACGGATGGCTTCGAGGTCTGTGCCTTCGAGTGCCGTTTTCGCTTTTTCTTTCGCAGCTTCGGCGCGCTCTTTGTCCGCAGCGTCGACTTTGTCGCCGAGGTCTTTGATTGCTTTGTCCGTAGCGAAGACGAGTTGGTCTGTCTCGTTGCGAAGTTCAGCTTCTTCTTTACGCTGTTTGTCAGCTTCCGCGTTCGCTTCCGCTTCTTTCACCATGCGCTCGATTTCAGCCTCGTCGATACCTGAAGACGATTGAATCGTGATCGACTGTTCTTTGTTCGTACCGAGGTCTTTCGCCGATACGTGAACGATACCGTTCGCATCGATGTCGAATTTGACTTCGATTTGTGGCACACCACGTGGTGCCGGCGGAATGTCCGTCAACTGGAAGCGGCCGAGTGTCTTGTTGTCTGGTGCCATCGGACGTTCCCCTTGAAGGACGTGGATGTCTACCGCTGGCTGGCTGTCAGCAGCCGTCGAGAAGACTTGTGATTTCGATGTCGGGATTGTCGTGTTGCGGTCGATCAATTTCGTCATCACGCCACCCATCGTCTCGATACCGAGCGAGAGCGGAGTCACGTCGAGAAGGACGACGTCTTTGACGTCACCGGCAAGGACACCACCTTGGATGGCTGCTCCGAGGGCAACGACTTCATCCGGGTTTACGCCTTTGAACGGCTCTTTCTTCGTGAAATCATGAATCGCTTTTTGAACCGCTGGGATTCGTGTCGAACCACCGACGAGGATGATCTTGTCGAGGTCAGACGGTGTGAGACCTGAGTCTTTCAACGCGCGGCGCGTCGGCTCCATCGTGCGCTCGACGAGGTCAGCTGTCAACTCTTCGAATTTCGCACGTGTAAGTGTCGTTTCAAGGTGAAGCGGACCAGCTGCTCCGGCCGTGATGAACGGAAGGCTGATGTGTGCGCTTGTCACACCTGAAAGGTCTTTCTTCGCTTTCTCGGCTGCATCTTTCAAACGTTGAAGCGCCATCTTGTCTTGAGCGAGGTCGATGCCGTTCTCTTTTTTGAATTCAGCTACGAGATAGTCGATGACTTTTTGGTCAAAGTCGTCCCCGCCGAGACGGTTGTCCCCTGCTGTTGCGACAACTTCGAAGACGCCGTCGCCAAGTTCGAGGATCGAGACGTCGAACGTACCGCCACCGAGGTCATAAATCAAGATCGTGTGGTCTTCACCTTTATCGAGACCGTAAGCGAGGGCAGCTGCCGTCGGCTCGTTGATGATCCGTTTGACGTCGAGACCGGCGATTTTCCCTGCATCTTTCGTCGCTTGACGCTCTGCATCGTTGAAGTAGGCAGGAACCGTGATGACCGCCTCTGTCACTGATTCACCGAGGTAGTCTTCAGCATCTTTTTTCAGTTTTTGCAAAATGATTGCCGAGATTTCTTGCGGTGTGAACTTCTTGCCGTCCACTTCGACCGTATGCGCCGTTCCCATGTGACGTTTAATCGATTGAATCGTGTTCGGGTTTGTAATGGCCTGGCGTTTTGCCACTTCTCCGACTTGGCGCTCTTCACCTTTGAATGCGACGACAGATGGTGTTGTACGGTTCCCTTCCGCGTTCGAGATGACGACTGCTTCGCCACCTTCCATGACTGCCACACATGAGTTCGTTGTACCTAAGTCAATTCCGATAATTTTACCCATTGTCTATTCCTCCATCTAATTAAGTAATGTTATTCTGAGACTTTTACCATGCTCGGACGAATGACGCGTCCGTGCATTGTGTACCCTTTTTGAAGCTCCATCGTCACAACGCCCGATTCGAACTCATCGCTCGGCTCTTGCATGACCGCTTGATGATAGTTCGGGTCGAACGGTTGGCCGACCGCATCAATCACTTCGACGTTCTCACCGTTCAAGACGTCGAGCAACTGGCGGTGAATCATATCGACGCCCGCTTGAATCTGCTTGGCGTCGTCCGAAGTCGCTTCGACTTGGAGAGCGCGCTCGAAGTTATCGATGAGCGGAATCAATTTTTCGACGACCGTCTGTGACGCGAACTTCACGCGTTTTGCGTTCTCTTCGTTCGTCCGACGACGGAAGTTATCAAAGTCCGCACGGATGCGGAGCTCGCTCGCTTTGAGTGCGTCGATCTCTTTTTGCAAATCCGTCCCTTCAGAAGTTTCTTCCACAAACTCAACATTTGAAACCTCTTCTGCTTCGACAGCCTCTGTCTGTTTCGGATCAAAATCTTTTTCTTCGAGCACTTCTTCTGGTTCAGGCCCGTTTTGTTTGTCAGTTGTCATAATGAGGCTCCTTTCCATCACTCTTCTAATTTCGTTCGCCGTAACGCCTCAATGATTTGTCCCATCATTTGGACACCGTGTCGATAGTCCATCCGGGTCGGTCCAATCATCGCGATCGTCCCGAACGTCTTCCCGTCGAGCGTATAGTCCGACGTGATGACGCTACAATTTTGAAGCGCGACGATGCCATTCTCGCTACCAATGCTCACATAAATTTCGCGGTTTGGCAACGATTCGAGCCAGTCGGTCAACCGTTCCTGTTCATCGATCCATTCGAGGAACGGACGCAACGTGTCGAGCGTCTGAAACTCGGGTTGGTTGAAGATGTTCTTCTTCCCCCCTAGATATAGCGAAGCAGGATGCTGGACTTCGACGGTCGATTGAATGAGTTGCATCATGAACTCAAATTGTTCCTGGTGCGCGAGTCGAAGTTTGGCCACTTCTTCCCCGATTCGGAACTTCAGCTGACCGAGTGGAGTTCCTTTGAGACGATCGTTCAAGAAACGAATCGTCTGTTCGACCAAATCAGGCGCCATCGGGGAGTCGAAAACGACCGTCCGATGTTCGACGTGGCCTTGATCGGTCACGATCAAGACGACGCCGCGCCGTTCGTCGAGCGGCATCAAATCGATTCGGGCCAGACGATTCATCTGGCTGTTCGGACCGAGTGCCACCGTCGTATAGTTGGTCAAATCAGAGAGCAGGTCAGCGGCTTGACGGATGAGCACTTCCGACTCTTGGGCCGAAGCGCGCAGTCGTTCACCGAGACGATACGTCTCACGCTCGTCGATGATTTTCGTCTCGACGAGATGGTCGACATAATACCGATAGCCGACCTCGGACGGGATGCGCCCGGCCGACGTATGCGGTTTTTCAATCAAACCCATGTCTTCTAAATCGGCCATGTCGTTCCGAATCGTCGCCGAACTGAATGATAAGTCATCCCGTTTCGATAACGTCCGCGACCCGACCGGTTGGGCCGTCTGAATATAATCATCGATGATGGCTCGTAAAATGAGCAATTGTCTCTCTGTCAGCACAACGTCACTCCTCTCTGAAGGATTGGCCTCGCTTTATTAGCACTCATATTTACTGAGTGCTAATCACACTTCAAATATTATCACGTTCTCCTTATTTGTCAATTCATTTGGCTCATTTTTTCCAAGCCGTTCGAGCGTCGGATGATGCATGTCTGCCCAACATTCGGTATGATACGACATGAGGTGATTAGATGTTTACAACACAACAATTCGACGTATTCACGCAGGACGGACTCGACGCCCGCATGGCCGGGATCCGCTCCAAGATTCAACCGCTATTCCACCGGATTTATGACGAGGTCGGGCCCCAGCTCGAAGCCGACGTCGGCATTCCGCTCTATCTGCATGTCGCCAAACACGCCCGCCGGACGGTCAATCCGCCGAAAGACACATGGATGGCCATCTGCCACGATAAGCGCGGCTATAAGAAACATCCCCATTTCCAAGTCGGCTTATTCGATGACCGCGTCTTCGTCTGGCTCGCTTTCATCTATGAGATGCCAAATAAGGAAGCGATCGGCCGCCGACTCATGGCGCTCGACCTCAAATCGGATTTCCCCGACTTCCATATCGCCGGGGACCATATGAAGAAGGACGCCTTCTTAATCGAGGACACGTCGTCCGAATCGATTGAGACGATCATGGAACGCTTCGCGACCGTGAAGAAAGCCGACTTCTTGATCGGCCGTCAACTGCCGGCCGACGCGTCCATCCTCCAAAACGAAGCCGCCTTCTTGGCGCTCGTCGAGGATACGTTCAGCCGGCTCATGCCGATTTATCGTGACCTCGTGTTATAACCGAAACAAGGGCGAACCCGCATTGGGTTCGCCCTTTTGTTGTTCAGTTAGATACTTGCGCTTGCGAGTCGTTCCATTTCGCTTCACCGATAAAGGCCGCGAACGCCTCATTGGCGAGCGGGAGTCCTGACTCGGTCAAGCGGACGTGGGTGTCCGTCGTCTCAATCAATCGCTTCGCCTCGAGCTCCGTCAAGACGTGACCGAACACCGAACGCATCGATGCACCGTACTTCGACTCGAACGTCGCAAACGATACGCCTTGACGCATCCGGAGTCCGAGGAACAGCTCTTCTTCCATCTTCTCGACCGTCTCAAGCGTCGTCGTATTGCGCACCGGCAAGCCTTCCGCCTTGATATAGTGCGGAATCGGGGCGATGTTGGCCCGACGTTCCCCATTCAAGTAACTGTGCGCGCCGGCGCCGAAGCCGTAATACTCTTCATTGCGCCAGTACACTTGATTATGACGGCTCTCCCGTCCTTCGAGGCTATAGTTTGAAATCTCATATTGTTTCAAGCCACGCCGTTCGAGCGTCTCCATCACTTTCAAGTACATCGCGACCTCGATATCCTCACCCGGGAGGCGCAGCTTCCCTTTTCGCTCTTGAATCGCGAACACGGTATGCGGCTCGAGAATCAACGAATAGGACGACACGTGTTGAATCGGGAGTTGGAACGCCAAGTCGAGGTCACGCTCGATTTGCTCGAGCGTCTGTTCCGGCAATCCGAACATTAAGTCGATCGAGATGTTATCGAATCGCTTCGCGGCCTCCGTCACGGTCGCAAACACGTCATCGGCCCGGTGCGTACGACCGATGCGCTCGAGTCCGCCGTCATCGAACGTCTGGACGCCGAAACTGACGCGGTTGACCCCGCCTTGTTTCATCGTGTCGAGCTTCTCGGCACTGACGAAATTCGGGTTCGCCTCGACCGAGTATTCCAGATTCGGGGACGCGAGCGGGAGCAGATGACGCGCGACCATGTCCATGAGGCGTTTCATCTGCGCCTCATTGAGCGCCGTCGGTGTCCCGCCGCCGATAAAGATCGTCTCGATCGTATCGGTCGGGTATTGTTCGAGCGAGAGGATCATTTCCCGTTCAAGTGCATCTAAATAGTCATCAACCGGTTGGTTCTTTAAGAACACCTTGTTGAAATCGCAGTAATAACAAATATGTTCACAAAATGGAATGTGAAGATATACGGCTTTAGCCATGGCGGCCACCCCTTTCTTCTCTTCCATTTATAACGCTTTTCACGCCATGATGCCACTCTGCACGTTCAATCGAACCGATGAATGAACAGTCCGCTCTTCAATTTCGGTTCAAACCACGTCGATTTCGGCGGCATTTGCCCGTTCTCATCGGCAACGCGCATCAGCTCGTCCATCGCCGTGGCATGACACGTCAACACGACGACGTCATCCCGTTCAGCCAAGCTGGCGAGGCGTGTTGGGGCATCCTTGCCGCCGATGAAATCGATTCGGTGATCGGTGCGAACTTCTGTGACGTGAAAATACGGTTCGAGCACATCTCGCTGCAACGTCGCGACGTCTAGGACCGTCGTCGTCTGCCGTTTTTTGAGCACGTGATGTTCACCGCGATACGACAATCCGAACGTGCCTCGTTCATTCGGCACGTGCAACTCATCCACCGACTCAATGTCATAGGAGAAAGCGAGACCATCGAGCAGCGTCATCACTTCTTCCGGGGCCACTTGATTCAAAATGCGGTGATACGGCAAAATCGTCAGCTCATCGCTCGGGAACAAGACGCCAAGGAAGTGGTCCCGCTCTTGTCTCGTTTCCCCTTCATGAATCGGGCTGCGGGCGACGACGGCTGCGGCTTTGGCCCGATGATGCCCGTCGGCGATATAGATGGCCGGAATGCTGGCCCCGATCATGATGACGCGTGCTTGATGCTTGGACGGCACGGCATAGCCTTCATGGACGACACCTTGACGGTCTGTGAAAGCGAACAACGCCTCTCCTGTCGTCGCGTCGTCCAAGATGCGACGCAACCCTTCGTCCGGCGCGTGGCTCATCAAAATTGGGCCGGTGTGCGCTTTCGTCGCCGATACGTGCTCGACGCGTTCGCGTTCTTTCACAGCGCGTGTGTGCTCATGAATCTTGATGCGACCTGCCTCATAATCGGTCACCGAGAACGTGGCGACGAGACCTGTCTGGACACGCCCTTGATCGGTGAGCCGATACACGTAAAACCCGTGGGTCCGCTCGGTCAACTCGCTCTCGTAAAGCCGTTCGAGTTCCTGACGGGCTCGTTGCCCCCACGTCTCGAGCGGCATGTCCGCCGTGAACACTTCTGGTTTATCGACCGTAAGGAACGAGTCGGGACGTTGTTTGACGTCCTCACGTGCTTGTTCGACGCTGACGATATCGTACGGGTCGGCGGCGACGTTCTCGGGATGGGTTGGCATGTATGGGGCAAACGGTTTGAATACGACCATGGTCATTCCTCCTTAAAATTCGCGGACGCGCATGACGCCCTCGATGTCATACAAGGCGTGCACAGATAGCGTCTCATGTTTATGGTTGTCGATGTCGATTAACGTATAGGCCACGTCGTTACGACTCCGGTTGACCATGTTGTCGATATTGATGCCGTTCTCAGCGAGCCGGCTGGCGATTTGACCGACCATGTTCGGGACGTTCAAATGGAGCACGGCCAAACGCCGTTTCCCGACATACGGGAGTTCGGTGTTCGGGAAATTGGCCGAGTTCCGGATACTTCCGGTCTCGAGATACAGTTTGAGCGTATCGACGGCTTGAATCGCGCAATTGACCTCAGACTCGTGCGTCGAGGCGCCGAGGTGCGGGAACGAGACGACTTGTGGATGTCCGAGCAACACTTGTTTCGGGAAGTCGGTGATGTAGGTCGCCACGTTGTCATCGAGCGCTTCCAATAAATCGACGTCGTTCACGAGTTCACCCCGCGCGAAATTCAAAACGGTAACGCCCGGTTTCATCTGTTTGAACCACGTCGCATCAATCATGTGGCGCGTGTCATCCGTGAGCGGCATATGAATCGTCAGGATGTCGACATCGGCGAGCAACTCGCTCAACTGTTTCGCCCGTTTCACTTGTTGCGAGATGTTCCAGGCCCCGTCGACTGATAAGTGCGGGTCGTATCCGATGACATCGATGCCGAGGTGGAGCAAATCGTTCGCGAGCGACGCCCCGATTGCACCGAGACCGACGATGCCGACTCGTTTGCCCCGTAGTTCGGACCCGACGAAACGCCGTTTCTGTTGTTCCATCGCTTCTTCGAGCGACGTCTGATCGGCAAACGTGTGATCGTTGACCCAGTTCACGCCTTCTAAAATCGGACGGACCGATAGCAGCATGCTGGCGAGGACGAGCTCTTTGACCGCGTTCGCATTCGCGCCCGGCGTATGGAACACGACGACCCCTTGACGGGCCAACCGGTCGAGCGGGATATTGTTCACGCCGGCACCGGCCCTGGCGATGGCGAGCAAGTAAGGCGGGATGTCCGCCTGATGGACATCATGGCTTCGAATCACCCAGGCGTCGGCTTGCTCGGCGTCATTGACGGCATACTCGCTCGGCTCGAAACGCCGTAACCCGTCTTCTGCGATTTGGTTATACGTTTTTATATGAAACATCTTGTCCCTCCTGTTCAAACTCATGCATCACTTCGATGAGACGTTTCACGCCCTCGAGCGGCATCGCATTATATAGACTGGCTCGCAGGCCTCCGACCGAACGATGACCGCCGAGCTCGATTAACCCATGTGCCTCGGCGAATCGTTGAAACGCCTCATCCGTCCCAGCGTCCCCTGTCGTGAACGGAATGTTCGTCAACGACCGCTCTGTGCCCGAGACGACGGCATGAAACAAGGGCGACGCATCCAACGCATCGTAAAATAGACTACTCTTCTCGACGTTGCGGCGTTCCATCGCCTCGACCCCGCCTTCGTCCTCGACCCAGGCGAGCACACGCTCGGCGACATATAGACTAAACGTCGACGGAGTGTTGAGCAGCGAATCGACGTGCTGACTGTATGCGAGATAGGATGGCAACTGACGGTCGACAATCAACTCGCGACGGATGATGACGAGCGTTAATCCGGCCGGTCCGATATTTTTTTGGGCACCGGCATATAACAGCCCATAGCGTTTGACGTCAATCGCTTCCGCCAAAATGTTTGACGAGACGTCGGCGACGAGCGGGACATCCGTGTCCGGGAGCTCGGTATAGCGCGTCCCTTCAATCGTGTTGTTCAACGTCACATGAAGGTAGTCGACGTCGGAAATCGTCTGCGGCCATGCAGGAAGTTCACGATACTTGGTCGCTGCCGAACTGCCGACGACGACGACATCCCCGAAGTGTTTCGCATCGGCAATCGCCTTCTTCGACCAAACCCCGCTGTCAAGATAGGCGAAGCGGCGGGTCTCGCGCAGGTTCATCGGCACCATCGAAAACTGTAGTGTGGCCCCGCCTTGCAGAAACAGGACGGCATAGTCGTCAGGAATCTGCATCAACCGCCGCAATCTCGCCTCGAGCTGCTCGACAATCGTGGCGAACGCATCAGAACGGTGACTCATCTCAACGATGGACACCCCTTGTTTATAGGAAAGAAACTCGGCTTGCACTTCACGTAACACCGGTTCCGGTAAGACACCCGGTCCGGCTGAAAAATTATAGATCACCGCCACTCCTCCTCTGTTTATCTGTAAGTACGTACTATTCCGTACCAGACGTACCGAATCCTGCCAAATGACAAAAATCGCCCTTATCCGGAGATAAGGGCGAACGATTATTCTTCGTCCATCGACAAGACGGACATGAACGCTTCTTGCGGCACTTCGACGGAACCAACCATCTTCATGCGCTTTTTACCTTCTTTTTGCTTCTCGAGCAATTTACGTTTCCGCGAGATGTCACCACCGTAACACTTGGCAAGGACGTTCTTACGGAGGGCTTTAATCGTCGAACGGGCCACGATCTTCGTTCCGACCGCTGCTTGAATCGGCACTTCAAACTGCATGCGCGGAATGAGTGCTTTCAGCTTCTCGACGATGACTTTCCCACGTTCGTAGGCAAAATCACGGTGTACGATGAAGCTCAAGGCATCGACGAGCTCGTTGTTGAGGAGGATATCCATCTTGACGAGACGCGACGGACGATAGCCGATCAAGTCGTAATCAAGCGACGCATAGCCTTTCGTGCTCGACTTCAACTGGTCGAAGAAGTCATAGACGATCTCACTGAGCGGGATGTCATACGTGATTTTGACGCGGGTCGTGTCGATATACTGCATATCGATGAAGCTGCCGCGTTTCTTCTGACAGAGTTCCATGATGGCCCCGACATAGTCGTTCGGAGTCATGATGGCTGCCTTGACGTATGGCTCTTCAATCGATTCGACTTTTTGTTGCTCGGGCATCTTCGACGGGTTATCGACGTGAACAACCTCGCCCGCCGTCGTCGTGACGTGATAGATAACCGACGGTGCCGTCGTAATCAAATCGATGCCGAACTCGCGCTCGATGCGTTCTTGAATGATTTCCATGTGAAGCATGCCGAGGAATCCGCTACGGAATCCGAAGCCGAGTGCCTGTGACGTCTCCGGCTCGAACTCGAGCGCCGCGTCCGACAACTGAAGCCGTTCAAGTGCTTCACGCAAATCGTTGTACTTCGCTGCGTCAATCGGATAGAGACCGCAGTAGACCATCGGGTTCATCTTCCGGTAACCCGGGAGCTGTTCCGTCGACGGATTTTTAGCGAGTGTGATCGTGTCACCGACCCGAACGTCGCCGACCGTTTTAATCGATGCCGAGAGCGTCCCAACGTCCCCGACATTCAATTCTTTTACCGATAACGGTTTTGGTGTCGAGACGCCGAGGTCCGTGACTTCGAACGATTTACCCGTCGACATCATTTGTACTTTGTCTCCGACTTTGACCGAACCGTTGACGATTCGAATCGAAGCGACGACACCGCGATAGGCGTCATAATACGAGTCGAAAATCAACGCTTGAAGCGGCGCTGACGGATCTCCCGTCGGTGCGGGGACGAGTTCGACGATTTGTTCGAGAATCTCTTCAATCCCGATGCCCGCTTTGGCCGAAGCCGGTACGGCATCACTCGCATCCAAACCGATGACGTCCTCAATCTCTTGACGGACGCGTTCGACATCCGCAGACGGCAAATCAATTTTGTTGATGACCGGGATGATTTCCAAGTCGTTATCGAGCGCGAGATAAACGTTCGCGAGCGTCTGGGCCTCAATCCCTTGTGCCGCATCGACGACGAGGACAGCCCCTTCACATGCTGCGAGCGAACGAGACACTTCATACGTGAAGTCGACGTGTCCCGGTGTATCAATCAAGTGAAGGATGTACTCTTCTCCGTCTTTTGCGGTATAGTTCAATTTAACGGCGTTCAACTTGATTGTAATCCCACGTTCCCGTTCGAGATCCATCGCGTCGAGCGTCTGTTCTTTCATTTCACGCGCCGTGAGCGCACCAGTTCTCTCGAGAATCCGGTCAGCGAGCGTCGACTTCCCATGATCGATGTGGGCGATGATGGAAAAGTTCCGAATCTTCTTCTGACGATTCTCTAATTCTTGTTTGTTCATATATGGGTTCACCTATCCTTCTCATGCATACCGTGTCATTATATCAAAATCCTAAGTTAATGTGTACGACCTACTTCAACAATACCACATATAGTTTTCAGAATAATCATCAAGTGGTTGCTTTTCGAATAAGCGTTTGCTACAATTGTGCTTGTTCTGTTGAATGATTACTTGAAGTAATAAGAACATACACTTTCTTGTTTCAGGGGGTGACAAAACAATGGCAAACATCAAATCAGCAATCAAACGTGCAAAAACTTCTGAAAAGCGTCGCGTCGCAAACTCGCAAGAGAAAGCAGCAATGCGTACAGCAGTGAAACGTGTTGACGCTCTCGTACTCGAAGGAAACAAAGAAGCTGCTCAAGAAGCTTTCGTCCTCGCTACGAAGAAAATCGACAAAGCTGCAGCAAAAGGTCTTATCCACCAAAACAAAGCTGGCCGTGACAAATCACGTCTTGCAGCTCGCATCGCAGCTCTCTAATTAGAGACTAAAACGAAACAGCCGCCTCCATTAGGAGCCGGCTGTTTTTTGGGTTCGCATGACGTAATGGTAGCCGATTCCGGGGATGTCAAACGCGTCACCGACCGTCTTCAATCCGTTCCGTTCATAAAATCGGACCGCGACGGCTCGGGCGTTGCACCACCAATCGGCATCGAGCTCGCGATGGAGCGCCTGCAAGAAGGCCGACCCGATCCCCCTCCCAGCGACATCGGGAGCGGTCGCCATGCCGCGCAATTGAAATGGCACGCGGTCGCCCGCAAACTCACGGCTTTGCCGCATGACGGTCGCGATGGACACGACACGACCATCTTCGACCCAGGCAAAGTGACGCGTCGTCTCCGCATCATCCCCGTCAAAATAACACGTCTCCACCGGCAACCCCGGCCGCAACACTTCATGGCGGAGCGGAATCATCGCTTCTAGCCCTACTTCCTGTAATCCCATGTCCTCACCTCACAATAATGTCAATTGGCAGACGAGCGTATCAAACACGATCTGCTTGTCACCCCGTCCCGTCTTCATCGCCTCATCCGCGTCGGCAATCAAGGTCAGCGCCCGTCCGAGTTGAGCCTCGGAGAAGTTCCGGCTCGCTTGCGAGGCCAATTTCACCGTATACGGATGCGCCCCGATTTTCGAGGCGATTTGCTTCTCGCCATACCCCTTCTCCGTCAACTGTTTGGCGAGATACATATTCCGGTATTGACGCGCCAGAAGCGCCAACAAACCGATCAACTCTTGACCTTGCTTCTCTAAATCACGAACGAGCCGAAGCGCCGCATCCGCACGCCGCGCCACTAAAAACTCGGACAGTTGGAACACGTTGTCTTCGAGTGTGCGCGGGACGAGGTCGTTGACGATCTCAATCGGAATCTCGGCCCCTTCACTCGCGTACAGTTGCAACTTCTCGAGCTCGCGGACGAGTTTGCCCCAATCATCCTGACAAAGGAACAACAGCCGCTCGACGGTCGCCCGCTCCATCTTTTGGCCGCGTCGGTTCAATTCGTCGCTGACGTAGCGCATCAGCTCCGACTGGCTCGGCTTTTTCGCCTCGAGCACGATGGCCCGCTCTTTCAAGCGCTTGACGACCTTTTTCCGTTCATCGAGCTTCTCTGCCTCGATGATAAAGACGAGCACGGAATAAGGCGCCGGTTGTAACGCGTATTCGGTCAGCCGCTCGACGTTTTGTTTTTGCTTCTCTTTGGCTCCCGTCAAAAACTGGGCCTGTTTGACGATGACGGTCCGATATTCGCTAAAGAACGGGACCGTCTCCGCCTCATCGAGCGCCGTGTCGAGTGACGTCTCGTGCAAGTCGAGCTGCATGACATCAAAGTGGTCACCGGATGGGTTGGCCGCTTTGATGATGGCCCGCTCCCACGTCTCTAGCAAATATTTTTCTGTCCCAAATAGGACGTACACGTTCGACAACTTTCCGTTATGCAGCCACGGTTCATTCAAAACACACACCACTTTCACAATTTATTCTTATCTAAACATAGATTATCCTTCACTGATTCGCTATACTTAGGACGGAACCATTTCAAGGAGGGACTCACTATGCATATTAACTCTGTTCGCCCACAAAGCGAAAACCCGTTCGAGAACGACGTACAGTGCAAACGTAACGATGCCATCGATTCAGCAATCGGCTTCATCGTCCCGTTCGGCTTTTTCTTCACCATCTTCGCGATCGGTGTCCTCATCAAGTTCTTGAGCCTATAAGTCAGTCAGAAAGCGATTGCCCCGGGGGAGCAATCGCTTTTTTAGTTTATCATAGTTTTTTCATGGCGGTACCGCCTTCGTCACAATCCCACGACACCGATTTCGTTCACAGACGACCATCCCGTCCTCGTCGGTCCGCAATACCCGCCTTCCTTCGAGACGTTGTAACGTGTCGAGATGCGGATGTCCGTACCGATTGTTCCGGCCGACACTGATGATGACCCATTCCGGATCAATCCGGTGCAACAGCTCCTCACTCGATGATGTGTTCGATCCATGATGTCCGAGTTTGAACACATCGACATCAACAGTCGGAATCATTCCTTCCCGCTCCTCCGGCAAATCCCCAGTCAATAAATATGTGAGCATCCCGACCTGCATGAACAGCGACACCGAGTTCGCATTCTCGTCCTCGCCCGCCTCGCCCGGGGCGACGACCCACATCCATGGGTACGGCCGGTCCCCGCTCTTCAGGAGACGGACCGGAACCTGATAGGCCGCCAGCTCGGCCAGCAAAGCATTTCGTTTGGCTGAATCCGCCACTTCCGCCGACAACCATACCTCATCGACGTCGACGGACGAGAGCAATCCGGACAGTCCGCCGACGTGATCATGATCGGCATGGGTGAGCAACAAAAAATCGAGACGTGTCTCTCCCCGTTTCCATATGTACGGGGCGACGACGTCCGCCCCCGGGTCATACGTGGACCGCTTCGACTCCTTCGGATCTTGAAACACCCCGCCGACATCGATGACGCCCGTGACCTCGCCATACTCGACGACGATGGCATCGCCTTGCCCGACATCCAAAAATGTGACGCGTGGCTCCTCGATCCATTCAAGGCCGCCATGCATGAGCATTAAGCCGAGCACGGCCAGCCCCCAACCGCTCCATCGTTTCCATTCGAGGAGCATCAATCCGCTCCAGAGGACGATCGCCAAGGCAAGAGCGTGCCAAAACGTAAACTCATGCAGCGGGAGCCACGGCTGCCAGTCGT
Source organism: Exiguobacterium sp. s146 (assembly GCF_018618415.1). Lineage (GTDB taxonomy): Bacteria > Bacillota > Bacilli > Exiguobacteriales > Exiguobacteriaceae > Exiguobacterium. The sequence continues at coordinate 884,909 of NZ_JACSMA010000001.1, read as the reverse complement.
GATGCAAGGCGAACGTCCCGTTCAGGCCATCGAGAATCGGATGCAAGAGCGGTTCAGCGGTCGGCACGATGTACGCGACCAGGGCGAGCGGAATGACGACCCAGGAGATCAAGAACGCACCGACGACGTTATACACGGGTGCCAGCACCGAGATAATCGGTTGGACGGGCCATAACAAGATGAGCCCGAACCATTGGGCGTATACGGCCAGTCCGAATGGCCCGGTCCAAATCGAACGGGTCACGAGCAAGAACAACGTCATCGCGACCGTCAACTGAAACCCTAAATTCCACAACAAGTACGGCTGCAAGGCGAGCAAGAACGCCGCGCACCAACTGAGCAGCCGAATCGGGTCACGGACACGATAGCCGAACAAGGACAGCCCGAGCAGGACGTCGGCGACGAGCACGGCCCGGGCCACCGGCGGCGAAAATCCGGTCAACCATCCGAACAACGTGACCGCCACGAGTATCAACAGCGTCTTCGTCTCGCGTCGGAGCGGTAACGGTTTCGTCAACCAACGCAGCCCGAGCACGAGTAGCGCGATGTGTGACCCGGAGATGACGAGCAGATGAAGCAGACCGGTCACTCGGTAAGAGAACGAGGTGTCCTCGTCGAGCAACCGGCTCTCCCCGAACAATAACGCCTCCATGTAGAGCGCCACATCCGGTCGGTACGTCGCCTCGATTCTCGCGAGCTGTCGCTCCTTCCAACGGAGCATCTCTCCAGCAATTCCATCACTCGGACCGCATGCCTCGATGGCGGTGTCCTTCCCTTTGAACACAAGTCCGGCCCCGTGTGCCCACGCCGCCTCGTCGAATCCGCCCGTATTGCGCAGTGGGGCGAACGGGGTATCGGTGAATGTGACGAGACACGTCTCGCCCGGACGACCGAGCGTGAGTTCACGACCGGTCAACACACCTTCCGTCCCATCGATTTGTCCGTATAGACGTGCCGTCGGACCATTGTCCCGCCGGCTCTCGATGGTGAACGCATAAGGACCGTCCGCCGGCAACGGTGCGGCGTCAGGACGTACGAACACGAATAGGACGAGCAAGGCAGCACCGACGTGCGCATACATGGATTGACCACGCCAAGTGAAGGCGATGGCGACGGACAACAGGACGCAGAGGGCGACCGCCCCGTGTATCCCGGCGAGCAACAGACTGATGGGCAACAACGGATACAGTGGCATGTCATGGAACCAACAGATAGCCTTCCATGCTTTCTAACGTCTTCTCCCCGAACCCTTTGACGTTGCCAATCTCTTCATACGACTTGAACGGCCCATGCTGTTTCAAATGATTGAGAATCGCCTCGGCTTTGGCCGGACCGATGCCCGGTACGGTCATCAGTTCGTCTTTCGTCGCACTGTTGACATGGACCCCGTTCGTCCCCCCGTTCGCTTCTTCAGCGGCCGGCATAACGACCGTCTCCCCCTTTTTCGGGACGCTCACTTTCGTCCCATCGACGAGCAATTGGGCCAAATTCAATTGTTCGGGATCGGCCTCGGCCGTCAAGACGGCGAGAGACAGCACGTCCCCGACACGGGCCCCTTGCGGCATCGTATACATATCGGGCGCCTCGACCGCCCCGGTCACATAGACGACGATTTCGGTCGGGACACTCGGTTCGACCTCCGGCTCGGGTGTCGCGACGAACTGTTCGACCATCGGTGTCTCCGGTTCTTTCGAGTAAAACATGTAGCCCACCCCAATGAATAGTCCGACGAGCAGCACGATGACATACCGTCTCCACTTTTCCATACGTCTCCTCCTCGCGTGAGTCTCTCCTCTAGTATGAGGAAATGGGCATCGGTGCGCCCGGTCCGCCTTTGACGGTTCTGGCGCGCTCCTGACACAGAAGCGCGGGCGTCTCTTCCGTTTCGAGACGACAAAAAAGAGACAAGCCGAAACTTGTCTCAGTGCTCTTCAAAATGTTGGACTTGGCTCGCGAGTGCTGCGGCCTGCCCTTCTAATTCTTGCATCAAGGCGAAAATTTGATCGAAGCTCGCTTGCTGTTCTTTCATCGAGGCCGCGACTTCTTCATTACCGGCTGCGAGTTCCTCGGTCACGCCGCTCACTTCCTCGACCCGTTTCAACACGTTCGTGACTTCCGTGCTCGATGCGACCATCTCGCGTTCGATTGTCCCGACGAACGAGGCGACGTGATCGGTCCGATCATGGATTCGACTGAACGCCTGCTTCGTCAATCCGAACGCTTCAAGCTGTGCCGTCTGCTCACGACTCGATTCTTCGACCATGTCCGTCAAGCGGACGACCTCATCGCGAATCGTCTGCACGACGCCGAAAATTGAACGTGTCGCCACGTTGCTTTCTTCCGCCAACTTCTTCACTTCGCTGGCGACGACCGCAAACCCGCGTCCGGCTTCTCCGGCGCGTGCCGCTTCGATGGCGGCGTTCAAGGCGAGCAGATTCGTCTGGGCGGCGACGTCTTCCACGAGTTTCGCCATCTTCTCGATTTCTTCGGTCTTTCGGGCGAAGTCATCCATCCGATGGACGAGTGATGCGTTGCGCGCGCTCGAACGCTCTAGGATCGCCTCCTGATCCGTCAGCGTCTCGATGCCGGCCGCGACCTCACGGGTCATCTCGGTCGTCTGTTCGGTCGTCTGCTTCGTCTGGTTCAAACTCGTCTCGAACGAGGTCGCCATGATTCCGACCGATTCGAGCGTCTCTTGCAGTTCGGTCGCAATCGACTGGGCCCCATTCGCCATCTCATCGACCGCATTCGTGATGTTCGACGTCGTGCTGACCACGGCCTCGTTCTCGGCGGCCGCCGTCTCCGTCATATCGTTCACTTTCATCGACGTGACACGGATGGACCCGATGACCGTCTGTAGAGACAACGTCATCTCTTGCATGGCCCGTTCCAAACGTCCGATTTCGTCACGTCGCGTCGAATCCGGCAATGAAATCAACCGGCCAGCCGCGATTGCTTCCGCCGCCTCAACGTTTCGCTCGAGCGGATGCGTGATCGAGCGGGCGAAGAAGAAGTTATAGACACTGAGTGCCGCGATGACGAAAGCGGTCAACAAAATCGAAACGAGAAACAGACGTTTCGTCTCGCTCGCCGCTTCGGCCTGTAGCGCCTCGTAGAACGTTCCGTTTTTCAAGAGGAGCGTGTTCACATCGTTCAACACGCCTTCAAGCTTGGCCGCTTGAATTCGGGCCGCAATCCCTGCGGCCTCGGCCGCCTCCACTTCGGCTTCAATCCGTTCATATTTCGTCGTCGCCCGTTCCAGGTGCGTCGCAAATTCCGGAATCAAATATGTTTGTTCGAGCATCGCGAACGTTTCCCCGTTCGTCGCCCGGATGCGCTCGAGTTGCGTCACTGTCGATTGGCTCATCTGCTCTCCGAGCGATGTCCAAAGTGACTGTTCTTGCAAGAGCGACGTCTCGAGCTGTGACAGCTCGATCATTTGCGAGCCGTACTGTTCATTGTACGTCTGCAATCGGTTGAGCGTCGATAATACATAACTCATCATCAACACAATCAACAAGACCGTGAAGACGGTAGAGAAGATAAACCGTTTCCGTAAGCTCATTTCAGCGTCCCCTCCATCAACTGTTTCTGAAACGCTTCGAACCGTTTCATCTCGTCTTCATCAAATTGGACGCGACGAAGCGCGGCCAATCCGACACCGCCTTCATCCATCCCGAGTTCGACGTGGGCACTGAACGCTTCGTCCTCAATTCGATTCGCGATTTCGACGATGGCCAAGTCGACTTGTTTCAACATCGACGTGATGACCGCATCCGGTGCGATCATCGATTGATCGCTGTCGACACCGATCGCCTTCACACCGTTCCGCTCAGCCGTTTCCAACACACCGACCCCGGTCAGTCCAGCTGCCGCATATAAGACGTCCGCTCCGGCCTTGATTTGCTTCTCCGCCAACTTGCGACCGAGTTCAGGTGAGGCAAAATCGTTCGCATAGTCGACGAGCATCGTCACGTCGTTGTTGACGCTTTTTGCTCCGAGTTCGAAACCGGTCCCGAACTTGTTAATCAATTCGTTATCGACTCCGCCGATGAACCCAATCTTGTTCGATTCCGTCTCGAGCCCCGCGACTGCCCCGGCGAGCGCACTACCTTCCGTCTCTTTGAACGTCACGGACATAACGTTCGGCAACGTCGAGACGGCATCAATCAATGCGAATTGTTGCTCCGGATATTCGGCCGCCACCGTCTCCAAGTCCTCCTGACACGCGAATCCAAGGCCGATGATGACATCGTGTCCGTCGGCGACGAGCTGTTCAAATCCGGCTTTATACGTCTCTGTCTCTGTAAGCTCGCGGTAATCGACGAACCATTCCCCCGTCTCACGAAGTTGTCCCATGCCGCGCATCGCCGCGTCGCTGAACGATTGGTCCCCAAGACCAACATCAGATAGCACGACGCCCATCGATTGACGGGTTTCCACAGTTGCTTCGGGCTGGTCAATCACAGACTGACAACCTGGCAACCAAGTCACACATGCGGCCAACAAGCCGATGATGAGTGATTTTTTCATAATAGCTACTTCCTCTCTCTAATGGTCTGACATCTCACTTATCGTCAGAAATCGATTGAGTTTGAAGCCTTTCGTTTCAAATTTAGGGGAATGAGCGTGAAACAAAAAGCCACAGACGATGACGTGTCTGTGGCTTCCTGCTTATTCTTCCGTCGCAGCGAACGTCGATTCGCTCAACTCGCGACTCGCACTAGGCTGAACGTTGCCTTTTCCAGCAAAGTTGTCGAGTAAGTCTTTCATATCGATTCCTGACGACGCTTTGAGCGTCTGTTGTAGCGACGCCATCAAGTCAGTGGCATAACCCGTGACTTTTCCGGCTCCGCCGTCTTTGCCGCTGCCCGTATCGACGACCGTAATCTTGTCGATATTGCCAAGCGGTGCCGCGATCTGTTTCGCATAGTCCGGAAGCATCTTGACGACCATGTCGAGGATGGCGGCTTGACCATACTGCTCGAACGCTTCGGCAATCTTTTGTTTCGCTTCCGCTTCGGCGAGACCCGTCAAGCGGATAATCTCGGCTTCCGCTTCACCTTTCGCTCGTTCCGAATCGGCCTCGGCCACACCGGCGAGGCGGACCCGTTCGGCGTCGGCTTTCGCTTCCGCTTCGATACGGTACTTCTCGGCGTCGGCTGAGGCGATTTGACGAGCCTTGTCGGCTTCGGCAGACTGTTCGATCGCGTAACGATCGGCATCGGCTTTCTTCTTCACTTCTGAGTCATACTGTTTCTCACGACGCATGATTTCTTTCTCTTCGAGCTCGATTTGCTTTTGACGCTCGATGATTTGGACCTGCATCTGTTGCTCCGTGACTTCCTGTTTGGCGCGGGCCTCTTCGAGTTCGTACGCTTGGTCGGCGCGGGCCTTGGCCACGTCTTGTTCACGACGATATGCCGCGATGCGAAGCTGGTTCTCCTTCTCGGCTTCCGCGATTTCCGAAGCCCGTTCGAGTTCCGCTTTCTTCGCGTCCTTCATCGCTTCCGCTTGTTTGATGCGCGTCTCTTTGTCCGCTTCGGCCGTGGCAATATCGGCATCGCGCTTCACTTGAGCGATTCGCGGTTTCCCGAGCGATTCGAGATAGCCGTTCTTGTCACGAACATCTTTGATTGTGAACGAGACGATGACGAGGCCCATCTTGGCCAAATCTTGTGAGGCGACGCGTTGTACTTCTTGTGAGAACTTGTCGCGGTTTTTATAAATCTCTTCGACTGTCATCGAACCGAGAATCGACCGGAGGTGACCTTCGAGCACTTCCTTCGCCTCGTTCTCGCGTTCAATTTTTGGTTTGCCGAGGAATTGTTCGGCCGCCGTGGCGATCTCACTGATCGAGCCGCCGATTTTGATGATGGCTGTCCCGTCCGCCATGACCGGTACACCTTGCTCGGTATACACTTCCGGCGTCGTCACCTCGAGCTTGCTCGAGAGTAGGCTGAGCGGTTCTGCCTGCTGGAACACCGGCAAGACGAACGTTCCGCCCCCACGGATGATTTTGACGCGGTTGCCGGACGCATCGCTATGGACGTTCTTTTTTCCTAAGTAACTTCCGGTAACAATCAACGCCTCATCCGGTCCGACCGTGCGATACTTCAAGACGAAGACGAAAATCAAGGCAAGTAAGATCACCCCGACGATAATACTGGCTAAAATGGCTGTGCTCATAGATTAAAACTCCTTTCGGATTGTCGGCTCGTCATATTCCATGACGACCGCAATGTTTCGTTCGACTTCGATGATGATGACACGGCGATCACTTGGAATCGCCTTGCCGTCTACACTTTGGGCCGTCTTCAAAATCGAACCGATGACTGACTCGACGAGTACTTCACCGTATCCGCCTTCAGGAACAGGGACGGTCAATCGCCCGACAAGTCCGACGAGCGATTCATCGGTCATTCCGATCGATTCTTCCGCGTTCGACAGCGGCAAGAGGATGAATAAGTACAGGAGCGTCGTGAGCGCGAATGAACCGACGAGGGCGACGGCGAGCCCAATCATCGGTGACACGTGGGCAAGCGCGTTTAAAATCAATCCGATGCCCGCACCGAGCGCTAAAAAGGATAAGATGACGGCGGGATTGAACCAACCATCAAATACATCGAACGCATCTGAAAAAATCATGTACACGAATGTCCCGAGACCCGCGATGATGAGTACCCACCAATACAGCTGATCTAACGATTCCATTACCACTCCTCCTCGGCGCGTCGCTGTCGTTCGTACGAAAGAACGCGGCGCAAATGTTCGACTTCGAGCGCGAGCGCCTGTTCAATCGTGTCCCACTCTGCCAACGGTCGGCTCGGTTGACCGACAGACTGGCGGACCCGTCCTAACGTCTGCTCGAGACGCAAGCGATTATAGCGATCGACCGCCTCCGTCCGTTCTTGTCGCAGCAGTGACAAATAGTGATCGACTTCTGCTTGTAACGCAATGATTTGCTCGGTCGCCGCTTCCGACGATTCCTGCATGAGCAAGCGACGCACCCTGACTTGATGGGCGATCAGTTTTGCAATCCGAGCCTCAAGCTCGAGAATATGTTTATAGAGAGATTCTGCCTCATCTTCATCCATGTCATCGCGCCACCACATCTCCGACTCACCTCGCTTCTTTCTTGACTCACTTGTCTATACGTTTAGAGCGAAACTTTGGTTTCAAAATATCTAAAAAAAATGTAAGATTGATTTGCTAGCGTTAGAAAGGAAGTGCTCACATTGGGCAATCAAGTCATCAAATTATCAGTTGCCGCCCAGGAGGAACTCATCGCGAGTTATCGGGCCCATTCAGTCAAGCCTCCGCCACACGCACGATTCAGTGCCAAAACACCTCAGTGTGTGATTACGGTCTACAATTCGGGTAAAGTCATGTTCCAGGGACGCGATGCCGACACGGAAGCCGCCAAATGGGGAACGAGCATTAAAAAAGAACCGAGTGTTCCGAAAAATGTTCTACCGGAAGGCTTTTCGGACTGGTCCGTCATCGGGAGTGACGAAGTTGGAAAAGGTGATTATTTCGGACCGCTCGTCGTCGTCGCCGCCTACGTGCCAAAAGAGAAAATCGCCCTCGTCAAAGAACTCGGGGTCAAAGATTCCAAACTGTTGTCGGACACAGAAATCGTCCGCATCGCCAAAGACTTGCACGTCACCATCACCTATCAGAAGGCGACGCTTCATAATCCGGCGTATAATAAGATGCAACGGACGATGACGCAAGGCAAAATGACGGCCATCGCCCATAACGCCGCTCTGTCCGCCTTATTGCAGAAGCTCGATGCGACACCAGACGCGATTTTAATCGATCAGTTCGCTGAAAAGAACGTCTACTACAACCATCTTCGTTCTGAAAAAGCTGTCGTCAAAGATGATGTCTATTTCTCGACGAAAGCGGAAGGACTGCATGTCGCTGTGGCCGCTGCCTCCATTCTCGCCCGCGCCTTGTTCTTAAAAGAAATGGACAAGTTGAGTGCGACGCTCGGGGTCACGTTACCGAAAGGTGCCGGCGCCAAAGTCGACCAAGTCGCGGCCGATTTGATTCTTCGTTACGGTCAAGCCCGCTTGAACGAGGTCGCGAAAGTTCACTTCGCCAACACGAAAAAAGCAATCCGCTTGAGCGAGTTGAAACGATAGTCCTACATTTGTAGATATGGTATATTGTTTTTAGGGTTTAATGAACTTAAAAATTTTTGGAGGATAGCGTTCATGTTGCATTATAAAACGTACACATTAAGCGACGACCACCCTTGGGTCATCTTTATCCATGGCGCGGGTGGAAGTCTGTCGCATTGGTATCGTCAAATTCGGCCGTTCAAAAAGAAATATAACGTGCTCCTGCTCGATTTACGTGGACACGGCGGCTCTTACAACGCAGAACAGTCGTTGAATCAACCGCTGAACGCGTATACGCTCGACGTCGTTGTCGAAGATGTCGTCGAAGTCATGGACCACTTACAGATTGAAAAAGGTCACATGGTCGGCTTATCACTCGGGACGATTGTCATTCAAGCGATGTTCGAGCACCATCCGGAGCGAATCGCTTCGGTCGTACTCGGCGGGGCCATCGTCAAGTTCAACGTCCGCTCGACGTTGTTGATTCGCCTCGGCAGTCTCGTGCAGAGCTTCGTGCCATACATGTGGCTATATCAATTGTTCGCGTGGATTTTGTTACCGAAAAAACGGCATAAGAAATCACGCATGATGTTCGTCCGCGACGCGGCCAACCTGTGTCAGCGTGAGTTCATTCGTTGGTTCAAGATGACCGAGAATATGAATCCATTGCTTCGTCATTTCTCGTCAATCGAGACGAACGTACCGATTCTCTATATTATGGGTGACGAGGACTACATGTTCCTTGAAGCCGTCGAACGGACCGCCAAACATCAACCGACGGCACACGTCCAAGTCGTCTCGGACTCGGGCCACGTCGTCAATGTCGACCAGCCCGATCACTTCAATTCGATCTCGATGGCCTTCATCGATCAACAAGTCGGCTCATTCGCAGCCAGCACGTCATAACGCATCAATTCAACAGAGGTGACGCTTTCATTTGAAAAGTGGCCACCTCTGTTTTTGTTCGCTTCCCAAATATTTTCAAATAAATTTTCAGAAAATATTGATTATTGAAAATCATCGTGTTACTCTTAGACAAATCTTAACAAACGGAGGAGCTGGCAATGATGAAAACCCATGCGCAACACGGCCTACTGATTATTATTCGACTGAGGGACTAAAAATCGACTCGATGACCGAGACGAATTTTTGGGCCCTTGTTTCGATGGTTTCGGACGAGGCGCTCATGGAATGACCGACGCGCCTATCCCATCCGGATAGGTTTTTTTATTGGATTGACACACATAGAGGAGATGATGGAAGTGAAACAGTACGCAATGGATCGAATGATCAAAATATCAGCAGGAATGGCAAGCGCCGTCCTCGTCACGCTCGGGGTCGGACTCTTGATTGAAACGATTGGGAAGATGGCCGGCATCGAGACACTCGTCTTGATCGGGCAAGTCGCGAAATCATTGCTCGCCCCGGCTCTCGGTGCCGGTGTCGCTTATCAGCTCGGCGGCAACACGCTCATTTTGTTCAGCTCGATGATTGCGGCAACCGTCGGTGGTGCGGCGCTCCAAGCGACCGAGAGCGGGCTCGTCCTCGTTCCGGGTCAACCAATCAGCGCCTTGATCGCAGCAGCGGCTGCGGTATGGTTAGGTAAACGTGTCCTCGGCAAGACGAAATTCGATATGATGGTCGTCCCGGTCACAGCCGTCCTCGGAGGCGGCATCGTCGGCGTCGGCGCAGCCGCCGTCACGACACCGCTTATCAACTCGATTAGCGCTAGCATCACCGCGTCGGTCAATACGTCGCCAATCGCGACATCGCTCGTCATCGCGCTCGTATTCAGTGTCATGCTCATGTCGCCGGCTTCATCGGCTGCCCTCGCCATCGCACTTCAACTCGACCCGGTCGCCAGTGCCGCCGCGTTGATCGGATGTACGGCCCAGTTCGTCGGCTTCACACTCATGGCATATCGTCAAACAGATCCGGGCGGTTTGGTCGCCTCGTTCTTCGTCACACCGAAAGTTCAGTTCCCGAACGTCGTCAAAAACCCTCGTGTTCTCATGCCGCCGTTCATCGCAGCGATGATCAGCGCACCGATCGCGACACTCGTCTTCTCACTCGAAGTGCCTTATGAGATTGCGGGACTCGGGCTCAACTCATTGATTGCGCCGCTCAACATCCTTGCCGCGCAAGGCATGGACGCGTTTCTCATCTTCGTCGGGACCGGAGTCGTCCTTCCGGCCGTCGTCACGCTCGTCTTGTATAAAGTGACATGCCTCGTCGGTTGGACAAAGTTCGGCGACTTGGCACTCGAAGTTCAATAATAAAAAATGGTGCCCACCTCGTGTGGACACCATTTTTTAAGTTATGCGCGAACTTCCGCACCGTGCGCCGTTTGCACGGCAGTGAGAATCGCTTCATAAGACGCCGTCACTTCTTCATCTTGAAGCGTGCGGGTCGGATCTTGATATTTGAGCGAGAAGGCGATTGATTTCTCGTCGTCCCCTACGTTCTCCCCGATATAGACATCGAACAAGGCGAGGTCAATCAGGAGCGGTCCAGCCGCCTGTTTGATCGTCGCTTCGACTTGACCGGCCGGGATATCCCGTTTCAACACGAGCGCCAAGTCGCGTGTGATCGATGGGAAACGTGGCACATCTTCATAGATGAGCTCGGCAGTCTGTTGCAACACGTCCAAGTCAAGTTCGAAGACGTATACTTCTTTCAACCCGTACACGTCTTTGGACACGCCCGGGTGGACTTGTCCGACGTAACCGATGACACGTCCATCGATGAGCACGTTTGCGGTACGACCTGGGTGCATATCCGCAATGACGGCCGCCTCATACGTCGCTTCGATGCGTAGCGCAGACAAGAGCGTCTCGACGGCACCTTTGGCGACGAAATAGTCGACCGGGACACGTGTGCCTTGTGAACGATGATCGTACCAGAGTCCCGTCAATACGCCGGCGACCCGCTCCGTTTCACGTGGCAACGTCTCGCCTTGTTCGACATAGACACGCCCTGTCTCATACAACCGTACGTTCGCTTGTTGACGCGACGTATTATAACGTGCCGCCTCGAGCAGACCTGGGATGAGCGATGTCCGGAGCACCGAACGCTCTTCGCTCATCGGCATCGCCAAGTTCACTTGTGCCAAGTCGGCCCCACTGAAGCGCGAGGCGTTCTCGACGCTCGTGAGCGAGTACGTGATGGCTTGCGACAATCCTGCGCCTTGTAGGATACGACGGACGCGACGACGCAACACGTTCTCTTTCGGGAGGTACCCTTTCGAGTGTGACGCCGGAAGGCTCGACGGAAGGCTGTCATAGCCGTAGAGGCGTGCCACTTCTTCCGTGATATCAGCCGGCAACTCTAAGTCAGGACGACGCGATGGTACATGGACCGTCAACGTCTCGTCCCCGGTCACATCGAGACCGAGTCGTTCCAAGATGCGGACGATCGTCGCTTGCTCGAGCTCCATTCCGAGTCGATGGTTGATATAAGCGACCGAGACGTCAATCGTCCGTGCCGCCGAGGCTTTGTCCCCAGCCACGACGATGTCACTGATTGTGCCACCGCTCACTTCGACGATGAGTTCAGCCGCACGGTCAAGCGCCAGTTGCAGGCGTTCCGGATCGACCCCTTTTTCGAAGCGGGCACTCGAATCTGAACGTAAGCCGAGTACACGGCTCGTCTTACGGACCGATGCCGGTACGAAGTAGGCCGACTCGAGGATGATGCTCGACGTCGTCGCATCGACTTCAGTGTTCGCTCCACCCATGACGCCGGCGATGGCGACAGGCTTCTCGCCGTCGGTGATAACCATCATCGAGGCATCGAGCGTGCGCGTGACGTCATCAAGCGTGACGATTTCTTCCCCGTCATGTGCTTGACGAACAGCAATCGTCGTTCCGAGTTTCGCCGTATCGAACGCATGAAGCGGTTGACCGAGCTCGAGCATGACGTAGTTCGTCACGTCGACGACGTTGTTGATCGGACGGACGCCTTCAGCAATCAAGATGTTTTTCAACCATTGCGGCGAGTCACCGATGACGACGCCGTCGACACGGCGAGTCGCGTAATACGGACAGTTGTCCGTCTCGAGACGAACGCTGACCGTGTTCGCGACATCTGTCGTCACGTCGGCAGCCGGTAATGTGTATGGACGTTCGAGGATGGCCGCGACTTCATGAATGATTCCGTAAAGGCTCAAGCAGTCCGAGCGGTTCGGTGTTAAACCGAGCTCGATCACTTCATCGTCGAGGTCTAACAGGCGGATGACGTCAGCCCCGACTTCGACCGGTTCGCGGAACGTGTGAATGCCGTCCTGCTCATCTTCACGAATCTGCTTCTTCTCGAACCCGAGTTCCTCGAGCGAGCAAATCATCCCTTGCGACTCGACGCCGCGCAGCTTCGCTTTCTTGATCTTCAGTCCCGGGAGACGCGCGCCGACGGTCGCCACGATGACGTGCTGACCGGCGGCCACGTTCGGCGCGCCACAGACGATTTGGACCGGGCTGTCCGCACCGATATCGACCGTCGTCACGTTCAATTTGTCGGCCTCCGGATGCTTCTCGCACGTGAGGACGTGTCCGACGACGAGTCCCGACAAGCCTTCAGACCGGCTGACGACGCTCTCGACTTCAATCCCGTTTTTCGTGATTAAGTCGCCGAGCGTTTCTCCGCTCAAATCGGATACATCAATATATTGATTCAACCATTTTTTTGATAATAACATGTGTGATCCCCCTTAGAATTGCTCGATGAAGCGTAAGTCGTTTGTATAGAAGTGGCGGATATCGTCCACCCCATGTTTTAACATCGCCATCCGTTCGACACCGATTCCGAATGCGAAACCAGACATCTTCGTCGAATCATAGCCTGCCATCTCGAGTACACGTGGATGCACCATCCCGCTACCAAGAATCTCAATCCAGCCGGTCTTCTTACAGACGTTGCAGCCTTTGCCGCCGCACTTGAAACAAGAGATATCGACTTCGACCGACGGCTCGGTGAACGGGAAGAAGCTCGGACGGAGACGAATCTCACGCGTCTCACCGAACAGCTGCTTGACGAACGACTCGAGCGTCCCTTTCAAATCAGCCATCGAGATATGCTCATCGATGACGAGCCCTTCGATTTGCATGAACTGATGCGAGTGTGTCGCATCATCCTCGTCGCGACGGTACACTTTGCCCGGGCAGATGATACGAATCGGCTTCCCTTCTGCTTGGAGCATCGTCCGCGCCTGAACAGGCGACGTATGCGTCCGGAGGAGCGTTTCGTCTGTGACATAGAACGAATCCTGCATATCGCGGGCCGGATGGTCTTTCGGAAGGTTGAGCATCTCGAAATTATACAAATCCGTCTCGACTTCTGGACCTTCGGCGATTGTGTACCCGAGACCGACGAACAGATCTTCCATCTCGTCGACGATTTGTTGGAGCAAATGCGTATGTCCTGGCAGTGACGTCCGACCCGGGAGCGTGACATCGATCGTTTCCGCCGCAAGTTTCGCTTCGAGTTCGACCGCCTTCACTTCCTCGATCCGTGCCTCTAACGTGTCCTGGATCGTTGTCCGGACCGTGTTGACGAGTTCGCCGACGGCAGGACGTTCTTCAGGAGTGAGTTTCCCCATCCCGCGGAGCACCTCGGTCATCGGTCCCTTTTTCCCTAAATATTTGATGCGGACATCGTTCAATTCTTTTTGCGATGCGGCCGCTTGAATCTCGTGCAGCGCCTCTTGTTGTAATTGTTCCAACTGTTCTTTCATTCTTATTTCCTCCTCTACAAAAAAAAGTCCCTTCAGTCGATGACTGAAGGGACGAATAATCGCGGTACCACCCTACTTGGCCGAAATCGGCCCACTTGAGAGCATCGGTATCGGGATGCTACCCCGGTGTTGTCTCCAACACGACTCGAGAGTGAATTCAGCGCCGACCAAGGCATCGGCTCGCAGTCTCGGCCCATGCTCCCTGTACTCGTTCGGTAGTTCGCGTACTATGCTCTTTCAACGTCTATTCGTTATTTTGTTCGATGTAATTAACCTATCACGATTCGTCAGTGCTGACAAGGTTATTGTAATGCGATGCGATACATGAGAATACCGGCCGCGACAGCTGCATTCAACGATTCAGCATCGCCGAGTACCGGGATATGAACGCGTGTGTCACATAGATCGAGCACGTCGTGATGCACGCCTTGTGCCTCGTTGCCGATGACGAGCGCGACCTTGTCACTGAAATCGACTTGTTCGTACGACGTCGCTTTAGCGAGCGCCGTACCATAAATCTGGAAGCCTTCGCTCTTCAACTCAGGCAACGTCTCAAGCAAATCGACCGAGCTCACGTTGACGTGGAACAAGGAGCCTTGTGTCGCTCGTACGACTTTGGCATTGAACGGGTCGACCGTCCCTTTTCCGAGCAGGACCGTATCAAAGCCGGCCGCGTCGGCCGTCCGAATCATCGTCCCGAGGTTACCCGGGTCTTGGATGCGATCGAGGACGAGCACATGCTTCATTTTCCGTTCGACCGGGGCCATCTTGACGACAGCGAAAACACCTTGCGTTTTCTCCGTCTCTGATAACAAATCGGCCACATGGTCGGATAGCTCGAGGACCGGCATCTCATCGAGGCGCCATGATCCTTTCGGGGTATACGACTCCCCCATAATCAGCTGGACGAGACGTCCGGCACGGATGGCTTCGTCGACCAAATGCTCGCCTTCGACCAAAAATTGTCCGGACTCTTGTCTGCCTTTTTTCGTCATTAACCGCTTTAAGCGCTTAATCGTCTCACTTTTCGTAGACGTGATTTTCGTCATATTATCCCTCTTTCAACCATTGAACCGTTTCGTGGTCGAGTCGTTTCGTGAGCGCTACGACCAAATCGACGGCTGCTTCATAATCTGCTTTGTGAATGATGGAGACATTCGTATGCAAATAACGGACCGGTACCGTGAGCGCGACGGCCGGCATCCCGACTCCTGCCAAATGGAAGCGACCTGCGTCTGTTCCACCGCCCGGTGTCAAATCCAATTGGTATTTGATGTCGTTCTCTTTCGCCACTTCGACGATTAAATCGATGAGACGCGGGTTCGTGATGGTCGTCGCATCGAAGAAGATGACTTGGACGCCTTCCCCGAGTTTCGACAATCCTTCTGCCGCTGTCATCCCTGGTGTATCTCCAGGAATCCCCGTATCGACGGCGATGGCGACGTCCGATTTGACCAAGTTGGCTGCCGTGACGGCACCGCGCAACCCGACTTCTTCTTGGACCGTCGCTCCTGTAAAGACGACACCCGGAACTTCGTCGTCTTTCAATCGTTTCGCCGCCTCGATGGCGATGGCACAACCGATTCGGTTATCCCATGCTTTCGCCATCAAGAAGTCTTCATTTTTCATAACCGTGAACTCACAGTGCGGGACGACCGTATCACCCGGACGAATGCCCCACTCCGCGACTTGATCTTTCGATGTCGCGCCGATATCGAGGAACATATCTTTAATCTCGACTGGTTTCTTGCGCGCCTCGAGTGGAAGCACGTGCGGCGGTTTCGCGCCAATGACCCCAGGGATTTTTTCGCCTGAGCGTGTGACGACGTCCATGCGTTGCGCGAGCAACACTTGGTTCCACCAGCCACCGAGCGCTTGGAAACGTAAGAAGCCACCTTCTTCGATTCGAGTCACCATGAAGCCGACTTCATCCATATGGCCGGCAATCATGACACGCGGTCCGTCCGCCTTGCCCGTCACCCGTCCAAACAGACTGCCTAGGCCATCTTGTTCGAATGATTCGACGTGAGGCTCTAAATACTCACGCATCAATGAGCGGACTTCTCCTTCATTTCCCGGGACACCCGTGGCATCCGTCAAGCGTTTCAGCATATGTAATGATTCGTTCATGGGACATCGCTCCTTCGTTTCGATTAATAACCTTGATTTTGTCGCTCATGGTTCTTTTCATTTTTGGCCATATACGCCATCACCATCAACTCTTCATTGATGCCGAGCGTATAGCCCAGTTCGAGATAAGCCGCCATCAGCGTCTCGTACATCGGTTCCGTTTTCGACAAACCAAAGTTCGTCACTTTGCGGAACACGTCCAAAAAAGCGTCAGTCGCATCAAGATACGAGCTACCTGCCGGGAACGAATCGCGTTCATACCCGAGGGCAAGACCGAGCGACAATAGGAAATGAATGCCGTCGACATACTCTTCTAAGATCACGTCTTGAGGCGACGGGCCCTTCGTTGACCAAAATTTAAAACTACGGGTCTCATTGGCGAGTTCCCCAAGTTCGACGAGCAAAGCGAGCAGCCGCTCATCAAATTGGTTCCCGGATAGTTGATGTTCTTCTTTGATCCGCTCATCTAATTCACGCTGCCGATCAAATAATGTTGTCCATTTCACCGGTTGCTCCTCCTATTCTGCATTCAAAGCAGTACTAAAATCATTAAAGACCAGCCGACTGCCAAAATCAATACTTGTATTTGAACGCTTTTTGGGGCATGAACCGCCTTTTTACGCGTCAAATGGAGCCCGAACAGCGCGCCGATCGCACCGCCGGCATAAGCATATAAGACGTTGAAATCACCTTCTCCGAGCGTGTACCGTTTCGCTTGCACATACGTGTAGACGTTCAAGACGATGAGGGCCAATGCGACGATGGCCAAGACAGATGGATTCATAGTCCGTCCTCCTTATCTTAAGTTTAAGGAATTTATCCGAAAAAAGAAAGCGCCGAGATAAGGTCTCGGCGCTGTCGATTGAACGATTACGCGTTCAATTTTGATTTAGCTGTATCAGCAAGTGACGCGAATGCCTGTGCATCTGTCACAGCAAGCTCAGCAAGCATCTTACGGTTGATGTCGATTCCTGCAAGCTTGAGGCCGTGCATCATACGGCTGTATGAAAGACCGTTTGTACGTGCTGCCGCATTGATACGTGTAATCCAAAGACGACGGAAATCACGTTTCTTCTGACGACGGTCACGGTAAGCGTACATGAGTGACTTCATGACTTGTTGTTTTGCTACTTTAAATAGAATGTGTTTCGAGCCAAAATAACCTTTGGCAAGCTTGATTTGCTTTTTACGACGTTGACGAGTCGTATAACCGCCTTTTACGCGTGGCATATGGTTTCCCTCCTAAATTCTTTCTGTATTACTTCGCGATCATGTTGCGAATGCGTTTGAAGTCTCCAGCTGAGACGATAGCACCTTTA
Source organism: Exiguobacterium sp. s146 (assembly GCF_018618415.1). GTDB lineage: Bacteria > Bacillota > Bacilli > Exiguobacteriales > Exiguobacteriaceae > Exiguobacterium. Next base: position 867,603 of record NZ_JACSMA010000001.1, on the reverse strand, counting down.
CGGAGCTTACGTTTCGCTTTAGTCGATTTGTTACCAAACAAGTGACTTGTGTAAGCGTGTGAACGCTTGAGTTTACCTGATGCAGTACGTTTGAAACGTTTAGAAGCACCACGGTGCGATTTCATTTTCGGCATGAGTATTTCCTCCCCACTATGACTCGATGATTAATCTTCTTTCTTCGGAGCCAGCACTAAGAACATGCTGCGTCCTTCCATCTTAGGCTTTTGCTCAACTGTTGCCAAGTCGGCACATTCCGCCGCCAATTTTTCCATGACGCGTCGGCCGATTTCCGAGTGTGTGATGGCGCGTCCGCGGAAGCGGATTGACGCTTTCACTTTGTTACCATTTTCAAGGAATTTGCGAGCGTTACGCAATTTCGTTTGGAAATCGTTTTCCTCGATTGTCGGGCTGAGGCGCACTTCTTTCATTTGGATGACTTTTTGGTTTTTACGCGCTTCTTTTTCCTTCTTCTGAAGTTCGAAACGGTATTTCCCATAGTCCATGATTTTAGCGACCGGTGGGTTAGCTTTGTCGGCGACCAAGACGAGATCGAGTTCAGCCTCTTCTGCTAAACGTAATGCTTCATTACGCGATTGCACACCGAGTTGTGCACCGTCCGCTCCAATAAGGCGAACTTCACGGGCACGAATGTTTTCGTTGATAAAGAGCTCTTTGCTAATGGTTAGCACCTCCATCGTGCGGTTGCACGAGTTTTAGATTGATAAGACAACATGGCAATAAAAAAAGCGTCGGCAGTTTCCCGCCCACACATCATTTCGGAGACAGCAGAGACCAAGCCTCGACTGCTTCACGTACATGATGGACCTGACCGAATCTGTTCGGACGAGGTGAGAAGCGGGCGCTTCTGCTTTGTTGTATTTAATCACTATGTCATCTTAACACCAATAGGATTAAGATGTCAAGAATTCGCGCATGAATAATTGGTAGCTCACACTTTTATGATGATAACAGTCATTTCGCTGTTTCGCAATACCTTTTGCGAGGGAATAAAATAAAAAAGGAGGGATGGACCGTGTCTTGGAGAAAGCAAGTGAAGGATGACCATGATTATCATGACCAAATCAAACACATCGTACAAGAGACGATGCTCCACCACGAGGTAAGTGATGCCAAGCTCGAAGCGATTTTGACGGACTTATTGGAAGAGATGAATCGAATCACGTTAAAAATTGTAGATGACCATGAGTCCGCTCGCGATTATATTCATAAACGATGGTATTAAAAAAGGGCGAGCGCCCTTTTTTAATACCATTTGTCATGTGGTCAATGTCGATCAATTCGTCAACGACTTGAAGAAATTGCTGAGCGCTTCGAACAATCGGGCGAAGAAGCCTTGGACTTCCTCCGTCTCGAGGAACGCCTGAACGTCTTGACCGGCCCCTTGCAACCCGTTGCTAATCGCACCCCAGTCGAGGTTCGCCTGCTGCATGTTCTCGAACAGCGTTGTCAACTGCGTCAACTGTGTGTCCGACAGTTGGACGTTGTTTTGATTCAACACTTGGATGACGATATCACGAATCTCGATGTTCGTCTCCGGCGCCTGGTTGGCAATCGCCGCCTTAATCTCGTTCATGAGACCAGCCACGTCTTCTTGTCCGACCGTCTTCCCGATTTCAGACGTGACGGCCAGCTCTTCTTGCGCCAAGTCTTTCCGCTCCTCGGACAATTGAATGCCCGTCTCTGCCGCGGTCTGATCGTACGCCTTCATGATGCCCGTAAGTGCCGACGTCCCGGTGACGCGAATCGGTGATGTGATATAAATATCGGCATCGGTCACACCGGCCGTCACCAGTGCGTTCGCATACATATCTTCAGTGACCCACGTCACGTTCTCGGTCTTGATATCGAGCCCGGTCCCGTCAGTCAGTTTAATCCGAGCCGACGAGTACATACCCCCTCCGCGTTGCGCTTGTGGGACGGCATCCCCTAAATATTTCTCTTCATCGGCCGCGGTCGTGATAATCGGTTCGATTCCGGCCGGTGCCTCGACTCGTTCAAGCACCCAGTCCCGTTGGCTGGCCGATAACGATTCGCCGAGCGTGACGATTGTGTCATCGACGATGGCTTCTGCGTTTACTTTAGGTATCATGCTTGTCGCGACGACCGAACCGATCGTGAGCGCCACTAGTGGTTTCATATAATTCAAAATGAATCACTCCTTTCTTCTACCTTACGTTTCCATCGCTTGTTCCGCATCCGTCTTGAGACCGAAAAAACGACCACCCTTCCGGTGAAGGATGGTCGACCGATTAACGTGAACGGTTCGCGATTTCTTCTGTGAGCGATGCCAAGAAGTCATCGAGTGTGGCCGATACTTGTTCTTGCTGTCCGTAGCGGCGGATGTTGACCGCACGCTCATCGCGTTCTTTGTCGCCGAGGACGAGTGTCATCGGAATCTTCTTCATCTGCGCTTCGCGAATCTTATAGCCGAGCTTCTCGTCACGGAGATCCGTTTCGACACGGACGCCGCGCTTGACGAGTTCTGCCTTCACTTCTGCGACGTACTCATCGTGGACGTGTGAGACCGGAATCAACTTGACTTGGACCGGTGCGAGCCATGTCGGGAACGCCCCTTTATACTCCTCAATCAAGTAAGCAACGAAACGCTCCATCGTCGAGACGACCCCACGGTGAAGGACGATCGGGCGATGGTCTTTGCCGTCCGGCCCTGTGTACGTCAAATCGAATCGCTCTGGGAGCAAGAAGTCGAGTTGGACCGTCGAGAGCGTCTCTTCTTTGCCGAGCGCCGTCCGGACTTGAACGTCAAGCTTCGGTCCGTAGAACGCCGCTTCGCCTTCGGCTTCAAAATACGGGAGGCCGAGCTCATCCATCGTTTCTTTCAATTGACGTTGCGCTGTTTCCCAAATCGCATCGTTGTCGAAGTACTTCTCTTTGTCGGCCGGGTCGCGGTACGACAAACGGAAACGATAGTCTTTAATACCAAAGTCGGCGTACACTTCTTGAATCAAGTGGACGATATCTTTGAACTCTTGCTTCATCTGTTCAGGCGTGACGAACGTGTGCCCGTCGTTCAACACCATGTAACGGACGCGTTGGAGGCCTGTGAGCGCCCCAGACATCTCGTAACGGTGCATGCCACCGAGCTCGGCGATGCGGAGCGGGAGCTCACGGTATGAGCGCGGCTCATGTTTGTAAATCGTCATGTGGTGCGGACAGTTCATCGGACGAAGGACGAGCTCCTCGTTGTCCATCTCCATTTTCGGGAACATGTCGTCTTGATAGTGATCCCAGTGTCCCGATGTCTTATACAGGTCGACCGAACCGAGGACCGGTGTATAGACGTGTTGGTAACCGAGCTCGAGTTCTTTGTCGACGATATAACGCTCGACCGTACGACGAATCGAGGCACCTTTCGGGAGCCACATCGGCAAGCCTTGACCGACTTCTTGTGATACGAAGAAGAGGTCGAGCTCTTTCCCGAGTTTGCGGTGGTCGCGCTCTTTCGCTTCTTCTAACAGACGCAAATGTTCCGCGAGTTGTTCTTTCGTCGCGAACGCCGTCCCGTAAATGCGTTGCAGCATCTTGTTGTCCGAGTCGCCACGCCAGTATGCACCGGCCACGCTCATCAACTTGAACACTTTCAATTTCGATGTCGATGGGACGTGCGGCCCGCGGCACAAGTCGAAGAATTCACCTTGATGGTAAATCGTGAGCGTCTCGCTCGCCGGGATGTCTTCAATCAATTCGATTTTGAGCGGGTCCCCGAGCTGTTTGTAACGCTCGAGCGCCTCGTCGCGTGAGACGACTTCGCGTGTGATATCCAAGTTCTCGTCGACGATCCGTTTCATCATCTTCTCGATTTCCGGAAGGTCTTCCTCGTTGATGCGGCGGTCCATCTCGATGTCATAATAGAAGCCGTTCTCAATCGTCGGTCCGATCCCGAGGTAGATGCTACCTTCTTCACCGTACAACCGTTTGATGGCTTGGGCCATTAAGTGGGCCGACGAGTGGCGCATCAAGTCGATGCCGTCCTCTGAGTCGGGCATGACGAGCTCGATTTTCCCATCGTGCTCGATCGGGCGACGGTAATCAATCATCTCACCATCGATTTTTGCGGCAATCGCTTTTTTACGGAGTCCCGGGCTAATCGAACCCGCTACTTCTTCTGCTGTGATTCCGGCCTCAAACTCTTTGACGGCCCCATCTGGAAATGTCAATTGAATCATGTGTCAACTTCCCCTCTCTACGTTTAAAAATAAATAAAAAAAGCCCATCCCTATGAAAGGGACGAGCTTTGATTCTCGTGGTACCACCCTCGTTCCCAAGCTGAAAGCTTGGCTCGAACACACGATAACGAGTGTGAATCGCCGCACGATTGACCCGTACGGTGCTCTGAGGGAGTAAGGCGATCGGCGTGTTTAGGAAGCTCTCACCAGCCTTCCCTCGCTTTGAAACCCGTTACGACGTCTCATGTCCTCTTCCATGCATCGGTTATATGCTTATTAGTATAGTCAACTCAATCGAGAAAAACAATCCCTTTACCGTCGGCGATTCTCACCTTTTAACTCGATTTGTGTCGTCGTCGTCGAGATTCGCTGCATGAGCCGCTGCGCCTTCATTTTGTTTTGTGGCGACCCATCAATCGAGAAGTGGGTCTCGAGCTCTTCCCCGCTGAAGTTCGAGCTGTAAAGTGTCGGCAAGCGATGCATCATGCGATACTGCAAAATAATCCCGAACAGTTCATCCCGTACCCACGGGCTGATGGCCTCGGCCCCGATGTCATCAATCAACAACACAGGCACGTGTTGGAACGACGTCAAAAACGAATCGAACGAGTCGGTCCGAATTTTCCGTTTCGCTTCCGAGACGAATCCCGGGGCGTGGACGAGAATCGTCTCGATGTCCGCCTCTTTCAGCTCGTTGGCGATTGCTGCGAGCAAATACGTCTTCCCGACGCCGAAGCTGCCGTGGAGATATAAGCCGTTCACTTTTTGGCGGGTCTTCATGCCCGAAACGAACCGCATCGACTCGCGGAGTGCGATTTTACGGGCGTCATCGGACCAGTCGAACGATTCAAAACTCGCCTCTCGCACTTCTTCCGGCAAGAATAAACTCTTGAACTTCCGGTCCATCTCTTTTTGGCGTCGTGCTTGACGATGTTTGACCGTCTCTTCATAACGGATCGCGATTTGACCGAGATCGACATAGAGTACCGGCTGATGGCCCGGGATAACGGCTTGCTCCTCGACGAGCTTCTTGCCGTCCATCTGTTCTGCATATTCACTGAGCTTCGTGAAGCCGACCTCGACTGCCGTCTCGTCTAACTCCGGATGCGCCTTTAAAAAGGCGACGACTTCTGGATGTTCGAGGGTGCGCCGGCGAATCGATTCGTACGCTTCCCGCACTTCTTTCCGGTTCATCATTTGGGCGAGCGTTTGATTGATGCGTTCCATGTCCCTCATCCTCTCTCTTTCAATTCATTCAACAGCTTGACAAGTTCCGCGTCGTCTGGCACGGATGCCTCGAGCTCTTGTTTTCGTTTTTGATCGTACGTCCGCTGCTCTTTCGCCTCGTTCTCGAGCCACTTCGGCATCTCGGTATTGTCTTTGCGTCTCGAGCCGACGGTCGTCCGCTGTTGCACGTTCTCCCGTTTCTGCTGTTTCTTCTCGATGAGCGCGTCTTGTGTCGCTTCTTGTTCCAGCGCGTCTTTGGCGTTCAAATAGCCCGCCGTTTTCCAACTCGTCGCGATCCGCATGACATAATTCTCACTGAGCCGCGTCTGTTTCTTCACTTCGATGCAGTAATAGAACAACGCATTGATGACACTAGGTGCGAGCCCGAGCGTATCGACGAGGTCGATGATGAGCTGCTCGTCACTCTTCGACAACTGCGGCGTCTTCCGTAGCGTCGATACGTATTGATGCGGATGCGCTTCTTCCATGACCGTCACGTCATGCAAGTCACCGATGTCTGCTTTTACCGCCTCATCCGACTTCACTTTCCGATGGCGTGTCTGTTTCTTCTTCAACTGCAAGACCATCTGGCGGCAACCGTCGCGCTTCTCTTGCTCACTGAGCGGCAAATACGCCTCGTGAACGAAATACTCCTTCAACATCTCGGCCATCGTCTCTTCATCGATTTGGGAGACGTAAGCGAGCTTCGTGATCGTCTCATCGAGCTTCTTCGTGAAGAAGCCGACGGGGAAGTTCGTCAATTTTTTCACGATTTCCATATCGAACGTATAGTTGATTTCGATTTTGGCACGGTCCGGTTTCTCGTAGTTCTTTTGGGTGAACGCCATATGATTGACGCCTTTGACGTCGAACACTTCATTGAAGTCTTTCGTCACCTCGATGATCCCGGCCGGCAATGGATCGATCGTGAATCGCCCTTGCAACTGTTTGAAGCGGACTTCTCCGACTTTATAGAAGAGAAAACTCGACAACAGTCCGTCGTTCAAGAACGTATGGGGTGCGAGCGGGACGCGCAGTTGATACACGTATTGTGTCAACCGTTCGTCTTTCGTTTTATACGTCCGGACGAGGCCGATCGCCTCGAGCCGGAACAGACAGTCCGTCAACTCGTTAATCGAGTAGTCGAGCATCTCACAGAGCGCACTGTGGGACATATAGTTCGATTTCATCTTCCCGGGTTTCAACTCGCTCCAAAGCGTCTGATACATCGCGAGCGCCTTCACGCCGATGACCGGCTGATATAAGTGATACAACGACTGATACGATTCGCGATCGATGAGCCCGGTGCTCATAATCAACAGTTCGTCAGTCCCGTACAGGATTCGTTCTTTTTCCATGATAGGTCTCCCCTGAAAAAAGGCGACCAGCAGGCCGCCCTCTAGTTGGTCGATTTCTCTTGCTTCATTAAATCTTCAAGTTCTTTAAAGAACACAGAGATATCTTTGAACTGGCGATAGACGGACGCGAAGCGGACGTAGGCCACTTCATCGACGCGTGCCAATTCATTCATCACGAGCTCACCGACTTGTTCACTCGGAATCTCCGATTGGCCCAGGGCCCGTAACTGCTGTTCGACTTTCGTGACCACACCTTCGAGTTGCTCCAGCGTGACCGGACGTTTTTCACACGCCCGAATAATCCCGCGGAGCACTTTCTCACGGCTGAACTCTTCCCGATTCCCATCTTTTTTGACGATGATGAGCGGTGTCTGTTCGACCGTTTCAAACGTGGTGAAGCGATAGCCGCACTCCTCGCATTCGCGACGGCGACGAATCGAATAGAAATCTTGTACTGGTCGGGAGTCGAGCACTCTCGTTCCATTATGATCGCATTTAGGACAACGCATGCTCAGCCCTCCTTATCGTTCGACAGATTGATTCCCGATGGCGCGGAGCGGGAACTTCACTTGCAGCGCCTCATAGTAAGCGGTGACGATTTGACCAAGGTCCGGTCCGAGCATCTGGTCACGGTTCAACGTGAAGTCGACAGCCGTGCGTCCGCCATCCACTTGAATGACTGTCGCCAGTGCATCCCAGCCGTCACCGTAAAACGCCACTTCGCCCCGGTCTGCATCGACCCGGCGAACCGTTTGTCCTTGTGCTTCAATCCGTTCGCGGAGCCATGTGAGCACGGCGGTCGGCGATGCTGCTACGTAACGTGTGCGTAGCGCCTCATTTTTATGCAAATCGTCCGTCTGGACATGTGTTTGAAACTTATCCAATAATCCCATTATCCACCTCGAAACCTTATTTATATAGGTTAAGCATATCAAAATTAAGCGGTTAACAAAACAATTAAAAGGGCTGACCGAAATTCGGCCAGCCTCAAAAGGTCAATCTGATTATTTGCTGATTGCAACTTGTGCTTCCGGAACACGAATCGGTCCCATTCCGCGATCAAGTTTAACGTCCTCACGAACTTTTGCTTCCAAGCCTTCCGCAATGTATTGCGAAGCTGTGGCTGGATCGATTCGGTCCCCACATGTGAACACATCGACTGATGCGTAGCCATGCTCTGGGAAACTGTGAATCGTTAAGTGTGATTCTGAGATGATAACGACCCCACTTACACCGTGTGGCGCAAATTTGTGGAAAGCGACTTCGCGGACTTCAGCGCCCGAACGAAGTGCTGCATCGACGAACAAGCGCTCGATGTAGTCGATATCGTTCAATTTGTCGGGATTGCACTCCCAAAGTTCTGTAATAATGTGACGTCCCATAGTATCCATATTAGTGGATCCCCCTTTACATCAATGGTCTCAAAGTAGTTGATGATCACTCACTTTGTGCCTGAATCGCCCACAACCACGGGGGCAAGTTAGTCCTAAGAGGTCCTAACCCTTTAAGTTGCGTTTGTCAGACCAATTGAAGTTCACGAGTTAGAGTGTATCGCGTTTGGGACGTCGATACAAGACATTTGTTTCAATTCCTTAAAAATATTTTTGTGTAAATATATTTCTTCAGACGTGGGTTTCTTGTTGCCCGATTTGCAAGTAGCTCGCGACCATGTCCAACAGGTCGACGACACGGCACGAATAACCCCATTCGTTATCGTACCAGGCGAGGACTTTGACATGATTGCCTCCGAGCACCATCGTCGAATCGGTATCGATAATCGACGAACGCTCATCCCCGTTGAAGTCGATGGAGACGAGTGGTTCGTTCGAGACACCAAGGATACCCGTCATCTCTCCGTGAGCGGCACGTTCGAACGCCTCATTCACTTCATCGACCGTCACATCCCGGCGTAACTCGACGACGAGGTCGACGAGTGAGACGTTCGGTGTCGGGACGCGAAGCGCCATCCCGTTCAGTTTCCCTTGCAGTTCAGGTAAAACGAGTCCGATGGCTTTAGCAGCCCCGGTCGAAGTCGGTATAATAGAACTACCACAAGCACGGGCGCGTCGTAAGTCTTTATGCGGATTATCGATATTGTTTTGATCATTCGTATAGGCATGCACGGTCGTGACGAGCCCCGTCTCGATGCCGAACGTCGAGTCCAATACTTTCACGACCGGGCCGAGACAGTTCGTCGTGCACGAAGCGTTCGAGATGATGTGATCGTGCTCCGGTAAATAATCACGATCGTTCACCCCCATGACAATCGTCCGCAGCTCGCCTTTCCCAGGCGCCGTCAAAATGACTTTCTTCGCACCGGCCGTCAAATGTTTTGTTGCCCCGACGTCTGAATTGAATTTCCCTGTCGCCTCGATGACGATTTCAACGCCGAGCTCGTTCCACGGCAACCGCTCCGGATCACGCTCGGAGACGAGCATGATGCGTTTCCCATCGACTTCAAGCGCATCCCCATGCGCCCTCACCGTGAGTGTGAACGGTCCGTGGACCGTGTCGTGCTTAATCAGATGGGCGAGCGTCTCCGCCGGATAGCTCGCATTGATGGCGACCACGTCGTGACGCCCTTCAAGCATCAATTTCCGGAACACCATTCTCCCGATTCGACCAAATCCATTGATTGCAACTTTCGTCCCCATGTAAAGTCCCCCTTTTTTCTGCGTTACGACACCATTATAACGGAAAAATGGAAGCGTTTTCACTATGAATCGTCACATTTCTTTCACTTTTTTACAGTTTCAGATTTGAAAAAGAGGGGAATTTGGTGTAGAGCTTGGAAAGGAGCTAGGACAGCATGTTCGATTGGACCGATTTAGACAAATTTATCATCTCGTTTTTCATCATTTTGCCAATTGTGACGATTATCCACCAATTCGGCCACTTCTTCTTCGCGAAACTATTTGGGGGTTCGCTCGATATGGAGATTGGGACCGGTAAAAAGTTATTCAAAGTCGGGCGCCTGCAATTCAACCGCGTCTATTTCTATGACGCGTGGTGTCAGTTCAGCGACTTGAAATATAGCAACCGCTTGACCCGCAGTCTCGTGTACGCGGGCGGATCCATCTTCAACCTATCGAGCATCTTGCTCGTGAACGCCTTCATCTTGATGCGAGAGATTGAACCGACGCTCTATACGTATCAATTCGCGTATTTCTCGTTTTATTACGTCTTCTTCTCGCTCTATCCGATTTATTATTCGAACGGTCACCCGAGTGACGGCCGAGCCATCTTCGATACGTGGAAGAAAGGCCGACCGGACTCAGACCCGTTGAACTGAACAAAAAAAGAAGGCGCTCAGTCGCCTTCTTTTTTCATGTCTTCGAATTGTTCGACGAGGCGGGCCACTTGGTCCGCCAAATCACCTAAAGCACCGTTATTGTTGATTAAAAAATCAGCTTGTTGCTTCTTCTCTTCAATCGGCATTTGGGCATGGATGCGCGCGAGCGCTTCCGCTTTCGTCAAGCCGTTCCGCTCCATTAGACGCATCAACTGAATCTCTTCCCGGCAATAGACGACGACCGTATAGTCGACCAGGTCGCGCATCGTCCCTTCGAACAAGAGCGGGATGTCGAAGATGACGACGGTCTCCCCCGCCGCCTCGTAGCCACACATTTCTTCGAGCATCTCCTCACGAATCGCCGGATGCATGAGTTGATTCAGCAACTGGCGTTTGGCGTCATCATGAAAAATCTCACGCCCAAGCGCTTGACGGTTCAACGTGTCACCGGAGAAACATTGTGGGAATGCCTCACGAACGGCCGCGAACGCCTTGCCTCCCGGATCGATGACGATTCGCGCCATCTTGTCGGCATCGATAATCGGGATGTCTTGCTTTCGAAACAGACGGGATACAGTCGACTTCCCTGTCGCAATTCCACCTGTCAAACCAATCTTCAACATCGTGTCCACCTCTTACTGTTGGCAGTGCGGACAGTAGTGCGTGCCCCGTCCGCCCAATTTCATCTTTTCAATCGGTCGGCCGCAACGTTTACACGGCTCGCCGGTCTGACCATACACGTAGAGCGTCTCTTGATACGTCCCGCTCGCTCCGTCGGGATTCGTATAACTTCGAATCGTGCTCCCGCCGCGCTCAATCGCTTCCGTCAACACGACCACAGCCTCTTGGTGCACTAAACGCACCTCGTCAAGTGAGAGCGAAGCCGCCGGGCGGGTCGGATGGACCCCGGCCCGGAACAACGTCTCATCGACGTAAATATTACCGAGACCGACGAAAATCGACTGGTCGAGGAGTGCCGTCTTGATGGCCCGGACGTTCATCCGCTTCAAGCGGGTATGAAGCGTCTCCGCCGTCAATTCAGGGTCGAACGGTTCAAGCGCGAGCAACGACAACGGCGGTGTCATATACAAGTCGTCATTCGTCTTCAGTTCCATCGTGCCGAACTTTCTGACGTCGTTGTAATGGAGCGTCGTCCCGTCCGTGAACGTGAAGACGACGTGCGTATGTTTGACCGGATTGACCATTTCGTCATGCGGAAAGAATTTCCCTTCCATGCGGAGATGCGAAACGAGATATCCGTTCGTCAATTTGAACAAAATAAATTTCCCGCGCCGTTCGACGTCTTGAATCGTCTCACCGAGCAACTGTTGAACCCAAATCTCCGGTTCGTGTCCCCGAATGATTTTCGCGTCGAGCACCTCGACATTTGCAATCGTTTTTCCGGAGACGAACGGTCGCAATCGGCGACAGACCGTCTCCACTTCTGGTAATTCAGGCATAGTGATTTCCTTTCTCGTTCTTATTTCGTGTCGAACCACGTCTCCCCGAACGATCCGTCCGCGCGGAGCGGCACGTCGAGCTTGACCGTGTGTTCCATTGCTTGTTTGACGATTGTCTCGAGCGCCTCTGTCTCTTCTTTCGGTCCTTCAAAGATGAGTTCATCGTGGACTTGAAGCAACAGTTTCGAGCGCAAGCCCGATTCGCGGAGCGCCACGTCGACATCAATCATCGCTTTCTTGATAATATCGGCGGCCGTCCCTTGAATCGGTGTGTTGATGGCCGTCCGTTCGGCGAAGCCGCGCAAGTTGAAGTTACGCGAATGGATATCCGGGATATTGCGACGACGTTTCAACATCGTCTCGACGTAACCGTGCTTCCGGGCCCGCTCGATGGCGGCATCCATGAACCGCTTCACGCCTGGGAACTGCTCGAAGTACGTATCGATGAACGTCTGCGCTTCTTTCCGGCTGATACCGAGGTTTTGCGACAGCCCATAATCACTGATGCCGTAAATAATCCCGAAGTTGACCGCCTTGGCCTGGCGCCGCATGAGCGACGTCACTTCTTCTTTGGCGACCCGGAACACGTTTGCTGCCGTCGACGTGTGAATATCCTCATCATGCAGGAACGCCTCGAGCATCTTCTCATCTTGCGACATGTGGGCCATGATGCGGAGCTCGATTTGCGAGTAGTCGACCGCATAGAGCACCCAATCAGATTCGCTCGCTGTGAACGCCTTCCGAATCCGGCGTCCTTCTTCCAGACGAATCGGGATATTTTGCAAGTTCGGGTTGACCGACGACAACCGCCCGGTCTGTGTCAACGTCTGCGTGTAACGGGTATGAATTTTCCCGTCGTCCTTGATGACTTTTTGTAGTCCTTCGACGTACGTCGACTGCAATTTCCCGAGTTCGCGGTAATGCATGATATGTTCGACGATCGGATGGAGCGGTGCGAGCTTCTCAAGCACGTCCGCCGCCGTCGAGTATCCCGTCTTCGTCTTCTTGACCGGCGGCAACGCCAGCTTCTCGAACAAGATGACGCCGAGCTGCTTCGGTGAATTGATATTGAACGCTTCGCCGGCGAGGTTATGAATCTCGGTCTCGAGTTGGAGCAAGCGGTCGCGGAGATCGTCTTCCATCACCTTCAATGTCGCCACATCGACGTGAATCCCGGCCCACTCCATCTCGGCGAGCACCGAGGCGAGCGGGCGTTCCAAATCCTCATACAGCGATGTCTGCTCATTTTGGACGAGCTCGTTACTGACGTTCACGAACAACGTCAAAATGGCCATCGCCTTCTCCCCGAGGTGTTGGTCGAGGACGTCTTGTTCCGGGACGTGTAGTTTCGCTCCTTTTCCATACACGGCCTCGTCTTCCGGCAACGCGTATTCGAAATGGGCGGCAATCGAGTCGAGTGTCGTCCCGCCCGACAAGTTGAGCAAATAGCCGGCGACGAGCAAGTCCTCGTAGCCTCGGAGCGTCACGCCATGGCGTTTCAATTGAATGATCGTCTGTTTCGCATCGAGACAGATTGTAGCCCGCTTTTCATCGGCCAGCCACTCGCGGACAGCCGGTACGTCCAAGAGTGACACGTCACCGACGGTCACCCCTGCTTTTGATGCGATGGCCACGCCGATGACCGGTTCTTCGAAATAATCGTCGCGCAGTTGTTCGAGGAAGAGCACCGCTTCTGTCAACTCTTGCTCGTCAATCCCGATATGGTTCACATCACGCACTTCCACAGCTTCCTCGCTCGACGCGTCGAGACTCAGTTTCCCGAGGAGCGACTTGAACTGCAGGCTCATGAATAGCGGTTTCACTTTCCCAGCGTCATACGGATGGAACGTGAGCTCGTCGATGCTGACGTCAATCGGGACGTCGGTATAAATCGTCGCCAACTGTTTCGACATGAGCGCTTCCCGCTCGTTCGCCTCGACCTTCTCTTTTTGTTTCCCTTTTAGTTCGTGCGTATGTTCATATAAACCTTCCACGGAACCATAGGCCGTGAGCAATTTGAGGGCCGTTTTCTCACCGACGCCGGGAATGCCCGGAATGTTATCGGATTTATCGCCCATCAGACCTTTCAAATCAATCATTTGAAGCGGGCTCAATCCCTCATACCGCTCATGGAATGCCGCCGCGTCCATCGCCTCGACGTCGGTGATGCCACGTTTCGTCAAGTAGACCGTGACGCGGTCGTCAATCAATTGCAGTAAATCCTTATCACCGGTGACGACCGTCACTTGGTCGAACGCAGTGTTTTTGGAAAGCGTCCCGATGATGTCATCGGCCTCATACTGGTCGAGCTCGAGCACTTTGATGCCGAACGCCTCACAAATCTCACGGACGATCGGGAATTGCTCGCGGAGCTCACCCGGCGTCTTTTGCCGTCCGCCTTTATAATCGGCATACGTGTCGTGGCGGAACGTCTTTTTCGACGCATCGAACGCGACCGCGAAATGGGTCGGCTGTTCGTCTTCCATCAGCTTCAATAACATCATCGTGAACCCGTACACGGCATTCGTGTTTCGACCGCTCGCATCCGTCATCGGAGGCAGCGCGAAAAAGGCACGATACGTGAGTGAGTTTCCGTCAAGGAGTAGTAGTTTATTCATTGGACAACCTCCATTCTATCTGGTTCCATCATATCATACGGGTACATGCGTTCGAAAAAAAAGACCCTTTTCTAGGTACTAGAAAAGGGTCGATCCTCCCGATTGAGTGGAGATGAGCACCAATCGGGACACGAGATGATGAAGAGGTCTCATCCATAGAGTAGCATCGCTTTGTAAAGCCGGTATGAATTCGCCATGAATTCCTTGTTAAGCACTCGGGAATTTGATGGTGAACGTCGTGCCTTCGCCTTCGACGCTGTCGACTTGAATCGTCGCGTGATGGAGATCGACGATATGCTTGACAATGGCAAGACCGAGACCGGTCCCGCCGGAGTTTCGGCTCCGTGCCTTATCGACCCGGTAGAACCGTTCAAAGATACGGCCCACTTCTTTCGGCGCGATGCCGATGCCGTTATCTTTGACGATCAAATAAGAGCCGTCCGGTCTCTTCTCGACGGCGATCTCGACCTGGCTGCCTTCCGGCGAGTAGTTGATCGCATTGGCGACGAGATTCAAGATGACTTGTTTGATGCGGTTCATGTCCGCCTGCAAGACGACTTCCCCATCGTGGCGCGCCTCCAAGTGAATCGATTTCCCTTCCGCCTTCTGGCTCAGCACGAGACAGACTTCCTCAACGAGCTGATTGAGCTGTACCGGGGTGAACTCCAGATGGAAATCTTCCCGTTCGAGCCGTGACAGTTCGAGCAAATCTTCGACGAGCATCTGCATGCGCGTCGCTTCTTTTTGAATGATATCCAAGAATTGATCACGCAGTTCCGGCACTTCTTTCGCCCCGTCGAGCAGCGTCTCGCTGAAGCCACGAATCGATGTGAGCGGCGTCTTCAACTCATGACTCACGTTCGCGACGAAATCTTTGCGCATCTTCTCGAGACGCTTCAATTCGGTGATGTCGTTAAAGAGAAGCGTCGTCCCGCGCAACATGCCCGTATCACTGAAAATCGGCGCGGCCGACACCATATACGTCTTTTGATTGAAACCTGACCGGATCGACAGTTGCCGGCGGTGCGGCTCCTCCGTCAAATAGACGTCCTCGATCAACGTCTCGACGTCCGGACTCGGCAAGATACCATGATAAAACTGGCCGATCATCAATTCATCATATTGGAACATGTCGCGATACGAACGGTTGACGAGCGTCACGATGCCACGTTCGTCGACCAAGAGCAGTCCTGCCCCCATATACTCGATGAGCGACTCAAGCCGTGCCCGTTGAACCGATTCACCGAGTGAGATTGTCTCCAAGTTGCGGGCGAGCACGTTGATCGATCCGGCCAGACTGCCCGTCTCTTCGTCGTTCCGTAACTCGTAGACACGGGCCCGATAGTTCCCGTCTGCCAGTTCACGCAAGACGATGGTCGCCTCGTCGATTGGTCGAATGAATTGGTTCGTCAAGTTGTGTAACACGAAAAGGATTAAGAAGAACGAGAAAATCAACGCCAACGCGATGGTCAGCCAAATCCGATCATATACGCTCTCCAAATCGGAGACATAGCGGATAAAGCTCAAGTACACCGTGTCGCCTGATGACAACTCAATCGGCTTCGTGAACTGAATCAAATCCTCGCGTGTCTCGTTCCCGAACGTTCCGCCTTCCGGAATCGACGCGGCATCCATCCGGAAATCAAATGAGCCGACCCGAAACGGTGTCCCGGCGATGACTTCCATCCGCCGATTGAGGAGCAAGATATCGAAACTGCTCTCGTCATCGATTTGACCGACATAATCTTGAATGTCCGCAAGTTCGCCTCCGTCCAAATAGAGTGCGGCCAACTCAGCGTCTTCTTTCAAACGATCGCGTTCAGAATCCAAATAGAAATCTTTGAACAATTGACCGAGCACAATCCCGAGGGTCAATAGGACGCCCGTCACGAGTAGAATGAGCGTCGTCAAAAACCGGGAGCGGTACGTCTTCATTCGGCCATCGGCTCTTCCATCTTATAGCCGAGACCACGAATCGTCTTGATATAGGTCGGTTTTTTCGTCACAGGCTCAATCTTCTCCCGAAGGTGGCTGATGTGGACGTCGACGATACGCGTATCTCCGACGAAGTCGTAATTCCAAATCGCCGATAAGAGCTGGTCGCGCGTCAAGACGCGCCCTTTATTTTTGGCCAAGTACGCTAACAGTTCGAACTCTTTCGGTGTCAACTCGAGCCGTTCACCGTTCTTGAACACTTCATAGTTTGACGCGATGATTTTCACGTCGCCGATCTCGATGACGTCCGTGTCCGTCGCTGGTGCTTCTTGTGGGGCCGAACGGCGCAGGATGGCTTTGACGCGGGCCACGACTTCTCGTGGGCTGAACGGCTTCGTCAAATAGTCATCGGCACCGAGCTCGAGACCGAGCACTTTATCGAACTCATCGTCTTTCGCAGTCAACATGAGAATCGGTGTGTTCACTTTTTGTTGGCGGAGCCGTTTACAAACTTCAAGACCGTCCATCTCAGGCAACATCAAGTCGAGGACGATTAAGACGGCGTCTTGCTTCTCAGCCAGCTCAAGTCCGGTCTTCCCGTCATGCGCCGTCTCGACTTCGAATCCGGCTTGCTCCAAATTAAACTTTAATAACGTCGCAATCGACACCTCGTCATCGACAACAATTACTTTATCAGCCACGCTTAGTTCCTCCTCTAATCTATCTGTTCAGTCATGTACACTACCTATTTTACAAATCAATGCCACGTCCGACCAACCTCAAAGCAAATCTTTACAAAAACAAAACAAATCCACGTTCTGCTTTCAGTGTAGCATGCGCCGCCCATACAAAAAAACCTCGTCTGCAGATGCAGACGAGGTGAGCCCTCAGTTGAGGACGTTCAAGACAGAGCGGACCGAGTCGGCAGAGCGCTGTAGCGCCGCCGTCTCGTCTTCCGTCAATTCAAGTTCGAGCACACGTTCAATCCCGTTCGCACCAAGAATCGTCGGCACACCGAGATACAAGTCGTGGAAACCGTACTCGCCGTCGAGATACGCGATGGCCGGTAAAATCCGCCGTTGATCTTTCAAGATCACTTCGACCATCTCGACGATGGCCGCCGCCGGCGCATAATAGGCCGATCCGTTCCCGAGCAGTTGGACGATCTCGCCGCCGCCTTTACGGGTCCGATTGACGATCGCGTCGATGCGGTCGGTCGGCAACAATTTCTCGAGCGGGATTCCGCCCGCGTACGAATAACGGATGAGCGGGACCATGTCATCCCCGTGCCCGCCGAGCACGAATCCAGAGACGTCCTTCACGGAGATATTCAACTCCGCAGCGACGAACGTCCGTAACCGGGCCGTATCGAGCACACCGGATTGACCGATGACACGCTCTTTCGGGAAGCCTGACTCTTTGAAGGCAGCGTACGTCATCGCGTCGACCGGGTTCGTCAAGACGATGATAATCGCATCCGGTGAGTACCGGGCCACTTCTTTCGTGACCGCCCGCATCACTTTGGCGTTCGTCGAGACGAGGTCGTCCCGGCTCATGCCTGGTTTGCGCGCGATGCCCGCTGTGATGACGACGATATCCGAGTCCGCGGTGTCCGCATAATCGGACGTCCCCGTAATCCATGAGTCAAACCCTTGAATCGGCGCCGTCTCTTGCATATCGAGCGCTTTTCCTTTCGTCGGGTTCTCGTTCTCTTTGATATCGAGCAACACGACGTTACCGAGCTCTTTTTGAGCCAAATACAGTGCCGTCGTGGCCCCCGTGAATCCGCTACCGATAACCGAGATCTTATTGCGACGAATCATTGTGCTCTCCCCCTTGGTTTAGCTGATGTCTTACATGTTTTTGATTAATTCATCCGCAAACTCTGAACACTTCACTTCTGTCGCGCCGTCCATGAGACGAGCGAAATCGTATGTGACGACTTTCGAGGCGATTGTCTTCTCCATCGAGTTGATGATAAGATCAGCCGCTTCGTTCCAGTTCATATGACGAAGCATCATTTCACCTGACAAGATGACCGATGACGGGTTGACCTTATCGAGGCCAGCATACTTCGGTGCCGTACCGTGTGTCGCTTCGAAGATGGCATGGCCTGTCACGTAGTTGATGTTCGCTCCAGGTGCAATCCCGATTCCGCCGACTTGGGCAGCGAGCGCATCCGAGATGTAGTCGCCGTTCAAGTTCATCGTTGCTACGACGTCGAACTCACGCGGACGTGTCAAAATCTGTTGCAAGAAGATATCAGCGATTGAATCTTTTACGATGATTTTGCCTTCTGCCTCAGCTTTCGATTGCGCTTCGTTCGCAGCCGCTTCGCCAGACTCTTCTTTGATGCGGTCATATTGCGCCCATGTGAAGACTTTGTCGCCGTACTCTTCTTCTGCGAGCTCATAGCCCCAGTTTTTGAAGGCGCCTTCTGTGAACTTCATGATGTTCCCTTTATGGACGAGCGTGAGCGATTTGCGGTTGTTCGCGATCGCGTACTCGAGCGCCGCGCGGACGAGACGCTTCGTTCCTTCAGACGAGATCGGCTTGATCCCGATGCCAGACGTTTCTGGGAAACGGATTTTGTTGACGTTCATCTCTTCTTTCAAGAACGAGATCAATTTCTTTACTTCGTCACTGCCTGACGCGTATTCGATGCCCGCGTAGATGTCTTCTGTGTTCTCACGGAAGATGACCATGTCTGTATCCTCTGGGCGTTTGACCGGTGAAGGAACGCCTGTGAAGTAACGGACCGGGCGCAAGCAAGTGTACAAGTCAAGTTCTTGACGGAGCGCTACGTTGAGTGAACGGATCCCGCCGCCGACCGGTGTCGTCAATGGGCCTTTGATGGCGATCAAATATTCACGGATTTCATCGAGTGTCTCGTTCGGGAGCCATTCGCCTTTTTGGTTGAACGCCTTCTCCCCAGCGTACACTTCCATCCATTCGATTTTCTTCTCGCCGCCGTATGCTTTTTCGACAGCCGCATCAAAGACGCGAACTGAAGCGTTCCAAATGTCAGGTCCTGTGCCGTCGCCGATGATAAATGGAATCGTCGGTACGTTCGGTACGTTTAAAACACCGTTTTCAACTGTAATCTTTTCGTTTTGTGTCAACATAATGAATCCCCCTAAGTACATTTATGTAGGCCGACGCGAACGCCGACCTACGTCAATTGTTAGTTTACCAAAGTTTATGTCTAAATTGTGACTCGAACTTTTCGTCCGGCGTCAATTAACGCTCGTTCACCGGGACGTATGACCGGTTCGTCTCGCCGATGTATTCAGCGCGAGGACGGATCAAACGGTTGTCCGCATACTGCTCGAGGATGTGAGCAATCCAGCCCGACATGCGTGAGACCGCAAAAATCGGTGTGAACAACTCTTCGTCGAGGCCGAGTGCGTAATACGTTGAAGCCGAATAGAAATCGACGTTCGGTTTCAAGCCTTTTTCCGTCTCGACGAGATGGTCGATTTTCTCAGACATCTCGTACCATTCTGGTTCGCCGATTTGGGCCGTCAATTGGCGGCTCATCTCCTTCAAGTGTTTCGCACGCGGATCGCCGTCCTTATAGACACGGTGACCGAAGCCCATGATTTTCTCACGGCGTTCGAACTTGCCGCGGACGTAGTCCTCCACTTTATCGACCGAGCCGATTTCGTGAAGCATCTTCATGACCGCCTCGTTCGCACCGCCGTGGAGCGGGCCTTTGAGGGCGCCCATCGCCGCCGTCACACCTGAATAAATATCCGACAATGTGGCGACGCAGACGCGGGCCGTGAACGTCGAAGCGTTCAATTCATGGTCGGCGTGGAGAATGAGTGCTTTGTCAATCGTCTTCTCGGCGACTTCACTCGGCTCTTCTCCGTTCAACATGTACAAGAAATTGCCCGCATAAGACAAGCCCTGTTTTGGTGCAACCGGTTGTTCGCCTTTACGAAGACGAGCGAACGCCGTCACGATCGTGGCGATTTGCGCTTGGAGACGAATCGCTTTGCGCATGTTCGCTTCCGGACTCATATCTTCAGACTCTTCATCATAAAGCGCGAGCTGTGAAAGCGCAGTCCGAATCGTCGCCATCGCATTGGCCGATTTCGGCGCCCGCTCGAGCGTCGCGATGACATCTTCTGGCAATTTGGCTTCTTTCACGAGCGCTGCTGAGAGCTCAGTTAATTCTTCTGCTTTCGGAAGGCGGTCGTTCCATAATAGGAAAACAACCTCTTCGAATGTGGCGTGGTCTGCCAAATCGTCAATCGTGTATCCTCCGTAAGTCAATTGTCCGTCAATAATCGAACTGACTTTTGAGGCCGCTGCCACAATTCCTTCTAAACCTTTTGTCGTTGACATCAATAACTCCCCCTCAGTCTTTAAAAGTGATCGACCGCATATACAGTCTGTGTGTAGGGAATAAGGGCGAGGAGTCGAAGACTCTCCCCAATCCGTTTCGAGCTCGCTCCACCCTGTCCTTTATCTAGTATAAACAATTTACTGAAAAAAAGAAATGTAAGCGTATCCAGCCGTCAAAAAATGTCAGAACCACTTTTGGAGCAGGTTAAATCCACCTAAAATCAAGGCGGCGATCCCGGCTCCGACGAGCGGTCCGACTGGCACGCCTTTCATGAAACCGACGGCCAGAATGGTCCCGGCGAGCAATGCCGTCGTCACGACAGGATCGACCCGCATCAGTTGGACCCCTTGTCCGGCGGCAAGGGCGACGAAGATTCCAGAGGCGAACGCAACGATCCCGACTGGCCCTTTAATACTATTCCACAATTCCCGGAAGCCGATGTCGCCGGTCGCGATCGGCACGAGGACGGCGATCGTGATGATCGTCACGCCCCAATGGATGCCTTTCGAGGCGAGCGTCGGGAACAGTTGGTCGCCGAATCCGACCGCTTTAATAATCAATAAGACGCTGCTGGCGATGATGACCGACTGGTTATGGGAGATGACCCCAATCAATACGAGCAACAGCAAGAATAAATAGGCACTCATTACACACTCTCTTTCTGAATGGAAAAAGAACCGACCTCATGAAAAGGTCGGTTCGATTGGCATTCGATTACGCGTTGTAGATTTTACCAGTGAGTGGGTCGATTGAAATCATCTGTCCGTCGCGGAACGTTGATGTCGCTGATTCGACACCGACGATAACCGGTTTACGGAGTGATGGTCCGACGATGCCGGCATGGCTCGTCAATCCACCGTCTTCTGTGATGATTCCAGCCGCTTTTTCGATCGCTGGCATCATTTCTTTGTCTGTGAATGGTGCGACGAGGATCATGCCCTCTTTCGCTTTCGCATTCGCTTCGTCTGCATTGTTCGCAACGACGACTTCACCGACGAGACCACGCTCACCGATACCACGTCCGTTTGCGAGGGCGTGACCGACGATGTGAACTTTCATCATGTTTGTCGTACCTGCAGTCGCAGCCGGGATACCAGCCGAGACGACGACGAGGTCACCGTCAGTGACGAATCCAGCGTGACGAGCCGCTTCTGAAGCTTGTACCAACATCTCATCCGTGTTGTTCGGCATCGTGTCAGCCACGATCGGGTAAACGCCCCAAACGAGGTTCAATTGACGTGCCACACGCTCTGACTCTGTCACCGCGATGATGTTCGCCTCCGGACGATACTTCGCTGTACGAGCAGCCGTGTAACCTGATTGTGTCGGCGTCAAGATCGCTTTAGCGTTCAAGTTGATCGCCGTGTGGGCGACCGCTTGTGAAATCGCATCCGTTACCGTGTGCTCACTGCGCTTCTGACGATCTTTGAGCAAGTTTTTGTAGTCGAGCATTTGCTCTGTACGAACAGCGATCGCTGCTTGCATTTGAACTGACTCGATTGGGTAGTCCCCTGCTGCCGTCTCACCTGAAAGCATGACCGCATCCGTACCATCGAGGATGGCGTTGGCGACGTCAGATGCTTCCGCACGAGTTGGACGCGGGTTGCGCTGCATTGAGTCAAGCATTTGTGTAGCCGTGATAACCGGTTTCCCGAGGTCGTTACACTTCTTGATCAATTCTTTTTGAACTGGTGTGACTTCTTCTGTTGGGATCTCGATACCGAGGTCACCACGAGCGACCATCAAACCGTCAGAAATCGCCAAGATTTCGTCGATGTTGTCGACACCTTCTTGGTTTTCGATTTTCGGATAGATTTTGATATGTGACGCGTTGTTCCGCTCGAGAAGTTGACGAATCTCAACGACGTCAGATGCACGGCGGACGAACGATGCCGCGATGACATCGATGTCTTGTGAAATCCCGAACTCGATGTCAGCGATGTCTTTGTCTGTAAGGGCAGGAAGGTTCACTTTGACGTTAGGCAAGTTGACACCTTTCTTCGTCTTGATGACGCCTTCGTTTTCGATGACGCAGCGAAGGTCGCGGTTCGGGAGCTTCTCAACGACAAGGAGACCGATGAGTCCGTCGTCAAGCATGATGCGTGAACCGACTTCAACGTCTTCGTACAAGCCTTCGTACGTGACTGAGAAACGATCTTTCGTTCCGACGATTTCTTCTGTCGAGACGATGATGACTTCTTTGCCTTTTTCGAGGAGTGCTTTTCCTTCTTCAAACGTATGTGTACGAATTTCAGGACCTTTCGTGTCAAGAAGAACCGTCACGACTTTACCGGCAGCTTTCGATGCTTCACGGATGTCGCGGATACGTGCGCCGTGCTCTTCATAGTCACCGTGTGAGAAGTTGAGACGAGCGACGTTCATTCCGGCTTCAATCATTTCCGGAAGACGTTTCTCTGAAGCTGGTCCAATCGTACATACAATTTTCGTTCTACGCATAAATAAAAACCTCCTAGGGGATGTATTGCATTTACACACAGAAAACGGGGGGTCGACCGACCTGATCCCGTCTCTGTGGAATTCACTGCTACTCGTTAAATCGAAAGTTGGTTCGACAAATCGATCAACTGCATATCAATCGTGTGTTTGTTATGGTCAAGCGCTTCATCGATATCGAGATCCATCATCTTGCCACCACGAATACCGACGACACGTCCGGCTTTACCTTCGAGTAGAATCTCGACGGCATAAGCACCCATGCGGCTCGCAAGCACACGGTCAGCAGCAGTTGGGGAACCGCCGCGTTGGATGTGTCCAAGAATCGTCACACGCGTCTCTGAGTTTGTCTTCTCAGCGATCATTTTTCCGATTTCTTCGGCACTGCCTGCGCCTTCAGCGACAACGACGATCGAGTGTTTCTTCCCGCGCGCCACACCATGATTGATGCGGTCAACGATGGCACTCAAATCTTCTGGACGTTCTGGGACGAGGATTGACTCGGCACCACCGGCAAGACCGGCATACAATGCGATGTCACCTGCATCACGACCCATTACTTCGATGACGTACGTCCGCTCATGCGACGACGCCGTGTCACGGATTTTATCAATCGCGTCCAGCGCCGTATTGAGCGCCGTATCGAACCCGATTGTCGCGTCCGTTCCTGGGATATCGTTGTCGATTGTTCCTGGAAGGCCGATGGTCGGGAATCCAAGTTCCGTCAACTTCTGGGCACCACGGTAAGAACCGTCTCCACCCACAACGACTAGTGCGTCGATATTGAATTTCTTCAATTGCTCGACCGCTTTGGCACGGCCCTCTTCCGTTCTAAACTCAGGGCAACGGGCAGAACGTAAGAATGTTCCTCCGCGTTGGATGATATCACCGACAGAACCGAGGTTCAATTCAACGAGATCGCCTTCGATTAGACCTTGATAGCCGTTATACACACCGTACACTTCTAGACCTTCGAAAATCGCTTTTCGGGTCACGGCACGGACTGCAGCGTTCATACCAGGGGCGTCTCCCCCACTTGTCAATACCGCAATACGTTTTAAATTCACGTCACTCACCTCTTATGTGTTTTAACGAAATCTGAAAATAAAATACCATGTCTGACCTTTGTTTTACAACACAAGTATGTGAAAAAAAAGCATGGGGTGTGCTCAAAAGCAGTCAAACCGTGAGTGAATTAACGTGAACGTAAAGCGATTGTTAACGTTTTCACGAGCCAATTGTGCCAATTTCATGATATTTGGCAGCGCGCCCTTGCAACAACTCGTTTTGAGTCCGGTCTCGCAACTCAGTCACGTGTTGTGCTAATACAGGCTTTAAGAGTGATGACTGTAATGACACATCGATATGCGCCCCACCGAACACCTCGGTGACGACTTCATCGACAATCCCTAGTTTCAACAAATCTTGCGCCGTAATCTTCATCGTTTCCGCCGCGCGTTCCGCGAGTTTCGCGTCTTTCCAAAGCAGGGCAGCCGCGCCTTCTGGTGAAATGACCGAGTACGTGCTGTTCTCGAGCATGAGCAACCGGTCGCAAACACCAATCCCGAGCGCCCCGCCCGATCCGCCTTCCCCGATGACAATCGAGATAATCGGAACTTTCAACGTCGCCATTTCGAACAAGTTGCGCGCAATCGCCTCGCTTTGTCCACGCTCTTCGGCCGCTTTCCCTGGGTAGGCGCCTTTTGTATCGATGAACGTGATGACCGGACGATTGAACTTCTCCGCTTGCTTCATGAAACGAAGCGCTTTGCGGTAACCTTCTGGATGTGGCATCCCAAAATTCCGTTTCATATTCTCTTTCGTGTTGCGTCCACGTTGGTGACCGATAATCGTCACCGGGACGCCGTCGAGTGTGGCCAATCCCGCTACAATCGCAGCGTCATCATAGCCGTGACGGTCACCGTGCAACTCGATGAAATCCGGGAACAGGCGATCGATATAATCGAGCGTCGTCGGCCGTTTCGGATTTCGCGCCAGCTGCACGCGATCCCACGGTTTCATATTCCCATAAATGTCTTTTTCTAATCGATGAAGCTTCGCTTCAAGGTGACGAATCTCACGGGATAAATCGATTCCTTTCGTTTCCGCCGTCTCGCGCAACTTCCCGAGCTGTTCATTCACTTCTTTGATTGGATCAAACATGATGGACCCCCCCGCCGTGTAATTCGATCATCTGCTTCAGGAACGAACGCATCTGTTCACGATGAACGACGGCGTCCAGTTGGCCCGCTTCTAATAGAAACTCGGCAGTTTGGAAGTTGTCTGGCAATTTTTCACGAATCGTCTGTTCGATGATACGACGACCGGCAAAGCCGATTAAAGCTCCAGGTTCGGCGACGTTCACATCACCGAGCATCGCGAAACTGGCCGACACACCACCTGTTGTCGGATGCGTCAAATAGGCGACATACAATAGACCCGCCTCGTCATGTTCTTTCAAGGCGATTGACGTATTGGCCATCTGCATCAAGCTGACCATGCCTTCTTGCATGCGGGCACCACCCGAGGCCGTGAACAGGACGACCGGCAACCCGTCTTTCGTCGCGGTCCGGACCGCCGAGGCGATCGCTTCTCCGACGTAGGCGCCCATCGAGCCCATACGGAAACGGGCATCCATGACGCAGACGACGACGGGTAACCCGTCAATCGTGGCACGACCGCAGACAATCGCTTCCTCAATCCCAGTTCGCTCCCTGTCTTTTTTCAATTTATCTTCATAATCTGGAAAATCAAGTGGGTTCTCTTTGACGAGTGGTCCCGCAAATTTTTCAAACGACCCGCTGTCGACCAACATGTGAATCCGCTCATCTGCACTGAGCGGGAAATGGTAGCCGCAATCACACACTTTATGATTCTCGTTCAACTGTTTCGTGTAATGCATATATTTACAAGATGGACATTTCGTCATCAAGCCCTGTGGTGCATCAATCTTTGGTTCTCGTTGACGCAATGGCATATATCGTTTCGGTTTTTTGAAAAAAGCAGTCATCGCTTCCCCCTCGTTCATTCCGGCATCCCCGCCCCACGCCACATCTCCAACAATCGTCTACGTTCGTCTTCCGTATATAAGTCGCCCGCGTCCGTGCCGTCATAAAATCGGTTCACTTCGCTCCAGATTCGAATGAACAGTTCATTCTTTAATCCGAAGATGAGGTTCTGCCGAAAGGCACGGTCCGTTTCGACGCTCGACTCGAGCAAGGCGATGCGTTCCGGGGTCGGTTCGACCTCGGTCAACGCCAAGCGCTCGAGCAAACGTAACATGTCAACGATGTCCGACGCCTTCGTCTGTTTCGTGACGATGAACTCTGACAAAATCTCAATGTAACGGTGCCGATCCTGTTCGCACAAAAACGTGCCGCCGCCGTGCTTCGTCTCGACAATCCCAAGGAAGCTGAGAGCCCGCAACGCTTCGCGGACAGAGGCACGGCTGATGGACAACGTTTCAGCGAGTTCCCGTTCTGACGGGAGACGGTCGCCCGGCTCGAGTGCGGCCTGGACGATTAACGTTCTGATTTTAGAAATGTTTTCGTGAAAAGAGGACGCGTGTTTTCCATGCATCTGACCGTTCAACTCCCTTTTGAATGGCATTATCTCTAAAGTGGTCAGACCAATTAAACAGATTATACCACTTTTTATGACTTGGTACTAGTTCTCGCGCCGGGCAATTTCGTGTCGACCCGTTTCAACACGACATCCGTATCGCCGAACCGCTGCCGCAATCCGTGCAACAAGGCTTCGGTCGGGTTGACCGCATACGTCGAGGCGAGTTGTTTCACTTCTTTTGAATCAGAGAACCGGCAAATGACAGGGACATCCCCCGGCGCCGTCCGCAATAGCTCTTCTAAGTCGGCGAACGACTCCAGACGCAACCGGACGAACAGCGCTTGACCGTGGAGCGGGCGGACGCGTTCGACGACGAGTTGGCGACGTCCGTCGCGTTCATTCGGATGGACCTCGAGCAAGAGGACGTTCCCGACGTAGAGCGAACGAGAAAATTGGGCGAACACGCGCGGGAAAATAACGACCTCGTCTTGCGAGACGCCGTCATCGACCATGACGACACCCATCTCTTCATTCTTTTTCGTCTTGAACGTACGAATCGCATCGACGTAGACGACGATGAATCCGCGTTCGCCGTTCAACACTTCATCAATCGTCACCGTCTCAATCGAGAGCGGCGCGACCGTCGTCAAGGGCGAGTGGACAATCCACGTCCCGAGCGCTTCCCGTTCTTCTTCGGACCAGTTCGGCTCGATTGGTGCCGAGCGCTTCAAGCCGAGTGCGGACAGCTCATCCGGGAGCAGATGCGTCTCCGTCTCTTCCCGAAGCCGTTCGACCGCCTCGAACGCCCGGCGGCGATCCCCGTGATACATGCGGTCGAGGGCACCGGCTCCAAGTAGGCGCCGCAACTTCGGTTGGTCTTTCGAACCCCATTCCATCAGTTCGAGCAGACGTTTCACGTCGGTGAATTCGGTATGGTGTTCAATCAAACGCTCGACGTCCCGTTTCGTCAAGCCTTGGACCGCCTTCAACCCGAGCCGGACACCCGGACCTTCTAAAAAGGCACCAGCTTGACCATGCAAGACGTCAGGCGGATAGACAGGAATTTTCCCTTTCCGCAGCATGCGAACGAGTTGGTTCGTCTTGTCGTACGTGACGAGATAAAAAATCCGCTCGAAGTGCGCCTTCACGAAAGCCAAGCGATAACTGATCAAGCTATAGGCCACCGCGTGCGAACGGTTGAACCCGTAGCCGGCGAACTTTTCAATCCACGAGAACACTTGCCGCATCGAGTCATCGTCGAACCGCTCCGACGAACGTTCCAAGAAGCGGCTCTTCTCGACGTCGATGGCCGCCACATCTTTCTTGGCGATGGCACGGCGAATCAAATCGGCCTCGGCATACGAGTAGCCCGCAAGTTCTCGTAACAGGCGCATGACTTGCTCCTGATAGACGAGCACGCCGTTCGTCGTCCGCATAATCTCCCCGACGACCGGATGGACCGGCTGGTACGGCATGCCATGCTTTCGCTTCGCATACGTGTCGATAAACTGCATCGGGCCCGGACGATAGAGCGACATCGTGACGACGATATCCTCGAACGCGGTCGGCTTCACTTGTCGGAGTGCTTGTTTCATCCCTTCCGACTCGAACTGGAAAATCCCGTCCGTGTCGCCGCGGGCGAGCACCCGCAACGTCTTGGCGTCATTCAACGGAATCGTCTTCAGCGAGAACAGTTCGTCCGTCTCGCGAATGAGCGTCTCCATCTGTCGGAGTCTCGTCAAGTTACGCAGGCCGAGCAAATCGATTTTCAAGAGGCCGAGCGCTTCGAGATCCTTCATATTATATTGGGTCACTTGTTCCCCTGCCGTCGGCTGTAACGGAGTGACCTCATCGAGCGCATCGCGACTGAGCACGAGACCGGCCGCGTGGACCGAGGCTTGCCGCGGCAAGCCTTCGAGTTGGGCGGCGATGTGTAACAGTTGCGATCGCTTCTGACTGCCGGCGAACCATTTCATCTTCGTCGGATTGGCCATGATTCCGGCCAACCCATCGTCTTTCACTTGTTTGCTGGCGGCCTGCCCTTCTTCGAGTGTCAGCCCGAGCGCCCGCGCGACGTCACGCAGCGCCGCTTTTGCTCCGAACGTCGCGAGCGTCCCGATTTGGGCGGCATGATTGGCCCCGTATTTGTCGAGGACATAGCGGACGACCTCGTCGCGCCGTTCGTCCTCGAAGTCTAAATCGATATCCGGCATCGTGATTCGTTCCGGGTTCAAGAAGCGTTCGAACAACAGCTCGAACCGGACCGGGTCAACCTCGGTGATCTGAAGCGCAAAACTGACGAGCGAGCCGGCCGCAGACCCCCGCCCCGGACCGACCTCGATGCCTTGCTCCCTGGCGTACCGGACGATATCCTCGACGATGAGGAAGTATGAGGCGAAACCGGTCCGCGCGATGACGTCGAGTTCATAGCGGGCCCGTTCGATATATTCTTCTTGGAATAAGTCGAGCGCCTTCAATCGTTCGGCGACGAGACGTGTCAGCCGGTCGACCGCATGTTCAATCTCGGGGATGGACGAGGTCGCTTCCGGCAAGCGCGTGACCGAGACGAGGGATTCGAACTGATTTAACGCCTCGAGTTCAATCGGATCGAACCAATCGTTCATCTCGCTCGGCAGCCGCACGTACTTCCCTTTTCGATGCACGTCTTCTTGCGAGATGAGTTCACCTTTGCCGATGGCGACGATGGCGCGATACGCCTCGAAATCCTCCGGTCGCATATAACACGTGTCCGGGGCCGGGACGAGCCGCGTCCCCAGTTCGTCACGCATCTCACGCAACTGACGGAGCATGAGCGTCTGTTCCGTCGTCTGGGGTGCCGGCAACCCGAGCCATAGTCGGTCTTCATTCACATAACCGAGCAAATGGTTATAGAGGCGCCGGCGGTGGACCGGGTCGTTCGCTTTCCAGTTCTCCGGCAACACGAGCACCGCCAGTTCGGTCGCTTCGGTCAAGCCGTCGGCCTGGACGATGCGGTATAGTTCGGGCACTTGTTCATCGTTCAACGCATAGACGAGGACGGAGACGTCGAATCCATCCATCCGCAACGTCGTCCGTAACCCGATGACGGGCTTGACCGCGTAACGTTCACATAATCGGACGAACTGCGGCAAGCCGTACAACGCATCGTCGGCCAAGGCGACCGCTCGACTTCCCCGTTCGGCCATCTGGGCGACATACTGTTCGAGCCGAATCGTACTTTGCATCAAGCTATAGGCAGATCGTACATTCAAGTGGATCACAAGAGTCCCCCTTTCTTTTTTCACAATTGTCAAACTCATTTTGGCACTTGTCTGATACAATAATTATAGACAAAACTTCTCCTAAAAGGGGGTATAAACCGTATGATTATTAATCGGGGTAAAATCGCACGTGACAAGTTAGAGAATTTGCAGAACGGTCAGACCGTCTTCGCCGACAGTCCGGAGATTATCGACCGGCTCCGCCGCTACATCGCCGAGTATCAACTCGATGTCGTCGAGGATGTGACCGACCGCGGGACGTGGTTCATTCCACAAGAACAGGATAAACGCTGAAGAGAGCTGACCAACGGGTCAGCTCTCTTCAGTTTCGAACGTGAACGGGGCCGCGACCTCATCGAGCGCTGCAATCACCTCGTCCATCTCTTCCCATTGATCGATTGTGGCACCGGCTGCCATCGGATGTCCGCCGCCGCGATAGCGCTTCGCGACTTCATTGATGACCGGTCCTTTCGAACGGATCCGAACGCGAATCTCGTCCTTGTTCTCGACGAACATGACCCAACACTTCAAGCCCTCGAGTCCTGAGAAGCTGTTGACGAGCAACGATGCCGCTTCCGGTGTCGCATGGAACGTGCGCAAGACGTCGGCATCGATTTTAACGTATCCGACGCCAGCCTCGGTCACGTTGACGTTTTGTAGCACATAGCCTTGGAGTTGTAACGTCGCCAAGTTCGTCTTATACATTTGACGATATAGTCGATTCGTGTCGATGCCATACCCGATCAAGTCGGACGCGATTTGGAACGTGCGCGGCGTCGCGTTGCGGAACTGGAAGCGGCCCGTGTCGCCGACGATGCCGGCGAACAATAGGAAGGCGGACGCCTCGTCAAGTTCTAGCCCCCAAATCCCCGCAAGTTCAGCGATCATCTCTGAGGTTGAACTGACCGTCGTGTCGACGATTTGATGTGTCGCATATGCATCCTCGTCCGGGTGGTGGTCAATCTTGACGACTGTTTTCCCGGTCAAGGCGTGCGGTCCATCAATCCGTTCCTGGTTGGCCGTGTCGAGCACGATGACGAGCGCCTGTTGATACATCTCGGGCTCGACATGCTCCATCTTCCCTAAAAATTCTAAATCGCGGACGATACCTCCGACGACATAGATTTTTTTTTCGGGATACGCGACTTCAAGAATCCGCTTTAGTCCGAGCTGACTCCCGAGCGCGTCGGGGTCGGGACGGACGTGTCGGTGAATCATAATCGTGTCCGCCGCCTCAATCAGTTTTAATATCGTTGCTGCCTCTGGCCAATGTGCCATTGCCATTCCTCGCTTTCTTGAACACTATTCTATGGTATGATGATAACAGATTACACGTCTGAAAGGGGTTTCTTCACTTGGGTCAATTAGTTATGATCGGACTCATTCTGTTTTCGTTAGGTGCCTATTTCGTGTCTAAACGACGCGCTTACTTGACGAAGACACCGTACCGGAAAGCGCTGTTCAACACGCAAGCGCTCATCTGGCTGAGTATGTTTCTCGCACTCTTCGCTGTCAACCAAATGATCGGCGGGCTCGGGCTCGGCTCGACCATCGGTTGGATCGTCAGCATCGCCATGCTCGTCTTAGGTGTCGGCAACGCCATCGTCGGCTTCATCCGCTACCGCAAAATTTATCCGCTCGCTAGCGAAGAGCCAATCAACCAATCATAAATGAAACAGAAACGAGCTGATGATGGCATCAGCTCGTTTTTTGTTACCGGTCGATCAGTTGGGCCGTGACGAGCGCCTTGGCGACGAGTTGCGTCCCTTGCGTCATCTCGACATCGACTTTCCCAAACTTTCGACCCAGGTCGAATACGTTGGCCGAGACGCGGATTTGACTCTCGATTTGAATCGGCTTCATAAAGTAGACCGTGATATTCTCGACGACGAGGTCGCCTTTTTTCATGTGACGCAGACTCCGAGTCGCTCCTTCGACGAGCAGCGTCGTCAACACCCCTGACGAGGCCGTCCCCATATGGCTCGTCATCTGCGGAGCGACTTCGACGGTGAACGCCGTCCCGTTCGAGGTCGGGTCCTCCTTCAACTGGTTCGTGATCATATTGTCGAACGTCTCGCCGACTTGCGGTTGACGGTTGGCGAGCTGGAGCGCCTTCAACACGTCTTGGCGGCTGATGATGCCGAGCAGCCGGCCATAGTTGTCGACGACCGGCAGCATCTCGATGCCTTCCCATACCATTTGGTGGGCCGCGTTCGTGACGCTCGTCTGAACGCCGACCGTGATCGGGCTCTTCGTCATCACTTTCTCGATTTCCGTGTCATGCGGCCGGTCGAGCAAGTCTTTCGCCGTGATGACACCGACGACTTTCATCTGCTCGTCGATGACGGGATAGCGGTTATGTTTCGTCCGTTCGTTCAGTTCGTGCCACCGTTTGACCGTATCGTCGACTTTCAAATAGAACGTGTCGTGCAACGGGATGACGATATCCGACACGAGTAGAATCTCTTTTTTGATCAAGCGGTCATAGATGGCCCGGTTGATCATCGTCGCGACGGTGAAACTGTCATACGACGTCGAGATGACCGGCATGTGATACTTATCGGCCATCCGTTTCACTTCATCGGTCGTGTCGAATCCCCCCGTGATCAACACGGCGCCGCCGGACTGGAGCACGAGCTCATGCGCCTTCTCCCGGTTTCCGATGATGACGAGCGAGTCGACGTCGATATACCGCATCATCGCCTCGAGCTTCATCGCCCCGATGACGAACTTCGAGAGCGTCTTATGGAGGCCGTCCCGGCCACCGAGCACTTGCCCGTCGACGATATTGACGACTTCCGCGAACGTCAGCTTCTCGATATTCTCTTTATGTTTACGCTTGATGCGAATGGTGCCGACCCGTTCAATCGTCGAGACGAAGCCTAGATTCTCCGCTTCTTTGATGGCCCGATACGCCGTTCCTTCTGATACCGCCAATTCTTTCGCGATTTGGCGGACCGAAATTTTAGATCCGACATCGAGCGACTCGATATGTGCTATGATCTGTTCATGTTTTGTTGTCATGTCACGAGTCCCTTTCCTCAATACATTTTCTGTCATCCTCAGTATACTGTATCAGTCGTTCTTCTTCAAACTGTACTACTGAAAATGTGACATTTCCTTTCCGTTTTGGAAAACGGTATAATGAGACAGAACGCCAATGAACGAGAAGGAAGGGAAACGAGTTGAATCAACGAACCAACCATATTGCACAATCTTTGGCCACTAAAGGGTTAGACGCCGCTTTCGTCACGTCGAAAGCATCGGTCTTTTACTTTTCGGGAGTATACGCCGAGGCGCATGAGCGGCTCATCGCCATCCTCGTCTTGAAGAACGGCACGACCGCTCTCGTCTGTCCGGCACTTGAAAAAGGAATCGTCGAGGCGAGCGACTGGAACGGCGATATCGTCACGTACATGGACCACGAAAATCCATGGGACAAAGTCGTCAAACTGTTCCTCGACCAACAGATTATCCCCGAGCGCATCGGGATCGAAGGTGAGCACTTGACGTACAACCGTGTCGAACAGCTCCGCGCCGGCTTTGCCGGTCTGTCGATTATCGATTTGACGGAAGAGCTGCAGGCGCTTCGCATGATTAAGTCACCGGACGAGGTCCGTTTGATGAAACGTGCCGCCGAACTCGCCGATATGGCGATTGAAGCCGGCATTCGCGTTTTACGTGAAGGTGTGACCGAGCTCGAGGTCATCGCCGAAATCGAATATGCGATGAAGAAACAAGGTGTCCGCGAGATGTCGTTCGACACGCTCGTCTTGTTCGGTGAGAACAGCGCCGACCCGCATGGCGTGCCTGGCAACAACCGCCTGAAGAAAGGTGACTTCGCCTTATTCGACCTCGGTGTCATTTGGCAAGGATATGCCTCGGATATCACACGTACCGTCGTATACGGTGAAGCGAGTACGAAGCAACGTGAGATTTACGAGACCGTCCTCAAGGCCGAAGAAGCCGCCATCGAGATGGCGAACGTCGGCACGACGCTCGGCTCGATCGATATCGCGGCCCGCCAAGTCATCACGTCGGCCGGCTACGGCGAGTACTTCACGCATCGCGTCGGGCACGGACTCGGCATCGAAGTACACGAATTCCCGTCGATGGCTGCCAACAATGATATGACGGCCCAAGTCGGGATGACGTTCACCGTTGAACCAGGGATTTACCTCCCAGGTGTCGGCGGTGTCCGGATCGAGGACGATATCGTCATGACCGAGAGCGGTCCGATTTTGTTGACGAGTTATCCGAAGGCGCTTCAAGAAATCAATTGAGTCACAAACAAAGACCAGCCGCGCGCGGCTGGTCTTTGTCATGGTCAATAGAACAGTCGGAACATGACGTCACGTTGCGGCACGTCATGCCGCTCCATCGCTTCAAGAAACGCCCGCTTGTCATAACGGACTGACCGCGGATGGATGGCGAACCCCGTCTCATCCCATTCGAGGACGCCATAACGGGCCAAGTCGTCACGAGCGACACCGAGCGCACCGGGGTTGAAA
Source organism: Exiguobacterium sp. s146 (assembly GCF_018618415.1). Classification (GTDB taxonomy): domain Bacteria; phylum Bacillota; class Bacilli; order Exiguobacteriales; family Exiguobacteriaceae; genus Exiguobacterium. The sequence goes on along the minus strand of NZ_JACSMA010000001.1, from coordinate 833,362 downwards.
TAGTGTTTCGCCTCATCCCGGAACATGTGCTCCGGATGATGATGACCGAAGCAGATGACGTCCGCCTCATACGCCCCGTACAGCGACTGCATGTTCGAAAGCGTCGCCTCGACGATGTCATGGAACGGCTCCTCGGTGATTGGCACGCCCCGCTTCTCAGTCGGAATATGATAATGGATGCCATACACCCGCGTACCCTTGACATCGCGTTCGATGGTGCGTGGCAACTTGAACAGCGCATCCGCATAGGCGGGTTTCAGCGTGCGCGCCACCCACTCATGGTGCGGTTTCGTGTGGACATAGCTTTCAGGGTGCCCTTTTCCTTCCAAAAGTGAGAGCACCGCCTCATCGTGGTTACCGGTAATCATGTGTACCCCGCGGTCGAGCAGACGTGCCATCACTTCGTTCGAGTCGGGACCCATCGCAATCATATCGCCCAAACTCCAAATCTCGTCGACCTGCTGGCGGTCAAGCTCGGCCAGCACCGCATCGAGCGCTTGGGCGTTCCCGTGGATATCGGTCAAGATGGCCAATCTCATGTGGTTCCCTCCTTATTTACGATATTGATGGACGACGTTAACGCCGCCGGTCACATCGATGACGGCACCTGTGACCATATCGGAATCACGAGCGAGCAGGAAGAGAATCATGCGGGCGATGTCCTCGCCCGTCCCGTGTCGTCCGACCGGCGTCTGGTCGTCCGGTTCGGCCGATTCGATTCGCATCTCTTTTTGCGCCCCGACGATATTACCCGGGTTAATCATGTTGGCCGTGATGCCGTACGCCGCTTCCTCGAGCGCGACCGATTTCGTTAAACTGACGAGACCTGTTTTGGCGGCCGCGAACGCCGACCGATGAATCCAACCAGGCGCCGTCCCACTTTCCGGGAATCCGTACGTGATGATGCGACCGAACCGTTTCGCCCGCATGCTCGGGATGGCCCGACGCATCAACCAAAACGAGGCCGACAAGTTGCCGGTGATGACTTCGTCCCATTCCTCGTCCGATAAATCGACGAGACACTTCCGTTCAAAGATGTATGGTCCGGCGTTCAAGATGAGCGCATCTGGCTCTCCAAATTTGGCCACTGCCTCTTCATAGCCGTTCAAGACAGCCTCGCGGTCCGTCAACGGGGCCTCGACCATATGTAACCGTTCATGTTCCCAATCGATCGGCTTCCGCTGCAATACGCTGACGTGCCAACCTTCCTCCAATAATCGTTCCGTCACAATGCGGCCAATCCCTTTCGCACCGGCCGTGATGACTACATGTTTCATCGTCATCCCTCCTCTGTATCATCTTACCCGTTCCGGTCGTCCATTTCCAAACTTCAACCTGTCCCATCAGAAAGTTGTGAAAATTTCACACATTTCTGAAAGAACCGGGCGTGAATTTCAAGAGAAGTGGTATACTATACATGTAAGCCGCACGTACATTTCAAGCGAAAGGTTGGGATTTACATGGCAATTGTCTACAAACATATCCTATCTGCCGTCGACGGCTCGAAAGAGGCCGAACGTGCATTTGAAACAGCAATCGACGTTGCACTTCGAAACGATGGCAAACTGTATATCGGTCACGTCATCGATACACGGACATTCGCCACGGTTGAAGCGTATGACCGGACGATTACCGAGCGTGCTGAAACGTATGCGAAAGAACTGCTCGAGGACTACGTCAATCGCGCGAAAGAACGGGGCGTCAAAGAAGTGGAGACGGTCATCGAGTATGGTTCTCCGAAAGTGACGATCGCTAAAAAGATTGCACCGAATCACGACATTGATCTCATCATCTGTGGAGCGACCGGATTGAACGCCGTCGAACGCTTCTTCATCGGTAGCGTCTCTGAAAGCATCGTCCGCTACTCGAAGTGTGACGTCCTCATCGTTCGCCAATAATGAATCAAGGGCCAGCGCGCATGCGTTGGCCCTTTCGTGTGGAGTCGCTTATGGCATCGGGTCGTTAGTCGACCGAACCGTCTCAGCCGCCAGATCACTGAACTCGCGAAGATAATCGAGGTATCGGTCGCCCCCATAGTTATAGCGCTTATTATACATCCTGACGACGACGGCTCGATAGGCGGGAATGACCAATAGCAACGGCCCGGTGTTCCCGAGGATTTGATACGATCCTGCCGGTACAGCCTCCCCTAGTTCGCTCCACGCTTTCGGCTCGCCTTGGACATACCAGAACAGCCCGTTCGTCGGGAACGTTGAGTTGGGATATGCCGGACTTTGAATCGATGTCGCGATACGAATCACTTCTTCCGGCACAATCTGAACGCCGTGATGCCGTCCGTTATTTAAATGAAGATTGCCCCATGCTGCAAATTCTCGCGCAGTCGAATGTAGGTTCGACCCCATCCCATCATCAAATGGATACAACTTATACGACGCTTCCTCGTCAGGATCGTCCACGACTTTGACGAGACTCGGTGCCGCGTCAGTCGCCCATTCCGTCCGCGAGAGTCCCATCGGCCGAAACACCCGCTCTCTCAATAAGTGCGTGAAGTCATATCCATACAACCGTTTAAACAAATCCGTCACGATTTCGACGTTCACGCCCCGATATGCCCATCCTTTACCCGCCTCGAACTCCCGAAATACCACACCCGCCTCATCCCGGTTCAATCCGTGTGAGTGCGTGACCACATGCCGAATCGTCGTCCCTCGAAACGTGTCCGCGTCACACTCGTCAAAATAATCAGAGACCAAATCATCAAGATGCCGAATCTTGCCCTCAAACAACACATAGGCAATCGCCAGCCCTAAATAACTTTTCCGGGCCGAAGCGACGTTGAACATCGAATTGACGTCAACGACTTTTGTATCATGATTCGAATGGAATCCGTCATACTGTTCGAATACGATGCGATTGTCTTGCAGGATTAGCAGCGCGGCGGCACTGCTTTGATTCAAATGCTGAATAGCCTTCACATATGAGACCAACGTGTCGTAAGTCTTCTCCACGTCAACTCCCCCCTTTCAACCTGCATATGATTTTCTCGATAACCATTCAATTTCCTTCTTCTTAAAGCGTCACCCCTCGATTCCCATCGGTGGAATTCGTTTCAGCGCATCAAAAAAGGACCACCGCAAATGCGATGGCCCTTCGTTCACGTATTATAACACCTTGACAGTAACCGTCTTACGACCGAATTTGAGAGCTGAACTCTGCGAGTACATCAGGATGTCGATTTTGTTTCCTTTGATGGCGCCGCCTGTGTCAGCCGCTGTGTATGTGCCCATTAACTTTCCACTGACGTATACTTGTACTTTTTTACCAAGCGGGATAACGCGTGGGTCGACAGCGATGACATTACGTTTTTGTGCCCGTACGTTCCAACCTAGTGCTGTCACGCCTGAGCATCCTTTGCAATACGGTGTGTATGCCGATGCGTTCATCGTATATGTTTTCACACTAGCCTTCGCGACCGTTTTCTTCACGGTGCGTAAGTACTTTGTAGCGATCCAACCTGCCTTGCCTTTGTAGTTGACGCGAATCCAAGCTCCTTTTGAGCCGGTACGCTGAAGTTGTTGTCCTTTATTGATTTTCCCAATCACTTTACCGCTGAGCGTCCCTGCCGAGCGGACGTTCAATCCGTTGACCTGGCTTTGTACGTAAACCTTTGAAGACGCCTCAACTTGTTGTTGGGGTAAGAGCATAGCGAGTGTCATGACCGTCAGTAGTAAGACCGTTCCAATTTTTTTGAGCATGTGGTTTGTCCTCTCCTAGTCGGTTTGTTAGTTGTAAGTTCGTGTTGTCGAATCTGTGGTGCTGTTCCAGTTGAAACATGTCGAATCGATTACCGAATGTTTCGTCCAGATAACTATATGACGAATCGTATGACCGTGCGTTTACAACTAAAATTCATTTGAGTGTCATCAAAGTTACGGTTGTATTACAAAACCGCCATCTTTTAAGGAAAGATGACGGCTTGAATAAAAAACTTTATGTTTCGTCATATTAATTCCCAATTAAAGGAATTAATATGACTTGATTGTTACGTAACCGTTGTTTTCTTCTGCCGATTGTTACAAAAGCAAATTTTATACTGCGTCCAACGTCATATGAATTATGACAAAAGCACTAAAAAAAGCCCGTCCCGTATAAATCCGGAACGGACGCTGCAACAAATTAAACGTGTGACTCGACAAGGTTGGCGACGCGAACAGTATCGCGCGCGATGACCAATTCTTCATTCGTCGGGATGATGATGACTTTGACCGGTGAGTGCGGGTAGTTGATGAACAACTCTTTACCGCGTGCTCCGTTGTTGAGCGATGGGTCCCAGTAGACGCCCATGAACTCAAGGCCACGAAGGATGCGCTCACGGATGACGTCAGAGTTTTCTCCGACACCAGCTGTGAAGATGATCGCATCGACACCGTTCATCTCTGCCGCATATTGACCGATGTAGCCATGGATACGGTTTGAGAAGATTTTGAGCGAGACTTCGGCACGGTGGTTGCCTTCAGCCGCTGCCTGCTCGATGTCACGCAAGTCACTCGAGATACCCGAGAGACCGTAAACACCTGACTCTTTGTTCATGACGTTCAATACGTCTTCAGCTGACTTGCCTGTCTTTTGCATCAAGAACGGAATAAGGGCCGGGTCAAGCGATCCCGAGCGCGTTCCCATCGTAATTCCTTCGAGTGGCGTGAAGCCCATCGTCGTATCGATCGAACGACCGCCGGCAACCGCTGCGATTGACGCACCGCTACCGAGGTGGCACGAGATTAAACGAAGGTCTTCAAGCGGACGGCCGAGAAGTTCAGCCGCACGTTGCGTGACGTACTTGTGGCTCGTTCCGTGGAAACCGTACTTCCGGACGCCGTGCTCCGTGTAGTACTCGTATGGAAGGCTGTACAAGAAGTTCTCTTCCGGCATCGACTGGTGGAACGCCGTGTCGAAGACCGCAACTTGCGGCACGTTCGGTAAAATCGTTTGGAACGCACGAATCCCCGTCAAGTTTGGCGGGATGTGGAGCGGTCCAAGTTCGACGAATGATTCGATGTTCGCCATGACTTCATCGTCGATGACGACCGAATCCGCGTACAACTCTTTTCCGTGAAGGACACGGTGACCGACGCCAGCGATTTCATCGAACGACTGGATGATATCAAGGTCGATCAATTTTTCGAGCGAGAGCTCGACCGCTTCTTTATGTGAATGAAGCGGCGTGACGATATGGAACTTTTGTCCTTCGCCATATTTAATCGTGAAGATCGCATCTTCTTTCCCGACACGCTCGACGAGCCCGACGGCGAGCAACTTCTCAGATGGCATCTCGAGAAGTTGGAACTTTAATGACGAACTACCTGCGTTGACTGCCATAATTTTTGTCATGTCATACACCTCTTACCTTTCGATTTAAACACGAGTCTTTATCTGTTCTCTTAAAAACCGATAACTGTATCATAATGAAGATACTTGATATGGCATATGTTTTTCAAGTCTTTTGCCCAATAAAAATTATGTTGTTTTAAACCAATCGTCAATCTGTTTCACAATATTGGCAACAGCGCGCACGTCCGTGAACGATGGCAACTCGACGAGGAGTGCCTGTTTCGGGCGTTTGACGCCTTCCCCAAGCTTTTGCAACATCAAGAGGCTTTTCGCATACCGCTCATCTTTGAACATCGTCGTCGGCAATTGAAGAACACCTTTGACAACGGCCTCGCGGTCCATCCACTGTTTTAATTTCCCTTCGTCATCCTGTTCAAACAAATTGTTCGGAATGACAAAGACCCCGTGACCGCCTGGTTTCAAATGACGCATCGCCTGCTCGATCAACAAGAAGTGCGAGTAGGAATGGCCTTCGTTCCGTTTCAAGGCATAGCTTGACGCCATGTCGTCGTTCGGATAATAACCGATCGGTAAATCGACGAGCGCCAAGTCGCTCGGTTCGACGAATAGCGGTGCGAGTGCGTCTTGATGGAAATACGACACCGGTTTGCCGAGCAAGTTGCTGATCGCGTACGACAGACGAAGCATCGTCTCATCGACTTCGACCGCCTGCGCGGTGGCATCTTTCAATTGCGTCAACACGGCGTGGACGAGAGTGCCCGTCCCGCTGCCGAGTTCGAGCACGTTCGCCCCGTCTTTGACGAGCTTCGTCGCCAAGTACCCTATGAACAGGCTGACGGCGTCTGGCGTCGGCTGGTGGTTCGGCGGGAGCGTCGTCGTTTCCTCGAGGACGAGCAGACTGACGGCTTTGCGGACATCATCCGTCTTCTCCTGTTCGACATCGACACGCTCAAACACTTCAATCAATGCCTCGAGCGGCAACAGGTCAAGGTCGGTCGTCAGCTTCTTCGCTTCTTTCTTCCAATCGCGATACAGTTGTTCAAATCGTTCCATCTTCGATCATCCTTTCCATACAAAACCGGCCCTCTTGTGGAGAGCCGGTCGGTTCACTTCTATTAGTGTAAGCGATTCGTGGTCGTTTCGCCAAGCGAATCAGTTCGCAGCGTCAAACGCCTCGAGTGCCGCGTCGAAATCGACTTCCTCTGTCATCTCTTCCATGTACTGAACGTACTGGACCGTACCAGCCGAGTCCACGACGAATACCGAGCGTGCGAGTAGACGGAGCTCTTCCATCAATACGCCATACGATTTTGCGAACGATTGGTCGCGGTGGTCCGATAACATGATGACATTATCAAGGCCTGACGCCGCACACCAGCGACGTTGCGCGAACGGCAAGTCGTTCGACACCGTCAAGACGGTTCCCCCGAGCGATGCCGCCTTCTCGTTGAAGGCACGTGTTTGCGTGTCACAGACACCTGTGTCGATCGATGGAACGACACTAATCAATTTCTTGCCTGGGTATGACGCGAGCGTCACTTCTTCAAGTGCCGTCGTGAGCGCTGTAAAGTCCGGTGCCGTATCTCCGACTTTGACCGGGTTCCCTTGCAGTGTAACGGTATTGCCTTTAAATGTTGGCATCGTTTCATCCCCTTTAACATGATTTATACTTCTTCATCATAGCGATGGCGCCGTCTTGATGACAAGCATCCTGCCTCAGACGGCCTGATTGTGATTTTCCCTATATCGAGCGTCTAAAACGCTGTATAATGAAAGAGACTCAATTGACAAAGGGGATGACTAGGATGAGAAACAACGTTTATTTGTACCATCGTAACGTCAACGACTTTACTAAAGAAGTAAAGAAATTAACCGAGATCGGTGAGAAATACGGCTTCAACGTCGTCAATCGTCCGGAAGACGCCAACATCATCGTCGCCATCGGGGGAGATGGCGCGTTCTTGCAGGCCGTGCGCTATACGGGATTCCGTCAAAATGCCATCTATGTCGGGTTCGGCCGCGGCTTGAACGAGTTTTACTGCGACTTCGATATACATAAGCTCGACGAAGTCGATCGCTTGTTCTCGGACAACAGCGCCCGCATCGAAGCTGGTCTCGAGGTGCGGAAATACCCGCTCTTGTCGGCGTCCATCAATGAATCGACGCCAATGCTTTGCTTGAACGAAGCCTCGATCAAGTCGAGTATCATCAAATCGCTCGCCATCGAAGTGTATATCGACGATCTCCATTTCGAGACGTTCCGCGGCGACGGCATGGTCGTTTCGACACCGACTGGTTCGACAGCGTATAACAAATCACTCGACGGCGCCATCGTCGACCCGCTCATCCCATGTATGCAAGTGAGCGAGATCGCCTCGGTGAACAACAACCGCTACCGTACGCTCGGCTCGTCCTTCATCGTGCACGACTCGCGTAAACTCTCGCTCCGCATCGTCGAGGATGGGAACGACTATCCGATTATCGGCATGGACAACGAAGCGCTCAGCTTGAAATACACGGACCGCATCGATATCGAACTGTCCGATCAGGTCGTCAAGACGGTCAAACTGAAAAACAACTCGTTCTGGCACAAAGTCCAGCGTTCATTTTTCTAAACGATAAAAGGCTAGCCGTCCCTCGTGGACGGCTAGCCTTTTCTTATGCGTTGACGACGTCGGCTTCATATACCGGCGTCCCCTCGACGACCGTCATGACGAGTCGATTGTCGAGGATGTCGCGTCCACGCAGGTCGAAGAAGTCCTCTTCCCATACCGTGAACGTCGCGTTATAGCTTTGAATCAACAAACCGTCGCGTCCGTGTGTGCCCGTGGCGACACGTGGCGCATACGTGAAGCTGCGGAGTGCCTCGTACATCGATAGGCGTTCGGGCGGGTTGAGCGCGCCAGACTCTTCAAACGACTGACGCGTGACCGCCGCATACAACCCTTTGCGCACATCGACGGTAGAAATCGGGGCGTCACTGCCTCCAAGGACGAGCGCGCCCGTATCGAGCATCGATTTGAAGCGATACGCGTCATCGACGCGGTCGTTGCCGAGCCGGTCAAACAATAAGTTCATGTCGTCCGACAAGAAAATCGGTTGGGCATCGATTAACACCGGAAGCGCTTGAATCCGTTTCAAGAGCGAGTCGTTCAAGAGTGAGGCGTGGATGATGCGATCCCGCGTCCCGCGCTTGGCCGGATATTTCTCGAGCAGCGTGATAAACTGTTCGGCCGCCGCATCCCCGATCACGTGGGCCGCCACGTTCATCCCGTATGACCGCGCCTTTTTAACGAGTGCCTCGAGATGGTCCGGGCGATGGACCTCGATTCCTCGCTGTGCCGGATCATCCGTGTACGGTTCGGACAAGAGTGCCGTCCGTCCACCGAACGAACCGTCGACGAACAGTTTCATCGCCCCAAAATCAAACCGCGGACGCTTGACGAGCGCATCGTGACGAATCAACGTGTCGACGACTTGTTCATGGACGAGCAGATGCGCGTGGAACGGGAGGTCCGCCAACACGTTTTCATACGCTTGAATCGTCTCGAGTGGGTCGCCGTGATAAAACAGGTCTTCTGTATGGGCGTTGACGATGCCGTGTGCGAACAACGAGTCGATGGCCCGGTGGAGCGAGGCGACGTTTTTCTCGCGATTCCCGCCCAGCTCTTTGTGGAGCAGGTCGAGCGCTGCATCGTACAGCACCCCGTTCAACTTGCCGTCCGCATCGCGTCCGAGCTTCCCGCCTTCGATGACGGTGTGATGAATCAATCCGAGCCGCTCCAATCCTTTCGAGTTGACGACGGCGACGTGGCGACAGACCCGCTTCAACACGACGGGACGGTCCGGGATGACGGCATCAATCATCTCGCGCGTCGGCATCTCGCCGAGCAGACGGTCATTGAACCCTTCCGCGACGATCCAGTCGTCGTTTCCGTCCTTTTGCTTCATCGATTCGAGCAGCGCTTGCAAATCTGTCGTCTCGGTCGCATCGATTCGGTCGAGCGCTTCCCCGTACCCGATCAAATGGATGTGCGAGTCGGTGAACGCCGGATAGACGCTCTTCCCTTCTAGATTCACAATGTCTTTGATTCTCCCGGCGTATGTACGACGAAGGTGGCCTTCTTCCCCCATCTTCAAAATCCGGCCGTGCTCGACGTACATGGCGCGCGCCTGTTCATGCTCTTTATTCATCGTATAAATCTTTCCGTTAACCCATAGCGTTCCCATCACAAAATTCCTCCTCGATTCAAAAAAGATTGACGTACACGTTAATTCCCGTTTACGTCAATCTTCATGCATCATTATTTTCGTAATAGCTCTTGCTGTTCCAATCCTTTTTCGACACGTTGGCGAATTTCACGGGCCGCCCCTTCATCGAAGCGCCCGAGGACACGTTCACCGATCTCGACGGCCGTCCCATACTCCCCATGCAAGAACTTGTTCTCGGCGAGCGTCAAGGCGATATGCACCTCGTTGTCGCGACGGCGATAGCGGTTCGCATACTGCAGGAGCTGTTCGGCATACGTGACTTGGCGCAAAAGTGCTTTGACCCGGTCCCTGAAGTTGTCCATCGTCTCTTCGACGTCGTGGCTAAGGCCGACGATATACGTCATATTGAACGGTGCCTTCTCGAACTGTTCGTCCAACGATTGTACGCCTTTTTGTAATTGGCGCATATCGCTCGTCAAATCGGTCGGGACGACCGGCATGGCGCTCTTCGCGAGCAGACGGCGATGGGCCGACAGTTCGCGCTTCCATGAATCGAGTTTGTTGCGGACTTCGAGCTCTTCTTTACGAAGGGAGTTCGTGTTCTCGATGAACCGCTCATGCATCGCACTGAACTGATCGAGCGAACGCTTCGCTTCTTGTACTTTCGATTTGATCATGCTGAACGGGATCATCTGGGCGACGAGCGCCTGTTCGATGTCGAGCACGTTCGCTGTGAGCGTCGCGCGCTCACGTTCGAGCTGTTCAAACTCTTCGCCGACACGGGCGTTAATCTCGTAGTTGCTGACCAGGCGGGACATCTCTTGATGGAGACGAGCCATCACTTCACTCGTTTGGCGGTCACGTTCTTTCACGGTCGCGAATTCTTTTTTCACGTATTGACGTGCATCGACTTCGGTCCGGAACGCTTCGAACAGCTGGTCGATGTCCGAGCTGAGTTGTTGCATATCCATCTCGAAATGATCGAAGTCGAGTTGTTCGATGCGATCCATGAGCGCGGAACGACGATCTTCAGCTTGCTCGATCTCTTCCATTAAACCGAGCGGCTCAAGCGCGTAGCCGTCCATTTGCATCTCTTTATGACCTGAACGCAACTGGTTGAGCTGTTGTTTCAAGTCGATTTGCACCGTGCGCACGAACTGCGGGATGACACCGACGAGTTCACGAATCTTCGTCACTTTCTCAGACAAGGCTTGACCGGCGAGATACGCCTCAGATACTTGTCCTTCTTGCTTCAACGTGATCATCTCTGTCCGCTTCGCTTCCGCTGCCGCGATTTCAGACTCGACGAGCTCATACGTCGGACCGAACGCGCTGTTTTGGGCGACGAGCGTCTTCCGGAATTGATACAACTCTTTCTCGTCTTTTTTGACGATATCGAGGAGCGACGAATGGTGCTGATTGAATTCATCCATCTCGTCGAGCATGGCGTGTACCATCGCCTCGAGCTCTTCAATCAACTGTTCCGTCGCGTTCAAATCGGATTTCACTTTAAGGAAGCGATATTTGTCCAAATCTTCTTCGGCATGATAGAGTGCCTCATCGATTTGCCCCGTATGTACGCTGACGAGTTCGTCCCAGGACTGGTGCCATCGTTCGAACTTCTCTTTCGTCTCGCCTTCCATCGGCCACTGCTTGAACTTTTGCAGTTCGGCCGGCACACTGGCGCTGAGCACACTTTGTTTACGCATGTCTAAATCATCAATTTTCTGGTAAAAATTCCTTCGTACGAGCATGCTTCCCAGCATGGCCCCTAATGCGATGACAATGATTCCAATTAAAATTCCGTAGATTCCGTAATCCATCTCTGTCACAACCTCCAAGCCGCTTTCATGGACTTATGTATCTGAATGAATAAATGAAGTATTTTATGAGTATAGATAATACTAATCATATTATAGAACCAATGATTTGCATAGGTTTTCCAACGGTTTAGGGAGAGAATGTTATTTTTCACACGAATCTTTTGAGAAGACAAACCGAAAAAATGCGTGTACCATAATGCTAATTCATCTTTCATTCATTAATAGGAGGAAAATCACATGTTCCAAACAACGACTTACACTGGCGACTTGGCCGCTGGTTATGACCTGCTCAATAAACAGCTGGCAGCACTTTTAGAAGGTGAGACGAACCGTGTCGCCAACTTATCGAACGCGAGCGCCTTGCTCAACCAGTTCCTCGACCGCATCAACTGGGTCGGCTTCTATTTAACTGAGGGAGAAGACGCCCTCATCCTCGGACCGTTCCAAGGCCTTCCGGCTTGTGTCCATATCGCGTTCGGCAAAGGTGTCTGCGGCACGGCAGCCTCGACGCAAGAGACACAACTCATCGCAGACGTCCATCAATTCCCGGGCCACATCGCTTGTGATGCGGCTTCTAACTCAGAAATCGTTGTCCCGCTCGTTCGCGACGGCAAGACGATTGGCGTCCTCGATATCGACAGCCCAGAGTTCGATCGTTTCTCAGACATCGACCGTCATGGGCTCGAGCAATTTTGCCAGACATTACTTCGCTTCATCTGATTGACAAGCGAATCGTTTCGTCGTATACTGATTTTTGTGCATGAAATGACGATAGCAGTCATTGACAGACGTATCCACCTTTCGGGCCTCGACTCAGTCGGAGGAGCATCTCGTAGCTTCGCTATCAAGTGAAGGTGCTTGAACCTAGAAAGGGGCGTCACCCGTCTTTGACACCGTTGTTCTTTTGTGCAAAATACATGAACAACAAGGAGGAGTCCAACATGGCTCGTTACACAGGTCCAGCTTGGAAACTCTCGCGTCGCTTAGGCATCTCGCTTAGCGAAACGGGTAAAGAATTAGCAAAACGTCCTTACGCACCAGGTCAACACGGAAATGGTCGTCGTAAAATCTCTGAATACGGTCTTCAGCTTCAAGCGAAGCAAGCACTCCGTCACATGTACGGAATCAACGAGAAGCAATTCCGTCGCATCTTCAATGATGCTGGGAAAATGCAAGGTATCCACGGTGAGAACTTCATGTTCTTGCTCGAGTCACGCCTTGACAACCTCGTTTACCGCATGGGTCTCGCTCGCACACGTCGTGGAGCGCGCCAACTTGTCAACCACGGTCACATCCAAGTTGACGGTTCACGTGTAGACATCGCGTCTTACCGTGTAAAACCAGGTCAAGTCATCTCAGTTCGTGAGAAGTCTAAAAACTTCAAAGCGATCGCTGAAGCTCTCGAAGTAGCACCAGCTACAAAAGACTACGTTACATTCGATGCTGAGAAGCTCGAAGGTACATTCGTACGTCTTCCTGAGCGCGCTGAGCTCAACGACCAAATCAAAGAGCAACTCATCGTCGAGTACTACTCACGTTAATGCTTTTATCCCCTTCCCTGCCTCGGCAGGAAAGGGGATTTTTTATTTCATTAATATTTGTTCGCGAATCCGACCCATTTGGGTATCGAGCGCGTCCGCCATCTTCGCCGCCTCAATCAACTCAAGTTTCGACGCCTCTGGGACGACGTGTTGATACTTATAATGAAGTTTATGTTCTGTTGCCGCCCAAAAGTCCATGGCAAGCGTGCGGATTTGAATCTCGGTCGGTACCCAGATGACGTGTTCCGCCAAATACACTTTCGTCCGGACGATGAGATGCAGGCTCCGATAGCCGCTCGGTTTCGGATGTTCAATATAATCCTTAATCTCATCAATCTGTAAATCGTCTCGTTTCTTCAAATGATCAAGGATGGCATAGATGTCATCACGAAAACTCGTGACGATTCTCACCCCGGCGACGTCAGATATATTGTCCCACAGCGCTTCCACTTCGAGGGGGAGCCCTTTTTGATTCATTTTCCGAATGATGGACGGCAACGTCTTCATCCGCGTCTTGACGTGTTCAATCGGCGAATAACCGAGGCGCGTCTGCCAGTCGAGGTCAATGATGCCGAGATCGCTCTCGAGCTCGGTGATCGCCATCTCATAGTATCGGAACCGCTCCCGCCATTGATGGAACTGCTCGCCAAAAAACTCTTCGATATCCATACGTTTGCCTCCTTGTCGTCTATACTTGCTATCGTAGCAGACCGAATCGATGTTGCGTCAGAAAAAAACGTCCATGTTCGCAACATTAGCGGACATGGACGGATGCATCAGACGTGACGAATCACGAAGTATTTTTTCTTACCTCGACGGATAATCGTGAACTCACCGAGCGTATCGGCGCGTGTCACCGTCTTATCGAGCGACTGCTCCCGCTCGCCGTTCAAGTAAATCGCCCCGTTTTGAACATCTTCACGGGCTTGACGTTTCGATGGTGCAATCTTCGCTTCGACGAGAAGGTCGACGAGGTTACGCTCGCCGTCGAGCTCGAACTGTGGCATGCCTTTGAATGCGGCATCCATATCTTCTGGCTTGAGCGTCTGCAAGTCGCCGCTGAAGAAGGCAGTCGTGATGCGTTGCGCTTGATCGAGACCCGCTTCTCCATGGACGAGTTTCGTCATCTCTTCGGCGAGGCGACGTTGGGCGGCACGCTTCTCAGGTGCAGCGGACACTTCTGCTTCGAGCGCCAAGATGTCTTCGTGCGACATGAACGTAAAGTATTTGATGAACTTGATGACGTCAGCGTCGTCGACGTTAATCCAGAACTGGTAAAACTCGTACGGCGTCGTCTTATCGGCATCGAGCCAGACTGCGCCACCGGCCGTCTTCCCGAACTTCTGCCCGTCCGACTTCGTCACGAGCGGTACCGTCAACCCGAACGCCTTCTCCGAGTGGCCGAATCGGCGGATCAGTTCGAGACCGGCCGTGATGTTGCCCCACTGGTCGCTACCGCCGACTTGAAGGCGGCAGTTCTCGTTTTCGTACAACTTCAAGAAGTCGAACGATTGCAACAGCATGTATGAGAATTCCGTGTACGAGATCCCGTTCTCCAAACGCGAGTCGACCGAGTCTTTGGCGAGCATGTAGCTGATTGGGAAGTGTTTCCCGATATCACGCAAAAAGTCGATAATCGACAATTCAGCCGTCCACTCGTAGTTGTTACGAATCGAGATTGGGTTCTCGCCTTCGAGCGGAAGGAAACGGCTCAATTGGTCTTTGATGCGATCCGAGAATTCTTTGACCGTATCGAGCGTATTGAGTGAACGCTCGTCCGAACGACCAGACGGGTCGCCGATCATCCCGGTCGCCCCACCGACGAGAGCGATGACGTGGTGTCCTGCTTCCTGGAAACGTTTGAGCGTTAAAATCGGAAGCAAATGCCCGATATGGAGCGAGTCCGCCGTCGGGTCGAATCCCGTGTATAATGCCGTCGGTTTTTTAAGTTGTTCAGCTAACCCTGCTTCGTCCGTCATTTGGTTGACGAGACCTCGAAATTCTAAATCCTTCAATAATTCCATCTGTTCCACTCCTTCAATTGACATAAAAAACGTCCCTTCTCATATGAGAAGGGACGGAGATTCCGCGGTACCACCCTAATTGCCACAGTCGTGGCCACTTGTAGCGAGAGATAACGGTCTCGACCCGGCCGAACGGCACGCTCCAAAAGTGTAATTCATCGATTGACATTGGCTAGTTCACAGCACCCACTAGCTTTCTGGACAAGCGGTCAGTCGACTACTTCGCTCTCTTCATCGCGTCTTTGTTTATGGACTATGCTTTACATTTTATAAGTTCCATTTCCAAATTGTCAACTGGAAGATGGAAACTTGCATCCGACAGTGGATTGGGAGGAAGGTCGGCAACGAGTTGTGCTATAATCGTATATATTACTGTCCAAAATAGTTTTACACCATATTAAGGAGGCTGTCATGCTGCAAAAGATTCGAGACATATGGAACCAACCTAAGTCCTTGAAAGCCCGCCGTTATGCCAATGTATTTTACGATGTGTCGTGGAACGTCCTACTCCTAACGATTATATCGGTCGTTCTCATTGGATTTTTAGGCGCTGGGATTGGAGCGGGTTATTTCGCTTCTCTCGTCAAGGATATGCCGGCACCTGCATATAAGACGATGACGTCACAAATCAACACGTACTCATCGACTTCTGACATTTATTTTGGAAGCGGTGAACGAATCGGAAACTATACGACGGATGAAGTACGGGTTCCCGTCGCCGTCGATAAAGTCTCTCCGTTCGTCGTTGACGCGTTACTTGCCACAGAGGACGTCGAGTTTTACGAACACGATGGTGTCGTCCCAAAAGCGACGCTTCGCGCCATCTTACAAGAAGCAACCGGGTCTGAAGATCGGACCGGTGGTTCAACGCTCACCCAACAGCTCATCAAGAACCAAATGCTGACGAACGAGGTGTCGTTCGAACGAAAAGCGAAAGAAATTTTACTCGCCCTTCGCCTCGAGAAAGCAATGAACAAAGATGAGATCTTGAACGCGTACTTGAACGTCGTCTCATTCGGACGAAACTCGATGGGACGCAACATCTCAGGGATTGAAGCGGCCGCTCGCGGTGTCTTCAACACATCGGCTGAGAAGTTGACGTTGCCACAAGCTGCTTTCCTCGCCGGGATTCCGAAAAACCCGTTCTTGTACACACCGTACTACCAAGGCGGTGTCATCAAAGAGGACGTGGCACCGGCCATCAACCGGATGAAGACGGTACTCAACCGGATGTACGTGGCCAAGAAGATCACAAAAGAGGAATATGACGCCGCATACAACTACGACATCACAAAAGACTTCATGAAGACACAATCGAAGCCGCGTGACCGCTATCCATATGTCGTGCAAGAAGCTGAATTACAAGCCCGACAAATCGTCACGAACTACTTGCTTGAACAGGATGGCATCGTCTTGGCAGATTTAAAAACGGAAGAACAAAATACCATCCGGTCAACTTATGCCAAACGTGCACACAACATGTTACGTCAGGGTGGATTCAAGATTCATATGACGCTCGACAAAAAAGTTCATGAGGCGATGCAACAACCGGCTAAAAATGCCAATAACTTTGATAAAGATCAATACATCAAAGAAGAAGATCGGACATTGCCTGAACAGACGGCATCAATCATGATTGAAAACAAAACAGGGCGCATCCTTGGTTTTGTCGGTGGTCGTTATATTAACGGCAAGACCGATGAAGTAAACCGCGCCATGCGAATGGAGCGTCAAATAGGATCGACAGCCAAGCCAATCTTAGTGTATGCAAACGCGATTGAAGCTCGAATGATCACACCTGAGACGGTCATTTTAGATGAAAAATATTTCTATCGCTTCACCGGTCCTGGTCAAGATAAAAAAGAAGTTTTGAATGAGAGCCGAACACATAACGGTCCGGTGACGGCTCGCGAGGCATTGAAGCGTTCCCTCAACGTTCCTGCCGTTAAGATTTATGAAGAACGGAATCAAAAACCTGCCGATACGCAAAAACTCGTCGATATGGGCATCGAAGTGTCGGAAGCGAACCGAAATGCATCATCGATGGCTCTAGGCGTCGGAGAAGTCAGCCCGGTCAACTTGGCTGCATCTTATGCGATGCTCGCAAACTACGGCGAACATGTCGAGCCATACTTCATCGAGCGCATTGAATATAACGGTGAAGCAATCTTTGAGAAAAAAGCAAAGAAAACACGCATCTATTCCGACCGTACGTCTTATCTCGTCATCGACATGTTGCGTGACGTCTATACGTCAGGAACAGCGACGTATGCCAAGTCGCTCTTAAACGTCCCTGGCGATTGGATGGGTAAATCTGGAACGACGAACGAACGACGTGACTCGTATTTGGTCGGATCGAACCCGAACGTCACGCTCGCCGTGTGGTCTGGTTTTGACTCACAATTCGGTGAGATGCAAAACAGCTATGAGGTCGGTCAGTATTATCAACGGACACAACGTATTTGGTCACAAACGGCCAACCGCGTATTCGCCGATAATCCAGAAATCTTCAACACGGGTGCACGCTTTACCCAACCTTCTAGCGTCACTGCCGCTGACTTTAAAGACTCTGGCTCATTCTCCGAGAAGAAAAAAGTCGAAGAGAAGAAGAAGGAAGAGGAAGCGAAGAAGAAAGCCGAAGAAGAAGCTAAGAAGAAAGAAGAAGCCGAAGAGAAGAAACAAGAGGCTGAAGAAGAGAAACAAGAAGCGGACGCTGCTGCGAAGGAAAAAGCAGCTGCTGACGCAAAAGCGAAAGCGGAAGCCGACGCGAAGAAAAAAGCGGAAGCTGACAAAAAGAAAGCTGAAGAAGAAGCAAAGAAGAAAGCCGAGGCTGAGAAAAAGGCTGAGGAAGACAAGAAGAAAGAAGACGCCGAAGCTGCAGACGGCGCCTAATCCGACAAGAAAGGTCGACACATCGCGTGTCGACCTTTTGTCGTTCAATCTTCCATTGTCGATAAGTCACCTGTCTCGAGGTTCAATTCCCATGCTTTCAAGACGCGACGCATGATTTTCCCGCTTCGCGTTTTCGGCAACTTGTCTTTGAACTCGATTTCACGCGGAGCCGCGTGAGCCGCGAGACCTTCTTTGACGAACTTTTGAATCTCTGTTTTCAACTCATCCGACGGCTCATAGCCTTTCCGGAGCGCGATGAACGCCTTGATGATCTCGCCGCGGACTGGGTCCGGTTTTCCGATGACCCCGGCCTCGGCGACAGCCGGATGCTCGACGAGACGACTCTCGACTTCGAACGGTCCGACCCGCTCTCCGGCCGTCATAATGACGTCATCGACGCGACCTTGGAACCAGAAGTAACCGTCCTCGTCCATATACGCCGAGTCACCCGAGACGTACCAGTCGCCCCAGAAATAGCTTTCATACTTGGCGTCGTTCTTCCAAATCTTCCGCATCATCGACGGCCATGGCGTCTTAAGTGCCAAGTTGCCCATCCGGTGCGGCGGGAGCGGTTGACCGCGGTCATCCAAGATGGCCGCCTCACAACCCGGGATGGCTTTGCCCATCGATCCCGGTTTGATATCCATCGTCGGATAGTTGCAAATCATCATCGCGCCGGTTTCCGTCATCCACCACGTATCATGAATCCGTAACCCGAACGATTCGTTCCCCCAACGAATAACTTCCGGGTTGAGCGGTTCACCGACCGAAAGGATATGGCGGAGTGACGATAAATCGTACTTCTCGAACGCCTCTTCCCCGGCGCCCATGAGCATCCGAAACGCGGTCGGCGCGCTGTACCAGACCGTGACACCGAACCGTTCGATGACCGAATACCAGAACTCAGGATTGAATCGTCCCCCGACGATCACGTTCGTCGCCCCGTTCAAGAACGGTGCGAAAATCCCATAGCTCGTACCCGTCACCCAGCCTGGGTCGGCCGTGCACCAGTAAATGTCGTCCGGTTGCAAGTCGAGCACCCATTTGCCGGTCATCAAGTGTTGCACCATGGCGTTATGGACGTGCAAGACGCCTTTCGGCTTCCCGGTCGAGCCTGACGTATAGTGTAAGATCATGCCGTCTTCGCGGTCGACCCACGTGATGTCGAGGTCGGTCGATGCTTCACCCGCCAATTTGCGGTAGTCGATGATTTTACCGGTCTCTTCTACCCCGTCCCCGACGATTAAAATCGTCTCCAAGTGCGGGAGTTGATCAACCGGGATCCGCGGCAAGAGCGCCTCGGTCGTCACGATGACTTTCGCCTCCGAGTCAAGCAGACGGTCGTGGACGGCTTGCTCCATGAACGCTTCGAACAACGGACCGACAATCGCCCCGAGCTTGAGTGTACCGAGCAAAATAAAATAAAGTTCTGGACTCCGCGGCATGAAGATGAAGACGCGGTCGCCTTTCTCCACTCCAACCGATTTCAGAACGTTTCCGGCCCGATTGCTTTCTCGTTTCATATCCTCGTACGTGTAGCGCTCTTCTCGTTCCCCATCGAAATAGAGCAACGCCAGCTTCGTGGCGAGTTCACCTTCTGCGTGACGGTCAATTGCTTCGTACGCCATGTTTACGTTCCCCGTCAAATTCCAAGAAAATAATGCTTCTGCTTGTGTCCACTCGAACGACTGACAAGCATCTTCATACGACGCCAATTGATGCTCCCCTGATAACGCTTTCAATTTTTCCATCGCTAAAGATTCGCCTCCCCTGTAATGAATGGTATAACCACTTTCAGTATAGTGTTAATATTATGACAAATCAATGAATTTCCAAAATCTCCAAAAGAGTGTGAAACAAGCAGAATGAAAGCGCTATAATAGAAGGTGGAAAAGGTGGTGACTCCATGGAAAAACAATATCATTCAAAGGTGTGGGAAACCTCACTCGGAGCCGTAATCATCGATGGACCTATCGAGAGCGACGTGTTGGCCACGTATCGGCTCGATGAGGGATTGACCGCATTTCGTGAACCTGAGGATCAACATAAGGCACTCGTCGAAATCGCTGGTTTGAAAGAAGGCCGTATCATCGTGGCCCGTGTTGATGACCTCGTCATCGGCTATGTCACATATTTATATCCGGACCCGTATGAACGTTGGAGTGAAGGAAACGACCCCTACATCCTCGAGCTCGGCGCCATCGAAGTGAGCCCGCGTTTCCGCGGCCAACGGATCGGCAAGCAGTTGCTCGAAGTGTCGATGATGGACCCGCATATGGACGATTTCTTGATTTTGACGACCGAATATTATTGGCACTGGGATTTGAAAGGGAGCGGACTCTCCATCTGGGATTATCGGAAAGTGATGGAGAAGATGATGAACCACGGCGGACTCATCTTCTTCCCGACCGATGACCCGGAAATCGCCTCGCACCCGGCCAACTGTCTCATGGCACGGATCGGCAAGAACGTCCGACAAGAAACGATCGACCATTTCGATTCACTCCGGCTGCGGCGCCGGTTCATGTATGACTAAGGAGGGACCTGGATGCTGATTGAACAAATGATGAACCGTCATGTCGTGACGATTCAACCGACCAATACGATTGCCCATGCGGCCAAGCTCATGCGCGATCATAAAGTTCGCCATCTCATCGTCACCAACCCGGCCCGACAAGTCGTCGGAATCGTCGGCCAGTTCGAGATGAGCGGGGCCACGAGTGTGTTCCATCCGGAAAGTGAGAGCGCCGACTTCAAAAACCCCGTCTCGAGTATCATGCGTCAAGATGTGACGACGGCACACCCATACGACTTCTTCGAAGACGCGGCCGCCTTGTTTTATGAGTACCGCCTGACCTGTCTGCCCATCGTCGAGCAAGCCAAACTCGTCGGCGTCTTGACCGAGACCGACTTATTGCGTTACTTTGTCCAATTGACGGGTGCGCTCGAGCCGAGCTCTCAAATCGAGCTCTTGGTCGAGAACACGACCGGAACGCTCGAAAAAGTGACCCGCCTCCTGGCCAAGACGAACGTCAACATCATCAACGTGTTCGTTCATCCGACGCCCGACCCGTATAAGCGCATCATCTCGTTTCGCGTCCAAACGATGAATCCGCTTCGCATCATCGAACGGTTGAAACGCGAAGGTTACGACGTGCTCGGTCCGGAGATGTCCCAATGAGACCGGCCTACATATTCGGGGAGAACGAGAACTCGTACCGCTTCCATGCGGATCATCCGTTCAATCCGGTCCGCCTGGAGCTGACGACGTCCCTGCTCATCGCCTCAGGTAAACTTCAGGCCTCTGAGTGCATCGCCCCTCCCATGGCTTCGGCCGAGTCGCTCGCGCTCGTCCACGACCCCGATTATATTGAGGCGGTCCAAGCGGCGGCGGCAGGTGAGCTGTCGACATTGAAAGCAAACAAGTTCGGCCTCGGCACGGAAGACACGCCGATTTTCCCAACTATCCATGAAGGGGCAGCCCGGCTCGTCGGGGGCACCGTTCACGCGCTCGATTTGGTCGCGAGCGGTAAACTGGAACGCGCCTTCCACGTCGGGGGTGGCCTCCATCACGGGATGCGGCGAAAAGCATCCGGATTTTGCGTGTATAACGACGCGGCGGTCGCCATCGCCCACGTCCGTAAAGCGTACGGTAGTCGGGTCCTCTATGTCGATACCGACGCCCACCACGGAGACGGCGTCCAATGGTTGTTTTATGACGATGACGATGTGATGACGTTATCCATCCATGAGACCGGCCGCTACCTGTTCCCGGGGACAGGAGCCGTCACAGAACGCGGCAACGGAAATGGGTACGGCTATAGCTGGAACGTCCCGGTCGATGCGTTCACTCAAGACGACTCGTTCTTGCGCTGTTACGAGACCGTGTTCCGGGAAGC
Source organism: Exiguobacterium sp. s146 (assembly GCF_018618415.1). GTDB lineage: Bacteria > Bacillota > Bacilli > Exiguobacteriales > Exiguobacteriaceae > Exiguobacterium. Next base: position 811,661 of record NZ_JACSMA010000001.1, on the reverse strand, counting down.
GTGCGAGTGGTTCAAGCCAGATATCATCTTGACGCAGAACGGGGCTGACGCTCATGCCTTTGATCCGTTGACGCACCTCGCCTCGACGATCCGGACGTTCGAACAGATTCCACAAATCGCATCACGACTCGCCGATGAGTATACGGAAGGAAGACTTGTCGCCCTCGGCGGCGGCGGATATGATTGGTACCGGACCGTGCCGCGGGCCTGGTCGCAAGTGTGGGCGGGTCTGACACGCGAGGCGCCTTACAATGGTGACATTCCAACATCATGGATTGACCAGTGGCAGACCAAGGCTGATCAAGCCTTGCCGACACGGTGGGACGACGTCGACTACACGTTCCAACATATCCCTCGACGGCAACAAATCGAGGAAAAGAATTGGGAAGTATCGAAACGGGCGTTTTGGCCGTTCATCTCGAACGACCGCAAATCAATATATGTCTAAAAAAATCCCCTCGTCCGCGGAGTGACTCCGATTGGCAAGGGGATTTTTGTTCAGTCTTGACGTACTGAGTCGCGACGTTCGATGCGGTGTGGCAAGACGACGTTCTTCTCTTCCACTTCTTCCGCATTCAAGATTTTCGTCAAGAGACGCATGGCAACGGCACCGATGTCATACATCGGCTGGACGACCGTCGTCAATTTTGGACGAATCATCGTGGCGAGACGTGTGTTATCGTGACCGACGACTTCAAAGTCGTTCGGGACCGAGAAACCAGCGTCTTGAATCGCGTGAATGACACCGAGTGCCATCTCATCGGTTCCAGCGAAGATTGCTTTCGGGCAATCGTCACGTTCGAGCATCTTCTGCATCGCCTCGAGACCAGACGCATACGTGTAGTTCCCGAGGACGACGTCATTCTCACGGAACGGGAGTCCAGCATCGTCAAGGGCACGGCGGTAACCAGAGAATTTCTTCTCGCCATTGATTTGTTGCTCGAGCGGTCCCGTGATGAAGCCGACCTGTTTATGGCCGTGGCCAATCAACATTTCGGTCGCATCATACGCAGCCTGCTCGTAATCGATGTTGACTGCTGGCAAGTCGTATCCTTGGTTGAGTGTCGCCGCAAGGACGATTGGGACCGGTGATTTTTTAAATTCGTTGACGAGGTCTTCATGTAGACGACCACCCATGAAGATGATGCCGTCGACTTGTTTGCCGAGCAACGTGTTAAACAAATGAATCTCTTTGTCACGGTTCGAGTCCGAGTTCCCAAGGATGATGTTGTACTTGTACATCGTTGCGACGTCCTCGATTCCGCGGGCTAGGTCTGCGAAGAAGATGTTCGAGATATCTGGGACGATGACGCCGACTGTCGTCGTCTTTTTGCTGGCAAGGCCACGGGCAACGGCGTTCGGGCGATAGCCGAGACGGTCGATCGCATCTTGAACTTTCTTGCGGGTCGTCGGTTTGACGTTCGGGTTTCCGTTGACGACGCGTGAGACGGTTGCCATCGACACCCCGGCTTCTCGTGCGACATCATAGATTGTTACATTGTTACTATTCATTAAAACTCCTCCTACAAGCAATGATTTTCAAACGATTTTCAAAAAACGTGTCAAAAAAGGAAGACAGGTATCTGTCATCATTTTACCCTGTCTTCACGCTATATAAAACGTTTCCAATTGGAAAGCTTACTTTTTCACCAAATCAAGTTGAGGGAACTGGGCCGTTAGCCCGTCCACAAATTGATCGAACTGGTCGAAATCGAGTTGTTGCTGGGCGTCCGATAAGGCGATGGCCGGGTTCGGGTGTACTTCCACCATGACCCCGTCCGCTCCGACCGCAAGCGCCGCTTTGGCCGCTGGCAGTAACAAATCGCGTCGTCCTGTCGAGTGCGTGACGTCGACCATGACTGGGAGATGCGTCTCTTGCTTCAAAATCGGGACCGCCGTGATATCGAGCGTGTTGCGTGTCGCTCGCTCATACGTCCGGATGCCGCGTTCGCACAAGATGACTTGGCTGTTGCCGCTCGCCATGATGTACTCGGCCGCATAGATGAACTCTTCAATCGTCGCCGACAAGCCACGCTTCAAGAGTACCGGTTTATCTGTCTTCCCGACTTCTTTCAACAAGTCAAAGTTTTGCATGTTGCGCGCACCGACTTGGATGATGTCCACGTAAGGAAGGGCCGATTCGACCGCGCCTGGTGTCATGATTTCAGAGATGATCCGTAAGTCATGACGATTTGCCGCTTGCTTCAACAGTTTCAACCCCTCAAAGCCGAGACCTTGGAAGTCGTATGGTGAGGTACGTGGCTTGTATGCCCCGCCCCGCAAGATTTTCACACCAGATAACGCCAGTTTTTCGGCGACGGCGTTCACTTGCTCGAACGATTCGACCGCACACGGTCCCGCAATCAGTTGCGGACGTCCATTGCCGATTGTGACATCATCGAGCGTGACGATCGTGTCTTCGGCTTGGCGCTTCCGGGAAACGAGCAACGTCTTGTCCCGGTCTTCGCCCTGCAATTCGGCCGAGGCTTTGAACATCTCTTTGAACAGATGTTGCAGGCGAGCCGTCTCGAACGGACCCGGGTTTTCCGCAGCGACGAAGTCGAGCATCTCACGCTCACGTACCGGATCGTATCGCTCCACACCTTGTAGACGTTTAACTTTTCCAATCTCAACAGCGAGTGTGCCACGGCGGCTGAGCAAGTCAAGCATTTCACGATTCAACTCATCCATCTCGCGACGTAATCGATTCAACTGATCTTGTGGACTCATAATTACCCTCTCATTTCTAAGCCGTTCTTTCCAGATTCCTAATTATAACGAACTTTAATCGCTTTGTCATAGGAAAATGGGCTGACGACACAAAATCAACAAAAAAAGCGCCCGGCTGGTCCGGGCGCGTCATCACTTATTTGTTGCCGTTTTTCAGGTCGTGTTTCAAGTTGTTCAATTCTTGTTTCGACTCGTCGTCGAGCAAGTCTTTCACTGGCGCTTCGAAATCCGACTCGTAGTCTTCCGACTGGTCACGGCTGCTCGTTTCGTTTTGTTTGTTTGCCGAAGCTTTCGCAGCTTTTGACTTGTTGTCCGTTTGTTTCGGTTTGTCTGTTGACGCATCCGACTTCGACGACTCGTTTGACTCATTTGAGGCTTTCGCTTCGTTCGAGTCTTTCACTTCATCCGACTGCTCTTCAGAAGCACGGTCGAGTTGCTCTTTCACTTCGGCTTCCGCCTCCGCAACGAGTTGATCCGCTTTCTCCATCGCCTCTTCGATTGACAACTCGTCCTCATCGACTTGTTGTTTCAATTCAGCCGCTTCACGAGCCTTGTCTTTGACGAGGTTCAAAACCGGAGCCGCTTTATCGCTCGCTACTTTGATCCATTCGCCGACGACCGGTTCTGCTTTTTCACGAACTTCTTTCGATTTGACGGTCAAACGCTCACGCGATGTCGCCGTCTTCTCGTCGAGGTATGTCCGTACTTCACGTCCGCTCTTCGGTGATGTGAGGAGTGCAACAGCTGCACCGATTACGCCGCCGAGGACGACGCCTGCTAAAAACCCACCGCTTGATTGTTGTTCATTCGTATATGTCTTGTTCTTGTCGTACGTCATCGTTACTTCCTCCTTGTGATAGTTATGATTTGATTGTATCGTCTGTCGCAATCAACCCTGGTGAGACCGTAGTCGGTTCTTGTTTACGGTCACGACGGCCGCGACGACGTGATGGTCGTTCGTCTGAAGAGGTTTCGGTTTTGTTTTTCTTAAATAATTCTACAGCGACCGAGCCCCAACGCACCGCTTGGGCGATCTGCTCTTTATTCTCGTCTGCCGCCACGTGAACAGAAGAAGAAACCGTTCGTACCGACTCTGTCACTTCGTTCAGTGACGTGCCGAGCTCATCAAGGGCGTGTGCCACCGGTGCGAGCAATTCTGTTTTCTCTTCGACGTTATCTACGAGACGGTTCGTCTTATGTAAGAGCGCCGTCACTTCCATTGTGATTCCGTCTAATTGACGTTCTAAGTTTTCAGTCGTATTGGCGACGCTGCCGAGTGTCCGATTGACGTTCGACAAGACACGTGCCAAGAAAAATACGAGTACGACAAATGCAAGTGCTGCGACGAGCCCTGCAATGCCTCCTAATGTGATTTCCATGCATTCATTCCTCCTATTCGGTATTGTGGTGGTTTCATTATAGCACCATTATGACTCAAAAGATTTGTCACAACCATTTTCGCCATCCGGTCTGATTATTCCTTTACCCGTTTTTATGTTTTCGATTACACTAAAATAGAAATAAATTTAAAAAAGTAAAAAGGGGTGTTCGTATGAGAGATCCAAGAATCACGCAACTCGCTGATGGATTAATCAACTATTCAGTCAAATTGAAACCGGGGGAACGCGTATTGATTGAAAATTTCGGCGTCGAGGAATCACTCGTCGAAGCGCTCGTCGAAAAGGCGTATGAGGCCGGGGGGCATCCGTTCGTCTTATTGAAAGAGAGTCGCATCTTGCGCAAGCTCTACATGGGAGCGAGCCGGGAACAGCTCGAACTGATGGCCGATATCGAACGCAAACAGATGCAAGCGATGGACGCTTACATCGGGCTTCGTGCCGGTGACAACATCAACGAACTGTCAGACGTGCCGGCCGAGCAACAAAAACTCGTCGGGGCCACCATCGGTAAAATGCATACCGAGGACCGCGTCAAAGGAACGAGATGGGTCGTGCTCCGTTATCCATCGCCGTCGATGGCACAACTTGCCGGTAAATCGACCGAGGCGTTCGAAGACTTCTACTTTAACGTCTGCACGCTCGATTACGGGAAGATGGACCGGGCCATGGATGCGCTCGTCAGCCTCATGAACGAGACCGACCGCGTCACGCTCAAAGGACCAGGGACGGACCTCACGTTCTCGATCAAAGACATCCCGGCCATCAAGTGTTCTGGCCAAATGAACATCCCGGACGGTGAAGTGTTCACAGCGCCGGTCAAAGATTCAATCAACGGTGTGATCACCTACAACACGCCGTCACCGTATCACGGCTTCACGTTCGAGAACGTGTCGTTGACGTTCAAAGATGGAAAGATTGTCGACGCGACAGCGAACGACACAGACCGAATCAATGAAGTGTTCAATACGGATGAAGGAGCCCGTTTCGTCGGCGAGTTCGCCATCGGCGTCAACCCGTACATCCAGCACCCGATGAAAGACATCTTGTTCGATGAGAAAATCGACGGCAGCTTCCACTTCACACCGGGTCAGGCGTATGACGACGCCTATAACGGCAACGATTCATCGATCCACTGGGACCTCGTTAACATCCAACGCCCCGATTACGGCGGCGGTGAGATTTGGTTTGATGACGTCTTGATTCGTAAGGATGGGCGTTTCGTCATCGACGCGCTCTTGCCACTCAACCCAGAGAACTTGAAATAACAAAAAACAAGCGTGCCGTCATCGGCACGCTTGTTTTTTCGTCACAGCTTCGTCTTTTTACCGAGCGCTGCCGACATCATCCAAATCTCTTTCTCGAGTCGCTCGATATGGGACACGAACGTGTCTTCGATGGCTTCGTCCCCATCTTCAAAATTCTCCATCGCATCTTGCATCTCTTGGCGAATCTGTTTGAAATCGCTGATGACATCTTTAATCATCTGATCGGTTTCCGCGTGGCGGTCTCCTTCTTGCAGCGTCGAGTGTTCGAGGTACTCCTTCATCGTCGCATAAGGTTCGCCATCGTTCATCAATAGGCGTTCCGCCACGTCATCGTACAGTTCAGCGACGAGGTTATACAGCTCCTCTAATTTTTCATGATACGTGAAGAAGTGAGGGCCGCTAATATACCAATGGTAGTTGTGCAACTTGACGAATAAAAGGCCATAGTTGGCCACCTCTTTGTTCAATGTGTTCAATGCGCCTTGGCTTGCCATCCTTAACATCTCCTTTTCCAAATTCAGTCGCTAGTATTATTACCGTCTTAGCGCGATGTTAAACACAAAAAAACGAACGGCATCAGCCGTTCGCTCTCGATTCACGCTTCCAATTGGACGTGTTTTTCATATTCGCGTTGATAAGTCTGGATGTCCCCAGCGCCCATGAATAGGAGCACGGCATTGTCATGTGCTTGAAGCACTTGCGTCCCGCCGCGCTTCAACACGTTCGCACCTTCGATGCGCGATTGCAGGTCTTCGATCGTGACCGTACCTTCTTGCTCGCGAGCCGAACCGAAGATGTCACACAAGTAAACGGCATCCGCTTCGGCTAATGCCGCAGCGAAATCATCCATGAATGATTTAAGACGCGTGTACGTGTGCGGTTGGAAGATGGCGACGACTTCACGGCCGACATATTTTTTACGCGCCGCTTCCACTGTCGCACTGATTTCCCGTGGATGGTGGGCATAATCATCCACTAACACTTGGCTTCCGAGCGTCGATTCGCTGAAACGACGTTTCACGCCGTTAAACGTCTCGAGGCGGTCTTTGACCAACTCTTTCGGTAAGTTCTCATAGTCACATGTCGCGATGACGGCAAGTGCGTTCAAGACGCTATGGTTGCCGTATCCTGGAATCCGGAACGTCCCATAGAAGTCGTCACGCAAATACACATCAAACGTCGTCCCGTTCTCCGTCGAGTTCACGTTCTCGGCGCGGAAGTCGTTATGGGCGCCAAAGCCGTAATAGACGATTGGCACGTTCGCTTGAATGTGTTGAAGATTTTCGTCATCACCGCAAGCGATGATGCCTTTTTTCACTTGCTTGGCCATCTCTTGGAAGGCGTCGATGACGTCGTCGAGCCCTGAGAAGTAATCAGAATGATCGAAGTCGATATTCGTCATGATGGCGTAGTCCGGACGATAGTATAAGAAGTGGCGCTTATACTCACAAGCCTCGAATACGAAGTTCTTCGAATCCTCGACACCTTCTCCCGTACCATCGCCAATCAAGAACGATGTCGGCTCGATGCCACGCATGACGTGGGCCAACAGACCTGTCGTCGAAGTTTTCCCATGCGATCCAGTAATGGCGACACTCGTATAGTGGTCGGCCAATTCGCCTAGAAACTCATAGTACTTGTATATCGTCAATCCGAGTTCGCGTGCCCGCACCACTTCAGGGTGATCGTCTGTGAAGGCGTTACCTTGGACGACGATTTGCCCTTCAGTGATATTTTCTGGGTCAAACGGAAGGATTTCAATTCCTTTTCGGTTCAATGCTTCTTCAGTAAAAAATGCTTTGTCAACGTCCGAACCTCGGACCTCATTGTTCATGTCATTTAAAATTTGAGCTAAAGGACTCATGCCCGTTCCTTTAATTCCGACGAAGTGATAACGGTTCATCTGTAAATAGCCCCCCTAATTCATTGCGGTCTGTATCAAAAATGCGACAAACCTTTGTCATTATAGCAAAACTACCGGAGTCATGCTATTACAGATTATTGTTTTTTTTAGCTAGCCGCCGACTCTTATACATCGCCATCCGGTCTTGCGGTGTCATCATGACGTTGAGCGGAGGGCCTTCCGCTTTATAAGACACGCCCATGGTGGGCGTCAATGTTTCTTCATAAGGCACATCGACCGGTTCGTCTGACTGTAATGTTTTCGCAACATCCTCGACAATCGGTGCCACCGTTTCGACTGATGGCTCAATCGGCAACGATGGTTCGGCCATATCCTGTTTTTCTTCGCGAACGGAAATTTTTGACGATTTCAAATCGGTCGACCCCATAAAGACTGAAGCGAATCCGCTCTCGACAATCGAGACTTCTCCGAGAAGCGGTTTAGTGTCTGCTTCCACCGGCTCGTCTACCGAGACGGTCGGACTCTCTTCCATCGGTTCCGACGTTTCCGCGGAAATAATCGACGTTTCGATCGGTGCCTCCACTTGCTCGGCCACCATTTCCTCAAGCGTCTCCGTTTCCGGTGATTCATCCGCTGCGACATCGAGGTCAGGCTGCGACATCGACGCTTCAGGCGCGGTCGGCACCGGTTCATCAACTGTCTCAGTTACCGATTCGTCTACAGACTCACTCACGGGTTCATCAACCGATTCAACCATTGCTTCATCTGTTGGTTCCAAAACTTCATCTGCTGGCTCCATAACCGATTCATCGACCGATTCAACCATTGCTTCATCTGCTGGCTCCATAACCGATTCATCGACCGATTCAATTACCGGTGCGTTTTCAGGCTCAGGCGCCACGCTCGGCGGCACCGCTTCCGACACATCCTCCTCTACCGGGACGGCCACTCGTTTCGCTTGGCGAATCGCTGAATCGTCTCGCGTCTCTGGAGAATGTTCCGTCGGCAGGATGATTTTCGGTTTCGGTCGGGCATATCCATAAATCGGAGACGGCACATCCGACGGCACAAATTCATCCTTCGGCTCGGGCTTCGGTGCAGGCGCACCCTTTTTCCCTTCTTGGGATAGTTCGCGTCGAATTCGGTCTGCTTGCTGTTTTAATGAACGTTCATATGCATCCATACTTGATTCCTCGCTTCTTCACTCAATCCTATTTAGCAAAAAATCGGTCGAGTTTAGCGACCGATTTCAAATGCTTTCCCTACTTCATATTCGTCATCTAATACGAGAATCCCTTTTTCTTGCGGTGCATCCGGCAAGTTCAATTCACGGGCTGAACAAATCATACCGTGCGAGCTTTCACCCCGTAATTTTGACGGACGAATGATCAAACCTGATGGCATGACCGCTCCCGGTTTCGCGACGACGACTTTTTGCCCGGCCGCGACGTTCGGTGCGCCACAGACGATTTGAACCGTTCCTTGATCTATTTCAACTTGGCAGATTGACAATTTGTCGGCATCGGGATGCTTTTCAACTTCTTTGACATACCCGACGACAAATTTCGGTGTGAAATCGACGCCTGTCAACTCGGCTTCAATATTTTGTTTACGTAAGATGACACCAAGTGATTCAATCAGCTCAGCCGTCAACTCGACAGGTCCGTGCCAGTCACTGACATCGAAATAGTTGCTGGCATTAAAAATGTTATAGCCATTGACTTTCCCCGTCGTCGATTTAACGATGGCGACATCGTCTTTTCGTTCTACGACTTGATGATGGCGATCGCCTTCTCTTAACAGGACCATGAGGACATCGCCGATTCCTTCACGGTTATAAAAAGCATTGATTTGCATACGTAAAAACGCCCCTTCTTTCAAACTAGACACAAATAGTTTAGCAGATTATGCGTCGGTTGGTGGGTTCTTTTTTCCGACAATGAAAATTGGCTCGAGTTCGCCGGCCTCATAATGGAAAGAAAGAGCCGTCACCGGAATCCGACCATTCGTGAAAAAGTCGAACATCAGCTGTTGCATCGCATCATAGCCTTGGTCGTTGCGGATGTCCGCGATAATCATCACGTCTTGGTGCGGCACCCCGACGAGCATATCACCTTCGATACGGCGTTTCATAACCCGTAAAAAGTCATCGTTCAAAATCCGTGACGCCTCATAGCCGTCCCGCGCTGCCAAGAAATAGAACGTGTTGCCGGCAACGGTGTCTTCTTTTAAATCGGTCGGTAATTTTTTGACGTTATCCCGTGCCAACTCATCGAGACGTTCTAGCGTCATTCCGCCCAAATGCCGTTCTTCAATCAACCGGTAACCGTTACCTGAATCGAGGGCGTAAAAGATTGCCGTCTCGGCCGTATGCGGCGTCATCGCCAACGACTCACCTCGTTTCGTCTCGGTCGAGAACGAAGCGGAACGGATGACGGGATATATATTGGCCTCATTGCCCGCTAACGTGACGGTATCATCGGCTGTGAGTGCCACTTTGATATAGTCGACGACCTCTTCGACTGCTACTTCCCCCCGGACTTTCGTTTTCGCCACGAGCGGGGCGAGACGGATATTGACGCCGAAGCGATCGGTCGCCCGTTCGATGCGCAATACCTCATTTTCACGATCGTACGAGGTGCGGTATCCGTCTTTGAATTTACTTTCGAGATGACGACGTAACTCATTCCGTTCCATTTAAATCACCCTAACCCATGAAGGAAGGCTTCGACTTGCTCAGGCGTCTTCCGTTCGCGTCCGACATAACGGTCGACTTCTTGTCCGCCGTTGAAAGCGACGAAGCTTGGAATCCCGAAAATGTCGAGTTCTTGTGCGAGTTCCATCCATTCGTCACGATCGACGTAATAAAATGTCCAATCTGAAAATTTCGCTTCAATATTCGGCATGAATGGGTCGAGGAAACGGCAGTCGCCGCACCACGTTGCAGAAAACATGAACACGCTCTTCTCTTGTTTTGCTGCTGTATATTCATTCATTGTTGTCAGTTGTTTCATCTTCACCACTCCTGTTCTTTTTTCCTCATTCATGATAGCATAAGTCCGTTGTCACATTCCGCTCTCGTGTTTTATGACCACCGGGAGTAAAGACTACGTGAAAAAGGTGAAGTCATGACAAAATGGACCCGCGAACAGTTGAATCCAGAAATGAAGCATCCACTTGAACAACTCGTCGGCGTCATCGGTATGTTGGCGATTTTACGCTACGGTTATTTGTTCATCGATACGGACAAGTCACGGGGCGAGATTTTCATTTGGCTCGTCGTCGGATTCGCCGTGATTTACATACTTGAACGCGTCGGCAAGCGCCTTGTGCGCAGGCTACCCATCATTCGAAAACGTTTCTTACTACCCGTCTACGTCGTCTTGCTCGTGTTATTCCTCGCGAGCTTTCGTGTCCCGCGCGAAACGGTCGAGGTCGTCCGGAATTTTTTCGGGTGGTGAACAATCAAGAGCATCCCGCCAGCCGGAAGGGATGCTCTTTTTGTCGCTCAATATTCGATTTTCATGTCGTTCGGTCGAATCCGGTTCATCCGGACCAACACTTGATAGACGGCATAGCTGAGCACCGCCGGCCCGACGATTAAAAAGCCGAAAACGACGATGAACGTATACCAGCTGAAGCCCATCGTCTCGAGCATGACGATCGGTCCGACAAGTCCGCTCGTCCCCATCCCGGCGCCAGCCGCGACGCTCTCGAGTTCAAACAATAGAATCGCGATGGGAGCGAGCACGGCGCCGGCGACGGTCGGCGGCAACAGAATCCATGGGTTTTTGACGATATTGCCGACTTGGAGCATGGACGTACCGATGCCTTGGGCGATGGCGCCCCCGATTCCGTTGTCCCGATAGCTCGTGATGGCAAAACCGACCATCTGGGCGGCGCATCCGACCGTTGCCGCACCGGCGGCAATTCCACTCAAGCCGAGCATGAGGGCGATGGCCGCGCTTGAAATCGGAGCCGTGAGGGCGAGCCCCATCAGCGTCGCGACGACGACACCCATGAACAACGGCTGTTGTTCCGTGCCCCACTCAATCCACGTCCCGAGCTGTGTCATGAACAACCCGACGTACTTGCCGATATACGTCGCACTCAAATAGCCGACGCCAATCGTCGTGAACGGCGTGACCAAAATATCGAGTTTCGTCGACTTCGAGACGAGTTTGGCGACTTCGACGGCGAGCAACGTCGCCACATAACTGCCGGCCGGCCCGAACTCATAGCCGAACGCCCCGACGACGAGCGCCGAGAACAAGATGAGCGGTGGTGCTTGGAGCGCATAGGCGATGGCGATCCCGATGGCCGGTCCGGTCAAACTGATGGCCACGTCACCAATCTCGATGAGCGTCGAACCGAATCCGGACAGGTTCGTCTCGAGCAATTGTCCGCCGCCCGTCTTCATAATCAAGCCGATAATGAGTGTACTGAATAATCCGAGTGCCATATAACTGAGCGCCGTCACAAAGTATAGCGACGGGCTGAGTGTGATGCCTTTTTTCTTGAGCATGGGAGTCCCCCTTATCCTGTCTTGTCAGTCGTATAGTTTCTGTCTTCACACTTTTTTCAGTATAAGCGTTTCTCAAGAAAATTCAATATGAAAAAAAAACGCCACTACAGGAGTGCCGTTTTTCGTTGAATTAGCGTGAGGCCCGGAGCGTCTCCATCGTCGAGCGATCGAGTCGCTTGACGAGTGCTTTCAAGAGCGCTTTCGCCGCGTCATAGTCGTCCGTATGCAAAATCGAGGCATGCGTGTGGATATAGCGTGCCGCGACGCCGATGACGGCCGTCGGTACTCCTTCCCCGCTCATATGGATGCGACCCGCGTCCGTACCACCTGGCGAAACGAAGTATTGCGTCTTGATGTTTTCGTCAGATGCCGTATCGAGCAGGAAGTCCCGCATCTCGGGAGACATGACCATGACCCGGTCGAGGATGCGGATGAGTGCCCCTTCCCCGAGTTGGCCGAATTCCGTCTTATTGCCTGATGCATCATTGGCCGGTGACGCGTCGAGTACGAGCGCGACATCGGGACGAATCATTTCGGCTGCCGTTTGGGCACCCCGGAGACCGACTTCCTCTTGGACGGTCGCCCCGGCGAACAAGATGTTCGGGTGATCGGCTTTCGTCGTCTCTTCGAGCAACTCGACAGCGAGACCGACGCCATAGCGGTTGTCCCAAGCCTTGGCCATAATTTTCTTCGGATGTTTGAGTGGTGTGAACTCACTCGTCGGGACAGCCGGAAGACCCGGACGGACTCCCCACGATTCAGCCTCTTCTTTCGAATCGGCCCCGATATCGATAAACATTTGCTTCATGTCCATCGGCTTGTTCATCGCATCCGGTCCGAGCAAGTGCGGCGGCGTCGATGCGACGACTCCCGGAATCAATCCATCCGCTGTCACGATATCAAATCGTTGTGCCATGAGCACTTGGCTCCACCAGCCACCGAGCGGTTGTATGTACAGCATCCCGTTTTCCGTGATTCGGGTGACCATGAACGCGACTTCATCCATATGCCCAGCAATCATGATGCGTGGTCCTGATTCATCCCCGACCCGTTTTCCAAAAATCGAGCCGATGCCATCCGTCATGACTTCATCGACATGCGGTGTGATTCGGTCACGAACAAATCGGCGGACCTCTGATTCAAACCCAGGCGCGCCCGGAAGCTCTGTCAACGTCTTAAATAAGTCTCTCGTTTTTTGTTCCATTTCCATCCATCCCTTCAACCGTTCTTGTTTCATTATATACAGAACTTTTCGACAGATGCGAATGCTTTTCGTTCCAATGGGGTACAGGTTTTGGTACGATGTACATGATAGCCATAGTTCAAGGGGAGGTAGTCATATGAAGAAAAGATATTGGTTAGTTGGAATCGGGGTTGCCATCGCAGCCGCACTTATGACGAAAAAAGTGTTAGACGAACGAAGCTTATCGGCCGAGGATGCGCTTGAGTACACGAAGCGTGCATTTTCAGCCAAAGGTCACGTCCAAGGGGCATGGATCTCGGCATCACCTGAGATTTATACGTATGACGGACGCGAGTACGACGTCTTCAAAGGCGGCATCTCGGTCCTCGAGAACGACGAAGAGAAGACGTACCAATTCACAGTCGATTCAGAGACTGGCGCTCTACTTGAATATGCATGAGATGAGGTCGGCGAACATGTTCGCCGACTTTTTTTGTTTAATTCACCCAAAAGAGTGGAAAATTGAATATGGTACTTTTCAAACTCAAAAAGGAGTGATCCCTCGTGAAGAAACTGATCGGTGAAGCAAACGAGCTCGTGTCTCAAATGGTCGAAGGTATGGTCCATGCCCATCCTGAGCTGTACGGTCGTGTAGAAGGATTCAATGTCATCTGTCGTGCCGACGGGGCCAAGTCCGGAAAAGTCGGACTCGTCTCAGGTGGAGGGAGCGGTCACGAGCCAGCGCACGCCGGTTATGTAGGTGATGGGATGCTCGATGCCGCCGTATGTGGTGAAGTGTTCACCTCTCCGACCCCGGACATGGTGCTCGAGGGCATCAAAGCGGCCGATGGCGGCAACGGTGTCTTGCTCGTCGTCAAAAATTACGCGGGTGACGTCATGAACTTCGAACTCGCCGCCGAGCTCGCGGACGCCGAAGGGATTAAAGTCGACCACGTCGTCGTCGCCGACGATGTCGCCATCACGAATAAAGAGGACCGTCGCGGCGTCGCCGGTACCGTGTTCGTTCATAAGATTGCCGGTGCGGCCGCAGCTAGCGGGAAATCACTCGATGAAGTGAAAGCGCTTGCAGAAAAAGTCGCAACTAACGTCCGCTCGATGGGGATGGCCGTCGAACCGTGCTACATGCCGGTGAGCGGTAAACCTGGATTCGATTTGAATGAAGAAGAGATGGAAATCGGAATCGGGATTCACGGAGAGCGCGGTGTCGAACGGAAACCGACGACGAACGTTGATGCGATTGTCGACGATCTGCTTGATCATCTGAAAAAAGAGGTCAATCCCGGCGAAGTCGCCGTCATGGTGAACGGTATGGGCGGGACGCCTCTATCTGAGCTGTACGTGACGTATCACTTCGTCGCGAAAAAATTGGAGGATGCCGGCTATACGTTGAAACGGAAATACGTCGGCAACTATATGACGTCACTCGAGATGCACGGATTCTCGATTACACTCTTGCCGCTCGACGAAGAGTTGACGAGCTATCTCGATGCACCATCGGCGGCACTCGGTTTCAAACTCTAATCTACGAATGAGGTGTTCAAGCAATGTTGACGATTGAAGGATTTAAGCAAGCATTACGGCATGCCCAATCAGAGATTGAGGCGAACAAGGATACACTGACCGATCTCGACCGCGCCATCGGCGACGGGGATCACGGCATCAATATGTCGCGGGGCTTCGAAGCGGTCGTCGCTGTCCTCGATGACGACTACGCCAGCCTCGGCGACTTGAGTAAGAAAGTCGGGATGACGCTCATGTCTAAGGTCGGCGGCGCAGCCGGTCCCCTTTACGGTTCCGCCTTCGTCAAGGCCGCACCTAAGTTTGGTGACGCGACCGAAGCCGATTTCAGTCTCGTCAAAGAAGCGCTCGTCGAAGCCTCGACAGCCATCAAGTCACGCGGGAAATCGGAAGTCGGCCAAAAGACGATGGTCGATGTGTGGGAACCGTTCCTGAGTGACCTGAACGAGTCAGACGACTTCGATGCGAAACTCGATCAACTCGTCGGTGCGACCGAGGATATGATCGCCACGAAAGGACGGGCCTCTTATTTTGGTGAAAACTCGCGCGGTACCGTCGACCCGGGGGCACTGTCGAGTTCAATCGTCTTAAAAGCGATCATGAAGGAGGTTGAGTGACATCGTAGAGCTCATCATCGTATCCCATAGCGCCAAAATCGCTGAAGGGATTCAAGACTTGATGAAAGAGATGGCCCCGTCCGTTCCGATTCATTTAGCGAGCGGGCTCGAGGACGGTAGCATCGGGACCGATGTGACCCGAATCCTCGACGCGATCGAAGCCGTCGACAAAGAGGCGCTCATCTTATCGGATATCGGTTCGGCCACGATGAACGCCGAACTGGCCGTCGATATGTATGAAGGCGAGAAGACCGTCCAATTCTATGACGGTCCGATCGTCGAGAGTGCCTTCGTCGCTTCCGTCTCTGCCGGTAACGGGATGGACGTCGCTCAAATCGTCGAACAGTTGAAGATGGCATAAAAAAAGAGCCTCGCGGCTCTTTTTTAACGTGGGTTATCGTTTTTCTCGTAAATCGGGTTCATGTATTCACTCGTCGAGTAGAAACGTGGCACGACAACGAACAAGATGACAACCGGGATTGCAATCAACAGTAACAAGATCAAGACAGGCAACCAATAAACGATTTGTTGGCCGAGCATGTCGATGTTTGCGTCTGCGAATTCAGTCGCGCCTTCGACTTCTGCAAGGTCAGCTGTTGCGAGGATTTTGTTGTCCGTCGCATCATAGTAATGGAACTCAGTCTTACGTGTGATGAAGATGCCGTCACGGATCGTATCAATTTCGACGACCGCCGCGATGACTTCATTGCCATTCGAGTGACGGAGCGTCTCTTCTTTTACGATTTCAGCCGTTCCTTCTTTGTAATCATAGTGCGTGGCCTTCAAATCCTCTTCAAGGGCGTCCAAGAACGCCTCGTTTGCCGAGGTATTAAGTGGTGCGATTGTTAGAATGAAGATTAGTGCAAGCAGGCTTGCCCATGCTTTTTTCAACATCCCCATGTTCCCCCTTCTCTAATTCCAGTTTAGCGTCATTCCTATTGTACCAAGAAGAAAGAAAAAAGTGTGAAGAAAATGCTATTAAAATAAGAAAAAAGCGTGTCAAATTTTCGGGCGGAACGCGGCCTCCATCCGATAAATCGGTTGTCCCATGGCGCTGAAGCGCTCTTCGTACTCGGTCCGGACGTTATCTGCCGGTTCGTTGGCGTGAAGATCAAGTGAAATATCTGTGAAGTACATACCGTATTGGCTCATGCTTTCGAGTGAATATTCGAACAGCCCACGGTTATCCGTCTTAAAGTGAATCTCGCCTCCGCGTGGCAACACAGCCTCATATGTGGCGAGGAATGTCTTGTACGTCAAACGACGTTTCGCATGGCGCGTCTTCGGCCATGGATCGGAGAAGTTCAAATAGACGCGGTCGACTTCACCGGCCTCGAAATAGTCGACGAGTTGCTTGGCATCCACGGTCAAGACGCGGACGTTCGACATCGGCGTCTCGACGAGCTTTTGCACGATCGATACGGCGACGCTCTCGAACAACTCGATGGCGATGAAGTTGACGTCCGGGAACTGCTGGGCCATTCCTAATACGAATTGCCCTTTCCCTGATCCGACTTCGATGAAGAGCGGGTTGTCATTATTAAATTCTGTTTTCCAATTCCCTTTTAACGTTTCAGGATGAGTGATAAAGACGTGTTCTTGAGCTTCCATGTATTCTTTAGCCCAAGGTTTGTGACGTAAACGCATGTTTTTCCAACCTTTCGTTCAAGAAATGTTCAAGTTTCAGCTGACTAGCCGCTTCGCGCGAGCAGTCCCCTTGCGATTATACACGAAATCATTGTTTAATGAACATGAATCATCCTTCACAAGGAGGTTATATCGATGAGCACGTTGGATCAATTTCTCATTTTTTACGCGGCTCCGCTGACGTTCTTCGGCGCCGTCATCGCAACGTTCGTATGGGCGTATTTCATGAAACCTGATGATGTCTGATGCATATGGAAAGGGATGGCTCACACTCGTGATCCATCCCTTTTGTTATTGCGTCCGTTCCTCTGCCTCATCGAGCAGTTCCCGGAGTACCGTCAACCCTTCAGCGCGAGCGACGCCGTTCTGTTCACCATACAAAGTGAGAACCGTCTGGGCAATCGCATACCAGTGCATCCGGTAGTGTAACTCGGACGTGAAACGGATACCATAATGGCTGAACCATTCCTCCCAGTCCACCTCATCGACGTAGCTGTAAACGACCATGGCCAAATCAAAGGCACGGTCCGCGATAATGGCGTCATCCCAGTCGGTCAAATATAACAGACCGGTCTCACCCTCAATCCAATTGTTATGGTTCAAGTCTGAATGACAGACGACAAGCTCACGTTCGTCATCGATCGGCTGATGAACCGTCAACCAACGAATCGCCTCATCAATCGTCACGTCCGCCTCGTCTTGCTCGTATGCGGCACATTGCCGGAGCAACAGCGAGGATGTGACCGGTGTATGATTCAACTGCTGCAACATGAATAATAGCTCTTTCGAATGATGAATCTTCCCTAGCTGTGCCGCCACATCAGCCCGTTTCATATCGGCTGGCGATAGCTCGCGACCTTCGATGAACTGTTGGGCACTGAGGACGTCACCGTTAAACATCCGTTTCGTCCATAGCAATTTGGGGACGATGCCTTCGGCGGAAAGAATGGCTAAAAACGGGGACGAGTTTCGTTTGACAAAGATTTTTTGTTGGCGCGTCGTCGCTACGTACGCTTCGCCTGTAATCCCGCCTGCGGAAGCCACCGTCCACTCTTCTCCGAGCGCACCGATTATATCTGAATACATATTCATCACGCTCAAATCTCATTAAGAATTACAAAGATACAATCACCATATTAACACGCGATAATCGTCATTGACAACGACTCGACTTGAATCTGGCTCGGATTTCGTTCAATCGGGACGAGGCTCGCCGTTTCCCCTTGGACGTAAACGTTCCAGTCCCCTTCCGCTTGGAACGTGACATCTTGGAACGTCCCGTTCAAATAAACGCGGACGCGCTGCCAGGCATCATACGAATGGCTCGCCGTCAGCTCGTAGGCAATCACGCCCGGGGGCGACGGCAGGAACTTGAACTGCTCGATGACTTTCTGCCGGCTGTCGTAGCGGAAACAGGTGTGACGGCGTCGCAATTTAAGGAGCGTCTTCACGAACTCCACTTCGCCTTGTCGCTCGTCACGCAAGTCCCAATCGAAATGATTGATGCGGTCCGGCGCATTGTAGCTGTTCTCGACCCCTTGTTTCGTCCGTCCGAACTCTTGGCCGGCGTGGAGGAACGGGACGCCTTGCGACGTGATGACGATGGCCGTGGCGAACCGTTGCATCCGCAATCGCATCGCCTCATCCATATCCTCACACGACAAGAGCAATTTATCGTACGTCGTATAGTTGTCATGCGCTTCGACGTAGTTGATCGTGTACTGCGGGCTCGGGAAGCGTCCGACGGTAACGTTCGGGATTTGCACCGCTCCGGTGAGACATTCACGAAGCTCCCACTCCCGCCATTCGTTCCCGGAGACGAATCCGCGCTCTCGGTCGTTGAACGTCGACCCTTTCAAGGCGTCCCGCATCATGTCATTGAAATGACCGATTCGAGGCATGAAGGCCGCATTATGCGACGAGGCTTTCAAGGACGGGCTGAGCGGCGTCGCCAAGTCCCACCCTTCCCCGTAGATCAATATCGAGCGATCGATTCTATCGAGTGCGGCACGAATCTGGTTCATCGTCTCGACGTCATGAATGCCCATCAAGTCAAATCGGAAGCCGTCGACGTGATACGTCTCGGCGAAGTACGTCACACAATCGACGATCATCCGTCGCATCATATACCGTTCCGAGGCCGTGTCGTTTCCGACGCCGGTCCCGTTCGCGACCGTGCCGTCATGCTCGTAACGGAAATAATAGTACGGGACGAGTGCTTCGAGCGATGATTGCTCACGGATGAAAATGTGGTTCATGACGACATCGACGACGACGCGCATATCATGACGATGCAAGACATCAACCATTTCGGCATATTCTAAGATGCGCGATAGCGGATCTTCCGGTTTCGAGGCGTAACTGCCCTCCAACCCGAACCAATGAATCGGATCGTAGCCCCAGTTATAAGGCATTCGGGTCGCTTCGTCGACGCTACCAAAATCATGGACCGGTAATAACTGCAAATGCGTGATTCCGAGCTCTTTCAAATAATCGAAACCCGCACTGTTTCCCGCTCGTGTTTTCAAGCCGGTCTCGACGATGCTGGCGTATAGTCCTTGCCATCTGCTCGTCGAGGCAGGATGGCTCGTGAAGTCACGGATATGCAGTTCATAGATGACGGCATCTGTCGCTTTGCGGAGCGGCGGTCGTTCTGCCGGTTCGACGCGCTCCGCGACGGCCGTCTCGACATCGATCAATACGCCAAATTCGCCATTCAGGCTGACGGCTTTGGCGTAGGGATCGACGACCTCGTTCGTTTCGACAGGTGTCTTGACGTACAAGCGATAAAAACAACCTTCGTATAGTCTAGGCACATCGGCATGCCAGACGCCTCGCCCGCTCCGTGACATGCGAAATCGTTCAATCTCGCGATGCGTATCGGGATCATGGATGACGAACCAAATCGAAAACGCGACGGGCGACCACACGTGTGCCTCGATTGATTGCTCAGAAAATGAAAGGCCGAGCGGTCCGTCATAAGCATAACGGCGTTCAAACTCGTCCGTATGCACAATTTCGCGAGGCACGACGACAATCGTCTTATGTCCAGGGTGAAACACGGTATAGACCGCTTCGAGCGTGACCGGTCGCGTCAATTGGATATCCCGTTCAACCGTTCCCGTCTCTGTCGTCCATTCGTTGAGCACCACATAATCGACCGGTCGACCATTCTGTTCGATTTGTACCGGGACGGATTCATATTCGGCAATGACTTCAAGTCGAATCGTCTCGAACGAGAGCAAGGAAGCCCGTTCAATCGTCACGTGAGACGTCGTTTGCTGATCTGGTGTGTGATGCATACGCGTTCCATCCTCTCCTACCTACTGGTCCAAAAATTGTCGAAACGGCATCTGGGCTGTCGCATCTAGTAGTTTCGCCACATCTCGAATTTGTTGGGCTTTGACGATCGGCGCCCGCGTGTTCACTTGCTTCATCCACGGCTCATAATCTGAGCGTGAGATGAACTGGGTCGACCGTGTTTCAGGCACATGATCGAAATAGCCTTGTGGGGCCACCGTCACTTTTTGAATGACCCCGTCATAGGACGGAAGAAACTGTCGCACGATTTCTTCGGTACGCGTCAACGCGATGAGCGGGTTGACTACACGTTTATTTTCCCCTTTGAGCGGTTGATGAATCCATGTCTTCTGCTTCGATATGTGATAGATGCTCCGGTCACCATCGAGCCATTCGACTAGATAAATATGCGACGGCCCGATGATGAGATGGCTCAATTCGACCGTCGCCCCGTTCCATTCGACGACCGGACGATACATAAAGAAGTGTTGGTCGTTCCATTCTGATACCATCTTGCGATAGCCGTATTCTCGCAAAAACGGCAATAGCGGAACGTCCGCCTCGGTCGCCCCGTCACAGGCGTACTGTAATTTTTGAATGTGACGGCGGTTCGTGAGCAGCGTCTGGAACTGCGACTCCGAGAGCGGGGTCGGTTCAAGTTCGATGCGTTCCGTACGACGCCAAAACTTCCACCACGGATTCTCAAACTCCATGATCTCGGGCGGATTCAACCGATTGGCATCGTGAAGACGACGCATGCGGGCGACGTCGGTCTCGACATACTCTTGGTAGCGATTGAACTGGTCGAGCATGTTTCGTTCATATTTGGATGTTACGTCAAAAATTTTAATCGGGATCGCCATGTGTCCTCCTCTGACCGCTGTAACGGAAATACTTCGACTGCCTCATAGGCAGGGGTGTGACTCGGATTGATTCGATAAAGTACGACCGTTTCAACCGGTTCCTCGATGGTGAACGTCGGGGCGATGTACGGGATGCGTGTACCCGTGTCCCACTTCTTCGCGAGTGTGACGTGCGGGACGAACGGTTTACGGTCGAGCGCCGGAATCTCTTCGGATAACTTGCGCCGAAGCGTCCCGGTGAGCGTCGTCAAGTCCACGGACGGTTCCGGGACGATCGTCAAGACACGCGGACGATCCGGTCTCCCGAAGTGATCGATTCGTTGGAACGTAAGTGTGAACGGGCCCGTCGACATTGTCACTTCCCGTGTGAGTTCTTTCACGGCCTCAATTTCATCATCGTCCAACGCGCCGAGAAACTGAAGTGTCAAATGAAATTCCTCCGGACGATACGTCCGGCGATACGAATAAAACGGCAAGATGTCCCGCTGTATGTGTTCGAACGTCTCGTCCTCGATCGGTAGCGCCAAAAAGTAATGTGTCGACATGACCATCATCCTTTCACTCGATAACGTCTTAGTCCAAAGAACAGGACCGCTCCTATAATGCTGACCACCGTGTACATCCAAAATACACCGATGATGCTGTTATATTCAATGATAAATCCACTCAGCAAGTTGAAGCCCGCCGTCGCCAACCCAGACGTGACGGCCATATAGACCCCGATCGCCGTCGAGACGACGTTGCGGCTGACGAGGCTGCGGACAAACTGGAGCGCGACCGGGATCAACAATCCGACGACGAGCCCTTGGACGATGGCAAGAATCCAAACGACCCAAATCGGGGGCTCGAGCGCCAACCAACCGTTGCGAAGCGCTGAAATCAATGCCGCACCCGCAAGCACGTTGACCGTCCCGAGACGTTCGACGATTTGATAAGCCACTTTCATGAACGGGATCTCGCATAATACGGCGACGAGGAACAACGTCCCGACGAGCGTCGTCGAACCGCCGATGCTTGTCACATAAATCCCGAAGTAATAGTTATTCGCGTAAATCGGACCGAAGACGAGCATGCCCCCGATCAAAAAGGCGATGAACGGACCATTCCAGACGGCCGACCATTGGAACGGCGCCGTCGTAGCCACTTGCTTCGGCTCCTGTTCCGATACGCTCCGTACGAACAGCGTCCCGATCGTCAGCATGACCGCGCTAAGCAAAAACGTACTTGCGAGGCCCCACGTCGTGTCCGAGATGCGTCCCATGACGAACACCGCAATTGCAAACCCGGCCGATCCGAACAGGCGAATGGCCCCATAGTCGATTTTGGTGCGTGACGTATACTCGAGCGTCATCATATCCACGAGCGGGATGTGCGCACATTGGAAAATCGACCAGGCGATCATCAACACAATAATCCAAACGTAAGACGTCGCGAACAAGAACGTGAGCGATAAGGCGGCCGCTCCGAGCATCGCGATAATCAGCCAAGCCCGCACCCGTCCCGTCCGGTCGGCGAGCATGCCCCACAACGGCTGCACACCAATCGAGAGAATCGGCATGATAGCGACGATCGTCCCGACCTGACCCGGAGACAAGTCAAAACGTGCCTGCGAGAAGAAAAGTGCCATGTACGGAATGAGTGCTCCTTGGGCAAAGAAGATGGCGACGTAAATCGATTGAAACGATAGTTTTTTTTGGTTCACTGTAAACTTCCTTCCTAACAGACAGAGAGCCGACCGAATTAGTCAGCTCTCACGGGTTATTATTTAGCGAGCTCATAAATCGCTTCCGCATAGATGGCGGCAGCGCGAAGTAAATCTTCAATTTCCATGTATTCATCGACTTGGTGGGCGACGTCTTTCGCTCCTGGGAACAGCGCCCCGAACGCGACACCGGCCTCGAGCGAACGCGCATACGTGCCCCCGCCGATCGCCATCAAATGTGCCGACTCACCGGTCTGGCGCTCATAGACGCCCGCCAACGTTTTCACGAGCGGATGGTCTTCGGCCACGTGGTGCGGCGGCATATGATGACGCGTCGACAGCTCGAATCCGAACGACAACGCAATCTCTCTCAAGTTTTGCAACCGCTCCTCGAACTTCGCAGTATACGGATAACGGATGTTCACCGTTGCCGTCCGCTCCTCGCCTTCATAGCGGAACACGCCACCGTTAATCGTCAAATCGCCCGTCTCGTCACTCGCTTCGATGCCGAGCGAAATCCCGCGCGAATCGGCGAAGACGTGACGGATGAACTCAATGTAGCGCTCTCCTTGAACGTCGAGCGGAAGCGTCAACAAGAAGCCGGCGAGGACGTACGCCGCGTTGACCCCGTTATCCGGTTCCATCGCATGGGCGGCCACACCTTTCATTGTAAACGTATACGTGCCCGCATCCCACGTGCACGTACCGTCTGCTTCATATTTTTCGAGATACGCTTCAAATTTTTCTTCGAGTACGTCTTCCGTCTCGAGTACTGCTGTCGCAAAGTCAGGGACCATGTTCGGCCGTTCTCCGCTTACGAACGAAACCAAGTGATGCTTCGAGCCTGGCACCCGTTGAATCGGGAGCTGTTTCAAGACGCCGTCGTATAGCCCCTTCTCGGCGTTGATGATCGGGAAATCAGCGTCTGGCGCGAAGCCGTATGTCGGCATCGCCTCTTGTTTGAAGTATTCGCGGACACAACGCCATTCGCTCTCCTCGTCACAACCGGCGATGAGGCGGACGCGTTTCGATAGCGGCAACCCGAGTTCTTTGACGATGCGAAGTCCGTAATAAGCGGCCATCGTCGGACCCTTATCGTCATTGCTGCCGCGGGCGAACAGTTTTCCGTCCGCGATTGTCGGATTGTACGCCCCATACGTCCATCCTTCTCCAGCCGGCACGACGTCTAAGTGACAGAGGATGCCAACGATTTCTTCTCCTGAACCGTACTCCAAATGTCCGGCATACCCGGCGACGTCTTTCGTGGCGAACCCGTCTCGCTCTCCGAGTGCGAACATATAATCGAGGGCGCGTCGGACTTCGGGTCCAAACGGTTCGTTCGGGCCGGTCTTCGTCTCATCAAGGACGCTCGGGATTTGTAACAACCCGGTTAAATCTTCTAAAAACGCGTCTTTTCGTGCGTCGACTTCTTGTCTCCAATTCATGTGGATCTCCCCTTTGCGAATGTTCTCTCCCTTATTAGTATATCCAAATGTTAGAAAGACGAACATTCATTTCGAAAATATTTTTTCGTTCGTCTTTTAACCGTTTGTACGGACCTTTACATACCCTTCATTCGATATTTACGTTCATAATCGTTTCTTTACATTTCAATTGTTCGTGCTTTTCCCTTGCAATTCTATGTAGGAGCGGTATACTAAAGATGTAATTTTAGAAAATAACAATTTCATATTTCATTTGTCGTCCGTAGGTTTTGTCTTTCATCATTCTACGCATTGGGAGGTTATCCAATGAAAGGTTCAACAGATCGTATGCTAACCCGCATCAAGTCCATTTATTTGTTCATTAATGAAAGGGAATGCGTCACCACTTCTGAACTTGTAGAGGAGTTCGGAATCACATCACGCACCGTACAGCGTGATTTGAACGTGCTTGAATACAACAATCTGGTTGAAAGTCCGAGTCGCGGAACGTGGACGTCATCAAAACGTTCGCTCAAGACGGCAAATTAAATAACAAGTTACGAGGGATTCCGGCAGCGGGTCCCTTTTTTTGCGCCCAAAAAGGCACGTGTCGGCTGACACGTGCCTTGATTTCATGTGAAGAACAAGTTGACTTCCTCTTCGCTCAACTCCCGGTATGCCCCGGGTTCGAGCGTCGGGTCGAGCTCGAGCGCACCGATTTGGACCCGATCGAGCCGCTCGACGTGTTTCCCGACCGCGGCGACCATCCGTTTCACTTGATGATACTTCCCTTCCGAGAGCGTCAGGCGGACCGTCGAGCGACGTCCGGATTTGCTAATGAGCTCAAGCCGGGCCGGTTTTGTCGTATAGCCGTCTTCAAGCTCGACACCTTCAGCGAAGCGACGCACATCGTCTGCCGTCATCTCCCCATCGACCTCAGCGACATATACTTTGTCGACGTGTTTGCGAGGTGACATGAGTGTATGATTGAACGCGCCATCGTTCGTAAGGAGCAACAGACCGGTCGTGTCCTTATCGAGACGTCCGACCGGGAACAGCTCGTAATGGGCGTAAGACGGGTCGATTAAATCGACGACCGTCGATTCGACCTTGTCCTCGGTCGCGCTGATGACACCTGCCGGCTTGTTCATCATCAAATAGACGAACGGTTTGTATTCGACGACCTCACCTTGCACGGTCACCCGTTCCGTTTCAAGGTTGACTTGACGTTTCGCATCTTTGACAGGTTGGTCATCGACGCGGACGACTCCTTGTTTCAGTAAAATCTTGACGTCTTTGCGCGAACCATATCCCATGTTCGCCAATAATTTATCAATTCGCATTAAGCTTTCCTCCGATACTGGAATCGTTTCCCTAATAGTTTGCCGGCCAAGTGACTTCTCCAACCGAGATAGCCGTATACGACGAGACCGATTCCGAAACCGACGATCGTGGCAACGATATCATTGCCCCAACTTGGTTCATTCATGAGCGTGACGAACAGCGAGCCATATACGGCGATAAACATCGCCCCACCCATGGCGAACATGAGCATCGTCCGACGCAATAGTTGTTTATACGGGAAATGAAGCGCCCGCTGAATTTTCCATACCATGAGGATGATGGCGACGATATAACCCACGATCGTGGCATATCCAGCGCCGATGCCGCCAAGTGCATATACGAACGGTACGTTGAGCACCGCTTTCGTGATGAGACCCATCGCCGTCGCAAAGATGGTGAAGTATTGACGGTTGATCCCTTGCAGGATGGCCGCCGCCACCGAGTAATAGGCGAGGAAGAACGCACTCGGTGCATAGTGGAGCAAGTAGACCCACCCTTCCCGGTCACCGGGGAACAACGTCCCGAACAACGGCTCTGCGAGCGCGACCAATCCGATGACGGCCGGGATTGTGACAAAGAACGAGACTTGGAAAATGTGGTTCACTTGATTACGGACCTTGTTCAAATCGCCGTGCGTGAACGATTTCGTCACGAGCGGGATGGTCGCCATCGACACACTCGCCGCGATCGAGACCGGAATCAACACGATCTTGTGGGCGTTCCCGGTCAAGAATCCGAACGCGGACGTTGCTTCGGCGACCGACTTCCCTGAGTTGAGCAACGTGTTGACCATCGTCAACTGATCGACGAACTGATAGAGCGGCGTCGACAGACCGACCATAACGATTGGAATCGAGTAGCTGAGCAACTCGAGCAAGAGTGATTTCATCGAACGGACCGGTGTGCCGGCCGGATTATCGGTTTGGCGATGGATGTCTTTCCGTTTTCGCCAGTACATGGCGAGCACGACGATACTCCCGATCGCACCGATAAAGGCGCTGAACGTCGCAATCGTGACGGCGAGGACTTTCAAACCGTTCAACTCCGTCGTCGCCACTGCCGCGGTCCCGCCGAGTGAATCGGCGAGCGGACGCACGAGTGCCGAGTCCGAGAAGACGAACAAGACGAGCATCGTCCCGCTGAGCAAGAACATGATGCGGACGATCTGTTCGATGACTTGTGAGATGGCCGTCGGGGCCATGTCTTGATGTCCTTGGAAATATCCGCGCACCATACTCATCGCCGGGATGAGCAGGAGGGCGAAACTGACGCTACGCGTGACGAGCGTCAACGAATCGATGTATTGTTGATTGTTCTCCGAGTTGCGGACCATGAGTTCCGATAACCACGGGGCTGAGAAGAACAGTAATAAAAAAGCGACGACGCCGGTCACGAGCATCAGCTTCATCCCTTGGCGGAACAAGCGCTGACTCGTGCCATATTCGCCGAGCGCGTTATACTTGGCGATGAATTTCGATACGGCCACGGGAATCCCCGCCGTCGAAATGGCGATCATGAGCGCGTAATACGTGTACGCCGCCTGATAGAGCGTGACACCGGCAATCCCGACCATCGCTTGGAACGGGAACGTATAGAGCAGTCCGAGCGCACGTGAAATCAAATTTCCGGCTGACAGCAGCAGCGTGCCTTTGACGAAGGACTCTCGTCCTGAATCTTGTTTGACGCTTGATGACATGAGATACCTCCATCTATTCTTTCACAACTAATGTACCTAATTTTACAAAACGACCGTTTCTCATTATACTCTTACTGTTGCAGATAATAAAGTTACGAATTTGATTTGAAAGAGAAACGAGGGATACCATGATGAAAGATGTAATCGTCATCGGAGGAGGCCCAAGCGGTCTGATGGCGACCTACGCTGCCGCCAAAGCCGGAGCGAACACGCTCCTGATTGATAAAGGTTCGAAGCTCGGACGCAAGCTCGCCATTTCTGGCGGAGGACGCTGTAACGTGACGAACCGCAAGCCCGTCGACGAGTTGATTCAATTCATCCCGGGGAACGGACGCTTCTTGTATAGCGCCCTCGCCCAGTTCGACAACCAGTCGATTATCGACTTGTTCACCGGGTTCGGCATCCCGTTAAAAGAGGAAGACAACGGCCGGATGTTCCCGGTGACGGACAAAGCACAAGACGTCGTCAACACGCTCCTCGGAGCCATCGACGCGCTCGGCGTCGAGATTCGCAAAAACGCGAAAGTGAAGACGCTCCATTTTAATGAAGCAAATGAGTTTGAAGCGGTCGAACTCGAGGATGGCGAACGCATCGAGGCAAGTGCCTGTGTCATCGCCGTCGGCGGACAATCCGTCCCTCACACCGGCTCGACCGGGGACGGCTATCCATGGGCCGAGAAAGCCGGGCATACGATTACCGAGCTGTTCCCGACCGAAGTCCCGATTTTGTTGAACGATGCGTTCATCGGCACGAAACAGCTACAAGGGCTGTCGCTCCGTGACGTCGCCCTCACGGTCCACGGTAAGAAAGGCAAGCCGATTAAGACGCACCGCGGCGACATGATTTTCACGCATTTCGGCATCTCGGGTCCGATCGCCCTCCGGTGTAGCCAATATACGATCAAAGAGCGCAAACGCAGCAAAGAGCGCGTCGTCGCCCTCTCGCTCGACTTGTTCCCGGACATGGCCCGGGACGAGCTGTATCAAGAACTATGGAACCAAGTGCAAGATCAACCGAAGCGGGCCGTCAAGAACGTCTGGAAAGGGTTCATCCCGGAACGGATGCTCGACCTTCTCTTCGCTGAGCTCGGCTTCGGGGAAGAGGATGCCAGCCAATTGAAGAAGCAGTCGGTCATCGATTTCGCGACCCGATTGAAGACGTTCGAGTTGCACGCCACCGGGACGCTCGATTTCGATAAGGCGTTCGTCACGGGTGGCGGGGTCTCCGTCAAGGAAATCGCACCGCAGACGATGATGTCGAAGAAAGCGGACGGCCTGTTCTTTGCCGGTGAGGTGCTCGACATCCACGGGTACACAGGTGGGTATAACATCACGGCCGCCTTCACGACCGGACATTGCGCCGGTTCACACGCGGCCGAGTTCGCGGTACGCACGACCGTATAACTAACATCAATAGAATCGCTCGTCCTTCCGGCGCCCACGCTTTCCGCAGGCAATCCTGGAGCCGCATCGCGACTGATGTCGCTGCTGGGTCTCCGTTGGATTGCTTTCCTGCAGGAGTCGGGGCGCCGTCGGGCGAGCAACGCAAACGGTCGCCGTCGGGCGGCCGTTTGTCTTTTTCTAAGACCTCGATGGCCGAAGAAAAAGTCCCGGACATGTCTTCGAACCGGTGAAAGAGGTCCAGTGCACCAACCTGTTAGCCGAATAAGACCGCCTACATAGCATTTCTTCAATTCTATGCCGGGCAGAGCGCCTCGAGCTCATTGAACACAAAAAAAGACGAACCAAATCGCGATGCGCAATTTGGTTCGTCAACAGCCTGAGAGCACCTCTCGAGGTGCTCTCTTTTTGGTATCACCGTTTTGCTTCGAGTTGACGTCGTACTTCCGCCTCGAGCTCTGGCTCAGGTGGCAACCAGCCTTCCGGCTTCATGACTTTATTGTCTGACGCCCGGAGAATCGGCTTCCCGTCCGGTCCGAGTTTCGCCATGTTGGCCCGTTGCACGATTTCAAACAACGGCACCGGGTCGAGCCCGAGCTCGACGAAACTGCCCATCACGAAGTAAAGCGCATCCGTGAGCGCGTCGCCTTGCCCGACGAGCCGCGCGACGTCGTCCGTCGGTGGTGCGTCCTGAAGCGATTTTTGAACCGCCTGTTCAAATCCTTGTTGAAACGTGGCGACAGCCTCGAGAAACTCAGCCTCATTCCGGGCTGATTGATGTAAGAATTCGACGACGGCTTCTTCTGCCGTCCAGACCGAACGTTTGACGGCACGGTCTAATTCGAGCGGTTGCGGTGCACTCGCTTCCGGGTGACCGAACGTCTCGTGGAATTGACGGACTTCTTCATAAAAATAACGTTTGCTCATCTCATTCTCTCCTATCAGTCGACCGAGACGAAATCGTCGAGGTCGAACACATCTGGTCGCACGATGGCGAATATTTCATTGTCCTGCAGGAACATACCGGTCGATCCGTAGACACGAGGTGTCACCATCTGCCCGTTCATCGTCCCTTCGTCCGGGTTGATCGTATACAGGACGAGCTCTTCCGAATCGAGGACGTAAATGCGCCCTTGGCGTTCGACGAGTCCGACGCCCCGGAAGTTCTCGAACTTCTGTTGAATCGAAGCGCTCATCCCTTCGGTCGTGAGCGGTTTTCTCGACTCGATGGCCCATTCCGTTGTCGGTTCCGGCACAGCTTCCGCATCCGCTTCATCTGTAGGCGATGTCAAATCGGTGTCTGAATCCGTCTCGGTCCCTGCATCCGTTGCCGCCTCAAGATCGTTGGCCGTCTCTTCCTCGAGCGTCCGCTCTTGGACGTACAACATTTCCACGTCCGGCGTATCCGCCAAACGGCTCATGATAATCAGACGTTTCGTCTCCTCGTCGTAACCGAGGCCGAACAATCGGTCTGTCGAGGCGATCCCTTTAATCAATTTGCGTCGTTGTTCCGTCCATCGGCCTTCTACCCGCTCGATTGTGACGAGAACCCCGTTCGCCGTGACGGCATAAATCTTGTCCTCGGAAATCATGCGCATGCCGATGAATTCGCCGAAGCGATACGGCTGTCCCTCGTTCGCCAAAATGAGCGACGCGTTCACACGATTGGCGTTCCCGCTCACTTCGAAGAACTCTTTATTTTTCGTCAAGACGAGATACGAGCCAATCGTGTCACTATAGTACACTTCATCGAGCTGTTGAATCTGTTCGAGGGCATCGGTCGTATCGATGTCCTCCTCGTCCGGCGATGCCTCGACGGGTGGGACCGATGTCGATTGATGGCTCGTTTGAATATCGATTTTCTCAAACGTCGAGGCGATTTGGCTTTGAATGTCCTCATCTGAAAAGACGAACACATAGCATAAAATCACGCCGACGACGACGGCAAATAGCGTCGTATATAGTACGTAAGAACGTTTCATGGACATTTCGTCCCCTTTATATGCAGTATCGCCCTTTAGTGTAACAAACCCGCCCCGAAAAGAAAACGACATGACGAAAAAGAAAGGAACGTGTGACAATGTCACACATTCCTTTGCTTATCCAACGACGATATTGACGAGTTTTCCTGGAACGACGATCACTTTGCGGACCGTCTTTCCTTCCGTGAACTCTTGAACGCGTTCGTTCGCGAGCGCATCGGCCTCGAGCACTTCTTTCGAAGCGTCGCGGGCCACGTGCATCTTCGCACGAAGCTTTCCGTTCACTTGGATGACGACTTCAATCGTGTCGCTGACGAGCTTCGACTCATCGAACGTCGGCCATGCCGCGTACGTCAAGTCTTCCGTCATGCCGAGACGCTCCCACAATTCTTCGGCCAAGTGTGGTGCGACCGGAGCGAGCATCTTGATGAAGTTGACCATCTCTTGCTTCGGAAGCGTGTCTTGTTTGTATGCTTCGTTGATGAAGACCATGAGTTGCGAAATCGCCGTGTTGAAACGGAGCGCCTCGTAGTCTTCTGTCACTTTCTTCACCGTCTGATGGTACGTCCGCTCGAAGTCGGCCGTCGGAGCGGCGTCTGTGAGTTCCGTCTGGTCGAACAAGCGCCAGACGCGGTCGAGGAAGCGACGTGCCCCGTCAAGACCGTTCGTCGACCAAGCGATGGCTGCGTCGAGCGGTCCCATGAACATCTCGTAAAGACGAAGCGTGTCGGCCCCGTGCGATTTGATGATATCGTCCGGGTTGACGACGTTCCCTTTTGACTTCGACATCTTCTCGTTGTTCTCACCGAGAATCATCCCTTGGTTATAAAGCTTTTGGAATGGCTCATTCGTCGGAACGATGCCGATATCGTAGAGCACTTTGTGCCAGAAGCGAGCGTAGAGCAAGTGAAGGACCGCGTGCTCCGTCCCGCCGATATACAAGTCGACCGGAAGCCAGCGCTTCAACTTCTCCGGGTCCGCGATCATGTCTTCATTGTGCGGATCGATGAAGCGAATGTAGTACCAGCAGCTGCCGGCCCATTGCGGCATCGTGTTCGTCTCGCGACGACCCTTCTCACCTGTGACCGGGTCCGTGTACGTCAACCAATCGTCCGCGTTCGCAAGCGGTGATTCGCCCGTGCCTGATGGCTTGATTTCGTCGATAATCGGGAGTTCGAGCGGGAGGTCTTCGACCGGTACCGTCTTGAGCGTCCCGTCTTCCATGTGAACGATTGGAATCGGCTCACCCCAATAGCGTTGACGGCTGAACAACCAGTCGCGGAGACGATATGTCGTCTTGGCGCGGCCGGTGCCGGCAAGTTCGAGTTCTTCGATGATTTTGGCGATCGCGTCAGCTTTGTTGAGGCCGTCAAGTGATCCCGAGTTGACGTGGACACCATCTTCCACGTACGCCGCCTCATCCAAGTTGCCGCCTGTGACGACTTCACGGATTGGAAGGTCGAACGTCTTCGCGAACTCATAGTCGCGCTCATCATGTCCTGGTACGGCCATGACCGCGCCCGTGCCGTATGTCGACAACACGTAGTCGGCAATCCAAATCGGAAGCTTCTCCCCATTGACCGGGTTGATGGCGTAAGCGCCTGTGAAGACACCCGTCTTCTCTTTGGCGAGATTGGTCCGCTCGAGGTCGGTCTTTTTCGAGACTTCTTCGACATACGCTTCGATGGCGACAACTTGTTCCGGTGTCGCGATTGCTTTCACGAACGGGTGCTCCGGTGCGAGCGTGACGTATGTCGCGCCGTAAAGTGTGTCTGGACGTGTCGTGAACACCGTCACGACTTTATCGTGACCGTCGACTTTGAAATCGACTTCGGCGCCGACCGACTTGCCGATCCAGTTGCGTTGCATCTCTTTGACGCTCTCCGGCCAGTCAAGTCCTTCTAAATCATCGAGCAAGCGCTCCGCGTATTCTGTGATGCGAAGCACCCATTGTTTCATTGGCACACGGTACACCGGATGGCTTCCGCGCTCTGACAATCCGTCGATGACTTCTTCGTTGGCGAGTACCGTCCCGAGGGCCGGGCACCAGTTGACGGCGACTTCGTCGACGTAAGCGAGTCCGCGGTCATGGAGCTGTGTGAAGATCCATTGCGTCCACTTGTAGTATTTCGGATCGGTCGTGCTGATTTCACGATCCCAATCGTATGAAAAACCGAGTTCTTTTAACTGACGGCGGAACGTGCCGATGTTGCGCTCCGTGAACTCACGCGGGTCGTTCCCTGTATCGAGGGCATATTGCTCGGCCGGAAGACCGAACGCGTCCCATCCCATTGGGTGAAGGACGTTGTAGCCTTGCATCCGTTTCATGCGGGCGATGATGTCCGTCGCCGTGTAACCTTCCGGGTGACCGACGTGAAGTCCGGCTCCTGACGGATAAGGGAACATGTCAAGGACGTAGAAACACTCCTTGTCCGGGTCCTCTGTCGTCCGGAATGCGTCTTTCTCGTCCCAGCGTTTTTGCCATTTCGGCTCGATGTCTTGATGTTTAAAATAGTCCAACATTCATCCTCCTCTGCATAATAAAAAGCCTTCCGCCCCGGTAATGGGACGAAAGGCTTGAAAGCTCTCCGCGGTACCACCCATGTTGCATTTCTGCCACTTGAGACGCCGGTAACGAGGCGTAACTTCGGTTCACCCTACTCTAGTTCAGGCGAACTGCTCCAAGGCGAGTTCTCGCGGTCCATATACCGGTTTCCACCAACCACCGGCTCTCTATACATATAGACGTCACGATACTATTCCTCTTCAACACATGTGTTTTATCTCACTCGTTCATTTTAGCCCAATCCGTTTTAGAGCGTCAACTTGATTTTTCTGGCATCCGGATGTCCTTCATGAAAATAAAGAACGCGAGTGCGATCGCCGTAAGCAAGAAGAGCATCGTAAAGACAGCACCGATCCCGAATATGTCATAGACGAGACCCGATAAGGTCGGACCGATCATCCGACCGACCGAGGCCGCAATATTGACGAGACCTTGGAACTGACCCGCTTTCCCGGGCGGTGCGAGTTTCGCCGCAATCGTCGGGACGGCCGGCCAAATGAACATCTCCCCGATCGTCATGACGACCATCGCGACCATGAACATCGTAAAGCCGCCCGCGAACGGGACCACCGCGAAAGCGGCGAGAAAGATGATGGCACCGACGATGAGTTGCTTCTTCAAATCATCTTCAAAGTAACGAAGCGCCCGGTTGAGAAGCGGCTGGGCGAACACGATCAACGCGCCGTTCACCGTCCAAAGGAGCGAATACTGGCTGATTGTGACGCCAAGGTCTTTTGAATGGACGGCAATCGTACCTTGCCACTGCACGTAGACGAACCAGAGGGCGGCATAGCCGATGGCGACGAACCACATCGATTTCATCGTTGCGGCAGAGAGCGTCGTCGCCGCTGCTTCGAGCTGCGATTGAACGACCGGACGGACCGGGTCTTTCAAGTAACGAAGTCCGAACAAGAGCACGACGACGAACAAGACCGATAAGAAGAAGTTCGCATAAAAAATCAACTCGATATCGATGCGCGCAATCTGTCCGCTCATCGCTGTCCCGAGGGCGACCCCGACGTTTTGGGCGACGTAAATCGCGTTGAATGAGCGACGTCCCCCTTCCGGCCAAATCAAGCCGGCAAAGGCGTATACTGTCGGGAAGACGAGACCACCGGAGAAGCCGATTAATCCGAGCCACCCTAAGTAGCCGAGGAACGTGGCATGGAACAACAGGAACCCGAGCGAGCTCACGAGCAACAACCCGACCGAGAGGATGAGCGTCCGCTTCCCGCCAATCCGGTCGAACAGCGTGCCCCCGATGTAGTTCCCCGCGATGGCGAGCGCCGAGTTGACGAGGAGCGCAACGCCAGCGAGCGTCATCGATTCGCCTAAATATCCATTTATATACAGGGTATTAAATGGCCATAAAAAAGACGCCGCCGTCGTATTGAGCGCCATCGCAATGACCAAAATCCATACCGAAATCGGCATTTTGTTGTTCATACCAGTTACTCCTTTCACTCCTGTTAAACGATAAAAATTCGGCACGCCGGCCGAATCAAGAATAAGTCCTACTCCAAGCTAACGGAACGCCTCATAACTGTCAAGAAAAATTACTTATTATGAAATAACGGCGCCTTGACTTTGTGATAGCATGAGCAAAGAAGGAGAGGATGTTTATGCAAAATCCGTTTGGCGACGCCAGATATCACAAATTGAATGAGGCGTATCGCCGCGAATTCGGAGGGAAAGTGTTCAAAGTCCCGCTCGACGGCGGCTTCACGTGTCCGAATCGGGACGGGCTCGTCTCGAAAGGTGGCTGTACGTTCTGTTCGGATGACGGCAGCGGCGATTTTGCCGGCAACGCCTGTGATCCGATCCCGGTCCAATTCGCCGAGGTGAAGGCACGGTTGCACCGGAAGTGGAAGGAAGCCCGCTACATCGCTTACTTTCAAGCGTTCAGCAACACGTATGCCCCCGTCGCCCGACTGCGGGAATTGTTCGAGCCCGCCCTCGAGGAAGAAGGCGTCGTCGGTTTATCGATTGCGACCCGACCGGACTGTCTCCCGGACGACGTCGTCGACTATCTCGCCGAGTTGAATGAACGGACGTCACTCACCGTCGAACTCGGCCTGCAGACGATTCACGATGCGACGGCGAAGAAAATAAACCGGGGCCATGATTACAAGACGTTTCTCGAGGGACTGGCGAAACTCCGACGTCGAAACATCGCGGTCGTCGTCCATATCATCAACGGCCTTCCGGGCGAGACGACGAAGATGATGCTCGACACGGCGCGAGAAGTTGCTAAAATGGACGTACAAGGAATCAAGATCCATTTGCTCCACGTCTTGAAGCAGACCCCGCTCGCGAGACAATACGAAAAAGGACTGCTCGAGCTCATGGACGAGACGATTTACGTCTCGCTCGTCTGTGATCAATTGGAAATATTACCGCCCGAGATGGTCATCCATCGGTTGACCGGTGACGGTCCCCCCGATTTGTTGATTGGTCCGACGTGGAGCCGGCACAAGATGGCCGTCCTGAACGCCATCGACGCCGAATTAATGCGTCGTGATTCTTTTCAAGGAAAAAAGAAGGATGAGAGCCATGGGATTAATGAGAGTTTTACCGTTCGCGAAATACCTACTTCATGAACATGTCACGCCAGGTGCCGTCGCCATCGATATGACGGCTGGCAACGGGCACGACACATTGTTTTTAGCCGAACTCGTCGAAGCGACGGGACACGTCTATGCGTTCGACGTTCAAGCCGCAGCCGTCGAGGCGACGCGCGCTCGCATCGAGGAGGCAGCATTGACGGACCGTGTCACCGTCATCCACGACAGCCACGACACGGTCCGGGACATCGTGGCAGACGAGACACGCCTAATCACAGCGGCCGTGTTCAATCTCGGCTATTTACCAGGAAGCGACAAGTCGGTCACAACGACCGGGAATACGACCATCGATGCCCTCGAGCAACTGCTCGACGTCATGGCCGTCGGCGGCGTCATCGTCGTCGTCATCTATCATGGCCATGAGAGCGGCAAAGTCGAGCGCGATGAAGTGCTCGCCTACGTCGAGGCACTCGATCAAAAGCGGGCCGGCGTCCTCCGCTACGGCTTCATCAATCAAATCAATCATCCCCCGTTCATCGTGGCGATTGAAAAACGTTCATAAAAAATCAGGCGACTCATGCGAGTCGCCTGTCTTCATTCTCGAATCAATTCATAAAATGTGATGAGCGTTTCCGCGAACTTCGTATTCAATCGTTCATAGCCGAAGTGCGGGAAGCCCTCGAGCCGGCGGATATACACTTGATCGCCGCCGATTTTCCGGCAAACGTTGAGTGTCAATTTCACATCGGCGAACCGGTCGTCCGGTGCATAGAAACAAGCGAGCGGTAAACGCGGCAAATGTTTCTTCTCTTCTTGATGCTCGACAATCTCTTCTTCGATCTCCCGGTATTGACCGTACGTGATCTCCCCGAAGCGAGACGACTCTTCCCCGCCGCCCATGAATGTCATCATACCGAGCGGGAGGTCGGGACGGAAACGGTCGACCGCACTGGCGACGACTTGTTTCAGACCGCCGATTTGGCGGGACGGATGCCAATCGAACAGCGGTGAGATGTACGTAAGACTGCCGAGCGGCACATCATATTCCTGGAGCAGGCGGTTCGTCAACAGCGCGCCGAGACTGAACGCGATGACGTGAATCGGCAGTTTGTATTGACTCGCCTCACGCAACGTGTTCTTGATTAACAATTTATGGTCTTCCGCCGTCAAACCGACCGTTTGGCCGGTCACGACGAGGACTTCATACTCGTCCCGCAATCGTCCTAAAAACGCCTCACTCAATCGCGACGTGAACTGGAGCGGATATACGATCACGATGACCCCTTTTCGTGATTCTTCTTCATATGCCATGCTGTCACCTCATTTTGTTATCACATATCTTTATACTAACAAAAAACATCAGCCGAGACTGATGTTTGGTTGAAAATCCGTCTAGGGTCTTAGCGCGGCTCGTACCGTAAATGAATCAGCTCCATCGGTTGGTCGTACACTTCCTCTTGGATTCGACTCAACTCGACGAACGACTCATGACTCAAAAAAGCGATGGCTTGCTCGTTCGAGCTTTCGACATACAGCTCAATCGGTTGGACCTTCCGTTCTCGTAGATGCGACAACAGTGCAGTCCCGAGGCCTTGACGGTGATGATCCGGATGAAGATAGAGGCGTAGTACTTCCCATGTGTCCCCGCGATCGATGGCGTGATAGAAGCCGATGACGTCGCCTTCGGCCTCACCGACAATGAACAACTGCTCTTTCGCTTCCTCGCTCGAACTGATGGCGCGGACGATCTCTTCTTGCTGATAGGCGCGTTCCATCACTTTGGTACGAACCTCGTCTCGTTCACTGACCGTCGCGAGCGCAATGTCGCGAATGGTGGCGGCATCTTCTGGCACGGCTTCTCGAATCTTCATAACGGCATCCCCCTTTTGGCCAATCTAGTAGTTACATTCCCCATCAGCAAAAAAATATCCTGCCCGTTCATTACTTTTTGATGTCGAAATGAAGGAACACGTTATTTTCCATTTTGTGTCGGGTATATGAGTATCAATGCCAACTTACAAAAAGGAGTGTTACCATGGAACCGAAGTTACAGCACGACCCACAAGTCGAGCAAGCCAATCATCCGAACCGTCAGTTTGAACAAACGAACACAGGAGGCCCAAAAATCACCGTCGTGACCGGGATGCTCCTAGGCGCCCTCGTCGGCGGCCTACTCGCCTTACTTAGTACATCAAATCGCGAGAACACGAAACAATCGTTCTCGAGCGCGAAGTCATCGGTCGGCGGTCTCGTCGATACGGTCAAACAAGACCCGGCCGGAACGGCGTCACAAGTCATCGGTCAAGTGAAAGCAGCGACCGAGGTCATTCAAGACGTCGCCACCGACGTTCAAAACGTCTACGAGAAAGTCGCCGGTGAAGTCGACACCGTCAAACAAGACGTGAACAAAGTCGTCGGAACGGCGCAAGAAGCGAAATCGGATTTACAATCGATCGGCGAGAAAGTCGTCGAAGCGAAAGATACGGCGCTCGGGAAAGAGAACACGACAACTGAAAACAAGCCGCAAGCGTAAAAAAAACGACCTTTCGAGTGAAAGGTCGTTTTTCTATGCTTATGCGAAGCGTTTCGCGCCTTCTTCAAGCACTGCCGCTTTGTCCGTTTGCTCCCATGGGAGTTCCACGTCTGTACGACCGAAGTGGCCGTAAGCTGCTGTCTGCTTGTAGATTGGACGACGAAGGTCGAGCATCTTGATGATGCCGGCCGGACGGAGGTCGAAGTTCTCACGAACGAGTTCGACGAGCTCAGTCTCGCTCAATTTACCTGTGCCGAACGTATCGACCGCGATTGATACCGGGTGAGCGACACCGATTGCGTAAGCAAGTTGAACTTCTGCTTTATCGGCAAGTCCTGCTGCAACGAGGTTTTTCGCTACATAACGAGCTGCATACGCTGCTGAACGGTCAACTTTGGTAGGATCTTTACCTGAGAACGCGCCGCCGCCGTGACGTGCGTATCCACCGTACGTATCGACGATGATTTTGCGTCCTGTAAGGCCTGCATCCCCTTGTGGTCCACCGATTACGAAGCGGCCAGTCGGGTTGATGAAGTATTTTGTTTCCGCGTCGATGAGTTCAGCCGGGATGACTGCATCGATGACGTGCTCTTTCAAATCAGCTTGGATTTGCTCGAGCGTGATGTCTTCCGCGTGTTGTGTCGAGATGACGATCGTGTCGATGCGGACTGGGTTGTTCGCTTCGTCGTATTCGACTGTCACTTGTGTCTTACCATCTGGACGAAGGTAAGCGAGCGTGCCGTTCTTACGAACTTCTGCTAAGCGACGTGACAATTTGTGAGCAAGTGAAATCGGGAGCGGCATGAGTTCTGGCGTCTCTTTTGTCGCGTAACCGAACATGAGACCTTGGTCACCAGCACCGATTGCATCGATTTCTTCTTCAGTCATTTGTCCTTCGCGAGCTTCGAGCGCTTGGTCGACACCTTGCGCGATGTCTACCGATTGCTCATCAATCGATGTGAGGACGGCACAAGTCTCGGCATCGAAACCATATTTCGCACGTGTGTAGCCAATCTCACGAACAGTTTCACGAACAACTTTCGGGATATCCACGTAAGTTGATGTTGTGATTTCCCCTGCTACGAGCACGAGACCTGTTGTGACAGATGTCTCAGCCGCAACGCGGGCGTTTGGATCTTCAGCTAAAATCGCATCCAAAATCGCATCTGAGATTTGGTCACAAATTTTATCCGGATGTCCTTCCGTGACGGACTCCGAAGTGAAAAGACGACGGTTCAAGTTTGCCATTTCGAAAAACCTCCTATAATAAAGGGTGATGTGTGGACGGTACTCGTTCCCCTTACGCGTTGCTTTGGGACGGTAATGAAAAAAACCTCTCGCCATGTTCAAATGGGAAAGGTTGAATCGTTCTTCCTTACCCTCTTATCGTTCGAAGCTTCCGCTTCGCTTCAGGATAGCACCTTTTCCGAATAACAATGACAAATCGGACGGTTGCTGGGCTTCGTAGGGCCTTGTTCCCTCCACCGCTCAGAATAAGAGTATCCGTTACGAAGACCATCATATAAATGACACCCCGTTCTGTCAAGCGTATCGCCCGAATTCGTCAAACTTTTCACAAACGGTCAAATAGTTATGTTTGTGAAATATCAAACATTTTTTTGTCGGTTTTGGTTTTTGTACTATGACCTGGTACAGAATATGTTAGAATGACAATGTAAGAAAGCGCTTACTTTAAAGGGTGGAAAATGCTTGTTTTTGATTAGTATGTCACATATAATAAAAACGTCATACTGATTAAACGCGGAAGTATGCGGATTTCATCCACATCTATTTAGGGGAAAGGTGGGATTCAGGATGGCGACAACGCTCCTGAAAATCGAAGAATTAATTAAAGGTGCCGACATGATGCGGAACTTGACGGTTCCAGAACTGGTGGAAGAAGCCATTCGTAACGGTGAAGGCGTACTGACGAAAGACGGGGCTTTATCGGTCAGTACCGGAAAATTCACAGGACGGTCACCGAAAGACAAATTCGTCGTGCAAGATGAAGTCAGCAATCATTTAGTAGACTGGGGTCCGGTCAACCAACCGATCGCGGAAGACAAGTTCACCGCGTTGCTCGACAAAGTGTTGACGCACCTCGAAACGAAAGACAAGCTCTATTATCTCGAGGCGTCTGCCGGGGCAGACGAGCACTATACGCTCCCGGTCCGTGCCATCACGGAATACGCATGGCACAACTTGTTCGCCAAACAGCTGTTCTTACGCGAATGGCCGACGAAAGGTGCCTTCGACCCGTTCACGGTCATCTATGCACCGAGCTATAAGGCCGATCCAGCCGTCGACGGGACGAACTCGGAAACGTTCATTCTCGTCTCATTCGCCAAGCGGACCATTCTGATCGGGGGAACAGAATACGGCGGCGAGATTAAAAAATCGATCTTCTCGGTCATGAACTTCCTGTTGCCAGAACAACACGTGTTATCGATGCATTGCTCGGCGAACGTATCGGACGCCGGCGAGACGGCCCTCTTCTTCGGGTTATCGGGTACCGGGAAGACGACACTATCGGCCGACCCGGAGCGCCATTTAATCGGGGATGACGAGCACGGCTGGTCACCCGACGGCGTCTTCAATATCGAGGGCGGTTGCTACGCGAAGACGATCAACTTGTCGCGCGAGAACGAGCCGGAAATCTATGACGCCATCCGTTTCGGCTCCTTGATTGAGAACGTCGTCTTGGACGAGAATCGGGCCCCGGATTATAAGAACATCTCGCTCACTGAGAACACACGGGCCGCCTATCCGATTCAGTTCATCGATAACGCGCTGCTCCCGTCAAGGGCCGGTCATCCGAACACGATCGTCTTCTTGACGGCCGATGCATACGGGGTATTGCCTCCAATCAGCAAATTGACGAAGGAGCAAGCGATGTATCACTTCTTGTCAGGGTATACGTCCAAGCTCGCCGGCACGGAACGCGGCGTCACGGAACCACAGGCGACGTTCTCGACGTGCTTCGGCTCACCGTTCTTGCCGCTCGCACCGGAGCGCTATGCGGACATGCTCGGGACGTTGATTGAGAAGCATGATGTCGACGTCTACCTCGTCAACACCGGTTGGACCGGCGGGGCGTACGGAGAAGGCTCACGCATGAAGCTCGCCTACACTCGGGCGATGGTGAACGCGGCCGTCAACGGCAAACTGCGTGACGTCGAGACGACGCTCCACGACATCTTCAACGTCGAGATTCCACGCCAGATTGACGGCGTGCCCGGCGATGTGCTCAATCCACGGGATACATGGAAAGACGGAGCGCGCTACGATGCCGAGGCAACGGCGCTCGCCCGGAAGTTCCAGGACAATTTCAAGCGATTCACAAAAGCGAGTGAGGCGGTCGTCGCGGCCGGACCAATCATCGTGTAATAAAAAATGAGACGATTGCCGAATCGGCAGTCGTCTCATTTTTTTGCGTTGGCGAGCATCCAGTCCATTGCCGCATCGGTCGTCTTCCACTTTTCCCAGAACGGGAGTTGATGGGCGAACGGGACGACCCATAGTTCGGCCCGCTCCCCCATCCGTTCCGCGACCGCCGTCGCATGGCGGAGGCGGACTTGTTCGTCATCGGTGCCATGAATCAATAACGTCGGGGCATCCCATTCCTTATAGAGCGGCGAGCGCTCGACGTAAGCGGCACGGGCTGCCTCCGGGTCACCCCCTGTCATACGGCGCAACATCTTCCGCATCGAGCGCTGTTCTTCGTACGTCCACTCGAGGTTGGTCACGCCGGCCCACGACGTCACCGACGTGAGCGGTCGTTCCGCGGCGAGCGATAGCGCCATCATCCCCCCACGCGAGAAGCCGAGGGCGTGAATGAGCGTGTCCGTTCCACGGACGCGATCGTAGAGCGACAAGACGTCCTCCAAATCGGCGCCACCGAAGTCTTCTTTCCCGCTCCCGCCGTGGTTGCCCCGGTAAACGGGTGCCACGACGTGAAAGCCTTTGGCCGCGAACTGCATCAACCGGGGCAAGCGCACATCCCCGATGCGTCCCGTTCCGCCGCGTAGATAAAACAAGACGTGCCCGTTCGGCCGCTTCGGCGTGATCGTATAGGCGACGACGTCCTCACCGTCACGCGTCGCATACCAGCCGCGATGGACCGGATAGCCGGCGTACGGCGGCAGGACCTCGATTTTGTCAAACCAATCGTTTTTCATGGAGCACCTTCATCGTCTCCGGTAGGACCCGGTCCTTCATCATGAAACTGTACCGATTGTTCCGAAGCAGATTCGTCGGCAATTCCTTCATGAGGACGGCCCCATCGGTCTCGTCGACCGCCGGGTGATCGTCAAATCGTTCGATTTCGGCGAAATAAATATTTTTAATGACCGTGTCGCCGCGCCCGAGCACGCGATATTGGCCGAGATAATGGAGCGTCTTCACGACACCGCCCGTCTCT
Source organism: Exiguobacterium sp. s146 (assembly GCF_018618415.1). GTDB lineage: Bacteria > Bacillota > Bacilli > Exiguobacteriales > Exiguobacteriaceae > Exiguobacterium. The sequence goes on along the minus strand of NZ_JACSMA010000001.1, from coordinate 769,097 downwards.
TCATACACTTCCCGAATCGCTGCGTCATCCTCGTGTTCGCCAGGTTCGACTTTCCCACCCGGAAACTCGAGTCCACGCTGTTTATGCTTCGTCAGCACCCATTGATTTTCAAAGCGAGCGACGACCCAGACGTGGAGCGGTGTATCCGAAAATGGATAGTGCGCAAAGCTCAATTCGACTTTATTGTGATAGTAGTCCGTGAATGTCAACATAGTCCATCCCTTTCTTTCCCCTGTCTACTCTCACTTTACCTTGTCTTCCCCTAGTTTCAAACAAAAAAATAGGCCCGCCGGAGCGGACCTACACGAAATTATTGGTTCAAGCGCTTTTCAAGCTCAGCTTTTTGCTCTTCGTAACCTGGTTTTCCAAGCAAAGCGAACATGTTCGCTTTATACGCTTCAACGCCTGGTTGGTTGAACGGGTTCACGCCGAGAATGTATCCGCTCATCGCGCATGCCTTCTCGAAGAAGTAGAACAAGTAACCGAGGTGGTACGGTGTCATCTCTGGCAATTCGACGACGAGGTTCGGGACTTCTCCATCCGTGTGGGCGAGGAGTGTGCCTTCAGCTGCCTTGTCGTTGACGAATTGAATCGTCTCGCCAGCGAGGAAGTTCAAGCCATCGAGGTCTTGTGCGTCTTCCGGCACGTTCATTGCGTGACGGACGTTCGTGACACGGATGACCGTCTCGAACAAGTCACGACGACCTTCTTGAATGTATTGCCCCATCGAGTGGAGGTCCGTCGAGAAGTCGACTGCCGCCGGGAAAATCCCTTTGTTGTCTTTTCCTTCTGACTCGCCGTAAAGCTGTTTCCACCACTCTGACACGTAATGAAGAGCTGGTTCGTAGTTGACGAGCAACTCGATCGACTTGCCTTTCGCATACAAGGCGTTACGGACGACCGCGTACTGGTACGCTTCGTTGTCCGCCAAGTTCGGAGACGAATAAGCCGTCTGAGCATCGCGTGCCCCTTCCATGAGGGCGTCGATGTCGATGCCTGCTGCCGCAATCGGAAGGAGCCCGACCGGTGTGAGCACTGAGAAGCGACCGCCGACGTCATCTGGAATGACGAACGTCTCGTAGCCTTCGGCATCCGCGAGCGTCTTCAAGGCGCCACGGGCACGGTCTGTCGTCGCGTAAATGCGTTCACGTGCGCCATCTTGACCATACTTGTCTTCCATGAACTGTTTGAGTACACGGAAAGCGATGGCCGGTTCTGTCGTCGTTCCCGATTTCGAGATGACGTTGACCGAGACGTCTTTGCCTTCGAGCACGTGGAGCAACTCCGTCAAGTAAGTCGACGAGATGTTGTGGCCGGCGAAGAAGACTTGTGGTGCGTTGCGTTCTTCTTTAGATAACACGTTGAAGAATGAATGTTGGAGCATCTCGATTGCCGCGCGCGCGCCGAGGTAAGATCCACCGATCCCGACGACGACGAGGACGTCCGAGTTTTCACGGATCCGTTCCGCGGCCGCTTTGATGCGGGCAAACTCATCCGTATCGTAGTTTGTTGGAAGGTCGACCCATCCAAGAAAATCGCTACCTGCCCCGCTGCGGTCGTGAATGACCGAATGCATTGCTTTCACGGTTTCTTGCAATTGATTGACTTCGTGTTCCCCGACGAAAGACAGGGCGTTTGAATAATCGAAACGTACAGTTGACATGTCATTTCCTCCTTATAAATCGTTCATTGACGAGCCATACATGACCCATCATAAACGGAAACGTCGGATTCGTTCAATCATTATTGCAAAATAGGCATCAAATCGCCTTATTTGCTCAGTTCAAGAATCGCTGCGACGTCTTCACGTTCGAGTGTACGGAAGCGACCGAATGCGCCTCGCTTCATCGCTGAGTCAAGGATGGCGTCGAATGTCGATTCATCGATGTCATAGTCACGGAGCGAACTTGGTGCGCCGAGCTCGTCGAAGAAGGCACGGACAGCCGCAATCGTCCGTTTCGCCGTCTCGAGGTCGCTACCGGCCGGTTCAACGTTGAACACTTCTGTGCCTAATCGTGCGAAACGAGCGGCGTTGTCTTCTTCGAGCACATGCTCCATCCAACGCGGGAACAAGATGGCGAGGCCACCTGCGTGCGGGATGTCATGGACGGCCGAGACCGCATGCTCGATGTTGTGTGACGCCCAGTCGCCCGAGGCGCCCATTTGGAGAACACCGTTCAAGGCGATCGTGCCAGCGAACAAGATGATGGCACGCAAGTCGACGTTTTCCAAGTCGTTGACGAGTTTCGGTGCCGATTCGACGACCGCTTTCAACACACCTTCCGTCATGCGCTCTTGGACCGGAGCGTGGTTCGGGTGGAAGTACTGCTCGAAGCAGTGGCTCATCATGTCGACGATGCCGTAAATCGTTTGGTCTTTCGGTACCGATACCGTATAACGTGGGTCGAGAATCGAGAACGTCGGATAGACGAGCGGGTGGCCCCAACCGTACTTCTCTTGCGTCTCCCAGTTCGTGATGACCGAGCCCGAGTTCATTTCAGAACCAGTCGCTGCGAGCGTGAGCACCGTACCGAACGGGACCGCTTCGGTCGGGATGTGGTCGCGAAGCACGATATCCCAAGCGTCGCCTTCATACGGGATGGCCGCCGAGATGAGTTTCGTACAATCGATGACCGAACCACCGCCGACCGCGAGCAACGCGTCGATGTTCTCTTCGCGTGCTTGTTTGACCGCGCGACGTACTGTCTCGATGCGCGGGTTCGGCTCGACGCCTGAGAAGTCGACGAACTCGATTCCAGCGTTGTTTAACTCGGCCACGACTTCTTCATACGTGCCGTTCTTTTTGATGCTCCCGCCTCCATAGACGAGCATCACTTTCTTGGCGTCAAGCGCCTGCAACTCGCTGGCGAGTTTTTCAATCTGATGCGTCCCGAAAATGAGTTTCGTTGGATTTTTGTATTCAAAGTTGTGCATGATTCATCCTCCTTTGAAAATATGTAACACCTACACTATATACCCTGTTTTTTAGGATTGAAAAGCAATCAGGCCTGAGCGTAGATGCGGTCGATGATTGTATGGAGCGTCACCGCTTGTGCGGCTTGCTCGTAAGACGGCTCCTGACGGCACGCCTCGAGGAACGTTCGAATCTGTCTTGCATACGGGTCCTCGAGCGCGAGGTGGGCCGGTGTCTTATCGAATAACGCCCCGTGCTCTTCCGTATGGATGACGAGCGGGAACAGCGACGCCCCGCCGTTCGTGCCGCGCAGTTCGACCCGCATCGTGTCCGCTGCTTCGACGTTGGCCATGAAACTCGCGTCTAAGAACAAGGACGCCCCGTTATCGAACGTGACCATCGCCCGGGCCGTGTCCTCGACCGAGAACGCGTCCGCGTCCCACTCGCCCATCAGGCCGACACCAGGCCGTGTGCCGAGATATTGACCGACGTGACCGACCACGTCGATTGGTTTCGGATAATCCATCAAATAGAGGGCGAGGTCGAGCATATGCACGCCGATGTCGAGCAGGGCACCGCCGCCCTGTAGCTCTTTATTCGTGAACACGCCCCACCCTGGGATGCCACGGCGTCGAAGGGCAAGGGCGGTCGCGGCATAGACGTGTCCGAGTTCGCCGGCATCAATCATCCGCTTCAACAGTTGGGTATCCGACCGATGCCGATAGTGGAACCCATAATGAAGTGTCCGCTCGGCTCGCTTGGCCGCTGCTAGCATCTCGTTCGCCTCTTCGGCCGAGATGGCCGGCGGTTTCTCGCAGAGGACGTGACAGCCGGCCTCGAGTGCGGCGATGACTTGCTGTTTATGTAAGGCGTTCGGTGTACAGACGCTGACCGCATCTAACTGCTCGGTTTCGAACATGTCTTCGACCGTGTCATACACTCGTTCGATTCCGAACTGCTTCGCCACTGCCTCGCCGCGTTCACGCGTCCGATTCATGACGGCGACGACCTCAGCTCCTGCCGCGATATACTGCGGGATGTGGGCGGTCTTGGCAATCCCGCCCGTCCCGATGATTCCGATTTTCATGGTCCTCACTCCTTTTCTGTACTGTTCGCGAACGAAAGGAACATTTCCTGTACAAAAAAAAGACGACCTGCACAGGGCAGGTCGCCTTAATCACTTACTTTTTGAAGTTCGTGTTTTTGATCCAGTCTTCGAGCTTGTCCTTGAGGACAGTGAAACCTGGAGCTTCTTCTTGCTTGAAGTTAGAAGCTTCGTTGCGGCGTGGTGCGCCACGACGAGCTGGCTTAGCCGACTTCTCGCGTTTTGGAGCTTCTTGTGTCGCTTTCATTGAAAGCTTGATTTTCTTAGATGCTTCATCAACATCAAGAATTTTCACTTCAACTTCTTGACCGACTTGAACGTACTCGTTCACGTCTTTCACGTAGTCGTGTGAGATTTCAGAGATGTGGACAAGACCTTGAGTCTCGTCGTCGAGTGCGACGAACGCACCGAAAGGTTGGATTCCTGTTACTTTACCTTTTAAAACTTGATCTTTTTCGTATTTTGCCATTACAAACACTCCTATGCTAAATTCATCAACTTACTATAACATACTTTTTTCGATAAAGTGTACAAATTAGTAAAAAAGATTATTTGGGATTGTTTTTGTGTTTCAAAGTCGACGGGTCGGGTAAATACAAATCAAGCAAGACTTCAAGTATTCCCCCCTGATTCCGCTAGGCTAACGCCTAGCCCTTTTTTTGTTCAAAAACTTGTAAACGGTTGTTGCGCGGCCACTTCAAATACCGTTTCCCCTATCATTTCATTCAAGATGATTGCGTTTCGATACACCGCCATCCCTAAGTTCGTCGCCGCCGGACCGTGCGAATGTTCTAAATTCGTATGGGTAAATAAATTTCCCGGAAGCGCTGTCTGCGTCGCAATCTGATAGCGGTTATTGACGCGCCACTTCTGTTCCGCTTCCCATTCGATGTCGAACCGTTCGACCCATGTCGGGATGCGCGGTCGATATCCGGTCGCCGCCACGACCGCATCATATTCACCCGTAAACGATTGTCCCGTATATTGTTGCGTCCCTTCGACAGTATAAACGATTTCATGTGCGATGTGCTCGATTTCAATCTGCGTGTACAGGTTCGTCGCTTGCTCACTCCCGTCCGCCGTCCGATGATACAACAGTCCATAAATCGCCCGGAGCGTCTCGGGATTGACCCCGTTCCGGAACCGGTCGAACGCTTTTCCGAGTCGTTCCCGCTCCGCATATGGCAAACGGTTGAAATACTCGACGTACGGCAAGCTGAAAATCTCCTCGCCGAGCTTTCCGCTCTCGAGTGATTCGAATACGTCCGAACGTGTCACCCAGTCGATGCGTTGGCGCGTTTTATCGGACCGCGTCAATAAATCGAGATATACCTCGGCCGCGCTTTGACCGCTGCCGATGACGACGATACGGTCGGTTTCAAGCAATCGCTCTCGCTCCATCCGATACGAGCTCGTATGGACGACGTCTTGAAACGCGTCCGGGATGAGCGGTTCCGCTCCCGTCCCGACGACGACGTGACGCGCCGAGAGCACCGTTTCCCCATCAGGCGTCTCGACCGTGACGACAAATCCATCTGTGGCCGGACGGACATCGATCACCCGATGCGAGAACTTAATCGTGTCGAGCGAGGCGGCGACCGTCTGTAAATACCGGTTGAACTCCGTCCGTGGAATCGTCGGACTCTCTTGGACGATGAACGTCTGGAGACGCCCGTTCTGTTTCAAATAGTTCAAATAACTGTGACGGTTCGTCGGATCGGCGAGCGTCACGAGATCATATAAGTAATGCGTCTGCATCGTCGCCGACTCGAGTAACATGCCTTCGTGCCACTTGAAGTCGTCCCGTTCCTCAAAACAGACACCCGTCAATGACGTCGCTTCACTGAGCGCCATCAATCCGAGATTGTACGGCCCACAGCCGATCGCTACAAAATCCACTTGTTCCATTGGCTTCACCTCGCTCGTCTTTTCCCACCTATTATACCGCTAAAACGCCAAACAGACCCTCATCGCTGAGAGTCTGTTGCTGTCGTCGTCACTTCGAACTGTTTCATAAACCGATCGATGCGACGAATCGCTTCTTGTAATTGTTCGACCGACGTCGCATAACTGGCACGGACGAACCCTTCGCCACTCGCACCGAACGCGTTGCCCGGCACGACCGCGACCCGTTCCTCGAGCAAGAGACGCTCGGCGAACTCCTCGCTCGTCAAGCCCGTATGGCGAATCGATGGGAAGGCGTAGAATGCGCCGCCCGGTACGTGCGTCGGAAGTCCCGCGTCATTGAGCGCCTGGATGAAATAGTTGCGGCGTTGCCGATAGCTCTTCACCATCTTCGGCACGTGCTGGTCGCGGCTGCGGAGCGCCTCGAGCCCGCCGAATTGGACGAGCGTCGGGGCGCACATCATGCCGTACTGATGGACTTTGAGCATCTCTCGTGTCACGACTTCCGGCGCGCACGTGAACCCGAGCCGCCAGCCCGTCATTGCGAACGCCTTGGAGAACCCGTTGACGACGATGGTCCGCTCGCGCATATCGTGGAGCGTCGCGAAACTTGTGAACGGCTCATCATAAGACAGCTCGGCATAAATCTCATCGCTGACGACCCAAAGATCGTGTTTCGTCGCGAGTTCTGCGATTTGGGTGAGTTCTTCCCCCGTCATCGTGGCCCCGGTCGGGTTCGACGGGAAGCAGAGGAGCATCGCCTTCGTCCGGTCGGTGATGGCCGCCTCTACATCGTCCCGGTTCAGCCGGAAGCCGTCTTCTGGACGACAGGCGACCGGTACGACCGTCCCGCCAGCGAGTTCAATGAGCGGTCCATACGAGACGAATGCCGGCTCGACGACGATGACTTCGTCACCTGGGTTGAGCAGGGCCCGAAACGCGATATCGAGCGCTTGCGATGCGCCCGTCGTGACAATCAGTTCCGTCGCCGGATCATACGTCGCCCCGAACCGGTCCGTCATATAGCTCGCGATTTCTTGTCGTAGCTCGAGCAGTCCGGCGTTGGCGCTATAGGCCGTATAGCCTTGTTCGAGCGCCGCATAGCTTGCCTCGCGCACGTTCCATGGCGTGATGAAATCAGGCTCCCCCACCCCGAGAGAGACGACGTTTTCCATCGTTTGCGCCAAATCGAAGAAGCGGCGGATGCCGGACGGCTTCATAGAGACGACTTGTTGAGATAGCGACTTCATGGCGTGATGTTCAACCGTTTGTCTTCGACTTGTGGGGTGAACAAGATGCCGTCATGCTTGTACGTCTTCAATTTGAAGTGTGTCGTTGTCGAGACGACCGAGTCGAGCGGCGACAGTTTATCCGACACGAACGAGGCGACGTCTTGGAGCGAGTTCGCCCGGATGACGACTTGCAGGTCGTAGGCCCCTGACATCAAATAGAGCGCCGTCACTTCCGGGAAGCGATAAATCCGCTCCGCGACCTCATCGAAACCACGGCCGCGCTTCGGTGTGACTTTGACGTCGATGAACGCCGTGACATCGTGCCGGTTGATTTTTTGCCAGTTGACCATCGCCCGAAAGCCGAGCAAAATCCCGTCCGCTTTGAACTTCTCGAGCATCGCCTCAACGGTCGCCTCGTCGGTCGCGAGCAAGTTCGCCAACAATTTCGTCTCGAGATAGCCTTTCTCTTCGAGCAACTCGAGCAGTTCTAATTCTTTTGATGTGTACATAATTTATTCTCCTTCCGTTCTACCGGGGAACGCCCCTGTGAACGTTCTCTCTGTCTGTCTCACGTAGTCACGTCGCTCGGCTTGAACGATATGGAAGTTTTTCATCTCCATATCGACGAGGCCGTGCTTGTGACAGAACCGATCAAAGTAACGACGACGCGTCTCGTCCTGTTTGGCCGACAAGTTGTCGGTGCCGTTGAACGCGTAGAGCACGGTCGCGCGCGCCGGGTGCCGAATCCTCCCGACTTCGCTGACACGTAGAATGAAATCCCAGTCCCAATAGTTATAGACGTCCTCGTCGAACGGTCCGATCGTCTCGTGGAGTGCTTTCCGATACAGTGTGCCGGACGGGATGAACGTCGAGTCTTGGCGGAGTCGTTCCAAATCAAGGTCGTAGGCGAACGCTTCCCAGTCGGTGACGCGGCGGCGACCGTCTTCCCATTTGAAGCGGAACAGTTCCGCGTCCGTGAAGACGAGGTCGGCCGAGCGGATGTCCGCGAGCGCCTGTTCGAGATGTGTCGGCATGAGCAAATCGTCATCGTCGAGCAATAAGATATACTCGCCGCTCGCCTCTTGCACGCCGCGATTGCGCGCCTTGACGTGATGGTTCTCGCCGAGTTCGATATAGCGAATCGACAATCGATTCAAAAAAGGCGCCAAAAGATGCTGTTTTGGCGGCCCGTCATTATTGATTACAAGTACTTCGAACTGTTGGAACGTCTGGACGACCAAGCTTTCCAGCAGCTCCGTCAGTTCCGTCTCCCGGGAGTAGACCGGGATGACGATTGAAACGAGCGGGTTCATCCGCGGTAAGCAGTTTCGACGTGCGGCAAGATGGTTTCCCAGCTCACGCCGTTCTCTTTTGATACCGTGACGAAATCGCCGTAGGCGAAGACGCTTTCGACACCTTCGATGGCGACGAGTTTCGCGAGGAGCGGTTGTTCTGTCTCTTCGCCGGCTTTCACGCTTTGGCTTTTCGCGCCGAAGACGTTCTCAGGAAGTGTGATTTTCATTGCATTTGGATTCGGTGTTGGATCGATACGTAACATCGTGGTTCCCCCTTATAAGTGACAAGATTCTGAAGACGCGAGTAAATTTGCCGCCATGACCCGTGTTTCCGATTCGGTCGGACAGTCGCCGAACGCGTCTGTCAAAATCCGTCTAATCGTTTCATCCAACTCATCGATTGAGTCGATGTGCACGAGCGCCAAGGCGATATCATCAAACTCTGGCCCATACGACCCAAGCCCGTAACCGAGTGGGTCCCATGCTAATAATAAGTCTTCTGCTCTCATTTGTTAAACCCTTCTTTTTACCGTGATTTCAAATCGTACTCCCTCAATCTACCTCACTTTTCAATCCGATGCTAGTGAGCGTTCAAATTTCCCTTGTTTTCAAAAACACACGACCACTATATATAGTAATGAATCATCTAAGCAAAGAAGCAGGATTTTCTCAAAAAATCACGAAGGCGACCTCTAGATGTAATCGCCTACCACTTGATTGACCGCTTACATAAAAATGAATGTGCTGTCGTTAATCCGTCGCTCAAACTTTTTTCTATCTCAAATCTCATCTCAAATCGGATGACAGCGCCGTTTTCGAGTAAAAGTAATTCATGCGTCTGCAGTTTGACGAATGTCAAGATTGCAAAACTAAATATAGGTGATTTATGATTAAAAAGACAAGAAAACGTCAATATATAGTTAACGGACTTTTATCACGTTCCGCTCTTATTGACGTCGTATCGGACAAGTTCCGCTATACCTTTATAATATCTACATCTGAAGAAGGAGTGATCGTTTTGACATCCCCTATCCACCACGAGACGCTGTTGGCCGCGACGCCAACGCTCGCTGACGTCTCGACATTGATCCAATCTCTGAAACAACGCTACCCACAGCTCAGTGTTGAACGATACGAAGAACGGGCCGTTCGGGCGCTAGAAGGAAAGACACTGACACAAGATGTAGTATATGAGCTCTTGACGATGCACGCCCTCGACATGTTGCAGGCAGAAGAGCCGGACTGGACGTTCGTCGCCACGGAGATGTACTTAAACCGCCTTTATTTAGAAGCGGCACGAAACCGCGGCTATGAAGCCTCAATGCGCTACGGTCCGCTTTATCCGATGATCGAGACGCTCACGACGAAAGGTATCTTTACATCGGCCCTGCTCGATACGTATTCAAAAGAAGACATCGCCTACTTGGAGACGTTGATCGACCCGTCACGTGACCGCATGTTCACTTACATCGGTCTCCGGACGTTGTCGGACCGTTACCTCGGCCGTGACCACGTCAAGAACCTGTACGAGTTGCCGCAAGAGCGGTTCATGGTCATCGCCATGACGCTCATGCAAAAAGAGAATGCCGACCAGCGCGTCAAGCTCGTCGAAGAAGCGTACTGGGCACTCTCGAACCTCTATATGACGGTTGCCACCCCGACGCTCTCAAACGCCGGCAAATCATACGGACAGCTCAGCTCATGTTTCATCGATACGGTCGACGACTCACTCCGCGGTATTTACGATTCGAACACAGATGTAGCCACGCTCTCGAAAGGCGGCGGCGGCATCGGCGTCTATCTCGGTAAGATCCGCTCACGCGGCAGCGACATCAAAGGCTTTAAAGGCGTCTCAAGCGGCGCGCTCCCTTGGATGAAGCAGTTGAACAACACGGCCGTCTCGGTCGACCAGCTCGGCATGCGTCAAGGATCGATCGCCGTCTACCTCGACATTTGGCATAAGGACATCTTCGAATTCCTCGATGCGAAATTGAATAACGGGGACGAACGTCTCCGGACCCACGACTTGTTCACGGGCGTTTGTTTGCCAGACTTGTTCATGCGTACGGTCGAAGCCCGCGGTGACTGGCACTTGTTCGACCCGCACGAGATTCGGACGGTCATGGGCTTCAGCCTCGAAGATTTCTATGACGAGACGGAAAACGGCGGCTCATTCACAGAGAAGTATATGGCGTGCGTCAATACGCCTGAACTGACTCGCGTCACGGTACCGGCCATCGACCTCGTCAAACGGTATATGCGCTCACAGCTCGAGACAGGAACGCCTTACATGTTCTTCCGCGACGCCGTGAACCGCGCCAACCCGAACAAACATGCCGGCATGATTTACAGCTCGAACCTCTGCTCGGAGATCGCGCAAAACATGTCGCCGACGACCATCGATGAAGAGTACACAGAAGACGGGAAAATCGTCATCACGAAGACGCCCGGCGACTTCGTCGTTTGTAACTTGAGCTCGATTGCCCTCGCCCGAGCCGTCAAATCGGACGTCCTCGAGCGACTCATCCCGATTCAAATGCGGATGCTCGATAACGTCATCGACTTGAACACGATCGAAGTGCCACAAGCGATGATCACGAACCAGAAATACCGCGCCGTCGGACTCGGCACGTTCGGATGGCATCACTTGCTTGCACTGGAAGGCATCCGTTGGGAATCGGTCGATGCCGTTCAATACGCGGAGAAGCTGTATGAGAAAATCGCCTATTTGACGATTCAAGCTTCGATGGAACTCGCCAAGGAAAAAGGCGCGTTCGGCGTCTTCGAAGGATCGGAATGGCATACAGGTGAGTACTTCAAGCGCCGCAATTACCGTTCACACGACGAACTCGATTGGGACGGTCTCGCGGCAGCGGTTCACCAAAACGGTGTCCGTAACGCTTACATGATGGCGGTCGCACCAAACTCGTCGACGGCCATCATCGCCGGCAGCACCGCGTCAATCGACCCGGTCTACAAGAAAGTGTATTCAGAAGAGAAGAAAAACTATAAGATCCCGGTGACGGTGCCTGACCTCAATCCGGAGACGAACTGGTTCTATAAATCAGCGTTCGAAGTCGACCAACTCTGGAGCATCCGTCAAAACGCGGCGCGCCAGCGTCATATCGACCAAGCGATCAGCTTCAACTTATACGTCAAAAACGACGTCAAAGCGACCGAGCTCCTCTCGATGCACCTCGAGGCATGGTCGCTCGGAATGAAATCAATCTACTACACGCGTTCGACGACCGTTGAAGTCGACGAATGTGAATCGTGTGCTTCATAACGTCACGTAACAGAAAGGTGGGAACGACCATGCATATCGCCATCGTCTACAGTTCCATGAGCGGCAATACAGAAGAGGTCGCCGAGCTGATTCAGGAAAGTCACGTTAATCGGGGCGACCGCGTCGTCTTGTTCGAAGCGGACCGCATCGGCCATCGCGAAGCCCGATTGCTCGCCACGTACGACCTCGTCTATTTCGGGTCGTACACGTGGGCCGACGGCGTCTTGCCGGACGAGATGAAAGACACGTTCCGACTCGTCTTGAAAGAGCTCGACGTGCCGCTTCGCCAAGCCGCCGTATTCGGGACCGGGGACAAGATGTTCGTCCACTTCTGTCGAGCGGTCGATGAGATGGCATACCACCTTTCAAAATACGGGATTCCCCTCGCCGGTGAAACGTTGAAAATCGAGCAATCACCGCGCAATCAACCGTACAACGTCCGTCATTGGGCCGAACGGTTGGCTAGAAACGCCGAAGAAGGAGTATATGTCCATGACCATTCAAAAGATCAAACTACTGTCGCCCAAACATCCTAACCGGGCGACAGCTATTATCGGAGGCGAGACGAGTTCCATCGTGAATTGGAACGACATCGCCTATCCACAGTTTTACACCATTTATAAGCAGTTGCTCTCGAACTTTTGGATTCCAGATGAAATCTCGATGTCCAAAGACATGCAGCAATGGCCGCAGTTGACGGAGCGCGAGCAAGACGCCTTCAAACGCATCATCGGCTTGCTGTCGATTCTTGACTCGGTACAGACGCGTTACATCCTCGAGTCGTCGATGTTCTCATCCGACTCGTCGGTGCACGCTGTGCTCGCCGTCATCGCCCAGCAGGAAGTCGTGCATAACCAATCGTATAGCTATGTCCTCTCGAGCCTCGTCCCGCTCAGCGAACAAAATCGTATTTTCGATATCGCCAAGGACGACGAGATGGTCATGAAACGCAACCAATTCATCTTGGACTTATATGAGGACTTCCGCGCCGATCAAACGGCCGAGACGTTCGCCAAGTCGCTTGTTGCCTCGATCATTCTGGAAGGCATCAACTTCTATTCTGGATTTGCCTATTTCTATAACTTGGCGCGCCATCAGAAGATGGTCGGTACGTCGACGATGATCAGTTATATCCAACGCGACGAGATGCAGCACTCGTATTTCGTTAGCCAGTTGCTCCGGGCCGTCTTGACGGAGAATCCAGAGATTGATGCGGACGGCAGCTTTAGCCAATTCGTCTATGACACGATGGCAGAAGCCGTTGACCTTGAAATCGAATGGTGTGAGTATGTGTTGCGCGATCTCGACGGACTCGACGTCAGCGAGATGCGTGACTACGTCAAATACCTCGCCAACAAGCGCCTCCGTGTCATTGGCTTGAACGATTTGTATGAAGGATTCAACGAGGATGTCATGCCTTGGATTCGCGCCTATTCAGACGATTCATTGAACGCCACGAAATCGGACTTCTTCGAACAGAAGTCACGCTCGTACGCAAAAGTCACCGACGCCAACGGCTTCGACGACCTATAAGTACAAAAAACTCCCCGACTCACGATGAGTCGGGGAGTTTTTATACTGTGATGAAGTTTAATGGTAAGCGCGTACGTACTGGGCAATGCCTTCTGCGACGCCTTCTGCCATCCGTTGACGCGAAGCGTCATTCCGTAAATGTGTGACGTCCTGAGGTGATGAGATGAACCCGAGTTCGACGAGTGCCGATGGCATCGTATTATAACTGATGACATAATAGTTCGCCGTCTTGACGCCACGGTTCGTCATCCCGGACATTTTCCCCATCAAGTTGGACTGGATGTTCGTCGCCAGGACACGGCTCTTGGCGCTATGGGCCGAATAAGACGAATAGAACGTTTCGACGCCCTTGGCCGCAGGCGTCGTCGCCGCGTTCGTATGCAGGCTGACGAACAAGTTGCCGCGAAGCGTCTTGGCGGTCTGAACACGTTGATCGAGCGTCAAATAAACGTCTGTCGAGCGCGTCAACCGAACTTGATATCCATATTTCGAGCGTAGATACGTCTCGACCCGTTTCGTCACATCGAGGACGATCGTCTTCTCATAGAGCGATCCATTGACCGCTCCCGGGTCACCGCCCCCATGTCCTGCATCGAGGACGATGATGGCGCTACTCGTCGCATTCGGTTTGAGTGTCATCGCGTAAGCCGTCGAGATGTAGCCGTCGCGGCCATTGTACTTGATTTTGTAGAAGCCGTTCGCCGAACCGTAATGGTCGACTTGGGTCCCGTGTGCGAGGCGACCGAGAACGGTCGAGCTCGCCGAGGCGCTCGCCCGGACGTTCAAGACGTCGCCCGGCGTGTTCGTGTACACTTTCCCTTGCGGTTTTGCGGCTGGTGCGGCCGGCGCTTTTCCTGCCGTCAATCCAGACGTCGGTGTATAGAACGTTTCCGTCCCGATATAGACGACCGACCAGCTCGTATTATGTTTGCTGTACGTCACCGTCGTATACTTCGGCACCACGCGAGCGACCGGTGAGGACTGAAGCGTCTTCTTATAGAGATTCGCATTCCGATTCGCGTAGCCTTGTACTTTTTGAATGACCGGCGGCTTCGCTGCAGGTGGTTTTGCGACCGGAGGCGCTCCCGTCGTGATTCCAATGGTCGGCGCGTAGTACGTCGCGCTGCCGATATAGACGACCGACCAGCTCGTGTTGTACTTGCTCGAGACGACCTTCGTTTTCGCCGGCAGTACTTTCAGCACCGTCGAACGTTGATTGCGCTGACCGAACAGCTTCAACTCGCGGTTGGCGTATCCGTCCGTTTTCACCACTGACGGTGTTGTTGTCGCCGGAGGAGTGGCTGGCGTTCCCGCCGTGATCCAGGCGGTCGGCGTGAAGTATGTCTCACTACCGAGATAGACGATTGACCAGCTCGTGTTGTATTTGCTCGAGACGACTTTCGTTTTCGTCGGCAATACTTTCAACACCGTCGACCGTTGATTCCGTTCTCCGAACAGCTTCAACTCGCGGTTGGCGTAACCGTCCTCTTTCGTCACGGTCGGTGTCGAGGCGACAATTTTCGGGGCGATATACGCCTTGGCCGCATAATACGTTTTGCCGTTGACGAATACTTTGGCCCAAGATGAGTTGTGGACCGCATATTGAACGGTCGTCCCTTTTTTGAGCGTCCGATAGACGGTCGCTTGGCTATGGGCGGACACCCGGATGTTCAAGTTGACCGTGGTCACACCTGTCGAAGTAGCGGCTTGCTTCGCTACCGTCTTAGCCGGCGTCGAGATTCGCTTGATATACTGGGCCGAAGCGTAATACGTACGATTGTTTAAATATATCTTGCTCCACTCTTTGCTATAAGTTCCATATTTTACTTTTGTTCCCTTTTTTAGCGTTTGAATCAATTTCCCGCTTGTGCTCGGTGTGGCGCGCACATTCAGATTGACAGTTGTTTCTCCTTCCAAGGTAGCCGCTTTAGCTGACGGTATTTGGATTGAAAACAACAAGACGATCATGATGAGGGCAAGTTTAAACAGCTTCATATTCATCCAAAATATTCCTTTCTTCTACGCGCATCGCAACTGACAACACCTTCATAGTAGCACATTGCTTTTAGTAAAAAAGTAAATATTTGAAAAAATGATTAATACTTTTTACAAAAAAAGGGGAATGTTTTTACCCTTGTTTTCGAACGATCAAGAACGTGTCGGCACCATGCCGCTCGGTCTCGACCACGAAAGGTTCCGGGAGCTGGAAAGCTGCAGTCAACGAGCCGTTTGTTTGGAGCGGAGGGTCTGGCTGACGGACGACAAATCCATCAAGTCCTTCCACTTCGGCAATTTTTAAGAATCGCGTCAAATGCCCTTCTCGCTCTCTATATCGGCTCGCCTCCTCGAAAGGTTTAGCCGCCACCCCGCCCCAGTACCGTCCCTGGACATATTCCGAATAGACGCGGACCGATGCTTCTGTGATCGGGTCCGGGGTATGGTCGAAACGTCCGAAGTCACGAGACGACTTATCTTCGATGAGCGGGATGATCGCCCCGTATAAATCAAACCCGTGCTGAGACGCGAGGTCGAGGACCGCTAGTTGGACGGCCTCGATATGACGTTGCAACGACCCCGGCGTCGCCGACGCCTTCAGTTTTTTGTCCCCCTCATAGGCGTTCAAAATCCGCCCGACTTCACCGGCCTCACGGACGAGCCGATAGTACGTCTTGTCCTGCGCTTCCTCACCGCTCCCCGCCTCTTGATGCTGAAGCGTGATCGCGTACTGGTTCGCCAGACACGTCGAAATGACGAACACGTCCATCAATTCTTCCCGTAACGCCGTCTGGTCGTTCGCATACAACGCCCCGCCCACCTCTCCGACTTCTTCCAATAGTCGGGCCAAGCCCGACAACGGTCGCCAATAGCCACCTAAATGAATAATCATTTGATCGATTCGTCGTTGTAATTCCTTCATATTTAATCACCTATCCATCCTCTATATTTACCGCCTGCGTGGTATACTATGCTCAATCCAATTGTTCGGAAAGGGGCTATGTATCGTGTCGCCAGCCAGACTATGGCAATTACTTCGTTTCCTGCTCGTCATCATCGGCCTCGTGTTCGTCATCTGGGGACTGAGTGTCCTCTTCACGTACACCTATCCATTCGTGTTCGCCCTCTTGTTATCCTTGTTGACGGTCCCGCTCGTCAATTGGTTCGAGCGTGAGACCAAGTTGCCACGCGCCCTCGGCACGCTCGTATCCTTATTGATTGTCATGAGCGTCGTCAGCGGCATCATCGCCATCGTCGTGACGCAACTCATTCGTTACTTGACGATTGCCGCCGAAAAATTGCCTGCCCAGATTGAAACGTTCACCGAATACATACAACGCCTGTTCAATGAAAAACTCGCCCCGTTGGTCAACGATGCGTACGACAGCATCCAACGGCTCAATCCCGGCCAGGCGAACTCGCTCGAAGGCGGTATCACCGAAATCGGCGTCCAACTCGGTGCCGCGATCGGCGTCTTGTCACGTGGTGTCGCCGGCTTGTTGCAGGACATCTTGAGCGCATTGCCGCTCGTCTTGCTCTTGTTCATCGTCATCGTGCTCGCCTGGTTCTTCATCACGAAAGACTGGCCGGACTATATGAAGTCCATCGCCCGTTTGAATGCGCGCAAAGGCTTCAAGGAGTTCGAGCTCGTCATGATAAATTTACGATTGGCGCTGTTCGGTTATGTCCGCGCGCAATTGACGCTCATCTCGATTACGTTCGGAATCGTCTTGATCGGCATGTTCATCCTCCGCGTCGACAATCCGTTCTCGTTCGCCTTGCTTGCGGCCATCTTTGACTTGTTGCCGTACCTCGGTGTCGGGACACTATTATTGCCTTGGGCCGCCTATGCTGCCGTCACGGGCGAATGGTTCCTCGCCATCGGGCTCGCCGTCCTCTATATCATCGTCATCGTGCAACGCAATCTGGCCGAACCGAAAATCGTCGGCTCTCACATCGGCCTCGACCCGCTCGCCGCCCTCATCTCGATTTTTGTCGGGCTCCAGCTGTTCGGTGTGCTCGGCTTCATTTTAGGACCGGTGTTGGCCGTCCTGCTCAAAGCCCTCTATAACGCCCAAGTATTTCATTATATGTGGAAGTTCGTCATTGGGCCGACGACACCAAAAGAGCGATGACACGTCATCGCTCTTTTGTCTTCGGTACCGCTACGAACGGTGCCCCTTCAGTTTGGTCCGGATGCGTCACTATCCCGGTCGTGCCCGCCTCATAGGCGGCAACGGCCAAAATACAGGCGTCAATGATATCATCGACTTTCACGTTCGACATCTTCCATTTCCATGGCGAGCTGTTCGAATAGCGGCGCAACAACTCGATCCGTTCGAGCTCTCCCGCCTCGGTCTTCTTGCTGAAGGCCGCCTCGTTACCTGTCATGACGGCGAAGCACACTTCAGGATGTGACTCGTACACGTCCACATCCGTAATCGTTTGAAACTCACGGATTCGCGGCACGAGGTTCCACGCCTGTTTACTGATCCCTTTTCCAACCAGTTCCCGACTCTTCGCGTTCGCCTCGGCATAAGACGCCTCCATGAGCACGTCTTGGATCGGCGGCGTGAAAATCGACGACTTCCGCTGCTTCAATTGCGACCGCATCCAGGCGTCACACGACCGGTCCGGCGCATCGATCGTCGCCAAGTCTTTCGGCATGTCGACAAAATGGACGGCCCCTTCAATCAATAAATCTTCCAACTTTTCTGAGATGGTCAAACAGAGCGAGATGCTATCATACGTGATTCGTACCCAGCTCCCGCGCGCGCCATCAATCCCTACTCCGACCACGTCGTCCCTCCTGCATCAAAAACAATACTCCAAGCACCGCACATAAGACGGTCACTCCTAACAACCATCGACTTGGCCAAGCCGTGTATCCGAGACCGGAGACGACGGCTACGCCAATCAATAACAATCCTACCTTCAACGGTTCCACGTTTCAAGCATCGTCGCGAGCGTACGCACCATGACGCCGGTCGGCCCTTTTGGTCCGAGATCGTTTGCGGCCGAACGTTCGCTCGTCCCGGCGATATCGAGGTGGAGCCATGGCGTGTCGCCGACGAACTCACCGACGAACGCGCCGCCAAAGATCATATGCCCGAAACGGCCCGGCGAGTTGTTCAAATCCGCCACTTCCGATTTCCGGACTTGTTTGATGAAGACGTCAAAGTACGGCATCTGCCAGACGAGTTCGTTCGTCTCACGGCTCGCCGTTTCGAGCGCGCCGTAGAGCGAGTCGTCGTTCGTCAGGCAACCCGTCACTTCCGTACCGAGCGCGACGAGCACGCCGCCCGTGAGCGTCGCCACATCGATGATGGCTTGCGGGTCATACGTCTTGGCGAACGTGACCGCGTCAGCGAGGACGAGACGGCCTTCCGCGTCGGTGTTGAGCACTTCAATCGTCTTCCCGCTCATCGCCGTAATGACATCATCCGGTTTGAACGCATCCCCAGAGATCATATTGTCCGTCGATGGGATGACGCCGATGACGTTCACGTTCGGTTTCGTCGTCGCGAGCGTCTCGAACAGGCCGAGCACGGTCGCAGCTCCTCCCATGTCGCCTTTCATGCCGACGATGCCGTCTTTCGGTTTGATCGAGTAACCGCCCGTGTCAAACGTGATCCCTTTTCCGACGACGGCGACCGGCGCTGCATCGCCTGCACCACGGTATTCGAGGACGATCAACTTCGGCGGGATCGTCGACCCTTGGTTGACGGCGAGCAGTGCACCCATCCCGAGCGCCTCCATCTCCTCTTTCTCCAAGATGCGATGGCTGAAGCCATGACGTTCGGCCAATTCGACCGCATAGTCCGCAAGTGTTTCCGACGTCAAAATATTGGCCGGCATCATCGTGAGCGTCCGCGCCACATTGACACCACGTCCGTAAGCGGCACCCGTCAACGCCTCTTCCTGCCCTTCAGCGCCGAACAACGTGATCGTCACGTCTGACTTCGTCGATTTCGGTTCCGATTTGTATGTAGGGTGCTCATACGTCGCCATCTCATACGCTTCTGCAAACAGTTTCGCCGTGTTCGGTCCGAACGTGTCGAGCGCGACCGCGACGTCCGTGAAGGCGCGTGCTTTGATTTGTTTCGCGACTTTCCCGAACCAATTGCGTACGTTCTCAGGCGAATTCTCGTTGCGTTGTCCGAGACCGACGAAGACGATGCGTTTCACGTTTCCGTCGAACGTCGGGACAATCGATACTTCCCCTGTCTTCGTCGAGACGTCCGACGCTTGGATGAGCGACTTGACGCGCCCGTTAAACAACGTATCGAGGCCTTCGTCAATCGTGTCGGCCGCACCGATTCCGACGACGATCGTGTCGTATGAACCGTTCCAATCTAAATCCTTCACTTGATACATGTTTGCCACTTCCCTTCTTTATATATGGTTAGCATAACGAACTTCGGCGAAATAATGAAACAGTATGCGTAAGAGTCATGAATTCTTCGAATTCAGGCGTTAACTCCTCGTTGTGACGATGATTTATTTTATGATAGGATAAGAAAGTACGCAATCAGGCATCCCTCACTGTTGAGGCGAGGCCATTTTGTTCGGTCGAGGCTTCCCCTAGTAGTAGACCGTTGCTACTTTAATCTTCCAGGTTTTCGTTAGTTCCTTTTTCATTTCGGGTAAGAACTAACGAGATAACATTGGAAACCACTATTTCTTTGAAGAGAGGGACTACGCTTATGTCACACATTAAAGGTATTGGCGCATCTGCAGGAATCGCAGTTGCGAAAGCATTCGTCATGGAGACACCTTCATTCGACATCCCGACAAACAAAATCGAGGACGTAGCAGCTGAGAAAGCCCGTTTCCAAGCGGCCATCGCTCAGTCGAAAACAGAACTCGAAGAAATCCGTCAAATCACACTCCGTGAACTCGGTGAAGACAAGGCAGAGATTTTCTCGGCCCACTTGCTCATCGTCGAGGATCCAGAGATCGTCTCACAAGTGAACGACAAAATTGAAAGCGAACACATGAACGCTGCGAAGGCGCTCGATGAAGTCGCTCAGATGATGGTCATGATCTTTGAATCGATGGACAACGAATACATGCGTGAGCGCGCAGCAGACGTTCGTGACGTCACGAAACGTGTCATGGCGCACATTCTCGGCGTCACGTTCATGACGCCAGCCTCAATCTCAGAAGAAGTCATCATCATCGCTGAAGATTTGACGCCATCTGACACAGCACAGCTCAACCGTAAATACGTCAAAGGATTCGCGACAAACATCGGTGGACGTACGTCTCACTCGGCCATCATGTCTCGTTCACTCGAGATTCCTGCCGTCGTCGGGACAAAAGTAGCACTTGAAGAAATCAAAAATGGCGATCTCGTCGTCATCGACGGGACAGAGGGCGACGTGTTCGTCAACCCGTCTGAAGAACTCGTCAACGAATATAACGAAAAACGCGCAGCATTCGAAGCGTATAAAGAAGAATTGAAACAACTCGTCAACGAAGAGTCAGTCACAGCCGACGGCCACAAAGTCAAATTGGCGGCCAACATCGGTACACCGAACGACCTCGAAGGCGTATTGAAAAACGGCGCTGACGCCATCGGTCTTTACCGGACGGAGTTCCTCTACATGGACTCGGAAACGTTCCCGACGGAAGAAGAGCAGTATACAGCATATAAAGCAGTCATCGAAGGTATGGACGGCAAACAAGTCGTCATCCGTACGCTCGATATCGGTGGAGATAAAGAATTGTCTTACCTCGACCTTCCAAAAGAGATGAACCCGTTCCTCGGCTATCGTGCGATTCGCCTTTGCCTTGAAGAGACGGACTTGTTCCGCACACAGCTTCGCGCGCTTCTCCGTGCCTCGGCGCACGGTGACCTCGCCATCATGTTCCCAATGATCGCGACGCTCGAAGAGTTCCGTGCTGCGAAAGCCATCTTGCTCGAAGAAGAAGCGAAGTTGAAAGAAGAAGGCATCGCTGTCGGTAACTACGAGACAGGGATGATGGTCGAGATTCCATCGACTGCCGTCATGGCGAAGCAATTCGCGAAAGAAGTCGACTTCTTCTCGGTCGGCACGAACGACTTGATTCAATACACGATGGCAGCGGACCGTATGAACGAGAAAGTCTCGTACTTGTACCAACCGTTCAACCCGGCCATCTTGAACTTGCTCCACAACGTCATCACAGAAGCACACAAAGCCGGTAAATGGGTCGGCATGTGTGGCGAGATGGCTGGAGAAGAGCTCGCGATTCCAATCCTTCTCGGACTCGGTCTTGACGAATTCTCGATGTCGGCTTCAAGCGTCCTTCGCGCACGTAGCCTCGTGAAGCGTTTGACGAAGTCGGAAACAGAAGCAATCGTCAACGACGTCCTCAACATGGATACAGCTGAAGAAGTCGTGAACTTCCTCAGTGAAAAATTCGATATTAAGAAGTAACAAAAAAAGAGGCTCTCGCAGTTGCGAGAGCTTCTTTTTCGTTTACTCGGCTCCTTTGTCATCCGTTCTGAAGTCGATCGCTTCTCCGGCGACGACCGTCTCTCCGAATGGAACGACGACGATTTTACCATCCCCGTTCGTCCATATGATAGGTGTGATGAGCGATGGGACTTTGTCACGAATCAAGTTGAGATCGACATCGAGCAAGACGTCCCCTGCTTCGACCCGGTCGCCTTCTTTCACCTTGGCGACGAACCCTTCCCCTTTCAGGTTGACCGTATCGAGCCCGACGTGGATGAGAATCTCCCGTCCGTCGTCTGAGAGTAGACCGATCGCATGTTTCGTCGGGAAGAACGTGGTGATCTGACCAGTGACCGGTGCTACGACTTGTCCCGAGCTCGGCTCGATGGCAAATCCTTCACCCATCATTCGGCCCGAGAAGACTTGGTCTGGCACATCGTCAAGCGATAAGATAACACCCGACATCGGGGCAAGGAATCGATGATCGGCATGTTCGGCTGCTTCTGGCGTGATGACGGCTTTTTCTTTCGGTTTATACTCACCACCTTCGATGATGGCCGCGATTTGCGATTTGAGCGTATCTGATTTCGGACCGAAGATCGCTTGGATGTTATCTCCGACCTC
Source organism: Exiguobacterium sp. s146 (assembly GCF_018618415.1). Lineage (GTDB taxonomy): Bacteria > Bacillota > Bacilli > Exiguobacteriales > Exiguobacteriaceae > Exiguobacterium. The sequence goes on along the minus strand of NZ_JACSMA010000001.1, from coordinate 746,762 downwards.
GAGTACTCCGGCCGCCCCTAAATCTTTCAGCAAGTCTTTATCCACTTGTTTGACATCGTTCACGGTGACGCGCAATCGTGTGATACAAGCATCGAGGTGCTTGATGTTCTCCGGTCCTCCGAGACCGACAAGCACTTCATGCGGTAAGTCATCTCCGACAGCGGCGCGGCCGCCTTTGCCTTCGGCGACGGTTTCACGTCCCGGCACTTTCAAGTCGAACTTCGTGATCGCGAAACGGAATCCAAAGTAATAGATGACCGCGAAGACGAGACCGACTGGAATGACGAGCCACCATGCTGTCCGGTTCGGTAACACCCCGAACAAGAGATAGTCGATGAGTCCGCCTGAGAACGTCATCCCGATTTTAACGTTGAGCAAGTGCATGGTCATAAAGGAAAGTCCGGCGAAGACGGCATGAATCCCAAAGAGAAGAGGTGCAACGAAGACGAACGAGAATTCGACTGGTTCAGTGATTCCAGTCAAGAATGAAGTGAGGGCTGCTGAGAAGTAAAGTCCTTCGACGTCTTTCCGACGTTCTTTCGGGACAGTATGGAACATGGCGAGACAAGCGGCAGGTAATCCGAACATCATGAACGGGAATTTACCGGTCATGTACGTCCCGGCTGTAAATTCGACCCCGTCACGAAGCTGGGCGAAGAAGATCCGTTGGTCCCCTTGCACGAGATCTCCCGCTTGGTTCGTATATTCTCCGAACTGGAACCAAAACGGAGAGTACCAGATGTGGTGCAGACCGAACGGAATCAAGGAACGTTCGACCAATCCGAATACGAAAGCGGAGACGGCGACGTTCGCTTCAATGATCGTGCTTGAAAATGTGTTGATGGCCGAACCAATCGGCGGCCAAATGTAGGCGAGCGCAATCCCGATCAACAAGCTGAACGCGGCGGTCGCGATTGGCACGAACCGTTTCCCCGCGAAGAACCCTAAGAAATCCGGCAACTTGATGTTGAAGTATTTGTTGTAGGCGAAGGCGGCAATCAAACCGGCGATGATACCGCCGAATACCCCCATCTGGAGCGTCGGAATCCCGAGTACCGTCGCATAAGCCGGGTCACCCTGGGCAATTTCCGCGGTAATACCGTTCCACGTGCTGATAACCTTGTTCATAATCAAATAACCAACGATAGCTGCTAACCCGGCAACACCGTCCCCGTTGGCTAGCCCGATGGCGACACCGACGGCGAACAGCAGACCTAGATTGGCAAACACGATATCCCCGGCATCGGTCATGACCTGCCAGACGAGGACGAGTGAATCGTTTGCCAAGAAAGGTAAGAGCGAAACGAGATCAGGGTTTTGGAACGCCGTACCAAATGCGAGTAATAGACCGGCTGCCGGTAGAATCGCAACCGGAAGCATGAGTGCCTTCCCGATTCGCTGCAAAACACCAAACACTTTCTTCCACATCATGGTTCCCTCCTTTTGTCAGAATACTTACTTTTCCCCATCTACTAGTTGACCGAAACCGTTTCATCATACAAAAAAAGCCAACCCATAATGGATTGGCTTCTCACATAGATTAGTTGGCTTTCTTTTCGTTACCTGAAGCGATGACCGCTTGCATTTCTGATTTCAAAGCATCCGAACGTGGTCCGAAGATGGCTTGAACGTTGTTACCGACTTCAAGGACACCAGCTGCCCCGAGGCGTTTCAACTCTTCTTTGTTGACTTGGCTCTTATCTTTTACTTCGACGCGAAGACGTGTGATACATGCGTCAAGGTGTTTGATGTTTTGCGAACCACCGAAACCAACGAGGATATCTTGTGCAAGTTCCGAACCAGTAGCAGTTGATTGCTCAACGACTTCATCTTCACGGCCCGGTGTTTTAAGGTTGAACTTACGGATAACGAAGCGGAATCCGAAGTAGTAAACGACTGCGAACACGAGACCGACTGGGATGACGAGCCACCAGTCTGTACGGTTAGGAAGTACACCGAAGAGAAGGTAGTCGATCAAACCGCCCGAGAACGTCATCCCGATTTTGACGTTCAAGATGTGCATGACCATGAATGAAAGGCCAGCGAAGACTGCGTGTACAGCGAACAAGAGTGGAGCAACGAACAAGAATGAGAACTCGATCGGCTCAGTGATACCAGTCAAGAACGATGTAAGTGCTGCCGAAGCCAAGAGACCACCGACGACTGCTTTACGTTCAGGACGTGCTTCATGGTACATCGCGAGTGCTGCTGCTGGAAGACCGAACATCATGAACGGGTATTTACCAGTCATGAACGTACCGGCTGTAAGCTCAGCGCCATCACGAATTTGTGCGAAGAAGATTGCTTGGTCACCACGGACGATGTTACCCGCTGCATCTGTGTACGAGCCGAACTCGAACCAGAACGGTGAGTAGAAGATGTGGTGAAGACCGAATGGAATCAATGAACGTTCAATCAAACCGAAGATGAACGCCGCGAACGTGCGGTTTTCAGTCAACATGAAGTTTGAGAATGAGTTCAAGCCGTGCTGAACTGGTGGCCAGATGAGAAGCATGACGAAACCAGCGACGACAGCGGCAACAGCCGTGACGATTGGGACGAAACGCTTACCAGCAAAGAAGCCAAGGAATTGCGGCAATTCGATGTTGAAGTACTTATTATAGGCCCAAGCGGCAATCAGACCGACGATAATCCCCCCGAATACCCCTGTTTGGAGCGTTGGGATCCCGAGTACTGATGCGTAAGCTGGGTCACCTTGTGCGATGATTTCAGGTGTGAGTTCGAGCCAAACACCCATAACTTTGTTCATGATGAGGAATCCGACGATTGCTGCGAGTCCGGCAACGCCGTCCCCTGCTAACCCAATCGCGACACCGACGGCGAATAAGAGCGCCAAGTTCGAGAAGATGATGCCACCCGCTTGCTCCATGAGCTGAGCGAATTTCACAACGCCTTCGTTCGTTAACCAACCAGCGCGTGATGTAAGGGCCGGGTTTTGCATTGCGTTACCGAATGCAAGAAGAAGACCGGCTGCCGGCAAAATCGCTACAGGAAGCATAAGTGCTTTACCGACTTTTTGAAGAACACCAAAAATCTGCTTAAACATGATAAATCCTCCTTTTGTGATTGTTTCGTGCGGAAAGACGACTGTAGATGTCAGACAACCGACGTATCTAAACGTTTTCATAATAAACGTTTATAAAAACAGAAACAGGCATGAATAAGGTATAGAACGTAGACCTCTCCTATATAGAGAAATCGTTGCGTTCCACTCCTTACTCATGCCTGATCGAATCAGTAACACGTAAGATACGTGGTATCAGTTATCTACTTGTTAGGCGCTGGAGATGCATCGTTAAATATGTCGCTTCACCTCGCGGGACCGGACGCTTTAACTCGCGTTCCATGATGCCCATCAGCTCCCAAGCAGTACTATAGCATAGCGGATATTCTTCGCGCAATACCTTTTCAATTTTTTGTGGGGCCTCCACCATCTCACCCGTCGCAACCCGCTCAACGGCGTACCTTAAGTGCCGAAGTAAGCGCTTATAATCGAGTGAACTTCTGTCCATTTTGACGTTCAAACGACTCTCAATCGTCTGGACGATTTGCCCGATGATTTGGTTGTGCCGATTGACCTCGAGCACGTTTTTGAACGTCGTCGCCGAGTGGATGTGGAGCGCGATGAAACCGATCTCCGCGTCCGGCAATAAGACGTCGAGTCGTTCGTGAATCATATCCACGATGCGTTCGGCGAGCGCGTACTCGTTCGGATAGAGCGATTCGGTCTCGAGCAAGAACGGATTCGTGACCTCCATCCCTTGTTCGATTCGCTTCATCGTGAAGAACAAGTGGTCGGTCAAACCGATATGGATATGTTGGTCGACTTTTTTACCGGTATTGTTCTCGATAAAGCCGACGATTTCTTGCATGAAGGCAATGAAGTCCTCGTCGACATGTTTGACGAGTTCACGATATTGCGATTGTTCTTCTTTATCTGTCAGTTGATACACTTTCTCCGGGACACTGGCCGGGTCGACGAGATCGCCTGCTTTCTTGCCGAAGCCAATCCCTTTCCCGAGTAGAATGACTTCCGGTTCCGGATCATGTTGGCAAATGACAACGCTATTATTCAACACTTTCTTGATCGTATACATCGGTAATGTCATTCGTATCGCATCCCTTACTCACTATAATCGTTTCGTACTAAGTATATCGGTTCATCCCCTAAAAAAGTAGGCGGAAAACAAAAAAAGACGAACATTTCTGTCGTCTTTAAAACATTGAGTAACCACTCTTGCGCAAGTAGCGAATCGTGACCCCAGCCAAAATCGCACCGAGCAATCCGAAACCGAGCATGAACACATCCAGAAATTGAAGGCCGAGCACGCGTTCGTAAACGTTGGCGAGCGCGGTCGATGTCTCCGTGATGTAACTCGAGAGCTTGACGTTATCAATCATCATAATGACGAAAATCGGATAGATGAACACGAGCGTCCATGTTTTTTTAAGCAGCATGTTCAAGATGAAACCGATGCTGAAGAAGATGACCAAATAAAGAATCGCCCCAATGACAGCCTGGATAATATGCATGCGATTGCCCCCTTTTCCCGTTGTCTATTATACCGAATCGTCTGCGCTTAGGTCAAAGGTGAACCGTAGGGCGCGGACAATCAAAAAGCGACCCGCTCGTAGAAGCGGGCCACTCGGTTAGATGCTTAGAATTTACCTTTTTTGAGGACGAGACCGTACTTCTTCAATTCGAGGAAGTGTTTGTTATCAATCACTTTCTTCATGAATGAAGCGTTGCGGCCGAAGATCTTTTTGCCCATGACGATACCGATGCCGTCGTTATGGCCAAGTGATGCGACTGTCCCTTTGCTCTCATATGTGAATTTCGAAGTCGATTTCCCGTTGATGAGGGCCGCGATGTTTTTCGCCACGTTGTGCGCTTGTTGTGTCGCGATTTGGGCAGTCGGCGGGTATGGGCGGTTCGAGACCGGATCCATGACAGCCGAGCAGTCACCGATGATGAAGACGTTGTCGTGACCAGGGGCACGGTTGTCCGCCTCGACCATGACGCGGTTACGGACCGCTTCAAAGCCAGACTTCTCAACGATCGGGCTACCGCTGACGCCACCTGTCCAGAGAATCGTGTTCGCTTCAATCGTCTCTGTCGTATCGCCTTGGAGTGGACCGAACGTGACGACACCAGGCTCAACGCCTTTAATGCCGTTGCCGAGTTTCATCTCGACGCCGTTGCGCTCGAGCCATTTCTGCGCGTACGTCGTGAGTTCTGGGTCGAAACCAGGAAGCACGGTCGGAGCCGCTTCGATGTTCACGATGCGAACCGCTTCACGTGGCACGTCATACTGTTTGCAGAGCTCAGGCACACGGTTGACGAGCTCACCGAGGAACTCGATCCCTGTGAAGCCGGCGCCACCGACAACGATCGTCACGTACGAGCGGTCAGTTGAACCGTTCGTTTTATATTGAGCGAACGAGTACTCGATATGTTCTTTGATTTTTCGGACGCTGTTGAGCGAGCTGATTGTCATCGCATGCTCTTTGAGGCCTGGGATACCGAATGTCTCCGGTACGCCGCCAAGCGCGAACACGACGTAATCATATTCAACTGCTGAACCGTCTACGAGCAAGACTTGTTTTGCCGTAGTATCGACGCGATCGACGATCCCTTTGACAAATTTCACACGTGACGGGTTCACGACGTCGTTGATGTAGATGCGAGCTTGATCCGGTTTCATCGTTCCGGCCGCTGGCTCATGAAGCCACGTCGTCTGATAGTGGTAATCATGCTTGTTGATGAGCGTGATGTTCGCGTCGCCAGCTGAGAGCGTCTTCTGGAGGTTGACCGCTGTGATGAGTCCACCGAAACCTGCGCCAAGAATAACAATGTTAGGTCGTTTCATGTTCATTTCCACCTTGTTTTGATAGTTTTGTTTTCTTGAACAATCATGTTGTGTGTTTTTTCACATGAGTGTTCACAATAAAGCCTAAACCTTGTTCAACCAATGTTCACAATTGCTTCTCGTTCATTGTACGCTGTTTGTTTTGTTTTCTCAATGGAAAAGCATATCTTCTTGAAATTTTTTTGAATGTGTAGCATGTTTGTACAGAATGGATTTAATTCACGATTGTCACTATAATAGATGTATACGTTTTGAGGAGGAATTCGATGCAATCGACGAAAGATGTGATCATCATCGGTGGCGGCCCAGTCGGACTGTTCACCGCATTTTATGCAGGTATGCGCCAACTTGATACGGCGTTGATTGAAAGTTTGCCACAACTCGGCGGACAATTGTCGACACTGTATCCAGAAAAATATATTTACGACATCGCGGGCTTCCCGAAAGTGAAGGCCCAAGATTTGATTGACCAATTGAAAGCCCAGGCCGATCAGTTCGAACAGGACTACCGTCTCGGGGAGACCGTCGAAACGGTCGAGCGTCTTGAAGACGGCACGTTCCAGATCACGACGAATAAAGATGAGTACCATACGAAAGCCATCATCATCACGGCTGGGAACGGGGCATTCGCCGCACGACCGCTCGGCCTCGATGGTTGCGAAGACTATGCGAACCTTCATTACTTCGTCGACAACATGGAGAAGTTCCGTGACCGTCGCGTCATGATCGCCGGTGGCGGCGACTCTGCCGTCGACTGGGCACTCATGCTCGAAGGCATCGCCAAAGAAGTCCATATCGTCCATCGCCGTGACCGCTTCCGTGCCCACGAGCATACGGTCGAACAGTTGAAAGCTTCGACGATTAACGTCTGGACGCCATATAACATCGAATCACTCTCAGGTGAGACGCACATCGAGTCGGTCGAATTGACAGACAAAGACGGCGAATCGAAATTCGTCGAAATCGATGACCTCATCTGTAACTACGGTTTCGTCTCGTCGCTCGGCCCAATCAAAAATTGGGGCATGGAGTTCGAGAAGAACACGATTCGTGTCGACTCACGCATGGAGACTACCGTCGCCGGCATCTTCGCTTGCGGTGACATCGCCACGTACGAAGGAAAAGTGAAATTGATTGCGACCGGCTTCGGAGAAGCCCCGATTGCCATCAACCAAGTGAAGCAGCTCGTCGACCCGACAGCGCGTCACCCGCAACACTCGACTTCGGTATTTGCCGGGAAATAATACGATCCCCCCTGTCGCGACAGCACAGGGGGTTTTGTATGCACTTGCTCGTCTTATGACGATGTCCCCTAAGCTACTTCAAGGAGGAAATTATGAAGATTGTAACGACAACCACACTTACCGAGTCTGAATTAAACGATATCTATCAGATTCACCAAGACGTGTTCGGCGATATCCACCGTTTCACAGATAAGTTGATTCAAAAATCACATCTTGTCTTCACTCTATCGATCGAAAACGAGAAAGTTGTCGGCTATAAAATCGGCTATCCGCTCGATGACAAACGCTTCTATAGTTGGATGGGTGCGGTCGCCCCTGAAGCCCGCAACCGCGGAATCGCGACAAAACTGATGAGCACTCAACATAACTGGGCGCAGTCGCAAGGCTATCAATCGATTGAAACAAAGACGATGAATCGTTGGCGTCAAATGTTGCTATTGAATATTCGGCACGGCTTCGATGTGAAGGCAGTCACCGTCGATGAACATGGAGTTGAAAAAATCCTATTACGCAAGCAACTGTATCAGTAAAACAATCATCTTGTGATTCTACCCTAACTTGCGAATCGTCTGCATAATGACCCGGTCGAGCCAGTCATCGAGTTGGGTAAAGACGAAGCCGGCCTTCTTCGCCTCGGCGATCGACATGTAATAGTCGACGTCCGTATCATATGGCGACGACTCGCCGTCTTTGATGATTTGGACCGGTTTATTCAAGTGATGCCCGATGCGCTCGAGCAGTGCACCCATCGAGATAATCCCTTCACTCGCCGCATTGAACGGACCGGTCACATTGGCCCGACCAACCCACTCTAAAAACGACGCCGCCTCAAAACTTGAGATAAAGCCCATCTTCGATTCGGGATGATGCAGGACGATCGGCTCTTCCCGACGGACGGCATCGATATAAAACTTGAGACGGTCCGTATAGTCGTCCGGACCTAAGACAATCGGCAAACGGACGGTCGCGACCGGGAACGAGGCGCGGTGGAAGAAGTACGACTCGGCTTCTCGTTTACCTTGGCCGTAATCATGTTCAGCCTCGAGATGATAGTCGTGATGAAGCGGATTGAAATCACTTTCTTTCAAGTCGGCGCCCGGTGCGTAGACCGACATCGTCGACGTGAGCACATATTTGCCGACTTGGTCCATGAACGCGTCCGATGCAATTTTCGCCTGATATGGATTGAAACAAATATTGTCATAGACGAGGTCGTAACGGTCACGCGATAAATCTTTCATCGTCGCCACCGACTGTCGGTCCCCTTTGATGGAACGAATTCCTTCAGCCTCTGGCACTTGGAGCTGTCCGCGCGTCACAATCGTCACATCATCGCCAGCCTCCGCCAACCGAAGTGCTAACCGCTTTCCAAAATAGCGTGAGCCACCGAAAATCAATACTTTTCTCATCGTCCCTGCCCCTCCTACATGAAATGACATCTCTTTTCATTTTCCCTTGCAACCTCATGACTAATCTCCCACTTTCTTGAATCTTTTTGTTATTCTTATATATATAATGAAGAAAGAGGCGAGGCGTATGCATCAGATTATGTTAGAAAAAGGATGGACGTGTGAGGTACCGAAACAATACGCCATCTATCAAAGTTTATCCGATTTCAGCCGCTACTCAGTGCTTGACCAAGAGGAAGAGAGCGTCTGTTCATTCCAAATTACGACTGACACATGCAAAATCACGGCGTTCCGCCCGTGGCAACATCAAATCGAACTAGACGCGACATCAAAAGTGATTCGCTTGATTTTGATGGAAGAAGCCGACTGAATCAAAAAAATGCCAATCGTCCACACGATTGGCATTTCGTTTAGCAATCTCCGGGTGTCCCGGCGTTCGACGCCGTGCGGAAACTTGAACCGCAACCGCACGTGGCGATGGCGTTCGGGTTTTTGATCGTGAACCCGCCACCTAGCATCGACTGCTTGTAGTCGATCTCGAGGCCATCGACGACACCGTGGTCGGCTTCGGCGACGATGACGCGGACGCCGTGATGGTCGAATTGAATATCTCGATCCGTTTTATCTTCATCGAATCCCATTCCGTACGAGAGACCGGTGCAGCCTCCGCCTTGAACCTTGATGCGCAAGTACTGATTCTCGGGGTGTTCTGTCTGTTTCATCATATCGATGACTTGTAATGCAGCTGACTCTGTCAAATGAATCATCTGAACTCCTCCTTCATTATCTTAACTTCAAGTCAACTGACTTGAGATTTTGTGAAATATCTTGTATAACTAAACTGTAACAAAAAAAATTAAATCGTTCCATCTTCGGGGCAGGGTGAAATTCCCGACCGGCGGTATTGAAGACATGATCTTCTCAGCCCGTGAGCGAGCAAGGCGTTGCTTGCTGATTTCGTGAGATTCGAAAGCCGACAGTAAAGTCTGGATGGGAGAAGATGGCGGCATCCGACCGATATCCGGATGTTCTCTTTGGCGTGGTCTAAACACCGATTAGAACATCTATTTCGTATGCGCGTAAACTCTCCCGATTGTATGATGCAATCGGGTTTTTCTATGCGACGGGTGCCATTCATCAAGGAGCGACAAAAGGAGAGATTTTGATGAAAACAACGCGCAACAAACGATTGACAACACTGGTGACGCTATCGATGCTCGGGGCCATTTCTTTTGTCCTCATGCTCTTTAACTTCCCGCTGCCATTCCTACCACCTTTCCTAAAAGTGGACTTCAGTGACATTCCCGCGCTCGTCGCCGGAATCGTGTTCTCCCCACTCGCAGGCGTCGTGGTCGTCGCTCTAAAAAACGTCCTCTACTATGTCTTTAACGGTGGCGGCGTTCCGGTCGGTGAAGTCGCAAACTTCTTTGCAGGTGTCGCCTTCATGTACCCGGTCGCATGGTTCTACCATAAACGTAAAACGAATAAAGCGCTCGCTTCAGGTCTCGTGGCCGGCACGATCACGATGGCACTGAGCTTGGCGATTTTGAACTATTTGCTCATCTTACCAGCCTACGCGTTCTTCTTCGGCATGACCGAGATGGCGCAACCGGCAGTCAAAACGGACCTCGTTCTCTATGGCATCTTGCCGTTCAACCTCATCAAAGCGTTGTTGATTAGCGCCTTGTTCGTCCCACTCTTCCTCAAGTTGAAGCCGTGGATCGAACGCCAGCGGATGCAACTCCAGGCTTAATGCGAAAAGCACCTAGAAATAGGTGCTTTTTTGTATGGTTGCGTTATGCTTGAGGAAGAATAGGAGGGAATCACTTGAAAACGATTGAAGAGGTCACTCACTTTTTAGAGAATGATTCGGAATTGATGCGTCTCTTGAAAGACGTCGCTTCCCTCGAGCTACCCGACTGGTGGATCTGTGCCGGATACGTGCGGGCGAAGATATGGGATGACGTGCACGGTTATCGAACACCAACGCCGACCGAGGACGTCGATGTCATCTACTTTGACCGGTCTCAAATTGACGAGGCAATTGAAAAAGAATATGAGGCACAATTACACGTCCTGTCCCCGACCGTCCCGTGGTCGGTCAAAAATCAAGCGCGGATGCATCTGGTTAATCAATTGCCGCCCTATCAGTCGGCAGTCGACGCCTTGGCCCATTTCCCTGAGACCGTCACCGCCATCGGCGTCAGCCTCGATGCGAACGGACGCTTGAAGCTCTCCGCCCCTTACGGTGTTGAAGACATCGTCGGACTGAAGCTACGACCGACCCCAGCGTTCGCGGACGACTCTCCGCATCATCATATCTATCTCGCTCGAATCACTAAAAAGAATTGGCAAGCCACGTGGCCGAGAGTTCAGGAGTGAATGGCCCTCATCACCGACATGACCCGACCGTCTGTTTACGGTCGGGTTTTGCTGTGCGTTCATAAACGTCTTCACAAAAAAGAGTGACCACCGAAGTGATCACTCTGGGTATATCGGATTTGATTAGAGAAGCAGACCAGCAAGCGTGGCTGACATCAAGTTGGCAAGCGTACCTGCGAGAATCGCTAGGACACCCATACGTGCGATGTCGTTCCGACGGGTCGGTGCCATTCCACCGAGACCACCGAGAAGGATCGCAAGTGACGAAATGTTGGCGAATCCACAAAGTGCGAAGGCGATCATCGCTTCCGTACGTGCTGAAAGTTCACCGGTACCGATGATTGGTGCGAATTCAGAGAAGGCAACGAATTCGTTCAAGACGAGTTTTTGTCCGAGGAAGCTACCGAACTGAACGGCATCAGCCCACGGTACACCGATGATAAACGCGAGTGGTGCGAACACGTAACCAAGAATCAATTCAAGTGAGAGGCTCTCAAATCCGACCAAGCCGCCGATTCCACCAAGAATCAAGTTGACGAGCGCAATCAATGAAACGAAGGCGAGAAGCATCGCACCGACGTTCAAGGCGAGGAAGAGACCGTCAGACGCACCGCGAGCAGCTGCATCGACGAAGTTCGCTGCTTTATCCTCTTCATCTTCAGCGATTTCGATGTCATCATTGTACTCTTCTGTTTCCGGAACGATGATTTTTGCGAACAAGAGACCAGCAGGTGCAGCCATGAAGCTCGCTGCGAGCAAGTACTCGAGCGGGACACCAAGGGCAGCATATCCAGCGAGAACCGAACCGGCAACCGATGCGAGACCACCGACCATAACGGCGAAGAGCTCCGATTGTGTCATCGTTGGAAGGTAAGGCTTGATGACAAGCGGTGCTTCCGTTTGACCGACGAAGATGTTTGCTGTCGCTGAGAGCGACTCTTTACGTGACGTGCCGAGTGCTTTCGCAAGGGCTGTACCGAGAATACGGATGACCCACTGCATGACACCGAGGTAGTAAAGCAAAGCAATCAAAGAAGACATAAAGATGATAATCGGCAACACTTGGAATGCGAAGACGAAGTTGTCGCCTCCTACGGCTGTGCCGAAAACAAAGGCGATTCCGTCATTCGCCGTGTTCAAGACGTTTTGAACGCCTCCAGAGATCCATTGTAATGCACTACGTCCTGCTGATGTGAAGAGGACGAGGAAAGCGAACGTGAACTGTACCGCGAAAGCGGCAAGCACGGTACGCCATTTGATGGCTTTACGGTTGGTTGAGAAGATGTAAGCGATTCCAATTAGTGCCAAAATACCAACCACGCTCATGATATTCATTGGTGTTGTGCTCCTTTCATATTGGGAAAACCTGATATTGTGATATACCCGAATCGAGATGTGTCCTACCGTTTGAAACGCTTTCTTTTTATGTTGTTAAACGTCAGACAACCTACATTCGAACCTCTTTGAATATAACAGACCCTTTTTAAAAATGCAACGGGTCAAAACAGTCAAAATAAAAAAAGTTTGAAGTTACTTCAAACTTTTTCACCAAGCCATTTCTTCAATTTTTTCATATACGTTCGTCACGAGTTGGTCTGGCGTATCTCCCGTCACGACCTCTCCGTCGACTAGGCAAAACAAGTCGAGCGAACAGACGCCACAGTAGCCTGTACAGCCGTATTCAACGACATCTAGGTCTGGATCGGACTCTAGTTTGGCCCGGGCGATTTGTGAGCCCATCGCCAAATTGGAGGCGCAGAACTCAATGATCGGATTCATCATGTCATTCACCCTTCCCCTTTCCCTCAAAACAGGAAAATGGTTCTTCTACGGCGTATTATAACATGATACAGTTGAAGTGTAACAAAGGGGGATTTTTATGCGCAAATTAGTCGTCTTGGGAGGCGGTTACGGGGGTATGCGTGTAATCGAACGCGTCCTCGGCCATCAGCTGAAGGATGTATCGATCACACTCATCGATCGTCTACCTTACCATGGGTTAAAAACAGAGTATTATGCACTTGCGGCGGGGACTGTATCGGATCGTGATATCCGAATCGATTTTCCAGAAGAGATCGATTACATATACGGTCAAGTCACCGATATCGATACCGGCGACAAGATGGTCTTGCTCGCGAGCGGTGAAAAAGTGCCGTATGACGACCTCGTCATCGGACTTGGTTGCGAGGACAAGTATCACAACGTGCCCGGTGCCGCCGAGTTCACGTACAGCATTCAAACGTTAGAAGAATCACGCAAGACCCAACAAGCCATCAACGGCCTGTCACCCGGCTCGATCGTCTCAATCGTCGGTGCAGGGTTATCGGGCGTCGAACTCGCCAGTGAGTTACGCGAGAGCCGTCCCGATTTGACGGTCCGATTGTTCGACCGTGGCCCGTCCGTCTTATCGTTCCTCTCGAACCGTGTCTCGATGTACGTCCAGTCCTGGTTCGAAGAGCACGGCGTCGAGGTCATCAACCAGGCGAACATCGTCCGGGTCGACGCCGACGGCCTATGGAATCACGAGCAACACTTCCCGTCCGATTTGACGGTTTGGACGGCCGGGATTCAGCCGGTCGCCGTCGTCCGAAATCAAGGGTGGGAACTCGATGGCGGCGGCCGTGTCAAATTGACACCTCACCATTACGTCCCGGAACAGCCGGACATCTTCGTCGTCGGAGACAACGCCAGTCTCCCGTATGCACCGTCCGGTCAGCTCGCGGAAGCGCAGGCCGAACAGATTGTCCAAGTGCTGCTCTGTAAGTGGAAAGGTGTGAGTTATCCGGATTTGCCGGATATCAAACTCCGAGGGACGCTCGGCTCGCTCGGGAAGAAGGCCGGGTTCGGCGTCTTCATGGGCAAACAGTCGCTCACCGGCAAAGTCGCCCGACTGCTTAAGTCCGGGATTCTCTGGAAACATAAAGTCATTAAATAACATGCACGGGTCGATCATAATGGTCGCCCGTTTTTTTGTGCAACGCGCTCGTTTTGCCGTTCTGCCGCCATCGCCTTGAGTCAAAAGTCTTGTATCTGAATCCCCTGTATCCTTATCTAAATATTCAGATTTTTAATCCCATTGACATATTCTACCCGATGGGAAAACTTGTTACTCTATGGGCATGGCCGAACGACTTCGTGTCACCTCGCCTACATACCCCAAAGGAGGAAACAAGTTGAAAAAAGTTTGCAGCACCGTCCTCGCTTCACTGCTCGTCCTGTCAACCGTTCCAGGAGGCGCAGAAGCCGCCCCGAACAAAGAGAAAGAACGCGTCATCGTCGTCTTCAAAGAATCGGCGAAGAACATCCCGCTCTCGATTGAAGGCATGGAAGTTCGCCAACAGTACAAAAACCTTCCGGCCGCTGCCCTCGAAGTACCGAAGGCTGCCTTGAACGGCTTGAAGAACAACCCGAACGTCGCCCACGTGGAAGTCGACCAAACGGTACAAATTGAAAACCAGACGCAAGACTGGGGCATTCCGAAGTTGAAAGCGCCATCGGCTTGGCAGAGTGGGTACACCGGGAAAGGCGTGAAAGTATCGGTCGTCGATACGGGCATCTCGCCACACCCTGATTTGACGATTGCTGGTGGTGCATCGTTCAGTACGGTCACGAGCTCATACGCGGATGACAACGGTCACGGTACGCACGTCGCCGGGATTATCGGCGCCCGCAACAACAGCATCGGCACGGTCGGAATCGCCCACGAAGCGAGTATCTATGCCGTCAAGGCACTTGAGGCAAACGGTAGTGGGAGCCTCTCGAGCATCATCGCCGGGATTGACTGGTCGATCACGAACGATATGGATGTCATCAACTTGAGTCTCGGGACGACAAGTCCATCGACGACACTTCAACAAGTCGTCGACCGCGCCAATAACGCAGGTATCCTCGTCGTCGCGGCAGCCGGTAACAACGGACGTGCTGACGGTACAGGCGACCTCGTCAACTACCCTGCCCGTTACAGCTCGGCCATCGCCGTCGCAGCGACGGACATTAACAATAACCGCGCCTCGTTCTCGGCGACAGGTAGCACGGTCGAAGTCGCGGCACCAGGTGTCAGCATCAACTCGACACTCGCAAATGGTGGCTACGGACAAATGAGCGGAACATCGATGGCGACTCCTTACGTCGCTGGTAACCTCGCGCTTATGAAACAGGCGTTCCCGACGTTGTCGAGCTCACAACTCCGCACGAAACTGTCACAAGACTCGATTGACCTCGGCACGGCCGGCCGCGACGCCTGGTTCGGGAACGGACTCGTGCAGGCACCGACGTCTGGCGGCACGACGCAACCGGTCCAAGCGCTCTCGACGACGGTGTCGACATCAAAATCAACGTACTACGCAGGTGAAGTTGTCTCAATCTCGTCAACGGTCCGGAATGCGAACGGCCAAGCGGTCGCGAACGCCGATGTCCGTGTGACGGTCACGCAGCCGAATGGCGCGACGCTCACAGGAACAGGCAAGACGAGTTCAACGGGCGCCATCACGTTCACGCTCTCGACGAGCTCTTCGTCACAACGTGGGACGTATCAAGTAAAATCTGATGCGACGCTCACGGGCTACACGGCAGGTTCGGCGACATCGTCGTTCCGGCTTCTCTAATACAAAAAGTCGAGCGATGTGATCGCTCGACTTTTTTATGCAGATGTTTGCTCGATGGCCGAATAGACTTTTCGGAGTTGGACGACCCCTTCGTCCACGACTTCCCCGTCGATGAGCACGAGCGGGTAGAACCACTCGTCTTGCTTGATCGCTTCGGCGATCTCATCATCTGCCGTCTCAAAATCGATGTACTCGAACTCGAACGCCTGATCCGGATATTTGCGCGCTAATGCACTTTGTAGCCATTCATACGTCTCAATCGAACTCGGTGCCCCGACACAGCTCGCACATTGCACTTCTGCCCCATAAACCGTGATTTTCATGTCCATTCCCCCTTTTCTTTCCTATTATACAAAAATGAAGAAGCTGTATCGTCACAAAACGCTCAGCGTTAATGATTGAGAAACAATCTCAAACTTGCTAAAATGAAAGGGAACCAGAAAGGGGTAGATACCATGGAAATGTTTGATCAAGTCCAAGAAGTACTCGATAAATTACGCCCGTTCTTGCTTCGCGACGGCGGTGACGTCGAACTCGTTGATGTAGAAGAAGGCATCGTCAAACTTCGTTTGATGGGTGCATGCGGCAGCTGCCCATCTTCAACTATTACATTGAAAGCCGGGATTGAGCGTGCGCTCATCGAAGAAGTACCTGGCATCGTTGAAGTCGAACAAGTATTCTAAACAAAAAGGGAGACAATCATGTCATCCCTTTTTTTCATGCATGCGTCCATTCGTCCAAGCTCTCGACCATATAGGTTGGGAGCTTTTCTTGTTCCTGGATGAAAGCCGGACCGTGCACGCCGGAGTTGACGTGGAGCGTTCGAATCCCGCCGTTGATCCCGAACAAGATGTCGGTATGGTAGTTATCCCCGACCATGACGACTTCTTCCTTCGTGAGGCCGATCATCTCAAGCGCGATGTCGACCATGACCGGTTCCGGTTTTCCGATAAAGAATGGATTTTTTTCCGTCGTCACCGTCAAGACGGACGTGAGCGCCCCGTTCCCTGGTAAAAAGCCGCGCTCGGTCGGAATGGCGATGTCGCCGTTCGTTGAGATGAAGCGAGCGCCGGCCCGGATTGCGAGCGCACCTTTCGCTAACTTCTCGTACGTGATGTGGCGGTCAAGCCCAACGACGACGTAGTCTGCCTTCGCCTCTTCCGTCACACGGAAACCGCGTTCTTCGAGCGCCAGGCGGAGACCATCTTCCCCGATCATGTATATCGTCGCCCCCGGTGTCATCTTCTCGATATAGCGAGCCGTCGCCATCGCACTCGTCAGCACGTGCTCAGACGTCACGTGCACCCCCATCGACACAAGTTTATCCGCCACTTGTTCCGGCGTCATCGATGCGTTGTTCGTGACGAACAAGTACGGTAAGCCAGTCGCCTCAAGTCGATTCACGAAATCGACCGCTGCTTGAATCGGGGCCGTCCCCGCATACATCGTGCCGTCTAAGTCAAATAAGTATCCTTTAATCGGATTCATCCAATCACTCGCTTTCTGGTAAAAATGCTGATACAGGACCGAGCTCTACTTCGAGATAGCGTCGGACCTGCTCTGGGAACGCCTCGAACGTCGGTCGATTCTGCTCGACCCAGGCGTCGAACTGGGCCGAATCGGCCGTGACGAACTCCCTGACGTAATGAGCCCGTAATCCGACGAGTGCTTTCGTGGCTTCTGCCGTCTCGGCGTCGAGCACACGCTCGTCGAGCAAGATGTCGACAATGTCCTCATAGCTGCCCGGGTCACGCATGATGAACCCATCTATCATCGAGTTGCCGACGTCAATCACGCCCTCCATCAAATGAACGGCCAACCGTTGTTTCGCCAGTTCGATTGTGAACGCGTCCCCCTCTAATTGATCGAGTCGACTGAGCATCGTCTCCATATGGGTCAATGTCTCGTTAATCTTTTCTCTGTTCACAAAATACATCGCAATCCCCCCTGCCTCCTATAGTAATCCTTTTTCTCGCTCGAGAAAAGAATCTCTCCTATTTACATCATTTACGTGATTGTGATACACTAATTCACGGATTAACCTAATGATTAGTATGTCACATTAAATAGATATCACGTGGAGGGTACAACACTATGGAACGAGAATTAGCATTAGAGATCGTACGAGCAACCGAGGCGGCAGCACTGGCTTCATCGAAATGGATCGGTCGTGGCCAGAAGAATGAAGCGGATGATGCAGCGACATCGGCCATGCGTGAAGTGCTCGGCACAATCAATATGGATGCAACCGTCGTGATTGGTGAAGGTGAACTCGATGAGGCACCGATGCTTTATATTGGCGAACGTCTCGGAACGACATTCGGACCAGAAGTCGATATCGCCGTCGACCCGCTCGAAGGGACGTCCATCGTCGCCAAAGGACTCGGGGACGCGATGGTCGTCATCGCAGTCGCGGATAAAGGCGCCCTCCTCCACGCACCAGATATGTATATGGATAAGCTCGTCGTCGGTCCGAACCTGAAAGGGAAAGTCTCACTCGATGAACCGCTCGAGTCGATTATCGAGAAGGCCGCTCTCTATAACGGCAAACGCATCGAGGAAGTGACGGTCATCATGCAAGACCGTGACCGTCACGAACATTTCCGTCAAGCGGCGATGAACATGGGCGCACGCGTCAAATTGTTCGAAGATGGTGACGTCTCGGCCGGAATCGCGGCGGCCGTCAAGTCGAACCCGATCGATATCTTCATCAGTACAGGCGGCGCACCAGAAGGCGTCATCACGGCAGCGGCCGTCAAGGCGCTCGGTGGTGACATGCAGGCACGCCTCCATCCGATGAACGAGGAAGAAACGGCTCGTGTCATCTCGATGGGAATCGAGGACCCGCTCCAATTGCTCACGCTTGACGACCTCGTCAAGAGCGACGACTGCATCTTCGCAGCGACAGGCGTCACATCAGGTGAATTGCTCGATGGCGTCAAATTCTTGACGGACGATATCGTCGAGACGACGTCACTCGTCATGCGCTCTAAGACAAAGACGATTCGTAAAGTCGTCGCCGAGCACACGTTATCGCTCAAGCCATACCTACAAAAACAAGAAGTCAACGCATAAGAAAACGCCGCTCTCATGAGCGGCGTTTGTCGTTTAAAATCCTTGTTCAAAGTCAGTGCCGACATGATTCGTCTGCGGTTGTTCCGCTTTGCGGAGTGAATCGTAGAACGTCGCGTACGTCGTCGTGAAGTACGGATAGACGTACAAGAAACCGATTCCGAGCGTAATGATCCCAAGAAGGAACCAACCGATGAACGAGAGGACGAGTTTGAACGCATCCATCTTATGCCCGTCCATCATCCGGCGTGATTCGGTGATCGCCTCGAGGGCAGATAGTTCCGGCTGGTCACGCAAGATGTAATACGTGAGCGAGTACGAGAAACTTTTGATGATTCCCGGAATCACGAGGAGCAACGACCAAAGGAAGATAAACAATCCCATGAAGAACGGGGCGAGCACGTGCTTGACGTATCCCGTTTTGAACGGCTCGAACAATGTCGAGACAACCGGCTTGTCACCGCGCGATACAGACAGGACGAGCCAAGACCAACCGATGGCGAGCGGTGCAATCAATAGTGTGAGGAGGAGCGACAAGAACGTGAGTCCCGTGTCCGCTGCTGTTGGGACCGCTTCTGGATCTACAGGAGGCGCGAACGATTGTGGAATCCCGTTCAAGACGACGACCAAAATTAATAGCCCGGCGAGTAGCCAACGCTTACCAGTTAACATTTGTTGTGCATGTTGCTTGAGTTGTGCAGTCATTTTCATCATCCTTTTTTAAGTTCTCTCCTAAGTGTACGTCATCCCTTCATGAAAAGTTTCAAAAAACACGAAAAAAAGGAAAAGGTTTTTCCCTTCCCTTCAATACATGATATTGCCCATGAAAAACTGGGACATCGATACGATAAATAAGAGCACTCCTGTGGCCACTGCCGTCAACGAAATAATTTTAAAGAGACGGCTTCTCAAAAACGCCTGACGATATTCAAAGCGGCGGATCAGCAAGACGTGGACAACCTCATAGATCAGGACTGCGGCGGTGAAGTAAAACGTCATGATACTCCCGAACCCGAAGAACAACATCGCGAGTAGCCCCAAGCCGAAATTGTGAATTCGATTATGGACGTCATCGCGGTCACCGACAGTCGCCGTTTGTACGTGTTGCATACTTCCACCTCACTTCCAAAACCCACAAAAACCCAAACAAAATTAATAACCTTAAATATAAGTTATCACAATTTTTCTATTCCTAAACCCGTCACACCGTCTTTTCACCTAAAAGAAACATTTGGAAAATAAATGTAATAAAAAAAGCGCTGATGTCATCAGCGCGTCATGTTCCGGTCGAAGGCTCGGCCTCTTCCGATTTATTGAATTTGCGTTTCAGTTTGAGCGGTTGTTTCGTGCCGCCGAAGACTGGACCGTCTTCTGCTTCATCAATTTCTGTCTCTTTTTTGAGTACAAAGAACGGGCATCCAAAGTTACAGTATTCATACACGTAATCCATCACGTGATCGATTCGATTGTCATACGTCGCGAACTTGGACTTCGTCTCATAGAACCCTTTCAACCGAAGTTGCCCGTGGCCCCAATCGCCGACGATATAATCGTATTTATCGAGCACGTCGCTATAGCGTGCGATGAACGCTTCCTCGTCAAAACCGTCACGCTTCTCTTCGATGACGGTATAGCCGTGGCGATTCACTCTAATCATGTTTCACACCTCCACACTTCTATCATAGCATGCCGAGCGGTCCCGTCCCTATCCTTTTCGGATGGCGTTATGGCGGCTCACGATTGTCTCGCGTAACACGTCACGCAACAGTTCCGGCATAAAGTAACGTTTCGGCTGATCGGCCAAATACGGAAGGAGCGGTCCGAACGTGAACATGTCGACCGTGGCGACACGATACGTCCTGTCTAGTATGATTTCCTTACCATTGATCAAATAGCGACCTTGTCGGCTATCGATGCCATGGAGAATCGGACTACCGAGCACCGTCCCGCGAAAACCGAGGCCACGGACATGCATCGTCGTGAACGCATCTTCTTGGACGTCGTTCAAAAATCGCACGAGGGTCGCCCCGTCAAGCGTCAAGACACACGGATTGATCGGATGCGGACAAATCCGGTGCAACATATTGAGCGTGACGTGTCCGGGGCGCAAACCTTCTAATAAGACGCCGGACGGGATGATACTCATCTCGGCGTCACACCAGTCCGCGAGCCCGCTCGCCAACAAGTCTCCGATGGCCGACGGTCCGAACCAGTCACTCGCATAACCTGGTGTCTCGGCAATGGTCACCTCAAGCAGACGCTCGGCCTGACCATACTCTTCCGCTAAGACCGCGACCGTCGCCGTGTCCGGTTCACGCTCCGACAAATCGTGGAGGCAAGCCCGCTTATCGACGAGCTGTTCCCCTTCGAACGTCAGCTCGACTTGACCGACATACTGGCCGTACTTGCCGGCCTGTGCAATCAGGACGCCGTTCGTGACGACACCGTCATCGAGTACGTGATGGGTATGGGCCCCGAGGATGACATCGATTTCAGGGAACGCCTCGGCAAGCCGTTCGTCAGCATAAAAACCGAGATGGCTGAGCGCGATGATGACGTCGCAGTCTCGAAGCGTCTCGAGGGCACGTGTCGTTGTCGTATGCGGCGCTTCAATCGCCCAACCAAGTTCAGGGTAAAGTTCCTCATACGGTGCGGTCACCCCGAACAGTCCGATTCGGATGCCGTCTCGTTCGACGATGAGCGTCTCCGACGCCCAGTCCGGTCGTTCGCCATCGGCATGATAGACGTTTCCGAGCAGGACCGGGAACGCGGCGTCATCATATAAACGGGCGAGCCAATCGTGCGGGAAGGTGATGCCTTCGTTATTGCCGATGGTGACCGCGGTCGGTTGAATCCGATTGAGCAGGCGCACGTTCACTCGTCCGCGCGTCACCTCCGTCGCCGGATGGGTCCGGTCGGCGTGGTCGCCGAGATCGAAAACGAGCGTATCGTCCGTGCGATGCTCATTCAAAAACGAGACGAGCCGCGGCCAGTTATGAAATTTAGAATGTAAGTCATTATAATGGAACATCGTAATCATTCTCAAGACGATTCCCCTTCCTAGAACAGGCTGATTTGGCTCGGGGCGAGTTCATATTCGGCACCGAGAATCTCAATCAGCCGTTTGGCGTTCGGTACCGCGTCTCTGGCCGAGTTGTTGTTGAAGTAGACGTACACCGACTTCGCCTTCTCGTCGACTTGTCTGAGCGCCGCGGCGAGCTCCTGCAGCTCCTCTTCACTATAGCGGTACAGGCAGCGGACGTGACGCCACTCTTGACTCGTCATGCCCGGCTTTCGGAGCCAGCCGGCGGTATTACGGCCGTGCAGACGCACGACCGCCACGTCCGGGTTGGTCACGACCGGGACGAACGGGATGCTGCTCTCTTTCGTCTGCGGTTCATCACAAATCGTATTGATGAAGCGTTGCTCCGCCAAGAATGCGAGCGTCCGCTCCCGGAACGCCTCGGAGAACCACGTCGGGTTCCGAAACTCGATGGCGATGTCATAGTCGCGCAACTCGTCACGGATTGTCCGTAAATAATCGAGATGCGGCTTCGAGACATCGAACCAAGGCGGGAGCTGGACGAGCACGGCCCGTAGCTTCCCGGCCTGCTTCAGCGGTTCGACGGACGTGCGATAACGTTTGAACAGCTCGGCGAGGGGGAGCTTCGGTTCCCGGTCATGCCCGCTCATTTCCCTGGAAACTTTGACGATGAATTGGAACGTTTCCGGTGTTTCCTGGTTCCATTTCTCGTAATTTTTCACCGGTTGAATCGCATAAAACGAGGAATCGATTTCAACGGTCGGAAAATGTCCCGCGTAGGTCGACAGTTTATGTTTTCGTTCTTCTGGGGTCGTATACAGTAAATCATGGTCTCCCCACCCCGTCACACCGACATAAATCATCACATTCCCTCCTCAACTTATTGTTCGAACGTGGCCGCCGTGTTCCGTTTCGACCAATTCAAAGTCCCCGCGAACGTCACGAGCAACAGGATGAGCCCCATCACAAACGGATAGCGCATATCGATATCGAAGGCGATGCCGGCAAGCGTCGGTCCGACGATATTCCCGATGCTCATGTAGGCATTGTTCATCCCCATCGCAAACCCTTGCTCTTTATCTGCCATTTTCGAGACGAGCGTATTCAATACCGGTCGTAAAATCGACGTCGACAAGAAGATAATCAACGTGACCGCGAAGAAGATCGCGTAAGACCCGGCAAACAGCGAGAACAAGAAGCCGAGTGCGGCCAGCATGATAAAGATGAGCACGACTTTAATCTCACCGAACAGCGAGACGAGACGGTCGACCGCGAACAGTTGCACGATGACACTGACGATTCCCGTCCCGGTGATCATGACCGCGATCTGTTGCGGCGTCGCGCTGAACGTCTCACTGACGAACAGACCGAGGACCGACTCATACGCCATCAAACCGAACGCCATGACCAAGTTGATGACGAGGACGAAGAAATACGGCTTCCGGGTCGACGAGACGAGTTGGCGCGGTAACGATTCACTCTCATTCGTTTGGACGTACGGTTCACGATCTGGTTCTTTCAATAGAATGATTGACGAGATGACGGCGACAAATGACACGATCGCCGACAATAGGAGTGGTGCCTTCAATCCAAATTCGGCGAAGAAACCACCGATTCCTGGCCCGATGACAATCCCGAGCGACATTGCCGCGGAAATATAGCTGTTCCCTTTGGCCCGTTGCTTGAGCGTCGTGATATCCGCGACGTAGGCAAAGATGGCCGGGATGAGCAGAGCGGCCCCGACGCCGCCGATAGCTCGTGATATGAGCAAGACCGTCAAGTTATCGGATAAGTAAAAGACGCCCATCGATACGGTGAAACCGATCAGCCCGAGAATAATCATGAGCCTGCGGCCGTAAACGTCCGCCCATTTCCCGGCAATCGGTGACATGAGCAACTGGGCCCCGGCGAAGACCGAGATCATGAGACCAGCGGCAGTCCCGCCCTCCCCGATCATCTTTAAATAGTCTGGAATAATCGGAATGATAATCCCAAATCCTGCTACAGCGATGAACATGTTCAACATGAGAATCGCCAATTGTTTCTTTTGTTTAGTCGTCAATTGTGGTCACTTCCTTTTCATCCTTTCATTTTACTTGTTGATGATTAGAATGAGCAAACGATAAGACAGCAAAACACCCATCCTTGACCAGAGGACGGGTGTTCGTTCACTTTGCTTATGAGATGCGTGATTGGGCGAGTGATTGATTGGCACGATGTTTCGGTAACAACAGTGCGATCACATACACAATCAAGGTTGGAACTGCCCAGGCGAGTCCGATCTCGGCCATCGGCAAGTTCGTGATCCATGATGTAGCCGCTGATGGCGCCAATCCGTGTGTCGTCTCGAAGAGCGAGAGCACGAGCGCCGTATACACAGTCGCCTTCATGGCGACGTGCGGGTTCCGTTGAATCCGCTCTGTGATGGATACGAGCACGAGCGCGATCATGACCGGATACAAGAGCGTGAGAAGCGGTACCGCGATTTCAATCAACATGCCAAGACCCACGAGTGAAATCATGAAGCCGAACAATGTCGTCGCGATGACGACTTGGTGATACTTGAATGACTCAAACGTATCACTGATAAAGCGTGAGAACTCAGTAATGAGTCCGACCGCTGTCGTCAAACAAGCGAGGAAGACCGCAGCCCCGAGCGCGAGCATTCCGACTTGCCCGAAAGATGAACCTGCAAACGCTTGAAGCAAGCTAGCACCGTCAGTCGTTCCCGTTTGACCAGTCATATTCGCCCCGATTGAACCGAGCGAGATATAGACGAGCATCAAACACGTAACTGCGATCATCCCAGCTGAGCGAAGAAGAGATGATGCTTGTTTCTTATCTGTCATGCCGTTCGCCTTGAGCGTGACGAGCACGATGGCACCGAAGACGAGAGCTCCGAAGACGTCCATCGTCAAGTAGCCTTGCTTGAAGCCCTCCCCGAGAGCACCGATCCACGTTTCATATCCTTCTGCTGGTGCAATCGGCTTTCCTTGAGGAGCCACGAGGTTCGTGATTCCGATTGCCGCAAGCAAGAGCAAGAGGACTGGCGTGATGATGCGTCCGATGACTTCAATCAATTTTTGTGCGCGTAACGTCAAGAAGAACGTCAAACCGAAGAAGACAGTTGAACTGATTGCGAGAGTGAGCGTAGATGGCGCACCGAGAAACGGTACGACTCCCATCTCATACGTGACGGCTGCCGTCCGAGGAATCCCGAAGAACGGTCCAATCGCCACGTACATTAATCCCGTCAAGACGAGCGCAAGTCGCTTCGGAATGTACCGAGCGATTTGATCAGACCCACCGCCGACCCGCGCGACTGCGAAGAGCGCGAGTAATGGCAGCCCTACACCGGTAATGACGAAACCGATCAAGGCTGGGACGAGGTTCTGTCCTGCCATCGCACCTAACATCGGAGGGAACAGCAAGTTCCCGGCCCCGAAGAATAATGCGAAAATCGTAAATGCTAACGGGAATAATGTCGATTTTTTCATACAACTACCTCCACATACGTGTAATACCTTCCGTTTTACCAATGAATCAAATGACTAAATTTTCTGACAATAAACCGCTTGGTCTATTTCATTATACACACTTTCATTTTTTTGACCACCCTATCGTCAAAAATGATGTTTATTTTTTTGGAATGTGTATTTATTGTATGGAACCGTTCCCTCAATTTACAAATTATCGGGGATTTCCACTGCGTGACTTGCTTTTTATGAGAAAACTGGTCAATAACGAATATCGAACTTCCGGAACGATTCCACCGTCGTCTCTTCCGCTTCAATCCGTTCGACCCCGACAAAACGATTGCCGTCATAGAGCGCGCGTTTATAAGATTCTACTCTTTCTTCGTCCCCTTCCGCGTGAAGTTCGACCGTTCCATCATTCAAGTTTCGGACCCAGCCCGTGATGCCGTACTCAATGGCTGTCGCTTGCGCGAAATATCGGAAACCGACTCCTTGGACCCGGCCCGTTACGATAAGATGTTGTGCTCGTTTCATACATGTCTCCTCCTCTGATTTTCAAAGAATGGGTTTAGCCGCTGTCTTGTTAGGCAAAAGTATATAAGTAAAATACTGGATAGGAGTGATGTTGTGGAACAACTTGTGACTGTGGTGACGACGATTTCAGATTGGCTGTGGGGAGTGCCGATCATCTCGTTACTCGTGTTATCTGGACTCTATTTGACGATTCGTTTAGGATTCTTCCAATTCCGATACCCCATCTACATACTGCAACAAACGTTAGGAAGTGTCTTCAAAAAACCAAAAGGTGAAGGGGATATCAGCCCTCGCCAGGCGTTAACGTCAGCCTTATCGTCAACCATCGGTGCGGCGAATATCATCGGGGTGCCGGCCGCCATCATG
This sequence comes from Exiguobacterium sp. s146, assembly GCF_018618415.1. Lineage (GTDB taxonomy): Bacteria > Bacillota > Bacilli > Exiguobacteriales > Exiguobacteriaceae > Exiguobacterium. Next base: position 720,741 of record NZ_JACSMA010000001.1, on the reverse strand, counting down.
TTCGGCGGTCCGGGCGCCATCTTCTGGATGTGGGTCATCGCGGTCGTCGGCATGGCCATCAAATTCTCGGAGAGCGTCCTCGCGGTCCGCTATCGTGAGAAGAACGAGGCCGGTGAATTCGTCGGCGGTCCTGTCTACTATATGGCGAAAGGCTTGAAATTGAAATGGCTCGCCTCTTGGTTTGCCTTCGCCCTCATGATTGAGCTCATCCCGAGCATCATGGTCCAAGGTAACGCTGTCAGCTCGGCCGTCCGGGAGACGTTCAACGGGAATACGCTCGTGACCGGCATCATCGTCGCCGGGCTCGTCGGACTCGTCGTCTTTGGCGGCATGAAACGGATTGCCAAAGTGACGGAAGTCATCGTTCCGGCGATGGCACTCGTCTATGTCGGTGCCGGCTTCGTCATCGTCTTGATGAACTTCTCGCAAATCCCAGAAGTGCTCGGGCTCATCTTCTCATATGCCTTCCAACCGATGGCCGCGCTCGGTGGTTTCGCCGGTGCCGCGATTGCCGAGACGATTCGTTGGGGCTTCGCCCGTGGTCTCTATTCGAACGAGGCAGGACTCGGGACGGCCCCGATTGCACATGCGGCTGCCCAGACCGATCATCCGGTACGGCAAGGCTTCTGGGCCGTCATCGGTATCGTCATCGATACACTCATTATCTGTAGCACAACGGCGTTCGTCGTCTTGTCTTCTGGTGTGTGGACACGGGCTGATGCGATGAACGACCCGGCAGCCCTGACGACGATCGCGTTCCAACAGTACTTCGGCTACACAGGTAGTCTGCTCGTCACGATTTCGCTCATCTTCTTCGTCTTGTCGACGATCATCGTCATCATCTTCTACGGGTCACGCCAAGCCGAGTACTTGTTCGGATTGAAGGCCGGCTTCATGATGAAAGTCGTCTATATCGCCTCGATTGTCATCGGTGCGATTGGCGGCGCCCAAATGATTTGGAATTTCCTTGATTTGATGCTCGCGATGATTCTCATCCCGAACATGATTGCCGTCCTGATGTTGAGCGGTGAAGTGAAGCGCTTGACGACCGAGTTCTTCACGTCAGAGAAATATTATAAGAAAGACGTCGCCGAGAAGAAGGCGTCGTAACGACAAACCCGGCTGCAGTGGCAGCCGGGTCCTTTTTTATGAACTCATTTCAATTTTTTCGATTGCTTGACGAATCCGACCGACCGAGGCGTCGAACTGCCCCTGTTCCGTATCAGTCAGTTCAATCTCGACGATTTGACGAATCCCGGTCCGGTCAATCAAGGCTGGGACACCAATATGGAGTCCTGAGGCCCCGTATTCGCCGTCGAGATGGGCCCCGATCGTCACGACCGAGTTCTCGTTTCGGACGATAGCGCGGACGATACGAAGCAAGCCGAGCCCGATGGCATAATACGCGGCACTCTTATATTCGATGATTTGATTGGCCGCATCACGGACACGTTGGTAAATCGCATCCAAGTCTTCTTGGCGATACGACTCATTCTCTGCGAGCAGTTGCTGGACCGATTTCCCGTAAATCCGGGCGTTGTCCCAGGCGACGAAGCCTCCGGCACCGTGTTCGCCCATATAATAGACGTGGCAGTTCCGTGCCGACAAGTCGAAATACTCACCGACCTTATAACGGAGACGAGCCGTATCGAGCACGGTCCCCGAACCGATGACGCGATGCTTCGGTAACCCGGACGCTTTCCAGACGACGTGCGCCATGACGTTGACCGGGTTCGTCGCGACGACGAGGATGCCGTCGAATCCGCTCGCCATGATTTGTTCGGTGACATATTTCATGACCGATGCGTTTTGTTCGGCGAGGTCCATCTGCGTCTGACCAAGCTTTTGCGCGGCTCCGGCCGTGATGACGACGATATCGGCGTCACGGCAGTCCGAGTAGTCGCCCGCCCAAATCCGGACCGGGCTCGGGGCGAATGAGATGCCGTGATTGAGGTCCATCGCCTCTCCTTCGGCCTTGGCGTGGTTTGAGTCAATCAAAACGAGCTCTTCACAGAGCGCGGCCATCGACAGTTGATAGGCGAAACTGACACCGACCCAGCCGGCGCCGACGACGGCGATGCGGGTGATATCTTCTGGGTCAATCGTGTTCAAGTGATCCATGTGCTTCATCCCTTTCTAAACGTGTTCTCTTTCTTAGCATACCCGACTCGTCTTTGTTTCACGACAAAAACTAAACAATCAGTATGTACGAAATACATACAGGATTACGCTACGCATCACGTTTCGGTTCAAATATGCCTGTATCTCGAACATAACCAAAAATCTGAATCGTTTCTTTCCCCTGTACGAATGAGATTCGTTCTTTTTTTAGGATAGATATCAATTCATCAGTCATGTCACATACGTCTGGGTCGACGATGGCTCCCTTATCAATCAATACCTTTGGTCGCAATCGAATCCATTCGATTGATCGTAAAGAAGATTCCACCCAAATCTCACCCCATTCTGCCCATAACACTTCGTACTCAGACAACGACTCGCTTGGAAATAACGTAGCCTCACCTAAGAATTTGATTTGATAAGGCGGAGCATACTTCAAGACTTCTGAGACAACTCGACCGAGACGCTTCCATCTCGTCTCATTCATAACCGATGTCAATTGACGCTCTTCGATTACTTGTAATTCTTTTTGTCGATTCATCCCATTCTCCTCTATAGTGTATGTTCTAATTTTACAATCGCCCGTGACACTTCATCCCGATTCTGTTTTCGTTTCATCCATTCAGGCAATCGACTTTCGATACTTCGATTCGCCCCTTCGCACGTCCGAATCGTTGCCTCGATGTAGCGCTTCATGTATTCGAGATGTTCTCGGTTGTAAGCCCATAACACCTGCCCACTTGCATACAGCTTCTGTAAGTGTGGTTCACACGTCGCATGATTTGATCGATTTCGAGGTCGGTCTTTGCGTTCATTTTGTCAGCGTTGAAATATCCCGTCACCAAAAACATCATGTAATTTTCTCCTCTCAAGACTACAGGCACGCTTCAGCTCATCCCATTCCCTATTCCCTGTTTGTAGGTAGACAAAAAGACGGTCGACATGAGATCATGTCAACCGCCTTTCTCAATCTATTCAGGATTACCCGATCGATCCTTCCATCTCAAACTTGATGAGACGGTTCATTTCGACGGCATATTCCATTGGCAATTCTTTCGTGAACGGCTCGATGAAGCCCATGACGATCATTTCTGTCGCTTCTTCTTCCGAGATTCCGCGGCTCATGAGGTAGAAGAGTTGCTCTTCTGACACTTTAGAGACTTTCGCTTCGTGCTCGAGTGAGACTTGGTCGTTCAAGATCTCGTTGTACGGGATCGTGTCCGACGTCGACTGGTTATCCATGATGAGCGTGTCACATTCGATGTTCGAACGTGCGCCTTTTGCTTTACGACCGAAGTGGACGATTCCGCGATACGAGACTTTTCCGCCTTGTTTCGAGATCGACTTCGAGACGATTGATGACGACGTGTTCGGTGCGAGGTGAATCATTTTCGCGCCCGCGTCTTGGTGTTGCCCTTTACCGCCGAGAGCGATCGAGAGCGTCATTCCGCGTGAGCCTTCACCTTTCAAGATGACGGCCGGGTATTTCATCGTGAGTTTCGAACCGATGTTACCATCGATCCACTCCATCGATCCACCCGCTTCACAGACGGCACGTTTCGTGACCAAGTTGTAGACGTTGTTCGCCCAGTTCTGGATCGTCGTGTAACGGCAGTATGCGTCTTTGTTGACGAAAATCTCAACGACCGCCGAGTGGAGTGAGTTCGTAGTATAGACCGGTGCCGTACATCCTTCGACGTAATGGACAGATGCGCCCTCGTCGACGATGATGAGCGTCCGCTCGAACTGACCCATGTTCTCCGAGTTGATCCGGAAGTAAGCTTGGAGCGGTTGCTCGAGCTTCACGCCTTTTGGTACGTAGATGAATGAGCCACCTGACCATACAGCCGAGTTGAGTGCCGCGAACTTGTTGTCCGTCGGCGGAATCAATTTCCCGAAATACTCACGGAAGATGGCTTCATCTTCTTTGAGCGCCGTGTCTGTATCTTTGAAGATGACACCTTTTGATTCGAAATCTTCCTGCATACTGTGGTAAACGACTTCTGACTCGTACTGAGCCGAGACGCCTGCCAAGTATTTTTGCTCCGCTTCTGGGATTCCGAGTTTGTCAAACGTACGTTTGATTTCTTCTGGAACCTCGTCCCACGAGTTCTCTGTCTTCTCAGACGGTTTGACATAGTATGTGATCTCATCGAAATCAAGTGCCGTGAGATCGCCGCCCCATGTCGGCATCGGCATTTTGCGGAACTGCTCAAGTGATTTCAAACGGAACTCGAGCATCCATGCCGGTTCTTCTTTCATGTGCGAGATCGTCTCTACGATTTCGTTCGTCAAGCCGCGGCCTGAACGGAAAATCGAGATGTCTCGGTCATGGAAGCCATATTTATAATCGCCAATGTCAGGCATGTTTTTCGCCATATCGGTCTCCTCCTTCTGCTTACGCTTCCTCGTCGACTCCCTTTTCAAGCGCTTTCCACGCGAGCGTGGCGCACTTGATGCGAGCCGGGAACTTTGAGACGCCAGACAACGCTTCGATGTCGCCTAGGTCGAACGTGTCTGTATCGTAGTCTTTCCCTTGGACCATCTCCGAGAAGATGTTCGCCAATTGGAGTGCCTCGTCTACAGACTTGCCCTTCACGATTTGAGTCATCATCGATGCCGAGGCGAGACTGATTGAGCAGCCTTCCCCTTCGAACTTGGCATCTTTCACGATTCCGTCCTCGACTTGGAGTTGGAGTCGGAGTGAATCCCCGCACGTCGGGTTGTTCAAGTCGACCGTCACGCCATCTTCGATGACGCCACGGTTTCTTGGGTTTTTATAGTGATCCATGATGACCTGTCGGTACAACATGTCGAGATTGTTAAAACTCATAATTGAAATACTCCTTCGTTTGACGTAGCCCTTCGATGAAGCGGTCGACTTCTTCTTTCGTATTGTACAAGTAGAAGCTCGCTCGGGCTGTCGATGATTGCTTCAGGAGACGCATGAGCGGCTGGGCACAATGGTGGCCGGCCCGGACTGCGATGCCTTGCATATCCAATACGGTCGCAAGGTCGTGGGCGTGCACGTCACCTAAGTTGAACGTGACGAGTCCGACACGTTCCTCTGGCCCGTAAATCTCAATGCCTTCAATCGTCCGCATCTGTTCGATGGCGTACGTCGCGAGCGCCCGTTCGTGGGCTTCGACGTTCTCGAGACCGAGGTCTTCTAAAAAGTCGATGGCCGCTGCCAAACCGACGGCGCCGGCGATAATCGGCGTCCCCGCTTCGAACCGGTACGGGATGTCTTTCCATGTCGACTCATACAAGTCGACGTAATCGATCATCTCGCCACCGAATTCGACCGGTTCCATGTGTTTGAGCAACTGCTTCTTCCCGTATAAGACGCCGATTCCGGTCGGACCGAGCATCTTATGGCCTGAGAAGGCGAGGAAGTCGCAATCGAGTGCTTGCACGTCAAGTTTCCGGTGCGGTGCGCTTTGCGCCGCATCGACGACCATGATCGCCCCTTTTTCGTGGGCGAGCTTCGCCACGTCGGCGATCGGGTTAATCGTGCCGAGCACGTTCGAGACGTGACTCATGGCGACGATTTTCGTCCGGTCCGACAAGACGGCACGGACCGCGTCGAGCGTAACCCGACCGTCCGGCGTCAATTCGACGTAACGGAGCGTGGCCCCTTTACGCTTGGCGAGCTGTTGCCACGGAATCAAGTTCGCGTGGTGCTCCATCGGCGTGAGGACGATCTCGTCCCCTGCTCCGACGTTTGCATCCCCGTAGCTTGATGCGACGAGGTTAATCGCCGTCGTCGTCCCGCGTGTGAAGATAATCTCTTCTGGGACGGCGACGTTGATGAATGAACGGACGCGCTCCCGCGCCCCTTCATACGCATCCGTCGCGTGCGTTCCGAGCGTATGGACGCCCCGGTGCACGTTCGAGTGGATGCGGCGATAGTAATCCTCGATCGCCTCGATGACAGCAAGCGGCTTTTGGGAGCTCGCCGCGCTGTCGAGATAGACGAGCGGATGGCCGTTGATTTCCTGATCTAAAATCGGGAACTGTTTACGAATCGAGGCATCGATCATCTTAACGTACTTTCCCTTCGATGACTTCACGGAGACGGTCTTTGACCGACTCGATCGCGAGTTGCTCGACGACCGGGTTCAAGAATCCGTGAATGATCAAGCGCTCAGCTTCCTTACGTGACAGACCGCGGCTCATCAAGTAGTAGAGCTGCACGTCGTCGACACGTCCGACCGAAGCGGCGTGACCTGCCATGACGTCGTCCTCATCGATGAGGAGAATCGGGTTGGCGTCGCCACGTGCCTTTTCAGACAACATGAGGACACGTTCCGTTTGAACGCCGTTCGATTTCGAAGCGCCATGGTGAATCATCGATGTTCCGCTGAAGATGGCCGTGGCCGAATCTTTTTGGACACCGTGAATCAAAATGAACCCTTCTGAAGACTTCCCGAAATGGTCCGTCCGGATGTTGAAGTTTTGTTTCTGTGCGCCACGACCGATCGTGACGGCTTTCGTGTCTGAGAACGTGTTGTCTCCGACGAGGTGCGTCTTCGTCTCGACGACCGAGTTGCCATCGTTCATGTGACCGAGCGCCCATTCGAGGCGTGCGTTCTCATAGACGACACCGCGGCGGTTCATGAACGAGAGGGCCGATTCAGCGAGCTGATCGACACCACCGAAGACGACTTTCGCGTTCGCACCAGCGAACACTTCCGTCACGGCGTTGACCGTGTGCGGCTCGTTCGTGCTCGAGAGGAAGCTCTCGATATACGTCAATTCACTGCCTTCGTCTGCGACGATGATCGTGTGATGATAGAGCGCGCCGTTCGCTTGTTCCATCGTGAAGATGGCTTGAAGCGGATCTTTCAACTGGACGTTCTTCGGTACGTATAAGAACGCACCGCCGTTCATGAGGGCAGCGTTCAACGCAGACAAACGTTCTTCGTCCACGCGGACACCTTCTGTCATGAAGTATTTCTCGACGAGGTCCGGATGTTGCTCCATCGCTTCGTTGATGCCCATGAAGAGGACACCTTCTGGCGTCGCAAGTTCGTTGTAGACGACATGACCGTTGCGTTCAACGAGCACGTTTGTACGGTGGTCTCCAAGAAGTGCTTCGATTTCAGGCGTCAAGCCGTCGTGCTTCGTGAGCTCGACGTCTCCAGAGACGAAGTCCCATTTATCAATCTTGATCTTTTCAACTTTTGGCAAGGCGAGAGTCGGCGCAAGTTCTGCTGCTTCTTTGCGACGGTTGACCATAAATGCTGGTCCACCGAGCGCCTCTGCACGTGCCGCTACTGCTTGTGCATCCAATTCAAATTGTACGGTCATCGTACAGCCTCCTTACGCTTCTGTGTCTACTGTCATTCCAAGATCTTGCTTCACCCAGTCGTAACCTTCTGCTTCGAGTCGTTGTGCAAGCTCTTTGCCACCTGACATGACGATTTTCCCGTCCATCATGATGTGAACAAAGTCTGGCTCGATATAGTTGAGGAGACGCTGATAGTGCGTAATGATCAAGCAGCCGAACTCTTCTGAACGCATTTCGTTGACGCCTTTGGCGACGACTTTGAGCGCATCGATGTCAAGACCTGAGTCGATCTCATCGAGGATGGCGATGTTCGGTTTGATCATCATCATTTGAAGAATCTCGTTACGTTTTTTCTCTCCGCCCGAGAAACCTTCGTTTAAATAGCGGTGTGCCATTTCTGAAGGAATTTCGAGGACATCCATCTTCGCATCAAGTTCACGGATGAACTTCATGAGCGAGATTTCTTGGCCTTCTTCACGGCGCGAGTTGATCGCTGAACGCAAGAAATCGGCATTCGTGACACCACTGATTTCAGCAGGATACTGCATCGCGAGGAACATTCCGGCTTGCGCGCGCTCGTCGACTTCCATGTCGAGTACGTCTTCGCCGTTCAAATCAACGCTTCCACCTGTGACTTCATACAATGGATGACCCATAAGTGCCGATGCGAGTGTAGATTTACCCGTCCCGTTAGGACCCATGATGGCGTGAATTTCGCCACCTTTAATTTCAAGATTCAGACCTTTGACGATCTCTTTTCCTTCGATTGAGACGCGGAGGTCATCAATTTTCATGTGTGGTACGTTAGACATTCGGATACCCCTTCCGTTTTCTCGCCATTGTTGGCGTAGATTAGATATATTCTAATCTTAATCTAGGCAATTTTTTATTTCAAGCGACTCACCTTATTATTCATTCTCAATAAAACTTAAATGTTGAGAATGAGAATATCGGGAAATCAAGACATTATCCAACTTTTTCCTCAGCTAACGCCAAAACGATTTTCCGTTCTTTTAAGGCGCCGGCGAAGAAGAAGGCGCCGCATGCTGTCAATACGGCCAAGCTTCCAAACACTGGTAGCGCCGCATTGTCGAATCCGTCGAGCAACACTCCCCCGATGACGGGACCAATCGTCTGACCGAGCGCCGTCAACCCCATCGCCCCAAAATACGTCCCACGCAGATGGGCCGGTGCGAGCTCATCGGTCAACACGTCCGTCATCGTGAACATGAGGACCTCGCCGACCGTGAAGATGACCATCGCGACGAATAAGATCCACGTCTCGGTCGCCAAGCCGATGAGGAGGAGCCCTGTCGACAACGTACCGACACCGAAGAAGAGCGACTTGATTGGCGAGACACGAATCCCAAACCGCATAATCGGATACTGGACGACGAGCACGGTGATCGCGTTAACCGTCAATAGATACGCGAACAGGCGGGAGCCGTTATCGAATCCGTCATGGAACGCGATGAACTGCGGCAACGTCGCATTGAACTGACTATAGCCGATGATAGCAAAGATCATCCCGATGATGACAAAGCGGAACGTCTTATCTTGTTGTAACACACGGAACGTCTCCGTCAAGCGTGGTCGGACTTTGACGCCATCGCCTTCTTCGAACGGATACTTCCGGAATAGCGTCGAAATGACGAGTCCATATAGTACATACACGCCCGTCACGACGAAGAAAGCGCTCTTCGCACCGGTGAGCGATAAGACGACCGCGAGCAAAGGACCAATCGCCGCCGCAATATTGATTAAAAAATAGCGGACGTTATAGACGATGACGCGCTGATCCGGCTGCGTCGTGTCGCTGATGAGCGCGCGGGACGCCGGCTCGAGGAACGACCGCGACACACCCATGAGTACCGAGAACATATAAAACCAAAACAATTCCGTCACGAGTGCGAAGCCCGTGAATGTCAAGGCGTTCAAGACGATACCGATCAGCATCAACTGTTTGCGCCCGTAACGGTCAGACAGCGTCCCCCCGAAAAAGCTCATGAACAACCCCGATAGCGCCGAGATGGCGAACACCGTCCCGATCACGCTCGCCGAGAAACCGAGCGTCGCCAAATATATCGCAAAAAATGGCATAACAAAAAATGTCGACAGCCGGGCAAAAAACGTACCGAACAAGACGCCCAGCGTCAGCGGATGAATCTGTCGTATGTTCATCCGAATCCCCCCTTTTTCTACATATATGTAGTGTACTTCTATTGGTGAACCAAAACCACTGCAAACAAAAAAGGCCCGGGATCACCCGGGCCTGGACGAGATTATTGTTTGACCGGTACGACTGCACCTTTGTACTCATCCAAGATCCACTGTTGTGTCTCTTCTGATGTGAGGACTTCAAGGAGTGCTTTGACGCGCTCGTCATCTTCGTCGCCTTCACGTGTGACGATCAAGTTGACGTAAGGTGAATCTTCGCCTTCGAGAGCGATTGCGTCTTCGAGCGGGTTGAGACCGGCATCGATCGCGTAGTTCGTGTTGATGAGGACCGCGTCCCCTTCGCCGTTGTTGAACGCTTGCGGGAGAAGTGCCGCTTCGACGTCCGTCTTGAACTCCAAGTTTTTCGGGTTGTCGACGATGTCTGAAACCGTCGCGTCCGTCGTCTTGCCTTCCGCGAGTGTGAGCAAGCCTTCTGATTGGAGCATCGTGAGGATTCGTCCGTGGTCAGCGACCGACGAGCTCATGATGATTTCCGCGCCGTCTGGAAGCTCATCGAGTGATGCGTAGTCTTGCGAGTACACACCGATTGGCTCGATGTGGACGCCGCCGGCTGAAGCGAATTTGTAGTCTTTGTTTTCAGCCATTTGCGACTCGAGGTACGGTTGATGTTGGAAGTAGTTCGCGTCCAACTCTCCGTCTGCGAGCGTCTTGTTCGGGAGGACGTAGTCTTGGAACTTCTTGATTTCGAGCGTATAGCCCTTCTCTTCGTATTCGTCTTGGACGTGCTCTAAAATCTCAGCGTGCGGGACGTTTGACGCGCCGACGACGAGCGTCTTGTCATCGCCCGAACCTGATTCTGAATCCCCGCCGCCGCAAGCCGCGAGAATCGTGAGTGCTGAAGCTGCCGTTAAACCGAGTACTGTTTTCCATGATTTCATTATAAAACCCCTCCAAATTTTCTATTTGATTAAGCGGAACGCTTATCGATTACAGATACGAGTCGATCGCCGATGAACTGGATGACGAAGACGATGACCAAGATTAAGACGGTCGCGACGAACGTGACGTCACTTTGTGAACGTTGGAACCCTTCGAGGAACGCCAAGTTCCCGAGTCCCCCGCCGCCGACGACCCCTGCCATCGCCGTGTAACCGACGATTGCGACGATCGTGACCGTGATGCCTGACACGATGGCCGGCAACGCTTCAGGGAACAATACTTTATAGACGATCTGCCATTTTGTCGCGCCCATCGATTCAGCCGCCTCGATGACACCGCGGTCGACTTCGCGAAGCGCGAGCTCGACCATCCGTGCATAGAACGGGGCCGCACCGATGATGAGCGCCGGCAGTGCTGCCGTTGACCCGAGCATCGTCCCGACGACGAGTAACGTGAACGGGATGAGCAAGATAATCAAAATGATGAACGGGATCGACCGGAAGATGTTGACGACCGCGCTGATGACCGTGTAAATCGGACGATTCTTCATCATGAGCGGCTCGTTCGTGACGTATAAGAGCATCCCGAGGGCGAGACCGATGACGAACGTTGCGGCTCCGGCGACGAGCGTCATATAGAGCGTCTCCCACGTCTGTTCTAACATGACTTGCCAATCTACATTAGGAAACATCGCTTTCTACCTCCACTTCCACTGCCTGCGATCGGATTGAGGCGATGGCCCGCTCGACTTCAGCCGGCTCTCCGATCAATTGGATGAATAATGTCCCGAGGGCACCGACTTGTGACTGCGTCACGTTGCCGCCGATGATGTTGAAGCCGATGTCATGTTGCTTCAACACTTCCGACAGAATCGGTTGTTCGGCCGTCTCGTTCAAGAATTTGAGCTTGACGATTTGGCCGCTCGGATAACGGGCTTTCAAGTGCTCGAACGTGAGCGACATGTCTTCGACCGCCCCGATCTGTTTGACGAACTCTTTCGTGATCGGCTGTTCCGGATGTTGGAACACGTCGGCGACTTGTCCGGTCTCGACGACCTTCCCGGCCTCCATGACGGCGACGCGGTGACAGATCTTTTGGATGACGTGCATCTCATGCGTGATAAGGACGATCGTCAACCCGAGCTTCTTGTTGATGCTGACGAGCAGTTCGAGAATCGAATCCGTCGTCTTCGGGTCGAGAGCGCTCGTCGCTTCATCGCAGAGGAGCACTTCTGGATTCGTAGCGAGCGCACGGGCAATCCCGACTCGCTGCTTTTGGCCGCCCGATAATTGTGACGGATAGCTGTCTTCTCGTCCGGCGAGGCCGACGAGTTCGACGAGTTCTTGGACGCGGCGTTTGCGCTCGCTCGCCGGTACCCCGATGAGCTCGAGCGGGAAGCTGATATTCTCAGCGACCGTGCGCGACCATAACAAGTTGAAGTGTTGGAACACCATCGAGACGTTTTTACGTACCCCGCGTAGTTCCTTCGGTGTAAGTTTCGTCAGCTCGCTGCCGGCGACGACGATCTCACCGGTTGACGGTGACTCGAGTCGGTTGAGCAGACGGATGAGCGTCGACTTCCCTGCCCCCGAATATCCGATTATTCCAAAAATTTCGCCGCTATCGATTGTAAGCGACACATCATCGACCGCCTGGACCCGACCGTTCTTCGTGTCGAACCATTTGGCCACATTGCGTAATTGAATCAATCCATTTCCCTCCTGACAACAAAAAAAGTACGCACGTTTGAGCAAACGTGCGTACTTTATCGTACGGACAACGATTGCTCTCATCTTCCAAGGTATACACCTTGCTGGAATTAGCACCATTTCGGATTGCTCCGCGGTTGCTGGGCGTCATAGGGCCAGTCCCTCAGCCTCTCTTGATAAGAGTGGTTGCGTATTCGATTAGCCTTATCATAGCGACATATTATTTTCATGTCAAACTATTTTATGCGGAAAACTAAAAAAAGGTGCCATCCGAGGATGACACAGAACGTAGCACCTTGAGTCACTGAAGGACAACCCATAGATGAACCTCTTTTGCCCGATCAGAGCATTCATCCTTATATGGGGGATTTTGACCCGACCATCACTCGGTCTTCGAACGGACCATGCAATTACGCGACCGGTGCCCCGACGCTTGATTTTTTTGGGGGACAATCGAAGGGAAGGTCCACCTGAAATCGCGTAAGCTCATGCAGCGGTTGTTCGAAAACGTCTTGATGACGGGAAAATCTCGTCCTATGTTGTGTTCAAGTAAGATGTTGTAATGAATATATCATTCGTGAACTTTCTGTGTCAACAGATTATTTAAAATTTTCAGATTATTCTCATCAACCTATCTCATTTAACGAAAGATAGGACGTTCTGGACGTTTTGAAATGCGTACAAACGATCGCGAACTTGGCCATTCTCCAGCTTTAAGAGCGCCGGGACGCTCATCACTTGATACGCCTCGAGCTCGTTCGGGATGAAGTTGGCATCACGCTTTTCAATCTTCAATTCTGGGTCGACCGCCTCGACGACCGAGAGCATTCGCTCGGCCACGGCGCATGTACCGCACATCGGGGCGTATATATATAACAATCCGTCAGTCATCATTGTTCTCACCTCTTCTATAAGTATATGAATGCGGACCGCTCGGTTCAAAAGTTGTGCTCAATTGGAAAATTCTGAACATTTCAATATTTCCTGTTGACGCTCGGCTGAAAGAGGCATAGTATGGTCAATAACTTTATTGCTTTTGTACATAACAGCAAACCAGCAGAAAAGGACAGGTGAATCCCCAATGACGGAAGAGAAGCTTACCGGAAAACAATTTTTAATGAACGTCTTGAACGGCCTCAGTCTTGCCATCCTCATCGCCCTCATCCCGAGCGCATTGCTCGGTGAATTAACGAAAGCCATCTTGCCGTATGTTCCGTCCTTGCAATTCATCTTAGATGCGACGACGATTGCGATGCGCCTGTTACCGGTCATTATCGGTGTCGCCGTCGCCATGCAGTTCGGGCGCTCGGCGCTCGAAGCCGGGACAATCGGCATCGCGACCCAGGTCGGGAGCGGCGCCATCCGCATCGAGGAAGGCGCATTCCTCATGGCCGGCATCGGTGACGTCATCACGGCTGGTGTGACGGCTGCGCTGGCGACGTTCCTCGTCATGCAGTTGTCACCACGCTTGAAGACATACACCGTGCTCGTCTTGCCGATGACGGTCATCGTCGTCGCCGGGGGCATCGGCGCCTTCCTGCTCACGTACATCTCACAAATTACAACGTACGTCGGAACGATCATCATGACGATGACGGAACTGCAACCGATTGTGATGGGCATGTTGATCGCGATGGCGTTCTCGCTCATCATCGTCTCGCCAATCTCGACGGTCGGTATCGCCACGGCCATCAGCTTGTCTGGTGTCGCGGCTGGTGCCGCCAACCTCGGCGTCGTCGCCGCCGGGTTCGGTCTCGCTATCGCCGGCTGGCAGATGAACGCGACCGGAACGTCGATTGCCCACTTCCTCGGGTCACCAAAGATTCAAATGGCGAACTTCGTCCGTCGTCCAATCATGATGTTGCCGGTACTCGCCAATGCGGCCATCCTCGGAGCACTCGCAGGCATCCTTCGGATCGAAGGCACACCGATTAGCGCCGGTTTCGGCGTCTCCGGTCTCATCGGTCCGGTCAACGCCTTGCATTTGATGCCGGGTGGCTTCGCACTCTGGAACGTCATGCTCGTCGTCGTGTTGTTTGGTCTCATCCCGATCGCACTCGGCGTGCTGTTCTATCGTCTGTTCAACCGGACGTCGCTCATCAAGCCTGATCATTACCGCCTCGACTTCGATTAATCAAAAAGACCCGGCTTCTCGTAAAGAGAAACCGGGTTTTGTTTAGCCTTGAATCATCGCTTCGTATTCTTCGGCTGACATGAGCTTGTCGACGTCCGACGCGTCGTTCAACTCGACTTCAATCATCCAAGCGCCTTCGAAAGGTGCTTCGTTGACGAGTTCTGGTGAATCGGCGAGTGATTCGTTCACCGCTGTGATTTTCCCAGAGATCGGTGCGTAAAGCTCCGATACGGTTTTGACCGATTCGACCGAACCGAACGGCTCGTCGAGTAAGATCGTGCCACCGACTTCAGGAAGTTCGACAAAGACGATATCCCCTAGCTCGCTTTGTGCGAAATCCGTGATTCCGATGCGGGCGACGCTTCCGTTCACTTCAACCCATTCGTGCTCTTTTGAATAACGTAGATTGGCAGGTACTTTGCTCATCTTAACTTCCCCCTCAAATGAATTAGACTCACACGAGTATTATAGCACTTCGCCCCAAACGTCTGTAAACGACTTTTCTGAAAATCCGACAGTTGATTTTTGACCATCTGTCACGATTGGGCGCTTCAAAAGCATACCATTGCTCGCAAGAAGCTCGAGTTGTTCGTCTTCTGATAGATTTGGTAGCTTGTCCTTGATGCCTTCGTTCCGATACACTTGCCCGCTCGTATTGAAGAATTTCTTCAGCGGGAGGCCCGACTGCTTCCACAGTTCGGCCAACTCGTCTTTCGACGGTGTCGCCTCGACGATATGGACGTATGTATAGTCGACGCCGTTCTCTTTCAACCACTTTTCTGCTTTTTTACACGTACTGCACGGCGGATAACCGTATAGTGTTACCATGTTCATCACCTCTCCTGTTACTGTAGCATATTCCGCTTCAACCCTTCACGCCTGAAGCAAGCGCACAATCTCTCGCTTGAGCGTCGGATTGACCGGGTATTGCGCCTCAATATGGCGAAGGATGGCCGCGGCCGCCTCGACCGATTTGCCGTAACCGGGAACCCACTCCTTGAGACGTGCGACGAGCTCGGGATGCGTCCCCTCGACCCGGCGTGTCGGGTTGAACGGGTCGCTCGTTTCTCCATAAGCCATCAACACGTTGTTGACGGCTGCGACTTGAATCAGTTCGAAGCCGGCGAGTTGTTCACCGCGCCGTTCCCGGAGCAGTCCGACGTATAGGTTCGTCAACGCCTCCTCGTAGCGGTGTGCGGCGTCTGCAGGGCGTGTGACGACCTTTGGCGTCGCGAACGTGTCGAGCGCCTCGTCACGCTGCCAGACGACACGTCCCGGTGTATAGGCGATGCCAGGCATCTCCACAATCTCGAACACGGCGAACTCGGCATAGATACCGTCCGCATACATGACCTTATGTCCGTCTCTCGTGTTTTGGAATTGGTACGCCAACGGCTCGACCGCGAGCCAATCCAAGTTGTCGATGAAGCGGGCCTTATGCCCGTCCTCGACGATTAAAAAGAAATCGAGGTCCGAATAGTCGTCGAGCCGGTCCGTCTCGAGTCCGATCGACCCGAGCGCGAGCAGCATGAGTGTCCCCTCATGCTCGGCGACCGAGCGGCCGATTGCATCCATCCGTTCTAACAAATCATCTCGTCTCATCCATATCCCCTCCTGCATCCATTGTACGGTCTGCAGACAGCAAAAAGAAAGGGCGACCGCGTCCGGTCCACCCTTTCTTTCGCTTGCTTATACGATGAACTTGTTCGCTTTGATGAGGCTCGCAGCGACTTCGCGCTTCGTGCCGATGACGTTGATCGGCTGGTAGCGGCTGAACTTCTTCATCGCCGACAAGAGCATGCGCTGCTCGTCACCCGATGCGGCCGCATACAACACTTCTTTCGCCATGAGTTCGACTTGCTTGAACACTTGCTCGGCGAAGATTTCCGTGTAGCGGACTTTCTGTTGGTTCTTCTCTACGCCTGTGCGGGCGATGGCTTTCTCCGTCCGCGCGATGGCCGCCTCGAGTGCATAGATGGCGCTGATGATGTCGGCGATCTTCGCGAGAATCTCTTGCTCGTTCTGGAGGTTTTGCTGATATTTCTGGACGGCCGTTCCGGCAATCATCAAGTTGATTTTCTTCATGTTCGTTAGAAGCATCTTCTCGCGTGCGAGCGGTGACCCGTCAAGCTCTTGCGGCATGTAGCTCATGAGCTCTTTTTGGAGTTTCTGTGCTTCCGCGAGGAGCGGCAAGTCGCCTTTCATCGCCTTCTTGAGAAGCGTACCTGGGACGATCAACCGGTTGATCTCGTTCGTTCCTTCGAAGATCCGGTTGATGCGTGAGTCACGGTACAAGTTCTCGACTTCATATTCCGTCATGAAGCCATAACCGCCGTGGATTTGGACCGCTTCGTCGACGACGTAGTCGAACGTCTCCGAGGCGAACACTTTGTTCAATGAACATTCAATCGCGTATTCAGCGATGGCTTGGGCGACTTTCGACCCGTCACGCATGTTGTCGTCGCCGAGGGCGTCGAGGCTGTCTTGGAACAGACCGCCCGTGCGGTAGACCGAGCTCTCCATCGCATAGATGTTCGCAGCCATCGTCGCGAGTTTCTCTTGGATGAGCGGGAACTGACTGATCGGCGTCTTGAACTGTTTGCGCTCGTTCGCGTATTGGACCGAGAGATCGAAGGCACGTTTCGACGAACCGACCGCACCGACCGCAAGTTTGTAACGACCGACGTTCAAGATGTTGAAAGCGATGACGTGGCCTTTACCGATTTCTCCGAGGAGGTTGTCGACTGGGACTTCGACGTCTTCTAAGATGAGCGTCCGTGTCGATGAGCCTTTAATGCCCATCTTCTGTTCTTCGGCGCCTGTCGAGACACCTTTGAAGTCACGCTCGACGATGAAGGCGCTGAACTTGTCACCGTCGATTTTTGCGTAGACGACGAACACGTTCGCGAAACCAGCGTTCGTGATCCATTGTTTCTCTCCGTTCAACACATAATGTGTGCCAGCTTCGTTCAAGACGGCCGTCGCTTTCGCACCGAGCGCGTCCGACCCTGAGCCTGGCTCTGTGAGCGCGTAGGCGGCGATCCATTCGCCAGTCGCGAGCTTCGGCAAGTACTTATGCTTTTGCTCTTCTGTCCCGAAGAAGACGATCGGGAGCGTCCCGATGCCGACGTGGGCGCCGTAGCTGAGGGCGAATGAACGCGCTTTGGCGAACCGCTCCGTGATGATCGATGACGAGATTTTATCGAGCTGATAACCGCCGTACTCTTCTGGCACGTCCGCGCCGAGGAGGCCGAGCTCGCCCGCTTCTTTCAACAGTTCGACCGAGAGATCGAATTCGTGTTTCTCGATGCGGCCAAGGACCGGCATGACACGGTCGTCGACGAAGCTCGCCGTCGTGTCGCCGATCATCTTGTGCTCATCCGAGAAGTCTTCCGGTGTGAACAAACGATCCGCGTCGAGTGCGTCGATGACAAAGCTACCGCCTTTAATCAATTCGTGTTCTGTACGTTCCATTGTCAATTCCCCCTTATAGTAATTCGAAGACGCCAGCAGCGCCCATACCGCCACCGATGCACATCGTCACAATCCCATACTTTTCATTGCGTCGTTTCATCTCATGCAAGATTGAGACCGCGAGTTTCGCGCCCGTGCAACCGAGCGGATGCCCGAGGGCGATCGCGCCGCCGTTGACGTTCACTTTCGACGGGTCGATGCCGAGTTCACGGATGACACCGAGCGATTGGCTCGCGAACGCCTCGTTCAATTCGAACAATCCGACTTCTTCGAGCTTCACGCCGGCCATCTCGAGCGCTTTCGGGATGGCGACGACTGGTCCGATGCCCATCACTTCCGGACGGACACCGCCGACCGCGAACGAGAGGAATTTTGCCATCGGCTTCAAGCCTTGACGTTCCGCTTCTTCGCGCTCCATGACGAGCACGGCTGCCGCACCGTCTGATACTTGTGACGCGTTCCCTGCTGTCACCGAACCCTTGATTTTAAAGGCCGGGCGCAGTTTACCGAGCGCCTCGAGCGTCGAGTCGGCACGAACGCCTTCATCGTGTTTGACGACGAATTCACGTTCCGCGACTTTCCCGTCCTCACCGAGCACGTGCTCGACGACCGTGACCGGGACGATCTCTTCTTCGAACTTGCCGCCGGCGATCGCTGCCGCCGCTTTTTGGTGGCTGTCGATGGCGAACAAGTCTTGGTCTTCGCGCGAGATGTTATATTCAGCTGCGACACGTTCTGCCGTGTGGCCCATGCTCATATAGTATTCCGGCGCCGTCTCCATGATCGTCGGGTTCGGACGGATGACGTGCCCGCCCATTGGGACGAGACTCATCGATTCCATACCGCCGGCGATGACCGCCGTCGCTTGGCCGATCATGACTTTTGCTGCCGCGTCGGCGATTGCTTGGAGGCCTGACGAACAATAACGGTTGATCGTGATGGCCGGTACTTCGTGCGACAAGCCGCCGCGGACGGCCGCGTAACGGGCGATGTTCATCCCTTGCTCTGCTTCCGGCATGGCGCATCCCATGATGACGTCGTCAATCGGTCCCGTATAGCCCGACCGCTCGAGCGTCGCTTTAATCGCGTGCCCCGCGAGTTCGTCCGAGCGAACGTTTCGGAACGAACCGCGTTTTGCTTTTCCGACCGGCGTCCGTGCGCCGGCCACGATGACTGCTTCTCTCATCTGTTAAGTCCCCCTTTTGTCAGTTCCGAAGTGGCTTGCCTTTGACGAGCATATGTTGCATCCGCTGCTGCGATTTCGGCTCCCCGATGAGGCTTAGGAACGCCTCGCGCTCGATGTCGAGGAAGTATTGCTCGTCGACCATCGTGCCGTATGCCAAATCGCCGCCGCTGATGACATGGGCAAGTTTTTTCGCAATCTTCAAATCGTGTTCAGAGATATAGCCACCGTAGAACATCTCGTACGCCGCGAGTTCGAGCGTCGCTTTCCCCGTTTGACCGACGACCGGCAACTTCTCACGAACCGGTGCCGTATAACCGTCAGCGAGTCCGAGCACCGTCTGTTTCGCATCGAACGTCAAGTGGTCGCGGTTCATCGAGATGCCGTCGATCGGACGGTGGTAGCCGAGCGCTTTCGCGTCATAGGCCGACTTCGATACTTTCGCCATGGCGATGTTCTCGAACGTCTGTTGCGCCGCCTTCTCGATGTTTTGCATCGACTTCGGCGTTTGCTCGAGGAGTCGACGGTACGTGTTGACGTTACCGCCCCCACCTGGGATGAGGCCGACACCGACTTCGACGAGACCCATATACGTCTCGAACGCCGTTTGCATACGTGCGGCCGGCAAGCTGATCTCGGTTCCGCCGCCGAGCGTCATGCCGTAAGGCGCGACGACGACCGGGCGACCCGCATAGCGAATCTTTTGGACGACTTGTTGAAACTTGTTGATGATCCAGTCGAGCTCGTACCAGTTCTCGTCTTCCGCTTCCATGAGCATCATCGCGAGGTTGGCGCCGACACAAAAGTTCTTGCCGTCGTTAGCGAGGACGAGTCCTTTGAAGTCGGTCTCGACGAGGTCGATCGACTGTTCGATCATCTGCATGATGTCGACACCGATTGCATTGTTCGGTGACGTGAACTCGAGGGCGACGACGTCGTCACCGATATCGATCAGGCGGGCCCCACCGTTCTCGAGCACGATTCCGTTCGACTTGGCGAGCGGTGCGAGTTTCACTTCTTTCGGGTTGACGGTCTTCTCAACGTACGTCTGTGACGCTTGGTCGTAATACTGGTCTCCCTTATAGAATGTCGTGTGTCCGGCAGCGAGCATCTCGTCGATCCACGCCGGGACGTCATAACCTTCCGCTTTCATGCGGGCGACCGATTTCTCGACGCCGAGTGCGTCCCACGTCTCGAACGGTCCGAACTTCCAGCCGAAGCCCCACTTCATCGCGTCATCGATGGCGACGATCGAATCACTGATCTCGCCTGTGAGACGAGCCGAGTAGACGAGCGTCTTCGCCGTGACCGGCCAGAGCAGTTGTCCGATGCGGCCCTTGTTCAAGATGGCACCTTTCAACTTCGCTTTTGAGCCCGGGAGCGACTTGATTTGATCAAGTTCCGGACCTGTAATCGCTTTCAATTGTTCGTACTCGAACGTGTTCAAGTTCAACTCTTGGATGACCTTGCCGTCTTTCTTATAGAAGCCTTGTCCGGCCTTTTGACCGATCCAGCCCTTCTCGACGAGCGTCTTCATTTCAGCCGGGACGTCGAACGTGTCCTTCTCTTCGCCTGCGTCGAGTGTCTCATAGACGTTTCCAGCGACGTGGACGAACGTGTCGATGCCGACGACGTCGAGCGTGCGGAATGTTGCCGATTTCGGCCGGCCGATGAGCGGTCCGGTGATCGAGTCCATCTCGCCGATCGAGGCGTTGTGTTTGAGCATCTCTTCGAACGTGACGAGGAGTCCGTACGTGCCGATGCGGTTGCCGATGAAGTTCGGTGTGTCTTTCGCTTCGACGACACCTTTCCCGAGACGGTCTTCCGCGAAGCGGGCCATGAAATCGATGACCGGGCGCGCCGTCTGCTCCGTCGGGATGAGTTCGAGCAGTTTCAAATACCGTGGCGGGTTGAAGAAGTGTGTCCCGAGGAAACGTGTCTTCAAGCCTTCCGGCAACACGCTCGCCATCGCCTCGATCGAGATGCCTGACGTGTTCGAGCTGAGAATCGCGTCTTCACGGATGTAAGGAGCGATTTTCTCGAACAGCTGTTGTTTCACGTCGAGCCGTTCGACGACGACCTCGATGACCCAGTCCGCTTCCTTCAAGCGCTCGAGATCATCTTCTAAGTTCCCCACGTCGATGAAGTTCAAGTGCTCCGCTGTCGCGAGCGGTGCCGGGTTCTGTTTCAATAGCTTCTGACGGTTCTCGGAAGCGATGCGGTTCCGCACTTCTGGTGACTCGAGCGTGAGCCCTTTCGCTTCTTCTTTCGCCGTCAATTCACGTGGTACGATGTCGAGCATGAGCGAACGAATCCCCGCGTTCGCCAAGTGAGCCGCAATCCCCGCCCCCATTACTCCTGAACCGATGACGACCGCAAAACGGATATTGCTCGTCAAACGGAGGTCGGCTGATTGTTCGATGTGACTCGTCATATTGTTCCCCCCTCAATGAGAATGAATAGTGATTCATTTCAAGCGTAAAAAAAATCGCAATCACCATCGTGTTTACTCTTCTATCATAAATGAATGGCAATTCATTCGCAAGCGTTCATTTTTCAAATTCGTTCCAATTTCGCTAAGGACGATTACATTTTGATAAGTGTGGTATAGACACAAAGAGTCAATTTTAGAAAGGGGAATGTATACATGAGTGAGAATCGTTTAAACACAGTGGGGAACCGACATGATTTTGAGTCGTTCAAAAAGGACGGCCAAGAGCAGGCCCATCAACCGGGGATCGACTCGAAGATGGAGCCGTTCCCGATCTATGAACGTGAAGGCTATAAAGGAAGCGATAAACTAAAAGATAAAGTCGCCATCATCACAGGCGGCGACTCCGGCATCGGGAAATCGGTCGCCATCTTCTTCGCCCATGAAGGTGCGAACACGGTCATCGTCTATAAAGATCAAAACGAGCTCGAGGACGCCGAGGCGACGAAAGAACGGATCGAAGAACTCGGTCAGGCTTGCCTCTTGTTGCAAGGAGACATCGGTGATTCGGACTTTTGCCAAGATATCGTCAAACAGACGCTCGAGACGTTCGGCCACTTGGATATTCTCGTCAACAACGCTGCCGAACAACATCCGCAGGAGTCGCTCCTCGACATCTCCGATGAGCAACTCGAGCAGACGTTCCGCACGAACATCTTCAGCATGTTCTATTTGACGAAGGCCGCCCTTCCGTACTTGAATGAAGGCGCGAGCATCATCAACACGACGTCGATCACGGCGTATCAAGGAAACGACCAGTTGATCGATTACTCATCGACGAAAGGTGCAATCACGTCGTTCACGCGTGCGCTCGCGAGCAACCTTGCCGAGAAGAAGATTCGCGTCAACGGCGTGGCACCTGGTCCAATCTGGACACCGCTCATTCCTTCGACGTTCCCGGCGGACAAAGTCGCCTCGTTCGGTGACTCGGCCGAGATGAAACGCCCGGGTCAGCCGGCTGAACTCGCCCCGGCTTATGTCTATCTCGCAAGTGACGATTCGACGTACGTCAGCGGGCAAGTCATCCACGTCAACGGTGGGACGGTCGTAAACGGATAATCTTGTCGCAGGCCCAGTTTACAGCTGGGTCTTTCTTTTACATATAATGCGTCCTTTCGGCGCCCATGCTTTCAGCAGGCAGTCCCGAAGCCTCCTCGCGCCGTTCCCGGCACTGCGGGGTCTTCGTCGTACTGCTTTCCTGCATGAGTCAGGGCGCCGGTGGACGCATTACCCTGACACTGAAAACGAGCGACACACTCTGTCATTCCACATGTATACTAATGCTAACAAGTAAAAGTGGGGGCCAATCGATGACAAATCAGCATGACGATGAAGACGAGTACGACGAAGACATTTTAGAGTTCGACCCTCACTTTGACCATGATGCCAAGATGGAAATCAAATTGAACGAACAAGGCGTCAATTTCGTCGGCAACGTCGAAGGCTATCTCGCCCTTGCACGAATGTTTACATTTTTAGCGCAAGCACATATGTACGTTCGCATGGAAGAGAACCCTTCGCCAGACGTGAATACTTCCTATGGATATGGTCCGTATCATATGAAATACTTTATCCGAGATGCGTTCATTCAATATAAACAGTACCTGTTTACATCAGGCGCCTTGCAAAATATAGACCCAGAATATGAGCAAGAACTTTTCTTCTGGTTATCTGATCAAATTGGTCCGGAGTTTTGGGTAGAAAAAGATGAAGACGAGTAATGACTTGAATCGAGGCACAGTTTCTTTAAACAAATGCGTCTAGAACACGCGAATCGACGTCATCAAATAATAGAGAACGCATCAAAAAAGCACGAACGTCTGCAACAGACGTTCGTGCTTTACTCATTTCTTGACCATTCCTTTTAAGACGAACGCGACGTTCGCCGGACGTTCCGCGAGGCGGCGCATGAAGTACCCGTACCAATCACGGCCGTATGGCACGTAGACGCGGACTTTGTAGCCTTGGCGGACGAGCTCGAGTTGACGCTCGACCCGGATGCCGTACAGCATTTGGAACTCGAATTGGTCGAGTGGGATATTGTTCAGTTTCACATGCTCGATGACCGCATCGATCATGTGGTCGTCATGTGTCGCGATAGAGGCGTAGTTCCCGTTCGCAAGATGGAGTTTGACGAGCTTCAAGTAGTTGTGGTCGACGTCTTCCTTTTCGGGGAATGCGACCGTCGCCGGCTCTTTGTAAGCCCCCTTGACGATGCGAAGGTTCGGCTTGAGCGGTGCGAGATGGTTGATGTCATCTTCCGAGCGGTACAAGTACGACTGGATGACCGTCCCGAGGCCGTCGAAGTCCGCTTTCAACTTTTTGAACAAGTCGAGCGTCTTCTCGCAGCGTGTCTCGTCTTCCATGTCGATGGCGACGAACACACCGACCGCTTTCGCCGCCGTCAAGATTTGACGCATGTTGTCTTCAATCAACTCGTCCGAGATGTCGAATCCGAGTGATGTCAGCTTGAGCGACATGTAGGCGTCGAGCTTCTCTTCTGCCATGATTTCA
Organism: Exiguobacterium sp. s146; assembly: GCF_018618415.1. Taxonomy (GTDB): domain Bacteria; phylum Bacillota; class Bacilli; order Exiguobacteriales; family Exiguobacteriaceae; genus Exiguobacterium. Next base: position 696,705 of record NZ_JACSMA010000001.1, on the reverse strand, counting down.
ATCGCTCGGATGATTTCATCGCGGTTCTCGTTCGCTTCCGCGACCGTCGTGATGAACTCCCCTAAATGGTCGACCGTGACCGCCAATCCTTTCGCGTTCAACTCGCGAATCGTCGGCACCGACGTCTTAAAGTCTTCCCCCGCCACAAAGCGCGAAGCCCCGAACCGAAGCCCGTATTTTTTAGCCAAACTGTTGAGTGTTTTGTTTTGAGACATGTAGATAAATCCATCGCGCAACACTTTTTCCATCTGATTTTCCCCCTTACGTTTACACCCATCTATCTCTATGACGATGTCTGAAATTATTATGACATACAAACGTCAATTCGTCTGTAATTTTGTAATCGTTTTCAGGATTTCATTTCCTTATGTTTAGAAAAAACAGACGCCCCGCAGGACGTCCGTTTCAAAGGCCCGTATTCGGTGCCACGTAGAGCAAGATGCTAAGGAAAACGAACACGCTTCCCGCCAGCACGAACAGGTGCCAAATCGCATGGTTGAACGGAAGCTTCTGCCATACGTAGAAGATGATTCCGACCGAATAGGCGATCCCGCCGGCCAGGAGTAACATGAAGCCGTTATGACCGAGCGACTCGTACAGTGGACGGATGGCGATGAGACAAATCCAGCCGAGACCGAGATAAGTCACGTTCGACACCCACATGTATTTGCCCGTCGAGAACAGCTTCCAGACAATCCCGAGTACGGCGACGCCCCACACGATGCCGAACAACGTCCAACCGAGCGTTCCTTTGAGTGAGACGAGCGCGAACGGCGTATAACTCCCGGCAATGAGTAAGTAAATCCCGGCGTGGTCGAACACTTGGAGCACGCGTTTCGCCCGTGGATGCGGGATCGCATGCATGAGTGTCGAGAAGAGGTACAGTAAAATCATCGATGCCCCGAACACGCTCACCGCGATGACGTTGCCGGTACTGCCCGTCTCCGTCGCCGTCATGATGAGCAAGACGAGCGCGACGATACTGAAGATGATCCCAAGCCCGTGCGTGATGGCACTCGCAATCTCTTCCCCAAGCGTATCCGCATGGAGCATCTCTTTTAGCTTCTCTTGTTCCATTCGCGTCCCACCTTCCCATTTATCCCTCTAGTATGGTCATTTCCCGGTTTCAACGCAAATAAAAACATGGGCCGAAGCGACCCATGTCTGTGAATTATGCGACATCCTTCACCGGAACGTCACATTCCATATTTTGTGCCCGCATCGCTTTGGCGCGCATGTGGAACAAGACGAGCAACGTGATCGTGCCGATGGTGGCGATCACGTACGGGATGACCCCGTCCATCTTGAAGCCGATCGGTGCCGTCAAAATGTAGAACCAGACGGCGTACAACATGAACGTCCCCGGGATGAGCGCGATATAGTGATTGCGCCCCTTGATGTACAAGTACATCGCCCCGACGAACAAGGCGATGACCGCCGTCGTCTGGTTAGCCCAGTTGAAATATTGCCAGAGCATTTGGAAGTCCATGTTCGTGAGCACGTATGAGATCGCGAAGAGCGGAAGTGCGATCCAAAGGCGTGACGAGAATTTCTTCTGCGCGATGCTCATGTAGTCGGCGATAATCATCCGCGCGCTACGGAACGCCGTGTCACCTGACGTGATCGGCAAGACGATGACACCGAGAATCGCGAGCGTGCCGCCGATGCTGCCGAGCATGAGTGTCGCCACTTCTTGAACGACGAGTGCCGGTGTACCCGTTTGAATCAATCCGAGCAATTCGCCTGGCTCAAAGATGGCCATGGCAGCTGCCGCCCAAATCATAGCGATGACCGCTTCGACGATCATCATGCCGTAGAAGATTTCACGGCCGTTGCTTTCTTTCATCGTCGTCCGCGAGATGATCGGCGACTGTGTGGCATGGAACCCAGACAACGCCCCACATGAGATCGTGAAGAAGAGGAGCGGCCAGATCGGCAAGCCGTCCGGGTGCATGTTCGTGAGTGTCATCTCTGGAATTTGGTAGCCTTGTGCGAACAAGCTGACCGCAATCCCGACGGCACTGATCATGAGGAGCGCCCCGAAGAACGGATAGATGCGGCCGATGATCTTATCGACCGGGAGGAGCGTCGCCAAGATATAGTAGGCGAACACGGCGAAGATGACGATTGTGAGCGTCGTCGCATTGCCGTCGAACAAGTTGTTGATCATGTTACTCGGTGACGTGACGAACACGGTCCCGACCAAGAGCAAGAGCAAAAGGGCGAACCCGTTGACGACGTGGCGGAGCGAGCGGCCGAGGAACTTCTCGGCGAGCTGCGGCAAGTGCGCCCCGTTGTTGCGCAGCGAGATCATGCCCGTCAAATAGTCGTGCACCGCTCCCGCGAAGATCGATCCGAAGACGATCCAAAGGAATGCGACCGGTCCGTAGAGCGCCCCCATGATCGGTCCGAAAATCGGCCCGACGCCGGCGATGTTCAACAGTTGAATCATCGAGTTCCGTTTTTTCCCCATTGGCACGTAATCGATGCCGTCCTGTGACGCATAGGCAGGCGTCGTCCGCTCTTCCTTAATGCCGAACGTCTTCTCGACATAGCTGCCATACACTTTGTACCCAACGAATAAAATCGCCAAGGCAATAAAGAATGTAATCATGTGTGCTGTCCCCTTTTGTACATATGTAGCCAATCCCCGTCGGCCCCGAAAAATGAATCCCGTTGTTTTACACGTATAATGTAAACGCTTACGTGACTGATTATACAGTAGTTCCCAAAATTTTGTAAGGGGTTTCGTTCACTTTTTTGACACTTTTTCGAGCATGCCAAAACGGCGTCCACATGGGACGCCGTCACGGTTGAATCGCTTATTTCAAGGCGAACTTCGCTTGCTTCGCGCCTGCCCCTGTATAGTCGCTCGCGATGACCGCGTAGCTTCCTTTGGCAAGGCCTTTTTTGAATGTGAACGTATACGTTCCGGCCCAGCTCGCTTTCACTTTGCCGACTTGCTTGCCTTTCGCGTCCTTCAAGACGACGACGGCACCTGGTGTCGTTTTCCCGACGATTGCTCTCGTACCGGCTTTGACACCTTTCGTGTTCTTCGGTGTCGCGATGGCCGCTTTCTTGAGTGTGAACGCCTTCGCTTTGACGACCGATCCGGTCACGTCTTTGGCGATGACTTCATAGTCCCCATAGATGAAGCCGGCGCGTTTCGTGAACTCGAACAATCCGTTCTTGTCAGCCGTCGCGTAGGCAATCGTCTTGCCGTCACGCTTGAGCGTCAACTTCGTCTCTGGTGTCGCTGATCCTTTAATGACGTTCGTGTTGGCGTACGTCAACTTCGAGGCGAGCGCCGGTGTGCCGACGAAGCCAGCACCGACAACTTTCGTTTCTGTCACAGTCGCGCCATCGAGTTCAGAGACGATCGTGAGCGATTGGCGAAGCTTGAGCGGTTTCGTCACGAGCGTGTAGTTCCCGTCTTTGTCCGCTTTTGCTGTCGCGAGCTCTTTACCGTCAGCTTTCAATGTGACATTTGCGTTCGGTGTCGTCGTACCCGTCACCGCTTTCGCGCCCGGCTTAATCGTGTTCACCGTGAGCGCGAGTTCGACCGCCGCTGTATCAAGGTCGATCGTGTACGTGCGGAACAAGCGGTCCGCTGCATCCGGACGTGTCGTCTCTGTCGCTTCGATGCCTTCATACAAGTCGACGTACTGCTTACCGGCGTCGGCCGTCTCGAACTTGGCTGTCCGTTTCGTGTCGGCGACGATTTTCCAGTTGTCATCCGCTTTGTACTCGAGCTTGCCCGAGACGATATAATCCGAAATCACGTTCCGTGTCTCGTAAGCTGAACGGTAGACGATGTTCTTCCCGCCACCGAGTCCTGGGAACGACGTCGAACCGGCGCGATAGTTGTTCGTCGCGACGAGGAACTCTTGGTCGAGTGTGATCGGTTTGCCGTTATACTTCACGTTTTTGACGCGGTTCGCATCTTTGTTTTCCTCAATCAGTTCCCCGCCTGCATTAAACTTGGCAGGACCCGTGACATCGATCTCGTACGTGAGGCCGTCAAGGACATCAAAGTTGTAGCTGCGGAACTCTAAGTTGAGCAACTCATCGTTCGTATCCGAGACTTGTTTGTACGCCCCGGCTGACATCTCGAGCCAGTCCATCACGTCCGCACCCGTCACTTTGACGACTTCGAGCGTGTTCGGGAAGACGTACAGGTCGGCCACGTTCTTTAACGCGATCGAGCCTTTCGGGATGTTCGTGTAATAGCTCGCGTCCGTCAACTGACGGTTACCGGCTTTGAACGGAGCCCCGGCCGAGAGGATTGGAAGCTCTTTATATGCCGCGAGTTCTGGGTTCGTCGCGAGTTCTCTCTCGACGTACCATTTCTGCGCGTTCGTCACGAACTGGACCGATGCGTCGTCACGGACGAGCGCGAAGTAGCTTTGGATATCGTCTTGAATCTCACCGACTGGGCGGTTGATGTATTCGATTGTCGCCTTATGGTCCGCATCGATGAGCGAGGCGATCGTCGGGTCTACCGGTGTGTCCGCCTTGACCGTGTCGAGTTTCGCGTTCGCGTCGAGCACGCTCCACTTGCCGTCGACGAGCTCGAGGTCGAGGTCGATGACCCCGAGATCTTTCCCTTGGTTGTTCGCCATGACGACCGGCTTGCCGTTGATCGTCCCTTTCTCCATGTTCACGTTCGGGAACGAGGTGAACATCCCTTTCGCATCCGGGAAACGGCCGTGCTGGTGACCGGTCATGACCATGTCGAGTCCTTCGATTTTCGTGAGCGTGTAGCCGACGTTCTCTTCCCCGTCTGATTGCTCATCTGCGAGTGTTGCACTTTCCCCGATCCCTGAGTGCGCAAGCGCGACGACGACGTCTGCGCCTTGCTCTTTCAATTTAGCGACGGCTGCTTTTGCTGCCGGCACCATATCCTCGGCTGTCACCTTGCCTTGCAGGTTGCCCGAGTCCCATGACATGATTTTCGGCGGGACGACCCCGAACACACCGACTTTGATCGTATGTGTCTCGCCGTCCCCGTCGACGACTTGGCGTTCGATGATTTGGACTTCTTGTCCATCTTCGTTATATTTCGATACGATCGGTTCGCCTGACAAGTCCTTCACGTTCGAGTTGACGAAGCGAAGCTTGCCTTTCGATCCTTGCATCGCGTCATACAAGAACTGGAGCCCGAAGTTGAACTCGTGGTTCCCGAGTGTGACCGCATCGAACTCGAGCGCCGACATCGCTTCATACATCGGATGTTCGAACGTGCCCGGTGCTTTCTGATGCTGTTCACGCACGTAATCCCCGAACGGCGTCCCTTGAAGCGTATCCCCGTTATCGAACAAGAACGTGTTCGGTTTGCCGGCGTCCGTGCGATGTTGCTGAATCAACGTCGCGACTTTCGTCAACCCGATCGTGTTGTCGATTTTGTCTTGGAAGTAATCGTAGTTCGTGATGTTCGTATGTAGATCGGTCGTCTCCAAGAAGCGCAGTTTGACGACGTCCTCGTCTTCCGCTGCCGCGTGTTGGAGCGGGATGAGTGTTGGGATGATGAGCGACGTAGCAATGGCCATCTTCGTAAATTTAGACATGATTTTTCTCCCCATTCATGTGGTGTGCATTGCGGACTAAATATACCATAGCGGCCTCTCCATTTTAATGAATCTTACGCCCTATTTCCTTTAAAATTTGGTAAAGAAAGGTCTGGTCCTAGACGACTTTCCGAGAACATGGAAAAAGACCGAATCGGTATGATGGAACGGAACAGACGACTTCGCGTCAAACGATTTTTTGGTCGAACTTGTTTAGAAGCTAGACCTCGCACAAGCAGTCCTTTAGACCTAAAAACCATCCCCGACTCGTGTCAGGGATGGTCATATCGTCACGAACGGATTCGAATCGAGATCGGTCCGTCGCTCTCGCCTTCCGGCCGCTTAAAGCGGACGTGGAGCGGATAGTCATGTTTCGGTAAGATCGGCTCGGCGAGCACGGCGTCGGCTCGGCCGACGACCTCGTCCCGCTGTATCAGCTCGAGCGGAAGACGCGGGATTTGGAGCGCCTGCTCGGCATAGCCATTCCGAACGAGAAGCGAGGCCCCGATTTCCGTGTCGGTCACGTCGAGATGGACGAGCAACAAATCGAACTGGCCTTCGGCAACCGGGCGGCTGAGGATGTTCATCCGTTTCAGGCGATGCCACGCCACGTCCGGGAACGCATCGCGCTCGCTGTCCGTCACGTCTTGAAGCGGTGCCGTCGGGTTCATTTGGAAGGCGAGCTGAATCGACTCGGTATCGAGGGCGTCGATCTCGGTGAACAGTTCCTCCTCGAAGAAGTCGAGATAGACAGGCTTACTCGTCATCGCCTCGAACGACGGCAAGTCCATCCGGCTGAGCATCTTCTGGCCGAGCGGTTCACGCTGTTCGTTCAACAACAACACCGGAATCTCATCGAGCGAGAACTCGGTCGCGACCGTGTTGCGGAACAAGGCGACGACGGACAGGCCGCCCGGGTTCTTCGTCGCACTGAGCAGTTCAATCGACAGCTGGTTGTCCGCGAGCGGCGGCAGCGTCGTCGCGTGGTAGCGGAACACGTACTCATCTTCTTTCGAGATGTCCATCCCTTCGTCGAACACGAGGCGGAGCGTCCGCTCGTCGTCTTGGCGGATGATCGTCTCGACTTTCTTTCGTTTCAACAGTCCGAACATGTCACAGCCCCTCCTCTTCCCGTTGCGCAAAGTATAGGTCTAACTGGCACAGTTGAATCGTCACGTCGCGGGCGATGTCGAGATACGTCTCTTGGAAAATCTCGAGCCCTTCCTTGCCGAACTGACGGCTCGGGTCTTCCTGGCCGTAGCTGCGGAGCCCGATGCCTTCTTTCAAGGCGTTCATCGTCGTCAAATGGTTCGTCCAGCGGATATCGAGATGGCTGAGTAACTGTTGACGGGCAAAGGAGATGACTTCCGGATAGCCTTCGATACGCTGTTTGGCCGTCTCGATGATGCCATCGATCCACGGGGCGACCTCTTGTTGCAACTCATACTTATCGCCGACTGTCTCAGGCCATGGCGGTGTCTGTTGTGTCAAATAGACATAGTCCTCGAGCAAGGCATCTTTCGCCCACTCCTCCGGCACGAGCTCGGCGTCGATGTGACGGTCGAGCGTCTCTTCAAGCGCGAGGCGCATCATCGCAAGCACGTTGTTCAAGATGGCCGTCGCGTTGGCGTCGACCGCCTCGTCACGAATCGTATAGATGATGCGGCGTTGCTCGTTCAAGACGTCGTCGAGTTTGAACATGTAGTCGCGGACCGAGACGCCGACGCCTTCAATCGTCGTCTGGGCGTATTCGATGATGTCGCCGGCTTCTTTATGGCGAATCTCCCCGTGCTCGTCCGGCTTCAGTTTGTGTTCGACCCGTTTCAATCGCTCGGCGGCGTACCGTTTGACGAGGTCGTCCTCGAGCGAGACGAAGAAACGTGACATGCCCGGGTCGCCTTGGCGCCCCGACCGGCCGCGGAGCTGGTTGTCGACGCGAAGCGACTCGTGCCGTTCCGTCCCGATGACATATAAGCCACCTCGTTCGCGCGCCGTCTCGTCTAAGACGATGTCGGTCCCGCGTCCGGCCATGTTCGTCGCGATCGTCACGTGCCCGAGCCGTCCCGCCTCGGCGATGATCTCGGCTTCTTGGGCGACCGTCTTCGCGTTCAACAGCTCATGCTTGATACCTTGTCGCTCGAGCTGTTCACTGACAGCCTCCGACTGGGCGATTGAGGTCGTCCCGATTAAAATCGGTTGTCCCGTCGCGTGGATGGCCGCCACTTCTTGTCCCACCGCCGCATATTTATGGGCGATTGTGTCAAAGACGCGGTCCGGCAAGTCTTCCCGCAGACGCGGCCGGTTCGTCGGCACTTGGACGACGTCCATTTGATACGTCTTCATGAACTCTTCGCGTGACGTCTGCGCCGTCCCGGTCATGCCACCGAGGAGTGGGTACATCCGGAAGTAGTGTTGAATCGTGATCTCGGCCGTCGTCTTGTTCTCTTCGGTGATGTCGAGCTGCTCTTTCGCCTCGAGCGCCTGATGGAGGCCTTCCGACAGGCTGCGTCCTTCCATGACCCGGCCCGTGAACAAGTCGATCAACTCGATTTTGCCCTCTTGGACGATATAGTCGACGTCCCGTTCGAACAGCACGTTCGCCCGGAGCGCCTGCATCATGTAGTGATAGAGGACGTGGTGCTCAGCGGAGAACAGGTTGTCGACCGAGAACAACGCCTCGATTTTCTCGATGCCCTTGTCTGAGAACATGACGGCGCGCGCCTCGAGGTCGAGCGTATACTCGTCTTCCGTCAATTGACCGAACACGGTTTGGGCGAGCCGTTTCAGGCGGACGTGTGACTCGTCCTTCTGGGCGATGATGAGCGGCGTCTTCGCCTCGTCGATCAAGACGCTGTCGACTTCATCGAGCAAGGCGAAATGGAACGGACGCTGCACGCGTTCTTCCGGCGAGCCGACCAAATGGTCCCGAAGATAGTCGAAGCCGAACTCGGTCCCCACCCCGTATGTAATGTCGGCCGCATATGCCGCTTGCTTGTCAGGGAGCTCCATCTCCGGCACGTTCAACCCAACCGTAAGCCCGAGGAACGTGTGAATCTTGCCGATCTGCTCGGCGTCACGTTGCGCCAAATAATCGTTCACCGTGATGACGTGGACGCCTTTCCCTTCGAGTGCCTTGACGAATGCCGGGAGTGCCGCCACGAGCGTCTTCCCTTCCCCGGTCGGCATCTCGGCGATATTCCCTTCCAGTAGCGCGAGACCGCCGATGAGCTGGACGTCATAATGACGGAGCCCAATCGTCCGGACGGATGCCTCGCGGACGAGGGCGAACCCTTCCTCCGTGATGGCACGGACGTCCGCACCGTCCGTGAGCCGCTGTTTCAGTTCGAGCGCGTACTGGCGAAGCGCCTCATCGTCCAACGCTTGCATCGTCTCCTCGTACTCGTTGATGCGTTCGACTTGTTTCTTATAGGTTTTCAATCGTCGTGCCTGATCATTGGTCAATTGCTTCACAAAATCAATCACAGGATAGCCTCCATCGTCCGAAACCATATTTGTCTAGCTACCCTCTCATTATAACGGATTTTGTTTCTTCCTCGCTTTATTATTTCGGTAAATCCCAAAAAGTTGGAATTTCATCATTCATTCCACCCTTTTTTTGACTTCTTTCAAATTTCTTTTCATTTTTCTATTTGAGACGGCGTGAGACCGTGATACGATGACAAAAACAGAACGTTTGTTCGTAAAAAAGGAGAGGTGGCTATGCGACGTCGGATTTTTTGTATCGACAGCGTCTCGTTCTACGCCAGTTGCGAGTGCGCCGCCCGAAAGTTGAACCCGTACAAGACGAAGCTCGTCGTCTTATCGAACCTGCAGGACCACGGTGCGCTCGTCCTTGCCGCGACGCCGCCGATGAAGCAGCTCGGCATCAAGACCGGCTCGCGGCGGTTCCACATCGACCGCTTACCGTGGCACGAACGGCGACACGTCATCTACGCCGAGGCCCGGATGAGCCATTATTTGAACGTATCCGTGCAAATCGTCCACATTTTGCATCAGTTCGCGCCCCCGGAGGCGATTCGCGTCTACTCGATTGATGAGACGCTCGTCGACTTGACCGGGACGGAGCGCCTATTCGGGAACGATGCGCACGTCGCCCGGCTCATCCGCTCGACCGTGTTCCGCTACACGGGCATCCCGGTCACAATCGGCATCGGGCCGAACAACGTCCTCGCCAAGCTCGTCCTCGACCTGCATGGGAAGAAGACGGGTGTCGCCAGCTGCTTCCTCCACGACGTCGAACGATTGATCCATCCCGCTCCGATCGGCAAGATGTGGGGCGTCGGCGCAAAGATGGAAGTCCATCTCCATCGGCTCGGCATCGACACGATCGGCGACCTCGCCCGTTATCCGCTCGAGACGCTGCATGAGAAGTTCGGTGTCATCGGCGCCGAGCTGTGGCACCACGCCTGGGGCATCGACGAGTCGCCGACGATTCTCCCGCCGAGCTCTTTATTCGGGGCGAAACGGCAGCGACCCCGGACGATCGGCCATGGCATCACGCTCATGAAAGATTACACGACGTATGCGGCCATCCGTCTTGTCCTGCAGGCCATTGCCGTCGAGGTCGGGATGCGAACGCGACAGGCCGGGCTCGTCGGCGGCAGCATCCATCTCGGTGTACGCTATACCCGGACGAGCGAGCGGCGCGGGTTCAGCAAACAAAAAAAGCTCGCCCGCTTCACAGCGGACGAGCGCGAGTTCTTGCCGGTGTTGTTGACGCTCTTCCTCGACGCGTGGGACGAGACGGAGGCCGTCCGGTACGTCTCGGTCGCCCTCGGCAAGCTCGAGCCAAGGAGCGACCACGTCCAACTCTCCTTTTTCGAGGATGAGTGGGCCCGGGCGCGCCGGTTCGACTTCCTCGACCTCGTCGATAGCTTGAACGTCCGCTTCGGCCGGGGCACGATCCGCCCGGCGTCGAGCCTATTGAAAGACAGTCCGCTCCGTACCCGCCAGCGGTTAATCGGCGGACATAAACAAGGAGGTGAATCGTCATGAGCCAGACCCGCTACAAAGACCGTGGTGAATTGAAATGGATCCCGTTCCTCATGCCCGAGCACGTGGCGCTCCTGAAGAAATATTACGCCCACGTCCAAAAGATCGAGCTTCCCGACTTGGATGAGCAATTGCTCTATCTGTGGCAGACCGAGCTCGAACGCGCCATCCGGGAAGGTGACGCCGTCGAGCTGACGCTGTTCGACAACGGCATGACCCATATGGTGCGCGGTTACGTCCACGCCATCTATTACGCCGAGCGTGAAGTCGAGCTGTTCGACACCGAGGTGCGTCGTATCCCGTTCGGTCAGATTCTGTCTGTCCGTTAAGACGCGTCAATCGCTTCCTGCGTCGTCTCGAACGTATCAACGTGGTCAAGGACGCCATAATGCATGAGCGTCTGTCGCACCGGTGCCGACAAGTGTGCGAAGACGACACGGCGCTCGGCCGCTTTCAACTCCCGGACGACGCGACGAATCTCTTCGACGGCCGTCACATCGATGACCGGACAGCGATGGAAGTTGAAGATGAACACGTCGGGCTCGTTATGGATATGATGCAAGACATGCTCGAACATCTCGATTGCGCCGAAAAAGAGCGGCCCTTCGACGCTGAAGACGACCTGTCCGTCCCGCGTCACGTATCGTTCCGTCTGTTCGCGGACGTCAATCGTGTCGGCCATCCGTTTCGCGAACAAGGCGAGCGCACAGATGACCCCGACCTCGACGGCAACGACGAGATCGACAAAGACGGTCAGTCCGAGCGTGATGAGCAAGACGAGCGATTCGGCCGACCGATGCCGGAGCATCTCGAAGACGTGGTGCCGCTCGGACATGTTCCAGGCGACGCGCATCAAAATTGGTGCAAGTGCGGCCAGTGGGACGTAGCTCGCGAGCGGTGCCAACACGAGCACGGCGAGGAGCACCGTCAACCCGTGGATGACGCCGGAGCGGCGGCTGACGGCCCCGGCTTGAATGTTCGTCGCCGTCCGGGCGATGGCACCCGTCGCTGGGATCCCGCCAAAGAACGGGACGACGACGTTGGCGAGCCCTTGCCCGAACAGTTCCTTGTCCGGGTTCATCTTCGTGCCGGCCATGCCGTCCGCGACCGCACCCGACAACAGGGATTCGAGCGCCCCGAGGAAGGCGATGGCGAACGCCGACGGCAGCAGCGTCGCAATCATATCGAGGTCGATGGCGAGCCAGTTGAACTCCGGCAGTCCGCTCGGGATGCCGCCATAGGCGCTGCCAATCGTCGCGACTTCGCCAGGGATGACGAGGCTGACGAACGTCGGCACGAGCATTGCCATCAAGAGAAGCGGTAACTTCACGGGCAGTTTCGGCACGAGCCAGAGCGTCAAGAAACCGATGGCCGCAATGAAGACGGGCCAAAGACTCGCCTCCGGCAATGAGGTCACGAGCTGAAGGAAGTTCTCGTGGAAGTGCGGCGCCTTCTCGAACGTGATGCCGAACAGTTCGTCGAGCTGATCGACGAAGATGACGACGGCGATCCCGGCCGTAAAGCCGATGGTGACAGCACGCGGCATGAAGCGGATGAGTCGTCCGACACGGAGCACGCTCATGAGGAACAATAGAATCCCGGCGAGAAACGTCGTTACGAGCAACCCTTCGTAGCCGTGCGCGAGCATAACGCCCGAGACGATCGGGATGAAGGCGCCGGTCGGTCCGGCGATTTGGAACGTCGAGCCTCCGAACAGGCTGACGAGAATACCCGCGATGATGGCCGTATACAGGCCGTACACCGGTCCGACGCCCGAGGCAATCGCGAACGCCATCGCGAGCGGCACGGCGACGACCCCGACGGTGATTCCGGCCGAGATGTCCTTTTGCCAGCCTTGGCGTGGTGTCATGAAGTTGTCCATTCTTGCATTCCTTCTTTCCATGATGTCGAAAACGAGTTCAGTTTACGCCTGTCCCTTCCCTTTGTAAACGACTCTGGCGAAACGTTAACATAATCGACAAAACAAAAAGACGCATCCATCACGAGATGGATGCGTCTTCCTTAATTCGTCGGTGCCTCGACGACTTGATCGCCCTCATCCGCATCTTCCCCAAGCAGACGGACGTGACGACCGAACAGCCACATGACGACGAGGTGGGCTTTTGCCTGCGTCTTCGTATAGAACCACCACGGCAGCGCCGGTACGAATTCATGGATGGCGACGAGACCTTCGTCCGACTCGGGGAGCCGTCTGAACTCGAGTCGGCCTGTCTTGTCATCCTCACTCAACTTCGTGAACAGGCCGCCGTCGATGGAATAGGATGCCATGTCATCCGTCGCCTCGTCTTCGAGCGACAGATGGAGCGCGACGAGTGACGGGCGCAGGAGCGCAATCTCCCAGTCATCGTCTTCTTTCGTCGTCTGGATGAGCGGATATGCGAGCCGGCCGAGCCACTCGAAATACGTGTCGGCCATCCATAGCGCCGATTTGTTCTCGGGCAGGCCGAACCGTTGAATCGAGCGAACGGTATACTGTTGCGGCGCTTTTTTCTTCTTGCCGCCACCCGACTTCTGTTTCTCTTCTTCCTCGAGCGCATGCTCGACCGCTTCCTTGAACGGAATCTCCCCTTGTTTGACGCCGGTCGTGTCTTTCGCGACCATGGCGTGGCCCATGCTCTCGACGAGTGGATAGACGGTGTCTTTCGGTTCACCCGTCACCGCCATGACCCAGAGGCGGGACAGCTTGATCGTCGGGAACGGGAAGTCGATCATGACGCGGCGTTTACCCATGACCTCAGCCGTATCTTCAATCATCTTCCGATACGTCATCACTTCTGGGCCGCCGATATCGATATGATGGTCATACAGCGCCTCGGCCCCAACGACCGAGATGAGCGCCTGGACGGCTTCACGCAGGTCGATCGGATGCGTCTCCGTCTTCGTCCAGTTCGGGAGGATCATGACCGGCAACCGTTTGACGAGTTTCGCGAGGATTGGGAACGATGAACCTTCCGGACCGATGATGAGCCCGGCCCGAATCGTCGTCACGGGCACCCCTTGGCCGCCGAGAATCCGTTCGACCTCGAGCCGGCTCTTCAAGTGACGCGACAACGTCTTCGACTCTTTCGGTATGATCCCGCTCAAGTAGACGATTTGTTCGATGTCGTTCGCTTTCGATGCCCGGGCGAAGTTGTCGGCAATGAGCGCGTCCATGTCTTCGAACGTCGCCTGCGTCAGCCCGCCGTCCGGAATCATCGAGTGAACGAGGAACATGGCGTAGTCCGCCCCCTCACACGCCTCACGTGTCTGTTCATACGAGAACAAGTCGCACGACCGCCACGTGATGTGGTTTTCGTCTTCTTTGTTCTTCGTCGAACGAGATAAGGCGATGATGTCATATTCTTCTTTTAAATGGTCCATCACGTTCGAGCCGATATAGCCGCTCGCTCCCGCGATGACGATGGTTTTCCGCATAGTGGTCACTCTCCCCTTTATTTACACATAAAGGTACTGTACCCGTCTTAGGCTTAGATTAAATCAGTTCTGCGCCCTACAGTATGTACTGGAAAATATATATAAACTAAAGCCAACTACATTCGAGGAGGAATGGCTATAGGGTTTTGGTATTTCTTGATGCTATTGATCGGTGGAGCGCTCGTAATTCGCGGTTTATTCAAAAAGAATACGAACGGACTGATGCGGTTCGGCACACTCATCATCGGAGGTCTGTTAATCGCCCTCGGCTTGTTCATGTTCCAAGACGGAAGTGATGCGATTGTAGCGGATTTGTTAAGGTTATACGATGAATAAATAAATCTATTAAATTATCGGGCAACTACTTTCCTGAGTTCAACAAAAAAATGAACGAAGCTATAAAAAGAAGGAATGACGTGTGTACGTTCGGGCAAATAAAAAAGACTGCAGACAATGTTTTGTCTACAGTCTGATTGAATCTTTTAATAAGGTTCAATTTTTGAATTTAATAAATAAACTTCATCTAAATATTAAAGGTTAAACAGCATCCGTATTACAAAATCCCCAATCGTTTATTCGATCACTTAAATCTTTTAAATATGACTTATGAAATTCATTTAAGTTTTGATGAAAAGACTCAATTTCTTGTAATTTTTCTTCCAAAAAAACTATGTGATTTGCTTTCGCGAGGGAATTAGAAGGGGATTTTTTTATTTTTTCTAATTGTGCTTTGGTTTCTAAATGTATATCTTTTAAAATAAAGTCCTCTAGTACGTCCGAAGCCAACGGAGGAAGTAAATATTTATTTTCAGCTTTCCCATTCTTCACTTCAACTACTAATTTTTCAAATTCCTCTTTAGATCCAATAAACTCTTTGTTAAAACCCCACGTTTCTGTAGTGCTTTTTGCTACAATTCTACAAGGTTCATGGAAAAGCAGTTCATAAAAAGAGCAGTAATTCTTTGCAGAAATCCCTTCTTTTAAATCAGCAAAATTGTAAAGTGGATATAGTAATTCACTATTATATATAGTTATCCAAGGCTCTACAATATTTTTATGCATTTTCCCGAATGTACCATATATTGTTGGAGGCAATAAATTTTCTTTTTCATGTACATATAAAATTTTAAGTCCAAGTACTGAATACCGTTTAAAGCGTTCATATGTTTTTTTCACACTATTGCACGTAGGACCGTGATTATCGTCGGGATGAATTTTGTCACTATCTACGACAATTAGAGACATATTATTATCTTCGACTTTATCTTTAACGACTTTAAATGTAGTGCCACCACCTCCTGAATTTCTAGAAAATATAACATTCGAATTATGATGATAAATGTTTGAAATACCTTTTGCTAATTGGAAATAAAAATTCACATCTGAACTGTTCTCAGATATTAAACATGTTCTTTCTAAAATGGCTGGATGACAAAACCATTTTAAAGGAATATAAAATATAGTTTCGATAATTGAATAGTTATAGTTTTCGTTAAATAACTCGTTATCCACTCGACTAAAAGATTCAGTAGAAGGTATTACGATTACATGACTATGTCTATACCTTGTTTTCTGTTCCAACATTACATATTTTTGATATTTTTTTTTGCTTTGTCTCTTTATATATGTCGACATTGATGGATGAGATGACAAAAAATTAAATAAAAATCGACTTCCAAACACAAAATGATATTTATTATCGTGACTACGAAAAAGCTTATGCAAAGCTTCATCTTCCTCAACTGTAAGTTGATTGGATTGGATATATTCTATTAAAGAATCGTCTAGTTTTAAAAGCATTCTCAAAAATCCTCCATTAAGAAATCTGCTGGCCACTGCTCCAGTAACCCTTCTTCATTAAATGGAATATTTTTAATCGAATTCTCGCTATCAGATTTTGATAAGCCAAATGCCATAATATTAACTTGATTAGATTCTAGTTCTTTCTCGAAAATTAACTGTCCAAGCTTGTTTATGATAGTTTCACTATGAGTCTCAATAATAAATCGTGTTTTAGTTCTTTTAGGATTCGTATAGTTTATACATTTAACTAGTACCTCGCAAAGCTTAGCCTGTAAATGTGGATGCAAATGTAATTCTGGTTGTTCAATTACTATTGTAGTGGGATATTGATTATTATTAATTAGATTTGCATTAGAATTAATACTATTAGAATTATTTATTGTTAACTCATTAGCTCTCCAAATTAAAAGTATTATAGGTAATATTTGAGAAAAACCAAAACCAGTATCAGTTAAGTTCATAACATTATTATCATCAAATTGTATTTGTAAACTTACATGACCACCATTTTCTTTCGTAAATATTTCGAAACCAAAATTGATTTTTGTCCACTTTCTAAACTTTCTTTTCTCACCATCGTTCATGTTATTTATAGCCATAGGAATATTCTCACCCTGAGGATCAATTTCTTCTACTGCTAAACCTTGCGTCCTATAATAACGTTGCGCGCTGGCTCTAACAGGAGCGATATAATGAACTTTCCCAAAATATCCAACTAAATATTCGTTACAAATATCAACTATCATCTTCCAATAAATAGAAAGTAAGAGCGTGTTAATTTCGGCTTTTTCTTTTTCAGAAGCAATATTCAAAGCTTCAAGAAAAATATTATAAGGTGTTTTAACAATTTTACTGTTACTTTTTTTCATTCTATTTATGTATCTCTCTTGAATCTCGTAAAAAAATTGATAATCTTTGTTTCCAACTTCTTTTAAATAATTTATATTTAATTCGGAAATAAATTCTTCAATTTGGGCTGACAATATAAAATCTTTATCGGATTCAAACTCATCATTTCTAATAGTATTTAAATAATTATCTGGGTTTTCTTCTATCAAATTATCGAAATAAGGTAATATAATTTTTTTTATCTCATTAACTATATAGTCAATGAAAAGACCGTTAACATGTCGTATTCTAACTCTATTTCTTTCCATTTTAATTTTTAATTCAGGTACAATAACAGGAAGGAAGTTTCTACCATAAAAAGAGTTGTTCGTTTCTTGACTAAACTCAATATTTAATGGAATCTCGTTTATGACTAATGTAAAAGAATCAGGTGTCTTATCATCAAACGTCCTTGCTGTAAGCTCAAATTTTTGATCTAATATTTGAACCTGAATTTTTTTAAATCTTTTTTTCAAAACTTCAACATGTAGTTTAATGTCAAGATATTCTTTTGGACGACTTCTCGAAATAGGATTACCATAATACATTGAAGCTGCTAATGTTTTAAATTTAAAATCAAAAGATATTGGTTCATTAGATAATTTCTTATATTTATTTATACTAGTCTCAAAATCTCCAAAATCTACTGACTTATCACTGTACCAAAGAATGGGTTCCGTAATAGGCGTCATTATACTCTGTTTTAACAAGGGAAATGTTCTTAGAAAGGTACTTTTTCCTGAACTATTTTTCCCTAATAATACCACTAGAGGAGCTAACGATACGTCACCTGTGTCTTCAAGACTTCTTAAGTTTTTCACTCTAATACTCTCCAACGGAATACCTCCTAAAATTGACATATGTAAATTTTATACCAAATAAAGTACATTGTCATATTTAATAAAAATTCAAAGTATTGAGCAAAAAAATAATAAAAAATACCATTATAATAAACGATAACAGCACTCTATATACAAAAAATACTGGAGATTTTCGGGAATCGAACACTCGTATGAAGACAAAGTTAACAAATGCTTCTACGTGTTTAGTGTACCCATTAAGTCTCAATGTTAGACTGCCAATAAATATGCGATATTTCATCCAGTCAGTTGGCTCGTGGTTCGCAACCTATTAAAAAGCAGAGGTAACTTATGCGGTTCAGCACCCTCATCAAGGGAGATCTGTCAATTACACTCCGATTATTCATGTTCCAAGACGGAAGTGATGCGATTGTGGCGGATTTGTTTAACTTGTGTTGACTATTGACTGAACAAAAACACTTCCTTCGCGCAGAAAGTGTTTTTTCATTAAAATGATAGAATTAACGGGGTCCCATCATTGAGGATCTCTCCGTTTTTAGCGACATAGTCGACATGAACTTCCGCATGGCGTAACATGTCGCTCTCTTTTAGCGCTGTCATCCAGGTGCGGATGAGGGCCTCGTCTCCTGACGCTGGCTCTCGATGAATCGTCACCAAGATTGTCGGTACGACGTCGGCCGTTTTATAGGCGAGCGGGTTCGCCGCCGAGGCGTCGAGTTGTCGTACGGCTACTTCATCGTAAAAAACGTCGTACGTGACGTCGCTTCCAAACGCCATCATGACCGAATCCTCGATGACATCCGTCACGTCATCTTCCCATTTCGATGCCAGGAACGTGTCGACGACTTCTCCTGTCGTCTCGTCCGCATAAACGAAAAACTCGGTCCCTGTCACAGCATCCACGGCGGTTGCCGCATATTTGAACGGGAAATTCCCCATGTTGTCGAACGTGACCTCTGTCGTCAATTCGGCATTGTCGAAACGCTCAGCTACATACTGCTCAGCGAGTTGAATTGCTTTTGCTTCTTCATCCGGATCGGACTGCATCGACTGAACGAACAGAAGAGCGAGTCCCCCAATCCCGACGACAAGTACTCCGATTCCGACCAAAGTCCATTTCCAAAAGCGCTTCACCTCGATACCTCACCTAAAAGCTTGTTCATCGCAATCGAAGCTTGTTGGAATCCGAGGCGTGCATAAAGTCGCTCAGCATCCGGATTTGAACCAAACACACTCAAACCGATCGAAGTTGCCCCGAGTTCGTGCACTTCAATCGTCTCAAGTCGTTGCAATGCTGCCGTCGCATATCCACGTCCGCGATAGGCATCTTGCATCCAAACATGATATATGAAGACACGTTTTGATTCTTCCTGAAAGGCGTACCATAAAATCCCGACTCGTGTCGCACCGTCCATTACATGGACAACCGTTTGCCCGTCCGCCGGTCGATTGTCTGGAAACAGGCTATGAATCAATTGTGTCGACTCTTCTTGCGCCAGTGCAGCAGGCAATTGATAGTTGCGGGCGACGTCATTCGCATAATCGTCAATCAACCACGTCAAATAAGAAGTAAGTTCCCCTTCGTCCATCTTTTCAAAGTGAATATTCATCATTGTTCCCCTCACAATCTTCTTTCCCTCAGTTTATCATACAATTTACGGGAAAATTTTCGGATTAAATACTCATCCAATCTCTATATCCTGTTGGACGTGTTCTGAAAATGTTTTATGTAAGAAGGAATAATCAAAAAAAAATAAAATGAGTCGAACCTTACTCATCAGGTTCGACTCATTTTATTTTCTTCGGTGCCCAATTGGCTTCAAATCCATTTTGCACTGCATACTCGTACAAGTGAATCAATTTCGTCTTTTTATATGTCTCCATCTGCTCTGCTACTCGCAATTCCTGATTTCGTTCCACGAGTGCATAAAGATAATCCACCTTCGCCATCCGATTATTCTTGCTCGTGTTGCAACTCGGGCATGCCAACACAAAGTTCCACAAGACATCATTCTGCATATACGACCACGGAATGAAGTGATCGACATGAATCTGTTTGAGCGGCTTCATGCAATAAAAACAGGCGGAATGACCATGACTCAGCAAAATTTGTTTGAACTCATCGAGCGATTGCCGAGCCGAGACAAACTCGAGTTTGCTCAAAATTCGCTCCATTGCATCACGTGTATTGTATTTCTCTAAGAAGACAGCGAGTTGATAGTTCGTGACGTTCATCAATACCCGCTTATATTTCTCAAAGAAAACGATATAGCTTGGCACGAGTTTGACCCATTCCTCTTTCCGATTGAACGAATAAATGGTTCCATCGAACGAGGCATAAAACGAGCCGTACACGTATTTCTTATAGAACCGATTCACTTCCCGAATCAATTGTTGCTGCTGCTCATCTGGCAGACGGTCAAAGTTCCATGAAGACGGAATTTCATGCGTCGCTTGAAATGCGAGCATTGTTTGTTCCACCGAACTCATCTTTCCAGTCTGATTCACTTGTCGCAATCCGTGCGTCACAATCAAATTCCAATACATCTTCGTCACATGTTTTGAAATTTGCTCGAACGTCAGGACACCGGAATCACTCAGTTCAGTCGTACATTCGAGCAACGCCTTCATGAGCATATGTTTGTACGTCGTCGTATGTGTCGCATTCATTAAAAATTGCTGTGTATAGCGCCATAAGTCAGTTTCTGTTAAGTAGACGTCCTTCGCTTCAGCAACACTCAAATCCCAGCCCAATGACCTCACCCCCACTGCTTCGTTACATCATCGATTATAACGAAGGAGGAACAAGAACGGATCAAGGTAACTCAAACAGGAGCCGAAAACTCTTTTTTGATTTGTTCTATATCGATATTTGTTTTTTCATGAATATAGTGGACTAACGTATCATACTGTTCGATAGTATTTAGTTTTTTAAATTTCTCAACATCTCCTTCAAAGCCTTTAAAATACTCGCTTTGATATTCCGGGTTGTTAAAGAGCTTTAAATATTCCATATAATCTTTCACGGTCATCTGGCTCACGATTTGAGACAGGATTGCATCCCACTCTTTTATCCGACTCTCATGAATCTGTTTTTTGATGACGATGTCCTGCGCCTGCTCCAATTTAATTTGTTGAATGCATTGCTCCACTTCTAACTTGTACTGGAACAACTCGTCTCGGTTTCGAGTATCTACTGTAGGGATTACCTCTGTTAAATAGTATTGATATCTCTTCTTTCGAGGATGCATGATTTTGTCTTTTGCTTTTTTAGGATTTGATTCTTTATTCGTACGCTTTTTAAGTTGTTCCTTTACACCGAGTGCACCAATTGCTCCAACAATTTCTTTTTTATGTTCAATTGCAAACTTGCCTACTGCCGGACCATACTTCTTGACCCCATTGATAATTAATTCCGTAGATTTTTTTGACATGAGGATTCCTCCTATGATGGTTATGTATATTCTCGTGACGTTTTTTTAAAAACAGCTCATAGATTATATTCAATAAAATACTATTCAATCCTTTGACCCCGTTCAAAAACCCAAATAATGGTGTCGTCCATTCACAAAGAAAGGGTTATTGAGCAAACACTCAACAACCCTTTCGCTACAATGATTCTGATCATTCACCAGACTCTTTTTTGTCTTTTTGCTTCTGCAAATATGCTTCTCGAATCTGATTGATCTTATCTTTTTTATTCGAGACAGATGGTTTTTTACCGTCTTGATACTTGGCAGCCGCTACTTTACTTTTCGTATCCAATTGATATTTTCCCATTCGATTCACCTACTTTCATCTCACTATGATTGAGTTGCTCCATAAAATTCAAAAGACCTTCTAATCTCAATGAAATTAGAAGGTCTTCATGAAATATCATTGATCACAGTCTGTATAGACTGTTTAAAAATGGAGACGGCGGGAGTCGAACCCGCGTCCGAAGGCATCGTAACGCATGCTTCTACGTGTGTAGTTTATCTATTGAATCTCAATGTGACACTGCCGATAAACAGGCGTTGTCCCATCCAGTCTGGTTCATCTCTTCTTCGCGCCCTCAGACGGCGAGGTTGAAGCGTAGCTTGCTTAGTTTGAGACCCTGATAATCATCCACACAAGCGATGGATGTCAGGATCCGCAGGGCACTTAGGCTGCTGCGAGTTGTGTGTTAGTTTTGCCAGTTATAGGCGTTTGCGTTTTAACGAGGCCGACCCCTCGACACGCCACATACGACCGACCTACCCCCGTCGAATCCATAACGTCCCCGAGGTGGTAATTGGTACTACAACAACTATACCACAATCAGGTCTCGCTGTCAGTATTTTTGCCGGTCCCGGAGTGCCCGGTCGACGTCGCGCTTCGCATCTTTCTTCTTCAAGTCGTCGCGCTTGTCATACTTCTTCTTCCCGCGCCCGATGCCGAGGAGACATTTGGCGAAGCCGTTCTTGAGATACACTTTGAGCGGGATGATCGTATACCCGTCACGGCCTTGCGCGCCGATGAGCTGATTGATTTGCTTCTTATGCAACAATAGCTTTCGGACACGGAGCGGCTCGTGGTTAAACCGGTTCCCTTGCTCGAACGGGCTGATATGACAGTTATGAAGCGTCGCCTCGCCACCGTCGAAGCGGACATACGCGTCGGCAATGTTGATTTTCGACTGGCGCACCGATTTAATCTCGGTCCCCGTCAACACCATGCCGGCTTCAATCGTATCTTCGATCGCATAATCGAAGGACGCTTTTCGGTTTTGCGCGAGCGCGTTCGAATCTTTCTTCTTGGCCATAGACATTCAGTCCTTTACTTCAATATGGAGGAGGGGACGTCCCCTCCCGTCAGCGACGCTTCTTCGCTCCGCGTTTGGCGTCGCCTTTTCGTTTTTGTTTGTCTTTCTTCTTCAAGTCGAGCGCCGAACGGCCTTGTGACGACTTCGGCTTCTCGCCTGGTTTCGACGGTTTCCCGGCTTGGCCCGGTTTCCCCGGTTTGCCCGGTTTGCCGCGCTTCGGACGTTTGTCATCGCGACCGCGTCCCCCGCGCTTGTCGTCTTTCTTCGGACGGCTTTCTTTCGCCTTGATCGTCGTCGGTTGGCGACGGCGCGACTGTTCCCGCTTCGGCATACCGACGACGGTGAAGTCAATCGTACGCTCGTCCAAGTTGACGGCGTCGACCTTGACGCGCACCGCGTCCCCGATGCGGAACTGACGGTTCGTCCGCTCGCCGAGCAACATAAGCTGCGACTCGTCGAAGTGGTAGTAGTCATCCATCGACTGGAGACGGACGAGCCCTTCGATCGTGTTCGGGAGCTCGATGAACATCCCGAAGTTCGTGACGCCGCTGACGACGCCGTCGAACTCTTCCCCGAGACGCGATTCCATGTACTCGGCTTTCTTGAGCGCTTGCGTCTCACGTTCGGCATCGACCGAACGACGCTCGCGTTTCGACGCCTGTTCGGCGATCGGCCCGAGACGGTCCTCGTACTTCGCAATCGTCTTCTCCGACAAGTCACCATTGAAGGCGTACGTGCGCATGAGACGGTGGACGATCAAGTCCGGATAGCGACGAATCGGCGACGTGAAGTGCGTATAGAAGTCGGTCGCGAGGCCGAAGTGGCCGAGCGAGACGTCATCGTACTTCGCCTGTTGCATCGAACGGAGCATGATCGTGCTGATGACCGGCTCTTCCGGTTCGCCCGAGATCGTCTTCAAAATCTTCTGAAGTGTCTTCGGTTCGACCTTCTGACCTTTGAACCGCTCGATGTGCACGCCGAAGTTCGCGACGAAGTCGAAGAAGAAATCGAGCTTGTCCGGTTTCGGGTTATCGTGGACACGATAGATGAACGGCACGTCCATCTTGTGGAAGTGTTCGGCGACCGTCTCGTTGGCCGCGAGCATGAACTCCTCGATCAACTT
This sequence comes from Exiguobacterium sp. s146, assembly GCF_018618415.1. Classification (GTDB taxonomy): domain Bacteria; phylum Bacillota; class Bacilli; order Exiguobacteriales; family Exiguobacteriaceae; genus Exiguobacterium. The sequence goes on along the minus strand of NZ_JACSMA010000001.1, from coordinate 673,272 downwards.
CTCGGCGACCGAGCGCGGACGCAAGACGATGTCGGCCGGTTTGCCTTCTTCGTCGACGACGACTTTCGCCTCAGCGAAATCGAAGTTGATGGCACCGCGCGAGTTGCGGCGCTTCCGGAGCACTTCCGCGAGTTCGGCCATGAGGTCGAACAACGGGATGTACGGCTCGTACCGTTCGAGCGTCGCTTCGTCATCACGTTCGATGATTTCACGGACGTTCGTATACGTCATCCGCTCCGTCGTCTTGATGACACTCGGGAACAGCTCATGGTTGACGACCTTCCCGTTTTGCGGGGAAATCTCCATGACGCAACTGAGCGTCAACCGGTTGACGTGCGGGTTGAGGGAACAAATCCCGTTCGAGAGACGGTGCGGCAACATCGGGATGACGCGGTCGACGAGATACACACTCGTCCCCCGTTCGAACGCCTCGACGTCGAGCGGCGAACCTTCCGTCACGTAGTGTGACACGTCGGCGATGTGGACGCCGAGCTCATAGTTGCCGTTGTCGAGTTTCTTGACGTGGACGGCATCGTCCAAGTCTTTCGCGTCTTCGCCGTCGATCGTGAAGATCGTCTCGTTGCGAAGGTCGACGCGGCCCATGAAGTCCTTCTCGTCGGCCTCGTCCGGCACGGCGTTCGCCTGGTCGATGACATCTTCCGGGAACTCCGTCGGGATCCCGTGCTTATAGACGATCGACAAGATGTCGACGCCCGGGTCGTTCTTGTGTCCGATGATGCGGACGACGTCACACGTTCCGGCGAAACGTCCATCCGGATACTTCGTGATGCGGACGACGACTTTATGGCCATCGACGGCACCGAGCGATTTGTCCGGGTTGACGACCGGCCAGAAGTTGATGCGCTTGTCGTCCGGCTCGATGAAAGCGAACTGGTCGAGGCGTCCGCTCGGAAGCGTATACGTCCCGACGAACTCTTTCAAGCCGCGCTTCAAGACTTTGAGGAGCACGCCCTCGGTCTTGCCGCGATTGTCCTCGCGTTTTTTGACGAGGATTGTGTCGCCGTGGTAGACGTCTTTCAATTGGTCGGGCGGCAAGAACACGTCTTCCGTCTCCCCTTCGACCGATAGGAAGCCGAAGCCGCGTTGGTGAATCGAGATGATTCCCGCTGCTTGGCCGAGTACGGCGAGCGTCCCGTAACGGTTCGTCCGTGTGCGGCCGATTAAACCCTCTTCTTCGAGGGCGTTCAAGGTGCGGATGAGCTCTTTAAAGGCATCCGTCGACTCGAGCGCAAGACGCTCGGTCAATTGGTCCACCGTCAGTGCTTTATCACTGGCTTGGATGATTTCTAGTAGTTGGTCACGTAAATTCAACGTGACACCTCCTTTTTCACACTGACCAGTCTAACGTTTCGAGAAAATCGAGCACGTCCTGGTGCAGTTTCTCTTTTTCCTTATCGAGCGTGATCACGTGTCCCGACTCCTCATACATGAGCAGTTCTTTTTGGAACGCGTTAATCGCCTCGTAAATCTCGTGTGCAGATTCAGGATCGACCATTTGATCTTTCGCCCCTTGGACGACGAGCGCCGGGACGAAAATATCTTCTAGTTTTGTCGTCGTGTCACGGACGAAGGCACGGAGGTCCTTGAGCGTCGGCATCGGTTTGAAGTCCGCCATCTCCTGTTCGATCTGTTCAGGTGATTTGTCTTCTCGAGATTTATATTCTCGAGCGTAGGCTTTGACTCCTTTGTATAACCGGTCCTCGGCATCGATTCCGGTCGGGGCGCACATCGGGATGACGCCTTTGACGTTCTCCTCCGAAGCGAGGCGTAACGACATGACGCCGCCGAGCGAGAGACCACAGACGGCAATCTCCTCATAGCCTTTCTCTTTCAACGACTGGTAGGCGTTCAACACGTCTTCCCACCAGTCGACCGGTCCGTATTGAAGCAATTCTTCCGGCGGGACGGCATGGCCCCGGTACTGGGGACCCATGCACGTATAGCCTTCTTTTTGCAGGAAACGACCGAGCATGCGGACATCCGCGCTCGATCCGGTAAAGCCATGTAACATCAACACGGCACGTGGTCCGCCTTCAAAGAAGAACGGTTTCGGTGCTGTAATCTTCATTGCTAACGTCATCTCCTCATACAATCCATTATTCCCAAAAAATAATTGAAAAAAACAAAAGCCGACCGCCTCACGTGAAAATCGAGAACGATCAGCCTTTCATCATAGTGATGCGACTAGTAATCCTAAAATGAAAAACAACGTGCCTAGTACAGCTGCAGTTCGGTTCAAAACAGCGTCGAAGCCGCGCGCTTTCTGGCGGCCGAACAACTGCTCCGCGCCACCTGCAATCGCCCCAAGACCTTGCGACCGACCTGACATGAGCAGTACGACGACAATCAATAAAACAGCCACGACGAGTAGGCTGATTGTAGCGATCGTTTGCATAGTAGTCAGTTCCTCCTTCTTTTTACACGCTTCTTATTATATAGAAGTTGGCGTCAAAACACCAGCTTTCAAATTATCGGGACGGGTAGCTGAACCCTTCCCCGATGACCTCTTTTACTTGGTGGATGACGACGAAGGCACGTGGGTCTGTCACTTCTACGATTTTCTTGAGCGGACCGACTTGACGCTTGTCGACGATCATATAGAGCATGTTCTTATCTTGCTTCGTGTAGTAGCCGTGGCCGTGGATAATCGTTGCCGACCGGCCTAGCGTCTCCGTCAACACGACGGCGAGCTCTTCTTGCTTGTCGCTGATGATGGTGACAGCCTTGCGGATGTTGAGCCCTTCGGCGACGAGGTCGATGACCCACGAGCCGATGATGATGGCGATCAACGTATAGAGCACGACTTGTTCGCCGAGGATGAAGCCGGACGCCCCGACGACGATGGCATCGATGATGAACATCGATACGGCGACGCTCATATGCAAGTACCGCTCCATGAGCCGGGCGATGATGACCCCGCCGCCGGTCGTCCCGCCGACGCGGAGCACCATGCCGATGCCGACCCCGATCATGATTCCCGCGTACACGGCCGCGAGCAGTTTGTCCTCGGCCGGGCTGCCCCAATCATGGGTCAGGCTAAGGAAGAACGACGTCGCGATGACGGCGACGACCGAATAGACCATCGTTCGGCGGTCGAGCAACTTATACCCGACGATGAATAAAATCCCGTTCCCGATAATCGACGTGACCCCGAGGTCCCAGCCGAACAAGTAGTACAGGATGATGGTGACCCCGAGCAGGCCGCCTTCCGAGAAGTCGTTCGGGACGGTGAAGTAGTTCACCCCGAACGAGAGAATAAATGAGCCGGCGACGATCCAGGCGATATCCTTCAAGGAAATCGATTGGAGCTTCTTCCAGACTTGTTGACGCAATAGATGTTGTTGTTGACGTTTCATTGATTGTCCCCCTTCCATATAAAAAAGACCGCGGCACAAAGCCGCAGTCTAAGTCTTACAGTTGAACTGGCTTTGGCGCACCGTCTTTCATAATCGGCAACTTGCGGTCCACGACGTTCGTGTAGACGTTCAAGAGTGCCTCTTTTTCCAAATCCCAGTTATATTGCTCACGCGCTGTCTTCGTGTTTTCTTTGACACGGGCGTAGAGTGCTTGGTCGTCGAGCAGGCGGTTGACGCCTTCGGCGATTGAATGTGGGTCGTGCGAATCGACGACGACACCGACATCGTTGCCGGCGACGACCCGTTCGATTTCCGGGAAGTCACATGACACGACCGGTACTTCGGCCATCAAATATTCGAACAGTTTGTTCGATGATGCTGAATAGTGGTTGAAGCAGACGTTATTCAACACTTGGAAACCGAGATACGCGTTCATCGTATAGTACGGTAACGCCTCGACCGGTACTTTGTCAATCATCTTGACGCGGTCGCTGACGCCTTCGTCCTCGATCATCTGTTTGATTACCGGCTTGAGCTTCCCGTCCCCGATCATGACGAGCGTGCCTTCGTTGAAGTCCTTGACGGCGAGAATGAGTTGCTCGAGTCCGCGGCCGGCTTGGATGCCGCCTTGGTACAATAGGATCTTCTCATCTTTCGGCAAGTCGAGGAGCGCATGCAAGTCTTTGCGGAGCGTGAAGTCGAGCGGACGATAGAACGGATAGTTGTGGAGCACGTACGGATAGAAGCCGTACAACTCTTCGTTATGCGCCGCGCGCGTATGGTTTTCGACCATCATCGAGTCGACGTACGGCAAGAGCCAGCCCTCGAGGTTACTTTGGATATAACCGTAACCGGTCCGGTCCGTCTGTACTTCGTGCGAATCGTAGACGATTTTACCTTTGTTGACGAGTTTCCCGGCAATCAACGCCTGCGGGAGCGTGTTCAAGTCGTTGGCGTGATAGAAATCGTACGACTTCTTCGTCGAAGTGAACACCATCTCGAGCATCGCGCTCGCGTTGACGATGTTTTTGCGCACCGGTGGGAACAAAATCGCACCCGCTGCCGCGCCGAGTCCGATCATCGTCAGCGGTGCGAGCAAGACGAGTCCAGCGCCGACGAGTCCGGCCCCAAGTTGACGCGTCTTCTTCGCACTGACCCATGTGCGGGCCGTTTTCAGCGCCTTCATCCCGTTGGCGAGAATCGACGGCTGACGTTTGACGCGGATGACGCGGAAGCCTTCCGGACGCATCTCTTCTTTCGGGAGCGACGGATTTTTCGGGTCTTGGAGCGCTATTAAATCGACTTCATAGCCCGCCTCGGCGAGTGCCGAGCATTCGCGCAAGACGCGCGCATCATTCGTAAAATGGTTCCATACAAACATACATACTGACTTCATCGTGTTTCCTCCATCGTTACTTTTTCTATCACGTCTTCGAGGACGTGTATATTGTTTTCCCAGCACAGATTGTCTTTCACATAACGGATCCCGTTCACGCCGTACTTCTCACGCAAGTCGGGACGTTCGAGCAGTTTCCGGAGCATGAGCTCGATTTCGTTGATGTCACGCTTCCGTGACACATAACCGACCTCGGCCGCTTCGATGACATTCGCCGCATGTCCTGACACCGCCGCGACAATCGGTTTGCCGACCGCCATATAATCGATCAGTTTGCCCGGGATGACCGTATCGAACACTTCTTGCTCGATCAGGCTGACGAACGCGACGTCCGCGTTCTTGATGGCTTGAAACGCCTCCGTCCGAGGCATCGCCTCGAGGAAGAGAAAGTTCTTGAAGCCACGGGCTTTAATCATGTCTTTCAACTCGTTCTTCCGGTACCCGTAGCCGATCAACTTGAAATGGACGCGCGGCTCGTCACGGAACCGCTCCGCGAGTTCGAGCAAGAGTGACACGTCTTGGGCAAGGCCCATATTGCCGGCGTACAAAATTTCCATGCGGTCATCTTCAGGGACGGTGCGCTCGAGGTTGCGTTCGCTCTCACGAATCGAGTTCGGCATATAGTGAATCATCTCGTTCGGGACGCCACGTTGGCGCAAATAGCTGCGGAAGCCTTCCGAGTTGATGATGATCTCATCGGCCTCCTTATACAGCCGCTTCTCGAACCAGAACGCCGGGGCGAGCATCCAATCGTGTTTGAACACGCCGACGCCTTTCACCGACTCCGGCCAGAGGTCACGGACGTCCAAGATGAAAGGGACGCCGTACTTGCGTTTCGCATACACACCGACGAACGCCATAAAAAAAGACGGGGTCGTCGCAAAGACGACATCCGGTTTCGAGTCGAGCTTTTGGACGGCGGCGACGCCTTTAATCATCTGTTCCAAAAACAAGGCGAGCCGGCTCACCATGTTCGACGTATGTTTGCGTTTCTTCGTGATGAGACGCTTGATGAACGGCTGCTTGTTCAGCGCCTGGTCGTTCCAGAAGCGGTCGTCTTTATACAAGTTGAAGTTCGGATACGACGGGGCGGCCGTGATGACCTCCACCTCGTAGCCACGTTCTTTCATGAGATGCGTAATATTTTGCATCCGGTTCCCGGCGCTGCCGATCTCCGGATAATAGTTTTGACAGACCATTAACATTGTTTTCAAAAGTAACACACCTTACTGTTGTTCGAGTTCGTCCACGAAGCGCTTCAACAGCGTGTGGACGTTGGCTTTTAAATCTGGGTCGCAGAGTGCGTGGGCAATCGTCGCTTCGATGAAGCCGATCGGTTCCCCGACGTCATAGCGGCGCCCGTCAAATTCATAGGCGAAGACGGTCTCCCCCTCGTTCAAGCGGGCGATGGCGTCCGTCAGTTGAATCTCGCCTCCCGTTCCGATTTCTTGGGCCGACAACGTCTCGAAGACGTCCGGCGTCAAAATGTAACGGCCGAGGATGGCAAGGTTCGACGGGGCCTCTCCGACGGCCGGCTTCTCAACGAACGTCCGGACCGGGATCAGCTTCCCTTCGACGGCAAGCGGGTCAATTATACCATATCGATTCGTCATTTCATACGGGACGCGTTGCACGCCGATGATGGAGCGTCCATACTGCTCGTACTGGTCGATCAACTGCTTCGTCGCCGGCACGTCCGCCTCGATGATATCGTCTCCGAGCAGAACCGCGAACGGTTCATCACCGATGAACTTGCGGGCACACCAAATCGCGTGGCCGAGTCCTTTCGGCTCCTGTTGCCGTATGTAGTGGATATTGGCGAGGTTCGACGAGTGACGGACCGACTCGAGAAGTTCGGTCTTGCCTTTCGATTCGAGGTTTTGTTCAAGTTCGATGGCCCGATCGAAATGGTCCTCGATGGCGCGCTTGTTCTTCCCGGTCACGATGATGATGTCCTCGATGCCGGAAGCGACGGCTTCTTCCACGATGAATTGGATCGTCGGTTTGTTGACGATCGGGAGCATCTCTTTTGGCATCGCCTTCGTCGCCGGCAAGAAGCGGGTACCGAGCCCGGCGGCCGGGATGATGGCTTTCCGTACGCGTGTCATGGACGTCTCTCCTTTTTCTAGTCTGTATCTGATTATACCCAATTTTCAAGCGTTCACGCACACAAAAAAACGGCCGTGACATACGTCATGACCATTTCCGGTCTTCCAACAGGAAGTAACCACCGACACCGAGCGCAATGAGAAGAAGGAGAAAACCGCTGAACATCATGTCGAACGCCTCCTTTCACCTACACTAATCTATTCCCGGAATGGCAAGTCGGCAAGCACTCGTCTTCCATCATTTCTCAAAACCACTTCTTGCCGTTCGCCTCGATGAAACGATACTCTGCTTGATAATGGTCATAGTGCCCGTCATCGATCATGCGTTGGAATGCGACGTCCCCTTCCGCCGCTTTCCGTTTCATTAATCGACAGAGCGCATCGATGCGTAACAGTAACATCGTCAGCAACTCCGTGGTCGAACCTTCCCAGCCGTATGCTTCCAAGAAGAGAGCGACTCGTCGTTTGTACGTCCCATCATCACGTTCCGCTTCATAGTGAACGACTTCACCCGACTCGGCTTGATGACGCCGGCTGAGCGGGACGAACGTATAGAGCGCATAGACGATATCCCAGGCACGTGGTCCGGGCGCCGCCAAGTCAAAGTCGATGACCCCTGCCACTTTACCGTCATGGAAAATCGTGTTGTAGACGGCGAAGTCGTTGTGGCAAACCACGTCAAACGGTTGTGGCGTATGGTCGAGCGGTTTCCAGTCCGATGGCCACTTGACATCCGCCGTCGCGTCATGCAGCCGACGCATCAGTCGAGCTGCGTCTTGAATCGCCTCATCGGACCACATATACGCCTTTAACGGATAATCGGCCGTCTCGCCTTCGAGGTACGTCAACACCTCTCGACCCTGTTCATCGATTCCCACGAACCGTGGAACACCCGATACCCCGCTCGCCTCCAAATGGTTTAACAACCAATGGACATTCGCACTCCCGTCTTTCTGCGTCCGATAGACGTGATTCCCCTTTTTGTAGACGGTCGACACGTTCCCTCCGCTCAACCGCTCCTCTTGCTCATGTGATTGGTCCATCCAATCCCCCCTACTTTTCATCAGTCACGTTCAGTATACAGCACGAAGAAGTGTTGATGACGCATTTTTGCCATCGTGCTCGAGACAGGCGAATCTCGGAATATACGTACACCCAGTGTCGACTCCTGCAAGACGATCGATTGGCGCGAGACTGAATCAGGCGGTGGGCGACTCCTTGGGGAGAGTGATGCAAGGATGACCCCGTAAAGCGCGCATGCGCTGCGGAGGCATCCGCATCACCCCAGGAAAGCGTCCCACCGCCTGATGAACGTCTTCTTCAACCACAAAAAAACAGGCCCGCACGAGGCGGACCTGAAACAATCAATTATTTTTTGAGGTTGTAGAACGACTTGATGCCGTCGTATTTCGCTACATCGCCGAGCATGTCTTCGATGCGGAGAAGTTGGTTGTACTTCGCGATACGGTCTGTACGCGAGAGCGAACCAGTTTTGATTTGACCAGCGTTTGTCGCAACAGCGATGTCCGCGATAGTCGCATCTTCTGTTTCACCAGAACGGTGTGAGATAACAGCTGTGTAACCAGCTTTTTTAGCCATTTCGATCGCGTCGAATGTTTCTGTGAGCGTACCGATTTGGTTAACTTTGATGAGGATCGAGTTCGAGATTCCTTTTTCGATACCTTCAGCAAGCTTCTCAGTGTTCGTTACGAAGAGGTCATCCCCAACGAGCTGAACTTTGTGACCGATTTTGTCAGTCAACAATTTGTGACCTTCCCAGTCGTTTTCGTCGCAACCGTCTTCGATTGAGAGGATTGGGTACTTGTCAACGAGCTCAGCGTAGAAGTCTACAAGCTCAGCAGTTGAGAGCGACTTGCCTTCGCCAGCGAGTTCGTACTTGCCAGTCGACTTGTCGTAGAACTCAGAAGATGCAACGTCCATTGCGAGGTAGATGTCTTCGCCAGCTTTGTAACCAGCTTTTTCGATCGCTTCAAGGATAACTGTGATCGCTTCTTCGTTCGACTTAAGGTTTGGTGCGAAACCACCTTCGTCACCGACAGCTGTGTTAAGACCCATACCAGAAAGAACTGATTTGAGGGCGTGGAATACTTCTGCACCCATGCGGAGCGCTTCACGGAACGTTGGCGCGCCAACAGGCATGATCATGAACTCTTGGAAGTCAACGTTGTTGTCCGCGTGTGAACCACCGTTGATGATGTTCATCATTGGAGTTGGAAGCGTCTTCGCGTTGAATCCACCGAGGTACGTGTAAAGTGGAAGGCCGAGCTCGTCTGCTGCTGCGTGTGCTGCTGCCATTGAGACACCAAGGATCGCGTTTGCGCCGAGTTTACCTTTGTTTTTCGTACCGTCGAGCTCGATCATTTTACGGTCGAGTGCGTTTTGGTCGAAGACATCGTAACCGATGAGTTCTGGTGCGATTGTGTCGTTTACGTTCGCAACGGCTTTGAGTACGCCTTTACCAAGGTAACGTGACTTGTCGCCATCACGGAGTTCTACTGCTTCGTGCTCACCAGTAGATGCGCCTGATGGGACGAGGGCACGGCCGAAACCGCCGTCTTCTGTGAAGACTTCTACTTCGATTGTTGGGTTACCGCGTGAATCTAAAATTTCGCGTGCGTAAATTTCTGTAATCATTGACATGAAAATTCGCTCCTTTTTGTTTGAAAAGTTTTTTGAGTTACTTCGTGACGATTGATGTTCCGGTCATTTCGGCCGGTTGCTCTCCACCGAGAAGGTGAAGGAGCGTCGGGGCGAGGTCGCACAAGGCGCCTTGAAGAACTGGTTTCAGTTCCACCCCTTCTTTCGTGACGATACATGGTACAGGTTCCGTCGTGTGGGCCGTCATCGGTGAGCCGTCCGGGTTCGTGACGAGGTCAGCGTTCCCGTGGTCCGCCGTGATAATCGCCGCGCCGCCTTTGGCAATGAGTGCGTCCACTACTTTACCGAGACATTCGTCGACGACTTCGATGGCTTTCTTCGTTGGTTCGAGCATACCGGAATGGCCGACCATGTCCGGGTTCGCGTAGTTGATGATATACGCGTCATACGTGTCCGATGCGATGCGCTCGAGGAGACCTTCTGTGAGCTCGTATGCGCTCATTTCCGGTTGCAGGTCGTACGTCGCCACTTTCGGTGACGGGACGAGCAAGCGATCCTCTCCTTCGAACGGTGTTTCTTGCTGTCCGTTCAAGAAGAACGTGACGTGCGGGTATTTCTCAGTTTCCGCGGCGCGGAGCTGTTTGTACCCTTGCGCGGCAAGTGTCTCACCGAGCGTGTTTTTCAAATCTTCCGGTGGGAAGACGATGTCCGTGTCGATTTCATCCGAGAACTTCGTCATTGAGACGAGCAAGATGTTCTCAGGATGTGTGCTCGGAAGTTCGAAGCCTTTGAAACCGGTCTTCTCTTTGAACACTTTTGCGAGTTGGATCGCCCGGTCCGGACGGAAGTTGAAGAACATGATCGCGTCGTTGTCTTTGATTGTCGCGACCGGTTGTCCGTTTTTCTCGATGACCGTCGGTAAGACGAATTCATCCGTCAAGCCGTCTGCGTACGACTGTTTAAGAACGTCGACCGCATTCGTGCCGACTTCGCCTTTCCCGTTGACGAGCACGTCGTATACTTTCTCGACGCGTTCCCAACGGTTGTCGCGGTCCATGGCATAGTAGCGTCCAGACACGCTAGCGACTTGACCGAGTCCGAGTTCAGCCAGCTTCGCTTCCGTCTGTTCGAGGAAGCCAGCGCCTGATTTTGGATCACAGTCACGGCCGTCCGTGAAAGCGTGAATGTAAACTTTTTCGATGCCATGGAGTTTCGCGAACTCGACGATGGCGAACATGTGGTTGATGTGCGAGTGAATCCCACCGTCTGAGACGAGGCCCATGATGTGGAGGCTCGAATCATACTTTTTCACATGTCCGGCCAAGTGATTCATCGCTTGGCGGTCGAAGAGTGAACGGTCTTTGATGGCGTTGTTGACGCGTGAAAGTGACTGATAGACGACCCGACCGGCACCGATGTTCAAGTGACCGACTTCCGAGTTCCCCATCTGACCTTCCGGAAGGCCGACGTACTCGCCTTTCGCGTTGAGGAGCGTATGTGGATACTGCTCCCAGAAGCGGTCGAAGTTCGGTTTGTTCGCCGCAGCGACCGCATTACCGAACGTTTCGTTCCGCATTCCAAAACCATCTAAGATGATGAGGGCGACTGGTCTTGCCATTTAAATCGCCTCCAACAACTTGAGAAACGAAGCAGCTTCAAGTGAAGCACCGCCGACGAGCGCGCCGTCGATGTCTTCTTGCGCCATATACTCCTTGATGTTCTCAGGTTTTACAGAACCGCCGTATTGGATGCGAACCGCAGCCGCCACGTCTTCACCGTAAAGACCTTTTACCACGTCACGAACATATTTGCATGAGCTTTGCGCGTCTGCTTCGTCCGCTGATTTACCAGTGCCGATTGCCCAAACTGGCTCGTACGCGATGACGAGTTGTTTGACTTGGTCAGCTGAGAGGTCCGCGAGGCTACCTTCGACTTGCGTCTTGATGACGTCTTCGAACTTGCCGCCTTCGCGCTCTTCCAATGTCTCACCGACGCAAACGATTGGCGTAAGACCGTGTTCGAACGCTTTTTTCGTTTTGCTGTTGATGAATGCATCAGATTCGCCGAAGTATTCGCGACGCTCTGAGTGTCCAAGGATGACGTATGTCACGCCGAGGTCAGCGACCATGGCCGGGCTGATTTCGCCTGTGTATGCCCCGCTGTCTTTGTCGTACATGTTTTGTGCACTGAGCTTCAAGTTCGATCCTTTAGCCGCTTCTACCATTGGGGCCAAGAATACTGCTGGTGCACCAATCGCCGCGTCAACTTTGTCTGTTGACGGGATATTGTTTTTAACTTCTTCTACGAAAGCGACGGCTTCCGAGAGTGTTTTGTTCATTTTCCAGTTACCTGCAATAATCGGTTTACGCATCGATAACCCTCCTCTGTTTTACTTGTCGTTCAACGCTTCGACGCCTGGAAGTTTCTTGCCTTCCATGAATTCGAGTGAAGCGCCGCCACCAGTTGAAATGTGGCTCATTTGGTCAGCAAGGCCGAACTTGGCTGCTGCTGCCGCTGAATCCCCACCACCGATGATTGAGTATGCATCGCTGTCTGCAAGTGCTTGAGCGACACCTTTCGTTCCGTTGGCGTACTTATCAAGTTCGAATACGCCCATCGGCCCGTTCCAAACGACAAGTTTCGATTCGCGAATCGCTGCCGCGTAAAGTTCGACTGTCTTCGGTCCGATATCAAGACCCATGTGATCCGCTGGGATCGAGTCGATATCGACTGGTCCGACGTATGTCTCTTCGCCGAATTCTTTCGTGATGACGCAGTCGACCGGCATCAAGAATTTCACGCCTTTGTCTTCTGCTTTTTTCATGAACTGACGAGCGAGGTCGAGCTTGTCTTCTTCAAGGAGTGATGTCCCGACTTCGTGCCCGAGTGCTTTCGAGAACGTGTACGAGAGACCACCACCGATGATGAGTGTATCCACGATGTCAAGAAGGTGGTCGATGACCCCAATCTTGTCAGCCACTTTCGATCCGCCGATAATCGCCGTGAACGGACGGTCAGGATTCGAGAGTGCCTTGCCGAGGACTTCAAGTTCTTTCTCCATCAAGAAACCAGCAACCGCGTGGTCGACGTGGTGCGCGATTCCTTCTGTCGAAGCGTGGGCACGGTGAGCCGCACCGAACGCGTCGTTGACGAAGATATCAGCGAGTGCCGCGAAACCTTTCGCGAGTTCTGGATCGTTTTTCGTTTCACCAGGGTAGAAACGGACGTTCTCGAGAACGACGACGTCACCTTCACCAAGTTTTGAAACGGCTTCTTCTGCGACTGGACCGTACGCCTCTTCGACGAGTGGCACATCTTTGCCGAGAAGTTCAGCGAGACGTTTAGCGACCGGTGCGAGTGAGAACTCGAGGTTCTTTTCGCCTTTTGGACGGCCGAGGTGGCTCGCCAAAATGACTTTCGCGCCGCCGTCAATCAAATGTTTGATCGTTGGAAGTGCCGCTTGAATCCGCGTTTCATCTTGAATGACGCCATCTTTGAGTGGAACGTTGAAGTCAACGCGGCAAAAGACGCGTTTCCCTTTTACATCGATGTCACGAATAGACTGTTTGTTCATAACCTTCGCCTCCATAATGTCGTGCGTGTCAATTTCATAAATAGAGCGGAGAACAATCTCTTGTTTCCGCTCCTATTTGATTCTATTTAGTTCACGAACTTACTTCGCGATTTCAGCGAAGTGCTTGAGTGTGCGAACCAATTGTGCAGTGTAAGACATTTCGTTGTCGTACCAAGAAACTGTCTTAACGAGTTGCTTGTCGCCAACTGTCATTACTTTTGTTTGCGTTGCATCGAAGAGTGAACCGTAAGTGATTCCGACGATGTCAGAAGATACGATTTCGTCTTCAGTGTAACCGTAAGACTCGTTCGCTGCTGCTTTCATTGCTGCGTTGATTTCGTCAACAGATACAGTTTTCTCAAGAACTGTTACGAGCTCTGTGAGTGAACCTGTAGCAACTGGTACACGTTGTGCCGCACCGTCAAGTTTACCTTGAAGTTCTGGGATAACGAGGCCGATCGCTTTAGCCGCACCAGTTGTGTTCGGTACGATGTTCGCTGCTGCTGCACGCGCACGACGGAAGTCGCCTTTCGGGTGTGGAGCGTCAAGCGTGTTTTGGTCGCCTGTGTAAGCGTGGATCGTCGTCATGAGACCTTCAACGATTCCGAACTGGTCTTGGAGAACTTTCGCCATTGGCGCCAAGCAGTTTGTCGTACATGAAGCACCAGAGATAACTGTCTCTGTACCATCGAGGATGTCGTGGTTTGTGTTGTAAACAACAGTCTTCATGTCACCTGTAGCTGGAGCCGAGATGACAACTTTTTTCGCGCCAGCTTTCAAGTGAAGCTCCGCTTTCTCTTTGTCTGTGAAGAATCCAGTACATTCGAGGACGATGTCAACACCGAGCTCGCCCCATGGGAGTTCTTCTGGGTTACGGTTAGCAAGTGTGATGACTTTCTCGCCGTTTACGAGGAAGTGATCGTCATGTACTTCAACGTCTCCGTCGAAACGACCTTGAGTCGTGTCATACTTGAGAAGGTGAGCAAGCATCTTCGTGTCAGTCAAGTCGTTGATTGCAACAACTTCGATTCCTTCGTTTTTGATGATCTCGCGGAATGCCAAACGACCAATACGTCCAAATCCGTTAATACCAACTTTTACTGCCATGTTAATTTCCTCCTTAGGGTAGAAGCTATTTATTGAAGAGCCAACGGGGGTCAACTCTTTAATAACGATTTAATAATTCTGTCGCCGCACCTTCGTCTGTGACGAGGATGATGTTCGGCGTGTGTTTCGCATATGCGGCAATCGCCTGTGCCTTCGATTTCCCTCCAGCGACAGCGATGACGGTGTCCATGTTGTCGAGCTCCTCCAATTGGATCCCGACCGTCTTGACCCGATGCACGATTTCACCTTCTGCGTTGAAGTAATATCCGAACGCTTCGGCGACGGCATCGTGGCGTTCGATCATCCGCAAATGCTCTGGTGACGCGTGACGGCGTTTCGCCATCGTTTCCGCCTCACCAATTCCATGTACCACAATTCGCGCCGCTCTAATCATTTCCAGTACATTTTTAATGCTAGGTTCCTCCACCATCCGCTCGAATGTCTCTTGCGAAACCTCGTCCGGAATGTGGAGTAAATGATAGTCGGCATGGGCCCGGTCGGCCATCCGAGAACAGACGGTGTTCGCCTGTAACTCGAGCGTCTCTCCGAGTCCGCCGCGTGCTGGCACGAAATGCATCGGTCGTTCTTTTTTATCGGGCGACATCATGGCCGCAACCGATGCCATCGTCGTCCCGCCTGTGACCGCGATGATATTGTCGTCCGGTGCCAGTCGCGCTTTTAATTGCGTGACGGCGGCCCGGCCGATATCTCGCTGGACCCAGAACGTCTCGTCGGAATCACCCGGTACGATGACGACTTGGCGAACGCCTAGTTTTTGCTCGAGTTCTCGCGCGACTTCCGAGATGCCTAGGATCTCTCCCATGACCTCGTGCAAGTCCCGGAGAACGTTTCGGCCCGATTCCGTAAGGGAAATACCTTGAGTAGCGACCATTAATAGACCTTGGTCTTTCAAAAAGTCAACTTCTCGTCTTAGGATTCGTTCCGTCAGCCCAAGGCTTGTGGCCAATGTCCTGCGGCCGATCGGCTGCATCAAACGGACATAATGTAAGATATCGTAACGATGTCGGAGCGTATCGAGCATGTCGGGAACGATTTGCTTCTGAACTTGAATCAGTTGCTGGATCATACTCATTCCCCCTCGACTTAAAGCATGGACATTTTTTGTCCCACTTTTATATTTGCGTCCCACCGCTACGACTTCATCTTATCAATCACCTTTCCGTCTTGCAACCCCTTCAAACGTTTTTTTTCGATGTAAGCGTATACTTAACAAAATCTTCAACTTTACTGTCATCGTATCGACCTTGACTAATCACCCGTCCCTCGTGTAAGACGACAGGGATCTCAAACAAGTACTTCGCCTCGAGTTCTTCGTTGCCGGTGATATCGATTTGCTCGAGCTCGAACGGATAGTCTTCCATGAGCCATTCAAGCATGACGAGCGCCTCCTCGCAAAGCGAACAGTTGGCGCGGCGGTATAACGTCAGAACCATGTCAGTCCCCTCCTTTCCATAGTTGTCGTTCCCGCTCCCGCGAGTTTCCAAAACCGAGCGCCTCCCGATAGTTTGCCACGGTCCGTCGTGTCACCGTATAGCCGAGCCTTGCCAGCTCGCGCATGAGTGCGGCATCGCTCAACGGCGACGTCTCTTGTTGAATCAGTTCGGCGAGCGCCTTCTTCACCATGAACGGCGATTGCCCGTGCGAGGCCCGGACGAAAAAGTGACGCCACGCCATCACGCCGCCTTCGGTCGTCACGTATTTGCCTTGAATCGCCCGGCCGACGGTCGACTCGTGCTTGCCGATCTGTTCGGCGACTTCTTTTCGCGTCAACGGATGCAAGACGAGCTTCCCGTCCAACCAGTCGCGTTGCCGTTCGGCGATGACGGCCCATACCATTCGAAGCGTCGCGTTCCGCATCTCGAGCGTCTCATGCCACCATTTCGCCTCGCGGTCGTCCCCAATCCGAGCCACATCGAGCGTCGGACTGAACCATATCGTCACGAGCTCGCCGTCACGACGGACGACTTCAAGTTCCGGGACGACGTGTTCGGTTACTTCATATAATAGTGGCGTCTTCGGAAGTGTCGCCACGATGCGCGTCACACGTTCGTACTCGGCAACCGAGATGTCGAGTCGCTTGGCGATGTCATCGAGGTGCGCGTCGAGCGCCTCGAACACGTCCAAGACGAGCGGGTCGTCATGTTCAATCGCATGCCGATATTGGCAGTCACGTTCGTTCCGGGCCCCGACGCCCGTCGGTTCTAGAAACAAGAGCGCCTGGCGCGCCGCCTCGACGTCCGCCACATCGACATCGAAACGATGGGCGAGCACGGAGTCGCTCTCCGGTAGTAGACCACGATGGTCGAGCGCGAAAACGAGCCGTTTCTGGAGCGCACGCTGGACCTCGGTCCCGCTCCCTTCCTCGATCTGCTTGAACAAGCGTTCCTCGAAACCGCTCGCCGTATCGGCCACCCACTCGACCGCACCGCTCCCCGTGGCGATGCTCGGATTGCGTCGTGCCAACCGGCCGAGCTGAAAGGCGATCGCCGTCCGGTCCGCCTCGAGAATCGGCAGCCGCCGGACCATGTCCTGGGTCAGCTGTTGGGTTTGAAGTTGTTGCTGTTCTTGCCGTTGCATCGGTCACACCCCTCTCGCTTCCTATTGTAACGAACAGCGGGAAATCGCGCTCAAAAAAAAGTGAGCCGAACAGGATTGCTTTTTTAAAAAAACAAATGTATAATAAATCGTGTCAGAGAACATGCACCCGTAGCTCAGGGGATAGAGCACTGGTTTCCGGTGCCAGGTGTCGGGAGTTCGAATCTCTCCGGGTGTATCACAGCAAGAGGTCAGGCAGATGCCTGGCCTCTTTTGTCGTTTTAAAATCTCGAATGCGTGGAATAGGTCAAAAACGATGACTATCGTTTGACCAACATTGACTATAGCGGTATGATATGTTTACAACCTACATAAAGGAGGCAGATTCAATGTTAATTCCAACAGTTATCGAACAAACAGGTCGCGGGGAACGCGCGTACGATATTTACTCACGCTTGCTCAAGGACCGCATCATCTTGCTCGGAAGTGCGATCGACGACAACGTCGCCAACTCGATCGTCGCCCAGCTGCTCTTCCTTGCAGCCGAGGACCCAGATAAGGACATCTCACTTTACATCAACAGCCCGGGTGGTTCGATCACTTCCGGAATGGCGATTTATGACACGATGAACTTCATCAAGCCGAACGTGTCGACGATTTGTATCGGAATGGCCGCATCGATGGGTGCCTTCTTGCTCCAAGCCGGTGAAAAAGGCAAACGCTTCGCGCTTCCGAACGCGGAGATCATGATTCACCAACCGCTCGGCGGTACGCAAGGTCAAGCATCGGATATCAAAATCCATGCCGAGCGCATCATCAAGATGCGTGAGAAATTGAACCAAATCATGGCCGACAACACTGGCCAGCCGCTTGAAGTCATCGAGCGCGACACAGAGCGCGACTACTTCATGTCAGCTGACCAAGCGAAAGACTACGGTCTCATCGACAAAGTCATGACGCGTTAATCCAAAAGTGCCTTTCCCAACTTCGGGAAAGGCACTTCTTTGTTATTGGACGGGCAACCAAATCTCAATCAAGTCGTCGGCTCCGTCTTGTCCATGAATGTAGCGCTCAAAATCGAGTGCATCTCGCAACGTTACATCCGGCAATGCTAGAAGTTGATTATATGTTGTAGGAATGCCTGGAATTCCCCCTTCGACCGTGGCGACAAGATACCGTCCTGCCGACAGTTCAACCTGTCTTCCGTCTTCACCTGTGACAGGATTAGTCATCCCTGCTAAATAGGTTTCTTCTTTCGCTAAACAGACGCCATATGATTCGTCTGTCGTCAGCTCTGGTTGCAGCTTTTCCCAAACGAATGGGATTTTGGTGAGTTCTGATACATAGCCGTTTACGATTTTCGGTTGGTCCCACATCTCATAACGTACTTTCATTGAATCTCCCCCTGTTTGCATCCATTTAATTTGTTGCTCAACTTGTCGCAACGCCTCGATTTCACGTTGGACCTCATCAAGTCTGCTGTCGAGTAACCCACTCACACTTTCTGCCGTTTGAATTTGTTCGAGCGAGATGCCCATTTGACGTAGTAATTTGATTTCGTTCAAGCGCCTTATTTCTTCCATCCCGTATAACCGATACTGATTGTCTAAACGAGTCGGTTGGACAAGTCCTTTCGCTTCATACCATTTGATTGCCTTAGTGGACAACCCCGTTAGATGAACCACTTTTCCGATTTGAATCATTGGCGTCCCCCCTTCTCGTTTATCATAAAGCCGCCCGTAGCGGACAGGTCAACATTTTTATTCCTTGACCTCGACCCCGAACACATAGCGACTATCGCCTTGCGTCCAGTCTCCGCCCGTCTCGAATACATAGACGCCGGGTTCGTCGGGCACGACCGGTTCAGCCGGGACGAGCTCCCCGTCAATCACTTGATGGAACGAGGCGTTCGACGGCTCGGCGTGAAACTCGACATCAATCTCGGCCCCCGCTTCGACCGGCACGAGCTTCAAGTCGTCCGCCTCGGGTAACCCATGGTCCTCACATACCGCCTCGCCTCCGTCCGACCAACAGAACGTCGACTGTTTCACTTCCGCGGTCACGCTGCCTACCCGGACCGTCGGGAGCGGCGGTTTGAGCGACGTCTCCGACTTCCAAAACGAGGTGGCGTACAACGCCCCTCCGACCACGAGCAATCCAATCACAGCGATCCATAATCCTTTTCGTCTCAATCCGCTCATCCCCTTTGTACGTCTATTCCCCGTTCCACGAAAAAACGACCCACTTCCGTGAGTCGTCCCGTTCATTTCGGGCGTCGGAGCCCTTTCATCATATAGCCGCCTTTAAAGTCGATTGGGTCGAAAGCGACGAGGAACGCCTTCGGCTCATACTCCTCGACCATTTGACGCAAATCCTTCATCCGTGTCCGTGCCGCCAAGACGTCGAGACGATAGCGGATGCCGTCACGTCCCTGACCTTGATAGTGCGTCACCCCGTAGCCGCTGTCGCGCATCTTCTGGATGAGCTCGGCCGGGAACTCTTGCGTGTGCACTTGAATCATATTGTAGCCGATCGCAAGCTTGCGCTCGACGTAACCGCCGACGAGAATACCGAGCCCGAAGCCGACCGCATAGACGATCATCCCAATCGTCGTCAAATCTTGGAACACGATGCCGAGCGCGAAGATATAGATGAGCGTCTCAAGCGTACCGAACAGCCCCGCAATCATCGTTTTCCCTTTGACGAGCATGATGGTCCGAAGCGTCAACACCGGTACATAAAGTAGTTGTAAAACAAGGATGAGCAAGATTTGCCCCATTGGAACGACCTCCATTCAAATTCAATACAACCACTATTTCAAATTTCAGGGCCGGATGCAACCAAAAAAGGCTGACCGGAGTCAGCCTTTCGCAATTATTTGTCTAAGTTATCAACGCTCGTGAGCAGTTCATAGTCTTTACGGATGACCTGATAGATGGCATTCGTGTCGCCTGACAATACTTCTTCAGCCCGCAATTGGTTGAGGAAGAGGCTTGTCGCGAACGTGACGAGAGCGCTTTTCGGGATCCCGATTTGTTTCGCACGCTCCGTGATGACCTGGTCTAAGTCAGCGTCAATCGTGAGCGAGATTCTTTTCTTTGCATTCGACATAATCATGAAGCTCCTTTAAGTTACATTATCTAAGTCTTATACACAATTGCTAATTATATAGGAAGAATGGTTTTGGCGCAACCAGCGTCACGTTGAGCTGATTTCTTCCCCATTGCGCACCTTGTCCGCAATCTGGTCGATCTTGCGGAGCCGGTGATTGATTCCCGACTTCGAGATTGGTCCCGTCTCGAGCATCTCACCGAGTTCTTGGAGCGAGACGTCTTGATGGGTGACGCGGAGCTCGGCGATCTCACGGAGTTTGACCGGTAAGATTTCAAGCCCGACCGTGCGCTCGAGGAACTTGATGTTCTCGACTTGGCGGAGCGCCGCCCCGACGGTCTTGTTCAAGTTCGCCGTCTCACAGTTGACGAGCCGGTTGACTGAGTTGCGCATGTCCTTGATGATGCGCGCGTCCTCGAAGTCGAGCATGCCGCGCGTCGCCCCGACGAGCTTCAGGAAGTCCGAGATTTTTTCGCTCTCCTTGATGTAGAGGATATGCCCTTTCTTCCGCTCGAGCGTCTTCGCGTTCAAGCCAAAGCGGTTGGCGAGGTCGCGGAGCGCCTGGTTATGGTTCTCGTACAGGCTGTACACCTCGAGGTGATACGACGACGTCTTCGGATGGTTAATTGACCCGCCGGCGAGGAACGCTCCGCGCAAATAGGCCCGGGCGAGATTCTCGTCACGCGTCATATCCGAGTTGAGCGTCCGAATCATCTCATAGTTCTCCCCGAGAATCTCGAGGTCCTTCAACATCGTCTCGGCGCGTTGGGCGACCCGGACGATATAGACGTTGTTCTTCTTCAACCGCATTTTCTTCCGTACGAACAAATCGAGATGATGGTCGTACAGCCGTTTCATGAGGGAATAGATTCGGCGTGCGATGGCGGCGTTCTCGGTCGAGACGTCGAGCGTCATCCCCCGCCCTAAGGCGAGCGAGATGACCCCGTTCATCCGGACGAGTGCGGACAGTTCCGCTTTCGCCTCGGCATCGGTCACGACGAGTTGCGTCAGTTCTTTTTTGACGTCAGAGGCAAAGCTCATGTCAGTCCCCTCCTTTCTGTTCAATCACAACTTATTTCAGCTCGAGCTCTTGGAACGAGCGTGGTTTCTTGATGCGCAGCACGCGCTGCATGACGAGTCCGGCGATGGCGTCTGAGTCGTGGCGGATGTAATCGCGGTTATAGTCGACGATGTCACCGGCGAGCACGTTCGTGCCATAGTTCCGGAGCTTCTTGCGGTCGAACCGGACCTCTTCCGAACCGTCCTCGAGGTAACGCTCTAAATAGATGTCCTCGATCGGTTCGTTGTTGACGACAATCGTGTCGACCGTCGACTTGCCGAGATACGCCTCGATCGATTTCAAATGCTTCATCGCGTCGTACCCTTTCGTCTCACCCGGTTGCGTCATGACGTTGCAAATATAGACGACCGGCTTCCCGGAGCGGACGATGGCGTCACGCACTTCCGGAATCAACAAGTTCGGGATGATGCTCGTATAGAGGCTTCCTGGTCCGAGTACGATCAAATCGGCGTCCTCGATTGCCTCGACGACACCGGCCGCCGGCTTGATGCCCTCTTCGAGCAGGAACAAGCGCTTGATCGGTTTTTCGACGAGCGGGATTTTCGATTCGCCTTTGACGATCGTCCCGTCCTCGAACTCGGCCGCAAGCGTCATGAGCGTCTCCGTCACCGGGAGCACCTTGCCTTGGGCGTTCAACAGCTGCGACAAGACGTCGACCGCCTTAACGAACGACCCTTCACAGATGTGCGTCGCCGCCGTCAACATGAGGTTGCCGAGTGAGTGACCTTCGAGCCCATAGCCGCTGTCGAACCGATATTGCAAAATCTTGTCCATGAGCGGCTCGACCTCGGACAAGGCGAGGATGACGTTTCGGATATCGCCGGGGGGTAACATATGGAACTCGTCCCGGAGGCGTCCCGAGCTGCCCCCGTCGTCCCCGACCGTGACGATGGCCGTGATATCGAGCGGATAATGTTTCAAGCCCCGTACGAGCGTTGACAGGCCCGTACCGCCACCGATGGCCGTAACTTTTCTGTCGCGTCTCATCTTATTTCTCCTTCGTCGCATGCGCGAGGTCGCGATGGACGGTCTTGACGTTATAGCGCTCGGCGAAATGGGCCGACACTTTCTCGGCGAATGTGATCGAGCGGTGCTTCCCGCCCGTACAGCCGAAGGCGACGACGACTTGCGTCTTCCCTTCGCGCTTGTACTGCGGCAACAGGAATTCGAGCATGTCGATCAGTTTCTTATAGAACGCCCGCGCCTCGGGGTGCGACATGACGTACGTCTGGACTTCTTCCGTCTGCCCGGTGAGCGGACGGAGCTCCGGGATATAGAACGGGTTCGTGATGAAGCGGACGTCGAACAACAAATCGATGTCGAGCGGGACGCCGTGCTTGAACCCGAACGACATGAAGTTGACCGTGAACGGGATTCGTTCCTCGTTGAATTGGAGCAAGATGCGGTCTTTGAGCATCTGCGGCTTCAAGTCGGTCGTATCATAGAGCGTATGGGCCCGGTCACGGAAACCTTCAAGCAACGAGCGCTCGAGACCGATGCCGACGAGCGGCGCGTCTTCCGGGGCGAGCGGATGCGACCGGCGCGTCTCTTTATAGCGACGTACGAGCACTTCGTCCCGTGTGTCGAGATAGAGCAAGTGCGGATGCACGTTCTTCTGTTCCAAGTCGTCGATGACGATGAACAGGCTGTCGATGAAGTCGCGCGTGCGCGTATCGATGGCGACGGCGATTTTCGGCCGGACCGAGCTGATGACGTCAATCAATTGCGGCAACAAGACCGGCGGCAAGTTGTCGACGCAAAAATAGCCGAGGTCCTCAAAGCTGTTCATCGCGACCGATTTCCCGGCCCCGCTCATCCCGCTGATGATAATCAATTCTTCTAATCCTTTAAAGTCTTCCATGTCACTGACGCCCCCTTAAAATTGACAACCGAGCCGTGTGTGTAGCTCTCTTCTGTCTTTAGTATAACGAACGCCTGAAAAAAAGAGAAGGGATTGCGGTTGCCCGCAATCCCTTCTGTCTCCTGTCACGCGTTTTGTTCGTGCAACGCCTCGAGGAGTCCCTCGATATAGTGTTGCGCGTTTTGAGCGGCGATCGATCCGTCGTTCGTCGCGGTGACGACTTGGCGGAGCGTCTTTTCGCGAACGTCTCCGGCTGCGAAAATCCCAGGGATTGTCGTCTCCATCGCTTCGTTCGTGACGATATAGCCTTGCTCGTTCGTGATGCCGAGGTCTTTGACGAAACCAGTGATCGGGTTCATGCCGATATAGATGAACACGCCGTCGATCTCATGGTCCGACTCCGTCCCGTCGACCGTGCTGACGAGACGGGCCCCACCGACTTTTCCGTCCGCTTCTTTAATCTCTTTGAGCGTATGGTTCCAGATGAAGTCGATTTTCGGGTTGTCGAACGCCCGTTTTTGAAGAATCTTTTGCGCGCGAAGCTCGTCGCGACGGTGGACGATCGTGACTTTGTCAGCGAAGCGTGTCAAGAAGACACCTTCTTCGACTGCCGAGTCACCGCCACCGATGACGAACAAGTTCTTGCCTTTGAAGAATGCGCCGTCACAGACCGCACAGTACGAGACACCGCGGCCGCCGAGCTCTTCTTCGCCCGGGACACCGATTTTCTTGTATTGCGCGCCTGAGGCGAGAATGATGGCCCGTGCTTTATAGTCGCGGTTGTGAGCGTGAACGACTTTATACTCCGTTTCGTCCGAGATGCTTTGAACGTCGCCATAGGCGTATTCCGCACCGAACGCTTTCGAGTGGTCAAACATTTTTTGAGACAAGTCTGGGCCGAGGATACTGTCGTAGCCCGGATAGTTTTCGATATCTTCCGTGTTCGCCATCTGTCCACCAGGGATGCCACGTTCGATCATGAGTGTCGATAAGTTAGCACGCGACGCGTAAAGTGCCGCTGTCATTCCGGCTGGGCCGGCCCCGATAATAATGACGTCATAGATTTTTTCTTCTGTCATAATGATTCCACCTCTGCATGAAATTGATTGACTTCAGTATAAGAAACCTAGGGAGGTATCGTCTATCTTTATGCTTGTTCGAGTGTCTGTTTGAACGAACGGATCGTCTCTGTGAGCGTCGCGACATCGATACCGAACGTATCGGCACAGTCATCGAGGATGAGGGCGTCCCGCTTCGCATAGAACATCCAGACGAGGGCCGCGGCCGATGCCGTGGTGTCCTCGAATGATGCGCCGGCGAGCAACAAGCGCGCGAAGCGTTCATAGAAGTCGCCGTCGAGGCTCATCAGTTCGGCTTCCGACACTTCCGTCTCGGCGAGCAGAAGCGCGTCATACGCCCGATTGATGCGGACATCGCCTTTGAATGGGGCCTGGCAAATCTCGGCCCGGCACTTCTCGGCGAAGGCGAGCACCGTCTCGTTGTCGGTAATGCCGCCCGTCAATGCGAGCGCTTCGAACGCCTCGTCATCGGCGAGCTTCGAGATGATTCGGATAATCTCGATCCGTGCCGCGTCTTCTTCTTGGCGCAAGCCTTGGACGAGCGCCGAACGGAACTCGAGGTTGTCGCGGATGTCGTACGGGCTCTTCTCTTCGAATTGTTTCAACTCGTCACTGTTCAAATAGGTAGCCGCTTCTTCAAGACGCCCTGTCTTGTAGGCGGATACGCTGAGCCAATGCCCGAACAGTGAATCCCCACGGAACCCGCGTTCTTTCAACAGGCGGAGTTCTTCGTACGCGCGGTCGTATTGACCGACGAGCGCGAGCGTCGTGGCGAGTTTGTAGCGTAAATCGAACTGGAGCGGACGGACACGTGTCAGCGGGACCGACAGTTGCAGCGCCGCGTCCGATTGTCCGGCTTCATGCAACAACAGAATTGTGTTCAAGAGCGCATGCAAGTTGCCCGGGTTCTCGTCGAGCACATGCTCGAGCGTCTCGAACGCCGCGTCATCGTTGCCGAGATAAAAGTTGACGACGGCCAAGTTGTTGAACGCCGGCCAAAAGCGCGGGTAGCGGTCGATTAACCGTTCGAGCGTCGACTTGGCGGCGAACAGGCGGCCTTTGTCGATATGCTGCTGGGCCTCGGTGTGCCACGTGATCAGTTCGTCTTCTTCATCGTCCTCGAGCTCTTGCTCGAGTTCGATCAGTTCCAACAACGATTGTACCGAGTCCGCGTAGCGTCCGTGCGCCTCGACTTCGAGGTAACGGTTCGCATACATCGCTGCTTCTTCATATAAAGAGATATA
This sequence comes from Exiguobacterium sp. s146, assembly GCF_018618415.1. Classification (GTDB taxonomy): domain Bacteria; phylum Bacillota; class Bacilli; order Exiguobacteriales; family Exiguobacteriaceae; genus Exiguobacterium. Next base: position 648,159 of record NZ_JACSMA010000001.1, on the reverse strand, counting down.
AGCGCAGTTGCTCGCAAGGTGATACAAGGCCTCGGTTGACGTTTCATCGAGTTCAAGCACCCGTTTCCACACGTCATTGGCGTGGTAGATCTCCCCTACTTCAAATAACAGTTCAGCGTACTGTTTGTGATAGTCGACGCGGTGGGCTGCAGCCGCTGTGGCTTCAGCCATGAAAAAAGTCGCTTCATCTAGGCGACCTTCACGTAACGCACGACGACCTCTATAGTAGTGGAGCTCCGCGGCGAGCGGAGATTCTGGTTCGGGTAGCGTCATTACTGCTTCATAGTTCGCTTCCATATTCTAAATCCTCCACATCATCTCTAAATCTTTTTTTAGTTGCAGGGTTAAGAATACCGCACTCAATCAGTGAGGGCAACTGAAAAACTTAAAAAAAATCGGGACTATATTCCTTCTATAATGAATATATTTTGCTAGGTCCCATAAATGCTTTTTGACAAAAATATGAGCGTTTCGTGTCAGCGCCCACAGACACAAAAAAGCGGCATCTCCTTTAAAAAAAGTGATACCGCTCTAGTAATTTTATGAGGACTGACATATCTTGACCTCAAAATGATTTCGCGCTAAATTGTGTCTATTTTGTGTCGACAGTTTGGAGCTTTGCGCCTACGACGCGCTCTCCAGGCCGGACGTCCCGATGCACGATGGCGCCGGCACCGATGACGGCCCGGTCACCGATCGTGACGCCAGGCAGGATCGTCACGTTCGCCCCAATCAACACCTCGTCCCCGATATGGACGTCCCCGATCCGATACTCGTCGACGAGATACTCGTGACAGAGAATCGTCGAGTTGAACCCGATGACCGTGTTACGGCCGATCGTGATTCGCTCCGGGAACATGACGTCCGGCGTCACCATGAGAGCGAGCGCACTATACTCTCCAATCCGCATGCCGAGGAACGTCCGGTACAACCAGCGTTTCGCTTTGACCGATGGGAAGTAGCGGCCGATCAAGACGACGGTCGTGTTCTTGAAGACGCGGAGGAAACGGATTGTCCGATACATCTGCCAGAGCGGGTTCGGCCCGTCGAGACGAAACCGTTCCGTCTTACGCATGGACCGTGACCTCGTCGAGCCACGCCTCGAAATGTTCCATCGAGTCGATGATGACGTCGGGCTCGAGTGATTCCAAGAACGCGCGGCCTTTCAACGCCCAGCCGACGGCGACCGTCTTCGTGCCGGCGTTCTTGCCGCTGAAGATGTCCGTGTCGTTGTCACCGACCATGACGGCGCGGTCCGCCGTCGACCCGAGCGCGCCGAGCGCCCGCTCGACCGGTTCGGCGTGTGGCTTCTCATGAATGACATCGTCGGCCGTGATGACGACGTCGAACAAGTGGTCGATGTTGAACAGTCGTAGCCCTTGCTCGACGACGGGACGGCCTTTCGACGTGACGACACCCATCTTGTAGCCTTTGGCGTGAAGGCGGTACAACCCTTCGATCACACCCGGGTACTCGGCGACGAGTTGGTCGTGCATGGCGATGTTGAAGCTACGATAGAACGCCTGCATCTCTTTCCATTCCGGTTCATTGAGCGCTTTGAACGATTTCTCGAGCGTCGGTCCGATGAACGGGAAGATGTCCTCATCGCGGTACGTCTCGTCCGGGAAGTAATACCCGAGCGTATGACGGAAACTCGCGATGATGAGCGGGTTCGTATCGAGCAACGTACCATCCAAATCGAATAGAAGCGTATCCATCAATCAAACAGTCCTTTCTCTGAAGGGTCATCGTATCGTTTAGCTTTGCGGCGGACAATCATCATGACGATACCGAACACGATCATCGCGATCGAGACGAGCTGTGCCGTCCGGAGGTCACCGGCCATCAAGCTATCGGTCCGCAGTCCTTCGATATAGAAGCGGCCGATCGAGTACCAGACGAGGTACGACAAGAAGATATAGCCGCGCGGCGGGTTACCGACCATGCGCCACACGACGAGCAAGATGACGCCGATGATGTTCCAGATGCTCTCGAACAAGAACGTCGGCAAATAATAGGCACCGTCGATATACATCTGGTTGACGATCCAGTCCGGGAGGAGCAGCGTCTCTTTCAAGACACGGCTCGTCGTCTCGGCCCCGTGTGCCTCTTGGTTCATGAAGTTGCCCCAGCGTCCGACCGCTTGTCCGAGGAGAAGCGACGGTGCGAGGATGTCCGTGATTTTCCAGAACGACATCGACTTGCGCATGCAATAGATGACGACGACGAGCAGCGCCCCGAAGATGGCCCCGTGAATGGCGATGCCGCCTTGACGGATGTCGATGATCTGTCCGAGGTTCTGGCTATAGTAGTCCCATTGGAAGACAACGTAATAGATACGGGCGAAGACGATACTAATCGGAATCGACCAGATGATGACGTCGACGACCCGTTCTGAATCGTAGTTGAGCCGTTTCGCCTCGAACAAGGCGAGGATGAGGCCGAGCATCGCCCCGAAGGCGATAATCATGCCGTACCAATAGATCGGGAGCGACCCGATTTCAAACGCGACGCGGTCAAACGTTGGCTCTACCATTATTCCATGTCCCCTTCGTTGTCATGGATGGCGTTCGCGAGCCGTTCCGCGAACTCTTCGGCCGTATTGATGCCCATGTTCTGCAGGCGGTAGTTCATCGCCGCGACTTCGACGATGACGGCCAAGTTGCGTCCCGGACGGACCGGAATCGTCAAAATTGGCACTTCGCTATCGATGATTTTCATCGTGTTGTGATCGAGCCCGACGCGGTCATACACTTTGCCCGCATCCCAGTTCTCCAGGTTGATGATCAAGCTGATCTTCTTGTGCGACCGGACGGCACCGGCGCCGAACAACGTCATGACGTCGATGATGCCGATTCCGCGAATCTCGAGCAAGTGGCGAATCAGCTTCGGTGCCGAACCGACGAGCAACTGGTCCCCGGTCTGGCGAATCTCGACCGAGTCATCGGCGACGAGGCGGTGACCCCGCTTGACGAGTTCGAGGGCGGTCTCGGATTTCCCGACGCCGCTCTGCCCTTTGATGAGCACGCCGACGCCGTAAATATCGACGAGCACGCCGTGCATCGCCGTCATCGGTGCAAGTTCCATCTCGAGGAAGTTCGTGATTTGCGACTCGATCGACGTCGTCACCGCGTTCGTGCGCATGAGCGGTACGTTCGCCGCCTCGGCTTCCTGTTCAATCTCTTTTGGAATGTCGAAGCCGCGCGTGATGAGGATGCCCGGTGTCAATTCCGTGCATAAAATCTTCGCCCGCTCGCGGCGGCTCTCTTCCGACAAGCTCGCATAAAACGTGAGCTCCGTCTTCCCGAGCACTTGAATCCGATTTTTCGCATAGTGGGTATAGTAGCCGGCAAGGACGAGTCCCGGTCGACTGAGGTCCGGTGTGGCGACGGGACGGTGAAGTCCCTCTTCTCCGGCGATGACTTGAAGTTTGAAGCGCTCAACGAGTTGAGCCGTGCGTACGATATTTTGCATGAGTAATCTGCCCCTTTCACGCTCATTATTGTATCATAGCTCTTCTTGAGAAGCGTCAACGAAAGTGAGCCGAAGCGTGTCGAAAAAATGGGGTGAAACTAAATTGTGGCAAATCCGTAGAACGGGTATAGACGAATAGGGAGGTGAAATCACATGAATTCACTATTTTGGATTGCCATTGTCTTTATTTTTATCGTCGGGATTGCGGCGCTCGTCTACTTGGTCAAGTCACTGTTTGACATGTGGCGCGAGTATGCCGCGACGAAGAACGAGACGGTGCTGTTATTGTTCATCTTGAACATCGTCGGCTTGTTCTTGTCCGGGTCGCTTCTATCGATGATCGTCGCCATCATCTTCTATTGGAAACGGTCGAAGACGATGCGGAACCTCGGCATCTTCTTGCTCATCGCCGGACCGGTCCTCTTCATCTTGTTCATCATCGGCTCATTCACGCTGTATGACGGTCAAATGATGGATTGGGAACAGATGGAGTATCAAATGAATCTATGACATGACAAAAACCCGGAGGCGCTCGCCTTCGGGTTCTATCATGCTTGCATCATTCGCCCGGCAAATAGCCGATCACAGTATCCGACTCCGGTGCGACCAAAATCGTCGGGACGCCGACGCTGCTGTTCGGGTCCGCTTCGAACGAGACGGCGAGCGCCTCGGTGCCCGCATACGCATCGTCCAACAATTCATAGCCGTCATCGACCGTGACACGATCCACCTCGGCACTTGCTCCCGCATCGAGTGCAGGTTCTTGCCAGTTGCGCGCGGTCACATACGCCCAAGCGACGGCAATCGCCTCGTCGTCAGCCGGCTCGTTCCCGTTGACGATGCGCTGTTCGTCGTCACACCCACTGAGCAACAGCACCGCAATCATCATCCATCCGTACGTGGACACGAATCGCCTCATCCCATCCCTCCTTCTATCAAGTTGAAAGAAACCCGAAGGCGAGAGGCCTTCGGGTTGTCGGTCATTGCTGATGGAACGGGTTGTTCAAGTCGGCCGGATTGACCGGGTCGACGGGATCGATCGGTTCGACCGAATCGTGCTTGTCCTCCTCGAGGAACGTCGACGGCGTATGGAGCGAGCCGTGTTCGAGGTCGATTGTACCGGTACGTGTCCCGGCCTCGACTTCGATGCGCGGCGTCTGCCCACGTCCCGACAGGAATTCAAGACGACGCTGGGCGACGTCTTTCCGGTCACGGATCAACTCGAGCTCGTCCAAGTTACAGTGGAGGCCACCGAAGTTCGTCTCAAGCTCCCCTTCGACCTCGACGCCGTGCGGCAAGACGAGGCGGATGTTCCCGGCGAGCGAGGCGAGTTCGAACTTGGCCGGACGTGCCGTCGCGAGTTCGGCCCGGATGTTCCCGTTGCCGGTCTTGAGCGACGCCTTGTCATATTTCCCGTTCACGATGACGGCACCGTTGCCGGTCCGGACGTGGACGAGTTCAGACTCGACCGCTTCGACTTCGACCGTGCCGTTCCCCGTATTGAGGAGCAGCTCCGAGGCGTGCACTTCATGGAGCACGACTCGACCGTTCGCCGTCTGGATGCGGACGCTCTCGACGTCGAGGCCGTCCGCGCGGACTTCCCCGTTGAGCGTCTGCACGTGCAGGTGATCGAAATGATGATGTGGGACGTACAGTTCGACGTGGGCCCGGACGAGTTTGTCACGGAGCGACACGACGAGACGGTCACCGATGACCGAGTGCTTGACCGCCGACTGGAGCTGTTCGAGCGCCTTGTCCGCATCTTGTTGACGGAGCGGACGGCCGGTGACGATCAGTTCGCACTCGTCGTGGTCCGACGAGACGATTGTCGCCGAAGCGTTGAACAAGTCGAGGGCGATGTCTTTCCCGGTGAACGGGAACGATTTCGAGTACGTCACTTCCGGTCCGAAGTTCGAGCTGAACGAGAAGTCGCTGTCGCGAAGTTTTGTCACGAGCCCTTCGACGGCCGACGTCAGTTTCGTCGTGAGCGACTCGACCGAGTACGCATCGACTTTCTCCGTCTCTTGACGTTCCTCGAGCGCTTGGACGCGCTCCGGTTCGAGCCGTTCGAGTCGCTCGAGCTGGGTCATTCCCTCTTCAATCGTCAGCTTCCCATCCTTCACTTGCTGGAGAATCAGTTCACGCATTTCTTGTTTCACTGTTCGTTTCCCCCTTCGATTTGGTTACACGTCAATCATGTTCCCGTTTCTCATCATTTCTATACCTTACTTCCGTTTTCCTGCTTTTGGTTTGGCTCGGGCTGAATCCCGCTCGAGCACCGGCTTCAAATACTTGCCGGTATACGAGGCCGCCACTTCCGCGACTTCCTCCGGTGTCCCGGTCGCGACGATCGTTCCGCCGCCGTCCCCGCCCTCAGGTCCGAGGTCGATCAAGTAGTCGGCCGATTTGATGACGTCGAGGTTATGCTCGATGACGAGCACCGTGTCCCCGTTCTCGACGAGGCGTTGCAGTACTTTCAACAGGCGGGCGATATCGTCGACGTGAAGTCCCGTCGTCGGCTCGTCCAAGATGTAAATCGTCTTGCCGGTCGAACGCTTGTGGAGTTCGGAGGCGAGCTTGACGCGCTGCGCTTCCCCGCCCGACAGTTCCGTCGCCGGTTGGCCGAGTTTCATATAGCCAAGACCGACGTCATAAATCGTCTGAATCTTGCGCTTGATTTTCGGGATCTTATCAAAGAAGTCGAGCCCTTCCTCGATCGTCATATCGAGCACGTCGGCGATCGTCTTGCCTTTATATTTCACTTCGAGCGTCTCACGGTTATAGCGTTTCCCGTGACATACTTCACACGGCACGTAGACGTCCGGCAAGAAGTGCATCTCGATTTTGATGATTCCGTCCCCACGACACGCCTCGCAACGGCCGCCCTTGACGTTGAAACTGAAGCGGCCTTTCTTATAGCCGCGCATCTTCGCCTCATTCGTCGAGGCGAACACGTCGCGGATATCATCGAACACGCCGGTGTACGTCGCCGGGTTTGACCGCGGCGTCCGTCCGATCGGCGACTGGTCGATATCGATGACTTTATCGATATGGTCGAGCCCTTCGATCTTCTTATGCTTCCCTGGCTTCGCCTTGGCCCGGTTGATGTGATGGGCGAGCGATTTATACAGAATCTCGTTGATGAGCGTCGACTTCCCGGAACCGGACACACCGGTGACGGCGATGAACATACCGAGCGGAATCGAGACGTCGACCCCTTTCAAATTGTTCTCCTCCGCCTTCAAGATCTTCAAGAAACGCTCGTCCGGCACTTTGCGTTCGGCCGGGAGCGGAATAAATTTCTTGCCGGACAAGTATTGGCCCGTCAGTGAGTTTTTGTTTTTCATGAGTTGCTTCGGTGTGCCGGCGGCGATGACTTGACCCCCGTGTTCCCCGGCGCCCGGTCCGATGTCAATCAAATAATCGGCCTCCATCATCGTGTCCTCATCGTGTTCGACGACGATGAGCGTGTTGCCGATATCGCGCATCTGTTTGAGCGTCGCGATCAAGCGGTCGTTGTCCCGTTGATGCAACCCGATTGACGGTTCATCGAGGACGTAGAGCACGCCCGTGAGTCGCGAACCGATTTGCGTCGCGAGACGAATCCGTTGCGCTTCTCCGCCCGATAACGTCCCAGCGGCGCGTGACAACGTCAAATAGTCGAGACCGACGTTGTTCAAGAAGCTGAGCCGCTCGCAAATCTCTTGCAAGATGAGACGGGCGATGGCGATATCTTTTTCGCTCAGTTCCGTCATGATCGAATCGAACAGGTCGATGGCGTTGACGACCGACAAGTTCGTCACTTGGCCGATATGGTGGCCCGTGATTTTGACGGCGAGCGTCTCTTCTTTCAACCGGTAGCCGCTACATGTCGGACAAGCGTGCGTCGCCATGTACGTCTCCATCTGTTCACGGATATAGTCCGACGTCGTCTCTTTATAGCGACGCTCGATGTTACGGAGCACCCCTTCGAAGAAGATTGTGTTCGTCCGGACTTGTCCGAAATCGTTCTCGTAACGGAACAGGAACGACTCTTCGTCCGTCCCATGCAAGACGAGGTCTTGGTCGCGCTTCGATAACCGTTCGAACGGCACGTCCATGTCGATGTCGAAGTGTTTGCACATCGAGGCGAGCAGTTGCGGATAATATTGCGAACTCGTCGGCTGCCAGGCGACGACCGCACCTTCCTTCAGCGTCTTCGACGGATCGGGGATGACGAGTTCCGGGTCGACGTCGAGCTTCGTGCCGAGGCCATCACATGTCGGACAAGCGCCGAACGGCGAGTTGAACGAGAACATGCGCGGTTCGAGTTCTCCGATTGAGAACCCACAAATCGGACAGGCGTGATGCTCGCTGAACAACAGCTCGGTGCCGTCCATCTTGTCGATGATGGCCCGACCATCGGCGAGGCGAAGCGCCGTCTCGAGCGAGTCGGCGAGACGTCCTTCGACGTCGGCACGGACGACGAGGCGGTCGACGACGACTTCAATCGAATGTTTCTTATTCTTGTCGAGCTCGATCTCATCGGTCAGTTCAATCGTCTCCCCGTTGACACGGACGCGGACGAACCCTTCCTTTTTGAGCGAGTCGAACACTTTGACGTGCGTCCCTTTGCGACCCGAGACGATTGGCGCCAAAATTTGCAGGCGCGTTTTCTCCGGCAGCTCCATCACTTGGTCGACCATCTGTGAGATCGTCTGGCTCGAGATTTCGATGCCGTGACGCGGACAGACCGGTTTCCCGATGCGGGCGAACAAGAGGCGTAAGTAGTCGTAAATTTCCGTCACCGTCCCGACGGTCGAGCGCGGGTTGCGGCTCGTCGTCTTCTGGTCAATCGAGATGGCCGGGCTCAGCCCCTCAATCGTATCGACGTCCGGCTTGTCCATCTGTCCGAGGAACTGACGGGCGTAGGCCGATAAGCTCTCGACGTAACGGCGTTGCCCTTCGGCGTAGATGGTGTCGAACGCGAGTGACGACTTCCCGGAACCGGACAAGCCCGTCAAGACGACGAGCTGGTCCCGTGGAATATCGATATCAATGTTTTTCAAGTTGTTGACGCGCGCCCCTTTGATGACGATCGCATTTTTCTTTTCAGCCATTTAATTCCCTACCTTCAACTCCAAGATTAAGTCACGCAATTCGGCCGCCCGTTCGAACTGGAGGTCGCGGGCCGCTTGTTTCATTTCTTCTTCTAGCTTGGCGATGGCTTCTTCGCGCTCGGCCGGCTTCATCGAGCTGAGCGATTCGAGCACATCCTCCTCGGCGTCGACCGTCGCCCGGATGACGCCACGCACTTCTTTGCGAATCGTCTGCGGGGTGATGCCGTGTTCTTCATTATAAGCCTGTTGAATCGAGCGACGACGGTCGGTCTCTTCAATCGCACGCTTCATCGAGTCGGTCATCTTATCCGCAAACAAGATGACGTGCCCGTTCGAGTTCCGCGCCGCCCGGCCAATCGTCTGGATGAGCGACCGGTCCGAACGGAGGAAGCCTTCCTTGTCGGCGTCGAGAATCGTGACGAGACTCACTTCCGGGATGTCTAGCCCTTCTCGCAGCAAGTTGATCCCGACGAGGACGTCGTATTTCCCGAGACGCAAGTCGCGGATAATCTCGATCCGCTCGAGCGTCTTGATTTCCGAGTGCATATAGTTGACCTTGATGCCCGCTTCCCGTAGATAGTCCGACAAATCCTCGGCCATCTTTTTCGTGAGCGTCGTCACGAGGACGCGTTCGTCACGTTTGATGCGGTCGCGAATCTGATCCATCAAGTAGTCGATTTGTCCTTTGATCGGATGAATCTCGATCGTCGGGTCAAGCAGTCCCGTCGGCCGGATGATCTGTTCGATCATGTGCGGAGTGTGTTCGAGCTCAAACGGACCTGGTGTCGCCGAGATAAAGATCGCTTGCGACAACTTCTTCTCGAACTCGTCGAACTTGAGCGGACGGTTATCTTTAGCTGAAGGCAGACGGAAACCGTGGTCGACGAGCACTTGTTTCCGGGCCTGGTCACCGTTATACATGCCGCGCACTTGCGGCAGCGTCACGTGCGACTCATCGGCGATGAGCAAGAAGTCTTTCGGGAAGTAGTCGATAAGCGTGTACGGTGTCGCCCCGGCCTCCGTCAAGTTCAAATGACGCGAATAGTTCTCGATGCCTGAACAGTAGCCCATCTCACGCATCATCTCGAGGTCGTAGTTCGTCCGCTGTTCGAGACGCTGGGCTTCAAGCAGTTTGCCTTCCTCGCGGAACTTGGCGAGTTGTTCTTCGAGCTCGGCCTCGATGTTGACGATTGCTTTTTGCAGCTTCTCGTCGCGGGTGACGAAGTGGGACGCCGGGAAGATTGAGACGTGCTCGCGGTCGGCGATAATCTCGCCGGTGAGCGGGTCCATCTCGCGGATGCGATCGATTTCGTCACCGAAAAACTCGACGCGCAAGCATTGTTCGTCGCGTGACGCCGGGAAAATCTCGACGACATCGCCGCGGACACGGAACCGGCCGCGCTGGAAATCAATATCGTTCCGTTCATATTGGATGTCAATCAGTTTGCGGAGCATCTGGTCGCGCCCCATCTCTTTCCCGACACGGAGACTTAAGACGAGACTGTTATATTCTTCCGGGTTACCGAGACCGTAAATACAGGAGACGGAAGCGACGATGATGACGTCGTCGCGCTCGAACAAGGCCGATGTCGCCGAGTGGCGGAGTTTATCGATCTCATCGTTAATCGAGGCGTCTTTCTCGATGAACGTGTCGGTCGACGGAACGTACGCCTCCGGCTGATAGTAGTCATAATAACTGACGAAATATTCGACGGCGTTGTTCGGGAAGAACTCTTTGAACTCGGAGTAGAGCTGTCCGGCGAGCGTCTTGTTGTGGGCCAAGACGAGCGTCGGCTTCTTCACTTCTTGGATGACGTTCGATACGGTGAACGTCTTCCCTGTACCGGTCGCCCCGAGCAACGTCTGATATCGGTCGCCGCGCTCGATGCCTTCGACGAGCTGACGAATCGCTTCCGGTTGGTCGCCGCCCGGCTTATATTCTGATTGTAAGTCGAACGGAACGCTAATCTTATCCATGTATATTCCTCGCTTTCTGTACCTTGCATAGTGCCTTGATTATATCACATACACGAACAAATATTCGCTTCTGACACGCTTCCCAAATCGTTCCGCTTTTCGTTATCATGGAGAATGAATCTAAACAGAAACGAGTTGGTCGTCATGTGGTCGCTTCTCTTTATCCCGCTCGGTGCCATCGTCGGCGCCTTGTCCGGTTTTTTCGGCATCGGCGGCGGGGTCATCATCGTCCCGGTGCTGCTCTTTAGTGGATACTCGGCGGCCGAGGCCGTCGCCACGTCGCTCTTGTTCGTTGTCGGGACGAGCCTGTCCGGCGCCAAGAAACATACGTCTCTCGGCAACGTGTCGTGGTCGACAGGTATCACGGTCGGCTTGGCCGGTGCCGTCACGGCGCAACTGTCGAGCCGGCTCGTCCTCTCGATCTCGGGAACATATGACTGGTTGCTCAACCTATTTTATCTGGCTATCCTATCTTATTTTGCCGTTACGCTATTAAAGAAAACATCGAAACCGCAGAAGCCGAAAAAATCATCGCTCGTCGCGGCTCTCGTCATTGGGATGATGGCCGGTTTTTTGTCGGCCCTGCTCGGCATCGGTGGCGGCTTTATCATCGTCCCGCTGCTCGTCAGTTGGCTCGGCTTCTCGACGCATCGCGGGGTCGGGACGAGCCTGGCCGCCGTCCTGTTCATCTCGCTCGGCGGACTCGTCGGCTACCTTCCGTCACTGTCGCTCGACTATATGACACCGCTCGCGTTGGTCGTCGGGGCGTTCATCGGGGCCCCGCTCGGCGCCTCACTCACGAATCGTTATCACGATAAAGAGATCTCCACCCGGCTCGCCTGGTTATATGTGGCCGTCATCGTCTCAATCGCGCTCGACCTCGGTGCCGCCCTCTACGCGCCGCTCGCATACGTCAGTTTGGCGGTCCTGCTCGTCTTTCTGATCGGGATTGCATTCGACTTCAAACGGCATTTTGTCAATCAAAACCACTTTTCATAAGAAAAGTGGCTTTTTTTGCATACTCGGTTTTGAAACGCTTACATTTGGGGCATATAATGAAGTGGTAAGCCAAATTTAATATGGAAGGAAGGGAGTATCACATGTCAGCATTCGTCAGCGAAATTATTGGTACAATGCTACTCATCTTGCTCGGAAACGGTGTCGTCGCCGGCGTCGTCCTCCGCCATTCGAAAGCGGAGAACGCAGGCTGGGTCGTCATCACGTTCGGTTGGGGCTTCGCCGTTATGATCGGGGTATACGCGGCCGGAATCTACGGAGGGGCGCACTTGAACCCTGCCGTCACGGTCGGGCTCGCGACAGCAGGCTCATTCCCTTGGGCTGATGTGCCAGGCTACATCTTGGCGCAGTTTATCGGGGCGTTCATCGGGGCCGTCCTCGTATATGTCCATTATAAGCCTCACTATGATGCAACCGACGATCCAGGCGCCAAACTCGCCACGTTCTCGACCGCACCGGGAATTCGTAGTACGCCGTATAACGTAATCGGGGAAATCATCGGGACGTTCGTTCTCGTCTTTGGGATTTTATCATTCGGGGCTAACACGTTCACGGACGGTTTGAATCCGTTAATCGTCGGTTTCCTCGTCGTTTCAATCGGTCTCTCGCTCGGTGGTACAACGGGATATGCGATCAACCCAGCGCGTGACTTAGGGCCACGGATTGCCCATGCGATCCTTCCAATCAAAGGCAAAGGTACGTCGGACTGGGGCTATTCATGGATCCCGGTCGTCGGACCAATCATCGGTGCAATCATCGCCGCCTTGATTTACGGCATTCTCGTACCATAATCTTTCTAATTTCTAAGGAGGCTCTCTCATATGGAGAAAGAAAAACGTTACATTTTAGCACTTGACCAAGGAACGACGAGCTCACGCGCCATCATCTTCGACCACGACGGAAAAATCGTCACGGTCGCTCAACGTGAGTTCAAACAGTACTTCCCGAAACCGGGCTGGGTCGAGCATAACGCCAACGAGATTTGGGGTTCTGTCCTCGCCGTCATGGCCGAGGCGTTCGGATCGGCGGATATCGATCCAAAAGAGATCGCTGCCATCGGGATCACGAACCAACGGGAAACTGCCGTCGTCTGGGAGAAATCGACAGGACGACCAGTCTATAACGCGGTCGTCTGGCAATCGCGGCAGACGGCTGGCATCTGTGACGAGCTGAACGCGGCCGGACATGGGGACTTGTTCCGCGACAAGACGGGCCTCTTGATTGACGCCTACTTTTCAGGAACGAAAGTCAAATGGATTCTCGATAACGTCGAAGGTGCCCGCGAGAAAGCGGAAGCCGGCGACCTCCTCTTCGGGACGATTGACACGTGGCTCATCTGGAAACTGTCAGGCGGTCACGCCCACGTCACGGATTACTCGAACGCCTCGCGGACGCTCATGTACAACATCTATGAGCAGAAGTGGGACGATGAGCTCCTCGAGATTCTGACGGTACCAAAATCGATGCTCCCGGAAGTCAAACCGTCGAGTGAAGTATACGCCAACACGATCCCGTATCATTTCTTCGGCTTCGAAGTGCCGATTGCCGGTGCGGCCGGTGACCAACAGGCTGCCCTCTTCGGTCAAGCTTGCTTCGAGTCAGGGGAAGGGAAGAACACGTACGGTACGGGTTGCTTCATGCTCATGAACACGGGCGAAGAAGCCGTCAAATCGGACCACGGGTTGCTCACGACAATCGCTTGGGGTTATGGCGGTAAAGTCGAATATGCGCTCGAAGGATCGATTTTCGTCGCAGGTTCGGCCATCCAATGGCTTCGCGACGGACTCCGCATGCTTAAGTCGGCGAAAGATACAGAACAGTACGCCAACCGGGTCGAAACGACTGACGGCGTCTACGTCGTCCCTGCCTTCGTCGGTCTCGGTGCACCGTACTGGAACTCAGACGTACGTGGTGCCATCTTCGGCCTTACACGTGGTACGGAGAAAGAACATTTCGTTCGGGCGACGCTTGAATCCCTCGCATATCAGACGCGCGACGTATTGACGGCGATGGAACAAGATTCTGGCATCGAGTTGAAAACGCTCCGCGTTGATGGTGGTGCGGTCAACAACAACTTCCTCATGCAGTTCCAATCGGACATCTTGAACGTGCCAGTCGAACGTCCGGAAGTGAGCGAGACAACGGCCCTCGGTGCCGCCTACCTCGCAGGACTCGCTGTCGGGTTCTGGAAAGACCAATCCGAAATCAAGCAACAGTGGAAACTCGATCACAAGTTTGAACCGAACATGGACGAGTCACACCGTGAAAATCTGTATAAAGGCTGGCAACACGCTGTCGAAGCGACGATGGGCTTCAAACCATCGAAGCTTGAACTTTAATCGAACGAACGAAAGGGAGCACCCGCTGAGGATGCTCCCTTTTATAATTTCCGTAACCGTAGACGCGGGCTCGCCGGTTCGACGACGAACAAGATGCCGAGCTCGTGCGGGTCGGTCTCATACATCGCCCGTTGCACGAAACGAATGTCTCCGTTCAAATTGAGCACCTCGAGCTTGATGTACGGCTTATGGAGCTGGAGCGCCTCATAGAAGCTACTCCCGCCTGTGATGACCGTGCCGTTCACTTTATAGATTGACTCGCCCGGGATGAGCTGCATCGCCTCACCCGGCGAACCCGGGAGCGTGTCGATGATGACCGCGCCCCGATTCCCGTTAATGAACACCGGTGTCGTCCCCCGATTCTCGCGCTTGATGAGTTGCAACGCGAGCTCATACAAGACGAACACGCCGAGCAACCCGTAGGCCGCATACGGTATGTCGATGACGTACGACGCCCCGAACATGCCGAGCGCGACGAGCGCGAGCAGACCGCGATACAGGCTCAGGCGCCCGAGGAGCGTCCCCGGCAAGGCGCCGGTCGACAACAGGCTGACCCCAATCGGAATCGGCAAGATGACCGGTACCGGCATGTCGAGTCCGAACGATGGTGGCAAAAAGACGACGAGCGGGAAGAACCAAAGCCGTTTGACGACATGCCCGCCGATGAACTGGCCTCGTTTGGACAAGATGAGCGTCGGTGACGTCTCGATTGGTCCGTTCCAACGTAAGAGAATCGCTTCCGCCAAGGTGACGACACCGAACACGAGCGCGTATACCGTCCACTCGACCTCGGCCAGCCGGTCCATCCAACTTGAGACGGCGCCATAGTCGACGACGTCACGCAGTGCGATGGCCATCAACATGAGCAGGAACGGGAACGCCGGACTGCTGAAGCGCGGGTGCATCGTCAAGACGATGAGCGCATACAGCACGCTGAACGTCATGAGCCACTCCCAGTTGACGGTCGTCTCGAGTAAAATCAATGCGGCTGAACCGATGACGGCGAGCAACAGGCTCGGCCATACGAAATGGCGCCAGTCCGATTTCGGCGAACGTCGCCGCGAGCGGAACATGCCCCGCTCCCGTTTGATGCGCGTCATGGATATGTAAGCGAGGGCGACGAGCGTCGCCCAGAGTAGCGGACTACCGATCAAGGTCAACAAAGCAGTAAAACTCATTCGTAGAACGTCCACACTTGTCCAATCCTTTCCCTAATCCTTATTTTGCAGCTTCTTCGAGCGCACGGTTCAATTGGGCATCGTTCGCCTCATCTTGAATCACCTCGAGCAAGCGTGACTCGAGCGCCGACGCCGTCGCCTCATTGACGACCCCGTCTTCCGGCAAGTTATTGTCGGCCTGGAAGTCGCTGACGGCACGGGCCATCGTGTCACCGAAATACCCCGGCTGCCCGCCCGGCTCATAGCCGATGCCCGACAGCACAGTGTGCAGGTTCGACACCGCCTCGCCGAAGTCGCCGACTTTGAGTTCGTCCGTATCGGCGAGGATGCGGTTCACCCCGAAGTAATCCGGTTGATTGACCTCGACGTCCGGCTCGATGCCTTTCTCGTTAATCCAGTTGCCGTCCGGCGTGAGCCATTTGCTCGTCGTCAGCTTCAAGTTGCTGCCGTCCTCGAGATCGAACGCCGTCTGGACGACCCCTTTTCCGAACGTCTTGTTGCCGATGATTGTGGCGCCGGCCCCTTCTTTGAGCGCCCCGGCCAAAATCTCAGAGGCCGACGCCGATCCCTCGTCCGTCAAGACGAACAAGTCGTATGGTTTCGCCTCGCGGGCGCGGCCGCTCTGCGATTCGCGTTCCCCGTCCGCGTTCTCGATTTGGACGACCGGTTTATTCGTCGGGACGAACCCTCCGGTCATCTCGATGACGGCAGGAAGCAAGCCACCCGGGTTCCCGCGTACGTCGATGATGAGGCTGTCGATGTCTTCTGACTCGAGCGTCTCGAGCTGCTCCAAAAACTCATCGGCCGTCGGCTCAGAGAACTGGGTCACCTCGATATAGCCGATTTTCTTCCCGTCCTGCTCTTTCACTTCCGAGTAGACGGTCTCGATCGGAATCGTGTCACGTGTGATCTCATAGTCGGCCTCTTGGCCACCGCGACGGATCGTGAGCGTGACGACGGTCCCTTTCTCGCCTCGGATGAGTTGGACCGCCTCTTCGACGGCCATCCCTTCAATCGACTCCCCGTCGACCGCCGTGATGACGTCTCCGGCCCGGAGGCCCGCCGCCTCGGCTGGTGCGCCTTTGATTGGAGCGACGATTAAGATGTCTTCTCCTTTCTTCTCCAAAGTCGCGCCGATTCCTTCAAAGCTCGACTCAATCGAGTCGGTGAACTGCGACGTCTCTTCGGCGTCGAGGAAGTCCGAGTACGGGTCGTCGAGCGCTGCCGTCATCCCGTCGAGGGCACCGGTCAACAAGTCCTCTTCTGAGATATCCTTCAACGAATGCGTCTCAATCAATTGGCGGACTTGTTCCACCTTGTCCCAGCCTTCTGCTTTCGGTTGAAGCGGTAACGGCGCATCGGTGAACGCCATCGTCGCGAGCCCAGCACCGGCTCCGGCGACGAACGTGGCGCCAGCTAATAATCCTGCGGTTGTATTTTTCACGGGTAGTCCCTCATTTCTCTTTGTCAGTCTTTCATCCAGTATAGCAAAAAGTTCAGAAAAACGGACGTGTTCCAGAAATTTGGAACACGTCCGTCTCATCAGTAACCGATGTATGGACCCGGGTCGACCGCGTTCGGTTGCCCTGGCGCCCATTGTCCGCGATGCAATTCGAAGTGGAGATGCGGGCCGGTCGACCAGCCCGTGTTGCCGAGCGTGCCGACGGTCTGACCGGCGCCGACCGTCTGACCGGACGTGACCGTGATCGCATTGAGGTGCGCATAGACGGTCGTCCACACTTCCCCGCCGACGATATGGGACACGAAGACGACGTTGCCGTAACCGGTCGCCGGGGCCGCCTTGATGACGATGCCAGGTGCCGCTGCGACGATCGGTGTCCCGGTCGCATTGACGAGGTCGATGCCGCGATGCGACTCGGCCACGCCCGTGAGCGGGTTTTGACGAGGGCCGAACGGGCTCGACACGTAGCCTGATACCGGACGCACGAACGAGGTCGCCGGTCCCGTCACGTTCGTCGGCGCCTCTGCAGGCGGTGGTGGTGTCGGGGCTGGCGCCGGGGCGGTCGGCGCTTTGGCGTCCGCCCGCTTGTCCGCTTCCGCTTTGGCATCGGCCCGTGCTCTCGCCTCTGCCTCGGCTTTTGCCTGCGCTTCCGCTTGGGCCTTCGCCTTCGCTTCGGCCTCGGCGCGGGCGGCGGCTTCCCGCTCCGCTTGCGCGATCGCTTCGAGTTGACCGGCGATGATGCGGCTCTGCTCACTCATGAGCTCCTGTTCTTCTTCACGGCTCATCTTCTCGAGCTCGAGCAGTTCGACTTGTTCGTTCAGTTCCGACAACAAATCGCGCTTTTGTTCGGCGGCGACGTCGAGCGCTTGTTTCGTCACGACGAGTTCTCGCTCTTTCTGTTTAAGGAACGAGAGCTGGGTCCGCTGCCGTGCCTCGAGCGCTTCGAGCCGCTCGACTTCACTCATATAGCTATGTATGAGGTCCCGGTCCTGATCGGCGATCGTCTGCGCGGTCAATAGCCGCGTCACGAAGTCTCCGAATGAACGGGACTCAAAGACGACTTGGAGATAGGACCGGTCCTCGTGTATTTGAAGCACACGAAGGCGCTCACTAAGGAGCGCCTTCTGGCTTTCGAGGTACTGCCCTTGGGCAGTGAGTTGATCACGGGTGACCTCGAGCTCGGTGCGCGCCGCGTCCGCTTCTTCCTGCTGGACGGCGATCTGTTCACTTAAGCCTTCGAGACGTTCATTGACGGCACGGATTTCTGTCGATACCGCGTCGCGTTCCGCCTCGGTGACTTCGAGCTCGGCGTCCGTCTCGTCTTGCGCTTTCTTGGATTCCTCCAATTGATTGGATAACCGATCTTGTCGTGCTTTCAGCGTGTCTTTCTCCGTCGCCCATACAGGCGAGGCAAGTAGCGTCAAACTTAATCCAAGCGCAAGCGAACGTTTCATCCGCCAACTCCTCCTCATATTTAAATTAGATTAGACTTTCAAGAATCGACCGAGCGATGTCGTCGAACCCCAGATCCCGATGAAGGCACCGAGCGCCAAGAGGACGAGTGACACTTGCGTCGTCAAAATCGATGGATCAATCAATTTAAATATATCACTATTCAGTTGATCTAGCGATGGTTGTAAAGCACTATATGCGACGTCATAACCGAAGTAAATGACGGCGATCGGGATGAGCGCACCGAATACTCCAAGGAGAAGCCCTTCGATGAAGAACGGCCAGCGGATAAAGCTGTTTTTCGCTCCGACGAGACGCATGATCTCGATTTCGCGACGGCGTGAGAAGATCGTCATCTTGATCGTGTTCGAGATGAGGAACATCGCCATGAGCGTGAGACCGACGATCAATACGAGTCCGCCGATGCGAATCCCGTTGAAGAAGGCGAACATCTTATCGATATAGTCCTGTCCATATGTGACCTTATCGACGTTCGCGAGTGATTGCACCGCGTCCGCGACCGTCTCCGTGTTGAGCGGGTCTGACGCCTTGACGATATAGCGGTCGTGGAGCGGGTTGTCCTTCTCGACCGTCCCGTAGGCGTTCGCATCTTCGCCGAGCTGGTTGCGGAAGTTCTCCAGTTCATCCTCTTTCGAGCTGAACGTGACTGAGGCGACGCCTGGAATCTGCTCTATATTCTCGCCGAGCTTCTCGACGTTCGCTTCCTCCGCGGTCCGAGTGACGAATACTTGGATCTCTACGTCGTTCTCGACGTTCTCTGAAATCTCATTGACGTTGAACATGACGAGGGCGAATACCCCTACAAGTAACAAGGTGATGGTAACGGCACTGATGGCCGCGAACGTCATCCAACCGTTGCGTAGTGTTCCCTTGAACCCTTCGCGTAGATGACGGAATCCACTTTTAAATATCATAGCCATAAGCTCCTTTCTCTTCATCGCGTACGACTTTCCCGTTCTCGATCGCGATGACGCGATGGCGGATCTTGTCGACGATATCACGGTTGTGGGTCGCCATGACGATAGTCGCCCCGCGACGGTGAATCTCTTCAAACACTTCCATGATGCCCCAAGCCGTATCCGGGTCCAAGTTACCCGTCGGCTCATCGGCGATGATAAGTTTTGGCTTGTTGACGATGGCCCGAGCGATCGACACACGCTGTTGCTCCCCACCCGATAGTTCATCTGGATAGTTGCGCGCCTTGTGCTTTAGTCCGACGAGGTTCAACACGTCCATGACTTGCTTGCGCATCGTATTCGTGTCGGCCTGGACGACTTCGAGCGCGAACGCCACGTTCTCATATACCGTCAATGACGGCAACAACTTATAGTCTTGGAAGATGACGCCGAGTTGACGGCGCAGTTTCGGGACGTGGCGGTTTTTCAACTTGCCGACGTCAATCCCATCAATCAAAAGAAGACCACTCGACGGTTTCTCCTCCCGATAAATCATTTTCATAAACGTCGATTTCCCGGCGCCGGATGGTCCGACGACGTATAAGAACTCGCCGTCTTGAATCTCTAACTCGAGGTCATCGACGGCGACGACGCCGTTCGGATATACTTTGCTGACTTTTTGCATCGAGATCATAACGTATTCCCTACCCTTTTTATATATTTTTCATGCATCTATCCTATTTCATGCATCTATGACGAAGATTGGATTAGTTAGTTAAGTGAATATTTTCGTCTAGCCTCTGTTCTACACGATAAGCACTCGTCCTGTCAAGGGACGCCGTTCGTGTCCACCTGTCTGTAAATTACGCCAGGCGATATTGTTCAAGCGCCTACAATTATAGCAATCGGACTTTTAAATAACCATTACAGGAATGTTTCAGTTGGATGGGGTTCGGTGTGAAATTGTCGCGTTGAAGAATGATTTCACGACTCGGACACAGATGATGAAACGCACATTCAAAAGATACCTGCATCTGTGAATGCTTCCACTGAATCATGGGCGCTTCATATTTAGTTAAAGGAAATGAAGACAAAAAAAACCACGAGTCGCCTCGTGGTTCCCCATGATTATTTTTTCTCGGCGAGCCAAGCCGCGACGGCCGTGATTTCTTCTTCGTCCTCAATCACGTTCGCAGGCATGGCGCCTTTCCCGTTCTTGATGACTTCTTCGATTTCACTCGCCGATAGACGTGAACCGACGTCCGAAAGTTTCGGACCGCTCATGCCTTCTAGGTTTGCACCGTGGCAGGCCGCACAGTTTTGTGCGTAGACCGCTTCCGCGTCGACCGACGCCGTGTTCGCGCCGTCCCCGTTGCTCGTCGACTCTTCTTCATCGCCACCGCCACACGCACCGAGCGTGAGCATGGCGCCAAGTCCGATCGCCATCATCCATTTCTTCATAATCAGGTTCCCCTCCTATGTCGTAGAAATAACCTACTTTTACCATTATAGCCGTTATGAACCGCTTTCTAACCTAACTCACGAAAAATACACAAAGATTCCACAACTTAGGGAACGTTGATATAGCGCTTATCGGACGTGAACCCTTGCCCCATCACCTCGTGCGCCTCGCTGAAGATGAGGAACGCGTCGGGATC
Organism: Exiguobacterium sp. s146; assembly: GCF_018618415.1. Lineage (GTDB taxonomy): Bacteria > Bacillota > Bacilli > Exiguobacteriales > Exiguobacteriaceae > Exiguobacterium. Next base: position 627,586 of record NZ_JACSMA010000001.1, on the reverse strand, counting down.
GATACGGCGAATGATCTCTTTCAAACGACTCACCTCGTTCTGACGGACGACGACGAGCAACATCGGGCGGTCGAGACGCGAATACGCCCCGATCGCTTGAATCTCTGTCGCGCCGCGGTCGAGCTCATCGAAGACGGCACGCGTGATGACGTCCCGCTTCTCCGAGATGACGTACGCCATCTTGTCCTGCGTGAAGCCGAGCTGGACGAAGTCGATCATCTTGATTGTGATGAAGAGGGCGATGAGTGCATATAGCCCCGTCGTGAACGAGAACGTGACGGCAGCGACGAGGACGACCGCTCCGTCGAGGATGGCGATACAGAGATAGAGCGGGATGTGGGTGAACTTATGTAGAATCTGCGCGAGCAAATCCATCCCCCCGGTCGAGGCGCGCCCCCGGAAGATGAGGCCGAGCCCGATCCCGACGCCGGCCCCGCCGAACACGGCCGCGAGCAGTGTATCATTGACGGCCGCCCCCGCGTCGATCGCTTCATAAAATAAGATCACGCTCGGCAAGAAAATCGACCCGACGAGCGACTTCACGCCGAAGCCAAGCCCGAGAATCATCCAGCCGACGAGCAGGAGCAACACGTTCGACACGAGCTGGAACGCCCCCGGCGAGATATTGAACAGCTCGTACGTGATGATCGAGATGCCACTGACGCCGCCCGAGGCGAGGTTGTTCGGCAACAGGAACAAGCTGAACGCCGAGGCGACGAACACGGACCCGGTCAGTAAATACATGTAGTCTTTGACGATTTGCTTCATTAAAGGTTTTCTCCTCTACATACAACGTGGCCCAAAGACAGGAGTCCTTGAGCCACTTGCATCACATATTTGTCTTGCGGAGGTAAGCGTCGATGAAGCCCATGATGTCCCCATCCATGACGCCGCCCGTATTCCCGACTTCATAGCTCGTCCGGTGGTCTTTGACCATCGCGTACGGGTGGAAGACGTACGAGCGGATTTGGCTGCCCCAACCGATGTCTGTCTTCTCGCCGCGGATCTCATCGAGCTTGCGTTGCTGCTCGTCGAGTTCGCGTTGATACAGTTTCGCCTTGAGCATCTTCATCGCCGACTCACGGTTCTTGATTTGCGAACGCTCCGTCTGACACGAGACGACGACGCCCGTCGGCACGTGTGTGATCCGGACGGCCGAGTCGGTCGTGTTGATGTGCTGACCGCCGGCGCCTGACGCGCGGTACGTATCGATTCGGAGGTCTTCGGTCTTGATGTCAACTTCGATGTCGTCATCGAACTCCGGCATGACGTCACACGAGACGAACGACGTATGACGGCGGCCCGACGAATCGAACGGCGAGATGCGCACCAAGCGGTGAATCCCTTTCTCCGCCTTCAAGTAACCGTAGGCGTTGTGCCCGACGATGCGGAGCGTGACCGACTTGACGCCGGCCTCTTCGCCCGGCAGATAGTCGACCGTCTCGACTTTCCAGCCTTGCTTGTCGGCGAAGCGCTGATACATGCGGAGGAGCATCGATGCCCAGTCTTGCGACTCGGTACCGCCCGCCCCCGGATGAAGCTCGAGGATGGCGTTGTTGGCGTCGTACGGCCCGTTCAAGAGGATCTCGAGCTCGAAGGCGTCGAAATCGGCTTTGAGCGCCGTGACCATTTCTGCCAACTCGTCTTGCATCTCGGCGTCCGGCTCTTCTTTGATCAGTTCGAGCGTGACTTCGCCGTCTTCATGCCCATCGGCGAGCTCTTGATATTTGTCGACCATCGCTTTGAGCGCGTTCGACTCGTCGATGACTTTCTGTGCCTTCTCTTGGCTGTCCCAGAAGTCTGGGTACGTCATCTCGTTCTCGAGCTCGGCGATGCGGGCCTGCTTCTCTGTCAGGTTGAGCGATTGGCGATAATTCTCGAGGCGTTTCGCCATCGCCTCGAGTTCGTTGCGAATATCTGAAATTTCCATAGTGTAGGTCACCTTTCCGTAGGAAAGAGGCGAGCGGGCCCGCCTCTTTCAAAATTAAGCCTGTTGTTTGCCGTGGCAGTTTTTGAACTTCTTGCCTGAACCACACCAGCACGGGTCGTTGCGCCCGAGCCGTTGGTCTTCCGAACGACGGACCGGCTTTTTCTTGAGCGGCGTATCGTCCTTGCCAGACACCGCCACTTCCTCCTCGACGACTTTCTCGCGTCGGAGGTTGTCACCGACTTCGGCACGAAGCACGAAGCCCGTCACTTCTTCGGAGATGGCCGCGTTCATCGCGTCGAACATGTTGACACCTTCCGCCTGATACTCGCGGAGCGGGTCGTTCTGACCGTACGCACGCAAGTGAATTCCTTGACGGAGTTGGTCCATGTGGTCGATGTGCGCCATCCAGTGTGAGTCGACGGCACGGAGCACGATAATCTTCTCGAACTCGTTGAAGCGTTCCGGCGGCGCGAGTTGGCGTTTCGCCTCATACTGCGCGTTCGTGCGTTCAGCGAGGAGCTCGATGATCTCTTCGCGCTCTTTGCCGTAGAAGTCCTTGCCTTCGACCGGCTGTTCGAGGGCGAGAGTCTGGTTGGCCCAGTGCGCGAGCTCGTCGATGTTCCACTCTTCCGGTACGAGCTCGAGCGGCGTATATTGCGCCACACCCGTCTCGACCGTCTCTTGAATCATCGAACGGACGATGTCCGTGACCGATTCGTTCTCGAGGATGCTGGCCCGGTCTTTGTACATGACCTTCCGTTGGTCGGCCATGACGTTATCGTAACCGAGGAGCTGTTTCCGAGCGTCATAGTTGTTCCCTTCGACACGTTTCTGGGCCGACTCGACCGCTTTCGAGACCATGCGGCTCTCAATCGGTTGCGTGTCGTCCATGCCGAGGCGCTCCATCATGTTCTGGAGGCTGTCCGTCCCGAAGCGGCGCATGAGTTCATCTTCGAGTGACAAGTAGAACTGGGATTTACCCGGGTCTCCTTGACGTCCGGCCCGTCCACGGAGCTGGTTGTCGATCCGGCGTGACTCGTGGCGCTCGGTCCCGATGATGTATAATCCGCCGAGCTCGATGACGCCTTCACCGAGCTTGATGTCGGTTCCGCGTCCGGCCATGTTCGTCGCGATCGTGACCGAACCTTTTTGACCGGCGTTCTCGACGATCTCGGCCTCACGGGCGTGGTTCTTCGCGTTCAAGACTTCGTGTTTGATTTTCTTCTTCGAGAGAAGCTTGCTTAAATGCTCCGACGTCTCGACGGCGACCGTCCCGACGAGGACCGGTTGTCCCGTCGCGTGGGCTGCCATGATTTCTTCGACGACGGCTTTGAACTTGCCGTCCATCGATTTGAAGATGAGATCCGAGCGGTCTTCCCGAAGGATCGGTTTGTTCGTCGGGATCGTTACGACTTGCATGTTGTAGATGTTACGGAACTCTTCTTCCTCCGTCTTCGCCGTTCCGGTCATCCCGGCCAGCTTCTCATACATACGGAAGTAGTTCTGGTACGTGATCGTCGCGAGCGTCATCGATTCGCGTTGAATCTCGACGCCTTCTTTCGCCTCGATCGCCTGGTGCAACCCTTCCGAGTAGCGGCGTCCGTCCATGACCCGACCGGTGAACTGGTCGATGATCATGACTTGGCCGTCGCGGACCATATAGTCGACGTCATGATGCATGACGGCGTTGGCACGAAGGGCGAGCCCGACGTGGTGGTTGACCGAGACGTGCTCGATTGCGAACAAGTTGTCGATACCGAAGAACTTCTCGGCGAGGTCGACCCCTTTGTCAGTAAGGAGAACCGACTTCGTCTTCACGTCGACCGTGTAGTCGTCCTCGATTTTGAGCGTGCGGACGAAAGCATCGGCCCGCGTGTAGAGCTCTGTCGATTTCTGGGCCGACCCGGAGATGATGAGCGGGGTCCGCGCTTCATCGACGAGAATCGAGTCGACTTCATCGACGATTGTGAAGTAGAGCTCGCGTTGGACACGGTCTTCTTTATAAAGGACCATATTGTCACGCAAGTAGTCGAAACCGAGCTCGTTGTTCGTCGAGTAGGTGATGTCACAGTTGTACGCCGCCTGCTTCTCGACACGGTCCATGTTCGACACGTTGAGGCCGACCGAGAGGCCGAGCGCGAAGTAGAGCGGCTCCATGAGTTCTTTGTCACGGCGGGCCAAATATTCGTTGACCGTCACGACGTGGACGCCACGGCCCGTGAGCGCGTTCAAATAGACTGGGAGGGTCGCGACGAGCGTCTTCCCTTCCCCGGTCTTCATCTCAGAGATGTCACCGTTATGGAGCACGTAGCCCCCGATGAGCTGGACGCGATAGTGGCGCATACCGAGCACACGCTCGGACGCCTCGCGGCAGACCGCGAACGCTTCCGGCAAGATATCATCGAGCGTCTCGCCCTTGTCCAAACGTTCCCGGAACTCGACCGTCTTCGCCTGAAGTGCTTCGTCAGACAAGGCTTTAATCGGTTCGGCGAACGACTCGACGAGGTCGGCCGCTTTTTCTGCTTTTTTCAATACTCGTTTCTGTGGAGCAAATAAATCTTTCAAAAAGTTCGCCATACGCTTTATCTCCTCTGCATTCACTGAAAAATGCATGTTTTTTCCCTAATGTACAGTTTAACCGAAGTGACCCTCGCTTTCAAGGAAAGGCCAAACGAAACGGCCCTCCGCATTGGAGGGCCGTGTGGTTTCAAGGTTGAATTATTCTGGTTCGATCAAGCCGTATTTCCCGTCTTTACGACGATAGACGACGTTCGTGTTGCCCGTTTCTGCGTCTGAGAAGACGAAGAAGCTGTGGCCGAGCATGTCCATCTGAAGAATCGCTTCTTCCGTATCCATCGGTTTGAGCGTGAAACGCTTCGTCCGCACGAGTTCGAGTTCTGCCTCGTCCTCGTCGTAAACGACCACGTCCTCAGGACCTTCGAGTGACTTGAAGTACTCGCCGATACCGCCTTCTTTGGCACGCGATTTACGGTTGAGTTTCGTTTTGTGCTTACGGATTTGACGTTCCAATTTATCGACGACGAGGTCGATCGCCGCGTACATGTCGAGGTTTGTTTCCTCAGCACGGAGCAACAAGTTCGGCATCGGGATCGTCACTTCCACTTTTTGTTTCTCGTTGTACACTTTCAAGTTGACGTAAGCCGTCTGTGCATCCGTAGGAGTTGTGAAATACCGAGTCAATTTGTCCAACTTTTTCTCGACATAGTCTTGAATAGCTGGTGTGACTTCAATGTTTTCGCCGCGAATGTTATAAATCATCTGAACTCCTCCTTAAAATAACCACTTGACCCAATGATTCGTCGATGTGGACCGAATCTCCTGCTTCATTTCTAAAAAAAGAAAGTGGAACCAGGTGGCTCATTTATAGTATACCCCGAATTCAAATCGTTTGAAAACGTTATCATCAGAAAATAATGACAATTTTGTTCCGAATGGATCGTCTTCAACTTGAATCGGCGGTATAGAAACAAACTACCCGTTCTCCCTGTTCTTAAACGCGATTTTGATTCGAAAGACGTTATGTAAAAAAAATAAAAGCCGGCTCCACGAGGGAACCGGCTTCCGGTTTGAAATTATAATTTTGTAACGTTAGCCGCTTGTGGGCCACGCTCGCCATCAACGATTTCAAATTCTACCTCTTGACCTTCGTCAAGTGATTTGTAGCCGTCAGTTTGGATTGCAGAGAAGTGTACGAATACGTCTTTGCCGCCTTCTACTTCGATGAATCCAAAACCTTTTTCTGAGTTAAACCATTTTACTTTACCTACCATGTGTAAATCCATTCCTTTCACCATTGAAGAATACAGAGGCTTTCCCTCTATCGGTAATCTTACCACCTTCTTGGAAGCGTGACAAACACTTTCTCAATTTTTTGTAAATGAATCGTCTTTTGGCTTACATTGGAATTATATTTCCCTACTTTTCATATAGAGTTATTGAATTTACATATTTTGTGATATATCATGAAGGGGATGATTTAGGTTTGTACGCCATCCGGGCGAGCCGAGCCTGAAAATCTAATACGAAAAGGACGGTGCAGCCATATGCGCCCCTACCATTCCGAGGAAAAGTACCGTATTACGAAGCGAACGGTCGCTATTATGCCATGTTACGAGACAGCTTGGGAATCACGAGTCATTCTCGAGGACGGCTCCGAGATCAAGACCCCGCTCCGGCCCTACCAGCTCTTGCAGCTCTCCTGCCGCCAGTACAGCAGTTCGATTGAGGAGCGCATCTTTGTCGCCAAGCGCGTCGCCGGAATCAAAGGCAAAGTGCCGGTCGTCATCGAACCGACGTCCGGGCTCGTCTTCTTCCCGACGATGTCCCCGAAACGGCCTGAATGTGAATGGTACGCCTGGTCGCACATCCGTGACATCACGAGCGACCCGATCGAGTCGAAAGGCTTGGTCGTCACCCAGAACGGTCACCGGATCACCACGAATGCGACCTCATACGTCCTCCGCAATCAGTTGAAAGCGACGGGCGAACTCGTCGCGCGGTTCCAACAATTAAACCAGAGTGCCACGCTCAACTCTTGACCCTTCCGTCGATTCGACGGGAGGTTTTTTTCTGCCGGTTTCACTTCACTTTTTGAAAAAGAGGTCGATATATTGGTCGAGGTGACAACTATGCAAATCCAAGCCCCCATGACCGCGGCCGTCGCGGTCACAGCCGGCATCCAGACGAACCGCATCTATAAAGCCGAGCTCGTCAAACAGACCGGACCCGACACCGGGATCGTCAAAATCAACGGCGAGCACGTCGAGGTCACGTTCGAGGGCGGGCTCCCGAAGACGAACCCGTTTCAACTGACGCTCGCCGAACAGGACGGCCAGCTCATCGCGACAATCGTCGTCAAGCCCGAGAGCGAGACGCCGGACACGTCAACCGGTCAACCGGTGAAACTCGATACGAAGATTCAGGCGTTGCTCGCATCGCTCCCGCCCGAGGTCCGCAGCGCCGTCAGCCGTCTGCTCCAATCGGGACGGTTGCCGATGAACGAGGACACGGTGCGACTGCTCGAGACCGTCTTCAAAGGCGACATGCGCGACGCCGTCCTTTGGCTGAAGACAGTCGAGGCGCCGACGCTCCCGCGTGACGTCGCGCGCGATCTCGCCATCGCGTCATTAGATGAAGCGAGACAACAACTTAAACTACCGGCGCCCGACGCGCCATACCCGCAGAAAGAACGGTTCATCGAGCACGTCAACCTGTCGCGCCCGGTCAGCGAGCGTATGACACCGACACCGGAGACGGTCGACCGGCTCATCAACGAGTTGCCGGAGCCGCGCCCTGTGCGCATCGAACCGCGCGAGGCGTTACCGCCTGCCCTCGGACGCCCGGTGCTCGTCAAAGAAGTGACGACGCATCTCGCGACCGTGACGAACACGTTCCGAAGCGAACAAGTGACGGTGACGAAACAACTCGGCCAAGTCGCCACCCTCGTCGAGACGAACCCGCATCAGGCCCGGCCCGCGCTCGAGACGGTATCGACCCGCTTGACGCAACTCATCCAAAAGACGGACGCCTTGTTACATACGAGCGCGACCCAAGAGAAGGCGCTCGTCGCGATGACAGCGAAGCTCGACGTCGCCCTCGGGTTGCTGTCGACGAAACCGGCCGAGAGCGCCGCGCTCATCAAAGAAGTGCGCGCCAGCTTGAACGAGTTCCGGTACGTGCCGAATCACGTCCGTCTCGAATACATCCCGCATCAGGCGACCCGTGCCGGCGAACTGCCGCGCGTCACGCCGTTCAAAGTCGACCCGAACCTATCGGGCCGCGTCATCCAAGAGACGGCGCAGCGCGTCCAGGCGTCGACGCTGTCGATGAAAGCCGACGCGGCGACACCCGAGGCGCAACGGCTCGCCTCGTTCTTCCAAGTCCAACAGACGTTGAATCGGCTCGACGGCGGGCAGCTCCACCAGCTCATCCTCGCCTTGCCGGCGAAAGTCCAAGAGATCGACACCGGCATCCACGTCCATATCCAAAACCGGGAGGCTGGGGACGTCGTCGACTGGGAGAACAGTGTGCTCTATATCCGGCTCGAGACGCCACGGCTCGGCGAGATCGGCGTCAAGCTCGAAGCGATCGACCGGAATCTCCGGCTCACGCTCGAACACGATGACCCGACCGTCGAGGCACTCGCCCGTCCCCTACTCGGCAAGATCGAGACGACGCTCGAGGCGATCGGCTACAAGAGTGTGACGACCCAGTTCCGCCCATTGACGAAGTCTGACCGACCGGAGACCGAGCGCCCGACGCTCGAGACGACCGGCTATGATTTCCGCATCTAGGAGGCTGTTATGTATCAACGCATGGATTTGACAAAGCGCAAGACGGCCGCCGTCGTCCGCTATGACGAGACGATTGACCGCTCCCCGGTCATCGTCGCCCGCGGCACCGGCGCCGTCGCCGATAAAATCTTAGATGAGGCGAGAGCGCGCGGCGTCGCCATCGAGCATGACCATTCGCTCCTTGGCCACCTGCTCGACCTCGACCTCGGGGACGCGATTCCGCCCCAACTGTATGACGTCATGGCCGAAGTGCTATTACTGATTGAAGAACTCGACACCATCAAAGGAGACCCATCATGAACCCGAACCGACTATACGAAATGAGCCCGGAAGAGCTGACCCAAGCGATGCTCCACGCGCTCGTCTATCATTATGAACAAGCCAGGACGGCGACCATCGCCGAACGCAACCGCCATTTGCGCCAAGCGCGTGAACTGCTCGCGAAGCTTCACCAAGGCCTCCACGACGGCGGTGGCATTATTTCAGCTCAACTCGATGAGCTTTACCTCTATATGGCGAAATCGAGCCTCGAGGCGCTGATCGAGCAAGACATGGATAAAATCGAGGAGCTTCACGGTCTCGCGACCGAGCTCGACCAGACATGGGGCGAGGCGATCGAGAATGCCCGTCTGAAACCCGTACCGGCAGGAGGAAACCGCTATGAAAATTACCAATAACGTCCAGGCACTGAAAGCCTACTCATCGCTCACCGTCAATCAGGCGACGATGAAGAAGACGATGGACCGCCTCTCGAGCGGGGTCCGCATCAACAAGGCGTCCGACGACGCGGCCGGACTCGCCATCTCTGAGAAGATGCGCATCCGGCTCGACTCGTTGTCGATGGCCGAACGCAACACGCTCGACGGTATCTCGCTCACCCAGACGCTTGAAGGCGGGATGAGCGAGACGCACGCCCTCCTGCAGCGGATGCGCGAGTTGTCGGTCCAAGCGTCGAACGGGACGCTGAGCGGTGATGACGCCAAGGCGATTCAAGACGAGATTGCTGCGCTCACGGATGAAGTGACCCGGATTGCCGAGACGACCGAGTTCAACTCGAAGAAAATCATGAACGGTGACTTTATCGCCGGCAATGAGACGCTCTTCTTCCAACTCGGTGCCGGCAGCGGCGAGGGCGTCGTCTTGAACGTCGACGACATGCGCGCCGGCGCGCTCGGAATCGACGGCTTAGACGTGACGACACAAGGTGGCGCCAATGACGCCATCGCCAAGTTCGACGCCGCGATTCAAAAGGTATCACTCGAACGTTCAAAACTCGGTGCCATCCAGAACCGGCTCGAGGCGAACGTGAGCGTCGTGACGATCGGGTCCGAGAACTTGACGGCGTCCGAGTCACGCATCCGTGACGCCGACATGGCGCGCGAGATGATGGACTTCGCCCGCCTCAACATCTTGAACCAATCCGGCATGGCGATGATCGCCCAGTCGAACGCCTTGCCGCAAGGCGTGCTACAATTGTTGAACTAACTTAAGGAAGGACGGATCCTATGGACATTCGTCGCATCATGGAGACGCAGTCGCTTCACGGCGCCGGTAAGGCGAAACGCCCCGAGGCTGAGCCCGGCGTATCGTTCCAGAACGTCATCGGTCAAAAACGTGAGGACCGCGAGCACGAGCGCTTCCAACGCCAAATCGCGGCCATCCACGAGAAAGGTGAGCTCCTCGCCGAGAGCCAGACGGTCGAGTCACTCGCTGAATATAAACAGCTCATTAAAGACTTTATGAAAGACGCCGTTGACGCGGCGCTTCGCCTCGAGGACAAACGCGGCTTCAACCGCCGCGGTCGCGCCAAAATCTATAAGATTGTCGAACAAGTCGACCAGAAGCTGCTCGCGCTAACGGACCAGGTCATCTCGGGCGAAGCATCACGTCTGTCGCTCCTCGACCAGGTCGGCGAGATTCGTGGCCTGCTCGTCAACGTATACGTGTGAGGTGAGATGATGGCAGAACATATCTTTTCGAAAAAAGTAAAATGTCCGTATTGCTTGAAGCAAAGCGAGACGCCGCGTGTCTTGTCGCGTCATATCCGACCGCAGGAAGTTGCGAAGGACGGGTATACGACGTACGACGGTGCCAACCCGTACTTTTATGAGCCGACCGTCTGTAGCCATTGTCACCTCGTCTTCCACGACTCGTTCGACAAGGTGCGAAAGACGCATCGCGAAGCGCTCGAGAATGGCTACTTCGACCGGGTCAATGCCGAGGCGCTCGCGGGCGACCGCTCGGCCGATCACGTCATCCGGCTCTACAAGTTCGCCGTCGTGACGGCCCAACTGAGCGGCCAGAAGCCGTCCGTCGTCGCCATGCTCGGCATGCGGCTCGTCTGGATGTATCGCCTGACGGGGAATGAGGCGTCCGAGAAGGAATGGATGAAACGGACGCTCGACAAATACAACGAAGTACAAGAGGCGTACACGGACCAAGTCCGGACCGGCCTCCCGTACGACCAGCTCATGCTGCGGATCGCCGACTTGTCGGCCGCGCTCGGTCTGTATGAGGACGCGAGGCGTTGGTACGGCATCTTGCTCGGTAGCAAGGAAGTGTCGGAGCGGATCCGCACACAAGCCCGGTCGCATTGGGAAGACTTTAGAATCGAACACGCGTAAAAGGGAGAGCCGCGGCTCTCCCTTTTCACATACAAAAAACCGCGCTCATCCACTCACGGACAAACGCGATCGATTCTCTATAAGGATGAACCCCCAAACCGAAAGGAGATCGACGGAACATGACTCCCGTCTAAACCTAAACAGGGCACCCAAGAACCGACCACGCGGTGGCGTCTTGCACGGTTCTCTCTTATTATAATTCGAATATCGCTATTTTACTATTATTTTTATCACGTCTAGAATGGGGTATGCTTAGTAGGAATCTAAAGGAGGTCATTCCATGTTTGAAGTCCGCTATATCGAAACGGTACGCTCGATTTTCCAAGAACAGAAACAACTCGCCGAGGATGCGTTGAAGCAAGTGAGCGACGAGGACATGCATCGCGTGCTCGCGAAGGACACGCTCTCGCTCACGGTCATCGTCCAGCACATCTCGAACAACATGAAGTCGCGCTGGACCGACTTTTTGACGACGGACGGCGAGAAGCCGGACCGGAACCGTGACGCCGAGTTCGAGGACCAGCAACAGTCCCGCGTCGAACTGATGGCGACGTGGGATGAACGTTGGCGATTGTTGGACGACGTATTGGCGAGCCTCACACCGGAAGACCTCGGCAAGACCGTTTTCATCCGCGGCGAGGAGAAGACCGTCATCTGGGCGATCGAGAAGCAAGTGTCGCACTACAGTTATCACGTCGGACAAATCGTTTATCTCGCGAAAGTATTCGCCGGCGAGAACTGGAACGTGTTGACGATCCCGTTGCCGCATCAACGATAAATAAAGGAACGCGCATCGTGGAGATGCGCGTTCTTGTTATTTGGTGACATCGATTGTGTATTCATATCGCTCCTCGGCAATCGGACGATATTGATCATCATAAGGGCCTTCGACGACGAATCGGACTTCTGTCAGCTCTTCCGGCATCGATTCGACATGGAACAGTACCCCACCTTCTTTTTTCACTTTCCCTAAAAACTCTCCGCCTACATCCTCTGAAATGACGATGTCAGCATTAACCTGTTCGCCTGTGTTTGTCACAAGCCTGGCTTGGTTCGGATGAAAACTGACCGTCTCGTCACTCGTATTTTCGACAATGACATTGAACGAGACGATGGTCACTTCTTTTTGATCATCGAACATGAATCGATAATCAGAAGCGACTTCTAGACGAAGCGTTTGCACCTTATCGATTTGAAAGATGATTGGCCCAATCGTTTCTTCAATCCCAAGATTCCGATTCTTCATATAAATTTGACTGCGGCCAACCTCATCTTCTTGAACTTCAAATTCTTCCTCCTTCACTGTTTCTGTTTCTTGCGGTTTTTCTTGGCTGTCTGTCGACGGAACGCTTTCACTTTGACTGGTAGGTTCGGTAGTAGTCGATGAAGACCCCGCGTCTCCACATCCGACTAACATGAGCAAGGGAATGGCTAAGATGAATCCGTACGACTTCAATCCAATCCTCTCCTTTACCTCTAGACTTTTCCAACTTATATAAATCTTATTCCCCATTTTTAGAAGGGAATTCGAGTGAAACGTAAAATTTTTTAGGTATTAGTCAGGACACAAAACGGCCGCACCAGTTCCCTGGAGCGGCCATTGCTTATTTCTCGACGTTGATTGTATATTCGTAACGGGATTCCCCGATTGACTGATAGTTCGCATCAGAAGGTCCATCGATGACGACTTTCACGTCCCCTAGCTTTTCCGGCATCGCTTTGACGAAGAAGAGGACGTTCCCTTCCTTCTTCACTTTGCCGAGGAACTCCCCGCCGACATCATCCGAGAACCATAAGTCGGCTGACACTTGTTCACCCGTGTTCGTCACGAGCGTCGCCTGATTCGGATGGAAACTAATCGTGTCGTCAATCGTGTTTTCGACGATGACATTCATCGCGACGACCGTCACTTCTTCTTGTCCATCGAACGAATCGCGATACGCTTCGTTGACGGTGAGCCGTGACGTCTGCACTTTATCGATGGCGAAGTTGACGGAGCCAATCGTCTCTTTGATATCGAGCGCCTTGTTCTTCATGTAACTGGTTCGAGCCTAGCTCACTCTCCTGTACTTCCGCATCTGTTGTGGATTCCGAAACCGGTTCTTCCGTCTTCTCCGCCTCGACGACTTCCTCTGTGTCGGTCGCGGTCGTCTTCAGTTCATCGGCTTCCCCGCATCCGACAAGTAGCGTCAATGGTAAGGCTAGCAACAATCCGTATCGTTTCATGTTCATTTTAACTCTCTCCCTTTTCGTGTGAGTGGTGGTTGATAAGATGAGCATACTGGATTGTCTAGCCTGACCGGTGTAAGAAAAAGTTGAAGGTTATTACCCTGAACAAATAAAAGTCAAGGTCATGGAAACGACCTTGACTTCGACTTATTTATCCTCTTGATTTGAGCTCTTCTTCTTCATACGGATCGGGACCGTCTTCGATTGGCGCATCGTCCTCGACATACGCCTCAAGTTTCGGGTCACGTTCCACGTACTCATCGTACGCCCCTTCTGGACCATAGACGAAGTAACGACGGTCTTTCGCTGACTCAGGTTTCACTTTTTTCTCACTCATCTCGTTTCCCTCCCCTTTCCAGAAAAGAAGCAACGGTTACAGTGGTATTTACCCGGTTTTTTACCGGTTTAAGTGGTATTTGTTCGATTGTAAACGAAAACAGACGATATTGCACCATTACTTCGAAATTGAAACTTTTCATAAGTTGAGTCGTAGATAAGGACAACGAATGAGTGAAGGGACGATCTAGATGACTTTATTGAAACGAGGATTGGTTCGCGGTGTAAAGTGGTTCACGCTATTCGGATTGCTTGCGGCGTATCAGTGGTGGGATGGAAATATGGAAGGTATACATAATATGCTCGTCTATGGCGGAATGGCATTTTTCCTTGGTCTGACGAGTGTCATCTATGAAGTTCGAAAGTGGTCGTTCCGAAAACAGATTCTGATACATTGGGCCACGATGCATGTGACGATTCTGCCGCTCGTCATATTCAGTGGTTTTCTGCCGGTTTCGTCACCTCAAGATGCCCTGATGGTTTACTTGAAGTTTAATGTGAGCGGGCTGGTTTTGTTCACGCTATCCAGAGTGCTTTTGAAAGTGCGGCAACAAATCAAAACTTCATAAATCAAAACAGCTCGAAGGCGCGGCGCCTTCGAGCTGTTTGAAGTACCTATATTTAGCGAAGCAGTTGAAGGATGGCCTCTGGCTGTTTATTGGCTTGGGCAATCATTGCCTGAGAAGCTTGGCCTAAAATGTTTGATTTCGTAAATGCCATCATTTCTTTTGCCATATCGACATCTCGGATTCGGGATTCGGCAGCCTGCAAGTTCTCAGCCGATATCGAAACATTTGCCACTACATGATCTAAGCGATTTTGCCATGACCCCATCTTTGATCGTTCAGAGGACACGAGTTGGGTAGCTTGGTCAATTTTGCTAATTGCCTGACTGGCACCAGACTGGGTAGTAATGTCTAATGCATACTCAGCGTCTCGATTTCCTTCACGATTTTTAACGACACGTTCAGATGTGAAACCCTCTTCTCCCTTTACCGTAGAGGTCAACCCAATTCGTGCGGCTCTCATATCATTAAGGTCTAACTGCATAGATTGACCAGAATTTGCGCCAATTTGAAGGGTTATTTCTTTACCTCCTCGCGTCAATTTCAACTGATGATATGTACCTTCGTAAGTATAAGTTTCTTCAAATTTTATAGGGTTTGACGACGAATTATGTGTCATATGTGGTGATGCGGCACCACTAACTTCACTCATTAGTTCTGCCAAACTTCTCACATTCCCACCCGATTGAATAGGTGCATCTGGAATAAACGTCAATTCTATTTCACGATTGTTGAACGGTGACTTCCCAATCCATTCTACCTTAATTGTCTCTCCTGGTTTCAAGGGCATAATATCTTGTTCATAAACTTCGAACTCCCCTGGAATAGGTTGACTTCCCCCTCTTCCGGGTCTAACTGTATTTATTGGGGAGCTGATATATGGATCAGGTGATTTGGTAGTACCGATATTAGGTTGAGACCAAGACTCTTCCCCTGTTTTATGCTCGAACCGTAATCCGTTCGGAGTAGGAGTACCTATCACCTGTACCGTGTATCGAGTGTTCAAATCAGGTACAGCACGTATCGCAGTGACTAGTGTCGATAAATCATTGAATTCACCCGATAACAACGGGTCATTTGAAGATTTTAAAAACGTATGTCCATCAACTTGAATCGTATCATTGATATTCAATGATGTCGTATTGATACCAACTGTATAGATTCCCCGAATCGCACCAGGGGTTCCAGGAATACTATGGGTGACTAACGCCTCTCCTCCTTTACCATTTAATCCGTTCAGAACAGTTTTAGTATTAAAGGAAGTCTGATTCCCGATCCGATTTAACTCTGTGGTCATCTCATTAAACTCTTTTTGAATCGCTCCGCGGTCAGCTAAGTTATTTGTATCATTAGCAGACTGAACAGCAAGTTCACGCATACGTTGTAGAATTGAATGAGATTCGTTCAATCCACCTTCTCCAGTTTGAATTAAACTGATTCCATCCACAGCGTTTTGAGCAGCTTGATCTAGCCCACGAATCTGAGCTCTCATCTTCTCAGAGATTGCTAATCCTGCCGCATCATCAGCTGCTTGATTAATTCTTAATCCAGAAGACAGTTTCTGCATCGCTTTACCGGCTTGACCTGTATTTATTTGTGATTGACGTAACGCTTGATTTGCATTGCTGTTATTTTTGATAATCATAAGAAATTCCTCCACAACATTCCATTAATGATAATTCATATCCAAATCATCCCATTGATATTATCGGATGGAAGGTTGTTTTTTTCAACGATACATCAATATTTTATTAAAATAAAAAAGCACTGATATATTCAGCGCTTTTTTATGTCTGTTGATCGAACAATCCTGAGAAGTTCGAATCGACGTCTTCATATGGGTCGACGTATGACTTGACCGTTTTTCGTTCCTGACGAGCCGTCCCGAGCGTCATCCCGAGCCGTTGGTGTTCCGCCTCGATTAACCGCGTAATATGCTGGCTGTCGTCGACGAGTTGGCGAATCACTGTCTGGTCAGCATCCTTCAGGTCCGGTCCATGAGCCGCGAGCAGTTGCTCACGGTCGTCGAGCAATTCATGGATTTGGTCCATCCATGTGTCATACGTCGGTTCTTCTGGTACTTTTTCAAGTAAATCCTTTAATCGTTGCGTTTTGAAGATAATCTCATCGATGGGTCTCATTCCTGCTTCGCGAGTTTCATCGCTTCCTTCCACGTGTCGCGGAGCTCAGTCGTGAAGTCGAGGACTTCATCGAGAATCGTCGTGTCGTTCTTGACGTTCGCATCGACAAGGCGGCGCCACATGTACTCATAGAGCGAGTCTAAATTCGACGAGATTTTAATATTTTTATTGAGTGTCAGACGAAGCTCTTGGAAGATGGCTTGCGTCTTCTGAATGTTCGTGTTCTTTAAGTCTGGATTTCCTTGCTCGATAGCGAGTTTGGCGAGGCGCATGAACTTGAGCGCCCCGTCGTAAAGCATGAGCGTCAGTTCTTGTGGGTTCGCGGTCGTGACCGCATTGTTCTGATATGCTGCATATGGGTTGGCTACCATTTAAAATTCCTCCTCTTACATGCCTCCGCCTAAGAACTGTTGCAATGAGGCGGCTTGTGAGTTCGCCTGGTTCATCGCCGTCTCCATCGCTGCAAAGCGACGGTAATAGGCGTTTTCTTTATCGACTAATAAATCGTTCAAACGCTTAATCCGTGTATCGATTTGCGTCATCTCACGCCCCATCGAATACGTCGGAGCACCGGCACCATCAGCACCAGCAATCCGAGTAATGGACGATCGCGAGTTAGTCGCTGCATCACGAATTTGGGGAAGTAGTCCGCTCTCCGCATTAGTGAAGAGTTGGTATACTTGATCCGGATCCTTTTCAATGGCCGCTTTAAGCTTTTCTTCGTTTAGTTCAATTTTCCCACCATTGGTGAAATCAGCACCGGTTGAGAGCCCGATTTGGAAGAGTTGCTTCATCTCATCGTCGTTAGTACTCGATGTCGCACTTGACCACTTGCCTCGCATCGTGTCCATCGCACTGCGGACAATCGTATCGCCACGCAGCATCCCACTCATCGCTTTTTCTTCCCACTTCTTAATCTCATCATCAGAAAGTTCATCGCGTTGGGCTTGTGTGAGCGGTGCAAACGAACGGAACCGTTCTTCACGGACTTTCTTATTCATGAGATCAATCGTCTCGTTATACTTATCGACAAATCCTTTAATATTATTAAAGATTTTTTGTGTGTCTGTTGCAGCAGAAAGCGTCACCGCACCAGATGCAAATTCCGATTTTAACGTGACGGTCATGTTATCAATCGTAACCGTGTTTGAGCTCTGTGTCATCGGAATACCGTTCACTATGAAGCTTGCATCTGTTCCTGTTTTCGGTAAATCTCCAGGAGCGACACCAAAAGCAGCCTTCGTTGTTGCGTCAAATTCTATGATTGCATTTTCACCGGTCTGCTTTTGAGTAATTGACAATTTACCAGAAATCGGTTCAAAAAATGCTGACACTCCTGATTCTTTTCCATTCAAAGCAGTAACTAGGTTCTCCATTGTGGCGTCTTCCGCCACCTTAATTGTCTGAAAGTCTCCGCCTTCAACGGAACGGATTTGAATCTGATAACCAGATGTGTAAGTGGCCGTTGTGCCAGTCGGTATATCCGAGCCATCATTCATCGTTACTTTCCCAGTCGCTTCATCATAAGTATAACTTGAGGCATCAACAGGTGTATTTGTTGCGTCTTTCAACGAAATAGTCGCTCCGGCTTTTGGCTTAGGAGAAAGCGTCCATTCCTTTGTATCAGTAGACAACTTCACTTCTTGTATGGCCGATTGTAAGTTCATATCAGCAACTTTTGTTGCCTTCGTTACTGCAACTCCATTTTTATCTTTAGGCTCAACGACTTGGGTAGCCGCTGTTGCGAGCTGACTGACAGATTCGATACGAATTGCCGTGTTCCCACTAGAAGGTCCCGCTACGACAGAGACACGTGATTCATCAGATGAACTAGACGTTTTGGCGTAAAAATTACGACTGAACATGAGATCGACCGCACTGTTTCGAAGGGTCATGAGCGAACGGTTGATTTCGCGATACGCATCTCGTTTCCATTCGGTCGTCTGTTTTTGTTGTTCAAGTTTATCAACTGGCATACGTTCAGCTTGCATCAATTGTTTGATAATTGAATCGGTATCAATTCCACTGGCGAGTCCGCCAAATCGGATTGGTGACGTCATCGTATACCTCCTTTAAATACGTTCATCGAAGAGTTGATTGAATTCCATAAATGCCGCAAAAAAATCGAGCGACTTCTTACTTGGAATCTCCCGGATGACTTCGTTGTTCGTATCTACGATTTGAATATAGAAGTCATTCAATTTCTCATGTTTCATGAACTTTAAACCGGTACGTTGTTGCTCTAGTACAAGATTCGCCTTCTTGACAGCCGCCTCTAGTTTTGTAACGTGTTGAGGCGTCGGAAGAATGACAATCCCTTCGTCTGCGAGCGCTTTTTGATTCGCTTCGACGAACACATTTTTCGTTTGTTCGTATGGTAAGACAGAGGGAGGTAGGTGAAGGCGGATTTCAGAGTTAAATAAACTCATCTTGAAAACTCCTTTAATAATGTTTTATCTCCCTTATTATCGGATGATGTTATATTTATTTAAAACATCATTTTTTATTAGCTTTCACTAAATAGATTTTATTTTCTCCGGCTAGCTTATGAATACTAATAGATTTGATATCTAAAATAAGTCTGTATCTTTCGTAAATATCAAAAATTGAATTAAACCATCTTACATGTCCGGGTGAGTCAAAATTTGGAACAGAGAATAAAATAGTTGTGTCCTCTTTGATTTTATCTAAAATTGCAATATCATCCTCAATATGTTCAAGAACTTCGAAGATAATCACTAGATTGTACATATAATGATCAAAGACTTTAGTTTCAAATGCATCGCCCACATGAAATTTTTCGTGATGCATTTTATTTGTTTGCTTTGCCATTTCAATAGCTTTGTCACTAAAATCAAATCCTTGATAATCTGTAACTTTTCTTTCGAATAATAGCTGGGCAAATTGACCTGGACCGCAACCTATTTCTAATATTTTTAGGTCTTTCCCCTTCCCTTTAATTAAGCTAAATGCCTTTTCCCAAATAGGAAAGTAATGAGTATCAGAATAATGTTTGAAATATGTTTGATCCCATCCGCCGTCACTGAAAAGAGAATCATAGAAATTTTTATCTTCTTCTTTGTTAACCGGAATTGTATATTCTTCACTCGTAATATTATTCCTTTGCTCAGTAACATAGTTAAATATTTCACACAATTGTCTTGTTAAGTTTTTTCTCGTAAACTTCTCAATTTCATCTTGAATTCCTTGATTACTGACAACCTTACCGGTTTTCCAAGCAAGATAATTTTCATATATAAAATCAGCCAATATTAATTCATCACCGCATTCGAAATTGAGACCTCTATTTGTGTTGTTAAGAACATTCTCTACTGCGCTATTCGAAGGAGATATAGCTACAATAGGTGCATCAAGTTTTAAATATTCAAATAGTTTACCTGGTATAACATTTTTACACTTAGGTGTGTCACCAACTATTAAAAGTAACAAATTAGCATTTGAAGAAATTTCAATACTATCAGGGTGAGATAAGTATCCAGTGTATTGAATTATTTCACTTAATCCCATTCTTTCCACTAATTGTTGCCAATTTTCTAAATTATGATTTTCAGAAGTAAATATCATTTCAATTTCTTTGATGTTGATTTTTTGATTTTTAACCAACAAATTAATTGCTTTAAAGATGCTCAGCGGAGTTCTATTCATATAAAAACTCCCGTTATGAATCATTCTAAATTTAGTATTAGTTGCATTTTTTGTATCAGAACTTATAAAATCACTTTCGTCGTATCCATTAAATATTGTCGTAATCCTAGAAGGATTTACCGAAAAATCAACTATATAATTATCTTTCGCTTCAACTGTTGTTGTAATGATATGGTCTGCATTTTCTAAAATACTTTTTTCCATTTTTTCAAGAGTACTAAATAATAAATCCGATTTATCTGTATTTTCTAAATAGGCATTATTAGTCCACTCATCCCTAAAGTCTGCTACCCAAGGTAATTTAAACCTTTGCTTTAATAAAAGTGCAGCAATATGCGAGGAGTACGGGCCAGAGGTAGAATATATTAAATCGATATCTTTTATATCTAATATCTCAGGCAGTATCCTAATAATCTCATTTGCAAATAAAATGTGAATATCAGGAATGAGATAATTTGTAATGTCTTCTTTGGAGTTACTAAGTGAATTTAATAATTCTTTTAGAATTTCTAAGTCGTTTTTCAAAACCTTTGCGTACATATCGAATAATTCATTTAATTTTTCACTAGTTAGCACATTCGACTCATCAATATAAATCACTTCAACTTCATTGGGAATTTCTTTTAGAAGAGTAGCGTCCGTAGGGTAGTAAACATGATTTGATGTAGTAACAACAATAGGTTCATAATTAAAGTCTCTACAGTATTTAATAAACTTTAAAGCTCTTTGAACTCCTGAACCTGCTAATGGTGGAAATATATAATCAATAAATAAGACTTTTTTTCTGTTAATATATTCGATAACACTTTGATATTTTTCAAGTGTATTTACTTTTTCAGCAAGTAAGAACTCAAATTTTTTCCCAGTGTTTATTTTTTTTGCTTTTTTATAAATTCTATAAGCAGAGATATAGTTCTCAACATTTTCATTTAGATAGGCTAAATTGTATAAAAGATCGATATTATTAGAATCTATATTTAACCCAGTCTCAAAATGGAACTGAGCGCTATTATATTCTTTTTTATTAAAACAGATAATACCTCTTGCACAGTAAACTAAAGAATCATTCGGAAACAGAAGCTCAAACTCATCAATCAATTTTTCTGCTTTAAGAAATTCATTATTTTCAATTAGTAATTCAAGATGTTGTTCCAATTCATTTTTTAGCGTATCAATTTCAGCTTCCATTAATTAATAGCCCTCTTTCTCGACTCTAAACTTTTAGATTTTTAACTATCAGATTATGAAGTCCGTCTAGTCCATTCTTTTCGTGCACTATCTTCATATATTGATAACAGATATATAAATCAAAATAAATATCTGAATGCTCTAACGATTCTAAAGTCAATTCTAAATTTTTCACGTTATTTATTTTGTTTTTAAAAGGGTATGCCATAAAAAGAAAAGAATTTGAATTATCAATCTCATCTAATAGATTATTGTTATTATCGATTATATTTTCAAAATTTCCAAACATGATATTTTTAAATACATCCGTGAAAGTTAATTCGGAATATTTTAAAAAGTTTGATTTTCTCCATTTTTTATATTCACAAATATCTTGTGTATGTTCATTAAAAAATAGTTTTCCTAAATGATAATTTTCCTGCACTAATAGTTCCCTCAAAATACTTCTTCTTAAAAAATCATCACTAATATTAATATAATGTTTTGCAATATCCGGGAACCTACCTAACATTCCAGCTAAAAGAGAAATATGTCTATGGTTGAACGTTCCATACCTGCTAGATAAAGTATACAAAATTTCAATAGCTGTTTCGTATTCTTCAAATGCACAGTTGTATTTCCACAATAAAGATAATATTTTTTCATACAATAAATCTTTTCCAATAAATGATCCTTCAATTTTCTCCAACGAGTTCATGAGTTTATGGTTAGATTTCACCAATTCTCCAACAAACAACAAACTCAATCCGTTGTAAAATGCATACTCAGGACTGTCCGGATAACCTTCAGTTAAATCAGAACTAATAATTAACAAGTTATTATAATCCTTTTCAACTATTAAAATATCTAGTAATGTTGTCCAAGCAAATGGAACCCAAAGTTGGTCGTAATATTTTTTATCAGACAATGCATTTATAAGTTCTTTTTTCGCCATTTCTAAATTATCTATTGATAAATACTCTTTTGCTAAATAATAATGATCAATTTTTTGATTTGAATTTTTAAGTTTTTCCTTTAATAATTTTAAGTTTCTTTCAGATTTTCGTTTCTCTTTTCGAGTTTTTTCTAGATATCCAGTATGATAAAGTTCAATTGGAGAGATTCCTACATCGCTTGTAATTATTTCTTCATGGACAGCTCCAGTATATTCTAAATTACTGGAGGCGATTCTAACTGCTATGTGTTCTACAACTTTTGAATCATCGGTAAAATTGTGAATTTTAGTTACATAGGCTTTATTGATATGAATTTTTTTTTGAATCCATTCTTTATATTCAGATATTTTTGATACATCTATATATTCATCAGCATCTATGTTTAAAATAAATGTATTCTTCGCATTTTCTTTTCCAAAGTTTCTTGCTGCTGAAAAATCATCACACCACTGAAAGAAATAAACATCATCTGTATATTCTCTAGAAATTTGTACAGTTTGGTCAGTTGATCCTGTATCAACAATTACTATTTCATCCACTAAGTCTTTAATTGATTCCAAGCATCTCCGAATTACCTTCTCTTCATTTTTTACGATTATGACTGCTGATAATTTATTCATTGTATCCACCTTTTAAAAAAAATAGACATCATTCATTTCTGAATGATGTCTATTTTTAGATAATTAACCTTAACGAAGCAATTGAAGCACTGCTTGAGGCTGTTGATTTGATTGCGACATCATAGCTTGTGCAGCTTGATTCAAAATGTTGTTCTTCGTGAAGTTCATCATTTCTTTCGCCATATCTACATCACGGATACGTGATTCAGCTGCTTGAAGGTTTTCCGCACCAACACTTAAGTTGTTAATTGTGTGTTCAAGACGGTTTTGGTTAGCACCAAGTTTAGAACGCTCTTGAGAAACCGCTTTGATTGCAGTATCAATTGTTTCGATAGCTGCAGTTGAAAGTGCAGAAGTTGATCCTAAGTTAATTCCTGAGATTGTTAATGCTGTAGCTCCCATGTTGGCAATTGTCAACTCTAACGTTTGGTCTTTATTTGCTCCAATTTGGAAGCTCAATGAAGCTGTAGCGAGGCTACCATTGATCAATTTTTTAGTGTTAAACTCTGTTTGAGTTGAGATACGGTCAACTTCATTTTTCAACTCTACGAATTCTTTTTGAATTTCAGAACGGTCATCACCAGTATTTGTGTCAGAACTTGATTGAACTGCAAGTTCACGCATACGTTGAAGAATTGAGTGAGTCTCGTTCAATGCACCTTCAGCTGTTTGAATCAATGAAATGGCATCTTGTGAGTTACGTGATGCTTGATCCAAACCGCGAATCTGTCCGCGCATTTTTTCAGAAATTGCAAGACCAGCCGCGTCGTCTCCAGCACGGTTGATGCGAAGACCTGACGATAATTTCTCCATCGCTTTTCCTGTTTGTGCTGTGTTAATGTTCATGTTACGGTGTGCGTTCATCGAATTAAGGTTGTGGTTAATAATCATTGTAATTTCCCTCCATAGGTTTGAGTTTTTCCGCTCTTCCAAATCCATTTGTCCGAGCATACAAGGTTTAGGCCGGCCCCTCACCTTGTACTAGTTGGTAACGTTTTTGCGTTTCCATACTCTATATCGGAGTCATATTCATTCTGTTTAGTGTTTTTCGAAAAAAGTTACTCATTTCGAGTAGTTTTTTAATTTTGAATAAAAAACGACCCATCGCTGGGTCGCTCCTCCTTACGCTTCTACCTTCACTTGCTCCGTCTCATTCTGCAAACTCTCCGCGACACGGACGAGCTCTGTCATCGCGCCGTTCACTTCACCGAGACTCGCCGCCTGTTGGCTCGCCGCTGACGTGACTTCCGTCGCGTAGCGCGAGGCCTCTTCGACCATGCCGACGATGCCGGCCGAGTTCGTGACGACCGAGTCGATCTGTCCACGCGACTCATCCAAGAGCGCATCGACCGAATGAACGTGGCTGTACACCTCGTTCGCCGAGTTATGAATCGATGCGAACGCACCGCCCGCCTTCTCGACGAGACCGACGCCCGTCTCGACTTCGGCTTTCACGTTCGCCATCGATGACGACGTGTCGCCGACCAAACGTTTGACGTCAACGATCAAATCGGTGATCTCTTGCGTCGAGTTTGCTGTCTGTTCGGCAAGCTTCTTGACCTCGGCCGCGACGACCGCGAAGCCGCGTCCATGTTCGCCAGCCCGTGCCGCTTCAATCGACGCGTTCAAAGCGAGCAAGTTCGTCTGCGCCGAGATGTCACTGATGACGTCCGTGATGCGCGAAATCTCACCTGTCATCTCTGTCAACTTGCTGTTGAGCGTCGACGACTGCTCAACCTTGCCGGCAATCGCATGCATCGCATCAACTGAAGATGAAGCGAGGCCTTTGCCGCTCTCCGCTTCTTTTTGCATCTCGCTCGCTGCATTCAAAGCCGATCCCATCTCGTTACGGATATTCTCCATCGTTCGGGCGACGGCACCGAGCAAGTCCATCGAACTGTACGTCGCATTGACGTTGTCTTCAAGCATCTTGTTCAAGGCGTCCATCGCTTGACGGATGTTCTCGCCGGCGATATTGCCCTCTTGGACAGCTGCCGCAATCTCTTGTGCCGAACCGGTGAGCTGGTCCGCCGTGTAGCGCATGTTCGTGCCTTGTTCACGCAAGTGCCCGACCATGTTGTCCATCGAGAGAAGCAGACGTCCCATCTCCGAACGGTCTGTCGTCGTCTCGTCCGCGAACGAGACCGTCAAGTCACCGTTCCCGACCTCGACCGCCTTGTCCGACGCCAATTCGATCGCCTTGAGTGGACGACGGGCGATCAAGTAGATGATGGCTCCGCCAATCCCTGAAATGAGCAACGCCACGGCCGTCCCGACGAGCATGACTTGCCCTTTCGCCATCTCAAGCTCCGTGAGCAACAAGAGCGTGATGTACCCGACCGCACCGCCTGTGATAAACGATGTGACCAAAATCCAAGCGAGCAGCTGGGTCGTAAAGTTTTTGAATAGCTTCACTATGAGTTCCTCCTCTTATGTCTTCATCACCTTTTATATCGTCCGCGTCCCAGCATTTGTATAGCGTTTTCAGTTGAAGTTTTGGTCAATGAAAAAACGCCCTCGTCACCGAGAGCGTCTGTCTAATTCACAGTTCTAACAGATAAAACTCATAGCCGCCGTTCTCCGCGAACCCGGCCCGCTTGTAAATCTCGAGCGCGGCCATGTTCTCCGTCTCGACGTCGAGCTCGAGCTTCGTCCGGCCCATGCGGAACAGCTGTTGGACCATCTGCTTCAACATCTTCGTGCCGTAGCCTTTGCCCTGCTCGTCCGCCTTGACGCCGAACGCGTGGATGCTGCCGGCATCGTCGCCAGCGAGGAGCGCACGGATGACACCGACGGGCCGTCCTTCGACCTCACCGATGTACGTCACCCGGTCCGGCGTGTCAATCTGTTGATAGATGTTCTCCGTCACGTCCTCCGGGTCACCGAACGCCTCACTGAGCGTCGTGATGATGAGCGGACGGTCGGCGTCGGTCGCCTCGCGGAGCGACACCTCGTTCGGCTTCAAGAACAGCTCCGCTTTTTTCAGTACCAAGTTGTACTCCGAGAACTGGTAAGCGGCACCGATATGGTCGATGACCGCCTTGCCGTCCTTCGACTTGCGGTCGATGACGAACGTGAACGCCTCGCAGCCGTTCGCTTTCGCGTCATGTTTCGCCGCCTCGAAGAGCGCCGTGAAGACGCCTTGTTTGCGATAGTCCGGATGGACGAGCGCGTTCACCTCATACTCGTTCGGGAGATATGGGAAGAGCACCATATAACCGACGAGCGTGTCCCCGTCATAGACGGCGTAGTCGTTCTGCCCGACCGTCACGTGCCCGACTTTCACGTCGATCTTGTCAAACGTGTTGACCGCTGCCTCGAGTGCCGCGACCTGGTCTGCCTGTCTCACTTCTTCTACTGTCCAATTCATGAAATCACCTCACGTCATATTGTAGCATAATCGAAAAAGCCCGCCGTAGCGGGCTGACTCATAACGTCCGGAACTCGAGCTCTGGGAGCGTCTCGATGAGTTCTGCAATCTCGTCCGTGTGCGCCTCGGCACCTGGGACGGCCTCGGTCGGCTCGACCCAGAAGAACGTCTTGTCGCTCGCACCGAGGTAGTTGCCGTAGCCGACTTCCTGGGCGAACGCCTCTTCCGATAGTTCACGGTCAATCAAGTCCAAATGGAACAACAATTGGTCGTCGCCATCCTCGACGTTATAGTAGAGGTCGAACGTGCCGTAGCTGTTCTTGTCGCCGACATCGACGACGTCCTGCGCCTTCTCGATATAGACGTCCCCGCGCTCGATCGCCTCGACGATTTTCGACGGGAGAATGATCTCGTAACCGAGCTCACGGTCACGGATCGTCTGCGTCGTATCATCCGTCCGTCCCCGGGACGAGACGACACCGACCGTTGCGACGAGGGCACCCGTCACGCCGAGCGCGACCGCCCATTTCATTGTTTTGTTCATCTGAACCACTCCTTCTGTGAAGTCTGTCATGACTTGATTATCTCATATCTCATCGAGCGTACACTAAATATTCTGAAAAAATGTTTTAGGATGCGTTGACGCACGTCCGTCAATCCCATACGATGAAGATATCGTATCATAGAAAAGAGGAACTCATATGTCAAACGAGCAACAATTGTCACGCGCACAGCTCGACGCGCTCTTAAAAAACGTCTTCGCCCTTCAAATCCCGGTCATCGAGAAGTTCATGACCGACCTGTTCAGAAAGTACGTCTCGACGGCGTCCACGTTCAAGCAGGACATGGACACGATGAAAGCGTCGGAGTGGCATAAGCAGTTCTTCGGCCAGAAAGTGATGCCGCACTTGTTCATCGAGAACCTCGGCTTCGGCGCGTCGTTCCGTCATCAGGAACAAGACAAAGTCGTCAAAATCCCGGACAACATGACGGTCGTCAAACCGGACTCGGACGACCAAATCGAAGAGATCCTCCAAAACCTCGACAAGACGATGGCGTCGATGGACGGCATCAAAAACAAAGGACTCGTCAAAAAGTTCTATAAAGAGACGCTCGAACTCATCTGCCAGCTCGGTAGCCGGACTGGGATGATGGACGAATTTTATGAGCAAGTCAAAGGCAGCTTGACGAAAGCATAATGCCCAACACCACGTCCGCAGACGTGGTGTTTTTTAGTACCCGCTTCTCGGTTCGAATACGGCCAAGCGCTCGATATTGGCCAGAATCGGCCGTGCCTTCCCAATCAACGTCTGCGTCGTCTCGAGCGACAGCGATTGCTGATGCGCCTCCATACTCTCCCACACCTCATAGACGACGATCGACTCGTCATCGAGCGAGACGTTCACCCGGTATGTTTCGCACGTCGGCTCTCGTTCCATCGCCGTAGCCGCCTCGAGCAAAATCGCGAGCAGCGTCTCGCGCTCGCCCGGCACAGCCGTCATTTTCCCAATCAATCCATAGGACATGTTCATCCCTCCTTCCCGTATCGATTCGTCACCGGTACGACAGTCTCCTTTACGTTGAATTGGCTACGACTATGCAGCACGACCCCGACCATAACGAGCGAGATGCCGACGAGCGACAACCCGGACGGCAGATGCGCTTGGAGGAAAATCAGCTCGCCGATGAGCGCGAACAACACCTCGAACGCCTGGGTCGCCTCGACGGTGGCGAGTTTTCCCATATCGTGTTTGACGAGGTCGGTCGCCTTGAAGAAGAGCACCGTCGCGACGACGCCCGATAAGAGTGCGACGAGGAGCGTCTGCGTCAGTTGCGAGTTCGTAGGTGCCCCTGTCGTCAGCCCATAGCCGAACAACAGGAGCCAGACCGGGAGCGAGCCGATGCACATGCCGAGGATGCGCTCGAACACGTCGAGGTCGGTGTGGGCCATCATCTTCCGGTTGCCGAGTGGATAGGCGAACGCGGCGATCAACACCGGTACCACCCCGATCCACAGAAAGCGCGGCTCGAAATCGGCGAGGAACTCGACTTGCATCAAGACGACGCCGAACAGGATCAGCCCCGAGAAGCGGAGCGCCGTCCACGGGATCCGCTCCCGCGTCCCGTCGCTCCGGCGAAACAGTGGTGACAACAGCGCCCCGGCGATGATGGTCACTTGCCACGTGCCGGCGATGAGCCAAGGCGGGGCGACCTCGGCGGCGAGACAGATCGGGACGTAAAACAGGCCGAAGCCGACCGTCCCCCAGACGAGCCACGGGAGCGGGGTCTCGGTAAGGGCACGACGCACCCGATGCATCCCGCCCCGGATAGCCACGACGAGCATGAGCAGCGGGATCATGAACAGGAAGCGGAGCGAGGCACTATACGCCCAACTGCCCCCGCCGACCTGCATCGATTCATTCAGGACGAACGTGCTCGCGAAAAACAAGGCGGCGAGTACACCTAATAACAGCGGACGCATACGTTCTCTCCTTTCTGAATCCTCACTTGTTCCCTATCTTCCTCACATTTCCCTGCCTCCAACAAAAAAATCAAGCAGCGTCGGCTGCTTGATTCGTCTCAATGGATATCACGTTTGCGGAAATTCCCGCCTTTGACCTCCGACACCTCGTATACGACGACGAACGCCTCGGGGTCGACTTGGTTGATGATCTCTTTCATCTTCCGCTCCTCGAGCCGGTTGATGACGCACGTGATCTCGTAATAGCACTCTTTCGAGTAGGCGCCTTGAATCTGGTTGAGCGTCGCGCTCCGGCCGAGCCGGTCCCGCACCGTCTCGACCATGACGTCCGGTACGCTCGTGATGATTTTGAACGTCTTCGCCCCGCTGAGCCCCTCCTCGACGATATGAATCACTTTCGAGGCGATGAAGTAGGCGATGGCCGACAGGACCGCTCCTTGCAGGCCGAACACCGTCGAGACGACGATGAAGACGAACACGTTCAAGAACAGAATCAAGTCGCTCGTCCCGAACGGCAACTTCTTCGATAGCAGGACGGCCAGCATGTCGATGCCGTCGAGCGCGCCCCCGTTCCGGAGCGACAGCCCCATGCCGAGTCCGAGAATGATTCCGCCGACGACGGTGACGAGGAGCGTGTCCCCATCGATGATCGTCGGGACGCGATGCATGATGACCGTCCCGACCGACAGCGAGGCGATGCCCGTGATTGACAGGATGGCGAAGCTCTTCCCGATCTGCTTATAGCCGAGATAGACGAACGGGAGATTCAGGATGCCGAGGAATACACCGAGCGGGACGCCGGTGAGTTGGGAGACGACGATGCTGATTCCGGTGATGCCCCCGTCCGACACACTGTTCGGGATCAACACCGACTCGAGGCCGTACGCCGCGATCATCCCGCCGATGATGTTCATGATGATTTGAAAGCCCATGAGCCAGGCTCGATTGTCACGTTTCATGAGTAACGTCCTCCTTTTTGTTTTAACTTTCCTAGTCTAGCATAAAAAAATAGTAGAATAACATCTCTGGTGTCACTGAAAAACTTGTGTCAGATTGTCTGCCGCTTCTGCTTCATCCCGTGTGAGGTTTGCTATACTAAAAAGAAAAAGGAGTGACCCCCGATGCAGCGTCCACCGATGCCTTCCCCGTCTCCGGAGGAAGTGCTCCGTTTGAAACGTGTCCACAACCCGATCAAACCGACCGAGCTTCTTGCCAAAGGGCTGCTCCTGTTGATCGGCGCCTTCATCTTCGCCATCGGCCTCGAGGCGTTCCTCGTCCCGAACCAAATCATCGACGGCGGCATCGTCGGCGTCTCGATCATCACGTCGTATTTGACGGAGACGAAGCTCGCCATTTGGCTCGTCTTGTTCAACATCCCGTTCATCTTCTTCGGCTATCGCCAAATCGGGAAGACGTTCGCCGTCGTCACGTTGTTGGCGATCACGCTCATGTCCGGCTTCACGATCTTGCTCCATTCGGTCGAGCCGTTCACTGACGATTTGCTGTTGTCGACCGTGTTCGGCGGCTTCCTGCTCGGGGCCGGTATCGGTCTCGTCATTAGGGCCGGCGGGTCGCTCGACGGGACCGAGATTTTGGCCGTGTCGTTCACGGACCGGCTCCCGTTCTCCGTCGGGGAAATCGTCATGTTCTTCAACATCTTCATCCTCGGAATGGCCGGGTTCATCTTCAGCTGGGACCGGGCCATGTACTCGCTCCTCACGTATTTCAT
The DNA here is from genome assembly GCF_018618415.1 of Exiguobacterium sp. s146. Taxonomy (GTDB): domain Bacteria; phylum Bacillota; class Bacilli; order Exiguobacteriales; family Exiguobacteriaceae; genus Exiguobacterium. Next base: position 597,456 of record NZ_JACSMA010000001.1, on the reverse strand, counting down.
CGCCTTCAAGACGATCGATATCGTGCTCGAAGGAATCGATCAGTCGAAGGCCGCGTGGATCATCACCACCTCACCCGATGACGTCGGTCAAGCCATCATGGACCGGCTCGGCCGGGGCGTGACGTATTTGCACGGGGAAGGCGCCTATACGGGCGACGGCAAGAAGGTCGTCTTCACCGTCATCAGCCGACTTGAAGAGACGAAACTGAAAGACATCCTCGACGACTATGACGAGAAGGCGTTCCTCGCCATCGGCAATATCCATGACGTCCGGGGCGGCCAGTTCAAAAAGAAAAACATCCACTAAAAAATCGGCCCTCGGGACCGATTTTTTTGTTTATCCGATTTTCGCTTGATCACGCCCGCTCGTCTTCGCCGCGTAGAGGGCGGCGTCGGCCCGCTCGAAGACGACCGTGCCCGGTTCGGCGCCGGCGAGCGAGGCCCCGAGCGACACCGTCATCGGGATAGGGGTCCCTTCGAACGAGAACGGCGTGTCGCGGATGACCGTGACGATCTCATCCGCCATCACCCGGACGTCACCGGCATCCTCGAGCACCATCAGAAACTCTTCCCCGCCGTAGCGGCCGACGAAACCGTCCGGCGGACAGTTTGCCTGTAACGTTTGACCGATGTGACGGAGCGCCGCGTCACCGGCCCGATGGCCATATGTATCGTTCAACTGTTTGAAGCGATCGACGTCGATGACGAACAGCGCCCAAGGGATACCCGACATCTCGACCTCGTTCAACCGTTCGAGCGTCATATACCGGTTCGGAAGACCAGTCAGCTCGTCAATCGTCGCCCGCTGCGTATGGAGCCGGAACATGCGCAGATGCGTCTCAATCTGTTTCGCGACCCAGTAACACATCCAGCCGCCGAGGAACGTCATGACGAAATATGGCAGGAACACGGTCGTGAACGCCTGCGTCGGGACGTTGCCGACCACCCGAAACAAGACGAGCACGGCGCCGAACACGAGATAGGCCGAGTAGAGATGACCACGCCTCAGCACGACGCGATTCAACACGAGCGACAACACAAAGAACAGGCCCAGTGTGCCGAACAAGCGGATGAATTGGTCCGTCATGCCGTCGAGGCCGAAGCGACCGAGCAGGGTCATCCCCATCGTGACGGCGACCCCAACCGGACCGGCATAGGCGCCCGCGAGCGCGAGCGGGATAATCCGCAGGTCGACCCGCGCCTCCCCGACTTGGAACGAGTTGACCGTCAACAGCACGGCCGCAAGCCCCATGGCGAGCCCAAACCAGACGCGGACCGCATACGGGGAAGCCGCCTGAATCGGCAACAGCTGGCGCATGAGATACAGGGTCAGCGACAAAACGAGATAGATGATACTGACATTGATGAAAAAGATGTTGATGACTTGACCCAAGCCTTGTCCTCTCCCGCCATTTCTTTCCTCCTATCCTATCGTACAAAAGTGACACATGTCACCCTATCCAAATTTTAGGACAGCTAAAAAGCCGGAAGCTCACGCTTCCGACTTGTTCTGCATCATCTGTTTCATCAAATTGGCGCTGTCGCGGGCCGATTCATTCTCGGCCTGCATCTGGATGTACACCTCATGACGATGGATGTCGATATGGCGCGGGGCGTCGATGCCGAGCTTAACCTGGTCGCCTTCGATGGCGAGCACGGTGAGCGTCACATCGTCCCCGATATGGATGGCCTCGCCTTGTTTTCGTTTCAATACGAGCATCAGCGCACCTCTTCTTTCTGACCGCCGAGCGGGAACCGGGCCGGGTAGATGTCATCCAAGATGACTTGCTTCCCACGGCGTTCTTTCGTCTCAATGACGATTGGGGCCTTCAAGTTGAGCGTCGAGGCGTCGAACGGGTCGCGCAGCGTCACGATGGCATACACCGAGACGTGTTCCGCTTCATCGATGCCGAGCTGCTCTTTCGCACCGTCGGTCAATTCGAACGCATAGTCCTGCTTGTGCCAGAACGGATTCGTCACGACGAAGGCGCAGGCCGGGTCCTCGATGGACTGGAGCGACCAGAACGGGAGCTCGTCGCCGTACGGGATGAGGGCGAACGTCTTCGATTCCGGGAACCCAGGAATCTCGCTGACGAACGAGATCGTCTCGTCTTCATTTACTTCGATCTTACCAAAATAGTCTGTCTCAATGAACATGGCTTGTCCTCACTTTCAACGCGTCTCATCATACATGCCACCGACCGGCCACATCTCGAGCGATGCCTGTTGACGGAGCGAGATGTCCGTCGTCCATGGCGTGAACGAGATGTCGGCCGGGGTGAGTGATACATCAATCTGTGCCGGCGTCAGGTTCCACTCGATTTTGACATCCGCCGGCGTATACGTCAACTTCACGCGGTCGAGCGACTTCGGCATGAAGTCCATGTCGACGACCGGATAGGGGGCACTTGTCTTCTCTGCGGCCATCGCGGCGATCGGATTGCCGTTCTCGATGCGCATGAGCCGATCCCCGTCTCGAGCCGTGGTCGACGTCGCTTCCCGGGCCGCCTGTTCCCCGAGCTGACCGAAATGACGGCCGAGCTCGAGGGCGGCCTTCAAATTGCTTTCACTGCGCGCGACCGACGAGTCGACCTCGAGCGTCCCGCCTGTCGTCTGTTGGGTCATCTCGACCTTGCCTTGTGTCATCGACACGTCGGCCCGACCTTGCCGCATTTCGAGGTGGGGCCGGTTCGACGTGATTTGGATGGCGGCCTGCGTCTGCCGCATCTCAAGCCGGGCGATATTCATCGCTTACCGGAGGAAGTCGAGGAGCGTCGGTTGGATGATGCGGGCGCCGGCCGATAGTGCGGCCCGGTGCACCGTCTCATGCGACTTGAGCTCCATGATGACGCGTTCGATGTCGATGTCCTCGTTATCGGACATGATCGTCTTGGCGATAATCTCATGTTCTTGCAGGCGGTTGTCGACGAGTTCCAACCGGTTGGCACGGGCCCCGAGCTCGGCCCGCTCCGTAATCAAGTTTTGGGCGATGACATCGAGGTCGGCGAGCTCGTTCGAGAGCACTTCACCGGTCGTGTTCGGGTCTGCCAGTTTCGAGACAAGGTCGTGCAGCCCGGCGAACACATCGCTGCCGAACACCGTCTCCGGTTGCATGTTCACTTGGACGGTGATGCCTTTCGATACTTCGAAGGCGACTTTTCCGCTCGCGGCCGGTGCCCCGCCCGGGTAGATGCTGTTGACATCCCCGTTCGGGTCGGCGAGGAACGCCTTCAAGGCGTCCATATCGACGAGCGGTTGATCCGTCTTCGTACCGTTATAGATATATTTCTCGCCCGACTTCGCGTTCGCGAGCGAGCCGAGATGTTCGATCAACTGATTGACCTCACTCTGGATGATTTGACGTTGCGACGACTCGTACGTGTCGTTGGCCGCCTGCGTCGTCAATTCGCGGATCCGCTTGACGGCTTCCGTCACCTCGTTCAACGTCGAATCGGTCAAGTCCATCCAGCTCGTCGCCTCGCTGACGTTGCGACGGAACTGGTCGACCTCGCGCACCTCGGTCCGGTAGCGCATGCCCTGCATGGCGACGACCGGGTCCTCGGACGCCTTCTGAATCCGTTTCCCGCTGATGAGCTGTTCTTGGACTTGGGCGAGCTTGTTATAACTGCTCGATAAATGTTTCAAGTTCGTCTGTGTGAGCATCGTCTGTGTGACTCGCATCAAGCATTACCTCCCTACGACACCCATGCCGTTGATGATTTTGTCGAGCATCTCGTCAACGGCCGTGATGTTACGGGCCGCCGCGTTATAAGCGTGTTGATATTGAATCATCATCGTCATCTCTTCGTCGAGTGACACCGCGCTCACCGCTTGGCGACGCTGGTCCGAGCTCGCCATGAGCGCGAACGTGCTCTTGGCGAGGCGTCCGCTCTGGTCGGCGGCGACGGCCATGTTGCCGATGACGTTCTGATAGTATTTTCCGATTGACGTGTCCGTCTGGACCGACCCGTCGAAGCTGAGCGTCGCCGACTTCAAATTCGCCAAGGCGAGAGCACCGCTGCCGTCCCCGATGTTGCCGTCCTGGGACGCGGCAATCAAGTCGAGGTTGTTCATGACGGCGTCGCTCACTTTAATCGTCGCGGCGCTCGCCGTCCCTTCGAAGAAGTTCGCCGTCCCGGCGTTGCCTTTGGCATCCATGTTATTACTGTGTGCCGAGTTGAACGCCGAGGCGAACTTGCCGGCCATCTCGTCCAAGTCTTTCAACATCGTCGCGTAGACGCCGTTCACGCTGCCTGTTTCCGCCGTGTCCGTGCCGTACATCTCGACGAGCGCTTTCCATTTTCCGTTCGGCATCGTCGCGTGTGTGAGGGCGACGTCCGCCCCGCTCGCGTCGGTCATGTCGAGACCGTCGAACGAACCGACCGTGCCGTTGATGCCGTCGACGAGCTTATGGTCGACGCCATTGATCGAGACGACGATGTCGATGCGGCCCTCTGCGACCTTTTGTGAATTCCCGCGTGACTCCCCGTTCGTATAGTCGACCGGGACGCGGGTGAAGTCCATGTATTGGGCGAGCTCGTCCATATAGCGGTCTCGTTCGTCATACAGTTCGTTCGGGAGCACGCCGAGCGGCTCCGCATCCCCGATTTGACGGTTGACCTGACTGATCTTCGTCATCAAGTCGTTCACTTTCTTGACGACGACATCGCCCTCTGAGGCCAGGTCGGCCTGCACTTTTTGGAGCGAGGACGACATGTAGTTGAACGTCTCGGAGAGTGTCATCGCCCGCTGGCGCACGACGCTGCGCGCACCGGCGTCATCCGGGTTGACCGACAAGTCCTGAAGCGAGGCCCAGAACAAGTCGAGCGATTTGGCGAGGCCCGTCTCGGACGGCTCGTTGACGATGTCCTCCATCCGGCCGAACGCCGCCTCTTTCGTCGCGTAGTAGGCGTTCTTCACCGACTCGTCGCGGTATTGCTGGTCGATCATCAAATCGCGGATCCGGGCGAGCGTCTCACCGCGGACACCGGTCCCGAACTGCCCGGCCTTCGTCCCCCCGAAGTTGACGCTGAGTTGTTCGGTCATGCCGAGCGACAAGCGTTGGCGCGAGTAGCCCGGGTTCGAGGCGTTGGCGACGTTGTTCCCCGTCGCCTGGAGCGCCCATTGGTGCGTCGTCAAACTGCGGCGCGCCGTCTCTAATCCCATAAATGTTGAGCCCATCAAACTTCCTCCTTATACATCCCGGCTGAACGAGCGCGTCTCGAGCGCCTGTTGGCCGTACGTGAAATCATCTGCCTCTGGCATGAGCATGTCCAAATGCCATTCGATATACCGGAGCGACTGTTCGAGCAGGACGGCGTTCAATTCATTCTGCCGTTTCAGCTCGAAGAGAACCGGTCGTAACGCTTCCTTCTCTTCATCGTCCAAAACAAGCGTTCCTTGAAGTCGTTCCGCTTCTTTTTGTTTGATTTGTCGGAGGAGCGTCGCCTCTTCTTTGACGAGCGCGCTGAAAGCGGGCATGTCTCCAGTGACGAGCAAGCGTTCTTTGTCATAAGCGAGTTCGAGCAAGCGTGTATGTAATGTGAGCATAAGTCTCTCCTTTGTCCAAAAAAAGAGCCGACTAAAGAAAGGGTGTCCCTTGTTTAGTCAGCTTCCGTGCCATCTTATTTATGCGAAGGTCTCCCTCGGACCCCGCTTTCATTCATCCTTGTAGAAAGCGTTTGGCGATGTCGCGCGCGTCCCGTGAATACGTCCCGGCGTTAATCTCCGCCTTCAAGGCGTTGATCTTTTCCAGGCGCTCCGGGTGTTTCACCGGTTCTTCAAACCGGGCGCGGGCTTCGGCCGATATCGATAGTTGGTCCGTTTGGCGTGTCAGCTCGGGCTTCGTCTCAGGTTGCGTTTTCTTCTCGTAAGTGTTCGGTAAGTGTACCCACTTTGCAGAATCGATGCGCATACGTGTCCCCCCTCTTCTCAGTTGTTAATCCAAACGATAAGCGCGAACGCTTTGTTTCGTGACGCTGGCTTGTAGCCCTTTCAGTTCTTGCTGCATGTCGGTCTGACAGTCCGCGCATACCTTTCCTTGGTTCGTCGGATTGCCGCAACGCACGCAGGCGATGTTCAGTGACGGGTTGTCCTTGATGATCAAGCGTCCTTCATGGATATATCGCGTGATATCAAGTTCGGAGACGTTCGTCGCTTCGACGAGGGCTCCGATTGTCGTCTGTTTGTTGGCGGGTTCGCGGATGAAGTCCCGGACTTTTAAGAAGTTTTGGAAATCGACTTCCGCGCAGGATGGGCAGTATGGCGAGCGGCCTTGTTTCATGAACAGCCGTCCGCACGTTTGACAAGTTGTTGCTTCCACAGTCATTCACCTCTGCCCTTTATATCGGACGCATTTTTGATTTGTTTAGCGTCCGGAACAGGCAAACAGCAGAAACTTGTTCCGCCCCGGCCCGGCGTAGGGTGAGCGCCGCCTGATGGAGTGTCGTCCCGGTTGTATAGACATCATCGACGAGGACAATTTTGCCACAACGCGGCAACTGCTGTACAGCGAACGGATTGATCCGGTGCCGCCTTTCTTCTTTCCCAAGTTCACGCTGACTCGAAACCTCGGCTTTGATGAGCACCTGCTCGGTCGGCCCGATCAGCCGGGCGAGCAGCTCCGCCTGATTGAAACGCCGCGTCCGCAAGCGTTCCTCACTGAGGGGTATCGGGACGTAGGCGACACCGGGTTCCCGCACCGCGCGTAATCCATCGCGCAGCTGATGCGCCAGAACGACATCGCCACCGAACTTGTAGCGATGGAGCCAATTCGCGCCCGCCTCGTCATAGGCGTAAAGCGAACGGACGGTCAAGTCGAGACCGAGGGCGAGCCAACGGACGCAATCGCCACAAGTCGCCCTGTCCACGGTCGGATGCCCACAGCGCGGACAACCTTCGTTCAGCGGCGTCAACATCTTCTCACAGTCCGGACAGACCCAGTCCCGCTTCAACAACGTCGCCGGACTCCACGGGACGGCGAACGGTTTTCGACAGACGAGGCAGTTCATCGTCGGTTCGCCTCCTCAATCTCACGGATGGCGTTGTCTTGCCGGAACGTGCGCTCCTCGTAAAAGAAGATGACGTCGCCGGTCGGCACGGCCGGTTTTCGTCCGGCCCGCCCGGCCATCTGAATGAGGGCGCGTGACGTGAACAGCGGATGGCAACTGTTTAGGACGGCGACATGTACCCCGGTGACGGTCATGCCCCGCTCCCAAATCGATGTCGCGAGCACGACCCCGTTCGTCGCCTCGAGCCACTCGAGCACGTCCGTCCGCTCATCCGTATCGGCCGAGACGGCCTGATAGATGAACCCGTTCGCCGTGAGCAGTTCCCCGTAACGGACGAGGTCCGGTTTCGTCGGGACGAACAACAGACGCGGGCACGCCTCATACTGACGACAGAAGTCAAAAATCGCTTGTTCCGTCTCACGGACGAGCCGAGGCACGGGCAAGTCGTGGCCGTGATAACGCCGAGACAGATGCACCGTCGGGAACTGACGTTGCCAGACGGTCGGTGTCGCCGTCACGAACAAAAATAGACCCTTGCCGGCCCGGCGGAGCATCCACCAGAGCGCGAGGTCGAAGGCGAACGGGAACGCGTCGGACTCGTCGACGAGCACGTAATCGAACACATGTCGCAAGTTCACGAGCAGCGGCGCCGTCGCGACGGTGATCATGCCAATCGTTTCTTTGTCCCCACCGCCGTAGCGCCGAGTGATCGGGACGGTGAAGGCGGCCTCGAGCCGGTCGGCCCATTCGATGGCGACGTCACGGCGCGGTGAGACGATGAGGACGCGCTTCCCGTCATTGACGGCGCGTGCGATGACCGGGAACGTCATCTCTGTCTTGCCCGCCCCGCAGACGGCATGGACGAGCCCGCTCGTCTTCGTCTCCCACCAAGTAAGGAGCTGTGCGCTCACGCGCTGTTGGTCCGCGCCCAACGCGAACGGCATGACGAGGTCAGTCGGCTCGACCGGCGTTGTCACCTCCGCTTCGGCAAGACGGTCGCACTGACAGACGCGACCGAGGTGGAGGCAGTTGCGGCAATAGCGGCACGGTCCGTGATGGCACGTGTAGGCACGCGTGTCCGTGCTCAGACAGCGCTGGCAGACGCCGAAGCGGATGGCGGGAGTTCCTTCGGGTGCTACGATGAGTTGACCCATAACATCAGTCCTTTTTCTGTTCACGCTAGCAGACGAACATCACGTCCACACGTCATGTTCGTCGATGGAACGGGGACGACTAACGGCAAGATGCCCTCTCATTTCAGGCTGTAGACGGAGGTGAACGAGCAGACAATCGACTATACTCCAAGTAGACCAATTACTGGAAATGAGGAAACAGTCATGTTCAAACGACCCATCCACAACATCTTGACCGGTTTAGGCATGCTCGGCGTCCTCTTGGTAGGATGGTGGGGCTGGTATGTCTTTGACGGCAGCGACAAAGCGGAGCAACGCGCGATGGAAGCAGCACAGGAATATGTCAATGTCACGTACCCGGACCTGTCGCTTCGCGTAGCGGACGTCATGTATCTTTCTCTATACGACCCAAAATACCATGTGACGATGGCTTCTGACACAAGCGTCGATACCGAGTTCGTCGTCCGAATCACTCGAAGCGGCCAAGTCGTCGACGACAGCTATGAAGAAGACGTCGTCTCGAAGGAGAACACCTATCAGCGCATCAGCGAGGCGTATGACACTGCCGTTCAACAGACAATCACACCCACCTTTTCCAACCGTATCGATTTCATGACCGAACTCTCGGATCCTGCTTGGCGTGACGATGTGGCACACGGAGATGCGTTCACTGACTTACAACTCGATCAAACCATCGACCTTGAATTTTACGGCGCGCGTTACGGTATACTCTTCCTTCATGCAAAAGACGATTCCTATACATACGACGACGTGATCGCTTTACTGCGGGACGTGAAACGTGTCGCCGACGAGAACGAGCTTCCCTTCCATTCTTTAAAGTTGCAAATCACAATCGACGGCAACGAACGTTATGTAGAAGGAATCCGATACAGTGACCTCGATTCGCCTCACCTGTTAGCACGCCTCAAGCAACGGATGAAAGACTAAAAAAGGCTCATCCCGCAACGGATGAACCTTTTTCTTATGCCTCTTGGACTTCAGGACGGACGACGAGTCGCACCCGCTCCACGTGATTCTCCGTCATCTCGATGACGGTCAAGACGTAACGGTCGAACTCGAGCGTGTCACCGACCTCGTGCGTTTCGCGGTGGACTTGGAGCCAACCGCCGAGCGTATCGATGCCTTCGGACTGTTCGAACGTGATGCCGAACCGTTCCTCGAGTTCTTCGAGCAAGACGCGCGTATCAATCTCGTACGTCGTGTCGTCGACCGTATGGATCGGGTCGACCTCGTCCTCGTCGAACTCGTCGCGGATTTCCCCGACGATCTCCTCGAGCAAGTCTTCGAGCGTGATGAGACCGGCCGTCCCGCCGTACTCGTCCAAGACGATGGCGATATGGGTCCGGGCCTCACGCATCTGTTTCAATGTATCTTCCAAAGGTGTCATTTCATGCACGACCGGAAGCTCTTTCACGTAAGTAGTGAGATTGATGGACGGGCTGACCGCGAGTCCCATCAATACCTCTTTGACGTTGATGTAGCCGATCAAGTTGTCCTTGTCGCCGTCCTCTGTGATCGGGTAACGGGTATATTGACTGTCCGCGAACGTCTCGAGCACTTCGGCCCGCGTCGCTTCGATGTCAATCGCCTCGACTTTCGTCCGGGGCACCATCACGTCTTTCGTGACGTGCTGATCGAACGAGAAGATGTTTTGCATCATCGCGAGTTCCGTCTGGTTGATTTCACCGCTTTGGAAACTTTGCGCCATGATGATCTTCAACTCTTCTTCCGAGTGTGCTTGCTCATGTCCGGCCGGTTTGACGCCGAACAAGCCGAGCAACAATCGGGCCGACCCGTTCAACAACCAGATGAACGGGAACATGATCCGTCCGAACCAGAACAACGGTCGGGCGAAGATGAGCGTCATCCGTTCCGCATACTGAATCGCGAGCGTCTTCGGTGCGAGTTCCCCGATGACGACGTGTAAGAACGTCACGATCGCGAACGCGACGGCGAACGAGATGACCGATGCGAGCGACGCCGGGATATCAAACTCGTTAAACAGCGGCGTGAGCAAACGTACGATCGACGGTTCCCCGAGGAAACCGAGTCCGAGCGCCGTCACCGTGATGCCGAGCTGACACGCCGATAAGTAATAGTCGAGGTCCGATGCGACCTTTTTCGCGAGAATCGCCGACTTGTTCCCTTCCGCCACCAATTGATCGAGTCGCGACATCCGCACTTTGACGACCGCGAACTCCGATCCGACAAAGAATGCGGTGAGCGCGATTAATAACGCCACCAACGACAACAATACCCAAATCGGGCCTTCCACTTCTCCGCCACCGCCACCGGCAGCTATTACGTGTGTAGAGTAGATCCTGTCCACATGTTCCTCGAGAGACTCGAGGGTCACCTCCATATAAATAATTTACAAGGTCACACGACTGTGTTCCTCGTCTAATGAATAACCTACCATGATAGTCTGCCTCTCGGCAACTAAAAGGAGGCGCCCATGTGGAACGCCTCCTGGCACTTATTTTTTCTTATAGAACATGATCGCCTCGTACGCCCGGAGCGACAGCGTCGTCTCGTCGAGCTGCGGTACGTCATAGTTATGGCTGACGACCTCGGCATGCGTGAAGCCGTCCGGAATCTCGTACGTCGTCTCCGGTCCGTAGAAGTTGGCGACGACGAGCACTTCCTCCTGCTCCGTCTTGCGCGTGTATGCCCAGACGTCGAGCGCGTCCGGCGTGAGAATCGTGTAATCCCCGTCCGTCAAGACGTCGAGCTCTTTACGGAGCGAAATCAAGTTCTTGTAGTGGTAGAACACAGAGTTCGGGTCGTCGAGTGCCGTCTCGACGTTCACGTCCGCATAGTTCGGTGCCACGTTGATCCACGGCGTCCCGCTCGTGAAGCCGGCGTGCGGCGTCGCGTCCCACTGCATCGGCGTCCGCGAATTGTCCCGCGACTTCTGTTTGATGGCAGCCATCATGTCCTCGTGCGACACGCCCTGTTCACGCTTCAACTTGTAGACGTTGAGCGTCTCGATGTCGCGATACTCGTCGAGCGAATCGAAGCCCGGGTTCGTCATCCCGATCTCTTCGCCTTGATAGATGTACGGCGTCCCTTGCAGGCCGTGGAGCACCGTCGCGAGCATCTTCGCGCTCTCGACGCGATGGTCGGTGTCGTTGCCGAAGCGGCTGACGACGCGCGGCTGGTCGTGGTTGCACCAGAAGATGGCGTTCCAGCCCTTGCCGTGCATCCCTTCCTGCCACGTCGACATGATGTCTTTCAGTTGCACGAAGTCGAACGGCGCGGCGACGAACTTCTCCCCGTTCGGATAGTCGACTTTCAAGTGATGGAAGCTGAACGTCATGCTGAGCTCGCGCTCGTCCGGACTCGAGTAGCGGACGCAGTGGTCGAGCGTCGTCGACGACATCTCGCCGACCGTGATGACGTCGTGGCCGTCGAACACCTCGCGGTTCATCTCTTTCAAGTATTCATGGATGCGCGGCCCGTCCGTATAGAACTTGCGGCCGTCCGAGTCGTCTTGTGGGAAGTCCTGTTGCTTCGAGATCAAGTTGATGACGTCGAGACGGAACCCTTTGATGCCCTTATCGCGCCAGAAGCGCATCATCTCATAGACGTCCTCGCGCATCTGTTCGTTCTCCCAGTTCAAGTCGGCCTGGGTCACATCGAACAAGTGGAGGTAGTACTGGCCGCTCGCCTCGTCATACTTCCAGGCGTTGCCGCCGAACTTCGACTCCCAGTTCGTCGGTTCGTTGCGCCAAATGTAATAGTCGCGATAACGCGCGTCACCGGCGAGCGACTTCTGGAACCATTCGTGCTCGGTCGAGGAGTGGTTGACGACGATGTCCATCATGAGCCCGATGCCGCGCGCCTCGGCCTCGCGGACGAGCTCGTCAAGGTCATCCATCGTCCCGTACGATGGGTCGATCGCGTAATAGTCGCTGACGTCATAGCCGTTGTCGTTTTGCGGCGACTTGTAGACCGGTGTCATCCAGATGTATTCGATGCCGAGCTCGGCCAAGTAATCGAGTTTCGCCGTCACCCCTTTGATGGAGCCGGTGGCATTGCCTTCCGGGCTATAGAAACTTTTCGGATAGATTTGATAGACGACGGATTTGCGCCAGTTTGGTTGTGTCATAGATGTAGTCTCCTTTTGTAAGAGTTTTCATTTCAATTGGAAAAGGGGAAGAACCTCCGTCCCTCCCCTTGTCAGTCATCTTCTTATGCAACTTTATTTTGTTCGATTTCACCCTTCTTCATGTAACGCTTCGACAAGACGAGCGTCAACACGAATGGGATGACGAGGGCGATGACCATCCCGACGATGAAGATGAGAATCTTATCGGTGAAGATTGACAGGAATCCAGGAAGACCTCCGACCCCGACAGCGAACGCCTGGACGTCGTTCAATGTGATGAACACTGCCGCGACGGCTGATCCGATCATCGCCGAGTAGAATGGGAACTTGTTCGGCAAGTTTACCCCGAACATGGCCGGCTCGGTGATTCCGAAGAAAGCCGAGATCGATGACGTGGACGCCATACTCTTTTGTTTCGCGTCGTGTTTGAACACGAGGAACATGGCGAGTGCGGCTGCACCTTGGGCGATGTTCGACAAGGCGAGCATCGGCCAGAGGAACGTCCCGTTCGTCTCCGCGATGAGCTGCAAGTCGATGGCGAGGAACAAGTGGTGCATTCCCGTGACGACGAGCGGTGCGTAGAGCAGACCGAACAGGAGTGCCCCGACGACCGGTACCGCTTCGAACACGTTGACGATTCCCGTCGCGATCACGTTACCGAGGCCGCGTGTGAGCGGTCCGACGATCGAGAGGGCGAGGAAACCAGTGATGACAATCGTCGTGATCGGCACGACGAGCAATTGAATCGCGTTCGGTACATGTTTTTTCAAGAAGATTTCAATATGGCTCAAAATGAAGGCCGCGGCCAAAATCGGAAGAATCTGACCTTGGTAGCCGACTTTCTCGATCTCGAACAAGCCGAGGATGTTGAACGTCGGAACGTCGCCTTCAAGCGCCGCTTGTCCGTAACCCCAAGCGTTCAAGAGGTCTGGGTGGACGAGCAAGAGACCCATGACGATCCCGAGCACTTCGCTGCCGCCGAACCGCTTCGTCGCCGACCAACCGACGAGGGCTGGCAGGAAGACGAACGCCGTGTTCGCCATCATGTTGACGAGATCCCATAACCCTTGCAGGTTCGGATACTCCTCAATCAGCGTCGCACCTTCGACGAACAGTCCTTCTGAAGCGAGCAGGTTGTTAATCCCCATCAAGAGACCGGCGACGATGATGGCCGGAATGATCGGCATGAACACGTCCGAGAAGACTTTGACAAGTTTCTGGAGCGGATTCATCTTCTTGCCGCCTGACGATTTGACCTCGGCGACCGTCGCTGCTTCAAGCCCGGCGAGTTTGATGAACTCGGCATAGACGCGCTCGACGTCCCCGGCCCCGATGACGACCTGGTACACACCCGAGTTTTCGAATGCCCCTTTGACGAGATCGGCTTCTTTCACTTTCGCTTCATTGACGAGTGACTGGTCTTTCAACGAAAGACGGAGCCGTGTGACACAGTGTGCCGCTTTGTCGACGTTATCCTTGCCCCCGATGGCTTCTAGGATATCCGCGGCGATTTGACGATAATCTGCCTTCATATTGTAGGCCTCCTTTGTTTGAAAGCGTTTGTTGAAAACGGTTACTTATGAGTACAAACAAAGTTTAACTTATCTATATAAGTCATGTCAACAACTTATATAGATAAGTTAGGTGTGACAACTCTGTGACAGGCGTTCAGTATTTTTGTTCCCTCTTGCCTTGATTCAAAACGAAAAAAAGACTCCTTTCGAAAAAGGAGCCTTACCGGCGCGCCAGATCGCTGAACTGGAACTTGTCGAGCCGGTGGCGGGACTCGGTATATTCGAACTGTCTTCCCTCATAAAGGAACGTGTCATTCGTGATGACGATGACATATTCATAATCGTGCAGATCGAGCCGCAACCGGTCGAGCTCGGTCACGTCCTCGGCCGCAATCTTTCGTTTGGCGTAACTGATTTGCATCCCGAGCTCGTGCTCGACATAGGCGTAAATCGATTGTGCGGCGATCTCTTCTGTCAGGCCGGGCACGAGGTCTTTGACGAAATAATTCACGTCCAAGATGACGTTCTCGCCATCGAAGTTGCGGACCCGCTCGATCCGATACATCCGTGTCCCCGGCGCCAAGTTCATCCGTTCGGCGAGCCACGCCGGCGCCTCGATGTCCTCGAACGAGGCGACCGATGTCTGAATCGAGCGGCCGAGCATGCTGGCATACACTTCCGAGAAACTGACGATGCCGTTGAACTGGAACTCGATCTGATCGCGCCGCAGCACGAACACGCCTTTCCCGTGATGCTTCCGGACATAGCCGTGCTCTTGGAGCAAGTCGAGCGCTTTCCGGACCGTGCCTCGGCTCGCCTCGTACTCGTGCATGAGCTCGGTCTCGGACGGTAGTTTCGACTCCGCCGCATACTCGCCCGTCTTCATCCGCTCGGCGAGGCGCTCATAGATTTGACGATATTTGGCCACAGGCTCACTCCTCTCTATCGAAAAAGACGACCGGATGGCCGTCTTTTGTTTACCATTCGCGGCGATACCACGTGATGCCGATCGCGCCTGGCCCAAGGTGTGTCCCGATGACCGGTCCGAAATAAGCACCCGTGACATGCGCCTGCGGAAACTTCTGTTTCATCGAGGCGATTTCCTCGGCCTGACGTTCCGGGCAGTTGGCGTGGATGATACCGATACAGTAGCCTGCCCCATCGCCTTGAATCGACTGTTCCATCATCTCTTCGATGCGACGGACCGCCTTCTTGTACGTCCGAATCTTCTCGAATGGGACGATCATGCGGTCTTGGAAATGGAGCACCGGTTTGATTTGAAGGAACGACCCGACGAGCGCTTGCGCCGCGCTGAGTCGACCGCCCCGTTGGAGGTGGTCGAGGTCATCGACGACGAAGTACGCCCGAATCAACTCGCGCATCTTTTCCAGGTGGGCCATGATTTCTTGCGCCGACGCGCCTGCGTCGCGTAAATGAATCGCTTCCTCGACGAGGAACGCTTGAGGCATACATGAGATCTCCGAATCGAATGCGTGGACGTTGACGTCGACCATGTCGTTCAAAGCGAGCATCGATTGATACGTCCCGCTGATCCCGCTCGAGAGCGTGATGGCGATCACGTCCGTCACCTCGTTCGGGAGACGCTCAATCAGTTCAATCGTTTCTCCGATGCTCGGCTGGGACGTCGTCGGCAAGTTCCCTGCCTCGATCCGGTCATAAAAAGCCTCGGTCGTGATATCGACGGCTTCGCGGAACGACTCCCCGTCAAAAATCACGCTGAGCGGTGCGACGTGGACGTCGTGGCGCTCACAAAATTCGGCCGGCAAATAGGCGGTACTGTCGGTCAAAATGGCTATGTTTCCCATGCTATATCCTCACTTTACATCGTTTCATTTTCCAATTGAATGTGGATTCCATTCCATATTGTAGCATAAAAACGATGTATTGCATCGGTCGAGGTCAAATCTCGACCCATCCGCGACGGATGGCATCGACGACGGCTTGAGTCCGGTCGTTCACTTCCATCTTGCGGAGCACTGACGAGACGTGGTTCTTGACCGTCTTCTCGCTGATGAACAGCATGTCGCTGATATCACGGTTCGAGCGGCCCTCGGCGAGCAAGTGGAGCACTTCGACTTCACGGCGTGAGAGCAATTGGTAGACGGGATCATCGGTACGGCTCTCGACGTTGCGGCCGGCCTGTTCGCCTTTGAATTGGAGCAAGCGACGGTATTCTTTCAAGACGTTCGTCGTCACTTTCGGGTGCAAGTACGCCCCGTCCTTCGCGACCGAGCGCACGGCCGAGATGAGTTCGGTCGATGCGACTTCTTTGAGCAAGAACCCAGATGCCCCGGCTTCGAGTGCATGCGTGATGTACGACTCATCGTCATGGATCGACAAGATGAGGACGCGCGTCTCTGGTGAGAGCACGGACAACTGTTTCGTCGCCTCAATCCCGTTCAATTCCGGCATGTTGATGTCGAGAATCAAGATTTCCGGCTTGTGGTCCGCGGCGATGCGAATCGCCTCGGTCCCGGTGCGCCCTTCGGCGACGACCCTGAACTCGTCCTCTAAATCAAAAATCCGTTTCAAGCCTTCTCGAAACAGCTCATGGTCATCCACAATCGCGATGCGTGTTTGTAATTGTTCCATCTGGATACTCCCCCTTGTTCTTGTCTTACGTGATCGGAATCGACATGCGGACGACCGTCCCTTTGCCGACTTCCGAATCAATGGTCATACTTCCGTTCACCAACTCGATCCGTTCTCGCATCCCCACAATCCCGAATGACTCTTCGCCAATCGAACTCGGCACGAATCCGACCCCATGGTCGCGTACATGAATATGTATCGCATCATGCGCTTGCTCGACGTTGACGATAATCTCCGCCGTCTTCGAATGTTTGATCGCGTTTTGGACGGCCTCTTGGACGAGCCGGAACACGTTAATCTCCAATCGTTCAGGGAGACGGGCCCGTGAGCCCCGGTAGTTGAGCCGGGTCTTGATAGCCGTGTATTCCTCCGTCTGATGGAGATACCGTTCGAGCGTCGGCAAGAAACCGAGGTCGTCAAGCGACATCGGACGAAGGTCGTAGATGAGACGCCGGACGTCGACGAGCGCGCCGCGGATGAGGCGTTTCAGCTCGTGCAGTTCGGCGAACGCCTCGTCTTTCCCCCGCTTGTCGAACGTCTTCTCAATCAAATCAGCCCGAATCAAGATGTGAGCAAGCGATTGCGCTGGTCCATCGTGCATCTCACGGGCAAGGTGGCGCCGTTCACGTTCGGCCGCCTCAAACACGCTGATCGCCATCTCTTGCTTCTTCATCATGTCCGAGTACTCTTGCTGCAGGTCGTCCCGCAGGAAGTTCAACACGACGGAGACGCGGCTGACGAGCTTGTCGGCCCGCTCAATCGTGTCCTCGAGGATGAGCAGGCGGCGTTCAAGGTCGTTGCGACGCTGTTGGCCGGCCATCTCTTCTTTTTGGATGAGAAAACGCTCGAGCTGCATTTGGTTGGCGCGTTCGTACGCCTCCCGAATCTCTTGCTCGCTATGTATATGAAACTTCTTGCTCACTTGGACGAGTTTGTTCTTCGCCGCTTTGACGAGCAGGTCGAGCCGTTCCGACTCCTCGATGTAAAACTCTATCTTTTGCGTCAACTCTTTCAGTTCGTTCTGAATCAACGAATACTCGTTGGCCGAACTCTCGGTAATCCGGACGATCTCCTCTTTACTTTCCGTCACCGTATCAATCATATTTGTTATGATATGTTCTAAAGCTGTACGATCAGTAATATGATTCACGATGCCATCCCCTAATAATTCGGTAGTAAGTCCTCATCTATTCCTATTATCGTCTGCGGAACGTTCGTTTCCAGTAAAACTTGGAGGCTCTCCTTCCATTTCGCCGCAACTGGCGTTGACGCCTACTTGAATTTTAAAAAAAATATTCAAAAATAGAAAGGAGAATTTTCAGAAATGTCTACTGAACCGAATTATACTATAAAACAAGACGGAGAATACGAGGTCGTCATTCAAAAGTCGAAATTTATCGCCCACTTCAAACGGGTCACGTCCGAGGACGAGGCGCAGGCGTTCATCCAAGCCATCAAGAAGGCGCACTGGAACGCCAACCATAATTGTTCCGCCTATATCATCGGCGCACGGAACGAGTTCCAAAAAGCGAACGATGACGGCGAACCGAGCGGGACGGCCGGGTTGCCGATGCTCGAGGTGTTGCGCAAACGCAACTTGAAGGACACGGTCGTCGTCGTCACCCGCTACTTCGGCGGCATCAAACTCGGTGGCGGCGGTCTCATCCGCTCCTACGGCGGCACGGTGAGCGAAGGGCTCGACGCGGTCGGCATCGTCGAACGCATCCCGATGCAACGCTTGACGATCACGGTCGATTACGGCTGGATCGGCAAAGTCGAGAACGAGCTGCGGCAATCGTCGTACCTCCTCGACGACATCGTCTACGCGGACACCGTCACGTTCCATATCTCGGTGCCGGTCGAAGAGACCGAGGCCGCGCTCGCCTGGCTCGTTGATTTGACGAACGGTCAAGGAGGACTCGAGACCCAGGACCAACGTATCATCGAACGTGATTTTGTGCGGTAGGTCACGTATACTAAAGGAAACGAATGAAATGAGGAGACGACATGGACCAAGACTCCCGCAAGAAACGTCCCGTGTGGAAAATCGTACTGCTCGTGTTCGGCCTCGTCTTGCTGATCGGCGGGTCGGCCTTCGGCTACTTCGTCTATAAGGCGAACGAGACGGCGGAGAATGCGAACAGCGAACTGACACGCGGGGACAAATCGGATCGCCGTGAAGAAACGGTCGATTTGACGAAAGACCACTTCTCCGTCTTACTCGCCGGCGTCGATGGCGGTGCCTCGCTCGAAGAAGGACGGACCGACTCGCTCATGGTGGCGACGTTCAACAAGGAATCGCTCCAAGTGACGCTCGTCAGCATCCCGCGCGACTCGTACGTCGATATCGTCACGACCGACGGCGAGTTCAAGGACAAAATCAACCACGCCTACGCCTACGGTGGCATCGACACGACGATCGCGACGGTCGAGAAGCTGTTCGACATCCCGATCGACTATTACGCGACGATCAACTTCGATGGTATCGAGGATCTCGTCGATGCGGTCGGCGGCGTCGAGGTCGATGTGCTCGTCCCGATCTCCGGACGGGCGACCGGCAACGTCGAACTCCGACCAGGCGTCCAGACGCTAGACGGCAAAGAAGCGCTCGCCTATGCGCGTATGCGCAAAGACGACCCGGAAGGCGACGTCGGACGGGCGAAGCGTCAACAGCAAGTGCTCGAGGCCATCATCAATGAGGCGACGACGATCAATTCGTTCACGAAGCTAAACCGGATCATGAATGCGGTCGGCGATAACATCCGAACGAACATGTCCCTCTCCGAGGCGTCACAGTTGCAGCCGTACACGAAGTCGCTCCGCTCGTTCAATCAGGAGACGCTGGCTGGCGGCGACTTGACGATCGGCGGCGTCTACTATTACGAGCTCGATCCGGCCGATTTGAGCGACAAACGCTCGCTCTTGAAGACCGAGCTCGGCCTCCCGCTCACAGCGGAGGATGGCGACAACGGGACAGGCGACGGCTTGAATGAGACGGAAGACGGTTTCAGCGAGACGACGACCTACTGACCACAAAAACGCCCAAAGACATCATGTCCTTGGGCGTTTTTTTGATGACTCACGTCTTCGGCCGTCCGAGCAGACGCCGGGACGTCTGGATAATCGGCTTATAGTTCGGGTGAATCAACTCGGTCGACTCGACGATCAGCTCGATGACGATCAAGACGATGACGAACGTGATGACGGCGCCGAGCATCGTCGTCTTCGCGAATAAAATCGAGGCGATGCCGAAGAAGAACGTCATCCCATACATGAGCAGGACGGCTTGTCGCGTCGTGAAGCCCATATCGATCAGCTGGTGGTGCATGTGCGACTTATCGGGCGACATCGGCGGTCGGCCTTGCACGAGCCGACGGACGATGGCGAAAATCGTGTCCGAGATCGGCAGGCCGAGCAAGAGGACCGGGACGACGAGCGAGAACAGCGTCACGTTCTTGAATCCGATCAAGGAGAAGACGGCGAGCATATAGCCGAGGAAGAGCGCCCCGGTGTCGCCCATGAATATCTTGGCCGGATAGAAGTTGTGGACAAGAAAACCGAGCGTGCTTGCCAGGAGCAACAGCGCCATCATCGTTAGATAGACGTTCCCTTGGATGATGGCGAGCAGAGCGATCGTCCCGAGGGCGATGCTCGAGACCCCGGCGGCGAGGCCGTCGAGACCGTCAATCAAGTTGATCGCGTTCGTAATCCCGATCAACCAGAGCACCGTCACCGGGATGCTCCATGAACCGAGATACAGCTGTTGGTCGAACGGCAGGTTAATCAATTCGATGCGCATGCCTGAGTTCAAGACGATGACCGTCGCAATCATCTGGCCCATCAGTTTGACGCGGGCCGTCAGTTGGAAGCGATCATCGATCAATCCGGTCAACAAAATCACGACCGCCCCGATCAAGATGGCATCGTTATAACGGCTCGTCGGCAACAGGAGCGCGTAACCGATAAAGAATGCGATGAAGATGGCGAGGCCGCCGATCCGTGGCATCGTCCGTAAATGTACTTTTCGGGCGTTCGGGTGATCGACCGCTCCGATCAGAAAAGCAAACCGGCGAACGAGCGGCGTGATCAAGATGGCCATCACAAAACTGACCAACATGGCAATCCATAGCATGGGCCAACGTTCCTCTCTCATAAAAAAATAGACTCTGGCGAATTATAGCATATTTCCCGTGAGGCGAGACGTATCAGAAATGTTACAGCGAAAAAATCCCGACGAGCGATCTCGTCGGGTCTGGTCAGGCGTGGGCCGGGTGCGTCGTCACGTCGTCCGTGGCTTCGTATGTATACAATCCGCGCCCTACTTTTTTAATGTCAGGATTGACAGACTCGATTTTCACCATCAATTGGTAAATGTTGCTAATATGGTGGCGATAGCGCAACTCGAGCTCCATTTGAATGTCCCGCACGCTCATCGTCTTCCGTTCCTTCAACAGGTCTGTTACCTGATGGACATAGACCTCGAGCGGATAACGTTGATTGACACGACGCGGGCGCATCCGTTTCGACGGATCGAGGAGCGATTCCTCTTCCCGTTTGCTCCGGTTCAGTTCCGAAATCAAATACTCGGCCCGGCGCTGCAGCTGGCGATACGACTCTTCGATTTCCATCAGTTCCCGATAAATGTTTTCATTGACGCCAGTAGATTCCATGCACAAATCCTCCTCTACATCTAATTGATGCTCCCCATTACCCAAATTCATCAATTATTGCCAGTTATTACTTGTTCCCATATAAAAGTGTAACGTTTTTGTAATGTGCTTGTCATCTATTATTAGGCATTTCTATCTATTTTAGGTCTTATGGACCAACGCAAAAAAAGATGACGACTGTTCGGGGCAGTCGTCATCTCACGGAAGATGATCGTAGTCTTTACGCGCCGACGCGTTCGAGGATGCGTGCGAGCGAGAGTTCGTCGGTCGAAGAAACGATGAGGTCTGCATGACCGAGCATCGACTCTTCCCCGACGGCGACAGCAAACATGTTTGCCGCTTTGATTGCAGTGACGCCTGCAGCTGCATCTTCAACGCCGATGGCATGTTCGGGTTTCACGCCAAGGGCAGAGGCAGCCTTCAAAAACACTTCGGGATGTGGTTTTGATTCGGCGACAGTTGCTGCATCGACAATGTGATCGAAGTAATGACGGACACCAAGTGCGTCAACGACCGCGAATGCGTTTTTAGAAGCCGATGCCATTCCGATTTTGAGACCAGCCTCCTTAATTTCATCGAGGAATGAAATGATGCCCGGCAACAAGTCGGCTGAAGAGATGTGTCGAATGAGTTCAACGTAATGCTCGTTCTTCTTCTGCGCGAGTTCCGCTTTTTCATCCGGTGTGAAATCGTCCTGTCTTCCACCGAGCGCGAGGATGCGCTCGAGCGAGTCGGTCCGGCTCACGCCTTTCAGCGTCTCATTGAACTCGCGATCAAACGGAATATCGAGCTCTTCTCCAAGTTGTTTCCAAGCGAGGTAATGGTACTCCGCGGTGTCAGTGATGACACCGTCCAAATCAAAAATGACTGCTTCAATCGTCGACATACATGCTTTCCGCCTTTCCTTCTAATGCTTCTGTCGTCAGACTACATTAAGGGAACTTGACAAGTACCCGTTGCACGATTGGTCATTGATGCAAACGGTTGCACTTGTTCGATTTCTATTATAAATGAAAAAGCCATCATCATGCAACCGCTTTCGCAAAAAAATAAAAAAGCAGGAGAAGCAGGTGCTTCTCCCACGGCTTATAATTGGATCCCGACGACTTTTACGTTCACCGACAACGGTGTCATGGCAAGCATCGTGTCCATGTCTTGCGTGATGCGTTCTTGTACGACCGTCACCGTCTTGACAATCGATTGGCCGTACGCGATGTAAAGCGACAAGTTGATCGTGACGCCTTCTGACGATTCGTCGACTTTGACGTGCTTCATGAGCGCGCGCTCTGATAGTTTCGTATCTTCTTGTGTGAACGACACGTGTTTCGTCTCTTTGACCGCGACAGCGGCGATCATTTCCACGACGTGGCGTGAGACGTTGACGTCTCCTTCAGTGCTGTGCATTCCATTTTCGTATGGCATGGTGTCACTTCCTTAACTCTAGTTTCGCTTCCCATCTTAAAGTGTAGCGGAAAACGCCCGTTTAGAAAAGGGTTTACGATTTCGCGTCCTTCACATCTTGGGCGCGGCGGACGTCAATCTCGACGAGCGGCTTCAACAGCTTGACGACTGGCGAGCTGATAATGACCACGACCATCAAGAACGAGACGCCGAACAAGACGAGCAGCTGGAGCCACGATGTGGGCATGAAACCGGCCGGGACGAACGCCTTCCAGGCGACGACGAGGAAGACGTGCACCAAATAGACGTAGAGACTATACTTCCCGGCCCGGGTGAAGACCGGCAGTTCGCGCCCCGGGATCATCAAGGCGAAGCTGATCGCCATGAGCGTCGATACCGTATAGACGATTAGGAAGGCGAACGGCCCGCTCCAAATTGCCTCCGGCACCGCCGTCTCATAGGCGAACCGGAACTTGAACAAGTTACCGATGTGATAGAACGCACCTTCCTGTTGGAAGCTCATCGAGGCGAGCAACCCGAGCGTGAGCGTCGTGAAGACGGCAAAGCCGCCGATTCGGTAACAGTTGCGTTGCTCGGCCCGCTTCGGCAGTTCGAAGAAGTTCATCGTGTTCCGCTCGCTCATCCAGTTCCCGATCAAGAAGAACGGATAGAACATGATGACTTTCCGGAGCGCGAAGAACCCGGTCGACTCGGCTTGGAAGCCGAACAGGAGCGCGAACAGGAGCGCGAACAGCACGTATCCTTTCAATTGTGTCACGTACGGCGTGATGACATACCAGATGATGATCGCCATCAAATACCAGAGCGCCCAATACGGCGTCAAGATGTTCAACGCCGGATTCTCGAGCGACGTGAGCGGGATGCCCTCGGTGAAGGCGAACCATGAGCCGAGAATGACTTGCCAGATGACGTAGACGACAAACAGCTGGATGACACGTAAATAGCGGTTCTCCCGGAAGAAGTAGCCGCTCAACATGATAAAGAGCGGCATGTGGAACGTGTATAAAAATAAATAGACCCATTTCGGCAAGATGTCGTCGTAGGCACCGCGCACGTCGGTCAACAAGTGACCGAACACGACGAGCAAGACGAGCACGCCTTTAATATTATCGTACCAATGATTTCGCATGTCTTTCCCTCTAGTTCTGATTAGTTTTCTGATGTACTCTCTTTTTTGCCTCATCCATCATAGCCGATTTCTCGACGCGATGAAATTACGATTCGACAAAAAAGTGATGACTTCATTGTCATCATTCCCCGGATTCGCCTTCCGCAAGCCGAAACGTCAAGAAATCTTCATCCACTAGCAGGTTTCGCGCGTATTCAAATAGACGAGAGTGGGTACAGTATAGTATAGTAGTCTTACTAAATAATCAGAATATTCTAATAAAAGGAGGTGTGGAGAATGGCTTCCGTCATCCGTAACCGTCATCACATGGTACATGACCCGAAACGTTCATTCTCTAACTTCGGATTTTGGTGGTTCACCGGCGCCTTTTCCGTCGGACTGCTCATCGTCGCCTTCGAACCCATCCGGGAACGATTCACCGCCATCCATCCGATTCTATCTGTCCTATCGTTCGTGTTCATCTCGTTCGTCATCGGTGTCGCCATGAAGCTCGCCCGGGACGTCTGGTGGCTCAACTATCTGCTCGAGCACACGTCGAACCGGTATATGTACATTGGGGCGGATACGCTCCGCGGTTGGCAGTACACGCTCGACTCCATCTGGTTATTGACCCGCACGTCACAAAAAAAGCTCGGCCGATTGTATATCCAAATCGACCGAACCGTTCGTTCTGAAGAGGCGAAACGTCTGTTCGCCGCCTATTTGATTGATCGCGGTGTGCTCGTCGTCTATTCGAGACCACCAAAACCGAAGAAGATGGCTTAACCGAGAAACCGGGAAATCCAATCCCGGGCCGCCTCGACTTCCTCCATGCGAAGCTCATGCCCACCTCCGTGATAGAAGAGTTCGACGTCCGCTCCGGCACCCCGTAGCGTCGACGTGAGCTCTTCTGTTTCTGTTTGCGGGCAAATCGGGTCACGTTCCCCGGCCGAGATGAACACGTTCGCCCCCGTGAGGTCCGGCAACGTGAGCGAGCGGTCCGGGACCATCGGATGGAACAAGAGCGACGCGTGGAACGCGCTTTCCCGGTACAGTGCCGAGCCGATCAAGTTGGCCCCGTTCGAATAACCGAGCGGAATCATCTTGTCCCGGTCGATGCCGTACTCCGACGTTGCGTCATCCAAAAACGTCAAGAACCGCTCCGTCTGTTTCTTCAAGTCCTCGAGGTCGAGGACGCCTTCCGCGTGACGGCGGAAGAAGCGGGACATTCCGTTCTCAAGGACATCCCCGCGCAGCGTCAAGATGTTCGCCTCAGGGGCGAGGATGCGGGCGAGCGGAATCAAATCCTGTTCCGTCCCTCCTGTGCCGTGCAATAAAACGAGTGTCGTCTCGGTCGTGCCTTTAATGAATTGATGAATCATATGATCTCTCCTTTAGGAATCGTAATCGTCGGTAACGTACGGGTGATCGCCTCACGGTCTTGTTCGAACCAGGCCGGGAGCTTGAGCGTCGAGCCGAGGTCATCCATCCCCTCATCCACCAAAAAGCCAGGGGCATCGGTCGCCAGTTCATGCAAAATTCGGCCGCCGTCATGGAAGTAGACCGAGCGGAAGTAATGACGCTCTTTCACTTCGGTCGGGCGTAATCCGAGCTCGAAAATGGCATCTTGCCACGAGGCGTAGTCTGCCCCGTCGTTGATGCGCCAGGCGATGTGATGGACCGTACCCGAACCGGGAACCCCGTTCGGCAAGATGGTCTTTTTCACGTCGATGACGTTGCCATAGTCGGCCGTCGCCTCGAGGCGAATCCATTCTGAATCTTCCCCTACCGTCTCAAAGCCAAACAGTCCGGTCAACAGGCGGACCGTCGCCTCCGGGTCTTTCGACAGCAGCGTCGCCCCGGCGAACCCGGTGATTGCCTCGCGTGGCGTCACGCCCGGCACGACCCACTTGGTCTGTTTTGTGCTGGCCCGGGCGACGAGCTCGACGACGAGTCCGTCCGGGTCTTCAAACAAGAGCGACGGTTCACCGAAGCGCTCGGTCGCGACCGTGCCGACACCGTGGTCGTTCAATCGTTTCTCCCAGAACAAGAGACTGCCTTCCGGGACGAGATAAGCCGTGACACCGACCTGTCCGCTGCCAACGCTGCCTTTGCCGATACCAGGAATCGGGAAGAACGTGATGGCCGTCCCCGGCGAGCCTTGCTCGTCCCCGAAATAAAGGTGATACGTGCCCGGGTCATCGAAGTTGACCGTCTGTTTGACGAATCGAAGTCCGAGGACATTTCCGTAAAAATCGATCGTACGTTGTGGGTCTTTCACCATCGCCGAAATATGATGGATGCCCGCTGATTGTTTCGCCATGTCATGTCCTCCTTTTTTAATATCTTGATTTCAAGATAAATCATTTTCGAAGAAATGTGAAACTTTTTGCTCAACATGGCGTACGCTAGTAGTAGACACCTATAAGGAGGTACATACTATGACGTTACACATCGATCGTGTCTCGAAACAGTTCGGCGATTTCACAGCTGTCGACGACTTGAGCTTCCATGTCCCGAAAGGCGAGATGTTCGGCCTGCTCGGGGCGAACGGGGCCGGGAAGACGACGACGTTCCGCATGATCCTCGACATCCTCAAACCGAGTGCCGGAACAATCACGTGGGACGGCCGCAACGTCGACCATCGCATCGTCGGCTATTTGCCGGAAGAACGGGGACTGTATCCGAAGTCACCCGTCCGTGACCAGCTCGTCTTCTTGGCGAGCCTGAAAGGGATGCGCCAGGCCGAGGCGAAACGGGCCGTCAAGACGTGGCTTGAACGACTTGAGATCCCACAGTATGAGACGATGCGCGTCGAACAGCTGTCCAAAGGGAATCAGCAGAAGATTCAACTCGTGGCCGCCCTGCTCCACAACCCGGAACTGCTCATTCTCGATGAACCGTTCAGCGGCCTCGACCCGGTCAACGTCGAGATTTTGAAGCGTGAGGTGCTCGCCCTCCGTGACGCCGGGACGACAATCGTCTTCTCGAGCCACCGGATGGAACACGTCGAGGAGCTGTGCCAGCATATCGGCATCTTGAAAGGTGGACGTGCCGTCGTCAGCGGTGACGTCCCGACGATCAAGACCCGTTATGAGGAACCGGTGCTCTTCATCGAGACCGATCGGCCAGACCTGCTTCAAGCGCTCCCGGTCGTCCGAGCGGTCGAACCACATAAGGACGGCCATTTCGTCCGACTCGACTCGTTCGACGACAGCGATGCGGTACTCGGCGCCCTCGTGGCGAACGGTGCCGCCATCAAGACGTTCATGCGTCAACCCGTCTCATTAAACGACATCTTCATCAAGGAGGTCGGCCAACATGTTTCATAACTTCGGACCACTCTATTCGTTCACGTTACGCTCGAAATTGCGCTCGAAAGCGTTCCTCATCTCGACGCTGTTGACGATCCTGTTCATCTTCGGCTTCACGAACATCGACCGCCTACTCGCGAATTTCGAGGACACAGATCAGGCACAAGCCATCCTGGTCACCGACAACAACGAATTGACGACGCTCATGCAGTCGCTCGGCTATGAAGATATCGAATCGTCCGCCATCACCGAGTCCGAGGCACGCGCCGGGCTCGATAACGGGGACTATGAGATTGTTGCCTTCATCGAAGGAGATTCGGCCCGCGTCCTGTCGGAACGGCCGGAACCAGATTTCACGACTGTGCTTCAGACAGCGCTCCGAGAAGTCCGGAACGCCGAACTAATTGAGGCGTCCAATATCGACCCGACCGTCCTCGCGGCGTTGAACGAGCCCGTCACGGTCGAGGAATCATATCTCGGGCGCGGCGGAGAGAACTCGGACGAGCTGTTCTCGTCGTTCGCCTTCGTCTACGTCATGCTCATGTTGCTCTACGTCTCGATCATCACGTACGGGTCGATGATCTCGACCGAGGTCACGACCGAGAAATCGTCGCGCGTCATGGAGCTTATCATCTCGACGACACATCCGGTGACGCACATGCTCGCTAAAATCTCGGCCATCGGGACGCTCGCCCTGCTCCAAATCGCCATTTTCCTCGGCTTCGGTTACTTCAGCGCCCGCAGCAACGAGATGGCCCAGTCCGTCATCGACAACGCCGGAAACGTCCGCGCCGTCGTCTATCTATTGGCGTTCTTCACGCTCGGCTACCTGCTCTATGCGGCCATGTTCGCCGTGCTTGGCTCGCTCGTCAGCCGGGTCGAGGAGTCGCAACAGATGACGATGCCGGTCATCATGCTGCTCGTCGCCGGGTTCCTCGCCGCCATGTTCGGCTTGAACAATCCGGAGGCTCCGATCGTCACCATCCTGTCGTACGTGCCGTTCTTTACGCCGATGCTCATGTTCCTTCGCGTCATGCTCGTCGACGTGCCGGTATGGGAAGTCGCGTTATCGATTGGCATCATGATCGCCACGATCGGTGTGATTTTGTGGGTCGGCTCGAAGTTTTATCGCGGTGGTGTCTTGTTCTACGGCAACAATGCGATTAAACAATGGCGACAAATATTACAGAATCGACAATAACGTTTACAGCATTTTCGTTTTCGTATACTCTAAAGAATGTGCAAAATGAGGAGGAAACGAACTATGCGATCACGATTACTCGCAGCTTTAATCTTTACTTTCATGACGACGCTCACGACGTTCATCTGTTATACCGTCTTCTTGGACGCCGATGCGCTGTGGCAAATCTTGCTCGCATACGCAGGAAGCACGTTCCTCGGGACGCTCGCTTTTTGGTATCCGGTCAGCCGGCGTCCGGAGACGTCGCGGTTCGGCGGCGCGTGGATCGGCATTTTGATCACAGTGACGACGCTCATCGGGTTTACCGCAATCCGCTTCACCGTTCGCGGTGACGCCGCGTCCTTACTCGACTGGCAGACGATGCTCGCGAGCCTCGCCTATACGTTCGGTTACGTCGGCTGGGTGCTCACGATTCTCAATATCGTGCTCGGCTTCCTACTTGCCGGGACACGACCGAAAGTACGCTACGACGCGCGCATGGCGCGTTAACAGAAAACAGCCGTTCCTCGGAGCGGCTGTTTTTGTGTACATAAAAACCGTGGTCTCCCACGGCTGTCACTGCAATTTATACGATTTAGCGACGACCCCGAACTCCGTGTATTGGAACGAGTTGTCGACGAACTGGTCTGGTACGAGCCGCTCGATATAGCGAGCGAACGGGACGATCCGATGCGTCGGTTCGTGCGAGCGACCCAGGTCGAGCACAGCATCGACGAGCGCCTCGAGCGCTTGATGTGACGTCGGTTCCTCATCCTCGGCGAAGATGCGACGGAGTTCTTCCTCATGCATGAGGTCGAAGATGCGCATGCGCGCCTCGAGCTGCCGCTGCATGTCCTCGGGCGACTTGCCGTGCATCGCCTCATCGTAGGCGAGCTTCATCTGTTCGAGCTCCGGGACCGTCCCTTTCATGAGCACTTTGAGCGACTCACCTGTCCAAATATGACGGGCCAAATAGTTCGCGTCGATCTTGAGCGCCTCGGCGAGCGCCTCTATGTAAGGCATCGTCGGGTAGACTTCACTCAGTTCGGTCCGGCGAATAAAGTACGGGGCGACGCCGATGCGGTCGGCGAGTGCCTCGACCGAGATGCCGGCCCGCTCACGTAAAATTCGAATCCGATCCCCATACCCCCGATACGGTGCGTTCTTTCCATCCATGTGTCTCTCCCCCTCTCTTTTTAGTATAGTTCCCGAATCCATAAAAAAATACTCGGAAGCGTATGCCTCCGAGTAAAATGTTCAACTTATTTTTTCGTCAATTCGACGACTTCAGAAGAACCGGCTGTGACCGTGTCGCCTTCAGCAACGAGTTTGTTCACGCCAAAGCTGTCGTGGTTCGTGATGATCACCGGTGTGATCGTCGACGGCGCGTTCGCTTTGATGAAGTCAAGGTCGAATGTGACGAGCGTGTCGCCAGCTTTAACCGCTTGACCTTCTGTCACGTGCGTTTCGAAGCCTTCACCTTTAAGATTGACCGTGTCGAGACCGATGTGAATCAAGTACTCGGCACCGTTGTCAGCGTTTATCCCAATCGCGTGTTTTGTCGGGAAGACAGTTGCGATTGTACCATTGACCGGCGAGACGACTTTGCCGTCTGTCGGTTCGACGGCGATGCCGTCACCCATCATTTTTTGCGAGAACACTTGGTCAGGAACGTTCGTGATGTCAATGACCTTCCCTGTAAGCGGTGAAACCGCGTTAAGTTGTTCTTCTTTACCACCGAATAGTTTTTTAAAGAATCCCATAGCTTAATCCCTCCAACATGTTCTGTTAATCAAAGTCTTAGCTTTTATACCCGAAAAGCTTCCTCTTCAATCCCTACCCTATAAACGGTATAGTTGTAATAAGGTAGTGCGAATTCGTTTACACATCGTAAGAATACGAGTGTGCAATCGCTTTTGCAAGCCCTTTTTACACTTTATAAAAATTTCACATGATGGAGGCGCTTACAATGACGACTTTCACAAAATTGTCATATGAACGGCCCGACTTGGACGCTCTAAACAGCCGATTGTCGGACTATTCAGTCGAATTGCAACAAGCGAGCACACTCGAAGAAGCGAACGAATTGATTCGCCAAATCAACCAGGAACGGAACGAGTTCGAGACGCAAAGTCAGCTCGTCTCAATCCGCCACTCGATCGACACGCGCGATGCGTTCTACGAGGCCGAGCAGACGTTCTTTGACGATGCCTTGCCGGTGTATGAGAAAGAAGTACAGGCGTATTACCGCGTCTTGACGGAGCATGACCTCCGCAGTCAACTCGAACAGGAATGGGGCAGCCAATTGTTCGAACTCGCCGAGCGCGCACTCAAGACGTTCGAGGAGTCGCTCATCCCGAAACTGCAGGAAGAAAACCGATTGGCGACCGCCTATCAGAAAGTCATGTCGGCGGCTCAAATCGAGTTCGACGGCAAGACGCTCAACTTGTCACAGTTCGGCCCGTATCTGCAATCTCCTGACCGTTCAGTCCGAAAAGCGGCGTCCGAGGCCCGTTATACATATCTCGCCGACAACGACGACGAACTCGACCGCATTTATGGTGAACTCGTACGCGTCCGGACCGACATCGCTCACGCGCTCGGCTTCCCGTCGTTCGTAGAGCTCGGTTACGCCCGGATGCAACGTGTCGGCTATGACGAGTCAAACGTCGACAACTTCCGCAAGCAAGTGCGCGACGTCATCGTCCCGCTCGCAACGACGTTAAAAGAGAAACAGGCGAAACGGATCGGCGTCGACACGCTCACGTACTACGATGAGTCGTTCGTGTTCCCAGATGGCAACGCGACACCGAAAGGCGACGAGGCGTTCATCATCGAAGGCGGCAACACGATGTACCGCGAACTGTCGAAAGAGACGGACGAGTTCTTCCAGTTCATGCAACAGCGCGGCGCCCTCGACTTGACGGCGAAACCGGGCAAAGCCGGCGGCGGCTACTGCACGTATCTCCCGTCAGAAGGTCTCCCGTTCATTTTCTCGAACTTCAACGGCACGGCCGGCGATATCGACGTGCTCACGCACGAGGTCGGCCACGCTTTCCAAGTGTACGAAAGCCGTCATTTGACGACACCGGAATACGCGTTCCCGACATACGAGGCGTGTGAGATTCACTCGATGTCGATGGAGTTCTTCTGCTGGCCATGGATGGAACTGTTCTTCGGCGACCAAGTCGACAAATACAAGTTCAACCACTTGGCCGGAAGCATCACGTTCTTGCCGTACGGCGTCCTCGTCGATGAGTTCCAGCACGTCGTCTACCGGAATCCGGACATGACGGCCGCTGAACGTCGCCAGGCATGGCGTGACCTGGAGAAGGTGTACCTCCCGCACCGTGACTATGAGACGAACGACTATCTCGAGTCGGGCGCTTGGTGGCACCAACAAGGACACATCTTCCAGAGCCCGTTCTATTATATCGACTACACGCTCGCGCAAGTGTGTGCCTTCCAGTTCTGGGTGCGCATGCATGAGAACCGTGAAGCGGCGTGGAGCGATTATCTCACGCTCTGCCAAGCCGGCGGCAGCCGCTCGTTCCTCGAGCTCGTCGAATTGGCCGGCCTCAAGTCGCCGTTCGAGGACGGCGTGTTGAAACAGACGATTGGACAGATTGAAGATTATCTGTTGAAACATCCGTTAGCGAACTAAAACGAACCCACTCACGTCACGGTGAGTGGGTTTTCGCGTTCTAGGCCGAGCATGGCACCAACGTATTGTGAGGCCGTCATAAAGGCGATGAAGGCGCATAGCTCACTGATCTCCGCATCCGTGAAGACGTCTTGGAGCACACGAATCGATGAGGCGGGCGTCTTGCCTTTCAGTTGTAAAAACACCTCGGCGAACCCGACGGCGAGTGCTATCCGTTCATCGAATACATCTGGTTCAGGTTTTCCTTTCGCCCGGCAATAGTCACACCCGTTCTGTTGGGCGAGCGTCCGTCGCACTTGTTCTTTCAACGCGGCGGATAGTTTCCCGTCGCTCGTCAACGTGTCACCGAGCGCGGACCATTGCGTCATCACATCTTCGTTATGCCCGAGCAATCGCTCGAACGGCGTCTTTCCGATACTAGCTGGTTGGATTCGACTCATCTCAACACCTCCTATCCGTAGTATAGAAGGTGACAACAAGAATTCCCATTTCATTCATAACGAGTTCACGGTATAATACATGGCATATGAAACGAGATGAGGAGGATTTCTTTCCATGCTGAAAATTGACGACACAGACCGGCTCATTCTGGCTGAATTGACTTCAGACAGCCGTCTCTCGATGAGCGAACTCGGACGTCGTATCAACTTATCGGCCCCGTCCGTCGGTGAACGGGTCCGCCGGCTTGAATCGTTCGGCGTCATCAAAGGCTATACAATCGAGGTCGACCATGAATTGCTCGGTCAACCGATTCAATGTCTGATCGAGGCGACCGTGAAGAACGGGAACTATGAGGCGTTCACTCAGTTTTTGGGTCAGCAATCGAACGTGTCGTTCTGTTATCGCATCTCTGGGAGTGCCTGCTATATGCTAAAGATGCAATTCGCAACGTTCGCCGAGGCCGAGCAGTTCATCGATGCGGCCATCCCGTATGCACAGACCGAGACACGGTTCATCTTTTCAGAGGTCGACTTTAAAAACAAGTGAGCCCCAGCAATGGGACTCACTTGTTTTCGTTAAATGACGTCGAGCGGTTCCTTCCCACTCGGTGGCGGGAATGCCTCGTCGAGCGCGTTGAGGTCGTCCTCGCTCAAGTTGAGCAGCATCGCGGCCCCGTTCTCTTCGACGTGGGCTTTCTGACCTGCTTTCGGGATGGCGATGACGTTGCCGCTCCGCACTGTCCACGCGAGTAAAATTTGGGCCGGTGTCGCACTGTACGCTTTGGCGATCCGGTTCACCGTCTCATCGTTGAAGACTTTCTCTTTCACATCGCTTCCTTCGGCGAGTGGGGCGTAAGCCATCATCGGGATGCCTTGCTCTTGTAAAAATGGCAACAAGTCGTATTCGACGCCGCGGCTGCCGAGATGATACAACACTTGGTTGACCGCACAATGCTTCCCGTTCGGCAACGCGAGCAGTTCCTTCATGTCGTCGACATCGAAGTTCGAGACACCCCACGCCCGAATCTTTCCGTCCGCCTTCAATTGCTCGAGTCCATCGACCGTCTCCTCGAGCGGGATGTTCCCGCGCCAATGGAGCAAATAGAGGTCAAGATAATCGGTACCTAGCCGTTCGAGCGTGGCGTCACACGCCTGGATGAGCTTGTCGCCCCCGGCGTTATGTGGATACACTTTCGACACGAGGAACACGTCTTCCCGCCGGTCTTGGATTGCTTCGCCGACGAGCGCCTCCGATTTTCCTTCCCCGTACATCTCTGCCGTATCGATGACGTGTAATCCGCAGTCGAGTCCCGTCCGGAGTGCCTCGATCTCGGCATCCCGTTTCGATTCGTCTTCCCCCATGCGCCACGTGCCTTGTCCAAGGACTCTCATTTCACGGCCGTCCGGCAGTTCAGCCACGTGTTGTTTCAGTGCCGCCAATATCAATGTGTGTGGTATGCGGTTCATGCCATCTCCTCCTTCGTCCATTGTTCATGTAACGGCCCGGTCGTCCCGAAGACGGGATCGGTCGCCGGCTTGTCGACTCGTTCGATACGCAGCACATTGTCCGGCCGTTCTTCTGGTTTCCCCGTCAACGTGTCGTAGTCACGACCTTCTGGATACGCGCCGACGATGGCGAAGTCCTCACTCGCCTCGAGACGGCGATGTCCCGTCCCGGCCGGTAAAATCAAGACATCCCCCGCTTGAAGCGAGACGAGGTCTCCTGTCGCACCGCCGAGTTGGACCGTCGCCCGGCCTGACTTCACACCGAGCACTTCATGCGTGTTGCTGTGATAGTGGTGATAATCGAACACACCATTGACCCAGCTGTTGCCCCATCCGTTATGTTCGAACGTCGCCTGTATGCCGTTCGTCTCGTCGAACACGCCCCGGTATAACAGCACCGGAAAATCTGGATTGTTCGGGATTGACCCGTCGTCTTCAAATCGATATGTCTTCACATCCATGATTGTCCCCTCCTTTGTCTCTTGTGACTGTACCCGACATGAGGCAACAAAAAACGGCTGCTCGGCATGAGCAACCGTTTCGTCAGGAGATGACGTCTTCCCCTGTCTGTTCAATATGACCTTCGCCCCAGGCACACATCGCATCCAAAATCGGTTGGAGCGACCAACCGTAGTCGGAGAGGGAATAGACGACTTTCGGCGGGACTTGTTCATATACCGTGCGGATGATGACACCGTCCGCCTCGAGCTCGCGCAACTGTTGCGTGAGCATTTTTTGCGTGATGTTCGGCATGAGCTTTTTCAATTCGCTCGTCCGGCGTTCCCCTTTAATCAAATGACACATGATGACGACTTTCCATTTGCCGCCGATGACGTCGAGCGTCGCCTCGACCGGGATGTTGTATGGCATGAAGGTTCCTCCTTGTGGACCGAGATAGGTACTTTTCAGTGCCTATCGTACTTGAAAGTGCGTACTTCCCAACTGGTTTCGATGGACTTATGATAGCAACTGTAGCCCAGCAATACAAGTCCATCTGGCCAGTAATCTCCTCTTGAGACAGTAAGGTTCTTTTTTGACCGTACTGAACGAAATGGAGGATGGCAGAGACTTAGGCTACTTCGAGACGAAGGCCCCTCGTCTTCCCAACCCAACTTTAGGAGGAACTACTCATGAATCAACCGTACACGCAGCCTGTCGACGAACAGGCACCTAAAAGCGGAGGGTTGGCACTGCTCGCCCTCGCCATCAGCGCTTTCGGCATCGGGACGACCGAATTTGTCCCGGTCGGATTGCTCGCCTCGATCGCCAGTGACTTAAATATCGGCATCACGCTCGCCGGACTCATCATCTCCGGTTATGCCATCGGCGTCGCCGTCGGTGCCCCAATCTTGACGGCACTGACGAATCGGATGAATCGCAAGACGTTGCTCATGACACTCATGGTCGTCTTTATCGGCGGGAACTTGGTCTCTGCCTTGTCGATCAGCTTTGAGCTATTGATTGCCGCCCGGTTCATCACCGCGTTCGCACACGGTGTCTTCTTCTCCATCGGGGCCACCATCGCCGTGCAACTCGTGCCACCGCATAAAAAAGCGAGTGCGATCGCACTCATGTTTACCGGTTTGACCGTCGCGACCGTCACCGGCGTCCCGCTCGGCACGTTCATCGGCCAAGCGTTCGGCTGGCGCGCCACGTTCTTCGCCGTCGCCGCACTCGGAATCGTCTCGATTATCGCCAGCTTCTTCTTGATCCCGAAAGATTTGAAACAGTCACCACCCGCAAAGTTCTCCGATATGAAGAAACTGCTCACGAACGGCCGCATCCTACTCGGCTTCTTGATCACCGCACTCGGTTATGGCGGAACGTTCGTCGCCTTCACGTACTTGACACCAATCATGCAGGACGTGACGAACATCAGCCCAAGCTTGATCAGTATCGTCCTACTCGTTTACGGTATCGCTGTCGCCATCGGTAACTGGGCGGGCGGCAAGTTCGCCAATGAAGATCCGGCCAAGGCGTTGTTCTATATGTTCATCGTCCACGCCGCCGTCATGATTGGCATGTCGTTCA
Organism: Exiguobacterium sp. s146; assembly: GCF_018618415.1. Taxonomy (GTDB): domain Bacteria; phylum Bacillota; class Bacilli; order Exiguobacteriales; family Exiguobacteriaceae; genus Exiguobacterium. The sequence goes on along the minus strand of NZ_JACSMA010000001.1, from coordinate 561,719 downwards.
TGATTCCGTTCAAAATCGCGGGTCTGATGGCCATCGTCTTGATGGGACTGCTCGCCTTTATGAACGTACCTGGACTTCAGCTGTATATCGTCCAATTGGCTGAAAAATATGTACCAGCCGCGGTCGATGTCGCGTCGGCGCTCAACATCGCCGCCTTCAACATCGGTATTGCGCTCGGTGCGACCATCGGTGGCCTCGTCGCCGACTCGATTGGTCTTGTCCACACCCCTTGGGTCGGTGGTATCATGGTCATCCTCGCTGTCATCTTGACCGCCGTCTCACGTCGTTTGGAAGCGAACTAAGGAGGAGCATATGTTCAACAATCACAAAAGCTACAATCGGATGTATCGGGAGGGCGAGCTCACGCTCGGCCTCCACATCCCGTTAGAAAATTTCAAGATGCGCACCCCGACGCTCGAGCGTCAAGTCGAGCTCGCTCAACAAGCAGATGACTATGGCTTCACCGCGCTCTGGCTTCGGGACGTCTTATTGAAAGACCCGAACTTCTTGGACCCGGCCGTCGGTCAGATTTACGACATGTTGATTTACTGGACGCACTTGCTCGGGCAAACGAAAAACATCGCGCTCGGCACGTCCGCGCTCGTCTTGCCGCTCCGTCACCCGCTCCGTTCGGCGAAAGAAGTCGCGACGATCGAGGCGTTGTTCCCGGAACGCTTGATTCTCGGGATCTCGTCGGGCGACCGTCGAGCCGACTTCAAAGGACTCGGAATCGACCATCCGACGCGTGGCGCGTTGTTCAAGGAGTCGCTCCGTGTCATGGAGCAGGCGCTCTATCACAACTATCCGACCATCGACTCCCTGTACGGCGAGGTGCACGAGGCGACGCTCGTCCCGCGTCCGAAGAAGCGCATCCCGACGATGATCACCGGGTTCGCACAACAAGACATGGATTGGCTCGGGCAACACGGGGACGGCTGGATGTATTATCCGCAGGCCCCGTTCGCCCAAGAGCAAGTGCTCACCGCTTGGCGTGAAGCAGGTCAGACATATGGCAAAGGCTTCCGACCGTTCTCGATGCCGATGCACCTCGACTTATCACACGACCCGGACGAACTGCCGACGCCGATTCGGCTCGGCTTCCGCATCGGGCGCAACCCGTTAATCAAACTGCTCGAGGCGTACCGGGGCATCGGCGTCAATCACTTGTTCTTCGCTTTGTTCGACGGACAACGTCCAGCCGACGAGGTCATCGAAGAGCTCGGCGAGTATGTGCTCCCACATTTCCCGCCGCTTTCATAATACTCACGTACTCAAAAAGACGACTTCGCTAAGTGGAAGTCGTCTTTTGCGTTACAGCCAATGGCTCGGTCGCATGTAACCAAGCGCCAGTTTCGTATCCCGGTCCCCGTTCATCGCGTTCACTTGCATCTGTGTCAAAAACAGACTGTCGATTAACACCGCTCCCCGCACGTCGAGATCTCGTACGTCGGCACCCATGAAGTCGACATACGACAGGTCCTGGCCGCTCAAGTTAGCGCCAATCAACAAGGCACCCCGGTAACACGTTCCTCTCACATCATGTCGGCTCACGTTTCGTCCAATCAAATCGGCACGGTCTTGCTCGTGTAGGGGCGTCAACGTCAGGCCGACCTGTTTCAATCCATTCGCGCGTATATGCTGACTCAGTCGGACGAACAAGGGACGAGCCCGTTGTCGGAACGCCATCAGCGCCGTCCCGGTCAACTGTTCAGGCGGAGACTCACGGAACAACAGCAGTTCTTCCAATAGCGTCTCGAGTAACCGGGCATCGCCCTCTGGGATGTCTCGGCTCAGGATGTCACTTATGTAGAGCAGCAACTCGTGGACTTGGCTCATGATTGGCACTATCGCGAACATGCGCGGCCCATCGACCTCCCCCTCTCGCCAGCTTCGTCCGTGAAACGTCACTTGTGACACGAACTGCCCGGCCCCGAGACAGTCATACACCGTACATCCTTTGAAGCCCCGCTCGCGCAGTTCTGAATGGATGTTACAGGCATACGATTCTGCCAAATGGACACACGGCTGTCCCGCCGGTTTATTGATGGGAAAATCCTCAGACTTCAAATAGTGGAACGCCACACAACAGAGACCGAAACAGTTCGCACAATTCGGTTTGAGCGATTCACGCAGCGTATTCAGATCGGGCATCGTCATCCATTGTCACTCCTTCCTCGTACATTTTGACTCTATACGTACAAGTATAAGGAATGTCCCAATTTTTACACAGGCTTTATTCAATTAAGGTTACCTTCATCCTTCTCTCCATAAAGCAGCTGCTCTCTCGCTCGCCTTTTCTCTTCTGCCTCGGATATTTCTTTGTAAAGCTCAATTACGGCATCGAACGAGCTTTCGACGTCGATGCGCTGTTCCAACAGTTGATCAACATAGAATCCGTGGCGCAAATCTTCGAGGTAGAGCTCCGCTGTTTGATTGAACATCATCTCAAACTGCTCTTTTGCGTCTTGAATCTCGTCATGGGGTTCCTTATCCGTTAAAAGTTGCTGGTCGAAAGGGTCTGTTGAATGAATGAGTTCGTCCCACTCTTCCGGTGACAGTCTGGCTTTCCAATAATCATAGCCTGATTCAAAGCGTTGCAACGGTTGACCGGACGGAAACGACTTTTCGGCATACGCTTCGTACAGCTTAAGCCAATGCTCGAAAAACCACTTAATCATCGCCATGTCCCAGTCCATGAACATCTCTGATTTGTCTTGTTCGACATATTGGACCCTTCCGCCTTGATACGTCACCTCGTAACGAATCGTTCCTTGAATGGACTCGTCGCGATAAAACATGTCATCGCGATACTCTATGTCATCTAAATCGAGATTTGCCGGTTTCTCATACGCTTCGAGCGCACTCGCAAGCGATTGGACCGCTCCTGTCGTCACATCGGTGAACGTCACTTCAATCCGCTCGATAGTTCGGGGTGTCTCGATGATTCCTTCGTTGTAACAGACGGCCAACACGAGCGGTCGTAGGCTGTCCGTCGAATCGGGAATGACCATCCATTCATGCAGCAGCGGGTCATGGTAGTACCCCTCTTTGATTAACGATTCTGTGTTATGGGCATCATTTTCAATAATTGAATACAACAGAACGTCGAGGGGTTCAATTTCACCGTATGGGATGACCCCATAGAAGTTCTCTTCAATTTCGTCACCCGTCCGGAAGTCACGACCGCTGCGCCACTCCACGATAAAGCGCCATCGCTCGACGAGCCACCATACCCACTCACCGCCGCTCATACCGGTTTGCCATTCATTCCGTTCATGAGTAACCCACTCGTCTTTGTCGTACGAAACGGACTGAGAGGTTCCGTCCTGGTAGCGGACCTGATAGGTGAAAATGCCATGTAACGTGTCACGATGAAGCAACGAATAGGCGGATTCATTCATAAACAGCATGAAATCGATGAAGTTCACTGCTTCCTCAGACCCTGCCTCTTGAAACCATAGCTCAATCGATTCAATGATTCGTGGTTCCATCTATAGTTCGCCTCCCCGTTACTTGTATTCGCACATACAAAAACCAACCCGCTTCCACACGGGTTGGTCCGTTCGCTCAGTTCACTTTATTCTCGAGTTGTTTCAACTTCGTCGAGTAGTACTCGATGATGTCGCGGCGCCGGATGATGCCGATGAAATACTTCCCGTCATCGACGACCGGCACGAAGTTTTGGTCGGTGATCGCATCAACGAGCTCCTCGATTTGCGCCGTGATGGCGACCGGCTTATATCGCACGCGTTGCTTGATATCTTTCAACCGTGTCCGGAGCACTTTTTCGTAGTCTTCTTCCCCGCGAAGCTGTTCGGCGAGTGCCCAGAGTAAATCTCCTTCTGTCATCGTCCCGGCGTAAAAGCCGTTCTCGGATACGAGCGGCACCGAGGTGAAGCGATGATGTTTCATCTTCTCGAGCGCTTGCCGTACCGTCGACTCCGGGTCTAGATATTTGACGTCTTCTTTCGGATATAAAAAGAAAGCGATATTCATGTACAATCTCTCCTCAATCTAAAAATCAACCTCTTCATTGTACCATGTATTAGGTTCTAGTCAGCACAAATTGACCATCTAATCTGCATCTGTTCTGTCACAAGGAGGCTTATTCTCTCTTTCTCATAAAGCGTTTCCAAACAACCCGTCCGAAGTTGTTGCGAACACACAAACAGGCACGGTCCCGAGCAGCTTCTCCAAAGCCAATCTTGACCGTGAATCCAACACCCTGTCTCACTTGTATATGACCCATCCAAACGGAGTCACCCGAAACGGCTTCACTGTAGCTATACCCGAGTGAAGATCATTCTAGCCTCAAAAACCGTAACAAACGTGCTACAAGCGCCCATGAAAAAAAGCCTAGGAACCCCTAGGCTTGTCTGGCACAATCAAATAAATTCAAGCAACGTCTTGTTGAACTTGTCCATCTCGTCGAGGACGGTCCCATGACCGCTCTCCTCAAATCGCTCGATGCGAGAGTTCGGGATGCCTTTTTCCATCTCGAGCGCGAACTCGAACGGACAGATCTTGTCGTGCACGCCATGGATGATGAGCGTCTCGACATTCACTTTCGGCAAGTCCTCACGCAAGTCTTCATCACGGAGTGCTTTCGCCGAAGCAATCGTCCCGTGACTCGACGCGACGAGCGAAAGATGATGGAACCAGTTTTGCATCGGTTTCGAATGTTCTTTCTCGAAGAAAATCTCACCGAACCCTTCGAGCATCTTCGGACGGTCTTTCAACGTGTCCTCAATCAACGCATCGACCTCGGCTTGTGTCATCCCGTATGGATAGTCCGGACGTTGCGTGAACACCGGTGCCGCGGCGCCTGAGAGGACGAGCTTCTTCAACCCGTCATCCGGGAAATCAACGGCGTAGCGGATGGCGATCGCCCCGCCCATCGAGAAGCCGACGAGTGTGAAATCTTTGACGCCGAGCCCGTTGACGACCATATGCACGTCCGACGCCATCGTCGCATAGTCATAACCGGTGGCTGGTGCATCCGACTTCCCGTAACCACGATAGTCGATCCCGACGTAGCGATAGCCTGCTTCGAGCAACGCGTTCTTTTGATACTCGAACATGTTGTTGTTTGCCGGCCAGCCATGTAGGAAGACGACGGCGTCGCCTGTCCCGACATCCTCTACATAAATATTCGTTCCGTCATGTGCTGTAATATAGTTCCCCATTAGTCAAAACCCCCAGTTGGATTGTTGAGCGACGTTCGCGTTTGCCCACAACCCACTTTTTCCCGTTTGACCGAAGTGGAAACCTGTCAACTGTCGCGCCAGAGCGATTCGGCTTTCAAGACGTGCTCGATTGCCGCTGCTCCTTCACGTAATACGGACGTCCGCCACGTCTCGTCTTCCGGATAAAACATGGCCATGAATTCTTTGCGGATGCCGTTCCGGGCTTCCGGATCTTTTGTCCCTTCGAAGTAAAGACGATTCTCAAGGATAATCGTCAAGAACTCACGGATCGTCGCTTTCGTCGACGTCCCGAACGTACCGAACTCGAATAAGGCCGAGACGAGCTGTTTGTCCGGATAGTGCGTATCGCGCACGTGATAGAAATGGTTCGTCGAGTCTCCGAGTACATCGGTCGGGTCGTACGACTGAATGTTTTTCAAGCCGTATGTCCGCTTCAATTCGTCCACGGCGCGCCCGTCACGTTCACTGATGACCATCGTCACTTCGTTCGTTGGACCGAGCGCCGTGTGCCAGTCCATATGAACGACACGGTCGTAGCGGTCGAGCAAATCGTGCTGAACCTCTTTCAAAAAGATAGCGGACGGCTCATCCGACTCCCCACCGTAATAGACGCCTTTCGGGAACTGATATTGCCCCATCCCCTTCGCCTCGGTCATCGCGTCGAACCCATCGAGCTTGATGCCTGAACCGAGAAACGAATAAATGTGTTCACGTGCCTCATGGTAGTCATCGATGACGCCGTCCGGGACGAACAAGTGCCGCATGACCTCATACTCTTTGTTGACGTTACGTGGAAGCGACTCCCGGTCGATGACATAGTTTCGGTTCAAATCGACGTTATGTTCATTGACGCGGCGGAAGTGTTTCATTCCCCATGGATTCACGGCATGGATGAGACAGATGCCGGTCGACTCATGCCGGACGTGTGGAAGTTGCGTCTCAACGAACTGGTGTGTAACAGCGGCACCAGCGTATCCTTCGATGCCGTGTTCACCGATTGTCATGAAGAGGACCGCCTCGCGTGATCCCGCCGGTTCACCGATGATGACATCAATCGTGTCCTCCCCGATCGAGTGGGACATCACGCGTGCACTCGGATAAAATTGTTTAATCGGCTCAAGTAGCGACAAAAACTTCTCCCGCGACTCTTCATACGACGATGAAAAATACTGACTCATAGTGACTCCCTCCATTCTAATCTTCTGTATCCCATTCCCATTCCTGACCCGACTAAAAACGCCTCCTTCGGGAGACGTCTTCTAACATTTAATGGGCCCCGGCCTTCGTACCCCGGTTTTGACGGCGGAACTCAAACAAATAGACGAGCGGGGCGAACAGCACGGCACCGAACAACCAGTACGCACCCGGACTCACGAACAGCGTCTCGAACGCCCGGAAAAACCAGGCCATGAGCGAGAAGCCAACGATGAGTTCGGCTGTCCAGATGACACCACGGCGGACGGCGAGCGTGAGGGTGTTCGTTTTTTGGAAGAGGGCTGCGAGAAAAGCGATTAAAAAGGCCGGGAAACTACTGAACCAAAGCATCCGATTGAACGTCGATTCGGCAAAATACGTGTTGCCGAGCGACACCGTGATGACATAATGCGCGACGAGCACCAACAAGACGACAATCCAACCGATGAGGACGTCACGTTCCCATTTTTTCATCGTTCTCCCTCCGTTCCACGCAACAGAGCTATGTTTATATTTACCCGTTTTACCAATGCTTCGGTCACATCTACATCAAAAAAGACGCGTCCCATAAGGAACACGCCCGATTATTTGTCCATCAAGTGACGAGCCCATTCGGTCGCCCGCTCGAGTTCTCCGTCTTTGAGCGGTCCTTCCTTGTCGAGAACGATGAACGACTCTTTCAACACCGGTTCCGCTCCCTTGTCCAGCAACAATCGTTCGATCCGGGTCGAGGCATGGCCGAACCATTTGACGATTTTTCCGACGAAAAAGCCTTGATCTTCTTCAGCCATGCTCGTATCGAACGCTGCAGCCCGGATGCCTCGGAGCGCATGATCCGATAAGCCGTCTAAAAAGGTTTTCACGTCCTCGGTCTCGCGTCCGCCGTGCGTCGGTGAACCGACGACGAACAGATCGAGATTCGCCAGGTCGCCGTATCCGACGTGGCTGATTTGCATGATGTCAACTTGGTGCAAGTCGCTGAACCCGTCCTTGATGGCGTGCGCGACTTTTTCGGTGCACCCGTACATCGAGTCAAAGATGATGAGGATTTTCATGCGATTTCCCTCCCATAAATGAACGGCCTCTGTTATCTACACAGAACTATTCCCTTAATAGTGAAGCGTTCATCATGAATCTCTTTTTTTCTCAATCATCCTCAAAAGCACCTCTAACTCCTCAACTTCATAATCATCCGTCTCGGTCTCAAGGTACGTCTCGATATACGTGCTTAACACATCCAACCCGTCCTTCATTTCAAACGTGAGCGATTTCAGAATCTCTAGATGTAAATCTGCCCAATTCCAAGTATCGATTGATTTCAAGACGTCTAACAGTTCAAGGCGCACCGAATCATTTGGTAAGGCATCGATGGCAGAACAGATAGCCGGATCGAGTTCATTTGCCGTCTCCAGACTCATTTCGCTCAACTCTTCAAAGTCATAGTCTGACATCCCGAGTATCAAGGCGATGCCTTGTTTCAGTCTCATTTCAGCATCTTGGACAATGAGTACATCACTAACACGTGCATCCACGAACGACTGGAAGCTCGACAACGAAGTATAATCAAGTTCCAACATGGGAAATTTATCACTGAATCGACGTCGCATTTCCTTGATGACTTGAGCGAACGATTTATGGCTAGTATCAAACGAACGCGCGATTCGTGGATACAGTTCCGGATCATTTGCTAGTCCCACGAGGAGGTCGATAAGTTGTTGTTTCTTTAACTTTTGGAGCTGTTGTCTCACATTACGGTTCGAAGGTGCTGCCACCTTTTCACGCAACTAAAAGTAGGCGGCGACCTCGTGTTTACAGTTCCCTTTCGCATAAGGGCAATCACAAAAAGAATCCTCGATATCGATACCTGTCAACGTGATGCTGACCTCATATCGCTCGGACCCTTCCGCCATGAACCAATAAGTCGATTCATGTTCTGACTCAATTAAGACCCTGCCTTCAAGCCAGTAGTCATAGCCACGGTCGATGATGCGGCTTGAGATTTGATCCTTAAAATCGTATAAATTCATTCTCGTTTCCTCACTCTTATTAAAATGAACAACGCGACTCCAATCCCTACAGCAGCATACGCCACCTTATCTAAGTGGTCACGCATGCTGAACGGGGCGTCATTCCGATACTCGGCCCGCTTCCACCCAGACTCGTCCGCGACCGCGAGCACGTCCTCCACCGCCTCGCCTTTGACGGACCGATACGTCGTCCCAATCGGATACATATTCGAGGCGTCTCCGTAATAGCTGCCATCCATATCGTCGGCCATCGTCTTCACCTCGCCGACGACTTCTCCCAAGTCAGCCTCCAATACGGCAACATTCATCACTTCATACACCCGTCCGTCCAGCACGACGAACGCATAAGCCCATGATAACGCGTGTGCCGACAGTGAGACCGTTAGCAACAAGGCGACCAGCCAACCGACACGTCTCATCGAATCGCCCACACGAACGTCGCCGAGTCGCTCAAATCGATATCGTCCGGTTCGAGCTCCGGCATTGCCGCTTCCGAATAGAGAATTTCATCGTGAAGCGTAAGCCGCGTCGGGGAGTAGAGATGCAGCTCGCCCCACGTATAGTCGATTTGAAGCAAATCGCCGAGCGTCGCCCCGGCACCTTTCGCCAACAGCTCGGCCCGATGGCGTGCGTTCGCCGCCGCGCTCGCGAGCAGTTCGTCCTGGATCGTATCCGCATCTTTGATCGTGAACGAGATGGACAGTTTCGGTTCGGCGAGCGAGTTGCTGACGTGTTCGATGACCGCCGACAATCGCTTCGTATCAAGCGGGAACTCGAGTTTGGTCTTCTGTTGGCAGGCATAACCCCGGAACCGCGATTTATAGTTACCTTGTTTGTCCCGATAGCTCTCATAGTCCGTGTCGATCGAGAAGTCGGTCGTCTTCAAATCCGTTTTCGCAAATCCGGCCAGCTCGATTGCCTTTTGCAGACGCGTCACTGCCGTCGCCGCTAGGTTCATCGTCTCCTCATACCGTACGGCCTTCGAGGTCAACTCCATTTTCACGACAATCAAATCCGGTTTGGCCGATACTTTCCCCGTTCCTTTGACGGTGATGGTGCGATCCATATGATTTCCTCCTTATGAGTTTAAATCAAAATACGATGTTTTAGACTAATGGATGGAACCCTATTCGTATAGTTAAGTTTCACATTTGATTGCGATAGAAATTTTAAAATAAAGAAAATAACTTCTTCATCTGGAAATTAATTATTCCATTCCCCTTTATTGTTAAATGATGGTATATTAGTAAGGTTGTTTTACACATAAATTATTAGGGGGATTTATTCATTGAATAAAAAATTATTCGAACGAACCGACGTCATCATCATTGCACTCATTTTACTTTTCCCACTAGGATTATTTCTGATGTGGCGTCATCAAAAATTTAACGAATCCACACGAGTTTTGATTACTTGCGCCATCTTAATTTTAGTTGGTTCGGCGTACACGCAAGCGACGAAAGTGAGCCGACAAGTGTATGAGCAAGATCTTGCGGCAGAGCAAACAAAATATGTCGCTCTTCAAACCAAAGTCGAGGCCGCCCAACAAGAGTTAGACGATTCGATGGAAGAAGTCGAAGTACTTCGTGTAGAAGCTGACGAAAAAGCCAAGATTCAAATTGTCGAAGCCGAGCAACAAGCTTTACAACTTTTAAAAGAGGCAGAATCTAAGGCCGACACGATTGTTTCGAAAGCTGAGGATGAAGCGGCAAATGTCGCCGAAGCTCAACTCACCGAAGCGAAAGAAGAAGCTGCAAATCTCATTGCACAAGCCGAACAAGAGGCGAGCGCTTTGAAAGCTGCAGCCGCAAATGAAAGTTCGTCTTACTCGGCTGTCGCTGCGCCGACTAGTCAAAAGTTCCAAAACTGTACGGACCTCCGCGGCACTTACCCGGGTGGTGTCAGTTCAGACCATGCGGCTTACCAGCCAAGTATGGACCGCGACAAAGACGGCTGGGCGTGTGAATAATACGTTCAAGAATCAACCTCCCTTATCGGTGAGGTTGATTCTTTTTTACGCTTCTCACTTCTCACGCCCGAGATGTCAACGACACCGCGAGCCCAATGAGATAGCCGAGTGCTGCACCCGCCGCAATCCCATACACTAGTTCAACATCAAATAGGAGCGAACTGATGATGCCAATCCCGGTTCCAAACACCAGTCCGAGTCCTACTGCCGACGCTCGCCAAGTTTGTCCTGTCATCGTAGTCCCCTCCTCTTCCATGTCCCCTTCCCGTTAACGGAACCGGTCCATCATGAACGCTTCCACGTCATCGAGTGTTTCAGCGTCTCGTAACGACGGATAGGCGTCTCGACTGAAGACGAGCCCCTTGTCCGTCTCGAGGAACATATACCGCTCGCCGTCCGGGAAGCCGTAATCACTCACATCTATCAAGTGAAGCGAGGCGCCATTTTGTGACCAGACGAGGGATGCGTCATGCCGTCTCGGCATAAAAATCCCTTCCATGCCGAGGCGAAGCTCGGAGATGACGTCCGCATCCGACTGAAGCACTTTCGAACCGACACCTGCAACGGTGAGTACTTTCATCTCACTCCCAGGCTCTACCTCGCCCCGATAGACGTCTGTCACGCCAATCGTCACGATCGACTGATATTTCTCTTGTCCGTTAAAATCGAGCTCGATGTTGTCAATCTGCTTCACGACGCCCCGTACCACCGAAGGATCCCATTTCGTAAACAGCTCGTCCTCACTCATCTCGACCAGGTTTGCGGACGACATCCCGACATCGATGTCCGCTTCATCGATATACGCGACCGACATATTGCTCGAGCTGTCCGATAACGGAATCAACTCTTTGAAGCCGTCCCACGTCACGGCAAAAAGTGTGACCGCCACAGCTACGATGAGCCCCCCGACCCAACGCCAACGTCTCCGCTTTTTGACCTCCACCACCATCGATTCCTCGACGAATCGGTCATCGACGTTCCCCATCAAACGCGTGAGCCGATCTCCGTTCATAGCGCCACCCCTTCCGCTTCGAGCACTTGCTTCAAATCGTTCCGGGTTCGCAGCAGCACCATCTTGACCTTGCTCTCGCTCACCTGGCGCATCTTCGCGATGTCCTTGATGGACTGAAAGTGAAAGTATCGGCCCATGAAAATCTGTCGGGTCTCTTGCGGCAACTCGGCCAAAAAGTCGTTCAACAGCTCGACGACTTCCGAATCGGTCGCGACCGATGAGGCAAGACAGTGTTCAAGTTCACTGACGATGAGCGGTACTTGCCCCGCTCCGCGCTTCTTGGCGTTCGCCTTCTCATACTTGTGGAGCGAGACGTTCCGGACCAGCTTCGCCAAATAGGCGGCGAGGCGCGCTGGTCGGGTCGGCGGAATCGCTTGCCACGCCTTCATGTACGTGTCATTGACACACTCGTCCGCATCCTCTCGGCTGTTCAAAATATTAAATGAAATGGTATGACAATAGCCGCCATACTTTTGCGCCGTCGCTTCAATCGCCCGCTCGGAACGCCGCCAATATAAATCGATGATCGCTTGATCGTCCAATCGAATCCCCCTCTCGATGTAGTTGCATCTTTATAGACCGGAAATGAGGTCCATCGGTCACAACTTCTGCAAAAGTTTTTTGGAGCGTCTCTTCACGGCCGGACTTCCCGCATCGAGTTGGGTCTCGAGCAAGGCTTTCAGCTCGTCACGGTGTTGCGGATGCACGACGCTCAAATCAAACATCGCCTGCAGAGCATTGACGATGACGATACTGCTCGTCTCTGCGGTAATCCAATCGGTGAGCACGTGAGCGATGTCGGACGCCTCTTCCTCCGTCCACGTCATCCGTGGCATGAGTTGTGCCAAATGCCACCGCACTTCTTGTTGAGGAGTAGTATGTAACTGTTGGAATAACGTCGTTTGATGCGCATGAAGCAACTCCGGATGACGGCGCGTCAGTTTCTCGATCGCGTCTGCGCTTCGCATCCGGACGACGGGACGATCATCGGTCAAGCCGGTCATCAATTCGTTGAATCGGTCTTGATCATTCCCGACAAATTCGACGACTTCATCGACATGACCGATTGAGCGCAAATCTCCACCGTTCAATAATTCTCGGATATCCATCACTCCACCTCTTTCCATACTCTCATTTTACAGAAAAAGGGACTCAGTAGACACTGAATCCCTTACCATGCATATTAGTTATTCTCTTGCTTTAACCGGTCGATGATATTATCCGACTTCACTTTCGAAATGGCATACAGCATCGAAGAACCGACGATGAGGAAAATCACAATCGTGACGAACAAGATGTCGCCCCACGGCAACGTAAACGGGGCTTCGAACGTGTTGATTTGCGCACGATAAATGAGGTACATGATGAGCACACTGACCGGCACGCCATACGCCAGCGCCTTCATGCCGTAGAAGATGCTCTCATAATACACCATCTTGTTGAACCCTTTCGGTGTCATCCCGACCGACCGCAGCATCGCGAATTCGCGGCGCCGGAGCGAGACGCTCGTCGAGATCGTGTTGAAGATGTTTGCCACCGAGATGAGCGAGATTAAGACGATGAACCCATAGACGAAAATCGATAGCAGCAACAACACTTGCTCTTGTTGCTCCCGTTGCTCCGACACGTTGAAGATGTATTGGTCCATGTTCTGTTCCGCTTCAATCACTTGTTGCGTCGCATCCGGGTCATTCGTGTTCAAGGCGATCGATGGGCTTGATTGTTGCATCAACTTCCCAATCGCATCCTCTTCAAACGTGCCTTCTCGCACGATCACATCGAGCCAACCGAGTGAACTTGTCATCACACCGGTCGGGGCGACGTCGGTCATGGCTCCGATTTTGATTGTTTTAAGCGGTGCCGCTTCGTCCGTCGCATTCTCGTCCCGGAGTTCAAGCGTATCGCCAATTTCGGTCTCAATCGTCTTCGAATTGACGAACTTTTTCTTGTCCACATCTTGATACGACACTTCATCAATCAAAACGGCGCTTGGGACGTCTCCATCTTCAAAGTTGCTGGCGGATGCCCCGATCTGCTTCAAGTACGCATCGAAACTGTCGTCATCCAATTGGTAGAGGGAGACGTAGTACATGAACTTCCCATCGACAAAGGTTGATGCCAAGTCTTTGTTCTCGGTCAACACGCTCGGTAATTGCGCTTCGTCGACCATCGTCTGGACGGTCGTGTTCTCGAAGTACGTCCCACCCGTCACATTGTCCAACGTCTCATAGCGACGCAAGTCATCCTTCGTGAGATTCGACCCGTTCACGAGGATATCGAACTCGTACGTGCCTTGCGACATCTCGAGCGACTGTTCGAGCCGGTCCGTGAAGTAACTGACAACTAAAAACAGCACAATACTGATGACGAGTGAGAACACGGTCGCCAAATACCGTTTCCGGTTACGTTTCGTGTTTTTCAATCCGATCTCTGCTTCCAACCCGAAGATACGGCGCACAAATTTTGACGTCTTCACGTTCTTCGACGTCAGTCGCACGTCCTGGGTTTGACGAATCGCGTCAATCGCCGAAATCTTCGAAGCGCGGCGCGCCGGCAGATAACACGAGATGAAAATCGTCACGCTCGAAATGAGGACCGTCAACAGGAGCGTGAGCGGTGTGACGACGACCTCAAACTTCTCCGTCACGTTGAGCGCTTTTTCCGCGAAGGCGTTGATGAACAGGAACGTGCCCCCGATTCCGGTCACCCCGGCAAGGATACCGATTGGGATGCTGATCCCTCCGATGACGAACCCTTCAAAGAAGACCGAGTTCCGTTTTTGCCGTTTCGTCGCCCCGACACTCGCGAGCATCCCGAGGTAGCGTGAGCGCTCGGATACACTGATGGCGAAGGCGTTATAGATGAGCGAAATCGAGCCGATGACGATGACCGCCATGATGATGCCCCCGAACCCGTACAGCGTCTTGCGCAAGCCGTCATCATCGGTCACCCCATAATAGCGAAGCAACGAAGAGTTATAATCAATCCCTTCGATTTTCTGTTCGCGCATCACTTGTTTCGTTTCTTCATAAATCGAGCCGTCAACATCGTTCAAGGCGACATACGTATCGACGGTCGCACCGTTCAACGCTTTGTCGTCGATGTATCCGACGACCGTATAGCCAGGCGACCACGTCGGTTCCCACGCCGGACGCGTCATCGTCCCGACGACGGTCAACGTCACCGTGTCCTCGATGTTCAACTCTTCAAGCATCGTCTCCCCGTCACGCATCAAGCCATCGCTTTGCGTCAACACACGACCTGACGATTCGTCAATGCGTTCACCGATCTCGAGCGTCAATTCGTCACCGATGTTGTACGTGACTTGTGCGTTTTGACGGATGGCCTCGGAAATGACGACTTCGCCTTCTTTGTTCGGTAAGCGTCCCTCCGTCAAGTCGACAGGAAAATTCTTCAGCCCCGAGATGTTATAGTTCCTGACATATAAGTATGGTTTATAGGCATTCTGTGATTCTTTTAATTCCGCATAGCCGTCACTCGACAGGATGACGTCCTTCGTGGCCGCGTCATTCCGGATTGCCTCGACCTGGTCTTCGTTCGTGTTGACATATTTGACGTGCCACTCCCCGTTGTCCGCGATGTCTTGACGAATCATCAAGTCTAAGAACGATGAACCGAGTGTCGTCACAGCCGTGATCATCGAGACCGAAATGATGACCCCGATAATGGTGACGAGCGAACGCCGCTTGTTCTCGCGTAAGTGCCGAAGCGTCATTTTATTGATGATGTTCATGCGCGGACGACCTCGTTCTTCGCAATCTTCCCATCCTCGATCGAGATGATCCGGTCGGCCTGTAAGGCGATCCGTTCGTCGTGGGTGATGATGATGAGCGTCTGATTGAACTTCTTGTTGAACAGTTTGAGAAGGCTCATGATCTCTTCACTGTTTTGACTGTCCAAGTTCCCCGTCGGCTCGTCAGCCAAGATGATGGCCGGGTTGCTGATGAGTGCCCGGCCGATTGAGACACGTTGTTGCTGCCCGCCAGACAGTTGGTTCGGCAGATGTGTCAACCGGTTCGACAATCCAAGGATGCCGATGATGCGCTCCAAATGGGCGGCGTCGACTTTTTGCTCGTCCAACAACATCGGTAACGTGATGTTCTCCTCGACCGTCAAAATCGGGATCAAGTTATAAAATTGATAAATCAACCCGATTTGACGACGGCGGAAGATGGCGAGCTGTGTCTCATCCAACTTGTAAATATCGGTGTTGTCGATCAACACCTGTCCACTCGTCGGCACGTCGACACCGCCGAGCAAATGCAACAACGTCGACTTCCCCGAGCCCGATGGTCCGACGATGCAGACGAACTCGCCTTTTTTGACGGTGAACGATACGTCATCGAGCGCCCGCACTTCCATCTCGTCTTTCCCGTATACTTTTGATAAGTGTTGTACTTCTAATATGTTCATGGTTGCACCCTCCAGTACTTGATCTACTTTGAGTGTACCGAGCGAGTGTGACACGTCCGTGACTCAAAAGTGACTGTTTCGTCACTTAGACGATTGCTTTATAATATCGAACTTGAAACGCGGTCCCGGCTCCCCGTTCACTGCGAACGGTCAATTCCCCTTGCTGGCTCGTGATGATGCTGTGGGCCATCGCGAGCCCGATACCGACGCTGTCGTCGCTCGCATTCATGCCTTTATAAAAACGTTGGAAGATGTACGGGACGTCTTGTTTGGCGATGCCGCTACCCGTGTCACGGATGACGATTTCCGTATAGAGTGTGTTCTCGCTGAATTCGATGAACAGCTCGCCTTGTTCCGGTGTGTGTTCGACGCAATTCTTCAAGATGTTGATGAGCGCCTCGGTCGTCCATTTCAAATCACCTTCGAACGTTACATCGCGCTCACCCGTGATTTGAAGCCGCTGCATTTTAATATCGATCGGCACGAGCATCGGTTCCGTCACGGCTTGAACGAGCGCGGGAACGGACACCGGTTCCCGTTTGAACTGAATCGTCCCGGCATCGATTTTAGACAGCTTGAGTAGCGACGACACGAGCCATTCCATCCGCTCGAGCTGTACCTGCACGTTATGTGTGAACTCTTGACGCTTGTCATCCGACAGTCTCGGGTCACTGAGCAAATCTGCCATGACGGTCATTGACGTGAGCGGTGTCTTCAACTGATGAGAGATGTCGGAGATGGCATCCGTCAGCTTCTGCTTGTCTTCCTCGAGATGCATCCCTTGTTCGGACAACATCTTCGTCACTTTATAGATCTGGCTCTTCAATAGACTGAGCTCGCCTTCGCGATTGTCCCGGACGTCGAGTTTATAGTTGCCGTTGCTGATCTCCTGGAGGTAGCTCGACAGCTGGTCGATTTCCCGATAGCGCCACGCCGTGAATCGATACGTCACCATCAAGAGCGCGATGGATAAGAGGACGACGAGGAGCATTGCTTCGCGCGAGACGAACAGCGCCACCCCCACGGCCAAGCTGATGATTGCAAAGAAGCTTAGCAAATAAATTCGAATTTCTTTATTTCGCAACATGTCAGCGTTCCACCTTGTAGCCGATACCGCGAACCGTCTTAATCAACGTCGGCCGCTGCGGGTCATCCTCGAGTTTCTCACGTAACCGTTTGATATAGACGGTCAACGTATTGTCATTCACGAAGTCCCCGCCCACGTCCCAAATCTGGTCGAGCAGCTGGGCCCGTGACAACACTTGGCCCGTATGTTTTCCGAAGATGAGCAGTAAACGATACTCAAGCGCCGTCAACAAAATCTCGCTTCCATTCTTGTTGACTTTCGCGTCTTGCGTGTTGATTTCGACCGACCCGATCGTCAGAATTGGCGAGCTCGCCTGTTTATGGTAGCGCCGCAACACCGAGTGAATCCGTGAGATCAGTTCACGGACCCGGAACGGTTTCGTGATGTAGTCGTCCGCCCCCATATCGAGTCCCATGACGACGTTCACTTCATCATCGAACGCTGTCAAAAAGATGACAGGTATGTCCTGTTTTTGCTTCACAAGCCGACATAAGTCATAGCCGCTCCCGTCCGGCAAAGACAAATCGAACAGGCACAGGTCAATCGAATGTAACTGTTGTTCAATCAAACGTGTCGCATCGGCCACGTTGTGGCACAACGTCGTCGTAAATTGTTCTTGCTCGAGCGAATATTGTAGACCGGAAGCGATTGTCCGGTCGTCTTCAACGATTAGAATATGCATGGTATTCCCTCCTGACTCTTCTTCTCATAATATAGCAGTCTTTTTCAAGTGAGGAGACATAACAAAAAACCGAACGAAAAATCTCGTTCGGTCAGATTATGCTTTTGTCACCCGAAGGCACTCCGGTCGTTCGAATCCGACGTCGCCTAAAAATCGTAGCGAATCAATCGTCAACTCGTCGCGCGTAATCGTCTTGATGCTCGGTTCCGTCTGTTCATCGACCCATACTTTCCAAATCTCAACCTCATCCGCTGTCTCGAGATGATCGACGATATACTCAACTAGCTGTTCAGCTCTCGCATCCGTATAACGCCAACGCAATTCTACGATATGTGGTTTTGAAGAATACGACTCGACATTTTCTTGTTCATAATACAGGTCGCGCTTGATTTCAATCTCATCGAGGTGTTCTTCTGACTCGACGTTCATCAAAATTTTTTCGTCACGGTCGAGGTCCTCATCGTCTGTGAGCATTTCAGGCAAGATGACACCTTTTTTGATGGCCTCGTTGATGGATAAGAACTCGATATATGGATTTTCGACTTCTTTTAATGGATGGTCGCTCGTTATAAATTGGAATTCACTCATTTAAAAACCTCCTCCTGTTTTGATCAATGGGTCGTCATCGCTTCATCGCACGGATGGAAATCATCAGTCCAATCCAATACCCGATAATCGAACCGATTACAATCCCATACATGGACGGAACATCGAATAATAAAGAGATGATCAGCCCGCCAGTCGTTCCAAACACAAGGCCTAGACCGACTGCTGATTCACGCCACTCGTTCATGTTCATCCCTCCCATCCCTTCATACGAACCAAGTTAACCAAACGTTTCAATTCCTTACCACCGCATAAAAAAAGGGACCCAACATCTGCTGAATCCCTTCAAAGCTTATTCGACTGTCGACGCCGCCTCGGCGAGCGCCGCTTCTCCTTATGGTAGTTCTCGACGAACGCATCGAGGTGCGCCCGCACTTCGTCTGTCGATTTCGTGTCCATGAGCTTCACACGGAGGTCGCTCGCCCCACGGAAGCCTTTCACGTAAATCTTGAAGAAGCGATGCAAGTTCGAGATTGAACGCGGCACGTCTTCTTGGAACTTGTCTTGCAGGTCGAGTTGAAGACGGAGCAAGTCGAGGTGTTCTTCCATCGAGTGCTCACGCGGCTCTTTCTCGAACGCGAATGGGTTCTTGAAAATCCCGCGGCCAATCATGACGCCGTCGACGCCATACTTCTCGACGAGTTCTAATCCCATTTGACGGTCGAGGATGTCCCCGTTGATCGTGATGAGCGTGTCCGGTGCAATCTCATCGCGCAGTTTGACGATGTCCGGGATCATCTCCCAATGCGCATCGACTTTACTCATCTCGTTGCGCGTACGCAAGTGAATCGACAAGTTGGCGATGTCTTGTTTCAAGAGATGCGTCAACCAGTCGCGCCACTCGTCGAGCTTCGCGAAGCCGAGACGCGTCTTGACGCTGACCGGGATGCCGCCGGCTTTCGCCGCTTGAATGAGTTCCGCTGCGACGTCAGGACGGAGGATGAGTCCGCTCCCTTTTCCGCGCTTGGCCACGTTCGGTACCGGGCAACCCATGTTGATGTCGAGGCCCTTATAACCCATCTCGGCCATGCCGATGCTCATCTCGCGGAAGTAGTCCGGGTTGTCGCCCCAAATATGGGCGACCATCGGCTGTTCGTCCTCTGTGAACGTCAAGCGGCCACGCAGGCTGCCTTTCCCTTCCGGATGGCAGTAGCTGTCCGAGTTGGCGAACTCGGTGAAGAACACGTCAGGCCGCCCCGCATGGGCGACGACGTGACGGAAGACGACGTCGGTGACGTCTTCCATCGGGGCAAGTATAAAGAATGGACGCGGAAGATCGCGCCAGAAGTTTTCTTTCATAAAATCATTCCCTTTCGTAATCAATCCAACAAAATCACTTTATCCATTCTATTATGGACCGGGGAATGTATCAACTGTTTCACCTAAATGATAGGGTACAATAGATAAAAAACGCTATTATGTTTGAGGAGAATTCATATGATTATTTGGATTAACGGCGCATTCGGCTCAGGCAAGACGACAGCCGCCAAACAATTGCAACAACGCCTGACGAACGCTTATCTGTACGATCCGGAACAAGCCGGCTTCTTCATTCGCGACAATCTGCCAAATAACATGCAGCTGCCCGACTTCCAACAACATCCGGAATGGCGGGCGTTCAATGTTGAGATGTTGAAGAAGATTACTCGTTCATACGATGGTGTGGTTGTCGTCCCGATGACGATTGTAGACCGCACTTATTATGATGAAATGATTGGCACGTTGCGCCACGACGGGATTCGTGTCGACCATTATATTCTCCATGCCAACAAGAACACGCTCAACAAACGGTTAAATAGACGCTTCGAATGGTTCAACTCATGGGGCAAGGCCCAAATCGACCGTTGTCTCCGCGCCTTTCAACACGACATCACCCATGACAAAATCGAGACCGATCACCTTACAGTCGAACAAGTCGTCGAGGAAATCGCGAAGCGTAGCGGCTTGACGCTCAAAGCGACGAAGCGTCGTTCCGTCCTTCGCTCGTTCTAAATCACGCCCGTCGAATAATGAGTGAGGTCTATATCTTCAGGGACTACTTAAACCGCAATGTGTCATTACTTCTTATAATAATGAGAGACTACAACTCCGTTTGGCATCAGATGATGCTCAAGTGATATAAAAGTGATTGGATTGATTCCCCCATTCGGAAACAAGCGCTTCCCTGACCCTATGACGATTGGATAGATAATCAACCAACATTCATCGACGAGGTCGTTTTGAAACAAGGCATGGCCCAAATCACTGCTTCCCCAGACATGAAAATCGGGCCCTGACTCTAACTTCAATAACTTTAACTGTTTGATGGGGTCCATCAAAAAGACGGTCGGCTCCCATATGCTATCATGCAACGTTTGTGACGCTACATACTTTGTCGCAATTTGTGCTTCCGGCCAAATATCCGCGTGTTGGGGCCAATAGTCTCCCCATTGTACATACGTCTTTCTCCCAAGTAGCAATGCAAAGTCGCTGTGCATTTGTGTCCGAATCAGGCGACCCAACTCATGACTCGCAAACGGTCCTGTCCATCCGCCGTGCGTAAAACCTTCGCTTACGTCTTCGTCTTTCCCACCTGGTGACTGAATCACACCATCCAAGGATACATGTTCAAGTACAATGATTTTTCTCATCTTCACCACCCCTTATGACACGACTAAACAAAAAACCTCCGATTTCAAACAAAATCGAAGGTCTATCTGCATTCATCTTATTCCATTTTTTCTAGCCACGCCACCGTCTCCACATGCGCCGTATGCGGGAACATGTCGACCGGTGTCACTTCGACGAGGCGGTAACCCCGGTCGGCGAGATAGCGCATATCGCGCGCCTGCGTTGCGACATTGCACGACACGTAGACGATTCGCTTCGGTGCCATCTCGACCATCGTCTCGAGGAACGACTCGGCACAGCCTTTGCGCGGCGGGTCGACGACGATGACGTCCGGGTTAATCCCGTCTTTCTTCCACTGCGGCAATACATCTTCCGCTGCGCCACACGCGTACGTCACGTTGTCGATCTCATTGACGAGCGCGTTCTGTTTCGCGTCCTCAATCGCTTCCGGCACGACTTCGACGCCGTATACGTGCGCCGCTTTCCGGGCGAGGAACAGACTGATCGTCCCGATGCCGCAATAAGCATCGACGACTTGCTCCGTCCCGGTGAGTTGCGCGTATTCGAGCGCCTTGCCGTAAAGCTTCTCCGTCTGGACCGGGTTGACCTGGAAGAACGAGTGCGGGGAGATCGTGAACGTCAGTCCACCGATTTTATCCTCAATCGTCTCATGACCATATAACAATTTGTTCGTCGACCCTAAGATGACGTTCGTCTTGTCCGGGTTGACGTTTTGCATAATCGATGTCACATCGGGCAGACGCTTCAAAATGTCGGCGACGATCTCGTTCACACCTTTGATTTTCGTCGTCTTCGTGATGAGGACAATCATCAATTCACCCGAATGGTATCCGTAACGGGCCATGACGTGGCGGATGACGCCGCGCCCTGTCTTCTCATCGTACGCCGGCACACCGTGCGCCGCAAGCACGTCGCGGACGACTTGGACGGCCTCATCGTTGCGCTCGTCTTGGATGAGACATTCTTTCATCTCGACGATATCGTGCGAACGTGGGCGATAGAAACCGGCGACGAGGCGACCGGCCTCGTCTTTGAACGGCACTTGCGCCTTGTTGCGGTAACGCCATGGTTCCGGCATGCCAATCGTCTCGTGGACGGGCACGTCGAACTGGCCGAGTCGCTTCAATGCATCGACAACGCGGTCCCGTTTTTGGCGGAGTTGGCCGTCATAGCTGAAGTGTTGGAGCTGACAGCCCCCGCACTGATAGAAAATCGGGCACGGTGGCTCGACGCGGTCCGCGCTCGCTTGTTTCACATCAATCAAGCGGGCGAACCCGTACTGTTTATTCGTCTTCGTCACGACAATCTCCACGGTCTCTCCCGGGAGCGCGTTCGGGACGAACAACGTATAACCGTCGACGCGTGCCACGCCCGCGCCTTCGTGGGTGAGGTCGTGGATGTGGACGTCGAGACGGTCATTTTTTTGGACTGGTAACATGAGTCTCTCCTTTCCCGATTCAAAAAATAGTGTGTATTGGTTCATACCCGTTCCAAGCGAACGAAAAGCTCGGCGTGTGCGCCACGCCGAGCCGTGTTATTCTGCTTTCTCGTTTGACACGTTGAACAGCTGTTTAATCATCTGTTCGCGTTCATACTGGGCGTTCAAATCTTCCATCTCACGGATGCGCGCGTTCGGAGCGAGCACCGTCAAGTGACGGAACAAGTTCCGCATCTCGCCTGTGCATTCGCCGCCGTACTCGCCGTCGATGTTGAGGCTCATCCGTTCCGTCGTCGTCTTCATCTTGACGCGTCCCGTCTTGACGTGCTCGACGAGCGGGCTCGACAAATGCTCACCACGGAGCAACAAACGGACGACGTGGATGAACTCGAACAAGTTACACTTGCGCAAGATGAACAAGTCGAATAGACCATCGTTCAGCGAGGCGTGCGGGGAAATCTTCTCAAAGCCACCGACCGAGTTCGAGTTCGATGTAAGGAAAATCATGACCTCGCCGCTGAACGTCCCTTCGTCATGCTCGAGCTCGATATACGTCGGCTTGATGAGCGGCAACTTCTCCATCCCTTTGACGTAATAGGCGAGCTGTCCGAGCGCCGTCTTCAGTTTCGACGGGACCTCATACGACAGCTCCGTCATGATGCCACCCCCGGCGATATTGATGAAGTAGTGGATGTCTCCCTTTTCCCCTTCAATCTCCCCGAGGTCGACCGGCATCTCGAAGCCGTCACAGATGACGTCGAGGGCACCGACGACGTTGAGCGGAATCCGCATCGCCCGGGCGAAGTCGTTCGTCGTGCCGACCGGGATGAGCCCGATTGTCGGACGCGTGTCGAGCGGGGCGAGTCCCGAGATGACCTCGTTCAGCGTCCCGTCCCCACCGGCCGCGATAATCAAGTCGAAGTCGGCCTCTGCGGCCCGAACGGCCTCGAGCGTCGCGTCGCCGATCGCTTTCGTCGCGTACGTCGACGTCTCATAACCCGCATCCTCGAGGCGGTTCAAAATGTACGGGAGTTCCCGTTTGATCACTTCTTTTCCAGATGTCGGGTTATAGATGACCCGTGCGCGTTTTCGTTGCATACTATTCTCTCCCCATGCTCAAATCGAGCGAAAAGCGAGACACAAGTGCCTCGCCGCTTGTTTAGCGTTTGGCGATCTCTTCGTGGAACAAGCCATCGAGGAGTGCCGGGTTCGCCATCCCTTTCGTCTGCTTCATGATCTGCCCAATGATAAAGCCTTTGGCACGGTCTTTCCCGTTCTTAAAGTCTTCAATCATCTGCGGATGCGCTTCGAACAAGTCGAGGATGTAGCCGCGGAGCAAGTTCTCGTCCGAGATTTGGGCGAGACCGTTCGCTTCGACGTACGCCTTTGGTTCGGCACTTTCTTCGATCATGGCTGTGAACACGCGTTTGGCGATCTTCGAAGAAATTGTACCTTCTCCAATCAAACGAATCAACTCCGCGAGCGAACTCGGCGTCAATTTCATCGTCTCGATCGTATCGGCCGATTTGTTCAAGTGACCGAGCACTTCGCCCATGAGCCAGTTCGCGGCCGCTTTCGGTTCGGCACCGGCCGCCGTCGTCGCTTCGAAGAAGTCCGAGAACTCCCGCGTCGCTGTGAGCGCCTTGGCGTCATACGCCGACAGACCGTAATTGTTCATATAGCGTTCGCGACGTGCGACCGGAAGTTCCGGAAGCGTGGCGCGGATGCGTTCTTTCCATTCCTCATCGATTTCGAGACGGACAAGGTCCGGCTCTGGGAAGTAGCGGTAATCGGCCGCTCCTTCTTTGACACGCATGAGGATCGTCTTCTTCGCCGCCTCGTCAAAACGGAGCGTCTCTTGACGCATGACGCCGCCCGTGATGAGCAGTTTGCGGTGACGGTCTTCCTCATACTCGAGCGCCTTCAAGACGTTCGAGAACGAGTTCAAGTTTTTGAGCTCTGTCTTCGTGCCGAACGGCTCTTGACCGAACGGACGGACCGAGATGTTACAGTCGCAACGAAGCGACCCTTCTTCCATCTTGACGTCCGAGACGCCAGCGAACGAGAGCACTTCTTTCAAGCGCTCAAGATAGGCGACGGCGTCTTTCGGTGAACGCATGTCAGCCTCACTGACGATCTCGATGAGGGGTGACCCGGTCCGGTTGAAGTCGACGACCGAGTGCTTCTCGCCCGTGTGGTTCATCTTCCCGGCGTCTTCCTCGAGGTGGACGCGCTCGATGCGGAAGCGTTTCATCTCGCCGTCGACTTCGACGTCGACGTGACCGTTGAAGCCGATCGGCTGGTCGAACTGCGAGATTTGGTACGCTTTCGGCGTATCCGGATAGAAATAGTTCTTGCGGTCGAATTTCGTGTCGGTCGCGATTTCGCAATTGAGTGCCATCGCGGCCTTGATGGCGAGGTTGACCGCCTCTTCGTTCAATTTAGGCAAGACGCCCGGGTGTCCGAGACAAATCGGACACGTCTGTGTATTCGTTTCGGCACCGTATGTGCGCGAGCAGCCACACCAAATCTTCGACTTCGTGCTCAGCTCGGCGTGCACCTCGATCCCGATGATCGTTTCAAAGTTCATCGTACGTCCTCCTTAGAGCTGTGGCATCTTGAAACCGCCGTTTGCTTGTTCAAAAGCATGGGCCACGCGGTAGAGTGTTGGTTCACTGAAATGGTTCCCGATGATCTGTAAACCGACCGGGAGGCCTTCTGACAAGCCAGCCGGTACCGAGATGGCCGGGATGCCCGCCAAGTTGACCGGAATCGTCATAATATCGTTGGCATACATCGTGAGCGGATCTTCGAGCTGGTCACCGAGTTTGAACGCGACCGTCGGCGCAGTCGGTCCGATGATGGCGTCGTAGTCGGCGAACACGTTCGCGAAGTCTTGCTTCATGAGTGTGCGGACCTGTTGCGATTTCTTGTAGAACGCATCGTAATAACCCGAGCTGAGTGCGTATGTCCCGAGCATGATGCGGCGTTTCACTTCTTCCCCGAAACCTTGTTCGCGCGAGTAAGTGAACACTTCTTCGAGCGCGTCAGCTTCAGCACGACGTCCGTAACGGATGCCGTCAAACCGGGCGAGGTTCGAAGACGCTTCAGATGAGGCGAGCAAGTAGTACGTCGGGAGCGCGTATTTCACCGTCGGGAGCGAGACGGTCTCGACCGTCGCCCCGAGTGATTTGAGCGTCTCGACCGCTTCTTCAATCTGTTTACGGACACCGTCCGACACGCCTTCGGCCATGAACTCTTTCGGAAGTGCGAGCTTCATGCCTTTAATGTCGCCGGTTAGCGATTTCGTATAGTCCGGTACGTCGACCGTCGCCGATGTTGAGTCCATGTCGCAGTGACCCGCGATGGCGTTCAACAAGTAGGCGTTATCTTCGACCGTACGCGTGAGCGGGCCGATTTGGTCGAGCGATGAGGCGAATGCGACGAGGCCGTACCGTGAGACGAGGCCGTACGTCGGTTTCATCCCGACGACGCCACAATAGGCTGCCGGTTGACGAATCGATCCACCCGTATCCGAGCCGAGGCTGAAGAGCACTTGCCCAGCTGCGACCGTCGCCGCTGAACCCCCCGACGAACCACCTGGTACGCGCGTCGGGTCCCACGGATTACGGACGACTTTGAACGCCGAGTTCTCGTTCGATGAACCCATCGCGAACTCATCCATGTTCAACTTCCCGATTGTAACGGCACCAGCGTCATGGAGACGCTCGACGACCGTCGCGTCATGGGCCGGGACGAAGTTCTCAAGGAACTTCGAGGCACACGTCGTGCGTGTCCCTTTCGTGACGATGTTGTCTTTGACGCCGATCGGTAAACCGAAGAGCGGGTTGTCCGAGGTCTTGGCGAGCTCGTCCATCCGTTTCGCCTGTTCGAACGCGTCTTCGTTGAGCGTCAAGAAGGCACCGATTTTGTCGTCGGTCGCCTCGATGCGGTCAAATGATTCTTTGACGAGGTCGGATACCGTGACTTCGCCTTCTTTTATAAGCGTATGTAGCTTCGCTACACCGTGATCAAATAAACTCATGAAGGGCCTCCTTATTCAAAGACCGCTGGGACACGGACTTGGCCGTTCTCCCAATCAGGTGCCATCCGTTCGACTTCCTCGCGTGGAAGTGAAGGACGAACCTCGTCTTTGCGTAGTACGTTTTTCAAATCTAGGGCATGGGTCGTCGGGATGACGCCCGTCGTATCGAGTTCATCGAGTTGCTCGGCGAACTCGAGGATTTTTGTCAATTGCTCCGTGAAGTGCGTCACTTCATCTTCTGTGATCGCAAGTCGGGCGAGTCCGGCGACGTGCCGAACTTCAGCTTCTGTGATTCGAGCCAAAGGTTCCACCTCCAACAGTTTTCAATACATCGTCCATTATCATACCACTTTTTTATAAGACAAAAAAGAAAATCCCATCTCGCCAAGGATGAACGTTTTTTTGAAAAGTTAGGGAATCCGCCCACACTATTGACTCGTTTCCAAAAACGCCTATTCGGTCCGTCCCCCAATCTCATTATGCTTAGAAAGAAGCATCATTCTTTCGAGGGGGATTCCTATGTCAATCCGTAACAAACTGATCGTCGCCTTCACCGTCTTGCTCGTGTTGTTGCTCGGGGTGAGCGGCTACTCGTTCTATGCGTTGAATGCGTCCAAGGCCGCCCAGCAAGATATGAACGTCTCGTGGGTACCGGGAATGGATCAAATTCATCAAGTCGACAAACAACTGCTTGAGATTCGTCAGCAGATGATGCGCCACGCTTTGGTCGAGGACGAGGTGACGAAGCAAAACGTCGAGCTCAGCATCGAGACCGGCGTCACGATTTTGGAGCAACAGATGAGCGGCTACGAGTCGACCATCATCAACCAGACCGACCAGGAACTGTTCGACCAGGCGACGTCTCAATGGACATCCTTTAAAACGAACATCGAGGAACTCGTTCGCATCTCGACCGAGGAAGGTTCTGCCGCGGCTGACGCCTACATCCGAGATACGGCGACACCGAGTGCCGACGCCCTCTCGAACACGCTCGGCCTGCTCGTCAACTTGAACCGGGATGAGATTCGGTCTGATACGGAAGCGAGTGAGGCGTTGTTCGGTCAAGTCCAATTGACCCTCCTCGTCATCATGGTCGCGGCCGTCATCTTCACCGTGCTCATGATGGTGTTCATCTTCCGTTCCATCTTCGAGCCACTCAAAGAATTCAAGACGAAGATGCGAGAGTTGGCCACGAGCCAAGGCGATTTGACGACAGCGATCCCGGTGAAGCGCCGCGATGAGTTTTCGGGACTCGCCCGCGACTTCAACCAATTCATCGCCAACCTTCGCCAGTTGATTTTGCAAGTGAACGGCGTGTCACACGGCGTGACCGAACAGTCGGCCCACATGTATGACGAGTTAAAAGAACTCGACACGTACATGACGACGACGGCCGCCACGACCGAGGATTTGACGGCCGGGATGCAACAGACGGCCGCGAGCGCCCAAGAGATGAACGCGTCGGCGTCCGACATGGAACGCACGCTCCATCATATCGTCACGATGGCCGCCGAGCGCAAAACCGAGGCCGAACAAGTCGACGCCCGCGCCGTCGCCCTGCGCGACCATGCCGTCGAAGCGAAAGCGTCGGCGCTCCACGTCCTCTCCTCGACGCGCGTCAACTTGGAGAAGGCGATGCAAGACGCTAAAGCAGTCCGGGAAATCGCCACGCTCACGAACGATATTTTAGACATCGCCGCGCAGACGAACCTTCTGTCCTTGAACGCCTCGATTGAAGCCGCACGGGCCGGTGAGGCGGGACGCGGGTTCGCCGTCGTCGCCGATGAGATTCGGAAACTGGCCGAGACGAGCCGGACGACCGTCGAACGGATTCAAGCCATCTCGACGACCGTGCTCCACTCCGTCGACCATTTGAACGACACGTCGAGCGAGATGCTCCATTTCCTCGATACGAACGTTTTGAAAGACTATGATCAGCTTGAGGAAGCGGCCGAACATTACAGCGAAGACGCCGGCCGGTTCGAAGCGACCGCGTCTGAATTCGCCGAGGCCGCCGTCGAACTCGAACAGTTGACGTCGAACATGATCGGGGTCATTCAAGACGTGGCCGTCACCGTCAACAACGGTGCGCTCGGGACACAAGAAATCGCCGAGAAAGTGACGATGTCCGTCGACCGCTTCAGCGAGTTGAACCGTGTCACCGAGATATCGCAACAGAAAATGGATGAGTTGAACGAGTTGATCGGTCAATTCAAAGTATAAGAAAAAGAAGCGCCCTTGCGAGAGGACGCTTCTTTTTGATTAAGCGGCCGATTGCCGCAATTCTTTTTTCCGTTCGATCTCGAAACGCTTCGTCTCGGCGACGACGACACCCGACAAGAACAAGAGACCAATCAAGTTCGGAATCGCCATCAGTCCGTTGAAGACGTCCGAGATGGCCCAAATCAAGTTCAAGTTCGTCGTCATCGCGCCGAGTCCGGCGACGACGATGTACATCATCCGATACGGGACGATGGCTTTCTCCCCGAGCAAGTAATAGACCGACCGTTCCCCGTAATAACACCAGCCGATGACCGTCGAGAAGGCGAAGAAGACGAGTGAAATCGTGACGATCAATTCCCCGATTGGACCGAGGAAGTACGCGAATGACGCTTGCGTCAGCTCGATGCCTTGAAGGCCGCTCGTGTACTGACCGCTCATGACGATCGTCAATCCAGTGATTGAACAGACGATGAGCGTATCAATCAACACTTGCGTCATTGAGACGAGCGCTTGCCGTCCCGGGAAATCTGTCTTCGCAGCGGCGGCTGCGATTGGTGCCGACCCGAGGCCGGCCTCGTTCGAGAACACACCGCGGGCGACCCCGTAACGGATGGCGGCACCGAGCGCCCCACCGCCGATGGCTTCCGCGCTGAACGTACTCGAGAAGATCGTCGCGAATGCCGACGGAATCAACTCGAAATTCATGACGAGGATGACGAGCCCGCCCCCGACATACCCGATAATCATGACCGGCACGAACACACCGACGACTTTCCCGATCGATTTGACGCCACCGAGGATGACGAACCCTGTCAGCACCATGAGCACGATGCCCGTCACGAGCATCGGTACCCCGAACGACGTGTTGAGTGCCATACTGATCGAGTTCGTCTGGACACCGTTACCGATGCCGAACGCGGCAATCGCTGCGAACAAGGCGAACGTCATGCCGAGCCATTTCTTCTTCAAGCCGTGCTCCAAGTAATACATCGGTCCGCCGGCAATCTCGCCCCGCTCATCGACGACACGATATTTGACGGCGAGAATCGCCTCGGCGTACTTCGTCGCCATCCCGATGAAACCGGAGAGCCACATCCAGACGATGGCGCCCGGTCCCCCAAGGACGACCGCCGTCGCGACGCCGACCATGTTCCCGGTACCGACCGTGGCCGCGAGCGCCGTCATAAGCGCTTGGAAGTGCGAGATGTCCCCGCGTTGTTTTTTCTGTTTCTCCGCTTCCGCTCCCGTTTTCTGTTTTGGGAGTAACGCTTCCTTCAACCCGAAGCCGAGCCGGGTCACTTGGATAAAGCCGAGCCGGAACGTCAAATAGACGCCCGTCCCAATCAATAGAATCAATAAGTGTGGCCCCCAGACGAGGTTCGATAAACTCGTCAGGACTGCTTCAAACTTTTCCATGCTACTCTGCCCCCTATGTATATCTCGTGTTCACCGTTCCTTCATATTTTTCAGAACATTCTCAACTTCGTCAAGTTGACAAGGCCATCAAGCATCTGGTATTCGCGTAATACTTTTGTAATATACCTCTCTTACGTATTGAAACGACTTGAATTCCATTTTAGTATTTGAAATAAAAATGTAATGCGAGGCGCACAAAAAAACGGCCCCCGGGTTGGGAGCCGTCTCGTTTCATGTTGCGAGCGCCGCGACGACCTCGTCGACGTGCCCGTTCACTTTCACACTGCGCCATTCCTGTTCGATATAGCCGTCCTCGTTGATGAGGAACGTCGAACGGACGATGCCGTAGTACTCTTTGCCGTAATTCTTTTTCAATTGCCAGACGCCGTACAGCTCCGACACTTCATGCGTATCGTCGACGAGCAAATCGAACGGGAGCTCGTGTTTGGCGATAAAGTTTTGATGCTTCTTCTGGCTGTCGGCCGAGATGCCGAGGACGACGGCCCCGTTCAATCGTGGTGTCGCGTCCCGGAAGTCGCACGCCTCGGTCGTACAGCCCGGCGTCGCGTCCTTCGGGTAAAAGTAGAGGACGACTTTCTGACCACGATAGTCCTCGAGTGAGATCATGTCCCCATTTTGGTTCGGTAATGTGAATGTCGGTGCTAACATGTCGTTTCCTCCTTATCCGAACGACGGGTCGACGAGGTTCTCGTCATAACCGTCGATCGCTTGTTCCAATTTTTGTTTGAGCGGTTCGAGCGCCTCAAGGTACTCGACCGGGTCCTCGGTCGCGGCGGCCTTTTGAAGCGCCGCCTCGTTGTCGGTATACCACGTCCGATACGCCTCGAAGTATTCGGCCATCGTGTCTTGGTTCTCCGGCACGGTGAGCGTCTCGGCCATGAGCAAGAAGACGTTATTGTCGGCCTCGAGCGCGACGTAGTCGGTCTGGGCGTTCACTTGATCGTAAATCGGACCAGCCTCGTCTTCCGGCACTTCGGCGAGACGGGCGTTCGCTTCCGGGTTCACCCCGTACTCGTTCGCCTCGATTCCGGTCAACATATCGCCGACCTCCCCGATCACGTCGGCCGGGAGCAACGCCGGAGTGACGACGAGTTTCCAGTCCTCCCCGTCTTTGATAGCGACTTTCGAGAGTCGGTTCGGCAGTTCGTTGCCGTCCGCGTCCTCCATCTCGTGGACGATGAACGCGACGTCTCCGTCCTCGTTCACCCAGCTCTCGTACATGTCACCCGGTGTCAGGTCACGCATCTCGGCACCGGTCGCCGGGATATCCGTCAACTCGCCCGCATAGTCGATCTCGGCGAGGGCCGCCGCATCTCCGTTCTCGAGCGCTTGTTGGTACGACGTATACAAGGTCTCGACCGCTTCCGGCAGCGGTGCTTTCGTCTCTTCAGTGGCCTCTTCCGTCGGCGTTTCGTCGGCCGTCCCGCAACCCGCGAGCAACACGGTCAGCGCGAGCGGCATCATCCACTTGTTCATTCAATCATTCCCTTCGCAAGTCGTCCTGTACCCTCATCCTACCACGACTCGATTTCGAGCGAAAACGACACGCTTTTCTGGAAAATTGTTTCACTAGGATTTCACTTCGATTTTCGATACAATACAGACGTAAGCGCTTCAATATACGAACACTTTTAAGGGGGAACGAGAATGATTCCATACAAACATGAACCATTCACAGACTTTACGAACAAAGAGAACGCCGCAGCAATCCAAGCGGCAATCGAGAAAGTCAACGGTGAGCTCGGAAAAGACTATCCGCTCGTAATCGGTGGGGAGAAAGTTACGACGGAAGGCAAAATCACGTCTTACAACCCGGCCAATAAAGAAGAAGTCATCGGTCACGTCTCGAAAGCGAACCAAGAGCTCGCGGAGCGTGCGATGCAAGAAGCGCTCACAGCGTTTGACTCATGGCGCCATGTCGACCCAGCTGTCCGTGCCGACGTCTTGTTCAAGGCGGCGAATATCGTTCGCAAACGCAAGCACGAGTTCTCGGCTTACCTCGTCAAAGAAGCGGGCAAGCCATGGAACGAAGCGGACGCGGATACAGCGGAAGCCATCGACTTCATGGAGTACTATGCACGTCAAATGCTCGAGCTCAAACCAGGAAAAAAAGTCGAGAGCCGTCCGGGCGAATACAACCGCTATGACTACATCCCACTCGGGGTCGGGATCGTCATCAGCCCTTGGAACTTCCCGTTCGCAATCATGGCAGGGACGGCCGTCGCAGCTATCGTTGCCGGGAACACGATTCTCTTGAAACCAGCATCGACGACACCGATCGTCGCTGCGAAATTCGTCGAGGTCATGGAAGAGGCAGGCCTTCCGAAAGGCGTCCTCAACTTCATCCCAGGACCAGGCGCTGAAGTCGGTGACTATCTCGTCGACCATCCGAAGACGCGCTTCATCAGCTTCACAGGTTCACGTGATGTCGGTCTCCGCATCAACGAACGCGCCTCGAAATTGAACGACGGCCAAATCTGGCTCAAACGCGTCATCGCCGAGATGGGTGGAAAAGATACAATCGTCGTCGACGAATCAGCGGACCTCGAACTCGCGGCCCAATCGATCGTCAAATCGGCGTTCGGCTTCTCAGGCCAAAAATGTTCGGCTTGTTCACGTGCCGTCATCGTCGACAGCGTGTATGACACGGTGCTCGATCGCGTCGTCGAATTGACGAAAGAACTCTCGGTCGGCAACACGGAACAAAACGAACACTTCATGGGACCGGTCATCGACGCGGCCGCATTCAAGAAGATCACGTCGTACTTCGACGTCGCTAAAGAAGAAGGCAAAATCGTGGCCGGCGGGAAAGCGGACGACTCGACTGGCTACTTCATCGAGCCGACAGTCGTCGCTGACGTCGCGCCGAAAGCACGCCTCATGCAAGAAGAAATCTTTGGACCGATCGTCGCCTTCACGAAAGCGAAAGACTTCAAAGAAGCGATCGACATCGCCAACAACACGGAATACGGCTTGACAGGTGCCGTCCTCACGCGTGACCGCTCGAACCAAGAGTACGCGCGTCAGAACTTCCACGTCGGGAACTTGTACTTCAACCGTGGCTGCACGGGCGCCATCGTCGGCTATCAGCCGTTCGGCGGGTTCAACATGTCAGGTACAGACTCGAAAGCAGGCGGACCGGATTACATCCAGCTCCACATGCAAGCGAAAACGACGTCTGAGACGTTTTAATCGAACAACCCGGCTCCTTTGAGTCGGGTTTTCTTTCACGAAAGGAGGAAATCCTATGGAAACGTTTGATGACTTTTTAGCAACGATTGACGACTCTAAACAACGGGCCAAGCTCGACGACGTATTCGTTTGGGTCCGGAAGACGTTCCCGCAACTTGAGGAGCGCATCGCCTGGAATCAACCGATGTTCACCGACCACGGCACGTTCATCATCGCGTTCAGTGTGGCCAAAGCGCATTTCGCCGTCGCACCGGAGGCCGTCCCGCTCGAGGTGTTCCAGGAACGAATCCAGGAGTCGGGTTACACGCAGACGAAGCAGTTGTTCCGCATCAAGTGGAGCCAAGACGTCGATTACGACTTGCTACGTGACATCATCGCGTTCAACATCGAGGATAAGGCTGGTCACACGTCGTTCTGGCGTTGACCTAAACAGTAGGAGCGATGACGCGCATGTCATCGCTCCTGCTTGTGCTTATCCTAATGCCACGTCCAACATCATCATGATCGTGAAGCCGAGCATGA
This sequence comes from Exiguobacterium sp. s146, assembly GCF_018618415.1. Taxonomy (GTDB): domain Bacteria; phylum Bacillota; class Bacilli; order Exiguobacteriales; family Exiguobacteriaceae; genus Exiguobacterium. The sequence continues at coordinate 528,013 of NZ_JACSMA010000001.1, read as the reverse complement.
GCGCCATCGACGCCATGTCTTTATGTCCGTTCTCTTGCGACCCGAGGATGACCTCTTCGACGACGACGAAAATCATCGCCCCGGCGGCAAAGCTGAGCGCGTACGGCAACAGCGGCTCCATGACAAGAACGGCCCAGACACCGACCAAAGCGGCCATCGGTTCGACCATGCCCGACAACTGACCGTAGAAAAAGCTTTTGCGCCGGGAGAATCCGTCCCGTCTGAGCGGAAGTGCGACGGCCGCCCCTTCCGGAAAGTTTTGAATGCCGATCCCGATGGCCAAGGCGATGGCGCCCGTCAGTGAGGCGGAAGGGAAATCGGCCGCGACCGCACCGAAGGCGACGCCGACGGCAAGGCCTTCCGGGATATTGTGCAACGTGATGGCCAAGACGAGCAACGTGCTCCGTTTCCGTTTTTGTGGACGGATGCCCTCGACTTCTTTTAGCGAAGGCGTCGGATGCACGTGCGGAATCAGTTTGTCGACGACCGCCAAAAACAGACCGCCTGCTAAAAAACCGACCGTGGCCGGCAACCAAGCCGGCATCGCGTCTTGTTCCGCCATCTCGATCGCCGGGGCGAGCAGTGACCAAAAACTGGCCGCAATCATGACGCCGCCGGCAAACCCGAGCATGCTGTCCATCAACCGCTCGTTCATCGACTTCGTCATGAAGACGACGGTCGCCCCGAGCGCAGTCATCCCCCATGTGAACATCGTCCCGAGCAGCGCCTGCATGGCCGGGCTCAACTCAGCTACCCATTCCCACATCCCCGTCGCCTCCTTCATCCCTATCCTTTTCCCGGCTCGCATGCGTCGCTAACGACAAAAAAGAGGAGAGCCGTTTCGCTCTCCCCCTGTTGATTAAAACGCGCGCATCAAGTTGGCCATCTCGATAGCCGCTGTTGCCGCTTCCCAACCTTTATTCCCGGCTTTCGTCCCGGCCCGTTCGATTGCCTGCTCGATCGTCTCCGTCGTCAAGACACCGAAGATGACAGGTATTTCTGACTGGTAACTCGCTTGAGCGACACCTTTCGCTGCTTCGCTGCAGACATAATCGAAGTGAGGTGTTGCCCCACGGATTACCGCACCGAGCGTGATGACGGCATCATATTTCTTGCTCATCGCCATCTTCTTCGCGACGAGCGGGAGCTCGAACGCGCCTGGGACGAACGCGAGCTCGACGTCATCTTGTTCGACGCCGTGACGTTTGAGCGCGTCTTTTGCCCCGTCGAGCAAGCGCATCGTGATGAGATCATTGAACCGTCCGACGACGATTCCGACTTTCAAGCCTTTTCCGACCAAGTTTCCTTCGATTGTATGCATCATTGTTCTTCTCCTCCAAAATGGTTCATTTTTTGTTGTTTCGTCAATCTATACTTCTCGTTCGCGGCATGAGCGCCGACGAGAATCGGAACCCGTTCGATGACCGTGATGCCGCACGCCTCCAAGGCGTCGACCTTCTCCGGATTGTTCGTCATGAGCCGGACGTTCGTGACGCCGAGGTCCCGCAACATCGCCGCACTGACGCGATAATCACGCAAATCGGCATGCAGACCGAGCGCGACGTTCGCCTCGACCGTATCGAGCCCTTGTTCCTGCAACTCATACGCCTTCAATTTATTGAGCAGACCGATGCCGCGACCTTCTTGGCGCATATAGAGGACGACTCCGCCCTCGGCCTCGATGCGGGACATGGCCGCGTCGAGCTGTGGTCCGCAGTCGCAACGGTATGAGCCGAAGACGTCGCCCGTTAGACACTCAGAATGAATCCGGACGAGCGGTGCGTGGTCGAGCTCACCTTTCACTAACGCGACATGTTCTTCCCGGTCGAGGACGTTCTGATACCCGATTAATCGGAAGTCCCCTTTCACCGAGGGGAGTGCGACGTCCGCCTCCCGTTCGACGAGGTCCGTCTCCATATAACGGACGAGCGCCTCAATCGTGATAAATTTCAAATCATGTTCTTCGGCGACGCGCTCAAGGTCAGGCACCCGGGCCATCTCGCCGTCCGGGCGGATGATCTCGCAGATGACGGCGACCGGCTCACTGCCGGCGAGTCGCGCCAAATCGACCGACGCTTCCGTGTGTCCGCGCCGGACCGAGACGCCACCTTTTTTCGCGATGAGCGGGAAGATATGTCCCGGACGTTGGAAATCGGCCGGACGGGCGTTGATATTCGCAAGTTCGCGCACCGTATGGGCCCGCTCGCTCGCCGAGATGCCCGTCGTCGAATCGACGTGGTCGACACTGACCGTGAACGCCGTGCCATGCGGGTCGGTACTGTTCGCGACCATCGGCTGCAAGTCGAGCCGGACGGCCACTTCTTCGGCGAGGGAGGCGCAGACGAGCCCTTTCCCTTCCGTGATGAGGAAGTTCATCGTCTCCGCTGTCATTTTATCCGCGAGGACGACGAAGTCCCCTTCGTTCTCCCGGTCCTCATCGTCGACGACGATGATGGGGCGTCCCATCTTCAAGTCTTCGACTGCTTCTTCGATCGAGTGGAACATTACCATCCCGCCTTTCCATATCCTTGTGACGCCAGTGATTCGAGCGTCATCGGTTTTTGACTTACGAGTTTTTCCATATATTTAGCCAACATGTCACATTCCAAATTGACCGCGTCCCCGGCCTGTTTCATCCCAAGCACCGTCTCACTGTACGTGTGCGGGATGAGCGACAACGTGAAGCCGCGTTCCGTGACATCAAACACCGTCAAACTCGTCCCGTCGACTGAAATCGAACCTTTCGGGACGATATAGCGGAGGAGTGATGATTCACAGCTGATGTCGACATAGACGGCGTTCGCGAGTGACCGTTTTTTGACGATACGCCCGACGCCGTCGACGTGACCCGATACGAAATGACCGCCAAAGCGTCCATTCGCGGGCATCGCCCGCTCCAAGTTGACGCTCGTACCGGGGCGGACCCCGTCGAGACTCGACGCCTTGAGCGTCTCCGGCATGACGTCGACCGAGAAACTGTCACGGTCGAACGTCGTCACAGTGAGACAAATCCCGTTGACGGAGATGCTGTCACCGAGTTTTACGTCTTCTAATACGACCTTTCCGCTAAGTGTCAGCCGAAGCGACGGACCGTTCCGTTTCACTGCCTTGACACTACCGATTTCTTCAACGATTCCCGTGAACATTGGACTCTCCCTTTCGCATGATGAGTTTGATGTCGGTGCCGACGGTTTCGACCGATTGCACGTCATATCGATTGATTGCATCGAGCGGACCGTCATGATGCGAGCGGTAAAATCCGCCCTTGCCGCCGAATACGCGTGGCGACTGATACATGACCCACTCGTCGACGAACTGTCCATCCAAGAGCGAGGTGACGAGTGTCGGTCCCGCTTCGATGAGCAGACGACCGATACCGCGTGCGTAGACGTCTTGCAGGACAGCGTCGAGCGATGTGTATACCGCAAGTTCGACGCCGCGCTCGATGAACGCGTCCCGCTTCGTTTGATCGTCAGACGTCGTGTAGAGTAGCACCGGCACATCATTCGCCGCCCGGACAAGCTGACTCGAGATCGGCGTGCGTAAATCGCGGTCGAGTACGATTCGGAGCGGTTGTGTCGTCTCGCGGTCGAGCCGGACGGTAAGGGCCGGGTCATCGGCGAGCACGGTGCCAACACCGGTCAACACCGCGTCGACCGTCGCCCGCAGTTCATGGACGTCCCGTCTCGCTTCCGTCCCGGTCACCCATTTGCTGTCACCGGTATCGAGGGCGACTTTGCCGTCGAGGCTCGTCGCCGTCTTCAAGATGACGTACGGCCGTTTCGTCTCGAGCGAGCGCAAGAACGCCACGTTGAGCGCTCGTGCCTCACTCTCGAGCAACCCGACCTCGACATCGATTCCGGCCGCTTTCAACCGAGCAATGCCTTGCCCGGACACGAGCGGATTCGGGTCGGTCATCGCGAGGACGACCCGTTTGATGCCCGATTCCACGACTAAATCGGCACACGGCGGTGTCTTGCCATGATGCGAGCACGGTTCGAGTGTGACGTACATCGTCGCGCCATAGGCGGCAGCACCGGCCATGCGGATGGCGTGCACTTCGGCGTGCGCCTCTCCTGCCTTCAGGTGGGCGCCGAACCCGACGACCCGACCGTCTTTGACGACGACGGCCCCGACGCGCGGATTGACGCCGGTCGAAGAGGCGGACTTGGCCAATTGGATGGCTTGTTGCATGTACTGTTTCATAATCTCCCTCCTTGTTTCGTACAAACAAAAAGACCTCAAGGAATGATCCTCAAGGTCTCGGTGGGAGTCGTCCGTCGTCATTTGGGCAAGCCAAATAAGCGTTTTCTTTACAGAAAAACGTACGACGAACTACAGGTCGCGTGGACCTGTCATGTTTCCTTCTCCCATCCAGACTATACTGTCGGCTCTAGAATCGCACTAGATCCACCGTTCGCACACGTGCGCCCGGGTCACGGACTTAAGGCTCGCGCCCATCACCGCCGGTTGGGACTTTCACCCGACCCCGAAGGAATATTTGTTTGTACGTCTCCACTTTAGCGCAAAAATAAAGGGATGGCAAAACGAAATGCGCAAAAAAAGCGCCGCTCGTGTGAGCAGCGCCTTGTGCATCAAGCCAAGAATAAAACGACGAGGAGACCGACGATCCAGCAATAGAACGAGAAATATTTGAGCTCGCCTTTCGCTATGATGTGTTGGAACCACTTGAGCGAGATGGCCGTGAGCGCATACGAGGCGATGAACGCCAAGATGAGCGGTCCGAACAAATCGCGCGTCTCTGGATTCGTGAACAGCGCCGGCCCGTCTAAAATCATCGTCCCAAGACTGATTGGGATGAACAGGAAGAACGAGAAGCGGAGCGCCGACTCTTGCTTGATACCGAGGAGCATCGCCATGACGATCGTCGCCCCAGAACGACTGATTCCCGGGATGAGTGCGACCGCTTGAGCGAGACCAATCAAGATGGCGTCGCGAAGCGTGATGCCGCCGTCGCCTTTGTTCCCGCGCATGTTGCGGATGAACCAGAGCGCGAGACCCGTCAAGATGAGCGTATACCCGACTGTGGCGACGCCGCTGAGCGTCTCGCCGATCCAATCGCCGAACAAGACACCGAGCACGCCGGCCGGGACCGTGGCGACGAGCAACAGCCCGATGAACTTGACGTCGACCATCGTCTCGTCACTGCGGTCCTTTTTGAACAAGAACGTCCACAGACTGACGACGAGACGGACGACATCCTGCCGATAAATCGTCAACACGGCGAGCAATGAGGCGAAGTTCACAAAAATCTCGAAGGAGAGACCCGGTAATTGAATATCAAACAGCTCTTGGAAGATGACCAAGTGACCGCTCGATGAGATCGGAATCGGCTCGGTGAACCCTTGAATCAAGCCGAGCAGTAGATAAAATAACCATATTGTCATATCGTAATATCCTCTTTTCTTTTTTACATCAATTCCATTATTTTAGCAGACCGTCCGTTTCACTGACCACCCTTTCAAAAAAAATCGTTATTTTCAAAACTTTCATTTGATTAGTCTGAAAATTAAATTTATTATAGAAGAGTACTCAACTGGTGCGACGGTGATGACCCCATTAGCCAGTTGGGTACTTTTTTCGTACAGATTATTACATATTAGCCACGATAAAACTTTTTGTTTACAATTGAACCCATTTAATATTAAATTTGTAATAGAACTGTTACCATTTTTTCAAAGTAGTAACAGGACTTTAGACCTAATGATTCATAAAATCAGTTTAAAAAACTTGAACAATGCACTTATAAATTGTAAAAACTGGCCGATAGTATGATTGTAGCAGCAATTTCGTCATCTTTGTCGGTTCAGATATGAGTCCATGGAAGGAGGAACCATCATTGAGTCAAACGTTATCCACTAAATCCCACCACTTGTCCACCGAACAGCAGAGGATGATTCACTGCATTAGGCTGCTCGGCGACTTGTTAAAGGAACGTCCACGACGCTCTGTGTATCGTCGCTTCGCGATGGAACAAAGCTGGCCGTCTCCCGAGTCGATTATCCGACAGTTCGGGTCATGGGCCGAGGCGCTTGCCATCGCCGGTTACGAATGGCACGGCGAGGCGACTGTCGATCTCCCGGACAAGATGCCAAAGTACACGCGTGAAGATATCATCGAGACACTGGCTCTCTACTCGCGCGACATGGGATCGATTATCACGCTGAAAAAGTATCAGGAATGGCGCAAACTTCATCCGAAAGCTCCGAGCCATTACCATATCGTCAAGACGTTCGGTTCGTGGCATGACGCCTGCGCCGAAGCCGGACTTGAAGCGAGTGTGACCTACTCGAAATCCGAGCTCTCCACCGCACTCCGTGAAGCGATTCACGAGATGGGCTTCTCTCTTTCATTCGAAGCGTATCGCGAATGGGCAAAACGGAACAACAAACCATCTACGAAAGCGATTCTTCATCGCTACGGTTCGTGGTCGGCTGCGATTCACGCGGTCGAGTCAGAAATTTTCAATCAGAAATTATAATCTTTCATTCATAAGGAGGACGCCGGGTATCCGGTGTCCTCCTTTATTGCGTTAACAATGGATTGCTTGATTACAAATGATGGCCACCTCAGCCGGCCCCCTCCGTTCCTGGGGCGATGCGGATGCCTCCGCAGCGCGTGCCGCGCTTTACGGGGTCATCCTTGCATCGCTCTCCCCTAGGAGTTCGGGCGCCGGCCTTGGTTAGCGAATCCGAACACATCTCACTTGCGTGATAGACAAACTTCGAACGATAGAACCCGATTAAGCTTCATGTACGGATGCGTCTAGTCCAAATGGAATATAAGTAAAGGAGAATCTCGATGATTGAGATTCTCCTTTTATCATTGAATCCGTTCCGTCGACGTGTCGCGATAATGGGCGACACGGTCCCGGCCGTTGAATTTTGCACCGACGTACATGGCTCGGTCAGAGTGACGGAGCAGCGTGTCGAGGTCCTCGTACTCATGGATCGTCTCGATGCCGATACTCGCCGTCACTTGGACCCGAATCCCTTCGGAACCGAGCGGATGTGTGCGGAGCGCTTGACGAATCTTCTCCCCTGTCACAAGCGAGGCTGCCTCGTTCATGCGTGGAAAGACGAAGACGAACTCCTCGCCGCCGTAACGGGTGACAAGGTCACCGCTCCGGATGAGACGACTGAACAACGCCCCGGCCTCAATCAACACTTCATCTCCGAACGCATGACCATACGTGTCATTAATCGCCTTAAAGTGATCCAAGTCGACCAAGAACACGGACAACGGATACGACCCGATATCGTTCAATCGCTCCTTCGTCCAACGTTTGAGCGCCCGTTGGTTCGGCAGCCCCGTCATCGGGTCGGTCAGGCTCTCATGCTGGAGCCGATTCCGCTCGTCAATCCGTTCGAGCGACCAAGATAACGTTTTTAAGAGTCGATGAATCTCGACGGCGATCGCCCCTTCATACGCGCCGTTCGCCGTCGTCGAAATCATGCAACTGACGGCGTTCGTCGTGCTCGACACAGGCTGAATGACGAGGGCCGAATGGTGAAGCTCGGTCTGATGGGCCTGCAGGTCTGGATGCCATTCATGAAGTGAATCGTACACGAAATACGGTTCCTCCGCATCCCGGTGCCGTTCGAGCGTGAAGGCGTCGCCGACCGGTTTCGATTTTCGTCCGCTGACGTCATAGAACGTCCGGTCGCCGGTGCGATTGACTTGTAGCCAGCCCCGCTCGAGTTCGACGACTTCCCGCAAGCCGTTCCAAAACTTCTCGATGAGCAGTTGTTCGTTGTCGACCCGATAGAGCTGTTCTTTCAAACGCTCGACTTGGTCGACTTTCGACTGCGTCTCCTCGGTCTCGGTCGCTTTGGATAGCCCCATCTTGAGGAGCGACAGGATGAGGAACGTCGCCATCAGTCCGGTGTAGCCGAACAGTTGGAACGCCTCGATGGCGACCATCGTGAACAATAGCTCGAGCGAGATGACGAGCCAGTCGAAACGGAGCAATCGCCACATGATCGGGAGCGGAATCCGCTCCCCAATCAAGAACCGCGACAGGAGGAAACTGAATCCGAGGACGAGGAACAGGACAGCAAAGAAGCCGAGTAACGCCGTCCCTTGCTCGAGCAGATGAACGTTCGGCCCGACCTCTCCGCCGAGCCGTAAATAGACGAGACCTGGTAAGACGAGCAACATCGCCTCAATCAGCGTGTTGAGCGGATAGAAATGTAAAAATCGTCGCCGCCCGACCTTGTTCGCGAACGTCCGGGCCTGGAACGTGAGCAACAGCAGCTGCCCCATCAGTAGAGCCGGGAGCAGACCGTATAAGAAAAACGTCATGAAGACGAACATCTCATGAAACGTGAAGTGTAAGTGCCGCCGCTTGAGCGGGTTCATGACGAACAAGGCACCGAGCGTGAAGATGAACCAAAACAGCGACCAATCGAACGTCCCGATACCGAGCCACATATAGGTGAGAATCGCCATGAAGACGATCGACCACGAGAACCAGCTCCTGACGAGGTACTTCCGAAATCGCATCGTCTCCCCCCTTCCTTTTTCCGTTATCATTCTTACATAGTATGAAGGTTCTTGGTTCAAGATTCCAGCCGTTGTTTGAAAGTTTTGACAATGAAAAAAGACCGTGACGCTCGTCACGATCTTGTGATTACTTCTTCGCCTTTAAGAACGAGATGCCGAGCGAACCTGAACCCGTGTGCGCCCCGAGGAGCGGTGCGAGCGTGTCGACCCGAATCTTGGCTTTGTCACCGAGCTCCCGCTTCCACGACTCGGCCAGTTCTGGCACGTTCCCGTGGAAAATCGAGACGTCCGTACACTCGCCTGAATCGATGGCTTGACGAAGTGCTTCGAACAACTGGGCTTGCGCCTTTTTATACGTCCGGACTGTCTGATATGGGACGATGAGCCCGTCTTCGAAGCGAAGCACCGGTTTCAACTGCAGCATGTTTCCGATGAGCGCTTTCGACTTCGAGATGCGCCCGCCCTTTTGCATCTGCGTCAAGTTTTGCAAAATCAACTCGATACGGACGTCCTCGACACGTTGTTTCATATACGCCTCGACGTCCTCGAGTGCGTCGCCACGTTCGACACGTTGAATCAACTCTTCGAGCATGAGTCCCATCGTATAGATGCCGGCCCGCGAGTCAATCGCGAGCAGTTTGAACTCGGCAATCTCGGCGCCTTGGACCGACGCTGAATATGTGCCGCTCAATTCCGACGACAAGTGGACGGCGATGCCCATGTCATATTGGTCTTTGATCCCTTCGTATAATGTGACGAAGTCACCGATGGCCGGTTGGCTCGTCGAGACGCGTTCACCCGCATCGATCCATTCGTACACGGTCTTGGCATCGACCTCGACCCCATCTTTATACGGTTGATCCCCTTTGACGACGTAGAGCGGGACGATATGGATGTCCGGGTGATGCTGAATCGAATCTGGAAGGACAACGGTGCTGTCCGTGATATACGCAATTTTCATGTTAAGGCTCTCCTTCAATCAAAATTAGTACCTGGTAATATTATTTTATCACAGGTGAAGCGGTTTCACTATTTTTTCAAAACACGAATTCCCTTGAAGTTTCACATATTCCCGTCCAGATTACGCCTGAAACGGGTAAAAGATAGCATCGGACAAAGGAGGAATCGGCATGATTCACATCGAGCACGTCAATAAAATCTATAAGACCGGGGATGTCGAGACGGCGGCGTTGAAAGACATCGAGTTGACAATCCAGGACGGCGCATTCGTCGTCATCCTCGGTCCGAGCGGAAGCGGCAAGAGCACGCTGTTGAACGTCATCAGCGGACTTGACACGGTGACGTCCGGGACAATCACGTTCGGTGATACCGTCCTGACCGAGCTGTCCCCGGAACAGATGACGGCGTTTCGTCGCGACCATCTCGGCTTCATCTTCCAACAATATAATCTGCTACAAAATTTGACCGTCTATGAAAACATTCAAATCGGGGCCGACCTATCCGACAACCCGCTCCCGATCGAGGAGTTGCTTGAGCAGGTCGGACTGTCCGCCGCCCGCGACAAGTATCCGTATCAATTGTCGGGCGGCGAACAACAGCGCGTCTCCATCGCCCGGAGCCTCGCCAAAAATCCGTCCATCGTTTTCTGTGACGAACCGACCGGGTCGCTCGACGAGGACAACTCGAAGCGGGTGCTCGAACTGCTCGAACGGTTGAACAAGGACTATGACAAGACCGTCGTCGTCATCACGCACAACACCGGCATCAGCGAAATGGCCGATGACGTCATCAAAATGAACTCGGGTCGAATCATTGAACTGACGCACAACCCGATGAAACGATCTGCTCGTGACATCCACTGGGGGTGAGACAGATGCTCTATAAAAATGTATGGAAGACGCTCGCCGGTAAATGGATGCAGCTCCTCGCCATTGCCGTCATCATCGTCATGAGCTCGCTCACGTACACGATGATGTTTTACGGCATCAGCGGCATCGAGGTCCCGACCGAGGAGTTTTTGGCGTCCTCGAATCAAGAAGACTTCGCCGTCGAGATGCTCAACCGCGTCACCGAAGAAGAGGCGGCTACGCCCGAGTTGACCGCTTTTATTGCCTCCGGGAAATATACGCTCGCCGACTTGAAACAGGCCGACGCGGAAGCGTTCGATGACTTGATGGTGGCACGACTCGACGCCGTCGAGCGTGAGATGGGCGACGTGACGCTCGAGCTGCGCTCCACGAAGCTATTCAATTACACGTTCGATGACCGCGAACATCGCGGGCTCGTTGTAAAGGATGCGGACGCCATCAACCTGTCCTATCTCGAGTCAGGTCGTCGTCCGAGCGCGGACGATGAGGTCGCCATCAATACGAAATCGGCTGAAAAGAACGGAATCGAACTCGGCGACACGATCGATCTCGGTGAACCGTTCACGGTGACCGGGTTCGTCTTGTTCCCGGATTATACGTTGCCGCTATTCGACGACAACTTCTTCAATCTCGACCCGGGCACACAGACGCTCCTGTTCATGACAGATTCCGCCTATGAGGCGATGAACGGGACCGAATCGTTCCGTCTCGCCGGGGTCACCGATGGGACGGTCGAAACGGACGTCGAGCTCCCGTTCGTCATCTCGGTCATGGAGACGGAGAATATCATGCGCAGCGGGGCCATCTATAGCGAAATCTCTTCCGGAAAAGCGATGGCACTCGGTTTGAGTCTCTTCATCGTTTCCATCGCCGTCATCATCGTCGGCATTCTGATTTCGAACATGCTCGAGTCTGAACGTGGCCAAATCGGTCTCTTGAAAGCGATCGGTTATAGCCGTCGGCAAATCGCGACGCCGTACCTCGTGCTCATCCTGGCGTTCGCGACCGTCATGCTCATCGTCGGATATTTCCTCGGTCTCTATTTCGCCGACCCGCTCAAAGACTTGTATCTCGACTTTTATCTCTTGCCATCCATCACCATCGCTCAAAGTCCGTTCGTCTTTCTCACCGCGGTCTTCGCCCCGCTTCTCTTCTTCGCGCTCGTCGCCGGAGCCGTCATTTATAAACTCATGGGTGAGAGCGCGCTCGCCTTACTGTCGCCACGAGACAATTTATCGCTCAATCGCCTGAGCCGACTTGTCAGCCGCCTGCTCCGCAACGCCCGCGGCAAGACGAAGTTCAAATATTTATACGCCGTCAAGAGCACGGGCAGCTTCATCATCTTCTTCCTCGGCATCCTGTTCTCGACGCTCCTCATCGTGTTCGCGCTCATGATGAACGGGGCCGTCGACCAGATGACGGTCGGAGAGATTGGCGAGGCCGACTATGAGTATGAGTCGTTCACCTCGACCCAGCCCGAGCTACGTGACGGACAAGAGCCGTTCCTCACCTACCCGTTCGCGTTTGTCGATGACAAACTCGTCACGTTGAAAGGGCTCGATGAAGCGAACACGCTCTATCGTCTCGAAGACGAGAACGGGGACGTGTTGACGCCCGCCGCCGACGAGGTCATCGTGAGTGCCTCGCTCGCCTTGAAGCTCGGACTCGAGACCGGGGATACGCTCGACATCGAACTCGATGACGAGATGCTATCCTACCCGATTCGCGGAATCGCTGATGAATATATGGGCGACACTATCTACTTGTCACGCACAAGTTTGAGCGACCAACTGTCCGACGGGGAGACAGATGAACTGTTCAACGGCATCTATGCGACCGAACGGCCGGACGAGGCCGACTATGCGACGATTTTGTCGCGCGACAGCTTGATCGACCAATCGACCTCGATTAACGAGTATATGAACTTGATGATGAACGTCCTGATCGGCGGCTCTGCCTTGATCGCCTTCAGTATCCTGTTCGTCTTGACCGCGCTCACGGTCGAGAAAAACTATTACGTCATCTCGCTGTTGAAAGTGATGGGCTATGACCGCCGCGAGGTCCGTTCGATGATTTTGAACAGTTACTTCATCTACGCGCTCGCTTCTGCGCTACTCAGCATCCCGATCGCCTTGTTCGTGTTGCGCGTCATCATCGTCTTGTTCGCCCAAGACTACGGGCTCGTCCTGCCACTCGAATTCGAATGGATCTACCTGCTCTATACGCTCGGAGCGGTCTCCATCCTCTTCTTTGCGAGCACGTTCGTCAGCCGTCGTAAAATCGATCAAATCCCGTTACAAGAAGTATTGAAGACGTATCAAGAATAATTTGTCGCCAAATAGGGCATAATAAGAGAAGAGACCGGGCCTCTCCCTGTGAGGGGCCTGACTATTTGAAGAAGAGGATGATTCTTATGAACCGTACACAAGTATTGCTCGCCATCCCAGGCAACTGGTCATCGGCCGAGGCAGTCAGCGAACAAATCAGTTTACATAGCGAAGGCTACACGATGGCCGGTCTGTTACTGTTAGAAGACGAGACCGGGAAAGCGTTCACGGTCGAAGTCGTCGAGCGCGACCCTGCCCTCGCCGAGGCGATGATTCACGCCAGTTCGGGCGGCTTCACACCGAAAATCGCGAAAGGGATCGCCCGTCACACGCACATCGTCTATTTGATCGTCGACGTCAATGACGTGTCAGACATCGCGGCAGCGCGCCGTGCGGCCAACGCCATCTTGAACGCCGGCGGCCTCGGCGTCATGGTCGAGACGGCTGGTGTCGCCTATTCGAAAGACGAGTGGCAAGAGTCGAAAGAAGAAGACCTCGCCCTCGACTACTCGCTCTTGACGGCCATCACGGAAGAAGAAGACGCATACGTCTCATGGGGCATGAAAGCGTTCGGTCACGCCGACGTCGCCGTACCGGCCACGCTTGAGATCGAAGACGCGATTCACGTCGTCCATTCGTTCAATTTCCACCTCATCTCGGGTGGCTCGATGTTCGGCGACGGGGACAGCTTCACGTTCGAGGACGGCAAGACGTTCACGGTCGAGATGGGGGAAGACGAGCGCACGTCCATCGACAACTTGCTCCATAACCCGTTCGGTTTAATTTACCTCGTGCCTCAAGTCACGGCAGAATAAAACAAGAGCTCATAGACGTTCGTCTGTGGGCTCTTGTTTTGGTTGCGGCGGCATATCGAGCGGCAAGAAATAATGTGCGCACCCTTCCCATCCGAGCTGCTCACTCAACAAATCGAACGAGGTCCGGAAGAACGCTGGGACGTCACTTGACCGATCGACCTTCTCGAGCGACAAGAAACATTCGCTCATATCGGCATCATAATAGGCATCCGCTGGTTGAATCCGGTCCGAGGCGAGCTCGGTGTATTGGAACGGATACGGCAAGATGAAGAACGTCGGCACGTCGACGGACGCATCCCCGAGCCAAAACCCGAACTCGATCATGTGCTCATCGAACGCCGCTTTCTCGATCAGTTTGTCTTCCGGGAACGGCTCGGACTTCCCGTAGACGATGATTGACGAGACATCGAACGTGCCCCAGAACAAGGCCGGTTTCACTTTTCGGCATCGGAGCGGGGCGAGAAATGCCGCTTGTTCCCGCGCGGCGTATTGGAACAACCGAACTCCTTTCTGCGCGGCATCGGCATCGTAAACGAGCGGCGTCTCATCTCGGTCCAGATATCGCAGTTCTCGCATCTCCTGCGTCTTCGGATTGAGTTCGAGTCGAACGCCGGACGCTTGAAGCGTACCGATGATCTCTGCGTAATACGTTTTGAGCGATTTCCCGTCCTCCAGCGGAAACATCGTCCGATTTGACTCGACGTGCACCGTGATGATGCCGGCCGCAACATCGATGTCCACCTCGAACAACGTCTCCCCGCTCCAGAGCGGCCCGGTCGAGAATCCGTTCACGGTGAGTGGCAACGTGACGTGGGCCCATTGCGGCTCTTGCGGGGCGAGTGCAAGCTTTAGTTTCCCTAGAATTTGTGACAAGAGGTGTAGCGTGAGCTTCGTGTCGGCCCAGTCGGAATGGCGGATCAGATTCATGAGCGTTTCCCCATTTCTTCCTTCGAACAAGTGACACAACTACTCTCCTGATTCCCCGTGTCCGGCTCCGACAACCAAAAAAATCCACAGACACGTGTCTGTGGATTTAGCCTCGCATCTCTTGGAGACGCTCGAGTTGATGGGTCAGCTCGCCAATCGGGACGAACCGGGCCCGACGGAGCGTCTCTCTGCCGTCGAGGAAGAACAGGACGACTGGTACGGTGAAAATCGAGTAGGCGCCGGCAATCTCCGGCACCTGATCCGAATCGATGGCGACCGCCTCGATGTCGGGGAACTCCGTCAACATCTCTTCGACTTGCGGTTTGAGCGAGTGACAGACGCTACAGGTCGGATGCGAGACGTAGACGAGCAATTGGTCCGAGTCCGCAATCCGGTCTTGTAGCGCCGTGAGCGTGGTGACAGCTTCCATCGAAAGTCCCCCTTTTCTAATTATGCGTCAAGCCAGAGAATCCCGACCGTCTCAAACCCTGCGTGAACCGCGATCGACGGACAGAAACGCGTCTTGACGATTTCAATGTCAGGCAATTTCGCTTGGATGAGCGCGACGATATTGTCCTGCATCTCTGGGGCGAGCGCCGTCTGGACGAAGACGCGGTTATTGTGAATGCCGTTCGCGGCGTGACGGCGTTCGAGCTCGGTCACCATCTCGGCGTATGCTTTCTTGAGCGACCGTGCTTTTTTGAACGGAATGACTTTGCCCGTCTCATCGAGTGTGATAATCGGTTTGATATTCAAGATGTTAGCTAGGAACATCTCGCCTGACGAGACGCGGCCGCCACGGCGCATCGTTTCCATGTTGCCGATAATCATGAAGAAGTTCTTCTTGTCACGCCATGCCTCGAGCAAGGCGACGATTTCCTCGACCGACTTGCCTTCCGCTTCAGCGGCAAGCCCGAGACGAACGAGCTCTTGCTGCGCCTCGAGCGCTGCGTGCGAGTCGACCGTATACACTTTGAAATCGGCCGCTTCGGCGGCGGCACTCGAGTTTTTCACCGTCGAGCTCAAGCCGTTCGAGCAATGGACAGCGATGGCACAGTCGTACCCTTCTTCTTTCAAGCGCTCATAGCGGGCGATGAAGTCGCCGAAGATTGGCTGTGACGTCTTTGCCTCTTTCTTTTGATCAATCATATAGCGGTGCAAGTCTTCGAGCGACAAGTCCACTTCACTGTAGCCGCTGCCATCGACGATCAGTTGAATCGGGACGATATCGACACCGAGACGGGCCGCCTCTTCCTTCGAGAAATTGGCCATACTATCGGTAATCCATGCGATTTTGGTCATAACAAAAATCCTCCAATGGTCGTTCAATTTTTTCCTTTCTCATTATACCTTATTTTTCGGATTCGTTCCTTTCCGACTGATTTGGACGAAAAAAGACAGCCCGACTCATCGTCGCGCTGTCTTCGGCTTCGACTCATCGTGTCGAAATCAGTTTCGTATGGGCAAACTCATCGTGCGGCAATTCCATGTCTTCGCCCGACTTGATTTGTTGTAACGCTTTTAACAGTGGCAGACCGAGTGTCGCCGGATAGACGACGTCTTTATACAACGTCCGCTTCACGACTTGTTCGAGCGAGAGCGGTCGCCCGTCTTGACTGACGACTTTAATCCCGACGACTTGGTCGCCAATCGTCTGCCCATTTTTGTTGAGTAGGAAATACACTTCCCCGGCCATCGTCACGAGCGTCGGCAAATAGTAACGTTTCACTTCTTTTCCAGGAAACAACTTTTTCCGAATCGTCTTCTCGACGAGTTTCGCAGGCGTTTGAAAAATGAGTTGGTCAATCTGACTGGCAACGGCACGTTTCCAAATTGGGACTGCCACGTTCATCATCCTCTCGTTTCGGTTCTAGGCTTTAGATTCCTCTTTTGCCTTCGCTTGAAACGCCGAAAACGGACAACCCGAACGTGCGAACAAGTTCGGCGTCACAATTTTGTCATCATAATGACGATGGAACACGTGCGTCGCGGCTGGTGACAGCGGCGGGATGAGCCAGCTCCATTGCCCGGTCACATCGCGTCCTGCATCTTGTTCGTTCTTCTCGAACCGTTTGAACTGTTTCGCCGCCGTATGGTGGTCGACAATCGTCACGCCCGCCCGCTCGAACGACTGCAAGATGGCGACGTTCAACTCGACGAGGGCCCGGTCGCGCCAGAGCGTCCGCTCTTTTGACGTATCGAGTCCGAGCGACGTGCCGACGAGCGGCAAGAGATTATAGCGGTCCGTATCGGCCAAGTTGCGCGCCCCAATCTCGGTCTCCATGTACCAGCCGTTGAACGGCACCGAGGTGAAGCGCAGACCGCCAATCTCTAGTTCCATGTCGGCGATGGCCGGGACGGCATGCCACTTAATCGGTCGTCCGGCAAACAGGTCGTACGCGTCATGACGAATCTCGACTTCGAATACCGCGTCGTCCGGCAATTCATAGAGCCGGACCTGACGCCCGTCCGTAATCAACAGCGGCAAGACGTCAAACTCGGTGCCGGCCCCACTCCAGCCGAGTCGTTCGGCCTGTCGCGTCATCGTTAAGGACAGCGGATCGCCGATAATCCCGTCTTCCGTCTCATACGCCGCATACCGGATGAGTTGCGTGTTCAGCAAACGGAACTCGTTCGGGAGCACCGTCATCGTCGAGCGGATTTTTCCGCCGTTCGTCGCGTAACGCAAGTGATCGATGAGTGCTTCGAACACATCGTCGAACGTCTCCGCGCTGCGGGCATCCCGGACGGTGAGCGTCTGCCAAAACAGACGGCCGATGCATCGGTTTGAGTTCCTCCAGGCGAGTTTCGCGCCCTCGGTCAACTCGTCGGTCGTGAGCGTATACGTTCCCGTACGGTCGATTTCTTTCGCAATCTCATCGAGCCGATCCGTCTGATCGCCTTTTAGTTGTGAGAAAAAGTGTCGGGCTGCCTGAATGTCCATCTCATGTATCTCCTCTTTCGTTCTGTCCCTCCCATCTTAAGGGAAACCACACCCGTTTTCTACCCGGACGCGATAAAAAAGCAGGACGATGTGCGGGCTGTTAGATTGAACAAGCATGGGAATGATTTTTCGGAATCGCACATCGAACCGGATGGACATATAAAAAAACCAGAGGTCTTTTGACCTCTGGTGAACTACTTAACGTTGTTTCACGACGACCGAGCTGTATGCTGGTACATCGACCGTGCCCGAGACGCGTTTGATCGCCTTCGTGCCCGCTTGTTTCCCATCGACGATGAGGTTCCATTGCCCGCTCGGCAATTTCACTTTGACCGCCTTGCCGTTGGCGTTGTGCGTGACAAACAAGTCTTTCTTTTGGCCCGGCGCTTTGTCATCGATTGAATAGCTGATGACGTTCGCTTCGGCTTTATAGAATTTCAAGTTTTTCTTAACGTCCGCTGCTTTTGTCATGCGAAGACCTGGGTTGTCTTTACGCATTTCAATCAAGCCCTTCATGTACTGGACGTCCGCCTTGCGGTCAGCGGCCCGTTTCCAGTCCATTTGGTTGATGCGGTCCGGCGATTTGTACGAGTTGTGGTCGCCTTCTTTCGTCCGCATGAACTCTTGACCGGCATGGATGAACGTTGTCCCTTGGCTCGTCAAGAGAATGCTTGACGCGAGACGGTGCATTTTCGTACGTGTCGCTTCCGACGTTTTCGCGTTCGTGAGTTCGAGCTTGTCCCAGAGCGTGTGGTTGTCGTGCGCCTCGACGTACGTGATTGCTTGTGTCGGTTCTTTCGTGAAGCCTTTGATGTCGGCGCTGTAATCGATTTCGCCGACGATGCCTGTCTTGATGCGGTTCTCAAGGCCGGCTTTTCCGTTGATGAAGCCGTTGTCCGTGTCGATGAAGACACTGCCTTTCAGCCCGTCGCGGATGTTGTCGTTGAAGTGCGCGACGCCTGGCATCTTGTAGGCGTTCTTTTGGTTCGCTTTTTTCGCCGGGTCGAGCGGGGTGCTGAGGTCCCATCCTTCGCCGAAGACGAGAATCGATGAATCGACCTTGTTCAACGCCGAACGGACTTGGTTCATCGTCTTGACGTCATGGATGCCCATGAGGTCGAAACGGAACCCATCCCAATGGTACTCTTGTGCCCAATAGACGACCGAGTCGACGATGAGCTTCTGCATCATCTTGCGTTCCGACGCGGTGTCGTTGCCGACGCCCGTTCCGTTCGCGAAGTCGCCGCCCTCTGTGTAACGGTAGTAGTAACCTGGAACGATCTTATGCAAGTTCGAAGCCTGTGCATCGAACATGTGGTTGTAGACGACGTCCATGACGGCACGCAAGTTGTTGTCATGCAGCCCTTGAATCATTTGTTTCATCTCACGAATCCGGACTTTCGCGTCATATGGATTCGTCGAATACGAGCCTTCCGGCGCATTATAGTTTTTCGGGTCATAGCCCCAGTTGTACGAAGCATCCGGTTTCGTCTCATCGACCGAGGCCGTGTTATAGTCGTACACCGGAATGAACTGGACGTGCGTGACACCGAGGTCTTTCATATGGTCGAGACCTGTCTTCGTGGCCGTCTTCTTGCCGTTGACGAGAAGGCGTGTGCCTGGCTCGACGACACCGAGATATTTGCCTTTATGTTTGATGCCTGAGTCGTACTTGTCTGACGTGACGTCGAAAATCGACAAGTCGCGGACGTGCGTCTCATAGATGATGGCATCTGTCCGTTTCGCCAATTTTGGCTTCATCGCGTTCCAACGTTTCGGTTTCGTCTCGTTCAAGTCGACGACGACCCCTTGGTCCCCGTTCACACCGACCGCCGTCGCGTACGGATCGACCGCGCGGACGCTGCCTGATGCGTGCTTGACGTTGTACGTGTAGCCGATGCCGTCCAAGTCGCCGCGGACGTCCGCGACCCATGTGCCGCGCTCGCCACGTTTCATCGAAATCGTCTTCTTTAAATCTTTATCTGAAGCTGGACGTGTTTTCGGCATGTTCCATAGTTCGAGTTTCACGTCTTGTGCCGTCGGGGCCCAGAGGACGAATTGTGATTTTGAGTGCTTGTACGTCACACCGAGCTTGCCGTCATAGGCGTACTTCGCATCGAACTCCGGTGACCGGAGCACGTCGCCCGCTTGGAGCACTTTGTCTCCGAACGTCGGGTGCTTCGCCGTGATGACCGCCGCCAAGTCGATGTCGGCCTTGAAGCGGACCGTGACCGACTTGTCGCCTGACTTCTCGAGAGATTCGACCGTTGCGCCTTCGACCGTCAATTCGCTCAAGAACTTGTCATCGATGACGCGGTTGAGCTTGAGTTCCGCTTGGCGGAACGTGTCCGCCTCGAATGAGATGATTTTCGGTGAGCGATCGATTTCAGGTTCTGAGTAGTAAATCGTCGAATCTCCTTCGACGAGCCAAATCTCTTTCGCCGTGCTGAGTGCGAACCGGTCTGGCCCATCTTTTTCGGCCCATTCGCCTTTTTTCGTGACGAGTCCGATGAGCTTCTTCGCGTCCGGGTTGGCGAACTTCACGTTCGCGACACCGCCGAATGCGTCCGTTTCATCAAAGTTCATGCTTTGACCGTCGCCACCGTCTGGCCATGTCCAAAGACCCCAGTCCGTGTATGTATTGTCGTAACGGAAGTAATGAACTTTCATATCCACGTCCGTTGCTGCCGTCTCCCCGTCCGGGTTCGACGTATAGATCTTCGAGTCCCCTGACTTGATCCACACTTCGGCAACGCCGTCTTTAATCATATCGCTCGTGATGAAGCGGTCGTTCTCCGACCCTTTATCTTTCTCCCAATTGTCCGTACGGACGATGAGACCGAGCTTTTCTGGTGCGTCGACCGGGAATTCGTAGGCCGCCACCTTTCCGAAGTCGTCTTCGCCATTGAAGGCGAACGGTTTGTTCGGGAAATAATCTGGGTTATTCGCCCAAAGCCATAAGTTCCAATCCATTTGATTGTCCGGTGCCTCTTGATAGTGGACGACGACGAGTGTCGACTTGTCTTTCTCGAGAGCGGACGATGACATCGGAAACATTGAGAACACTAGTGCAAACGTTAGCGCAACTGCCCATGCCTGTTTCCATCGTTTGTTGACCATGTGGGTCCCTCCTTGTAGCATAATTTCAGGAAAACGCTTACACAAAAATTGTAAACGTTTCCTTTTCGAAATACAATCTTTTTCTAAACAATAGGGAAGTACTCCTATCTCGAGAGTGACTTTGGAAGGCGATGACAAAACGGCACAAAAAAGGCGACCTGATGATGCAGGCCGCCGCATATTAATTCCCATATTTCTTGAACAACTGATAGTTCTTGTTCCCGCCTGACAAGTTGTAGACGTCAGTGAACCCGAGGTTACGGAGCACGTTTTGCGCTGCGTTCCCCGTCACCCCACCGTTGCAGTACACGACGGTCGGCTTGTCTTTGTCCATGTCCTTGGCGGCTTCGCGCAAATCACCGAGCGGCACGTTGACCGCACAGTCGACGCACGCTTTCTCGAACTGCGAGGCTTTACGCGTATCGATGATTTGCATATCCTCACCTGCATCAATCCGTTTCTGCAGCTCGCCCGGCGTGATGAGACGCGCCGATTTGTTCATACTGTTCGCGAGTGCCATTCCTGTGTACATGACCGGATCTTTCGTCGTCGAGAACGGCGGGGCGTACGCGAGGTCGAGATGGAACAAGTCATCGACTTTCGCCTTGAAAGTGATGGCCGTGACGAACACGTCGATGCGCTTGTCGACACCTTCAAAGCCGACGATTTGAACGCCGAGCAGTTGGCGTGTCGCCCGGTCCCCGATCGCTTTAATCGTCATGTCCTTCCCGCCCATATAGGCCGGTTTGTCCGGTTTCGTATTATGGAGCACTTCGACGTCATAGCCAAGTTCACGAGCTTCCCGTTCTGACAGACCGGTCTGCGCGACAGCGAGACCGAACACTTTGAAAATGCCCGTCCCGAGGATGCCACGGTGTTCAAGGTCGCCTCCTGTGATTAAATCACCGAGGGCACGACCCATCTTGTTTGCCGTCGACCCGAGCGGACGCCAAATCGGCTTGCCTGTGACGAGCGAGAAGCTTTCGGCGACATCGCCAGCCGCATAGACGTTCTTCACGTTCGTCTCCATGCGCTCGTTGATGGCGATCGCGCCCGTCTCCCCGATTGTGACACCAATCGACTTCGCCAGTTCCGTGTTCGGACGGACACCGACGGAGAGAATGACGAGGTCCGTTTCGACCGTCTTGCCGCTCTCCGTGACGACACGTTCGACGTGACCATCACCGACCAGTTCCGTCACCGTCTCACCGAGCATGAGTTCAATGCCGTTCTTCACGAGGTGATCCTCGACGCGGCAGGCCATGTCCTTATCGAGCGGCGGCATCACTTGCGGGATGCGTTCGATGACCGTGACATCGACGCCGCGCAGCTTGAGCTGCTCGGCCATCTCGAGACCGATGAAACCGGCACCGATAATCGTCGCGTGTTTCGGATTCGTCGCATCGACAAAGTTGCGTGTCGCTTCGGCGTTCTGGATGTTGCGAATCGGGAACACGTTATCCGAATCGACACCCGGAATCGGCGGGATGATGCTCGAGGCACCTGTCGCGAGCACCAACAAGTCGTAGCTGTCGGTAAACGATTCACCCGTCTCGAGGTTCTCGACCGTGACCGTTTGCGCGTCGGCATCGATGGCCGTCACGTTATGGCGCGTCATGACGTCGAGATTGTACCGTTTCTTGAAGAACGCCGCATCGCGAGGCGTCAAATCGTCACGCGACTCGACTTCACCGCCGACATAGTATGGGATGCCACACCCTGAGTACGAGATATCATAATCCCGGTCGTAGATGGTGATTCGAGCGTCTTCGTTGTTCCGACGTGCCTTCGCCGCGACCGATGTACCGGCGGCGACCGAACCGATGATGACCAATTTCATTATAAACACTCCTTAGTAAAGTAGTAGGCTGATGTAAAGTCCAAGCAATGTGATCGCGAGCGTCGGAATCGTCAGAATGATGCCGACTTTGAAGTACTGACCCCAACCGATGCGCAAACCTTTTGAGCGAAGCACGTGGAGCCATAGCAATGTCGCCAGTGAACCAATCGGCGTGATTTTCGGACCGAGGTCGGACCCGATGACGTTCGCATAGATGAGTGCTTCCCGAATCTGGCCGGTCGTAGTCGTCAAATCGATGGCGAGCGCATCAATCATGACGGTCGGCATGTTGTTCATGACCGACGACAAGATGGCAGCCAAGAAGCCCATCCCGAACGTGGCGCTGAAGGTATTCACAGCAAACCAATCGATGAAGTTGGCGAGCACTTGCGTCAGTCCGGCGTTCTGCAACCCGTAGACGACGATATA
Organism: Exiguobacterium sp. s146; assembly: GCF_018618415.1. GTDB lineage: Bacteria > Bacillota > Bacilli > Exiguobacteriales > Exiguobacteriaceae > Exiguobacterium. The sequence continues at coordinate 505,256 of NZ_JACSMA010000001.1, read as the reverse complement.
CATCCCGAGCGAGAAGAAAACGATGGCCCAAGGCGCCCCGCGGAGCACGGACCGAGTTGGTACGGCCGGTGAACGGTTCGCCATAATCAGAAAGAATATCGCGATGACGCCAGCCACAAGCGAGACCGGAATGCCGACGATGTCGCTCGTGAAGTAGCCGATGACGAGAAGAGCGAGCACGACCCACGACAAACGGAACATCGTATGGTCTTTGATGACCGAGGCCGGTTCGACGAGTTTCGATAAGTCATATTGCTTCGGGATGTCCTTCTTAAAATACAAGTAAAGGACGAGCAAACTTCCGCTGACGGCGAAGACGTTGACGAACACCATCCGCGCCGCATACTCGGCGAAACCGATGCCGAAGAAGTCGGCCGAGACGATGTTGACGAGGTTCGAGATAACGAACGGCAGACTCGCCGTATCGGCGATGAACCCTGACGCCATGACGTACGCCAACACGACCGCGTCCGGCAACTTGAGCGCCCGCACCATCGCGAGGACAATCGGCGTCAAGATGAGTGCGGCCCCGTCATTGGCGAACAAGGCTGCGACGAGCGCACCGAGCAACGTGATATAGACGAACAGCTTCACACCGCCGCCTTTGGCGATGCGGGCCATATGTAAGGCTGCCCATTCAAAGAAGCCAATCTCGTCCAAGATGAGCGAGATGACGATGAGCGCAACGAATGTGAACGTCGCGTTCCAAATGATGCCCCACACAGTACCGACGTCATCCAAATTGACGACTCCGGTGATGAGGGCAAGCGCCGCCATCCCCATCGCCGAGTAACCGATGCCGAGGCCTTTCGGTTGCTTGATGATGAGGAAAAGCGTCACTAAAAAGATGATACTAGCAATCCACTGCACAATGAGTTCCTCCAATAATTCTCTATTTGATTAACCGTTTTACCTAATCCTAAGAAGAGCGAAGTGGATGTCCACTTCGTGACGTTCAATATCTTTCCTCCTCAAATCGCACAGTCCGTCTCACAATCACAACTCGCATCGACCGTCTCGATGTTGTCGAGCAGATCGACGACGATCTTATAGAACGGGCTCGTCTCGTTCAGCCGATAGTGAATCCATTGCTTGTCGCGGCGTTCCAACAATAGCCCCGCTTGACGCATCATCTTCAAATGTCGGCTAATCGCCGGTTGCGAGATGTCGAAACAGTCGACAAAACTGCAGGCACACTGCTCCCCGCCCTGCATCTGCTTCAGCATCGTCAAACGGGTCGGATCGGCGAGCACTTTGAGCACTTTACTTAAATCATCTACAGTATGCATCGTCATTCTCCTTCCTTATCTGTATAACAAATCCGTTATATAACCTTTACGTTATGAAAATACCATAGTTTTTCATAACGAGCAATTGTCTTCTCAGAAAAAATCCGCTATGATGAATGACGTTGTGAAAACATGTATTGGTTGAATACTTTCTCTCATATAATGCGGCATTTGATCTTCGTGAGACTCGGAGATCAAAGTCAAAAAATATATAGAGAGGTGTGTTCTTTTGGAAAAATTGAATACGATTAAACAAGATTGGCTCGGCAACGTCCGGGCTGACGTCCTAGCCGGCTTCGTCGTCGCGCTCGCCCTCATCCCTGAGGCGATTGCCTTCTCCTTAATCGCTGGAGTCGATCCGATGGTAGGGTTATATGCGTCGTTCATCATCGCAATGGTCATCTCGATTGCCGGTGGGCGTCCGGCCATGATTTCGGCTGCGACCGGTGCGATGGCGCTCGTCATCGTCTCGCTCGTCGCCGATTACGGGTTGCAGTATTTACTCGCGGCCGGGATTCTCGCTGGAATCATTCAAATTGCGCTCGGCTATTTCGGCATCGCCCGCTTGATGAAGTTCATCCCGCGCGCCGTCATGGTCGGCTTCGTCAATGCCTTGGCGATTTTAATCTTCCAGGCGCAATTGACGAACTTTGAAGGTGAAAGCTGGATTATCTGGGCGCTCGTCATTGGATCGCTCGCCATCATCTTCTTGTTCCCACGCATCAACAAAGTCATCCCGGCACCGCTCGTCGCCATCGTCGCCATGACGATTCTGGCGATCACGCTCGGGCTCGAGACGAAAAACATTAGCGACATGGGTACGATTTCAGCAACGCTCCCGGAATTTTTATTCCCGAACGTCCCGTTGACGTTTGAGACGTTGATGATCATCCTTCCCTACTCGATCTCCCTCGCCTTCGTCGGATTGATCGAATCGCTGTTGACGGCACAAATCGTCGATGATATGACCGGAACCGATTCGAACAAGAATCGGGAATCAAAAGGACAAGGTATCGCCAACATCATCGCCGGTCTCTTCGGCGGGATGCCAGGATGTGCGATGATCGGCCAATCGGTCATCAACGTCTCGTCCGGTGCCCGTGGGCGCCTGTCGACGTTCGTCGCCGGACTCGCGTTGTTCATCATGATCATGACGATGAGTGATGTATTGATGCTCATCCCGGTCGGCGCCCTCGTCGGCGTCATGTTCTTCGTCTCGTATGCGACGTTCGATTGGAGCTCGCTCAAAGCGATGCGGACCGCTCAAAAATCGGATACGCTCGTCATGCTCATGACGGTGCTCGTCACGGTCGTCACGCACGACTTGTCGCTCGGTGTGTTCGCCGGGATTTTGACGGCAGCCATCCTCTTCGCCGCGAAAATCTCGAAAATTGAACTCGACCGTAGCGTGAACGCCGACCGTGCCCGTTACATCGTGAACGGGCAGCTCTTCTTCGCCTCGACATCCGAGTTCGTCAACCAGTTCGATGTGACCGAAGATGCCGATGACGGGGTCAAACATGTCACCATCGACTTCTCGAACACGCACCTATGGGACGACTCGGCCATCGGTGCCATCGATAAAGTCGTCTTCAAGTACCGTGAGGCCGGGATCGAGCTGGAACTGTTGAACTTGAACAAAGATTCAGAGAAACTGCTTAATACGCTCGCGCTGCACGTGAAGCAACAAGATGCGAACGCCAGCCATTGATTCGATTTTTTTCAGGAGTGAACATTCGCGTTCGCTCCCTTTTTTCTATCCATGGCTCTACCATTTCGCATATACTAAAAGTAGATTGTGTGAAAGAGGAGGACGTTTTAATGGGAAAGGTATTTTTAGCGGCAGACGGATCTGCCCACTCGAAGCGAGCACTTGAGAAAGCGATTCAGCTCGCCATCGCATCAGACGCCTCGATTGACATCGTCCATGTCGTCAGCGCCAAGGAATCGAAAGAAGCCGCACTCAACTCGACCGGTAACATCGATCTTGAAACGAAGCGCCAACAGATGTTGCAACCGCTCTTCGATCAAGTCGTCGCAGCTGGGCTCGAGTATGAATACATCGAACTTCGTGGGGAGCCGGACGTCGAGCTCGTCAAATATGCGAACCATCAGCCGTACGAGTACGTCGTCGTCGGTTCACGCGGACTGAACACGTTCCAAGAGTTCGTGCTTGGCAGCGTCAGCCATAAGCTGGCCAAGCGAGCCCTGGCCCCGGTCATCATCGTCAAATGATTGTCACCCTTTCTTTGCAGAGAAAGGGCTTTTTTCTATTGTATACAGGAAATAGGTCCTATATGTGGAATGGAATAGTGAACTCATTTACAAAGGAGGAACATAATTGGACATTACTAATGACTCAAATTTATTGCTCATCCTCTTGCCATTGCTCGTGCTGCAACTCATCTTGCTCGTCGTCGCCTTGATTGATTTGCTCAAACGGCAAGAAACGAACGGACCGAAATGGGTATGGCTCCTCGTCATCCTGTTCATCAACATTCTCGGCCCGATCGTGTACTTCCTATGGGGACGGACGAAACGATGAACGTCACCCAACTGACGAAACGATTCGGCACGTTCACCGCGCTCGACGACGTCAGCTTCTCACTCCGCCCCGGCTGTACCTCGCTCCTCGGTGAGAACGGGGCCGGCAAGACGACACTGCTCAATATGATTGCCCGCGTGACGACACCGACGTCCGGACAAATCGTCGGGCATGACGCCATCCGTATCGGCTATCTGCCACAGCGACCGGCGCTCTATCCATCGCTCACACCGGTCGAGACGATTCGCTATGCGGCCGAGTTGACCGGCGTCACGAATGTCGACCCGGTCCATTTGTTGAAACGGGTCGGACTCGAGCCCGTCGATCGACCGGCGGCACACTTGTCCGGCGGTATGCGACAACGGCTCGGCATCGCCCAGGCGCTCGTCCATGACCCGGAACTGCTGTTGCTCGATGAGCCGGTATCCGCGCTCGACCCGCGCGGCCGCCGGGAAGTGCTCGACCTGTTGAGCGACTTGAAACGGGAGCGGATGATTCTGTATTCGACGCACGTGCTCCCGGACGCCGAGGAAGCGAGCGATTGGGTGCTCCTGCTCCGGCAAGGTCGCCTGCTCATGGAAGGGACCGTGACCGATTTGCTCGGCTCGAAGTCCTCGATTCAAGTCCGTCTGTTCAATGACGTCGTGACGGAAGACGAGTGGCGGACACTCCCAGGCGTCAGTCACGTCACCCGTTCCGGGACGACGTGGGAACTCGAGACAGACGCGAAAGACGTGACGGAACGGGCGCTGCTGCAACTGCTCCTCGAACGCGGTTTAAGGCTCCAATCGCTCCATGTTGGGCATCCGTCGCTCGAATCCCTGTTCTTGGAGGTGAACGCCTGATGAAACTGGCCATCTTCAAGCAAGAGTGGAAAGAGTCATGGCGCAACAAGCGACTCATCTGGGTCCCGATCGCGTTAATGCTGCTCGCGGCGATGCAGCCGCTCACGCTCTATTTCCTCCCGGACATCTTGGCCTCGGGCGGCAACTTGCCGGACGGTGCGGTCATCGAGATTCCGACCCCATCACCAGAAGAAGTGCTCATGTCAGCGAGCGAACAGTTGCGACAAATCGGCTTGCTCGTCGTGCTCTTATCGGCGATGCATACGTTCAGCCATGAACGGTCGCTCGGCACGCTCGCCTGGCTCAAGTCGCTCAAAATCCCGGCCACGCGCATCGTCCTCAGCAAATGGGGCCATTATTCATTGCTCGCCGTCGTCGCAATCGGACTGGCCCAATTGAGCGCCGCCTACTACACGATTGTCCTGTTCGATTCGTTCGACGTCACCGATTTCTTGGTCGCGACCGGGCTGCTCATGCTTCATTTTGTCGTCCAGCTGTCCATCTTCTTCTTGTTCGCGGCGTTGCTCGAGAGCGGTCTCATCGCCCTCGTCATCACGCTCGCACTCCATTTCATCATGTCGCTCCTCATCGGCTGGCTCGAGTGGGACTGGATGCCATGGCGGCTCGGCTCGTTATCGGCTGAGGTGCTCATGGGCGAGAGTTTACTCGTTTGGCCGATTGTCAGCAGTGGCTTATTGATTGGAGTTACGCTGTTCATCGCCTCGAAACGGTTGTTGTTCATAAGCCGTTCGTCCTGATGTCACAACTTTTCAAAATAGTCCTTTAGCCGCCGAGTCATGGCGGCTTTTCTCATGTATACTTAATTTACAAAATAATACCAATTTTGCAAAACGATTGCGGAGGAACAACTATGAAGTGGAGTCATGTAATGGCCGGATTGGCCGTCAGTATGAGCATCATCCTCAGTACCGACCACGTCCATGCCGCGGCCGGGTTTCAAACGACGGCAACGGGAACGGTCTATACGACAAAAGACGGTACGGTGCTGACCGGCTGGCAGGTGATTGACGGCAAGACGTACTATTTCGCAACAGATGGGACGATGGCCGTCGGATGGCAAGCTATCGATGGCGCTACATATTATTTTGAAACGGACGGAGTGCTCGTCACCGGGCGCTATGAGATTGACGGGGCGACCTACTTGTTCGCCGACGACGGGAAGCAGTTGAAAGGCTGGCAGCAGCTCACGGACGGGCTTTACTACTTCAAATCGAACGGCGTCATGGCGACCGGCTTTTTGACCGTGGACGGGAAACGCTACTTGTTCTCTCTTGAAGGGAAACGGTTGAACGGTTGGCAGACGGTCAACGGCGTGAAGCATTACGTCTTCGACAACGGGACGATCCGCACCGGCATGTACACGATCAACGGCAAGAAGTACTTGCTCTTGAAAGATGGCCGCGTCGCGACCGGGTGGCAACAAGTCGGCACGCGCCACTACTATTTCGGGACAACCGGTGTACGCCAGCACGGCTTGAAAAAGATTGGCACGACCGTCTATGGCTTCCATGAGACGTATGGCTATCGGTTGGCCGGCGTCCAAAAAGTCGCCGCCCGCTATTACTATTTCGGGACGGACGGAAAACGTCGCTACGGTCTGCAGACGATTGAAGGTAAGGTATACGGGTTCCATCCCGTCTACGGTTATCGCCTGCAAGGAAAACATAAGGTCGGGAGCCATTATTACTACTTTCACTCGACCGGCGTCCGCGAGACCGGTTGGAAGTATACGACGCAATACGAGTATTACGCGCCAACTTTGACGAAGAAGACGGATTGGCAAGTCATCAACAGTAAATGGTATTTCTTCGATTCATCGGGTGTCATGTATAAGAACAAACGGATCGGCAACGCCGCGTTTGACGCACGCGGTGTCTATAGCAACCCGCTGTCCTCGTATAAGATGAGTGTGCCGCTCTATCGTCAATTCCAGATGGGCTACCCGTCCGGCTGCGAGTTCTTCTCGCTCAAGATGGCGCTCGAGAAAAAAGGACGCGTCGTCAGCGCCGAGACGTTGTACCGGGAGATGCCAAAAAGCATGTGGAACGCCCGCTATGAGAACCGGCTCTATCGCTGGGTCGACCCGAACGTCATGTTCACAGGCGACCCGAAAGGCAAGCTCAGCAAATATCGCAACTACGGCATCTATCCGAAAGGCATGATCAACTTCTCGAGCAAGTACCGGCCTGTGAAAGACTTATCCGGCCAAGGATTAGCTTCCATCGAGCGCGAGCTGTCACTCGGCAATCCGGTCATCGTCTGGGCGAGCGTCGACTTCAAACAGCCGTACGGTCACTTCAATTGGTATACCGCTTCGAACCAAAAGTTCACCGGTTTCGTCAATTACCACGTCATGCTCGCGACGGGTTATGACAAGAACAACCTCTACATCAACGACCCGTACCGCGGTCGCCTCGTCATCCCGAAAAGCCAAGTCAGCTCGGTCATGGGCGCGACGGGATGGAAAGCACTTGCCGTACGATAAGCATCCAGCCATCAGAGAAATCTGGTGGCATTTTAGGTACAACGAATCAAATATAGAAATAAAATTTCCTATTTTAGTTACTTTATATTGAATTAAAAATACAAAATGGTACACTTTCCAGTAAGTAGTAAAGCGCTTACATTCATGAAGGAGGAACAGTTATGAAGAAATGGATTGGCGGCCTCGCCGCCCTCACGCTCGTCACGTCATCTGTCATGTTGCTCGATGCCGATGCCAAGTCAGAGCCGAAGAAACCGAAAGTCGAGCTCGGGGTCGACCGGTTGATGGACAACCCTGACATATTGGCTGGTAAACGCGTCGGTCTGATCACAAACCCGACCGGAATCGATGCCAACATGACGAGCATCGTCGACTTGTTCCATAACTCGGATGATTTCGAATTGACGGCACTGTATGGACCGGAACACGGTGTCCGCGGTGATGCGCAAGCCGGATCGACAATCAGCTCTTATATTGACGAAGTGACCGGACTCCCTGTCTATAGTCTGTACGGGGCGACGAAAAAACCGACGGCTGAAATGCTCAAAGACGTCGATGTTCTCGTCTTCGACATTCAAGATGTCGGTACGCGCTTCTATACGTACATCTATACGATGGCGTATGCAATGGAAGCCGCAGCCGAGAATGATATTCCGTTCGTCGTCCTCGACCGGCCGAACCCGCAAGGTGGCCTCCGTGTCGAAGGACCCGTGCTCGACCCGGCCTATTCGAGCTTCATCGGCCTCTATCCGATCCCGCTCAAGCACGGCATGACCGTCGGTGAGCTCGCCCGCTTGTTCAACACGGAATATCAGATTCAAGCCGACCTCGAAGTCGTCAAGATGAAGGGCTGGAAGCGTTCGATGCTGTACGAAGATACCGGACTCCCGTTCGTCATGCCGTCACCGAACATGCCGACGACGGACACGGTCAACGTCTATCCGGCGACTGGACTATTTGAAGGGACGAACCTGTCGGAAGGACGTGGCACGACGAAGCCGTTCCAATTGATTGGCGCCCCGTATGTGAAGGCGCATGACTACGCCAAAACGTTGAACGACCTCGAACTACCAGGTGTCACGTTCCGCGCCGCCTCGTTCACACCGACGTTCTCGAAGAACGCAGGCAAACTGTCGCACGGCGTCGAAGTATACGTTACGGAGCCGACGAAGTTCGAAGCGGTCAAGACCGGCATCGCTATGGTCAAGACGGCACACGACCTGTATCCGGACGACTTCGAGTTCCTCGCCAACGACTTCATCACGAAGCTGACCGGGAACGCCTACGTGAAAGATATGATTCTCTCCGGCGAATCGCTTGAGGCAATCATGACGAAAGTCGATGCCGAGCGCGATGCGTTCTTGCCGATTCGGAAAGAGTATTTGTTGTATAAATAAGGACCAGACAGGCTCCACGGAGTCTGTCTCTTTTTGTAATGAAATGGTAATACCCATTATCGCCCTATTCAATATATTATATGGTTATATTATCGAAAAAGGAGCTTCCCATTTTGAAAAAATCTGCCTCAGTCTTGCTCGCTGCCGCCCTCGCGACCGCGTTCACATTTACTCCGCCGACCACTCCGCTCACCGTCAACCCGACCACGGTCGAAGCCTCCTATCGTGAGACGTCCGTCAACACAAAAGGTTCCGTTACGGGCATCAGTCAAATCAACGTCCGCAAAACACCGTCAGGCTCAGCGTCAAGTCTAGGTAAAATTGTTCGGGACGGCACGATGATGGTCCGGACGTCATTCACGACGAATGGCACCCGTTGGTACAAAATCCAATGGGGTACAGGCTATGGGTATGTCCCGGCCACGTATGTCAAGCTATCGACAGCCGAAGTCGCGTTCACGAAGACGACGTTCGTCGCCCCATCAAGCGTCTACTTGAAGTCACGCCCGCTCACGACCTCGTCGAATGTCGTGTTCTTGCGCCAAGGGATGAAGCTCGAGACGATCTCGTATCGGTATACGGGCACGACACGTTGGTATAAAGTGAACATCGGCACGAAGACCGGGTATATTTTGGCAAAACATATCACGTTCAAAGCGCCGGCGAGCGGTGTCTTGGCCGAGACGAACGAAGAGCGTCAGACAGCAGGTCTATCGGCACTCGCAGTGTCGAGCGAAGCCAACCGCGTCGCCCAAGTCCGGGCCGACGAGATGGCACGGACGGGGCAATTCTCGCATCAGCTCCGTGAGAACGGGAGCCCAGGTGACACACTCGACGCTTACAACGTCAGCTATCGCGGTTGGGGTGAGAACATCTATATGGGGTCGAGCGATCCGGCACAAGCCGTGAACGCCTGGATGAACTCGAGCGGGCACCGCGCCAACATCTTGAACGGGAACTTCACCCACCTCGGTGTCGGTACCGCCAAGAATGCGCAAGGCTCGACGATTCACGTCCAAGTCTTTTTGACCAAATGAAAATGGGGAGGTCGCATCGATTGCGACTTCCCCATTTTGTTAGCGTCGTTCGTCTTTCAGGCTTTCGAGGTTTTGTTGGGCTTGGCCGGTCTTCTCTTTGGCCGTCCCTTTCACTTGATCTTTCTGGCCTTCACGTTTGAGCGATTGATTGTCCGTTGCTTTGCCGACCGCTTCTTTCGCTTTGCCTGCCGCTTTATCGATCAAACCATCAACTTTTTTGTTAAGTCCGTCTTTCATGTGAATCTCCTCCTCGTTGTACATGCTGTCTAATTGATGTACCACTGTGAGGAAAACTCAAACATAGTGTTCTTTGACGAGTACCCGGAAACGCGGTCGGACGGTCAATTCAATCGTCGTCACCGTGCGGTCCCGGTCCTCGTTCATGACGATCAACAGCTCGCCGTGATCGCGCCGATCCTCGAGCACCTCGACTTTCCCGACCGTTCGCAACAGCTGATAGTACAGCAACTCGCCCGACGCGTCTTTGACGTTCACCTCGAACTCGTGATAACTCGGAGAGATTTTGAAATAAAACGACTCCGTCCCGTTCGAGAAACGGAACACCGACTCGTCGTAATAAAACGGAAGTGTCGTATCCATCCGCTTCGGTTCAACCGTACAAAACAACGCCCACGCCATCTCGTCCGGAAACTTCTCGCTCGACTCTTCTTTATTGAACTGCCACCCTTTCATCGCGATCCCTCACTTCAACTCCCATTAATTGTCTGAATAATTCGACTATTATAATTCATTCGGCATCGGGTTCGGAAGTTCCTGCAAACGGGAACAAAACATTGTATGCTTTTTCACGTTCCTCATTTGAAAGGAGTTGCGTCCACGTGTCTATCATCGCGCTCGACCATGTCACGAAACGGTTCGGTGAGACGATTGCCTTGAACGACTTTTCACTTCACGTCGAGGCCGGCGAGCTGTTCGGTTTGCTCGGACCGAACGGGGCCGGGAAGACGACCGCCATCTCCGTCATGCTGAACTTATATCCCGCCGACAGTGGCACTATTCAAATTTTTGATCAGTCGATGCCAAAGGACGAGCAGACGATTAAGCGGCGTGTCGGCATCGTACCGCAGCACGTCTCCGTGTACGACCAGCTGACGGTATTCGAGAACATTCAATTTTTCGCCGAGTTATATGGATTCAACCCTTCCGAGGCCAAACAAAAGACCGTGGCCGCCCTCGACTTTGTCGAGCTCACGCCCCATCAAAAGAAACGTCCGCCGGAACTGTCCGGGGGGCTCCTTCGTCGTCTCAACATCGCCTGCGGCATCGTCCATGAGCCGGAGCTCATCTTCATGGATGAGCCGACCGTCGCCATCGACCCGCAGTCACGCAATACCATCCTTGAGAACATCCGCGAGTTGAATCGGCGCGGGGCGACCATCATCTACACCTCCCACTATATGGAGGAAGTCGAGATGCTATGCGACCGGGTCGCCATCGTCGATGAGGGGCGGATTATCGCCGAGGGGACGCAAGACGAGCTGAAAGACCAAGTCATGACACTCGAGACGGCCCGCATCAAAGTCGACGCCCTCACCCCGGGTCTTCTCGAACGATTGGAAGCGCTCGAACGGGTGAAGAAAGTCGAATACGAGGAACCATTCCTCGACGTGTCGCTCGAGAAGGATACACCGCTCGCCCCGCTACTTGATGTCCTGCATGACGAGCGCGTCCGCTTCACCTCGATTTCGGTCGACCGTCCGTCGCTCAACACCGTCTTCCTGGCCCTGACCGGTAAGACACTAAGGGAGTGATGACGATGAGACTATGGACGTTCATCAAATATGATGTCAAACAGCAACTGCGCGACCGCTCGACCTTGTTTTGGATGCTCCTCTTCCCAATCATCCTGATTTTCGGGCTCGGAACGATGTTGTCGGCCATCTTCAACAACAACTTCTCGCTCCCGGTCACGGACGTCGCTTACGTCGAGCAATCGACGGATGACTACCGGGCGCCACTCGAGACGTTCCTCGCCGACGACGACATCCAATCATTCATCAATCTCGTCCCGTACGAGAGTATCGCCGCTGCCGAAACGGGCGTGAACGACGGTGACGCCGACGTCATCCTCCATTTGGACGGTCCCGATGTTCGTCTGTTGTACGAGGAACCATCGACCATCGAATTCGATGTCATCGAGGCCATCCTGCGGCAATATACGGACGTCGCCAATCAGCAGATTATGCTCGCCGAGGCAGGTGTCTCCGCCCCGTTCGAGGCCGAAACGTTCATCGACAGCGAGAGCGTCGATTTATCGGGCCGGACCCCGACGTCACTCGAATACTTCACCGTCACGATTTCCATCATGACGGCGCTGTTCGGTGCGTTCTATATCACCGGCATGCTCAGCGAGGAACAGCCGATGACCGGGAGTTATCTCCGCATTCAAGCCGCTCCGGTCAAACGGATCGAGTACCGCCTGGCCCGCAGCCTGAGTCGGTACACCCTCATCTTCCTGCAACTCGTGCTCGTGTTTTGGTTCAGTCACTTCGTGTATCGCAGTTTCTCGCTCGATTATGTCCATTTCGGGCTCTTATTCATCGCTTGGCTCGCCCTGGCCCTATACGGCACCGCATTCGGCTTTCTCGTGTCGAGCCTGCCCCGTCTCTCGCGCAGTACGAAAGACGCGATCGTCAACGGATTCGTCGCCATCATCATGATTCTCTCTGGCGGTTACGTCCCTGGTTTCGATCAAGTGACGTTGAGCGTGGCGCCATGGGCCCAGTACGTTTTCATGCCGATTTTCATGCGGGAAGGCATCCTTCAGGTTCTCCTGCGCGGCGGGGATTCGGCCGTGTTTTGGCAAAGCCTCGGGTGGCTCGCCTTGCATCTCCTCGTGTTCGCCGTCCTCAGTCTGTTGCTTTGGAAAGGGGTGAACCGTCGTGGTGCTATTTAGACATGTCGCCAAACGCATGCTTCGAAAAAAAGGGCTGTGGGTGTTCACGTTCGTCTCCGTATTCGGTTTCGCCTTGATTCTCTCGTTTCTCAGTTCGACGTCGACCTTGAACGCCTCAATCGGCATCCTCGACCGCGATGGCGGGACGCTCGCCGGTCGTGTGATTGAAGAGGCGGGACGGTTCGGTTCGGTGACACCGCTCGAGACGGACGAGACCGATGAGGCGTTACTGCAAGGACAAGACGTCGTCTTGACGATTCCGGACGGATTCACCGAGGCGCTCTTGAATGGCGAGACGCCGCGTCTCTCGTTCAGCGCGACTGAAGGAAGTGACGCCGCGTTGATCGAGCAGGCACTCAACTCGCATCTGTCCCGGGAGCGGCAATTGCTTGTGGCGAGCGGGTTTGACGAAGATCGGTTCACCGAACTGGCCGAGCGTGAGACGGAGAACGGCTATACGCTCTCGAGTGAACCGTTCCAACAGAGCGTGGCGACGACAGCGCGGACGCAGGCGTTCCTCGGTCTACTATCATTCGTTATGATGTCGGCCTTTCTCCAGTTCATCCCGTTGTTCGTCGCCGACGACCGGGACGAGAAGATTTACGCGCGCCTGTTCGCGGCCCCAGTCACGCCACGGCGTTACATCGGTTCGCTGTTCCTCTCGTTCTGTGCGGTCGGACTGATCTATGTGTTCATGCTGCTCGTTTTCAGTGCCGTGCTTTACCGACAAGATATCTTGACGCACCTGCCTGTCCTCACGTTGTTGTTCATCGTCTATCTGTTCGTCTGTCTCGCCATCGGGTCGCTTATCGCGATTCTTGCGACGCACCGAGAGAAGGCGAACATATGGCAGACGTCCGTGACGATGGCGGCGGCCATCACCGGCGGCGCATTCATCAGTCTGACGTGGCTTCCGGAGACGCTCCAAGTCGTCGGTCGCTTCTTGCCGACGTATTGGTTCAACTACGGGGTCGCTCAGATGTACGAGGACCGCTTCCCGCTCAACTCGGTCCTCATCTTGCTCGGGATGGCGCTCGTCATCTTTCTCGTCATCGGCTGGGCGTTGAAGAAACGACCGCTCACATGAAAAAGGAGAACCGCGATGGCTCTCCTTTTTCATGCTTTCATCACCGTTGCAACGTCGGTACGACCTTCTTGAAGAACATCTCGACGAGTTCAGGGTCGAACTGCCGGCCTGCTTCTTCTTCAATCACTGCTAGCGCTTCATCAAGCGTCTTCGCTTTCCGGTAAGGGCGTCCCGTCACCATCACGTCAAACGTGTCGGCGATCGAGATGATGCGGGCCGCGAGCGGAATCTGTTTACCGCTGATGCCTTTCGGATAACCGTTGCCGTCCCAACGCTCATGGTGGGCGAGTACGATTTCTGACAGCGGGCCGTATTCCGGCACGGTGCTCAAAATGTTATAGCTCACTTCGGGATGACGTTTGATTTCGCGCCACTCGGCCTCGGTCAACGTCCCAGGCTTGTCTAAAATCTCATTGCTGATGGCGACCTTGCCGATGTCGTGAAGCGTCGCGGCCGTGACGAGTTCGTTCACTTCAGCGCTCGTGAAGTTCATCGCCTGCCCGAGTTGTCGTGACAGCTCGGCGACACGCTGCGAGTGGGCTTCCTCGCGTGGAATCTTCTCATAGAGCGTCCGCATGATGAGTTGAATCGAGTAATGGCGACGGCTCTGCTTCTCCGATACTTTATGATGGTACATCCGGTCCTCGGCCAAGTTGAACACTTCGACGACGGAGAGAGAATCGTCATGCTTCACCGCTTCTCCGAACGACGCCGAGATTGGCAAACCTTCAATCGATTTAGCCAAGAACTGATGGCTCAAGTTATCGGACAATCGCTTCGCTTCCTCCAATGTCGTATTCGGAAGGATAATGACGAACTCGTCGCCACCAATGCGGGCGACCGTGTCCTTCCCGCGAATCTCGCGTTTGAGCATCATCGTCGCCTCAATCAATAAGCGGTCTCCGATCAGATGGCCGAACGCATCATTCGTCAGCTTCAAGCCATTGATATCTACGACAATCAAGGCGAGCGGATAATACGCCGTTTCGTCGTAAGTCATTAATGCTTCGTCAAAATAACGACGATTCTTCACGCCGGTCAATTGATCGTGATAACTCAAATATTCGATTTCCATCTCGTACTTTTTCTTTTCGGTCACGTCGCCAATATAGCCGTGCCAGAGGACATGACCTTCGTCGAGCTTCTCTGGACGCGACGATCCCAAAATCCATGTCGTTCCGCCATCTGGCGTGATGACACGGAACTCCGCGTCCCAAATCGTCAGGTTCTCATATGACGTCTCGATGCTCGCCATCACATTCGGATAGTCATCTGGATGAATTTTGGAGAAGACGAGACTCGGCTCTCGTTTCATCTGTTCGAGCGTGATGCCCGTCAAATCCTCAAATCCCCGGCTAAAGAACGGGAAGTTGAAACTACCATCGGGCAAGCGCTCGAATTGATAGATGGCACCCGGAACTTGATCCGACAGTTTCGTGAGCAACCGATCCCGTTCGGCCAGTTCTTCCTCGAGTTGCACCCGCTCGGTCACATCTTTGGCGACGGCATAAATATAGTTGCCTTGCGCTTTCGAATGCCATTCGATGGAACGATAGTCCCCGTCGATTGTCCGATATCGGTTGACGAACCGGAAGATGTCTTTCCCTTCTTCCAGCAAGGCGAACGCCTCGCCTGTCTTATCGACGTCATCGGGATGGACGAGACTCGTGAAATCCATATTCTCGAGTTCTTCGAGCGGGAAACCAAGGACACGTTCCCACGCCACGTTCAAGTGGAAAATCTCGTGTTTGGCGAGCGACATGATGCACTCCAAATCGACGGTCGCAAACCCTTCGAACATCGATTCTTTCGCATCCCCGATTTGCCGGTCCGCTTTCGTCATCTGTTCGAGGATGTGCACGATATACAACTCGACGAGACCGAGGCGGTTCGCTTGTTTGTTGCCCTGCATGACAATCGTCAAGTCCCCGTAAAACACACCGTCTTTCTCGATTTTGAAAAGGACGACTTGGCCGAGGTCGAAGATGCGCAAAATGTTTTTGATGAGCCGTCTTGGCAACACACCCTCGACGAGCGGTAAAATATCATCGAAGATGATTGGACTTTGTGCTTCCAATAACTTCAACCGTTTTGGAATCATCGGCCATTTCTTGCCGACCGGATGAAAGCCAAGCACATCGAGACTCCGTTCGAGTAGCTCATCCATCCCAGACAGCGCCACGGTCGAATACGTCTTCCCGTCATCATCCATCAAGTTGAGCGTCACGGCCTTGGCACCGGTGAAGCCTCGAATCTGATCGAGGAAGTGTTGGTTCATCAGCAGTTCACGCCCGGTCGTGACGAACCGATGCGATACGTTGACGAGTTGCTTCAACGCATTGTTCTCTTGGACGTGTGGCGTGATGTCATGGAACAACGTCGACACGTAGCCCGGTCGTTCACTGAACACGGACAGTTCATACCAGGCCTTATTGCGGCGCGAGAAGTGTTCGAACGTGATTGCTTCACCGCTATCGACGGCTCGTGCGACTTGGACGATCCACTCCCGCTCACTGTACTCAAAGTCTTTCAACTTATCGGTGATTCGTCCGCCGAGAAAGTGTTCGCGCTTCGCTTTCATGATGCGCTCGAACGCCTCGTTCACTTCATAGAACTCATAATCGACGGGCTCCCCCGCCTCATCGTAGAGCACTTTAAATTCGACGTAGCCTTGGGGCATATGGCGCAACAAGGATTGAAATTTGGTTTGGTCTAGGTCTGCCACGTCGGTCCCTCCTCTGCTTACTTCTATTATTCAGTTTACCTCATTTTTTATGAATTCCCTATATTTGCCGAATCGATTCTTATTCATTGGTTATATTACGTTTTTGTAAAGGCGCACGTCCGACGGTTGCATAAATTTCCCTAGGTTGTTACACTGATTTCGACATTCGATATCGAAAATCGATTTCAAGGAGATGATGTACGTGGAAGACCGCGTCCTTCGCAAACTGTTTCTCGGCTTCATTCATATTCACATTTTGCACCATGCGGCCGAACATCCGGTTTATGGCGCGTGGATGGTCGAAGAACTTCGGGAGCACGGCTACTCGATCAGTGCCGGCACACTCTACCCGATTTTACACACGATGGAGCAGGATGGCCTGCTCGTCCGGACAAATGAGCTCGTCGGAGGCCATATCCGTAAAAACTATACGACGACCGAGAAAGGTATCGTCGTCTTGGCGGAAGCCCGTCAAAAAGCGTATGAACTATTTAAAGAGATCAAGGAGTGACACACATGACTAACCAACGTGTAACGTTCAAGACGTTACTAGAGATTTTATTCGTCTCGACCCGGCTCGGCCTGACCTCGTTCGGCGGACCGGTCGCCCACCTCGGTTATTTCCACGAGGAATACGTCCGTCGCCGTAAGTGGATGGATGAACGCGCCTACGCCGACCTCGTCGCCCTTTGTCAATTCTTGCCGGGTCCGGCCAGCAGTCAGGTCGGCATCGGCATCGGCATCGTCCGAGGCGGGATTATCGGTGGGATCACGTCGTTCATCGGCTTCACATCACCGTCCGTCATCGCCCTCATCTTGTTCGCCTTGCTCGTCTCGGGGCTCGACGTCTCGGACGCGGGCTGGCTCTACGGCTTGAAAGTCGTCGCGGTCGCCATCGTCGCCCATGCCATTCTCGGTATGGCCGGCAAATTGACGCCGGATGCGAAGACTCGCACGATCGCGTTCTTCGCGCTCGCCGGCGTGTTGTTATGGCAAACCACTTATAGCCAAGTCCTCGTCATCTTGCTCGCCGGTCTGGCTGGATTCTTGCTTTTCAAACCGAACAACTTGGACGTCAAATCGGCTTCGTTCCCGCTCTCGAAACGACTCGGGGCGACATTGCTCGGTCTCTTCGGGGCCTTGCTCGTCATCTTGCCGATTTTGCGGGAGACGATTGAAAGTCAATCGATTGCTCTGTTCGATAGCTTCTACCGGGCCGGGGCGCTCGTCTTCGGTGGCGGTCACGTCGTCTTGCCACTCCTCGAGCGTGAGCTCGTACCGACCGGCTTCTTGAGCGAAGAAGCGTTCCTCGCTGGTTACGGGGCCGCCCAAGCTGTACCAGGACCGCTCTTCACGTTCGCGTCTTACCTCGGGACGGTTATCAATGGTGTGCCGGGAGGCCTCCTCGCGACACTCGCCATCTTCTTGCCGGCGTTCCTGTTGATTCTCGGTGCCTTGCCGTTTTGGGATGCGCTCCGTCGCAACCCGAAAGTCGCGGGCGCACTCATCGGGGTCAACGCAGCCGTCGTTGGGATTTTGATTGCAGCCTTTTATCAGCCAATCTTCACAAGTACTGTCAACGGTGCGGTCGATTTCGTCTTCGCGGCCTTCTTGTTCGCCATGATCGCGTATTGGAAGATGCCGCCGTGGGCGCTTGTCATCGTCGGTGTTATCGGTGGGATGATCATCGGTACGCTATAACATCAAAAAGGGACTTCACAATGAAGTCCCTTTTGTCATGGCCGCCATTTCCAGCGCATATAGTTGATGAACAGTTTTACGTACGCCAGTTGTTCCCGGACGACGTATTTCAGTTTCGTTGCCGGCGGCGTCTTCGCGTAGAGCGCGTCGGTCGATAGCCCAAAATACAAACGACCGACAAGCCGGGCCCGTCTGACGTGAAAGTCGTTCGTGACGATGGTCAGCCCGGGTGCACCGTCCCAAATCGAACGGCTCAACTGAAAGTTTTCCACCGTCGACGTCGACTCCGCCTCGATATGGATTCGCGACTCTTCAATACCTCGGGCCATTAATTCCCGGGCAATGACGCGTGCTTCGGCCATCCCTTCATCGGGACCTTTTCCGCCGGAAGCAATCAGTTCGACGTGCGGATACCGTTTCGCATAGGCCGCGGCCGCCTCAATCCGATAGCGCAAGGCGCGCGAGGGTTGGATGCCATTCACTTTGGCGCCGAGGACGAGGACGTACCGATACGTCCCGTCGGCGGTTCGTCGTTTCATCTCTCTCACCTGCCTACTTGTTAGTATAGCGACTTTACATCAAAAAAAGCCAATCATCATGTGGATGATTGGCAGTTTGTTAAAAGCTATCTTCGTAATCCCCGGACATCCCAGAGATCCGGTCGTTATGCATGAACAAGACGAGGTCGACATCGTTCTCTTCGACGTAGTCCGTAATATCGACTTTTCCTTCCGCGTAGCGGACGTCAATCGCCGATACCGTCCCGAACGACTCCCCGAGGAAGCCAAGCACCGGGTTAGCATACGAATCCTTCAAGACTAGCACGTGCAAGTCGTTGACCGGATCTTTCTGCTCGATGCGCAACTGTCCATAGTTGTCTTTCATGAACACTTTATAGAAATCAGCGAATCGGTTCGTCTCTTCCGCTTCCTCGCGGGCGATGACCGAATGACCGCAATCATCCCCGTTCCGGCATACCTCGGTCGTGAAACCGTCTTTTGGTTCCATCCACTCCAAGTAGTCGAGCTTCTCGACATACGGGAGAGAAATCTCACGAGCGTAAGAGCCGTAATAAGGCTGATCGATTTTGAACGTCTCCATGTCGGACGCCTCTAATTTCGGGATGTCCTCATAATCTTGTTGGAGTCGTTCAATGATTTGTTGATACCCGAGGAAGGCCCCTTGGACGTTCCAGTGGTGATCGTTATAGAAATAGATGTCTTCCATCGGCTGCTCAAAGAGTGTCTCTCCGAGGTCGATGAGCTCAAAGTCGGCTCCTTCGACCGCGTCATGGAGATTGCCACGGCTGTCTAAGTCGCCGCTGATGACGTAGTCCGGAATCATCTCATTTTGCGCCGCATGGACCGGCTTACTCGGCGCAGAGGCGAAGTAGACCGGGACATCCTGTTCTTGCATCGTGGCCCCGAACTCAGGGAACAGACGCTTCATGTTATCAAACCCGCGTACGGGCTCATCCGGACCAATCAGCACGCCATTGTCGAGGGCGAGTACCCCATTATTGATTTTTTGTTGGAAGACGTTCTTTTGGAAGCCCGCTTGCAGTCCCATCCAACGGTCACGTTGGAACACTTGGTCGCTCGTGTAGCTTTCAAACTCCTCCATATACGAACCGTCCCGCACGGCTTTGACCGTGGCTTCCGGCTGTTGCGCGAGCTGACGCCCTTCTAGCACCGATACTTCCCGATCTTGACCGAACCAGTACGTGGCCAGCCCGAGGAAAATCACTCCTAAAAAGACACCGAGCAACAGAAAATCGGCGAACCAGGATTGTTCGAGCCCTTTCGGCTTTTTCTCAATCGGCCGCGGGCTAGGTTTTCTAGAATCTAATGGCTTCTGCATCATATTGCTCCTTTCTCTTTAGAAGCGGAAGTAGATGAACGGGTTGAACGTGCTCGACACGATATATGAAATCGACAAGAAGAAGAGCACGAGCACACCGCTCACTCGGACGAGCCCGACGATTCGGCGGGTCGCCATCGTTTTCGTGTCGTCGAGTTCTTGACTCAAGAACTTCCCGACCACGATCCGTGGAATCGGCGTGGCCGCAATGATGGCGACCAAGAGTACGACCCCATATTGGACCAAGTAATAGAGCGCTTGTTGATCGAACAGCGGTCCGCCGTGAAGGCCGAACATTGTCTGCAAGTAAGCAATCGCATACGGGAAATCGTCAGCTCGGAAGAAGACCCAACCGATGATGACGACGAACAACGTGAATGAGAGCGACAGCCATGACGGCATCGCCTTCAACCATTTCCCGAGGAATGCACGTTCGAGCATGATGAATACCCCATAGTATACACCCCAGGCGATAAACGTCCAACTCGCCCCGTGCCAAATCCCAGTCAAGAACCAGACGACAGCCAAGTTGCGGTACGTCTTCCATTCGCCTTGGCGATTTCCGCCGAGCGGGATATAGACGTAGTCACGGAACCAGCTACCGAGTGACATATGCCATCTGCGCCAAAACTCCGAAACAGAACGAGAGATATACGGGTAGTTAAAGTTCTCTAAGAAGTGGAACCCGAACATACGCCCTAGCCCGATGGCCATATCTGAATAACCTGAGAAATCGAAGTAAATTTGGAGCGAATAGGCGATAATCCCGATCCAGGCGAGTGTCGTCGACATCTCTCCGGCCGGCATGCCAAAAATTTGATCGGCGACGTAGCCAGCACTGTTCGCCAAAATCATTTTCTTCCCGAGACCGATGACGAAGCGCTGAATCCCAGACACGAAGTCATCAATCGTCTCACGGCGATCGACAATCTCATCGGCGACCGTTTGATAGCGGACGATCGGTCCGGCAATCAATTGCGGGAAGAACGAAACGTACAAGGCCAAGTCAAAGATGTTGCGCTGGACTTGTCCATCTTTACGATACACGTCGATGACGTAACTCATCGCTTGGAACGTGAAGAACGAGATACCGAGCGGGAGCGGGATTTCCGGGTCATTCAACGAGAAGCCGAGGACACTGTTGACGTTCTCGACGAAGAAGCTCGCATATTTGAACACCCCAAGCATCCCGAGGTTCCCGAGCACCATGAGCGTCATCCACAGCTTGATTTTCTTTTCATGATGCCGGTCGCGGTCGACGAGCAGTCCAAAGACGTAGTTCATCGCAATCGACGCGAGCATAATCAATACAAATCGCGGTTCACCCCAGGCGTAGAAAAACAGACTCGCGACGAGCAAAATCGTGTTTTTAATGGGACGCGGTGAGATAAAGTACAAGCCGAGTACAATCGGCAAGAAATAGAATAAAAAGACGGTTGAACTAAATAGCATATCAGTTAGTCCCTTCCTACAAGATTACTCCTCAAACGAGAGGTATAAATCATCGAGTCGAATCGTCTGCGGCTCCGTCGTCTCAATCACATATTTGTAAGAGAGTTTGAAGTACTCCGCCCCTTCGACTTGAGGGATCGATTCCTCGATGTGGTTGTCGCCCGGGTTCAGCGTCAACTTGAAGCGTTTGTTCGAGACGCGTTCTTTCTTCGTATATTGCATGAAATACATCTCGAGCTTCACGGTCTTATCACTGAGCACGTGAATATGCGTATCGAGGCCAATCGTTTGGCAAGGGTCCATCTGCGCGTCCGGCAAAAACATTTGCGACGGCGGAATCTCGAATTTCAAATCGAACAGTTGCACGTAAATCGAGTCGGACTCACTCTCCGGCATGAACGTAACCTCTGTCTTATACCCTTCTTCGCGCATCCGTAAGTGATCCTTCTGGTAACCGCGCGGATAATAATGATAAATCGCAGGGCGGATTCTTTTGACTGCCATATCGTTTCCTCCGTTTTATAAGAAAAGAGTTGCCGTACGCATGTACGAGACAACTCTTATTCTTTTACATTAAGTTATTAGAAGTCGGTTGCCAAAATGGCGTCGACGATGCGACGTGATGCTTCCCCGTCACCGTATGGGTTCGAGGCTTGTGACATCAACTTGTATGCGGCTTCGTCTGAGAGGAGCTCATCGGCGAGACCGAAGATGACTTCTTCCTCGACACCAGCAAGTTTCAACGTACCAGCGGCCACGCCTTCCGGACGTTCCGTCGTGTCACGAAGGACGAGGACTGGAACACCGAGTGACGGTGCTTCTTCTTGCACGCCGCCCGAATCCGTGAGGATCAAGTGCGAGATCGATGCATAGTTGTGGAAGTCGAAGACGTCGAGCGGTTCAATCAAGTGGACACGGTCGATATCGTGCAAAATCTCGTTGGCGAGTTCGCGGACGACCGGGTTCATGTGGACCGGATACACGACTTCGATATCGTCATACTTCTCAATCAAACGGCGCACAGCACGGAACATGTTGCGCATCGGCTCGCCGAGGTTCTCGCGGCGGTGGGCCGTGAGCAAGACGAGACGGCGTCCCGATTCACGAATCGAATCGAGCAACTCGTTCGAGTAGTCCTCACGGACCGTCGTTTTGAGTGCGTCAATCGCTGTGTTGCCGGTGACGAAGATTTTGTCTTCCGGCTTGCCTTCACGAAGCAAGTTCTCTTTCGACGTTTCCGTCGGTGCGAAATGAAGGTCAGCCATGACGCCCGTGAGCTGACGGTTCATCTCTTCTGGGAACGGCGAGTACTTGTTGTACGTACGAAGACCCGCTTCGACGTGCCCGACCGCAGTTTGGTTGTAGAACGCTGCGAGCGAGGCCGCGAACGTCGTCGTCGTGTCACCATGGACGAGAACGATGTCCGGCTTCGTTTCAGCGATGACTTCGCCCATTCCTTTGAGGACGCGTGACGTCACGTCATACAACGTTTGCTTGTCTTTCATGATATCCAAATCGTAGTCTGGCTTGATTTCGAACAATTCGAGCACTTGGTCAAGCATTTGACGGTGCTGCGCCGTGACGACGACGATTGGTTCGACCCCTTCCCGTTTCTTCAATTCAAGAACGAGTGGTGCCATTTTAATCGCTTCTGGGCGTGTCCCGAAGACAGTCATTACTTTTTTCATCGATTCGCTAACTCCTCTTCTGTGAGCGGCGGCAAGATATACGTCTCGCCGAGCTCTGTAGATTCGACAACGGTTGTCCGGCGTTTCAACTTATCCGCTTTGAACGCGTCTTGCTGATCTTTCGATAAGTTACGGAACCATTTTAAAAACTTATTGTATTCACGAGCGACTTCTTCGACCGGTCCGTATTCGCGTACCTCACCGAACTCGAGCCATAGTCCGAGCGTACAGAACTGTCGGACTTGGGACACGGAGTGGCTGATGAAGAAAATCGTCTTGCCTTGATCCTTGAACTCGTTCATTTTGGCGAGACACTTGTCGGTGAACGTTTGGTCACCGACCGAGAGCGCCTCATCGATGACGAGAATGTCGGGATCGATGTTAATCGAAATCGCAAACCCGAGACGCGATTTCATCCCGCTCGAATACGTCTTGACGGGTTGATGAATGAAGTCACCGATATCGGCGAATTCGATAATTTCAGGTGTCAGCTCGGCAATCTCATGTTTCGTCATCCCGAGCATGAGCCCTTTCAATTCGATATTCTCCATTCCGGTCAAGTTCCCGTTCAGGCCAGACGAGATCGCGATGAGCGCCGTCTTGCCTTTCAGTTCGATTTGACCGTGCGTTGGCGGCATGACATCCGCGAGCAGGTTCGACATCGTCGACTTTCCTGACCCGTTGATGCCGATGATGCCGACGACTTCGCCCGGCGGCACTTCAAACGTGACGTTCCGGAGCGCATAGAATTGCTTGCCGTTCGTTTTATTGAGGAAAATCTCCTTCAACTTATCGGTCGGCTTATTGTACAACGTATAACGTTTTGACACGTTCTCAAATTTAACTTGATACATGGTAGCCTCCTCAAATGTAATCGATGAAATAACGGCGGAAGCGCATATGGATCATCGAACCAACAAAGAAGAGGACGAGCACGATCGCCCAATAGTAGAGACCATACGCCCAGTTGTTCGCGAGCCAATCAGTGCCGAGGAACATCGAACGATACCCTTCAATCAAATAATAGAGCGGATTGACTTGAAGGATGTCTGCGAGACGGCCGGTCGGAACCCAAAAAATCGGCGTCAAGTACATGAGCATTCGCATGAGCGATTGCAGTAAGTTTTGTAAGTCGCGCACGATCGTCGTCAGTGCGGATGTGATTAACGCTAGCGAGTAAAGTAAGGCAAGAGCACTGATCGCCAGGTATATGAACCATAGCGAATGGAGCCCCATCGGATAGCCGAACGCCCACATTAACACGTAGGATACCGCCACTAAAATGGCATGGCGATAAAACAACGATAACAGGACGTAAGCAGGAATCGTTGAGATTGGAAAGCTCATTTTGGAAACTAACCCAATCTTCGAATAGACAGACCGAGCCGTAGAAGTGATTGCCGCGGCAATAAAGAACCAGACGACAATCCCTGCAACGAGCCATGGCAGAAACGGCACGCCATCAATCGGCCTGCCGCTTCGAATACCAAATCCAAATACAAACCAATAGACTGCGATTTGCAGCAATGGCGTGACGAATTCCCATAAAAATCCGAGGTACTGCATTGAATAGTTGCTCTTCGTCTCATACGTCGCGAGACGCATGATCAGATACTTACTCGACTGCAGTTCTGAAAGAATAGCTTTCGCGGATTTAAACATGTGAATTCACCTTGAATCAACGTACGAGATTCGTTTCCTTTGTAAATTTGTACAAGTTGCCGTAGTTGACGACCGCGACATCTTCGCCAGCTGGCTTCACGATGTTACGCGTGTCAAAGATCATCGGACGACGCATCGCTCCGCTGAGTTCAGCGAAATCGAGTGTCTTGAACTCGTTGTGGTCGACGAGGACGAGGACGAGGTCCGCTCCAGCGATCGCTTCTTCTTTCGAGACGAGGTCGAAGCGGCTCGATGTCGACTTCTCGACGTGACCGTCATGAACCGAGATGTTCACACCGCGGTCGAGCAAGAGCTCACAGATGTCGACAGCTGGGCTTTCACGCATGTCATCGACGTTTCCTTTGTACGTCACGCCGAAGACAGCGACTTTCGCGTCTTCGATGCCCGCAACGAGCTTCTCGACGTTGTCGGCCACGTAGGCTGGCATTGAGACGTTCGTCTCACGCGACAAGTTGATGATTTTCGCGAGGTCTGGTGACTTCGCGACGATGAAGTATGGGTCGACCGCGAGGCAGTGACCACCAACGCCAGGACCTGGGCTATGCAAGTTGACGCGCGGGTGTTTGTTCGCCATTTCGATGACGTCGAGGACGTTGATATCGAGGTCGTTACACACTTTCGCGAGTTCGTTCGCGAGGGCGATGTTGACGTCACGGAACGTGTTCTCCATGAGCTTCGACATTTCAGCCGTCTTCGCGTCCGTCTTGACGATTTCGCCTTCGACGAATGTGCCGTAGACGCGTGCGCCAGCTTCCGCACATTCAGGCGTGATGCCGCCGACGATGCGGTTGTTGTGCACGAGCTCATGCAAGATTTGTCCAGGAAGGACACGCTCTGGGCAGTGAACGAGGAAGATGTCTTCGCCGACGACGAATCCAGCTTCTTCGACGAGTGGCTTGACGAAATCGTCCATCGTACGTGGCGCGATCGTCGACTCGACGATGATGACGTTGCCTTTCTCGACGAATGGAAGGACTTTACGTGTCGCGTCCAAGACGTATGTGAGGTCGCACGACTTGTGCTCGTCATCATTGTTTGGTGTCGGGACAGCGATGATGAATGCGTCCGCTTTCTCCGGTGAGAGTGACGCACGGAACTTGCCTTGCGCGACGACGTCTGCGACGACTTCGCCGAGACCTGGCTCTTCAATGTGGATTTCACCACGGTTCAATTTATCTACGACGTTTTGAGAGATGTCTACCCCAACGACGTCGACGCCATATTTAGCGAAGACTGCCGATGTCGGCAAACCAATATACCCAAGACCTACTGTACATACTTTCATTTGTAGTAACCTCCAAGTGTGTGTGTGCCCTGCGATTTCTCGGTGCGAGCATGTCCATCATTTTATTTCAGTTTCGACAATAAAACAATACTCATTATACTCTTGAACAAATCAGCCGGGCAATTACATTTTAATGACAAATCAATGTTTTTCCGTTTCGGACAACGCCTCTAGTATAAGCTGTTCCAGCTTTTTAGCAAGTGTTTCGACCGCGAAGTGCTCAAATGCATAGGCTTGAAGCGGTTTTCCCGCTTCGAGTAGACGGTCAGAATTGTCAGCGAACGAGCGGATGATGCCGACGGCGTCGGACACATCTTCCAGCAATAAGTCGTCCGGATAAATCGTCTCGCTGCCGGTCCAGTGTCGGATGAGCGGGTACGTACCCGACGTCATCGCTTCGGCCGGCGCCAAATGGAAGCTCTCGAGATCGCTCATCGAGAGGACGAAGCCAATCTTTTGCAACCATTCGGCCACGTCGTCGCCGTGTCCATCGAACTGGACGCTCGATTGGAACTGCGGTTCTTCGAGACGGGCGAGCAATTTATCGTAATACGCTCTTTCATCTTCCCGTTTATTGATCCAATAAATCTCATTCGGGTGATGTCCTTTAATGAAGAGTTTATAACGACTGTCTTGTTGCAACAGCTGCTCGAGGATGTCGAGCGCCAAGTCGAGCCGTTTCAACTTCGGATTGACGCCGATCATCCCGAGGTGGAACGTCAAATCTTGCTTCACTTTCGGCTGATTCAAGCGATTCCCGTCGACGGCGTTATAAATCATCGTCATCTTATGGCGCGGGATGCGGAACAGACGGTACATCTCTTCGAGCATATACGGCGAGACGAGGATGATTTTGTCGATGTTGTGCAAGTTGTACTGACGTGGGAACGGCGTCTCTTTCTCTTGACGGTGAATCCGCACGATCAGCTTCTGGTGCGGCAGCTTATGCTCCGAGTACCAGACGGCGTTGCCGAGTCCCCATTCACAGAAGATGATATCGGCCTGCTCCAAGCACGCCTTACTATGGTTGACGTTGTGAATCTTATGGCCGTCCCATTGGTCGACGAGCACGTTGAAGCGCGGGTTCTCCGAGAACTTCTGCATGAACAGCTTCAAGAACTTCAAATCATGGCCGGCGAAGACGATCGTCAACTTTTTCATCGCCCACAGCTCGTCACGGAGACGCGCATACGTGTTCGTGAACGTATAGTACTGGGCCATGTCGTACAAGCGCTTCGCGGCGTCACGGTACACGTCTGCGTCTGAGAGTGCGAGACGCGCCTTGTCGATGAACTCCGTCTCCGAATTAACGAACAACGGATAGTCCGCTCCAAGGATGAGCTCGTGCATCGGGTTGCGGTTGAGCAACACCGGTTTTCCGAGCGCGCCGTACTCGAGCAACTTCGTCGACAGTTCGAGCGAGGCATCGAGTTCCGGATGGCGCCATGATACCCCGATTGCACTCGACTCGATTAACGTCTCGACGTCACGGCGCGGGATGCCTTTCAACCATGTCACGCCCGGGTCGTGACCGAGCCGGTGTGTCACCTCTTTGCGGAAGTTCGGGTTGTTCGGGTCTTGATTGAACTTGTCGCCGGCGACATGAAGCTCTGCGGTCTTGTGAACGGACCGAAGCTTCGCAAACGCCGTCAAAATCTCGCTCGAATACCAGAGCGGTGCGAACTTGCCCGTATAGACGAGGCGGTCGTTCGGTTTCGTGAACGACGGCGTCGCTTCTTTCACGTTCGGAATCATCGGGTTCAAGATGAGGAACGGCCGCTCCGTCGGGAGGAACGTCTCAAAATAATCCTTCATCGCCGACGTTTGGCAGAGCATGCGGGCCGAGCGTGAGGCGATTTGCTTCAAGCGGGCCAGCTCCTCGTCCGACGCCTGCGTATGGTCGTGGGTGAAGTCGGTGATATACGTCCACGTCTTCGCCATCGTGTCCTCATACGCCGACAAGTTGTAGGCGAGCTGGAAGCCACGGATGAACGCCAAGTCGTATGAGCCGCTCATCATGAGCTCATGGATGAGCTGGGCCGCTTCAGACGGCTCGAGCACTTTCTTCTCATAGTACGGTTCGTCCTTCTTCGGTGACGTTTCGCCGAATACATCAAGGAAGCGCACGTTCGGCAACTCACGGATCGACGCTGTCACTTCCGGTTTGACGATGGAGCGTTTCAATAAGATATCGACGTGAATCGACGGGTCTTGTTTCAACATATGGACGACGGATGTCAGCCAGATGGCCGACCCGTCAATCAAGTTCAAGTTCACGTCCCCATAGACGAGGACGCGAAGCGGTGCTTTCGTCATAACGTTACCTCCTGGGCCATCTCGTCGGAGAGATTGGCTCCGCCTTTGACGTATTGATACGGGTCGATGCTGAAGATCCGCTCGCCGGACTGGGCCAACTCTTGGAGCGACGCATCGTTCGTCAACACGTCGAGTGCCTCTTGGATGCTGTAGAAGCGGAGCGCCGCCGGTTTGACGAGCGAGCGCGTCGGCACGGCGTCGAACACGTAGCGATAGCTCGCATCCACATCTTGTTTCTCAAGTGTCCCATCAAACGTATAATGGTCCCCTTTCGTCAAGATGTTGGCGTCGGCATAACGCGCTGCCAAGATATAGTCGGACACGTACGACGGACCGTAATAGTCGTCCCGGTTCACGAACGCCATCCATTCGAAGCCGTCCAAAATCTCAGACAAGGCGTTGTATTGCGTCAAATAACTGAGCATGAACGTCGAGATCGTCTCGGTATTGTACTCGTTATAGACGTCGATATAGCCGTCGAACTTATCGAGGAACACGACGAGGTGCGTGTGTGTATAGTCTTGCGCTTGATAAATCGACACGACCTGCTCCATCTCCTCTTTCGAGCGGACGATGGCGACCATGGCCACGCGCGCGTGGTCGACACGGTATGGGATGCCGATTGCACCGACGACTTGGGCGAGGCGCTGTGTGTACGTATGATACGTCAACACGTGACGCATCCCGCGCATGGCGACGTCCTCATAGAACGCGTCATCGGTCAACAGCTTCTTGAACGTCTCGTCGAGCATGGCGTCACCCTCGTCGAGGAAGACATAATCGCCGAGCATCTGTTTGACACCGATTGAGCGCGTGCTGACGACCGGCGTCGCACAAGCGAGCCCTTCGAATACGCGACGCGAGAACATCGTCGGTGAGTCGTTGACCGAGTTGACGTTCAGCATGACTTTGAAGCCTTTATATGCTTTTGCAATCTGGTTATATTTCAGACTTCCGCGAATCGAATCACGGAACTGTTCCGGGAATTGGAGCTGGTCCGTCTCGCCACGTTGGTTCATCTCGTAGTTGCGGTCATAAATGACGAGGCCGTAACGGTCCGCCGCGGCGAACAGACGGTCCATGTCCTGACGACGCGACTCGTGACGGTTCGCATAATACGAGCCCGCGAACGAGGCGTACGGTTCACGCGTCCCCGGTAGGCGAATCGGGTTATGTTCTTTCGGTTGTGCGGCGAACGGGAGCGCGCCGACACGGTCATGTCCACAGTCGCGGATGTAATCCTCGACCCGGTTCTCGTCCGTCGTATAGACGTAGTCGAACCGTTTCGCCGTCTCGATGAAGCGGTCGTAGTGAATCGGGTCTTCCTTGTTCCAGAACACGGTCGGGATGTTATTGTGACGGCACCATTCGAGCAGACCGTCGAGTTCTTCCCACGTGTTCGTGCCGTATTTGACGACCTTCTTCTCCCACGCCCCGGCATTCCCTTTCCACGCCGACTCGACCATCAAGAAGTCCGGTTGCTCATCGGCAAGGACGGCCGGCCAGTTATCCGGCGTGAACGTGATCAAGTCACATTCCGGACGGTACGAGGCGGTCGTGAACTCATCGAAGATGGCGGCGACTTTCAATTCGCGCAGCTCGCGCGGCACGGCACGGAAGAGTCTCGCCTCGCGTACATCAAGCCATTCCGGGCTTCTTGTGCGGTCGCTGATAATCTCTTCGGTGACGCGAATCCGGTCGATGACCGCTTCCCCGTCTCCGTCGACACGAAGGGCGAAGCGGAGACGACGCGCCTCTTTCTCGAACTCGAAAATCTTCTCCGAGCCGAGTTGGACTTGTTGCATATTCAAACGGCCTTCCGTCGAATACGTGATGATGTAGAGGACGACGTTCGTCCCTTCCCCCATCTCGCCGTCGAGCGTGACGCGGTAACGGCTGTTCGATTTGACGTCGAACAAGAAGTCGACCGGCAACAGCTTGAAGCTATTGTTCGTCTCGGCGTAGGAGATATAGCGGCGATTGCCTTCCCCTGTCTTCAGCTTGACGACGAGTTGTTCATTCTTATGTTTCAGCTTGATCGTGTCCGGTGTCGGCACCGTCCACATCGATGGTTTGAGTGATAGAATCTCTTCCCGGCGGACGCTCTTCTCGCGGACCATGCCGAGTTTCAAACCATGCAGTTCACCGTGACCAGACAAACGGACGAAATAACGGACCGTCGTATGGCTCGGTGTCAGACGGATGATGCCGCTCAAGCCGAGCGGGACCTCGATCATTTGATCTTGTCCATCGGCCGTATACGTGACGACGAACAACGAGGCGTTCGCCGTGCCCGTCACCGTCCCTTTTAAATAGAAACGATAGACATCATCATCCATATCCCCGAGCGGGAAATCGATGGCACGTTTCGTGTTCACATGCGGCAAGGCCGATTCACCGACGCCGAAGTGGACATATTGGCCACCGACGCCGTGCAGAAACAGTTTGTCATCTTCAAAATCGACGACACGGTTGATGGCCGAAATCAATTCGAGCTGTTTCGGTGTCAAATCGATGCGATAGTCGAAATCGCTGTCCTGCATGTGGTTGGCCATCCCTTCGACATCCCAGAGCGAGACCCCGTTCACGTTCAGCTCGATGACACTATAAGAGCCCTTTCCTTCCGTCTCGACCGTGAAGCGGACTTTCGTCTCGTTCGCGAGCAAGGCGATATCGGTCGGCGTCTGATTGTAGACGAACACGTCACGTGAATGCTTGTTCCGTTGATAGAGCGAGACTTTGATGGCAGGTGTGACATCACCGGCCGCCTTCGCGCGGAATTGGACGTGCATCGTCCGGTTCGATTTCGAGAACACTTTTTTGATGTCGATTGTGTCTTCTTTCTCGTCCGGGCGATACGTCAAGACGACCGCTTCCGGGCGTGAGATGACGACGTCGGCCCCTTCTAGATGGACCGCATCCGATGCGGCGTACCAATTCGGGACGATTGGTCCCGCTTGACGAGATGTCACGCGGTTGAGCGCCTTGTTGATGATGCGTTTCCCGACGCGACGCGAGCGTTGGACACCGAGATGTGCCGCCCGACGTGCTTTCGTTTGCCAACCCATATGTCTTTCCTCCAAACTGCGGGGTATTCCCCTCGATTTCACTAATAAGGAAGCGACACATCACATGTCGCTCCCGGCTGGTCATTTCCGTTTGACGATTTTGCCGACACGGCTGCGGACGGCACGCGCTGCGAGCAATCCTTTACCGACTTTCGACTGGGTCAAACTTTGATATTTACGATTGAGTTGGCGATAGCGTTTATCGGCCTTCTCGACTTCTTTTGAAATCCATTCCACCGTATAGAGCAATTCGGCGTACCGATGCAACAGACGTTGATATTGTTGGCTCGTGATGCGGTATTCACGTTGAAGTCGTTTATTTTCCTCGATTTGTTCAGCGAGCTGAATCTCGAGAAGGTTCTTTTCTTGTTTCAATTGTTCGCTCATGTTGTCACCTCAACGGAATACGTCGAAATATAGACGCTTCAATTCATTTTTTTGACCGCTCTCATACAGATCGATGAACTGTTTGAAGCGGGGACTCTTCGGTTCGAGCGGTTTGAACTGCTCGTAGATGGCATATAACAAATCGGCGTTGCCGAAGAAGTCTTCGTCCCGCGACCGGCGGATGAACTGGAGATACCACAGTTCAAAGAACCGTTCGAAGCGAGTCTCACGATAGACATCGAGCACACCTTCGCGCTCGAACGCCTTCGCTCGAGCCGTCTCACGCAACACGCACTTTTCAAAGTAACGACGTGTGATTGTGTTGACGGTCGACCCCGCTACAGCCGCGTAATAGTCGTGAATCGTCAAGTCGACGAGTGCGACGCGTTCGGCCGAGAGGAACATCTCTTGGAAGAAGAGCGAGTCCTGTCCGACCGCACCGATGACTTGTTTCAAGCCGTTGTCGACGATAAAGTCGCGACGGATGACCATCGCCTGGATGCTTTGCACTTTGAAGTTGTGCTCAAGCAGGTAAGCGCGCGGGTCTTCAATCATGCGGATGCCGCCTTTTTCGAGCCCTTCGAGTTCAATCATCGCTTCGCGGTTCGATAGCTTCAACATGCTGCCGACGGCAAGGTCGAGTCCCGGTTCGCGCGTCATCAATTGATACAATTCGTGATAGCCGTCGTTGACCGCTTCGTTATCCGGGTCAAGGAAGGCGATATACGGAGTCGTCGCTAACTCGACGCCTTTGTTACGAGGGCGTGAGGCACTGCCACTGCCGCCATCCGCGAACGAGTACGTGTAGACGTTTTTGTGTTCGCGCGCCAAGCGTTCGACGTAACGGCTCGTCTCGTTGTCGGTCGACCCGTCATCCACGAGCCAAATCTCCATATCGTCGAACATCGTGCTCCGCTTCAAGCTGAAGAAGCACTTGTTGTACAAGTAACGACCGTTATTATAGACCGGCACGACGACAGACAGTTTGTAGTCACTCGGTGCGTTCGGTTCGAAGACGACCTCGCCTTTGACGAGTTCGAACCGGTCGACTGCATAGCCCGGCAATGTCCGACTCTTGAGCGTCCGTGTCACGACTTCTTTCAGTGACAATTGCTCCGCAATGAACACGGAACGATGGACATCGGTCACGTCCGTCACGTAATCGTGTTCTGGACCCGAGACGAGCGTCTCGCCATCGAAGTAAGCAGCTTTCGTCACGAACGATACGTCCGTGTATTTGAAGGCGTTAATCAAGTCTTCTAAATAATACGCTTCATACGTGTACGCCGAGTCGAAGAACGCGACGAACGCCACTTCCTGCAAATCAGTCTCCGTCACGGCATCCGCCATGCGGAAACGGACGTTGGCATACGTCTGATCGGCGACCATGGCTTGAAGCCGCGACTCGACACCTGAACCGACGACGAGGACCGGACGGGCCCCGAGTGCTTCCGTCTCGAGTCCGAGCGCGAACAGCATCTCCTCGAAGCGGTCATGCATCGTGTGCCCGGCCATAATTGTACGGACGCCCGCTAATTGCTGGCGATACTTCTCGTCCTCGGTCTTGAACATGTTCAAGATCTGTTTCGCATCAAGACGGCCCGTCGCGATGAACACGTTCGGGAAATCGTTGTTGACGGCGATGTTGTAGTTCGTCAAGACGAGATTGCCGCGTGCTTGCGCATCGTAAATCGCCTGCGCACTATACGTCGGGCTGTTCTTCACTTCGTTGACATGAAGCACCCAATCGACCGACTTCTTCAAACGGTCCATGTCCGTCTCGCTCGCGACGAGATACTGACGGTACGCTTCGCCAAGCTCCTCGTTTTTGTCACGGTCCGCTTTGACCACATGGAGACGGTGGTTCGTCTCTAAGACGCCATCCATCAATTTGTCGACGTCTTCCATGAATGCTTTTCGCATCGGGAACGTGTTCGTGACGAGCACGTCATTCAAGCGGGCGCGCGTCATGCCGATCGGATTGTGACGCAATTGGTTGACGAACGGCTTGATGACGAAGACGCGGTCATGCTGGCACAGCTCTGTGTAATCTTGAACCCGCTCTTCGTTTGCCGTGAAGACGACATCACACTTCGCCGCGAGAGACGCATAGCGCGCGTAATGATTCGTGTCGGCCTCGGTATGGAACACGACCGGGATGTCGCGGTAGTTGGCTTGCTTAATCAATTTTTCGAGCCATTGGCGCGAGTGCGAGCGCGGTGTCGCCATATGTTCAAAACTCGTCGCCTCGTCACCAAGAAGGATTGGACTAATCATGAGGAACTCGATGTTCACACCTGCATTGACGAGCTCTAAAAACTCGGTGACCGTCTTGAACGTATGGATGTTACAGACGTTTTTCCATAATTCGGCCCGTTCGACCGGTCCGACGAACGCCACATCGATGAGTTTCTTCTTATAATAAGCACTCCCGTTCGAAGTCGGATATTCTGGTAAGTCGTTCGGGAAACGCTCGGTCGCCGCGTCCCATTCTTGTTTGAGACCGGTATGATACGTTTCGAGCTTTTGGTCATCCCAATACGGGAGTTGCGCTTTCTTCGTCAACGACGGCAAGTCGTTAATCAAAATGACATCGCCTTCATCTAGCGGTTCTTTTTGTGAAATCCGTTCCCGTTCCGCACGTACCCATTTCGCGTGCACTTGAACGTCGGACAATAATCGTCTTACATCCATTCAATTCGCCTCATTCTTTCATCATGTCGTATCGTAGGTTTCACACCTACACCCTCTGTCATAGTATCAAATATCAGATAGGCAAGCAATTTCAGTCAGATGACAATCGGACGACTTGCCATTCCCCTCTTTTGTAATACCCGACTTTTTGAGCCGATAACAAAAAACTCCCCTGAATCATCAGGAGAGTTTGACTGCTTATTCGGCTGCTACGTCGACGATGCGACCTTCCACTTTTGGCTCGACCGTTTTGAGGCCAGCCACGTGGTCACGCAAGTTTTCCCAGTCCGAGAGACCGAGGTCTTGGACGCGGCCCTCAGTGTAAGCCACACCGAGCTCTGCGAAGCCGTCGCCGCCTTTCGCTGTGAACGCGTTCGTTGCGACTTTATAACGTGTTGAATCTTCTGCTACGAGTACTGGTGCTCCGTCTTTCATGTACTCGATTTTCGTCACGCGTTCGCCTGACGGTTTCGAGCTATCGTACGTCACTTTCAAGCCAGCGACGTGAAGGAAGCCACCGTTCTCGTTCGGAAGCGGCCCGACGCTGCGCTCGAACGTTTGATAAATCTCTGTTCCCGTGAGGTCAGCGATCGCGAGCGTGTTCCCGAACGGAAGCGTCGTGAGCACATCTCCCAACGTGATATCTCCAGCATCAATCGCCGCACGGATTCCGCCGCCGTTTTGCATCGCGCCGATGACGTCCGCGTTGAACGTCTTCGCTTTCGCGAGCATGCCATCCGTAATCAAGTTCCCAAGTGGCGTCTCGTTCTTACGGACGCTCTCGCCCGTCGTGTTTCCGATGTCACTCGTACGCGGGTTCGTCAAAGCCACTTTTGCTTCGGCGCCAGTTGGTTGGTTTTTCAACTCATCAACTTCTTCTTTGAACGGAGCGAGGAGTTGAGTCGCTTTCGCGTCCGCTTCAAGTTTCGTCACATCGATTAAAGAACCCTCATGGGCGACAACTTTTCCATCTTGGTCGAACGTGACGTCAAGTGTGCCGAGGTATTGGCTGTATTGATACGCCTGGACGATCAACGTCGGGTTGTCCGTATCCGCGTTCTTCAAGACTGGAGCTGCGAGACGCGTGTGCGAGTGTCCGCCGATGATGACATCGATGCCTGCGACTTCTTCTGCGAGGATTTGGTCGTTGTCGACCGCCGGGTTGTCATCATAGCCTAAGTGCGTGACGGCGACGATTTGGTTGACACCGGCTGCTTCGAACGCTGCGACTGCCGCTTTCGCTTCTGCGATGTAATCTTGGAACTGGGTGCTGCCCGGGCTTGCGATGTCAGCCGTCTCTTCTGTCGTGAGACCGAAGAAGCCGACTTTGACGCCGTCCACTTCTTTGATGACGCCTTCATAGAGACGACCGTTATACGGTTTGTCCGTCACCGCGTCACGGAAGAGCGGGTTCAAATCTGTATCTGCTGAGAAGTCGAGGTTCGAGCTGACGAACGGGAAGTTCGCGTAGCGGATGAACTTGGCAAGTTCGGCGTTGCCGTCTTCGTCGCCACCGAGATCGAACTCGTGGTTCCCGAGTGTCATCAAGTCGTACTTCATGTAGTTCATAAGTTTCAAGTCGGCCATTCCTTCAAACTTGTTGAAGTAAAGCGAACCTGAGAATACGTCCCCAGCGTCAATCAAGAGCGCGTTTGGCTTCTCGGCGCGGACTTGTTTCACGGCTGTCGCACGTTTTGGTGCCAAGTCGAGTGAGGCGTGTGTGTCGTTCGTGTGCATGAACGACACCGTGTTCCCACCGACCGAATATGGAAGTTCAGCTTCGATTGTGCGGCCATTGCTCGTGAATTTAGCGTGAGCTGTGAACGAACCGATTTTCGATGTGTCGATGCCGTGGACACGGACGAGACGTTCGACCGTACCGTTCGCGAAGCGAACATCAAGACGAAGTGCGCTCGGCACGTTCTCCCCTTGTTTGAACGAAAGCCCTTCAGCTGGAACAATCGCCACCGGATAGTTCAAGACGCGGACGCGTTTCTCGACTTTAATCCCCTTGCCGATCACGATTCCTTTCGCCGTTTGATATGTACCGAGTTTGTTCAACTTCACCGATGACTTGTACCAATGGATTTTGGCACCGTTGTATGTTTTGTCGAGCGTGGCATCGAGGTCGCCTCCGCGGACGAAGTCGGCTTTCAGTTTGACCGTCTTAACTTTTGGTGCCGCGTCAGCTGTCGCTGCCGGAACGATCGATGAGGCGGTGATTGCCGCTACAGCGAGTGAAGCGTACAACTTGTTCGTTTTACGTGTGAGCATTTGATTTTCCCCTTTCAAATGTGGTGAAGCAGAACTAAAACGAACGATAGCGCTTACAATGTCTGACGGATCATAATCGGCCTTGCTCCCTATTCCGTCTTCAGACCTATCGTTTCAGAGACCACTTTCCTCTCTAAACATATCCAATTCCACTAGTAAATACAATTAATTTTTCGTTAATTCCGTGTATCTTTTCCAAAAAATCCTCCGATTGTAACATCGAGGGATTCTATAGAAGTTCAAAACACGTTAGGCAAAAAGACCTTATTCGGTTTCAACCAGTTCGTGAAGTTGGGTGAACGGACTTGACGCACCAGCTTTCAAATGCCCATGCTCGATCTCTTGGAGGCGGAGCGCCTCGAGTTGCATCTTGGAGGCCGCCCCCCATTTATTCGGCCCGCAATCACGAAGGGCGACCGTCCGGACCATCAGTTCCGTCGTGTCATCTGTCGCATCGAACTCGACCCATACTTGGTTCGGTCCACCCCAGGCGGCGATATCTTCGGATAAATAAAGCACGCCACCGACCCAAATTTCATAGCGCATCCGTCCTAATCCGAGTGACGACCGCTTCTCGAACGGGTTGAGCACGTTCAAGTTCAGGCGATACGTCTGCCCCGGTTTCGTCGTGAGGATTTGGGAATACGCCATATGGTCACCTTTTTGCATCGCGTTCGCCTCGAGGTGGTACGACACGTGCGTCGTCAAGCGCCGGACGTTCAACGGAATCGTCGTCTCGTCCAGCCGACCGCTCGTGATGACCCCATTGAGCGCCATCCATCCTTGATCGAGCGTCGGATGCAAATAGTCACGCATCGTGTCCCGCTTGTTCACACCCCAGAACGCGAGCACCGGCCACTCATGGCCGATCACTTCATAAAACAGTTTGGCGTATAGCCGATCCCCATAATCAGGTGTCAAGAACAATTCTAGGATGGCCCGCGCGTTGAACGGGATATACGTCTCAAACGCGACATCACTTTCGGCGAGCACTTGCTGGTGCCAGACGCCCATCCGGTATTCCCAGTACAACAAGTCATATGGGTCGTAGCCGTGAAGTGTCTCTATCGTCAAACCGACCGCAGCTACATAAGACGTCCAAAGCGAGACGACACGCTCGTCTTCCCGCGACTTCCATGAATAGCAACGAATCGCCCCTTCGACTGTCAACTCGGCCGGCAGCGTCCGGTTCTTCCGATAAAACGCTCGCCCGATCTCAAGGATGTTCGAGCGCAAGTGGCGCGTCGGACGGTCTTTATACAGTTTCATATATTCGTATGCATGGGCATGACCGTGACGTGACGTCACGCTTTGTCGCAACATCGAACGGAACTCCCGTGTCTCCTCGTCACGTTCGAACGCTCTGTCATCGACCGGGATGACCCGGTGCTGAAATTGAAGGTCACGCGCCATCATCGACGCGACTTCGGCATCGATATCGAGCGATTCGACGTGATGACCTGTCGCCACGTTCTGATACGTGAACGTCTCGATGTTCGCGAGAAACGGTTTGAGGAGCGCCAACGACAAGCGACTGTCAATACCGGCCGTGAGCGAGAAAATCATTCGTTCGTCCGACTCGAACAGCTGATGCAACTGATTGTCGAACCACGTCCGGAGCGGTTCGATGGCCGCCTCGACAGGTAGTGCCTCAAGCGGACGACGTGGATAATAACGTGTCATCCGGTTCGCCTCATCCACAAAATGGTTCGGGACGAGAATTCGAATCGACTTATAAATCGTGAAATGACCTGGCAAGTGATAATGGTTATGGTGTCGCAACTCATCCGAGCAAAGCGGGTGAGGCTTTGACTGCACATCTTCCTGCAACAATTCCAGATGGGACGCCGCTCGGAGCGGCGCTTCCGTCGTGAAGTAGACACCTCGCATCCCGGTCGCATCATGATAGAGGCGAACCGACGTTTCATCCCCCCGAATCAACACGTAGCGGCCACCCATGAAGTCAAGCGTTTCATGGAAGGCATCCACATCTTGCCCGTTTAATCGTTCGAGTACCCCTTTCCGATCACGCTGATGCGCTCGGATGTCGAGGATATCCCCAAAAGCGAGCAGCCAGCGGGCACCTTCTTGAATCAAGTCGACCGGACTGAGCGGGTCGTAATAAAAGAAATCGCCATTCGGCAATGTAATCGTTTTCCATCCTTCACGGTTTAGCCGTGTAGCGGTCATTAAAAATCCACGTTGATAAGCTTGCATCGTTTTCCCTCATTCTATAGAAAGTTCGTTCTTCACTTCTAAAAAAGACGAGCACCGGTCGTGCCGGCGGCTCATCGACTCTGACTGATAATGGTCATCCAAATATTGGAGAAAACGCCAGCCGTCTTGGCATAATCCACAGGATCAGCCATGTTCAGTTGGACGCCGTTCTGATAGACAAACAAATGCGTCACCGTCCCACCCCCGGACGCCCCAATCGTGATACCTCGCTTCGTGAGCGTCTCATCCGGTTCGGCGATAATCGAGACGACCGAATCGGCCCGATCGCGTCGGACCACGATATAGCCTCGTGTCGGTTCAATATAGGCTTGGGTGAAGCCAAGCGGCTTATGACTCCCGTTCGCATGTATGTATAGTCCTTGCGGATCAAGACGCAACGCCATACCGCTGAATCTCAACTCACTCCCCGATGTGGACGGATGTAACATCCCGTCCGCCTCGGCTTCCTGGTTTTGCTCGTAAATGACCCCTGCCATGACCAGACAGACCAGGATGAAAGTCCTAATGAGAAGTTGAAACTTTTGCCTCTGTTTCCGTTGTGTTCGACTCATAATTCCCCTCCAAATTATAAAGTATCCACTAAAAAAATAGAACAATATAATCATACCGTACTTGTTTTAAATTTCCATAATAAATTGGGATTAATATGTATTTATTGCAGTTTCATACATAGTAAAACCGGTAGCGTCAAACGCTACCGGTTTCAAGATGGCGCAGCCCGAAGGCTTTGCTCTATTTAACCCTAAGGGAGGGTCAATGAAGGTCAACGCTAATTACTTAGCGATGTTCACCGAAGTGAACAATGGGTGTTTGTTGTTCTCGAGGTCGAGCACCTCGAACGCAGCGCCTGGCTTGAGCGTGAGCGTTTGAGCCGTCTCAGCCGGAGTCAACACACGGTCAATCGTGATTTGAACTTGGTTCGACTGCGATCCCATGATCTCTGTGACTGTCGCAGATTTCGAGAGATCTTTGTCGCCAACGAGGACTTTGAAGTCTTCGTAGCCATCTTCGATTGAGTACTTCGCAATCGACTCATCGAACGTGAGCGTGATGATCGCGTAGTCACCTGACACGTTGTTCGACGTGAGGACCGCTGACGTCAAGCCTGGGAGGTCGTTCTCCGCGAACTTCTCGTTCAACGAGACTGTATCCATGACGTTGCCCACAACATCTTTGATGTTTTGGATCACGAATGCATACTTACCAGACGTTTGAATCGCGCCTTCTGCAAGCGTCAACTTGATGACGTCACGTTTCTCACTGAGGAAGACAGCTTTCTCAGCAATCGCTTTGCCTTCGATTAAGAAGTTACCCAAGTTGAGTGACGATGGGTCGAGCTTCTCGCTGAACTTGAGGTAAAGCGTGCTGTTGTCCTTCTCTTGGAAGTAGTAGCCATCGAACGTTGGCTTCTCTTTCTCGATTGGGCTTGAGACGATTGAGAACTTGATCGATTGCTCGAGGCTCTCGTTACCGACGACATCCTTCACGAGGTTAGCCGGAAGTTTGACCGAGTAGTTTCCAAGTTCAAGATCCGAGATCGGCGTCTTGATTTGGTTCTTCGAGTAGTACGAAGCGTCAGTCCATGCCGCCACTTTCTTCTCGACACCGTTCGGCGTGATGTACGAACCAATCATCTTGCCGTCGCTGTAAGCGCCCTGTTTGAGTTCTTCAGAGAACGTGAGGACGAGGTGGTTTTTGCCGTTGATGACTTCCACTTTCGCGTCTGTCACAGTCGGAGCTGTCGCATCGTTTGTGAAGTTGACGAGTTTTGTTGACGCTGCGCCATAGTTGCCAGCGAGGTCACGGAAGTGAGACACTTTCACGTCGATTTGACCGATGAACGAGTGGTCACGGACAGTGAGGACTATGCCTGACTCGTCGAGCCATGCGTTGTCATCAAGGTCAGCTTCGATTTCACCGTTCGTGAGCGTGATTTTCGCGACATGGTTGTAGCGATCCACGTAGACAGCCTCAGAGAATGTGACTGTGAGGTAGCCCGGTTTCGAAGAAGACATGCCGACGACTGAAGGATTAACCGCGTCGATGACTTTCTTCTGAACGATTTTCGTCACTGGGTTTGGCGAGATAAAGTTACCAGCGAAGTCACGGAGACCGACGAGCGTCAACTTGTAGTCTTTACCTGCTACGAACTGTGCGTCAGACAAGTCAAGGATGAACGATTTGCCGTCCCACGAGAGTTTGTCGACGTCCACTTTGTAGCCAGCGCCTGAAGCATCTTTCAACTCGAGTTTCTTCTCGAGCTCATCTTCCGAGTCGACGTTGACCGGCTCAGAGAACGTGAACTTCACGCGGTTGTTTTCAAGGTACTCAGGGTCGTTGAGGACCGGGCGTACGTTGTCTGTGAACGTGTAGATTTCTTTGAACGGGACGAGCGCTTTGCCGTCGAGTCCTTCGATTTTCGAGCTAGCAAGCACGGCGTAGCGGCCATCGAATGTCTTCTCGGCGCGAACGACGAGCGTTTTGCCGTCTTTCGAAAGTGTGCCGCGAAGTCCTTTGAGACGTTGCGCGTCTGGAATGTGATCGATTTCGACCGTTCCATCTTTGAGCATACCGTTGTAAAGGAGCGTGCTCGCGTCTACCGGTTTCGAGAAGTTGATTTCAAGTTCCTTCGCATTGAGCAACTTGACGCTCGATACCATCGGCGCTGATTCAACTACTTTATACTTGAACGATTTCGAGACCGTTCCGTACGCTTTGTTCGTGTACGTGAATGTCGCCATGAACTCGCCGACCTTCGATGTGTCGATGCCAGACCATGAACCCGGCTTCATGTAGACGCGATCTGCAAATTTCACCGGCTGTGTGCGGATTCCCGAAACAGCTTCCCCTTTTTCGAAGACGAGCATATCTTTCGGTCCGACCACTTCTTGGGCATAGTTCAAGACGCGAACGCGCTTCTCGACTTTGATGCCTTTCCCTTTGACGAAACCAACCGCCGTTTGGAAGACTCCCAATTTGTTCATGTTGACTGAAGATTTGTACCAGTGGATTTCTGATCCGTGATACTTCTTGTCAAGCGCTGCATCCAAATTGCCTTGGCGTACATAATCTGACCCTAGCTTGACGACAGGCATTGCTGCTGAAGCCGACATTGCTGGTGCGACCGCTGCCGCTGTCACTGCAAACGCTGCCGCTGCTGTGACAAATTGTTTTTTGTTTGCCATCTTGTTTAAATCCTCCCTTTGGTAAAATGCGATTTCTGCGTCTTCGACATTCTCGGCCCTCTCGATCACTCCGCGGACACCCTTACTGCCCGAGTTATGTATAGCATCGATAGGACTCGAGTCATACAAAAACAGGTATCTAAAACCATACATTGACTTTTAGCCTATGTATCGTCCCAGATTGCTTACATCCATAATATACATAACGTTTCCAGTTGAAACAAGCGACTTTTTAGCGAAAAAGGGAAATGATAATGCAATTTCATGATTTTATTTAGAATAATCAATTCACGACAGATGAATTACCAGTGTAATAAAAATCGCATTAAATCAACAAAGTAAGCGCTATCAATATTTTATAAAGAGTTCAGACTTCTGTCGTCGGATTAGATTTTTATAAATCCAACTCATAAAATATAATTACCAATTATCAATTTGGTTTTTACAATAGAAGATAATAAATAACCATATAATACCATATAGTTATGTGAATAACGTTTTCTAATAAACCATTTTGTTACCAGTTCAATCTTTATTGGATGCTTGAATAAATGATTATACTTTTCGAATAGGACTTTTGAAGGTGAGTCCAATGGACGATATACAAAAAAATGAATGGTTTTTCGCAGAAATGTTTGAATATATCCAGTAAATGGATATTGGGTTGTGAGTTCCGTTGTTGCACACAACACCCCCACTCCTTATTTTTGAGCACAAAAAAATCGCCCTTCTCTATGAAGGGCGATTAAAACTGATACGGATCAATAACCGACGAAACTGAGTGATTCCATGAACGCACGTTTCTCCGCAGCGTAGAGTGGCCATTCGATGACATCCTCACTGCCTTCTACCATCACGACGATTCGGTTCTCCGGACGGACATTCGCTTTCACGAATTGCACGAGCTTCGCATCTGGTTTGAACTCGACGTACTCGGCGACCGTTCCATCCTCATATTCAATGTACTCGACATCGTCTTGATCGAGGTTCACCTTGTACGACTTGCTTCCGACTTTCAGGCGGAGCGTGTCCATTTCAAGGAAACCACCTTCTGATTCGATGTTGAGGAAGAACTGCATGTTCGCTTTCGATGGTGAGCCATAAAACACCGGTGCGAACGTCTCGGCGTAACGGAACTCGCCATAGCTATCGAGCACTTCACGATGGACCGTTACCGGACCTGGGAAACGATAGAACTTGTTGTAGAGTGCATGTTGGACACCTAATTTGAGCACGCCGCCTTTATTGCCGGCTCCGTCAACCGCATACAACGAGATGGCTTGTCCACGTTTTTGTGTCGGGATTTTGATTGCAAATTTGCCAGTCGACATGACCGGTGCTTTATAGAGCTTCGTTCCGATTTGAGCATACACCGTCGCATACGCTTCGGCAGTCCCTGTAATCGAGGTCGATGTCGTCGTCACGCTCTGTGCGACTCGTGGGCGCGCTGGAGCTACACCGTCTTTAATGACTTTCGTCGAGCGCGTGATGCTGGTCGCGCCTTTCGCATCGACAGTTGTCGCACGGATGACCGTTCCGATTGGAAGGGCGATCGTCGCACGGCGATAGACGCCTTTCGCATCATAGCGCGCCGTGTATGTGGCTGCACCGACTTGGAGTGTCACTTTCGCGCCAGGTGTTCCTGTGACGACGATTTGACGGGCCGAGTTGTTGACCGTTCCGATTTTCGGTGTCACCGGACGTGCGGCCGGGTCGACAGCGACAACGATCTCTGTCGCCTCACTGACATTGCCCGCTGCATCGCGCAAACTGACCGAAATCCGTTTACCGACCGATTGCGGGCTCATGTTAAATTGAGCCGTTCCTGCTTCCGTGACGACACGCGTGTACACTTTGCTGTTGATGCCGATCAACGCTGTCGTACCAGCCTCTCCTTCAATCGTCAGTGACGTCGACGTATGGAGTGGCGTCGAAACGACCGGTGCGAGCGGTGCCGTGACGTCGACCGTCTCGACGACCGGTGGTTGTTCCGTCGAGCCTTCCGCTTGCGCTTGAAGTGGCAAGAGTGGCGAGACGATGAGTGAACCGGCTAAGAATAATTTCAAATACGATGAATGATTCATGACTTTCCTCCATTATGTAGGTTTTACAGTTAATTGGTCGATTTCCAAATTCTATTGTAATAATTCGACTTCATACAATGATGGTTTTTTAGTAAATCAGGTAAATGATTTCACGAAAAAAACTGCCTTGGTTCCCCAAAGCAGTTCGCGGTTCTCATACCTCATGAATCATTGTTGACTGGCCGCCTTGCCAGAGCCATGTGTCTTCTTGTTTCATATAGACGTGCAATACCCAGAACCGGCCTTCGTAAGCGTTTGTCCCGAGAATGAAACGCTCCTCGAGCAACAGTTGCACGAGTGCGATCTCGCCAGCCACCGTCTCATCGAACGTGACGGTCTCCTGCGTGATCCACTGGACAGACGCCGGGTCGACGAACTGGTCTAAAAATGTTTCTTTATCGAACTGACGTCCGCTCGAGTCGACGTAACGAAACTCGTCATGCATGATGCCTCGCATCGCGTCCAGGTCGCCCTTGACTTGAAGCGCGGCCCGTTCGTCAGAAAGTTGTTTTAAGTTGATGGT
The DNA here is from genome assembly GCF_018618415.1 of Exiguobacterium sp. s146. Classification (GTDB taxonomy): domain Bacteria; phylum Bacillota; class Bacilli; order Exiguobacteriales; family Exiguobacteriaceae; genus Exiguobacterium. Next base: position 460,470 of record NZ_JACSMA010000001.1, on the reverse strand, counting down.
TTCCATTGATGTACCTACCTTTCGCGTCCATCATAACATACTCGTATGCTCGAGTCGTCCCACTTGTAACGGTCGTCTTACTTGCTCGATTGCATGTAACCACATCATGCGTATTCTTTTCCTTATCCTCTATTCCCTGTATACTTAGCAATATACAGTTTATCCCATTTAGAGAGGATGATGCTCGTGTTTTTCATCGACTCGTTTATCTGGCAACTCGTCATCGTCCCAATCCTCACCATCGGGACGGGGGTCCTCATCGCAATCCGAGTTGAAAAGGCGTACGTCGCCCCGCTCATCACGTTGGTCCTGAATCTCGCCATTGAAATGACGATGAGCCTCGTGTATTACGAAACACTCCATTCTCCATCGTCTTGGAATGTACTGCTCCCGATCCCTGCGTTTCTTATCGCCTACGCGTTCATCGGCAAGCGCAAGACCGAACGTCACATGGAGAACCTTTCTTGACCCACGCCTCGTGCGTGGGTTTTTCTTTGTTCCGATTCACAGTTCACAGCTTGACATTCCAACTTCAGCCCGTTAAAGTAACGATAACATTCATACGAACTCGCGATGAGAAAGAAGAGTAGCGCGAAGAGACGTCTTCAGAAAGCCGGTGGTCGATGCGAACCGGTGACGTGTCTTGCGTGAATGGGCTTTTGAGCGTTCAGACCGATATGTAGGCTCTGACGGGTCCTCCCGTTACCGAGGATAGCGAATGATGGTTCGCGATGAGTGGGGGGAGCTCCCCCAACGAAGGTGGCACCACGGGTCCCCCGTCCTTCATGTCTTTTTTAGACATGTCGGGCGGGGGATTTTTTTATTTGAAGGAGGAGATAGATATGAAACAACTCATCATCAATGGCGACGAACTGACACCGGTGGCCATTTTTCATCGATTAACAGGCGAACGGAAAGTGTTGCTCGAGAGCCGCGCCGAAGGGAAGCACGGCCGTTATTCGATTATCGCCTCGAATCCCGTCGAGACGATTCGCGCCAACGGCAACGAAGTGACCGACGCGTCCGGTACGATGCACACCGACGACCCGCTCGCCTTGTTATCGGAACTCGTTTCACGAGACACACCGGACGCCCCCTATCCGTTCATCGGCGGTGCCGTCGGCTATATCGGTTATGACATGCAGCGGGTTTACGAGCCGATTCCGAACACCCCGAGTGAGACCCGCGGCTTGCCGGACGCCTTGTTCCAACGTTATGAGACGGTCGTCCTCTATGACCATATCGAAGAACAGGTCATCGTGATCGACACCGGAGAGGACGATGCCACGGGCCGACTCGACCATGTCAAACGGTCGCTCGAGACCGCGCAGACACACGACCTCGCACCGGTCGTCCGCACGAGTGAACGGGTGTTGACGAGCAAAGATGAATTCGTCGAACGCGTCCTAAAAGCGAAAGAAGCCATCCTTGCCGGTGAAGTGTTCCAGCTCGTTTTGTCTCAACGCATCGATGCGACGTTCACCGGGGACCCGTTCCACTTCTACCGGACGCTCCGGAAACAAAACCCGAGCCCGTACTTATTCTATATCGACCTGGGCGAAGCCATCGTCCTCGGGGCGTCCCCGGAGAGTCTTGTGCGTGTCGAAGGTACCCGCGTCTCGACGAACCCCATTGCCGGCACACGCCCTCGTGGTAAGACGATCGAAGAAGACGTGCGTCACGCCGCTGATCTCATTCAAGACGAAAAAGAACTCGCCGAGCATCGGATGCTCCTCGACCTCGGTCGCAACGATATCGGCCGCGTCGCCAAAGTCGGGACGGTCACGATTCCGAAACAGATGGAAATCGAGCGCTTTAAAAATGTCATGCATCTCGTCTCCGAGGTCGAAGGCGAGCTCCGTGACGACTTGAATCCGATTGATGCGTTACGGGCCTGTCTCCCGGCCGGTACCGTCTCGGGCGCCCCGAAGATTCGGGCGATGCAACTGATCGACGAACTCGAGACGGTGAAGCGCGAAGTCTATGCCGGGGCCGTCGGGTATCTCGATGTCCGGGGCGGCTACGATTTTGCCCTAGCCATCCGGACGATGGTCGTCCAAGACGACACGGCCTACGTTCAAGCGGGCGCTGGTATCGTGTATGATTCGGATCCGGTGTCAGAATATGAAGAGACGCTGCATAAAGCCAAATCCCTTCTGGAGGTGTTCGCATGATCCTGCTCATCGATAACTATGACTCGTTCACGTATAACGTGTATCAAGACGTCGCCCGGTTCAGCGACGTCACGGTCGTCCGCAATGATGAACTGACAGTCGATGACATTCGCGACCTCAACCCTTCTGGTATCATCATCTCCCCGGGTCCAGGCGGCCCGACGGATGCCGGTGTCTCGCTCGACGTCGTCCGTGAACTGTCAGGTATGATCCCCATCCTCGGCGTCTGTCTTGGTCATCAAGTCATCGCCGAGGCGTTCGGCGGGACGGTCGGCCGGGCCGAACTCGTCATGCATGGGAAGACGTCAATCATCGAGACGACACCGAGCGCCTTGTTCGATGGAGGTTCGAGCGAGGTCATGCGCTATCATTCGCTCGTCGTCCATGAGACGAATCTCGTCGTGACCGCTCGCACGACGGACGGCGTCATCATGGCACTCGAGCATCCCGAACACCCGACGTATGGCGTTCAATATCACCCCGAGTCAATCGGCACACCGGACGGACGCGACCTGTTCGAGCGCTTCGTTGAGATTTGCCATACAAAAAGACCGAGGAACGTGTCCTCGGTCTGAGTACTAATTCATCGATTCGCCAACACTTTGACGTCATCCCCGTCCGAGACGAGGAATAATTTTCTCGGTTCGACTTCTGCCTTGAAATCGATGTTAATCGTTCGAGCCGCGGACCGGTCTTTCACCGCCGCATGTTCGCTCGCGATTAGCTGGATTTGATTTCGTTCACGGCTCGCCAAAGCGAAGCGAACTTTAAACTCTTGTTCAAAGCTTTGCAAGCCTTGGTGAAACGATTGTCGTTTCGCTTCAAATTCTTGGCTAATAGCGTTCACTTGTTTTGTCGCTTGTTCAATCGTTTCTTCGGGATCACCTAACATGCGCATCGCATGAATTTCGCCTTGTAGACTAAGAAGGAACATATAGACGAGCTCTTCGTACTCTTGAAACTCACCGATGACGTCTTTCATTGCCTTAATTTTAGTCGCTTCTTTGAACACGAGCGCTCGTTTCTTCAGGTCATACAACTTCCCGAGTGGGCCATCGATATGTTTGAGCAACGCATAGACCGTATCGATGTCCGTCTTATAGTTGTTTTCAAGTTGATGAGTGATTTTGCTGTCGACTGTATCTGTTTTCAAGAACACGTACACCCGGTCCAAATAGTTGAACGAACTACGGGCTTGTCCGTGATACTCGTTCAGTTTCATCGTGACCAACTTGCTGACAATCGTCTCAATCTTGTCTAGTGCCTGTTTGATTTCGCGTAAATGTTCCTGGGCCACGACGGTGGTCGCCAAGTCTAAGGCGATTCGCCGCACTTGGAGCGGGTTCACTTGTTTCAAATTCGCTTGCGCTTTAATTGCATTTTTCCCGTCCACCGCGAAGGCTCGCCAATACCCGTCTTCTTTTGATTTTCTTAAGGAGTAGACACCTTTTTTTAAAGCGGCCTCCACTTCAGGTGAGAAGACGAGTTCGTACGCAGGTTTTTTACCGAGCGATTGCATCGCAACCGGGACGCCGACGGATTGAACCACCCGTTTCAATAATTGTACCGTGTCTGACCCGACCGTAATCTCTTCTTTATTTGAGACGTCATCCAATACGATTGGCAAAACGGTTGCCGATTGCTCATGCTTGACCAATTCATGCGCTGCGCTAGATGGTTCAATTTGAATAACTTCTGCGTCGAGCGGGATGGGTTCTTCAGTCAATTGCTGACGCTTCTTCCAAACGAGGACAGTGACCGCGACGAATGCAATACCAAGCAATAGGTACAAGTATTCCATGTGAGTTCCCCCTTAATTGTTGTATCTAGTATAAAGGGAAATGAACGCTTCAGGTACGAGAATGCATAGAAAGACCGAGGACATGTCCTCGGTCTGAGTGTCAGGCTTTCAAGAAATCTTCAAATTGAAAGTCGTGCTTATCGAGCATGATTTGGTCCGGCGTGACGCCGTTTTGACGCAACGTCGCAATCGTCTCATGCAAGAAGTCATCGCTACCGACCACGTAAAATAGGCCGTCTTGATCTGAAGCAAGTGTCTCGACTTTCTCGTAGTAAACTGGTCGACTGTCGACGAACTCAGACGTGAAGGTATCTGTTGACTCGAACACATCGCTAAACAGATACTGTTGCGACGAGTCGACGTTCAACGAGTGGAGATGGGGTACGCCTTCCCGATTCGCCGAATACGCGAGCACGAGCGGGCGGAATGTCGCGATGCCGACACCCGACGACAGCAGATAGACGTTCTTCCCTTCCCGCTTCAACGGCACGTTCGAATACGTTTTAAAGATGGCGACCTTGTCCCCGATCTTCATGTCACGCAGCATCGATTTGAACGTCGAGCATTCCGGTTTGACCCGGGTCGTGATGCCGATCGCACCTTCATGCGGTAGCGTCGAAATCGACATATGCCGAATCAACGTCCGGTTCGGTTTGTCTCCTTGATTAAAGCCTTCAAGCGCAAAGTGCGTATGTGCCCCTTCTTCCCATGTGAAGCCTCCAGGTAACTCGAGTTTGAACGTGTATGTATCTCGCGCTTCCTGCACGACTTGTTGAATCGGTGTCCAATAAATCTGCATGCCTGATCCCCTCCTTCTATTAATAGACCGCGATCGGTCCATAAGGCCCTTGAATAATCTCTAGTTTCGTCTCGAAAATGTCCGATAGGATGTCTGCGTCCATAATCTCTTCGACCGTACCGAAAGCGGCAATCTGCCCGCCCTTCATCGCACAGATGCGGTCCGAATATTTCGCCGCGAAGTTGATGTCATGGAGCACCGTGACGATTGTTCGTCCGAACTCATCGGCGACGTGGCGCAAGTATTCCATCATCTGCACCGAGCGAGCGATATCGAGGTTGTTGAGCGGCTCGTCGAGAAGCACGTATTCCGTCTCCTGACAGAGCACCATTGCGACGTAGGCCCGCTGGCGCTGCCCGCCCGACAGTTCATCGAGATATCGATGCTCGAGCTCCGTCAAATCGAGGAAGTCGATATATTTCGAGATGATGCGTTCGTCCTCTTGCGTCAACCGTCCCTTCGAGTATGGGAAGCGCCCGAATCCTGCGAGCTGACGGACGGTGAGACGCGTCACGAAATGGTTCTCTTGCCGTAAAATCGTGACGATCTTCGCCAAGTCCTTCGATTTCGTACTCGACACGTCCATGCCGGCGACTTGGATTTGACCCGCGTCTAAGTCGAGCAGTCGACCAATCATCATGAGCGTTGTCGACTTTCCGGCCCCGTTCGGACCAATCAACGACGTAAAGCCGGCCTTCGGGATATCGAGCGTAATCGGTCCGATGCGGACATCGTCCGCATACGATTTTTGTACTTGTTCCAATTGAATCATAGCGACCTCCGCTTAAGTATGACTGCCAAGAAAATCACGCCGCCGAACAGTTCGATGATGACGGACACGACACTCGGTGTATTGAGAATGTGATACATAAAGAAATAGGCGCTCGTCAACACGAAGAAGCCGAGCGCGAATGCCATCGGGAAGACGTATTTGTGATCATACGTCGAAGCGACTTGATAGCTGAGCGTCGCGACCAAGAACCCGAAGAATGTGAGCGGTCCGATCAGCGCCGTCGATACCGACATGAGCAGCGAGATCAGAATGAGCGTAAAAATGACGCTCCCCCGATGGTTCACCCCGAACGATGTCGCCACATCTTTCCCGAGTGCGACGACGTTCAAGCGATTTGAAAAGCTATACAACAAGATTCCGACAATCAGCACGATTGGAATGACGATCGGGAAGTAGGCGGCATCGGCATGCATGACCGACCCGAACAGACGGGCCTGCAGGATATCAAAATCAGACGGTGCGAGCATGCGTCGCATGAACGAGGACACTGAGTTCAAACCGGTCCCGATGATGATTCCGACGAGGAGCATGAGTTGCAAGTTGCCGTATTTCCCTGACAAGAGCCAGCCGTACAACAGCAAACTCATGAGCACCATGAGACCGACCTGGGTCAAAAAGGCACCCGTTCCCGAAAAGCCAATCAGCGCACCCGCTCCGAAGAAGAAAATCATGCTCGTCTGAATCGTCGAGTAGAGCGCGTCGAACCCGAGCAATGATGGCGTGATGATGCGATTGTTCGTCACCGAATGAAACGCGACCGTCGCCAAACTCTGACAGAGCGCGGCAATCGCCATCGTGATGACGGCGACGACCCGACGTTCGACGACCGGGATGAACGACGGTGAATCAAACGGGACCGGATTGTTATAGACGAGCAACCCGAACGCACAAAGTAATCCCCCGACGATGAAGAACGTAAGGAACAACCAATAACGGCGCTGTTCTCGCTTCGAGCGAAACGCCGTCGCACACCGTTCTTCTGTATGCACGGACCGACCATCCACATCGTACGCGTCCCGTGGTTGCTTCTTCTCTTCAATCAAAGTGCTCATCGTACCCCTCCCGTCTTCCGTTGTCTCAAGAGTATCGCGATGAAGACGACCGACCCGACCGTCCCGAGAATGAGCGATACCGGCAATTCGAACGGCATGATGATCGTGCGCGAAATCAAGTCGCTGACGAGCACCGTTCCCATCCCGATGACGCATACCCACGGCAAGTTGCTGCGGAGGTCGTCCCCGCGAAACATCGAGACGATATTCGGGACGATCAATCCGAGAAACGGCAAGTTGCCGATGACCGTCGCCACGACCCCGACCGCGAGGGCAATCAATCCCGTCGCAATCAAGATGAGACGGCTATAATTGACGCCGAGGCTCGTCGCGACATCTTCTCCGAGACCGGCGAGCGTCAATCGGTTCGCGAGGATGAAAATGAAGAACGTGACGATGACGATGAGCCATAAGTATTCATAGCGACCGACCTGCACCGATGCGAACGACCCGACGAACCACCCTTCAATCGTCTGACTTGCTTGAAAAAATAAACCGAGAAAGGTCGACACGGCCGAGACGACCGCTCCAAGCATGAGCCCGATAATCGGGACAATCAACGACGAGCGGAGTTTGACCGACCGCAGGAACCAGAAGAAGACCATCGTCCCGATGAATGAGAAGACGATGGCACCCGTCATCCGCATCATGAGCGTCGGTGCCGGGACGAGCAGATACACAGCGAGCAGGCCGAGCCCCGCCCATTCGAGTGTACCGGTCGTCGTCGGTTCGACGAGACGGTTTTGCGTGATCAGTTGCATGACGAGCCCCGACATCGCCATGGCGGCACCGGTCAACATGATGGCCAACGTGCGCGGGACGCGGGTAATCCAAAACATGTCCGACCCGCCTTCTTGACGAATGTCATAGACGCCAGTCACGAGCGAAAGGCCCGCCAACACGCACACCATGAGTACCGCAACGATAAAGGACTTCGTCCATATGTTAGAAAAGGAGGGCTGAGACAATGTCTCAACCCTTGCTGTCATTGGTTTTTGCACAACGTGACTCCCTTATTTCGAAAGCGCGGCTGCGATGTCGTTGAATAGTTCAGAGTATGTTTGAATCGACTCGTTGATGTACGTGTCGTTCGGCGCATACACGATTTTTTCATCTGTCACGGCTTTCGTTTTTTTGAGTGCCGGTGCATTGTCAATCACGTCCGCTGCAGGAACTGCGTCTTCCATGCTCGAAATGGCGGCATCGCGGTCGAGAACGAACAACCAATCCGGGTCACTCTCCGCAATCGCTTCGACCGAGACCTCATCCCCTTGATGGTCCCCTGTCGTTTTCGCTACTTCGAGGGCCGGTGTCCAGTCAAAGATGTCATACATCGGGCCGAAGACACGACCTGTGTTCGGTGCTGAGAAGCCGATATCACCACCCGAGACGATGACTGACATCACTGTGTCTTCACCGTTGTACGCAGTTTTCACACTGTCGATTGATGCTTCAAAGTCGGCGATAAGTTCGTCTGCTTCCGTTTCTTTTTCAAAGATTTGGCCGAGTGAACGCGTCGTCGTCTTGAAGCCTTCCACCAAGATTTCGCCTGGCGTGCCCGCCTCTTCCGGGAGCTCGATGTCCAAATCGATGACGGCTGCTTCTGGGACCAACTTTTTGATGTCGTCGTAGTAATCGGCGAATCGTTGACCGACGATGACGACGTCCGGATCCACACCGGCGATCGCTTCTAAGTTCGGTTCATTGTGCATCCCGACGTCGACGATGTCTTTGTCGTTTTTATAAGGCAAGTCCGCTGGAATCAATCCGATTGGTGCTGCGACTAAATCGATTCCCCAATCCGAGAGCGTCTCGAACGTTCGGTTGTCGAGTGCGACGACTTTCTCTGGATTGACCGGCACATCGATCGTTCCGTGTGCGTCCTTGATTTCCACTGTCTTCGGTGCCGTCTCCGCTTCCGCGCTTCCTTCGTCTTTCGTCTCGTCCGTGCTACCGCATGCGGCTAGCGTGAAGACGAGTGATGTGAGCATGACTGCTGCTTTCCATTTCCCCATTCTTTCCATCTCCCTATGTATCTGTTTATTGAATGACGACCTTGTCAATGAGTCCGCAACTGTTTCACAATTTTGCTCTATGTATGGATACTGACGTCTTCTCACTGATAATGATTATCATTGTCGTTTTCATTGAGAAGCATAACAAACAAAAATAGGTTGTGCAATGCCAAATTTTCAAATTGGAAATGGAAATTTTATTCTTTCTATATAAGGCCAATAAAAAAGAAAGTGGAACATTCGTCCACTTTCTGTGTCCATTGAGTTCGTTAAATCATTCTCATTTGACCGATCACGCTTCCGAAATCCCGTTGGCGAGTAGCAACAAAAAGATCCAAATCGATAGCGGCACGATCAACCCCAAGTTCCCAACGAGACTGAACACGCGCACCGTCTTCTCTTTCGAGAATAGGCCCCAAATTAATGTGGCCACGAGGGCGACATCTAAGGCGATGTAGACCCAAATCGCCGTCATCAAATCTAAATCCGGAAATAAGCGAGCGTTCACAGTGAACAGCGCCACGATTGTCAAAATCGAAAGTCCGAATGTCACGTAAAGCGGTGCATAATGTCGTTGAATCATAGAATCACCCCACTCTTCTGTTAAACCATCTGTCGACATCGAAGGATGCACGTCTCGACGTATCCATCGAGTTGGTGCGTCAAAAACACTTATACGTCCCTTCCTCTGTTGCCTCCGCATCCCGCTTAATTTTGAGGATCAGTGCCAACAACTCGTCTTGCGCGCTATCGATTAACACGTCGAAATCGAAGCCGTGCGATCGACGTCAGTTAATTCAGCCCACACCTCATTCGCGATGACGAGATGCATCAAATGTGAACCCAAGCTATCCCCTCCTTTTCCTAATTATCCCATTCGATGTTTCACCTCGACAACCCTGCCTCATTTTGGTACGTTTACTATACTGACCGTTCAGTATAGTTAGGAGGAAGAAGATGAGTAAGAAACAACTGCTACTTCGGACCGCGGCCCATATCATTCAGACCGAAGGAATCCAGCAACTGTCGATGGACCACTTGGCAAAACGCGCCGGTATCACGAAAGGCGGGGTCTTGTATCACTTTGACAGCAAGGCCAACCTGTTGCAGCAGATGAATAGAATGGCACTCGATGAATTTGAAAATCGGATCGTCCATCATCAAACCGGGTTGGATGGTCCTTATCCGTTCACACGCGCCTACGCCCTCGCGACGCTCGATTATAGCGATGGTGATGCCGATTTGATTGCCGTCTTCATCTCATCCCAAGAAGATACGAGCGGCAACTTATGGAACGTGGCCTCGACACGTTGGGACGCGCAGTTCGCGAACGATGGCCCCGATGCCGATGCAGTGCTCGCACTGAGACTCTTATGCGATGGTTTCTGGTTCGCATTGACGTTTGGCTATAGCGATACGTTTAAAGACCGGGCCGCTCGCATCATCCGACAAAAATGCGACGCGCTATCAAAAGGAGAATCGTAAAATGGGCTTCGTCTATCTCGTTGGCGCCATCGTCTCCGAGCTGTTCGGCTCGAGCATGTTGAAACTGAACGCGACGTCCTCCAGCCGCTTACCAATCGCCGGAGTCGCGTTTGGATACGTGACGGCGTTCTATCTGTTGTCGCTCGCCCTCCTCACGATTCCACTCAGCTTCGCCTATGCGTTTTGGAGTGGGGTCGGCACAGCGGCGACGGCGCTGATTGGCTTTCTTGTCTTCAAGGAGCAAGTCCGAATTCAGACCGTCATGGGCATCGGGCTCGTCATCGTCGGCCTTGTCTTGATGAAAGTGTAAGGAGGAGTATCATGAAAGCTTATGGAATCTTATTGGTATCGATTGCGTTCGAAGTGCTCGGAACGTCGATGTTGAAGCTATCGGACGGATTCACCAACCTGTTCCCGAGTCTGATTCTCTTAATCAGCTTCGCCATCTCGTTCACCTTGATGGGCATCGTCTTAAAGACAATCCCGCTCAGCATTGCTTACAGCGTCTGGGCCGGACTCGGCACGGTCGCGACAGGACTGATTGGGGTGTTCGTCTACGGGGAAGTATTGTCTACTCTGAACAGCGTCGGCCTGATCGTCATCGTGCTCGGCGTCATCGTGATGAATCTAGGGAAACGAGAGGAGGAGGCACATGCTGGCTAATTTAATTGAACGGCAGGAACGGGCTTTACTGACGACCGAGGTGCGCACATCGCCTGAGCAGTTGCGTCGTCTCTTGACGGACGACTTTTTTGAAATCGGAAGCTCGGGACGTATGTTATATCGAACGGCAGATGCCGCCACAATGGACCTCGGCGAGATTCACATCACCCTATCGGACTTTGCGCTCGAGACGGTTCAAGACGACGTCGTCATGGCCACGTATCGGACCGAAGATCATGCAACCGGCCGCATCGCCTTGCGAAGTTCAATTTGGGTGAACGTCGACGGTCAGTGGAAGATGCGGTTCCATCAAGGGACGATCGTTCCACCGTCCCAAACCTAAAAACCATGATAAAAGGGAGTGTCTCGATGGACACTCCCTTTCGTCATACCTGGTTTGTTTTTGTACATACCCCTCGTGTTCATGTTGTTTATAATCAAGCTATCTGATGAGATGAGAGGAAGATCAACATGCATCAACATACACAACCGCAATGGTTTCAATCCGTTCGACCGAGACGTTCCGCAGAAGAACAACTAGTCATTCGAGCATCAAATAAAGCTAAGTTGAAGTTCGAGCCGACCATCCCGCTTGATGCCATCCATAGAAAGAAACCGACCGTCACTGTCACGTTCACAGTCGGCGGTTTTGGGATCCATAACGAGTCCACCTTCTCATTCTTTGAAGATGGTGCGGTCAAACGAGAAGTCATCTGGCGGGAAGCGTTCGACTTGAGCACGGCGATCCCGAAGTCCGGTTGGTATGACGCAACAGATTCCTTCCGCGTCCACGAGCGATTCGTGTCATTCGCCTCCCATCGCTGGCCAGAAGTATTTGAAGAAAAAGCGTACTTCACGATGGACGGGACGCAGTGGAACTTCACCGTGAAACGTCATGGCAAGCTGTTGCATCAGCATGGTGGCAGCAACGCCTATCCGTCCAATTGGAAAGACGTCATCGAGCTATTCGGTATCTCTTGAACGAACAAAGGAGCACCCACAATGGGTACTCCCTGTTCAGATGGCTTGAATCATCTCGACCCGATTGCCGAACGGATCACGGAACTCGAATCGGTCATACCCCGGAATCGGGATGCCAGTCATCCGCTCAATCCCTTCCGCCTCAAGCTTCTGTCCCCACTCCGCTAAATCGGTCACGGCGTAAGCGACATGTCCTTTCGTCGACAGCCGGTCAACCCCGTCCTCGGTGCCGATGTGGACGCTACGGTCGCCGACCTCGAGCCAAAAGCCGCCTCGTCCTTGAAGCGACACCGGTTTCTCAACCTCGCTCAGGCCGAGCACGCCGCAATAGAAGGCGCGCGCCTGTTCTTCTTCGCCTTTCGGAATCGTGATTTGCACGTGATGGATGCCTTGAATCATGTCGTGTTCCCCTTTCGATCCGTCAATCCGACGAACTGCAATTTTTGGTTGAACAGGCGCGGATACGCCATATACCCGACCATGACCGCCGAGATGGATGCGGTCGTCAAGATGAGAAACAAGATGAGCAACTGATACAGCACCGCTTCCATTGGGTCGGCCCCGCCGATGATGAGCCCGCTCATCATGCCCGGAAGTTGGACGAGCCCCATCGTCTTTTGCGCCTCGACGGTCGGAATCATGCTCGTGCGGATGGCACTCTTCAAACTGCGCTCAATCGCTACTTTCGGTGTGCCGCCGAACGACAAGATGAGTTCAATCACTTCATCGCTCCGCTCGACCTCGTCTTTGAACTTGTTCAAGAACAGGAGCGACAACACCATACAGTTCCCGATGACCATGCCGCTGATCGGGATAACTTTCTCCGGCTCGAACGGGATGATGCCGAGCCCGAGCATGAGCCCCATCGTCAGCGTCTCGACCGTGACGAGCGTGAGCAGAATCATCCACGTGATGCCGGGGATGCCGTCCCCTTTCTTGATGATGTTCTGTGTCGCCGCCCCAATCATGAGAAGAATCATGAGCAGCATGAAAATCGGGCTGTCGCTCTCGAAGACGAACGTCAAAATATAACCGATGATTAGTAACTGGACAATCGACCGTACCGTCGCAATCAAAATGTCGCGTTCGAGTCCGAGCTTCAAAAACAGCGCCAAACCGAGCGGGATGGCGACAAAAATCAATGAGGTCATCAGTTCGATGAACGTCATAGCTCCTCCCCCCTCACGAAGCGACCAATCATCGGCTTGTCCGACTCGTCGATGAACGTCGCGTCGCCGAACTCGATCAATTCCCCGTTCCGCAAGAACCACATGTCATCACTGACACGGCGCGCCTGATCCAAGTCGTGCGTGATCCAGATGACGGTGACCCCGAAGTCTTGTTGCAGTCTCACAATCAACCGCTCGATCTCTTTCACGGTCCGGTAGTCGAGACTCGCCGTAATCTCGTCCAACAGCAGCACGTCCGGCTTGTTGACGAGCGTCCGGGCGATGGCGACACGGCTCCGTTCCCCGCCCGATAACGTCTTGATCGGCTGATCGAGCGAGATGCCGCCCAAGTCGACTTTCTGAAGCAAATCCGCCGCCCGCTCCCGTTCGAGCGTCTCGCCGAAGATGGCTTTCGGCAGATTCATGTTGTCGTACACCGTCCCGTCAATCATCGGTGCGCTTTGAAACGCCATGCCGATCCGCTGGCGAAGCTCGATGACGTCGATGGAATCGATGTTCTCCCCTTTGAAGTAAATCGCGCCCGTGTCCGGTGATAACAGGCCGTTGATGTGTTTCAGACACGTCGTCTTGCCGGCCCCGCTCGGACCGACGAACGTCGTGATGCGTCCTTGCCGGAAAGATCCCGTCACGTTATGTAAAATGTCTCCATGACTCACGTTCTTGAATTCGATAATCTGCATCGACGTCGCCCTCCATCATGTCATGCTGTCTGTCTCAAGCAATGAATACATATACAAATCGTCATACTTTCCGCGTGTGAACTCATACCCCCGCAGCAACCCTTCCCGTGTGAACCCGACTCGCTCGAGAAGCTGTTGCGATGCTGTATTTTCCGGTTCGACGAGCGCCTCGATGCGATGGAACCCGAGTTGTGTGAATCCATGACGAACGACCGCGCGGAGCGCCTCACCGGCAATGCCTCTTCCCCACTGATCGGAGTTGAGCTCGAACCCGATTTCGGCTCGCTGGTGCTTCGCTGACACGTTCAAAAATCCACAACTGCCGATGACCTCGTCTTGCCCGGTCAACGTGATCCCCCAGCGGACACCCGTCCCTGCCTCGAGAATCGAGTCGTACCAGGCAATCTCGTCTAACGCATCAGCTAACGACGTGAACGGATCGAGTCCCATATGACGGACGACCTCGGGTTTCGATAAATATGCCAACATGTGCGGCGCATCGTCCGCTGTCACCCGCCGTAGGGTGAGTCGTTCCGTCTGAAGCGACTTCACGGTCGATATCCTTCCTCGACCACGGCTTCCCCGTTCGCATCAAGCAGTGGCGTGATGCCGCCGCCCGTCCCGACCCACGTCTGGACATAGTTGACGCCGGTCGCCGTGTCGACGAGGATGGTGATCTGCCCGAGCTCCGGCAGTTGTTCCGTCAACTTGACTTGAAATCGTTTTGCCCCTGCCGCTTCCTCTGCGGTTCTCTTCTTAAATAACATCATACCCCCACCTTTCTACTTCTAACTGTACGCAACATATCTCTTCGTTTCAATGAATGAGACGCATGCATGACTTCTGAACATACGTTGATACACACCTTGTTAAAAAATCCTCATCACCTGCTCACTCCCCGAGTGGTGGGCCTAACAAAAACGAGCTCCTTCACAGGGCTCGTTTTCGTCATAGCTGAAAGTGTTCCTTGATTCGTTGCGCGACCGTCGCCGCATCGAGATGTGTGTTGTTGATGCGCAAATAGTTGTCGACGTCGAGTTCCCCGTCCCGTGAATTCAAGCGGTACAGCGTCGCCGTCTGCTTCAACTCGCCTTCTGACCAGGCGATGTCCCGCTTCGTCGGCTTATGCGTCAACCGGTTTTCCGTCGTGTTCCGTACGAGCCGTTCCTCGATGTCCGCCTCGAGTTCGACGTAATAGATGTCGGCCCCGTTCGACTCGAACAAATCGGTCACTTGTTTGATATACGCCCAATCCTCTTCCAAGTCAAACGCCCAGACGAACGTGAAAATCATCCCGTCCAAGTCACTTTTCGCGACCGCATCGAACAGTTCATGGCGGAACAGTTGGACGAGCCGGCGCCCTTCCGGTGTCCCGTAACTGAAGAACGGACTGACGAGATCAATCGTCATATGGTTATGGAACAACTTTAAATCCGTGATGCTGGCGAGCTCTTGTCCGACCGTCATCTTACCGACGGCTTGTGGACCGAATAATACGACGAACTTCATGCACTTTCCCACTTTCGTTTTGCTTTTTGTCATTCTAGCACGTCAAAACAGACAAGTGATACAACATCTCAACTTTTTGCTAACATTTTCCTTTTCGTTGGTCGATATAAAGATGAATCTATAGACCAGAGGTGGACATTTACGATGAAACGATTATTCAGCTTGATTGCGCTATTCAGTTTTTTACTCATCCATACCGCGTCCGCCGAGACAGAAACGCTCGTCTTGAAGCTAGACACACCTCTTTTCGTGTCGATTGAAGAAGTGGATGGCTTCACCACGTTACCGAAAGGCACGGCCGTCACCGTCCTTGAGCGGTCGGATACCCATGCCCACGTATCGTCAGGTGACCAAACCGGGTATGTCTCGAACGACGCCCTCGCCGAATCGGTGACGAAAACTGTCATCGCTGAAACGTACCTGCTTGATGAAACAGGGAACGCGGTCGAGTTTTTGTCATATGGTGTAACCGTGAGCGTTTACGATTTAGGCGATGAGGCTGCCCTGCTTCGCGTCGTCGGAGAGACGCCACAATTCATCAAACGTACCGCACTCGCTGATACTGCTCCTGTCCTCGCCGGGGAGACCCGGTATGTCAAAGCAAAGGCGAATGTTTACGCTACACCCCGTATCGGGCCGGTCGTCAGTAACGTTCAATCCGGCCAGACAATCACCGTGTTCGGGCAGACAAAAAACAAATATTACCGGATTCGCTCAGGTGACACCTATCATTATATCGCGATGAGCGCAACACTCAGTCGTCCAATCAAGACAGCTGAACGATACATCACGAAAGATACATCGCTTTACGCTGATTCGATTGAAGACGAGATTGTCGGTACCGTCAAGCGTGGGCAACGCATCAGCATTTACGGGGAAGTAGGAAACCGCTCGCGTGTTTACACGGGTGGCCAGTATCGGTTCGTTCAAACGAGCCATACGAGCACGACCAAGCCTGCACCCCTGAAAACCGGGCAACGCTACATCACGAAAAACGCCACTCTATATAGCGAGTCGTTCAAACAAGTCGGGACGCTCAAGCGCGGGTCGCTCGTCAACATGTACGGGACATATGGAAAGTACACGCGCGTCTACACGGGCGGACAATATCGCTTTGTCGCCACCAGCCTGACGAGCACAAAGAAACCCCCGCTTTATGACGCGACGGGCAAACGATATGTCAAATTTGATGAGGTGGAAGTGTATCAAACCACATCTACCTTCTCGAAGCAGATGGCTGAATTCAACCGAGGTCGCTTGATTGAGACGTATGGGACGAGTGGACATTATACACGGGTCAAGATTGGAACGAAGTATTATTTCGTCGCTTCGTCTTACTTGAGTCTGAATAAGCCGCTCCCAAAACCGAAAGCCGGTACCGTCTTTTATACGCAACTTAGCGGGACACCATACTTTTCGAGTGATATCGCCTACACGCGCCCAGCCGGCCAGCTAGCGCGCGGCGCCAAACTCGTCGGGATTCGTTCGATCGATGACGACTTTTGGCAGGTCCGACTTGCCTCGGGGAAAAAAGTATACGTCTTGAACCCGTATATCGCTCAGACGAAACCGAAAGCAATCGCGGCGAAGAACGTGAACGTCAAAGCGTATTACTACACGTTCAAACGTACTCCCTTCTATGCGAATCCGTTAGACACGAAACCAATCGGCTATCTCGATACAAACCGCCGTGTCTATCCCCGCTCGCTTCATGGTGATTCGTATTTGATTCAAGAGAGTTGGAGCCCGGTTTACGTGAAGAAGCAGGACATCCGCGTGAAATCGGATCCGTTACTCGCGTCGCGCGGCAATACACAGGCCGAGCGCATGATCGCATCGGCCGCGAAACATCTCGGAACGCCGTACACATGGGGTTCACAATCTCCGCTCAATGGTGGCTTCGATTGCTCGGGTCTCATCCATTACGCGACCAACCAAGCCGGGAAAGTCGGCGGACGGACGAATGTGAACGGCTATTGGCAAAGTAACCATTTCAAAAACCGCAGGACGAATATTTCGAGTGGAAAACGAGGCGATATCATCTTCTTCCATGGGACGTATCGCACCGGTCCGTCTCATATCGGCATCATGCTCGATAAAGAGACGTTCATTCATGCGGGCGGCGAGATGCTCCAAATCAACTCGATTCATGACCCGAAGTGGCGGCCACACTTCCTTGGCTACAAATCACTTTAATTCATACACGCTCGTCCTCTCATGAGGTCGAGCGTGTTTTTGTTGACACCGTGTGTTTGAAACATCATTTTATTCATAAAATGTAGGTAGCCATGACAAATATTTGTTTACCCCTCGTTCATATGAGGAATAGGCATATCATCTATGTTAAAGAAGGAAGGTGTCATCCCGTGACTTGTCCACGCTGCGGAGCGAAGACCCGCTCGAAAACCACTGTTTGTCCGACGTGTGGCCATCGCCCACGTCGCTTGAAATGGATCGCTGCCCCCATCGTCATTGCCCTCATCGCATTCGTCTCCTTTTTAACGAACGCCTATCTGACCGACAGCCCGCGCTCGAGTGATTCGCTCGCCGACAAAGTCGATTTGAACATCACGGAAGACACGGTCTCAGCCGATGGTGCCACCAACGTCGACCTCGAGACGTTGCAAGAAAGCCTTTATACCGTCGGCACAGGTACCGGATTTTTGATTAGCCCGCAAGACGTGTTGACGGCGGCCCATAACGTCGCCGGCATCACTCGTGTCACGATGAAACACGGTGACAAGGCAGTGAACGGAACCGTCATCGGTCGGACCGACGCCATCGCCGTCATCCGCATCGAAAAAGTGAAAGCGACCCCGTTCTCGTTCAGCCATGCGATTGTCGGACTGGACGAATCGGTGTTGACCCTCGCACCGGACGAACAGTTTGAAGGAACGCTCACGTTCGAAGAAGATAGCTATCGTCGCGAATTTGATTTACCGAACCGCGCCATCGGCAGCCCGATCGTCACGGCCAATGGACGGGTGCTCGGACTTCACTTGGTGACGAAGACACTTCCGGTCGCCTTGTTCGAACAAGACGTGCTGTCGTTCCTCGAGTCGGACACACCGGCCCCGCCACCGACGACAAAACACGATACCCCGGCCGCTGAACTCGCACCAGTCGCACCGATCACACCGGTCCCAAAACGTGAAGACCCGGTTGAACCCGCTCCGGCCCCTGAACCGGAACCAGCGCCAGAACCGGCACCAGCTCCGGAAGCCGAGGCAGCACCCGAAACACCGGAACCGACCGAGCCGCCAGTGGAAGAACCGGCACCGATCGAGGAAGAGCCGCCGGCCGAACCGGAACAACCGGCCGAAGAACCTGAGGCACCTCCCGTCACGGAGCAACCGACCGAGCCCGACGTTCCCGTGACCGAACCGGCGGAACCGGTCGAGCCAGAACAACCGGCAGCTCAGGAAAAAGAAGCGGAGGCGACGGCACCGGTCAAGAAACAAGACAAGCCGAAAGCCACCGCCAAGCCTGATAAGAAAGAGACACCACCCGCCGCCAAAGAGAAACCGGTCGCCGATGACGCGACCGAAGAAGCCACGGACGAGCCGGCTGAAGACGAAGAAAGCACGCCATCTGAATGATGACGTGCTTTTTACGTGTCTTTTCGCGTGCGTCGCTGCAAGTTTCCGACTGCCGCCCCGAATAGGAGCAGGATGATAGATAACATCCAAAACGGCATCACGTCCTGTAACAACCAGACGATCAGCGCACTGATGGCGATGACGACACCCATCCATAAGAAATTCGACTGTCCCATTTCGTTCACCTCGGTCTCATCATAGCACATCGATCCGATGCGCCGTCGCCTGGGGCGGCAGCGAGCGGGTCATCTTCTCATCATGCTCGACGCGGACGTATTGCCCGACGGCGAGCGGTGTCTCGTCCTCTCGCAAGACGCCTTCCCAATGAAACACGATTCCATCGAACGGCTCGGCATCCAAGTCCGGTGCGACCCGGATTCGCGTCGGCTCGAGTTCGACGATATAGCCTGTGAACGTGACCATCTTCATCCCTCCATTTCCTCGGAAATCCTTCCCTATTCTTTTCCCATATCTTGAAAAAAGTCTACTCGTCTGTCCAATTGCTCGGTATAATGAAGCCACACTCATTTACGCCGGGAGGGACTTCTGTGAAACACACCATCGATTTACACCATCCAGACTTTCAACGCACCTTCCTCGAGATGATGCTCCTTGAAGAAATGATTGACGACTATAACGCCGAATCGATTGAGTCACTCGTCGTCCGCGGCGAGACGAACTTCCCGGACGACCCGTTCTTCACGGCGATGCGAGCCTATCCGCTCATCCGTGAAGGCGAGTTCGGCCGGGCCCGCGACGTGCTCGAAGCCGCGAGCACGAAAGGCGACCATTACATGATTCATTGCCTCCACGGCATCTTGAGCGACGATACGAACTTCTTGTTCGAGGCCGAGCAACATTTCCTTCGGGCCGTCGAACGCTATCCCGACGTGCCGATCGTCCAACGCACCATCGCCGTCCATTACTTCAATCGCAAATTTTACGGGGAGGCCGGTCTCCATTTGATGCATTACGTCCGGCTCGCCGGATTCAACGAAGAGACCGTGCCGATGCTGCTCGATTTCTTCCAAGTGTACGATGAGATTCCGCTCGAGATGAACGATGAGTTGCTCAAGACGGCCATCGGATATTTGAACGCCAATCCGCGCAACCCGCGCGCCCACTCGCTCTATGCGTCCATCTGTAGCCATCGGGTCGAGATGCTCGTCAAACGGTTGCCGGAAGACAACCATCAGCTCGACGACGAGACAATTGCGATGTTGCTCGAGGTCGAAGAGCACGGCATGTGGAGCGCGACGTATGACGACAGCGAGGACCAGATGTTCCGCGCCATGTTCGCCGATTATATCGACAACGTCGTCTTGCCGAACACGTCGAAACTTTACGTATATCGCTTGCGTCTCCGCTACTGGTATCACCGACTCACGCACCGGTTGACCGGGGGCTACGGTGATTCGATGCGCTCGTCTTAATTGAATTCAAACAGGGGTCCTGCCACCATATGTTGGTGACGGGACCCCTGTTTTTTTCATTTGACCTGATTACATATACGGATGAATCGGTCCGCGCAACTCGAACGAGTAATCCTCGTGGTTGACGATGCCGACGACTTGATCGCTCTCGAGCAGTTGGACTAAGAACCCGGCCATCTCTTCGGCCGTATGATACTTCTCGACGTTTTGGCTGTAGTCAAAGTCGTCCTCTTCGCGGGCCCGGTTGGCAAAGCCCGTCTCCGTCGCGGCCGGGGCGAGCACTTTCGCGCGCAGTTTGTCCCCGTCGTTCATGAGCTCGCGGGCGAGCCCTTCTGTGTACGCGCTGACGAAGAACTTGGTCGCGCTGTACGTCACACCTTTTTTGGCGATGTGATAGCCGACGACCGATGCGACGTTCAACAGCGTCGCCCCTTCGACGTTATGATAGTCGCGGACGTATAGGCTCGATAGCACCGTCAACGCCTCGACGTTCAAACGGATCATGTTCTCGATTTTCCCGACCTCGACGTCTTTCACGAAATTCGAATCGCCGAACCCGGCGTTGTTGACCCACGTCTCGATGTCGAGATCGGCGAGCGACTCATACAGCCCGTACACGTTTTCACTGTACGACAAGTCCTTCGCCTTGATGATGACCTCGCTCTTCGGTGCGATCGCCTGGATTTCACTCCGCAACTTCTCGAGTTCGTCGTGCCGCCGTGCCACGAGCACGAGCGACTTCCCTTGCTTGGCGAGCAACTTCGCTGCCTCGTATCCAATACCTGAACTAGCTCCGGTGATGACAGTATATTTCATGATGTGTCCCCTTTTCACGTTAGTCGAGATGTTGTCTCTCTCCCGCAATTCCCGTAACGCCTCCCCGTCAATCCTGACAACACGCAAAAACCGCCCTCGCCTGTTCAGGCAAGGACGGTTCGACTCACGTCTGGAAGCGACCGATGAGCGTCTGCAAGTCACCGGTCATATTGCCGAGTGACTCGGCGACACCGTTCAACTCTTGAATCATCGCGAGTTGGGCGTCAGCCGTCTCGCCGACGCTACGCATCGTCTCGGCCGTGCCTTCACTGTCGCTCGCCATATGGATGGCCGCGGTCGCGACTTGTTTCGTCGTGATGGCAATCTCGTTCGAGGCGACCCGAATCTGTTCCGTGTTCTCGACCGAGGCGTGCAATTGCCCGACAATCTGCTGGAACGACGCCGTCGCTTCTTCGAGCAGCGCCGTGTTCGTCTCGACGCGGCGGGCGCTGATAGCGTGACGCTCGAGCACCGCGTTCGACTGGGCTTGAATCGACTCAATCAAGCCGGCGATTTGGGATGCCGATTGTTTCGACTGCTCCGCAAGTTTCCGCACTTCTTCGGCGACGACGGCGAAACCTTTTCCTTGCTCCCCGGCCCGGGCCGCTTCGATGGCCGCGTTCAAGGCGAGCAAGTTCGTCTGGTCGGTGATCGATTGGATGACCTCGGTGATGAGGGCGATCTCGTCCGACTGTTGTTTCAACGCGGTGATCGACTGACCCGTCACGACCGTCTCCGATTCAAGCGCGAGCACTTCTTGTTTCGCCTGTTGAATCGTCTGTTCGCCGCGTTCCGCGAGCGAGAGACTCGTCTGGACGTCTTGGCTGATTGTGCCGATCGATGTGGCAATCCGTTCGACACCTTCATCGGCTGCTGCGACCGCCTGTCCGCTCTTCGAGGCAGCGGCAGCCTGGTTGACCGTCTCCCCGACGACTTGTTCAATCATCCGCGTCGTCTCCTCTGTCTGCGACGACATCTCTTCCGTGCTTGCGTACAATTCTTCCGACTGGGCCGTGATTTCCTGGGCGTTCCGGCTCACCTCATCGATGAGTTCGCGCAGGCTGCCTTTCATTTGGTTGAAGCCAATCATGAGCTCTCCAATCTCATCGCGTGTGAGCGCTTGAAGGTCGGCGCGCGTCAAATCGCCGTCGGCGACGATGCCGACCTCGTCCGATAATTGGCGGAGCGGTACGGTCACCATGCGTTGGAGCATATAGCCCGCCCCGAGCGTGAGCAACAAGATGAGAAGGGCGATTCCGGTCGAGTAGAGGAACGCTTGTCCGCCAAGGCGTTCGAGTTCCTGTTGTTTCTCGACGATGGTCGCTTCGGTCTCGGCCTGCAACCGTTCGCCCGTCTCCGAAATCGATGCCGTCACGTCTGGCATGAGGCGGAGTGTGAGGCGGTCGATATCGTCCTGGTTGTTGTTGTCGGCCGCGACGATGACTTCTTGCGCCAAGTCGTCATAGCCATTCGCATAGGAGAGCATGCTCTCGAGTTCTTTCGTCTCGGCTTCCGTCTTCGACAGGGCGAGCAATTGTTCGAGCGCCTCTTTCTTTTCTTTCGCGCCGCGTTCGATTTGGGCGCGTTGTTCGTCATTTTGGACGAGAATATAGCCGCGGACGCCGTATGCTTGACGCGTCATCCCGAGCGACAAGTCGTCGGCCGCTTTCATCTTCATGACATCTTCACGAATCATGTCTTCGTATTGGCTCGTCATATTTTGCAACGTCCATAGGTTATAGCCCATGCCGAGCGTGACGAACAGCAAAATCAATCCGATGCCGCTAAACAGTTTTTGTGTCAAAGACAGTTGATTGAATCGTTTCATAATCCTTCGAGGACTGTGTCCTCTCCCACCTCTATTTCTCTATTTTTGGAACTACATGGGTTTTATCGGACAGTGCAAACGGTTTTCCAACTTTCTGGCACATTTGTTTGGAGATTGACCTCATTTCCTAGTTTCCGTTTCAATGTTTCGCCACACAAAAAAACCGCAACACGTGGCTGCGGTCTAGCATCATAGTTTAAATTGTGACACCCGGTTCGAGAGTTCGACCGCACGTTGTTCGGTATCCTGCATCCGTGCCTGGACGTCGTTGAACCGTTCGACGGACAATTGGACCTTCTCCGAAATCGACTGCGTCCCGTCCGCTCCTTCGGTCACGGTCGTCGCAACCTCTTGGATGACGTGGAGGATGTTGTCGGTCATATGACGGAGTTGGAGCGCGTTCGTCTCAAACGTCTCCGCCGTCTGGCCGAACACGGTCGCATCCGCTTCATATTGTGTGGCCGACTCCTCGAGCCGGTCGTAATCGGCGAGCACTTTCGTGTCGAGGAACGTCAACATATCGGCTGAGCTTGTGTTGAGCCGGGCGACCGAATCGATGACCGTCGTTGACACCGCTTGAATCTCGTTCACCGTCTGCCGCGAGTTCTCGGCCAGCTTACGAATCTCCGAGGCGACGACCGCAAAACCGCGACCGGCATCTCCGGCCCGGGCCGCCTCGATGGATGCGTTCAAGGCGAGCAAGTTCGTCTGGTCGGCGATGGTAAGGATGGCTTTCGTCAAGACACGAATCTCTTCGACCGACTGGGCCCCTTTGATGGCCTCGTCGAGCTCGATGCGTTTCTGCTCGATGATGGCGTTCGCTTCCGTCTTCGAGGCGACGGCTTGTTCGCGCATCGCATGGGCCCGACGCTCGACGGCACCTGCTGTTGTCGCGCTGTCATTCGACAAGTCGACAATCGTATCGATGGAACTGCCCATCTCGGTCGTCGATGCGCTCATCTCTTGCGACGAGGCGGCCGTTTCTTCCATACCGGCCGTCAGTTCCTCGACCGTGCCGGACGTCTCTTCCATATAACGACTCAGTTCGGTCACTTCCGTCGCTACTTCTTTTGACGAGACGAGGACGATTTTTGCCGTCTTGTCGACGTCAATCATGATGTCGCGAAGCGTCGCGAGGAACGTGTTGAACGAGCGGCTCACTTGCGCAATCTCGTCGTTCGACGTGACCGGGATGGCCATCGTCAAGTCGCCGCCTTGTGAGGCCAACTCGTCGAATTTCTCTTGGAGCACACGCATCGGTTTGATGATAGAGCGCAGTAAGCTCAGTCCGAGGAAGAATAGCAACGCAATTGCACCGATCGTCACCGCGAGTAGCGCGATGAGCGACTGCCCGAACTCACGTTCCATGTCGGCGCCGACACGTTGTGAGCCTTCCGAGTTGTAGTCGACGAGCTCGGTCAGGCGTTGCGTGAAGTTATCGTATGTCGATTGGGACTGGGCGTCATAATACGAGCGAGCCATACCGTTGTTTCCGGACGTGCTGAAAATCAGCATGTTGTCCGACACGCGTTGATACATCTCCCACTGCTTACTGAAGTTGGCGAACAGTTCTTTGTCCGTCTCACCCGTCACCGTCTGTTCATATTTCGGGGCGATTTCATTGATTCGTGTCCGAATCTCTTTCATCACGGACATCAATTCTTCTTTCGCGGCCGTGTCGTCCGTCACGATGTGTTCGAGCTCGAGCGCGCGATAGTTCGCCGCGAGTGTGTTCAGTTCGTGGGCGTAGTCGAGCCCTTTGTTCCAGTTGTTGACGATATCATCACCTTGTCGGTTCGCATCGGCGAGCGACAAGAGCGAGTAGCCACCGACACCTGCGACCATGAGGAGCGCGAGAATGACGAGTCCCCACAGCTTTTGACGGATGGTCAGGTTCTTGCCGGTCACTCGTTTACCTTCACGCGTGCTCGGCTTTCGTTGTTTCGGTTTCCATTGAAAGCGCTGGACGTTTAAACGATTCCGTAACGCTATCCACTTCTGTTTCACTGACATATGTATATTCCCCTCTCGCATGCAACGTTTCTTCCTATATCGTCTTGACGTCGAGGAATCTAAAGTGGATTGACCAAAATAAAAAAAGATGACTGAAAAATCAGTCACCTTCTCACTACATCATAAAACGGTCTTTACGGTCTGGCCGCTTCGGTTGGCCGGCGTCACGACTTTAATCGTCAACTTCGACCCCCGTTTTTGCGGTTTGATAGACACGTTCGTCGAAGTCGATGTGATCGTCTTCTTCGCGACGAGCGTCTTCCCGTTATAAATCGTCACCGTGCCGTACGGGACGTTCGAGCGAACAGCAATCGCTTTCGTCGTCGAACGAATCGTGCCGGTGCTCACCGTCGGACGCACGCCTGCTTTGACGGTCGCGCTCTTCGCGTCACGGGCAACTCCGACTTTCGCCTCGAACACGAGCTTCGTGCCGGCGCGCTGACGGGCGAACTTCACTTGATAGCTGCCGGTCGAGTTCGCCTTCGTCCGTCCGATCACTTTCGTCCCGACCTTGACGTTGACCGTGGCGTTCGGGAGTGTCTTGCCTTTCCACGTGCTCACTTCGTCAGACGGCGCGAAAGACGTCAACGAGGCCGTCGGGATTTTGTACGTCGTCCGCTTTTTCTTCGACCCGATCGACGACTCGACGGCGACCGACGTGCCGGGTTTCACCGAGATCCGGTAGCGGTCTTTTCCAACCTCAGTGAATGAGATCGGTTTCCCATTCACGATGAAGTTTAAGTAGGCCGGTGTATCTTTCAATACCGTAAACGTTGAAGTAGACGATGTGACGAGCACATCTTTGATGCTGAGCGTCTTCGGCGCATCACTCGTTACGATTTGTTCGAACGTTTTACTGAGCTCCGGACGGAAGCTAGCGATGAGTCGAATCGTCTGTCCTTCCCATAGTGGACCTTTCAAGGCGATGACGTTCGTCCCAGGAACGAGACGCTTTGCCGATTCATCTCTGCCATTTCGGGCAACCGCGAGCAGTGGTGAGAGCGTCCCGTTATAATGAACGGTCACGGTCGTATCACCTGTCTTCGGTGGTTCCGTCCATGTGACGTCAGGCACCGGATAATCTGTTGATACGTAAAGATTGGCATACTGACTGTTCGTGTCGAGAATGCGATAAATGACACGGTAGTACATCGGCTTGTCCCGATTGTACGCAGTCAGCTTCGCGATTCCCGCCGCGTCCGCCTTGACTTCACGAACTTCAAAGTTTGTCGGTGAGAACAATTGGCGCACTTCGACTCGGGCATTTGGTTTCGTCCGAATCGTCACACCTTCCATCGCCGTCTCGGTCAACACCTCGGCGATGTTCGTGTCGGTCGGTTCATTCATCTGGAACGTCTGTTTGACCGATGCTTTTGTGGCTTGGTCATACGTCGCGTGATTTGCTGCCCAAACCGTGATTGTTTGATTTCCCCAGAGAATGCCGCGTGAGAACTTGAAACGTCCTGTCTCATCGGCCGTGACCGACCCGTCACAGCTCGCGTATTTGTTGTTTTCACATGTTACATACACCGTCATGTTCGGCGCAGTCATACCGGTAATCTCACCGACCGGCCCGTTGGCAAACGACGTCTCGATTTGAAGCGGCACTTTCGTCACCGGATTCAAGGTAACTCTGCTACTCGTGAGGTTACCGAATCGAACCGCATAACTGAACGACTCGTCGAACGATGGGACCGTGTATCCTTCATCGAATGAGCGCGTCGCGTCGACGACTTCTACATCCCCTTCCAAATACGCAACCGGGACCTTATGGTAGACGCGGTCGATTGTCACGACGGTCGCCATCAGTTGATACGGCTCGCCTAACCAGTAGTTGTCGTCACCAGTCGGTTTCGTAGCTTTCAGCGATGTGTATAGCTGAGCTGGAATCAGGTGGGCACGCTCTGCCGCCAATAAGCGCTGATCGTTTCGAAGCAAGTAGCCTCCGTGCAACAGTTTATAGTCAAGCCGTGAATTGAACGAATCTAGTCGTAATTTGTTCAATGTCTTCGTCGCTAAATCGATGGTGACCAAATAATCGAACTCAGTCATCGCGTAGTATGTGCCGTTTTGATAAGTAAACGACTCGATTTCATAGAGCGACTGATTTTTCAAATCCAGTGTCGTGATGGTACGTTGCTTCCAATCGTACACGTATAAGTCACTAACTCCATCTAACAGAAGATGATCTGTCGTAGGTTCAGCAAACACCGCTGTCACCGTATTCGGCATCTTGACTGTCTCGATGGTCTCGCCTGTATCTGGATTCAGATGATGCAGGACGTCCGAGTACGTGTCCGCAACGACAAGTTCATTCGCGTTTGTCGCCAACATCACTTGTTCGCGATCCGAAAGAGCACGTTCCCATTTTTTGACGCCCTCCGAATCAGTCATTACGAGTTGCTTCGAGACTTTGTTCTCCCACAGCATGATGTCACGACTCACATCATACGTGATAAGTCGAATCGATTCTGTATCGAACGGCGGGACGAATTCGCGGGTCGCTCCATCACGATTAACATGAATCATATCCCCGGTCCGATGATGCGTCGCCATGAACGCTTCGCCATCTAGGCTCGGCTTGAACGTATAGAAATCTCCATACGCCCCATCTTCATCATACGACCGATCCGCCGTCAGATTGTCGTTGAAATCGATCGGTACGACGGTTTGTCGCTTTACATCATGAAGACGCGTGAATCCGTCTTGATAATCTAAATAGAAGGAAGACCCTTCAATCGTCTTCACTTCTTGTTCGAGCAGCGTGCCCAGCTCGAACTTCGATGTCGCATTCGCTTGACCCATCGGGAACATCACGAATAACAGTGCGACGAATAAGAGTAAATAGTGCCATTTCTTCATTTACAATACCTGCCTTTTATTCAATATATTTTAAATATACCTTCAATTTGTGATTTTTAGAAGAATAACAGGAAAAAAGCACCGTCTCTTTTTTGAGACGATGCCTTTTGGATTATTGGACGTTCAACACGGTCTGTGTGCCTTCAATCATCTTGATCTCGGTCCATTTGACGACGCTCTTGCCGAGCGGGTCGTTGGCGACCATGAAGTCGGCGAGTGCTTGCACTTTCAACGCGTCGACTGGCTGCTTTACGTTATTCAAACGGAAGCGCGATACTTTATTGAACATATCTAAAAATGCGATTTCTACTTTAGTCTCAGTCATGGGTTAGTCCTCCTTGGAATGTGGGTGTGATTAGACGAGATCGTATTCGCGAACGACCGACACGGTGAAATCTTCTTGTTCGGTCAAGTCGAGCATGAGGTGACCAAACGCCTCGGCATTGTCAGCCGTGAGCGCCGCCCGAATCGGACCGAAGCGCTGCGTTTTCTTCGTCGGTTTCAAACTGTTCAAATCGTGGTGCGTCGTCAAGACGAGCGTGGCTTTCTTTTCAGTCAATACGGCCATGGGGGATGGCTCCTTTCGGGGATGGATTACAATTCAGATGGATAGGTCGAGTCGAGACGTTCGAGCAGTTGAATCATGCGCTCAAGGCGCGTCTCGATTCGGTGGAGCAGATAAAGCGAGACGACGATTGGGAAGCCGAGGTTCGAGATGAGTTCGGGCCAGCTCATGGGCCCACCCGCTCATCGAACACGGTTCCGGCGGGACGCTTCGGTACACGCATCAGGGGTTCCTCCAATTAGAACGTCACGTGGAATTCACGCGACACGACGTATGCGGCGGATTCGACCGCGAGAAGCGGAATCAACAGATCACCGAACTGCTTGATCTCCTCGGTCTCCATCCGCGCACCGAGTGGACCGAACCGGACGAGCTGACGCTTTTCCTTGCCGTCAACGAGCCGCTTCGTGTCGAGATAAAAGACGCTTGCATATTCTCGATACACTGCCATATGTCTCACCTCCTTCGCCCCTATTAACCGAAGTTGGTGAATGTTTGCTCATATTTCCTTGTAACCTTTTCGTAACGACTATAGACCTATTCTGAATGAATGTGCATTCATCGGTCAAAATCGGCTTTATTCCTTGAATTCTCATACCAATTAGGGTATCTTAATAGACGTCAATCGAATTTCGAAAACACACCTAAAGTCCCATGAATTCATTTCCCCACTTTGAAAAAACTGGCAGTTAATTGCTTAGAAATGGGTTACTATACGGAGGAGGGCATTTTCGAAATGACCAGTTTGACTTGAAGAAGGAGATACTCTAGATGAACAGCTTAGACTTCGCACTCAACACTTCTATTCCTTCCGCTCAACTCGACTTCGACCACACCGACCTGACGTTTTATGCGACTGACTGGGATGCATATAGCCCGGAAAACGCGAAGCCGCTCCTGTACAACGAACGCCCATTGACCGTCTATCCACTCAAAGAACTGAGCCGTGCGTTTCATGTCGCCGGGATTCCTCGTAGCCAGCAACAGCTGATCAAATGGGAAACCGACGGCGTCTTGCCACCGACCCCGTTCACGATGGGACGCAAGCGCTTCTATACGGAAAATCAGATTCGGACAATCGTCGACATCGCATTGGAATGCGGACTACGGCCCCGGACACACGTCAAAAAGACGAACTTCTCCGAGCTAGCCCATAAAGAATTGGCGTACATACTTCAATTGGAATTGAAAACCGAACTCCCGCATGAATGAGCGGACATGAGGCAGCCCTTCCTGAATCGTCAGGAAGGGCTGTTTTTGGATACCTTACAATTTCACCCGAGCCGCCTCGGGGACGTCCGCGAACTCGTCATCGACGTGTTGAACGATGCCCGTTTCTCCGAGCGGAACATCACGTTCACGAGTGAAGACGCCGAGACGCGTGCCATCGACCGGCACTTCATGAAACGGGCGCTGCTCAACTTCTTGTATAACGCCCTGCTCCATAACGAGGAGACGGTCGCCGTCCATGTGACCGTCACGCAGGATGTGATCACGATTCAAGACGACGGCATCGGCATCGAAGCGAGCGAACTGCCGTACATTTTCGAGCGCTATTATCGGGGCACGAACACGACCGACGCGCTCGGGAGCGGCCTTGGTATGGCCATTTCCCGGGACATCATCAAAGCGCACGGTGGCACCGTCACGATGTCGAGCGAACGCGGCCATGGGACGACGATCCGCATCGAATTGCCGGCATAACAAAGAAGGATCCGCTCAACGGAGCGAATCCTTTTTCGTTGTGTCATAATCCTCAATCCACGTCTCGAGCTCGTCAACCGGGAGCGGACGTGAGAAATAATAACCTTGCATCTCGTCACAGCCGAGCGAGCGGAGCGTGTGGCGCTGGTCCGGTGTCTCGATGCCCTCGCACACCGTCTTCAAGCCGAGCCCGCGGGCGAGTTCGATAATCGATTGGACGATGACGTTGCCGGTCGGGTCGTTGTCCGTCACTTGGATGAACTGCCGATCGATTTTTATCTCATGAATCGGATAGTGCTTCAAATAGACGAACGCCGAGAAGCCCGTCCCGAAGTCGTCAATCGAGATGGAGAAACCTTGTTCCCGGAAGGCGACGAACCGGTCGATGACGTGCTGCTGATTCTCCATGCCGACGCTCTCGGTGATCTCGAACGTCAAATAGTTCGGACAGACGCCCATCACCTTGACGATGTGGGCCAACTTTTCGACGACCCCGTCCGATAGGAAGTGCCGGGCCGACAAGTTCAAGGCGAGCTGATACATCCGGCCCGCGTCGTGCCACGTCTTCAACTGGCGGCACGCCGCCTCGAGCGCCCACTCCTCGAGCGCGATGATGACACCGGTCGACTCGGCGAGCGGGATGAAGTCGAGCGGCGGAATCAACCCTTGTTTCGGATGGATCCAGCGCATCAGCCCTTCAAATCCGTTCAGCTTGCCCGTCGCCGCCTCAATCTTCGGCTGATAATAGAGCGAAAACTCGTTCAAGGCGAGCCCTTTCCGCAAGTTCATCTCGAGCGTCAGCCGGGCCGTCGCCTTCTCGCCCATTTCTTCCTCATAAAAGACGATACCCCCACGCTGTACGTGACGCTCATTTGCCGTGATTCGGGTCGTGTCCATCATCTCGAGCGTCGAACGCGACTTGTCCTCGATCGAGATGAAGGCGCTCATCGTCAAGACGACGTCGAGTTCACCGACCGCGAACGGTTCGCTCGTCACCGTCTCGCAAATCAAATCGGCGAGCGCCTTCACTTTGATTCGGTCGCCATAAGGCGTCCACAGCAAGAACCCCGATTGGGAGACACGCGCCAACAGCGACGCATCGACGACTTGGCCGAGCCGTTCCGCCAGTTCGATGACGATATCATCGGCGCGTTGGATGCCGATCGCCGTCTCGACAGAGCGAAACTCATCGGCGCGCATATAAATCAACGAGCCGAGCTGATGCGGCGCCTGTTCACGGAGCGCGTCCACCCGCTCGACGAACCCGTTCAAGTTCATGAGCCCGGTCTGTTCGTCCGTATAGGCGAGCTTGGCGATATGTTCGTCGACCTCACGACGGTCGAGCCGTAGATAAAGGATGGCGATAAAATCGGACAGCGTGCTGACGATCAGCTCCTCGATGAACGTCCATTGCCGCGGCGCGAACGTCTCGCAACAGATGACCCCTTTCGCCTCATTGTTCGCATAAATCGGGGCATCGAGCATCGAATAAATCCGTTGCCCTTCCACGAAGTACTGCTGATACAAATCCTTCACCCATTCGTGTGTCCGGACGTCTTCGAACGGGAGCACCCGGTTCGTCCGGAGCGCGTCGAAATAGACAGGTGCGTCCCCACGCATGACCGTCAACACCGGTTCGCTCGGCCCGTTCTCTTTCGAATAGGCGACTTGGCACGAAATCGAGGCATACGACTCGTCGAAGTGCCAAATCGACACCGTGTCGACGTCGAGCATATCCGAGACGACCTCACACATATAGGATAGCGCCTGTCTCACCGCCGCTTCCGTCACGTCAGGCATGCGGACGAGTTCGAACAGTTTCTCTTGATGTTTGCGATATGATTGTGTTGAAAAGTTCCCCTCGTTCATAAGTCCCCTACTCTCGTTCAAACGTTTTGCATTCATGATAGCATGAAAAGAACTATGTATAGGTTTCCAAAATTCAACAGAAAGTCAATTTTCAATTCCCCTGTTTCTTTAGTACTCTCGCCTCGTCCGTGACGAAAAATATTGACCTCATTTTTAACGCAATCCAAGGATTGAGCCATTTCCACCATTGCTTGCCGTTTGTGTAAACCCTACAATAAACATGTATTGCTTCACCTGTCGATAATTGTCAAAAGCACTCATAGAGAAGGAAGTGACTCAATGTCCCCTAAGTCCGGCCTCATGTACTCATTCGCAGCCATCGCCGCCGTAACGATCGTCGCCCAGGCCGACGAAGCCGCAGCAGCCAGCTCACACGTCGTCCGTGCCGGTGACACGCTTTGGTCAATCAGCCAACAGCACAACGTGTCACTCGCCAATTTGAAAGCCTTCAACAACTTGAACTCAGACCGTCTCGCCATCGGGCAGACGCTCAAATTAAGCGGGAACGCCCCGACCACGGTGAAACCTGCTGCCACACCTGCCACGTCAGGCACGGGTACCGTCACGACGGCCGCATTGAACATGCGCCTCGCCGCAGGCACATGGCATCCCGTGCTCGTCACGATCCCGAAAGGCCAGACGCTCACACCGATTCAAACGAGCGGCGCCTGGACGAAAGTCAGCTATGGCGGGAAGACCGGTTGGGTACATAACGGTTACTTGACGACCTCATCCGTCAAACCGGCTGCACCGAGCACACCGACGCCAACGACACCTGCTGCTCCGGCTCCATCAAGCAATGCTACCGTCACGACGGCCGCATTGAACATGCGCCTCGCCGCAGGCACATGGCATCAAGTGCTCGTCACGATCCCGAAAGGTCAGTCGCTCACACCGATTCAAACGAGCGGCGCCTGGACGAAAGTCAGCTATGGCGGGAAGACGGGTTGGGTACATAACGGTTATTTGACGAACTCGTCGGTCAAACCGGTTACACCAAGTACACCGGCTACACCCACTGCGCCGACAACACCGGCCGCTCCACAAGAGCAAAACATCAACCAGTCGTACGTCACGACGGCCAACTTGAACGTCCGTCAAGGCCCTGGGATTGGCTACGCCCTCGTCACGAGCATCCCGAACGGCACGACCGTCAAAGCGACAAAGCAGAGCGGCACGTGGGTATACGTCACGTATAACGGCAAGAGCGGTTACGTCAGCACCGGTTACTTGAAACAGACGACGACGGCACCGAGCGCGCCGGTCACACCGAACGCCGGAGACGGCGGTGCCGGCAACGCCTCGTTCGACTACGTCGTGAACACGCCATCGTTGAACGTCCGCACGTCGGCCTCGACGAGCTCGGCCATCATCGGTCGTGTCACGGCCGGACAGACGCTCCGGATCGTCCAGACATCGAACGGTTGGCATCAAATCTATATCGGGAATACGACCGGTTTCGTTGCGGCATCGTACGTCAAGGCAGTGCCGAAAGGGTCTACGGTAAACCCAACTCCGACTCCGGCTCCTTCACAAGGTGCTGGCCTCGCCGCCATCGCGGTCGCCAAGAAGTACGTCGGCACGCCTTACATCTGGGCATCTTCGAACCCGGCCAATGGCGGATTCGACTGCTCTGGACTCATCTATTACGCCTTCAACCAGGCAGGCTACAGCGTCCCACGAACGAACGTCGCCACATACTGGGCCGGGTCTTATTTCGGAACACAGCTTAGCAAGACGTTCGTCCCGCAAGCAGGAGACCTCGTCTTCTTCGAGAACACGTACACGGCCGGCCCGTCACACATGGGCATCATGATTAACGCGGACACGTTCATCCACGCCGGGACGTACGGACTCGGTTATAACACGATCAGTAAAGAGCCATACTGGAAGTCACGCGTCATCGGTTACAAGCGACCGTGACCTTCGGCGCATTGAAAGACCCGACCTTTGTCGGGTTTTTTTTCGTGGGGCAGGATTTCCCTCGAAAGACTCGAACACGAGAGATAGAATGGGAAGAGAAAGAAGGAGGTGTCCGATGGGAAGCAATCGATTCGCTAAAATTCCGTACCGGATTTACACGATGGCTCTCGCCGTCGCTTGTCTCATCGGCGTATTGTTGTTCGGGCTTGGCCTGAGCTATTACTGGAAAGAAAAACACGTCGCCGTCGACGAGACGGTGCGCGACTTGAATCACGCCTCCGACTTGGCCGGCGTCGAGTCGTATCTCGTCTTGCATCACGCGGCCAAGCTCTACGAGACGAACTCGGAACAACCGACGGCGTTACTGTCGGCCCCGTACCGTGAACGGGCGCTCCAATACAACGCGCAACTGCTCGACGACTTCGAGACCGGGGTCGATGAGCGTGAACGGGAGGCGTTGCTGCGCTTCTCGGAAGACCTCGAGGACACGTTGAACGCGGACGGCTCGAGCCGCTTCGAGGCCGTGCCGTTCGACGTCATCGAGTCAATCAATCGGCGCTGGCTCTATCAAGGGCTCGAACGGACCGCCCAAGCGAACACGGCCTATGAGCTGACCGATGCCGTCATGCGCATGCAGATGGCGTTCGTCGAAGGCGTCACGAACTTGCTCGCCGAGACACCGGATGAAGACCAACTCGAGTTCGAGGTCTCGACGATCGCGAACGAGGCCCGTCTGATTGAGGATATCGTCGCGACCGACCCGTCCCTCGGCACGAAACCGGTCGACGACTTGATTGAGAGCGCGCTCGCCCTCGGTCGGGTGACGGCCGCCAATTCGACGCTCGAGGCCCGTTACGTCAACGGGACGAACTTCTATGAGGACTCGCATGCCGCGCTGCAAGCCGTGCGGTCGGCGGCTGACGACACGCTCTTGACCGAGCGGGACCGTTACGGCGCACTCGCCCTCACCGTCCTGCTCATCACGCTCCTGTTGTCGGGGGCGCTCTTGTTCGCCCTCTGCTACACAAGGAAGATGTACGCCCATGATCTCGGGCATTTGAAGGCGCGCGCCCTCGCCATCGACCCGAGCACGGAACCGGTCGAGGAGACGTTCCCGCCGAGCCATGACTTCCGTGGCATCGAGGACGAGCTCCGCGAGATTGCCGTCAGCGTCCATTCGACGGTGCACACGCTCGAGACGAAGTCGAACGACCTGCTCCGGTATCACGAGCGCTGGTCGTCCCTCTTCTCCGAGACGGGTCTCGCCATCGCCTTAATCGATGATACGTACAACTTCATCGAACGCAACGATGTGTTCCGCCAGTTCTTCGGCGAACGGAACTTGTATGAAATTAATCAATTGTTCACCGACACGGGGCGACGCTTGTTGCGCGAGGCGCTCGCCGGGGTGACGGAGAATGGGACGAGTGCCCAGTTCATCCTGCACTTGAAAGGCGAGCACGTCCGCTTCTTGAACGTCAAAATCATCCCACTTAAGCGTGGCGAGACGCTCACCTATTACCTCATCCTCGAAGATGAGACCGAGCGCGTCGAACGCGAGCGCAAAGTCGACCGGCTCGTCCGGTTCGACCTCGCCACCGAACTGTACAATGAATACGGCTTCCTGCGGGCGTGGGAGAAACAGGACATCGACGGGACGTTCCTGTTGATTAAACTGAACGACTTCCACCACCTCGTCGACTGGTACGACCCGACGTACGCCGACCTGCTCATGACCGAGTTCGCCCGGCACGTCGAGGACCGGCTCGAGAAGTACGCACATCACTTGTTCGGCCGTTACCGGGACGACACGCTCATGCTGTACGTCCGCGGCTTCAGCACCGTCGATGAAAACGAGTTGATGGAACTGTTCCCGACCGAGCTGTTAATCAATCAGAAGCGTCAGACCGTCCACCTTCAAATCGGGGCGACGCATACGACGCCGAACTTTAACGATTGTCTGTTCGAGGCGACGAAGGCTTTGCAACATGCCAAAGAGACGCGGACCCCGTTCGTTTGGTACGACTCGAGCATCCTTGCCCAACTCCAATGGGCCGCCTTGATTGAACAGGCGCTCCCCGAGGCGATCGAACAAGGCTATATCACCGTCGCCTATCAGCCGCAAGTCGAGCTGAAGACGGGCCGTGTCGTCGGGGCCGAGGCGCTCGCCCGCTGGCAGCACCCGGACATCGGCTACGTGCCGCCGAACGAGTTCATCCGCATCGCCGAGCGCTCGGACCAGATCCTCTGGCTGTCGCACTCGATTCTCGACCTGGTCGTCGAACAGCTCGTCGCTTGGCGCGACACACCGTTCGCCGACATCTCGCTGTCGTATAACTTGTCGGCCCATTCGGTCGACCCGTCCATCGTCACGAAACTGCGCGAGTTGATCGAGACATATCCATGGCTGCCGGATCGCTTGAAAATCGAGTTGACCGAGTCGGCCGACATCATGTCGCACACGACAGAGCTCGAACGGCTCGAGGATATCTCTGACCTCGGCTATTGCCTCTCGATTGACGACTTCGGGACCGGCTACGCCTCGTTCGAAGCGATTTGGCACTTGCCGATTCAAGAAGTGAAAATCGACCGCATGTACGTCAGCGGGAAAGCGAAGGACAGCACGTCCTTCCTCCGCGCCGTCTCGCGTTTTGCGAGCGAACAGAAGCTGACCTCACTCGCCGAGGGCATCGAGACGAAACAAGACCTCGAGCGTATCATCGCCGAAGGCGTCGAGCTCGGACAAGGTTATTACTACGCCCCGGCCCTTGACGCGACCGCGTTCGAGGTCTGGGTGAACGACAAACGAGGGCACCTCGCCTAAGCGAGCGCCCCCATTCGACCGGTTGACACATGTCAGCCGGTTTTTCGTTTGATGAGATTGAGGACGAGCTTCAGCGCGATCAACAGTCCGATGACCGGCAAGATGACCGGCAGCGACCCACGTGGCAAGAGCCCGAACACGATGAACGCCGTCATCCCGATGGCGAAGAACAGCTTGACGCCCCGCTCGTGGCCTTCAAACCGCTCCCAGCGCCAGACGAGGAGCAGCAACGTCAGCGGCGCGAACAAGAACGTCAAGAAAAAGAACGGCATGTGCCGCGTATACCAAGGTTGTGTCATTTCAGTCGTACCTCCTCATATAACGCTTCCGTCGCCTCGTGCGATTCCACGTTTACGTAAATCGGTTTTCCGCTCCAATCGATTCGGATGACCACGTCGATGTCCCGGTCGATGAAGACGAGCACGTCCTCCCCCTCCGTCGTCCGGAAGTGTCCGGTCAGGCGTGAGCCGGTCGCGGCCCCATTCGTGCGGCGGGCGAGGCTCGGTTCATACGTCAGCGTGACGGCTTTGATCTCGTCATACGGCACCGTCTCGCCGTAACTGCCTTCGATGACGAGCGACGAATCGGTGAGCGTCACCTCGGTCGGCTGACTGAACCAGAGCCAAAGGCCCGGCACGATGGTGACGAGAAGACCTAGGACGACAATGACCGGGATGAGTTTCTTCTTGCCGCCAGGACGGATGTTCCCGTCCTCGTCATAAATATTGCCGTCATACTTCTGGGCCCGCCAGAGCGTGACGACGATGAGGATGAGCATCAAGCCGAAGAACGGTTCGATCGGGATGTCGAGTCCGAAACCGAGCCCGTGGACGGCGGCGATCAGTAGGAAGATCCCGGCCAGCCCGTAACACATGAAGCCGATCAACCGCGCCACCGCCTTGATGTTGACGCGCGCCTTGTCCTCGCGCTTCATCGTATTATAACCGGAGATGAGGAAATGCCATCCTAAGCGATGGACGGCGAAACCGAGCAAGAACAGAATGAGTGCGGCACTTATAAAGATCCACATACAAGCGTCCCCCTTTCTTCTATAGTCTACGTGAAAATTAGGCGAAATGTTTCAAAATCATGAGACGTGCCTAGGGAACAAGGATGTCTTATACTCGAGGCAGAACGCTCAAGGGGGAATTCGATGTATCGCACGAAAGCAGATTTTCTACAAGATTGGACCAAATCATCGACCGGCACGCTCGACGTGCTCCACGCCGTCACCGACGAGGCGCTCGGTCAGGAGATCGTCCCGGGCCATAACTCGCTCGGCTGGATCGGCTGGCACGTGACGACCGCGCTCGGCTATTTCACGAACTTGCTCGGCTTCCGCTTGTCCGCGCTGAAGAGTTTGACGCAACCGAACGACGCCAAGGCGATCGCCGACCAATACGCGCGCTACGCCGACGAGATTCGCCAGGCGGCCGAACAGTTCTCGGACGACTACTTGTTAGAGGAAGTCGACGTCCACGGCGCGAGACAACCGCGCGGTGCCGTCCTACGCATGATGATCGACCATCAGACGCACCATCGCGGCCAGATGACGGTGCTGCTCCGGCAGGCTGGACTCACGGTCCCAGGTGTCATGGGACCGACGAAAGAACAGATACAGGCGTGAAAAAAGGTGAGACCCCGTGGGGCCTCACCTTTTGTCATGTCGATGACGGCGTATTCGCCTTGTTTTGCATCCGGCCGACCCCTTCGTACTGGACGGTACCCGGGTCGCGTGCATACTTCCACGCGTTGCGTGCATCGATCAATCGCTTCGTCCGCATCCCGTCGAACGCTTCCGGCGTCAACGCGACGAGCTCGTCCCATTCCGTGACGAGGATGGCGACGTCCGCTCCCTCGAGCGCCGCTTCGACCGTCTCGGCTTGCGGGTAGTCCCATTTGGCGAGCGGGTCGTAGCCGATGACATCGACTCCACGCACGGCCAACAGTTGCGCGAGCGTGAGTGAAGGGGCGTCGCGCATGTCGTCCGTCCCCGGTTTGAAGGCGAGGCCGAGGAAGGCGACTTTAAGGTCGTCCTTCGGTTCGATTTTCGAGGCGACGTACGCCATCTGGGCGTCGTTCGCGTGCATGGCAGCTCGGATGACCGGCAAGTCGAGCTCGTTCTCGCCCGCGACGTTCAAGAGCGCGTACATGTCTTTCGGGAAGCACGAGCCCCCATAGCCGAGACCGGCGTTCAAGAACGAACGTCCGATGCGCGGGTCGAGCCCCATCCCGTCGGCGATTGTCGTGATGTCCGCCCCTGCCTTGTCGGCGAGACGCGCCAAGTCGTTGATGAAACTGATTTTCGTGGCGAGGAATGCGTTCGAGGCGTACTTGATGAACTCGGCGTCGACCGGTGACGTGCAGACGATCGGGACACCGAGGCGTCCGTAGATGCCCGCCAGCTCCTCACACATCCCGAGGTTGTCACTGCCGATGACGACGCGGTGTGGTTTCAACACGTCGGCGAGGGCGCGCCCCTCTTGAAGGAATTCCGGCACGACGGCGAACGTGTGGGCCGGATACATGACCGACAGCATGTCGGTCGTTCCCGGCGGCACCGTGCTTCGGATGATGATTTTATGTTTTGACTCGACCTCGGACAAGGCCGCATCGACGTACGTCAAATCACAGCTGCCGTCTTGCTTGCTCGGCGTCCCGACGGCGAGGACGAGATAGTCGGCCGTTTCCGTATCGGCAATCGAGTCCGTAAACGTGATTGAACCGTGATGGTCGCGTAACACGTCTGCCATGCCTGGTTCGTGGAACGGGACGTCCCCGTTCATGAGGCGGAGCAGTCTCGGTTGATCTTTCTCGACACCGATGACTTCATGCCCCGCTTTTGCTAGCCCGCATAAGGTGGCCAGCCCGACATAGCCAAGGCCGATGATTCCAAATTTCACGATAGTTCCTCCTTCAATAGTCTTCTATTAACAGTACCGAAAAGCGGCGAGCAAGGGAAGGCTCTAACACTCTCTGAATATTCTCTGCTATAATGAGTCAAAATGAGGCTAGAAAGGAATAACCGCATGGGATTGCTCGCTTTCTTTTTGATTACGCTCTTCGTGTTCTACTGGTTTCCTATTCGAGGTGGACTCAAGACTTTCCTGCTGATTCTCATCATGATCAGCGGTTGGCTCTCGATTTTCGAGCTCGTCTCCATCATCGAAGCCCGCCCTTGGGTTGCGGCCCCCGTCCTCGCGCTAATCGGTTTGTTCGTTTGGAAATGGCGCAAAGACAGACGGACGAAACTGAACAAGCAACAAGACATTTGACACACGTCGAATGTCTTTTTCAATTTCCGTACAATTTTTTCGATAAATATGGGAAAACAATTTTTTGATGCTATCATATTGTCAATACATGGTTTTTTTGAAAATAAGGGGAGACTACTTATGAAATTTTACGGGCTCGACATCGCACCTTGGATCGAACCACTGGCCCAATTTGTGTTTTGGTATCCGTTCTTCATGGCGCTGTTTTGGATTGCTGGCGCTCTCTTATTCAGCTTGACGCGTGAGAAAGAGGAAGAACTCGATTTGAACGAGCGGGAATGGCCGCTCATCAGCATCTTGATTCCTTGTTATAACGAAGAAGAGACGATCGCCGAGACGATTGAGTATTTGGACCGTCTCACCTATCCGAACTTTGAGATTATCGCCGTCAAC
The DNA here is from genome assembly GCF_018618415.1 of Exiguobacterium sp. s146. Lineage (GTDB taxonomy): Bacteria > Bacillota > Bacilli > Exiguobacteriales > Exiguobacteriaceae > Exiguobacterium. Next base: position 420,224 of record NZ_JACSMA010000001.1, on the reverse strand, counting down.
GATGGCAGCCGTGACAAGACCGGCGACATCCTCGTCGGACTCGCCGACGAGTACGAGCGCTTGCGTGTCATCGACTGTCACGAGAACCGAGGCAAGGCGAACGCGCTACATATGGCCGTCCACGCCGCCCGCTCCGAGTACTTGCTTTGCGTCGACTCGGACGCCTTCCTCAGTGAGGAGGCACCGTACTACCTCGTCCGTCACTTCTTGAACCGCGGCGAACGCGTCGGGGCCGTCACCGGCAACCCGCGCATCCGCAACCGCGACACGCTCCTTAGCCGGATGCAACTCGTCGAATACTCCTCGATTATCGGCTCCATCAAACGGACGCAGCGCGTCATGGGTAAAATCATGACCGTCTCCGGCGTCATCGTCATGTTCCGCAAGAAGGCGTTGCTGTCGGTCGGTCTCTGGGACCGCGACATGATCACCGAGGACATCGCCGTCTCGTGGAAGCTCCAAAAGAATTTCTGGGACATCCGCTATGAGCCGCGCGCCCTCTGTTGGATGCTCGTCCCGGAGTCCATCTCCGGCATTTGGAAACAGCGCGTGCGCTGGTCGCAAGGCGGGCAAGAAGTCGTCTTGCGTCACTTCGACATCTTCAAAGACTGGCGCCAGCGCCGGATTTGGCCCGTCTATATCGAACAGGTCGTCAGCGTCCTCTGGGCGTATGCGTGGCTCATCGTCACGGTATATCTGTTCGTGACGGCCGATACGTGGCAAGACATGTTGATTTGGTTCACGTACAACTCGTTCGCGCTCGTCCTCGTCAGCCACGTCCAGCTGATCATCTCGCTCTGGAACGATGCCCGTTACGATAAAGTGTTTAAATATTACGTTTGGGCCGCTTGGTATCCGGTCATCTACTGGATGCTCAACACGGCCGTCGTCATCGCGGCGACGCCGAAAGCGATTAGAGCCCGTGTGAAAGGAGGCTATGCGACATGGAGTTCACCAGACCGGGGGACACGGAGAAGCAGCCTGTAAGTGAGTTATATGATTACGAACAAGAGATTCTCGTCAAGACGAAACAGAACGTGTTCCGCAAAGGGGTTGAGCTATTGCTCACGGTCGTGTTCTGGTTCTACACGTTCATCGTCACGTGGTTCTTCCTCAGCGCCGTCGTCGACGTGAACGACCGCTATATCGCCATCCTCAAGACGGCGTTGAACGTCACGAACGCCGACATCCGCGAGCTGCTCTACTTCGGGCTCGTCTCGTCGTTCGTCGCCGCCCTATTGCTCTTCCTTTGGCGGACGTACAACAAACGGAAATATGGCCCGCTCAACCGCCGGCAAATGCCGACAGACACGACGCTCGACGATTGGCTCAAGCTCGACTTGATGGAACCGGAAGACATCGAGCGGCTTCAGCGTGACAAGGTCATCGTATTCACAGAAAATCCAGTGAAAGAGTTGAAATGATGCGCTACGTGAAATGGTTGGTCGCCCTAATGATTATTGGCGGCATCGCCTGGAAAGTGTACGACGTGGCTTCGACGACGCATGAGGATGTGCCCGATGCGGCACTCCTCCCGACCGAGGACGTCTGTCTCGGTCTCAACTATCACCGGGTCAAACGGCCGAACACATGGAACAAGCTCGTCGAGAACGTGACCGGATCGTCCGAACTGGTCCGCTATAACGTCTACGCCAATGAGTTCGAGCAACAGATGACGTGGCTCCAAGACACCGGCGTCCACTTCGCGACGCAGGCCGACCTGCTCGCCTATCGTGCTGGAGAACCGATTCCGGACAAATGTGTATGGATCTCGTTCGATGACGTCGACCATACCGTCTACGAGAACGCGTTCCCGATTTTGAAAGACAAACAGATCCCGTTCACGCTGTTCATCATCACCGGCCACGTCGGCGAGGCGTTCCAAAACTTGGACCTCGCCCCGTGGAACGAGTTGGAGGACATGCAGGCGAGCGGACTCGCCGACTTCGGGACGCATACGCATGACATGCACTACGTGAAAGACGGAGGTGCCGTGTTCTTACCGGAGGACATGCAAGACGAGCTCCGACAAGATTTAGAGACGAGTGTCGCCGCCATCGAGAAGCATCTTGGCACACGCGTCACGACGATTGCCTATCCGTTCGGCAACACGAACGACGCCGTCACGGCGACGGTGCAGGAGCTCGGGTTCGAGCAGGCGTTCATCTTGAGCCCGAACCCGATCACCCCCGACAACGCCCCGTTCTTCACGAACCGTTATCTGCTCGACGCTGAACTGTTCGAGTTGTTCGTGAAACCGTATTTCGAGCAATACTGACTTGACCCCTCGTCCGATTGACGAGGGGTCATTTTCATTCCTCCGGCAACTCGACCTGGTCCCCGGCTTCAATCGTCCCGTCCATGACCTGCGCCATCTCATCTAGACTGAACGCGTCGGCGAGTCGGATGCCGTCGACGTACACGGTCGGCACGTAGGCGACGCCGAAGTCACGCGTGAACAGGCGTGAGTTTTGAATGCCGACGTCGACGTGATTTTCGAGCAGTTCGTCCGCGTCGAGGTCGAACTCGGAGGCGAGTTCTCGGGCGTAGGCTTCCGTCCCGAAACCGTCCGACCCGGAGTCGAGTCCGATGGCGCGCTGCACTTCGTAATAGCGGTCCGGAATCAGGCGTTCGACGTTATAGTCCACGTTCGCGAGCAGTTGCGACTGTTCGTTCAACAGGACGAGTGGCTGTCCTTTGAACGTCGCCTCGCCCGTGTCGAGCCAGCGCTCTTCAATCTCCGGCAGCACTTCCTCCATCCACTTCTTGCACCACGGGCAGCTGTAGTCGAAGACGAACACGATTTCGTGCTCTCCTTCCCCGAGCGCGACCTTGTCTTCGAGCGGGAGCTCGTACGTCGTATATGTATGGAACTTCGCCGAGTCGACGGCCTCGCTTGGACTGCAGGCCGTGAGGATGACGATGAGTCCGACGAATAAAAACAGAAATCGTTTCATGTATAACCTCCTATTTGTTCAAACATTCACATGTTTAGTTATACCATGTTTTGGGAGTGGACTCGAGTGACGTTCTGGTGACGTTCATCAAAAGAAATGACACACAAGAAAACGAGCGGACCGCATGGCCCGCTCGCTTCATTTGACGACGCGTGTCGTCTTCTTCATTTCTTGATATCCGCTCTGTGTCATCTTCACGGTAACAACGACGCCTGGTTTCTGGCGTAACACCGTCAGCTTGTAGTTGCCTTTCGAATCGACTTTCGCGGTCTTGCTGATGAGCTTTGTCCCGACGTATGCCTTGACGGTCGCCCCCTTGTTGCCTTTTCCGGTCAGCGTCGTCGCCGTCGACTTCACGGAGTTGACGGTGAACGTCCGGAACGTGTTGAGGACCTTCACAGAAGTTCTGCTCGACGTGTTGCCTGCCGCGTCTTTCGCGCGCACCGAGACGGACGCCCCTGGCTTCGTCGTCTTCACGTTGTAGCGATATGAGCCTGTACTCGATGCTTTCGTCGTGTACGTGCGTTTGTTATACGTGATATACACGGTCGCGCCTTTCTCGGCTTTCCCGGACACATACGTCGACTTGTTCGTGAGCGTCGAGACGGTCGGTTTCGTTGGAGCCACACGATCCCTCACTTTCAACGTCGACGTTTTAGTGCCGCCAAATGCGTCTTTGGCTACAACTTTAAGTGTTTCGTTTGCTACTGGATAGCGATACAAAACAACCGCAAATTTCCCATTTTTGTCTGCACGGTTTGTACCAACTTTTTTACCAGCTGTATCGTACACGTCGATTGTAATGAACTTGTCTGCATACCCTGTAAGACTCTTTCTGTTATTAGAAGCTTCAAGCTTATTTGGAGCAATTACCTCAGATGGGTCAGTTAAGCGTTTCGAAAACTCATACTTAGTCGTGCCACCAGGATTTTTCATTACAAGCTTTACGTCCAATGGGAATGAAAGTTTTTTATTCGTTTGGATAAGACTACTATATTGGCCATATTTCAATTCATTCTCTGTCCATCTTTGACCATTAATATAGATTTCATAATATCTATAAGACAACTTTCGATTGTCGTTAGCGAACCAAATTTTAGAACCGTCTTGATTAACTCGAATATCTTCGACACGGTGGTCCATTGCTCGGAGATAATCTTGAACCTTATTTCCTGCTAAGTCAGTAATAATAATCCGCAATGAAGTTGAATAGATTGAGAATGGGTAATCTAACGTTACTTTGAAATAGCCTTCTGCATTAGCGTTTGTAATTTTCGCCAAGTGACCATTTCCTATCTGAATTTTAGCGAACGGCTCAGTCTTTCCTTCTACCACTTGATCACCGTACAGAATAGGATACATTCCTCTTAAGTTAGGTGCGGTAATATCTTTAACCACAAAGGAAATCGGTTCCGCTCTCAATCCAGCTATGTTCACTCCTTCAATTGTGATTTTATCTACTTTTAACTCTTTGAATGTTTTATTGTCCTCATCGTCAAAAGAAACAGTAAACTGTTGGGTGTTCCAAGGATCTTGACTAGTGATTTTCACGTCTTTTTCCTTAAGTAATGTTCCCTTTGAATAGTAGGATACAGTCAATTTCTTCAAAACATCATCGGCATTGATTGTAATCGAACGACTGTCTTCAGAAATTTTTGTCCCTTCATAAACCCAAAGAACTGGGGAAGTAACATCTTTGGGAGAAAATTTGAATTCCGCTTGATCAAGTTTGTTTTCTCGCTCAATCAAGAATTTCATCGGCACGTTCAAATTTGTTTTGTTTGTAAAACTGAAGTTCCCACCGGAATCGGCCGTTACTTGTTGTACAAGTACATAGGACTCGCTCCAATAATATTGCAATTCATACACTGTAATTATTGCATTTGGCTCTGTCTTTCCTTTAATCGTTTTTTCGCCCTCAATAAAATTCTCAAATGTCGGTTGATTGATTGGATTAAAAATCCCTTCCAAAAACTTCGAACTTCGATTTTCGTTTACATAAACTCTTACCTTATATTTATCGCCAGATTGAAGTTTATTGATTTGTTTTCCTTTTGAACTGAGTAGTTCATTATAAACTTCGATTTCTCCATTCTTTTTCTCGATTTGAACTTCAACATAAAGTTGCTCGGATGTCGAAAAATCACTAGAAATTACTAGACTACTATCAATCATCTTAATAATTGGATTTGGTAATGGCCGTTCATCTTCTACTTCAATCGTTTCAACAAGTTGCCAATTCCCATTCTTCTGAATTATATATACGTTAAATGAACCCGAAGTAAATTTCGGCAACATCAACTTTAAATTCCCTTGATCATCGGATGTTGATTTCAATTCTCCATAATGCTGATTTTGATACTGTACGACAAATGTCTGATTAGGATATGTCTTAGCTATCAATTCACTTTGCTCAGAAGTGATTGGCTTCGTGAGGTCAAACTTAAATTGACTTGAATCAAAAGCCATTTCACGCGTAAATGTAGAAATGGTTTTTTCATTTCTAGATACTTCAATTGTACGAATTGGCGATCCATTAGCTTCAATATAGTTATAAATTCTACCCATCTCATCTGAGACAGCAATCAATTGCCCATCTGCTTTAATTTCAGCATTTGCAAATGTGTATCCGTATAATTCATAATTACTGAATTCATTTACAGAATAGAACGGGTTATCTACTGAGGCTTGGAACGGTTTTACAATTGTCGAACCAACCAACTCACGACCCGTCAAAGGCTCTACAATTTTATATTCGAATCCAGAAATCACGTCATGTTCTGTTAATGACATATAGTGATGAAATTCTCCATTTCCATCAGCTGAAAGTTCAACTTCTTTTTCTCGATTTATAACTATATTCATCTTTAGATAAGGTGCTGTCTTTCCAGAAAGATAACCTGACTCAAACCCAAATTGATTGAATTCATAAAGATAATTTGGGTTAACATTCACGTCTTGGACAATCGTTGTTGTACTACGATTGCCATTATATTGTGTATAGAATTTAACTTCTTTTGCCGTTTTCACAGGGATTGATAAGCTACCAATGCCACTGTAAGAACGCCCATCGTAAACTGCGACAATCGTATGATCTACTTGTGCCGAAAATTTCATTTCCTTGCTACTTTTGTTAATCCCAAGATACTGCGCCGGATAAACGACAGTGGATGTATCTTGAGAGGCATAGGCTGTCAACTTCCACTCTGCATAACCTTGTTTTGTGATTTGATACAAATGGATATCCGTACTCGTCAGTTTGTTAGTGAGGGTATGTGAAAACTGACCAGTCGCATTCGTTTGGAGGTTCACTAATTGACCGTCCACATTTAACTGGATTGGAGTGTTTGGATCCGCTTGCCCAGTGATTACTTGACTGTCCTTACTAAAAGGATTGATGGTATACGTTGCTGCTCCGTGTACACTTTCGTCCATTGGATAGAACGAAAATGTTCCAATCACTAGACATATAATGAATGTAAGCATAGCGATTTTAGATTTCATGATTCTCATTTTCTTGCCGCCTTTTTCTATTCAAATTAAATCCTTATAAAATATATCACCTCCTTCAAATGTTTATCTTTTCACTTTTATAGAACAGGTGAATTCAGCATGACAAAAAACGACAAAAGGAATTGCACTCGAGTTTTTTCAACTCAAGTGCAATTCCTTTTGAGGTTCAATCCTATGCTCATTCCCCATAAACGCCTCCATCGTCGCCGCCGTATCCGACGAAATCCCGTCCTTCTTCACGACCTTCCCGACCGTCTGCAGAATGATCTTCCAATCATTGAAGAATGTGACGTGGTCGACGTATGTCACGTCGAGCGCGAAGCGGTCGGGCCACGACAATCGGTTACGGCCGTTCACTTGGGCAAGTCCCGTCAATCCGGGGCGGACATCGTGCCGTCTGCGCTGCTCGTCGTTATAGCGTGGCAAGTACTCGACGAGCAACGGGCGCGGTCCGACGATGGCGATGTCTCCCTTGACGATATTCAGTAAACTCGGCAGTTCATCCAAACTGAGCGACCGGAGCGTCTGCCCGAACGGAGTCAAACGCACCTCGTCCGGTAACAGTTCGCCGTGCGCATCTCGCTCATCGGTCATCGTCCGAAACTTCACCATCTCGAAGATGACGCCGTCCTTGCCGGGCCGTTTCTGTTTGAACAGTACCGGTCCCCCGAGCTTCCACTTGATGAGGCCCGCGACCGTCACGAGGACGGGACTCAATACGACGAGCGCGGCCGACGCGAGCACCACGTCTTGAGGTCGTTTGACATACGTCTCATACACTCCCATCACACTTCCCCCTTCCCGAATCGCTTGCTTGGAATCATCGATCGGACCAAGCCTTTCTCGAACGCATCGACCGTGAACACCCACATGAAGACGGCGTAGGCGAGTACGAGCCCCATTCCTTTGAAGACGAATCCGAGCAACGCGTCAGCCGGAAAAAGATACTGGACGATGAAGCCGAGTCCGAGGACGAAGAACAGCCCCGGGGCGAGCTTCAGGTGACACTCCCGGAAAAAGCGGAACACGTCGAGCTTCAACACTCTCGCGTAAATGATGTTCATGAACAGCGTGTTGCCGCTCAAGTAGCCGATCATGACCGACAGCGCCGCACCGGTCGCCCCGTACGGACCGCTCAGGAATGCCGAGACGATCAAGGCGATCACCGCCGACAACACCATCCCGTACGCCCGGTACCGAACTTGGTTCGTCGCGACGAGGTGGATGTTGGCAATCTCTTGCGGGAGCGTGATAATCCCCATCGCGATCAAAAGTGCCGCGACGACGTACGACTCTTTAAAGTCGTCCCCGACCCAGAAGTGGATGAACTCGGCGCCCATGGCGATAAATACCATCGTGATCAGTCCGATGACGTACAGTTGGATGCGGCCGACCCGAATCATCAAGTTCTCGATGTCCTTCAAGCCACCCGAGTGGTTGAGCCGGGTCACTTTCGGCAAGAACAGCGAGTTGACGGCCGTCGCAATCAACAGGACGTATCCTTCGATGACCATCCCGATCGAGAAGATGGCGACCGCGACCCCGCTCGCGAAGATGACGAGCACCGTCGGCATGATGTGCATCAAAAAGTTCTGCGTCGCCGACACGGTCGTCTGCCAAGAGGCGAAGACGAAAATCTCGCGGTACATCCCTCTCCCCGATGCGGTGAAGTCGATCTCCGTATCTGTCGCCTTCCAGACGTACAGCAGTTTACACACATTGATCAACAAAATCATCGCCGCGTTGATGATGACGAGGGCGTACACCCCGTATCCCATGACGAGCGCCCCGATCGTAAAGCTGACGATTAGGATTTTCTCGAGGAAGAGTAGCGTGTTCAGCTGGATGAAGCGCTCGTTGACGATGAAGACGGCGTCAATCGGCTTGGCGAGCAGCGTGATCAAGATGTAAAACCCGACAATCGGATACATGACCTTCAACTTCTCCATGTCGGTTGCGCTCAAATTGCCGTACACGACGTCGAGCAAGAAATAGAGGGCGACGAGGACGACGGTCAGGATGAGCGTCAAGAAGAAGAACAGCTTATAGGCGATGCCGAGAAACCGAATCTCCCCGGCCCGGTCGCCGTGCGTCCGATAGTTGCTGAGGAACCGGGCGACGACGACCTCGAGCCCGAGGTTAAAGGCGAAGATGGCGATAATCGAGAACGACAGGACGTAGAGCCCATAATCCCCCTGCCCGATCTTGCTGATCATCCACGGTGTGTAGAGCAGCCCCGAGATGATATTGAACCCGATTGATCCGTACGAGACCAAGGCGCCGTATTTGATTTGATTCGAACTCGTCTGTTCCGGTTCGATGGCATATTTGGTCGCCATGGGAGAGCCTCCTCATTGATACGTATAGTAGTAGGCGTCTTTGCCTTGACGCGACTCGCGGCGATTCAAAACGATGCCGAGAATCTTCGCCCCGGTCATGAGCAGCTGGTCGCGTGCTTTGACGACCTCGTCCCGGTCGGCCGACTCACAGCTGAGGACGAGCACGGCCCCGTCGACTTCCTGGGCAATAATCCGGCTGTCCGCCACTTGCATAATCGGCGGCGCGTCGAGCAGGATAATATCAAAGTCGTCCTTCAAGTGATCAAGCATCTCCCGGAACGCCGGGGCCGCCAATAACTCTGACGGGTTCGGCGGGACGACACCCGCGACCATGACGTACAAGTTGTCGAGCTGCGTCGGCTGGATGGCCGCCTCGGCTGTCGAGCGTTTGGCGAGCACGTTCGACAGTCCGACCCGTGAGTCGATATGGAAGATTTGGTGAATCGTCGGGCGACGCATGTCACAGTCGACGAGCAGGACGCGCTTGCCGAGTTGCGAGTAGACGACGGCCAAGTTGCTCGCGGTCGTCGACTTGCCTTCCCCCATCGACGTCGAGGTGATGAGAAGCGTCTGTAATTTCGAGCCGAGCGACGTGAACTCGAGGTTCGTCCGGAGCGTCCGATACTGCTCCGAGATCGGCGACTTCGGCTCGTAAATGGTGATTAAGTTTTTCGTCATCCGGTTATGATAGTTTTCGTTGCGTTTTCGGAACATACGGGTCACCCTCCTTTACGACTTTTGGTTCCTGCGGCTTCCGTTTCTCCGGCTTCGCGATTTGGCGATCGAATAACGGGATTGACGCGATGACCGGGATGCCCAAGATGGCTTCGGCCTCGGCCTCGGAACGGATCTGCTTGTTGAACAAGTAACGCATGAGCACGATGCCGCTACTCAAGATGAAACCGACCAGGACGCCGAGCGCCGTGTTGCGCGGAATGTTCGGCTCGACCGGTTCGGCCGGGATGAACGCCGGTGACAAGATTTGCGTGTTGTCGATGTTCATCAGTTTCGGCACCTCGTTCGAGAAGACCCGTCCGAGCTCATTGGCGATCGAGGACGCGAGCGCTGCCGAACCGGCCGTCGCCCGAATCGTGATGACTTGCGAGTTCTCCTCGCTCTCGATGACGATTTGATCCTCGAGCTTCTCCGGGGCGTTCGCAATATTCTCGCGCACCTCGTTCAAGATGATCGGACTCTTCATGATGATTCGATACGTATTGACGAGCCCTTGCGACGATTGGATCTGCGTGCTGTCGAGCGTCTCCGTCCCCGTCTGTTTCGGCACGACGAGAATCTGTGTCGACGCCTCATACGTCGGCGGGATGACGTAGCGGCTGAGCGAGTAGGCGATGCCCCCGACGAGGACCATCGTGAAGAGGATGACCCACTTCTTCGTTTTCAGGATGAACCAAATATCACGAATCGATGCGTTGATGTCTTTCACGGCAACCTGACCTCCTTCATTGGTGCGACTCAAAGTTGTATGCGTGTTGGATAATGACCATTTCCCCGTCCCCCTTCCCGTCAAATGCAAACGGGAAGGAGATGCCTATCATTTTTTTGAAAGATTTATCTACGTCGTGACGACAGGCGGGACGGTCTGTTTCACATGCTCGGCCCGATACCGACTATAGGTGACGACAAAGACGAGCAGAATCAACAGATAGGCGATGGCCCGGAGCCGCAAGGCGGTCCCGATGTTATCGTTCGTGATGGCAATCAAACCGTTCCAGACGAACGCCTGCATCAAGATGAACTGTTGCACTTTCGAAACGTAAGCGCGGCGTGACCAGAGGAACAACAAGATGAGCGTCATCGGCAACGCCTCGATGAAGAAGACGAGCAAGATGGTGAGGCCTCGTACGTCCCATGGGAGTGGGCCGACGAGATTTCCGAGATAACTGTGCATGTAATTGAACAGGAAGCCGAAGTAGTTCGACGCATCGAGCCGGATCCCCATCTGACTGCCCCCGGCGAGAAAGCCGATGCCGTCAGAGCGATACTGCAACGCCGAGCGGAGCGTCTTGTCGACAATCGGGACTTGGACGTCCATGAAGAACGTGTAGATGATCCCGAAGATGAAGAGCGCGAGTGTCAGGATGACGAACGGTCCAGCGATTTTACGGACCGCTTGCAGCGTCAGCCACAGGACGGTCGCCATGACGAACGACAAGAGCGCGTACGTCCTGAACTCGCCGAGCAACCAGACGGTCGGGATCAACAGCAGGAAGTACGTCCAGTTCTTCTCGAACAGCCAACGGATGGCGAGATACGTCGCCGCGATATAGAGCATGTAAATCCAGACGTCCCGGTAAATCGAGGTCGTGATGTTGATGAACAGGCTGATATAGGCGATGAAGCAAAACAGCGCGTACAGATAGGCGAAGTGACGGATGCGTTCTTCTTTCTCGCCGAGCTCTGTCGTCGCGAGCTGGACGGCGACGAGCTTCAAGGCGAAATGGATGAGGAGCGCCATCCCGACGAAGTTGAACAGCCGGATGGCGAACACGCTCTCGGTGCCGATCACCTGCATCAGCTTGCCGATAATCCATGGGTAGATTGACGTGCGGATCCACGACAAGTCGTAGAACACGTTCATCGCCTGTTCCCAGTAGAAGACGCCGTCATCCCCTTCCCCGAACAAGTGATACGACACCCCGTTCCCGGTCGCGTAAATCGCGAGCGCGTAGAAGACGGTCGTCGCGAGCAAATAATAGAACAGCACCAAATACTTGACGACGCCGACCTCGGTATCGAGTTTCATGCGTCTCCCTCCTCTCTTCAGGCAATCGGTCGATCAAAACTCTCATAGATGCGTCGCATCTCCATCTTCGAACGGTCGACGTCGAACGCCTTGACCGACTCGCTGTTATGGAGCCCCATCTGGTGGGACAAATCGAAATCGAGTTGCATCGTCCGGATGGCCCGGGCGAAGCCGGCCACGTCTTCCGGCGAACATTTGTAGCCGGTCACTCCGTCAATCGAATAGTCATTGATGCCATGCACGTTCGACGTGATGAGCGGCAATCCGGCGGCCATCGCCTCGAGCGCGGCCATGCCGAGCCCTTCCCGTTTCGACGGGAAGACGAAGCAGTCGGACGCTTTCATCACTTCGATGACGTCGTCCCGGAAACCTAGCAAGGCGACTTGTTGCTCGAGCCCGAGCTCCCGGATGAGCCGCTCGAGGTGGTCTTTATTATCACCCGTCCCGGCGATCAAATAGCGGAGTGTCGGCTCATGTAGCGAGGCGATGGCGCGGATAATCGTCTCGTGGTTCTTGTTCTCGTTCAATTCGCCGACCGACAATAAGACGAAGTCGGTGTCACTGTCGATGCCGAGGCTACGACGTTTCAGCGGACGGTCAATCGTGACCGCCTCAATCCGTTTCGTGTCGACACCGATGCCGGGGATACGGAACGTGTGCGACGTCTTAAACGTCTGTGCCCGCGAGAAGTCCTCCTCGTTGATGGTGACGATCGTGTCGGTCAGGCGGGCGAGCGTCCGTTCGACCGGGTAGTATAACATCCAGTTGAGCGACGGGCTGCCTTTGAAGAAATGGAAGCCGTGCGCCGTATACATGCACGGCGTGTGCGTCTGGCGGGCGACGAGCCGGCCGACGACCCCGCCGATCGGCGAGTGGCAGTGGATGAAGTGATAGTGGTTCGCCGTCATGACGGCCTTCAACTGTTGATAGGCGCGGACATGGCCGTTCATCTTCTTGATGTCGCGCTCGAAATCGATTTGATAGAGGGTGACCCCGTTCGCCTCCAAGTCCTGTTTGATACGGGCAATCTTTTCAGCGGAATACATGCTGCCCCACTCAAAGTTCGTGGCGACGTCGACTTGATAATTCATCTCTTGGAGCATGCGGATATTGTCGCGGTTGAAGCTCTCGATCATCGAGACGACCGAGGCGACCATGAGCACTCGTTTCATCGTTTCTCCTCCTCACACACGTTTCCGAAGATAATCGACCCCATGCAACATCAGGACGAGCGGGACGGTCCGCTCATGTTTACAGAGCTGGAAGAACGTCCGCCACTTCACATCGAAATGCTGCAGTTCCATCTGCGAATAGGCCTGTCTGTATTCGTCTTGGCGGAGCACTTGCTTCAACGACTCGGCCTGGGCGAACAGCGTCTTCGGTGCCGCCAGCTCGTTCAAGCCGATGCCGATCATGCTGAGGGCGATCCGGTTGTAAAGGGCGCGCATGTACTCCTCGCCGAGATGATGCGTCTCGATATAGTTCATGAGAATGTGGAAAAAATGAAGCCGGGAGGCAATCAAGTCCTGCTTGTACGCACTCGACATCGACTGAGCGTCCGTCTTCCGATAATGGTAGACCGGGTAATCGACATAGATGAATCGGCGGCAATGCTCGAGCGCCTCGATTTGGAAATAAAGGTCACTGAACGTGCCGTACGGACCGTTCCCGAACACGAGATGTTTGACGAGATCGCGGTGATAGAGCGTGAAACAGTTCGAGTTGAGGGCATCAACGTTTTCCGGATGGGCCAGCTCCTCGCCAATCAGTCCGAACAGACGGCGATGGACGTGGCGCTTCGTCTGTTCCGCGTCGAACGACAAAAAGTCCGCGTCAAATATCTTCTTCGGTAACGAGCGGCCCTTGTACTCGCGGACGTACGTGCCCATTACCGCGTCGGCCTGTTCTCGTTCGGCGTGTGCGACGAGGATGCGAATCGCGTCCAAATCGAGCCAGTCGTCACCATCGATGAACATGATGTACTCCCCCGTCGCCATGCCGAGCCCTCGGGTGCGGCTGAAGGCGCAGCCCCGATTCGTTTGGTCGAGCACTTGGACACGCGGGTCATAAATATATTCCATCAAGATGTGATGGCTGTCGTCGGTGCTTCCGTCGTTGATACAGATGATCTCGACGTGCGGGTACGTCTGTTGCGTCAGACTGTCGAGACATTGCCGGATGTAAGGGCCCGTATTGTAGACGGGGACGACGAGGCTGACGAGCGGGGTCAGACTTGGCATGTAGGTCACTCCTTCTAGGTTGTCGTTTCATGATGTGAGTGAATGACTATCATTCTATCCTCGTTGTTCCCGTATGCCCTTTGCGGTAACTCACAAACGGAATGAGTCGTGGATAATCTTTTCGTGAATTATAAAAAACGAAAAAAGCCGACCGTTTGGTCAGCTTCGCATGTCAGTGAAGTTGTTCGTGCCGCAAATTGTGGACGATGTTCTCGAACAGCCGCTCGTTCACCCGGTCCGACACATACGAATTGTGCGGGGTGAGCGTCACCCATTCGAAGTTGTAGAGCGCGTGGTCCGACGGGAGCGGCTCGGTCTCGAAGACGTCCAAGGCGACCCCGAAGAACTTGCCCTCCTCGAGCGCCGCGATGAGCGCCGTCTCATCGATAATCGATCCGCGCGCGACGTTCAACAGGACGGCATCTTCCTTCATGGACGCGATCGCCTCCGCATCGATGAGATGATACGTATCGTCGGTGAGCGGTAACGCGATGACGATGACATCACTCTCCGCCAAGACGTCATGCAACTCATCCATCAACACGTAACGGTCGACGAACGGGACCTGCTTCTCCCGATGCCCGACGCCGATGAGAGTCATATCGAACGCGCGGAGCCGTGTGGCGATTGCCTCGCCGACATGGCCAAGTCCAAGCAGTGCCACGGTCTTGCCGGTCAGTTCGCGCAAGCGACGCTCCTTCTCCCAATGCCGGTTCGCCTGTTTCTCGCGAAACGCCGCCCCGTGCTTCATAAAGTCGAGCAATTGCCAGACGATCCATTCGGCCATTGGGACGGCGTACGTGTCGCCGGCGTTATAGATGCGGATGTCTCGTTCCTTCAGTTCGTCGAGCGGCAGACGGTCTAGTCCGGCACTGATCGCTTGGACGAACTGAAGTCGTTTGAAATCCGCACATTGGCGATATTGGAACAAGTTATTACAAATCAAGCCCTCGACCTCTGAGACATCGATGTCCGTCACATCCGCCTCTTCGCGGAGTGTCGTCACCGTATAACCGAGTCGTTCGAGTGTCGCGAGTTGTTCAGGAGTCAACCGCACTCCTGTCGATAGCAAATTCATGACAAAATCCCTTTCCGGTTCTGGATTTCCGTCGCGATGGCATCGACGGTCGAGACGAGGCTCAACCGGTTCAATTCCAACCACTCCGGTGTCGCGTGTTCGAGCTGTTGCTCGTACACCCTAATTTTCCATACCCCTTCTTGGAACATTTGTGCCTGTCTGGCATCAAATTTTCCGGTCGCCCCGATATTACAGAAGCTACGCGATAGAATCGCGAGCGACGAGCCGAGCCGGACATGCTCCCCGAGCACTTTCTCGGCCGGGAGTCTCCCTTCCCCGATTCGGGCGATGCCGCCGAAGCCATACGGGATGCCCGCCGCCTGGAGTTGACGCGTCACCGCCTCGACCGTCCCGTCGGCGAGCGGTTCGAACAGAAAACTTTGCCCGTAGCTCAGATGTAAGTCGTTCAACCCGATATGGACGTAGTCGATGCCCGATAGTTTGAGCACGTCCGGCATACAGGCGACGGCCTCTTTCGTCTCACACAACAGACAGACGCCGGCCCTACGATCGACGAGCTCAATGAACGTCGCGACTTCGTCGACCGTCTTATAATACGGCAACATGACGACGTCGGCTCCTCGGTTGATGACTTCATTGATTTCAAAGCGCGATCCTTGGAAAATCGGATTGACGCGGACGAGCAACTCCGCATGCTTCAAGACCGCGCGCAACCGGCTCACGTCGCGGACCGCGTGGCGTGAGATGACCGTATCGAGATGACCTTGCCGTTCCACTTTCCCGTTCAACTCTAAGTCGACGAACACCCAATCGACCCCGTTCTGTTCAGCGAGCAGCGCGATCTCCGGCTGGTTCGTGATGTACATCAGTTTCAAAGGCATGTGAGCACTCCTCCCATCAGTAGATTACCTTAGGAAAATAGCCCGTCCGAAAAACAACAAAACGGAAATGCGGATAATGCTTTTGGATTGTACTTGGAAGGTTTACAGATTTTTGAACGAATCCCTTTATAGGAAGTCACATGTCTGTTCCTGGAATATGCTTCGATATCAAACCATGCTCGTAACTTCTTTTTTGTTTTGTTTCAAATACAGGGAATCGGAAATAACTAACGTACAGAACAATATTTTCGACAGTTTTCGGCAAAAAGGGGTGACCAATCATGGAATGGATTGTGATTTTTGGTGCAGGCGGTCACGCACAAGTCATCATCGATATTCTTGAGTTGATGGGGCTCTACCGGATCGCAGGAATTTATGACGATAACCCAGCACTCATCGGGAAGTTCGTCGCCGGGTACCCCGTGCTCGGTCTCGTCCATTCCAACGTCGTCGCCCAAAAAGGCATCATCGGCATTGGCGATAACGTCCAACGCGAGATGCTGGAGCGGAACATTCGGGCCCGGATGCCGGACTTCGAGTTCATCAACGCCATCCATCCGAGCGCCGTCATCGGCAAGAACGTTACCCTCGGCGCAGGGACGGCCGTCATGGCCGGCAGCGTCATCAATCCGAACGCCGTCATCGGCCCGCACAGCATCGTCAACACGATGGCATCGGTCGATCACGACTGTGTGCTCGAACCGTTCGCTTCGGTCGCCCCAGGCGCCCATCTCGGGGGCAACGTCCATGTCGGCACCCGGACGTTCATCGGCATGAGTTCGACGGTCATTCACAACGTCCACATCGGACACGACACGGTCATCGGTGCCGGTGCCACTGTCGTCAAGGACATCCCGAACCACGTCGTCGCCTACGGGTCCCCCGCCAAGCCGGTCCGGGGTCGGGTCATGAACGAGCGTTATCTGTAAGCAAAAACAAGGTCACCCCGCGCCGGGTGACCTCGTTTTTCATTTCAACTCGCGATGCAGCTCACGGTCGGTGATATAGTCCGGCTCGAGCTTCAAGATGACCCGATCGAAGGCGCGCTGGAGACCGAACATCACCATGCAGAGCGCCGCGAACCCGATTAAGAAGGACGGTCCCGCCGAGCCAGAATCGTACCACCCGAGAAGTCCATACAGCATGACCAATCCACATAACGTCAGCCAGAATGGCAACCGGACGAGCCGCTGATACGTCGCATTGTCATTGAACGTGGCCCGGATTGTACCAAGTTTCCATTCGCGAACGGCTAGCGGGATGACACCTAGAAAGCCGATGCCGAGCACGATGAATTCGTATTGGGAGACGTACTGGACGAGCGTTCCCGTGATGATCGCCGAGGCGGCTCCTAGGATAAACGTCTTCGTATTCCCTTGCCGCGCGTAGTCGACGAGGCGGCGGATATGTTGTTCACGTCTCATGATTTGGACTCCCTTTTGAATTGTTAATCTATGTACGAATTCTGTTTCCCTTTGGTTTCAAGTCAAAATGATTCCCATCTATAGAAGTGAAATATTATCACTTCTGACAGAAAAAAGAAATCTGAAAATCCCCAAATGTAAGCGTTGACATTTGTTTTGGCGGGTGCTACATTTCAAGTATCAAATAACAACTGAACGGTCTCCTGCGCAGGAATGTTACCTTTAGTGGGCATAACCTGACTCGAGTCAGATGGTATACGTGATGTTACGTATTTCCTCTGACACGGGTCAGGTTTTTTATTTGACGCGAACGTAAAATCCAATGGAAAAGGAAGGTATGGACATGAAATACGAACAGCTCGCACGCGACATTATCCAGCAAGTCGGCGGCAAAGAGAACGTCAACAGCGTCGTCCACTGTATCACCCGTTTGCGCTTCAAATTGAAAGACGAAAGCAAGGCCAACACAGAAGCCATCAAAAACATGGACGATGTCGTCACCGTCATGAAGAGCGGCGGCCAGTACCAGGTCGTCATCGGTAACCACGTCCCGGACGTGTATAAAGCGGTCGTCGAGGTCGGCGGATTCCAAAACCAATCACCGGTCGAAGAAAAAGCTGCACCACAAGGGTCCCTATTCAGCCGGTTCATCGATATCATCTCTAGCATTTTCACTCCTGTCCTCGGCGTCTTGGCCGCGACCGGGATGATCAAAGGGTTTAACGCCCTCTTCGTCGCCGTCGGTTGGCTCGACGCCACGTCCGGCACATATCAACTGTTGAACGCCATTGGCGACTCGCTGTTCTACTTCTTCCCAATCTTCCTCGGCTATACGGCCATTAAGAAGTTCGGCGGCAGTCCGTTTATCGGGATGGCCATCGGGGCGGCGCTCGTCTATCCGACGCTATCGACACTCACGGCCGGTGACCCGCTCTACACCGTCTTCGCCGGTACGATGTTCGAATCACCGATTCATATCACGTTCCTCGGTGTCCCGGTCATCTTGATGACATACTCGACATCCGTCATTCCAATCATCATCGCAGCGTTCTTCGCAGCGAAGCTCGAGAAGTTCTTGAAGACGGTCATCCCAGACGTCGTCAAAATGTTCATCGTTCCATTGTTGACATTGCTCATCATCGTCCCGCTCACGTTCATCTTGATCGGACCAATCGCGACGTGGGCCGGTATGTTGCTTGGTAGTGCGACGGTCGCTGTCTACAACTTGAGCCCGCTCATCGCCGGGATTTTCCTCGGTGGTCTCTGGCAAGTGTTCGTCATCTTCGGATTGCACTGGGGACTCGTCCCGGTCGCCATCAACAACTTGACATCACTCGGATCGGACCCGGTCCTCGCGCTCGTCTTCGCAGCTTCATTCGCACAAATCGGTGCCGTGCTCGCAGTGTTCCTTCGCATCAAAAATCAAAAGATCAAGACGCTCAGTATCCCGGCCTTCATCTCAGGCATCTTCGGAGTCACCGAGCCAGCCATTTACGGGGTCACGCTCCCACTTAAGAAACCGTTCATCATGAGCTGTATCGGGGGTGCCGTCGGTGGTGGAATCATGGGCGTCATGGGCACACAAGCCTACATCATCGGTGGTCTCGGCGTGTTCGGCTATCCGTCGAACATCTCACCGGAAGGCATCACGACCGGTTTCTACGGCTCACTCATCGGGACAGCAGCTGCCTTCGTCGTCGGTTTCGTCTTGACGTACCTCTTCGGTGGCGTCAATAAAGCAGCCGCCGCAACACCACAACCAGAAGTCACACCGGTCGCTCAAGAAGTGTCCGCAACGAAAGTCGGTCAAGAACAAATCGTTAGCCCGCTCGCTGGGCAAGTCGTTCAATTGAAAGACATCTCAGACGTCGCCTTCTCATCGGGATCACTCGGCCAAGGCGTCGCCATCGAACCGACGGAAGGCAAGCTCGTCGCTCCGGTCTCAGGTACGGTATCCGCCCTCTTCCCGACGCATCACGCCATCGGCATCACGACCGAGACGGGCGCCGAGGTATTGATTCACATCGGCATGGATACGGTCCAACTTGAAGGCAAGCATTTCAAAGCACACGTCACGCAAGGCGAGTTTGTCGAGAAAGGTCAGCTGTTGATCGAGTTCGACGTCGACTCGATCAAACGCTCGGGCCGTGCCCTCACGACACCGGTCATCGTCACGAATCGAAAAGTCGTCTCACCGAGCCACGCCACAACTGTTCGCTCGGGTGAGTCGCTCTTCGTCATCAACGAATAATTGTGGGAGGGCTCGTCCCTCCTCTACTATGGAAAGGATGGATTTGATGAGTTTTCCAAACGGATTTTTATGGGGCGGCGCCATCGCCGCGAACCAAGCAGAAGGCGCGTACTTAGAAGGCGGGAAAGGCTTGACGACGGTCGACTTGTTGCCTACGGGTAAGAAACGGTTCGACGTCATGTTCGGCGACTTGCCGTCACTCGAGCCGGTTCCGGGCGAGTTTTATCCGTCGCACGAGGCGATTGACTTCTATCACCGGTATAAAGAGGATATCGCGCTGTTCGCCGAGATGGGATTCAAGGCGCTCCGCCTATCGATCTCGTGGGCGCGCATTTTCCCGAACGGCGACGACGCCGAGCCGAACGAGGTCGGTCTCCAGTTTTATGACGACGTCTTCGACGAGCTGTTGAAGCACGGCATCGAGCCGGTCGTCACGATCGCCCACTTCGACGTGCCGGTCAGTCTCATCCAAAGCTATGGCAGCTGGCGCGACCGTCGCCTCGTCGACTTCTTTGAGACGTACGCGACGACGCTGTTCACCCGCTATAATGGCAAAGTGAAGTATTGGATGACGTTCAACGAGATCAACATGCTGCTGCACTTGCCGTTCATCGGCGCCGGGCTCGTCTTCGAGGATGGTGAGGACAAGCAACAAGTGAAATACCAGGCGGCGCACCATCAGCTCGTCGCGAGCGCGAAAGCGGTCAAGGCGGCCCACGCCATCAACCCCGATCTTCAAGTCGGTTGCATGCTCGCGGCCGGTCAGACGTACGCCTACTCGTGCAACCCGGACGACGTCTTGGACGCGATGGACAAGGACCGTGAATCGTTCTTCTTCATCGACGTGCAGTCGCGCGGCGAATACCCGGGCTACGCCAAACGTTATCTCGATGAGCACGGCATCACGCTTCAGATGGAAGACGGCGACCTCGAGCTGTTGAAACAGCACACCGTCGACTATATCGGCTTCAGCTATTACGCGAGCCGGACGACGAGCACGGACCCGGAGATCAACAAGACGACGCAAGGCAACGTCTTCAGCTCGCTCGAGAACCCGTTCCTCGAGAAGTCGGAATGGGGCTGGACGATCGACCCGACCGGCTTCCGCATCACGGCGAACCAGCTGTACGACCGCTATCAGAAACCGCTATTCGTCGTCGAGAACGGACTCGGTGCCGTCGACACGCCGGACGCGAACGGATACGTCGAAGACGATTATCGCATCGACTATATGGCGAAACATATCGAACAGATGCATGAGGCCATCAAAGACGGCGTCGAGATTCTCGGCTACACGAGCTGGGGCCCGATCGACTTGGTCAGCGCCTCGACCGGTGAGATGAAGAAACGTTACGGCTTCATCTACGTCGACAAGGACAATGAAGGTAACGGCACCCTCACTCGCTCGAAGAAGAAGAGCTTCGATTGGTACAAGCAAGTCATCGCCACAAACGGGGCCGATGTGACGTCCCCTGTCAAAACCACATAACCATGCGAATCGAACCGGTCCCGTTGACTGGTTCGATTTTTTGTTAAAAAGATTTTTACCGTAACCGCTTGCATAAAAATATTTTTCATATTATGATTCAGGTGAAAATAATTTTAAGGAGGACTTTATCATGTCACGTCTATTCGAACGGGCACAACAATTCGGGAAATCATTTATGTTGCCCATCGCTGTCTTACCGGCAGCGGGACTCTTGCTCGGGATCGGGGGCGCCCTCTCGAACCCGAACACGGTCCAGGCGTATCCATTCCTCGACATCACCTGGCTTCAGCATTTGTTTACCATCATGGCCGCCGCCGGGTCGATCGTCTTCGCCAACTTGGCTGTCCTGTTCGCGATCGGGGTCGCGGTCGGACTCGCCAAGTCGGATAAAGGGACGGCGGGACTCGCCGCCATGCTCGGCTATCTGATTATGAACGCCACCATCAACGCCATGCTTCAAATCACGGGTGAATTGATGGAGACGGATCTCGCCAGTGCCGGTCAAGGGATGGCGCTCGGCATTCAAACGCTCGAGACCGGGGTCTTCGGCGGTATTTTAATCGGGATTGTGACGGCGCTCTTGCATAACCGCTACAACAAGCAAGTGCTTCCACAGTTCCTTGGCTTCTTCAGCGGATCGCGCTTCGTGCCGATCATCACGTCGTTCGTCGCCATCGGTGTCGGGATTGGACTTTACTTCATCTGGCCGACGGTTCAGAGCGGTATTTTCTCGCTCGGCGGATTCGTCGACAAGACAGGTTACATCGGGACGTTCATCTACGGCTTCGTGCTCCGGATGCTCGGACCGTTCGGGTTGCACCACATCTTCTACATCCCGTTTTGGACGACCGGCCTCGGGGGCTCAATGGTCATCGACGGGACGTTGATTGAAGGGACGCAGAAAATCTTCTTCGCCCAGCTCGCCGATCCGAGCACGACTCAGTTCTACGAAGGAACGGCCCGCTTCATGTCAGGTCGCTTCATCACGATGATGTTCGGTCTGCTCGGTGCCGCGCTCGCCATGTACCACTGTGCGAAACCGGAACAGAAGAAAGTCGTCTTCGGTCTCTTGTTCTCGGCGGCGCTCACGTCGTTCCTGACGGGAATCACCGAACCGCTCGAGTTCGCCTTCTTGTTCGTGGCACCGGTCCTCTACTTGGTCCACGCCATCTTTGACGGGCTCGCCTTCATGATGGCCCACATCTTCGAGATCACGATTGGTCAAACGTTCTCAGGTGGGTTCATCGACTTTATCTTATTCGGGATTTTACAGGGAAATGACAAGACGAACTGGATGCTCGTACCGGTCATCGGTGCCTTCTGGTTCTTGCTCTACTACGTGACGTTCCGCTTCCTCATCACGAAGTTCAACTTCATGACACCGGGACGTTCAGACGAAACAGCTGTAAAAACAGCCGACGTCGACGCATCGGACCGCACGACGGCGATCATCGCCGCACTCGGTGGCGATGCCAACATCGACACGGTCGACTGCTGTGCGACACGCCTCCGCGTCACCGTCAACGACCATCAACACGTCCGCGAGGATTTGTTGAAGGCGACGGGCGCCCACGGGGTTGTGCAAAAAGGAAATGGGATTCAAGTAATTTACGGTCCTTCTGTTACAATTATTAAGAATGAAGTCCAAGAGGCGTTAGGCCGGGGCGAATAACGAATTGTGTTGGAGGGAACAGCCGTGTGGGAACAAATGAAAGACGTCTATCCAGAGATGACGGACAGTGAGAAGAAGATTGCCGATTACCTCATGACGAATATGAACGACGCCATCGAGTTGACGATCACCGAGTTGGCGCAAGCCATCCAGACGTCACCTGGGACCGTGACCCGATTCTGTAAGACGATCGGGGTCGGGAGCTATTCGGCACTGAAGCTCATGATGCAAAAGACATTGACGGAAACGAACTTGCCCCAGACGGCGACGTCGCTCGAACCGATGCAACGGTCGTACATCGAATTGATTCAGACGACCGCTCACTTGATTGACCAAGACGAGCTTCTCGCGATCTGCGACCATATCCGACGTTGCCGCTCGGTCCACTTATACGGACTCGGTAACGCCGGGCTCGTCGCCCAAGAGATGGAGTATCGCTTGCGGCGGATGGGACTGCTCGCCACGACGGCGTTCGATAGCCACAGCATGGTCATGGACGCCTCGATTGCGACGAAAGACGATTTGATTATCGCCTTCTCGAACAGTGGCGAGAGCCGTGAGGTCGTCCAAGCCGTCCAGCTCGCCAAAGAATCGGGCTGTACGACCATCGCCTTCGTCGGCTATCAGCACTCCCCGCTCGCCGAGCTCGTCGACCATCGACTGTTGACGGCCGGCGCTTCGGGTGAGGCGTTCTTAATCAACACACAGCTCCCCCTCCTCTTCACGGCGGACGCGGTGACAAAGACGTTGATGGAAACAAATGAAGACTTAAAAGCGCATTACCTCAAAACATTGAAAGCGCTCGACCGATTAAAAGAAAGAAGTGATTAAACATGACCGATTTACCAACCGGATTGATCGTCTCGTGTCAGGCACTCGAGAATGAGCCGCTCCATAGCGATTTCATTATGGGTCGGATGGCCATCGCGGCCGTCCAAGGCGGCGCGAAAGGCATCCGGGCCAACTCGGCGAAAGATATCCGTGAAATCAAACAACAAGTGAACGTCCCAATCATCGGGATCGTCAAATGCGACTATGAGGACAGCGACGTGTTCATCACGGCGACGATGAAGGAAGTCGAAGAATTAATCGAGGTTGGCGTCGACGTCATCGCCCTCGATGCGACCCATCGCCCGCGTCCCGGCAACATGACGCTCCAAGAGCTCGTCCACACCATCCGTTTGATTTATCCGAATCAACTGTTGATGGCCGACTGTGCGACGCTCGAGGATTGTATCGAGGCGGATCGACTCGGCTTCGACTACATCTCGACGACGCTCCACGGCTATACGGCCGAGACGAACGGTTCGCTCCTCTTCCACGACGACTTCAAATTCTTGAAGAACGTGCTCGACCACGTCACGCAACCGGTCGTCGCCGAAGGCAATATCTTGACGCCCGAGATGGCGAAACGCTGCATGGACCTCGGCACACACGCTGTCGTCGTCGGCGGTGCCATCACACGGCCGCAACAGATTACGGCACGATTTGAAGAGGCGATGTCCGAAAAAAGTCGGGCTACGAATTAACTCTATTCATTCTGAAACATATTAATGAGCCACTCCGAATTTATCGGGGCGGCTCATTTGGTGTAGGATGATCATTTACTTTTTTCTTTTTCTAAAAACATACTGTATACAAATTTCAATTGTTCGGCTGATAATTCAATGTCATGTTCGTGTAAGTATTTCACAGCGTATCCTAAAGCGATAGTCGCAGCACTAGCCACACCAGCTCCGACTGCCCATCCTGCTCCTGGTACTAGTTTTACCAATTGACGAAATGCTGTTTTACCGGCATTCCCAATGATTGTCGCAAGCAACAATTCTTTCGCACTTTCTTTCGAGACTGGCTTGTTGTAAAGCATAGATAGTTTGATGATCAATCCTACTTGAATCCCCGTCAGTGGAATGATATCTGATCCAGGAATAGGTGATGCACCGATTGCTGCCGAAGCAACTCCAGCGCTGTTGATCCAACGATTCGCCGTTGTCGACTTATCCTTTAACTCGCGAGCCATTAAGATATCTTTTTGTTTCTCCTCTAAAATTTTTAAGAGCTCTCGTTGTAACATACCAATGTTTTCACCTGTGCGCGATGAAATTGGAGTGACGGGATACTTATAGTTTGTCGCTTGTTGAATGTATTGAACAAGGCCACCGATGTCTTCAGCCGCGTCAATTTTATTTAAGACGATGATGATATTTTTGTTCGTTTTTTCAATTTCTTTTAAATTTTTTAATTCATTCTCAGACAGTACCGTACCTGCAGCATTCGTGAAGAATAAGATGACATCTGACTTTTTATAATAATCGAGCGTCACTTGTGAGTTTTCTTTATTAATATCATCAAGTCCAGGAGTATCAACGAATACAATTTTATCAGTGTACTGAATTTCTTTAATTTCTACTGTCTCGCCTGGTTTTGCTCCAGTCGATACAAATTCACCGTCCATTAACTTGTTGATTGTAGACGATTTCCCACAGTTTACATCCCCGACAAGTGCAATTAAAATATCATTTTCTAATTGATCATTCGTTTGTTTAAGTTGTTCTTCATAGTTTTGGTCAAATTCTTGTTCAATTGTTTCCTCGTTATATTCAAAAGTTTTATCCACTTCAATTCCTCCGTGTTCGTACGCTTCCTAACGAAGCATTTATTATTTAGCATCTCTCGTTCTAGATGTTACAAAAGATGAACTTTAAATACTCTTTATTTGTTTAAAAAAGGTAGATGATATCTCAGCTATCACACATGAATCGTTCGACATCTATTCGACAACACCTTCTTCTTTTCTTGTTATCACCCCCTTGTCAAAATTCTAACTGTTTTCCCCACAACACCCTGACACAATTTCTGACCCTGTTTAATATTTATACAGCGCTCCTATTCCATTTATAGTTTACTAATCTTATCAACGATTTTTAGGAGGTCCCTATGCCCTACTCACTCGACACCATCTTACAACTCGAAAACTCGACCGAATTCAACCGTCTTCATCAGCAGTTCCACCAATTCAATCCGCTCAAAGTGCTCCGCGTCGATCAATACGAGATTCGTCACTCGAACGTTCTCGCCTGGCTGTTCGACCCGAACGAGAACCACCGGCTTGGCAGCTTCTTTTTACGGAAAGTGTTGATGAACTTGATCACGAAGCCGGAGAATGAAGAAAAAATCGTTGGCATCGACTATCTCCCATTCCTGCACGCCCCACTCTCGGACGTCACGGTCCATCGCGAGTGGTGGACCGGCAATGGCGCCATCGACTTGTTGATTGATATTCCATCACTGAACTTGATGCTTCTCATCGAAAACAAATTTCATTCGAGCGAGTCAGCAGGCCAACTCAGTCATTACTTTGACCACGTCCATGAGACATTCCCGAACCGGAACATCTTGCCGGTCTATTTGACGCTCTCGAGTGATGCCCCGTCCCACGACGACTACTGGTTCCTCGACTACGAGGACGTCCGTTTGATGATCACGCAAGAACTCGAATTGAACCGGGCGACAATCGCCGACAACATTTACGATTTTCTGACGTATTATATCGCGCTCCTCGAGGAACGTCTCGTCGATGACGAGGATACGATGAACACGGCGCTCGAGCTGTATCAAGACTACGCCTCCGCGATTCATCTACTGTATGCGAACGCCAATCCGGCGAAGCATAAACAAATAGAGTTGCGGCAAGCGGTCAAAACACTCGAGACGTTCGATGCAGAGACGAGACGACATCTCCTGCTCATCTACAACCGCAAGCGACAAACAATCGACTACATCTTCAAGACCGGCGGCAATATCGTCCATCAAGCGTTTCTCGAGTTTGTAAATGAACAGGCGATTACGACATACTCCGCTCATACTCGCGTCCCGAACTTCGTCATGAACGATTGGTTGCCTCACTTAGAACAGATGGACCGGTTGAATCGCTATTGGCTCAACTATGGACTGATCATTTGGTTCGAACGGAAAGGCAGCAAGCGTCTCAAACTCTATGTGGAAGTTGGACCGATTGACTACACCGAACGTCTCCCGCTCCTCGAGGCATTCGAAGCGAAGAACATCTCGTTTTGGAAGTCCGGGAAACAAGAAGGCAAAAAATTCACTCGCATCTACACTGAGACGACCGATGTGTCCGATTGGACGAGCGCAATAATCGTGAAAGAGGCAATGACATCACTCATCGACGCCCCATCGTTCCGCTCGTTCAGTGATACGATAACCGAAGTCCTAAGTAACATTTACAACGAATCGCCAGTAGAACTTTAAGAATAGCCAATTCACCATTTCCAATCGCCTCACCTTCCATGATTTTTATGTAAGGAGAGGCGAATTTTATCAGCACTTATGCTTCGGTTAATAAATATTTCTTCAATTTTGTTTATGAATGTGACAACTTAGGGAATTCTTTAATTGATGTGCGATAAGTGTGTTAAAAAAAGTTTAGACATAAAAAACCATTTGATACAAATCAGTGGTGGATTAAACGTCAGCGTCGTCATTTGTAAGCGCTTACTTAAAGGAGGACGAAATGTTAAATCGAAAATATGCCATGCTCATGTCTGCTGGATTATTGACGTTCGCGATGTCCGGTTGTACCCCGAACGATTCGGGAGACAGTGGAAAAACAGAAATCAAATTCATCAATGGATTCACTGGTGGTGACGGCGACTACATGACAAAAATCGTCGATGACTTTAACTCCAGTCAAGACACATATCAAGTCGTCCAGTCCCAAGAAAAAGAGCATTACACGAAATTTAAGTCCGGGGATTACGATTTGGTCGTCATGCATGAAACGAACCTGGATACGTATCAAAAAGATCAATTGATTCAAGACGTCGGACCGTTCATGGAGGCGGCCGAGATTTCGGAGAGCGACTTCAACGAGGCGGGTGTCCAATCCGGTTCAGTCGACGACAAGATGTTTGGTGTCCCACTCGACATTCACCCACTGACGATGTTCTACAACAAGGACATGGTCAAAGAAGCACCGACCGATTATGAACAGTTGAAGCAACTCGGAGAATCGCTTCAAGCTGAAGATTCGAACTTGTATGCATTTGGTCTTCCATCGACCGGATTGACGACATTCTACTTCACGGTCGCTGCCGCTCAAAACGGTATCGATTTGGCTAAGGAAGGCTATTTGAATTTCACTGATAGCACATATGCGGACGCGTTGATGCAGTATCACGCGATGGTGTTTGAAGACAAGACCTCGCCTGAGAAGCTCGGCCTTGACGGTGAGTTCCAAGCGTTCATGAAGTCGGCCGAGGACAGTTCGAAACAGACCGCGGTCACCTTCACCGGTCCTTGGTATTATCAAGCCGTGAAAGAGAAATACGGCGATGCGCTTGGCATCGGCAAAATGCCGACCTTGTTTGAACAAGAAGCGACGACCGGGAACGCTCATACGATCGCCGTAGCCGCCGCTGTCGATGACCAAGAAACAAAAGACGGGATTGCCGAGTTCTTGAAATTCATGTACACCCCTGAGAATTTAGCGAACTGGGCCGAGTCCGGTCAAACACCGACACATGTCGCCACTCTTGAATTGATTTCAGAAGACCCTGAAAAATATGCGCTCGCCAATCAAAACCAGGAGCAATTAGAAATATATGAACCAGCTCCTCGTGTGTATCAATTTGACGAGCAAATGCGTTATATGAACGAGGTCGTCTTCACGAAATTGACAGGTGAAGCAAATCTCACGAAAGAGGATTTGATGGCCGAACTTGAAAAAGCGACGAAAGCAGCGAAACAAGTCGCCGATACCCAACAGTAAAGATGACATTTCGATCAGTGTGGGGGCTCCTACACTGATCGTTTTGGAAGGAGGACGTGCGATGTATATGACGAAACGAACCAAATGGATTGGCTTTTTGTTCGTGATTCCATTTCTCCTCAGTTTTCTCATCTTTTGGCTGACCCCGTTACTTTACGGCATCTGGATCAGTTTGCATGATTTTCGTTTGTCCGTGGGCAATAACGGGTTCATCGGATTAAAGAACTATGTCGATATTCTCACGCCGGACACGCTCTATAACAACGTGTTCATGAATTCTTTAAAGAACACGTTAATGTTTATCGTCTTGAGCGTGCCACCGCTCATCTTGATCAGCCTCGGCTTGGCCCTATTAATCGATAACTTGCCGAAGCGGTTGAAAACATTTTTCCGGACCGTCTTTTTCTTGTCTTATGCCATTTCTGTCACCGCCGTCTCAGCGCTCTATCTTTGGTTGTTCGGCGCCAACGGTGGGTTCATTAACAACTTATTGTTAAATACCGGTATGATTTCGTCACCGATCAACTGGACCGGTGATCAACCGTACGCTTGGTTCGTCATCGTCATCGCGACCGTCTGGTGGACGATCGGATTTAACATGCTGTTGTTTGTCAACGCGCTCGATGAAGTCGATCCGAACTTGTACGAGGCAGCTGATTTAGATGGGGCTTCCTCGTGGAACAAGTTCCGCTACATCACGTTACCCGACATTCGAAATATCTCGATTTTTGTCATGATTACGACTGTCATCGCCTCCTTCAACTTATACGGACAGTCCCTTCTCATCACACGCGGTGGACCAAGTCAATCGACGAGTTCCTTGATTATGGGCATTCATGCGACCGTGTTCGGAAACAACCAACTCGGCGTCGGTTCCGCCATGGCGCTTTTGATGGGACTCATCATGATGGTCATCACAGGCCTCCAATATTGGATGTCATACCGAAACAACAAAGAAGAAACGGAAAGTGGAAAGTCCGAGAAGAAACGGTTCACCCGTGCCACCAATGTCGGACCGACAAATGTCAGCTCACGGCCAGCCACGACGATTGAGAAAAAGGAGCGGAAAGTCACATGAAGAAGAAACGAATGAAATCGGTTTTACTCGTGACGTTCACGTCCATCCTTGCCGTATTGTTCATATTCCCGCTCATCTGGATGGTGTTTACCTCGTTCAAGACACTCAGTGAATCACTCTCGAGCGCCGGTCTCTTCCCGAACGAATGGACACTCGAGCACTATCAGACCATCTTCTCTGCCTCGGCGGACTCCAACATGGTGCAATGGACGATCAATACCGCAGTCGTCACGCTCATGGGAACGGTGATTGTCATCTTCGTCGATGTCCTCGCCGCCTATGCGCTCGCGCGGCTCAACATTCCCGGTAAAAAAATCATTTTGGCCATTGTCATCATCGCGTTGACCGTACCCGGAATCGTGACGTTGTTCCCGGCGTTTTATCTATTTAAAAGCGTGAACTTACTCGATACGTATTACCCGCTCATCTTGCCATATTCAGCAGGAACACTCGGCGTGTTCCTTATATACAACTTCTTACGCTCATTTCCACAAGAGCTCGAGGAAGCCGCCTATCTTGATGGTGCGACCCAGTGGCAAGTACTGACGAAAGTCATCTTCCCGTCCATCAAGCCCGTCGTCACAACACTCGGTGTCGTCACATTCCTCGCCATCTATAATGATTTCCTCTGGCCATCGCTCGTGACGAACAGTGATGAGATGAAGACACTCACGCTCGGTGTCGCAACGCTCGTCCAAGGGTCGAACTTCGTCAATCCGGCCGCCATGATGGCTTCGACCGTTGTCGCGACCGTCCCGGCTCTTCTGATTTTCCTTTGGGCGAATAAATATTTCGTCAAAGGCGTCACGAATTCGGGGATTAAATAAAGTCGGAATCAGCAATCGAATCAAAAAGGAGCTGGAAGAATATAATCTTCCAACTCCTTTTTGTATAGAGGCTTATCAATCTACACCAAACCGATACACCGTCCGCGAGTGATATAACTCCCCCGGTTTCAGTTCAATCGATGTGGCGATGTCTGGATGGTTCGGTGCATCCGGCAGTGCTTGAGCTTCTAAACAGATGGCGCTATGCTTCTGCCGCCCCTCGAGCGTCACCGGCGTCTCTTCACTGAGGAAGTTGGCCGTATAGACGACCATGACCGGTTGGTTCGTCTCGACGTCCATGACGCGTCCGCTCACCGGGTCGTGCAATCGCGTCACCCCGTCCTTCAAGATGAACGGATGATCAAGGCCACCAGCTTTCGCAATCGCCTCGTCCTCTGACGTAATTGCCTCCCCGACTCGCTTCCCGTCCCGAAAATCGAACGGTGTCGATTCCACTTCAAGTAATTCGCCCGTCGGCAACGACTCGTCATCGAGCCGTGCGACGTGATCCGATGGCAGTGTCAGCACGTGATCATGGATTGTCGGCCGTCCGCCGAGATTGAAATAGTTATGATGGTTCAAGTTGACCCACGTCCGTTTGTCCGTCGCAGCCGTCATCGTGACTACGAGCTCGTTATCGTCCGTCAACTCATACAACACCTTGAACGTAACGTTGCCGGGATAGCCTTCTTCCCCATCCGGACTTAGATAAGTAAACGTGATCGCCTGTCCTTCGGCGTCCATGTCCCAATGCCGGAACGTGATGCCGTCGTCTCCACCGTGGATATGATGCGGGGCCTCGCTTGGGGTCAAGGCCACGCCATCAATCTCCGCGTTACGGATCCGTCCGGCAATCCGTCCGACGACGGAACCGAGATAGACCGGGTTCTCAAGATATTGCTCGGGACTGCCGTACTTCAAGATGACGGAGTCCATGTTGCCGTCACGGTCCGGTGCAGTCAATTCGGTCATGGCACACCCATACGAAATGGCCGACAGCCGCATGCCGTTCTTGTTCTCAATCGTTGCTTCTCTCAACTGACTCACCTACTTCGCTTCGTTTACCCTCTCATTCCCGTAGACGTCGCTCCGTACTCCACTTTGTCGACATCGCTGCTAAGAAACGAATCCATTAGCGCGTTCTACAGGCCCACTTATATAGTTGCTGGAGAGTGCCCTTCGTACAGACTGTGTCCTTCAATCAATCCAGAAGATCGGCTGATGGAACCAAAGAACCTTACATGGGAAATCTCTTACCTGAGTCCTTCTATTTCATATTCGTCGGATATTCATCGATATTCGACGATTGGTTGTTGCTGTACGCTTGCCTTTCGACTCCATTCGTTATTGTAAGCCGATATTTCAATTAAGCCCTAGGCTTACGTGCGATAAGGGCGCTAGTCCATCTCGGATATCGATGACTATACTCGAATTAACCTAGGAAAATCAACAGAGCGCTCGGAAAAGAATCACCACATGAATCACATTGATGATCAAATCTATGAATGGGAACCGATGATTCACTATGTCATCCGCCACCTATCGATTCACCCGAACGAACAGGAAGACTGCGCCCAAATCGCACGAATCGCCCTATGGGAAGCGTTGAATCGCGGTTGCACGCTGTCAAAGACATATTGCTTCCAGCGGATCCGGGGTGCCATTCTGAATCACCAACAAAAGAACGCCAGACATTTGAAGCACGAGGTCGCAGCCGAACGGATTCCGGAACAGTGCATGACGTCCGAACGCAATCTCTTCGACTGGCTCGACGAACAACGGTTGTTACTGTCTCCCCGCCATTTCGAACTCCTCTGCCACTTGATTGATGGGACCGAACAGACGCTGTCTTATTCGCCGAGTCGTTTGCGGGCATATAAGGCCGACGTCCAACGAGAACTGAAAGAGGCAATCAACTTGAAGGAGTGAATGACATGAAACACGTGTTACTGAATGATGCCATCGACTTGTACTTAACGGACTTGAGAGAACGAAAGGAAGCGCCCGAAACGACGCTGAAAAGCACGCGCAATTCGTTATTGCGCTTCGCCCGCTATGCGGCCGAGCACGGTGCAGTGTACATCCAAGAGATCGACGAGACGAACCATGCCATCCCATACAAAAAACACCTCAGCGGGATGGCCGACAATACGGTCAAATCCTATATTATGCGCATCCGTGGGCTGTTCACGTTCGCTATCGATCAGCATTGGATGAATCATAATCCGTTCAGTCGAATTGTCACGCGGGAAGGTGTCAGTGAACCACCAACAATCATTACACGCGAACAAATGAACACGGTGCTGTATCACGCCCGCAATTACACGCTCTATACGATTTATCTCGTAGGAGGGGATGCCGGATTACGAATCAGTGAGATTCTGAATTTGGAGCTCGACCACATCAATTTCGAAGAGCGGTTGTTGACGGTCCGAAAAGGAAAAGGCGACAAGACACGTCATGTCCCGATGACACCTCGACTTACGACGGAATTAAAGAAGTATATCGCCACGCATCGACCGAACGTCGGAGATTCGAATCGCATTTTCTTGATGCCGACCGGACGCATCGTCCAGCCCGGCTTTGTGAACATTGACTTGAAGAAAATCGCGCAAGAACAGTTCGGCGTGAAGCTGACGAGCCATATGTTGCGGCATAGCTTTGCGACAACATTGTACAATCAGAGCCAAGACATTCTTGGCGTAGCCGACTTGCTCGGACACAAGTCAATCAATACGACCGAGCGCTATCTTCACGTGTCAAGAGAGCGGAGTCGGAAGTTGATTGAAGGATTGAACAAAGAACAGTAAACGAGAGAATTTGGACAGGAGTGATTGATTCCAACTATTCCTGTCCCTTTTTTGGCCCTCACGCATGTTCAGTGAAGATTGATTCCAGACATAATGTTTTAACGCTTCTAACATCTTATGTACCATCAAGCGTCACGGTTTGTATCTAACCGTGAGATGCATCGACCATTCCATAACTCAAAGTCTGTCGCACAAAAATTCATTCTAAACTCGCTCGGACAACTATATTCGGACAACTATATTAGGAACATCATAACGTCATCCTCTCTATTTGGTAACAGGAAGATGCGGCTGGCAAAAAATCACTGCAGGAGCGACACGACCTTTGAATAAACTCAATTTCTAACCATCGATTCGTTGATGAGTATTGTGGAGACAGGGAGCCACTAATACGGACTTGTGAGCCACCTAATGCGGAGACTGAGCTAAAGGAAGCCGACCGCGCCTTCGACGCTCGATTTGTCTTTCGGTTTACGGAAACGACTGGGTACGACGACCGTCCGATAATGGTCAGCCAGCTCGCGGTATGCTTCATTCACCTGTGAATTGCCTCGTTGATGCTTAATGATTCCAATCTTGAGATTTTTCGGGGCCAGGTCTCGGTGACGACGTCGAAGTATTCAAAGGCGTTTACATGCGCCAATGATCATGATTGTGACTTCATGTCGAGGGAATGATAACGGCCAGTGAAATGTACCAGCATTGCAATCCTATTTACCAAAGAGTGACGATAATACAACGGCGATAAAATCTGAATTTGGTGCTTCAACCCAGTCCGCACACGAAAGACTTGTCAACAAGTTTCACGATACACGAATACCACCCAGTCAAAATCAGGGGAACTCCATTTGGTAACGCGAAATCGTTCACTAACTTTCCAAAAAATATCATCAACACCTTATATTAAAACAGTGAAGGTAGTTCATCTCCGCAGTTAGTGCCGGGATTGTCACAATTTAAAGGATTAGTGACGACGCGTGTGACAAGTAAGTATTGCGGGAGTACCGAAAAAAATGTTATGTGGAGCGGATTTGTGACTCCACAGTTTGGTTGCTCTGAATTAAAATTTCTATAGTTTGATTATAAGGGTCGACTCATATGCTTTTTCATGGTATTTTTAGGTAAAATACCGGAGGTTACCATATGAACGCAATTATGAAAAGCTATTTATTCGCAAGGAAATTACACATGAGAAGAATACCTGTAATTCCTAACCTCATAACGATATGTAATAGAATTCTTTTTTCGTGCGATATTCCACCCACTTCCGAAATTCACCCAACTACAAAGTTAGGGCATAACGGTTTAGGTCTGGTCATACACCCTAATTCAGCAATTGGTGAAAACTCTGTAATCATGCAACAAGTGACAATCGGAGGAAACCATGGAAAGATGAGAGTTCAAGACGGCAGGGAATTCGGACACCCAATCATCGGTAAAAATGTTTTTGTCGGAGCGGGAGCTAAAATAGTTGGGCCAATATTTATTGGGGATAACGTGATAATCGGTGCAAACTCGGTGGTTACAAAAGATTGTATTTCGAACGGCGTTTATGCTGGCATACCTGCTAAACGACTAAAAGATATCCCTGACCAAGACCCAAATAATAATCTTCATTATGGAAACTTTTAACGTGCCATTAGTCCAAAATACGATGCAAGTCGTAAACATATAATATCAAAATCTTGAAAACAAAATGTAAATCAAGTGAACTAAAAAGCAGAAAAGAAGTTGGCCACGTTCAAGCCAAGCTTTGTTCTGCTTTTTTCGTTATTCCACCCCAAATCGATACATCGTCCGTGAGCGATACAACTTTCCCCTATTTCAGTTCAATTGATGTAGCGATGTTTGAATGATTTGCTGCATCCTAAAACGATTGTGCTTCGAGACAGATGGTGCTAAGCTTCTGCCGCTCCCCGAACGTCATCGGCGTCTCTTCAATGAAGAAGTTAGATGACCATGACGCACCCACTCACCCAATCGTGTAATCGTGTCGTCCCATCTTTCAAGATGGAGGGACGATTGAGGTCGCCACCTTTTACAATGTCTTCATCCTTCGACTTGCTTTCCTTTGTGATGGACATCGGCGTATGAATGGAAGATGCGGTCCGGGGTTGAGTCCCCTGTATACGGGATAATATCCACTTCTTCATACTGGTCCCAATGCTCGAACAACTGGTTCGCCAACATGACGAGCTGCTCTTACTGTAGGGAATGAATCCGGACGACCGAGCGCGGTCGGCCTGGTAATGATCGTGCGTTAAAGCCTCTTACGCTTTATTGAGGAAGAATGTCGGAATAGCCCATCAAAAAATCTACTAAAATAGATCAAGAAATCTTCGAACTTCTGATTGAACTTGATACCGTTTGAATTATGGCTGATGACCGCCGTTTCATACAAATTCCTAAGGTTCTGGACCAGATGAAAACGATTGAGGACGTCTATGACAGGATGGGATGCCAGACTGGCTACCCCTACATAAGGCAAGAAGCCGCCTCGAGACACCAAAATGAATCGGCGTCTTATTGTTGCGCCATTCCAACACGGTCCCCGTATCTCGCGACGGCAGCAGTTCAATCGAACGGCCTGTTCTCAAATCGCAGATGCTCGTCTCATATTTTTTTGTTTTTCCAATCCCAGTCATTGATACCAATCATGCGAGAGTCAGGCATGATTCGATGTTGTTCTGAGCGTTTCAACACTCGGAGCACCGTATTAGCGCTGATATTGTTCAAGATATACTCTAACTCGACCACGCTCAACCCATGCAATAGCCTCAGCAACCTAAGTTCAAAACTAGACATTCTACGGGAGTGTGATCGACACAGGTCAAGAAACCTCTTCGTGAAAATGCTTTAGAGACAGGATGGGTCGCTGCAGAAAAAAACGCCTTGCCTGAATGAGGGCACTGAAAAACCCCAGCTCTATCCGAGCGTGAGAACGTGAAAAAGGCGATTGGCCCAACTTGTGTCGGGACGATCGCCTTTTTTCCTTGCCTTTAATCTGTTTCTTCTTTCCGGAGGGTGATGATTCGCTTCAGATTGACCGCGACGATCGCCATCACGCTCTGTAAGGTCATGCCTTTCAGGTCTGGCGTCTTGTTGCGCGCCAGACCTTGGGGGTTCTTCAGTTGACTGTTCTTCGGCTCGATCGCGAAACGCTTCCGACGATGATCCTTGAAGTCATCGGTCTGCTCGTATTCGAACTGTTCGCTGTGCTCCCTCGATTTCAATGACACGCTATAGGACTTCGATTTGGCCCCGTCCTTGTAACACCCTTCGCGCAAGGGGCACTGCTTGCACAGCTCGATGTTGAAGAAATGGCTCTCCACTTGGTTCTGTCCGACGTTCTTGCGTCCGCCATGTAATCAACGCTGTTAAAATGGTTCTTCCTCACTTTTGATGAAGGTAATCTTCGGGAATTAGTTTACTAAAAGGATTGAAGGGATCGATCATGTTAAACGAGTTTCTTCCAGAACTAGAAGTGGTCGAGGTGAACCGTTGTGATGAAGCGTTTCAGTTCATTTGTCATGGAAAACAGTCGTGTGCACCCTGTCCCCATTGCACTAAAAGCTCACATCGTGTCCACAGCCGATACATCAGGACATTGCACGATGAGCATGTGTTCGGATTCGATGTGCAACTACGGATTCAGGCAAGACGTTTCTTCTGCGACGAACCAAGCTGTCCCTCAAGCATCTTTACGGAGAGATTTCCCTCCCTGTGTCGACCACACTCCCGCAGAACAATCCGTTTAGAACGTGGGCTGCTGAGGCTCTTGAGTGGGATGAGTGCGATCGGGCTGGAACGTATCTTGAACAATATCAGCGATAGTACGCTACTCCGACTGTTGAAACGCTCACAACATAATCGGAAGGTGGCTGCCCCCCGCGTGGTCGGTATTGATGACTGGGCCTGGAGAAAACGAAAAAAGTACGGGACAATCATCTGTGATCTAGAGACACGACGCCCAATCGCCTTACTTCCCTCTCGGGATGTCAAAACCGTCTGTGCTTGGATCCGTTCGCATCTCACCATACAGGTGGTGGCACGAGACGGGTCCATGGAGTTTCGGGAGGCCATCCGTTTGGCCGATGAGACGATTCAACAGGTGAGTGACCGATGGCACTTGTTTCATAACTTAGGAAAGAAAATGGAGGACATCTTGAAGCGACGTCTTCCATCTAGCGAAAAAATCCTTCTCGAACCGGACGGTCTTATCACCGAACGTGAACTGACAGACGCTGAAAGAAGAAAATGGACGCTTGTTCTCGCAGTACAACAGGATGCAAGACAGGGCGTTCCGATCTCCGAGTTGATCAGACGTCACCATATCGATCCAAAGACGTGCCGTAGATACCTACAGATGACAGAGCCACCAAGAATCAGTCGGTCACATCGACGACACAGCGCAGACATCTACAAGGCAGACAACGTCAGATGGATCCGTCAAGGTAGGACGACCGAATGGATGTACCGGACGTTGAAACGGAAAGGATATCCCCGTGGAATCAGTACGTTTCGACCTTATGTGGCAAGATTGAAAAAAGCAGTCCCGCATGAGATAAACATCAATCGACGAATCATCCAGAAAGTCCTCTGGGAGGACGAACCTTCTAACAAACCACTTCTCATAAAGATACTGGACATCCATCCTTTCTTGAAGGTGTTGAACGACCTCGTCCGTTCGTTCAAGAACCTTTTCAACGAAGTGACGTCCAAACAGGATATCTTATGGTGGTGTGAACAGGCGGAACGGATGAACGAAGCCTCGCTATCTTCTTTCGCAATCTATATACGAGGGGACATCGACGCCATCCGGCTCGGGATGACGCTGCCCTGGTCGAACGGCATTGTCGAGGGGCAGGTCAACCGACTCAAGACGACCAAACGCCAAATGTATGGTCGGGCAGGATTGGAACTGTTGCGCATCAAAGTATTGAATATCACTTGAGGCTCGTTATTATACTGAAATATGAATCGATGTCTAAATAACCACAGGAATGAAGCGTTTCATCAAAAGTGAGGAAGAACCAATTTTAAACCGCTGTTGACAGGAATCAATCCTTTTTGATTTTATTCCCATAATGTCGGCATCACTACCTCACCAACATTGCGTAAGAACCACTCCTATTTTGCACTACACATAAGAACCACTCCTATTTTGCACTACACAAGATCCAGTTAAAAAGGTTGCGAGATTCGGACCTGGTCATCATCGATGACCTTATGTACATGGCGATGGACCAACGAGAAGCCAATCTCTTCTTCCATCTCGTCAACCACCTTTATGAGCGCAGCTCGATCATCCTGACCTCGAACAAAAGCCCCGACCAATGGGGCGAATTGATCGGAGACCAGGGCATCACGACTGCGACATTGGACCGCTTACTTCATCGCGTCGAAATCATACATAGTGATGACGACAGTCATCGGATGAGGAACCGAAAATCATTATTTTCGGCAGAAGTGTAAAAGGCAAACGAGCAAAAAGTGTCAAAATCAACTTGACGTCTACACGCCTCCAAGTTGGTTGGTTACTGCCAGTATAGTCCGGAATGCAGGAGGCGTGCAGCCACCGCCCGAGGGCACGCCGACTCCCGGGGAATCAGCGGGCAAGGCGAGACCCAGCAACGACGACGTCGAGATGCGGCTCGACGCCCGCCCCAGGAAAGCGGCGTGCCGGATAGGGCGGCTGAAGGGCGATGAAAACAGAGGAGCGCCATTCCTCACGGGACGACGCTCCTCTGTTCAAAATCATTTGAAGTTTTTCAGTGCCCTCGCCTGAATCCGTAGTTTTACATCCATCCCGAACACGTAGTCATCCTTCAACGTCCTGACGTACCGCTGTGGATACGATGTTAAAAGAATTGCATTGAGGACAGGATGCACATGACCTATTTCCATGGCAAATGAACTGATACCTTCTACCTTCCATCGCGACGATTCACATCGAATATTTCCAGTTTCGAAAAACCTCGTTCAATATAAGAAATCCCTTTGATCTTTTTAGATAGCCAACTCCCTAAGATGAGGATTATCAAAAAACGAGGACAACCAGTTTTAAACTTTTATTGACATTTTATATTGTAGTAAAATAAAAATTACTGGATAAAATTACATATCTATACTGGAACATCAATAAGTATATAAATGAATAGACAGAAATTGATAGAATCATTAATTTAATGAGGTTAAAGTAGATGCTAACTTTATTATTATTCTTACTAGACATTAGGTCGTAATTAGCATGAGAAATACTTCTAATTACTTCTGCTGTTAACATAATTACGATTGGTGAAAGAATAGATAAGAAATCGGAAAATCTAATGAAAATATTATAATTCAATACGGATCCTAACGTAAAACATAGCACAATTAAAATATAGGTTTGTATTTTTTTAAAGCCTTTTGGGATATGTTCGAAGTTATATATATTAAATAAAGACATTATGAAAATCAAAGATATAATAAGCACCTTGTTTATAATTGGAAGTAAAGAATAATAATCTACTGCACTATAGCCTAGTATTTGCATATAAAGAAGATTAAAGAAATCAATATATGTTAAATTCGCTACTATTTTTAAAATGAATTCTAAAGAAAAAGACCATCCTAAAAGAACAGGAATTATTATTTTCGAAGACATTTTATTATAAAACACCAACAATATTCTCAAGAGTACTAATATAATCACACTAGAATGTAGAAAGCATAATAAAATATAAAATATCCAACTGTAAAAAGCGTTCTTTTTATATACTAAATCATAGTAAAGTACGTATGCAAAAATGGCGAAGGCCAACATGTTTCTAATCCCGCTCACCATAGCTAAGTAATTAAAAGTAGTGATAAATAATAATACCCCTAGAAAAATTACAATTTTTGGTGATTTTAATTCACGAAATGTCTTAATGTGAATACTAAAAGACGATGTATAGACTAAAAATGTTGTAATTGCAGGTAAAAAACCGTTATAAGGTAGAAGGCTGATGACATAAAAATAGTATCCGAATAAAGGTAGGGATTCGAATAAATCGAAATTAATTAATGCATCCCATCCTCCTGATCTAAGACTTTCAAGAATTATAAAATGTCTAAATAAATCCATTGTTTCAAAAGGTTTTATGAAAAAACTTATTAAAGATAAAAGAATAGTAAATATCAAAAAATATATTCCCAGAACTCTTTTTGGTATAACAATAAAAAAAAGTATAAAGATAAAAAATAATATTAATAGTGCTAGCATTTTACCTCCTAATAAATACAAATGTTTTATAGAACAAAACTAACAACCATTCATTTCTACTTTTTAATAAAAAATATAAAATCTGACTTTTACGTTCTCTTCCCATTTTTTTATAATTATTAATAAAATAATTAATTATATATTTTTCTTTCCATTTTTTTATCTCTTTTTTCATCTCCGTTGCATTCTTGTTTAATGCTAATTGTCTTATACACTCATGCAAGCTTTTGTAAGAATAGTCATATAATATTTCATTTTTGCTTTTCTCATCCATATTAATTTTTTCCATAAATCGTTCTAAAGAAGTCATCATTTGATTCATTAGCGTGAGCCTTGAAGTTCTATAAGAATTAGATAAAGAATTATCGTTAATCACATAATTATAACCGATTGCAGCAGATGTATTTATTCTCTTTATGTTTTTAATGTACTCCATATAGAATAGTTGAT
Source organism: Exiguobacterium sp. s146 (assembly GCF_018618415.1). Classification (GTDB taxonomy): domain Bacteria; phylum Bacillota; class Bacilli; order Exiguobacteriales; family Exiguobacteriaceae; genus Exiguobacterium. Next base: position 379,450 of record NZ_JACSMA010000001.1, on the reverse strand, counting down.
CTTCAAAAAGACTTGTACTTTCATCAAAAAAAATTTCATTATCTATTAAAACTTTACGTTTGATGATTTTATTCCAAGTGTATCCAAAAACATTACTTCTCATTAGATATAATACAGCTTCGGCTAAGCTTTTATAGTTTGAATTATTTAACTTAATAAAGCTTGAAGCGTTTTTTTGTATTCTTTGGTATCCAGAAACCACTATATCTGAATTTTTTTCCTCCATTTCTTCTACCATATTTTCAATGTAGGTTTTTTCTAGATAATCATCAGAATCCACGAACATAATATATTTCCCTGAAGAAATCTTAATTCCACAATTTCTTGCACTAGAGACCCCTTCATTAACTATTTTATCAATAATAATAAAACGATTATCCTTTGCAGCATATTGTTTAATAATTTCAATACTTTGATCTTTAGAAGCGTCATTAACACATATAAATTCAATATTCTTATAGGTTTGGTGTACTAAACTAGTAAGACATTTTGAAAGTATATTTTCAGCATTAAAAATCGGTATAATCACACTCACTTTTTCCATTTTTTCCTCCATAAGAAGATTAAATTCTCCACAGAAATTAAGATTCGAATAATCAAAGTATTTTTTCTTTTGAAAAAAAATAAAAATAGTTTATTTCTTTTACTTGAAATATTCTGATAGCTGATTTTTCGAGTAACTTCGTTCTCATTCAATATATATTTTATATTATGTTTTTTATCAATTTGTTTACTCTTTTCAATAGAAACTATAGAATGTTTCAGGACCTTGAAAAGTTCATTTTGATGATATTTGAAATTCTGTTCATTATCTAATCCATTATACTGATTTAAAAAAGACTCAATCATTCCGAAATTAATTCTCATCATTTCATAATAATCAGGAAATATTTTTTGAGAACTTTGATAAGGATAAACCATATAATTATAATAAATATCATTCGTAAACATTATGTTCTGGCATGATTTTAAATAATTCACTACAAAATATCCATCTTCACCCATTTTGATATTTTCGGGAAATTTTAATCCTTCGTTCTTTATAATAGATGATTTGAATAATTTATTCCAAAGAGGATTTATTGCACCTTTACGGAAATATTCCCAGTAATTTCGAGAGATGTCTTCAACACTAACTATCTTTCTTTCGAAAATTATTTTTTCGTTCTTAACTTTTTTTTCTTTAGATAAATGCTGAACATTATATCCACATATGACTAAATCAATATTATTTTCAAAACCTCTTAATAATCCCATAATCATATTTTTTTCTAAAATATCATCAGAATCTACAAATAGTATGTAATGTCCTTGGGCTATTTCTAAACCTTTGTTTCTAGCCGCTGATACACCTTTATTTTCTTGGTTGATTACAAATATCCTTTGATCTTTTTGAGCTAATTCCTTACATATACTTAGACTGCGGTCAGAAGAACCATCGTTAATTAATAGAACTTCAATATTATAATAAGTCTGATTTAAAATACTACTTATATTTTCAAACAAAAAATTTTCTGAATTATATACTGGAACTATAATTGAAACTAGTTTTTTCATACTTGCTCACTTCCTTTAAGCAAAATCTATCAAAAGTCTTTTAATATCTTCACGTGCATTACGATTGTTTTGTGAATTTTCTTTAAGGTATATACGCGATTTATTTAAATATTCAGGATTATCAACTAACCATTTTAATTTTGTGTAGATACCTTCTTCAGAGTTTTCACATATAAATCCTTGTTTATATTCGGCAATTATTTCACGAGCTGAAAGTGTTTCTGTTGCTAACACTGGAACTCCTAAACTCATCGCCTCACTGATGACAAGTGGAGCAGCTTCATGTAAAGATGGTAGTAAAAACAAATCGGCGTTAGGAAGATACCTATATGGATTTATAGTGTCACCGTATATTTTAATGTAATCTTTCAAATTATAATTATTAATTATTTCAATTATTTCTTCTTTTAAAGATCCATCTCCCACGATATTCCACATAATCAAATGTCCATCCTCAATTATTTTTTTTATAACAAACAAAGTTCTTATCAAACCTTTTTCAGAACTTAACCGAGAGATTGTTACAATGTTAAATATACTTTTTTCGTATTCAAACGGATTATTTGAGGCTAATTCTTGTATTGAGTTATAGTCATGAAAGTTTTCAACTTTGTAAACTCTATCATTGAGTGAAGGAATAGCCTGAAGAAAGCTTTTTTTGCAACTTTCTGATACTGTAGCTACACCGTCTAATTTACAATATAGCTTTCTATTTTCAGAAGTATTTCCACCATAATTTAAAAAATCACAATGAATAAATCCTATTTTTTTCGTAGCTTCAATTTTCTCTAATACGAATTCAACGCACCCACCATAAAATGATTTGTTATTAGTAACATGCAGATATGAAATAGCTATGTCAAAATTTTTTAAGCGTTTTTCTGGAAAGAACAGAATTTTAAAAGGGATTTTATTTCCAAATACTTTCGTCCAACCTACCATGATAGCGCGAAAGAAAGCTAAGTATTTACTTTCTTTGTTTATATTACTTTGAGCTTCACCCAAGACCTTTAGAAACGATTTCGCTTCTATAACTTTTACACTTTTAGGGATTAAATGATTCTGTACTTTATTAAAGTTATTAAATAAATATAAGGTTATGTCATATTCATTCTCAATTTCTTTTAATAGACTTAGTAATGCTTTTTGAACCCCACCTATATTTAAATTATTGTTAACTATTATAATTTTTTTTTTTGTCAATTTAAATAAATCTCCTTTTTGATTAATGATCTATATTTTTTTAATTTTCTTTAAAAATAACTTACGGTAGTAAATATAGTTTTTGTTTCCTTTAAAGAAAAATAAAATAAATATGAAGTACGTTGCAAATACGCTAATAAATGAAAATACTAATGTAATCCATGTTCCATTAAATATTAATGAAGTAGAATAAAATGCGAATATAGTTATTATTATTGTAATTAAAATGTATTGAATATAGCTCTTAGCATAATTAAGAAGATTTTTTTTAAAATAATATTTGTATAAAATATAGGGTTCTATCCACACACTAGTTGCAAGTGTAGAAAGAATTGTTCCTAAAAACACACCCGCTAAACCATAAAATTGAATGAAAATATATGAAGATACTAGATTGATCACTACTTCAACTAATGGTTTATACCTATCCTGATAATAAAGCCCTAAAGCATTTCTATATGACAATACACTTCTACGCATGCTAGACAAATAAAAATTCACAATGATCAATATTACTAGAGCATTTGAAAGAAGATATTCTTTTCCTAACCACATTTCTATAAAAGGATTGAGTAACGTAAACAAACTTACACTACAAAAACTAAAAATTATGAACGTACCAAAAAACAGTTTTTGAAAAATGTCTGAATTTTTTTCTATACTTTCAGAAGCAGTAGCATTTCCTATACTAGCAGCAACTGAATTAAGTAGTTGATTAGTTAAAGCGCTGATAACTCCAATTATCATCAAATAATTCGAGTAAATTCCTACAAAATTAATACCTATAAACATCGAAATCAACAAATTATCTGTACCAATGACAAGCACTTGACCAATTTGATGATAAGACATTGCTCTAATTTTTCTAAATATTTCAGCTTTAAATGTAGTCTCTAAAATAATATGTTGAGATTTTTTTAAGTACGGATACATTTTATCTGCTTTTTGAGATATAAACAGATTAATACTTATCGTAGCTATAATTTGAACACATAGATATATAATGAAACTTTCAAAAACTATTAAAATCATGATTTGAAGAACACTCATAAATAGCGTAAAAAATGTGTGTATCACAATGATGATATAATTTTTTTGATCAGCAATGATTATTGAGCGTTTATAACTTAGTAGATAAGTAGAAACTGTATTAATTAAAAAAAGTAGAAATATAATTTCTAAATTTTCAACATCAGGTTTTTCTTCAAAGAAAATATTTAAAAAGGGAATAAGACTTAAACCTATAATTAAAACTATTATTCCAATTACAAGGTATGCTTTTCTAAAAAGGTTCATCAATCCTGAAATTTTAATTTTGTCGTTATCTGCTAAAGGTTTATATAAACTAAATGTAATAGCAGAACCCAATCCAAGTTCTGCTAATGACAGTATAGTTAATATGTTTGTAAAAAGACCGTTAATCCCCAAATATATTACGCCAAGCGTTTGTATGAATATAGTTCTTGAAATGAATTGAGTTGAATATAAAATTATTTGACTAATTAATCCAAACTTCGCATTTTTATATGTTGCTTGCAAACGCGTTGGTTTTGTCATTTCATTCTCCTTGTAACTTAGTCCCTTAGTCTCTTCTGTAGATATCTCTTGTATATAGTTTATCTTTGACATCTTCAAGATCACTACTCATACGGTTCGTAATGATTATATCTGATTTTTCTTTGAATTTTTGTATATCATTAATGATTTTGTATCCTTCAAATTCAGATTCATTTATTCCAGGTTCAAAAACAATTACTTCAATACCTTTTGATTTAATTCTTTTCATAACTCCTTGAATCGAGGAATATCTAAAGTTATCGGAGTTTGATTTCATAGTTAAACGATATACCCCGACTGATTTTGGATTTTTATCTAGTATTGTTTTTGTAATAAACTCTTTTCGAGTTTTATTTGCTTCTACTATAGAACTTATAATGTTATTAGGTATATCCACATAATTTGCTTTCAGTTGTTTTGTGTCTTTTGGTAAGCAATAACCACCATACCCAAACGAAGGATTATTATAATGGTTTCCAATCCTAGGATCTAAAGATACGCCTTCTATTATCTGCTCTGCATTCAAATTACACATTTCTGCATAAGTATCAAGTTCATTAAAAAATGCAACTCTCATTGCTAAATAAGTATTTGAGAACAATTTAATAGCTTCTGCCTCAGTAGGTTGAGTAAATAGTACAGGAATTTCTACTTTAGTTGCAGCTTCAGTTAATAAGTTAGCAAATATTCTTGCGTTGTCTGTATTATCACCAATTACAATTCTAGATGGATGAAGGTTATCGTACAATGCTCTTCCCTCACGTAAGAATTCAGGGGAAAAAATAATATCCATGTTTGGGTGTTTTTTCCTCATTCTTTCAGTGAAGCCTACTGGAACTGTGGATTTAATAATTACACAGGTTTTATTGTTAATCTCGTTTATATTATTTATAACAGTCTCTACTGAACTTGTATTAAAATAGTTTAATTTAGTATCATAGTCTGTTGGTGTTGCAATGATAACAAAATCTGCACTCTTATAAGCTAAATAACTTTCAGTTGTAGCGGTTAAATTTAATTTCATGTTTTTAAATTGATATTCAATATCCTCATCTAAAATTGGTGACTTGCGTTTGTTTATACTTTCAACTTTAAACGAATCAATATCTAATGCTATCACATCATTGTTACTAGATAATAATGTTGCTAAAGACAACCCAACATATCCTGTTCCCACAATTGTAACTTTCATTTTTTTTATCACCACTCCTAGCTCTATTTATTATTAAAATCTTTAATTCCATTTATCATAAAAGTCATGGCTTCGACAAACGAAATATTTCCACCTATGTTTTTCTTTTTTCTAATTAAATACTGAAGCATCAATAAATATGAAAACCTTCGGTTAATCGCAGCAAACAAAGCACCTTTGTCATAATAATACTTTTCGCTATATCCTTTAAACCACGAAGAAGGACGATATTTAATTTCCGCTATAATTTCTTTGTTAGAATATATTGTTAGTCCTTTTTTTATACATTCAGTTAAGAATAATGTATCTTCTCCTGAGCCATACCTTGCCCCACCTCCAAATAAAAGTGAAAAGAATATATTGTTTTTTATGATAACTTCACGGCGAAATGCAATATTAACAGTTCCATATTTTAAATAATTATAAAACTTAACCTTGGAATTCTTTTTTACTTTCAAATTGATATTTCCTTCTGCATCTTCGATGGCGACGTTAAATAGAATCACATCTGCGTAAGGATTATTTCTAAAAGCATCAAGGACTATTTTTTCATATCCATCAACATATCTCATATCGTCATCTGCCATTAGACATATGTCAGCATTAGATCTTATAAGAGCACTGTTTCTACTTTTACCAACTCCAAGTTCGTTGTAAGAATAAACTTCAACTTCCTTAAAATTTTTATCAATCTTTATATATTCATTCTTATCACATTGATTAATAATAATAGCATTTGTTTGTAAATTAAATTTGTCTAGCCAATCTATTTTTGATTGGTGCATTGTTGAGAGTAACACTTGAATATTCAAATCTACACCTCTGTCATTTTTTAAATAGCATTCACTTATTTCATCAGCAATCTTTGAATCATGTCCACTATTACATTATAAGTTTTCGCTCTATCAAATATTTCTTCAGCTAGATTCCTATGATTAATTGACATTTGATGTCTTAGTTCTTTATTTTCAATGAGGAATTTTAGTTTTTCCGCTACATCCTGAGGGTTACTTGAAGTATTCATTCCTATTTGATTTAATTCAATTAAATCTCGATATTCTTTTGAATTTTGAGTATTAAGAACTGGTAAGCCGGCCGCAGCATAATCTGCATGTTTATTGATAATACTCTGTGCCGCTTTAGGGACGATTGGATTTACTGCTATGTCACTTAATTGCAAATATGATACGACTTCTTCATAAGAAATTCTTCCAGTGAAATTCACATTTAATTCATATTTTTTTGCTTCATTTTTAAAATGAGATTCTAGTGGTCCATTTCCTATAACAGTTAGTTTAATATCATAAGCTTCCTCTTCTTTTAATATTTTCATCGCCTCAAAAATTAAAGGTAAATTATAACTGTGACCCAAAGTCCCAGTGTATACTAAATTGATCTGATTTGTTTGTTTAGTGAGAAGGTTGTTCATTCTAGTTTTAAAATTAAAGAAATCTAAGTTAGTACCTAGATAAACCGTTTTAGAAATCGTACTATTTTTTCTCGAAGATAGCGCTCTTTCTCTATAAGTATCAGAAACTGCAATGATTCCATCAGCAGCATTGTAAACTCTGTTGGCTTTTCTAGTCATTGGATAGAATAAAACAGTTGAAATCATTTGATTTTTAATAACCATTTTAAAAGCCTCTGGCCACAAATCCCTAACGTCAATTACGTATTTAATGTCGTTCTTTTTAGCATATTTTGCAACTACCTGTCCAACGTCAAGAGAAGGTATAAAATTATAGATTAAATCTGGTTTTTCTCTCTCATTTAAATATTTCTCCAAATTTTTAGCGAATTTCTTTTGGCTTAGGTATCTGTTCAATGAAAGATTTTTTTTATAAGGGATAGTTGGAATTAGAGTTATTTTAAATTTACTATTGAGATAATCGTCTTGTACAGCCAACTCTTTTGTAAAATGATTGAAATTTGAGGATACTTTCTCTACATCATATCCTTCTTTAATTAGCATTTCCGGAATATAGTTACTGCGATTATTGGAAGGATAACCCACAAACGGAGTATCAACTATCAAAATATCTTTCATTAATCTAATCCCCTTCTGAATTTAAAAAATTTCAAAATCGTTGTTATTAAAAAGCTTTTAGCCTGATGCCATATACAAATTTGATGATGAAGTTAGGTAAAGCGGAGGCTAATACTAGCATAACTTTAAATGACACATTTTGAGGATGCCAATCATTTAGAACTTCACGAGCTTTTTTACGTTGGCCTGCTAAAATCAAAGTATACGTATAGGCTATAATTTTTTTGTCATATTTAAGTCTGATATTGAGTCTTTGCAAAGAACTTCTGTTAAAATTATTCATTTCATTTCTCAAAATTTCCAAGTAGGCTTTTGGAAAAGCGACTTTCCCAGATGTTCTAGCATTGTTTTCTGCATATCGATTATATTTTACACAAGGTAAAATTGAATGGGCTATATTAGAATTGTTCAAAGCAATACGAGCAAAAAAGTCTAAATCTTCACCGATTGTCTCATTTTCATTGAAAAACCCAATATCATCCAATGTTTTTTTTCTTATTGTAGTAGCAGAAGTCCAAACAAATTCATACTTATTGTTAATGGTCATCCAATAATCACTCACATAATTTTCATCATCGGTATCCTTATAACTAATCGCTGCTGATAATTTCGAAGTGTGTTCATTTAAATGAACTGTGTAAGCTGTTGTAAAAATATCGCAATTAGGAAATAAAATTATCAATTTATTTATCACTTCAAGGTAATTACTTTCCCAGATATCGTCCGCATCCAGAAAAGATATATATTCTCCTTTAGCCTCTCTAAGACCAGCGTTTCTCGCAGCAGAAACTCCTTGATTCACTTGCTTTATCAATTTTATTTTGCTGTTATTAAAACTTACTTTTTCCATTTCTAAGATACTTTGATCTGTTGAGCCATCATCTACCACAATTATCTCAAAATCTTGAGTTGTTTGATTTAAGACACTCAATATGGTTTCTTTAATATGTTTTTCTTTATTATATAAAGGGATTATTACTGAAAATAACATTTAAATCTCCATTCTAGTTGAGTTTCGACTGTTTTTCTGATATAACAACGCTATTATAGTAATCAATCACATGATAATCTTCATCTAGTAAAGACATTTCTTTTTCATAAATTAGATTACCAAAGACTTTTTCAAAAACGTTTAATCGTATATTATTTATGATTTTCTTTAAACCTCTTATCAAATAAATCTTATGAAAGTGTATTTCCCCAATAGTTATCACTAAGTCACCAACATCGACATATTCTTTATTCTGAGGGAAAAAGTAACCTGACTTTTGATTTAATATAATTATAGATAGTAATTCTGTAAGATTATAAATATGCAGCATGCTTCTTGAATTGTTTACTTTCGGGAAAAAAGGTGTTATTTTAGACATTTTTGATATTTTTTGATAATTACCCTTACATCCCAATCCGTAAATCATAGGAGGTCTAACAATTGCCAAAGTAAAGTTATCATCTACTAGATTTTTAATTTTATGTTCAGCTTCCAATTTAGATTTCCCATAATAAGAATTAGGTATCGCCTTAGTGTTTCTAGTAATCACACCTGTTGTTAATCCGTATACACTCATTGAACTTAAAAATACAAATTGCTTAACACCTGCTTTTTTCGCTTTTTTAGCAACAGATTCAGCCAAATTTGTATTGATTTCTTTATAAATATTTTCATTACTTTTTTTTTCTCTGATATGTGCAATTCCAGCCACATGTATTATTGAATCATACTTAGAAAATTCTATAGTTTCCCATTCTCCGTTTTTTGAGCCTACGAGATCCAATTTAATTTGACTAGAGTATTTATTTGTAATCCATTTATTTAACTCTTGACCTACATAACTATTTTTCCCAACCACTAGTACTTTCTTCACTTTTCTTTTTCCTTCGCAGTTGCAACTTCCTTACTCATCATTCCAGTACCACCTTCTAACACTCCTTCGCTTTTCAAAACACTGAAAATGGTTTTTACAAAACAATAAGCATCTAGTTTTAATGACATTTTTTTGACATAGTCACCGTCCATTTTGGCTTTGAGTTCAATTGGTATTTCGTCTCTCCCATTGATTTGTGCCCATCCTGTAAGGCCAGGTAATATACTATGAACTTCATACTTTTCACGCTCATCAATCAAATCATATTGGTTCCAAAGTGCTGGACGTGGTCCAATTACTGCCATCTCACCTTTTAAAATATTAATGATTTGTGGTAATTCATCGAGACTCGTTTTTCGAAGAAACTTGCCGATTTTCGTAATATATCGGTCTGGATCTGTTAATAAATGAGTTGGCATATCTTTGGGTGCATCAATACGCATCGTGCGAAACTTTAAAATATTGAAAGGCGTTCGATGAAGTCCAATACGTTTTTGCTTAAAAAAAACCGGGCCTTTCGACTCCAATTTAATAGCGACCATAATTCCTATAAATAATGGTGACAGTAAAATCAATCCGATTAAAGAAAGTATAAAGTCAATTTTTCGTTTTTTTTCACTATACGGCATTACTGACCCTCCATTATTAGACTGTCTCATGTAAGTTTTTATTTACATTCAAATTATTTAAATCCAGACAATCGTTTGCCCAGTTAACAAGATATAAACTGAGTGCTTCGCTAGTCATTAATTCATTCATACGTGCAAGTTTTTCAGCCATATTCGTCTCTTCCGTCACAATTCCAGTAAAAATTTTGGGATATACTGCTTCTGGGTGAACTTCTCCTTCTTTCAGCAACTCCTCAAACATTTTTTCTCCTGGACGAATACCGCTAAAAGCAATCGGAATCTGTTCTTCCGTAAAGCCACTTAACTTAATCATGTTTCGAGCAAGATCAACAATTTTTACCGGTTCTCCCATATCGAGAACGAATACTTCGCCTCCATCCGCAAGCGTTCCCGCTTGAATGACAAGACGACTTGCTTCAGGAATCGTCATGAAATAACGGGTCATATCAGGATGAGTCACCGTGACTGGTCCACCTTTTTCAATCTGTGTTTTAAATAAAGGAATAACCGATCCACGACTCCCCAACACATTTCCAAAGCGGACGACAGCGTATTTTGTATGACTTTTCTTTGCCAAATTTTGAATAATCATCTCAGCGACTCGTTTCGTCGAGCCCATGACGTTAGTTGGATTGACCGCTTTATCGGTTGAAATCATGACAAAGCGAGACGCACCGTATTCATCTGCTATTTCAGCGACGTTTTTTGTACCATAAATATTATTTTTAACTGCTTCATGCGGATTCGCTTCCATTAAAGGGACATGTTTGTGCGCCGCCGCATGGAAAACGAGATGCGGCGAATGTCTCATAAAGATGTCGCGTAACCGTTCAACGTCCTGAACATCTGCAATGACCGGGATGAGTTCTACATCTAAATTTAGTTCTCTTAACTCACGTTCAATCAAATAAATGCTATTTTCACCGTGACCGAGTAATAACAAGCGTTCAGGATTGAATTTCAAAATTTGGCGACAAATTTCAGAACCAATCGAGCCTCCTGCACCTGTGACGAGCACCGTTTTATTTTCAACCTCTGATTGAATACCCGAAATATCAAGTTCAACTGGTTCACGGCCGAGAAGATCGTCAATTGATACTTGACGCATTTGATTGACCGCAACTTTACCGGCTGCGACTTCTTCAATCATCGGCAACGTATGAACATTTGTACAAATTGCTTTCGCACGTTTAATAACTATGAGACGTTCTTGATAATTCATAGATGGGATAGCGAATACAATTTTATCAATCGCATGATGTTCGACTACACTCTCTAATTCTTCAAGTGTCCCCAACACCTTCACTCCATTAACAGTTAAATTTTGGAGATGACTATTATCATCAATGAATCCTACTGGATGCATGCGATGATTATCTGACTGATTAATTTGACGGACTAGCATTCGACCAGCTTGACCAGCTCCAACAATTAAAGTTCGTTTTTCAGATTTACGACGATTAATCTTTCGTGCACCTAGAATTAAACGACGATCTTGTTTCCACGTCACGTAAATTCGTGACCCTAAACGAATACCACCTAATAGTAAGAGAGAGAGACAAAAACTAAGGAACAACATTCTTTCCATCGCTTCCCCGTAAACAGCAAATTGAAGAAAGTACAAAGTTAACGTGCTCATAATAAGAGTAACAGCAAGACGAATGGCTTCGGACATACTTGCAAAGCGCCATGCAACTCGATACAAGCGGCTGATACCGGCCATGACGATAAATAATGCGCTATATAGTAAAGCAGACTCTACGAAATGATTCCGATCTACATTTTCAATAAATTCAATAGGGTACAAGAAAAAGTACGTCACGAACATTGAAGATAGAATTGCAAAAACATCAAGAACTACTAATACGCTTGTCCGAAATGATTTTCGACCTAGTTCAGGAATTGACAATTACTTTCCCTCCCTTTAGTTGACTACATTCATTGCAGCATTTTCTTCTACTAGTTGCGTGATCATCTTCAACACGTCCTTACGCAAATCTTCTCGCGCTAAAGCAAACTCTAGTGTCGTTTGGATGAAGCCGAGCTTCTCTCCGACATCATAGCGCTTTCCTGTGAATTCATAAGCGAAGACACGTTGCACTTCATTCAAACGTGTAATCGCATCTGTTAACTGGATTTCCCCACCAGCTCCTGGAACTTGTGTCTCTAAAAACTTAAAAATTTGGGGTGTAAATAAGTAACGGCCAAGAATAGCGAGGTTTGAAGGCTCTGTCCCCGGTGCCGGTTTCTCAACGAACGACTCAACTTTATGTAACCCACCTTCTAGCGACGTTTGCGGGTCGACGATACCATAACGATGTGTCACTTCGTGAGATACCGGTTGCACACCGATAATCGAGCTCTCTGTTTTGTTGTATTGTTTGATTAATTGTTTCGTACAAGGAATCTCTGCTTGCACAATATCATCACCAAGCATAACAACAAACGGCTCGTCTCCGACGAATGCTTTTGCTTGAAGAACCGCATGTCCTAGTCCCATCGGTTTTGATTGACGGATGAAATGAATATTAATGTTAGTTGTTTCTTCGACGAGTTTTAAAAATTCTGATTTTCCTTTTTCAATCAATTGTTGCTCAAGTTCTGGTACCGAATCGAAATGATCTTCAATCGCTCGTTTACCTTTACCAGTGACAATTAAAATGTCTTCAATACCTGATTCGACTGCCTCTTCGATAATATATTGAATTGTCGGCTTATCTACGATTGGTAACATTTCTTTCGGCATCGCTTTCGTTGCCGGTAAAAAACGTGTACCGAGACCTGCTGCCGGGATGACTGCTTTTTTCACTCGTTTAGTTGTCATTTAAACCACTCCTTTATGGATAAATATATATTTCCTGTATGATTCATAGAAAAAAGGATGTAACTTACATCCTTTCAAAATTATAAATTAAGATTATCACTTTCGACCTAATATAAAAACATACAAGGAGTAAAATAAACCTAAAATCGTTCGACAGTTGTCGACAAAAGAATTATATTTTAGATGGATTTTCAATAACTACTCTTTGACAATAAGTAAATTATTTTTTCCATTTTCCTCGCCAATTTTTAGTCGGTAATGTTGGTGGATCAATGAATACAAACTCATCTTTCATAACTGCTTCCGCATTGATTACGTAATTCTCCCACTTATCTTGACCAAGTTCTTCGCGAACAACCTTTTCAACTTCGGTCCAATAGAAGGTTCGACGGCCAGTACTATGAGCGTCTGATGCAAGCAAGTGACTTAATCCGTTACGAAGGTAAGCGAATGCTAGTTCCTTCACATTTTGGCCGAACTCGCCAGTCAAGCTACTCGTCGTGATTTGTGAGAGTGCTCCAGACGAGACGAAGTCCATCAATCGTTTTGGATTTGTAGCAAATTCTTTATTCCTTTCTGGGTGAGCGATGACGGGTGTATAGCCTTCCGTTTGAAGGCTAAAGAAGAGTTGTTCCGCATAGGCTGGCACTGAATCACTCGGAAACTCCACTAAAACGTAACGAGATCCGGCGAGTGATAATGCCTTTCTTTGCTCTAATGATTCAGCAAGGTCTCCAAAAACTCGAATTTCTTGCCCTGTATATAAATCCAGGTCGATTCCTTCTTGCCGCAAAACATTTTGTAATCTCGCGACAGCATTTGCTACATCGAGCTGACTTGTGTCAAACTGCGGGTGAAACGCGTGGGGGGTGACCACGATTGCGGTCACCCCTTCACTTACGGCGCGTTTCGCCATTTCGACCGCTTGTTCGACTGTTTCCGGACCGTCATCAACGGCCGGCAATAAGTGACAATGGATATCAATCATGGCACGCTCTCCTTTTATTCGTATGCGTAATAGTAATAGTAATCGTCGCTGCCTTGCGGTTCACGTTTATTCAAGACAACCCCAAGAATGTGTGCCTCCGCGAGCGTCAATTGTTCTTTTGCTTTGACAACCATTTGACGGTCTGACTTATCACAACCGACGACGAGGACGACACCATCCACTTTGCGTGCCAAAAGACGTGTATCCGCCACTTGCATCATCGGAGGAGCGTCTAAAATGATGACGTCATAATTTGCTCGAAGTTCTTCTAAGACACGATCCATCATTTTTGATGACAACAACTCTGACGGATTTGGTGGAATTGGACCAGCCGCAATCAAATCGAGGTTTTCGACTTGAGTCGAGTGCGTCGCTTTTTCAACGGTTGTCTTTTTCGCTAACACGGTAGAAAGACCAATACCGTTCGAAAGACGGAACGTGAAGTGGGCTGTCGGGCGGCGCATGTCACAGTCGACGAGCAAAACTTTCTTACCTTGCTGTGCGTAGACGACAGCAAGATTAGACGAAGTGGTCGACTTCCCTTCACCCGATGAGGCTGAGGTAATAACCATTGTTTGTAAATCATCATCTACAGCGGTAAATTCTAAGTTCGTCCGGATTGTGCGATATTGCTCTGAAATCGGTGACTTCGGTTTAAGAAGGGTGATTAAATCCCGTCCTGTTTTGTCATATTGAACGTGCTTATGTTTCTTTTTTCCGAATTTAAACATGGGCTTGTTCACCTTTCACGTTAGCTTGACGTTGTTGACGCATTTCAACTTTATCGATGACAGGAATCGATCCAAGAACCGGGAGTTCCAAGATGTTTTCAACGTCTTGTTCCGTCTTAATCCGGCGATCCAACACCACTTTAAGGAATGCGATGGCTACACCAATCATTAATCCAAGAACTGATGCAATCGCTGTATTTAATAAAATGTTCGGCTTTACCGGGAACATTGGGACCGATGCCTTTGAAAGAACTTTGACATTATCAACACTCATCAATTCTGGAACTTCTTTTGAGAAGACATCACTGATTTCGTTGGCAATATCTGTCGCTAAAACTGGGTTTGTATGTTGGACTTTAATATTGATAACCTGAGAATTTTGTTCACTATTGACCGTGATTAAATTACTGATGTTCTCCGGAGCACCCACTACATTTTCTTGAACTTGCTCTAAAATGGCCGGGCTTTGAATGATCACACGATATGTGTTGACCAAGTTAATTGAAGATTGAACTTGACCTAAATCAATCGATTGTTCAGATTGTTTCGGTGCAACGAGAACCTGTGTTGACGCTTCGTATGTCGGACTAATCACGAACGAACTAGCTAAAAAGGCGATGAGTGCCGCGATAATTGCTAAACTAGCGATGAGCAATTTGCTTCGCTTTAAGATGGAGAATAATTCTCCAATAGAAATTGTTTCTTCTTTCATACTCGTGTTTTCTCTCCTCTGTTCTCTAAAGTCACTACTGGAAAAATTCCGCAGATAATATTTAACAATGTCAATACCAAAACATTATAGCAAAAATCCTCACAATTGATGACCCATTTTTTTAAAATTTGGGTTTTTTGGTATGTAAATCTGATAAACTTTGTTAGGAAGAACTTAACAAAAGGAGGAGACAATAGTGCACGTTAGTGAGCGCCTACTCCAGTTGTATGCAGAAACAAATGCGGCAACACGTACAAAACTGCAAGATACCATTAAACAAAATTTAGGGGACGGAAAATCGTTAAGCGTGTCCTTTGAAGAACTAACAGGTTCGGTAAACAATGCACTACCAAAAGAAGAAAAATCGGCTACTGACTTCGCCGCCTGGATTAAAGACGGCAAAAAAGATGCTACGTTTCTTCCATACTATGTCTCTTTACTTGAGATGTATGACACCGTGTTGAACAAAGAAGCGACTGTCCTACAATCGGCACCAGTTGACAAGACAACGGTCAATGAGACTCCAGTAGTCGATAAGTCGACAGAAACAGTGCCTAAATCAACCACAGTTGATGCTCCAAAAGTAGAAGACAAGCCAACTGCTTCAAAGCCACGTTATACGCCAGAAGTGCCAGTCCCATCACGTGCCGAACGCGCCAAGTACCAACGCACGATTGAACCGGCCCGTCCACGCCGAAAGTCTGGCAAATGGATTGGTGTGCTTTTCTTTCTCGCTTTACTCATAGGAGGCGGTTATCTCGGGTATCCATATGTAATGGACTTATTGGAACCAAAACAAGAAGCCACCGTCGTTGAGGAAACACCAAAACCAGACCCTGAACCGGTCGTCCAAGAGCCGGAGACGAACTACGTCTGGCTCGCTTCAAAAAACGTCAATCTCGTCTCAGAGCCAAACGGCACAACGGTTACCTATATAGGAGATATCGGCGACCGATACGAAGTTATGAAGGAAGAAAACAACCACGTCGAAGTGGATTTAGATGGGACAACCGCTTGGGCCCCACTTGACGCCGTCACGAAAGAATGGCCGACGCGCGAGTTGACGGACAGCACTCTGCTTGATTGGGTGAACACGAACTTGGACAACGACTGGCTCGGTGAATCGATTCCTGATTTCTTCGCGATGAACGAAGCAGGTCTCACTGAAACAATCGGCGCTCCTTATGGTCGGGAGACGGATGCGTTGAACGCCTACGCGTTCTATAACGGTGGTTTCTTCGTCATTCAACAAGATAAGGTTCATGCCATCGATTGGACGAACACGCAAACGACACGCGACGCCTTCAGTTCGCTCGGCGAACCCGTCCTTGAGACGGAGGATGCAGTGGTTTACGAGAGTGAAACATATTCACTCCGCTTATTCGAAGGTACGAACGGACAGACACGCGTACGTTTAACAGAGAAGTAATCATATAGAGGGTTTTTGGAAGGAGTTATTCATATGACCACCATTTTAGTCACAGGTGGTGCCGGTTATATCGGTACCCATACCGTCTTACAATTACTTGAGGCAGGACAGGACGTTATCGTCCTCGACAACTTATCAAACAGTCGTCGTGAAGCACTCGAACGTGTTGAAGAAATGACCGGAAAGTCAGTCACATTCTACCTCGGCGATATCCTTGATCGTGAGTTACTCGAACAAATCTTTTTGACACATACAATCGATGCCGTCATCCACTTTGCTGGACTGAAAGCTGTCGGTGAATCCGTATCAGAACCACTCCGCTATTACGAGAACAACGTCGTCGGCACGACCGTGTTACTTGAAGTCATGAATGCGTTCGACGTGAAACGGATCGTTTTCAGCTCTTCGGCGACTGTATATGGTATGCCGGAACGGACACCTATTGACGAGTCGTTCCCGCTTAGCGCGACGAACCCATACGGTCGCACGAAACTGATGATAGAAGACATCATGCGTGACCTCGCCGTGGCTGACCCGTCATGGAGCATTGCGCTCTTGCGTTACTTCAACCCGATCGGCGCCCATGAATCGGGTCGTATCGGTGAGGATCCGTTCGACATCCCGAACAACTTAATGCCGTACATCACGCAAGTCGCCGTCGGTCGCTTGAACGAATTGAGCGTATTCGGTGATGATTACGACACACCGGACGGCACCGGCGTCCGCGACTATATCCACGTCGTCGACTTGGCCGAGGGTCACTTGAAGGCGCTCGACTACGTCATGGATCACACTGGTGCCGAAGCGTTCAACCTCGGAACGGGCACAGGTTACAGCGTACTCGACCTCGTCCAAGCGTTCGAGGCCGAGAGTGGTAAACCTGTTCCTTACAAAGTGACACCACGTCGCCCGGGCGATATCGCCATCTGCTTCGCTGACCCGTCGAAGTCGAAACAAGCGCTCGGCTGGGAAGCAAAACATGACGTTCGCGCCATGTGCCGTGACGCCTGGAACTGGCAATCGAACAATCCGAACGGTTACCGGGCATAAGAAAAACCCCTTACGAGAACATCACTGTTCTTCCGTAAGGGGTTTTGTCATGTCGATTTCGATGATTTCTGGTTCCTTGCCCGGCGTGACGAGCACCCCAAAGTCAAGGACGGCGATGACGATGGCGATCCCAGCGAGCGCCCAAGCGGCGTCGAACGTGAACGCTTCAACGATTAAGCCAAACAAGACGAACGCTGCAAACGTCAAATAGTAGAACTTGCGCCACAGCGTCCGATACTCAATCGCAAACTCGCGGTCCCACATATAGAAGACGACGTAGCCTGCCAAGGCGATGAACAACGTCGCGAACATCCAGTATGAGAACGATTGGAACGTCATGCTAAGCAATTGAATAAATAATGATTCATTCATCGGAATTCGCTCCTTAGGTGTATGTAGGATTTTTTGTCATGGAAATTCCTTCTATCTCCATTTTCCTACCAAATGAATCGTGAGTCAATACACCTAATTTACACAATTTACTTTTGAACCAAAAGACCTATTCAGATTTCACCCAAACAAACCCATATGCGTCGAGCTCAATCGTGTCCACAGGCTCACCTGTGAACAGGTTCGTTCCGTTCGCATGGATCGTTCTCGGCTCTGCACTTACGTTCGTATAGAGCATGAGCGTCTCTCCTCCACCCTTCCGCTCGACCGTGAAGACACGCTTATCTGACGTATCGATCCGTTGCTCAGCGTACGGCGAGAATGCCGGATGCGTCCGTTTGACGTTCAGTTGACTCAGAATCCCTGAGAACACCTGCAAGCGATACGGATTGGTCTTCAGGTCTTGGATAAGTTCATCATGCTCGACCGGTGTTTCAACGCCGAGGAGCGTCCGGTAGTCGATGGCCGGGATGCCTTGCAGCGAGAACAAAATGCTGTGGGCCGCGAGAATCTGCTCGACGCTCGGCTCGATTAGATTCTTCTCGAACGGGTCACGCTCCCGGCTCGACAAGTAGTTGAAGTACGTCTTCCCGTCCCCCGGCGCCTCGATCCGCTTCGCCCAGTCGGATAACTTCTTCGCATCCCCTTGTGCGAATGCCAGCAGCGTATGCGACGCGAGGTCAAAGTGGCAGACGGCATCGGCGACGGCGAAGTAATCGGGAATCAAGGACGGGTCTCCTTCATAGGCGAGGATGAGTTGCCCGTGCGGCTTATAGTGATGAAGCACGGCGTGCCACAGCTCAAGGACGAGTCGAATCCGTTCCTCGGGCATGCCCCGGAACGACTGGACGTGGACGCGCAGTTTCGTCGCGCCTTGGGCGAGCCGCTCGATGAAGGCGTCCGTCTCGTCTAACAAATCGAGCTGCATCTCGTTATAGACGTCCGGATCCATATCGTACATGAGGTCGAATTCATGCTTGAAGCGCCCGAGGTCCTCATATAAGCGGATGCGCGGATTGACGGCCGTATCGGTCGGCTTCGCCTTGTACGGGAAGAGCGAGACGAGATACAAGTCGCTGATTGACGCCTGGACGTGGTCCTTCAACAGCTCATGGAGCGCATCCAAGTCTGGACTGCCGTCGTTCGTGACGGCGTTCGCGTCCATCAACAGGACGCTCGTCTTCTCGGTCACCCCTTCCCCGTCGTGCCAAGCGTGATTGTCCCACTTGATGAACAGTTCCCGCCACGCTTCAACGGTATGGTCATCCTCTAATCGGTTGATAATCGGTTCAATCGTCTCAACATTCATGCGATCCCTCCTCAAGTGTCTCTTAATCAGTCCCACCGATACCATCTTTTCAAACGCAAAAAAAGCCGTCCCGTCAGGAACGACTTAGTTCATCAAGCGTTTGAGCTCGGTTTGGACGTCAGCGAGTGAGGCCGCATCCGGGTTCCAGTAATAAATCCCGTCCGCCTCCAAGCCGCCCGACCCTTCGATGCGGAGCGTACTGGCGTTGCGGAACGCCTTCATATAGTCCGTCGACAACGTTACGAGCTCATTGAACTCGATGTTCGTCTTGGCCCGGTTGCCGGCGACATCCAACAGCTTCGTCACTTTGTCGACCGAGAAGTCGGAACGTCCCTTCTCGACGATGGCCGCGACAACGGCGCGTTGCCGCTCCTGACGACCGAAGTCACCGTTCGGGTCGTCATAGCGCATCCGCGCGTATGAGAGTGCCGAGGCCCCGTTTAAATCGACCTGACCGACCGGATAGTTGTAGCCGTCCGAAGAGAACGCGAAGTTGTTCGTCACCGTGATGCCACCGAGCGCGTCGACGACCTCGGTGAACGCCTCCATGTCCGCCTCGACGACGTAATCGATTGGGATGTCCAACAGTCCTTCGACCGTGTCCATCGCCATCTCGGCGCCACCGAACGCGTAGGCGTGATTGATTTTGTCGTTCATGCCTTTGCCGACGATCTCCGTCTTCGTGTCGCGCGGGATGCTGAGCATCGCCCCTTCGTCCGTCGTCGGGTTGAGCGTCATGACGATAATCGAGTCACTCCGCCCCTGCTCCCCGTCCCGTCGGTCGATGCCGAGAAGGAGCACCGAAATCGATTCTTTCTGCTCGATCGTCTCGACCTGCTTCCGTTCCTGACTGATGTCGAGGTTGTCATTCACTTTCGTCACCGTCTCGTTGACGTCGCGGTACATCGACCAGACGAACAAGCCCCCGGCGACGAGGAAGACCGTCATGACGCCTAGCGTAACCGCCAACACCTTTTTCCAGCTTGATTTTTTCTTATGTCTCGCCATGCGTGCACCTGCTTTCAAAAATCGTTAGATATGGATTTATTTCCCGCATCACGTGTTGTATTATAGCACGTTGTCAAAAAATGCTAACCATTTCTTTTGGATTTTCATGGGAAATGCGTCTTATACCGTGTGCGTCGCATGTGATTCGGCCAGGCCGCATTGATCTCGGCCCCGAGCAACATCGTCGCCGCCGTCAAGTAGAGCCAAATCTGTAACAGGATGACGACACCAATCGTCCCATACGTGTCGCCAAACATCGAGAATCGGTCGACGTAGACGCTATAGCCCGTCGACAACAGCTGCCACGAGATGACGGCGAAGACGGCACCCGGGAGCGTCTCGGTGAACTTGACGTATTGTTGCGGGGCGATCTTATAGAAGAGCGAGAACGCGAAGATGAGGATGACGGTCGACACCGTGTAGCGCGTGAGCGTCGCCAGCCGGTCGAAGTCCTCGAGCCGAGGGAACCACGTGTACATGAGCTCGACGAACTCGCGGCCGAAGATGTGGAACACGATCAAAATGACGGCACCGATGCTGAAAGCGATGAGCGTGAGCAGCCCAATCAAGCGGCGGACGACGTAGTTCCGTGCCTCCGCCTCCCCGTAGGCGAACACGGTCAGCTTGACGAGACGGGCTGTGCCGTTCGACGCCGACCAGACGGCGATGATGGCCCCGATCGAGACGAGCCCGGCGTTGATGTTGCCGCTGACGTCATAGACGATCGACAGCATCTCGCGCACGCTCGAGCCCGGGATGAGAATCTCGATCTGTTCGATCAACAAGGCGTCATCGATGCCGAGCCACGCCATGACGGCGAACAAGAGGACGAACGTCGGGAAGATGGCGAGAAACCAAAAGAACGCTAGCGTCGCGCTATAGTCGTTGATATGGTGGTCCTTGAACCGATGGCGGACGTCGATGACGAGGCGGATCAGGCGGTCGAGCACGCGCGTCACTCCTTTTCTTTTTATTATGACATAAAACAAATCGCCTCATCCGTGTCGGATGAGGCGATGCGTCATTGTTCCATCAATTGTCCGAGATACGACTTCACGTCTTCGAGTGAAGCAGCGTCCGGGTTCCAGTAGTAGATGCCGTCGCTTTCTTTCCCGCCCGCTCCTTCGAGGCGAAGGACGTCCTGGTTTTTGAAAGCGGCCATATAGTCGCTCGAGAGCGTCCGGATGTCTTTGAACGTCATGTTCGTCTTGGCGTTGTTGCCGAGCACGTCGAGCATGTTGTTGAACTTCGAAATCGAGAAGTCGTCTTTGCCTTTGTTGACGAGCGCCGTGATGACGTCACGTTGGCGCTCTTGGCGACCGAAATCTCCGCTCGGATCGTCATAGCGCATGCGCGTGTACGCGAGCGCCTCTGAACCGTTGAGCGTGAGCGCGCCCGGTTCGAACGTATGCTCACCTGACGTGAACGCCAAGTTGTTCGTCACGTTGACGCCGCCGAGAAGGTCGACCGTGTCTTGGAAGCCTTTCATATCAACTTCGGCCACGTAATCGATTGGGATGTCGAGTAGGTTCTCGACCGTATCGAGTGCCATCTCGGCTCCACCGAACGCATAGGCGTGGTTGATTTTATCAGACGTATCTTTGCCGACGATCTCCGTCTTCGTGTCACGCGGGATGCTGAGCATCGCGCTTTGATCCGTGTTCGGGTTAAGCGTCATGACGATAATCGAGTCACTGCGACCCTGCTCGTCGGCACGACGGTCGACACCGAGGAGAAGGACCGAAATCGGCTTCTTATCCTTGATGGCTTCTGTCGTCATGCGTTCCGGGCTGAGACCCGTCGACTCGTTCAATCGTTCGACGGTCGAATCAACTTGATTATATAGGTATGTAGCCACCCCAACTCCAATGAGCAGGAACAGTCCTACGACGATGCCCGCAATCATCGCGATACGTTTGGCGGGCGATTTCTTTCTACGGCGCTTCTTGACTCTCTTTTTCTTTTGCTCTTCCATGACATAACACCTTTCCTCGAACCTTTGAATGAAATAGACCAGGTTTTAGTTTATCACGTTACTCATTTCGACACTGTTATTTTTTATAAAAAAGGTAAATTAATGCGATTTGTTGTCGAAATATTCGTTCGTTTCTAAATATCGGGTTTCCCTCTTGGAAAGTTTAGCTTTCCGTCCAGATTCCTTTGTAAGAGTACCACGTCTTGGTATAGATGAAACCGTCATCACTTTTTGCTCATATGTATAAGGTCCTGCTTTTTAGTCCAGAAATATTTGAATTCATGTCGAATATGCGTCAAATATGTGATTTTATAGGTCTGTTTCCTTATATTTAAAAACCTTTTTGGGACATATGAATGATTTTTTGTAATAATTGTATTGCTTGTATGTTAAATGTAAAAAGAAACCCAATTGATGGTCGGAGGAGATTGGCAGATGCGTTACGTCGTCACGTGTTATTTAGAGAAAGAAGATCCATGTTCATTTATCGTTTATGGAGCCTCCATTCACGAGGCTTCCTTCATGTTCGAGAAGACGTTGAAAGATGCAAGTCCCTTAAACGATTACGTGGAGTTGAGTGACGGCAAGCAAGTGAAGGTCGGTTCCATCCTCGCCTACCGCATCGATGAAGTGAAGCCGCTCTTTTGAAGTCTCGTCATATCGGGTAACCCTTATAAGGAAACCAATACAACGAACGGGGTGAATCGATATGGAATTAGGGATGATCGGACTTGGCAAGATGGGGATGAACTTGGCGCTCAACTTGACGGACGGTGGACACCGCGTGCTCGGCTACGACCCGGGCAACGTGTCGACGAGTCAGTTCGAAACGACGGCCACGCTACAAGAAGTCATCGAGAACTTGAAGGCGCCGCGCGTCGTCTGGGTAATGGTACCGGCTGGCGACGTGACGGAGCACGTCTTGAACGACTTGCATGCGCTCTTGTCACCAGGGGATATCGTCATCGACGGCGGCAACTCGAACTATAAGGAATCGATGCGGCGGGCCGAGCATTTCAAAGACAAGCTCATCTATTTCTTTGACGTCGGGACGAGTGGCGGCATGGAAGGGGCGCGTCACGGCGCCTGTACGATGATCGGTGGCGACTTGGAGGCGTTCGGCAAAATCGAGGAGTTGTTCCGCGACGTGTCGACGGACAACGGCTACTTATACGCCGGGCCGAGTGGTAGTGGCCACTTCTTGAAGATGATTCACAACGGCATCGAGTACGGCATGATGCAGGCCATCGCCGAAGGGTTCGAGATTCTCGAGAAGAGTCCGTTCGAATACGACCACGAGCAAGTCGCCCGCGTCTGGAACCACGGCTCGGTCGTCCGCTCGTGGCTGATGGAGCTGACCGAGAGCGCGTTCCATAAGGATGCGAAGCTCGACGAGATCAAAGGGATCATGCATGCGTCGGGCGAAGGAAAATGGACGGTCGAGACGGCGCTCGAGTACGGGGTACCGGCACCGGTCATCGCGATGTCGCTCATGATGCGGCAACGGTCGCTCGAGGAGGACACCTTCTCCGGAAAAGTCGTCGCTGCCCTGCGGTACGAGTTCGGTGGGCATGCGGTGGAGAAAAAATAATCGTAATCAGCGTCGGTCGAGTCGAACTCGGGCGACGTTTTTTTGTACTGTGACAGTTATCCGCTCGCCTCGTTGCGAACAAACGTTGATATGAAGGGAACGTCTATCGATTTGGCGATGGAATGTACTAATTTCTGTAAAACTCTTTTGTATCACCTAAGCGTATGATGAAAGAGCAGCATATCTTGTGACACAGAAGGAGCCAGCATGATGCGTAAACTTCCC
Organism: Exiguobacterium sp. s146; assembly: GCF_018618415.1. GTDB lineage: Bacteria > Bacillota > Bacilli > Exiguobacteriales > Exiguobacteriaceae > Exiguobacterium. Next base: position 355,168 of record NZ_JACSMA010000001.1, on the reverse strand, counting down.
GACTATAAGATTCACATCCCGAAAGAGCTTTATGAACCAGGAGACAGGCCAGTATTCCGGAAACAGACACATGACTGGCGCGATTTGGACGATTGCTTCAACCGTCTCGTCAAGCAAGCGTTTCATGCGTGGGAACATGGCGGCCTATTCTTCTGTCAGGCCTACGCCATCCCCGCCACCCGCGTCCATTTTCTCAGACTCCGACGAACGGCCGAGGATGGTAGTGGCGTCGAGATGATCATGATTTATCAGAAGGGAATGGAGAACATCTATGCCACACTCCGTGTCGGTAAAACAATGCAGCGAGTGAGAACGGCCTGGCTATCGAACGGGATCATGGTTCTCCAATCGGACTCGTCTGTGAATTGGTTACACTTGGAACCGCGCTGGGTCGGGGACAACTTCATCGATGAAATCTCCATCTGGTTGTTAGAAAAATTTCATAAGCTGGAAATCAAGGCGCGTTTCTAACAAGAACAGCCCCTCATGTCTAGGGGCTGTTGCGCTGCGTGTTATTCCATTACATTGCCTTCCGCCGGGATTGGCGTCTGTTTTAACATATTGGCGAAGTGATACAAGTTATACGCCATCACGCGCCCGTTCTTTTTCGTGAAGGCGTTATCGCGGCCCGCATCGATATACGAGTCCCCTGGTCCGGCCTCGCCGACCCAGTACGTGTCGACGTTCGGCGGGACGGTGAAGCCGATATGGGATAGCCCGTACAAGATGGATGCACAGGCGTGCTTCGCCCCGTCCTCGTTCCCCGTCACAACGACACCGCCGACCTTGTTGTAATAGATGGCCTGGCCTTTGTCGTTCGTCAAGGCACTGCCCCCATATAACCGCTCGATGACTTGCGTGGCGACGCTGCTCTTCTCGCCGAGCCAAAGCGGTGTTCCGATGAGAAGGATGTCGGCGGCTTTTACTTTCTCAAAGATTTTTGGCCACTCATCCCCGTCGCCTTCATCTTCGGTCACGCCGAAGGCGACGTTGTAGTCGACGACACGGACGATTTCCGAGTCGACCCCGAGTTTGTCGAAGTGCGGAATGATATCCTTTATCAACCCTTCTGTGTGCGAGGTCGTTTCCCCGCCCTTCAATGAACAGTTCAAAAATAGGGCTTTCATCAAATTCCTCCTTATTATGTGATCAACAGTTAGGTGTTCCCGGTGCGTTGGAAGCTTAATCTTGTCGACATGTCTATCTCCACATGGGAAAATCAGAATAGACCAGATTCAGGAGGCACTGCCCATGACACGCTTCATCCATATTGCCGATTTACACCACGCGAGACATACCGGGAATGCCATCACGACCGAACGGACGAGTTTTGATATCCAAGCTGATAAGCTCGCCCAACTCGCTGACGTGATTCGAGAGGAATCAATCAAGGCCGTATGCATTGCCGGGGACATCGAAGTGAGCGACCCGCAAGATTTCATCCCGTATTTAAAGACATGGACCGCTCTTGGCGCATCCGTTTACTTGGTGTACGGGGATCATGATATTAACAGGCTCGCTTACGACGCGTGTTGGCGTCAAATCGAGCACGTACACACCTTCCTTCAACCTGGTTATATCTTCGATGAAGCGCTCGGTGCGGGCATATACGGGTTAAGCTGTGAAACGAACCAGGCAGGATTGAAAGGACAGATTGCGCATGCCCCGGTGCGGGACGACTCGTATCCGAACATCTTTCTCAGCCACGGAGACCGAAATCAGTTCCCCGCATCGGTCGTTTGTGAACTCGGATTTAATTATTACGCCCTCGGACACCACCATCGCTATGAGGTCACTTGTCGCGGGGGCGCCAAGCTCGTCTACCCCGGCCACATCTTCTCCGTCTGGGATGGATGCGGTAAAGCATGGCCGACCGGCTATATCATCGGCGAGGTCACACCGTCGGGCATCAATCACGAGTTCCGCACGTTCAAGGGACCTGAGACGCGACGAATCAGTTTCAACCCGTTTCTCCGAGACGGATCGCGCATTCTGGTCACACGCGATAATATCGATGCGCCTTCCGAACAATGGATTGAAGACAATGCCACCACGCTACGTGAACTGATCCGCTCCACGTTGATACGCTATCCTAATGATTACTTCGTCACGCCGAGTCGTTCGAAAGGTTATCCGACGAGACGTCTCTCGATGACCGGAAGATCACTGCTAGAAGATGACGAGCGATTCGAGGAATTCTTCGCTCGCAGTTTCAAAGCGACGAAGACGACTCAATAAAAATGACCTCCGATGAATCCATCGGAGGTCATTTTTACAAACATATGTTCGTTTTATAGTACAGCGCAAACAAGCGCCTATATATTCGCATTTTCTATTCTTAGCGTAGCAAATCCCGCAACATAAGTCTATTCTTTTTCGCTCCGACTCCCTACAGTAAAGATAGACTCTGGAAAGGAGCACCTCAATGGAATCATACCGCTGGGACCTCAACCTGAAGGTCCGCTTATTTGGCGAAGGCCTGTTCAACCTGTTGTTTTGGATGTACTTCCCGTTCATCACCGTCTATTTCGCTCAAACGCTCGGCGTCGAGCTGGCCGGCCTGTTCATGGCCGTGCCGCCGCTGTTTCTGTTGCTTGGCAGTTTAATCGGCGGTTCGCTCGCAGACAAGATCGGACGCCGCCCCGTCATGCTCGTCGGGACGTTCGCGCAAGGGATCTTGTTCCTCGCCTTCGCCTTCTCGACGAACGGCTACATCGATTACATCACCTATATCGGCATCGGCTTCATGGGCGCCATCTATAAGCCGGCCAGCTCGGCCATGGTCGCCGACCTCGTGCCGGCCGAACACTTGCGGGACGTGTTCGCGACGTTCATGGCGTCGAACAATATCGGTGCCGTGCTCGGTCCCATCCTCGGGGCAGTCCTGTTCTTCGAACATCGCCAGGCGCTCCTCCTCGGCTGCGCCGTCGTCCTGTTTGGATACGGGTTGTTGCTCGCGGCACTCACCCGTGAGACACGACCGGCCGCGACCGGGAAGACGGTCGCGACGACATTCCGTACCCAGGGCCGGTCGTATGTGACGATTTTGCGCGACCCGTTGTTCCGGCTCTATTTGATTGCCGGGGTGTTCGCCTTGATCCCGATCATGCAGCTCGATGTCTATTTACCGGTCTATTTAATTGAACAGGCCCCGGTCACGTTCGACATCTCGAACACGGTCCTGTTCGGCTGGCTCGTCGCCTATAACGGTCTCTTGTTCGTCGTCTTCATCATCCCGGTCACGCGCGTGTTCCGAGCGTGGGACGAACGTCGCGTCTTTCTGTTGTCGACGTTTCTCGCCGGCTTCGGGACGTTCCTCGTCGTCTTCTCGTCGAACATCTGGTACTTGCTCGTCGTCACGACCATGTTCACGTTCGGCGAGTTGATCCGTTCCCCGGTCAGCCAGAGCTTCGTCAGCCGCTACGCGCCGGCCGAGTCACGCGGACAATATCTCGCGGCCGACACGCTTCAAAATACGATTGGCAAGTTCCTGGCGCCGGTGACGGTACTCGTCTCAGGCTTCGTCTCCCCGCTCGCCGTGTTCACGCTCATCTTGCTGTCGGCGCTCATCGGGATGGCGTTGTACGACAAATTGTTCCACCAGCTCACACAACAAGACGGATGACCCACGGCGGTCATCCGTCTTTCGTCTGTTCATACAATTCCTCGCCGCGCTTCACCCGTCCGTCCGGATACTTGTAGGCGACGTGCTCGAGCGACAGCTTCGTCGGCGTATCAAGTCCGGCTGCGGCTGTCATGTTGTAGAGCCCTTCCCGGAGCGAGATGATGTAGTTCGTCACGCGGTAGCTCTTCTCGTCGACGACGAGGGCGTGCTGCAGTTTCGGGTCGGTCGTCGCGACGCCGACCGGGCATCGGTTCGTGTGGCACACTTGCGCCTGGATGCAACCGACGTTGAACATGAGCCCGCGGGCGATGTTGACGCAGTCGGTCCCGAGCGCGAGGGCGACGGCGATCTTATCGGCCGTGACAAGTTTGCCGGAGGCGAACAAGGTGATGCGGTCACGGAGCCCGTGTTCGTCGAGTAAGCGATGCACATACGGAAGTGCCGCCTTCAACGGCAGGCCGACCGTATCGGCAAGTTCTTGATACGTCGCCCCGGTCCCCCCTTCCCCGCCGTCGACCGTGATGAAATCGGGATGTTTGCCGGATGACACCATCTCGTGAACGAGCGCCTCGACGTCCGCGAGCCGAACAGCGCCGGCCCGATTTGACAGATCAGGTCGACCCCGCCCTTCAAGTGATGGTCCGACAGCCCACCCTCGCCGGTGTTCATCCACGTTCCCTTGGCCCGGCCGAGCCCGATGGAGAGCGCCGTGATGGCATTCTCGCCGAGCGAGCCAAACTCATCGCCGATTGACCGACGAGTCCGCGGAGTTGGAACGGTTCCCGGCACGTCTGCCTCCCGATGACGATGCTGTCTTCTTCCGTCAACAAGTACGGACCGACGTCGCGTTCGATGATTCGCTCTTTACGGGTAAACAGATTATCCTCTTCGACGTGATACAGATGGGTCGTCACAGTCTCACGGTTATCGATCCGGAGCTCGTTCCGGTTCGTCGGATAGAGCACGTTCTGCAGATAGAATCCGCCCCGTTCGCAGTCCCGTTCCGAACCGAACCCAATAATGCGTGACTTATATTTCCCGGAAATAACGGCGGCCTCATAGTCGTTCCGCGATAACGGCTTCGCCTCATTGTCGTTCAAGAACAAGTACTGCCGCATCTCCGGCCCGACTTCCTCCAAGATGTAGCGGACCTTGCCGAGAATCGGGAAGTTGCGGAGGACGGAATGCTCGCGCTGATGACGGTCCTTGCGCCATAAGTACAAGACGATCAAAAACGGGGCGGCAATCATCGCCAGCACGAGCACGAGCAAAATGGCCAACATCGTCGTATTTACAGACATGGCGTGTCCTCCTTCAACTAGACGAAGAACCCGTCCCGACTGATTCGGGACAGGCTCACTTGTTCGGGATGGTGACGTCGTCGAACTGTTGGTCGCGGCAGAGCGTGATTGCCTGCATCGCGAGCTGATAGTCTGGTTCAGGCAAGGTGATCAGCTCCGTCGGTAACACCCATTCCTTGTTGTTATACAGATGAATAACGAGTTTGACGAGGATGAAATCCTGCTTCTCGAACGTGTTGTCATCGATGATGGTCGCCGTACTGATCTTGCCGTCTTCGAGATCCATATACGGCAGCAACAGGTTCCGTACCCGCTCATTCCCGGCAATCACGTACAGGGCGGAGAAATATTCTTTCTTGACGTCGCCGGGATTGTTGAGACGCTGGGCCAACTGTTTGAACACATCATAGTGTTCGGTCGTCAAGAATTCAAGGTTGTTCATATCGGTCTTTCCTCTCTGTATTGACAAAAATTAATCTGTTTATACTAATTCCACGTTTTGCCTATTTATAATCCTCTTGTCAGATGTCATGCCGGGTAAACCACATAAAAAAACGACTGCCCGAATGGTCAGCCGTTTCACATGCGCCGGAGCGAGATCGCCTCGCGCATCTTCTGGAGCGATTCCCTGCCCGCTTCCCCGCGCCGCATCATGACGACGGTGAACAAGGCATCGATTAGACTGAGTTCGGCGATTCGCGAGGCGAGCGCCTCGGAGCGGAACTCGGTCTCTTGCGACACGGTATACAGGGCGACGTCACACAGCTTCGAGAGCGGTGACTTCGCATAGTTCGTGATGGCGACGGTCGGGACGCCGCGCTCGTTCAACACTTTCGCGACGTCGAGCGTGTCTTTCGAGGCGCCCGAGTGCGAGATGAGGACAGCGACGTCGTCGTTCGTGAGTTGCGACGCCGACATGAGCTGCATGTGCGACTCGAGGTTCGCCGTGACAAACAGGCCGCTCCGGACGAACTTGTGATACGCATCGAGCGCGATGACGGCCGAGCCCCCGCTCCCGAAGAACTCGATGCGCCGGGCCGACAAGAGCAGCGCCACGGTCTCGTCGAGAGCGGCGGCATCGAGTATCTGCCGGGTCGCCTCGAGCGTCTTCACGTTCGACGTGAAAATCTTCTCGGCGATCTCATGCGTCGTGTCCTCGGTCGAGATGTCCTCATGGATGTCTTGGAGCGGTGCGACAACGTCGGTGGCGAGCGCGATTTTCAGAGCCTGATAGCCTTTGAAGCCGACGCGTTGGCAGAAACGGAAAACGGTCGACTCGGCGACGTCGAGGTCGTCGGCGACTTGATTGATCGTATGGTGGATGATGCGTTCCGGTTGCTTCAAGATATAGTCGGCGATGCGTTGCTCTTTCTTACCGAGTGTCGAATAAGCACCGCGGATGCGGGCCAGGCCGTTCATCGATTCCATATGTCTCACCCTTTTTCTTTTTACGATACCGTTTCGAAAAAAATTCCGCAATCAAAGACTAATCATCAATTAGTCATTTCCTTGCTAATCACTTGGAACCTGACATCCTGAAGTTTTAATAAAAGGAAAAAAATTACTTTTAGCGAATACGTGTATGTATTCTTATGAATCTATTCAATCAGGAGGTCGATTTGTGTTAGCTGAAATTAAAGGGAAAGTCAGCCGAACTGGTTCAAACCTTTCCGAACGACTAGAAGACAATTTAACGGGCAATGTATTTGGTGTCTTGCGTTACCTCCCCTTCTCAGACGGACTCGGAAAAGTGTTGGCGAATGTGGTTAAAACATCTACAGTCAAATCAATCATTGAAGAAATTCCGGACAGATTTTGGGCAGATCGAATTGAATTTTGGCCCTATGACCAAGAGGGTGAACTAGATGCCCTACTCACTTTCAAGAACGTCATGATTGGCGTTGAAGTAAAATTTCTCAGTGGACTCTCTTCTGTGGACGACGCTGACCATGACCCGAACACGTCGAGTAAACATCAACTCGCAAGGGAATCGCAAATTGTTGCAAAGAAAGGTGGCAACAAGAAAAAGGTGCTTCTCTTCATTGCGGATCGACAGATGTGTAAGGCTGTAGAAAAAAGCGTTGGATCTTTAGACAACTCAATAATCGAAGATGATGTCGAACTAGAATACGTAGCATGGCAGGATTTTTTGCATGAATTAAAACAATTGAATGGATTAGATCATTTTCAACAGATTATCATCCAAGATTTAATCGAGCTGTTGACGAGAAAAGGATTTGAAGATTTTATCAGGATGGACATCTACGAAGCACCAATCATACATACAAATCAATTATTCGACTTCAACATTTTAAGCAATGAAGTAACAATCGATTTTATAACCAATCCATCAATCAATGAGGAGCTATATTATGAATTCAACTGAGAATGTAAGAAACGCCTTCTATGTTGTCTATAATACATACGAGAACATCCATAAGTTAATGGACTATACGAAAACCATCGCCCCAGAGAAAAGCCATTACGTCAGTGTCGTCGATAAGTTTCTACGCTACAAGTCAGACAATGATTTCGCCGGTTGGTTCATCGGTGATTTCATCCTTATCTTTCAAAACAAGGACCATAACGAGTTTGAAAATGAATGGCGGGACGGACCGTTATATGTCATGGAGATTGAGTTGTATGATGAGGAATTAGAGTTGAAAGAAAGTCAGCTTCCTTGTATTCGACTATCCAAATTTGTATATAACAATGAAACGATGCAGGACTGGGGTAAAGGATGTTCTCCATCCAACCATTGGAGATTCTATTACCCATTACGCAATGCAGATTTAATGAACATCGAATTAGAAAATGGTCATTCGCGTATCACCCCAATCAACCAAGAAAGCAGTGATCGTCACTACTGGGGCGTCCAACATATCGTAAGCACACAAATCCCTCTGATGGATGTCACTGCTGACAATGTAGTGGACAAAATATTCAAGACCTTCGATTCACTTTAACATTTCTCGATTTTTGATATGTTTGACCGTCCCTCTCAACAAAGAAGTGGGACGGTTTTTCATTTATATGCTTTCAATATTTGTTGATAATCGGTTTACTCTTCCAATGTGCCAAACTATTGACCCACTGTGGAAAACATTCCCTTCACGTCAAAACAAATATGCTAAGCTAGGAAAGCTCATTTTTGAGAAACTGTCCGTTTTCGTCCATTTGTCCCGACTTCATTAAAGAAAGGGTTGGTCCCCATCGAACACCACCTCCATAGTACATACAGTCTTCCCCTCGTCTTGTTATCCATCGCCGTCGCCGTCTTCTCGGCCTTTGTCTCGCTCGATATTAGTAGCCGGCTCAAGTACGCCGAACGGGTGTCGCGCATCCGTTGGGTGAGCGCCGGTGCCCTCAGTCTCGGGCTCGGGATTTGGGCGATGCATTTCATCGGCATGTTGGCGTTCCATTTAGAAGCCGACGTGTCCTACCATATCGGCATCGTTATCGCCTCGATCATCCCGGCCATCGTCTCGTCCGGGTTCGCCTTCTATATCGTCAGCCTGCAGACGGCACGGCCGCGTGACCTCGTCATCAGCGCCGTCTTCATCAGTATCGGCATCGTCTCGATGCATTACGTCGGTATGGAAGCGATGCAGATGAACGCCGTATTGACGTACGACCCGGTCATGTGGCTGTTGTCGGCCATCGTCGCATTTCTCGCCTCGCTCGTCGGGCTGTATCTGTTGTTCTCGCTCCCGGACGTGTCGCGGTTCCATTGGCGGAGGCTCGTCTGTTCGCTGTTGATCGGTCTCGCCGTCTCGGGGATGCACTACATCGGCATGGGCGCGGCCGAGTTCACGCCGCTCGCGACGCCACAAACATTGACCGGCTTCTCGATGGACAGTACCCTTCTCGCCTTCTGGATTGGCGGCAGTGTCACGACGCTGTTCGTGCTGATGCTCATCTCGCTTCGCAATGAGAAGCAACTCGAGCGCCAATCGATTGACTCGGAGACGAAGTTCCAATCCGTCATCGAGTCGGCGAACGATGCCATCATTGTCGCGGACGCCGAACGTCAAATCGTCCAATGGAACCACGGGGCCGAGCGACTGTTCGGATATGCCCCAAGTGAGGTGCTCGGAGAGTCAATCACGCTCATCATGCCTGAACGGTTCAAGGCGGCACACGAGCATGGCATGAAACGTTACAATCAGACCCGTGAAGCGAACGTCATCGGCCGCACGGTCGAGCTCGTCGGGTTGCATAAAGACGGGACCGAATTCCCGTTCGAGATGTCACTTGGCACATGGGAGACGGAGGAGGGTCTGTTCTTCAGCAGCATCATCCGCGACATCAGCGAACGGAAACAGATTGAGGAGCAGATCAATAACCTCGTCTATTTGGACACGTTGACCGGCCTGCCGAACCGACGCCTGTTCAACGATCGACTCGACGCCTTGCTCGCTCAAGCCAACGAAGCGACGTTCACGCTCTTTTATATCGATCTCGACAACTTCAAGGTCATCAACGATCGGTTCGGTCACTCATCGGGTGACGTCTTCTTGCGTCAAGTGACGGACCGGTTGTTGACGACGATCCATAAGAGCGACACCCTCGCCCGGCTCGGCGGGGACGAGTTCGTCATCCTGTCGCCGAACACCGGCAGCAACTTGGCGGCCCATCGCGCCCAGCAGATCACGAACGCGTTGAACCAATCGTTCGTACTCGAGGGCGAAGAAGTGTTCACGAGCCTGTCCGTCGGCATCTCCCTCTATCCGTCTGACGGCCAGACAGCCGACGATTTATTGAAGAACGCCGACATCGCCATGTATCGGGCGAAAGAGGACGGCAAGAACGGCTTCCAGTTCTTCACGAAAGAGATGAACGAGTCCGTCGCCCGGAAGTCGCAGCTCGCGATGGCGCTCCGAAAAGGCATCGGTCGCGGCGAGTTCACGATCCATTATCAACCGCAAATCAATCTTGAAACCGAGGCCTTGATTGGCGTCGAGGCACTCGTACGTTGGACGCATCCGGAGCTCGGAATGATTTCCCCGGCCGAGTTCATCCCAATCGCCGAAGAGACCGGCAGCATCCATCGTCTCGGCGAGTTCGTCTTGAATGAGGCGTGCCACCAGAACAAGGCATGGCAGGATGCGGGCGTCACCCCGTTCCGCGTCGCCGTCAACATCTCGGCACTCCAGTTCGCGCAGAAAGATTTGCCGGTCATCGTCAGCCAAGCGCTCGAGGCGTCGGGTCTCGCGCCGGAATATCTCGAGCTCGAGCTGACGGAGACGGTCATCCAAAGCGCCCAGAGCGCCATCGAGACGATGGAAGAACTCGTCGCGCTCGGCGTCCACCTGTCGATCGACGACTTCGGGACCGGCTACTCGTCGCTCAGCTACTTGAAGCTGTTCCCGATCGACACGCTGAAAATTGACCAGCATTTCACGAAGAATATCGAGACCGACTCGAAAGACGCCGCCCTCGTCAAGACGATCATCCGGATGGCGCACGAGCTCGGGCTTAACGTCATCGCCGAAGGGGTCGAGACGAAAGAACAAGTCGCGTTCCTCAAGGCCGAGGATTGCAATCAAGCGCAAGGCTACTATTACAACAAGCCGATGCCGGCCGAAGAGCTCGACTCGTTCCTGTATCCGTATAAGAAAAGTGTTTGACCCTCGTCCCGCCTACTCGTTAGGTCGGGACGTTTTTTGTATTCTTCGAAAAAAATTCCGTGATTCGACTTGTAAATCGAATTTAATTTGATACCATAGAGGAGAGATGGAAAAAAATTCGATTTTGAGGTGACGATATGCAAATCGGTTTGATTGGATTAGGCAAGATGGGATACAACTTGGCGCTCAACTTGAGCGACCACGGTCACAGCGTCGTCGGGACGGACGCCGGGAACGTCGAGGCGACAGCGAAGTTCGACATCGTGCCGACGCTCGAAGACGTCGTCAACGCACTCGAGACGCCGCGCGTCGTCTGGGCGATGGTGCCGGCCGGTGACATCACCGAGGCCGTACTCGCCGAGCTCCTCGAGAAACTTGAGCCAGGTGACATCGTCATCGACGGCGGCAACTCGAACTATAAACTGTCGATCGCTCGCGCCAAACAGTTCGCTGCGAAGCAAATCGCCTTCTTCGACTGCGGGACGAGCGGTGGCACGGAAGGTGCCCGCAACGGCGCCTGCACGATGGTCGGCGGTGACGCCGACGCCTGGCCGACAATCGAGCCGATCTTCAAGGACCTATCAGTCGAGAACGGCTACTTGTACACGGGCCCAGCCGGCAGCGGTCACTTCTTGAAGATGATTCACAACGGCATCGAGTACGGCATGATGCAGGCGATCGCTGAAGGGTTCGATATCTTGGAGAAGAGCCCGTTCGATTACGATTACGAACAGGTCGCCCGCGTCTGGAACCATGGGTCGGTCGTCCGTTCATGGCTCATGGAGTTGACGGAGAACGCGTTCTCGAAAGATGCGAAACTCGATGACATCCGTGGCGTCATGCATTCCTCTGGGGAAGGAAAATGGACGGTCGAGACGGCGCTCGAATTACAGGCGGCGGCCCCGGTCATCGCCATGTCGCTCATGATGCGCTACCGCTCACTCGAGGACGATACGTTCTCAGGGAAAGTCGTCGCCGCGCTCCGCAACGAGTTCGGGGGTCACGCGGTCGTCAAGAAATAATGCGGAGGAAAAGGTCAGGGGTGGCCTTTTCCTTTGGTAATATTTGTAAACGGTTACACAACCAATAAAGGGGGAAAACATAATGTCTGGCTCTACACTTATACTTATCGCAGTCGCAGGAATTTTCTTGCTCTTATTCTTAGTCATGCGGACGAAGCTTCACGCGTTCGTCTCACTTCTCCTCGTCAGTCTGCTCGTCGGGATCGCGGCCGGTATGCCGCTCGGGGACGTCATTGCCTCGATTCAGAACGGGATGGGCGGAACGCTCGGCTTCGTCGCCGTCGTCGTCGGTCTCGGTGCCATGTTCGGCAAGATGTTAGAAGTGTCGGGTGGCGCAGAACGCCTCGCCCAGACACTCGTCAATAAGTTCGGGGAAGACAAGGCACAATGGGCGCTCGCCCTCACCGGCTTCATCGTCGCCGTCCCGGTCTTCTTCGATGTCGGGTTCATCATTCTCGTTCCAATCGTCTACGGTCTCGCCAAGAGAACAGGCCGTTCGCTGCTCTACTACGGGATTCCGCTCCTCGCGGGTCTCGCCGTCACGCACAGCTTCATCCCGCCGACACCAGGTCCGATTGCCGTCGCCAACTTGATCGGTGCCGAGCTCGGCTGGGTCATCTTGTTCGGGGTCCTCGCCGGGATTCCAGCGACGATTCTCGCCGGTCCGATTTTTGCGAAGTATATCGCCAAGAAGATTCACGTCAATATCCCGGACTATATGGAGTTCGAAGAGATTGACACGTCGAAAGAATTACCGAGCTTCAAGATGATCGTCTCGCTCATCTCGATTCCGCTCGTGTTGATTCTCGCTAACACGTTGTCTGCAGTGTTATTAGAAGAAGGCAACAGCATCCGCACGTTCTTCACGTTCATGGGTCACCCGTTCGTCGCCTTGACGATCGCGACGTTGCTCACGTTCATCTTCCTCGGCACACGCCGCGGTTATACACGTGACGAAGTCCAAGAGATTGCGACGAAAGCGCTCGAACCGGCCGGGATTATCATCCTCGTCACCGGTGCCGGTGGCGTGTTCAAACAAGTATTGATCGACTCAGGTGTCGGTGACGTGCTCGGGGAAATGATGGCCGGGTCAGCGTTACCTGCCATCGTGCTCGCCTTCTTGATTGCAGCTGTCGTCCGTGTCGCCCAAGGGTCGGCGACCGTCTCGATGGTCACGGCGGCAGGACTCATCACGCCGCTTCTCGAACTTCAAAATATCACCGGTGCGGCGCTCGGTCTCATCGTCATCTCGATCGCGTCAGGTGCGACCGTCTTGTCACACGTCAACGACTCGGGCTTCTGGCTCGTCAACCGTTACTTCGGTTTGGATGTAAAAGACACGCTCAAGTCGTGGACCGTCATGGAAACGATTATCGGACTGACCGGTTTTGCGGTCGTCTTCTTGATCAGCCTGTTCATTATTTAAGTTAGGAAGTGATGTGGATGTACACGATTGGCGTCGATATCGGGACGACGAGCACGAAGGCCGTCCTGTTCCATAACCAGCAACAACTCGCGGTACATAATGTGCTGTACCCGCTCCTCACCCCCGACACGGAGACGGCCGAGCAAGACCCGGTCGTCATCTACGGGGCCGTGCTCGAGGCGATTTCGGCCGTTCGCGCGAAAGTGGACGGGCCAATCCGGTTCGCCTCGTTCAGCTCGGCGATGCACAGCCTGATCGCGCTCGACGCGTCGGGGCGTCCGCTCACCCACAGCATCACGTGGGCCGATAGCCGGGCCAACCCATACACGCAGGAGATTAAACGCGAGTTTGATGCGAGCGCGCTCCATATGCGCACCGGCACACCGGTCCATCCGATGGCGCCGTTGTCGAAGCTGCGTTGGCTGAAGGCCGAGCATCTGGACGTGTTCCAGCAGGCAACAAAATTTGTCTCCATCAAAGAGTACGTCTTCTATCGGTTGACCGGGCGCTTCGTCATCGATCACTCGATTGCCTCGGCAACGGGACTGTTCAACTTGAAGGATTGCGACTGGGATGCGGAGGCGCTCGCTGTCGCTGGCGTCACACCAAACCAGTTGTCTGAGCTCGTACCGACGACGGAGATTCTCTCGCTTAAACCCGACGTCACCGAGACGCTCGGTTGGGACTTCCCGCTCGTCATCGGGGCGAGTGACGGGGTGCTGTCGAACCTCGGCGTCGGAGCATTCGAACCGGGTGTCGTCGCCGTCACGATCGGGACGAGCGGTGCCATCCGCACGGTCGTCCGCGAGCCGGTCGAGGACCCGAAAGGCCGCATCTTCTGTTACGCCTTGACCGACAAGCATTGGGTCATCGGCGGGCCGGTCAATAACGGCGGCATCATCTTGCGTTGGCTCCGCGACGAGTTCGCGGCGAGCGAGGTCGAGACGGCGAAACGTCTCGGCATGGACGCCTATGACGTGTTGACGCGCATCGCCGAGACGGTCAAACCGGGCTCGGACGGGCTGCTGTTCCATCCATATTTGATGGGCGAACGAGCCCCGCTCTGGGACTCGAACGCACGCGGCTCGTTCTTCGGCTTGAGTATCCACCACAAGCGCGAGCACTTCATCCGCGCTGTGTTAGAAGGCGTCATCTTCAACTTGTATACGGTCATGCTGGCGCTCGACGAATTGACGGGTGCACCGAACCGGATTCACGCGACGGGCGGGTTCGCCCAATCGAGCCTGTGGCGCCAGATGATGGCGGACATCTTCGATACGCCGGTCGTCGTGCCGGAGAGCCATGAGAGCTCGTGCTTAGGTGCCGTCATGCTTGGGGAGTATGCGTTCGGCGACATCGACGACTTCACGGCCGTGCCGCAAGTGACGCATGAGCATGCGCCGAATCATGAAGCGACGACGATTTACCGGGAGCTGCTCCCAATCTATATCCGACTTTCGCGTCATCTCGCGGAAGAATATGAAGCGATTTCCGCGTTCCAGCGGAAGCATGTATAAGAAGAGGCCGAGTTCATCGTGAACTCGGCCTTTCGTTTATCGTTCGTACGTCACCATGACGAACTGTCCAGACGCACGTTGACCCGTCAGTTTTAATTTCGTCTCTTTCGTGCCTTCCGGGAACAGTGGAACCCCTTCCCCTAATACGACCGGCGCAATCGCAATCTCATAGCGGTCAATCAAGTCATGCGCCATCGCCGCCTTGATGACCTCGCCTCCCCCGACGAGCCAGATGTCTCCGTCGATGTTTTGCTTCAACCGTTCGATGAGCTGCTCGATTGGCTCATCGGTGAACGTGACATGCTCGGCCTCTCGGTCCGGGCTCCGTGTCAAAATATAGTTTGGAATCTTGTCGTACGGATAACCGTCCGGCTCCAACACGAGCACTTCCTCGTACGTCTTCCGTCCCATGATGACGGCCCCGACCGTTTGAAAGAAGTCGGTGTAGCCGTTGTCCCCTTCCCCCTCGACCGCGAACAACCAATCGAGTTGATTGTTCGTTCGCGCAATCTTCCCATCTAAACTCGCCGCGATATATAAGACGACGTTTACCATGATGCATTCCTCCTTGATTCGTGATACATTCAGCTTAACTGACAAACACGACAAAACTTGACGGGAATGAGAATAATGAAAAAACGACACCTGCAGTTGATTCGATTGTTGAATCGGGGTCGACGGTTCACGGCGGACGAGCTTGCCCATGAGACGGGCGCCTCCATCCGGACGATTCAGCGCGACATGCTGACGCTCGAGGAACTCGGCTATCCGATTTGGAGCGTCCCCGGCACAGGCGGCGGTTATGAGATGTTGCCGAATCGCCTGCTCCCCCCATTTCAACTTCGAGAGCAAGAAGCGGTCGCGCTCTACCTCACCCTCAAATGGATGGAACAGATTCCGGACGTACCGTTCGGCGATCTGCGCGATACGCTGTCCGACTGGTACGTGAACGAATTGCCACACGACCTGGAGACGAAAATCGCTCGGCTGGAAAAGAATATCCTTTGGCTCGGGAACAAGACCGTACCACCGGCCCCGTTCACGAAAGACGTCTATCGTGCCGTCGAACAGAGACAGAAGATCGAGTTAACGTATGCGACAACGAAAGGAGCACGCAAGTTCATCGTCGCGCCGGTCGGGATGGCGCTCCTCGATTTGAAATGGTATGTGTATGGTCTCTCGGAATACGGACTACGCCAATATCGGATTGACCGGATTGAAGCGCTGCGTCTCCTTGATGACACGTTCGAAGCGGACGATTTGGCGACACTCCTCAAGGCGAGTGACGAACGAATCGGTGTGAATGTCCGACTCAACATCACCCCGCTCGGCCGGCGTCTGCTTGAAGACGTATTACCCGATATCGCTGAAAAGAATGAGTGGGACGTACCGGAAGTCGAGCTCCCTTTCTTGTCGCGGCAATTGCTCGCGGCCGGGGCGGAAGTCGAGGTGTTGGAGCCGACTGAACTGCGGGAGATGATGCGGGAGCAAGCGGAGCGGTTGTGGAATATGTATGAATAAAAAATGGACTCATACCGGGAAAAGTGCGAGTCCATTTTAGGTCGATTTTTGTTGAAGCTGACGAACAGACTCAAGGAGCCGCTCAGCATTGGTCTCGTCGCATCGACACTTATCAAGTTTGTCCAACACTACAAAGCACCGTCGGTCACAAACTGACGACATGCCCTTCAATCTTAGGATTGAGGGGCTTTTCTCTGATGATTCACGGTACACTAAGGAGATACAGGAGGGATTCATGATGACATTCACGACGACCCGCTGCCTCATCCGACCGTTCGAACAACAGGACATCGAACCGTTCATGGACTATCGAAACGACTTGGACTGGATGCAGCACCAATCGTTCAAAGGATTAACGTTCGAAGAATATAGACACGCCCTACTTAAGCCCACATCCATCGTAAACGGGATGCAACTCGCCATCATCCATCAAGCGACGAATGACTTGATTGGCGATTTGTACGTGCAGCAAGACGGGACGACGTATTGGATCGGCTATACGATTTCACCCCGTTATGCGCGCCAAGGCTATGCTTTCGAGGTCGTGTCTGGTCTGATTCGTCATTTGTCCGACCAAGGGGCTGAGACAATCAAAGCCGGTGCCCTTCCGACGAATGAGGCGTCCATCTCCCTCTTGAAAAAGTTGAACTTCACCTATGTCACGACGGAAGATGATGAACGGATTTATGCGCTCCATGTAACGAAATGAACCGACTCACATCCTCGTTCCTGATTTTCAATTTCAGGGGCAAAATTCACTTCAAATTTGAATCAGATGTATGGTACTCTAACTTTCAAACCGATACTATGTCACCTGTTTTTGCCTCGAGGGAGTTTTGTTTGAATGATGAAACGTGTCATTTTGCTCATGTCGATTTTTTTGTTGATCAGCTCCCTGTCACAGGCAGCGATTCCGAAACCGAAAGCCTATAACGACCGCAGCCTTATCTATTTGACGCTCGATGACGGACCGAATCGAAAGACGGGAGCGCTACTCAACGTCTTGAAGAAACATCGGGTAAAGGCGACCTTCTTCATCCTTGGGAAGAATATCGAGGGCAATGAGCATCTCATCCGACGCATCGTCGCCGAAGGCCATCTCATCGCCTTGCATGGGATGACACACGTGCGCGAAGAGTTTTATGAGTCGCCGATGACGGCCGTGCGTCAAATGAAGGACGTGCAACGCCTCATCTATGAAGTGACGGGTATCCATACGAATATGGCTCGTACCATCTATGGAAGTGACGCCGGGATGACGCCGGCGCACTGGCAAGCGATGGACGAGGCCGGTTTCGAGATTTGGGACTGGAACGTCGGCAGTCTCGATCATATCTATAAGAAAGACAATGCACCAATCGAGCAGCGGGTGTTCGACCGGCTCGAGGCGAACTATGAGATGAATATCGCCTCGATCATTTTGGCACACGATCACTCGATGACACCGCAAGCGCTTGATACAATCATCCGCTATGCGAAAGAACGCGACTATGAATTCCGGACGCTAGAAGGGGTGCATCCCGCGTACAACTTTTTCAATCCGTGGGAACCGAATGAATGAAAAAAATGCTGAGCCCTTATGGACTCAGCATTTTTGATTACATCTCGAGTTCCGTGAACGCGAGCGGGACGAGCTCGTCAAGCGTCACTTCTTTCACGTCGGCGTTGCCGTTCGTGAGCAACACTTTGAAATCCGGGCCACCGAACTCGACGAGCACTTGACGACAGATGCTGCATGGCGGCAAGAAGTCGACCGTGTCACCTGACACCGCGACGGCTTCGAAGTCACCTTTTTTATAGCCTTGCGCGACCGCTGTGAAGATGGCCGTACGCTCGGCACAGTTCGTCGCACCGAACGAGACGTTCTCGACGTTGACGCCGTCAATGACCGTTCCGTCTTTCATGAGAAGCGCTGCTCCGACGCGGAAGTTCGAATACGGGGAGTAGGCGTTCTCTTTTACTTGGCGGGCACGCTCGACTAATTGTTGTTGGTTCATGGGATCATGGTCCTCTCTGACTCGAAATGAACTGATGCCAGTTCCCGGCCTCTCTGTTTTGGGCAGGATTTTTAGCATACACCTCAACCGACAGAGAAGTCAACGACTTTTTGATGACGCTTTCAACAAAAGGAGCCGTGTCTGGTGGGACACAGCTCCTTTTGCTTACAGCTCCCCTCGCCGGTTCATCCGAATCAAGAGGTAAATCAAATACGGCGCCCCGACCATGCCGGTGATGACACCGACCGGATAGCGGGCCGTAAAAGCGAACTGGCCGATGAGATCGGCCGCGAGCACCAAGATGACGCCAACGAGTGCCGCCGGAATGATCGTCGAACGCCCATCCCCGACGAGACGCTTCGCAATCGGTCCCGCCAGGAAGGCGACGAAAGCAATCGGTCCGGTCGTCGCCGTCGCGAGCGCGAGCATGAGCACCGAGGCGACAATGAGGAGGACGCGCGTCTGGTTCGTCTTGACACCGAGCGACGTCGCCGTCATCTCCCCGAGCTCTAAAATCTGCAGTTGTCGGCTGAGTCGGAGGATGACCGGGAGGCAGAGCGCGACAGCGATCATGAGCGGCGGGAGCGTCTCCATCTTCGCCCCGTTCAAGCTACCGCTCAACCAGCGCATCGCCGTCCCGACATCGTTCTGGCGGCTGATGAGCAACAGATAGTTGATGACCGCCGTCAGCATCGCTTGAATCCCGATTCCGACCAAGACGAGCCGGCCGATCGAGAAAGCGGCACCTTTCGACAAGAAATAGATGGCGAGGACGGTCAACAGGCCGCCGATGATCGAGATGATCGAGACGAACGTATCGCTCGCCTGCAAGACGACGATGCCGAACACGGCCGCCGCACTCGAACCGGTCGTGATGCCGATGACGTTCGGGTTGGCGAGCGGGTTGCGGAGCATCGTCTGGAACACCGTCCCGGCGATGCCGAACGCAAGTCCGGCGAAGACACCTGCGAGCATGCGCGGCAGACGAATCGTGCCGACGGCGAACGAGGCGCCCGGTACTTGTTCCCCGAACAAGACACGGATGACGTCCGTGACCGGATAAATCGTGTTGCCGAGCATGAGCATCGTCGCGCTCAAGCCAAGGGCGAGCGCGAACAAGATGAGCGTCACAAAGACAGTCCGTTGCCGGCGCTTGCGACTGTTATGGATAATCGGTTGAATGGATTGGTTCATACGCCACGCACCTTCACTTTCATCGTCAAAGCAATCAAAATCGGTGCCCCGACGAACGCCGTGACGATGCCGACTTCGAGTTCACCCGGACTGCCGAGCAAACGGCCCGCCACGTCAGCGAACGTGAGTAAAATCGCACCCGTCAATGCCGACATCGGGATGATGTAGCGTTCATCCGCCCCGATGACCAAGCGGACGAGGTGTGGCGCGAGCAGCCCGATAAAGCCGATCGGACCGGCCAGTGCCGTCGCCGCCCCGCATAAAATCACGCCGGCGAACGAGGCAATCAGTTTCAACGTGCCGATGCGGACACCGAGTCCCGTGGCAAGCTCTTCCCCGAGCGCCAAGATATTGAGGGATGGTGCCGCCAAGATGGCGATGATGATGCCGCCGATAAAGAACGGCAGGAACGTCATAATCGAGTCCATCGTCCCGGCGCCGACGCTGCCGACTTGCCAGAACCGGAACTGGTCCATGACGTTCGAGCGTGGAATCATGATGGCCATGACGAGTGACGACAAGGCTGCACTCGTCGCCGCACCGGCCAAGACGAGCTTGAGCGGTGTCGAACCGCCCCGCCCGAGCGACCCAATTCCGAACACGAACGCCGCCGTGAGTAACGCCCCGACGAGTGCATACCAAATGTAGTCGCTCGCGGTCGAGATGTTGAAGAAGGCAATCCCGACGACGACGAATAAGGCCGCCCCCGTATTGACCCCGAGAATGCTTGGGTCGGCGATCGGATTACGCGTCACCGACTGCATCAATGCGCCTGAGACCCCGAGTGCCGCCCCACACATGAAACTGAACACCGTCCGGACGACCCGCTGTCGGACGATGTCCGCTTCATACGACTGAACAGCCGGACGGAATAAACCGTCAAGCAGTTCATCCCATCCGACTGTCCGTGAGCCGAAAGCAAGCGAAGCGAGCATACAGACGACGAGCAGGACGAGCGACCCTACGAGGAGGAGCCCGAACCGCTTCGGCGTGTGTAACTTCTTCGGAATATTCATTTGATTACTCGACTTTCGCGAGTGCTTCTGAGACGAGTTTCACGTAGTCGTCAATCGTGTATTCGATTGAGAGTGGTGATGGTGTCCCAGCAGCCGCGAGCGGCGTGTTGTCTTCAATCATGACGACCGAACCGCGTTTGATGGCCGGCACTTTGCTGTAGAGCGGGTCAGCTTGAAGTGCTTTCAACGTCTCTTCGTTCCCGTAGGCGACGA
This sequence comes from Exiguobacterium sp. s146, assembly GCF_018618415.1. Taxonomy (GTDB): domain Bacteria; phylum Bacillota; class Bacilli; order Exiguobacteriales; family Exiguobacteriaceae; genus Exiguobacterium. The sequence continues at coordinate 334,706 of NZ_JACSMA010000001.1, read as the reverse complement.
AGATGTCGACGTCGTTCAAGATGTCAGCGTTCTCTGAGCTGAGCTCGAGGTAGAAGCTGTTCTCATCTTTGATTTGGCTCGTGATGTTCTCCGGATACTCCATGCCGAGCTCTTCGATGAAGGCGCCACGCGGGTCACCGGTCGTGTAGATGTAGAACTTCGAGAGATCGTCCGGGCTGAGCGCGACGAACGCCGCTTTCTTGCCTTTCATCTCCGGTACTTCAGCAGCCTTGTCGGCGATGAGCTTCTCTGTGTCTTCAATCAACTGTTGACCTTCTTCTTCCATGCCCATGGCCATCGAGTCGTAACGGACCGTGTCCTGCCATGAAGAGACCCAAGGTGTCTCTTGGTACGCGACGACCGGAGCGATTTGTGTCAACGTGTCGTAGTCTTCTTGCGTGATGCCTGAGTAGGCGGCGAGAATGACGTCCGGCTGTGAGTCGGCGATGGCTTCGAAGTCGAGGCCGTCCGTGTCTTGATAGATGTTCGGGTTCTCTTCACCGAGCTCTTTCAACTTGTCAGCTGTCCATGGCAACATGCCGCTGCCGTCTTGGACACCGTAGTTCGCAGCCGAGAATCCGACTGGCACGACGTCAAGTGCGAGCGCGACGTCTTGGTTCGACCAACCGACCGTTGCGACGCGTTCCGGCTTCTTGTCGATGACCGTCTCGCCTAACGCGTGTTTGATTGTGATTGGATAGCCTTCTGCCGTTTCAGCAGATTCATCTGTCGTGGCTGCATCTTCATTGTTCGTGCCGCATCCTGCGAGCACGAGCACGAAAGCAGACATGATGATGAACATATGTAGCAATTTCTTGTAACTGTTCATGTTCGAATCCCCTTTTTCTCTATGACAACGTTTTACGCCGACATTGATAATCATTATCATTTATGAGTATAGGATGAATCGAGTGGCGCTGTCAATGTGAACTTCAAGATATCTTTCGGAAAATAGAAACAGCCCGCCTTTCTCAACTGGTGAGACGCGGGCTTTCGTCATAACGTTTGATTGGCCAAGTTGATCAGTTGTTGGACCGGTAAGCGGGTCTCGTTGTCGAGTTCGACGGAGTTGCCATCGATATAATAAATGATTCGAGCAGTGAAGCCGTTTTTGTTAATCCACCATAAACCTTGCGACGTCGATTCCGCTTCATCATAGAAGGCAGAGGTCCCGTCCGCAAGTACGTATTGGTCTCCGTATGACGAAATATCCTCTATGTCATCAGGTTCATCGACGACTCTATGGACGATGTAGCGTAACTCCTGTGTCGTCTCCTCATTCACATAGTGAAATACGAATTGGTGCATGTAGTGCGGCTTCGCGATATCGATTTCACTGTAACGCCGAGTGATTTCAAACGGAAACACAATCGGTTCTTCAAACGTGTGTTCAATCGGTGGGTTTGGTGAATCAGGCCAATCCGTCGCTAATTCAAACAACGCTAAAATAACAATCAGCCAACCTAATAACCTTATCAATCGTTTCATGTTCATCTGTCTCCGCTCAATTCATAAGTAATTTGCGTTCTACACTCATGATACGACCCATTTAACCACAACTTACAGAGCGTTTTGTTGTGAAAAGTCAATTGTATATATTTATAACAAAACCGTACCTACTCTTTATGAGATCGGCACGGTTCTTTAGTTCATTGTTCAGTCCATACATCTTTCAATTGCCACACGTTGCACGTTTTGACGTTGACACTTCCACCTTCGGCATAGAACGATAACCCGAGACTCGTCGGATTCGGATAGATTCGACTTGTCATCACCGTCGTCCCAGCGTTGGCGAACACCTCCACCGAAGACCGGTCGAGGAAAATCCGTAACTGGAGCACATCCCCTTCCACGTCGACCTCAGCCGTTCTGATTCCATCGACGCCCGTCCCTGACTTCGTTCGATCGAGCGTCAATTGACGAGTTTGAGGCGAGAAGTGGATGACGGTCTCTTCTGAGCCATCTTCACTCCGACGTAATTTGATACCGAACGTATCTGCCGTCACATCACGTAAAGAAAACTCAACCTCTACCTCAAGCAACTCTTCCGCCACATCCGTGACGATTTCAGTCTCTTCAATCGTCGTCATCTGAACGTCCAGCCGTTTAGAACGCAAGGCTTTCAACTCCTCGACCGGCTCCATCTTGATGCGGCCGTCCTCCATCCGCGTAAGCACACGTGGTAACGTCAATGCCCCAGCCCAGCCATGCTCTTTCGTCGGCATCTCCGACTCCCACATGTCCATCCAGCCGATGGCGATGCGGCGTCCTTTGTCATCGAGCAACGTCTGGACGGCATAGAAATCATGACCGTGGTCGAGCTCTTTGAAATCACCTCGTTCAAACGTGTTCGTCTCATAATCGAACGAACCTGTCACGTAACCCGTTTGGAACAAGTTCTGATACCGGTCCCCTTCCGGTTTTATCCCTTGCGGTGAAAATAAGAGGACATGCTCGCCGTCGAGTTCAAAGAAATCGGGACATTCCCACATGTATCCCTCCGTCCCGTCACTCTCTCCGAGAACGCCGAGATACTGCCATGCTTTTAAATCCGCTGACTTGTAGAGAATGGCCTTCCCGATGTCACCTTTCCGAGTACCGAGGACCATGTACCAGTTCCCTTCATGCTTCCATACTTTCGGGTCACGGAAATGACCCGAACCGTCTTCTGGATGCATCGGGATGACCGGATTCTGAGGATGCTTCTCGAAATGAATCCCGTCGGTGCTCGTGGCGATGCATTGCGATTGATCGAGGATGTCTTTCTCCTGATCGATGAAGATGTTGCCTGTATAAATCAGCGTGAGGACCCCATCGTCATCGACCGCACTGCCAGAGAAACAGCCGTCCCGTTCATAGTCTTCTTTCGGGGCGAGCGCAATCGGCAGGTGCTCCCAATGGACAAGGTCTTTACTCTTCACATGTCCCCAATGCATCGGTCCCCAATTTTCGTCGTACGGATGATGTTGATAAAAAACGTGATATTCATCTTTATAATGAATCAGTCCGTTGGGGTCATTGATCCAATTGGCAGGTGCCATGATGTGATAGCCGAGCCGATACGTCGTGTCCAGATTCGCTTTCGCTTCGGCCACTGCTTTGTCTGCCTCTGTCTGTGTTGTGTGCGTTAACATATGATCGCTCCTTTAAGTAAGTTAAATGACCTGTCCCATATCTTTTGATGTTGGTTTTTGAAGATTGGTCTTCTTCTCGTTCAACAACGTGAACATCGAGATGACCGTGAACGCGAGAACGATGGCTCCCATCGCTAAATACGTCTGTCTGAAACCGATACTGTCATAGAAGTAGCCGGCTGCCGGTGACATGATTGACTCCCCAACTTGTTTGGCGAACTGGAAACCGACGAGATACAGCACCGATGATAGACGCGTATCGAAATTGGCCGCTAAGTATTTAAAGATTGCGACGAGCATAATCGGTAATTCCAACGCGTGAATCAACTTCATTGACGAGATGCCGATCGGTCCCTCGACAAGACCCGAACCGACGATTCGGAACGCCATCAAGTAGCCGGCAAGAATCAAACTGTTCTTCGCTCCAAGTTTATTGACGATGAACGGTGCGGCGAACATCATCCCGGCTTCCAAGAAGACCTGGAGTGAATTCAAATAGCCGAACACCTGGTTCCCTTGTGCTTCTGTCGGGAAGAGCGACGAGTAATAGACCGGGAACTGTTGGTCATACACGCCGTACACGCAGGCGACCCCAATCACATACAGCATCAAATACCAAAAATCTTTCAATGTGAACAAATGACCGACGTCTTTCAATGTGACCGAGGCGGCCCGTTCCATCTCGACGTCCGTGACTTCTACCTTGATGGACAAGATGATTGCGACCAAGACGATGGCCGAGACCGACGCCACCCAGAAGTTGATGTTCGGGTTGATGTTGAACAACTGTCCTGCGAAGAACGTCGCTGCCGCCCATCCGAGCGAGCCCCACATGCGCGCTTTGCCGTACTCAAAATCGTATTTCCGCCCCACTTTTTCGATATATGACTCGATGGCTCCAATCCCGGCAAGGAAGGCCGTCCCAAGATAAAGTCCTCCGACAGCGGCTCCGATGATGACATTGTACTGAAGGAGAGGTCCGTACACATAGATATAGAACGGTCCAACGAACACGAGCAACATGCTGATGAAGAACAGAATGTTTTTCTTTAAGCCGATCTTATCGGAGATAAATCCATAGAGCGGTTGCATCAACAGCGCAAAGATAGCGTTTACAGAAAAGACCAAGCCAGTCTGGGCGCCAGTCAATTGCATCTCTTGCCCGAGCCAAATCGAGAACAATGAATAACTCGACGACCACGTGAAAAAGAAGAAGAAGAAATAGGCACTCAGTTTCCAATACAAGATTTTTGACGTTTTCATGATGCTGTCTCCCTCAAAAATAGAATGAACTACATTTTTTGAAAGCACTTTCAAAATCATAATATGTCAACCGCTTTCATATGTCAACCGGTTGACATATAGTTGTCATGTTTTCTTGCACGAAAAAGCCCGCTCCTACATGAGGAGCGGGTTCGACGTTAAGCGTCAATCCCTTGAAGCAAGCGGACAGGAAGTTGAATCTCTCTGCCTTCATCTGTGAATTCACCGTCGATTTCTTTTAATAACAAATCGATGGCCGTCTTGGCGATTTCTTCAATCGGTTGTTGAATGGTCGCGAGTTCCGGCAAGAGCGAGCGGACGGCTTCGGTCCCGTCATAGCCGACCACTTCGATGGTTTGGGATGCACATTTCGACGATTTCATGACGCGCATGAAGGAAGCCGCGAACAAGTCGTTCGTCGCGAACACACCATCGAGCTCCGGTTGTTCGTCAACCAATTTTTGCATGACAGCTTCTTGGCTCGCGCGATCAAAGACTTCCTCGACCTCATACACAATCGGTTCTTGCCCATGCGCTTTCATCACATCGAGATAGGCTTGCCGTCTCAGGCGGGCCGGTGTCTCGAGTGACCCTTCCCCATCAATCAACGCGATCCGGCGACATCCTTTTGCCCATAAATAATCGGTCGCCAGTTTGCCCCCTTGATAATTATCGGAGCTGACAACCGGAATCGTGTCAGACAAATAACGGTCAATCGCCACGACCGCCAAGTTTTGCTTATGGTAATCGACAATCCCCCGGTTATGTGTGCCAACGATGATGCCATCGACTTGGTTTCTAAGCAACATCTCCAAGTAACGCTCTTCTTTATCGACTTGGTTCAAACTGTTGCAGAGGAGCACTTTATATCCGTTCGCCGCACAATAATTCTCGATATGGAACGTGAGCTCCCCGAAGAACGGGTTGGCCGTTGTCGGTAAAATCAAGCCGATCAAATGCGAGCGTTTGTTGAACAGCGAACGCGCCACGTCGTTCGGAAAATAGTTGAGTTCTTGCATCGCCGCCTCAACTTTTGTTTTCGTCTTTTCACTGATATAGCCACGATTGTTCAACACACGTGACACGGTTGTCGGAGAAACCCCAGCCAATTTGGCTACGTCCTCAATCTTTGGTTTCATCGAATCGTTTCTCCCTTCCTAGCTCTCGCTTTCAATTATACAAAACTGTGCGCGTTGGTGCAGGATTGGAGTTGATTCAATAAGAAAATCAGAGAGAGGGTGCATCTCATCAAATGTGGTTCGTGACGCCTACTCCCGTAACATAAAAACAGACGCTCGCAATTTATGAGCGTCTGTTATTGATTAGAGCGGTTTCCCAAATTCCGGGCGCCCTTCTTCATTCCATGTGAACACTTGTGCGCGCGTATGACGGTTCGGATCGTAAAGGGGGTCCCCTTCGATTTCCGTATACGTCCGTGCATGGTAAATCAGGATGTCTTCTCCCTTTTCATTCACGGTAAAGCTGTTGTGCCCGGGACCGAATTGATTCACGTCGGCGTTCGTCTGGAACACCGGTCGGAATGATTTCGACCACGACGCCGGGTTCAACAAATCAGCGTCGTCCGAGGCGCACAACATACCCATACAATAGTTCTCATCGGTCGCACTCGCGGAATACGTGATGAAGATATGGCCGTTCCGTTTCAACACGGCCGCCCCCTCGTTGACGAGGAAACCACGAGTCTCCCAATCATACTCCGGCTTCGTCAGCATGACTTGTGGCAATTTAATCGTCCATGGATTTTCGAGTTCGGCGATGTATAGATTAGAGTTCCCATCGATGGCCGGATCCTTTTGAGCCCACACCAAATAGTGAGTTCCTTTATGTTCGAACACGGTCGCATCGAGTGCGAACGAATCCCACTCAGTCTGAATTTGGCCTTTTTCGACCCACTCTCCTTCGAGCGGATTTGCCGACTCGTTCTCCAATACGAACATGCGGTGGTCGAACAGACCGTTGACGATGTCCCGCGACTTCGCGGCCGCAAAATAGAGATACCACTTGCCGTGAATGTGATGCAATTCAGGCGCCCAAATCAAGTCGCTCATCGGACCTATCTCGTGTTTGACCCATGCGGTCACCGGCTCAGCCGTCCGCAGCGCTTGAAGCGAATTGGCGCGTCGTAACTCAATCAAGTCATACTCAGGCACCGACGCCGTGAAGTAGTAATAGCCATCCGTATGCAAGTAGACCCATGGGTCGGCTCGCTGTTCTAAAATCAAATGTCGATCCTCAACTTGCTTCATCGTACAGCCTCCTCGTCGCGAATCGGTCGGCCGAACACCGGGCCTGCCTCATCCCATGCGAACGGCTGGATCCGCGTATGTCGATTCGGGTCCCAGAGCGGGTCCCCGACGATTTCTTTATAGTTGCGGGCATGGTAAACAAGTATGTCTGTCCCGTCTTCTAATGTCGTAAAACTGTTGTGGCCCGGTCCGAATTGACCGGCCGCTTCATCGGTTCCAAAAACCGGTTCGGGATGCTTCGTCCAACTCGCCGCATCCAATAGATTACTCGTCTCCTCGGCGCGCAGAAGGCCCATGCAGTAGTGATGGTCCGTCGCACTTGCAGAGAACGTGATGTAGATATGGCCATTCCGTTTCAAGACGGCCGGGCCTTCGTTCACGAGGAACCCAATCTTCTCCCAATCATATTCTGGTGTCGCAATCATCGTCTGTGGCCCTGTGAGCGTCCACGGGTTCTCCATCTCTGAGATGTAAAGGTTCGAGTTGCCATCGATGGTCGGGTCTTTTTGGGCCCACACATAATAGAGGCGCCCCTCATGCTCGAACATCGTCGCATCAAGCGCGAACGATTCGCACCAAGTCCGGACCTGTCCTTTTTCGACCCATTCCCCTTCTAGCGGATTCGCCGAGCCGTTCTCGAGCACATACATCCGGTGGTCGAAGACGTGATCTTCTCGCGCGGCAGCAAAGTAGAGGTACCATTTCCCTTGGATGTGATGCAATTCCGGGGCCCAAATGTTCGCGCTCATGATGCCCGTCTCACGTTTCGTCCAAACGACTCGTTCTTCGGCTTCGGTCAAGGCCGCGAGTGTCTTCGCTCGACGGAGTGGGATGCCCGTGAAGTCCGGCAATGAGGCCGTGAAGTAATAATAGCCGTCTGTATGGCGCATAATCCATGGGTCCGCTCGTTGTTCCACTAGCGGATTCGTGATCGTCTCTCTCATAAAGTACTCTCCCCTACCTCAGATTGTGTTCGGTTCAAACTCAACTGCTTTAACAGTGTGTGCCGTTCTCTCAAACGGTACGCCTCTCGCTTGCTACTCGCTAACAGGAGCGAGGAGACCCCGATTCCTTCGGGTCGCAGCGGTGCCTGTAACGCGTGGAATATGTGTTCGAGTTCTTGGCGTGTCGGCATCTGTTCGGCCCACTCCCGGAGAGATTCCGGCGTGTCGGACCATTCAAGCATCATTGTTTTATAGGAATCGATGAGTTCCATCGTGGCAATGGCGACTTTCGTTCCATGGAGGGCCGCCGGACGATGGTTGGCGATAAAGTCCATCTCCCAATAGTGGGACAAGTGATGCTCACCACCGGAAGCTGGATGCGAATGACCGAAAATCAACATGGCGACTCCGGACAACAATAGCGACTCAATCAGTTGATCCAACCCGTCCGCGTCTCGTTTATAGATGGCAGGCAAGGCGTCCACACACGATTGTAACGCCTGTTCCGTCAGCAATGCGGCGACCGGACAATACGGTTCACCGCCGTCCAATGCTCCGAACCGCCAGTCCAACAAGGACGTGTATTTCCCGAGCATATCGCCGACCCCGGCCGCAATCAACACGTCCGGCGCCTTCCGAATCACCTGACTCGGGACGAACACCGCAATCGGAGAAACGAGCTGGTACGTAATTTTCTTGCCTCTCACAATGAGAGGCGCCCCTTTCGACGTGAAGCCATCCACTGACGGCGCGGTCGGCACCGAGATGAACGGTACTTTCGTTTTGGCCGCACAGAACCGGGTGACGTCATGAATCGTGCCGGCCCCTAGCGCGATGAGCGCGTCAACGGTTTCATCTTGTTGAAGCAATACTTGTACGACCGAGCGTTCCTCCGCCAAGACGTCTCCTTGCTCGTCCGCTTGGAGCGAGACGAGTGACACATCGACTCCGATGTCCGTCAAGGCTTCTCGTAGCGGGAGAAACCCGACGTGCTCGGTATTCGTGTCGGCGACGACGAGGAGGTGGTCCCACTCTTTTTCGTGGACGAACGCAGCCAATTCGATCCAGACATATTCAGACGCGACCATCCGTTCAATCGTGATTGGGTGATGGGGATTCCCGCAATCACAAGCTTGAACGTGTTCATTAATTTGTTCGAGGTTCATCGGCTGACTCCTGTCTCGACGCGGTATGTCGTTTGCCAACGGTACGTGTCTCCCGCCTTCAAGCGAATTGACGGGAACGTCTCGTGGTGAACCGCATCAGGGAGGTGTTGCGGTTCCAGACAGACGCCGTAGTAACGTCTCGACGTCCCTTCACGCAATGAAGTCGTCTCATTCATCTGATTGCCCGAATAGAGGACGATAGCGGGGGCCGTTGTCGAAATCGTCAACTCACGCTGTGACTCTCGGTCATACAGTTTCGCTTCCCGTTGCTCCGTGAAGACGAACGGGTGGTCATAGCCGTTGACCAATTCGTTTTGTGGATGGGTTGACTCGAGACCGTCCGCCAAGACACGACCAGACCGGAAATCGAACGCTGTCTGATCGACTTCCAGCAAGCGACCCGTCGGAATCAAATCATCCCGCAGCTCAGCGAACGTGTCGGCGGACAACATAAGCTCATGGTTCAAGATGTCCCGCTCGCCTCCGCTCAAATTGAAATACGCATGGTTCGTCAAATCACACAACGTGTCTTGATCAGAGGTCGCCTCGTACGTGATGGTGACCCCGTGGTCGACCAGTTCGAACGTGGCACGGACGTCGAGTGTCCCGGGATATCCGTTCTCTCCGTCAGGGCTGACGCAATGAAGCGTCACACGGTCGGATGTGCTCTGTTCGACCGACCAGATGCGACGGTGCAACCCTTCTCCGCCGTGAAGGTGATGGACACCTTCATTTGAGGGCACGTGATACGTCACGCCCTCCAGGTCGAACGTACTCTGGTCGATCCGTCCGGCGACCCGCCCGATCGTCGCACCTAAATAATACGTGTCCTGCATGTAAGCCTCGACTGTGCCGTACGACAAGACGATATTTTTCCAGCCATCGTCCTGAATCGAGAATTCTTGCAACGTCGCTCCGTAAGTCAATATGCTCAATCGATACACATCGTTTTCGAGCGTGATCGTCGACTCGTCAATCGCTGTTTCTAGTTGCCGCTTCATGACATCCACTCCTTTTTACCAAACGTTCACCGGACAGTGCTTCGTCGCGAGTCGTGCCCGATACGAGACATAACACCCACATTTCAAGCAAGTATCTTGTTGCTGGAACGGGCAAGCCGCGCAATGGGTGAGGCGTGCCTCGTATTCCGTATCCGACACCTGCTCCATGACTTCCGCATCGATGGTCAACAGCCAGTCTTGGTCTGTCGCTTGCGGTGGACAGGTCCGGCATCGCCGCGTCTCCGCCACTGTCATCTCAGCGGACCGCGATGGTGATGACGCTCATCGCCGGCACGTCGAGGACGAGCTTGCCGTCTTCCGTGACTGTCACCTCATGGTCCCCTGGTGAGACGAGGTCAGGCTGTTCGAACGTGTTATGGGCGTTCAAATGGTCTGCCGTCAAAATCCGGGCCGACACGCTAGAGACAGTGCCGATTCCCCGCAAATCGATTTCGACCGTATCGCCTTGCTCGTGGTCGAGTTGGCAGAGGCTGATGTGGAGCACACCTTCCGCATTTCGCGAAGCAGTGGCGTTCACGGCCGGAATGGCTTCATCTTTGGCCACATAGTTACGTGTGTGTGCGGCGAGTTCGACGCGTTCGGCATCTTGGTGGACGCTGTACATCTCGAACACATGGTATGTCGGCGTGAGGATGAATTGGTCTCCTTCTGTCAAGATCATCGCCTGCAGCACGTTGACCATTTGAGCAATGTTCGCCATATGAACGCGGTCGTTATGGTTATGGAAGATATTGAAGTGGATCGCCGCCACGAGTGCATCCCGGATCGAGTTTTGTTGATACAAGAAACCTGGATTCGTCCCCGGCTCCACATCGAACCAAGTGCCCCACTCGTCGACAATCAAGCCGACGCGTTTATCTGGGTCATACTGGTCCATGATTTGGCCGTGTTTCGTGATCAACTCGTCCATATGGAGGGCGCGCTTCAATGTGATGAACCATTCGTCCTCCGTGAAATCGAGAGCCGAGCCTTTGCCCAACCAGAAGTCACCTGGGATCGTGTAGTAATGGAGGCTGAGCCCGTCCATCATCGTCCCTGCTTCCCGCATCAGGACCTCTGTCCATTTATAGTCGTCGATGTTCGCCCCACCGGCGATTTTATAGAGCTTGTTGCCGTCATAGTTACGGACGTACGTCTGATAGCGGCGATACAGGTCCGCGTAATATTCAGGACGCATGTTGCCGCCGCAGCCCCAGTTCTCATTCCCGACGCCAAAGTAGGTGAGTTCCCACGGCTCGGTCCGGCCGTTCTCTTGTCGCCAGTTCGACATCGGTGATTCGCCACCGAACGTCATGTACTCCACCCATTCCGACATCTCTTGTACCGTTCCGCTTCCGACGTTTCCGCAGATATACGGTTCACACTCAAGCAATTCGCAGAGGCGCATGAATTCATGGGTACCGAAGTGGTTGTTTTCGACCACTCCGCCCCAGTGCGTGTTGACCATCCGTTTGCGGTTCCCGTTCCGACCGACCCCATCCTTCCAGTGATACTCGTCGGCAAAACAGCCGCCCGGCCAACGAAGGACCGGAACGTTCAATTTCTTCAAGGCGGCGAGCACGTCGTTGCGGATGCCATCCGTGTTTGGAATCGGTGATTCGGGACCGACCCAGAGCCCTTCATAAATACAACGACCCAAATGCTCGGCGAAGTGACCATAGATATGCTTGCTAATCGTCCCTTTGGTTAAGTCGGCATTGACGATGAGCTGTGTCGTTCCTGTCGCCACGTGTGTCGAGTTGATGAGTTGGTTGTTCATAGTATCTCCTCCGTGAAGAAGGGCCAACGAAGTGGCCCTTTAGATTATGGTCGATAGTAAAGTTCGTTCCAACGCAGTTCATTGTTGAATTGGACCGTCTCCGTCTTGGCGTCGATGACCGCGATTTCAACGTCGAGCAGTTCCGCGAAGTCCCGTAGCTGATCGGTCGTCACTTCATACGAATAACAGGTGTGGTGCGCCCCACCGGCTTGAATCCAGTTTTCGACCGCTTGCGCCATCGAAGGTTCTGTTTTCCAAAGAACGCGTGCGACCGGCAAGTTCGGCATCGCCTCTTCGGGCTGAATGCCTTCGACCGTGTTGACGAGGAGACGGAAGCGATGACCGAGATCGATGATACTCGCGTTCAACGCCTTTCCGCTCTGTCCTTCAAAGACGATCCGGGCCGGCGCTTCCCGGTCTCCGATACCGAGCGGGTGGACTTCGATTCTTGGTTGATCAACCGCAATCGTCGGACAAATCTCCAACATGTGGGCGCCAAGCACCATCTCGTTGCCTGGCTCGAAGTGGTATGTGTAATCTTCCATGAACGATGTCCGCTCGTTATTTGCCATGATTTTCATGAGACGGACGAGAGCTGCGGTCTTCCAGTCACCTTCTCCAGCAAAACCATAGCCTTGTTCCATCAAGCGTTGGACGGCGAGACCCGGCAACTGCTTCATGCCGTGCAAGTCTTCGAACGTCGTCGTGAAGGCGGTATAGCCACCTGCCTCGAGGAAGGCTTTCATGCCGAGTTCGATCCGGCCTTGGTACCGGACCGAGGCGAGAAACTCCTCTTCAGCCATCCCTTTGTTCGTCAGCGCGTAACGAGACGCGTATTCGTCCATCAGCGCATCAAGATCTGCGTCGGTCACGGCGTCCATGTATGCGACGAGATCACCGACCCCAAATCCGTCCACCGTCCAGCCGAGGCGAATCTGCGCTTCGACTTTGTCGCCTTCCGTCACGGCGACATTGCGCATGTTATCACCGAAACGAGCCACTTTTAACACTTTGCTTTCGGCCAACGCATGAGCAACTTTCATCCAGCTCGCCATCTTGCCTCGTGTCGTCTCGTCTTCCCAGTGCCCGACGAGCACTTTGCGTTTGACGTTCATCCGGCTCGTGATGAAGCCGTGTTCCCGGTCGCCGTGCGCCGATTGGTTCAAGTTCATGAAGTCCATATCGATTGCATCCCAAGGGATGTCACGGTTGAACTGTGTCCCGAAATGGAGCAACGGTTTTTGTAGGACGCGCATGCCACTGATCCACATCTTCGATGGCGAGAACGTGTGCATCCAAGTGATCACGCCCGCACATGAGTCGTCCGCATTCGCCTGAAGCATCATTTGACGGATCTCTTCTGCATTTTTGACGACGCCTTTGAAGACGATTCGGTCGCTGAAGACGTCGGCCGCATCGAGTCCGGCCACCATCTCTTTTGAATGATCCGCCACTTGTCGAAGCACGTCTTCGCCGTAAAGCATTTGGCTTCCTGTCACGAACCAAAATTCATATGTTTTTGCTGTCAACATCCAAAGTCCCCCCTAATGTGAGGGCGAAGCGCCGGTCATTTTTGGCCGTAGTATGCGTTCGCCCCATGTTTTCGCAAATAGTGTTTATCTAAGATGCTCTGTTTAATCGGTGTCAGGCTAGGGTTCAAGTTCAAGGCGTGAAGGCCCATCTTGGCGACTTCCTCGAGGACGACCGCATTGTGAACCGCCTCATTCGCGTCTTTGCCCCAGCAAAACGGTGCGTGGTTGGCCACGAGCACGCCGGGTACGGCGACCGCTTCGAGCATTAACTCGTCGAGCGTTTCTAAGATGACATGTCCCGTCTCGAGCTCGTACGCCGTCTCGATTTCTTCATCTGTCAATTCACGCGTGCACGGAATCTCGCCATAAAAGTAATCGGCGTGTGTTGTTCCGAACGCCGGGATTGCCCGCTTCGCTTGGGCCCAGCTCGTCGCCCATGGCGAATGGGTATGCACGACCCCACCGATTTCAGGAAGAGACCGGTAGAGCGCGAGATGGGTCGGTGTGTCCGATGAGGGACGAAGCTCGCCTTCGACGACGTTACCTTCCAAGTCGACGACGACCATGTCTTCCACGGTTAACCGTTCGTAAGGGACACCACTCGGCTTGATGACGACCAATCCGGCGTTACGGTCGATGCCACTGACGTTGCCCCATGTGAACGTGACCAAACCGTGCTGCGGGAGGGCCAAGTTCGCTTCGAGCACGGCTTCCTTCAAATGACGGCTTACCATACCGGCTCCTCCTTCACGCGTGACGCGTCGGCTTTGATTTTTTTCAAGCGTTTCATCACATCGTTTTCACCGCGACCGAAGTAGTCGTATAGTTTCGTGTATTCGGCGAACAGAGCATCATACGTCGCGACGTTTTCCGGGATCGGCTTGTACGTCTCTTCTTTGACACGGCCCATCTTCGCTGCCGCTTCCGTGATCGTGGCGTAACCGCCTCGCTCCGCACCAGCCGCCACCGCTCCGAACATGGCCGACCCGAGGGCAGGCGTTTGCGAGGAGGCGGAGATTTTGATTTCCATGTTCAACACGTCCGCATAGATTTGCATCATGAGGGCGTTCTTCTCGGCGATCCCGCCGGCTGCATATACTTCATGCACAGGGACACCGCTGTTCCGGAACGCTTCCACAATCGTCCGTGTCCCATACGCTGTCGCTTCAATCAATGCCCGGTAAATGTCTTCAGGCTTTGTGAGCAATGTCGCTCCGAGGAGGACGCCCGTCAAATTCGTATCGACGAGCGTCGATCGGTTCCCGTTCCACCAGTCGAGGGCGACGAGACCGCTCTCTCCGACACGTTGCCGGGCTGCTTTCTCCGTCAACAACTGATGGATACCGATACCTTTCAAGGCGGCCTCTTCCACGTAATGTCCTGGGACACACGCCTCGGTGAACCATTCAAAATGGTCCCCGACACACGATTGGCCAGCTTCATAGCCCATCAATCCTGGGATGACGCCGTCTTCGACGACACCGCACATGCCTGGGACGACTTGTTCGTCTTCACCGAGCAAGATATGGCACGTCGACGTACCCATGACCATCAGCATCTTGCCAGGTTCGGCGATTCCGACAGCCGGTACCGCCACGTGGGCGTCGACGTTCGCGACCGCGACGGCCGTGCCTGGAAGGAGTCCAATCCGGGCGGCGAACGCCTCTGTCAGTTCACCCGCCTTGGACCCGATTGGCGCGATGTTGCGCGATAGTTTCTCTTCGACAACGTTCTCTAGACGCGGGTCGAGCGCTTTAAAGAATTCGTTCGACGGGTAACCGTCTTGTTTGTGCCAAATGGCTTTATAACCAGCCGTGCAACTGTTCCGAACGACACGTCCCGTCATCTGGGAGACGACCCAATCCGTCGCTTCTAGAATCTGATCTGCCGCTTCATAAATGGCCGGGGCCTCGTTCAGGATTTGCCATACTTTCGGGATCATCCATTCCGATGAGATTTTCCCGCCGTATCGTTTCAAGAACGCTTCGCCCCGTTCGGCCGCGATGCGGTTCAACTCGTCCGCCTCGTCTTGCGCGGCGTGGTGCTTCCAAAGCTTCACGTAGCTGTGCGGGTTTTGCTGATGTTCCTTGCGGAAACAAAGCGGGTTCAAGTGTTCGTCAATCGGTAAGATCGTGCAGGCTGTGAAATCGATACCGAGTCCTACGACTTGGTCAGCCGTGATCCCCGCCTCTTTGACGACGGCCGGGATGGTGAGTTCTAACACTTCTAAATAGTCTTGTGGATGTTGGAGCGCCCAATCATGCTCGAGACGGGTCACCCCGTCCGGTAAATATTCATCCATGACGCCATGTGTGTACGGTTTGACCGCGGTCGCCACTTCTCGACCTGTCGCTACGTCGACGAGGACCGCACGTCCTGATTGCGTCCCGTAGTCGACGCCGATTGTATAGTTGGCCATATTCATCACCCTACCTCCAAAAGAATGCGCTTACATATAGGATGAAAAAAATAAAGTGTGTGGGCACTCCTTTCTTTTTCATCCGTACAACTATTCAAATACTGTGCCTGATTCGTACAGAAAACAAAAAGATACAATCAAGTTGTACGTATAACTTACACCTTGATTGTATCAACTATTTTAAATTAATCAACTGTTTTCAACATTTTATTTGAATGTTTTTGCGTCAGTTCTGAAAAAACTGTGACACTCATCTTTAAAGAGAACGCGACAAGTTGTACGGATATTTACAGTCGTTTGCCGATAAAGACGTGTCCTTGGTCAGACAATCCCGCGAACACGAGCGTTTCTCGCCAATTCTCCCAGTCCCAGCCCGGTAACACATGCCAAGTGATCCCTTCAGGACCGTAGAGTTTGATGGTCGTATCCGTCAGCTTCTCATAACGCCCTCGTTCGCCGTCCTCTGTCACGAACGTCCCGTCAGCTAGAAGTTCAATCTTACTCGAAGGCAGGACGCCATGTTTCGTCCGGTCCATGTAGATCCACTCCCACTCCCCGACGAGCTCTTCCATCTCGATGGGCCGTTCTTCTTCCCCGGCATATCGTTGCGGAGACACGAGCGGCCAACCCGATTCCGTCCAGATGATTTTCCGAATATGCAGTTCGTGCCAGTGCGGGTCTTGCTCACCTCTGACGTGATGGACGAGATAATCCTTGTCGCCGTCCTGCAAGACGGAGTTATGACCAGGACCAACCCAACCTTCCCCAACCCCGAACCGATAGCCTCCTAGAATTTTCATGCCGACTTGTTGTGGGTCGATCTCGAGGTCGGTCATGACGTTCCCATCAAAATCGACGTACGGTCCGGTGATCGAAGTCGAGCGGGCCACACGGATGTGATAGTCCTTGAATAAGGAGTCGTACGAGACGAACAAGTAATAATGGCGATCCGCCTCCCGATAAACGATATACGGTCCCTCGATTGCCCCTTCAACGCTTTGGTGACGTTTCGCAATCAACGTCTCCTCACTCCCTAAGCGTTTCTTTCCCGTTTCCGGATCGACCGGGAACACATACAGCCCACCGAAGAAGCTGCCGTAGACGAGCCACGGTTCTCCTTGCGCATCGAACGTGATATTCGGATCAATCGCATTCGGCCCCAATGTCCCCGCCTCGCTCTTCACGACGAGCCCGTGATCCTTCCAAGGCCCGTCTATCGTTTCCGCGCTGGCGACACCGATATATGACTGCGTCTGCCCAAACTGTGACGCCGCATAGTACATGACATAGCGACCACCCATGAACACGACTTCCGGCGCCCAAAGCCCTGGCGCCCCCGTCCACTCCACAGCCTCGTGCGGAAGTTCTTCAAACGCTAAACCGACGTATTCCCAATGGATCAAGTCATATGAGCGGCGCACTTGAATCCCCCCGTTGATGTGATGTCCGTGGGCTGCGTCCGTCGAGAACACGTAATACCAATCCCCCACCTTGATGGAGGCCGGGTCATGGGCGTTGTGTACGCCCCACATCGTTTCATTCGACAATCGTTCTAACACATAACGTTCTTCTCGTTTCGGACCGTTCACCTTTTGCATGTTCCCGTTTCTCCTTCTATTGTTTTTTGCCCCATATGGCTGTGCCGTCCTGACTTAATCCTGTGAAGATAATCGTCGGTTGCCAATTCTCCCAGTCCCAAGCCGCTCCGACTTGCGTCTCATACGTCTCTTGTCCGACTTCAACCTTGAGGACCGAGCCATTCAATCGCCAAGATCCGTCCCCGCTTCCGAGCTTCCCGCCTCGTTCCAACGTCAACGCGCTCGATTCTTGCTTCCCATCGTCGAACCGAGGGAACGTGATGACCTCCCAGTCCCCGACCAGATGGGCGTCGTCGACCTCAACGTCTCCTTCGCCTGCATAGCGCTCGGGCGAAACGACCGGCCAACCGTCTTTTGTCCAATACACTTTTCGAACGTGCAGCTGTGACCAGTAGATGTCTTCACTCGGTCGCGCCTGATGCAACACGAACGTGTCAGTCCCGTCTTGTAAAAATGCCGAATGCCCGGTCCCGACGTATCCGTCATCTCCTTCGAAACGATACGGACATTGTACGTATCTTCTAACCACCCATATGACACCATCAAATAGTAATAACCCATCTCCTCGTTATATAAGATTTCCGGTCCTTCGATTCCCATCGACATGTCTTTCCGTTTGGCGAGTAGCGTTCCTTCTGACGATTCGTCCACTCGCTTCCCGGTTCCTGGATCAATCTCCGTCAAAAAGATTCCCCCAAAGTACGACCCATATGTCATCCACCATTTGCCTGATGCATCTTGTGTCACATGAGGATCAATCGCGTTGGCGACACCCCCGTCCCCATCTTTCGACGTCACGACGGCACCTTCGTCTTTCCAAGGCCCTTCGATCGTTGATGCTGTCGCTAGCCCGATGTACGACGTGCGACTCCCGACCCCTGATACGGAATAGTACAAGTGGAACCGATCTCCGATTTTCGTGATCGCTGGGGCCCAGAACGTGTTCCCACCGGCCCAAGCGAACGCCTCTTCAGACACTTGATCGAACACACGACCGACGAACTCCCAGTGAACGAGATCGGTCGATTTACGAATTTGAATGCCGGGCGTCGGAGGACTACCCACCATGTAATCCGTCGAGAAAACGTAGTACGTGTCACCATCTTTAAAGATTGCCCCGTCATGCGTAAAGTTCGTCGTCCACTCGCTCTCTTTGTTGAGCACGTCTGGCGTCACATCTTCCACCTTTTGATCAAAAGGCGCTTTCGGGAGTGCCAACTCATCGATTGACGCACTCGTCGTCTGCCAGAAGAAGACTCCTCCCACGATGGCGAGTAACGCCATCCAGACCATTATTTTTTTCATTTTAATCTCCTTTCTCCATCAAAAAGGCACCCGCCTTAAAAAGACGGGTGCCTTTGTCCTGTCACACCTCAGCCCTTCACACCAGAAATCGCAATCGACTCGATGATCTGTTTTTGGAAGATCATGAAGACGATTAACATCGGGAGTAACGCCACGACGGACGCAGCCATGATTAACGGATAATCACTTTGAATTGCATACGATGCGTTAAAGTTCGCGATGACAAGTTGAAGCGTCTGTTTCTCCGGCGAATTCAAATACAGAATCGGCCCGAGGTAGTCGTTCCAGATTGCCATGAACCAAAGAATCAATTGCGCGGCCACGGCCGGCTTGATCAATGGGAAGATAATCTTATAGAAGATTTGGAAGTACGAGCAGCCATCAATCTTGGCCGCTTCGATAATCGAGTTCGGAATGCTGTTCAAAAATTGACGCAAGAAGAAAATCATGAAAATATTCCCGAACAGTCCCGGTACAATCAATGGTAACAACGTATCCACCCAGCCGATGCTCGAGAACATCATGAACTGGGGAATCATGAGTACCGGGTACGGGATCATGACGGAAGCGAACAAAAGGAGGAATATTTTATTCTTTCCTCTGAAGTTCAACTTCGCAAAGGCGAACGCAGCCAAGCTCGACGTGAACGTCCCGACGATTGTGACGGATAATGCGACGATCAAACTGTTCGATATCCCGGACAACAGCGGACCCATACTCCAAATTTCCGTGTACTTGCTAAACGAAATATCTGTCGGAATCCACACTGGCGGGAGCGCGAACACATCCTCTTTTGATTTTAACGACGTCGACACCATCCAGAGCAACGGCGCAATCATGACGACCGCTCCGATAGACAGGAAGATAAAGATGAAGAAATCCGTGATCCGGTCCTTCTTCTTCACCGACATCGTCTCCACTTTCTCTTTTTTTCGCGAGAGAGCTAATTGCATGGTCATTCTCCTTTCCTATACGCGAATCGCTCAATCAAGATCGAACGATGATTTTTCATTCATCCGGAATTGGAGCAACGTGACGATGAAAATGAAGAGCCCGAGGACGAGCGCCATCGCCGAAGCGTAACCGAGTTGGAAGTTCCCGAACGATTTTTGCCAAATGTAGAAGACCGCAGAGGCAGACGAGTACTCTGGACCTCCGGTTGGTGTCATGACGTTAATTTCCGTGAAAATCTGTGCCCCACCGATGATGTTCGTCACGATGATAAAGAACGTGACCGGTTTGACCATCGGGAGCGTGATGTGCCAAAAGCTTTGCCACGCGTTGGCCCCATCGAGTTTCGCTGCCTCATAAAATGATTTCGGGACACTTTGAAGCGCCGCCAAGTAAAGAAGCATCGTGTAACCGAGGCCTTTCCAAATCGCCATGAGAATGAGCGCGGGTTTGACGGTTTCGGTGTTTTGGAGCCAGTTCGGCCCGTCGATGCCGATCAACGCCAAGAATTGGTTGACCAATCCATAGTCCCCGTTGTATGCCCATTGCCATAAGATGGAGACGGCAGCAATCGACGAGATGACGGGAATATAGTAAATTACGCGGAATGTGTCCGTCCCGAAAATCTTTCGATTCAACGCGAGAGCAAGCAGAAGGGCGAGGACGATGCCGATTGGGATTCCAATCATCATAAAGATTGTGTTGTACATCGATTTATAAAAATATTCATCTTGGAACAAGTTAACGAAATTTTCAAACCCGATAAATTTCATTTGGCCGAGACCGTTCCAATTCGTGAAGGCGCCGTAAACGGAATACATCAACGGTACGAACGCGAAGAGGAAGAACCCAATGACCGGTGCCGCAACGAACAAGTAGGCATACCGTTGTTCAGTTCGATATAACTTGGAAATCGATTTTGTTTTCATTGTTCTTCCATCCTTTCAACGTCAGAGACGCGGGTGGCGAACTTCGCCACCCCCGTTTCGACTCTCTGATCAGTTCGCCTGTTTCTCTTGTTCGATCGCCGCATCGAGCAATTTCTGCATCTTCGGTTGCGCCGTCTTCACATAGTCTTCGACCGATGTTTTACCGTCGAGGACAGGCTGGATGTTTTTGAAGAACTCATCGTACCATTCTGCCGTGTATGTTTTCTCAGCCGGGAAGCCGCGGCCATAATCATTGATTAAATCAAGGAACTCTTGTTTGTTGTCTGGTTTGATTGAAGTGTCCGCTGCCCAGTTGTCCGCGATTTCCATACTGTTCGGCAATTGAACTTGTGCGTCTACGAGCGCTTGTTGTCCTTCTTGATCCGCTGATAGGTACATCGCCAACTCCGCTGCTTCCTCTTTATGTTTCGTCGTCGAACCGACGCCGATTCCAAGCGAACCGACCCATCCTGACGCTTTACCGGTCGAACCGGCTGGCCACGGGAGTAAGTCATATTCGAATTTCAGCTGTTCTTTAAATGCTGCCATATCCCAAGGACCGACCGGGAAGAAGGCAAGTTGTCCTTTCAACCAACGTTGGTACGTGTCGAGCGTCTGTGTTTCCCCGATTGACGGTGTGATCCCATGTTTCAACTGTTGATCGACGAAGAACTGTAACGCTTCGATGAATTTCGGATCATCAATCGTCACTTTCGTGCCGTCTTCGTTGATCCAGTCCGCTCCATTACTCCAAACGAAAGGCTGAAGGGCCCAGTTTACGTTAAAGCCCGTACCGTACTGATCCATCTTCCCGTCACCGTTTGTGTCTTTCGTCAACTGTTTGGCCACGTCTACAAATTCATCCCATGTATATGGCTTATCTTTATCCGGAAGCGGAACGCCCGCATCTTCGAACATCGTCTTGTTGTAACCGAGTGCGAACGGACCTAAGTCTTTCGGTAGTCCGTAAATCGCGCCTTCTCCAAGCGTCTTCCCATCGAAACGATACTTGTCGACACCCTTCTCCCAAATGTCGTCCAACTTGACGTCTTCTGAAGTTTCGACCGCCTCTGTTATATCGAGTAGCACACCCGAGTTTACGTATGCTTTCACTTGGGCAGGATTATAGAAGAAGACGTCTGGGATTTTACGACCTGCGATGGCCGATTTGAGTTTTGTATCGTACTGATCCGGCGCCGTCTGAACCATCGTTACCTTCACATCTTTATTGGCTTCTTCAAAACGTTTCACCGTCGCTTGATAGGCCTTTAACTCTTCTGGATTTCCACGGAACATAAACGTCAGTTCAACTTTTCCGTCAGCGCCCGCCTCGTCTCCCGAACAGCCGGCGAGGGCTAAAGAAGTTGTCATCAGTGCTGACATCGTTAACGCAAACATTTTTTTCGATTTACGATTCATTGTGAATTCCTCCATCAGTTTATATTCATGTGCAAAGCATGATAAAGATGTACGTACATGTTGAGTTAAATAAAAAAGCAAACTGTATAATGAAGCCCACACGACACTATACATGCACTAGCTAAGAAACCAATGTAATTAGTAATGAAAGCGTTTTCTGTACAATTTGAGTCTATTACACACGTTCGGACATGTCAATTTGATTTTTGTATATTTTTGTATTTCATCCGTACATATTCATAGAAAATTCAGATGCTATTTTTGCTTATTCATAGTAAACAGGACATTTGTTTGTTAATATGTATGTAAGATCATATCTTGTACGGATGAGTTGTTCAACGTACACGAGAGAAAGCAGGGACGCCAGATGGCACAACGCACAAAGTACAATATGGTTAAAGATCATATTCTTGACTGGATAAAAGATGGAACGGTAAGGCCAGGTGAAAAAATTCCTTCTGAAAATGAATTGGTCCAATCATTTGGAGTGAGCCGTCATACGATTCGACAAGCTGTAGGAGAACTAGTGAACGAAGGCTATCTTTACCGTGAACAAGGCTCGGGCACGTATTGCTCCCCGGTCCTTCCGACCTCGACTCCCCAAACGATTGAACGTTTAGGCAACGGTAAAAATATCGGTGTCATCACGACCTACATGTCTGATTATATCTTTCCGTCTATCATTCGGGGGATTGAATCTCACTTGGCTTCGAAAGGATACACATTGACCTTATCTTGTACGGATAACAACGTCGAGAAAGAACGGCAATGCCTCGAGATGATGTTAGATCGTCAAATTGATGGGTTGATCGTCGAGCCGACGAAGAGCAGTAGCTACAATCCGAACATCAAATATTATTTAGAACTCGAACAACAGCATACGCCGTATTTGATGATTAACCAATACTATTCGCAATTAACGCCTCCTTATCTGATTATGGATGACGAGAAAGGTGGGTTCTTGGCTGCCGAACATCTCATCAAACTTGGCCATGAGCGCATCATGGGACTCTTCAAAACAGATGATCTTCAAGGGGTCCATCGGATGCGCGGCTTTATACGTGCGTTCCGAGAATACAATCTCCCCCTAGAGCCAGAATTAATTATAACGTATACGACAGAAGAACTTGTGCCTTCTTTTTATGACGTGATTCATCAAGTGTTCGAGAACGCGGACGAACGGCCGAGTGCTATCGTCTGTTATAACGACCAACTCGCCCTTAACGTGTTGGACCAGTTGAGAAATCTGCGCCTCTCTGTCCCGCAAGACGTCTCACTCGTCGGATATGACGACTCGGTGCTTGCCGTCGCGACAGAGGTGAAACTGACTTCAATCATCCACCCGAAGCAAGAATTAGGCCGTGCCGCAGCCGAGTGGATTATCGCGGCTGTCGAGAAAAAGGATACGCCACCGTCACATACGTATGAACCTGAATTGATCGTTCGTAACTCGACCGCACCCTATAATCGTCTCGAATCTAAATTAGGCTGATTCTCTGCTAACTTCTTGGAGGTCCTCATGAATTTAAAACATGAACACAACAAGCTATTCCAAGCGCTCGAATTTGTCACCAGCCTGGTGCAACTGAACGTGGTCTTCTTACTGAGCATTCTGCCTGTCATCACGTTGTTCCCGGCCTTGTACGCTTTACATGCCGTCACACGGCAATGGTCGGTCAACCAAGATTACAGCGTGTTCCGCGCCTACTTCCGCTTCTTTAATGAAGGAGTGCGCCGTCATTATAAGCTAGGTGTAGCCTGGACCTTGTTTGTATTCGTCTTATTGATCGACTTTTTGCTCATTCGTCAAATCGATACCGGGCAAACGATTCTCTTCACCGGTCTGTTCGTGATCGGATTTGTCTTCACCTCCCTATCGTTATTCCTGTTTCCGATTTTGACGCACTACGAGATGAAGACGATGGATGCCTTGAAGTTGGCGTTATTCAGCATCATGCGATATGGCTATATT
Organism: Exiguobacterium sp. s146; assembly: GCF_018618415.1. GTDB lineage: Bacteria > Bacillota > Bacilli > Exiguobacteriales > Exiguobacteriaceae > Exiguobacterium. The sequence goes on along the minus strand of NZ_JACSMA010000001.1, from coordinate 311,026 downwards.
GTCGTGCTCGCGCTCTTGTTATTCACAGCGCTTGGTATGCTCGCGTATCGCTCTCCGCTCTATTTGTTGTTCGGCTTTTCGTTCATCGTGTTTTTAATGACGAAACTGTACCTCCACCAGTTAGACCGCGCCATCATGAACCGTCATGTCGACATCAAGTCTTCATGAAACAAACCCTTCCTCCATCTGCGATTAAGTCACGCAGACGAGGGAAGGGTTATTTTTTATGTGCTCGCATCACATCTGCCATCGGACACCCCGCCTGTTTGAGTTCGGAGACGATGCGTGCATAATCCGTTTCGTTTCGATTTTGGCTCAGCTTGAACGCCGCCTGCACCTCCGAAATGTCGATGCGGAACCCGACGACGCCATATTTCTGCCGCTGCACCGGTTCGGACAGTTCCTCCCAGACGACAGCGTGCTCTCGGTCCCCTTCATGGTCTTGAAGCAGTCCGGCCAAGTCTTCCTCGAGTTGTTCCGCATTCAGGATAGTCGCCTGTCCGTATGCATGGACGGCCTGATAGTTCCACGTCGACACGTCCTCATGGCCGTACCACGATGCCGAGACGTAGGCGTCCGGACCTTGGACGATCAGGAGCACGGTCTGGTCTTCAATCGTTTGCCATTGTGGATTGTTTTTGGCGATGTGGGTCGTGAACCAGACGCGGCCCTCTTCCTTATGGAAACGGAGTGGCACGTGCGTCGCGATCGGTTTTTGCCCATCATACGTGACGATGGTGCCGAACGGATGCGCCTTCAAGAAATCGTGCACTTCTTTCGGATCGTTCACGGCGTAAAGTTTTGGGACGTACATCGTATTCCTCCTGTCTGGTTCGTTCATCAACTGACTGGCCCTCCTGTATAATTCATGCCAACTAGGGTAAAGAGTAGATGACGCGATTCAACCAAGGAGGGATCTCTATGAAACCGACGATTAAAGCATTCGTGTTCGATGTATACGGGACCTTGTTCGACGTCCATTCCGTTAAGGCGGCGTGTGACGAACAGTTCCCCGGAAAAGGTGACCATATCAGTCAAACGTGGCGGACGAAACAACTCGACTACTTCTTCACCCGCCACATTATGGGGCGTTACGAGGACTTCTCCGTCGTCACGCGCGATGCCCTGCGATACGCCTTGGCGGCGGCCGAAGTGACGTGGACAACCGAGACGGAGGACGCATTGATCGCCACGTATGCCGAGCTGTCGCCATACGAAGAGGTCGCGGATGTGTTGCACCAGCTGCATCATAAACGGACCGTCGTTCTCTCGAACGGGACGGATGCGATGCTCGAGGCGCTCATCCACAACGCCGGATTCACCAATTTGTTCGATGAACTCGTCAGCATCGACGGCATCAAACAAGCCAAACCATCACCGGCCGCGTACATGCATTGGTTCAAAAAAAGCGGGCTGAAACGGGACGAGGTACTGTTCCTGTCCTCGAACGGCTGGGACATCGCCGGTGCGAAGAACTTCGGCTTCCATACCGCTTGGATCAACCGCGACGCCAAACCGCTCGACATGCCCGACCTGGCTCCGGATGCCGTCTACGAGGACTTGTCTGGAATCTTAGAATGGGTCACGGACGAAGCGGCTTGGCCATAATCAAATCGACTTGGGCGTCATCGCCCATATAGAACGTGTGCGCCCCAGTTTGGACGAAGCCATGCTTCTTATAAAAGGCGAGTGCCTTCTGGTTATGTTCCCAGACGCCGAGCCAAATCTCACGCTTGTTCAGTTCGTTCGCGCATGTGATGGCCTGGTCATACAACGCCTTGCCGACACCGCTTCCTTGGAAGGCACGACGCACATAAATCCGTTCGAGTTCGAACGCCTCCTCGCCCATGGCCTCGGTCTGGGCGTTGTTGGCGTTCACTTTTAGATATCCGGCGACTTCCCCGTCAAGTATGGCGAAGAAGAACTGTGAGTCCGAATTCGAAAGCTCTTTTTTAAGTTGCGCTACGTTGTATGCCCGCTCGAGATACGCGGCTAAATGCGCCGGGTCATTCTCAGATTCGAACGTCTCCGTGAACGTCTCGATGCTGATGGTGCGAAGTGCGTCAACGTCTTCGATTGTACAAGCTTTGATGGTGATCATGATTGTTCCCCCTAGTAGTCTCGTTTCTTCCCTTTTTTCACGGCATCCCAGTCCCCTTCGATATTGTGGCGGACCCGCTTCAACAGCCGGAGTAGCTGCTCGGCTTCCTGATCGCTCAGCCCGGCGAGCGCGACATCCGTCGAATGCTCGTGTTCGCGGATGATGACCGGGTACAGCGCCTGCCCCTGTTCGGTCGGGACGAGCCGTTTGATTTTCTTGTTGTACGGGTCGTCCTGTTTGGTGATTAACCCGTTCGTCTCCAACTTTTGAATCGCCCGCGCCGCCGTCGTCCGGTCGACTTTGATCAGTTCGGCGAGCTTCTCTTGGATGATGCCCGGCTCTTCACAAATCCGGACCAAATACAAATATTGCCCTTTCGTCAGCTCGAGCTCCTTGAACTCGATATTGCTGATCGAGTCGAGGGCACGGGCGATCATCCCGATTTCACGCAACTGGTCTCTCATACAATCCTCCTGATTGTTGTATTTGCAATACGTTATATTCAGTATAATTGATTTAGTTGCATTTGCAACAAAAAAACTTTTAGGTACACATTATGATTATGTGAGAAAATGAAGGTATCATTCCACGAAACGAGGGGATTTCATGGCACACCGTATTTACACAACGAGCTTTGCGAGCGTCTATCCGCTCTACGTCTCGAAAGCCGAACGGAAAGGCAGGACGAAAGACGAAGTCGATACGATCATCCGCTGGCTGACCGGTTATGACGAGGCTGGGCTCGAGCGTCAACTCGCTGCCGAGGTCGACTTTGACACGTTCTTCACCACGGCACCTCATATGAACGAGGATCGCTCCCTCATCAAAGGCGTCGTCTGCGGCGTCCGCGTCGAGAACGTCGAGGAGCCGCTCATGCGCGAGATCCGCTATTTGGATAAGCTCATCGATGAGCTCGCCAAAGGCAAGGCGATGACGAAGATTTTGCGGGGAGGCGAACAGTAATGGACTATACGACACTCGTCGACGACAAACGTCTCGACGCCTTCATCCATTTGATTGACGTCATCGATACGAACTTGCCGGCCGGGTTCGAGAAGACGACCGACGGGAACGGCATCCATTATGCCGTCCCGCTATCGACGTATCCGTCCGGCTATCACGTCACGCCGGGCAGCCCGCTCCCGTTTTTGAGTGTCATCGCCCAGAAGAACCACGTCGCCTTGTATCATATGGGCGTCTATAGCGACCCGGAACTGCTCCGCTGGTTCGAGGAGGCCTACGCCGCCCAAGTGCCGACGAAATTGAACATGGGCAAGAGCTGTATCCGTTTCGGCAACGTCAAGCACATCCCGTACGAGTTGATTGGCGAGCTCGTCTCGAAGATGACGCCGGAGCAATGGATTGCGGCGTACGAAGCACGTTAAAACAGGCAGGTCGATGGCGACCTGCCTGTTTGGCATTCCTTATTTTCCCCGCCTCCCCATAGTCGGAAACGGATTGAGTCCGTCCTCATTGCGGCCTTGCCAGATATACTGCTACAACGAGGAGAGCTACCCCTAAGACAATCAACAATTTGTAAAACATGTTTTGTTTTCTACGAACCACACCAATCACGGTAAAGAAGATACCGAATAGGAAGGACAAGACCATTGCGATGAATCCCATTTTATTCGCTCCTTTTCAGCTTAATGATTCGCTCGTGACGATTGGCCACGTCCAAATCATGTGTCACGGTAATCACTGTCGTATTGAACTCGCGATTCATCTCAAACAATAAATCGATGATACGCTCTTTGTTTTCCGGGTCTAGTGACGCAGTCGGCTCATCGGATAAAATGATTTGGGGATTCATAATGACAGCCCTCGCAAAAACAGCTCGCGACCGTTGTCCGCCCGAACATTCCAACGGTTTCTTCTTCAAAATGGACTCGATTCCAATCTTACTTACAATCCGCTTGAAGTGTTCCTGGGCGCGTGGGTCTCTTTCGAGATTGGCATACATGAGCGGTAACTTAATATTGTCCTCGATGGTCAGCGAATCAATGAGTGCCGATTCCTGAAGCACGAATCCAATCTTTTGATTACGCCATTTCGCTAATGTATCCCGTGACAGCCCCTGAACAGATGAATCAAATAGCTCATAGCTCCCTTGGTAGCGTGTATCCAGCAACCCGATGATATTGAGCAACGAGGTCTTCCCGACGCCAGACTCCCCTATTATCGAGAGCTTTTCCCCCGGTTGAACCTCTAATTCAAAATCATGCAGGATGGAAAATCCTTTCTTATCGAACGCTTTTTTCTGAATTTCTAACTTGATGATGCTACTCATTGCAAAACCCCCACCGAGATTGGAATACCCTTGATTTTTTTGAGCGCCAGTTCCACAATCATCACCCCTATGATCACGTCAATCAATAGAACACCTAAGAAAGCGATCCAATCCATACTGATTAAGCCAAATACCCCATACGTGGCAAAAATCGAATCTTTCCTCATCCAAAAACCGTATCGATTGAAGGCGGTGATTGCGAATAAGATGACGAGGTTGATCGAGAACAAAATCGCAAAGTAGCTATAAAAAATGGTTCTCAGTTTGGAGTAACTTAATCCCACTAATAAATTGACCGTAAAATCTTTAATCATGAGCCGAACACTGATTAATGTATTCCAAGTCGCCAGACACACAATGACGACGAGTAACACGAGCGTAATCGCACTAATCATCTTCAAAGAGCTTACATAATAATCTTCAAAGTAATTAAAGTTTTCTTGTTGGCTAAAAAAGTTAAAGTCCAACCCTAGATTGTTCTGAATCTGTTCATTCAACTTCGTTGCTTCTTCTTTCGTCGAATCGAGCAACACGATGTCCATCAAACCGTTCAAGTGGAGGTCAAGACCCGCACTTTGAATAAACGGCTCGTTGACGGGGACGATGACTGAAAAGTTATAGTAGTTCTTTGAATTCGGTGCATAAAAGTTCGAGCGGTGCGTATTTTTCTCCAAGACCCCTTGCACTCTCAAATCAACCGCTTGTTGGGTGACCGGATCCGTGATTTCGATTTTAGATCCTACCGGATACGTTGAAGCCAGACCTCCACCTATCAGAACCGGAATGTCATCTTGTTTAAATTGATAATCAAAGTTCAACTGATCGCCTTGCGCCAACTTGAATTGATTGAGTTGGTACGCCTCTTCATTGATGTAATTAAACGACACTTCCATATCATGTTCATTCTCTAAAGAGGTCGTAAAGCCGTCAGCTTGTAAGGCATATGTATGATTGTTATTTAAATACTCATAAAGCTTTCGCGTTTCCTTGATGTCGATTCGATCAAAATCGGCTTCACTCTCTGGATTTAAATTGGCGATATAATTCCCTTCTCGATTGAACGTTTCAATTTCTTGATAGCCTTGAGCAGTCGAAATAATGGAACGCGTGGCACTAAAAGAGAGGTAATTCGCTAGGAAAAGTAATAAGATCATTCCCAGAACAAGGATCCATCGCTTCAAAAATATTCTTGTTATAAAAAAGTGTAAAATTCTCATTCTCTTTTCACCTGACCTGCACTAATTAATATATATACGATAAACAGCAAGACGAGATAAAGGTTGCTGGTTACATTCAAATCTAAGTAAAAGTTCAATGAAAGGGATAATAAAAAACTGAACCCCAAGATCGCTAGACTATTTAACATGTAGCGACGAATCACTTTTTGTTTCGTGTCTCCGACAAGGATGCGGCAAGAAATCTCTGTTTTTCTCCGATTTAAAAATTGATAATGGAAGATCATCATGATAAACGTGAGAAGAATGCTGATGATCAATTGATAGTCAACAATGCTCTCAATGAATGACATTAAGATAAACGAACCTTCTAAATCTACAGTCTGCACATACATCAATATCAAATTTGAGACAAAACAGAAGAGATAGATGGCAGAAGCTTCAAACACATCATTAAATCTAAATAAAGAATATTTCATGACCTACTCCTTACAGATGGCATTTATAAATTTATGGTAACACGTATGAATAAATGCCAACTACCTAACTAAAAAAAACAGTAAGTTATAATTTATGAGTTAAAAAAGTAAGCTGCCACTCCATTAAACATAGAAATCCATCACATCATGTAGACATGAATTCAGACCCTGTAGGAACATACCTATCGGGTCTGATTCACACCCTCTACCTTCACCAGAAGACTTATTTCAGTGCGCCTCGAGCCCAGCTGAACTTCGTTGTGTACTTGTCTCCCCATCTCAAATCGTCCCAAACAGAGCCTGTCACTTTTGTGCTGTAGGCTACTTTGCTTAACAACGTTCTACCGTTGCGCGTATATTTGAACGAAGTAGATTTGTATTTTGAATTACTGTAGTTCCAAGCCGCACCATTGTACTTGATCTGGAATGATTCTACTGTAGACGCCCCACTAGATGCCGTACCGAACGTCGCTGCCGAGGCAGACCCTGCGCCTACTAAAAGCGCGCCGACCACTAAAGCTGAACTCGCAAATCGTTTTGTCTTCTTGTTCATCACACATTCCTTCTTTCTTGTTAAATTTTTGAAATTCAAAGAGTTGATACACATAAAATCTAGCATAGTTCACATTAAATTCAACAATCCGATAACAGATTATTACAATTTGATTCATTTTACATAAAAAGTATTCAGTCGATTATGACGAACTACCTATGGTAAATTCATCCACTCAATGACCCTCGCCTGATAGATTAATGTGACTAACGCCTAGGGTCCCTAAGTTGCTACGATTCTATAAAACGGAGTTCAATCTAAAAAAGCAGGCAGGTCGATGGGCGACCTGCCTGTCCGTCATACGTGGAATCGTTTTGTCATTTGGCGCATCTCGTCTGCCATGTTCGACAGCTCTTGGGCCGATGCCGTGATCTCTTCCATCGACGCCATCTGTTCTTCCGTCGCCGCCGACGTGTTCTCGGTGTCGGTCGCCGTCGTCTCCGTAATTCCTTGAATCTCGTTCACCGATTGTAAAATCTCGGTCGCCCCGGCTGCCATCTCTTGGACAGCGCCTGACACTTCCTCGACTTTTTGACCGACCTCTTCAATCGCCCGCTTGATGTCTTCGAATGCTAGCCCAGCCTGTTGGACGTTCGTGACGCTGTGGTCCATCTCGCTCTCGACGACGTGCATCGTCTGCACGGCTTGTTTCGTCTCCGTCTGTGTGTCTCCAATCAACCCTGAGATTCGTTTCGTCGCGACAGCCGACTCTTCGGCGAGTTTCCGGACTTCTGAGGCGACGACGGCGAAGCCGCGTCCGTGGTCGCCGGCCCGGGCTGCTTCGATGGCCGCGTTCAAGGCGAGCAAGTTCGTCTGTTCGGCGATGCCAGAAATCGTACCGGTGATGCTGCCGATTTCTTGCGAACGAACATCGAGTTGACCGATGACCGTCTGCAACGCTTTCACTTTCTCGTTCATCGCCTCGAGTTGGGACTCGAGCGTCACAATCAACTCGTTGCCGGTCCCGACTTTTTGAAGTGCCCCGTCCGACAGTTCAGTCATATGCTGGGCACTGTCCGAGACGTGATGAATCCCGTTCGTCAGTTCAGTGAGCGTGCTACTCGATTCCTTCACACGCGTCAATTGACGGACCGAACCGGAGGCGATCTCCTCCATCGTCACAGCGACCATCTCAGTCGCTTTTGTCGTCTCTTCGACGTTCGATTTCAAATCATCTGATGACGTCGCGACGCGTCCCGCTGTCGTCGTGACGTTTCCAATCAAGTCACGCAAGCTGTCTTTCATCTCGTTGAACGAGTTAGCGAGAGAACCAATCTCGTCGCGCGAGGTGTACGTACTGTCGACCCTCAAATCACCGGCCCCGGCACGGCTCATGAGTCCATTCAATTCTCGAATTGGACGGACGATGAGGCGCGTGATGTAGACGCCGAGCCCAATCGAGACGAATGCCCCAATGGCGACGAGCACCCAGAACCACGTAACGGATTCGGTTCGATCGTTCTGCATCGTTTTGCTGGCCGTCTCGGCCTCTTGGTTGATCCCATCCATGACGACCGTCGCCGTCTCGACGAGGTCTTGACGGATCGGTCGCAAGTCACTCAAATAGATGCGATACGCTGCGGCGTTCTCACCACGTAACGCCGGCTGGAGCACGAGTTCCGTCCCTTCCAAGTAATCCGCAATCTCAGTGTTCAAATCGTCGACACGTCCTTGCATCTCGGTATCGATCGAGGCGAACGTCTCATTGAACAGCGCCAGGTTCGTCCCGATGCTGTCACGACGTTCGGTGATACTTGCCTGTAGTTCTTCATTCCGACTCGAATCGGTCGCCAACATTAATTCGAGCATATACCCGTCCAAGGCACGGTTATCCGTCCGAATTTGACCGAGCGCGCGAATCGGCAATAACCTGTCTTCATAAATCGATTCTCCCGCATCGGCCATGCGTCCCATGAAGACATGACTAAGTGTGGCCACGAGCACAAGCATCGTGATGAAGACACTAATAAGTACTGCTAATTTTTTTGACATTTTTAAATTTTTCATGGCAATCCCTCCCACTTTATTTATCGTAGGGGAGAGGACTAAAATAAAGTCTGTTTATATAAGTGTTGACCTTTTTTTCCGTTTTCAGCCACTTTATTGTGTCCAATCGTACATTGTGAACGTATCGTGTAAGCCGGTTCATCTTCATTTAGGAATGTGATGCGATACGATAAACAAAAGAACTGATGAAAAGGAGACGTCCGCTATGCCCCACTGGCTCAAATTGAGTCTCATGCTCACCTTGTTCGGGAGCATCTTCTATATCACCCATTTTCAGTATGAGCTCCGTCCATCCGACGTCCGCGACATCGTCTTGTCGTTCGGCTGGTGGGGGCCGGTCGTCTTCTTCCTCATCTATGCGGTCGGCCCGATCATCTTCTTGCCGACGTCTGTGTTATCACTTGGCGCCGGTCTCGCATTCGGGGTATGGCCGGGTGTCCTCTATATCTTGTTCGGGGCGACGGCCGCGGCCGTGACCGGTTACGTCATGGCCCGCTTTTTCGGACGGTCCGTGCTCAAGGTCGAGAGCTACCCATGGTCGGAGAAACTGTTCACGCAGATGGAGCAACGCGGTTTTCTGTACGTATTCGTCTTGCGGCTCATCCCGCTCGTCAGCTTCGATTTGCTCAGTTACGCAGGCGGCATTGCCAAGGTCAAATTCAAGTCGTTTCTCCTTGCGACCGTCCTCGGTATGATGCCAGGGACGCTCGCCTATAGCTTTCTCGGTGCGAGCCTCGCCTCGGGAAGCATCACCTTGTTCTTCATCGCTGCCCTCGTCTTCGTCACATTGATCGGCGTCACGTATTATTTCCGCGAATCGGTCAAACGGTGGCTCGGTCTCACGAACGACTAGAGAAGCACATCAGCTTCTCTTTTTTTTGCCTCGATGTGTAAATTCGATAAACATTCGGGTCAATCGGATGATAATCAAGTAGCCGCCATTCAAAAAGAGTTGAGCCACATGTCGGACCGCCTCGCTTCGACCGCAAGCACGTTAGTAGACGTGACCGGTCAGCTCGAAGCCCAAACCCACTAAAAACCAGACCGCGAATGTGGATTCGCGGTCTGGTTTTATAATGTGGCAATCAATTTTTGAAGCGCCTCTTTGAGCGGCGTCACCGGACGACCGAGTACCAACTCGAAATCGTTCGACTCGACTTCGAGCGAGCCGTTGCGGATGCTGTCTTGAATACCGACGACAATCGGAATCGCCCCTTCCGGCACCCCAGCGCCACGCATGACGCCGGCGTAAGCATCCAAGCTCACTTCCTGCAAAGTGACCTCACGGCCGAGCACATCGCTGAGCGCCTCGACGAGCTCGGCTTGCGTATGAAGTGGGCCTGACAATTCGAAAATGTCTTGCTCGAAATCATCAGCGAGGAGCACGTTCGCTGCCGCTTCGGCATAATCATCCTGGAGCGCCCAACCGACTTTGCCGTCACGTGCTGCCGTCACCCAAGGGGCACCGGCGAGCACGCCTTGAATGCTGCCGAGTTCGTTCTCTAAGTACCAGTTGTTGCGCAAGAACGCATGCGGGATTCCCGTCCGTTCGATCGCGCCTTCCGTCTCGACGTGCGGCGGTGCCATCAGGTTTTGACTCTCTGTCGCGTCGGCGAGACTCGTATAGGCGATGAACGAGACACCGGCCCGCTCGGCCGCCTCGACGGCGTTCGCATGTTGGCGAATACGTGTGTCATTGTCCCCGTCCGCCGAGATGATGAGCAGACGCTCAACACCTTTGAACGCTTCATCGAGTGTCTCTGGCTTGTCGAAGTCGCCGTGTCGCACATCGACGCCTTTCGCTTTCAGTGCTTCTGCCTTCTCCGGGTTGCGGACACTGACCGCGAGTTCACTTGCGGGTACTGATTTGAGCAACACATCGACAATTTTCGATCCGAGTTTCCCGGTCGCACCTGTGACTAAGTATTTCATGAATCATTTCCTCCCTTTAACCTGTAATTAAATCAGTTACATGTAATCATCATAGTTACAGCACCTTCGTTTGTCAATTGTTTGTTCCCTGTTATACTAAGGATGTAACCAATTCGCTTACACGACTGTGCAGAAAGGTGGTAGCCTATGTCCATCAGTAGCCGTTTCGCGGTCGGCATTCACATCTTGACGTTGATCGAGGTCAACAAGGACGGCGTCACCTCGTCTGACTTTTTGGCCGGCAGTGTCAACACGAACCCGGCCTTGATCCGAAAAATCATGGCCATGTTGAAGAAAGCCGACTTAATCGAAGTGAAGCCCGGTGTCGCCGGAGCCAAACTGACGAAAGACTTGACCGAGATTTCGCTCTATGACGTCTATCGCGCCGTCAGTGTCGTCGAGGAGAACGAGCTGTTCAGCATCCATGACAACCCGAACCCGGCGTGCCCCGTCGGCCAACATATCCAAGCCACAATCGAACCGATTTTCATCCATGCCCAATCGGCGATGGAGTCGGTATTGAAGCACGTGACCCTTGCCGATGTCGTCAACGATGTCGCCACGAAAAGCCAAGCAACCTGAAAAAAGGTTGCTTGGCTTTTTTTCAGATGAGTCGATACTTTTTGAAGCTGTTGGCCAGCCCGTCCTGATCACAGGCGTCCGTCACGTCGTCGGCGACACGCTTGACCTCGGGTTTGGCGTTGCCCATGGCGACACCGACGTTGACGTATTCGAGCATCTCGATGTCGTTCAACCCGTCCCCATAGGCGAACGTCTGCGAACGCTCGAGCCCTAGATGTTCGAGCAACGTCGCAATCGCCGTCGCTTTGTTGACGCCTGGGATCGACAGCTCGCCGCTGTTGGCCCCGAAGACGGCGACCGTGCTCGGGATGACGGTGAAACGGGAGGCGAACTCTTGTTGGATAACGTCGAGCGGGACAGATGAGCCGAGGAACGAGATTTTGTTGACATCAGGACGGACGAGGTCGACCCCTTCCCTCATCGCGTCATGGAACGGCTTTAACCCGCGCTCGATTGTCGCACTCGCCTCCGGATTGTTCGCCATCAACTCGTCAATCATCGTCGCCACGCGCGCCTTGGCGTTACCGCCGGCGAACAGGCCGTCATTCGACTCGAGATAGAAGTCGATGCCGTGTTCCGTGAAGAACGAGATGAGGTGGCTCAAGTCGTCCGTCGACACTTGTTGATGGTACAACACGTCCTCTTCGAGCTCGATATAACCACCGGCCGCCCCGATGATCCCGTCAAACCCGACGTCGAGAATGTCCGGGAACAGCTCCGCCTTCGAGCGTCCCGTCGACAAGAAGACGAGATGGCCGTTCTGTCGCGCTTTCCGGACGGCCTCCTTCGCCGATTCCGGGATGTTGCCATGGTCATCGACGAGGGTGCCGTCGACGTCTAGAAAGATGATGTGTCGCATAATATCCTCCTTTTTTGTCCTGAATACAAGAAAAACCTAGACCAGACGCAACAAATGCGCCCGATTTAGGTTTTGCCTGCCAATCCAGTAACAATCCTGATGTATGTCGTTTTCCCCTCAAGCATACCGCTCGATCTTATCAAATTCAACCTCAAGCCGTATAGGCGTGCTCCTTGCCGTCGGGTAAAGTAGACAGAGATGTCATATACGCAAGGAGACCCGATTCATGGAACAATGGATTCAACAAATGATTGAGCAGTTCGGCTATTGGGGCGTGCTCTTCCTTATCTTCATCGAGAACGTCTTCCCGCCCATCCCGTCCGAGCTCATTTTAATATTCGGCGGCTTCTTCACGACGACGACCACGCTTACGCCTGTCTGGATGATACTCGCCGCGACTGCCGGTGCCGTTATCGGGGCCATCGTCTTATATAGTGTCGGGTTGTTCTTCGACAAAGAGCGTCTCGAGTCATGGGTCGCGCGTTACGGGAAACGTCTCTATTTGAAAGTGGATGATGTCCATATGGCCGATCGCTGGTTCGACCGCTTCGGACCGAAGCTCGTCTTCTTCGGTCGGTTCGTCCCCGTCGTCCGCAGCCTTATCTCAATCCCGGCCGGCATGTCGAATATGCCGTTCGTCAAATTCTTGACACTGACAACGCTCGGCACGCTCATTTGGAACACGGTGCTCATCTTCGTCGGCGTGTATGTCGGGGAGAATTGGCAAGTGTGGCTCGGCCACATCGAGACGTATTCCCATGTCATGTACGGCGTCCTCGCCGTCATCCTGCTCGGGCTAGGCGCTTTCATCGTCCGCGTCATCTGGTCACGCCGCTCTGAACAGCGTTAAGTGTGCACACTCCGAAATCGATTCGGAGTGTTTTTTTGTAGAATCGCAATTTGACCTCTTGACTTTAAGTTCTTATGACCTTAAATTAATTATATAGAGTTCATATGAACTTAAAAGGAGGAATCATTGTTGACCCTACTCATCGCCTTTTTGGCACTCGTCATCTTCATGCTCGCGCTTGACCTCGGGGTGTTCCACCGCAAGGCACACGAAGTCTCGCTCCGCGAGGCGTGGACATGGACGTTCGTCTGGATCGGGATTGCCATCGCGTTCGGTGGTTGGTTGTTCTACTCGCAAGGCAGCACGGTCGCGACCGAATATGCGAGCGTCTACTTCATCGAGAAGGCACTCGCCATCGATAACGTGTTCGTCTTCTCGCTCGTGTTCGCCTATTTCGCGATTCCGCTCAAGTATCAGCATAAGGTGTTGTTCTGGGGCATTCTCGGAGCCATCTTCTTCCGGGCCGTCTTCATCGTCGCGGGTGTGTCGCTCTTGGAGAACTTCGGTTGGGTCTATTACGTGTTCGGCGCCTTCCTCATCTATACCGGATGGATGATGTACAAAAACATCGGCAAGGACGAGTCGCTCGAAGAGAACAAGACGATCCGTTGGCTCGAGCGCCGCTTGCCGATCACGCAAGACATCTCGTCTGGGAAGTTCACGAAACGGATCAACGGCAAACTGTTCTTCACGCCGCTCTTCATCGCGCTCATCTTTATCGAGCTGTCGGATATCGTCTTCGCCGTCGACTCGGTCGCGGCCAGCTTCGCCTACTCACGTGACCCGTATATCATCTTCTACGCGAACATCATGGCGATCCTTGGCTTGCGTAGCCTCTACTTCGTCCTCGCCAACTTGATTGACCGCTTCTACTACTTGAAGCACGGGCTCAGCTTCATGCTCGTGTTCATCGGAGCGAAAATGGTATTGGGCGACGTCTACAAGATGCCGATTTGGATGTCACTTGGTGCAATCGTCCTCGTCATCTTAATCAGTGTCGTCTATAGTTTCTACAAAACGAAACCTGGTCAGAAAAATCACGTATAACAAAAGGGAGACGTGCTAGCCTCCCAGGTGTATCACTTCTCAATTGTGGGTAAACCTTTAGTCTAGCAAACACAGAAAAGGTGGTTACGAATGTTTGACCGTATGGGTGATGTGAGTATTGGACTCGTCTTCGGGATTGTGTTGATGCTTCTGTTCAACAGTCTTTGGGGACTTGGAGTCGGCGTGATGTTAGGAATCTTCTTCCTCGTCGCACCGCGCTCGACAAACCGCCGTACTAGAAAATATATACCGCAAATACGCTAAGCCGGGGCCATCGCCTCGGTTTTTCTTATGTATACTGGAGGAAAACCATCTAGGAGGACGCATGGATTATTCAGCGACAGATCTGACGGAGGCGAAGCGGCAACTCGATTCGATTCTCCATAAATTGAAAGAGACGGTGAAAACGCTCGAGGCAAAAGACTCCCCTGAGCGCTACAAGTCACAATTGACACTCGCCAATCGGCGCATTCAGGCGCTGACGATTGCCGTCGAATTGATTGTGGCCCAACTGCATCCCGACACGTGACAAACAGCGACCGCATCACTCGGTCGCTGTTGTTGTCGATTCAGCCTCTTTCGCCGCTTCCTCTTTTTCTTTTTCTAACTCTTCAATCAACCGCTTCATCTCTTCGATTTCACGTCGTTGTGCTTCGATGATGTCTTCTGACAGCTGCTTCACGCGTGGGTCCTCAATTTCGGCCCGCTCGCTCGTCAAGATGGCGATGGAGTGGTGCGGAATCATCGCCTTCATCCAACTGACGTCATCGACCGTCGTCTGGCTCCGGACGAGCCACAGTGAGAGTCCGAACACGAGCGCGCTCACGCCTAAGATGACGGCGTTCAGCTTTTTGTTTTTGTACATGCCCCACATGAACAGCAACATGACGAACGCCATGACCGAGCCCATGATGAGCGCCATGTACAGACGCGTCTGACTGAAGAAGATATGGTCGAGTTGGAACACGTTCAAATACATGAGCCAATACATGAGAAATGTCGATACGAGAATCATCACTCCAAATTTTGCGTAAGGTTTCATCGTCTCACTCCTTTTTCATTTTGTTATGTTTCATCAATCATGTTACCGATGTGCCAGGCGTTCAAACCCGCTCGTCTTGCCGCCGTCGACGCTTTCACTTCTTTTTCACAAACGACGGCTATACTGTCAAAATGGACTTTCGACATAAAGGAGACAGAATGAAGTGGTAAAAGCATTGCAAGACCTGTTGATGGAGCTGAAACAGCTCGTGACATGGACGTATTTGGACAACCCTGCCGAAACGATGATTGAGGGCATTTCCTTCTCTTCCAAAGAAATTAAACAAAATTTTTTATTCGTTTGCATCTCGGGTTATCGCCACGATGGCCATGACTACGTGAACGAAGCGATTCATAACGGAGCGGTCGCCATCATCGCCGAACGTCCAATCGAGGCCCGGGTACCCATCATCTATTGTAAGGACACGAAACAAGCGTTGGCCGAACTCGCCGGAGCGTTTTACGATCATCCTTCAACGAGGCTGCGCCTGCACGGCGTCACCGGGACGAACGGGAAAACAACGACGACGGCACTCGCCCATCAATTGTTCGAACACATCGGGATGTCAGCCGGACTCATCGGCACACTCGGTATCACGTACGCCGGCCAAACGTTCGAAACACCAAATACGACGCCTGACCCGTTGACGATTCATCGCCACCTTCACGCCATGGTTGAGGCCGGTGTCACCGATTGTTTGATGGAAGTCTCCTCTCAAGCCATCGCGGAATCAAGAATTGCCGGCTTGGAGTTCGAGACGACCGCCTTCCTCAATCTGTCCCACGACCATTTGGACTATCACGGGACGATGGTGACGTACGCCTATACGAAAGCCCAGTTGTTTGCCCAGTTGAGGGATTCAGGGTGTGGCATCGTCAATGAGGAGGATTCGCATCACGCGCTCATGCTGTCGCTGGCACCATCCGTCGCCGACACCTTTTCATTCGGTCGTCACTCGACTACCGCAAACTTGATCGGACATCGGAAAGACGAGAAGTTCATGCTCCAGTTGGGCGACGAGGCGACACAATCGTCCCTTCCGTTCCATGAGGACTATAATCTCGATAACACGTTATGCGCCATCAGCATCGTCCTGCAAACCGGGATGCCGTTGGCAGAGATTGTTCCTCATGTTAAGACGTTGACGTTACCGAGCGGACGCCGCGAACGCGTGACCGGAATCAATCAATCGGTCTATATTGATTATGGACATACACCGGACGCCATCAAACAAGTCGTAACGTCATTGACGGCCTGCTATCCTCGTGTGCTCGTACTGCTCAGTGCTGCCGGCGAACGTGACCGACTGAAGCGCAGCATCATGACGGAAGTCGTCGTTGCTTCAGGCACGGATGTCATCTTGACCATCCATGACCCACGTCATGAAGATCCACAGCACATCCTCGACGATTTAGCGGCCGGGTCATCTGCCGAACTGATGCAATTCGCTGAACGCGAAGCAGCCATCCGGTTCTTTTGCGACCAGATGACGAACTACGACTGCGGTGTCATATTCGGAAAGGGTCATGACCGCGTCGAGCGCATCGGAGACAAGACCGTTCCGTTTGATGAACCCGCACTCGTCCGACAATTTCTTCAATCGCCCGAACTACTCTGATGGACAAGGAGAACGTTCCCCGTCTCTCGAAACCGTTACGTAGACGAGACGGTTCAGAATCATAGGAGGACCACATATGAAAATTTTGATTGTCGATGACGAAATGAAAATGAGACGTTTGCTCCGCCTATTCTTAGAAGGCGACGGCTATACCTGTATCGAGGCCGCAGACGGACGAGAAGCGATGGAACGGATTTCCGAACGTCCGGACTTGGTGATGCTCGACATCATGATGCCCGGTGTCGACGGAATCACGTTGTGCCGCCAAATCAAGGCGCTCGATGCCGAACTGCCCGTCGTCTTGTTGACGGCCCGGTCGGACAGCGAGACGACGATTCGCGGACTTGACGCAGGGGCGGACGACTACGTGACGAAGCCGTTCGAAGGGAACGTGCTCCTGGCCCGGATTCGTGCGGTGTTGCGACGGAGCCGTGTCACGAATGTGGATTACGGTGCGTTGCGCTATGACGAGGCGAGCGGCCGGATCCTCTATCAAGAGCAGGAGATCGTGCTGACCCCAAAAGCGACGGCCATCTTGAAGCTGTTCCTGCAACACCCGAATCGACTCTACAACCGGATGGATTTATACGACTTGGTCTGGCCTTACTCGTCCGAGTCGGACCCGCGCACGGTCGACGCCCACATCCGGATGATTCGCGACAAGCTCGGCGAGGCCGGCTTCCCGATTGACGACTATTTGAAGACGGTATGGGGCCGCGGCTATCGCTGGATTGAGGAGCGATCGGACTCATGACATTCCGACGCAACAGTCTCCCATTCCGAATCAGCCTGATCTTTTTATTGACGACGTTATTGATTGAAGGTGTCTTGTTCTTATTGCTTTACCATACGCTCCTCGGAGAGCGCGTCATCGAAGAAATCGATCGGCTCGAATCGAGGGCGGAAAGTCATGCGAGCGTACTCGCGATGAGTTTTGACGAGGAGACGATCGACCACGTCGCGACGATGGAGAGCGAGACCGATACGAAAGTCGCCATCACCGCTCCTGACCACTCGATACTACAAACGTCCAACCGCTTTCCCAATCCGCTCTCGATGCTCGTCCAAACGGAAGCGAACCGAGGCGATGCCAATGTGACGACCGTCCTCGAAGACGATTGGGAGAATGAGCCGTATCTCGCCGTCCGCACCCCGATCGATGCGATGGAAGACGACACCCGCTACGGGTATGTATATATGTTTTTGCCTACCGAGATTATCCACGGAATCAGCCATCGGCTCCAACTCCGGTTTCTGTATATCACCGGCATCGCCCTCGTCATCACCATCATGACGTTCGTTTTGTTGAGCCGCTTGATTTCCAACCCGATTCAGCTGTTGCGCCGCGCGACTGAGGACGTCTTAACGAATCCCGAGACGTTAACGCTCCCCACGTCCCGAGAGGATGAAATCGGAGAGTTGGCCCGTTCGATTGAAGCGATGTCACTTGAACTGGTTCGTCTCCGGAAAGAACGGAATCAATTTTTGTCCGACCTCTCCCACGAGATTAAGACGCCGCTCACGTATTTGCAGGGCTATGCCGAAATCGCCTCCAAACCGCAGACGCCCGTCTCGTTGAGAGAGCAGTCGATTCAGACGATTCTCGAGGAGAGTCAGGCGCTCACCGAGCTCGTCGAGAACGCGTTCCAGCTCGCCCAGTTGGATGAGAACACGTTCACGTTGCATCTCGAACCTGTGGCGGTCGATGCGCTCTGTGACGATTTACAACGCGTGCTCGCCACGATGTTCCGGGTGACACCGATTGCGTTCGATAGCAGCACCGACTGTTCTTCCCAGGACGTCGTCTTACAGTTGGATCGACATCGCATTTTACAAGTGTTCCGCTCCATCGCCCACAATGCGATTCAACATAGTGAGGCCGGTCGAGTCCGATTCGATATGCAACTAACGGATGAAGCCCTTCACTTCACGATTCAAGACGATGGGAAAGGTATTCCTGAAGAGGACCTGCCTTACATCTTCGACCGCCTGTATCGGGTCGAAAAATCACGCTCCCGTCGCACGGGCGGCAGCGGACTCGGCCTTGCTATCGCCCATCAAATCATCCGATTGCATGACGGGTCGTTGACCGTTGTCTCCACTCCATCTGGGACGACGTTCACGATCAAGCTTCCGCTCCAATGAAAAAATTCCGGCACCTGAGTCAGGGGCCGGAATTTTTTAGTTCACTTTCCCATCTTGCAACAGCTGCGTCCATTCCTCGTCCTCATACATATAGACGCTATTGCCTGACGTCGCCAGCAAGAGGCGATCTTCCTCGATTACGAGTTCGATTGGAAGATCACCCGCCGCGAGCTCAGGGAGCGGCAGCGACGTCTCCGTCTCTTTTCCGAGTTCACGGACAATCAGCTCGAACGATGTATCGGCTTGCCCGATGTAGGCGACCGAACCGTTCGTTGACGCCATCGTCACGACGCTCGTTCCATCGATGAACAGCTCGAACGTGTCTCCGCCGTCGTTCGAGACGAGGATGCCGTCCGGCCCATAAACGAAGACACGTTTCGGTTCGCTCGCGTCCGCCATGATTCCAGCGATACCCGCACCATCAATCCCGTTCATGTTCATCGGCTCAAACGTCTTCCCGCCATCGAGCGACCGATAAAATCCTGGTTCGAGTTCGCTCGTCGCCGTTTCTAAATACACGTAGAGGCTCTCAGATTCGAAGCCCGCACTCATGTAGTGAAAATCGGCCTCGCCTTCTAGCGAGCGAATCTCGAGCGTCTCGCCTTTATCGGTCCCACGGACGACGCCGAGCGGATTCTCATAAGGCGAATCCTGTGCCGGGTGACCACTCGCATAAAACCCGTCCGCGACGAGCTCGAAGCCCATATAATCGTGACGGTTCGACGACAATTCGTACCAGCCGTCTTCCCTGAATTCCATCAGTCCCGTATGCGTCGCAATGACCGGACGCCCGTCTGGCCAAAAGCCGGCACCGTGAATATGGGAGACCGCGGTGCCTGTTTCTGTCGATGTCCAGCGGTCCGGCACCTGTTCCGTCGACGTCTCTTTTTCTTCCGTGACCGGTGTCGTCGGCTCGTTCGCCGGCGTCGCCCCGCCACACGAGGCAAGGAATATCGTCATCGTGAGCGTTGGTACGAGTAATGTTCGTCTCATTTAAAATCCCTCCATCTTTAGCATCTTCCCTAGTATAAAAACTAAAGATGAAAGATTTGTTAAAGTTTGAGCGTCCGTGCGTTCAAGGCGACGATGACCGTACTGAGACTCATGAGCACCGCACCGACGGCTGGCGACAAGAGGATGCCGATCGGGGCCAACACACCCGCCGCGAGCGGGATGGCGACGATGTTATAACCGGCGGCCCACCACAAGTTTTGAATCATCTTGTTATACGTGTTGCGAGACAAGTCGAGAATCGACAGCACGTCTTTCGGGTTGCTCCGGACGAGGACGATATCGGCCGTCTCGACGGCGACGTCGGTCCCGCTGCCGATGGCGATGCCGACGTCCGCTTGGGCCAAGGCCGGTGCATCATTGATGCCGTCCCCGACCATCGCCACTTTGCTGCCATCGGCTTGGATGGTTTGGACTTGCCGTGACTTGTCGTCTGGCAATACTTCGGCATACACTTCATCGATGTGAAGTTGCGACGCGACCCAGTCGGCCACTTTCCGGTTGTCCCCGGTGAGCATGATGGAGCGGACACCCCGGTCTTTCAACGCTCGGACCGTCTCTTTCGCTTCATCGCGGACCATGTCCGCCAAGGCGATCATGCCGATTAATTCGCCGTCCCGAATCGTGAAGACGACCGTTTTGCCGGCATTGGACAACGTCTCGAACGCCGCCTCGTCGATGGTGATGTGCTGGTCACGTACATGACGCGGGCTGACGACTCGGACTCGGGCGCCTTCGACCTGTCCTTCTAGCCCGACGCCGGTAATCGAAGCGAAATCGACGACTTCTGGCAGTTTCAATCCGCGCTGCTCTGCTTCCCGGAGCACGCCGCGCGCGAGCGGATGTTGCGACGCCGTCTCGACCGCCGCCGCGAGACGCAACACCTCGTCTTCGGAATGCGTGGCCGCAGCCACGATGTCGGTCACCCCGAAGTCGCCTTGTGTCAACGTCCCGGTCTTATCGAAGATGACCGCGTCGAGACGACGGGCCTCCTCGAACTGGGTCCGATTCCGGATGAGCAGGCCGCGTTTCGCCGACAACGCCGTCGAGACCGCCACGACGAGCGGCGAGGCGAGACCGAGCGCATGCGGACAGGAGATGACCATGACCGTGACCATGCGTTCGACGGCCATGCTGACGGGATATCCGAGTGCGAGCCAGATGACGAACGTCAAGACGCCCGCCCCGACCGCCACGTAGAACAGAAGCTTCGCAGCCCGGTTGGCCAAGTTTTGTGTTTTCGACTTCGACTCCTGTGCCTCTTTCACCAACTCGATGACTTTCGACAAGTACGTGCTCTCCCCCGTGCTCGTCGTCTTGATCGTCATGCTGCCTTCTTGGTTGATCGACCCGGCGATGACGACGTCGCCCGTCTCTTTTTCGACAGGCATCGATTCACCGGTCAACATCGATTCATCGACCGTCGTCCGCCCTTTGAGCAACTCCCCGTCGACCGGGATCTGTTCGCCCGGTTTAACGAGAATCAAATTCCCGACATGGAGATCAGAGACCGGAACGTCTTCGACCGCCTCCCCATTCATTCGGTGTGCCACGCTCGGGAGGAGACGGACGAGCTGTTGCAACGCGTTCGACGCGCCCATAATCGAGCGCATCTCAATCCAGTGCCCGAGCAACATGATGACGATTAACGTCGCCAATTCCCAGAAGAAGTCATGGCCGTGCCCGAAGCCGAACACGATGGCGACGCTATAAAAGTACGCGACGCTGATGGCGAGGCCGATGAGCATCATCATCCCCGGATTTCGTTGACGTAATTCGTCGAGGCTACCTTTCAAAAATGGCCACCCGCCGTAGACGTACACAATCGTCGCCAACACGAATAACGTCTCCTTCTCATAAGGAAACGTCAGTTCAAAACCGGCCCACTCTTGAATCATGTCCGACAAAATCAGAATCGGGATCGTCAGCCCTAAAGAGACGAAAAATCGACGCTTATACTCTTCAATCATCCCTTCATGTCCTCCGGCATGCGAGTCATGCATCTCTCCGTGTCCATGATGAGATGACGCGTGGTGTGAATGTTCCACGTTGACCACCTCCTATGTATACCATATACCCCTATACAGTATATAAAAACTTGTTTTTCGTTTAACAAAAAATTCACAACTTGTTGGTATAACAGAATAGGCTCACGTTTTATGCGAAAGGATGATGCCATATGAACCACACGATGAAATGGGTCATCGGGATGGGACGCGGAGGCATCGTCGAGCTCGTCTCGTCGAACGAACCGAGCCACCCCCTCCCCATCCCGGAACGGCTACAACCCGACCGCGTCACGGACGAGGCGCTCTATTATACGATTCGCACCGAACGTGGCGAGCATCGATTCTTCGATCAAGGTGTCAGCGCGGAGACGCTTGGCTATAACGGGAATTTATTAGGGCCGATGATTGAATTGCCGACTGGAAAGACCGTCTATATTAATACGATCAATCAGTTGGATGAACCGACCTCGTTCCATTGGCACGGTCTCGTCATTCCGGCAGCCGAGGACGGTGGACCCCACCAAGCGATCGAACCGGGCGAACAAAGACAAGTCCGTCTCGATGTCGACCAAGAACCGGGCACGCTCTGGTTCCACCCGCATCCGATGGGCGCGACGGCCGAACAAGTCTATCTTGGCCTGGCCGGACTGTTGTACGTGACGGACGAAACGGAGAACGAGTTGCCGAATGAGTACGGTGTCGATGACATCCCGCTCATCGTCCAAGACCGCCTCTTCACGGATGACGGACGGCTCGACTACGACCGCCAGATGAACGTCGACGGGACGGTCGGGGATACGCTCCTCGCGAACGGGGCGATCGATACGACGTTCGACGTGACGACGAATACGTTGCGCGTCCGCCTCGTCAACGGTTCCAACGCGCGAAATCTCGACTTCTCCTTATCGAACGGAGAGGCGCTCACGCAAATCGCGACCGACGGCGGTATGCTCGACCAACCGGTTTCGCTTAAGACGTTGACGCTCTCACCTAGCGAGCGCGCCGAGATCATCATCGACTTCTCAGGCATGGCGACCGGATACCGCCTTGCCCTTCAAGCGGACGGGATTCCGTTCACGACGTTCACGGTGCGCGACCTCACCGAGCAAGATGGCGACTGGACCGATGCTTTCACGGAGGCCCCTGTCGCTCACAAATCGAGCGAGACCGCTCGCCGGCTCACGTTGTTCGGGATGGGCAATATGGTGACGATCGACGGCAAACAATTCGATCCCGATCGCATCGATATCAACGTTCGGCAAGGGTCGACCGAGGTGTGGGAGATCTATAACCGGGAGGACATGATGGGCGGGATGACCCACCCGTTCCACGTCCATGGCGTCCAATTCCGTATCCTGGAACGGGACGGCAATCCGCCGCCTGACAACGAACGTGGCTGGAAAGATACGGTCGCCGTCGCCCCGGGCGAAAAAGTGAAGATTGAAATGACGTTTCGAGAGACCAGGACGTTCATGTACCACTGCCACATCCTCGAACATGAAGAAAACGGGATGATGGGCCAATTACGAGTCAACTAACGATATTTTGTTTGGAGGGAATATGAATGAGATGGAATAAGAAACTTGGCATGATGACAATGGCGCTCTCACTGAGCGGATTGCTCGTCGCTTGCGGTGAAGACGATACAGCGAATAACGACACGAACATGGACAATCAGATGGAAGAGACGATGGACGGGAACGACCATTCTGGGATGGATATGTCCGGTTCGGGTGATGTCCCGGAAGGCTTGAAGTCAGCAGAGAACCCGACGTTCGCGGTCGGGGACAAAGCCGTCATTACGGAAGCTCACATGCCAGGAATGGAAGGCGCGGAAGCGACGATTGTCGGCGCCTACGACACGGTCGCCTACAGTATCTCGTACGATCCGATGCACGGCGGCGAGCGCGTCAAAGACCATAAATGGATTATCCATGAAGAGATTGAAGGTGCACAGGATGCCCCGTATGAGGTCGATGACGAGGTCGAAGTCAACGCCGAGCATATGAGCGGGATGGGTGGCACGACCGCTACCATCGATTCCGTCGAAGAGACGACCGTCTATATGGTCGATTTCTCGTTAGAATCCGGGGAAGAAGTGACGAACCATAAATGGGTCACCGAAGAAGAACTGTCGACACCTTGATTGAAACGGTAATATGCAACCTTCTCCTTATAAGCAGACAGGCTAGACCGAGGCCGATGCCTCGGTTTTTCCTTTTTGTTGAGACGAGGTGTGGTAAGGAAAACCTGATTTTCTTAAGGTTTTTGATTTTCTCCAAAACAATTTATATTTCCCTGTTTTTCAAAAGCTAAACAGCGATAAATCGGATTTTTTTTGAATTTTAGGCATATATTCGTTTACCAGCAAAACGTTGAACATCTTATTTTCGTTGATATAACTAGACTTTCAACAACACATCCTCGTTTTCATAGCGATTATACTTTTTTGAAATATAAATGACATATTAGGATCTATTTTTTGATGGTAAAATTTTTTTGTAAGGTAATTATCATTGTTCTGTCGCATTGTTACATAATTGAAAGGATTTACCATATCATGAAAAAACAACTGATGACGATCACATTAGGCGCTCTTCTTGTTTCCGGCTTGGCCATTCCCGCTTCGACACCGGTAGAGGCAGCTACATCGTATAAAGTCAAAGTCACGACGAACGTCTTGAACGTGCGGAGCGGCCCATCGACGTCTTATCAAAAAGTCGGCAGTGCCAAACTCGGCCAAACGTTCACGTATCTCGGCGCGACCGGATCATGGACAAAAATCAATTATAACGGCAGCACCAAATACGTCTCGAGTACATATGTCAAAAAATATAGCAGCACATCCCTACAAACGGCGACAGCCGGCAAATTCTTGATTCCGACGAAAGGCACGCTGACACAAGGCTATGGCCCGGCGAGCGGCAAATACGGCTATACGTTCCATAACGGCATCGATTTGGCGGCCGCGAAAGGCACGACCGTCCAATCCGCCGCGTACGGTCAAGTCATCGTCGCCCGTAACTATGGTGCCTACGGCAACCACGTCATGGTCACACATACCGTTGACGGTCAAGCCTACACGACCGTCTACGCTCACTTGGACCGCTTGAACGTCGTCAAAGGACAGAAAATCGCCAAGGGTGGGAGAATCGGTACGGTCGGCAACACCGGCAACTCGTACGGAAGCCACCTCCACTTCGAAATCCATAAAGATAAATACGTCTACAGCAGCTCGACGGCTGCCAATAGCGTCAACCCATACACGTTGTTCTAATGCTAACACCTTCCTCTAACCCACGAGGAAGGTGTTTTTTCCTAGAAATGTGCGTATTTTGACCGATTATCCCGGTTGCGGTCCATTCCTAGCTAGGTCTATCGGGGGGATGGGGATTCATTGCCAAATGGCGTATAATAAAAGAGTATGTCGAATACTACTTTTGTTTATATATAGCTCTATTAGGAAGGGAGGTTGTTCTTATGAAGCGCAAGTCATTCTATCCGGCTCGTCGGTACCATGGTCGTTCGACGGCCAAGCGAATGCATCGGCTTCACGTTCCTCATACGTTACCGATTCACTCGATCGTCGAAGAGGCTCAGGATGCGGTCTGTTACATCGACTTCACCCGGAACCATCTGTATACGAACGATGAGCTTCGTGCCATCTGTCCGTCGATGGTCAGCCAGCGTTTCTCGCGTTCGGAAGACATGACCCGGTTCTTTTATCATGCGTTTGAGCGGAACGGCGCGGACATGACCGACGTGACCGTGTTTTGGGACGAGCTCATGACGAATCGGTACGGCTGTTGCCCGAGCATGGAGGCGAAATCACTCCGCATCGGTGAACGGACGATGCAAGTCATCGTCAACTTTACGCATACGCCGCGCGGTGCCTTTCTCATGTGGCGAGATATCACCGACGCCGTCCGGTTCGAGGAGCAAAAGGACGCCTTCCTCGCCGAACTGTCGCACGAGTTCCGCTCCCCGCTCACGGCCATCAACGGCTACGCCGAGCTGCTCATGTATCAACATCACGACGACGACAAGACGCACGGGATGTTGACGCTTGTCAAACGCGAGGCCGAACGGCTCGAACGGCTCGTCGACAACTTCCTCGACTATCAGCGCGTCAACTACTCCGAGGACATCTTGACGCTGTCGACGTTCAAATTAACACCGGTGCTCGAAGATCTCGTCGCCCACTATCAGGCGACTTCCCCGAACCACGACGTCGTCTTGTCGGCTTCTGACGTCTCCATCGAGGCGGACCAGGAGAAACTGCTCCAGTTGCTCCATAACTTGATTGGGAACGCCATCAAGTACTCGCCGGAAGGCGGGACTGTCACAGTCGAGGTCGGAAGCGAGGGTGACACGAATGTGTTATCAGTCCGTGATACCGGCATCGGCATCCCGAGCGACGCCATCCCCTACGTGTTCGACGAATATTACCGCGTCAATTCCGATGCGCACCGCCCGATCAAAGGGACAGGTCTCGGCCTCCGCATTTGCAAACGGATTGCCGAAGCGCATGGCTGGGGCATCCACGCTGACTCGGTGTACGGGGAAGGGACGACGTTTTCCATCTATTTGTACGCGCATAGTACGACGAGCACGACGCTGCTCACCGAACAGGAAATGACTGACTAAGCGACTGGCCATACGCCAGTCTTTTTTTGTACGGCATGAACGACCTGCAAAGCGGGAACAGTCAAAGTGAGAAAGTCAGAAAGGATGGATTCCGATGAAACGTCAACGCGGCTTTTTGGCACTTCCGGTCGCCGTCGCCTTTATCCTCATTTTCGGGCTGTTGTTCGATAACTGGTGGCTCGGGCTCGGCATCGGTATCGCGATGTTCTTCGCGTTCCAAGGGACGAAGAAGAAAGCGTGAAACTTTTTGCGGTGACACCCGTAGAAAGTGGAGAAAGGAGGCAGTCTCCATGTCCAACAAACAGACGACGGGTAGCAGCGCCTTTCCGCTCGCCCTCGCCATCGGCGTCTCGCTGGCCATCGCCCTCGACAACTATTTGATTGGGCTCGCGATTGGCGTCGGGTTGTATTTCGCTTTTAGTGATGCACCGAAGAAAGAAGAACAGAAACGAACCCCTTGAGAGACGTCTCTCAAGGGGTTCGTTCAGTTGATACGTTGAAATAACTCGACCTCATCCGTCATGATGGCGTCGATACCGGTCATGTCCGGCAGCTCATGCGGGTCATTGATTGTATACAGACGGAGCAAGCGATTTTGATCCCGGATCGTCTTCGCATCTGCCGTCCCGACGAACTCGGGCTGGGCATGGACCGCCTCGGCCCCCACCCGTTCGACGAGCTCCATCAGTTGCGGATGACCGTCGCCGGTCAAGACGGCGATTCTCGCGTCTCGGGCGACGTCCCGCAACCGGACGAGCGTGTCCAGATTGAACGAGGAGAAAACGACGCGCTCTTCTAGCTTGAACTCGGTAACGGCGAGCCAGGCGAGATATTCAATGCCATCATAGTCAAATTGATCCGTCTTCAACTCGATGTTGAGCGTGACGTCGGATTTTTCAATCAGAAGCAGCACTTCCTCGAGCGTCGGGATGCGTTCCCCGCTCTCCGTCCGGAGCAAGCGGAGCTGCCGGAGTGTCATGTCCTTCACATAACCGCTCCCGTTCGTCGTCCGGTCGACCGTCTCGTCATGGATGACGACGAGGCGGCCGTCGCGCGTCAATTGGACGTCGAGTTCAATGCCGTCGACGTGTGGGAGCGCCGCCTCGAACGCGCTAATCGTGTTCTCTGGATATTTGGCGCTATAGCCGCGATGGGCGTAAATCAACATGTCATTGCCCCAAGGTGGAAGTCGTCTCGTCAGCTGCGCGCTTCAACGCCTCTTCGACCGAGACACCTTGATACAGGCTCTCCATCGCATTGACGACGCTCTGGCGTGACTGCGGGAACGTCGAGATGAGCGCGCCTTGTGTCGCCGGTGACGCTTTCGTCTCACTCAATTGGTCGACCGTCACTTTCAGTTGCGGGTACTCGGCCCACATCTCTTTAACGACCGGCTCGTCATACGCGTCCGGGTTGATTGCGAAGTAGCCGGTGTCGACGTGCCATTTGGCCTGTGCTTCTTTCGAGGCCGCATACTTCATGAACTCCCACGCGCCTTGCTTCGTCTCGTCGGCGATGCCGTCACCCATCCAGAGCGAGGCCCCACCGATGATGACACCTTCACGATCGGCTTCGTTCGGGACCGGCAAGTACGACGCCCCGACCTCGAAATCGGCGTTGTCCGCTACGGTACGAATCCCGGCCGATGAGTCGAGATACATCGCGACTTTCCCTGATTGGAAGGCGGCGCGCATGTCATCCCAGTTTTGACCGACGTTCATGAATGTCTTGTCGTCGTACATCTCTTTAATCAAGTTGAAGGCATTCTGCCCTTCTGCCCCATCGAAGACGGCTTTCGTCGGTGCCCCGCTACGGCCGTTGTCGTTGTCGACATATAACCCGCCTTGCGCGGCGACGAGCTGTTCGAAGAACCAGCCATAGTTGAGCATCGTGAAGCCGGTCTGGCCATCGGTCGTCAGCGCCTTCGCCGCTTGCTTCAACTCGTCATATGTCCGCGGCGCCTTTTCCGGGTCGAGGCCCGCTTTCTCGAACGCGTCCTTGTTGTAGATGAGCACCGGCGTCGACGAGTTGAATGGCATCGAGTACTGCTTGCCGTCGACTTGGTAATAGCTCAAGATGTTCTCTTCCCAAACGCTCGTATCGAAGTCCTCTTTATCGATGAACTCTTGGACCGGCGTGATTTTGTTCGAGTCGATCATATACTTCGTGCCGACCTCGAACGTCTGCATGATGGCCGGTGCGTCCGGTGACCCTGCGACGGCGTTGAACTTCGTGAGCGCCTCTTCATACGTGCCTTGGAACACCGGCTTCACTTCATACTCTTCTTGCGACTCGTTGAAGGCGTCGACTTGATCATTAAGCGCCGTCTCCAAGTCCCCGCTCATCGCGTGCCAGAAGATGACTTCCGTCTTCCCATCCGTCGTCGTGGTCGCCGCGGCCTCTTCCGCCTCTTGACTGCCACATGCCCCGAGCAATAACACCGAACTGGCCAACCCTGCGAATAATGCTGTCTTTTTCATGAACGTTTCCCCCTATTATTTGATTGCACCTTGCGTCAGACCTTCTTGTAACTGCTTTTGTCCTGCGAATAACAGTAGTAGCGTCGGGATGATAATCAGGATGACCGCCGCCATGACGACGCCCCAATCCGAGGCGACCTCGTTCGACTGCATCTGTTTAATCCCGATCTGCACCGTCCGCGCCTGCTCCGTGTTCGTGACGAGGAGCGGCCATAAGTACATGTTCCATGTCGTCAAAAAGCTATATACCGACAACGTGACGAGCGGCGTCTTCGATACCGGCAAGACGACGTTCCAAAAGAAGCGGAAGCGGCTGATGCCGGCGATTTGCGACGCCTCGTACATCTCGTACGGAATCGTCTTGAACTGTTGCCGGAGCAAAAACGTCCCGAACGCGAGCGCGAAGAACGGCACCGACAGCCCCCACACCGAGTTGAGCCAGCCGAGCGACTGAATCGTCAAAAAGTTCGGTACCATCGTCGCTTCCCACGGCACCATCATCGTCGCGAGGAAGAGCATGAAGATGAGCCCTTTTCCTTTGAAGTCGATGAAGACGAACGCGAAGGCGGCGAGGCTCGACAAGACGACCTGACCGACCATGACGAGAAGCGCGACGACGAGACTGTTCCATAAGTACGTCAGGAGCGGGATGCGCTCGAACGCGGCAATATAGTTGTCGAACGTGACGTCACGCGGGATGAGCTTCCCTTTCAACACCTCGCTCCCATCCATCAGGCTGATTGAGAAGGCATAGGCAATCGGGAACAGCATGACGACCGCACTCAAGATGAGAAGCGCATACGTGATGATTTTCCGGAGCGTCATTGGTAATGCACCTTCCTTTCGACGAGCTTGAACTGGAGCCACGTCAACAGGAGCACCGCGAGGAACAAGAGCACAGCCTGCGCGCTCGCCCCGCCGACGTTATAGTTGATGAACGCGTCCTTATAGATGGCGTAGACGATGACGTTCGTCGAGTTCGTCGGCCCGCCTTTCGTCAGCAAGTCGATTTGCCCAAATGTCTGGAACGCATTGATGAGCGAGATGATGCCGACGAAGAATAGCGTCGGCGACAGCATTGGGATCGTGATGGCCCGGAGCTGGGTCCAGTAATTCGTCCCGGCGATGTCCGCACTCTCATACAGCGTCCGGTCGATGTTTTGCAGCCCGCCGAGAAGAATCAAGAACGTGAAGCCGATGTTCATCCAGACGGTCGCGAGCGACACGGATAGGAGCGCGTACTGCGGGTCGAGGAGCCACTGCACCTCACTCGCTCCGACCGCTTCCAAGAAACGGTTGAAGATGCCGATGGACGGGTTGTACATAAACATCCAAATGACCGATGAGGCCGCGACGCTCATCCCCATCGTCGCCGAGAATGCCGTCCGGAAGATGCCAATGCCGCGCAGCTTCTCGTTGGCGAGGAGCGCCAGACCGAGCGCGATGATGATTGTGAGCGGGACGGTCAACAGAACGAAGCCGACCGTCGCCTGAATGCTCTGCCAAAACGAGGCGCTCGTGAACAGCTTGGCGTAATGCTCGCCGCCGACGTAGCTAAGTGGCGTTCCTTGTGTGTCCGTTTGAAAGAAGCTCAAGTAAATCGTCCGGAACAGCGGATAGACGAGGAAGATGCCGAATAGCGCAATCGATGGGGATAAGTAAAGCAGTCCGCTCGCCGCGTCCGACAATCGGGTCCGGACGCGCTGTCTCGGTAAGGCGACCGTCATTGGAACACCTCCAATGCCTCGAACAGTTTCGGTTGTCGCGGCTCGATGCGATTCCCGTCCGTGTCAAACAAGGACATCTGTTTCGGGTCGACGTAACAGGCAATCTTCTCCCCAATCGACAGCGGCCATTGCCCCGGCCATTTGGCGAGCCATTCGACGCCGCCCATGTCGAAAGCGAGAATAGTCTCTGTGCCGAGCACCTCGATATTCTTCAGCTCAGCATAGAATGTGACATCCTCGTTCGCCGGTGTGATCTGTTCCGGCCGGATGCCGAGCGTCGCCGTATCTTCTCGCGTCAGCGTGTTCGGATGGAACAGGCGTCCGTCCGAGGCGACCCAACCATTGTCCGTCCGTTGCACCGGTGTGAGGTTCATCGGCGGTGACCCGATGAACGAGGCGACGAACGTGTTCGCCGGCTTATTGTACAAATCGAGCGGTTGGCCGACTTGCTGGACCTCGCCATCGTTCAGCAGCATCATCCGATCGGCCATCGTCATCGCCTCGACTTGGTCGTGGGTGACGTAAATCATCGTCAGCTTGAGCTTGCGTTGCAGCTGCCGGATCTCCGAGCGCATCTTGGCCCGAAGCTTCGCGTCCAAGTTCGAGAGCGGCTCGTCCATGAGGCAGATCGGTGACTCGGTGACGATGGCCCGCGCTAAGGCGACCCGTTGTCGCTGTCCGCCTGAGAGCTCGCGTGGCTTCCGCTTCAAATAGTCGGTCAGTCCGAGCGTCTCAGCCGCTTCCAAGCAACGTTCGCGCTGCTCGAGCTTCGTCAATCCTTTCGTATGTAAGCCGAACGTGATGTTCTTCTCGACGGTCATATGCGGATAGAGCGCATAGTTTTGGAACACCATCGACAGTTGCCGTTCGCTCGGTTTCAAGTCGTTCGCGGCGACACCGTCGATGCGGAGCGTCCCGCTCGTGATTGACTCAAGCCCGGCAATCATTCGCAACATCGTGCTCTTGCCGCAGCCCGACGGTCCGACGAG
Organism: Exiguobacterium sp. s146; assembly: GCF_018618415.1. GTDB lineage: Bacteria > Bacillota > Bacilli > Exiguobacteriales > Exiguobacteriaceae > Exiguobacterium. Next base: position 279,483 of record NZ_JACSMA010000001.1, on the reverse strand, counting down.
GGCGAAGAATTCACCGGCCTCGATGGTCACGTCAATCCCGCGGATGACTTCTGTCTCGTCGTATGCTTTTTTGATGTTCTGTAGTTGAATCGATTTCATATGACATCCTCCTTCATTCCTTGAGACGCCCAGAGCCGCTCGTCTCCGGTCGAGACGGCGAACGCCCCGTGGGACAGTGCTTCATGCACGTGAATCGGCTTCCGGATCATCCCACCCGTCACGATTGGGAGCGAGATGTGTTCGGCAACGTGTTCGATGACGCTCGGAATCAGACCCGGCATCAGTTCGAGCGCGTCCGGCTGTTGCTCCTTCGCCATCTTGATGCCCGACGAGATGGCGTCCGAGTCGACGAGAAACAGACGCTGCACCGTCATCAGGCCGGCCCGTTTGGCGTGTTGAATGACAGACGCCTTCGTCGTCACGATGCCATCGGCACCGACACGTTTCGCCAAATAGTCAATGCCGTCCCGGTCGAGGCTGATGCCGTTGATCCGTTCGGCGTGCAAGAACACGGTCCGCTTCTCCCGCTTCAAATGGGCGACATAGCGGTCGAGCGTGCTGAGCGTCCCCATCATGAGGAACGTCGTCGTCACATCCGACTGAAGGAATGTCTCGAGTTGTTTCGGTGATTTGATGGAGGCGATCATCTTCTCTTGTCCGATCGTGCGGAGCGTTTCATTCACTTGAATCATCCTTCCCTAGAAAAAAGGACCAACAGAAACAGAACGTCATCGACGTACGGTCTTCTGTTGGTCTCTCGAATGTTCTACCGGTTGCTATTCACTTGGCATGAGGGGTCTCACAAGTCATATTGTACCGAATGAATGTAAAGCGGTCGTGAAGGGCATGCAAAAGTTTGTGAAGACAACGTAAAAAACCGACTCATAAAGAGTCGGTGTCGTCGAGTGTTTGTCTCGCCTTCGCCAAGATATCCGCTTTGACGGCATCGTCCCGCCCTTGCCAGTTACGAACCATCATCTTCATGCGCTGGTTCTTCGCGAACCGCTCCTCGTGCTTGTCGATGAAATTCCAATAGAGGGCGTTGAACGGACACGCGTCCTCTTCGGTCGTATGTTTCGGGTTATATTTGCAACCTTTACAGTAGTCGCTCATCTTGTCGATATACTTGCCCGAAGCGACATACGGCTTGGTCGCCAATTTTCCGCCATCGGCATGGAGCGCCATCCCGAGTACGTTCGGTAGCACGACCCAGTCATAAGCGTCGATATACAACTCGTTGAACCAGTCACTCGTCTGTTGCGGCGACACCTCGAACAGCGTCGCGAAGTTGCCGAGCACCATGAGCCGTTGAATGTGATGATTGTGCGCCTTCTCGATGACCGGTTTCACGCTCTGATGGATGCAGTTCATGTCCGTCTCGGCGTCCCAAAAATAGTGTGGCAAGTCGCGCTCATGCTTGAACGTGTTGACCGACTCATATCCCGGCATCGAGGCCATGTAGACGGCGCGCATATACTCTCGCCAGCCGAGGATTTGACGGACGAACCCTTCGACCGAGGCGAGTGGCGCGTCCGACTCCACCGCTGCCTGGACGACTTCATCCGGAGTCAGCAGTCCGATGTTGATTGAAGACGATAACAGGCTATGCGACATGTCCTGATTGTCTGTCAGCATCGCGTCTTGATACGGACCGAACGTCTCGAGCCGCTCCTTGATGAACCGTTTCAGTGCCCGGCGCGCCTCACTGCGCGTCACCGGCCAGACGAATGGCGTGATGTCTCCAGGATGGTCGGCGAAATCTCGTTCTACTTTTTCAATGATGTCTTTTGTGATCGCGTCCGGTCGGAAGTGAATCGGTGCCGGAAACGTCAGCCCGTCTTTCGGCGGCTGGCGGTTGTCCGCATCGAACGACCATTTCCCACCACGCGGTTTCCCATCCTCGAGCAACACCTCGAACCGTTTCCGCATCTGACGATAAAACCGGTCCATCCGCCACGGCACGTCACCAATCGTGTCGACGGCCTCCTGTTTCGTTAAGTAGAAGAGTGGGACGTCCGAATGTTCGACAAGCTTATGCTTTTTCCCGAACTGTTGCAACTTCTTCTCCATCGCGGCGTCGGTGACGGCGGTGTAATGAATCTCGTTCGGTTCATATCGTGTGAAGTGGTCGTCCCACGCGTCTTGGAACGAATCTGCCTCGTGATAATCGACCGTGTAGCCTTTGTCGCGCAACTCGTCGGCGAAGTGACGCATCGCCGAGAAGATGAGGACGAGCTTTTGTTTATGATATTTGCGCCACATCGCCCGGGATGTCGCCTCGATCATCACAATGACGTCATCCTCCTCGATGTGTCTGAATAGCTCGAGCTCGTGCGACAACTGATTGCCGAAAATCCAAAAGGAACGCATCGATTCAACTCCCCTCCTAAAATGGTTATGCTACACTCAATTTACATCTGGTCCGAACAGAAAGGAATGGTTTGATGCGCCCGAAACGTCTGCAAACATGGATTGACAGTCAATACGAGAACCCGCGCGGCATCGTCGGGACTTACATCGGCGAGAAGATGGTCCGCCAACATCGCGTCGAGGTCGATTGGACGATTGAGCAACTTCAGATTCAACCAAACGACCGCATCCTTGACCTCGGATGCGGCGCCGGCGACGCACTGGCTCGGCTGCTTCAGAAGGATGACACGGTACATGTGACCGGGCTCGACCGTTCCGCGACTATCGTCCGCTCGGCGCTCCGACGAAACCGTGCGGCCGTCCGGGAACAGCGGGCTGATGTCGTCGAAGGAAACATCGGGAAGATTCCGTTCCAAGACGAACAGTTCGACCGCGTCTTCAGCATCCACACGCTCTACTTTTGGGAAGACGTGCCCGCGGTGCTTGCCGATATCGAACGTGTCCTCAAACCAGGCGGGTCATTCGTCATCACGTACTGTGACGGGAAAGGTGACGTGAACTGGGACGGGATCGCGGCAATCGTGCGCGAACAGTTCATCCCCGCCGCTTCTGCGCTCGGGTTCATTGATGTCCATGAACGCCGCGGACCTGACTCGCGCGATTATCATACGGTCGCGGTGACAGGACGGAAGCCAGTTTAAAATCATCCCCGGCTCTTCCGTGTCACGGCAATCCCACCGAACCCGCTGATGATGGCGATATAGAAGCCCAAATCATAGAACCAACCGGTGTTGTTCACCTCATAGACGCGATACGTGTCATTGAATAAGCCTAAGATAAGTGACACCGGTGCGATCCAACCGTGCCAAATCCCCCAAAAGAAGCCGGCCGGGTCGGTCGTGTACGTGCCGTCGCCCGGCACACAGCCGCCGAGGACGAGTATCAAACTGAGCATGATGGCCAATAATCCGATTCGTTTCATATGAATCCCTCCTGCTATGAGTATTCCCGGTTTTACAGAAAACTGTACCGCCCGACACGCGAATGGAGATGAGACCATGACCCCCTATTCGATTCGACACATTTTTGACCTCAACTATGTCGATTTGACCGACTTGCTTGTCGCCAGTCGTCAAGAAGGCTTTCGCATGCTCGACCGGTTGGTGGATGACTTTCACGACGGACGCAACCGGTTCAATCAACCCGGCGAGTGTCTACTCGGAGTGTTTGACGCCTCTGGCCATCTAGTCGGCATCGGAGGATTGAATCAAGATCCATATTCTCCTGGACATCCGGTCGGGCGGTTGAGACGATTTTATATTTCGCCGGCTCATCGTAGACAAGGCATCGGGAGACGTCTCGCGAACGCATTGTTGCTCGAAGCGAAACGGACCTTCCTCACCGTCGTTCTCCGGACATATACGACACAAGGGGCACAGTTCTATGAATCGCTTAGCTTCATCCCATACGATACCTCGACTACAAGTCATGTGATCCGATTCAACGAAACAAGCAGCGACTCTTCATGAGCCGCTGCTTGTTTGTGTTAGCGCCACAGTTGGACCGTGTTCGCGAACTCGATGTCGGTCGCAATTTCCCCATCGAGGGCATGTAAATCGAAATCCTTGCCGTCGAGCCACTCCTGAAAATCGAAGATGACCGGGTCGCGGTCGCCGCCGAGGGCGAACCACGTCTCGAGCGTCTCCGGGAAATAGGCGGCCGTATGGATTGTGCCGGCCCAGCTCTTGTACAGCTCCGAGAAGACGCCTTTGTCCGAGTCGTTCATGAGCCGGAATGCACTCTCGGCGTCCTGGACGATATGTTGATACATCTTGATTTCCATCATCCGGCGTGTTGAATCATCAAGATGGTAACGGTTCTCGTGTTGTAGCAATTCGAAATGGTTCGTACAGATATTCGACTCGCGGACGCGAATGTCGCGCGGTGTCGCTTCGATGACACGCGTCTTCGACGACTTGTCGTGGACGACATACGTGAACGAGCCGCGGTGCGGAATCTCTTGAAGCAAATCGACCGCCTCCTCGACCGTGGCGCACGTCTCGAGAATCATTCGGCCAATCATCTGACAGACGAAACCGTCCCCGGGCCGTCGGCGGTTGATGAAGTTATAACCCATGGCGAGCCCTTTCTCGTTCATCCCGTCCATCCGGCCGGTGACACGTGAGACGGGACCGATAACGGCGTAACCCTCATCTGGCTGGAACACGTTATAGCGTCCATCGTACGTCATCGGGTGATAGTCATAGTTGCGGACGAGGAAGTTGTCCCCCGTCAAAATCGAACAGCCGCTGACCGGGTTATTGACCCGGAAATGACCGAAGTGAAGGAGCGTATCGGCGAGCGTCAACTCGAGTTCGTCCTGCAGACCGAGCAGTTCCTCCCAAATCTTCGGGGCGAACCGGTCGAACGCCTGCTTCGCCTCGCGCTCGTCAATCTCAAAGCGCGGGACGCGGAGCTTCCACTGGTCGGTCCGGTTCTCGAGCAGTTTGCTGCGCTTGATGTATTTGCCTTGGAAACGGCCAAAATCGTAATGACTGCCGCGGAATTGTGTGAGTTCACTAGAGACACGTTGCATGAAAAAACCTCCCTTGCGCCTAGTATAACGGACGCAACGAAGGTCTGTCTGACTTGAGACTGCTCACAACTTGAACTGTCGGCTCATGCGTTGCATGTCCTCGGCCGTATGCGACAAGTCTTTGACGAGTCGGTTCATCGTCTCGCTCGTCGCCGACATCTGTTCGGTCGAGGCGGCCACTTCCTCGTTCCCGGCCGTACTCTCTTCCGAGATGGACGCGATATCCGACAAACCGCGCTTAATGTCTTCCTGGTTCGTTTTGACGCGTCCGAGTTGTCCTTGCATCGAGTTCGTCAGGCGCTGCATCTCCCGCACACTCTGCTCAATCTCGTTAAACGCACGCTTTGTCGCTTCGAGTGTCCGCTTGCCGTCCTCGGCGGCATCCATGCTGTCCGTGAACGTCTCACCGAGCGCAATCGAATTGCGTTTGACACTACCGACAATCTCAGAGATCTCACTGACCGAATGGGCGACACTGTCCGACAACTTTCGAATCTCGGAAGCGACGACGGCGAAGCCTTTCCCGTGCTCGCCAGCTCGGGCCGCCTCGATGGCCGCGTTCAAGGCGAGCAAATTCGTCTGTTCCGAGATTTGACGAATCATCGTGACGAGCGCGGTCACTTCGTCCGCTTGTTGCTCGAAATCTTTCACCTGGCCTTGCGACTCGCGCACTTGCAGGTGGATGTTCGTCATCTTGCCGACGGCATCCTCCATGAGGAGGAGTCCTTCGGCTGTCACCCGGCTGACGACTTCCGCCTGTTCGCTCACGCCGTTGCCGTCGTGTGCCGTCTGGTCGACGAGTCCCGAAAACTCGTTCATATGCCCGTACAGTTTCATCGTGAGCACGCTCTGGTTCTCGACGCCGCCCGCGATTTCTTCCATCGTGTAGGCGATTTGACGCGAGGCGTCGTTCACTTCTTCCGAGATGCTCGCCACGTTGCCGCTCTCATCGCGCACGGTCTGAGCGGACGCCTGTAATCCGGAAATCAAGTCCCGGAGCATCTTCGTCATCTGGTCCATCGAGGCGGTCAACCGCTTGATCTCGTCATTCGCCTTCAACTGGATGTGATCCATCTCCTTGGCTGCCGTCGCCAAGTCGCCGCTCGCGATATGCGTCGCGACCCGCTCAAGTTCACGGAGCGGTCGGAGTTTCCAACCGAGATAGCGCCAAATGAGCACCGAGGCAAGACCGAGCAAGATGACGAGTCCAATCAAAATCGGCGGCAAGCTCTCTTGCAGCACGTCTTCCGTCACCGCGGCGACATCGCTCGCTCCTTTATCGATGCCGAGGACACCAATCACGTCCCCGCCTCGTTTAATCGGCACGAGCACCGTCATATAGTCCCCATATTCCGGGTCCTCGACAATCGGTGTTGTGACGGTCTCACCTTCAAACGCCGGTTTGGCATCCTCGAACGACGTCGCTGTCGTCGGTGTGCCGATCTCGACCGCATCGCTCGCGCTCATACCGTCAACGATGATTTGAAGCTCTTCCCCGTCGGCTGCGAGCGTATAGACGTACATCGCCCCGATTTGCGTCCGATACGTGTCGAGCTGTTCCCGAAACTGCTCGAACCGTTCATCCTTCGTCGGATTTTGCATGAAGGCCGCATATGCCTCTGCATCAATCGCCTCGCTGATGCGCGCTCCGTCCGCCAACAGGACGGCTTGCATCGAGCTCTGCACCGTATGCTTCGTACTGACGTACTGCAACACGCCGAACATGACGATGAGTAGCGTGATGAACGCCAACATCATCGTCAAAATTCGCGTCTGCAGTGACTGTGGTTGATTTCTTTTCATGTGGTTCCCTCCAATCGTCCTTATTGTATGTATCGGACGATTTCCAAAAAAACTGCACAAAAAAAACGGATGATTTTCGACAAAATCATCCGTCTGTTCATTCATTTGTCGAATTCACAACCTCGAGCGGGATCGACACCTCGGCCTCGCCTTCTTCTCCGATATGGAAGAGCGGCAGCGTCTCGGTGACGAATAGATCGGGGTTCAAATCCGCTTGATAGACGTACGTCCGCACGTCCCCTTCGCGTTCTGCGACGAGTTCACCGAACGGAATCGGGACGCGCGTGCCGTCGACTTCGTAACTGATGATCGTCGTCGGATCGAGACGACGGTCTTCGAGCATCCGAATCGTGTACAGCATCGTCGAGCTGTTCGTCCGCTCGAGCGAGACGGCAATCGATTCCGATTGACCGGCCCGCTTGTCAATCATCGCATCATCGACGTCCTGTTCGAATACGACGTTCTCTTCAGCCGGGTCATCTTGCACTTGTTGGCAACCGACGATGGTCGCTAATCCGAGAATCAAGGCAATCACCAATACGCGCATCTCGTCCTCTCCTCACTTCAAGGCGAAAGTGAGTTCCGCTTCACAAGCAACTTCTCCGTCGACTGTCGCTACGGCGCGTCCTTTACCGATTGGTCCACGCACTTTCAAGATTTCGACCTCGAGGCGCAATTGATCGCCCGGGACGACTTGACGTTTGAAGCGACATTTATCGATGCCTGCGAAGAACGCGAGCTTGCCGCGGTTCGACTCTTGCTTGAGCATCGCGAACGCGCCGACTTGTGCGAGCGCCTCGACGATCAAAACGCCAGGCATGACGTTATAGTCCGGGAAATGTCCGTTGAAGAACTCCTCATTTGCCGTCACATTCTTTAATCCAACGGCCCGCTTGCCTTCTTCGACCTCAAGAATTCGGTCGATGAGCAAGAACGGATACCGATGCGGGATCACTTCTTTAATCTGTTCAATCGTGTACATGGTTCCACCACCCTTATGATGTTAGCCAAAAATCGGTGATATGGCGCCACGTGTCGATGTTGAACACGTCCTTCCACTCGCCTCCGCCAATTACGCTGTACCCGATGATGGCCCCAATCGCAAGCATCACGAAAGCCAACAGCAGGACAACGATGACGCGTAACAAGATCGGGAAACGTCGATGGTTCGATAATCGCTTCCGCTCCGTCCGCTCTTTAGACTCGGTCTGTTCCGAGCCGTTCTGTTCTTCGTTCGCCACGTCCATACATCCTTTCAGCTGAATTAATCATAACATATTAGTACCTGGTAATAAAACAATTGCATGAGTTCTATATAAGTGTAACGTATCTACCATCGGTCGAACAAGCGCCCGGCCTAGGGCACGAGCGATGCTTCTGTGAAAAATACTGTCTGCCTCCGTTCATCCTGTGCTACCATAAGAGTATTCATCGTTTAGGAGGTATTATTTTATGTGGAAAGAGTTCAAAGAGTTTGCAATCAAAGGCAATGTGATCGACCTCGCCGTCGCCTTTATCCTCGGTGCCGCCTTCACGGCCATCGTCACGTCACTCGTCAATGACATCTTCATGCCGTTCCTCGGCATCCTCATCGGTGGCATCGACTTCTCGGCGCTCGCGGTGTCGGTGCTCGGTGTGAAGGTGATGTACGGCAACTTCTTACAAGAAGTCGTCAAGTTCTTCCTCATCGCCTTCGCCTTGTTCATGATGGTCAAAGTGTTGAACCGTCTGAAACGCGAAAAAGCGGTCGAAGAGACGCCGGAACCGGAACTGTCTCGTGAAGAACAGCTCCTCTCCGAAATTCGCGACCTGTTGAAAGAACGCCCATGACCAAAAGACGCCTGAACCCCCTTTCGGTTCAGGCGTCTTTGTCGATTAAACGGAACGCTCGGCTGACGGTAGCCGTCAACAGCGGCGCGGCTTGTTGCATCGCTTCCTCGAGCGACATCACCCGGGAAACAATCGGGAACACAGCCTCGATGCCGACGTCCGGGAGCGCCACCAAGTCCGTCTGTCCAGCGAAGACGAGCGTCGGCACGCCATGTGTATGCGCGAGACGGGCCAACCCGTACGGTGCTTTCCCGTGAAGCGACTGGTCATCGAACCGACCTTCCCCTGTGATGAGCCAATCGGTCGTCCGTAACGCCTTCTCTAGGTTCGACCACCTTACGGCTTCCTCGATTCCGCTCACGTACGTCGCTCCGAGCTGATAGAGCGCAAAACCGATCCCGCCCGCTGCGCCCGCCCCCGGCAGCCTCATCAGGTCGTGTTCGAAACAACGGGCATACGCGGCGAGCTGTTCATCATAACGGGCCACGTCAGCTTGCGGTAATCCTTTCTGCGGACCGAATACGGCCGCGGCGCCATTAGGTCCGAGCAATGGATTCGTCACGTCCGAAGCGATGCGCCACTCGATGTCATGCGCTTCTGGTATGAGGCCGGACCAATCGATGCGAGCGACGCGCTCGAGCTGATGCGGGAACGAATCGAGGACGCGTCCTTTTTCATCGAAGAAGCGGACGCCGAGCGCTTCAAGCAGTCCTTTGCCCCCATCGATTGTCGCGCTCCCTCCGAGTCCGACCGTAATGCGTTGCGCGCCGCGCTCGAGCGCATGCCTAATCTGTATCCCGGTCCCGTAGGAGCTATAGCGCCACGGGTCGAGCACGTCGGTCAAGGTGAGCCCGGACGCCTCGGCGACTTCGACGACCGCCTCGCGCGCCAGCTCTGACCAGCCATACCGAGCCCGTCGCACCGTCCCGTCGAGAGACATGATGTCTTGCGTGACAACCTCGACTTGCGGGTGCGTCAAAAGCCATGCGTCCAAAAAACCTTCCCCGCCGTCTGAGATCGGCACCTCAATGACGTCATGCCCAGCGAGCGCCTCGCGCACCACCCGATTTGCCTCCACGCTCGTGAGCGATCCTTTGAATGAATCCATTGCCACAACGATCCGCATGTCCATCCCTCCTCTTATTCAGTGTAACGCAAAAACCGCCCTTCCGAAGAAGAACGGTCCATGATTATCGGAGTGACGTGACGAGTCCCATCATCTGATCGCTCATCGACAACGCCCGTGAGTTCATCTGATACGCGCGTTGCGTGATTGTCATATCGGTCATCTCTTTCGTCAAATCGACATTTGACGATTCAAGCGTGCCTTCGATCAACAGATTGCCGAGCGGACGGTCGACGTCCGCCCCTAAGTCAGCCGCATAGACGTTGTCGCCGAGCGGACGGAGTGCCGACGTGTTACGCACCTCGACGATGTCGAGGCGGCCGAACTCTTGCTCGACCCCGTTCACGCTGGCGACGACCATGCCGTCTTGACGGACGCGATGCGCCGTCGCCTCGTTCGGCATGACAATCGGGTTGCCGTCCGCACCGAGGAGCGCGTTGCCGTTCACGTCGACGAGTGTCGTCGTGTCGCCGACTGAGAGCTGCATGTTCCCGCTCCGTGTCAAGCCGACACCGTTTTCCGTCTCGACGGCAAAGAACTGGCGGCTCGCTTTCAAGAACACGTCGAGGCCACGGTCGGTCTTGCGGATTTGGCCGATATTGAACTGTTGGCTAATGTCGGCGACATGGCCGCCGACGCCGATGCGAATCCCGTTCGGCGTGTCGCGTCCGACTTCGAGCTCGGCGCGCGGTTGATTGTCGTACGCCTGCGACAAGAGCGAGGCGAAATGGGTCTGTTCCCGTTTATAGCCGGCCGTGTCGACGTTGGCGATATTGTGACCGGTCACATCGAGTTGGCGTTGCAGCTGTGTGAGCGACGAGACCGAGTTATAAATCGATTGCATAAGCTTCCTCCTTAACGAATCCGAGCGATTTCAATGGCCCGCTCGGCACTCTTGTCATACGCTTGGACGACTTTTTGGTTCGCCTCGAACTGACGGTACGTCGTCATCAAATCGGCCATTGTCCGGTCGAGGTCGACGTTCGCCTCTTCAATAAACCCTTGCTGGAACTGAACGTTCGCAGCAGGCGGGGCGTCTCCATTGACCCGATAATCGTTCCCGACTTGCTCGAGTGTCGCCAAGTCATCGATTTGGGCGGTACCGAGCGTCGCCACGTTTTGACCGAGCGACGTGATTTGGCCGTCCCCAGACAATGTGAACTCACTTGACGGCAATTGAATCCGTGCGCCGACATCCGAGAGAATGTAGCCGCCGTCCGCTGAGCGCAAGAAGCGCTCCTCATCGACCGCGAAGCGTCCGTTCGTCGTATAGAGCGTCTCGCCGTTCTGCTCGACGGCGAACATGGCCGCCCCCGTCGCGTCAGCCGGTACTTTCATATATACGTCGGTCGGGCTGCCCGTCTCCGAGATGCTGCCCGTCGAGAAACGCGGCATCGTCTCTTGCAAATACACGCCCGTCGACAACGTGCCGACCTCGCCTTGGACGCGTGAGCCCGAATTCCCCGAGTGGCTCACTTGGGCGAGCAACATTTCCGGGAACGAGCGGACGACGCCGTTCGATGCCTTGAATCCGGGTGTCCGGACGTTGCCGAGGTTATTGCTCAAAATCTCTTGTTGACGTTGGAGCGCGTTCATCGCGCCCGCCGCCGTATATAATCCGCGTAGCATGGTTCGTCTTCCTTTCGTCGTTCAAAGTCTTCACTTTCTATATCGTACCAAACGAACGTTTCGTTTACCGTTTTTCGAAAAAAACTAAAAAAACCACTTCGCGATGAAGTGATTTTCGTCAAGCGACAATCGGGAGTTCGACCGTCATGGTCGTGCCGTTCCCAAGTTCAGAACGGACGCTGATCGTTCCGCCGTGCGATTCGATGATCTCCTTACAGATTGCAAGTCCAAGGCCGGTGCCTCCAATATTGCGACTCTGCTCGTTTTGGACACGGTAGAACTTCTCAAACAGTCGTTCGGCATCTGCGGGCGCCACACCCATGCCTTCGTCTTCGATGGCGATCCGGATGACATCGTCATCACACGAGACGTCGACAGAAATATTACCGCCGTCGGGCGAGTATTTAATGGCGTTATTCAAGATATTCGAGAACACTTGACGCAGTTGCGCCGGGTCACCGGAAACACGAATCGTTTCATCGCAATCGAAATGGAACGCATGCAACTCGGTCGAACCGGCATGAATCTCAAGAATATCGGACAACATTTCGAACAAACTCTCGACTTTAAAGTCTTGCTGACCTTTACCGGCCTCCATTTTCTGCACGTCGAGTAAATTGCTGACGAGCCGCTCGAGCCGGGTCGTCTCGCTATGAATCATGCTCAAGTAGCGTTTGCGCTTCTCTTCGTCGACGTGTCGATGTTCAAGGAGTTCGGTAAAGCCAAGAATGGATGTGAGCGGGGTCCGAAGTTCGTGAGAGACCGTCGCGACGAGTTCCGTCTTCAAGCGGTCAATCTCAATCTCTTTCGTAATGTCCCGCGACACAAACATCACGCCGAAACGTTCGTCCTGCAGTTCAATCGGTTCGGCGTACATCCGTATGATACGTCTTCCCCCTTGCATCGAATACGTAAACGTCTCATCGAAGATTCCGCACTTCTTGGCCCGATGCGTGAACCGATTGAGGCCGTCCTGGTCATCGATCTGTTCCATGAACGGCTCGTAGAACGCGTCGATCGGATATAGGCTCTGACGGTCGCCGAACGGGAACGGTTGGTCATACAATTCGAACAACGCCTCGTTTCCGAAGCGGTGGTTCGTCTCGAGTTCGACGAAGACAATCGCGTCCCGCATTGTGTGAATCATCCGCGCCGTCTTCTCACGTTCTTTCTCAAGTTCGTCATGCTGATGAATTAGTGACGATGACATGACCATGAACGACTGCGATAATTGTCCGACCTCGTTTTTCATCGGCTCAATCGGAATGAGTGTCGCATGTGGATCGACGGCGAGCCGCTCACTGTTTGTGATTAGTGACTGCAGTTGATTCGTCAAGCGCACGATGTACGGTTGCAGGCTGACAAAGAGGATGAACAACGCGCCGAGCAAGATGAGGAGCCACATCCACTGGGCTTTGGCGAGCTGCTCTGACAGCTGTTCTCGAAGACTCGTCTCTTGGAAATCGAGGTCCGCTCGGTAATCGGTGAACACCGATTCCATGTCGACGATGCTCGCGCTCATATCGGCCGCACTTTTCGTATTCAGTTTGAATCGGGTCTGGGTCGAGGTCGCATTCTTCGGCATGAGTTGGCCTACGGTGGCCATCTGTAAGAACGGTTCATCGATCTCCCCGTTCGCTTTGGCGACGACATAACGCTCGAGGCCAGGCATGACACGCGTCGTGTAGATGCTGAACAACAAACGCGCGTCTTCGGCGAACGTCGTCTCGGCTTTCGATGCGGCATTCTGTTCGAACCAGCTCGTCTGATCATCGATTCGCGCTTGCGCCCGCTTCACTTCCGCGAGCAATGCGTCCTCCCCAAGCAGGACGTGACCGCGCATCTCGTACTGCATCGATTGCCACGTTTCGAACAAGTCAGTCGCCCGGGCCCGCTGCTCACTGATGCGTTCGAGTTCGACAGTTGTTTCGCGGATTGCTTGCTGGGTATAAAAGTATGTGCCAAGTGACGTCAACGTGATTAAAGCGATTAACACGTAGAATACGGTGAGCACTTGCCGGCTAATTCGTTGTTCAATCCAACGCTTCATATCGGGCCTTCTTTCCACAGGTCAAATAAGTTTCAGGGGCATTTTCAAACGGTTCTGCTATTCAAAAATGACGAATTCATGTACGATAAGTACACATTCGTCACTTTCATTAGTGTGTGAGTAGTGTTAGTATATCGTTCACTTCTCACAAGAAACTCACAAACACGAAGGGAATATGCAGATGACCCCTAAATCGATTGGGCTGATTCTGTTGATGGTGATTCTCGTACTCGGAGGCGGACTAGCCTTGACGCGAGGACAAACGATTGACGATTCAGCCCCCGTCTCACAAGGAACGGCCGATTTGACCGATTCCAGTGTGACCGACCAAATCATGCGCCTCGACGGCACGTGGCGATTTCAATCGAGCTTGCTCGATCAAGTCGACCGTGAGTCCTATCGACGAATCCCGCATGTGACGCCACATAAAACGGCGACCTATGAAGCTGACATTACCTTGCCACCGGGACAATATGCACTACGCGTCCCACGTAACCACCCCCATGTCAACCTCCTCATTAATGGGAATACCGTCTCACCCGTCTACGCATCGACAGATGAAAATCCTCGGCATGCTTACCTCGTTCTGCTAGATACGCATACCCCGACGTTCCGCTTGACGATTCAGACGACCGCGACCGACGAACTTGCGACCGGTATTGCCGAAAGCGTGCTCATCGGTCCGACTAGTAATATGATGACATATCACAATAAATACTTTAGTTATGAGTTTGTCATCATTCTCATTTCACTACTCATTTTCTCGTTCTACGCCATCGTCTGGCAGTTCCACCGTAAAGAAGCGCTTTATCTGTACGGGGCCGCTTTCTTTTTGCTCGTCAGTGTTTCCCTTTTGACGAGCGACCAGATGATTGTATTCGAAATTATCCCTTGGATGACTTATGTCTCGGCCCATAAATTGAATTTGATTACGGCGCTGTTGAGCATCGCCATGCTCATCAATTTCGCCTTGAAACTCGAGCGTGTCCCGTTCCGGTATTTCTTGAAATATGTCTCGTGCCCGTTCTATGCGCTCAGTCTGATTGCCCTTGTATTGCCTTACGGCTACCATGAGCTGTTCGACCAGTTCGCTTGGATTTATGTCCTGTTCATCACGTTCTTTTGGACCGGCCTCAACATCAACTGGCTGTTCGAACGAAAAGATGACGGGTATCCGTTCGAGTTTTTAGTGTTCACGGTGGCGCTCATCATCGGTTATATCGGTCAGATTTTAAACGCCCTGATTGATCACCCGGACCAGGAACTGTACACGAGCATCCTATCGCTCATTTACTTCCTGCTCATGTTCACGCTACTCCCGATTCATTTGTCGACGGATAAACGGCAAAAGCGAGAAGTGCAGACATTTGCTCAAAAAAGCGAAATCTCGTTTTTCAACGCGCAAATCAAACCGCACTTCCTGTACAACACGTTCGGCAACGTCATCGCCCTCTGTTACACGGCACCGACCGAAGCGGCGCGCCTGCTCAGTCATTTGAGCACATACGTCCGTTTTATCTTCGAGAACGGCCGTACGGAAAACGATATCTCGCTCGGGCAAGAGCTTGAGGTCATCGACTCCTATTTGATGATTGAACAGACACGCTTTAACGATGCCTTGACGATCACGAAAGATATCGATCCGGCGACGTTAAACGCTCAAATTCCGCCGCTGTTGTTGCAACCGCTCGTCGAGAACGCGGTCCAGCATGGGTTGATGAAGCAAGATGGTGTCAAACGGCTCATGCTGTCCGTCCAGTCGGCAGACGATGCCATCGAAATCCGGATCGCCGATAACGGCATCGGCTTCGAACCAACGTCTCATTTAAAACGTCCTAGCGGAATCGGGATTCCGAACGTCAAAAATCGGATCGCCTATTTACCAGGAGCCATATTTAAATTAAATTCTGAACCCGGGGCCGGCACGCACGTCTTTATACGCCTCCCGAAACAAGAAAGGATGAACGAGTCAGATGCGCACGATCTTGATTGAAGATGAACACCATATTTTGAGGATGATGGAACGCCTCGTCCAATGTGAACCGAATTTAAAATGGATGGGGTCGTTCCACGATCCGCTCCAAGCGCTCGAATTTTTAGCCGACCAGGAAGTCGATCTCGTCTTCCTCGATATCGAGATGCCGCAAATGACCGGTATCGAGTTTGCGAAACGCTTGCCCGCGACGACCCAAGTCGTCTTCACGACGGCCCACAGCAAATATGCGGTCGAGGCGTTCGATATCCAAGCAACACATTATCTGCTCAAACCGATCACCGAACAGATGATTCACGATCTCATCCCGCGCGTGTCGAAACGATATGCGGAGACGCTTGCGACTGAACATCACCGCACGTGCTCGATTCAATGTCTCGACCATTTCTCGGTCAAGACGCAAGACGGTGATCTCGTCAAATAGCCGACGCAAAAGACGGAGGAGCTGTTCGCCTACTTGATTTTCCATCGCGATAAAGTCGTCAACAAATGGCTCATCGCCGAGACGCTCTATCCGGAGATTGATGAGCCGCAGCGTGCGCTCCACAACGTCTACAACCTCGTTTACCGCTTGAAGAAGACGCTCGCCGAGTATGACTTGAGCATCTCCGTCCAGACGATCAATAACGGTTATTCGCTCCACTTAGATGATGCGTGTGTCTGCGATTATTATGACTGGCTGGATGCGAAGCGTAAGCCATTCCCACAAACGGAATTGAACGCTCGTCTATTTGTCGATAAAGACTATACGTGGCATTGAAAAAGAGCTTGTCGTCTATCATCTTATAACGCTCATCCTTTTAGCGCCTCCGCTTTCCTAGGGGCGAGCAGGGAGCCGCATCACGACTCGCGTCGCTGCTGGGTCTCCCTTCGCTCGCTAATCCCTCAGGAGTCTCCGGCGCTCCGGATGAGCGACACGAGCGAACAGTCACTTTCCGAGTGGCTGTTCGTTTTTTCTGTGTTTTCGCATCGAATACAAAAAAACAAACCGACTCGCTGTTTCGCGAATCGATTCGTTCACAAGTTGAGCTTGTCCCAATTCGTGGGACAAGCTCTTTTTAGCGTCCGACGAATCCGCCGTCGACGTGCAAATGCTGCCCATTGACCCACGCCCCATCCGGTCCCATGAGGAACGCGATATAACGGGCCGTATCCTCCGGTGTGCCAACGCGTCCATGTGGGAACAGTGGCTCGAGCTGTTGCCGCAATGCGTCATCGATCCAGCCCGAGTCGGTCGGCCCCGGGTCGAGCGCATTGACGGAAATCCCGTACTTCCCGGCCCCGTTGGCGAGTGCCGGCGTGATGGCGATCAAGGCGCCTTTCGTGGCGATATAGGCCAAGTTGGACGCATCCGCTCCCCCAGACACCATGAACAGGATGCGTCCGTCCGTATGTCCCGCTTGTTTGTAACGTTCGATGAAGGCGAACGTCAAACAGAGCGTCCCTTCGTTATTGACGAGATAATGGCGACGTAACGTTTCCGACGTGAACGTATCGACGCTCACGTGCCGCTCATACGTCGCGTTGTTAATCAGACGGCTCGGAGTACCGATTGCCGCTTCGACACGGTCGAGCAGCCCTTCTGCGTCTCCAGACGCCAAATCGTACGACTCATGCGCGACACGGGCCCCTGAGGCCTTTAATTCGTCGACGAAGCCGTCGATGAATTCTGGCTCCGCTCCTACCCCGTCCGTCCCGTCAAACGGGGTCCAGTGCGTCAAATACAAGTCATGGCCTGCCCCGGCAAGTTTTCGGGCGACGGCCGCCCCGATGCCTTGCGTCCGGCTGACGCCGGTGATGAGTGTGAGTGGTCGTGCCATTCAATCGTCCCCTTTTATCCCTAATTTGGTGAGAAAATACGGTCCCCAGTCCGCTTGGTGCGGGATAACGTACGTCCACGTATACGCCGGGTCGACGATATAGACGTCCGCATAATCCATCGTTGCGACAATCAAGTCTTTTCTCGCAATCGGTTTGGCTTGCGTCAAGTCGAGCTCGAGGACATCGTCCGAGTGCTGAAAGAACACAAGACACGTCCATTTTGCAGCGCGGTGCATGGCAAGATCGGCCTCTTCCCCACAGAGCGCCTCATTGCCGAGATGCTCCCACAAATATGGCCATAGGCGTCCTTGCTGTCCCGTCGATATGAAACGTCGTCTCCATGTTTGTCGTGCTTGCTCGCCTTGATTCTCATACTCGATGACCCCGACCCCTTTCGCCGTCAATCGCTCAATCAATGGATTCATCAATACCCCTCCCCTTTTAGTCTATCCATTTCCAGAAAATTCGGACAGTCCTAAACACAAAAAGAGGCATGACGCCTGTAGACGCCATACCTCTTCATCTGTTTACTTCAAACGATCCAAGTGCTCGAGCATGATGCCCGTGCCGTGCGCGACGCTAAGCGTCGGCTCTTCGGCGATCATGACCGGCAAACCGACACGCTCGGCGACGAGCTGATCGATGCCGTGGAGGAGCGAGCCGCCACCTGTCATGATGATGCCGCGGTCGATGATATCGGCCGCAAGTTCCGGAGGCGTCTGTTCGAGAACGCGCTTCGTCGCTTCGACGATCTCGTTCGCCGATTCGGCCATCGCTTCACGGAGTTCTTCCGACGTGATGGTTACCGTACGTGGGAGCCCACGCACCATGTCACGACCTCGGATATCCATCGTCTCGTTACGTCCGCCTGGGAAGACCGTCGCAATCTCTTTCTTGATTTGCTCGGCCGTCCGCTCACCGATGACAAGCTTATGCTTGTCTTTGATGGCGCGGAGGATGTCCGTATCGAAACGGTCCCCGGCGATTTTAATCGTTTCGCCGCAGACGATATCGCCCATCGAGAGGATGGCAACGTCTGTCGTCCCGCCACCGATGTCGACAATCATATGACCGACCGGCTTCCAGATGTCCATGCCCGAACCGACGGCTGCTGCTTTCGGTTCTACGGCGAGGAAGACTTCTTTCGCACCGGCCTTCTCGGCCGCCTCACGGATCGCTTTCGCTTCGACCGGTGTCACGTTCGCCGGCGTACAGATAAGCATACGGATGCCGCCGAAGAAACCGCGGACCTGAATCTTCTCGACGAAGTGACGTAGCATCTCTTCGGTTGTCGCGAAGTCGGCGATGACGCCGTCACGGAGTGGACGGATGGCGACGATGTCACCTGGTGTACGTCCGACCATCTGATACGCTTCCGTCCCGACAGCGAGTACTTTCCCTGTCGAACGCTTAATGGCAACGACCGATGGCTCGTCGAGGACGATGCCTCGACCTTTGACGTGGATGACGACGTTTGCTGTTCCTAAATCAATCCCGATATCTTTTGAAAACATGGTGTGTAGGTTCCTCCGTTCGTTACTTCATTGAAAAGAGCGAGAAGAGTCTCTCCTCGCTCCTATGAGTCTATTAATTAGTTCTTAACCATTTCTTCGGCAACTTCGACGTTCCCTTGGATGCGCTCGATGTCTGCACCGAGAGCTTGCAATTTCTTGTGGAAGTCAACGTAGCCACGGTCGATGTGGTAGAGATCGCCGACGCGTGTCTCTTCGTCCGCGATGAGTCCAGCGAGGACGAGCGCAGCACCGGCACGAAGGTCCGTCGAGACGACTTCAGCACCTTGGAGGCGAACGCCGCCTTTGATGATGGCCGAACGGCCTTCGATTTTGATGTCAGCGTTCATGCGGCGGAACTCTTCCACGTGCATGAAGCGGTTCTCAAATACTGTTTCCGTAATAACCGATGTGCCGCCAGCTTTCAAGACGAGCGCCATCATTTGTGCTTGGATGTCTGTCGGGAAACCAGGGTGTGGCATCGTCTTCACGTCGACCGGCTTCAACTCGTCCGGTGCGATGACACGCATGCCTTCTGCTGTATCCTCGAATTTGACACCCATTTCTTCCATCTTCGAGATGAGCGGGCGAAGGTGCTCGCGCTCAGCACCGATGACTTCGATGTCGCCGCCTGTGATGGCTCCTGCGACGAGGAACGTACCGGCTTCGATGCGGTCAGGAATGATTGAATGCTCAGCGCCATGAAGCTTGTCGACACCTTCGATGCGAATCGTTTCTGTACCGGCACCGCGCACGTGTGCGCCCATACCATTCAAGAAGTTGGCGAGGTCAACGATTTCAGGCTCTTTAGCGACGTTCTCGATGATTGTCGTGCCTTCCGCGAGGACGGCAGCCATCATGATGTTCTCTGTCGCACCGACAGATGGGAAGTCCAAGTAGATCTTCGCACCTTTCAAGCGACCGTCAACCGAAGCTTCGACGAAACCGTTGCCGATGACCGTTTTCGCTCCCATCGCCTCGAAGCCTTTCAAGTGGAGGTCAATCGGACGTGAGCCGATTGAACATCCGCCTGGCATCGCAACACGTGCGTGGCCAAGACGAGCGAGAAGAGGACCCATGACGAGGATTGAAGCACGCATCTTACGAACGTACTCGAGTGGTGCCTCGTCTTTGATTGTGCCCGACGCATCGACAGTGACTTCGTTACTCGCTTCGTCAAATGAAACCTCTGCACCGAGGTGACGAAGCACTTTGTTAATCGTGTACACATCGGCGAGGCGTGGCACGTTTTGAAGTACCGACTTTCCTTCACCTGCTAAAAGAGTGGCAACCAATGTTTTGAGTACGGCGTTTTTAGCTCCTTCAACACGCACAGTACCTGACAATTTACGTCCTCCACGGACTACAATCAAATCCTTCATATCTCTCTTTGTCCTCCAACTTCGTTGATTTTTTGTTTTATACGTCGATATCCGTTACCGGATGTGGTTATGTCGATTACTATGATGGTTTGTATCACGTGACGCCTCATCAGAGAGAAAAATAAGAATAAAAGCAATCATAAAATTCTGATGAAAAAGATCGTCATGTCAGACGAATTTATCCTATCACGATAAACATATACGATACGTTACAGCAGGATTACAGTTTAGTAATCATTTCCCTACCTACTGTAATGGTGCGAGTGCCTGAGCCAATCGGATATACTCCAAGAAGAACTGGGCGATCAGTGAACCGAAGACGACGGCGACGAGGACGCGCAAGACAGCAGCTTGCGGACTCCTCACTTGATTGAGCAAGCGGTCCCATTTGACCGGCATGAGCGCCCACCAAGCGACGTAGATCGCTACGACGTAGATGACGAGCGATAATACGGTGTTCAGCATCGACGATTCCCCTCTTTTCAAAATTTCGTACCATTTTTCATCATAGCACGACGCGTCAGAGAAAAAAAGACTTAGCGTTCAAATGAGTGGCTGAATGGGTTCATCCGATCAACTCGCTTTCTCTCCAAAAACCGCATACAAAAAAGGAACGTCAATCGGCGCATGGCCTTAGTACAGTAATTGACGTCCCTTCAACATTTCAAACATTATTCACTTCAGCATCATAAGTTTGGCTCCAACGGATGGCCTCGACATAGTAACGAGACAAGTCCGGCATCGTCTCATCGACGTCCACCGTCAACTGTTCATAGGCGAGTACCGTGTCGAGCAAACCGCGCAATTCGTTGTCTTCCCCGAGGAGCGCCGCCTTGACGATTGGTTCGACCGGGAGCTCCGAGACGAGCGTCTGCATCGCCTCATCCAAAATGACGTCGAGTGACGAGAAGATGCCCGTGATAAACGCATCGAACGCGGCCACGTTCGGCAGCGTCTCGGCCGCAATCAGTTCCATCATCTTGCCGCGGATGACACTCTGTTTAATCAATTCTTTCGATTCGGACGTCTGTAGCTCACGCAGCAACATCAAATACGACCAACGTCGCATCTCATCGAGACCGATGCGCGCGACGGCCTGTTCGATCGATTGAATCGTGTGACGTCCTTTTTGATACACCGTATTGACCGAGCGCAACATCTTATACGACAAGTCGACGCTTCGCTCGATTTGATTGGCGATGCGTCGGAAGTTGGGTTCCGGTCGATCGAGTTCTTTCAACACTTCCGTGAGCGTATGCCGGAGCGGATGGACCTCGGCGCCGTGGACGACCGTCGGCCGGCTGAAGAAATAGCCTTGGAACATGTGATAGCCAAGCTTCTTGGCAATCTCATATTCAGCCGGCGTCTCGATTTTCTCCGCTAAAAATTCGACCCGGTGACCGAGTGCGTCGATGAGCCGCTTCTGTTGGTCGATAGGTGTCGCCTGGTAATCGATTTTGATAATATCGGCAAGTCCGATGAGCGGCCGATACTTCTCTTCGAACACGAAATCATCAAGGGCGATCGTATAGCCTTTCCGGCGCAACGAGCGCAACGCCGCCAACACTTTCTCCGTCGGTTCGACATGTTCGAGCACCTCGACGACGAGCGTCTGCCGCGGCAACAAGGCCGGGACCTCGCTCTCAATCAAGTTTTGCGGAAAGTTGATGAACGCCCTCGTCCCTTCCGTCAATTCCCGAAAGTTGAAGACGAGATAGGCGTTATGAATCACATCGGCGGTCGCGAGTGCATCATCGACGTGTTCAAATATATTTTTCTCGCTGCGGCGATATAACAGTTCATAGCCACAGATACGTAGTTTTTGATCAAAGATCGGTTGGCGCGCAACATAAACTTTCATCCCATTGTCTCCTTTACCGTAGTTCCCACCTATATTATCGGATAAGGTGCGCCTATCTTCCACTATTTGGGCGTAAAACTTTTGATGCTTTAGACCCATATATAATGAAGGAACGCGATTTATTCGGTCTAATGGCATAGAAAAAGCCTTCCCCGCAAATGCGGGAAAGGCGTTTGGTCATTCTTTGATATCGCGAATGCTCAGACGGTTAATCGCTTTTTTGAGCGCGAGTTCCGCACGACGGAATTCGAGGTCCGAGAGCTTCGTGTCTTGGAGACGACGCTCGGCACGAACTTTCGCCGCAGAAGCGCGGTCATAGTCGATTGTTTCCGCCATTTCGGCAGTTTCAGCTAAGATCGTCACCGTGTCGGGACGAACTTCCATGAAACCGCCGCTGAGTGCGATCAGCGTACGTCCACCATCTTCGTGGCGCAGTTTAAGGACCGAGATATCGAGCGGTGTCACCATCGGGATGTGTTTCGGTAAGATACCGAGTTCACCGGTCACCGATTTGGCAATCACCATCCGTGCCTCGCCCTCGTAGGCTGCACCATCCGGGGTGACGACGTTGACGTGAAGAGTATTCATCGTCTAGTTTCCCCCTTCCGTGTAGGTCTTAGACCAACGTCTTCGCTTTTTCGATGACGTCTTCGATTGGACCAACGAGACGGAATGCATCTTCTGGAAGATCATCGTGTTTACCATCGAGGATCTCTTTGAAGCCACGGACTGTCTCTTTAACTGGTACGTACGAACCTTTTTGGCCTGTGAACTGCTCAGCCACGTGGAAGTTTTGTGACAAGAAGAACTGAATACGACGGGCACGGTGAACCGTGAGCTTATCGTCTTCAGACAACTCGTCCATACCGAGGATTGCGATGATATCTTGAAGTTCTTTGTAACGCTGAAGCGTCTGCTGCACGTTACGAGCTACTTCGTAGTGCTCTGGTCCGACGATGTCAGGCGAGAGGGCACGTGAAGTCGATGCGAGCGGGTCAACGGCTGGGTAAATCCCCATCTCCGAAAGACGACGCTCCAAGTTCGTCGTTGCATCAAGGTGAGCGAACGTTGTCGCTGGAGCCGGGTCAGTATAGTCATCGGCTGGTACGTAAACCGCTTGAATCGATGTGACCGATCCTTTAGCCGTCGACGTGATCCGCTCTTGAAGCATACCCATTTCTGTTGCGAGTGTCGGCTGGTAACCTACGGCAGATGGCATCCGACCGAGAAGGGCCGAAACCTCAGAACCTGCCTGTGTGAAACGGAAGATGTTATCGACGAAGAGAAGAACGTCTTGTCCTTGCTCATCGCGGAAGTATTCTGCCATTGTCAAACCAGTCAAGGCTACGCGAAGACGTGCGCCCGGTGGTTCGTTCATCTGACCGAAGACCATCGCCGTTTGCTTGATAACGCCTGAGTCCGTCATCTCGTGGAACAAGTCATTTCCTTCACGCGTACGCTCACCGACTCCTGCGAATACAGAAATCCCGCTGTGCTCTTGCGCGATGTTGTTGATGAGTTCCTGGATGAGAACGGTTTTACCTACACCGGCACCACCGAAGAGGCCGATTTTACCACCTTTGATGTAAGGTGCGAGAAGGTCGACGACTTTGATTCCTGTTTCCAAGATTTCAACTTTTGTTGACAACTCATCGAACGTCGGTGCTTGACGGTGAATCGGTGACCGACGGACTGTCGGTGATACTTCTTTATCGTCAATCGGGTTACCGAGTACGTTGAAGACACGACCGAGCGTCTCTTCTCCGACCGGTACTGAAATCGGTGAACCTAAGTCAAGTACTTCCATGCCGCGGCGAACGCCGTCTGTTGAGTCCATCGCAATCGTACGGACCGTGTCATCGCCAAGGTGGATCGCCACTTCAAGCGTCAAGTCGACACTGACATCTTGTGCCGATGTAGCCACGTGTGTGACTTTAAGGGCGTTATAGATGTTCGGTAAGTGGTTGTCAAACTTAACGTCGATAACTGGGCCCATGACTGCGACTACGCGGCCTTTCATGCCGTATTCGTTCATCGTGTTAGCCTCCTACAATCTAGAGGACGGGCGCTTATTCAAGCGCAGCCGCACCTCCGACAATCTCTGTGATTTCTTGTGTGATCGCCGCTTGGCGCGCGCGGTTGAACTTGAGCTTGAGTCCACGGATGAGTTCATCCGCGTTGTCTGTCGCGTTCGACATCGCCGTCATCCGAGCCGCGTGCTCCGATACTTTCGCATCGAGGAGCGCGCCGTAGATGAGTCCTTCCGCGTAACGCGGGAGGAGCGCTGCTAAGATCGTTTCTTCTTCTGGTTCGTATTCATACATCACATTGGATGCGGTCTGTTCGATATTCCCAAGCGGAAGCAATCGATCGATCTTCACTTCTTGGCTGATGACAGAGATGAATGAGTTGTAGCAGAGCTTCAATTCATCAATCTCGCCTTCACTGAACGCGCCGACCGTCTGTTTGACGATCTCTGCGACTTCAACGAATGATGGCTGGTCGTTTAATCCTGTCATGGCACTGTACACCGGAATGTTACGGGCCTTGAAGAACTGAACGCCGACCTTCCCGATCACGTACAGACGGTACTCGTCTGTTGAATCGTGTTTGGCTTTCAACTCGCGATACACGTCACGAAGGACGCTGGCGTTGTATCCACCAGCAAGTCCGCGGTCTGACGTGATGACGATATAGCCGGTCCGTTTGACGGGACGGACTTGAAGCATCGGGTGTGTTGCGCCTGAAGTACCGCCGGCAATCGACGAGATGACTTCCTGCAACTTGGTCATGTACGGCTTGAAGTTGGCGTTGCTCCCTTGAGCGCGGTTCAATTTCGAGGCCGACACCATGTTCATCGCTTTCGTGATTTGCTTCGTGCTTTGGGTCGAGGTGATCCGCATCTGGATCTCACGTAATGATGCCATTTCGATTCACCACCTTAATAGACGCTCGTCACCGGATTAAACCGATGGCGAGAACGTCTTTTTGAATTCCGTAAGCGCATCGACCATCGCCTCGTCAGCAGGAAGGTTTCCTGTTTGACGGATTTCACGGCAGAGGTCCGCACGGTTTTGGTCGAGCCATGCGTTCATTTCTTTTTCGAAACGACGGATGTCTTCAACTGGGACGTCATCGAGATGACCTTTCGTGAGTGCGTAGATGATGATAACTTGCTTGTCGACCGAGAGCGGTGCGTTCAAGTCTTGTTTCAAGACTTCAACGGTACGTTGTCCACGGTTCAATTTCGCTTGTGTCGCTTTGTCGAGGTCCGACCCGAACTGGGCGAACGCTTCGAGCTCACGGTATGACGCGAGGTCAAGACGGAGCGTACCGGCAACTTTCTTCATCGCTTTCACTTGAGCCGAACCACCAACACGCGATACCGAGAGACCGGCGTTAATCGCTGGACGTACCCCTGAGAAGAAGAGATCCGACTGAAGGAAGATTTGACCGTCTGTGATCGAGATAACGTTCGTCGGGATGTAAGCCGAGATATCCGACGCTTGTGTCTCGATGAACGGAAGTGCTGTCAACGAGCCGCCGCCGAGTTCGTCGTTCAACTTCGCCGCACGCTCAAGAAGGCGTGAGTGGAGGTAGAAGACATCCCCTGGGTAGGCTTCGCGGCCTGGAGGACGGCGGAGAAGAAGCGAGAGCTCACGGTAAGCTGCCGCTTGTTTCGAGAGGTCATCATACACGACGAGGACATGTTGTCCGCGGTCCATGAAGTACTCACCCATCGATACCCCAGCGAATGGTGCGAGGTAAAGAAGTGGGGCTGGCTGTGAAGCCGATGCCGAAACAACGATCGTGTAATCGAGGGCGCCGTTTTGACGGAGCGTCTCAACTACGCCACGCACAGTCGATTCTTTCTGACCGATGGCGACGTAGATACAGATCATGTTTTCTTCTTTTTGGTTGATGATCGCATCGATTGCGACCGAAGTCTTACCAGTTTGACGGTCACCGATGATGAGCTCACGCTGACCGCGACCGATTGGTACGAGGGCGTCAATCGCCTTAATCCCAGTTTGGAGCGGTTCGTGAACTGACTTACGGGCCATAACGCCGTAAGCTTTACGCTCGATCGGGTTGTATGTGTCCGTCACGATCGGTCCGAGACCGTCGATTGGTTGTCCGAGTGGGTTGACGACGCGTCCGAGGAGCGCTTCACCGACTGGAACTTCCATGATGCGGCCCGTACGTTTTACCGAGTCGCCTTCTTTAATGCCTTTGTAGTCGCCAAGGATGATAATCCCGACGTTACCTTCTTCTAAGTTTTGCGCCAAGCCCATTACGCCGTTAGAGAACTCTACGAGTTCCCCCGCCATAACGTTATCGAGTCCGTATGCACGAGCGATACCGTCACCTACTTGAATGACTGTACCTGTCTCACTGACTTCGATTTCAGAACCGTACGAAGCGATCCGCTCTTTTAGCAGGGCGCTGATTTCTTCAGCTTTGATCGTCATTGAATTCACCCCTATTTCTTACGCATTCAACAATTCACGCTCGAGGCGTGTTAGTTTGTTTTCGATTGTGTCATCATACGTCGTGTAGCCGATCTGGACACGGAGTCCACCGATGACGTCTTCATCGACGACGTTCTTCAATTGAAGCGTCTTGTTCATCTTCTGACCGAAGACGAGTTCGACTTCTTTCAACTCTGTTGCCGACAACGGGTAAGCACTCGTGACGAACCCTTCGGCGATGCCACGGTAGTCGTTGATGTAATCAAGGACGTAGCGCGACAAGCCGCGAACTTCGCTCGCACGGTCGTTTTCGACCATGACGAGAAGTGTGTTGAGCACGATATCTGTCATGTCACCAAAGCTATGTGTTAAAAGCTGTGCAAGCTCGCTGTCACTGATTGCCGGATTCTCTAAGAGATTCGCAAGTTCAGGAGTCGCGTGGAGCACTTCATCGAGCAGACGCACTTCCGCTTCGACTTGGTCGAGCGTGCCTTGTTCCCGCGCTAAGTCGAAGAGCGCTTTGGCATAGCGTTTTGCTAACGATGTGTTCATCAGTTAGCACCTTTCGCTTTAGACAGGAAGTCTGAAACGAGGGCACGTTGTTTCGCTTCGTCGCCTTTAAGGTCTGACTGAAGGACGTGGCGTGCGGCCGAGAGCGCCTGTGTGACGACTTCGGTCTGGAGCGATTGTTTCGCGAGCTCACGCTCACGTTCGATCGCTTTACCCGCCTCGATTTTAATTTGTTCGGCTTCCAAACGCGCCTGCTCCACCAAGCGTGCTTGTTCCGCTTCTGCTTGACGACGGCTTGAATCAAGCATTTCTTTCGATTCTGTACGTGCTGCGCTGAGCGCGTCACGTTGTTCAACTACATATGTTTCCGCATCTTTGCGGCTCTTTTCAGCGAGCTCAATTTCGTTCGCTACATACTCTTCACGCTGTCTCATCATTCCAAGGAGTGGTCCCCAAGCAAATTTCTTCAACAGGGCCAAGAGTACGAGGAATGTGAAAAGTGTAAAGATCATATCCAGGATGCGGAGGCCTTCGCCGCCAGCACCAGCTGCAATCATCATCGTATCCATGCATACCCTCCTCTTGACTAAATAAGTGAGGGAGACACGCTCCCTCTTACGTTGTTCTCGTTAACTCGTAATCAAGAGTTGAGGAGAAGGAAACCGACAGCCACACCGATGATCGGGAGGGCCTCAACCAAACCGATACCGATGAACATTGTTTGACGAAGTTCGTTTTTGAGTTCTGGCTGACGTGCTTGTCCTTGTACTGTTCCGTATACGATAAGACCGTTACCGATACCTGCCGCGAGTGCTCCAAGACCGATAACGAGTGCTGTTGCGAGAAGATTGAGTTGTTCCATTGTGTATATTCCTCCTAAAAGTTAAGTAAATAGTTTTTTGTTCAACGCTTTGGCGAGACCTGCCCGAATTAATGCTCGGCAGAAGCTTTATGCCCGATGTACACCATTGCAAGCGTCAGGAAAATGTA
Organism: Exiguobacterium sp. s146; assembly: GCF_018618415.1. Taxonomy (GTDB): domain Bacteria; phylum Bacillota; class Bacilli; order Exiguobacteriales; family Exiguobacteriaceae; genus Exiguobacterium. Next base: position 251,539 of record NZ_JACSMA010000001.1, on the reverse strand, counting down.
GGATTGGATAACCCCGATAAAGATTGAGAAGCCTTGCCATAAAATCATTGGGAGAACTGCGAACACAGCACCGAGCGGGTTAAGTGCCCCTTCTGCGGTAATTGCGAGTCCCAAGATGATGGTAATCATGATTTCACCGGCAAAGATGTTACCGTAAAGACGCAGACCGAGCGTCAAGGTGTTCGCGAACTCCTCGATGAGCTTGATCGGCAATAAGAACCAGACCGGCTTCACGAATTCCGCCGAGTAGTGCTTCAAACCGTGTAGCTTCACGCCGTAGTAGTGCGACATTGCAACGACGAGTGTCGACAATGCCAACGTGACGTAAGGATCGGCCGTCGGTGAGTTGAACCATAGATAGTGACCAGAAATGACGTTAAACGGTAGACCCATCAAGTTCGAGAAGAGAATGAACAAAATCAACGTCATTCCAAACCCGATGAAACGGCCACCTGTCTTCCAGTCCATCGCACTCGAGATAATCCCGCGTGTGAATTCTGCGAAGAATTCCATTAAGTTCTGCTTACCGGTCGGCTTCATAGCCAAGCGTCGCGTTCCCCAAACGGCAAACGTAAATACGAGTAGTGATGCGATCAGCACCGTAATGACGTTCGTCCAGCTCCCATATAACGTATAATCTCCGAGTTGTAGAGAATATGTGGGAAACTCATGACCCATTAGTATTCACCTCTTTTCCTGCTGAGCTGGGCAAGTGTGAACTCGCCAAATTGTATGATGTGGCCGGCGATTAGACCAGTTACCACCGCAATCAGCGATACTCGATCCTCATAAAAGAGACCGACTATCACGGCTAGTGCACCGACTGCCATTCTTGAAACAGTCCCGTGCGACTTTGGGCGTCGTCCATGTTCGATGACATCATACATCCGTATGACGCTTCGATTCTGCATATGTAGAATAATGAGACTGGCGACCCCGCCTAGGAACAAGCCGAGAAACATCGGTTTGTACATAGGAACGATGAGCGCTCCGATTAGGAGAATGGCGAACCATCCGCTAAACCACTTCGTATAGCGTTTCATCAACTGCTTCTGTGCTTTTCTGTCTGCCTGCACTTGTTGTAATTCCGTTTGTTCTAGCTTCATTCGTCCTCTCCTGTCAGTAAACTTCGAAGGGTGAGAACAAGCGCCGTGATTCCGAGAGCCATGCCCAGAAACACCGACACATTCCAACCGAACGTGCCCCAAATTTCACGTCTCGCCCCGTATTGGCCAACGAGATAACCGATGACGATCGGTCCAGCGAGCGCGGTCGAAATTTGAGAGGCGAGCGAGGCGTAGGATAGGTAACGATTGTCTTTTTTCGTCATCCAAATCCCCCTTTCGAGCTGCCGTGCTTTCCATCTTCTTGATCGAATTCACACTCGCGTGACCATCAAAAGTCACACAAGTTCAGAGTACTGGAAATGGCATAAGAAGTCAATGAATTTCACAATTATAAAAGCGCTTTAAATCAAGGTGTATCAAGGCTTTTACGCAGTTCACAAACTAAATTAAAATCGCTAAATTTTAAAAAAGTATGAAGAAACGGTGAAATAAAAATGTTGACTTTATAACATTTCATATTACGAATCAGATGAAGAATAGTTCAGTTATACCTCCACGTTTTGGAAAACACAATGAAAAACGGCTTACGTTCACAAAAGGTTTTGAAACGAACGTTGACCCGATTTTGAAATCGTTTTCATCGTCCTGTATCAGTATACCGATTATCTTTTTGTCGTGTCGAGGGGTTCTGACGAATTTGTAGTGATGAATCTCACAGGACGTTTTTGACCGTCCACGCGTCTGGAAATCCCTTCCCATCAAGCCGAAATGGGTGGACAATACCAGTTCGAATGGCTACGATTACGATGTAAGCGCTATCTAAAAATGTGTCGATTTTGTGACTTTCGAAACCGACGCCCGCATCGTGAGCATTTTGATGCGTGTGAGGAGGAACTACCATGGACTGGATGAATCAATTACGCGAGGAAATCGGTGACGATGTCGTCTTCACAGACCCGACGACCCGACTCGCTTATTCGTTTGACGCGACACCGAACTATCAAGCGATGCCCGATGCCATCGTCGCTCCCCGTTCGACCGAACATGTACAGGCCGTACTGCGATTGTGCCATGCACACCGCATCCCGGTCGTCCCCCGCGGGTCGGCGACGAACCTTGCCGGTGGGACGACGCCACTCTCCGGTGGTGTCGTCATGGACTTCCGGCATATGGACCGCATCCTTGAGATCGATGAGAAGAATTTGACGGTCACGGTCGAACCGGGTTGCATCACCGCCCACTTGGCCCAAGCCGTCGAGGCGCAAGGCCTGTTCTATCCGCCGGACCCGAGCTCGATGAAAATCTCGACGATTGGCGGGAACATTAGTGAGAACTCGGGCGGGTTACGCGGGTTGAAGTACGGCGTGACGGCCGATTACGTGCTCGCGCTCGAGGCGGTGCTCCCGAACGGCGACGTGCTCCTTACGGGCGGAAAGCTCGCCAAGGACGTGGCCGGATATGATTTAACCCGTCTCCTCGTCGGCTCGGAAGGGACGCTCGCCGTCATTACACAAGCGACGCTCAAGCTCATCCCGCTCCCCGAGATGAAACAGACGATGCTTGCCTATTTCGAGGACTTGGACAGCGCGGCCCGAACGGTGAGCCGCATCATCGAGAACCGCGTCATTCCGGCGACACTCGAGTTCATGGACAAGAAGACGATTGAGGTCGTCGAGGCATATGCGAACATCGGATTGCCGACAGACGTGGGCGCTCTCCTTCTATTAGAACAGGACGGCCCGCGTGACGTCGTCCGACAAGATATCGAGGCGATGCACGCCGTCTGTTTAGCCGAAGGCGCCTTATCGGTCGAAGTGGCCCGTGACGAAGCGCACGCCGAAACGTTGCGTTACGCCCGACGGATTGCCTTGTCCGCCCTCGCCCGGCTCAGTCCGACGACGATTTTAGAAGATGCGACGGTGCCGCGGAGCGAGATTGCCGAGATGGTCCGACGCATCGAAGCGATCGGACGGGCGTATGACATTCAAATCGCCACGTTCGGCCATGCCGGGGACGGCAACTTGCATCCGACGGTCGCGACCGACGCCCGGAATCATGAGGAGATGGAACGCGTCGAGGCGGCGTTCGCCGATATTTTTGCCGCCGCGCTCGACCTTGGCGGGACGATCACCGGCGAGCACGGCGTCGGGGCGATGAAAGCCCCGTATCTGGAATGGAAGCTCGGACCGGCCGGAATCGACGTCATGAAAGGCATCAAACTCGCCTTCGACCCGCACGGCATCATGAACCCGCAGAAGATGTTCGCCAAAGCGGCGAAGAAACGGATCGTCCAAGGAGGCCAATCATGAAGCAGTCGCCCGAACTCGCCACCCGCATGACCGACAAGCTCGACTATGAAGAGATGCTCGGCTGCATGCGCTGCGGCTTTTGCCTGCCGACGTGCCCGACGTACATCCGCTCGAAAGACGAGTCGGCCTCCCCGCGCGGTCGTATCGCCATCATGAAAGGTGTCGTCGACGGATTGATTGAACCGGATGCGGGCGTCGAGAAGACGCTCAACGAATGTCTCGGCTGCCTCGCCTGCGAGCCGGCATGCCCGGCCGGGGTGCGCTATAGTGTCCTGCTCGAGGACGCCCGCGCCGCCATCACCGAACATAAACGCGCGACCGGGCAGATGCCGGTCCGCGAACGTCTCGTCCGGAAAGTCGTCTTTGACGGCCTGTTCTTGAACAAGGCGAAGATGGAGACGGCGACGGGCTTGCTACGCTTCTATCAACAGTCAGGAGTCCAGACGCTGACGCATAAGCTCCGCATTCTCGATTGGTTCCCGGACCAGTTGCAGAAGATGGAGACGATCTTACCAACGGTTCCGCCGAAGACGGAACGGAAGCGACGCCCCGAACTGATTCAAGCGACCGGCGCAACGACGGCCCGGGTCGCCTTCTTCAGCGGTTGCTTGATGGACACGATGTTTTATGAGACGAATGCGAACACGATCAAGCTGCTTCAAGCGGCGGGTTGCGACATCGTCATCCCGAACGCGCAACAGTGTTGCGGCGCGTTGCATGGCCATGCCGGTGAACAGACGGGTGCCGTCACGCTCGCCAAGCAGAACATTGCGGCGTTCGAAGCAGAGGACGTCGATTACATCATCACGAACGCTGGTGGTTGCGGCGCGTTCCTCGTCGGCTATGACCATCTGTTGAAACACGATCCAGAATGGGCCGAACGGGCCGAACGATTCACAGCCAAGATTAAAGACTTCGCGTCGATCTTGCTTGAGGTCGGCTTCCTCGACCGCGTACCGCTCGCCCTGCCGGAACAACTCATCACGTATCAAGACTCGTGCCACTTGCGCAACGTGCAAAAAGGGGCGCTCGCCCCACGGTTCTTGTTACAGGCGATTGAAGGCGCCGTCTATATCGAACAGAAGCATGCCGACCATTGTTGCGGCTCGGCCGGCGTCTATAACTTGTTACAACCGGTCATCGCGAACGATATTCTCGAAATGAAGATGGGACACGTGAACGCGACCGCGGCTCAGACGATCGTCACATCAAACCCGGGCTGTCACATGCAGATGCAGCTCGGGATTCAAGAACATGGGACCGACTCGATGCGCGCCGTCCATTTGGCCGATTTGCTCGTCGAGGCGATGGACCATCATGCGATTTAACCAAAGGAGAGGAAGACACTGGCTACAAGTGTCTTCCTCTCTTTTTTTATTTCGAATAAAAAAGGGAAATAATAGTCCCCACTTTATCAGACATTCAAACTCCTTTTTTGAAAATAATGTTTACAATCACCTGACAACGGGCATATAAGATTATGTGAAAATAATTATTGAAAAGGGTGACTGCATGATCGAGTTCAAACAAGTGAAGAAGACATTCAAGCAAACGACCGTCTTGAAAGAGATGAACCTTACCATTAATTTGAATCGATGGTGCACATTCCCACAAAAAAAGAGAGGATTACTAGGATCCTCTCATCGGGTTTTAGCTTATTTTGTTCCGAACAGACGGTCACCTGCGTCACCGAGTCCTGGGACGATGTAGCCGTGGTCGTTCAACTTCTCGTCAAGTGCGGCGAGATAGATTTCGACGTCCGGGTGTTCGGCTTGAACACGTTCCACACCTTCAGGGGCTGCACAGAGGCAAGCGAGCTTAATCGACTTGGCACCGTGCTTTTTAAGCGCGGCGATAGCGTCGGCTGCTGAACCGCCTGTCGCGAGCATCGGGTCGACGACGATGAAGTCACGTTCTGTGACGTCCGTCGGTAACTTGAGATAGTATTCGTGCGGCTCGAGCGTCTCTGGGTCACGGTATAAACCGATATGACCGACTTTGACGTTCGGCATCATCTTGAGGAAGCCATCCACCATGCCGAGGCCTGCCCGTAAAATTGGGACGATTCCCAATTTCTTGCCGGCGATCATCTTCTGTGTCGATACAGAGACCGGTGTCTCAATTTCCACATCAGTAAGCGGAAGGTCGCGTGTAATTTCATATGCCATGAGTGACGAAACCTCGTCTACGAGTTCACGGAACTGTTTCGTCCCCGTCTCTACTTTACGCATAATCGTCATCTTGTGCTGAATCAATGGGTGGTCATAAACGTGTACTTTGCCCATCATGCTTCACTCCTCTCTCAATCTCTCTTGAGCATTGTACCCTAACTTTTCTGAGAAAGGTAGGGTCAACTTCTGTTTTTGAAGAGGTCAGACGAAACCCGAAGGAACGGAATCGATCCTTCGGGGTTCAGGTGACGCCTCGATTAGAATTTGAAGAATTTTAGAAAACCGGCCGTCTGGTGCTTCACTTTGCCACACATCTTGCCTTTGAATGACTTGTGCTGTGCTGAGGCATCATGCTTTTTAGCATGTTTCTTGGCATGCTTTTTCGCCTTCTTCTCTTTCTTCTCTTTCTTGTCTTGCTTCCAGTTCGCTTTGGCTTTTTGCTTCGACTCAGTCGGCTTTTCCGTCGCGGCATCCGTTTTCGGTGCTGAGACTGGTTTTGCGACAGGCTTTGGCGTCGTTTCGGTTACTGGTTTTGTTGTTGTCGTCGTAGCCGGCTTCGTCGTTGTCGTTTCAGCTGGCTTCGTCGTTGTCGTTTCAGCTGGCTTCGTCGTTGTCGTTTCAGCTGGCTTCGTCGTTGTCGTCGTAGCCGGCTTCGTCGTTGTCGTCGTAGCCGGCTTCGTCGTTGTCGTTTCAGCTGGCTTTGTTGAAGGTGCTACTGCGACCGGTGCCGGTGTCGGCGCCGTATCCTGTGTGCGCGTCACGAGACCGGCATTCCAGTTCACATAAGCATCCGCTTCGTGGAAGTGGATGAATCCAGAATCTTTGGCCAGTTTATGGCTATCCGCGCTGAGACGTGTCGAAATCGTGAGCGTCTTGACCGAATGCTTCGCGTCGACCGCTTGTAATTTCTTAATCATGTTTTGTGACCAAGCGTCACTCTTGATTGTGTCGGCGTTGAAGCTCTCCCACATGATGCCATCGACGTAAGGTGCCGTTGACGTTTCCAATGTGTCGAAGCCCCAGTTTTGGACCATGGCGAGATCGCCATAGCGGGCACGTGCTTGTTTCAAGAAGTTGACGAGTCCGTCACGTTGCTGCTTGAGCACGGTCGGGTTGTTCAAATGTTCGTTATCGATATCGCCGACCGTATCCATGAACACGCCATCGATGCCTTTGGCAACGACTTGGTTCTGGATTTCCGTGAGGAGTAACCCTTGGAAGTGCGGTGAAGCGATGTTCGTCAAGTACGAATCCCATTCCGAGTAATGGACACGTTGTCCGTTACGCGTAAAGAAGTCACCTGACTGAAGTTTTGACATGAGACCCGTGTTCCATGTCGCGACTTCCATGACGCTAATATATCCGAGTACTTTTGTCCCGCGTGCTTTGATTTGCTCCACTTGCGCTTTCGTGTAATGGAGCGGCTCAATGATGACGAGGTCATAGTTTTGCATATCTTTTAAAATCGCTGCCGTTGGATGGCCATAATACACTTGATAGTTCTTCACACCGTCGAGTGGGTTCATGGTTTCTGCCCCCGTTTTAGACATGCTCAAACTAACAATCAACAACACTGCCGTTAGAGACATCATTAACTTTTTCAATTTCACTACCTATTCCTCTCTTGATGATTGACAAAACGTGGTGACGGACGATGATGGTTGAATGGAATTGTGTCTCGTTGCTCCCCCTTTTCTGATATTCAAGTGACGAGAAGGTTAGTGCTGTGTGTTTTATGGATGTATCGGATTCGTGTATGTAATGTTGAACCTTCGCAAAAAAAATTATAGGATAGTTTTTTACGAAAACATAGTGTCAATTTGACAACAAAAACCCGTCTCACGACATGAAAGTGTCATGAAACGGGAAGAGTAATTAGTTTGTCGTTCATATGTCAGTGTCGAGCAATTCCTCAAATTCCAGTTGATCAATCAAATAGACCCGCTTCGTCTCGACGTCCATCAGTTGGAGGGAATCTTTCCCTTCTTCCATCCAAACGTCGAACCGTTGCTCGGTCAACTGCTCATACAATGCGAGCGTCCCTCGCCGTTCGCCTGTCGGTGCGGCACTCGTCGTCTGTACGTGGGACAACAATTTGAACAGTTCACGCGTGTTCGGGCCACCGAGGTGGACCGTCTTCGTCTCCGTCTCGTACGTCGCCAACCGCATCGCCTCTTTTTGCTCCGACGTGATCGTCAATTCACCGGCGCCCGGTCGTTGGACGGTCCCCCATATTTCAATCACAGTCCCGTATCGGCTAGACAGTGCGGCAGAGTCGTGTTGCGAGACATCCTTAATCGGCTCATCCGCGAGCACGATTCGTTTCAAGAGACGCCGACCCTCGGTATCTAAATTGAAAATCCCTTCCCTCGAGTCGATTTGCACATACTCGCCCGAAAGCGAATCGGGTAACACGGCGCGATCCCACGCCTGCTGAGTTCCCATTTGAAGCGTGATCCGACGGTCCGCCAACTGGGTTAAGAACGCGACGCCTTCATTTTTGCCGCTCTCGAAGACGAACAGGCCTGGCTCAATCAGTTGCCCCGTCTCGGCACCGCCTTGATAAACCTGATAGGTGACGTGGAGCGCCCCTCGGTCCGGCGTATGGTACCGGAAAATCGAACCGGGAATAATCGTCTCATGCGTCTTATTGACCGCGAAAACACTCGTCACTGTCGCGACATCCGGTTCAGGAACGAACGATAACGTGTTCCCGACATCGACTTCCCGCGGTTCTAACGCGGTTACAGACTCGAACGCATCGAGTGCACCCGTGCGGAAAACACGCTCGTTTTGTTCGGTGCTGTTCAAACAAGAGACGTAACGCTCGTCCCCGCTCCCCCAATATTTGACGGTCTTGCTGCCCAATTCATCATAGAAGGGGTGGCGGAATGTGATGGCCGCCAGTTCGGCCCGACGCGTCGGTAACACGTCTGTCGGTTGTCGCTCACAGTAAGATAACAGTCGCGTTTTCAACGCGGACGTCAACGGAACGTCTCGGTCTTGTTGAATCGCATACGTCGACAGCGGTCGTAAATTGAGCGCATTGATTTCATTAGCCCCGCAACCACTTAATAGTACGGCAGCCAAACTTATCAGACCGATTGCGTTTTTCATCCCGTCCCCTCCTTTCACATTTATTTGGTTAAATCGCCTAAATTTTTCTTTTTCACCTTATCATACAATAATAATTACGACTTTTGATATAAGAATAAACAAAAAATGCCACTTGCGTGGCATTTTGTTAGTCGTTGTCGCGATCATCATCTTGATCATCGTCACGGTCGTCATCTTGGTCGTCATCATTTTGATCGTCGTTTTGATCATCCTGATCGTCCTGGTCATCCCGGTCATCTTCACGCTCAATCTCTTTTACTTGTTCTTGAAGGTTCAACTCGAGTTTGACGCGGTCACCGGCCTTTGGCGTCTCGTCATCGATTTCGTAGTGGCTTGCGAGTTGGAACGTCTCTGACTTGCCGTCACGCTCGATTGTCACGTCACGGTCCGACAAGCTGACGAACGTGCCATAGATGTCGAAGTCATCACTTTCACGGTCGACTTCCTTCACTTCTTCGTTTTGATTGAATTCGAGTTTGACGCGGTCACCGGCTTTCGGTGTATCGTCGTCAATCTCATGACGGGCCGCGAGCGGATACGTCGATTCTTTACCGCTGAAGCTGATCGTCACGTCACGGTCCGATAAGCTGACGAGGGTCCCATACAATTCATAATCATCGTCATCGACCGAGCGGACCGGCGTATCGCTCGACGCTGACCCTTCTGACGATGTGGCCGCCTCTTGACTCGCGTCATCTTGCGCGTCGTTTGCGGCATCATCGGTTCCACTGTTCACACTATCGACCGCCCGTGGGACGATGACCGTGTCCGTCTTGTCGTTCGCGACATACAACCCAATCCCGGCGACGGCTAGTACCGCCAACCCGACTCCTAAAATCCATCCGATTAATTTCATGATGTCTCCTCCTCGTTTCATGTGGTGAACTTGTTCTACATCTTCATCATAGAACGGTGACCTTAGAGCACCACGAGGATTCCATTAGAAAATGATGAGAATCTGCGAAAGATTTGTCATGTTGTGACGTAAAAAACACTGCCGTCCGGCGCGTTCGCATAACTGCCGACCGTCCATCCGTTCAAGTCCGCCACTTCTTTGGCGATGGCGAGGCCGAGTCCGCTGCCGCTCCGGTCTCGCGCCTCATCGAGTCGATAGAAGCGGTCGAACAGCCGCGCCCGGTCTTCCTCACTGAGCGTCGTCCCATGGTCGCGTACTTCGATGCGGTTCGGCGTCATCGTCACGCGCGTGTCGGTCGCATACTTCAAGCTGTTATCGATGAAGATGACGACTAGCCGTTGCAACGAATCGCGATGCCCGCGCCATGTGCCCATCGCTTCAATTGGCACGTGGACACCGTGCGATCGTTCGAATCGCTCGGTCAACTGTTCGGCCAGCTCGGTCAAGGTAATCGCTTCGGTCTCTACGTCTTCGAGCGAGGAGAAGCGACTCAACTCGAGCATCGGTTCAATCAAGTCCTCACGCATTTGCCGCGACTCGGTCAAGATGTGATCGATTGCCTCGTCACGGACGGCCGGGTCGCTCTGTCCCCAGCGCCGAAGCAGTTTGGCGTACCCTTCGATGACGGTGAGCGGTGTCTTCAGTTCATGTGAAACATCGGCGACGAAACGTCGTTGTTGCTCCATCGACCCTTCGACCCGCGCAATCATCTGGTTGAAGCCCGTCGCGAGCGTCGACACCTCATCTTTGTCCTTGCCGACATCGATTGTCTCGAGCGTACCCGACTCGGTGATTCGTTCCATCGTCGATTCGAGACGGCGTAATGGGTTGAGCCCTTGGCGTACGATCCACAAACTGCCGAGGAACGTCACCGCCACGGCAATCAGGAAGATGACGAGGAAAATCGTCGCCAGCGTCCGCAGCGTCTCACTGACGGCCGCGTCTTGAAAGGCGTAACCAAGCCCATTCGACGTCGCGATGACGAACCAATCATCGACGAGCGCCGGTTCCCCGAAATTGACCGGGAATCGAAGAGCGCCATCGGCCTGTCCGCCGATGATGCCCCAATCGCCGTTCGCCTGCCGTTCGAGCACGACACTGTCCTCGTGCAACGACAAGACGGCTTGTTGGTTCCGCTCGTCTTCCTCGAGCAGGCTGAGCGCCTGGCGCAAAACATCATAACGAGCGTCGACGATCTGTTGGCGCGATACGAGCCAGGCGACACCGAACGAGGTGATCAGCAGGAACAACATGAACCCCGCCATCGCCAAGGCGATTTTCGTCCGTAGCTTCACCTTATTCACCACGCTTCAACATATAGCCGACGCCTCGGACCGTCTGAATCCAAGAGCCACCGAGTTTCTTCCGGACATAGCGGACGTACACATCAACGACGTTCGTGTCCCCGTAATAATCGAATCCCCAGACGTGTTCGACGAGTTGGTCGCGTGTGAGCACGCGTTCGGGATGTTCGAGCAGATAGACGAGCAAATCGAACTCACGTCGGGTCAAGTCAATTTTTTGCCCCTCATACATCACTTCATGGCGATTGACGTCGACGGTCAACCCTTCATAAGAGAGGACCCGTTCACTCGTATCGACTTGGACGTGTTGGCGCATCCGTAAGAACGCCCGGATCCGCGCGAGCAACTCTTCCATCTCGAACGGCTTCGTGATGTAATCGTCGGCCCCGAGGTCGAGCCCGCTCACTTTGTCATAGCGGTCCCCGCGTGCCGTCACCATCAATACAGGGAGGAGCGGTTGCTCTTCTTTGACGCGGCGCACGACTTCGAGTCCGCTCATCTGTGGCAACATGACGTCGAGCAACATCAAGTCAATCCCTCCGGCGAGCGCTCGGTCGAGTCCGGCCCGTCCGTCATGGGCCACTTCGACCTGATACCCGGCATGCATGAGTTCGAGTTCGAGTAGTCTGGCAATTTTAGCATCGTCTTCGACGACGAGAATCGTAGGCATGACATTCATCCTTTCTCAAAAAAACGCCGAGCAGTCCGCCCGACGCATCATTTATGTGTTCCCGGATTCCTCAGTCAAAAAACGGACGAACCGCTTCGGGAATCGCTTGTTCGACGCGCAGTTCGAGCGAGTCGCCGATTTGGTCGAATCTCGTCTCGAACCCTTCTACTTGAAACGCCACATCGGTCCCGACTTGGGCGATTTGGTCGAGCCACGCATTACCCGTCAACGTGAATAATAAGAATCCGGCGACCCCGGCCGCCATGAGCGTCAATGCGAGCGCACCGACCATCACCCCTCGAATCAATCTTCCAATCTTTCCTCTGCTAGTTGAGCGCATATGTCCCTCTCCCTTATCCTTTTTCTTTACTGTACGGGAGCGAGCTGAGAAAGAGCGGTGAAATAGATTAGAATTTGATGAGAAAAAGGTCACAGCGCAGCTGCGACCTCAGTCTTCCTCGAGCACCGATTTAGCAATCGGGGCCCAGTACGTCCCGTCCATGGCGGCGACTTCGGCGAGCGTCGTCCGGTACGTGTCGTCCCCGGCCTTCTTCTCGGCGATGCCTTTCATCCATAAGACGTCCGCCTTATATCCCGACTCCGGATACGTGTCGACATAGGCGGCATAATCGGCGATGTCTGCTTCGCCGAGCTTGTTGTCGACGAGCAACCGATAAAATCCGACGGCCTGTTCCTGACCGGCTTTCGCCTTGCCGACGAGGAGCGCGTCGGCTTCCTCATAACGCTTGTCCGAGACGAGCGTCTCGACTTTACCGAGCGGGATGACGGCCGGCGCTTCCGGGGCTTCGACCGTCTCATCCTCGGTTTGAAGCGCCTCGTTCGCTTCCTCGAGTCGAGCAACTTCTTGTTCGAGTTCTTCTAACCGTTTCGCGAGTGCCTCATCCTCGGTCACGGTCACGACCCGTTCATCCGATGCGGTCGGCGTCACGGGAGGCGGCTCCGCATCTGGCCAAAGGAAGAGCGCGACCAGACCAAGGCCGACGACGAGCGGCAGACCGAGCCAAGATTTGTTCCATTTAAAGGCGTTACGCCAAGCCGACAAGTCCGCATGACCCGTGACGGCCGGCGAGAACGAACGAAAGCGGCGCTGGGCCGCCTTCCTTCCGTTCGCCTTCACTTCGAGCGCAAGCCCGAGCCGATGAAACGCCGCCGGCACTTTCATCCCGAGAAGCGGTACAATCCGTTCACTTGCCTCGATATAATAGCCATGGTCGAGCAGCGTCGTCACGACCCCGAACTCGTTCGCGACGAGGCGAAACGTCGGGTCATGCTCTCCTTTTCGGACGAGCCATTCCGTCATATCGATGAGCGGCAGTTCCGCAAGTTCCCGTTCTGCGAGTGTCCGTACGTCCATTCGTCAGCCTCGTTCAGGGTAGAGCGCGAACTTCGACGTCAACGCGCGAACTGCTTCGTGCGCTTCCGCGAGCACTGCTTCATCTTCATGATTCGTCAAGACGCGTCCAATCAAGCGAGCGACTTCACGCATATCGTCTTCTTTCAATCCGCGTGTCGTCATCGCGGCCGTCCCGAGACGAATCCCGCTCGTGACGAACGGGGATGCTGGATCGAACGGAATCGTGTTCTTATTGACCGTGATGCCAGCTGCGTCGAGTGCATGCTCGGCCGCTTTCCCGGTGATGTCGATGCCGCGGAGGTCGACGAGGAGAAGGTGGTTATCCGTACCGCCCGATACGATGCGGAGTCCTTCCTCTTCTAACCCTTGGGCGAGTACTTGTGCGTTCTTGATGACTTGTGCCTGATAGTCTTTGAACTCAGGTTGGAGCGCCTCCCCGAACGCCACGGCCTTCGCCGCGATGACGTGCATGAGCGGACCACCTTGAATCCCTGGGAAAATCGACTTGTCAATCGCCTTAGCGAACTCTTCTTTACAGAGGATCATCCCACCGCGTGGGCCGCGGAGCGTCTTGTGCGTCGTCGTCGTCACGAAATGCGCGTGCTCGACCGGGTTCGGATGAAGACCGGCCGCGACTAGACCGGCGATGTGGGCCATGTCGACCATGAGGTAAGCACCGACGCTATCGGCGATTTCACGGAACTTGGCGAAGTCGATCGTCCGCGGGTACGCCGAGGCACCAGCGACGATGAGTTTTGGTTTATGTTCTTTTGCGAGGGCTGCGACAACGTCATAATCGATATGTTCTGTCTCTTTGTCCACACCGTATTCGACGAAATTGTACTGAACGCCTGAGAAGTTGACCGGACTTCCGTGCGTCAAATGGCCACCGTGCGACAAGTTCATGCCGAGCACCGTGTCCCCTGCTTCAAGGACGGTGAAGTAAACGGCCATGTTCGCTTGAGCACCCGAGTGCGGCTGGACGTTGGCGTGTTCTGCACCGAACAGCTCCTTGGCGCGATCGCGCGCTAAGTTCTCGGCCACGTCGACGAACTCACATCCACCGTAGTAGCGACGGCCTGGATAACCTTCTGCGTACTTGTTCGTGAGCACGCCGCCTTGCGCTTCCATGACTGCTTCTGAGACAAAATTCTCCGAGGCAATGAGTTCGATGTTCTCGCGTTGGCGACCGAGCTCATGTTGCATCGCTTCAAACAATTCCGCATCCTGCACTTTCAACTTCGTCGTGTTTACCATGTTGAAACCCCCTCTGAATGTTTAAAAATCAACACCCCCATCGTAACATATGCTTCTTTTTTTGGGTATCGTCTAATCCAACGGCAAGTCGGGTATCATATGAAAGAAGACGATCAGAGGAGGATGTTTATGATTGAGACAAAGCAAATTACCATCACCCCGTTCGAGCGTGAACGGACGATTCGGATTTACACGCCGGCCGATTACGAGTTGACGGACAAGCGGTATCCCGTCCTGTATATGCATGATGGACAGAACGTGTTCGACGACGAGGATGCGAGCTATAAGATGAGTTGGCGCGCCGGTGAGTACATGGACGCCTCGAAGCGCGACATCATCATCGTCGGCATCGACAGCGCCCCAGGCGAGATGCGGCTCGACGAGTACGGTCCGTGGGAGAACCCGTACATCGGCGAGAGCCTGCTCGGCCAAGACGTGACGCTCGGCGGCCAAGGGTCGGCCTATATCGAATACATCACCCAAGAGTTGAAGCCGATGATTGACGCGAACTATCGGACGAAGCCGGACGAGACGGCGATGATGGGCAGCTCGATGGGCGGCTTAATCTCGATTTACGCCGCTTGCGTCTATCCTGACGTCTTCAAGCGCGTCGCTTCCTTGTCCTCGGCGTTCTGGTTCAACCAGACCGAGCTCGAGCAATTGATTGACGCGAGTGATTTGAACGGTGTCGAACGTCTATACATGGACGTCGGTCGCAAAGAAGTCGAACAGCCGTCAGCGGACGGACCGACGAACGAGATGTATCTCGAGTCGAGTGAGCGCGTCTACGCCCTGCTGCGCGATAAAGTTGACCACATCCGCTTCGAAGTCATCGAGGAAGGCGTGCATAACGAGCTCGCATGGCGTGAGCGCTTCCCGATGGTCGTCTCGTATCTATTCAGCGAAGCGTTATAACGCAAAAAAGTCGGTCGCGAGGACCGACTTTTTTATTTGGCTGGATAGTGGGCCCGCAGGCCGCCAATCAGTTTCGGCCGTGTGACCGCAAACGTGACGTACGCCTCACCGAGCTGTTTTGCCGATAACCGGACCGGAATCGCGACCGGCTTCAAATGCATACCGATCAGCGTCGAGCCGATATCGATGCCGGCATCCGCTTGAATCGATTCGACGACGCACGGGGCATCGAAGCGTTCATACGCTTTCTCCGCCATCGCCCCGCCCGCTGCACGGACCGGGACGACCGTCACTTCCGTCAACCCGAATTGCTTGAGCGTCCGACGTTCGACGGTAAGGGCACGGTTGATGTGCTCGCACCCTTGGAAAGCGAGGTGGACGCCGGTCTTGTCGCGAAACGCAAGGAACGCCTCGATTAACTCCGACGCCACATCAATCGAACCCGCCTTCCCGATCGTCTTGCCGACGACCTCGCTCGTCGAACAACCGATGACGAGCATCTTTTCCTCATCTAACGGAAACCGTTCATGCAACTCCGTCAATAAGTTCAAAAGCTCCGCCTTCATCGTCGTCACTTCGTTTCGTACGCGCTCATCTTGTCGACGCGGTTCGAGTGGCGTCCGCCTTCGAAGTCCGTATCGAGCCATGTCGCCACTAAATCGAGCGCAAGGCCCGGTCCGATGACGCGCTCGCCCATCGTCATGATGTTCGAGTCGTTATGTTGACGCGTCGCTTTCGCGCTGAACGAGTCGTGCACGAGTGCCGCTCGGATGCCTTTCACTTTGTTGGCGGCAATCCCGATGCCGATTCCCGTCCCACAAATCAAGATGCCACGGTCGAACTCGCCGGCCGCGACGGCTTCGGCGACCGGAATGGCTACGTCCGGATAATCGATTGACTCGGCCGAGTGGGTCCCGAAGTCCTTATACTCGTGTCCAAGCTCCTCTAATAATCCGATGATGTCTTTCTTCAAATTGAATCCGCCATGATCGGCGCCAATTGCGATTTTCATTCCGTCATTCCCCCGTCTTCTTTGGTAGGCGTCTCGGTGGTTTCGTCACCTTTGACCCGTCATTCGTCAATTTTAGCACAAGTCGATTCACGAGTGGTTCGAGTTCGTTTCGGACTTGGCGGTAGACGTTCATCGACCCTCCGAACGGGTCGTTAATATCACGTTCGAGCCCTGTGACAAACTCATATAACGTGAACGTGCGGTCGGCCAAATCCGGATACGTGTCCCGAATCTGTTCACGATGCGCCCGTGTCATCGTCAAGATGACGTCCGACCAGCGTCCGAGGACGTCGTCAAACGTCTGCGTGACGTGCTCGAGCTCAATCCCTCGTTCACGCAACACTTGGAGTGCATTTTCTGATGCGTCAAACCCTTGCATCGTCCGAAGCCCGGCTGAACGAATATCGAACTCGTCCCCCGTCACTTTCGAGCGGAGCAGGGCCATCGCCATCGGGCTTCGGCATGTGTTCCCACTACATATGAATAATACGCGTTTCATCGCCATCGCGTGATCCTCCTCTATGTCCTTCAGCCTCTTTCCTATGGACGGATGACTTTACCGCCAGCCGCCTTGTAGAGGCGGTTATATACGGCAAGAGCGACTCCCGTCGGTTCAATCCGATTCACGTAAATCTCTTCTACATCCGTCTCATCAAATTTACGCAACGCCTCGTATAGACGCTGGGCCGCCGTCTCCATCGAGTTACCGAGAGAGAGGGTGACGTCAGCCGGGGTCGTCGCTTCATCGAACACGAGCGCGCCAACTCGCTTGCCCGCTTCCTGTCGTGTCGTGACGACACGGACGAGGTCTTCGCGTCCTCCCTCCACTAAATAAAGGGGAGCACTCGGGGCGTAATGGGTGTACTTCATTCCTGGTGATCGTGGCGCAGCTGATTCATCGCTCAAATTGGCATCGAGAATGACCGGGCCGATGACCGCTTCAATCGCCTCTTTCGTCACGCCGCCCGGACGTAAAATCGTCGCCGGAGTCGTCGTGCAATCGATTACGGTCGACTCGACACCGATGCCTGTCGGTCCCCCATCCATAATACCCGCGATCCGACCGCTCAAATCATCTGCCACGTGCCGGGCCGACGTCGGGGATGGACGTCCCGAACGGTTCGCACTCGGTGCTGCCAGTCCAAGTCCCGATGTGCGGATCAAGTCGAGTGCGGCCGGGTGGTCTGGCATCCGTAATCCGATGGAATCCAGACCCGCCGTCACAAGTGACGACGCCCGACCGTTCGACGGTAAGATGATGGTCAAGGCACCGGGCCAAAACGCGTCCATCAAGCGTCTCGCGACCGGCGGAATGGTTTGCGCGAAATGTTCGGCCTGTTCGACCGTGGCGACGTGGACGATGAGCGGGTTGTCCGACGGTCTTCCTTTCGCCTCGAAAATCTTTTTGATGGCGACGTCGTTCGTCGCATCTCCGGCGAGTCCGTAGACGGTCTCCGTCGGGATGGCAATCACCTCGCCAGCCTTCAAGAGACGTACCCCTTCCTCAACTTCTGTCGGCTTGATCCATTTCGTTTCCATGCGCAATCCCTTCCCTCACGGCGTAGACGATTCGGTCTTTGCCGTTTATATCTTTTAAAATACCCGTTTCTGCTTCAGGATAACGTTCGGACAGGTACGATTTCACAACTTGTCCTTGATTATACCCGATTTCAAATGCAATCAATTGCCAATCGGCACACAGGACGCGCGTCGAGTCAGCGATGATCGTTCGATAAAAGTCGAGCCCGTCCGTTCCACCAAACAAGGCGAGGTGGGGCTCGAAGCCCGCGACCGTCTCATCGAGCAGTTCGTCCGCCTCGATATACGGCGGATTCGAGACGAGGACGCGAATCGAGGCGTCGGCAATCGGTGACAGGCAATCGCCTTCATGGAAGGACACGTCTGCCCCGAGCGCCGCTGCGTTTCGTTTCGCGACCGCAATCGCTTCCCGGGAAATATCAACCGTCTGGACACGGACACCGAGCTCGAGACTAAGCGTGATGGCGATCGCGCCGCTCCCGGTCCCGATGTCGACGATGTAATCGTCAGCCACGTCTCGCACATGCGCGACGACCCATTCAATCAGCTCTTCCGTTTCTGGACGCGGAATCAAGACGTCACGATTGACCTCGAACATCCGTCCATAAAACGGAGCATGGCCAATCAAGTGTTGGACCGGCTCGCCGGCTAAGAGACGCTCAAGCCCGGCTTCAAACGACGTCGTCTCTTTCATCGTCAATTCGTCAGACAGGCGGATGAGCAGTCCCGTCCGATCGACGTCAAGGACGTGCATGAGCCACCACTCCGCCGTCGAGGCGTCACGACCCGCGGCCGCAAGCTCCCGCTCCGCTTGTTTCAGCTTCGCTGCGATCCGCATCAATCGACATCCTCCATGAGACGAGCTTGTTCATCCATGACGAGGGCATCGATGATATCCTCAAGTTCACCGGCAAGAACACGGTCGAGCTTTTGGAGTGTCAGTCCGATGCGGTGGTCGGTCACACGGCTCTGCGGAAAATTATACGTCCGAATCCGCTCCGAGCGGTCTCCCGTCCCGACGGCAGACTTGCGTTGTGCCGACAGTTCTTGTAGGTGTTCGCTCTGCATCTTGTCGTACAGGCGGGCCCGGAGTACTTTGAGCGCCTTGTCCTTGTTTTTATGTTGCGACTTCTCGTCCTGACACGAGACGACAAGCCCCGACGGGATGTGCGTCAAGCGCACGGCTGATTGGGTCGTGTTGACCGACTGGCCACCCGGACCCGACGATGTGAACGTGTCGACGCGAACGTCTTTCATATCGATGTGCACTTCGACGTCCTCCGCTTCCGGCAAGACGGCGACGGTCGCCGTCGACGTATGGATGCGTCCGCCCGACTCGGTCGAGGGGACACGCTGAACCCGATGCGCCCCGTTCTCGAACTTCAGTTTCGAATAGGCGCCGGTCCCGTTGATGAGGAACGTCACTTCTTTGAAACCACCGAGTTCTGTATAGTTGGCATCGATCAACTCGGCCTTCCAATTCTGCCGTTCGGCGAACCGTGTGTACATCTTGTACAGGTCAACCGCGAACAAGGCCGCCTCGTCCCCTCCGGCCGCCCCGCGAATCTCGACGATGACGTTCTTGTCGTCGTTCGGGTCTTTCGGCAACAGCAAGACGCGTAGTTTCGCCTCGAGCGCCTTCACTTCCGGCTCGAGGAGTGACATCTCCTCTTTTGCGAGCTCGCGCATGTCGGCATCGAGCGTGCGGTCCTCGAGCATCGTTTTCGCTTCTTTATACGCCGTGCTCGTCTCTTTATAGTGACGGTACGCCTGCACCGTCTCTTCGAGCTGCGACTGTTCTTTGGAATATTGTCGTAATTTATTCGCATCGCTGAGCACTTCTGGGTCAGCGAGCATCTCATTTAATTGCATATAGCGTTCTTCTAATACGCTCAAACGGTCAAACATGATGATCCGTCCTTTCTCCGTCAAATCGAACTGTCTTCATTATAGCAAAAAACGAACCGCCGAGGGCGGTCCGTTGACGTCAGTCAGCCACTGTATGGCGGACCGGGCGTGGTTTATTCGGCACGTCATGGCAATGACGGCAACGCGGTTCGTACGACTCTGAGGCGCCGACCAAGATGACCGGGTCCTCGAAGCGGGCCGGTTCCCCATCGATCAATCGTTGCGTCCGGGAAGCTGGAGCCCCACATGATAGACAGATGGCCTGCAGTTTCGTGACGAATTCGGCACGTGACAACAGTTCTGGCATCATCGTGAACGGCTCCCCCCGGAAGTCCATGTCGAGACCGGCGCAGATGACACGTTTGTCTTCTGACGCCAATTGTTCGATGACGTCGACGATGCCTTCGTCGAAGAATTGGACCTCGTCGATAGCGATGACTTGCGTCTCTTCACGTACCGCATCGTATAACTCTTGACTCGATTGGACCGGCACGGCCACGACCGAGTTGCCGCTATGGGAGACGACATTCTCCTCGTGGTACCGATCATCAATCGCTGGTTTAAACACTTGGACAGGGATTTTCCCGTAATGCGCCCGACGGACACGGCGGATGAGTTCCTCCGATTTCCCAGAAAACATACTTCCACAAATCACTTCTATCCAACCGTAACGGTTCGTCACATGCATCATTTTACTTCGCCCTCTCCTTCGTTAATCGCTTCCCGATTATACCCATCTTTTTCTTGAAGAAAAAGGGTTGACTTCTATTATAGAGAAAATAAAAACCGCCAAGGGCAATCCCTAAGCGGTGTGCATACAAGTTGACGATTAACGTTGGTACTTCTTGTTGAAGCGCTCGATACGACCGTCCGCAGATGCGAATTTCTGGCGACCTGTGTAGAACGGGTGCGAGTCAGAAGATACATCGACACGGATGAGTGGGTATTCGTTACCATCTTCCATCGTGATTGTCTCGTTAGAATAACGAGTCGAACCAGAGATGAATTTGAACTCAGTCGTCGAGTCCATGAATACGACTTTACGGTATTCTGGGTGGATTCCTTGTTTCATTGCTTTTCAACTCCTTCGGCCCTAAGTATTCTTTCAACCTAGAGAAAGTTCACTAGAATATAATAGCACCCGCTTCACGGATTTACAAGTCCGTTTTCGTTTTTTTCACCGGGCGTCGACTCTTTTTCTTATCGGCCTCAAGCGCCACAAAAAAGTCGAGGTTCGTTTTCGTTTCGCGGACCCGGCGCAAGAACTGATCGACGAAGTCTGGCGATTCGTTCATTGTGCGACGAATTGTCCAAAGCGAGTCGAGTTCGCCTTTGCCGAGTAGCAATTCTTCCTTGCGTGTTCCCGAGCGACGAATGTCAATGGCCGGGAAAATCCGACGTTCCGCTAGTTTGCGGTCGAGGTGCAGCTCCATATTGCCGGTTCCTTTGAACTCTTCATAGATGACATCGTCCATGCGCGAACCCGTATCAACGAGCGCCGTACCGAGAATCGTCAAACTGCCGCCGTCCTCGATATTGCGGGCCGCTCCGAAGAATTTCTTCGGTTTATGGAACGCGGCCGGGTCAATCCCGCCCGAGAGGGTACGTCCGCTCGGCGGGACTGACAAGTTGTATGCCCGTGTCAGACGCGTAATCGAGTCGAGCAAGATGACAACGTCTTTCTTATGTTCGACGAGGCGCATCGCCCGTTCGAGAACGAGTTCCGAGATGCGGGCATGGTTTTCCGGCGTCTCGTCAAACGTCGAGTAGGCGACGTCTGCGCCCGGCACTGAACGTTGGATGTCCGTCACTTCTTCCGGACGCTCATCAATCAACAGGATGATCAATTCGACGTTTGGATGGTTCGTCGTAATCGAATTGGCAATCTCTTTCAAGAGAGACGTCTTCCCTGCCTTTGGCGGCGCGACAATCAAACCACGTTGCCCGAAACCGACGGGCGCGATCATGTCCATGACGCGGACCGACAAGTGATTCGGCTCTGTCTCGAGCACCATCTGTCGCTCCGGATAAATCGGGGTGAGCGCCGGGAAGTAGTCCCGGTTGCGCGTCGAATCCGTCGTCTCTCCGTTGACCGCCTCGACGCTGAGGAGCCCTTGGAACCGCTCATTTTCTTTCGGCTTCCGGACTTTACCCGTCACAAGGTCGCCGTTACGGAGGTTGAAGCGGCGGATTTGCGAGGCTGCGATATAAATGTCTTCAGACGATTGCGAGTAATTGATGGGGCGCAGAAAGCCAAAACCGCCATCGTTTTGCGACTGTGGGTTCGGCGGAATAATCTCAAGGATTCCTTCAAGAAAATAAAGATCTTTTGATTCGGCCTGTGATTTTAATATCCGGAACATGAGTTCACGTTTACGCGCCTCGCGATATTGAGGCACGTTCACTTCTTTCGCAATCTCATATAACTCTTTCAACGTCTTCGTCTCGAGTTCCCGAAGCGTGTAGTTTTTTGCCGGTTCAGTCGTTGGACTCATTCAAGTCACCTGTCTTTCATGATTCTATATTTCAAAAATTAACGTTCAGTCCTCATTCATCTAATCACACTTCTGACAAACCGTCACTGTTTGAAAAATGGCTTCATGTCAGTCTATTCCCCTGTTGTTGAAAACATAACAGTCTTTTCTCTTTCTTTGTAACAAAAAAGTCTCTATTCTCGCATATTGTTTCAAATATGTTACAAGAAAATCGTTTTTGTCTTGTGATTGAAAAATGCTATCGGTCTTGCGCATGATATAGTTTATTTGCACAGGAAACCGGGTAATATCCGCAATTTGTGCTCTAACTTAGTTGACACACATCGATCATAATAGCCACTTAGGGTTTTATTTTAAAAAACGGAGGGAAATACAATATGTTAAAGCGCTTCGCATCTATCATCGTCGCTGCCACTCTCGCTTTCTCGGGTCTTGCTTTCACAACAGGTGAACAAGCAGAAGCCGCTACCGGGACATTCGCTTACTCGAAAGTCAACGGCTTGAACATCCGCACAGCACCGTCGCTCAAATCGAAAGTCACGACAACGATGAACAAAGGCCAACGCTATACATACCTTGGCAAAGTTGGTTCGTTCTATAAAATCAACTACAAAGGGACTCACCGTTATATCTCGGCTTCATCAACTTACACGTACTTGAAGCCTAACACGAAGACAGCTACTGCAAAGAAAGTCACAACTGCTTCAGCATCAAGCGCTCGTACGAAACTCGTCGCTGAATCGAAGAAGTACCTCGGTACACCGTACCGTTATGGCGGAACGACAACTTCTGGCTTTGACTGCTCTGGTTACACAGGTCACGTTTACAAGAAAGCCATCAACAAATCAATCCCACGTGATTCACGCTCGCAATACGCCAACTCGAAAAAAGTTTCGAAGTCAGCGATTCAAGCCGGCGACCTCGTGTTCTTCTCACATAACGGAAGAACGATTCAACACGTTGGAATGGCACTCAGCAAAACACAAATGATCAACTCTGAAACAGGCGGCGTTAAATACGCGAGCTTCACATCAGGTTACTGGGCACCACGTTACGTCGGTGCAGGATCATACCTCTAATTCAAACGATCAAACGACCCAGCTCATCGGAACTGGGTCGTTTTTTTGCATTCGTTCATCTTCCGTTCATCTGGCTTCGTTACGATAAAGCCATCACGTTGAAGGAGTTGTACTATGCCATGGAAGAGATTTGGAGTCTTCGCTTGATTCGCCTCGCCGCGCTGTTCGGTGTCATCGGGACAGCGCTTGGGTCGCATATGTCGGGTGCCGGCAGTTATGCCTTTCGTCCGATTCACGCCCACATTCTGCTTGCCGGTTGGTTATCAATCTTCGCCTGGGGTGTGTTCTATCGCTCATACGCGGTCCGGAGCCAACTGCTCGTCACGATTCACGGGGGGACGGCCGTCATCGGATCAATCGGATTGACGAGCGGGATGTGGTTTTACACGATGAACCCGTTCCAATGGAATGAGACCGTCACCCTCGTGTATTTCATCATCGGGGGAACGGTCTCCTTAATCAGTTTTATACTGTTTTTGATTGTGACGTTTATGATCGACCAGGACGAGCGGGGGTGAATCCCTGCTCGTCATTTTTGTTTCAAGGCACCGCGTGCGTTCGTCGCTGCGAACACGACCATGATGACGCTCATCGCCCAGCGACGGCAAGTCCGGCCGATAACGCACTCCAGTCGATCGTCGGTTGTGTCAAGACGGCGCGCATCCCTTCAAAGATGTACGTCGTCGGATTGAATGTCGCCGCCACTTTGAGCCATTCCGCTTCAATCAACTCTTTCGGGACGAACGTCGTCGACAAGAAGATGAGGAGCGTCTGGACGAGCAGTTCCCGCCCCGTCAACACTTTGTCGATTCCGGTCTCTTGCAGGGCGACCCCGAACGTTTTGACGAGCGATTCCACTTCAATCATCATACACACCTCCTGACTCTCTATTCCCGTTCTACCTCGTGTTAAATATGTAGCAACCCATCAAAAAAAGCTGTGGACGCGATGTCCACAGCTCGAGAGAATTAAGGTTTCATGACCATTTTCGGTTTTTTCTTCAAGGAGTGGATGCCTTCGACGAAGCGGACCGTCCCTGACTTGGCACGCATGACGACCGAGTGCGTCTGACCGCCTTGTCCAGTGAACTGGACGCCACGGAGGAGCTCTCCGTCCGTCACCCCCGTCGCCGCGAAGATACAATCTTCACCTTTGACGAGATCGTCTAACAGCAAAATCCGGCCCGTATCGGCGATGCCCATGTCTTGGCAACGCTTCTCTTGGGCTTCGTCTTCAGGAAGTAGGCGACCTTGGAAGTCACCGCCGAGACACTTCATCGCGACAGCCGCGATGACGCCTTCCGGCGCACCGCCAGAGCCGAGCAACAAATCGACGCCCGTTTTCGGGAACGCCGTGTTGATGGCCGCAGCCACGTCTCCGTCGGGAATCAACTTGATGCGGGCACCCGTCGCGCGGACGCGTTGAATCATCTCTTCGTGACGGTCCCGATGTAAGATCGTGACGACGACGTCTTCGACGTTCTTGTTCTTCGCCTTGGCGACGATGGCGATATTCTCTTCAATCGAGTTGTCGAGACTGATTAACCCGGCCGCTTCCGGACCGACGGCAATCTTGTCCATATACATGTCCGGCGCGTGCAACAAATCACCCGCATCGGCGACGGCGAGAACGGCGAGCGCTCCCCACGTCCCCGTCGCGACGATGCTCGTCCCTTCGAGCGGATCGACGGCGACGTCAAGGCGTGAGCCATAGCCGTTCCCGACTTTCTCGCCGATATAGAGCATCGGTGCCTCGTCCATCTCGCCTTCGCCGATGACCACGACCCCCTTCATCGGAATCGTATCGAACACTTCACGCATCGCGGTCGTCGCCGCGTCGTCCGCCTCTTCTTTCAAGCCTTTTCCCATCCAACGAGCCGAAGATAGCGCTGCCGCTTCTGTGACTCGGACCAATTCCATTGATAAACTACGTTCCACCCGAATTCTCCCCTTTTTTACTCGGACACCTCATCGACCCAGACGAGCGCGCCGAGTTGTTTTAGTTTGCCGACGAAATCGACATATGAATCGTTCAATTTTTCCGCATGGATCACGGTGGATTCGCCGCTCGCTTGAAGTCCCGCTAACACGAGGGCTGCCCCGCTCCGCGCATCCGCACATTCCATCTCCGCATTGGCGAGCGTTGTCCCGCCCCGGATGACGGCCGAAGCGTCCTCGAGTGTGATTTGGGCGTTCATGCGCCGCATTTCCGCGATATGACGGAAACGTTGGGCGTACAGCTTGTCGGTGACGATACTCGTCCCATTTGCTTTCAACAGCGCGGCTGACATGATCGGTTGCAAGTCGGTCGGATACCCCGAATAGTGGAAGACACGGATATCGATCGGTTTGAAGGCGTTCGCCCGCACCGTGATCGTCTCTTCCCCGACTTCGACGTCGGCCCCATAGTCCAATAGTTTTTGAATGACGCCTTCTAAATGCGTCGGAATGACGTTGCGTACCGTCACTTCGCCCGCGACCGCGCCATAAATCATGAACGTCCCGGCCTCTAACCGATCAGGGATGAGCGTATGTGTACAACCATGGAGCTTGTCGACCCCTTTGATGCGAATCTCGTCGGTGCCCGCCCCGATGACGTGCGCCCCCATCGAAGTGAGCATCGTCGCGACATCGACGATTTCCGGGTCGATGGCTGCGTTCTCGATGACGGTCGTCCCGTCAGCGAGCACGGCCGCGAGCATGGCGCTCACCGTCGCCCCGAATGAACGGAGATCGAGATAGATCCGATTCCCTTCCAGTTTTTCGGCGTTCACATGATACAGTCCCGACTCGTTCTCGACTTTAATCCCGAGACGTTCGAGTGCCTTCAAATGTAGATCGATCGGTCGTGGACCAATCGCATATCCACCGGGAAGCCCGACGGCCCCTTTCCCAAAACGAGCCGCGAACACCCCTAGCAAATAGACAGCGGCTCGGACTTTACGCGTTTCTGAGCCGAGCAGCGGCATGGCGACGGCATCTTTCGCATGAAGCGTCATCCGCTCCCCGTCCCGTTCAATCGCGACGCCGAGTTCTTGTAATAGACTGAGCATCACTTCGACGTCCTCGATGACAGGGACGTTCTCAATCGTCACCGGTTCTTCCGTCAACAGTGCTGCGACGAGACAAGGCAAGGCGCTCTGTTTGGCACCGCTGATGTCAACTGTTCCTTCAAGTTTCTGCTGTCCTACGATATGGAGAATTTCCACGAAGATCAAACCTTTCTGCGACAACCTTATTTGGATTGAGCGTTGTTCCAATCCGCTAAGAATTGCTCGATCCCTTTGTCAGTGAGCGGATGTTTCATCATCTGTTCGATGACTTTGTATGGTACCGTGGCGATGTCGGCTCCAAGGAGGGCCGCTTTCGTCACGTGGACCGGATGGCGAACGGAAGCTGCGATGATCTCTGTCTCGATGGCATGGATGGCAAAGATATTGGCAATCGTCTCGACGAGGTCAAGACCATCTTGACCGATATCATCCAAACGACCGATGAACGGCGAGACATATGACGCGCCGGCCCGAGCCGCGAGTAGCGCTTGGTTGGCGTTAAAGATGAGTGTCACGTTCGTCTTGATGCCGAGCTGTGAAAACGTATTGACCGCTTCCATGCCTGCTGGCGTCATCGGCACCTTGACAGTAATATTCGGCGCGATGGCCGCAAGTTCCTTTCCTTCTTCCACCATACCCGCTGCGTCGAGCGCAATAACTTCCGCACTGACCGAGGGATCCCCGACGATCTCACAGATTTCGCGTAGCCGTGTATGGAAATCGACGCCTTCTTTGGCGACGAGTGATGGATTCGTCGTCACGCCCCCGATGACGCCCATCTGATGGGCTTTCTTAATGTCTTCCACGTTTGCCGTGTCAATGAAAAAACGCATGTTCAATTCCTCCTCGAATGGTGTTGTGATCGCTTACACTCCTTATTATGAGGAAATTGTCATGGAATTGCTACACCCTTTACGTCAACATGGCGATGCCAATCATCGAGCCGGCGAGGAGTGCAATCCCAGCAATCGTCCCGAAGAACGTCCACTTCATGATCTTGCGCTGTTTCACGTAGTACGCCTCGTGCGGCCCTTCATTCAAGCGCTCCGATCCATGTGTCTCGACCCAATCCGTGGCCGCCGTCTGTTCATCTGCCACGAGGTCACCTGTATACGTGAATGGGATGATTTCTTCCGGGCGACGGAGCATGTCGAACCGCTCGCGCCGTGTCGAGATGTTCGCCCCAATCCAGTAGAGCCGTTTCGGCGTGTAGAAGAGCGGCACATCACGTTCATCAAAATACTGAACCCACTGTTCGAACGCGACGAGATCGCGTTGATCGAACAAGATTTCCATCGAATCTGCTTCGGTCATGATGGCGAGCATCGGCGTATGCTCCACTGTCGGTCGTCCGATTCGCACCGTCGGCGACGGCTGCGTCTTCCGGACGATGGCCGGGAAGAAGACGACTTGCTTGATGTCAGCGAGCGGAAAGACTTGCTCCAACGACTCGCCTGGCTCGTGCCGATACGTCACGCCTTCGATGTGTGTCGCGGTCACTTCATATCGAGAATGATGTCGTTCCTTCCAAAATAAGCGACGAAACGTATTCGTGAACCAGTACCCCCCAAACCCACCGATGGCCACAAACACCAACAACGGGATGAGCCAGGCGACCGGATAATAATAAATCAAGGCGAGCGGAGCCACAGCCAGCGCTAAAGAAAGGCCAATCAATACAATCGCTCCATACACATAAAACACGCGCCAAAACAGTTCCGTCTGACGTTCTTGATAAACCATAAAACTCCCCCTTTCCATATGTATACGTTCCCCTACTCCTGTATGTTTCAACAAAAAAGCCGGTTCTCACAGGGAGAACCGACTGATGTGACAGGATTATGCTTGGTTGCTTGAACCGAACTCACGCATTTTGCCAGTAACGACGTTATAGATCGCTTCGACACCAGGGCCGATGACTTTACGTGGGTCATATACTTTCGAGTCCGTGTTGAGCTTCTCACGTACGGCACGAGTCCATTCTTGTTGGCACTCTGTGTTAACGTTGATTTTGCTGTGACCGAGCTCGATTGCTTTTTTGATTTGGTGCTCAGGAATTCCTGAACCGCCGTGAAGAACGAGTGGAGTTTTTGTCGCTTCTGCGATTTCTTCCATCTCTTTGAAGCCGAGTTTTGGCTCGCCTTGGTATTCTCCGTGTACAGAACCGAGGGCTGCCGCAAGAGCGTCAACTTTCGCTTCTTTCACGAGACGTACGCACTCGTCGAGGTCAGCGTATTGTACGCCGCCAACAACGCCGTCTTCTTCGCCGCCGACTGTGCCGACTTCTGCTTCTACTGAAGCGCCTTTAGCGTGTGCGTATTCAACGACTTGTTTCGTCATTTCGATGTTCTCTTCGATCGGGTGGTGTGAACCGTCGATCATAACAGATGTGAAACCAGCGTCGATCGCTGCTTTACACTTGTCGAAAGATGAACCGTGGTCGAGGTGGATTGCAACTGGAACAGTGATGTTGTAGTCGTGCATGAGACCTTCAGTCATTTTAACAACTGTTGTGAAGCCACCCATGTACTTCGCTGCACCTTCAGATACACCGAGGATAACTGGTGATTTCTCGTCTTCCGCAGCGCGAAGAATCGCTTGCGTCCACTCGAGGTTGTTGATGTTGAATTGGCCTACTGCATACTTGCCTTCGAATGCTTTGTTAAGCATTTCTGTCATTGATACTAATGGCATAATGACATCCTCCTGTCTGTTCGCTATTGTGCACTTTGGGAAAAATGCCCCCGTGCAGTTCGTTCCCATTATAACACACGTCGAAACGTGTGCCTATGCTATTCGGGCATAGAAATGGCTCTGCGCAAGCGTTTACATATGTCATCTTCGTGACGAATCACGTGATTTTGAGGACTTCCTTCACTTTTTCGATCATCCGATAAATATCAAACGGCTTCTCAAATTGCGCGGTAATGCCAAGACGTTGCACTTCTTCGAGCGTCGATTTTTCCCCGAACGCGGTCATAATCATGACCGGGGTGTCGATGTCCCGTTGGCGCATGTTGCGTAGTACTTCATGGCCGAACATGCGCGGCATGTTCATATCGAGCAATACTAAATCGTATCCGTTCTGTTCGAGCTTTTCCCAAGCGTTTTGGCCGTCGTTCGCCGTGTCGACCTCGATGCCGAGGTTTTGGAACACTTGCGCCAACATCAACCGAATCCCGTCTTGGTCGTCTGCAATCAACATCCGTGACATCCATCTACCTTCTCTCCATAGTTTGCACTAGTCTAACCATACCAAATCCAATTTCGTTTGGCGACGGACCTATTTTGAAATCAAGGCAACGGAATCGATACCGGTTGCTCGGTCTGTTCGTCCTTTAACCGGGTCGGTACTTCCGACTCAGGCACGAGCTCGTACGCGGTCACCGTCCGCTCATCTTTCACGTACAGCTTTAAAAAATCACCTTCGGCCAACCGGGTCGGTGCCTCAAACGTGATCGGTCGTTTCTTTCCGTCTTCATCATAGCCAATCGTGTCATACGTATGTGTCTTTCCTTGATCGGTAGTATTCGCGCTCGGCACTTTTGTATAGTAGACGTCGGCAAATAGCCGATCTGTATCGATGAACTGCCAGCCGAGAATCAAGACGAGGACGACGCCCCCGATTGTCCATGCTCGTTTCATCGTAACTCTCCCGCCTTTCTCATTTCCATCTTTTTCAATACCATTGTCTCCCTATTTCTAAACACCCGGTACGCTGATATACTGAACACATGAAATGAATAGGAGCCAGATTATGAGACATTATTTGATTTACGTGCTGTTCGTCTTGGCGATTGGGGGCATGGTCGCACTCGTGGTAAACGTCTTCGGGGAAGAACAAGCAGCGCCACCGCTCGCCGCGGCCCTCGAGACCGATCTTGAGGAGTTGCCGGAGACGTTCGCCGCGGGTATCGAGACCGACCTTGAGGACTTGCCGGAGACGTTCGCCGTGTTGTCCGAGACGTTCGATGAGCCCATCGCAGACAGTGACATCGTCCGCATAAAAACGCTAGCGTCGAATCCGGCACTCGATGAAGCAAACATACACGCACTCGGCACCATCGATGTCATCTTCGAGGGACGCCCGACCACGCTGACACTCGAGACAGAAGTGTACCGTGAGGACGGCACGTATCTATATTTATATGTGTTCGGTGACCCGGACGTCGTCGAGGCGCTCGACGAACGCATCATGGCGTATTATGAAGAAATGGGCATATGAAAAGGACCCTCGCCGCGGCGAAGGTCCTTTTGTCTCGTTATTCGACTGTCACAGGTACGACCGCGAGATCGATTTCTTTCTCGACCTCGGCCCGCTCTTCGGCGAGACGCGCGTCCGACCATTTGAAGACGTCGGCCATGCAACGGAGTACGCCGTCTTTATAGTTACGAACAAAGTCGATGTCGAAGAACATCGCTCCGGTGCGGCGAACGAGGAAGTCGATGGCCCGAACGACCGACTCTTCTTCGATGCCGTAAATGAGTTGTGCGTAGACGATCTCTGGAAGGTCATAGGCGTTCGAATCCATCCGTTCGATGACACGGTCGATGTTCGATCCATATAGACGGACGAGCTGCTCGGCTTTGACGTCATCGAGACCTAGATTCTTCAGCTCTGCCTTCTTCTTCGTCAAGAAGTCATCGAATCCTTTCGAACCGCCGACATGGCCGCCCGACATCGGCATATGCTTCGTGCGCGAGGCGAGGAAGACGATGCCTTCTTCTTGTTTGAGCAGTTTCGCCACCAAATCGACGACCGTCTCTGACATCTTGCGGTAACCGGTCAACTTCCCACCGGCGATTGTGATTAAGCCACTCTCTGACTGCCAAACCTCATCCTTCCGTGAAATCTCAGACGGGTCTTTGCCTTCCTCATAGATGAGCGGACGAATCCCAGCCCAGCTCGACTCGACGTCATCTGCGGTCACGTTCACGTCTGGGAACATATAGTGAATCGCCTCTAAAATATAGTCGCGGTCCTCGGTCGTCATGCGCGGGTGCGCTTTGTCCTTATCGAAGAACGTATCCGTCGTCCCGACGTACGCTTTACCGTCACGTGGAATCGCGAACACCATCCGGCCGTCCGGCGTATCGAAATAGATGGCTTGTTTGAGCGGGAATTTCGATTGATCGATGACGAGGTGAATCCCTTTCGTCAAGCGGAGCATCTTCCCTTTGTTCGAGCCGTCCTGTTCACGGAGCACGTCGACCCAAGGTCCGGTCGCGTTGATGACTTTCTTCGCATAAACCTCGTACGTCTTGCCGTCGATTTGGTCTTCGACATGGACGCCGACGACTTTGCCTTGCTCATAGATGAGACCGGTCACTTTTGAATAGTTCAAGAGGAGGGCACCGTGGCTGGCCGCCTCTTTCGCGACTTCAATCGTCATCCGGGCATCATCGGTCCGATATTCGACGTAATAGCCGCCACCGACAAGACCGTCTTTTTTGACGAGCGGTGCTTTTTGAATGACTTCATCCGGCTTCAACATCAAGCGACGCTCGGCGCGTTTCACGCCGGCCAAGAAGTCATACACCATCAATCCGACCGCTGTGGAGAGCGGTCCGAACGTGCCGCCTTTATGCATCGGCAAGAGCATGCGTTCCGGTGTCGTGACGTGTGGCCCGTTCTCATAGACGATGGCGCGTTCTTTCCCGACTTCCGCGACGAGCGCGACTTCGAACTGTTTCAAGTAACGCAAACCTCCGTGGACGAGTTTCGTCGAACGACTCGATGTTCCGGCCGCGAAATCTTGCATTTCGAGCACGGCCGTCTTCATTCCGCGAGACGCGGCATCGAGCGCGATGCCGGCACCGGTGATGCCTCCACCGACGACGAGCACATCGTGACGCTCACCTGTTAACTGTTCATATCGTTTGGCACGTTCTTTTGCTGAGAAATTTCTGATTTCCATCTTGTCCCCTCCTATAATGAATCCGGTTCGATGTATACGAAAAGAGACCACAACAAAACAAGGCTTCGCCCCCCCATGTCGTGGTCTCTCTGTAGTCTCCAACCGGTTATCAACTTTTCTCCTGTATTATACCCCATTCTCTAGCATTCAACCATCAACCCGCTCACGGAGTGTGCAACCTGCTCCTTAGAAAGCGTCCCGCTCGCAATTTTTAAATGAGAAGTCTAGACTTCAAGGTATCACCAACAAGGAGGAGTTTTTTTATGAAACGCATGTTACAACCTTTCCAATTTAAAAACGGCGTCGAGCTCCACAACCGACTCGTGCTTGCACCGATGACCCATTATTCGTCTGAACCGACGGGTGAAGTATCGGAACACGAACTCGCCTATTACCGGAAACGGGCGAAGAACGTCGGCCTCGCCATCACGGCATGTGCTTACGTGACCGAAGACGGCAAAGGGTTCCCGAACGCCTTCGGTGTGAATGACGACAAGTTCATCCCTGGACTGCGTCAGCTCGCCGAAAGTTTAAGAGCGGAAGGCGCGAGAGCGATTCTTCAAATCTTCCATGCAGGACGCATGTCTCCTCCGGAACTCGTTCCGAACGAACAACCGGTGAGTGCCAGCGCCGTCGCGCCGGTCCGTGAAGGTGCCGTCACGCCGCGTGCCCTTGAAACCGAAGAAGTCGAAGCCATCATCGAGGCGTTCGGTGAAGCGACACGTCGTGCCATCGAGGCCGGTTTTGACGGCGTCGAGATTCACGGGGCGAACACGTATTTGATTCAACAGTTCTTCTCACCTCATTCGAACCGACGCGACGACCGCTTCGGTGGTGACGTGAACGCGCGCCTCACCTTCCCGCGTGAAGTCATCCGCTCGGTCAAACGCGCGGCCGAAGGCGCGGACGATTTTTTGATTGGCTACCGCTTCTCGCCTGAAGAAGTCGAAGAACCCGGTATCACGCTCGACGATACGGACGTCTTGATCGACATGTTGCTCGAGGAGAATCTTGACTATCTCCACGCCTCGCTCTGGAACTTCAACATCGGTTCGATGCGGAACGAGAACGTGACGGAACGGTCGATCGACCGCATCGCCAAGCGGATCAACGGTGCCGTCCCGCTCATCGGGGTCGGACAGCTCCAACGCCCAGGTCAAGTCGAAGACGCTCTCAACGTCATCGACCTTGCCGCACTCGGCCGCGAACTCATCATCGACCCGGATTGGCTCGAGAAAGTGAAAACCGACCGTGAAGACGAAATCGAGACAGAACTCGACTTGAACAAACAAGCCGAACTCGCCGTCCCGGCTCCGCTTTGGAACGCCATCACGACGCGGGCGGGCTGGTTCCCGATCAAAGACCAGGCCGTGAAATAAACCGCGATCCGCAGACTTTACGTCTGCGGATTTTTTTGATGGGTTCTTCTCATACGGCGATGTGACGGCACGTATGTGTCGCGGACACAATTTCGTCACATTTTTCATCTTTTTCACCGCCCCTTTCTTGCCGACCTAACTTTCCAAGCGATCTTCCGCTTCGTAAGCTAAGGACAGGGGCCGTTCCTCGATGAGACTGCGGACCAAGCCACGCTTGCGCCGCGCCTGTCTGTTTGACCGTCTTTTGAAAGGGGCATATGATGTATGACGAAACAGCCAATTGATCTCGATGCGTACAACAAACAGCTCTCGCAACATCAACAGCGTACGAAAGAAGTCGCTGAGACGTACCGACAAAAAAGCAAGGAGCTCGAACATCACCTCGAATCATCCG
This sequence comes from Exiguobacterium sp. s146, assembly GCF_018618415.1. Lineage (GTDB taxonomy): Bacteria > Bacillota > Bacilli > Exiguobacteriales > Exiguobacteriaceae > Exiguobacterium. The sequence goes on along the minus strand of NZ_JACSMA010000001.1, from coordinate 217,662 downwards.
CACGTTCCCGTGAGGAAGCGCTCGCTCGCGAAATCGCCGAGCTGAAACAAGCGACCAAACGGAACCTTCCACGAAACAACTAAACGGTTCCCGATCGTACGACGAAAGAAGTGACTCATCCGTTGGAAAACAAAATCAAACGCCAATTCCTGAATCATATGCATCGTGACAAAAACGTGTTCGATGATTTTCAGCATGTGGATAACTTTTATATACTTGATCAACAAATCGTGAGCGCGCTCCGCAGCGCCCATCCGATTCGGGCCGAACAACTACTCGAGACGTTGACACTCGATTTGTTGAAACTCCCAGTCTCCGACGAATATATGAGCGTCCGCTTCTATTACCGTGGCCTCGTTTATCATGTCATCCGTCTGATTCCGGTCGACAACCCGAACGTCCAGACCGCCCTCGACTATACGAGCGCGCTCCTCATCTTAATCGATGAGCTGACGACGACGCTCGACTTCATCTATGCCATCCCCGTCATCGTCGAGTATTTGACGAAAATGATGGCGTTCCTCTCCCCTCCTGTGTCGACGAATCCGAACGTCACGACGACCATTCATTTGATTGAAGACCATTTGAAAGAGCCGGAACTGTCGCTGCCGTGGATCGCCCAGCAGATCGGGTTATCGAACAACTATTTGTCGGCCCTGTTCAAACAGGAAGTCGGCGAGAGTGTACCGGAACGAATTCGGCGCCGACGCATCGATGCATCCATCGCCGATTTGCTCGGGACGAACTTGCCAGTTTGTGCCATCGGTGAGAAATACAGCTTTGCCTCGTGCACGGCCTATATCAACACGTTCAAGACGTATAAACAAATGACCCCGCTTCAATATCGCCAATTGTTCCACACATGAAAAGCGCTAAGCCTCTACTGAGACTTAGCGCTTTCTGCCGTCCATTCTTCCCGCAGCATGCCCATCCGAATCGAGTCATAACGCACGTCATCGACGACACGCACTTGACGGATTCGACCTTCGAGCCGCATACCGACCTTCTCGGCGACTTTCATCATCCGCTCATTGCCGGACCACGTCGTCAGCCCGACCCGGACCGTCGGCAACGTCTCGAACAAATGGCTGATCCACAGCCTGAGTGCCCGGGTGCCGATGCCGCGATTCCAGCGGTCGGCTTGATGGAGGATGATGCCGACCTCGAGCCAGTTCTGGCCCGCGTCCTCATAATAGAAGGAAACCGTCCCGTACACCGTCCCATCGACCTCGATGACCCACATATCGTCACGGCCGACATGTTCGTCCGCGCTCTGACAGTAAATCTCATACGGTTGTGCCCGATGTTCAAAATACGGGGCGTCCCATTTCTTAAAGGCTGGCGTCGCGTCCTTATACATCAATTCCCATAACCGATCTAAATCGTATGTCTCAATCGGTCGAATCACTAATTCTTCATCGCGAACCATAACGTCTTCCTCTCTATCTGTGCTCTTGACGGTTTCGCGATGTCAGTTCGAATTCCCTTTTTTCCGTTTGCGCCAGACGAGCGCCAAGATGACGAGCAACAGACTCGCCGTCACCGAGACGACGGCGAACGGACTCGCGCCGGTGACGAACAGTTCACCGAGCGACACCGAATAGGCGAGACCGAACGACGTGACGAGCTTCGCCCCGATGGCAATCAAGACGAAGCGCGGGAACGGCACCCGGCTGAACCCGGCCGCGAGACAAATGACCTCATCCGGCAAAATCGGGATGATGAACAAGACGAGCAACACACCGAGTCCGTATCTGTCGACGTAGCGGTCATACGTCGCGAGCTTGTCGGCATCGATGAGCCGCATCACCCGCTCTCGTCCGAACCGGGCGATTCCATACATGACGAGGATGCCGAGCGTCGTCGCGACGCTTCCAATCAAGGCGGCCCGAAGCGGACCGAGCGCGACACTGCCAATCGGCACACTGACCGCTTCCGGGACCGGGAGCGCAATCGGCTGCAGGAAGCTGAAGGCGGCGAACACCCACATCGCCTGGTCACCATACTGTTCGAGCAACCGCTCGAGTCCGTACGAATCGTATAGGACGAGTCCAAACGAGACGTAATAGATAAAGACGAACAGGAGGAACAACGTGAAGGTGACCTTGAGCATCTGTTTCAAATAGATGCCAGACCCTTCACGGATGGAACGCAACAACCCGATTGACAGCGCGAGCAACACGATTCCGGTCCACCCGAGCTGGTACGGCAATAAGAGCGTCGGCAAGACGACGAACGGCAACAGGCTGAGCGTGACGAGCGCAGCCCCGTATCCTCCATAAACCATCATTCGTTCCCGCATAAGCATCGCCCTCTCCCCGTTCTACTCTTAGTGTACCCGGATTCGAGTGCTCATGTATCCATCTGAAGCTGTTGAACGGTTCAGCCTTTTGCCCGAGAAAAAAGGCCACAGTCATAGACTGTGACCTGTCACTCATTCGCCGAGTGAAGCTTGGATGAAATCGTGGAACAAACGTTGTGGACGCTCTGGACGCGAAATAAGTTCTGGGTGGAACTGTGACGCGACGAACCACTTGTGTTCTGGAATCTCGATGATCTCCACGAGACGGCCGTCCGGGCTCGTTCCTGAGAACTTGAATCCTTCTGCCTCGAACGCCTCACGGTACTCGTTGTTGAACTCGTAGCGGTGGCGATGGCGCTCGTAGACGAGCTCTTGGTTGTAAGCCGCATGTGCTTTCGTACCTGGCTCGAGCTTACATGGGTAGAGGCCGAGACGGAGTGTGCCGCCGAGGTCCTCGATATCTTTTTGTTCCGGAAGCAAATCGATAATCGGATAGTTCGTCGCCGGATCGATTTCGGCCGAGTGGGCACCGTCGAGCTTCAAGACGTTACGGGCGAACTCGACCGTCGCGAGCTGCATGCCGAGGCAAATCCCGAAGAATGGGACGTTGTTCTCACGCGCATAACGCGTCGCTTCGATTTTCCCTTCGATGCCGCGTTCTCCGAATCCGCCTGGGACGAGAATCCCGTCCGCGTCTCCGAGAAGCGTCTCGACGTTCTCTGCCGTCACGTCTTCCGCATTGACCCAATCGATGTCGATGTCGGCGTTGAAGGCGTAACCAGCGTGCTTGAGCGATTCTGCGACCGAGATGTACGCGTCACGGAGTTCGACGTATTTCCCGACGAGGGCGATTTTGACTTTCTTCTCGAGGTGCGTGACCGTGTGGACGAGCTCTTTCCAAGCCGTCATGTCTGCGGTCGGTGTGTTGAAGCCGAAGTAATCGTTGACGAGTTGGTCCATGCCTTGTTTTTGAAGGTTGAGCGGCACTTCGTACAATGTCGACGCATCTTGTGCCTCGATGACTGCTTCTTTGCGCGTGTCACAGAACAAGGCGATTTTCTCACGCATCTCTTCTGGGATATCGTGCTCAGTACGGAGGACGATAATGTCCGGCTGAATCCCGTAACTGCGGAGCTCCTTGACGCTATGCTGGGTCGGTTTCGTCTTCATCTCACCAGCGGCGCGGAGATACGGCACGAGCGTACAGTGGACGTACATGACGTTCTCTTTGCCGATGTCGTTCTTCACTTGACGAATGGCCTCGATGAACGGAAGCGACTCGATGTCCCCGACTGTTCCACCAATCTCTGTGATGACGACGTCTGCGTTCGTCTCGCGACCGGCGCGGAAGACGCGGTCTTTAATCTCGTTCGTGATGTGCGGAATGACTTGAACCGTTCCGCCGTTATAATCGCCACGGCGCTCTTTTTTCAACACCGTCGAGTAGATGCGGCCTGACGTCACGTTCGCGTTTTGCGACAAGTTGATGTCGATGAAGCGCTCGTAGTGACCGAGGTCTAGGTCCGTCTCGGCGCCGTCATCTGTGACGAACACCTCTCCGTGCTGATACGGGCTCATCGTCCCTGGGTCGATGTTGATATATGGGTCAAACTTTTGAATCGTCACGTTCAAACCTCGGTTTTTGAGTAGACGTGCGAGTGAAGCGGCTGTGATCCCTTTACCGAGTGAAGATACTACCCCACCTGTTACGAAAATATACTTTGTCATCATCATTCTCCTCTCTTGAATGCCACAACGGGAAACGAAAAAACAAAAAAAGCAAAAGTGCCCCCAACGAAATGGGGGACACTTTTGCTGCATCGTTACGTGCTAAACTAGCCCATGACTAATTTACGTCAGAGACGATGCAGTCGTCAAGTCATTATTTTTTTCTTTTTTCAACTGTCAAAAAAGAAAAAGAGACACGCCTAGCCGGGACAAATGCCCGGCTTTTTGCGGTCTCTTATAAATCATCCTCGTCTTCTAAGTCGAGGTCGTCGTCCAAGTCTTCGTCCTCGAACTCGTCAAGGCCTTCCACTTTTTCGGCTGTGTCCTCGGCATCGAACTCAGATGCGTCAAAATCTTCACCTTTTGCAAAGACGTCAAGGTCGTCTTCAATGTCGACGATGCCTTCATCCGTCTCATCGATCTCTTCTTCGAACTCATCGAGCTCACCGCGTTGGCGTGCTTCAATGACGAGATCTTCGTCTGACTTATCGAACGGATACCAAACACGAAGCGCCCAACGGTTAGCTCCCAAGTTGACGAATAGTCCGTCGATGTTCATGTCCGTGTAGAGTTGCGCGATTTTCTCGAGCTCTTCCTCTTCACTTGCGAACGTATAGTTTTGTCTGATCAGCTCACGAATCTCATCAAATGATACTGGTTGCTCGCCAGTCTTTTGAAGAACTTCGTAAACGAAATCGATCAACGATTTATTCATTAAAGGACACTCCTTTTCCGTCACTAGTTAAACATCACTCCTCATTATAAACAAAACACATATGAAAAAGCTAGAGGAAATTATTTTGATGTGTCGACGGTCTTTTGAATGCGCCACCAATAGAGGGTAATCAATCCGACGTTGAAAATCCACGTCAGTCCGAGCACCCCGAGCATCCAACCACGCGGGATTTTGAAGGACAACTCGGCATTCACCGATTGTCCGGTATACAGACCGTAGCCGAGCAATCCGACCATGAGCGCGGAATAGGCGACGACCATCCCGAACCGGTTCCACAGTTGCAGGAGCAACGAGGCGAACTCTTTATTGTCGCCATACGATGCATACAGATAGACGTGACCCGCACTCGCATACATCGTCTGGACGTACCCGCTCACAAACAAGACGGGGATGAACCCGATCGGCTCTAAAAATCCAACGAAGAAGAGGAGTGACGTGACGAGCAGAACGTAATACGGATGACGCGCCACGTCAAATACACGGTTCAATAGAATCCAGCCGATGACGCCCGCCAAGAACGGCAGGAACACATAGAATAAGAGCACTTGAAACGAATATAAGGCCAAACTGACGAACACAGCCCCAATCAACGTCCAGCCGCCGAACAAGCCGACGACGAACGCCAGCAGTTGGACTTGCCGCGTCTTGGTCGCGCTGACGTACGTTCGCGTCCGCTCTTGAAACAACACCCAACCGACATATCCGAGCAAAACGATCATCAGTAGAAAGATTTCCACGTATCCGCTTGCCCCTTCGAGCAGACTGAGGAGACGGCTCACCAACGTGAACACGGTGACGGCGATGAAGGCACGGACGAACTTCCCGGTCGCCCACGCCCACGTCGCCGTTTTCTCGAGCGGCAACTTTCGCACGAACAGCCACGGTAAGAGGAGACTGACGAGAAAGAGGATGACGGCGCCATTCGTCGATTGGGTCAACGTGTACGAAAACACGGAAATCCAGGTAATCAGTGTGAACACGAGCGGCAAAGAACTCCCTTTGTCTTTCCCGGCCGCTTGAGGGACAGACCGTTCACCCAATTGGGATAAAATCGTCGTCATAATCGAGCCGACGCCAATCGAGCCGACGCCGACTAAAAAGGCGCTCACTTCAATCGCCCAGGCGAACGGCCATAAGAAGCAGACAAGGCCAGCGACCAAGACGGATAGTGCCCACAAGAACGTTTGTTTCGAGCCGAGCCGCCCGATGACATACACCCATAGCAACAGCCCCGACATGCTTGCGACATAGAAAATCATGAACGGGATCAATCGCCCGACGCCGTCTTCGACTGCCATGGTGGACAAAAATAAAATTTGGGGCAAGATTTGACTGCTGAGGGCACTGACAATCGTCAATAACATGACCGCGTTCTTCACACCGGACACCTCATTTCTCAAAAATGACCGAGCCCATCTTTCTCCTCTTTCCCACTTCTAGCGCAAAAACAACAAGCTTCATCGCACATCGATTTCTTAGTTTTTTCACATTCTTGCCGATATAGAATAGAACGCTATTTTAGCTGTACGAGAAAAAGGAGAATGAAACATGTCACTGTTCCGTAAAACGAAATCTACCGCCTATACCGCGTCAATCGGTTTCCCTGATGTGACGGCAATCGCTCAACCGACCGACCCTAATTTAAATGGGCGTGCCCACTATATGGGGTACACCGCTTCCCAAGTGAAGCGACTCCAGGAAATGGCGCCGCTCGTCGAGTCGGTGTTAGATGACGTGTTGGAAAACGTGCTCGACCACTTGATGCTCCAACCCGACATGGTCCAAATCGCCAACGCCTCATCGACACGTGAGCGTTTGAAGAACGTGTTCGCCGCCTATTTCCGGAGCTTGTTGACCGGGAACATCGATGACAAGTTCCTTGCCATGCGCAAACGGATGGGCCAGACGCATCACCACTATTCGGTCCCGGTCGTCTGGTTCCTCGCGACATATTCCGCCTTCAATACGTTGCTCATCCCAAAAATCGTCGAGACGTATCAGCACGACCCGGCCCTGATGACCGAATCGCTCCTCGCATTGTCCCATGCGATGAACTTGGACGCCCAAATCGTCACCGAGCAGTATGTCGACGCCCGACTCGATGAGATCGAATCGGCGAACCAGGCACGCGCAGCACTGTTGAGCGATGTCAGCCGTGTCAGCACCGAAGTCGCGACGACGATGGAACAGACCGGTCACGCCATGTCCGAGACGAGCAAGCGGGCCCACCAAGTCTTGTCGGAGACCGAACAGACGGAGAAGATGAGCCGACACTTGATGAGCTTGACCGATACGAACGGTGAACAAATCGAACAGATGGAGTCGGAGTTCAAACAATCGGCGACGTATGTCGATGCCTCGCTCGACCGCATCACCGCGCTCAAAGACGGCTCGCAAGAGATTGTCAGCATGACCCGGAGCATCGAACAGATTGCCAACCAGACGAACTTGTTGGCGTTGAACGCGTCAATCGAGGCGGCCCGGGCCGGTGAACACGGCAAAGGCTTCGCCGTCGTCGCCACTGAAGTAAGGACGCTCGCTGAGAACGCGAAACAATTGAGCAGTCAAATCAACGTCCTCATCCACGAGAATGAGACGAATATCGCTGCGCTGCTCGAGCAGATGGGCCAGATGCATCGGACGAATGACGAGGCGATGCGCCAACTCGGCGCCGTCAAATCCGGCTTCTCGACCGTCAAAGACGAGATGGGCAATTACGTCCTATCTTTTGAACGCAATAAGCAAGACCTCGGCCAAATGGTCGAGACGATTTCCGCCATCAACGAGACGACGCAAGGCTTATCGCACTTGACGTCTTCCTTGTTGGCGACTGCTGAGATGCGCTAACGACAAAACAAGGCACGGTCCGCGGACCGTGCCTTGTTTTTATTGGACGAGTGGTTCTGGTAATTCAAGCGGAGCGAGGGAGCGATCGAGCAGTTCGACGACGTCGAACGTTCCGACCGTCTCATCGACTTCTTTCGCTTTCGTTCCGTCCGAGAGCATCGTCAAACAGTACGGACATGCCGACCCGATGACCGTCGGCTTCGTCTCGAGCAACTGCTCGGTCCGGGCCACGTTGACACGCGTCCCGACTTTCTCTTCTTGCCACATGAGACCGCCACCGGCGCCACAGCACATGCCGTTCTCACGGTTCCGTTCCGCCTCGACGAGTTCGACACCTGGGATGCGTTCCAAGACGAAACGCGGGGCGTCGTAAATACCGTTATAGCGCCCGAGGTAGCATGAATCGTGATAGACGACACGCTCGTTCACGGAGAAGTCCGGTTTGACCCGGCCCGTATCGAGTAGCTCGGCGAGGAGCTCGGTATGGTGATACACTTTCACACCCGTGAGTCCAAAGTCCGGATATTCGTTTTTGAACGTGTTATACGCGTGCGGGTCGACCGTGATGATTTTCGTGACCCCATACTTCTCGAACAATTTGATGTTCGCCTCGGCGAGTTCTTGGAACAACAGCTCGTTTCCGATGCGGCGCGGTGTATCTCCTGAGTTCTTCTCTTCATTCCCGAGGATGGCGAACGAGACGCCGGCCTTGTTTAAGACGCTCGCAAAGCTTTGCGCGACTTTTTGGCTACGGCTGTCGTATGAGCCCATCGCCCCGACCCAGAAGAGGAATTCGAACTCTTCGCCGGCTTTCTTCTTCTCTTTTGCCGTCGGGATGACGAGTTCTTCCCGGTCTTTGCGCCAATTCTCGCGCTCTTTCCGGTTCATCCCCCACGGGTTGCCTTGACGTTCGATATTGGCGACCGTACGCTGCGCTTCTGGATCCATCTTTCCTTCCATCATGACGAGGTAACGGCGCAAATCGATAATCTTGTCGACGTGCTCGTTCATGACCGGACATTGGTCCTCACAGTTGCGGCACGTCGTACATGCCCAAATCTCTTCTTCGGTGATGACGTTGCCGATCAACTCATCGGCGACAAGCATGTGTCCGTCTTGGGCCGCGGCGGCAATCTCGGCCCCTTGCGTGTTTTGGAACAAGAGCGCCGGCGCCCACGGTGACTTCCGGGTGACGGCGGCCCCTTTCATGTTCATATGGTCGCGCAGCTTGACGATGAGGTCCATCGGCGACAGCATTTTTCCAGTCCCGGTCGCGGGGCAGACGTTCGTACAGCGTCCGCACTCGACACAGGCATACAAATCGACGAGTTGTTTTTGGTTGAAGTCTTCGATTTTATTGACCCCGAAGACGACTTCTTCGTCCGACTCCTCGGCCTCTTCCATCGCCGAGAAATCGACCGGGGCGAGACGACCGACCTGGTGCGTCCGTCCGAGCCAGACGTTGAGCGTCCCGGCAATCAAGTGGGCGTGCTTGCCTTGCGGGATATAAATCATGAAGCTGAGCAAGAACAAGAGATGGAGCCACCAGAAGACGACGAACAAGGCGAAGGCAACCCCTCCCGGTACCCAAGCGAACACCGAACCGATGAGCGTCGCGACCGGTTCACCCCACATCGGAAGTTCTTCCTTATAGACGAGGTAGAACCCGTTCCCGAACAAGACCGATACCATCAGCCCACCGATGAAGATGAGGGCGAGTCCGGCCAAGAAGTTTCGTTTCAACCGCACGAGCTTCTCGATGTAACGGCGGTAGAATCCCCAAACGACCGCGACGAGAATCATGAGCATGACGATTTCTTGCATGAACGTGAAAATCGGATAGAGCGGACCGAGCGGGATGTGCGGGAAACGCGTCCCGACAGCAAGCCCTTTCCAGATGAAGTCAATAGCCCCGAACTGGACGAGGATGAACCCATAGAACATCATGACGTGAATGATGCCGCTCTTCTTGTCTTTTAACAATTTCTTTTGGCCAAACACGTTGATCATGACCTGTTCGAGCCGTTCCTTATTCGTTTGGCTCCACTCTGCCTGCTTCCCGAGCTTGATGAACGTATAGCGCTGATAGACCAGCGAGGCGAACAAATACAGTCCATAGCCGAGGACGAGCAAGAATAGAATCCAGTTGACGATTAAAAATGTAGACATCCCCAAAACTCCCCCTTATGAAAACGGATTCAATCTTGAATTCAGTATATCAAACAATGAATGAACAGTCATTCATTTTTATCGAAGGGGTCAAAAATTGAGCACATGCTTCAAGAATAAGAGGATGCCGCCATACCCGACGACCGCGAGGACGAACGTCCGGAAGTGGAGGTTGCGGTCGGATGGAAGTTCGAACTTGACGATATTCAGAATCATCGCCCCGGCGACGAATGCGAACAAGATGGCCTCGACGTGCGAGGCGAGATCGATGAAACGGGAAAAGAAACCGCCGATGAGGATGCCGCCGCTCAACAAATAACGTCCTTGCCGAAGGTAGCATTCCCCGTAATGGCGATACAAGTCGTGACCGACGGCAAGGAAGTGGACGCCGAGTGCCGTCGCGTAGAAGCTACGGGCAACGAATGTGACGGATGATGCCGTAACGACGTAAGCCGAGAACGACATATAGGCCGTCAACAGTGTCACTTGGAGCCAGTACGATACGTTCTGGTCAATCGTTTCGTCCTTAAAGTAAGGCGTTCGGACGACACGCATCGTCCCGTAAAAGACGGTAAATCCGAGCAAGCTGATTACATAAATCTCTGACGGCAAGGCCAGGTCGAGCCATTCGACCCGGAGCGTGTCTTGCCGCTTGTTCAAGGACGGCAAGAGATACATGAAAAAGTACGTGATGGCGATCCCGCTCGAAAATGAGAACCATTTTTGAGACGGTACCCGGTCTCGTGGAAACAGATAGATTCCGAAAAAATTGATCAGTGCTAAATAGACCACGATCCAGTTCGCCATCTCACGTCACCCTTTCAGTTCAATCCAAAACCGCTCGACGATTTTCCCACCTTCCGCTTTGAACGGTGTGTCCGGTATTCCTCCGTTATTCAAGATGACTTGGCGTGACGCCACGTTCGTCCGGTCACACGTAATCAACGCCCGCTCGATCCCGAGTTCCTTCGCCTTCTCGAGCGCGAGCTCGAGCTGTTTCGTCGCCAAACCGCGTCCACGTGCGCTCGGTTTGATGCCGTAACCGATGTGGCCCCCAAAATTGAGGAGATTATCATTCAATTCGTGGCGGATATTCGCCGCCCCGAGCAACTCGTCCCCGTCCGTCAGCCAATACGTCGTGCTCGGTACCCAACTGACGTTGTTCACCCGTATCTCTTTATCACGGATCTGTTTGACGTAGGACGCAAAGTCAGACGCATCGCGGTCGACCGCGTTCGGGACGATTGTCTCTTCCCGCTCCCGCCACTCCTGTAAAAATTCGAGTACTTGCGCTTGTTGCGCCATCGTTGTTTTGACGAGCTGTAGCATCTGACGTCCCCCTAATTGATTGGTCTCTTTTCATCATAACGAAGCTGATTCACGTTGAAAACAGACGTTCCAAAGACGAGATGTCGCCTTTTTATAGAATCATCTAGCAAAAAACCCGCAATCGATTGCGGGTCAGTCTTCTAATCCTAGTCGTTTTGGCATCTGTGGGGCGAGCGTACGGGCCTCGTCTAAACGGCCAGCCTCGACGAGCGTGTGGAACCGTAAAAATTCCTCGTGTGTCGCGTCACCGATGGCCGCCAAATAATCGATATAGCGTTCGTACACCGACTTGTCTTCCGGCCGCGCCTCGATCAACGCGACGTAAAGCCGGACCGTATCTTCTCCATAAAGAAGCGGGAACTCATCGTTCAACTGGAGCAACTTGTCGACCGAGTCCATATCGACACCGGTCTCGTTGTCATAGTGCCCGACGACCTGCTCAGCATGGTCCTCGAGGCGGCCACGCCACTCTTCATATTCGTCCTCGTTCGTCTCGAGCATCTCGAACCAATCCTCGTTCAACATCTCTTCAATCTTTTTCACGCGTTCTGCAAAATTCATGCGAACTCTCCTCCTTCAAACGTCCATGTGACGTCGACGTCATAATTTCCCGCCACGTCTTCGTTCATCGATAACTCGTAGACGAAGCGGCAACGGCCGTCCGCGACATCGAGTCGCTCTGTCGTCGTCGCCATCGTCATCGACATATATGGGTTTTTATATAGGCTTTGCGTCAAACGTCCTTCGATAAAGGAATGATTCATCTCGATCGGTCCTTTACAGATGAGCGCGAGCCGGCCTGTCGTATATTTGATTGTCGTCGGAACGACACCGTCTTCCCGTTCTTGATCGAACGTCAAGATGAAGCCGGTCTTCAATTCATAATAGAGCCCCTCGGCTTGCAGCTCGATCGGTTCCGCAATCTCACTGATCGTCGTCTTTTGGCGCACACGTACGCGTTTCGGTTCAATTGCCATGGTGATTCCCCTTTCCGCTGTCCCATCGTACCATATCTCGCGAACGGTCCGGAATCGGTAACTTTTTCTTTCCCGGTTCGCACGCGCTTCACACGTCGGGCCCGATCAATTTTATATTATGTGCGTGCAAGAAGTCCGCTTCAAGCAAAAGACCGCCGATGTGATCATCCGCGGCCGTTCGTTCCGTTAAAACTTCAGCCAATTCCCTTCCGAAATCACGTCTACACGCCCGTCGACGACTCGAATCGCCGTTTCGTCATCGATGGCATAGCTTGGTCCAGCCAACGTGTCTGCCCATTCAGTTGCATGCTTAGACGTGTTTTCTGGCAACATTTCGTGGTCAAGATGAGGGAAAATCGAGAAATCGACAAAACCTAAAGTCTCATCCCCCTGCTCGCCTGGTGCCTGCCACCCGACGAACTCCTCCCCGATTCGCGGCGTCATCACCATACTGCCGGCACTTAAACCGACATAGACACCCTTCCAGTCCGCCAACAGCCGCGCGACGCCAGACTGTTTCATCCAATAATGCAAGAACAGCGGGTCGCCCCCATTGACCAATAATACGTCCGCCTCGTCAAACGCCGGTCTCCAAATCGCTTCGTCGATACTTGGCAGGGCGCTCAATTCGAGAACCCCGACCGACTTCCACCCTAACTCACACATCGGCGTCGAAAAATCACCGTTGAAAAAGTTCCATGCATGATTCGTCCCGCCTGGCAACGCGTAAATCGCAGTCGGGATACAGAGGGCGGTACACTCCTCAATCGGTTTCCCTAGCAACTCGAGTAACGCTTGTTTAATCCGTTCATTTTTAATCCCGGCCGACGTCAGTAACAGTCTCATTCCAATACCTCCTCGTCTTTTCTATTTATATGAATTCGTGCTCTCTCTTCATTTCCCTGTACGCAAAAAAGACAGGGAATGTCCCTGTCTTGGATTAACTCATTTTATAGACGCGCCCCTCGAACGGCTTCAAGTGGACGAGTGTCGTCTCATCATGCGGCTCGAGCGGCATGTTTTGCAAGACGACGTCTTCCGAACGAAGCGTGAGCTCCGTCGCAAAGATCGCTTCTTTCCCCGTCAAGTTCGTCATGACAAGGTATTGCGAGTCACCAAGCGTACGCGTGTACGCGTAAATCTCTGGATGCTCCGGCAAGACGATGTCATACGTCCCGTAAACGAACGTCTCGTCTTGCTTGCGAAGACGAATCATCTCTTTATAGAAGTTGAGAATCGAGTCGTCGTCTTCGAGCTGGGCGTCGACGTTGATGTCCGTGTAGTTCGGATTGATGCCGAACCAAGGCGTCTCTGCGAACGTGAAGCCCGCATTCCGGGCATTGCTCCACTGCATCGGTGTGCGCGTGTTATCCCGTGACGAGTTCCACGTGATGTCCATCATCTCCTCATGGCTCTTGCCATGTTCGAGACCGATGTAATAGCGGTTTCGCGTCGCGATATCATCGTACTGGTCAATCGAGTCGAACTTCACGTTCGTCATGCCGATCTCTTGGCCTTGATAGATGAACGGCGTCCCTTGCATGAGGAAATACATCATCGCAATCGATTTCGCGCTCTCTTTCCAATAGCGCTCGTCATCACCCCATGACGACACGGTCCGTGTCTGGTCGTGGTTCTCGACATAAAGGGCATTCCAGCCGTCTTCTTCGAGACCTTTTTGCCATTTTGTAAGGACGTTCTTCAAATGGACGACGTCGAGCTTCGACTCGGCGTCTTCGCGCCAGAGACCCATGTGTTCAAATTGGAACACCATGTTCATCTTGCCTTCCTTCTCGCCGACCCAAAGATGGGCATCGTCAGGCGACACGCCGTTCGCTTCACCGACCGTCATGATGTCGTGCTTGTTGAACGTCTCATCGCGAAGTTCTTCCAAGTAACCGTGAATCCCGTCGACGTTCATGTGCATCTCGAACGATGGCACGAAGTCGAGGCCTTCTGGGTTCGGCAAATCGCCGAACGATGGATGTTTGCGGATGTGGCTGATGGCATCGACACGGAAGCCGTCAATGCCTTTGTCGAGCCACCAGTTAATCATGTTATAGATTGTCTGGCGCATCTCGGCGTTCTCCCAGTTCAAGTCTGGTTGTTTCTTCGAGAAGACGTGCAAGAAATATTGCTCCGTCGTCTCATCGAACTCCCAGGCCGACCCGCCGAAGATTGACTCCCAGTTGTTCGGTTTCGAACCATCTGGTTTTCCGTCGCGCCAAATATACCAGTCGCGTTTCGGGTTGTCTTTCGAGCTCTTCGATTCGATGAACCATGGGTGCTCGTCCGACGTATGGTTGACGACGAGATCGAGCAACAGCTTCATGCCGCGTGCATGGACTTCCGTCAACAGACGGTCGAAATCTTCCATCGATCCGAACTCGTCCATGATGTCCTGATAGTCGCTAATGTCATAGCCGTTGTCATCATTCGGCGACTTATACATCGGACAAATCCAGATGACGTCGACGCCGAGGTCTTTCAAATAGTCGAGCTTATCGATGATGCCTTGGATGTCGCCGATTCCATCGCCGTTCGCATCGTAGAAGCTGCGCGGGTAGATTTGATAAGCGACGGCTTCTTTCCACCAGTTTCGTTTCAGTGTTTTCGTTTGTGTGTGTTGGTCACGTTGTAAAAGTTGCATGTCTCAATGATACTCCCTTATCCCTAAACTCACTGCGCATCCTATATAATAATATCAGTGCTGTTGTCTTTATATTGCATTAGCGCAATCGTTTGCACGATGCACTACGTTTATCTTAACAAAAATTCGAAATCAATACAAAGAGTGTTTCAACAGCTTACTCACCGTGTACCCTACACGAATTTGAAATGAAATGAAAGTGAGGCGACTTATATGATCCGTTTGGCCACACAGGCCGATTTTCCCGCGATCGATCAACTGATTTTAATGAAAGCCCAAGCATTTCGGGCAGCCGGAAAAACGCAATGGGTGAAATATTTGGAACCGAGCCGGACCGATTTCGTGACGCATGACGTCACGAACGGGACCGTGTATGTATATGAAACAAATGGAACCATCACCGGGTCGGTCAGTTTGATTCCGCCGACGTCATGGGATGAGAATTTATGGGACGACCCCGGGGTGGCCGTCTATTTGCATCGTCTCGTTGTCGACGACCAGATGAAAGGCCAAAAAATCGGCGAACAATTGATGCGTCACGCGCTCGCAGCGACGTCGGACCGGATTCGCCTCGACTGCGTCGCCACGAACTCTTTTTTGAACGCCTATTATCCCCGCTTCGGCTTCCGGTACATCGGCGAACGGGATGGTTTTTCTTTGTTTGAAAAAGAGGCTTGACCTTGACGCGACGTCAACGTGTACGCTGAATCCAAGGAGGTGAGGACATGTATACGATTCAACAGCTCGCAACGCTCGCTGGCACGACCACACGGACACTACGGCACTATGACGCGGTCGGTCTGCTTGTTGCCGAGCGTGACACCAACGGGTATCGCCGTTACTCGTCACAGGACGCCGAGCGGTTGCAGACGATTTTGCTGTATCGCTCGCTCGACTTTCCACTCGAGACGATTCAAGTGTTACTCGAAGCCGAACCGTTCGATCGGACCCGTGCCCTCGAGGAGCAAGTGACCGCCCTACGCGCGAAGGCCGCCTATTTCGCGACACTCGCCGAGACGGCGGAATCGACGCTCACCTCACTGAGAGGAGGAATTCCAATGGAAGACAAATCGTTGTTCAACGGCCTATCGTTTGACGAACTGAAAGCCCATGAAGCGAAACACGAGCCCGAGGTCGTGGAGCGCTGGGGCGAGATCGAGGCGTACAAGACGTCACGTGCGCGCGCCGACAAGCGCTCGAAAGAAGATTGGGAAGCGCTCAGTCAACAACAAGTCAATCTCGTCAAACCGCTCTTCGACTTATTCACGGCCGGTGTCCCAGTCGAAGACCCGCGTGTTCAAGCGGCCGTCCAGGCGAACCACGCGTTCATCAACGACCAGTTCTATGAATGCTCGCTCGACATGTTCAGCGGACTCGGACAGATGTACGTTATGGACGAGCGCTTCACCGCGTTTTATGACAAGTACGCGCCAGGACTTGCCGTCTATTACAATGACGCCATTCAACACTATTGCATCACCCAAAGCTAAACGGCCAAAGCATCGCGCTTTGGCCGTTATTTCGCCGTTCGGCGGTCATACACGTCCTCCTTTAACAGCAACTCAATGTGTCGTCTCAGGAGGGGTAACATGGTAGTGAGCTGTAAATATGGGTATGTGGCAAAGTTATCCGTCCCGCCGATATAGAGCACGGCACGGTCGACCACGGACCATCCCCGCTCGGTCCACTGTTCGATTCGTGTCTCACAGACGTCCGGTTTGGCCCGGAACGCCCAGTATGCCTCAATCTGTCCTTCTGCAATCGTTGGTTTGACCGTCAACACCGGACAGTCGAATCGGGCGAGGACACTCGGATCAATCGGTCCCGTCTCATGGGTGACGATGAGTTGCGGGTCGAGACGGTCGAGCCACATCGTCGTCTTCGTATCGTTCAAGGAAGTGACCCGGAGGATGTGATGGAACGGAATCGGCTCATCGTTCAACGGATAGCGTCCTTTCAGTTCTCGAATCCGGGCCCGGCTCGATACGCGCATGAGGGGCGCCATCGACCGGACATAGGCGTGTGTCAGCCAATGGTTGATCGATTCGGGTCGATGCTCACTCGGACCGTCCTCTTGAATCACATGGGTCACCCCTAAATTGCGAATCGCCTGATAAACGTAGGCGGATGTGCGATGTTCCCCGATGAGCAATACGATTGGTCGGCCCATGGCGTTTCCCTCCCTCCATTTCCTTTGAATGCCGCTCATCCGTGACACTCCTGTGTCGAAACGATAGCCGGACGGCACCGGTTCGCCACTTCTTCCATCGACAAACTTTCAAATTGATACGTCTGGCGGAGCGTCTCGTAATGCGCGACGATTTCGCTCAACATCGCCATGTTTTCCGCTAAATGTTTCCCGAAGTTGTGCGGGTGCCACCACAGATGGAATACTTGCCCGGTTTTAGCGGCATGGGTCATGCTGCGCTTGATGCGACGCAATTTGAGACGGTCAAGGAAGCGGAGCGCCGGCACGTACGGACGGAGAAAGCGGCTCGAAGGCACGTTATAAGGAGACGATTGCCGAATGGCGTCCCATGAGACGGTGTGATGTCCGGTCAAGTTCACGTAGGCGTCCAGCAGACGAAGGGCCCGTCGGCCTAATCCCTCATCCCCTCTCGCGTCGGCCCGATAAATGTAATGGGTCTCATTGCCGCGATAGACATCGATTCCGACTTCTTGAGCTGCCTTGAAATGCGCCGGACTCGATTGATTGCGTGGATAGACGATACTTTGAATCGGGACGTCTCGCCGTGCCGCCACACGCTTCGCCGCCTCGAGGTCGGCCTTGAACGCCTCGATGGTCACACCTTCCTCGAGACAAGAGAGATGACAATACGTATGAGTTCCAATCGTTTGGCCAGGTGTGGCGATGATTTGATCGACGAGCGACTTCCCGAAGTGATACGGATCGGTCGCCTCGTCCGCCCCGACATGTTGCATCCAGTTGTATGAAGAATATTCGGGGTGACGGTACGCCGGTTGAATCGTCGGCAAGTCTTTCAACAGTTCCGCTTTCGTCTCGTAGAACAGGAAGCCGACGGTCGCCCACGTCACATGAATTTGATGCGCGGCAAACAAGTCGAGCAGGCTCGGCACGACTTGCCGGACCCCGAGCAGATTTTCGCCATACGCCTCAATCGTCGTGCCGTCAAACGTGCCCCAATTCAATTCAAAATCTAACGAGATGACAAATGCTCCGTTCATCGTGATTCCTCCTCCTCCATGTTCACTTCTTCCCATTGCACGACTCACGAAGCTCCAATTCGGCGAGTGCCCGTTTCCAAGATCCATACCGTCGCGATATTTTGGCGACACTCGGTCGTTTATGTCGTTTGGCCCATTTCTGATACGTGACGGCGTTGAATGGGACCACGACCCGGCTTGCTTCGAGTAACGATTGGACGATTTCTGCTTTTTCACGTTCTGGTTGGGCGGTAAAATGGAGTTCTTCTAAACGCTCAACCGTTTTCACGGCCAGACTCCAAGACCCGAAGTGGGAAATAATATCACCTAGGGAAGGGGCGACTTGACCTTTGGCCCATTGTTGATAGTGGGTGCTCGTCAATCTCCCTTCCTGTTCAAGTGCGAGCCGAAGTGCTGCGATGAGTTCTTGTTGGGTATACTGTTTGCGGGATTCGACGAGCCCGGCCGCTTTTAACGCACCGGTCCATGACCCATAAAAATTGAGAACGTCGAGGAACGTCGGGACGTCTCGGTCTCGGCTCCAGAGCTGATATTGTTTGACAGTGAGGGTCGGAGTCAGAGATGCAGCGGCTCGAAGCGACTGGATAATCTCTGCTTCCCGGTTCATCGTTCGTCCTCCTCAGACACTTTGTTCGGTCACGATTGTACGTGTATCGAGTACCGTCTGGATGACTTGCTGTTGTTCTCCGAGCGTCAAATCAGATCCCGACGGAAGACAGATGCCGTTTTCGAAGAGTCGGCGACTGACGTCTTCTCCGTCGACCGACACGTATTCTGCATCGCGGTAAACGGGCTGTAAGTGCATCGGCTTCCAGACGGGACGCGACTCGATTCCGGCCGTGGCGAGACGCTCCATCAACGTGTCACGGTGCAACTCGGTCTGATCCAGCTGCATGGCCGTGAGCCAACGATTGGCCCGTGAATACGGGACCTCTTGTTGATACGTCGTCCCGAGTTGCCGGAACATGCGCTCGTAACGGGCGAAGACGCGGCGTCTCGCTTGGACGCGTTGTTCGATCACTTCGAGCTGGCCCCGGCCGATTCCGGCCGAGACGTTACTCAACCGATAGTTATATCCGACTTGTTCATGCTCATAATGCGGGGCATCTTCCCGGGCTTGCGTGGCCAATTTGAGCGCCAACTGTCTCGTTTCTTCATTCGGCACCATCAGCATGCCACCGCCTGACGTCGTAATGATTTTATTACCGTTGAACGAATAGAAGCCGATGTCACCGATCGTGCCCGTCATCTGCCCGTGCCATGTCGAGCCGAGTGATTCGGCCGCATCTTCAATCAACGGGACACCATATTCGCGGCAGATGTGGCGAATCTCGCCGATTTTTGCGACAACGCCGTAGAGATGCACGACGATGACCGCTTTCGGAAGTTTCCCTTTCGTCGCCGCTTGAACGAACGCTTTCCGGAGCGCGTCCGGTGACATGTTCCACGTCGTCGTTTCCGAATCGATAAAGACCGGGATCGCCCCGACATAACGGATCGGGTTGACCGATGCCACGAACGTGAGCGATTGACAGAAGACCGTGTCATTCATTCCGACACCGAGGGTAAGTAACGCCAAATGGAGGGCAGCCGTGCCCGAGCTTGTCGCCAAGGCGTGAGGATGGTCCGTGTAAGCGGCCACTTCCGCTTCAAACGCATTGACGTTCGGGCCGAGCGGCGCGATCCAATTGCTCGCGAACGCCTCTTCGATATAAGCCATCTCACGTCCGGACATATGCGGCTTCGATAATAAGATGTTCATTTGATGCCCTCCTTCATCATGTTTTTATACGAGATATACCAGTCGACGACTTGCTCGAGCCCTTCAAATAACGATGTACTCGGGCTGAAGCCGATCAACGTATCGAGCGTCGGGATAGCCGACTGGCGAAGCATCGATTCCCGCATCGGTAGCGACGTCTTGGCTGACTTGTTGAGGATATGGCCGACATCGGACAGTAACGTTTGAACGTTCACGTAGTCCGAGGCCGGGATTTGAAAGTAACCGACGGGCGACAGCCCCGTTTGAACCAAACGCAATAGTCGAACGACCGACTCGACGACGTCATCGATATAGGAGACGTTGATGATATCCGTCGCATAATAGCCGGAGAGACGAACCCCGCGGTCGACGGCGACGATTGCTTTGGATACGAGTGTAGTGGCATCGTCCCAAGGGCCGAAGACGTCTTCCGTGAAGAGATGGATGGCGGGACCTTCTTCGTTCACTTCCTGTATCGGGAGGTCAAACGTGATGAACGACTTGAGCGGCACACGTTTCGTATGCAGTGCGATATATCGCTTCATCAGCTCATAACGTTCGAGTGGGTCGTCGACGGTACGGGTCGAACATAAGATGATGTGATGCGGGTCATGTCGATTCAACATGCTGCGCATGACCGTCTTGTTCGCGAGTGTTGTACGAATCAATTGAAACTGCGGGTGCGTCAAGACGTAGAGACGTTGTTTGGCGATTCTCGTCTTGTGTCGTCCCTCATCATCGATGCCGACGACATCAAACCCTTCTTGTAACAGTCGACGTGCCAGATGGAACCCTTGAAAACTGGCGACGCCGACGATGAGCACTGTTTGATCGACCATCGTTCTCCCCTCCTCGCTCATAGTGGCGTTCAGTTCCCATCGGCGAGACGTGACGCGGCGATATGAGGACGCATTCGTTTCCCTCCGTGTGTGAACAGCCGTTCGATGTCTCGGTCGAGGTCGTCACTGTTGGCGATGAACAGCAACAGATACATCAACGCGTCACGGTCATCGCGGAACGTTTCAATCAGATGCAAGACGGAGGAGACGGTTTTGAACGGGCGGGTCTGACCGACGAAGATTTTCGGGAAGACGTTCGCTTCCGGACCGAGCTCACTTTCAGCCAACAGTTCTTCGTACAACTTCTCACCGGGGCGAATCCCTGTAACCTCGATGCCGATTTGGTCGGTCGTGAAGCCGCTCAACTCGATCATCTTTTTCGCCAAATCGATGATTTTGACCGGGTCACCCATATCGAGCACGAACACTTCACCGCCTCGCGCTAAGACGCTCGCTTGAATGACGAGGCGACTCGCTTCCGGAATGGTCATGAAGTAACGGGTCATCTCGGCGTCGGTGACGGTGACCGGTCCCCCGCGTAAAATTTGTTCTTTAAACAGCGGGACGACCGAGCCGCGGCTGCCGAGAACATTCCCGAAGCGCACGACCGCGAAAATCGTGTCGCTGGCACGTGCCTTCTCTTGAACGACCATCTCGGCGATGCGTTTCGTCGAACCCATCACATTTGTCGGGTTGACCGCCTTATCCGTCGAAATCATGATGAAGCGATTCACTTTGTGCCGGGCCGCGACGTCGACCATATGTTTCGTTCCGTAAATATTGTTTTTGACGGCTTCGAGCGGATTGTCTTCCATGAGTGGAACGTGTTTGTGGGCGGCGGCGTGATAGACGATGTCCGGTTTATACATCCGGAACACTTCTTCAAGCCGGGCCTCATCCTGCACATCACCGATGACGGGATAAAGCACCGTGTCCGTCCCGAGTTCGCGCAGCTCGCGTTCAATCAAGTAAATACTGTTCTCGCCGTGACCGAGGAGAATCATTTCAGCCGGGGCAAATTTGATGAGCTGACGGCACAGTTCCGCACCGATGGATCCGCCGGCACCCGTGACGAGTACCGTCGCTCCTTCCACATGACTAGAAATTCCAGATATGTCCAACTGGACCGGTTCTCGGCCTAGCAAGTCTTCGATTTTCACTTCGCGGATTTCACTGATGGAGACCTTCCCGGTCGCGAGCTCCGAGATCATCGGTAACGCATGGGACTCAGCACCCGTCTTCTCAATCCGCTTGAGCAAGGCAAGTCGTCGCGCATAGGACAGGCTTGGGATGGCCAAAATCACGACTTCAATCCCGTGCTCTTGGATGATGCGCTCTAAATCGTCCGTTACCCCGAGCACTGGAACACCGTGCACGTAAAGCGACTGTAAGTGCGGGTTGTCATCGAGTAGACCGACGACGCAGAGAACGGTCGTCCGATGTTCTTTCAACTCACGGACGATCAACTGGCCCGAATCACCAGCCCCGATGATGAGCGCTTTTCGTCCGGGATGATTGGAGTGCGGTTTGAACACATCGAATACGTGGTTGCGGGCCAAGAATCGCGTGAACAAAATCAAGTTGAAGGCGAGCAACCCTTGGACAGCGATGATCATGCCGAGCCCTGCCCCGAAGTGGAACTGGTTGTAGGCGTACAACACCAAGTCACTGCTCAGTAAGGCGATAGCGACTTGTTTCATCTCATGGACCGAGGCGTAACGCCAGTCGATACGATGGATTTTTAACACCGTCCCGACGAGACTGAAGCTGATGATTTTGATACCGACCATCATCAACATTTCGCTCGATTCGAGCGCCGCGTACGACGTAATCGTCGAGAACAGCAATTCAAACGTCGCATAGAGCACAAATGAGACGATCAAGATGTCAAGACATAAGAACAGCAAATTCCGTTGATTCTTCCGATACACGTTCACAAGTGTTGCCATGGTAGTTCGCACCTCCAAGAGTCTGAGTTGTTCGTTCGTGGTGTGGGTTGGAATGCGCAAAAGATGCGTCGATGCTAGTAAACTACCCGACTCTTCTCGACAAATTTAAAGATAAAACAAGCTTTTTCTCATGAACGACACAGATGGCAACAAAGGAGTTCACGAAATTATTATCATGATTTCTTTCATATAATGAATAATTGTCGGACAAACGGGAAATGGAAATATACATAACCCGAATTGGGTATCGTTTACATTATCTTGAATTTCGTCTAAAACATCATGTAAGGAGGGAAACATCGATCGCACGCATTCTTTTTGACTAGCTCGTTGACTCTTCAACCAATACAAGCTGTTCATTCACACCAAGAGACCTTCCGAGACGCTCGCTGCGTCTCCCTCCAAAGGAGAGACACCAAGATGAAAAAATGGACACGCCCTCAAATCGTACAAGCATTACAGTTAGCTGCTCAAGAACATGCCGAGCTCGATTCGAAACGGTACAGCGTTTGGTCGCAAACCAAAAACGTGCCGTCCCTTTCCACCGTCATCCACCAGTTCGGGTCTTGGCGCGAGGCACTCGTCGCCGCCCAAATTCAAATGTCGTTCCATTACTATTCCGATGAAGATATCCTTCGGGCATTGAATCAAGCCGCTGAAGAACTTTCGCTCTTCACGAGCCAAACGTATCGGGAGTGGTCGAAAGTGACCCGTTCCCCGTCGCTCACGTTAATCAGCAGCCGGTTCGGCTCTTGGTCGAACGCGCTCCGGGAAGCGAAACTTCAGACGACCGCGGCGAAAAATAATGAAGAACGGATTATTCAAGCGTTGATTGAAGCGTCAGAGGAACTCGAGCGTCTCACATCCCAGCACTACGCCATCTGGGCCCAAGAGCGCGGCTATCCGACGGTCGCGACAATCGCGCGGAAGTACGGATCGTGGAGCTACGCCTTGTTCGTCCTCGATATCGCCCCACCGAAGCGGAAATGGGATGAAGAAGATGTCATCGAGGCGCTTCGGGTCGCTAGACAAGAGTTGTCTCACTTCAGCATCCTCCATTATCGGAAATGGGCCGAAGGACGAAACGTGCCGAGCACATCGACCATCAACGCCTTATTCGGCAGTTGGACGGCGGCGTTAAAATGTATGGAAGAACAAAAAGTGAATCAATAACAACAGGCCCGGTCTCAACTCGTGAGAACGGGCCTGTTTTCAGGTGACGATTGAAATGAATAGCGGGATGCCGACGAGCAGATTGAACGGGAACGTGACGGCGAGGGCGAGCGTCAAATAAAACGATGGCTCCGCTTCAGGTACCGACGCCTGTAGCATGGCCGGGGCGGCGATATATGACCCGCTCGCGGCGAGCGTCATGAAGAGAATCGTTCCCCCGTCCGACAGTCCGGCCATCCCGGCCGCGATGTAACCGATGACGGCCCCGACGAGCGGAAACGCCATGCCGATGACTAAAAACTTGAGGCCATAGGACGGCACCGCCTTCAACTGATGACCGACCTTGACGCCTAGGCTGAGCAGGAACAAGAGCAAGACGCCCGGGAACAAGTCGATGAAAAACGGTTCGAGCGCTGATGTATCCGGTGTGACGATTCCGACGACGAGACCGGCCAACAACAGCAGGATGCTCTTTGAGAGCAGACTGTCGCGGATGACCGTGAGCGATTGAGTCGGGGCCGCCGTAATCCCGAGGACACGGCTCTGATTGTAGAGCAACAGCGCGACGACGAGACCCGGAATCTCGAGCACGACGACGAGCGTCGTCATGAACGGTTCATAGACGATACCGAGACGTTCGAGCTGGGCCGTCGCGGCGACATATGTCACGAGCGAGACCGAGCCGAACGTGGCCGCCATGGCGATCCGTTCCGGGAACGTGAATTTGAGTAGCGAGCCGATTCCAAAGGCGACGAGCGGCAAGATGATGCCGACGACGAGCGTCACTGCCAGCGGGAGCGCCAACTCGTCCATCGACACCGAGGCGAGACCGATTCCCCCTTTCAACCCGATGGCGAGCAGTAAGTACAAGTTGAGCGTGATGCTGAGCGACTCTGGGATTCGTAAATTCGATTTGCCGAGAGCGGCAATCACACCGGTCACGAATAGGAGCACCGGGGCGCTCGTCAATAAAAACGTCAATAGTTCCATACATTTCCTCCTAGACGACAAAAGCGCACACCAAAGAAAGGTGTGCGCTGCATGCCGACGGCTCGAACATGTTCGCTCCGTCTAGCCGACAACTGTCGGATGTGTAGTTAGTCAGCTCCGGGTCAGGACGAAGGGGATGTCTCGCGGGCACCACCCATCCTGAACCGTCTCTGCTTCTAGTGTAAAAACGTCGTCACGGCTTGTCAATCCCGTTCTCCCACGGTGCATCGAGTCGAAAGACGATGAGGCGTTCCCCTGTCTTCGTGCTGATGTCCGTATGGAGCGAGACGAGTCGCCGCCCGAGTACGTCGTGCACGATGGCCTCGAGCTGAGGCCGACCGGATTCGACGAGGTTGTTGCGGTACTTCTTCAATTGCTCGCGTCCGGCCGATTTGGCGGCCAGTTCGTACTCGGCCGGGGTCAAGACGCCTTGGAGCGTCACGATCGCCAGGTCGCGGAGCAAATCTGCTTTACACGTCAAGGAACCGCGTCCGAGATACTCTTTCTCCCATTGGGTGATGCGAGCACTCAGCTCCATCTCGAGCTGACCTTTTTTCGGCATCGTTACTTCACGAACCCAATCATCATCTCGCGAAGAATCTTCGCGGCGGCGATGGCCGTCATGTCCGACTGATCGTACGCCGGTGACACTTCGACGAGGTCGGCCCCGATGACGTCGACGTCAGCGTTCGCGATGGCGTGGACCGCTTCAAGCAATTCCTTCGTCGTGATACCGCCGATCTCTTGCGTACCCGTTCCCGGTGCTGCCGATGGGTCGAGGACGTCGATGTCGATCGTGACGTACACTTTCTTCCCGGCGAGCGTCGGCAACACGCGTTTGAGCGGTTCGATCACTTCATATTTATACATGTTATAGCCAACTTCTTTGACCCAGTCGAACTCTTCCTTCATCCCAGAACGAATCCCGAACGAGTAGCAGTTCGATGGTCCAATCAAGTTGGCCGCTTTTTTGAGCGGTGTCGAGTGCGACAACGGCTCGCCTTCGTATTCGTCACGGAGGTCCGTGTGCGCATCGAAGTGAAGAATGACGAAATCATCGCCGTACGCGTCATGCATCGCTTTGATGACCGGCCAAGTGACGAGGTGCTCCCCACCCATACCGAGCGGGAACTTGCCTGCTTGGATGACGTCCTTGACGAACGACTCGATCATATCGAGCGATTTTTGGGCGTTCCCGAACGGAAGCGGGATGTCCCCGGCGTCATAGACGGCGGCTTCACTCAAGTCTCCGTCCAAGTACGGGCTATATTCTTCAAGACCGATTGAGACTTCACGGATTCGGTTCGGGCCGAAACGTGAACCCGGACGGAAACTGACCGTCCAGTCCATCGGCATCCCGTAAAGGACCGTCTTCGCGTCCGTCACTTCTGGCAGGCTCGCGATGAACACTTTGCCTGAGTAGGCTTCATCGAAACGTTTAATCATTTCGTCAAGTCCTCCACGAATTTCGGAAGCACGAAGGCCGCGTTGTGAAGCTTCGGCGTATAGTACTTCGTCTCGATGTCATGGAACCGCTCCGGTGCCACTGCTTCCGGGTCGTACTGCTTCGAACCGATTGTGAACGTCCACATGCCGCTCGGGTACGTTGGTACGTTCGCCGTGTAGAGCTTCGTAATCGGGAAGATCTCTTTCACGTCACGTTGGACCGTTTGAATGAGCTCTGGCGTGAACCATGGGTTGTCCGTCTGTGCGACGAAGATGCCATCGGCTTTGAGCGCTCTCGAGATGCCAGCGTAGAATCCTTTCGTGAACAAGTTGGCCGCTGGGCCGACCGGTTCTGTCGAGTCGACCATGATGACATCGTACTCGTTCTCAGACTCGGCGATATGCATGAAGCCGTCGCCGACGATGACTTCGACGCGCGGGTTGTCGAGCTCGCCTGCGATATTTGGTAAGTATTTCTTCGAATATTCAATGACTTTCCCGTCGATGTCGACGAGAACTGCTTTTTCGACTGATGGGTGTTTCATAATCTCACGGATGACGCCGCCGTCTCCGCCGCCGACCACGAGCACGTGCTTCGGATTCGGGTGTGTAAAGAGTGGGACGTGAGCCACCATTTCGTGATAGACGAATTCGTCCTTATCCGTCGTCATGACCATTCCGTCAAGCAACAACATTGTTCCGAACTCGTCCGTTTCGACCATCTCTAGTCGTTGAAACTCCGTTTGTTCGCTCTCATAAACGTGGTTTACACGGAACGTGATTCCGTAATCTTCTGTCTGGTGCTCCGTAAACCATAATTTTAATTTTTGGTCCATCGATAGAACCCCTTTCTGATTAAAAAGTTGTTCGTATGCGAGTGGCGTTTTGAGGCGCTTCTTATTCATACGATAGGAAGTATACAAAAACTGCCCGCATTTTGCACGATTTTTTTATTTATTTGCCCCGATGTGTGAGTTTTATGTGAGTTTTATCCGATAAACTAGAGACAGAGTATTTCATCATCTGAAAGGAGTGATCCTATGTGGTCTCCGTGTACTGCCTGCTCCACGAACATCCCTTTCTTTGAACGGGGTCTGGTCGTCGTCAATGAACAATCGCATCCATACGATTCCTTTGACGAATTGACCGAGCGTCTCACCTCCGTTGAAGACGATGTGTACTGCGTCGATTTGACGACGAAGCGCCAAACTGCCATCATTTCGGCGCAGAATCTGCTTGAACAAATCGCCAACCGGGATACGATCGAACTCATTCAACACGGTGACTTCGAAAGTCACTTGCAACCAATCGTCCATCTCGACACGGGCGAACGGTTCGGTTATGAGGCGTTGCTTCGCAGTCGGAACAACATCTCACCTGGCGAACTGTTCCGCGCGGCCAACCGGTTCGGTCTGCACTCGAAGCTCGATCAGCGTGCCCGCGCCGAGGCGATTAAAGCGACACATCATGCCGTCGCCCCGCACGAGAAGACGTTCATCAACTTCTTGCCGTCGACGATTTACAATCCGGACTACTGCCTCCAGCATACATTCGAAATTATCGACCAATACGAACTCAGTCCTGACCGCTTCATCTTCGAGGTCGTCGAGACGGAGAAAGTACAGGATGTCGCCCACTTGCAACACGTCTTCTCTACATATAAGAAGCGCGGCATGAAAGTCGCCCTCGACGACGTCGGGGCGGGCTTCTCGACGCTCGATATGTTGAAACGGCTCGAACCGGACTATGTCAAAATCGATCGGTCCTACATCTCGTTTTGTGACCAAGATGCCGAAAAACGGGCATTCTTGAAAAATGTACGTCAATTGACCAAATCGATGGGCATCACGATTCTCGCCGAAGGCATCGAACGCGCCGAAGAAGTCGACGTCTGTCGTGAACTCGGCTTCGACCTCGCCCAAGGCTATTACTTTGGTAAACCGTCCCCCTATTCGCTTTGACGCAATGAAGGCCTAGAGCAATCGCTCTAGGCCGTTTTTTTAATCGTCTTCCTCTTCATCCATATCTTCTTGCATTTCTGTATCATCGTTATTCATCGGTTCTTCGTCTGCTCCCCCGCAAGCCCCGAGAATGATGCCTGTCGCCAAGAGCGACGCGGCCAATGCACCCTTCTTCTTCATATCAAACACCCCTTTTTACATTGTGTCGTACAGTAACGATAATTCCCTAGCCTCTCACAATGAAACGTTTTTTAGATTAAGAACGTGTAAACGGTGGAATTCATTCAGTGATGACAACTGAACAGAAAGAAGGTGTACGTGTTGAAACGACGCGTCTGGCAACTCCTCACCATGATTGTACTCGGCCTCCTCCTTCTCCTCGTCCTCTATTCCGTGGACGGATTGATTCCATTCCTGATCGGTCTCGCGATTGTGGCGCCGCTCTTCGTCGGCTGGCATATTTTGTTCGACCAGGTCCAACCCCAGGCCAAACTCGCTTGGCTACTCGCCGTCCTGTTCATCCCGTTCCTCGGCGCTCTCGCCTGGGTCTTATTCGGGCGGACGCCGCGACGCCATCGCCGGATTAAACGAACCTCGACAGAGATTCGCATGTTCCGGCAAGCGATTGAAGGAGAACGCATCGAGACGTCCAACGACGTGTCCGATCATTACCCGCTCACGCGCACGCTCGAAAAACTTGGGGCGACCGGTGCGGACGGCCACACGTCGACGAAACTGCTCGTCAACGGGGAGGCCAAGTTCGAAGCGGTGCTTCGCGACATCGAGCAAGCGACGCATCATATCCATGTCCAGTACTATCTGTTCCGGACTGACGAGATTTCGATGAAAATTCGCGACGCCCTGATTAAGCGCTCCAACGAGAACGTCACCGTCCGCTTCTTATATGACGGGCTCGGCAGTCAGGAAATCAATGAAGACTTCATCGAACCGCTCCGCGAGTCCCGTGTCCACGTCCAAGCGTTCGACCCGGTCGTCCATCCGCTCCTCGTGTTTAACGCCAACTTCCGTAACCATCAGAAGTTGATCGTCATCGACGGACGGATCGCTTATACGGGTGGCCTGAACGTAGGTGATGAATATCTAGGTAACAATAAAAAACTTGGCTTTTGGCGCGATACGCACCTGCGCCTCGAAGGGCCGCTCGTCCGCGAACTGCAGCGCCTGTTCGTCGAGAATTGGCTATATGCCGGCCATGAGGACGACAAAGAGACGTGGGACTTATTTGCCGACAGCAAACACTTGCCGGAATACTTTATTCATGAGCCGCAACAAGCAAATGGGGCGACGCAGCTGCTCGTCACGTCTCCTGGGAAAGACGTGACGATTCGGGATGGACTCATGGCCCTGTTGATGGAGGCGAAGGAGTCGATTTGGATGACGACCCCTTACTTGATTCCCCCGCCCGAAATGCTCGCACTATTGGAAGTCGCCGGCAAACGGGGCATCGACGTCCGTATCGTCGTGCCTGGAAAAGGAGACGAATGGTTCAGCTTTCATGCGACCGAGTATTATTTCGAGCAATTGCTCAAACGGAATATCCGGATTTATAAATACAATCGTCATTTCATCCATGCAAAAACCGTCCTCATCGATCGCAAGATTGCGCTCGTCGGGACGGCTAACTTTGATTTTCGGAGCATGTATTTGAACCATGAGATGACCATCGCCCAATTCGAGACGTCATCCATTCAAGAGTTGCACGAAGCGTTCTTGAACGACTTCGATGAATCGATTCTCGTCGACTGGTCGATGATGCGCAAAAAGTCGAACGGCAAACGCTTCGTCGAAGCGTTCTGTCATATTTTCTCGCCGCTCCTCTGAGACAAACGCCACACGACGTATAAAACGGCGAGAACGGCGACGAGAACGAGTTGCCAACCGCTCGCCACGGTCAGGACGGCCGTGACGGCGAGCGCCTCCATCAAGAGCGCCGGGACCTTCCCCACCGTGCTCGCCATGGCGAACGACGGGAGCGACATCCGGCTGAACGCGGCTGACAGCGTGACGAGTCCGGACGGCACGAACGGCAACAGCCGGAGACCGAGGACAAGGAACCACGCCTCGACGCCTTCCGCCTCACGGAGACGCCGCAGCTGCTTCCCGTCCGGTGACGTGTAGCGATGGAGCGCCCGGCGATACAGGATGAAGCTGAGCACGGCTCCGAACGCCTCACCGACAATCGAGACGGCGACACCCGGTCCGAAGCCTAGAATCTGGACGTTCAGCGCCGTCAAAAACGCGCTCGGTAACACACCGGCGATGGCGATGATGCTGTTCAAGATGATGCTGACCACGATAAACAGCGGGATCGGCAGAACTTCCCATTCCATTCGTTAAACCCTCACTTCATTTGAAAAGGCTGGCCCGGTATGAACCGGGTCAGCCTTTAGATTATTTTGCGTCCACTTCATCCCACGAGTCTTCGTCGACGGCAGGAAGATGCTTCTCTTCGAGTTTCGAGACGACGACCGCACACGCGGCGTCACCTGTAATGTTGACCGACGTCCGGAGCATATCGAGGACACGGTCGACACCGATGATCAGGGCAATCCCTTCGACCGGTAAGTTGACGGATTGTAAGACGAGCGCGAGCATGACAAGTCCGACACCTGGTACGCCCGCCGTCCCGATTGAGGCGAGTACCGCAGTGATGACGACCGTCGCAAGCTCGGTGATCGTCAAATCAGCGTTGAACACTTGGGCGATGAAAATCGTCGCGACCCCTTGCATGATGGCCGTCCCGTCCATGTTGACCGTTGCACCGAGCGGTTGGACGAATGACGAGATCGAGCGCGGGACGCCGAGCTTCGTCTGAGCCACTTCCATCGAGACCGGTAACGTCGCGTTCGACGACGATGTCGAGAATGCGAATGTCATCGCCTCGTAGAAGTTTTTAAAGAAGAAAATCGGATTCATTTTTCCGATTAACGCTACTGCGCCACCGTACACAACGACCGAGTGCAAGAACAGCGTCAAGACGACGGCGAACATGTACCAACCCATCGCGTAGACGGCGTCGAGGCCGATGCCACCGATGGCCGAGGCGATCAAGGCGAACGCACCGTATGGCGCGAGCTTCATGACCAAATGAATCAAGTACATCATGATGCGATCGCCTTGTTTGACGAATCGGCGCCATGTGCGTGCTTTTTCACCGAGCGCAATCATTGCGAATCCGATTAGTGCCGCGAAGACGATGATTTGAAGCATGTTGCCTTCGGCGAGCGCTTGGACCGGGTTCGTCGGAATCATGTTGACGAACGTCTGCACGATGTTCGACGACTCTTCCGAACCTGATGCATCGAACTCAAGACCTGTCGTCGGGAAGTCCCCACGATCTCCTGGCTTGATGATTTGAGCGACACCGAGAGCCAACACAATAGCGATGGCCGTTGTCGTCAAGAAGAAGAGCAATGATTTCGTACCGACGCGTCCAAGTTCTTTCGGGTCCCCGAGACCCATGACGCCAAGAATGATCGAGAAGAAGACGATTGGGACGACTAGCATTTTAATCAAGTTTAAAAATACGGTTCCGACCGGCGAGAGAAGATACGTGTTCGTCACATCGTAAATGTTCCCTGGCAAAGCGGCCAATCCTAGACCGACGGCCACCCCCAACAGGAGGCCAATCATAATTTTCTTAGTTTCACTCATCGTGTCACCCTTTCTCTTTTACACAGTGCGTTTAGTATAGCATAATGCTGAATATTCATACAATTACGCCGATGTCACAATTCTGTAACATGTTGGCGATAATGAGTACGTCTCAAACGAAAACAAAAAAGATTGGAGACCAGGACGGTCCAATCTTTTCACTCGGCTTGAAGACGCGCGAGTTCGGTCTGAAGTTCGGTCGAATGCTCCCAAATTTCCGGACGATGTGCTTGTAGAAACGTCGCGAGCACGTTCCGTGACGGTTCGTCCATCATCTCGATGAGAATCCGGCCTTTCAGAGATTTATCCATTTGGTTGACGTGATACGGCAATAACTTGTAACCACGGCGCGCCTCGAGGTCGATGGACATATCGCAAGCCGCGACACCGCCGTAATAAAATCCTTCCGGCTTTCGCCCGACCGTCACCCAGACGATCCAATACGGCTTGCCGTTTGGCACCGCTTCCGGGTCCGTCAAAAACTTGATGCGTTTCTCGATCGCTGATTTGGCATGCATGGCTCCCATATCGATGACCGCGGTCCCCGCCTCGACATCGATGATGACGGGAGACATATTGTTCAAACTGAGCGACCCGATTCCGAAACCGCCGTGGCCATCGGTCGAATCGTCAGCGACGATGTTAAAATTAATCTCTTTCATAGACTTCCCTCCCTCTCTACTGTACACAAAGACGAGGGAATGTGGCAATCCGGAACGTCAGTGCCACTCGATTCGAAACTTCGTGCCCGGTCCGATCGCCCGGATGAGCGGCCGGTCCGCCTCGATGACGCGTCCGAGGACGTTGACCCGTTCGTCCGCCACTAAATCGTGTTTTGTGATTTGCAGCTCGCCCGCATAACGTCCGTACTTCGCGTTATCGACCGTGATTGTCCCGAGCGGACGCGGTCTTGCTGCCATCGGTTCGAGCAAGCGGTCGCCCGGACGGCCATAGCTTCTCGATTCGACCGAGCGGACGACGTCACGGGCCGGGTCCATCCGATTCGTCTGGACGCGATAAAAGGCGGCCTCGATTGTCGTCTTTGCTTCGGCCCGCAGGACGAGCATCTCGTCGGCGTGTGAGGCGAACTGTTCAATCGTCTCATCCGCGAGTCCCGGATCGCCGATTAAGATACGGTCGACGGAAGCGGCCAGGTCCAGATAACAGGCGAACGTCGACAACGGACGATGGTCCTCGAGCGTCGGCAACCGTTCGAATAGCGGTCCGCGCAATGTCCCGTCCCCGGGAATGAACGCCTGGACGCTCAAGCCTTGTCGCTTCAGCCAATCGTTCTTGGCATCGAACCAGTCGCGGTCGAGTCCCGTCTCCGGTCGCGGATAGAAGTTGTGCCACGCCTCGACATTGTCCGTCACGAGGCCATGTTGCTTCATCTCTAGGAGTTCTGTTTCAGACAGCGTGCTCGCGTTCAAGGCGACCGTCATCCGAGTCGACAAGTCGGCGACTTGTTTCGGGGTCACTCCGTAATCGACGCGCAGCCCCGTCACGCCCCATTCGGTGAGCGTATGGGCATCGTCCCACGTCTTGCCGAGTGCGGCGAGCGACGTCGGTGCGATATCGGCGAACAGTTCCATATCGAGCTCTCGGGCGAGCGCCCCAAGATCACGAAGCCGTTCCGTATACACCGACGTGTCATCCTCCGGAATATGAAGTGACGTGAACAGCGAGGCAAAGCCGATTTCTCGCATACGTCCGACCCATGTCTTGAACTGTGGTGTGAGCGGTTCACTCAAATAAACCGATAATCCTTTCATCAGAAAGCCCTCCTCGTCAAATGAAAAGGCGACTCCAAAGAGCCGCCTCGGTTGTTAAATCCCGTCTGCCATTTCTTCTTTGAAGCCGAAGAAATACGTGAAGATGAAGCCAGCCGTATACGAAATTACGAGACCTCCAATATACGTCAAGTACATGCCGTTGTCGATGAGCGGCGTGAGCGAGAGACCAGAGACCCCAATCCCGAGCGCTGCCGTCTTCATCGTCGCTTGGAAGGCACCGCCGACCGCTGCTCCCATACAAGCCGTCAAGAACGGACGCCCGAGCGGAAGCGTGACCCCGTAAAGGAGCGGCTCGCCGATCCCAAGGAATCCGACCGGGATGGCCCCTTTGATGATGTTGCGGAGGCGTTGGTTGCGCGTCTTCACGAAAATCGCGAGTGCTGCCCCGACTTGTCCAGCTCCAGCCATCGCCAAGATTGGCAAGAGTGCCGTATTCCCGACCGTGTTCAAGAGTTCCAAGTGAATCGGTGTGAGTCCGTGATGCAACCCGACCATGACGAGCGGCAAGAAGAAGCCAGCAAGTACGGCACCAGCGACCGGACCACCGATTTCAAGCACTGCGTTGAGTCCTTGCATGATCCCGTCCGACAAGACGCCCGCGACCGGCATGATCGCATAGAGCGCCGTGAAGCCGACGACGAGGACCGTGAGAAGCGGTGTAAAGATGATATCGACTGCTGTCGGCATGAAGCGACGCACGTGTTTCTCGATGTACGTCATGAGCCAAGCCGCAAAGATGACCCCGAACAATCCACCCCGTCCGACGACGAGCGGTTCCCCATAAATGGTGATGTCGGCGAGCATCGGGTTGAAGAGAATCCCCCCGGCGATGGCCCCGAGTACCGGTGTGCCGCCGAACTCTTTCGCCGTGTTCCAACCGACGAGAATGGCGAGATACGCAAAGACGGTGCTACCGAGCAATAAGAGGATTTGCATCCACGTCTCGGTCGGGTCAACCCCGGCGTTCTTCGCGAAGTTGGCTCCCCCGTTAATGATTCCTGAAGCGACAAGACCTGGAATGAGCGGAATGAAGATATTCCCTAAGCGACGCAAGAAGCGCTTGAACGGCGACTTCTGTTTGTCTTTCACTTTTTGACGTTCGATGGCCGCCCGTTCATCCGGCGTCAAGTTCGCATCGACCGATTCTTCCCCGATCGCGAGCTCTGTCTCACGGCTGAGATGGTCAGCCACGCGGTTGACCGTCCCCGGGCCAACGACGATTTGCAACGTCTCGTCATCGATGACACCCATGACACCATCGATTTGTTTCAATGCGGCGAGATCCGCTTTCGTCGGATCTTTGAGTGCCAAACGCACACGTGTCATACAATGCGCGAGTTGACGAATGTTATCTTTCCCCCCGACATGCTCTAATATCGCATGTGCCAGAACTTCTTCTTTCTTCATCTCGAATCCCCCTTATAGTGCGTCACGGACGAATCCGTTCGCACGCTCTAATCGCTCGACTGCCTCCGCATGCGGGACGTCGGCTAAAATCATGACGATCGCCGTCTTGACGTGACCACCGGATGAATCGAAATAACGCGCGGCCGTCTGTTCGTCGACCCCTGTCGCTTCCGCAATCATCCGTTTGGCCCGCACTTCCAACTTTTCGTTCGTCGGCTGCACGTCGACCATCAAGTTTTGATACACTTTCCCTACCCCAATCATCGACGCCGTCGAGATCATGTTGAGGACGAGTTTTTGCGCCGTCCCTGCTTTCAAACGGGTCGATCCGGTCAATACTTCTGGTCCCGTCTCGACTTCGATTTTGAACTCGGCGTGTTCGCTGATTTTTGAACCTTTGTTACACGATAGCGCGGCTGTCGTCGCGCCGACCTCACGGGCGTAATCGAGCCCGCCGATGACGTACGGTGTCCGTCCGCTCGCGGCAATCCCGATGACGGTGTCTTTCTCATTCAAGTGAAGCGCTTTCAAATCATTGACTGCCAAATCCTTGCTGTCTTCTGCTCCCTCGACGGCTTTGATGAGCGCCCGCTCGCCCCCGGCGATGAGTCCAACGACCATGTCCGGTGACACGCCGAACGTCGGCACACATTCTGCCGCGTCGAGGATGCCGAGCCGTCCGCTCGTCCCTGCGCCGATATAAATCAAACGCCCCCCTTGTTGGAAGGATGCGATGGCACGCTTCGTCACGTCGGCAATGACCGACAGCTCTTCTTTAATGACGTGTGGGACCGATTGATCTTCCTCGTTCATCACTGCGAGGAACTCCTCGACCGCCATCTCGTCCAAGTGCATCGTACGTTCATTTCGTCTTTCAGTAGCCAGTTTGTCTAACATCGCCACCATCCTTTCTTCTCTCTAATTTTATTGTACTAACTTGAAATTAAAAGTCAAACTTAATTAAAAAAATAAGGAAATAAAATTTCATTACAGGTTCGGCGTATACATGTAGATTTGTATACATGTATACAGCCATACAAAACGCCCGGCCCTAGTGGACCGAGCGCTTTAGGTGATGACTTTTTTCAACACATGGACGTGGTCGCCCCGTGCCGTGACGGAATCTTTCTCATAGACATAGCCTTGCCGCTCCCAAAAACGGCGCGCCCGTTCATTATGAGGTAAGACCCCGAGTCGGAACTCGGTCTGGAACGGACGCATCTGTTCCCGTTCCAGCTGTTCATAGAGACGCTGCGCGAGACCGGTGCCGTGGAGTTTCTCCTCGACGACAAATAGTCCGAGCCAAAGCGAGCCGTCGACCGGATGCTTCTTCAGCAAGTCGGCGACCGCGATGACGTCCCCGTCCGTAAAAACGAGACTGACGGTCCCTTCGGTTTCAAAGTCGGTCAAATTCTCGTCCTGGAACGTCTCAGGTGTCTGTCCGTTCAACGCGGCGAACGACCGTTGTCGCAAGAGAAACGCCGACACCTCGTCGCGCCACGTCGCATCATAGACATGAATCATCGGCGCAACTTCACCATCTCATCACGCGCCTCGGCGTAGCGATCGATCAAGCCCTCGCCTTTACGGTGCAACAGCCCCATATAAAGCGTGTCGATAATCGTCAACTGCGTCATCCGCGACGCGATGCTCGCAATTCGGAAGTCGCGTTCGACGCTAGGCGTACAGAGGCGCACATCCGCTTCCCGATAGAGCGGTGACTTATCGAGGTCCGTGATGGCGACGACCGGCACCCCTTTCTTCTTGGCGAAGCGGACGAGTTCGAGCACGTCTTTCGTCCGGCCCGACGTGCTGATGGCGACGAAGACGTCGTTCGGTCCGAGATGCGGGATGAGCGACAACATGTAATGGAAATCTTGCGACGTCTGGGCCGCATAACCGAGCTTTGTAAATTTATATTGCGCGTCGTACGCGGCCGTCGACGAGCCGCCGACCCCGTAAAACACGACCCGATTCGCCCGGGCGAACGTATCGATCGCATGCTCGAGCTCACGCTTGTCCATCGCCTCGGCACATGCCTCGACGGCCATCTTGTTCACATGGATGACTTTTTGGAAAGAATCGTACGGTGTGTCTTTCTGTTGCAACACGTTGAAGTCGGTCAGCGTCGTCTCGGTGATCGCCAAGTCTTTGACGAGGGCGAGTTTGAACGCCTTGAAGCTATCGATCCCGACGACACGCGCAAAGCGGACGATACTCGCCTCGGACACGTCTGTCTTTTGAGCGAGCTCTTTCGTCGTCATATTCGGGACGAGCGTCGAGTGGGATAAAATATAGTCGGCGATTTTTTTCTCCACGGACGTCATCTCGCTTTTGGCGAATTCGATTTTTTTGAGTAAGGATTCCATCGGGTCATCCCCTTCCTACTTCTAGTTTCTGTTTCCATGATAGCGGATTCTTTCTTCACAAGCCAACTTGGACATGGAAAAAGGTCAAGCCATCGCTTGACCTCATGGTTATAAGTTTTTGGCGTTGAACGTATCGCCACCTTGAATCGTCCCATTTTGGAATCCTTTATCGAACCAACGTTTCCGTTGCTCGGACGTCCCGTGCGTGAACGAATCTGGCGTCACATAGCCGCGTGCTTGTTTCTGCAGCGTGTCATCCCCGATTTGGTGCGCCGCGTTCAATGCCTCCTCGACGTCGCCGGACTCGAGGTAGCCCATCCCTTGCGCATGATGGGCCCAGACGCCCGCATAGTAATCGGCCTGAAGTTCGAAGCGGACTAAATATTTATTGAACTGCGTCTCACTCATCTCATTGCGAAGCGGCATAATCTCGTCCGTCGTGCCAAGCAACGTCTGGACGTGATGCCCGACCTCGTGGGCGACGACGTACGCCATCGCGAAGTCACCTGGCGCGTTGAACTGTTGACTGAGGTCATCATAAAAACTTAAATCGATATACAGCTTCTGATCACCCGGACAGTAGAACGGTCCGACGGCCGACCCGGCAATCCCGCACGCGGATTCGACTTGGTCTTTATAGATGACGAGCGTCGGCTCCCGATACGTCAATCCGTTCTCGGCAAAGATATCGGTCCATACTTCCTCGGTATCCCGTAGCACGACCGACACGAAATCGGCCATCTCTTCTTCCCGTGCCGAGCCTTCATACGTTCCAGACGACTGTTCCGGTTCTCCCAGTCCGATATTGTTGACGATATCGCCCGGGTTGCCCCCGTTGAGCAGTGTGAAGACGATAACTAAGATGAGACCGAAGCCCCCACCAATCCCTGCGATGCCTTTCCCTCCGACACGTTGTCCCCGTCGATCCTCGACGTTCCGACTTGCTTGTCTGCCCTTCCATTTCATGTGCCTGTTCCTCCTACGACTAGTCTGTCTTGTTCCTTACCCCGTTTTCACATATTTCGCACCTGCAAATTTAATGAGCATCGCGGCAGAGCTCGACTTTATTCTTCCCAGTCTGCGCGACTTTCTCTAAAATGAAAGAGAACGAACTAAAAGGAGGAAATGTGATGCCATACGTAACTGTCAAAATGCTCCCAGGCCGCACGGTCGAACAAAAACGCGCGTTGATCGAGAAAGTGACGGACGCCGTCTCCGAGACGACGAACGCCCCGAAAGAGAACATTACCGTCTTCATCGAAGAGATGGATGCGACGCATTACGGCCAAGCCGGCGTCATGCACGCGGATAAGAAGTAAACACAGCGACCGCCCTTCCATCTCGGAGGGCGGTCGTTTTTCAGTCTTCCAGATTCACTTCGAACCGTTCGCTCGGGACGGTCGGTTTAATGAGATGACGCGTCGCACGCCAAACGTGATAACCGATTCGGTCGAGCCAAAGGAGCGCCTGCACCTTTTGAATCGTCTGGTCCATCTCGAGCTGATTGGCCGCCGTCTCCTCGAGCAGTTCGGCCCGGTGCGCTTTTCGATACTCGGCGAGCTGCTTCGAGGCCGTTTTCCACTGTCGCGACTCTTCCGGGGGCGTATGATGAGTGAGCGTCTCGACCATGTCGAGCTCATGCAAGACGAGTTGACGCGCGACCAAGAAGTCCGTATCGCGGAGTGCGTCGACCGGGTCGACTTCCCGCATGACGAACAGCCACCGCTCCAAGTGGTCGATCGTATGGAGCAGCGACAAATGCTGACCATAGTCGTTGCGCCCTCGCCCTTCTTCCAATTGAACGGTGCTCAAAAACACACGGACGTCGCCGAGCGTTTTCTCGACGAGTTGGAGCTCGTCGTCGCGTTTGCGCGCCTCGGTCAATAACAACTGCGTCTCTTTTGCCAAATAGCGCTCAATTTCAATCAACGAGCGCCGGGCCGCCTCGAGCGCGACCGTCGGGATGCGGGCCATGTTCGGGTCGAGGAACCGGGTCAGCTTTTCGGCCCGGCTCGGAATCCACTTGAGCAACTGACGGCTGAACGCCTCGTGGAACGGCAAGAACGTGAACACACCGAGCAGATGGAACGAGGTGTGGAACAAGGCGAGCCGCAACAGTTCATTCCAATTGAGGCGGTCGGCCACACCGTTCACGATACCGAACAAGAGCGGGAACGTCAGCCAGCCGATGAGTAAAATCGACCCGTGGACGAGCATGTGCGCCAAGACGATGCGGCGGGCCGACTTCCAGCCTCCGATCGATCCGATGGCGACGACGAGACTCGTCCCGGCGCTTTGTCCAAGGACGAGCAGACAGGCTTGGGCGAGCGTCACCGTGTCGGTCGCGAGCGCCGTCATCGTCAAGACGAGACCGATGCTCGAGGACTGTAACAAGACGGTCATGAGTAAACCTGTCCCGAGCAGCGCGAGTTGATGCAGTGGTGTGTCCGCTTCCCAACCGGCGAACGAGAACGTGACGACGTCGCGCATCGCCTCTTGGAGCGTCCCGATGCCGACGAAAATCAGACCGAGTCCGACCATGAGCATGCCGATGCGTTTGACGCGCCGCCCAATCAAACGTAGCGCCATCCCGACCCCGATGAGCGGGAGCAACAGCTCGCGGATGTCCACGTTATATCCTAAGAGCGCCACGATCCAGCCCGTCGTCGCGCTGCCGGCGTTCGCACCGATGACGAGTGTGAGCGCTTGGGTGAACGTCAACAGACCGGCGCTGACAAAACTGATCGTCATGAGCGTCGTCACCGTCGACGATTGGAATAGCGCCGTCATCGTCGCTCCGAGAAACGCACCCGATACCGGCCCTTCCGCCAATCGGTTCAACCGTTGCCGGAGCCTCTCTCCGGCCATGTTTTTCAACGTATCCGTCAACAGCATCATCCCGAGCAAGAAGATGCCGACCCCTCCGACCAATGTGCCAACCCCCATGGTGTCACTTCCTTTTCAACGATTCACTCTCCTCGTAACGTTGACAACATCCATGTTTTTTCTGACGCGAAATCTTTCAAGTTGAGGAGCACGTCCTCGGGATAATAAATTTTTTCGTCCGACTGCCGCGAGTTCAAAATCGATTGGACGAGCATCGACACTTCCGAGATTTCCCGACGGTCGCCATCATTCATCTGCAAGTAAATGCCCTCGTATTTGCCGTGCCCTTTATACAAATCGTACGGCAGTTGACTGAGTTGGTCCTCGAGCAAGTAGTAGCGGGTCGGCAACCCAATCGACTCCATCGTCGAACGCAAGCGGTCCATGTAGCGGATGCGATTCGCTTCCGGGAAGTTCTTATACTTCAACAAGCGACGATTGACGAACCGGCTGGCGAGGTCGGCCAAAATCGGGTCCGCCTCATCCATCCATTCTTGGAAATAGAAATAGACGATCGTCTCATCGAGCTTCAAGTAATGCTCGAGCGTCATGTCCTCATGATTGAAAATCGGCAAGAAGTGTTTCGGCGTCATCGCGAAGGCGTAGCCCGACTCGTACAGCTCTTGCGCCCGCTCGAGCACGGCCTTGAGCAACAAGTCGCTCGACCGCGTCGCCGGGTGCAAATAGACTTGCCAATACATCTGATAGCGCCGCATGATATAGTCCTCAATCGTATGCATCCCCGACTGTTTGACGACGACTTGGTCCTCGTCCGGACGCAACACCCGAAGCATGCGCTCGAGGTCAAACTTGCCGTAACTGACACCGGCGAAATGGGCGTCGCGGAGCAAGTAGTCCATCCGGTCGACGTCGAGCTGCGAACTGAGGATGTTGACGAGCAGGCGGTTCGGGTGCGTCTTGTTGATGATGGCCGCCACTTCTTCCGGGAAACCGACCCCCATCTCGGACAGCACTTTGTTCACTTCCGTATCGCCGAGAATGATTCGTTCGGTCCACACCTCGTGACGAACGGCGAAGACGTGCTCGAACGCGTGCGAGAACGGACCGTGCCCGACATCGTGAAGCAACGCAGCCGCCAGAAGCAGCTCGCGATTGCGGTCGTCCCACTCCGGATATTCATGGAACTGGTCGATCAGCTGCCGGGCAATCTCATAGACGCCGAGCGAATGGTGGAAGCGCGTATGCTCGGCACCATGGAACGTTAAAAATGACGTTCCGAGCTGTTTGATGCGACGTAGCCGTTGAAACTCTTTCGTATTGATCAATTCCCAGACGAGATGATCATAGACGTATATATAACGGTGAACCGGATCTTTGAATACTTTCGAGCCTGACAATTGACCTC
The DNA here is from genome assembly GCF_018618415.1 of Exiguobacterium sp. s146. GTDB lineage: Bacteria > Bacillota > Bacilli > Exiguobacteriales > Exiguobacteriaceae > Exiguobacterium. The sequence goes on along the minus strand of NZ_JACSMA010000001.1, from coordinate 176,101 downwards.
GTGACGTATACATGACGTTGCCCCCTACGTTTCATTATTGATGGATTCGACTTCTAGCGCGTTGTTCCTCCCATGTTATAATGGGAAGGAAATTATTTATTGAAAAGGAATTATGTATATGACCCATCCATTATTACGACAACCGACCTACCGTGTCATCGACCAGTCTTCGCTCGGTCCGGCGTTCCAAGCCGAGCAATCGTTCGCGACGGACGATACGCTCTGTGCCTCGACCGCGACGTCAGGTGCCGTCCTGCGGGCCTGGGTCCATCTAAACACGGTCGTGCTCGGGATTCAAGACGCCCGTCTGCCCCACTTGGCAGAGGGCATCCGTTTGCTGCATGAGCGCGGATTCCGTCCCGTCGTCCGTAACTCAGGCGGACTCGCCGTCGTTTTGGACGCGGACGTGTTGAACTTATCCTTGATTTTACCGGAGAAAGACGGCATTCAAATCGACAGCGGCTATGAGGCGATGACGTCGCTCATCCAACTCATGTTCCAAGACGTGACGACCAACATCGTGCCTGGCGAAATCGTCGGCTCATACTGCCCGGGCAGCTTCGATTTGTCGATTGACGGGAAAAAGTTCGCCGGCATCTCGCAGCGCCGCGTCCGTGGCGGCGTCGCCGTCCAGATTTATTTGAGCGTCCGCAAGAGCGGGAGTGAACGGGCCGCGCTCATCCGTGATTTTTATGCGCAAGCCATCCAAGGTGAAACGACACGATTCACGTATCCCGAAATCGTCCCGGAGACGATGGCATCCCTCGAGGATTTGCTTCAAATCCCGCTCACCGTCGATGACGTGTTGCGTCGCGCCTATACCGTCCTCAGTGGCGTGAGCCGGCTCATCCCGGGCTCGCTCGATGCGACCGAACAAGCGACGCTCGCAATCCAGCTCGACCGAATGTGGAAACGCAATGAACCGATTCGCGACATTGAACAACAATTAGCAGAGGAGTGATTGCATGTTTAAAATCATCACCGATACCGGGGCCGACTTGACCCAAGAACAAGTCGTCGAGTACGGCCTCGAAATATTGCCGCTCGGTGTCATCATCGACAACGAGGAATTTTTAGACGGGGAAACGATTCAACCGAAAGACGTGTACGACGCGATGCGGAACGGCAAGACACCGAAGACGTTCCAAATCGAGACGGCCCGACTTGAACATTGTTTCCGCCAACATCTCGAATCGGAAATCCCATTCCTGTATCTTGCTTTTTCGGGCGAGCTCTCGGGTACATACCAGACGGCCGTCATGGTCGGCAACCTGCTTAAAGAAGAATACCCGAACAGCACGTTCCATATTCTCGATACGCGTGCCGCCTCGGTCGGCCAAGGGCTGTTCGTCAAGACGGTCGCCGAATATGGCCAAGACCATACGTACGAAGAGACGGTCGCCTATGCGACGTCGCTCGTCGGCAAAATCCGCCATTTGTTCACGGTCGAATCGCTCGAGTATTTGATGCGCGGCGGCCGCGTCTCGAAAGCGAGCGCGTTCATCGGGGACTTGCTGACGATTTTACCGCTCCTCACGGTCGAAGACGGTAAGCTCGTCCCGATCGAGAAGATTCGCGGGCACAAAAAAGTGATGCGCCGCATCGTCGAATGGATGACCGAATCGAAACCGCTCGTCGAAGGCGGGCACGTCTTCATCGGTCACGGGGATGACCTGGTCAAAGCCGACCAATTCGAGGCGTTGCTCCGAGAACACACGAACCCAGCGAGCGTCACGAAGACGATCGTCGGTTCGGCCATCGGGGCCCATACAGGCCCTGGCCTTCTCGTCGTCGGCTATTTCGAGGCGTGACGAAGCGGCACCGTACTCCCCTTATTGCGCTGTTCGCTGTTGTGTTCATCTTTACGCTCTTCAAAATTGATGAAGCACGCCATCGCGATTTGTTGCAAACCTATTTGCAGGAGCAACATCAAGTTGACGAATCTGCTTATACGCTGCGCGTCTTCCCGAACCAATTCGGCTATTCGTACAGCCTCACGCTACATGACGAGCCGGACATCGCCTATAATTTTTACGGCAAGCGCCGGGACGGCATCATGCACATCGTTTATTATGGCTATGACGCCAAACAGGGACAAGGTCTCCGCGACCGCGAGTTCGAAACCGTCAACTACGCGCTTCTCGAATCGTTATTCGAATGAAAAACAGCGATCATCCGCGGATGATCGCTGTTTTCGTTCACTTGTTCCAGTTGCGGAATCCGTCTCCGAATTCAAGGTGCAGTTCGTCTCCGAACACGCCGTTCTCGAACGTCGGGACGTCGACCGGGAGTTTGCCCGTCGGCTTGACTTCACCGAAGATGGCGCGGATGCCGGCCGGGAGGTTCGGTCCTGCCGATTTGGCATTGCCTGCCTCTGAATCCGGTCCGTTCGGGTCACCTTTGAAGCCGTAGATGATGAGCTGGGCCGGTGCGTCCGGTTGAACCGCCACATCGTACGGGTTACGCAGACTGAGCATGACTGACTTCTTGCCCGTCTCGTTCGCGTAACGGAACACTTCGGCCGGCACGTAGTTGTCAGCCGACGTCGATTTCAGCTTGGCGCTGTTGTTCACGTTCGAACCGACGATGATATAGTCGGCTGCGTCGAGTTTCGCTTTCAAGTCTGGGTTTTGATCCAAATGTTTCGTCGATGCCGTATAGTTCGCGGCGATGACGTTCACGTCTTTCATGTTGCCGGCATTTTTCTCAAGCGACTTAATCGTCTTGATCATGCTGTCCGTCTGATCTTTCGCCGGTGACAAGACGAGGACCGTCTCGCCTTTTTTCGGTTTGAACGGAAGCGTCTTGTCGTCGTTCTTCACGAGCGTGACGGCCGCTTCGGCGATTTCACGTTCTTTCGCTTTATGCTCGACACTGCCGACGACCGCGTTCGCCTCAGCGAGTTTCGCCTCGAGCGTCGTCGTGTCGACCGACTCTTGCCAAATGCCGCGTTCTGCTTTGAGTGTCAAAATCCGTTCGACCGCTGCATCAATCTTGTCTTCTGACAGGCGTCCGTCCTCGACAGCGGCCATGACGTCTTCAAAGATCGTTTCGAGCTTCACGACGTCCGCATTTGACCGTAGAATCGTCGGCATGAGCGCGATATCGACGCCCGCATCGAACGTCTTGATGACCGCTTCCGCTTCCGTGAAGTTATCGGCAATTGCCTGCATGTTCAAGGCGTCCGTGATGACGATGCCGTCGTAGCCCATATCTTCACGCAAGACGCCCGTGATGACGTCATCCGAGAGCGTTGCCGGGAGCGGGAACGTGCCGCGCGGTGAGTTGACGACCTCATCCTCGATTTGCGGCATCCCGATGTGGGCCGTCATAATCATGTCGATGCCTTCGGTGATGGCCCGCTTGAACGGTAACAGTTCGAGCCCACGCAAGTCTTCGAGTGATTTATCGACAATCGGAAGTCCGTAATGCGAATCGACCGCCGTGTCACCATGACCCGGGAAATGCTTCGCCGTCGCGGCGACGCCTTGGTCTTGAATCCCTTGCGTCATCGCCGACCCGAGCTCACCGACGAGTTCCGGGTCGCTCGAGAACGAGCGCACGCCAATGACCGGGTTGGCCGGGTTGTTGTTGACGTCTAGTACCGGGCCGAAGTTGACGTTCACCCCGAGAGCGTTCAACTCCGAACCGATAATATTCCCCGCGTCGTATGCGTACTGGCTACTCCGTGTCGCTCCGAGCGCCATGTTGCCCGGCAAGTTCGTCCCTGCCCCGAGCCGTGTCACGATCCCACCCTCTTGGTCAATCGTGATGAAGAGCGGTACGTCGTTGCTTTCGTCTTGTTTGACGACTTCTTGGAGGTCGTGGACGAGTTTCGTCGTCTGTTCGGTCTCGGTCACGTTTTCCGCGAACAAGATGACCCCCCCGAGGTCAAACCGATCGACGACGCGCGCGACATCGGTCGCGAGTACCGTGTGGTTCGCTCCGTTCCATAATCGGAAGTCTGGCATGATCATTTGGCCGAGCTTTTGCTCAAGCGTCATCGAGGCGAGCTTCGTCTCGACACGCTGCTCGATTGATGGCGCCGGGCTCTCCTCCGCTACGACCGCATTCGCCATCGGGACCGATGAGACGAGTAGCGCAGTCGTGAGTCCGAGTGTCGCCGTCCAGTTCAGTGCTTTGTTCATGTTCCCCACTCCTTTTTTGAAAGTTTCCCCGACCCCCAAACAAAAAGGCATGGAGGAAGAAGCGTTGCCTCACCAACGCTCGTTCACCCCATGCCTGATCGTATCAGTTACATATGGTCCTTATTCAGGTGGTCAACGTCAGTATAGCAATTCAAAAAATGGGAAACAACACTTCACATGAAAGCGTAACCATTTTGAAATATATGTTCTGTTTTGACACACAGCTGACCTGTATTGGCAAAGCCAATAATTTCGCTGGTTCGAATTCGTCTTCATCTTTGGTAAACTCTTTTTGTTAGGGGTTAACTTTCAAAAAGGGGGAAATCATCTTGGCACGAGGGGAACTGAAACGAAAGCCGGAATGGTTAAAGATTAAACTGAACACGAACGAGACATACACCGGTCTCAAAAAGATGATGCGCGAGAAAAATCTACATACGGTCTGTGAGGAAGCCAAATGTCCGAACATCCATGAATGTTGGGCCGTCCGCCGCACCGCAACGTTCATGATTCTCGGGAGCATCTGCACCCGCGCCTGTCGCTTCTGCGCGGTCACGACAGGTAAGCCGAACGAGCTCGACTGGGAAGAACCGAAACGTGTCGCCGAGTCGGTCCGCCTCATGAACTTGAAGCACGTCGTCATCACGGCCGTCGCCCGCGACGACTTGAGCGACTACGGGGCGACGGTGTTCGCCGAGACGGTCCGCGCCGTCCGCGCCATGAACCCGGAGACGTCAATCGAAGTGCTGCCGTCGGATATGATGGGTGACTTCTCGGCGCTCCAGACGCTCATCGATGCCGGTCCGGACATCATGAACCACAATTTGGAGACGGTCCGCCGCTTGACGCCGAGAGTCCGCGCCAAAGCGACGTACGACCGGACGCTCGAATTTTTGAAACGGTCGAAAGAACTGAACCCGGACATCCCGACGAAGTCGTCAATCATGGTCGGACTCGGCGAGACGAAAGAAGAGTTGATTCAGGCGATGGACGACCTTCGGGCCCACAACGTCGACATCCTCACGCTCGGCCAATACTTGCAGCCGACGAAGAAGCACCTCGACGTCGAGCGTTATTATCACCCGGATGAGTTCGCCGAGCTGAAAGAGATCGCCTTGGCGAAAGGGTTCTCGCACTGCGAGGCCGGACCGCTCGTCCGTTCGTCGTATCACGCGGACGAACAAGTTCACAAGGCGCGTCGTCACACGATGTTGCCAATCGATTAAGAGAAAGAAGAGACGTTTATGACTGGAACGACATGGCATTTGCTCCACACTGCCCCGTTGTCCCCGGCCGAGAACATGGCGATCGATGAAGCCATCGCCGGCTGGGTCGCGCGCGGCGACATGAAACCGACACTCCGTTTTTACGCCTGGGCCCCGCACGCCATCAGCGTCGGACGCTTTCAACGGGCGACGCGTGACCTCGATCGCGAGGCACTTCGCACGAACGACATCCCGGTCGTCCGTCGTTTGACCGGGGGACGGGCCGTCCTCCACGCGGACGAATTGACGTATAGCGTCATTTTGCCTGAGACGATGCCGTCTTTGCCGACGAACGTCATCGAGAGCTATCGGCTTCTGACCGAAGGGGTGCGGCGCGGCTATCACGCATTAGGTGTCCCGGCCGAGTTCTCGGTCCCCTTGACCGAGGCCGACCGCGAGGCGCTCCGAAAACCAAAGTCGGCCGTCTGTTTCGACGCCGCCTCGTACTATGAGCTCGCCGTCGACGGGAAGAAGATTGCCGGAAGTGCCCAAGTGCGACACCAAGGCGCCGTCCTGCAGCATGGGTCGATTCCGTTATCGATTGACGATGACGTCTTGTTCGACTGCTTCAACCTCAAGGCCGACGAGAAAGCGGAAGCGAAGGCCCGGTTCGGCGACAAGGCCGTCTCGTTGAACGAGACGCTCGGCCGGACGGTCGCGTTCGATGAGGTCGCCGCGGCGTTCACGGACGGGTTCCGCGACGCGTTCGATTTGACGTTCGAACCGCTGACGTTCACTGAGGCGCAACAACAAGAGATTCAGGAGCTCGTCACCAAATACAAGAGTGACGACTGGGGCTGGAAACGCTAAAAACGAGTCTCGCGACTCGTTTTTTTCTTATTGTTGCGTATAAATCGAGACGGAACCGCCGTTGACGAAGAATTGTCCCCAGCCGTCGGCATTGATCGTGACGAGGCGAGAGTTGTTGTTCGTCATATCTTTCCATACTTCGCCGGCGTTCTGTTTGCCGACGTACATCCATTTCGAGCCGCCCAGGCCATCCGAAAGAATCGTCGCGAGACCTGACTTGGCACGGTCGGTCACCCCTTCACGTGTCCAGCCGATGACGTCCTGATGATCGAGGTAATCATGTTGTGTCCCATAGGCGAAGTCTTTCCGTGCCTTCAAAATCGGTTGGAGCGTGCCTGACATGTTCGGGATCTCCCGGTTCGTCGTCCCTTTCGTACCGTAATAGTCCCCGTAGAAGAGGGCCGGATACCCTTGGCCGCGCGTCATGATCGTCGCGTAGGCGAGCGGTTTGAACCAGTTGGCGACCGTCGACTCGAGCGATTGACCCGGCTGCGAGTCATGGTTATCGACAATCGTCACGGACAGCGACGGGTGCTGCTCGGTGACGGTGCCTTTCAAGATGTTGCGCATATCGTAATATCCGCCGCCGTTCCCGGCCGCTTGGAAGTTATAGTGGAGCGGCACATCGAAGACGGAATGCGTATAGCCCGTCTTATACAGATAGTCGTTGATGGCCCCAAGATCGTTCTTCCAATACTCGGCGACCGTGAACATCTCTTTCCCGGTCGTCTGGCGCACGCTCGTCACCCACTCCTTCAAGTACGAGTGGCTGATATGTTTGACCGCGTCCAATCGGAAGCCATCGAGCCCGAGCGAATCGGCGTACCATTTCCCCCAGTTCTTCATCTCTTGGCGGACTTCCGGATGTTCGAAATCGACATCGGCATACATGAGGTAGTCATAGTTGCCGTTCTCGTTCGACACGTCCGTGTCCCACGCCTTGCCCGTGCTCTTGAACTTGTAAATCCGGCTCAAGCTGCGCGACTGATCCCAATCGGTGCCATCGAAATGGTACCAGCGCCATTTGAACGGCGAATATGTATTGTTGCGGGCCGCAAAGTTGAAGCCGGTCCACGCCGAGATGGCGTACTCCCCGGACGTCTCTTGGTTCCGGTTCGACGGATTGACCTCAATCGCTTGGACGCTCTCGGTGTAGTCGGCCCCGCCTTTATGGTTCATGACAACGTCGCCATAGACGCCGATGCCCTTGCCGCGCAAGTTCGAGATGGCGGTCTGGAGCTGGGCTTTCGTGCCGTACTTCGTCCGGGTCGTGCCTTTTTGGTTGAACTCGCCGAGGTCATACAAATCGTAAGCGCCGTAACCGACGTCATTTTGCGACGTGCCTTTATACGCCGGCGGAATCCACACCGTCGTCACCCCGATGTCCTTCAAATGCTGCGAGTCATTCGATAGCCGGTTCCAATGCAGGCCGTCGTTCGGGACATACCATTCAAAATATTGCATCATCGTGCCGTTCTGAGGTGTCGCCGCCTGTGCGACCGGTTGCCCGGCGAGCAGTGCAATCGCGGTGACACCAGCCGTCACCGCTAACCCTTTCCGTCTCTTACCCATGCCTATTCCTCCTCTTCGAAATTAATGCAAGCGATTTCATTAGTTATCATGACGGATTCTCCTTTAGTTGAATAGAGGGTTTCTATAAAACAGTTCTCTGCGCCTAACTATTTTTCGTTTGAATAGTTCAGTCGACCAAAGCAAAAACGGATGGCTTGTGCCATCCGCCTAGTCAGTCATTCCGTTCCAGCCGTTTTCGTTTCACGAGGTATCCGAGATAAGGGAGTCCGGTAAAGACGAGCCCGATGGCGACCAGCGTCTGCAGCACCAAGATGATGGCCTCCGCCGTCTGCGGCCAATCCAATTGCAACATGAATACGAATCCGAGTGATAGCAATAGACAGATGAGCGCTCCCCGGCCCATCGTTCGCTCGACTTGACCGTATTTCTCTTCGGTCGTCTGGCGATCGGTATAAAGAGGCGTCGCGTCCGGACGGCCTTTGAACACATGAATCTCATCACCTGTCGATGTGACATGTTCCCAGCCGCTCGCGGCGAACAGTTCGAAGTATTCCGCGTCCGGTTGTTTTCGATAATCGAGACTATAGCGCACATCCATCGGTTCGCCTTCGACGAGCGTGTAGCCGAGCGGCGCGAATTTCTCCAAATGCCAGCCGCGAGCCGCCATCCGTTCCAGCTTTTTCATTTCTTGTTCTTCGGCGAACGCCAGTCCCCAACTCGACATATATTTCCGTTTCATCCCTGTCCCTCCCCGTCTAAAATGAAGCGTGCATCGTCGACGATCGCTTGCCTGCGTTTCAAGTCTTCCGCTACGAGCGCACGACCCTGTGCCGTGATCACATAACGTTTCTGTTTCCCGTCTCCGTCAATTGGCTCGATCAGCTGTGCGTTCACGAGCTTCTTGATGATCGTGTACATCGACGCCGGCCCGATTTTAATCCGCCCGTTCGTCAACTCGTCGACGAACTGCATAATCAAATAGCCGTGACGCGCCTCGGTCAAGGCGAGCAGGATATAAAGCATGCTGTCGGTCAATTCGCCGAGCTCGATCGTATCATTACGCGGCATCCCGCCACCTCCTATATCATTCATTGATATATCTTACCCTTAATATATATCGTTGAATGATATATGTCAATGAATGATATAAAAAAAGCCGCAGACGGTTCGTCTGCGACCTGGTTAACTGGTGACGTAATCTAAATCATGCAAGATGTACGCCAAGAAGAACAACATGCTCGGGTTCTCGTAGCGCATCTGTACTTTACGAAGTTGCTCGCGGTACGTGACCTCATATTCGGCGCCATTCATCTTCCGCTCCATGTTCATCTTGATGAGCGCGTCGAGCTTGTCCATCATGTCGACGAGCAGGCCTTCATACGTGTCATCTTTCGAATCGGCCATATAGCGGCGGAACGCCGGTTGCATATAGTCCGGGAGCAGCGACAAGAGCGCCTCGCTCTCGGCCCGTTCGTACGCCTCGAACGCCGCACCGGTCTCGGCGGTCGAATGTTTCACTGGGCCGAGCACGTCCCCGGTCACCCCTTCGACGAGATCGTGACAGAGCAGGCGGGCCGTCAGCTCAGCGACATCGACGTCGACGTCATATTTCTCCCGCTCGAGCAACCCGCTGAACATCCCGAGCGCGGCCGCCCGGAAGCCATGGATGGCGTCGTTATCGTCAATCGTATTGAATCGGCCTTTCCACCGTCTTACACTGTCCATCCGCATAACGTTCTCGATGAACGTCGCCACGTCCGTCTCCGCTTCGACTTGTTCGTACAGCCAACGGACCGACTCGAGCGGGTGTTCGCGCAGCGCCGTTTTCATCTCTTCCAGCTTGGCGACGAAATGGGGTGAGCCGTGTCCGACCTCCCGGCGGACGAACAGCATCGCGTCGAACGAATCGATGCCATCGACGAGCCGTCCTTCGAACGAGTCGTCCTCCGCCTCGACGAGGAAACGATAAAAGTGCGGCCGCAGCGACTGCGACAACAACTCGACGAGGCCGAGACTCGCCGTCCGCTCCATCCGTTCGATATGTTCTTTGAGCGTCGGTTCTTTTTTCGTCCGGTGCATGATCGGGCCGGTCTGCACTTCGTTCATATCATGGAACAGCGCCTTGCCGAGCACATCGAGCAAGTTGACGTCTTGTCCCCGATTCTCTTCATAATACGCCGCGATCAAGCTGAAGACGGCGACACGGAAACTGTGGCTCGCCGCGTTGTCATGATAATGCGGCGCATATTCGTCCCAACGCTGCACGTTCTGCATGCGTGTCATCTTGCGGATAAACGTTCCGTTATACATCAAATTCCTCCTTGGTTCAGTCGCTCCCACGAATCATCGTGACAGACGATGTACAGCATATCGTTCGCCTGAAGCGGTGTATCGAGCACCGTCGCGTAATCGAGGCGGTCGTTGACGGCGATTAACGTGACGCCTTGATGCAACAAGTTTTCCGCGGCATCCCGAATCGTTTTCCATTCCGGTTTTGGCGCGAGCGCCTGGATGTTGCCGCCTGACTGCTTGCTGAGCAGCTGTCGAAAAATCGACGTCGTCCCCGGCTGCAATGTCGCTTTCGCCATGAGCAGTGACACCGAGTCGTTCGCGAGAATGAAATCGTCGACACGGACGTGCTTGAATTTCGAGATGTTCCGTTCCTCGCATACCTCGACGACCGTATGCAAATCGACACCGCGCTCGGACGACAATGCCTCGACCGCGGACGCGATGAGAAGCGATTTCCCGTCGGCGAGGAGCGTCTCCGTGATGCGCGCATCGGCGAAGATGGCGACCCGGCGCGCCTTTAAAATATTGGCCTGCAGGAGGATCGTCTCGTCCGACGCATCCCCATGCACGTAATGGACGTTGTCGTGGTCATACGGCTCTTCCTTCAACTGATCAATCAAGATAATCTCGGCCTTTGGTTCATAGACGAGCACTTCGTCGATTGCCTTTTTTGTCTTCGGCGACCAGCCGATATAGACGTAATGTCCTTCTCCTCGATACACTAACTTTCCCTCCCGTTTTAAGCGTTGAAACGTCGCACCGACTTCAACGAGTTTTCCAATCAAGGCCCCGATAATCCCAATCCCGAACAGGAACAAGAAAATCCCGAGCCAACGTCCCGCGACCGATGTCGGGAAGAAATCCCCATATCCGACGGTCGTGAGCGTCGTCATCGTCCACCAAAACGAGTCGAACATCGACGGGAACGTCTCCGGCTCGAGCACGAACCCGAGGACGGTACCGGTCACGATGATGCCAAGCGACGCCAAGACGACGTTCAAAAACGATAATTTCGATAATCCACGCCAGACACGAAAAAAGATATGCACAGAAAAACCCCTCCTTTTCCTATATACTAGAGACAACTTACTTGATATACGAAACCTATTCTCACTCGGTTCCGTATAGAAAGAAAAAAGAAAGGACGATGTTATGAACTCCATCGTTTTGGAATATCGACTTTATAAAAACGAACTTTCGTTCGAGCCTCTCTACCATTATACATCGCTCGGCCTCGATGAAGTACTCGCCCGCCGCGAATGCGAATTTTTCGTCAAGGACGGCATGACTTACAAGCAGCGCTCATCGGCGCTCGAAGGCGAGCAATACTTCTTGATTTACGTCGATCGCTACACGGAAGGACCCGTCGACAAGCACGAGACGACCGACATCAAAGTCGAAATCCGGACGCTCGACGACCGGTTCGACAATCCGCTGCTCGAGGCGTATTACGTCGACCGTCATCTCGACGCCCTTGCCATGCTTGGCAGCCAATATTTGTACGTCGCCGGCAAAGAATATGAACGTGACTCGGCCGAGACGGATGAGGATCGCGGCGTCTATGTCATTTACGTCACCCCTACAGGTTATACATTGGAGGAATCAACATGAAGACAAGCAAAAAAATCTTGAGCGGTTTATCGGCCGCAGTGTTAACCGCTTCGCTCGCGGCGTGTGGCACCGACGAAACCGAGCAAGCGACGTTACCGGAAGAACCGACGGGCTACGAATGTGACGATTGGGACTGGGATGACGAGACGGAATCGTATTACTGCGACGACGAGCGCTCCCCTCACTTCGGTAGCTTCTTCTTGCTCGGAAGTCTTTTCAACTCAAAGAGTGCGTTGAAAAACTCATCGTCCTATAAGAACTATCGTTCAAACGGCGGCGCCAGCAGCATCACCCCGAACAAATCAAACTCAAGTTCCAAATCGGGACTCGGGAGCGGCTCACGAGGCGGCTTCGGGGGATGAAACGGGACGCATTATTCGGCCAAATCCCTTTCTTTTGGCCTGACTTGAACGACGAGGAATACGCCCTTTACGACTGTCTCACCATGTCCACGGACGCGGTGAGGCAGATTCGGGCGGCGACGCGTGACGTCGATGCGATTTTCCGAAAGACGAACCGGCTGTTGCGAACGCTCCCAGATGAAACGCTCCGCCTACTCGGCTACCCTGAGGCGAGCCTGCCGTTCCTCCGGGACAAGGCACTGCCGCAAGAGACGATTATCGGTCGCTACGACTGGATCGTCAAAGACGGCACGATCAAACTGATGGAGTTCAATGCCGACACACCGACGTTCATCAAAGAACTGTTCGACGTGAACGGCTACGTGACGACAGAATTTGGACTCGATGACCCGAACGCGGCGTCGACCCATGAACTCAAGACCGAATTACGAAAAGCCGTCATCGCGGCGTGGCAACGCCTCGGCCGGGACGGGACGCCAAAAATCGTCTTTACAGCCCACGATGACAACATCGAGGACAAATGGACGACGCGTTTCCTCCAAGAGACGCTCGACTTGCCGTCGGAATTCGTCCCGCTCGACCGCTTGCTCGTCGATGCGGACGGCGTGTTCACACCATCCGGGGAACGCGTCGACGTCTTGTATCGTCAGACGTACCCGATTGAACACTTGGTCGACGACCGGGCACCCGACGGCGACTTGATCGGCATCCGCCTGCTCGAACTGAACGCGGCCAAACACGTCTCGCTGCTCAATCCGCTCTCGGCGTTTCTCATGCAGTCCAAAGGCGTCCAAGCACTCATTTGGGAACTGTATGAGGCCGATACATATTTCGACGAAGCGGAGCGCGTCATCATCGAGACGTACTTTTTACCGACGTACCTCGAACCCGACCCGTTTATCGGCCAGAGCGCATACGTCCAAAAGCCCGCCTTCGGACGGGAAGGTGACTCGGTCATCCTTTACGACCAAGCCGGTGTCCCGTTCCATAAAGAGACGCTCCAGACGTACGCGGACGAGACGGCGGTGTATCAACAGTTCGTCGAGTTGCCGACCCGTCTGACGAACACGGTCAATGGGCCACTCGAGACACACTACATGGTCGGTTGCTTTTGCTTGAACGGCCACCCGTCCGCCCTCGGCATCCGCACCGGCAGTATGATCACCAATAACCAGTCTTACTACTTAGCCATCGGCATAACAAAGGAGAATAACTTATGACGTTCATCACGCTCGATTCCATCTTGAGCTTCCTCGCTCACCTCGGTACAGGGTTCGGCCTGATTTTAGCCGGACTCGTGGTCTTCGCCCTGACGACGAAATACTCGGAACGTAAATTGATTAAAGAAGGTAACGTCGCCGTCGCCTTGAAACTTTGGGGGAAAGCGATAGGACTCGCCATCGTCATCTATACGGTGTGGGCGAACAGCGTCAATCTGCTCGACGCCTTCATCTGGGGCCTTGTCGGGATTCTCGCCCAAGTTGTCGCGTTCTGGACGTTCGAATACGTGCTGACGCCAGGCGTAAACTTGGAGAAAGAAGTCGAGAACGGCAACCTCGCCATCGGCATCAGCCTGTTCTCCGCCTCACTCGTCGTCGGGATCATCGTCGCCGCGAGTTTGACGTACTAAGCAGACAGCCCATGCACTCGGATGAATTCATGGGCTGTTTCTAAAGAAAGGAAGAGATGAATGTTTAAACGAAAAATCATCGGGGTGTTGCTAGCTTGTATCACGCTCATCGCCTTAATCCAAAACGGACCTACATTTTTTGAGAATCGAAAGCTGGATCGCTATTTGGCGAATGATGGCTTTGACGCCTATACATTTGATCAATTTGATGAATCCAACCTCGCCCTGTTCTCGAATGAAGACGAGACCGTACTCGGCCTCGCCGAGATGAGTGGCGACGGCTATGGTGCCAGCACTATCGAGACACTCGATTCGGCTCCGTTCGACTATATCGAGCTTGAACATGAAGACACTTATTATATGGGCGTTCGTCTCAACAACAATCCTCAACACGTGGCTTCGTTCCGCATCATCGGAGAGCGCATGCAAGCAGACCACGTCCTCAACCGTCCCGAAGAAGATACATTTTCTAACTACCATATTTTGAAATTGCGTAACGCCCCTCAAGATAACTGGACGCTTCAAACGTTAGACCAGAACGATCAAGTCATTGACTCGATTGAACTATGAAAAACCGCAAACCGATGACCGGTCTGCGGTAGTGTGGCGACTGCTTTTGCGGTCGTCTTTTCTTATGCTTTGGCGAGGACGGCCGATGGACCGAAAAACTCGTAGCGAGCGTGTGGAATCGTTTGGACAACCGTCTCCATCATCGCGGTCGGCCCGCACGTGTAGACGTCGTGTCCGTCGACATCGAGTGCTTCGAGTTGCACGGCGCTCATGCAACCTGACACATCGTCGATGTGCGTGATGAGCTGAAGCCCCTCGTTCACGAGTTCATCGAGCTCTTCTCCGAGCGGACGGAGGTTCGTGCTGCGAACGGCATGCAATAGCGTGACCGAGCGGCCTTGCTTAAGTGCCGTCTTCGCCATGTTGAAGAGCGGCGTGATGCCGATGCCGCCGGCGACGAGTGTGAGCGGGCGGTCCGTGTCTTCGAGCACGAACTCACCAGCTGGCGCGCTTACTGGAAGTTCGGTACCAATCGTCTGCTCATGGAGCCAGTTCGAGACGAGACCTTCTGCTTTCGGCGCAATCCAATAGCCGTCTTCCGTCGTCTCGACGACGCTGTATTGACGATGATGCAAGATGTCTTCGCCTGGAATACGGGCTTGGACCGAGATGTATTGACCTGGGATGGCCGTCCCGACGACACCATCGTTCGCGACAAGACGGAATCGTTTCACTTCCGGTGTATCTTCGATGACTTCGGCGACCGTGAACGGCTTGAAGCCAATCCATGGCGCATCGTCGTACATTTGTTTCTCGAGCGAAATGAAGACGTCAGCGATGACACCGTACGCTTTCGCCCATGCATCGATGATGTCCGGCGTCGCTGCCTCACCGAGCACGTCTTGAATCGCGCCGAGTAAGTTCTCGCCGACGATTGGATAATGTTCTGGACGGATGTTCAAGCTCTTATGTTTATGAAGCGCCGGCTGAATGGCCGGAAGGATCGCTTCGAGACGATCAATATGGACGGCTGCCGCATAGACGGCGTTGGCGAGCGCCTCTGGCTGACGGCCGCGTTTTTGGTTCGTATGGTTGAAGAAGTGGCGGACTTCCGGATTGTTCTCGAACATGCGCTTATAGAAGTGACTCGTGATGGCGACACCGTGGTCTTTCAAGACCGGTGCGGTCGCTTTGACGATCTCCATCGTTTGTTGATCTAACATAATGTTTCCCCCTTTTTGAAAGTTCATGTTCATTATGTGAGGTAAGTCACTTCAAAAGCAATATCTAAAATACTTGTTTAAGTGCAAGTTCAAAATTCCGCCTTGAATCCGCCACGCTTTTTTCACATCTTCCATCGTCGCGCTTTCATACGATGTCTTGTAAAATGAACAAATGAAGAGGTGAAACAACATGCGGCTGACGCAAACGTGCGACTACGCACTCCGAACACTCATGTATAGCGCCACGTTCTCCCATCGTCTTGTGACGATTCAAGAAGTGGCGGACCAATATCAGATTTCAAAGAACCACGTCATGAAGGTCGTCTATGAGCTCGGCAAACACGGCTATCTCGAATCCGTGCGCGGCCGTGGCGGCGGCTTCCGGCTCGCCCGCCCGATGGAAGACATCAACGTCGGCGACGTCGTCCGGACGATGGAGCCGTTCGAGCTCGTCGAATGTTTTGGCGAAGGCCGATGTGTCATCGCCCCCGCGTGCGATCTGCGAACTGTCTTGAACGAGGCGATGCTTGCGTTCCTGCACGTGCTCGACCGCTATACGATTGCCGACCTCGTCGCGAACCGACAAACCGAACTCGCCATGATTTTAGGCATACAAAACCCGACGGACTGAATAGTCTGTCGGGTTTGTCTGTTACAGCGGCTTCAAGTTAGCCTCGATTTCTGCTCGCCGTGGTTCGAGAAACGGTGGCAGCGCCAAGCGATCCCCAAGCGTCTCGACCGGCTCATCGGTCGCAAACCCCGGCCCGTCCGTCGCGAGTTCCACCAAAATCCCGCTCGGCTCGCGGAAATAAATAGATTTGAAATAATAACGATCAATCAGGCCCGAATGACTGATGCCGAATGAATCGAGTCGCTCGACCCAACGCGTCATCTCGTCATCATCCTCAACGCGAATCGCTACGTGGTGGACACTGCCCCGGCCCGGACGCTCCGACGGTAAATCGGGACGGTCGACGAGATGAATCTCGGTCGCCACGCCACCTTCTCCCGTCTCGAACACACGAACCGGTTGACCGTTCCGTTCGAACTCGGACGCGAACCGATAACCGAGCACGTCTGTCAGCACGCGTTCCGTCTTCTCGATCCGTCGTACCGTCCATTCACTGAATCCAAGACCGAAGACGGCGACGTCGGCCGGTACAGGTCCGTTTTGCCATGGCGTTCCTGACCCGCCATCGACGAGAGCGAGCCTCTGCCCTTCCTCATCCTCAAAGTAAAGAGTGGATCGGCCGAGCACTCTCTCGACCGGATCATGTAACACACCAAAGTCGGTAAAGCGCTCCAACCAGTAAGATAATGACCCGTCCGGCACCCGGAGCGCCGTCCGTGAGATGCTGCTGCTTCCTCGATACGTCTGTCCGAGAAACGGGAGCTCGAAGAACGTCAAATCTGTCCCCGGTGTCCCCGATTCATCCGCATAAAACAAATGGTACATCGACGGGTCATCTTGATTGACCGTCTTTTTGACGAGCCTCATCCCGAGTACCTCTGTATAGAATTGCAAGTTCTTCTTGGCATCCCCGGTCATCGCCGACACGTGATGCTGACCTAAAATCGCCTTCATCCGACTTCTCCCCTTTCACTATTGATTCCATTGTACCATCCTCAAATAAGTAAAGTCTCCTTTACATTTAGTAAAGTTTACTTTACACTAGAGATAGAAACAAGAAATGAGGTGGCGGCATGCCATTAATCAATCGTGTCAAAGCGTTGCGGGCCCGGCATCAACTGACCCAAGGGGACTTGGCGGCCAAAGTCGGTGTGACGAGACAGACGATCATCTCGCTCGAAAAAGGAAGCTACACCCCGTCGCTTCTGTTAGCGATGCAAATCGCGCGCGTATTCGAGGAACCGGTCGAATCCATTTTCACAATCGAGGAGGAAACAAATTGAAACACGTCGTCATCCAATCCATCTCCAGCATCATCTTGTACATCTTGATGGCATTTCTATTCAGCTCGTTCGTGTCCGATGTGACTACAGTGATTGAAACCGAGCGATTCGAAATCGAGTTCAACATGCTGCCCTTGTTGTTACTCGTCGGCTTCTTTATCGTATGGACGGTCTATTCGTTCAAGACGCGCCCGAATCAAAATTTAAGTTTTGGCCAATGGTCGGTCCGGATGACCGAGTTCAGTGACGTCGACGAACGCGAACAAATCATCACAGCTAAAGCGACGAAAGCGGCCTACGTCTCGTTTGGCATCTCCGTTCCGCTCTTCATGGCGTCGTTCATATTCTACCCATTGTTCCAAGATGCTTTTCCGACCTATCCGATTTACGCACTCGCTTCGACACTGATTCTCTCGACGCTCGTCTATATGACGACATGGATTCGCGCCTATACCCATTAAGGAATTCACTTCGAATTCCTTTTTTTGTGTCGATTTTTCGTCGAGTCGCTCCCCACGATTGTCAATTCGGTCACGTCGTGCTTATATATAACTAAACGGTTATATACTAAGTGTGTTGAAGGGGTCCTTCATCGTGAAAACCATCGATTTGACGACCGGACAGGTTCAGCGCGTCATCGTGGCGCTCGCCCTCCCGCTCGTCGGCAGTTCGCTTTTACAATTCACCTATAGTCTCGTCGATATGTTCTGGGTCGGCGCGCTCGGCAGCGACGCCGTCGCCAGCATCGGTGCGGCCAGCTTTTATATCATGCTCGGTCAGGCCATCCAATCGTTGCTTGTCGTCGGTGCCGGCATCAAAGTGTCGCAAGCCGTCGGACGACGCGACCAAGCGTTGATTCAGCGCTACGTTCGTGCCGGGGGACGGATGAACCTCGGCCTCGGACTGTCGTTCGTCGTTCTCCTGATTCTGTTCGGTCAGACATTGATCGGCTTTTTGAATATGAACGCCCCTGACGTCGAACGCTTGGCGTACAGTTACTTGCTCGTCAGTGCCCCGATGCTCGTCTTCTCATTCTTCAACTTGCTGTTCGCCCGACTGTTCAGCGCTTACGGGAATACGACGACGGCGATGCGCATCAATGCGACCGGGGTCACACTCAATATGATCCTGTCGCCTCTCTTCATCTATCCGCTCGGCCTCGGTGTCGTCGGGGCCGGCCTGGCGACACTCGTCGCCAATATCGTCATGTTCGGCTTCTTCTGGCATCGGGCCCGGGCCTTGTTCGACTGGGAAGAGACAATCGCACCAAATCGCACGGACTATAAAGAGATTGTTCGTCTCGGGTTCCCGATGGCGACACAACGCGTCTTGTTCACCGTCATCAGCATCTTCCTCGCCCGCATGATCGGTTCATACGGGACCGAGGCGATCGCGGCCCAACGGATTGGACTACAAATCGAGTCCATCGCCTATATGATGATTGGCGGACTAAACGGCGCGATCGCGAGTTATACCGGTCAAAATATCGGGGCTCGTCAGATTGAACGCGTCCATGAAGGATATCGGGTGACGACACGGCTCGGCGTCATGTATACCGGGCTAATCACGCTCATCTTCTTGTTCATGCCGGATATTCTAATCGGGTTGTTCGTCAATGATCCGAGAACGATTGACATCGGCGCGAGCTATTTACGCATCATCGGGGTTTCCCTCATCTTCGCTTCGTTCGAGATGATTGGGAACGGCTATTTCTCTGGACTCGGCCTGCCGAAAATTCCGGCAACAATCTCCATCGTCTTTACCGTCGCCCGCATTCCGCTCGCCCTAGTGTTAGAGCCTTACCTTGGCATCGACGCCATCTGGTGGAGCATCGCCATCTCGAGCATCGTCAAAGGGCTCGTCTCGGCCCTCTATGTCCGACTAACGAAAAAGGAAGTGACTTCCCTTGCAAAAGCGATTTAATGATCTTACTAACCAGTTGTTGCGTGGCCGGTTCGCCATCGAGCGTGAGATGCTTCGCGTGACCCCTGAAGGAACGCTCGCCGTCACGAAGCATCCGACTAGCCTCGGAGACAAGGCGACGCACCCATATATCACGACCGACTTCTCGGAAAGTCAGATTGAGCTGATCACGCCGACGTTTCCCACCGTTGAAGCAGCGCACAACTTCTTACAGACGCTGTACGATATCACGGCGCTGAATATTGGTGACGAACGACTCTGGCCGCAATCGATGCCTTGCGCACTACCCGACGGCGGGGTCATCCCACTCGCCGATTTCGGTAGTTCCGGGCTTGAGGCCGGGCGCTATCGGGTGCACCTGCTCCAAAAATACGGGGCGAAAAAACAGCTCATCTCCGGCATCCATTTCAATTTCTCGTTCGCAGACGAGCTGCTTGACGCACTTTACGAAGGGTCTCCCGAACAGTTCGATGCCTTTAAGAACGATCTGTATTTGAAACTCGTCCGCAACTATTTACGGACACGTTGGCTCGTCGTCTATCTACTAGGCGGGACCCCGGCTGTCCATACGAGCTATGAAGAGCGCTGCGTCAGCCAAATGCAGGCGCTCAGCGAGGATGTGTATTCGAATACGACGGCGTTGTCGTACCGGAATAGCGACTGCGGCTATACGAACGTCGAGCCTCTCTACCCGGACTATTCAACGCTCTCGGACTATACCGCGAGTGTGCGCCGTTTCATCGCACAAGGTGACATCGCCAACCCGAACGAACTATATTCCCCGATTCGATTAAAAACATCGCGCGGCGGCAATGATTTGGAACGGCTCGAGACGAACGGCATCGACTACATCGAGATTCGCAATATCGATTTGAACCCGTTCGAGAAGACCGGCATCGCCCTCGATGATTTACGTTTCTTGCATGTCTTCTTGCTCTACTTGACATTGAAAGACGAGACATGGTTCGCGGACTGGCAGGCCGAAGCGTTTCACAACCAGCAACGTGTGGCGAAAGAAGGGCTATCCCCTACGCTCGTGCTGCATCGGGACGGCGAGGCGGTGGCGCTTCAGACGTACGCACGCGATTTGCTCGATGAAGTCGAAGCGTTCAATGAACGGTACACTCTCGGATTCGATGACGTCTTCGCCTCTGTCCGGAAGCGGGTTAACCATGTCGAGTCGACGTATGCGGCTCGATTGACCAACATCATGACAACCGAAGGCTACACGTCCTGGTCGCTCCGGCAAGCAGAACTCTTCTATCAAGATGCCTACGCCAACCGGTTCCGGATGCACGGCTACACGGACATGGAGCTGTCGACGCAGATTTTGATGAAGGCAGCGCTGAAACGCGGGTATGCGGTCGACGTAATCGACCGGGACGACCAATTTATCCGCATCCGTCACGGTAACCGAACCGAGTATGTCAAACAAGCGACGAAGACGTCGAAAGACAACTACGTATCGGTCCTCATGATGGAGAACAAGACGGTGACGAAACACGTGCTCGCCGAACATGGCATCCGCGTTCCGGGAGGGGTCGAGCTCCGCACCGAAACTGATTTACGGGACGCCTGGTCTGCGTTTGCGGACGAGATGATCGTCTTGAAACCGAAATCGACGAACTTCGGCATCGGCATCCACATCTTCAAGGACGGGGCAACGTTTGACGAGGCGCTCGAGGCGTTCCGTCACGCTCGGAAGTTTGACGACGTCGTCCTGCTCGAGACGTTCCTGCCCGGGAAAGAATACCGGTTTCTCGTCATCGGTGACGAGGTCGCAGGCATTCTCCACCGCGTCCCGGCGAACGTGACCGGGGATGGTGTGTCGACGATTCGTGAACTCGTCACGAAGAAAAACGAGGACCCACTCCGTGGCAAAGGCTATAAGACACCGCTCGAGAAAATCGACATCGATGACATCGTCGTGGCGTTCCTCCGTCCGCAATGCAAGACGCCTGACAGTGTCCTCGCGGAGGGCGAACTCGTCTTCCTTCGTGAGAACTCGAACATCAGCACAGGCGGCGACAGCATCGACTATACGGACCGGATTCCGGATGCCTACAAACAGATCGCCGTCGATTCTGCCCGAGCGATCGGCGCGACGATTTGCGGGGTCGACATGATGATTCCGTCGCTCGATGGCGACATCGATTACGGAATTATCGAGCTGAATTTCAATCCGGCCATCCATATTCATGCCTTCCCGTACGAAGGCAAGGAACGTCCAATCGGTGAGAACGTGCTCGATTTACTGTTCGATTAATCAATATTCCAAGTTTGGAATATTCTTAAATGGGAATATTGTAAGTAAGAGGACGGTGACGAGGATGGAAGAAAACTTGAGTCCGTTGTTTCACGCGTTGGCCGACCCGAATCGCTTACGAATCATCGATTTGTTGCGGCACGAAGATTTAACGGTCGGTGCCATCGCCGAACGGCTCGACATCAGCCAACCGCAGACGTCCAAGCAGTTGCGTGTGCTCTATGACGCCGGGCTCGTTTCGGTGACCATCGAAGCCAATCGGCGGCGCTACGCCCTAAATCGGCAGGCACTCAAACCACTAGACGTCTGGCGTTCACGGCTTGAAGCAGAGACGGCTCGGCTCGATCGGTTGGAGGAGTTTTTGAATCAATCAAAACGAGAGGGGACATCCTAATGGAAACGCTCAAATCGTACGTCGAAGGCAATACGTTAGTCGTGGAACGAAGTTTTAACGCGCCGCGCGCGCTCGTGTTCGAGGCGTTCTCGACACCGGCCCACCTTGAAGCTTGGTGGGGACCGGCCGGATGGAAGACCGAGGTTCATACGTTCGAGTTCGAACCCGGTGGCACGTGGCATTATTGCATGACGTGCGTCGACAAAGAGCAAGGGGACTATTACGGCATGGAATCATGGGGGAAATCGACGTTCCTCGAGATTGATCCGCACCGGAAAATTGTTTATACGGACGCCTTCTCGGACGCGGATGGCCACGTCAATCCCGAGCTTCCTGTCATGACAATCACGAACGAGTTTGTCGACATCCCGAACGGCACCCTGTTCATCAGTCGCTCCGAATTCACGGACGCCGAGTCGCTCCAACAAGTCGTCGACATGGGAGCCGTCGAAGGTTTCGCCTCACAGCTCGAACGTCTCGACGCGATCGTCTCTAGATAACAACAAGGACCGTGCCTCTCTCCGAGGCACGGTCCTTGTTTCGTTAAAATAAAAAGTAGCTGACGATGAGAATCAATGTGAAGATGAACACCATCCCGATGGCGAGCGCGACAAGGCTCATCTTTGCCGATTTGAACTGTTGAGAGTTGATTGTATGCACTTTCTTCAGATACGACCGAGTCCCGACGAGAATCGTTGCAATCCCGAAGATGATTGACAAGATGCCGATCACCGTAATCAATTGGTGCTCGGCGCCGCTCAAATTCTCGCTTCGATAATAGTGAAAGTTCGTCACGAGAAAGCCAATCCCGATGACCGTGATGGCCGTCCGAATCCAGGCGAGGAACGTCCGCTCATTGGCGAGGTGTTGCTGGATATACTGCGAATCGACCGTTTTCTCCAAATCTAGTTTCACCGATATCCCTTCTTTCTAGCTCATCATCGCTCGAATTGTTCAAATAGTCGATTGAGTTGATGTTCATCAATCGTCCCAACCGCATCGCCGACACTGATCTCGGTCGAACAGTAGCCGTCATGCGGGATGAGATAGCCTGTGATGCCGATTCCGGTCGCGTCTTGAACGGATCGGATCCGTGTCGCGACCGCCTCCACGTCCCCTTCAACATGAAGGTGGAACATGTTCGTCACCGGGACGTCCGGTGTCGTCCACACCCCGTCGAGCGCGTTGAAGCGACGGGCCAATTCCTTCGCCTGCTCATAGTATGTGTCCATCCGGTCTTTCCGCAGTTCATAGTAATAGTCGGCTGGAATGATATACGGGTATAAGCCGATCAAGTCGCCACCGTACCGCCGTTTCCATATTCTCGCCTCGTCACAGAACGCTTTCGGTCCGGCTAAAATGGCGCCGGCGATCCCGCCAACCCCTTTATAGAACGAGACGTAGACGCTGTCGAATAAACTACATACTTCTTGAGCCGTCTTCTCATAATACGGGAGGGTCTCGAATAGCCGTGCCCCGTCGAGATGCAGACGAATCCCCCGCTCCCGGCAATGACGACTGATTACCTCAAGTTCAACGAATGGCGGCAAGTAACCGCCGAGCTCGCGTTGTGGTAACTCAATCAATAGGCAGGCAACGTCCGGTAATGCCTTCACTTCGTCGAGCGTCATCAATCGCTTGTCGTCCCCAATCAAGATCGGCTCGAGGTGGTGCAATTCCTTCAATCCATCTTCTTCATGAATCTCCAAGTGACAGAGCGGATGATAGGCGACGTTTCGATTCCCAGTCTCATCCGCCCAAATCCGTAAGGCAATTTGTTGTGCCATCGTGCCGCTCGGGAAGAAGATGGCGTCTTCCGTGTCGAGTTCTTGCATCATTTTTTGCTCGAATCTCGCGATGACCTCGCCTGTCCCGTAATGGTCGCTGGCCTGATTCGGGTCGACCTCGGCGAACGCCTGCTGCAAGACGCCGACGTTCCGTTTGCCGTGACCGCTCAATTGATGCGACGTCTGTTGATACGATGTGCGCAAATCCATATCATTCCCTCCACAACAAGCCTCCTGTCCATAGACAGGAGGCTCCCAAGTTAGTCGCGCATGCGGACGATTAATTTGCCGCGTACTTTTCGTGTTTGTAACTGTTCGAGACCGTCTTTTAACCGTTCGAACGGCAAGACGTCTGTGACGAGGTCATTCAACTCGCCTGTCTCGAGCAACTTCATCAATTCCTCTGCCATATACGCCAAGTTACGGATGGCGCGCTCATTCTCACTCGCATGAGCCGCACCGAGGGCGACTTCATGGATCGATGGTGACAGCGTGAACCCTTTCATGTTCGACATGTCAGGTGGACCGGCGATATAGGCGAGCTGTCCGCTGAAGGCGAGTCGATCCAAATCGGCCGTCGCTACGTCGCTTCCAACCGTGTTCAAAATCAAGTCGACCCCACGGCCGTCTGTCAGTTCCATGATTTTCTCCGTCACATCTTCGACGTTGTAGTCGATGGCGACATCGGCACCGAGCGATGTGACCCAGTCAAAGTTGTCCGGCGATGCCGTCGTGAACACTTTGAGACCGAGTTTCTTCGCGAGCTGAATCGCATAGCCACCGACGCCGCCCGCTCCGGCATGAACGAGAATCGTCTCTTTGTCACGCGTGTTCAATTTCTGCATGATGGCCTCATATGCTGTCATCCCGGCACACAGGATGGCAGCCGCAGCATCGTCACTCACTTCCGGTGGCACGACGGCACAAGCACGCGCGTCGACGACCGCATACTCGGCAAATCCGCCGTTGTTCCCGAGGCTCGTATGGACGGCGACACGTGAACCGGTGATGATATTGGCGAGGCTCGAACCGACTTCGACGACTTCCCCGACGAGGTCGACGCCAAGAATGTGTGGATACGACCAGTTCGGGTTGCCGTTCGTACCGACCTTATAGTCGACCGGGTTCAAGGCGACCGCTTCGACTTTGATGAGCAATTCGCCCGCTCCTGGTGTCGGGCGCTCTACCTCACCGATGTGAAGATGTTCTAATCCAGGTTGATCAAGTAACCAAGCTTTCATGCTTAATACGCTCCTTCCGAATACGTCAGTTCATAGGAATGTGAGTAGATTTCGACGAGGTTGCCGAACGGATCTTCACAGTACACCATTCGGTACGGCTTATCGCCTGGGTAATATTCTCGAATCGGCATCCGCTGTTTGCCGCCATGGGCAACGATTTTCTCGACGAGCCCCTCGATGTCCGGGTCTTGGACACAGTAGTGGAAAATGCCCGTCTTCCAAAACTCGAAGTTGTTCTCCGGCTTCTCATTGTTCGGGAACTCGAACAGCTCGATACCAATCTTATCGCCTGTCGACATATGGGCGATTCTGAAGCTGCCCCAGCCCGGTCCGAACACGTCCGTACACATGACACCAATCGGCGAGTCGTCCTCGACGACGTCCGATGGTTGCATAATCGTGTACCAGCCCATCACGTCCTCATAAAATTTCACTGCTTCTGCCACACTCGGGACCGATAGTCCGATATGTGAGAATGTACGGGGATATGTCAACGTCATCCGCTCCTTTTTGTTTGCTCATTTTGGTTGATAACGATAAGATACCTTCATCGAAGCAAGAAAAAAAGTACGCACATTCAAGTAACTACCCGAAAGCGAGGCGAATTGAACATGTCGACCCCGTTCCCTGTCAACAAGGCGCTCGACATCATCGGCGGCAAATGGCGGCCTCAAGTGTACTGTACGCTTGAGAACGGTCCACGCCGTTTCTCAGAGCTTCAACGTGCCATTCCTGACGTCAGTCGGAAAGTATTGACCGATCAACTCCGTGAGCTCGAACAGCTCGGCATGGTCCGCCGCATCGACTATTCGACCGAGAAACAGCTGCACGTCGAATACTCGCTCACCGAGGAAGCGCTCAGCCTGCAACCGGCGATGAAGGCGCTCTGCTCTTGGGGCGAGACACGAGACGAATAAACCCTCGCCGAATCTGGCGAGGGTTTTGTCATGCTGCGAATAGGCTAATCAGATTTCCGTCCGGATCGATGACGATGGCGTAACGTTGTCCCCAGAACGCATCCCACGGTTCGCGATGTGACGCATAGCCATTTGCGACGATCGCTTCATAGCGCGCATCCAGCTCCTCCCGACTGTCGCATAAGAAGGCGAGCTCGACCCGATGCCCAGTCGCCGGTTTCCATTCCCCATACACCGATTCGGCCACTTCGACCGTGTCGAAGGCAAGTCGGACCCCGCCGTCATCGACCTCGACGTGCGCTTCCTCATTACTCGATTCCGGAATCGACAGGCCGAGCAACCGATAAAAGTCGAGCGCCCGCGTCATATCTTCGACGACAATCCCAATCATGTCTAGCTTGATCCCCATATGGCCACCTCATTCCTCAAATTGGTAGTACTATAATGAGTGTAGCACTTCATCCTATTCTTGAATCGAGGAATTTCAAATGACCCATCACTTCACTGTCCTGACCCAGCGCCAAGCGGAAACCATCGCCTACACGTGGCACTATGAAGGCGATTATGCCTTTTACAATCTGGAGGCCGACGAAGATGATTTGGCCGAATTTATAGACGCTGAACAGCGCGGGCAGTCGGTATTTGCAGTCACGTCTGACGGTGAACTCGTCGGGTTCGTGAGCGTCATGCGACCGGATGCCGAGACGGTCGACATCGGGCTCGGCATGAAACCCTCCTTGACCGGAAACGGTAGTGGACGAGCGTTCGTCACATCGATTCTCGACTTTGTCAAAGCGACGTACGCGCCTCATCGCATCACTTTGTCCGTCGCTGCCTTCAACGTGCGGGCGATTCGTGTCTACGAGGCGTGCGGGTTCGAGCAGACCGGTTCGTTTCAACAACCGACGAACGGGAGCACGTTCACCTTCATCCAGATGGAACGTCAAGAAAGTCCTCAGAACCAATCGTTCTGAGGACTTTTCCTATGTGAGCTGTTTCTTTTGGATGTATGACAAGCCGAGCGCCGCAATCAAAATCGCGCCTTTGACGATGTCTTGGGCGTAATATGGCACGTCCCACATCGTCAGCCCGTTCAATAAGATTCCAATCAAGACGGCACCGATTAACGTGCCGACGACGTTCGGTCGGCCCGTCCCGAAGACGGCGTAGCCGATATAGGCGGCCGCGACGGCGTCCATCAACAACGGTGCCCCGGCCGATACTTGTCCGGTACCGATGCGTGATGCCAAGATGATGCCACCGATGGCTGCGAACAAGCCGCTCAACACGTACGCGTACAGCTTGATGCGATTGACGGCGATGCCGGAGCGGCGGGCCGCCTCGACGTTCGAACCGACGTAATAGAACTCTCGTCCCGTCTTCGAATACGTCAAAAACAGATGGGCCCCGGCGAAGAAGAGAATCATTAAGATGGCGACGAACGGGACCGGTCCGATTGAGCCTTGCCCGATGAAGAGGAACGACGGGATGAAACGTCCCGGTGCCGTCCCCCCTTCAATCGGCATGTTGTCGTAAATCGAGAAACCTTTCGTATACGTCAATTGGACGCCGTTGATGACGTACATGATGGCGAGCGTCGCGAGTAAGTCCGGTAACCGGAACTTGATCGTCACGAGCGCGTTCAACAGCCCGACGAGCACGCCGAGGGCAATCGGGACGAGCAAGGCGACGAGCAGTTCTTGACTATGTAACACGAGGCTCGACGCCGCTCCGATTGTCGCGAGACTCGCGGTCGAGCCAACCGATAAGTCGAATCCACCGACGATGAGCGAGAATGTGACGCCGAGCGCGAGCAACGAGACGATCGATACGGATTTGATGATGTCGCTGAAGTTCGCGTACGTCAGAAACTGGTCGTTCGTCACACCGAAGATGGCGATGAGTGCGAGAATCGCGAATAGCGTCCCATATTGACCAATTCCGCTGAAGCGTTTCGTGCGTTGTTTTAAGACGAGTTGGGCCATGTTAGGCGCCTCCTTTCTGGTGCCACCGGCCGCGGTCGAGCCAGAGCGTCCGGTTGGCGACCAATTCTAGTTCGTGCGGTTCACTCGAGGTGAAGATGACGGTTTTCCCGTCTTTGGCGAGACGCGTGACGAGTTCATAAATATCCCGTTTCGCCGTCACGTCGACGCCTTTCGTCGGCTCGTCGAGCAGATAGATATCGCGGTCTTCGAGGAGCCATTTACTGAGGACGATCTTCTGTTGATTCCCGCCGCTCAGTTCTCGGACCGGTTGCCCAATCTGGTCATATTTCACTCGCAGCGAGGCCAACACGCGGGTGACCGCGTTCGCCTTCCCTTCAATCGCGAGGACGTTCCGTTCAATCGAATCGTCGAGAAACAGCCCCTGCTTCCGGCGTTCTTCCGGTACGAGCGCAAATCCAGAGCGGACTGCCTGACGCGGTTCGCGAATGTTGAGCGGTTTTCCGTCCAACGTGATGCGCTGCTTGACCCCGGAGAGACCGAACAGCACCTCAATCAGCTCCGTCTTGCCACTCCCGGTGACGCCGCCGATACCGACAACTTCGCCTTTATATGCCGTGAACGACAACTCAGTTCCGAACGTCGGTAACGTGAGATCGGCTTGAATCCGTATCTCGGTTTCAGGAACGGCTTTTTCGACCGCTTCTGCCATGTCAGATCCGCTCAAATACGTATGGACGTCCTGTTCGGACAACGCTTGAAACGGCCCTTCGTAGGCAATTCGACCATCCCGGAGGAACGTCGTCGTCGTGGTGACGCGCGACAGTTCGTCCGACCGGTGGGTGATGAGCAGAATGCCTACACCGTCCTCGGCGAGTGACTGCAGTAACTTTAGCAGTGCCGCCGCATCATCCGTCGACAAGGCGGCCGTCGGTTCATCGAGCAAAAGATAGGCCGCATCACTCGCGAGCGCCCGGGCAATCAAGATGCGTTGTTTGACGCTGAGCGGGAAGCGCCCGACCGGTTCGGTCACATCAATCTCTAATCCGACACGTTTTAAATAGGTGGCCGCTCGCTGTTTTAGCTCACGAGGTCGAATTCGTTCAATCGTCTGCCACGGTACGACATTTTCATACACCGGCAAGTCAAGATAGAGGGCGTCATCGACTTCTTGTGACACCGTGATGACCCCGCGGCGAATCGCCTCGGCCGGTGTGAGTGTGACCGCCGTCTCGTCGAGCTCGACCGTCCCCGACGTCGGAATGATGGCACCGCTCAACAACTTGACGAGCGTACTCTTTCCGGCCCCGTTCAAGCCGAGAAGTCCATGAATCTCGCCACGACGGAGCGTGAACGTGACGTCATCGAGCACCGTCACGTCGCCATAGCGTTTCGTGACACGTTCAAGCCGTAACATCAGTCCGTCCCTTTCATCCAGTCCGACCAGCCCGCGTCTGACGCGCCCCAGTTCGGCACGTATTGGCCAAGGTCGTCCATCGTCACTTTCTCGTCCGGCAAGACGTCACGATCGACGAGATACGGATCGACCGAATGAATCGACGGCGTCTCTTCACCCGCTAATTTTTGATATGCGTATCGAACTTGAATCCGTCCGATTTCAGCTGGATCAGTCGCTGCCGTCACTTTCCACGGGCTTCCGTCTTCTTGCATGAGCTGAAGGTCTTCATCACTCAAATCGATGCCATAGACGGCGATTTCATCGCGTCCGGCCTGTTTGATGGCACGGCTCGCCCCTTTGGCGAACTCGTCCCACATCGCGAACACGGCATCAATTTCGCCTTCCGGATACTTCTTCAAGATGGCTTCCATCTGGCTCTGTGTGTCGAGTGCTGTATTGTTCGTCGCCGAACCGAACTTGGCGACTTCTGTGATACCTGGGTAACGTTTCAAGAACGCATCATAAATCGTGTGACGCCGTTCCATCGGCGTGAAGCCGCCGACCCAAATCGTGACGATGTTGCCTTCGCCGTCCAAATCCTCGGCGAGCGCCTTAAGTGAACGCCAGGCGAGCGAATAGTCATCTTGGTCGATGACGGTCACGCCTTCGTTCGTCAAATCGTTGTCGAACGCGACGACTTTGATACCTTTGTCGAGCGCACGTTGGACCGGTTCTTTCAACGCATCGGCACGGCCATGGTCAATCAAGATGACATCGACGCCTTGCGTCGTCGCCGTGTCGACATAGCTCGCCATCTTCGACAAATCGTTGTCGGCGTTGTACACTTTCACGTTGCCGCCGAACGATTCGACTTGTTCCGTCACCCCGTTGATATACTGCGACGAGAACGTCCCGATCGACATCTGCATGATCAGGGCGACATCGATGTCTTTCGGCAATGTCGCGTTCGAGGCCGAAACGGGTTTCGCCTCCGGCGTCTTCTCGGCCGGCTTCGTCGGGGCCGCTTGCTCGTTCGTGCAACCGACGAGCGCCAAGACGAATGTGAATAATAAAATCAATAGTTTTTTAGACATGAATCGTTCCTCCTACATGATGTGTGATGGCAGTCTCTGTCGGCTCGAACACACCCACCTCGGTGATGAGTCCGGTGATGAGGGCTGGCGGGGTGACGTCGAACGCCGGATTGAAGACGGTGATGCCGACGGGTGCCGTCGGTTGACCGCCGATATGGGTCACTTCTTTTGCGTTCCGCTCCTCGATTTCAATCGTGTCGTCTGCCGTCAAATCAAACGTCGAGTGTGGTGCCGCGACATAGAACGGGATGCCATAATGCTTGGCGAGGACGGCGAGCTGCAACGTCCCGATTTTATTGGCGACGTGACCCGTCCGCGTGATGCGGTCGGCCCCGACGATGATGGCGTCGACGCGTTTCGACTGAATCGTCCAAGCCGCCATATTGTCGGTGATGAGCGTCACGTCGATATCGGCCCGGTCGAGCTCCCAGACCGTGAGGCGTGCCCCTTGCAGGAGCGGCCGCGTCTCACAGGCGAAGACGTTGAAAGATACGCCGCGTTCTTTTCCGACGTAAAACGGTGCGAGGGCCGTCCCGTAACGTGATGTCGCGATGGCACCAGCGTTGCAAATCGTCAACACGTTGCCCCCGGCCGGCAACACGTTCAATGCATGCTCACCGATGGCCCGATACGTATCAACGTCCCGGTCGTACAATGCGATGGCGCGGCGTTTGATTTCCTCGGCAATCGCCTCAAAGTCGTCCCCGACATTTAAAGCAAGGAGCGATTCGATCACGTTTTGCAAATTGACCGCCGTCGGCCGGGTCGCGATCAAGCGGCGTCCGACGAGGTCGAGCCGACGCGTGAAGTCCGGGTCGTCGACTAACCGCCCGGCCTCTTTGGCGAGAACGAAAGCGCCGAAGTAAGCGATGGCAGGCGCGCCGCGGACTTGGAGCGTCTCGATGGCATGTTCGGCCTGTTCGAGCGTCTCAATCGTCACGTAACGCTCTTCATGTGGCAGCAACGTCTGATCCAATACGATAAGTTCGTCCGTCGACGGATGGAAGCGGATGTTTTGGATCGTCATACGCGCACCCCCGACAGAAGCGTCACCAAGTCGTCAATCGACTCGACGCTGTGGCGTTCTTTAATGAGCGCCGTCCCGAGGGCGAGCGCATCACGTTTCCGTTCGAGTCGCGTCGCTTCCGGCAACGTCTCGAGATCAGCGACACCGGCGAGCCCGACGGCACGACGAATGAGTTCGCAACCGGCGTATCCAATCGTGTCACTGAAGACCGTCCGCAACAACTCGTCGACGAAACCGGCCGTATTGAACGGCTCGACGGCGCGCTCAAAGTTGGCCCGGAACGTCTTCTCGAACGTCTCCCACACGGTCAACACGTCCGTGAAACGTTCGAATCGTTTGAGCGGGTCATGGAACGTCGACAGCGTCAAATGGGCGATGATTTGGCCGAGGTCGAAGCCGAACGGTCCGTAAAATGCGAACTCTGGATCGATGATTTTCGTCTCTTGTTGGGTCGCGAAGATGCTACCCGTATGTAAGTCTCCATGCAGGAGCGCCTCATGTTTCGTGACAAACCCGACTTTCAGTTTCGTCACCTCGACCTTTAACGCCTGATCTAGCCATAGCCGTTCGACATCTTCTCGCAGCGCCGCCTCGATGTTGTTCGACTCGGCGTCCTTGAACGGGTCGGTGAAAATGAGCTTCTCGGTGATATCACACAGCTCCGGGTTGTAATAGTCACGTTCAATCCGCTTCTTCGCGATCGGGCCGGCCGCATAATCCGACGTCGCGAACAGCGTCTCGCCTAAAAATTCACCGACATGACGCGCGAGTTCCGGATAGCTCTCCCCTTTCAAATAACCAGTGCGGACAATCTCATAATCAGACAGATCTTCTAAAATCGTGTAGGCGAGTGTCCGATCGCTACCGAGGACGTCCGGGACGAAACGCGGCGCCACGTTCGCAAACTCACGGAGTGCCAACTGTTCAATCCATGCCCGTTCGAGTGTAAGCGGCCAGCTCTCACCGACGACTTTGGCGTATGGGAGCGCCTGTTTGACGATTAGGCGCTGTTCGCCTTGGCGAATCCGAAACACGAGATTCAAATTGCCGTCCCCGATTTCCTCACACTCGGCGATTCCGTCTTGCAAGTATCCTAATTGACGGACGTGCTCGACGACGGTCTGTTCTGTAAATGGTTGATATGACATGATTGTTTCCCCTTCCTGTACGTTGCCCACAAAAAAAGCCCCTTTCTCCGCGAGAAAGAGGCACAGCCAAAATGGTTGTTCCTCTCATCTGTCAGACATTCGTCTGGTGGATGTAGCACCGTGCCTAATGGTCGGTTGCTGCGGCGTCATCGGGCCAATTCCCTCTGCCAACTCGCGATAAGAGTGGTTTATTCGATTCGGTGAACTTATGTGATGAATATTACGGACTCGACGTCACAATTGTCAACGTCCTTTTCTCCGTGCCACTCCGTCTTTTTTTGTGCATATATGGAAACAACTTCCCAAAATATTTTTTTTGGAAAAAAAGTAATTGACGACGTGACGAATCTGTGTAAAAATTCAATTAAATTTCACAACTTCAAATCATATTCTTATCAAGAGCAGACGGAGGGACGAGCCCGATGATGTCGCAGCAACCGACCAGAGATGGCACGGTGCTAATTCTTGCAGCGAAAGCTGAGAGATAAGAGTTCATTTTTTATGATGACCTCTTGCCTCGGCATGGGGTCATTTTTTGTTTGCCTGGAAGGAGGAACCATATGAGTATCACTGCCACATATGAAATCAAACGGACGGATACGGTCGCAAGCATTGCCGACAAAATCGCCCTTGAGCTGACCGTCGGCACATGGACCGAGCTGCGTCATTTAGAGCAAGAGCAGTTACAGGCGTACCGGGGCGAGGTCGTGTCGACGTCACACACCGATACGACAAGCCGCTTCACAATCCGTTATCCGTTACATAATGTCAGCCCTGACTTTTCATCCATTTTGACGACGACGTTCGGGAAACTATCCCTCGACGATTCGATTCGGTTAATCGATTTGACCTTACCCGAGACGCTCGCCCCTCATTTCAAAGGCGCCAAATTCGGTGTCGACGGGATTCGCGAGTTACTCGGTGTCCATGACCGTCCGCTCGTCATGAGCATCTTCAAAGGGGTCATCGGGCGTGATCTCACGTTTCTCGAGCAGCAACTCCGCGACCAGTTCGCCGGAGGCATCGATATCGTCAAAGACGACGAGATTTTATACGACAACCCGCTCACCCCGTCGCTCGAACGGGCCCGCATCGGGGCAGACGTCATTCAAGCCCACTTCGAGGCGACCGGGAAGCGTGTCCTCTATGCCATCACGCTGAGCGGCCCCGTGTTCGGTCTGCGTGATCAGGCGCTCCGTCTCATCGAGGCCGGTGCGACGGCGCTCCTGTTCAACGTCTATACGTACGGTCTCGACGCACTGCGCGAACTTGCGAACGACCCAGACATCCGTGTCCCAATCTTGGCCCACCCGGCTTTTGCCGGTGCCTTGACCGGGTCCATCCGTCATTCGCTCTTACTCGGTAAACTCCCCCGCCTCGCCGGGGCCGATTTGACGCTCTTCCCGTCCCCGTACGGCTCACTCGCGACACCGCGGGACGAGGCGTTCGCGATTCGTGACTTGAGTGCCGAACCGCATTGGTCGAAACCGATTTTACCGGTCCCGTCAGCCGGAATTCATCCGGGACTTGTCGCCGACATCATTCGTGATTTCGGGACGGATGTCGTCATCAACGCCGGCGGTGGCATTCACGGTCACCCGGACGGTGCAGCCGCCGGGGCCCGTGCTTTCCGCCAAGCCATCACTCACGTCCTCGGTCACACCGAAGGACAGACGGACGAACTCGATACCGCGTTAAAGGCGTGGGCGTCACGATGACGGTCCACATCTTGTGCGACTTCGATGGGACGATCACGGCGGAAGACAACATCATCGCGTTGATGAAGGCGTTCGCGCCGCCGGCTTGGGTCGAGTTGAAAGACGCGGTCCTCGAGCAACGGATCTCGATTCGCTCCGGCGTCGGTCAAATGTTTCAACTGTTGCCGAGTGCTGACGCCCCGGCCTACCGCGAGTATTTGTTGGAACGCATCACGCTCCGCCAAGGCTTCCCGGCATTTCTAGAAGAGGTGCGGGCCCACGGCTGGAAGTTTGACGTCGTCAGCGGCGGCATGGACTTCTTCGTCCAGCCGGTCTTGGACGGTCATGTCGACCCCGAGCACATCTACTGCAACGTCGCCGATTTCTCCGACGAGACGGTAAGCGTTGCTTGGCCGCACGCTTGCGACGAACACTGTACGAACGATTGTGGCTGTTGCAAACCGACGCTCGCCCGACGCATCGTCAATCCCGCCGATCGCTTGATCGTCATCGGTGACTCGGTGACCGACTTCGAGGTCGCGAAGCGTGCCGACTTCGTCTATGCACGGGGTCAACTCATCACGCTTTGTGAAGCGGCAGGCATCCGTTACGCCCCGTTCGAGACGTTTGACGACATTACCCATCACTTGAAGGAGGTGCCTGTATGAGCCTTGCGGCACGTTGGCTCGAACTGGCCGACATTAAAGACGAACTCGCCGCCCGCGACTGGTTCCCCGGAACGAGTGGGAATTTGGCGATTCGTGTGTCCAACGATCCGCTCGAATTTCTCGTCACGGCGAGCGGACGCGATAAACGGAAACGAACACCGGACGACTTTGTTCACGTCGATGCGGCCGGACGCTTGATTGGCGAACAGACAGGAAAACCATCCGCCGAGACGTTGCTCCACGTCGAAGTGTTCAATCGGACGGACGCGACGTGTTCGCTCCATGTCCATACGGTCGACAATAATGTCATCTCCGAACTCCATGCCGCGCGGGGCGAGGTCGTCTTCACCGGCCAAGAGATCATCAAGGCTCTCGACTTTTGGGACGAGGACGCGGTCGTCCGCGTCCCGATCATCGAGAACCACGCCGATATCCCGACGCTCGCGGCCGCGTTTGCGCCACATGTCCAGACAAGCGCCGGCGCCGTCCTGATTCGCAATCATGGCATCACGGTATGGGGCGAGACCCCGGCCGCGGCCAAACGCTATTTAGAGGCTTACGAATTCCTGTTCAGCTACACGTTAAAATTACGCGCCCTAGGCGTCCATTCATAAGGAGGAACCAACCATGGCAACTGTCTATTTCCAACAAACCGAAGAGCGTTACGTCGATCAAACTGAAGTGAGTGCCTTTTTAGAGTCCCGAGGGATTTTGTACGAGCAGTGGGACATCGCGAAACTCCCGGAGAACCTGCAAGAGAACTATCAATTGACGGATGAGGACAAACAAGCCATCTTGGCGACGTTCCGTGATGAGATTCGCGACGTTTCGGAGCGCCGCGGCTATGAGACGGCCGACGTCATCTCATTGTCGGATGCGACGCCGAACTTGGACGAACTGCTCGTCAACTTCCAAAAAGAGCACCATCACACGGATGACGAAGTCCGCTTCATCGTCAGCGGGCACGGCATCTTCGCCATCGATGACGCCGAGCGCGGCTACTTCAACATCGAGCTCAACCCGGGCGACCTCATCTCGGTCCCGGTGAACACACGCCATTACTTCACGCTCCAAGACGACCGTAAAGTCGTCGCCGTCCGCATCTTCGTGACGACAGAGGGCTGGGTGCCGATTTATGAAAAGCAAGACGTGACAGCATGAAAAAATGGTCTCTCGCTCAAGGCGAGAGACCATTTTTTTAATGTTTGGCAGCAGCTGTCGGTTTTGAAGAGAACCAACCCCATACCGCGATGCCGACCATGACCGACCAGAAAAACACGGTCCATGCTGTCGAGTGAACGAAGCCGTCTGGAAGACCCATGAAGGCGAACGGTGTGCCGGCAATCAATTCCTTGAA
Source organism: Exiguobacterium sp. s146 (assembly GCF_018618415.1). GTDB lineage: Bacteria > Bacillota > Bacilli > Exiguobacteriales > Exiguobacteriaceae > Exiguobacterium. The sequence goes on along the minus strand of NZ_JACSMA010000001.1, from coordinate 139,942 downwards.
GCCAGGGTGTTCAAGCACGAGCACCGTCAACTTCACACCGACCCAACCGACGATGATGAAGGCGGCTGTCTCAAGTGTTGGACGTTGATGCAACAGTTTGACGAAAATCCGAGCAGCGAAACGCATCAAGATGACACCGATGAGTCCACCCGTCAAGACGACGAAGAACTGACCAGAGTCGATACCACCGATTTCACCGAGACCGAGCGGCGGCAAGCTGACCGCAAGTGCGACCGCTGCGAGAATCGAATCGACCGCGAAGGCGATATCTGCAAACTCGACTTTCGCGACCGTCCACCAGAACTCTTTCTTCGTGACCGGTTTCTCCGTGACGGCCGTCTCTTCTTTCGCCTCAGCGGCGAGATCTTGTTTCGGCTCCAGCTTGCGAGCCTTATAGGTCATATACAGATGCCGCGCACTCATTCCGATCAAGTAAAGCGCACCGAGTGCCTGGACTTGCCAGACGTTGATTAAGAATGAAATCAAGAACAATGCGATGAAGCGGAAAACGAACGCTCCGAGTAATCCGTAAAATAGTGCTTTCTTCTGTTCCGTCCGCGGCAAGTGCTTGACCATGACCGCCAAGACGAGCGCGTTGTCTGCAGAAAGTAGCCCCTCGAGACCGACGAGTACGACGATGATCCAGGCGTACTGCAGGATTAACTGCCAATCCATTAAAACATCCCCTTTTTTGTTGTGTTCCTTCATATTTAACAGTGATCTATTTTTTAAGTTCACAGGAACATTTTATTCCCGATTTAACTCGAAATCAATCTTCTTTTGTTCAATTGCTGAAGTTTTTTTATTTTTCAGCACGTTCACAGCGTGTTCAGAGAGCAAAATGGTACCCGGTCGATGTACATTTCGTGATAAAATCCTAACAAGAACGAGTGGCAGTCATTTGCCCTCTCAAAAAAGGAGAATCCGATTATGTCTACAAGCCATGTCGCTTTACCTACTAAAGCAGAACGACATAAATTATTCGGTTCGGTCCCGCCCATCAAAGGCACGAAACCGACTGAAAAAGATAAAATGGTCGATCTACAAAACACACCAAAAAACTTCTTGTTCGCGCTCGACAGCGTCGGCATCTCAAACGTCAAACACCCTGTCAACATCGAGACGCCAGACGGCATCCAAGCGACGGTCGCCACATTCGAGTTGACGACGTCGCTCGTCCAAGACCGTAAAGGCATCAACATGTCACGTCTCACTGAACAGCTCGACGCGTACCACACACAAGGTTGGACGCTATCGAACCGCTCGCTCATCGAGTTCGCACAAGAACTCGCCGAGCGTATGGAACAGACGGAAGGTCAATTGACGGTCCGTTACCCATGGTTCTTCAGCCGGAAAGCACCTGCCACAGGTCTCAGCGGTCTCATGAACGCGGACGTCATGCACAACGTGACGTACAACCTCGAGACAGGCATGGCGAGTGTGACGGTCGGTCTCGTCATCAACGTGACGACGCTCTGCCCATGTTCGAAAGAAATCAGTGAGTACAGCGCCCACAACCAACGCGGCTACATCACGATCGAAGCCGGTCTCGACGAGGCATCGCTCGACGGTTTCGACTGGCGTCTCGCACTTCTTGAGGCAGCCGAGTCGAACGCATCAGCTCCGCTTCACCCTATCCTCAAACGTCCGGACGAGAAGCGTGCGACCGAGATTGCTTACGAGAACCCACGTTTCGTCGAAGATATGGTCCGCTTGATTGCAGCTGACTTGTACGAAATGAAACAAGTCGTCAACTTCTTCGTCGAATGCCGCAACGAAGAATCGATTCACCAACACGATGCGATCGCGTCGATCACATTCGATAAGCGCGATAACTAAAAAATGAGGGAGCCCCTGCGGGCATCCCTCATTTTTTATAGACTTTGGACGAGCCGAATCGTCAACAACATGACGATGACAATAAGCCAAACCGCCCAGACGAGCCGCCATTTGTCCGTGTCGACTCGTTTGACGAACGTATAGACGGTCAAATAGAGCGCGATCAACAGCGGGATGACGACCCACGGATTGTCGAGCATCACGCCTCGATGTCGCCGTCCCACGCGAGCATGCCGCCTTCGACGTTGACAACCTTATAGCCTGCCGACTCCAAGTAGTCGCCCGCCGTCTGACTGCGCCCGCCTGAACGGCAGATAATATAATAAACGTTGTCTTTTGCGAGCTTATCCGCCACTGCTGGAAATTCAGACAACGGATAGAGCGGCACGTGCGGAATGTGGCCCGCGTCGTACTCGTCTTGTTCGCGCACGTCGATGATATGGAGCGATTCGCCGTTCTCGAGCTTTTCACGTAATTCAGTTGCATGGATGTTTTGCATGGTGGTTCCCCCTTAAAAGTGTTGTCCCCTACTAGTTTACCTCAGTTTTCGATTGGAGAAACTCCAATTGATTGTCGTATCATCATCACAATAGAACCCTTCGAGCTCGCATCGCTCGACAACCTGCTCGATCCAAGCGCGACTGCCACAAAATAGTGTGAAGTGGCTATCCCAAGGCGGTACAATGAGCCACTCATGGTTGTAACCGAAAAACGTCCGATGTTGCATCCCCCACGTGTCGGCAGCTAGCGTCTCACGAAGATGGATGAGATGCCGTTCCATGCAGAATTCATCCCCACTCCAGATCCATCCTTCTCCCATCTCTAGAAGTGCCCGCAACACTCGATTCTCTAGGAAATCCGATAGCTCACCTTCGCTTGGCGGAAGTATATTCTCGCGCTCGCAATATTCAATGAGTCGACTCGCACCGTCTTGGTCTTCGGCGTGCGGTTTCAGCGCCCCAATCATCGTCCGGAGCGCATGGTCGATACGGCTCACATCATGGAAACCAAGCTTTTGCCGCATTTCATCCCATGGAATTGCCCGAAATTGTAATTCTACTTCGTTTTTATCCATCTCGAGATAGCGGTCAGTTGCAGTCGGGTCGTCGATTGGAACGAGGAATGGATGAAATACGACGAAGACCGATTCGAATACGCCTTCATAATACATTTTAATCGGCTCATCATCCCCGCCGCCGAACATGGCGTAACGATGTCCTTCCGGTAACGTGATTGCCCCCATACAACCTCCTCCTTTTCCAATAGTTTACAATGTGACCACAAAAAAAGCATCCTCCGCTCTGGAAGGATGCTGCTGACTTACGCTTCGTTGCGCTCGTCGATGGCTTGTGCCGCTGTGATGAGCGTCAATTTGTAGACGTCCTCTTCGTTACAGCCGCGCGACAAGTCGTTGACCGGCTTGTTGAGACCTTGAAGGATAGGTCCGATCGCTTCGAATCCGCCGAAACGTTGAACCATCTTGTAGCCGATGTTTCCGGCTTCGAGGCTTGGGAAGACGAAGACATTCGCATTTCCGGCTACTTCAGAGCCTGGTGCTTTCTTCGCCGCCACGCTCGGGACGAAGGCTGCATCGAATTGAAGTTCGCCGTCGATTGGAAGGTTTGGTGCCTTCTCTTTGGCGAGACGTGTCGCCTCGATGACTTTCTCTGTCTCTGGTGACTTCGCTGAACCTTTTGTCGAGAAACTGAGGAGCGCGACTTGCGGCTCGATGCCGAACGTCTTCGCTGTCAACGCTGACAAGTAGGCGTTCTCGGCAAGGTCAGCCGCATCCGGTGCGATGTTGATCGCGCAGTCCGAGAAGACGTACTGCTCGTCGTCGCGTACCATGATGAAGACGCCTGACGTCTTTTTGATGCCTTCTTGCATCTTGATGATTTGAAGGGCCGGACGGACCGTATCGGCCGTCGCGTGCATCGCACCCGAGACAAGACCTTCTGCTTTTCCAGTGTGGACGAGCATCGTTCCGAAGTAGTTCACGTCTGACGACAATAATTCACGTGCTTGTTCCGGTGTCGCTTTACCTTTACGACGCTCGACGAACGACTCGACGAGTGTGTCGATGTCTTCGTACGTCGCTGGGTCATATTGCGTCAAACCTGAAATGTCAAAGCCGTGTTTGGCTGCGACCGCATCGATTTCAGCTTTTGGTCCGACAACGATTGGTTCGACCATACCGTCCTGTTTCAAACGAACGGCTGCGCCGAGGACGCGCTCGTCGATTCCTTCCGCTAAGACGATGGTCGGGCGGATCGGGCTGACTTTTTGTTTCAACGTGTCAAATAGTTTCATAGTGAATGAACTCCTTTTCGATTAGAAGAAATCGGATTTTTTCTGTCTCGGACGCTCTCGTCCATATGCGAGTTTTATTATACACAGTCCGTTTTTTAAAATAAACTATTCTGCCCATTTCGTCATAAATCGCTTGAAATCAATCATTATATGAATAGAACAGTTATTCATTTCCGACTGATACAGCCCATTGTGAAGCCGTTTTCATGAAAGGCGCACCTTATGTCTATACCCGGTGTCACATGTGACTATCCTCACGACGGCGTCAAATTTGCCAGACGGTCAAACGTGTATGGTAAAATAGTCAGCGAAGCCTAGTCTCGAAAGGAGTTTTTTTCATGTCAGAACGTCCAGCACCAACACCGACAACCGATACGCAACACGCAGCCGCCACGTTAGACGGCTGGTATACGCTCCATGATTTCCGTTCCATCGATTGGACTCGTTTAAAAACAGTCGACCCAACCGCCCGTCAAGAGATGATTGACGAGTTCATCGCTTTCCTCGGCTCACTCGAAGATGTCGAGACGCGTGGTGAAGGCAGCCATGCTTTCTATTCGATCCTTGGCCAAAAGGCGGACGTCGTCTTGATGGTCCTTCGTCCGACGTTCAAAGAGCTCGAGCAAGTCGAACTCGCTCTTCGGAAGACGAGACTGTACGATTATATGATTCCAAGTTATTCATACGTATCTGTCATCGAACTCGGCATGTACCGTGGTTCGGGCGACGGTGACCCGTATGAGAACCCGCACATCCGGGCCCGCCTCTATCCGACACTCCCGAAAGCGGCCCACATTTGCTTCTATCCGATGAGCAAGGCTCGTCGCGACGGGGACAACTGGTATACGCTCTCGATGGATGAGCGCAAAGACCTCATGTATCGCCACAGTATGATCGGCCGTAGCTACGCCGGCAAGATTCAACAGTTCATCGGCGGTTCGACCGGTTTCGACGGTTGGGAATGGGGCGTCACGCTCTTCGCAGAAGACTCGCTCCAGTTCAAAAAGATCGTCTATGAGATGCGCTTCGACGAAGTCAGTGCCAAATATGGCGAGTTCGGTGACTTTTATGTCGGGAACATCCTGCCGAAAGAAGAACTCGGCACATTCCTCGGTTGATCGAGGTTTACGCGCATCTTGCCTCGGGAATCATTGTGTTAGAAGCAACAATACAATGATCAATGAGGTGAACAACGATGCGCGTGTTCAAGGAATCAGATCGAGACACGGCGAAACGTTTAGATTCGTTCATCGAACGAATGGCACCGACGGCAGAACTAGTCCAACTTCGATTTGAACAGCAATTACAACATACACAGCGAAAGGGTCAGGCAAAAGCCTGACCCTTTCTTCTGTCTTTATTTCGTCGTGACCGCCAAGGCGTCCCCGAGGAACGTCGCGAGTTCGAGCATACCGTACTGCCCTGCTTTCGCTTCGGCATCAGAGTTATAGTTCGTGTTCGTGTTGACGTCATACGCGTACACGTTCCCGTCCGCGTCTTCGATGATTTCAATCCCCGCGACCGCAATCTCGTTCTTTTGAAGGAACGTCTCCAATTGTTGAATGATCGGGTCATGGAAGCCTTCGACGATTTCAAACTTCGCCGGTGGCGTCTCGCCGACCGGGCAAAACTGGTCTTCAATCGAGCAGGCGTCGGCCGGGCAGAGTTCGAAACCGTCTGACGTGTCGACACGCACCGCGTAAACGAATGTACCGCCGATGAACTCACAGCGTGTGATATACGGTTTCGGTGCCTCGATATATTGTTGGATGAGCGTAATCCCGTCAATCGATTCCTCGAACGTCGGACCCTCGACGTATGCCTTCAACGCATCAATCGAATGGAACAGTTGGACACCGAGTCCTTTGCCGGCCCGATTGTGTTTGGTGATGAACGGTGTCATGCCAAGCTTCTCGGCCGCCTCGATGATTTGCGTCTTCCCGACGGCCGCCACCGTCTTCGGTACACGAATCCCTTCTCGTTGAAGCGCCGTATACTGATTGACCTTGCTCACCTCGAGCCGAATCGCCCGTGTCCCGTTGAAGACGGTCCGTCCGTTCGCTTCGAGCCAAGCGAGCACCCCTTCCGTCAATTCCGGCGCATAGCGGTGACCGCGCGTATGCGACGACGCGCTCATCCGGTTATAGAACACACCTTCTGGCGGCTCTGCCATGAGATCGATCGTCCCTTGGTCAAGATGCCACAGCTCATACGGCAGTGATAATTCCTCGAGTCGCTTCACGAGGTGATCGGTCCATTCGTTGTTTTCATGGAGCACGTGAATTTTAGCCATGTGAATCCCCCTTTTTGATGCCCCTACTGTACCACATCCATATCCGATTATTCCAATGTGCATAATTTACGATGCGTTATTTCTTAATTCATAACGGTTTCATGGTATAATGAACTTAATAATACAGCGAAAAGTAATTAATTTCTAAAAGGAAGTGATGTGTTTGAATGGTTCGATTTTAAGTACAGATGTCTTAATTTTGTTGTTCGGGTTACTCCTCGTCGCCGGTGTGTTGGCCACACGCGTATCGACGCGGTTCGGTTTGCCTGCCTTGATTTTGTTCATGGGTATCGGCATGCTCATGGGCAGCGATGTGACCGGTCTCATCTTCTTTGACAACTCCAATCTTGCTCAAATGATTGGGGTCGCGGCCCTCGTCGTCATCTTGTTCGAAGGTGGCTTGCAGACGAAATGGTCGTCCATCCGGAGCGTACTCGCCCCGTCCGCTTCACTCGCCACAATCGGCGTCTTATTGACTACCGCTCTCGTCGCGGTGGCCGTTCGTTTCGTATTCGGCTTCGACTGGGTAGAATCTTTCCTGTTCGGTGCCATCATCGGCTCCACTGATGCGGCCGCTGTCTTCGCGGCCTTCAAAGGAAAGAACATCTCACCGAAAGTTGGCTCGACACTCGAAGCCGAGTCCGGCACGAATGACCCGATGGCGATGTTCTTAACGATTCTCGCCCTTGACTTTATGTTAAAACCCGACACGACGATTTGGGACGGTGTTTGGATGTTCATCCTACAAATCATCGTCGGTGCGTTCGTCGGTTATTTCCTCGGAAATTTGTCCCGACTCATGTTGAACCACTTGCGACTCGAGTCGAGCGGTCTGCACGCCGTCCTTATGATCTCAATGGCCTTTATGACGTATGGTGTCGCCGCCTATTTCGCCGGCAGCGGACTACTTGCCGTCTATCTCGCCGCGATGATTGTCGGGAATGCGCATACAGCCCACGAAGTGACCATCGTCCAATTCTCAGAGGCACTCGCTTGGATTATGCAAATCATCATGTTCGTCATCCTCGGGCTGCTCGTCTTCCCAAGACAGTTGCTCGACCCGGAGCTCATCTGGAAAGGATTGTTGATTTCATTCATCCTCATGTTCATCGCCCGTCCGATCGCCGTCTATTTATCGACAATCAACATGCAGTTCACCAATAAAGAGAAACTGTTCATCTCGTGGGCCGGACTGAAAGGTGCCGTGCCGATCGTCCTCGCCACGTTCCCGCTCATTGCGGGGATTGACAATGCCCAATTGATTTTCAACGCCGTCTTCTTCGTCGTCGTGACGAGCGCCTTGATTCAAGGAACGACACTGACACCGCTCGCAGCGAAACTCGATTTGCTCGGACCGGATAAGATTCGTTCGCCTTATACAATCGCACTCGTCTCGAGCAAGCAATCGCAACATCAGCTTGTGCCATATATGGCGACGGAAGACTCCTCGATGATCGGCAAGACGCTCGCCGACATCACCTTGCCGCCGAACACGGTCGTGAATGCGATTGTCCGTCAAGACTATCTCATCCCGCCGACGGGCCAGACGAAAATCGAGCCAGGAGACTTGTTGTACGTCCTCGCCTCGACGTATCGCCACGACCAGCTCGACCGCAAGTTCGGGGAGGACGGGTTGGAACGCGTGGAGTTGTGACCACCTTTTCTTCAACAAACTGTCACGTCGATGACGTTTATATCTCGCTAAAAACGGACAGAGTAAAAGTGACAACACTTCTACTCTGTCCGTTTTTTGAAGGAGGGATTCGTATGTTCGATTTGACGCCATTCCGGAAGAGTGAACTCGATCGATTGCGCAACGATTTGTTCGGCGACGTCTTTGATCGGATGAATCACCTGTTCGACCCGAAAGACGGCGCGACGTCGTTCCTCGACTCGTTCAAACTCGACGTCCGGGACCAAGACGGTCAATACGTCATCGAGGCGGAGATGCCAGGCATCAACAAAGACAACATCCACATCCGCTATGACAAAGACTATCTCATTCTCTCGGTCGACCAACGTGAAGAGAAAGAAGAAGATAAGGACTATGTCTATCGGGAACGCCGCGTCACTTCGATGCAACGTTCACTCTATCTGCCGAACGTGAAAGAAGATGCCATCAAAGCGAAGCTTTCAGACGGCGTGCTCCACTTGACCGTTCCGAAAGCCGATGACGGGTCGAGCACCCGCACCATCGAAATCGAGGAATGAATAAGGATCGTGCCGAGGCACGATTCTTATTTTTTTGCACTGACCGTTCGCGCTGACGCGATTAACGCGGCCACGTCCTGTTCACGACCCGCGTGGAGCGCCTCGACGATGAAACTGCCGACGACGACCCCGTCACAGGCCGCCCCGAGCGTCCGAACCTGATCGGCGCGATGGACACCGAACCCGGCGAGCACCGGTACCGGTGACCGCTCCGTCAACGAACGCAAGTGGTCGAGTAACTCTTCCGGGAACACATCCGTCTTCCCGGTCGTCCCTTTGAGCGTCACCGCATAGACGAACCCTTCCGCTTGGCTTAGAATCGTGTCGATCCGAGTCTGACTGCTCGTCAACGTGACGAGCGGTACGACCGCCACCCCATGTCGGTCGATGCCGGCGAACAAATCGAGGCTCTCTTCAAACGGTAAATCCGGAATGATGACGCCACTGACACCAGACGCTGCCGCTCGCTCGAAGAAGCGTTCGACCCCGAACCGGAACACCGGATTCAAGTACGTCATGAGGACGATCGGGACCGAAAAGCGACCCGTTCCTTCTATTAAACGGTCCAGCACGTCCGTCAACGTCACACCTTGTTCGAGGGCGCGCATCCCAGCCGCTTCGATGATGGGACCGTCTGCGACCGGGTCGGAGAACGGGATTCCGAGTTCGATGGCCGTCGCCCCCATCGCCTCTAGCCGTTCAATCGTCGGAATCAACTGATCCATCCCGCCGTCCCCGGCCATGATGTAGGGGACGAACGCCGTCCCTTCACTCCGCTGTCGAATCGCTTCATCTAATCTCATCATTGCGTCACCCTTTCTCGAATCGTATGAACATCCTTATCCCCGCGACCGGATAGACAGATGACGAGCACGTCGTCCGCTTCCATCGTTTTGGCGAGCGTTTCCGCATAGGCGAGTGCATGAGACGACTCCAGCGCCGGAATGATGCCTTCTTGGCGGCTGAGCGACATGCAGGCTGCGAGTGCGTCCTCGTCCGTGACCGCCGCGTAGCGAACCCGTTCGATGTCTTTCAAGAAGCTGTGCTCCGGCCCAACACCTGGATAATCGAGTCCAGCCGAAATCGAGTGGGCTTCCTGGATTTGCCCGGCCGCGTCTTGGAGCACGTACATGAGCGAGCCGTGAAGCACCCCGACCTCGCCTTTCGTGAGCGTCGCTGCATGCTTGTCCGTATCGACACCGCTTCCTGCTGCCTCGACACCGTATAAGGCGACCGTCTCATCATTCAAAAATGGATAGAACATGCCCATCGCATTGCTGCCGCCACCGACGCAAGCGACGACCGCGTCAGGCAGACGTCCGGTCTTCTCGAGCACTTGGCGGCGCGTCTCTGTCCCGATGACGCTTTGGAAATCGCGTACCATCGTCGGGAACGGGTGCGGGCCGAGCACCGACCCCATCACGTAGTGCGTGTCATCGACATGTTTGACCCAGTAACGGAGCGCCTCGTTGACGGCATCTTTCAATGTCCGGCTTCCCGATTTGACGGGAACGACGGTCGCACCGAGCAATTCCATGCGAAACACGTTCAATTCTTGACGTTCGACGTCGACCTCACCCATGAAAATCGTACATTCGAGATTGAGGAGCGCACACACTGTCGCCGTGGCAACCCCGTGCTGTCCGGCTCCTGTTTCGGCAACGACTTTTCGTTTGCCCATTCGTTTGGCGAGGAGCGCCTGGCCGATCGTGTTATTGATTTTATGGGCCCCGGTATGGTTCAAGTCTTCACGTTTCAAATAGACGTTCGTCCCGAGGCGACGGCTCATGTTCTCTGCATAATAGAGCGGCGTTTCGCGACCGACGTACTCGCTGAGGAGATCGTTGAAGCGTGCCTGGAACTCAGGGTTTTCTTTTGCTTCCTCGTAAGCCACTTCGAGCTCTTCGACCGCTTGCATGAGCGTTTCAGGAATATATTTTCCGCCGTATGGGCCAAACTTTCCGTTCACTGGTTGTGTATACACGGTGTTTCCTCCTTGGCGCGTTGGATGAACGCGCGAATCTTATCATGATCTTTCTGTCCGTTCGTCTCGACACCGCTTGAGACGTCGACACCGTCCGGTCGCATGGCGCGAATCGCCGCACCGACATTGTCGACGTTCAATCCACCGGCGAGCCAAAACGTCTGCTGTGGCCGTTCGAGCGTCTCCCAATCGAGCGCTTGTCCACTGCCCGGCGTCGGCGCGTCGAGTAGAATGATGTCAGCCTCCGACGAACGATCCGCTTCGATGATTGGGAGACCGAACTGACGGAACGTCTCAAGCGGCCGGGTTCGACGGTGCAACTGAATGTCGGTCAATCCGCAAGCGACGGCGGTACGAACCGTCTCGACGTCCGGGTCGAGAAACACGCCGACGACCCGGACCCCATCAGGAATCAATTGACGCAATCGCTGCGCCGTCGCGCAATCGATTTGGCGCGGGCTGTCCGCGAAGACGAACCCTATGGCGTCTGCTCCGGCCTCGACCGCCGTCGTGACACTTGCCTCCGTCGTCAATCCACATATTTTAACGAACATGACGTCAACTCCTCGATTAAGGCTGTCGGGTCGTCCTGTCGCATGAGCGCCTCCCCGACGAGAATCGCTCGGGCTCCGGCTGTCTGGAGCCGACGGGCCGCCGCTCCTGTGCTGACGCCGCTCTCGCTGACGAACGCGACATCGGGATACTTCGTCATCAAATCGACCGACGTATCGAGTGAGACCTCGAACGTCTTCAAGTTTCGGTTGTTGATCCCGATTAACACATCGCCCAGTTCGAGCGCCGTCTGGAGCTCGGTCTCATCGTGGACTTCGACGAGAACATCGAGACCGATGGACCGGGCATACTGTTTTAACGTATGGAGCCGGCTCGGATGGAGCGCCGCGACAATCAACAGTGCCGCACTCGCCCCGGCCGCTTTGGCCCGGTCGAGCTGTCGTTCATCGATGATGAAGTCTTTGCAGAGGACCGGAATCTCGACAGCGGCCGCGACATCACGCAAGTCGTCGAACGACCCGTTGAAATAGGTCGAATCCGTCAAGACGGAAATCATTGTCGCCCCTGCCTGCTCATACGTGCGGGCCCGGCTCACGACATCCACTTCCTCGCGAATCACCCCTTTTGACGGGGAGGCCCTCTTAATCTCGGCGATGACATGGAAACCGTACTTCATTACATGCGGTAATGAGATGGCTGTCGTCCGCGTCACCTCGATGTCCCCCATTTGATTGACTTCTTCGATTTTCGTTCCGATGATTTTCGTCAAGTAGCTCATGCGCCAACCTCCGTTCGTTGTAGGTGCTTGAGCACGCGGATGGCGTGCCCTTCATCAATGCTTGCTGTTGCCACCGCGACACCTTCGCGGAGCGTCTGGACCGTCCCATACGTGCACAGGGCGAGCGCGGCGTTCAATAAGACGACATCTCGCGCCGGTCCCTTCGCTCCGTTCAAGACGGCGAGGAGCGTCTCGGCATTTTCAGTTGGTGTCCCGCCTTGCAGCGCCGAGAGCGGCGCTCGCATCAATCCGACGTCGCGCGGGTCGACCGTGTAACGGGCCACTTTGTCGCCGTTGAAGAACAAGACGTCGTTTCGTCCGGCGAGGCTCGCTTCGTCTAGCCCGCCTGCCCCATGGACGACCATGCCGCGCTCGACACCGAGGTGGCGCATCGCCGTCGCCATCTTCTCGATGAGCGATGGATGGTACACGCCGATCAATTGGCGCTTCGGCTTGAGCGGGTTCGTCAACGGACCGATTTGATTGAAGATGGTCGCCGTCGCCAGTCGTTTCCGGACCGGCATCACGTGCTTCATGACCGGATGGATGTGTTGGGCGAACAAGAAGCTCAAGTTCGTCCGTTCGAGATCCGCGAGCATCGCCTCCTGACTTTGGACGATCGGGATATTTAATGACTCGAGGACGTCGGCACTGCCTGACCGACTCGACACGCTGCGATTCCCATGTTTGGCGACCGGGATATTGAGCCCTGCCAAGACGAATGCGACCGTCGAGCTGATGTTGAACGTGTTCGCCCCGTCACCGCCCGTGCCACAGACGTCGAGCACAGGAAGCGCCGTCTCTGGGAACGTTGCTGCCTCACGGATGTAGTCAGCGAGTCCGGCCATCTCCTCGGCCGTCTCCCCGCGCGCTTTCATGGCGAGTAACACCTCGGTGATTTGCGCTTCGTCGGCTTGGAACAGCTCGGCCGCCGCCAGTTTCATTTCGTTCGTCGTCAATGGGTTCGTCAATAGTCGTGTTAACATGTCCGTTCCTCCTCAAGCATTTTGGGTATAAAAAAACTCCATACGACGTCTGTCGTATGGAGGACGGTTTGGACCGCGGTGCCACCTCTCGTTGGATCGATTGATCCCACTTTCCGATGCTATCACATCGTATCCCGATAACGGAGGAAACCGTCATGACCTACTTGGTTCAGCCATGCTCTCATGAGCCCATTCACGTGACTGTCTCGGCCGGGATCCCACCATCCCCGGCTCTCTGAACGAGACTTGTTCACGCTACTCTTCTCAATCACTGATTTATGATGTGTTGAAACGAAAAAGGGTTACCCGCCCGACTCATAGCTTGCGCTATGAGAAGGACGAGTAACCCCGTGGTGCCACCTTCGTTGGTTCCGTAGAACCCACTTCACGGACAAACATCCGCTTTCCCATGGTAACGGTGGGTGACCCGCTAAAGCCTACTAGAAGTTTCGGTTTAGAGCTCAGAAGTCCATTCGCGACGCCCTGCATACTGATTCACACCAACCATCAGCTCTCTGTCATGCCGGGACCGTCGTTACTTCTCTTCGTCGACGCCTTTATTCGTTTCAATTAAGTTAACTCGTACTATACAGGGCGGATTCCCTCGTGTCAAACAAAAGCGTGCAAAAAAACTTTGCTTCTATAGGTGCGACCGAATCGATGCCAGCTTTTACGTTTTCGCGAGTTGACACTTGATTTTTTTGTCTGCTATAGTCGTCCCCAACAACACTTCACTCAACTAAAGGAGAATTAACTTTGGAAACTAGCAAATTAAAACGTGAACTGTCCACGCGGCAGTTGACGATGATTTCGCTCGGTAGCGCCATCGGAACGGGCCTCTTCCTCGGAAGCGGGCTCGCCATCCAAACGGCCGGACCGAGTGTACTCGTCAGTTACGCCATCGGGGCGTTCATCGTCCTGTTACTGATGGGCTGTCTCGCTGAGATGACCGTCGCCCATCCGACTTCGGGCTCGTTCGGCACCATCGCCGAGCGCTATGTCCATCCGCTCGCCGGCTTTTTGGTCCGCTACTCGTACTGGGTCGCCAACGTCCTCGCCATCGGCGTCGAAGTGAGCGCGATCGCCATCTATATGCGGTACTGGTTCCCCGACGTGAACGGATTCGTCTGGGTCGCCGTGTTCGGCGGATTGCTCATTTATGTCAATGCCCGGCACGTCCATACGTTCGGGACGACCGAATACTGGTTATCGTTCATCAAAGTGACGGCCATCATTCTCTTCATCGTCCTCGGGGCCGCCACGCTGTTCGGCGAGCCCGGTTCACCGATTGAATCGATCACGGCGGGCAATGAAGGATTCTTCGCCTTCGGTTTCTACGGTATGTGGGTGACGATTTTTATCTCGCTCTTCAGCTTCCTCGGGACCGAGCTCGTCGCCGTCACAGCCGGCGAAGCGAAAGACCCGGACCGTGCCGTCCCGAAAGCGTTACGTGCGACGGTATTCCGCTTGACGTTCTTCTATCTCGTCACGATCGCCATCATGCTCATGCTCATCCCATGGCAGCAGGCGGGCATCGATCAAAGCCCGTTCGTTCTCGTCATGCAACAGTTCAACGTGCCTGGCGCCGCCGGTATATTGAACTTCGTCATCTTGATTGCCGCATTGTCGGCGATGAACGCCCAGCTCTATGCGTCGACGCGAATGATGTATTCGCTCGCCGGGGCCGGTGATGCTCCGCGACTCTTTAAAAAAGTCAGCACTAGCGGGATCCCAATGCCTGCCTTGCTCGTCTCAACAGGCGGAATCATTCTCGCGGCACTGCTTCAAGTGTTCATGGAAACGTCGTATCCGTTCTTGATGGGCATCTCGATGTTCGGAGCCATCTTCACATGGTTCATGGTGTTCGTCTCGCATCTGTTCTTCCGCAAGAAATGGACAGGACGCAAGTTACCGGTCCGCATGATCGGGTATCCGTTCCTACCGTTACTCGGTGCCGGACTGTTGCTCAGCCTCATGATCACGACATGGTTCACCGACTTCAATATTTTGCTCAAGTTCGGGATTCCATGGTTGGTCGGACTGACCGTCATCTATCTCGTTCGTGAGCGGTTCCGCAAAGCGAACAATCAAGCAGACGACATCGAACAAGCCAACTGAAACAAGCGCCTGTCCGTTACGGATAGGCGCTTGTTTTTGGTTTTTGATAGGACACAAAACGAGAACCTGTCACGATTGACGGGTCCTCGTTTAACATTAGAAGAACTGACGTGGGTTGACTGTGCTTCCCGCGCTCGTTCCAGAGTACGAGTAGCTACCTTGGTGAACCTCGAAGTGAAGGTGCGGGCCTGACGAGTTCCCCGTGTTCCCAAGTGTTCCGATGTTCGAACCTTGTGTCACACGTTGACCGGCACTCACTGAGACTGAGTTCATGTGCGCATAGACCGTCGTCCAAACTTGACCGTTGATGACGTGGGCGATCATGACGTGATTCCCGTACGCGCCACCCCAGCCGGCACGGATGACTGTTCCCGTTGCCGAGGCACGGATTGGTGTGCCGACAGGTCCAGCGATATCGACGCCGTTATGGAACGAGTAACCGAATTGACCGCTTGCCGGTCCCCATCCTTGTGAGAAACGACCTGTCGTCGGTTGAATGAACATCGCGCCTGATGGTGCCGGAGCTGACGTCGTCGGTGCCGTCGGTGCTGGCTTAGGCGCCGGGGCTGGTGCCGGTTTTGGTGCTGGCGCAGCCGGTTTCGGTGCCGGTGTACTATTTTGTGTCGTCTGGTTTGAAGACGTTGACGACTGGGTATTATTGTTATTGTTCTGCTTTTTAACGGCTGCTGCGCGTTCGGCTTCAGCTTTCGCCGCGGCTGCTCGTGCTGCCTCTGCTTCACGTGCCGCTGCAGCTGCTTGCGCTGCTTCTGCTTGACGAGCTTCCTCAGCCTTACGGGCTGCTTCTTGACGAGCCGCCTCTTCAGCACGACGGCGCGCTTCTTCTTCCTCACGACGTTGCGCTTCGATTTCAGCCGCAATTGCTTCTTCTTGCGCGATTAACGTCGCTTCGATTTCTTGAAGGTCGAAGATTTGCGATTCGAATTTGATATTTTTCTCCTCGAGCTCTTTAATGCGAGCTTCACGCTGTTTCATCGTCTTCTCGAGTTGAGCTTGACGCACTTCTAGCGCTTTTTGTTGCTTCAAGAGCGATGTGCGCTCTTCTTTAAGTGACGCTTGCGCTTCTTGTAACGATTGACGCGTCGCTTCATAGTCTTCAAACAACTCTTGGTCGCTTCGTTGAATCGTTCCGGCTGTGATCATCCGTGTGATCAAATCCGAGAAGTTTTTCGAACCAAAGATGAACTCAGCCCAGTTGATTGAGCCGCCGCCATTCGTTTGCATCGTGGCCATACGCTCTTTCATCATGGCTTCTTGAGCCTTCATCTTCTTCTCATAGCCTTTAATATCTTTCTCGAGATCTTCAATTTTCAACTCTGTGCGCTTGATTTCTTGGCGCTTGGCTGCGACATCGTTGATGATGTCTTGAAGTTGAGCATCCATCTTGTTGACTTCAGCTTGAACTTTCGAGATTTCATTTTTATTTTGCTTAATTTTCGAAGACGTGTTTGATTGGTTCTGTTTGACGTTATTCCGTTGCTCTTGCACTTTTTTCTGCTGTTCTTGTTTCTCCTTGATTGACGTCGAGGCATCAGCCACCGAGTGCGTCCCAAGAAGAAGCGCGCTAAGCGTGAGTGTCGAGACAGTGCGTTTCCAATTGATCAATGGGGACATCCTTTCTATTGACGGGGTCGGGGTTTACATACTATTTAAAGGTCGTCGCTTTGCTATGTAACAAAAACGATTATTTTTTTAGTTTCAACACGACTAATTATATCGAAGTGTCGAATGTTTTCCTGTTAAAGTTATATTTCACTTTTATTACGATACAGGGGTGGGAAACCTTTTACGGCTCCCCACCCCTTTATATTTCAACATTTTTTTACTTTTCTTTTCTTGAAACATTGTTGTAATACTAGATGAAAATAGGAAACTATTGACCTTATATTAAAAAAGTATAATCCAGTTCTTTTGCTAAGTCTATCCATTCCCAAAAAACGTAAAAAAGGGCCTGTTCAGTCTCCCGCTCCAGGCGAGAAGGCTAAACGGGCCAATTGTTCGTCGGTGTGGAGACAAGGGGTCTCACACTCAGAATGATACATAAGAACTGTTAATCAGGCGTTAACGTTTGATTACAGTTTGAGTGCACCGAGGATGACGAACACCCAAGCCGCAATAAATAAGACGCCGCCAATCGGGGTGACCGCTCCGAGCTTCGTGATCCCGGTCAGCGCCATGACGTACAGGCTACCCGAGAAGAAGAGGATTCCGGCGAACATGAGCCAACCTGCCGTGCTGAACTGGCTGATGCTCACTTTCATCAAGATGCTCGCCAACGCGATAATCCCGATGGCGTGAATCATATGGTAGAGCACGCCTGTCTGCCAGTTGGCGAGCATGTTCGGTGTCAGACGTTCTTTCAAGGCGTGGGCCCCGAACGCGCCGAGCGCGACGCCGAGCGCCATCAAAGCAGCGCCGATGATGAGTAATAGTTTCAAACTAGTTTCCCCCTTATCGCACTTTGCGTGCAGGTAAATTCCACTTTCGATAGTAGGATATCACTCGAAGCGTCGCCACGACAATTAATAGTACATACACCGCAAGCCCACCTTCAAGCCGGAAATAATACGTGACGACCGCGATGATGATGGCCCAAATCGCATACACTTCCGATTGTAAGACGAGCGGCTTGCGGCCGGCCAACAAATCACGGACGACCCCGCCGCCGACACCCGTCAAGACGGCAGCCGCAATCGCGGCCGATAACGGTAAATCGAGCTTGATGGCGACTTGTGCGCCTTGAAATGCGAAGGCGACGAGCCCGATCGCATCGACGATGACGCCCCAGCGTTCCCAATGGGGTAAGACGACGCTCGGTAGCAGGAAGATGAGCAACGCGACAAGAAAACAAAGGATGAAGAGATCGTTCTGTTGCCAAATCAAGCTGACGGGGTTGCCGAGCAAGACGTTTCGAATCGCTCCGCCGCCGAAGGCTGTCGTAAAGGCGAGCAGCCAGACCCCAAAAATATCGTATTTTTCGTCCATCGCGATGATGGCCCCGCTCGCCGCGAACGCAATCGTTCCGACGACGTTGAGTAATTCCCACTCCATAAACATCCCTTGCCCTTTCTTGAAAGCATTCTGTGGTAAAGTTAAGATACAAAAAATCAGACCAGTCGAGCGACTGCTTGTAAAGGATGTCGGTACTTTATGAAACGAATCGCCTTGTTCCGCATATGGATTATCGTCACAATGTTCGCCCGATTCATCATTAAAATTTACGCCTTCTCACGCAAACAGCAGCAAGGTCTCGCCTCGACCGAGGAATACGAGACATTGATGTTGAATCTCGCCCGCGAGTATAAGCGGAACGCGCTCCGACTCGAAGGACTGTTAATCAAGCTCGGTCAATTCCTATCGATTCGAGCCGACTTGTTGCCTCCGTCTGTCTTGAACGAACTGTCAGAGCTCGTCGACCGCGTCCCGACTTCCGGCTGGGACAAGTCCCGTGCCATCTTGGAGGCGGAATGGGGCGTCCCGTATACACAAATCGTAAAAGACGTCGGAATCGATGCCGTCGCCTCCGCCTCGATCGGGGAAGTGTACGGTGCGACACTCCTTGAAAACGGGAAGCGTGTCGCGCTGAAAATTCAGCGTCCAGACATCGAAAAAATCATTCGGACCGACTTCAAAGCGATGCGAATCGTGACGACGATGCTCAAGCGGACCTCACTGGCAAAATCGACCGACTTAGATAGCTTATATCGCCAAATGATTTTTGTCATCGGGGATGAATTGAATTTCCAAACCGAATTGAAGAACGCCCTCTATTTCAAAGCGAAGTATGCTGAAAATCCGGACGTCTACATACCGGACTATTACGACCATCTTTGTTCAAACCGGGTGTTGACGATGGATTGGGTCGATGCCCGTCGCATCACCGACCTCGCGTTCTTAAAAGAGAATAACATCGATCGCTCCGCCCTCGCGGAACGCCTGTTCACGATGGCGGCCGAGCAGCTACTGTTCGGCGGGAAGTTCCACGCCGACCCGCATCCGGGGAACGTGCAAATCCGGGCCGATGGCACCATCATCCTGCTCGACTTCGGGATGGTCGGCTCGACGACACCGCAAGATATGGCGACCATCCGTAAAATCCTGCAGGCGTTCATCTCGCTTGACTATGACGGTGTCGTCGACGGCCTCGAAGACTTGCGCTTCTTGTTGCCGACGGCGAACAAACACAACATCCGTCAGGCGCTTGAGAAAGCGGTCACGTTCTACTTAGAGACCGATATCGACACGGTCGACACGAAGTTGATTGAAAAAGTGTTACAAGATATCCAATTGCTCGTCAAAAATGAACCGATTCAGCTTCCGGCCGAGTTCGCGTTCTTCGGTCGAGCCGCCTCCACCTTACTCGGGATTTTACAAATCCTCGATTCGAAAATCGATTTGTTCACGCTCGGTAAACCGATTGTCATTCAATGGCTCGAGGCCGACGGCACGACGATTCAAAACCGTTACGTCATGACGGCGCTCAATTACGGCAAAAAGTTGCTGAACGTCCCGCCGCTCCTCGATAACTTTTTGAAAGAACCGACCCGGAAACGCCTGTCCGAACAGGCGATGTTCCAACGTGAGCTCGAGTCGAAAGAACTGCTCCATCGGCAGACGTTCAATGCCGGCCTGATGATCCTTGGCTTGATTGTCGGATTGCTCGGCTATCTCCGACCGGATGAATGGTTGTTCTGGTCGGGTGGCGTCGTCTCTGTATTGGCATATTTCAACTCAAGACGCCTCGGTCGGAAGATTCGCCATTTGGCCCGCCAAGATTTCCGTGTTTGAACCCGTCACTCTCCGGAGTGGCGGTTTTTTTCTGAATCCATGTGGCAATGTAGCTGGCGACTTGTTGCATGTCTCGTGTGGTCGTCCACCCCATCGTCGACACTTGGATGCAGTTCGCGCGTCGCAAATAGTCGCTTTCATACTGGATGTGATAACCGTGGAAGCCCAATTGGCGCCCCAATTCCATCGATGATTGTCCGTCCGGCAACACGAGCGAAAAAATGCCGGGAGATTGGTCGTCCTTGCATTCAACCTGTATACCGCGGCGCATCAGCTCATGCACGAAGAGATCGAGTTTGGTTTGATGTGCCTTCATCTCCGCGTCCGTCAGTTCGCTCAACGCCACATCCATCGCTTGGATGAGCGGGACGGACTGAGTGAAAGCGATTGGATTATAGGCTGCCAAATCCAGATACCGGGGAATCGATGGATTCGGGACAGCCCGCTCTCGCATCGCGACAAAGGCTAGACCCGGCGCATTTCGAAGCGCCTTCCCCGAGACGAACGTCACGAAATGTGCGAACGAATAATCAGTCACCATTGTCCCGACTGCGCTGATGGCATCAATTGCAATCTTCGTGGGATATGCGTGTGCGTATTGACGCAACTGGTCCAAGTCGACCAGCTTCCCCGTCGACGTCTCGCAATGGACCGTCCAAATCCAATCGGGTTTATGCTGTTCGATTTGCTTCATATCAAGACGACGCTCGCTCGATAGCGCGACGACATCAAATTCAAGCCCCACTCGATTGGCATGGTCGACCAATCGTCGCCCGAACTCCCCAGTGTCGATAATCACGCCACGTCCGGTCAACTGGGCGGCGACGGCATCGTTCGCAATCGTCCCGCTCCCAAGCATCGTATAAATATGGGGCAACTTGATGAGGGCGCTAAGCTTCGACTGCACGGAATGCAGCAAACGACTTGCCTCGGCCGACCGATGTGGTGACGGTTGACTGCCCAAAGCAGCACGCACTTGAGGCGACAGTTCGACAGGTCCAGCCAATAGGAGTTTCGGACGCAATGTTCGAGCGGTCTCCGACTGCATGAAACGAGAGCGGGTCAACTGCATCGGTACATATAACGCCTCCGTCGTCCCGACCGGTTCTGCGAACGGGATGAACCCGAACCGCCGATATAGCTTCTGTTCGCGTACGGTTCCGCTGATGACAATCCCTTCGACGCCCCGGTCTGTCGCCTCCAGAAGCATCGCTCGCATGAGTCCGGCAAACGTTCTCGTGTTCCGGTAGGCGGGCGTCACGGCCAATAGCCGGACTTCGATCCACTCTCCCGGCGGCAGCGTCACGCCTTTTTGTTCAAGCGAGAACGGATGCTCGTCCCGGATGGCACACATGGCGACGAGCTGTCCGTCCGCCAACCCGACCCAATATGTATTCGTGTCATGGAAGCGGTCGACGAGAAGCCGCTCCGCGTTCGGATGATGTTGCGGGATTTCTTCGACGAACGTCTCATAGTTCAAGCGGTGAATCGCCGGGGCATCTCCCGGCGTCGCTCTTCGAAATTCAAGCACGTTGGTTCCCCCTTATATGGTGATACACGATGACCAACATCGTCATCGTCGCAAATCCGACATCTGTCGCGTCCCCCCATGCCGCGAGCGGCAGCAGGACAAGCATGACGAGCCCGGTCTCGCGCGAGTTGCCCGTCAGTTTGATGAGCAATAGCAACAGCAGCAGCCCGACGATAAACCAAAGCGGGCTATACGCTAATATTATTCCAGAAAATACGGCGTATCCCTTCCCCCCGGAGCGAATATGCCACATCGGATAAATGTGGCCGAGCGTCAAGGCGAGCCCGGTCTCAAAAAAGTATGGACCGCTCATCGACAGTACGAGTACCGTCTTTAAGACGTCGAATCCGTAAACGAACAAGAAGGCTCGTTTCCCACCCATCCGTAACGCGTTGCGGGCACCGGTGTTCCCCGATCCGGTCGTGGCCAGGTGTTGACCACTCCATATGCCGTATAGGCGCCCGCCAAGCAGGCTACCGATGACATAGCCCACGATGATAATCCACATGGCGACCCCTCCTCTTTGTAAAATTGTGTATGATTTTTGAAAACGGGTACCTTCTTAATGTGCACCTAGACGAAAGGGGAAATCAAGATGCGAGTGGAAAACAATTTCATCAATGGAGAATGGATTGATACATCGGACACGATCGAGGTGCGCAACCCTGCCACCGGAAATATCATGGCCACGGTGACGAAGAGTGACACAGCCGAAGCGAAACAGGCCGTCGATGCCGCGCACGACGCCTTGAAGGATTGGCAAGAGAAGACGGCCGAAGAGCGCGGCGCCCTGCTGCTCGAATGGAACCGCCTGATCGATGAACATACGGAAGCCATCGCCCGGACGATGGTCGAAGAGCAAGGCAAACCGCTGCAAGAAGCCATCGGCGAAGTCCGTTATGCGAATGGCTTCATCGAATGGTACGCTGCTGAAGGAAGACGCGTGTACGGGGAGACCATTCCGGCCTCGTCGAATAAAAAGCGCATCTTCGCCATCAAACAACCGGTCGGCGTCGTCGCCGCCATCACGCCATGGAATTTTCCGGCAGCGATGATCACCCGGAAGCTCGCACCGGCTCTGGCCGCAGGCTGCACCGTCGTCCTGAAACCGGCATCGGCGACACCACTGACGGCCATCGAACTCGTCAAGCTGGCGGAAAAAGCCGGTTTCCCACCCGGTGTCATCAATCTCGTCACCGGGAAAGCATCTGACATCGTCAACGCGTGGCAACACGATCCCCGCGTCCGCAAGCTGACGTTCACCGGTTCGACCGAGGTCGGCAAGATGCTCATGCGCGGTGCCGCCGATACGATGAAGAAAATCTCACTCGAGCTCGGCGGACACGCCCCGCTCATCGTCACAGCACAGGCCGACCTCGATAAAGCCGTCCCGCAAGCGGTCGCGACGAAATTCCGTAACGGTGGACAGACATGCGTCTGCGCCAACCGGATTTATGTCGAGCAATCCATCGTCGATGCGTTCTCTGAAAAATTCATCGCGGCCGTCTCGGCGCTCAAAGTCGGCAACGGGCTCGACGAAGGGACGGATATCGGTCCGCTCATCGACGAGGATGCGGTCGAGAAAGTGATGAAGCATTTAGAGGACGCCCAAATCCGTGGCGGCGAAATCACAGGTGGCGAACAGCTCGACGGCTTATTCGTCCGCCCGGCCGTCATCCGCTATGCGAACGAGGACATGCTCTGCATGAATGAGGAGACGTTTGGCCCCGTCGCCCCGATTGCGTCGTTCGAAACACTTGAGGAAGTGATTGAGCGGGCGAACGCGACGCCGTTCGGTCTCGCCGCCTATGTGTTCACCCAAGACATCAACGAGGCCCTCTATTTGGCCGAAGCACTCGAATACGGTATCGTCGGCGTCAATGATGGTCTTCCCTCGACGCCGCAAGCCCCGTTCGGCGGGTGGAAGCAGAGCGGTCTCGGCCGCGAAGGCGGTCATCACGGCATCGAAGAGTTTTTAGAAGTGAAATATATCTCGCTCGGTCTTTAAAAAAATCCCGGTGGAACCATAACGGTTCACCGGGATTTTTCATGCTTCGATATACGTGATCAAGTCGTTCGGCGTCGCAATCACATGATCCGCGAGCGCCCACTCGTCTTCGTTGCCGAAGCCGAAACCGGTCAAGACGACCGGGAAGTCATGGGCCCGCGCCGCTTCGACGTCGGATTTCCGGTCCCCAACCATCACATAGTCGCTTTCACCGTGACGAAGTCGATGCGCCGTCAAAATGTCGGCTTTCTTCTCGCCACTCACGGATTCGAGGCATTCCGGCGCCGTCATGAACTGGCGAATGTTTTGTGAATCGAGCATCAAGTTCAAGTAATGGACGCCGCAGTTGCTCGCCGTCGTCAACGTGTGTCCTTTTTTATGGAGTGTCTCGAGCATCTCGTAGATGCCCTCGAACAAGACGTGCTGCCCTTCCATCGCCCGCTCGAGCGTCTCATGGCGCAGCTTGCGGATTTGGCGAATCTCTTCAATCGTCGCTTCCGGGATGACATGTTCCCAGAACGCGTTGCCGGCCAATCCGTAACCGGAACGGACCGCATCCTCACTCGGTTTCGGTAAATGTGGAAGTTGCTCCAACGCCTCGTGAATCGCTTGCGTCATCGGTCCGGTCGTGTCAACGAGCGTCCCATCGATATCAAATAAAATGACTGCCATTGTCTGGTCCCCTCTCTCTTTCCTATGTCCCTACCGTAGCAGAATCCCCTGAAAACCGAAAGCGGAAACGTCACTAGGCATAAAGTCTGTTGCTACAAGGAGTCCCATCTTTTTTTACACATTCTAAAAAAAAGGGAAATAGAACAATTACATTTGTTGTTTATAGTGAGGACTGTAGTGATTACATATGCAGGAGGCAGACAAATGAATAACCAAAAATGGATGATAGGGACGCTCGCTTTAGGCTTGATGGCAGGCGCGGTCGTCAGTGGAAGCGGGATTCAACAAGAGGCTGGCGCGAACGCCAAACATAACCAGAAGCAAGTGAAAAATGTGATTTTTATGATTCCCGACGGATACTCCGCATCGTACGCCACCAACTATCGATGGTATGCAGACGAGGAAGAGACCACACTCGATCAACATTTGACCGGGATGATGCGGACGTATTCCGCGAACTCGAAAGTGACCGATTCGGCGGCAGCCGGGACGGCGATGGCGACCGGCGTGAAGACGAACAACGGCACAATCAGCATGGACCCGAACGGCAAGGAGCTGACATCAGTGCTCGAAAAAGCGAATCAGACCGGAAAAGCGACCGGACTCGTCGCTACGTCAACCATCACCCATGCGACACCGGCCGTTTTCGCCTCACATGTCGCGTCGCGCGCGAGCGAGGCTGAAATTGCCAAACAATATATGGATGAGCTCGAGGTGGATGTCTTGCTCGGTGGCGGTCAAGACTATTTCACTACTGAACAAGACGGCGGCTTGCAGAAAGAAGATTTGATTGCTCGAGCAGAGGCGGCCGGATATACGTATGCAACGAATGCAGACGAGCTTGAAACCGCGAACGCTTCGAAGTTGCTCGGTCTGTTCGCACCAGAGGCGATGGCACCAGAACTTGACCGTGAGATGACCGAGGAACCGAGCCTTGCCGAGATGACCACGGCCGCTTTGACCTCACTCAACCAAGACAAAGATGGCTTCTTCCTAATGGTCGAAGGCAGTCAAATTGACTGGGCCGGTCATGCCCACGATGCCGCATGGGCGATGAAAGATTCTGAAGCGTTTCATGACGCTTTCCAGGAAGCCATCCAATTCGCCATGAAGGACAAACAGACACTTGTCGTCGTCGCAGGCGATCACGATACGGGAGGCATGTCGGTCGGCGGCTATAATGAGTACGTGGCCAAACCAGAAGTGCTTCGTTCGGTCACGGCAACGGGCGATTTTATGGTCGATTCGTTTGATGAGTCGTTGACGAATGTTCGGGACGTCGTCGAACGATATACGTCACTCACGCTGACGGAAGCAGAAGTGAAAGCAATCCAAGCGGCCGAACCGTCGAAACGTGCGCTCGTACTGAATGAAATCATTAGCAAACGTGCTTACGTTGGTTGGACGACGTCACAACACACGGGTGTGGACGTCCCACTGTATGCCTATGGTCCTCAGCACGACCGTTTCACTGGCGTTTTAGATAACACGGATGTGCCGAAGCAAATCATGCAGGCTCTTAAACTGAAATGATGTGGATGCGCTCCAAAAAAACAGCTCTAGTTGAACATATTGTTCGGCTAGAGCTGTTCTCATGATGCACGCCAGAAATTCATACCACCTTTGACCGAATAGACGTCCGTATAACCTGCGCTTTTCAACATGGCGGCGGCTCGTTGGCTTCGCATCCCGCTCTGACAGATGGCATAGACCGGACGTTGTTTATCTTTCGGATACTGGGCACTCGCATTGCCGAATCCTGACAAAGGCACGTTCTTCGCTTGTTTGATATGTCCGCCTTTGTACTCATGCGGTTCCCGCACGTCGAGCAATTGAATGCTTCGCTCTTCGGCAATCTTTCGTTTCAACTCATCCGTCGAGACTGTTTTCGTGCCATTCCGCTTCGACCACCAAAAATAAATCAATCCGATCACTACTGCGACAAACAAGAAATCAAGCATAGTCACGCCTCCGTTAGCTTTAGTTTAATTAACCTCATTATACCCCCTATGGTATATAAGTCAACGCGAACGCCTCACAAAAAAAGCTGTGCCACGGGGCACAGCTTAAAAGTCGAGCAATGAATCGGTTTTTGGTTTATCTTCGTCATCAAGCGGGATTCCGAGGAACGCCGCCATTTGACGATCGAGCGGCGGCTTCGACTCGATCGGTTGGGCAACGGGAGCCGCGGCAGGTTGCACCGGTGTCGAATCGGCGAGCAAGAGCTCGCAATACCCCATCAGTTTGGCCAAGTGGCGCTTCTGGGTCTCTCCAGTCGATTGTTCGATTTGGCCCATCACTTGCTTCATCTGCGTGATGACCTGTTGTTCTGTAATCATATCTCGCACACATCCTTTACCGTTCCATTCTGAGGCAAACAAGGGGCTAGCCGCAAGTCCCATGCTTGTTCAGACGTGAGTCTCCGCGCGCGTCGTGAGCCAGGATTGGAACGCCTCGAAGTCGAACCGGACTTGATTGGCATAAAATTGGGACCACCGTGAGATTTGACGAATGAACAGTGGTCGCGACGCCCCGATGGCCGCCGCAATCCGTTCACTCGCCTCATAATCGAGCACGTTCGCATCCGCGTCCGCCCGAGCATGAATCTTGGCCGTGATTTCGGCCTGCACTTTCAACGTCTCGATGAGCGACTCTTCGTTTTTGATGTGCTTCGCCTTTACTTTGCGCTTATACGGCGACCGTTGACGGACGTAGTATTCATTCCCGTCAATCGTCAAATAGCCGAGATACGGGTCACGACTGTGGACCATCGCGCGTTGGGCCGCGATGACACGCGCCCCTTGATGCGACAGCCCATCCTCGAACAACGGGTGCGTCGGCAGGAAGAGCGACGGGACGGCCGATTGGGCTTGTTTCATCTCGAGGATGAGGTCCTCATCGTGCTCCGCATCCGCGCCTTCAATCAAAATATAATAGCGTTCGAGTCCGATTGAGGCGGTGCCGCTCTCGCGCTTGATGGCGATATCTTTAATCTCGTAATGGTCGGCGTGGTGGCGATGCTTCTCCGATAACGACGACAGATAATCCGGCCACGCCTGCTTGATCTGCCTCGCCGTCTTCGGACTGACCGGAACGAGGTCGTCACTCGTCGCAAAGTAACGCTCCTCGTCCCGCACTTCCGTCCGCTCGGCCATGAACGCATCCTTCTTCTTCTCTGCCTTCTTAATCACTTTCTTGATGGCTTTGCACGTGTTCGCTTTCGTGAACTGCACATCCTCGTCTTTCCCATTCGCGTAGCGCTCGATCGCGCGTGCATACGTGTCGGCATACGTCTCGATGGCCCGAGTCGCGTCAAAACCTGACTCGGCGGCAAATAAGTCGACCGAGATGGCCATGCGCAGCACATCAAACAAATATGAGCCGAGATATGCCTCATCAAAATCGTTCACATCGTAAATGATCGTCCCGGCGCCATCCTCGAACACCCCGAAGTTCTCGAAGTGCAAATCGCCTTGAATGAACGTCGGATGGGACGCATCCGTATCGAACGCGAGCGGCACTTTCGCAAAATCATAATAGAACAAGTGCGAACTCCCGCGGAAGAACGAGAACGGCGTCGCGCTCATCTTGTTATACTTCTCATCTCTGGCGGCTTCCGATAGATTCCGAATCGATTTGTCGTAATAGTCCAAGACGGTCGCGAGCGTCTCACGACGGATTTGTTGTTTGACGGATGTGAACATGGCCCTCTCCCCTTCACGCATCAAATAAGTGCTTGTACTCCCCATATCCTGCAGACTCGAGTTCTTCTTTTGGAATGAAACGGAGCGCTGCCGAGTTGATGCAGTAGCGCAAGCCGCCGAGTTCTTTCGGACCGTCATCGAACAAGTGGCCGAGGTGGCTGTCGGCTCGTTTCGAGCGGACCTCGGTACGGACCATGTGATGCGTCGTGTCCATATTCATGTCGACGCGCTTCTCTTCAATCGGACGGGAGAAGCTCGGCCATCCACAGTTCGATTGGAATTTATCACGCGACGTGAACAGCGGCGTCCCATCGATGACATCGACGTATAACCCTTCCCGTTCCTCATCCCAATATTCATTTTGGAACGGAGGCTCGGTACCGTTCTCTTGCGTGACTTTATACTGCATCGGCGTCAGACGATCTTTCAACTCTTTCTGTAACTTCTTGTCACTCCACGCCTCTTTCACGAATTTGGCCCGGCCAGACCCGACGCGGTACATCTCGTAACGGAACGGGTTTTTCTTGTAATAGTCTTGATGGTAATCTTCCGCTTCCCAGAACGTCTTCGCCGCACGGATTTCGACTTCGATTGGTCGATCGAAGCGTCCCGAATCCTCGATTTCTTGTTTCGACCGTTCGGCCGCGACGCGCTGCTCTTCCGAATGATAGAAGATGGCCGGTCGATACGACTCACCCCGGTCATTGAACTGTCCGCCGCCATCGGTCGGGTCGATTTGACGCCAATAGATGCGCAACAGTTCCTCATAGGAAATCACGTCCGGGTCGAACGTGACCTCGATCGCCTCAAGGTGACCGGTCGTCTCCGAACAGACTTGTTGGTACGTCGGGTTGTCGACATGTCCGCCCGTATAGCCGGAAATGACACGCTCGACCCCCTCGTATTTATGAAACGGTTTGACCATGCACCAAAAACAGCCTCCCGCGAATGTAGCTTTTGCCATAATAAATCCCTCCTTACTATGTAGTGTACCCAAAAATTCTCACCGACAACAAAAAACGAGAACCCCGAACGTGTTCTCGTTAATCTTCTTCGACCCGATTCATGTGGCGCATCACTAAAAATAAGATGACGCCGACGATGGCCGCCCCGAGAACAGTCAACGCCAGGTTGCCTCGAGCCGATAATGTATAAAAGATGGCTAACCCGATCAAGATGAGCGCGATCGGAATGAAGGCTCGTTTGAAATGATCCCAATACCGCACGGACAGTCCCCCTTTTTCTCTATCATACCAAACTTATTTGCTAAGATAGAGTGGAAGATAATGTTCCATTTTGAAGGAGGTAGCTAGTATGGAAGTTGAACGATTATGGGCCAATCGCCCGACACTGGTGTGGGAAGACCGGATGAACGAGGGCGATGACGTCTATACCGTCGAGCTGATCTTTGCCGTCGATGCCGCACTCCGACGGTACGTGACAGACCTGACACGGGCAGACGGGACGGAAGCAACCGTGTTAGCGGCCGTCCGCGACGTCGTGTTGCGCCTGAACGAGATTGACGAAGAGCACGACCATTTCATCGAGACGGTCGAGCGTGAAGAATTGTACGACTTCATTCAAGCCGGCGCCGTTTTAGCCGGTTATGAGACGACCGAAGACGTGACCGAAGAATGGCGCGAATGGTGAACACATTCCCCTTATTCATCCGGCGTCAATCTGGTTTGAATGTGCTAAACTAAAACTAATTATTTCCATTTCATGTTAGGGGATACGTTCATGCTCACCATTATCAATGCGTTCTTTTTGAATCTATGTATTCTGTTCACATTATTCACCATCTCGTTCCTCCCTTTCCGAAACCGTCCACGGCTCACTCCGAAATCGCCGTTGAAAGGCCGAATCCTACTCGGCGTACAGACTGGGATTGTCGCCTTGATTTTACTGGTGAACGCATTGCCGCTTGAAGGGATTCTCATCGATTTGCGCTCCATTCCCATCTCACTTGCCGTTTTGTTCGGTGGATGGGTCAGCGGAACGGTCGCAGCCGTCATCTTTTTGACCGCCCGATTTTTGATGGTCACCGATGGCGCATATATCGGCTTTTATTTGGCCGTCTTGACGATGATTGGCCTTGCCCTTCCAATCAGCCTGTTGCGGCTCAAGCTCGATAACACGCGCAATACGTTGCTCGTCTTCACGACAATCAGTGTCGCTGTTTTCGGTGCCGCCATCTATTACGCGTTGCCGCTTCAGTTGTTCTATCCCGTCATTCTCGTCTACGTTGTGATGGCTTACGGTGGTGCCTGTGCGGCTTACCGATTGCTTCAAGAGTTGCGTCGTCACTTTGAGAACGTCCAGCATCAGCAACAACTTGCCCGGACGGACGCATTGACCGGCATCGCCAACCGGCGCTTGTTGAACGAGGCGATGGCCAACTTGAACGTCGAGGCGAAAGAATACGCCTTGATTCTCGTCGATATCGATCACTTCAAACGCGTCAACGACACGTACGGCCATGACGTCGGCGACGACGTGTTACGTGAGCTCGGCATGTTGCTCGTCAACGAGAGCGAAGAGCGTCATCTCGTCGGACGCTTCGGTGGCGAAGAATTTTTAATCATCATGCCGAACGCCAAGAAAGAAGAAGTGAGCCACTTGGCCGAATCTATACGAGAAAAGGTCTCGACGTTCCCGTTCGAGACGAGCGCCGGGACGTTACATATCACCGTCTCGCTCGGTGCCTGCCATTCGAACGACATCGAAGTCGACAGCGTGTTGAAACATGCTGATGAAGCGTTATACCACGCTAAGGAATCTGGTCGCAATCGGTTCATCTTGGCTTCGTAATCGGCGTAACGTTCGCAAAAGGTTGTGGTTTTCCGCAGTTTTCCCGCTTTACTTTCAACTAGTGAATCGGTACACTAGGCTAGACTTTGATTCGATGATTCTTACAGTTGATCATAGATTTGGACAGAAAAAGGGGAAACACATTTCATGACAGTATTGTTATCACTATTCGGTTTGATGTTTGTGGGATCGTTCATCCTCGACTATCAACGTGGCAAGACGTTCCGCCAGTCGCTCTTCGGGGGAGTCGACACGATGAAACGGAACTTGTTTATCTTTTTACGCACGTCACTCTCGATGATGATTTTCATCGGCCCGCTCTTGCTCATCTCCATGTTCGCATTCTCAGAGCTCGTCTCGTTCGAGACGGTCGCCGCGTTCATGATTTCCGTACTGAGCATTGGGTTCGCGGAACGCATCATAGGGATGATTGTCGCACCGCTCGTCCGGACGTTCTGGCATCAGCGCGGCAAATTGATGCCGCTTTATCTCGACGCCGGCCTCTACATCTTCTTGCTGTCGATTCTCATCCTCGAGTTCTTGATGAACATTCCAGGTGTTGAACTCGGCGCATCCGCCATCGCTGTATTTTATGCGTTCGCGCTGTTCTATATCCGCTATTTGTTCAGCCTGATTCGCTTCACGTTCCGTAAAGGCGTGACGTCAAGCTGACACCGACCGCAACCTGAATTGGTTGCGGTTTTTTGTATCATTTTCTAATTGACAATGAGAATCGTTATCACTTATACTCTAGATGTAGCTCCCAAAAGCTTGACGTAACCGTTCCCCAAACCATTACGTCACGTGGATTCCCCTCCACGACACTCTTTTTGAAAGCAATGCGACAACCCCCATTTGTTGCACCCAAATTTGCCAATAAGAAAACGAGCGGCTCTCCGACGGAGCCGCTCGTTTTTTCATGCGAAAATATCTTGCTCGATTTGTTTCAATCCATAGAAGACGCCACGGGACCGCATCAATTCATCATACGTTCCGGTCTCCACGACGCGGCCGCCTTCCATGACGATGATGTGATCGAAGCGTTCGAGCCCGTTCAGGCGATGGCTGACCATGACGAGCGTCGCCTCATCGGCTTGACGGAAGATTTCAGCGAACACGTCCGCTTCAGTCCGAGCGTCGAGGGCCGATGTCGCTTCATCGAGAATCCAGAGCACCCCATTCTTCAGGAGCGCCCGGGCGATGGCGAGCCGTTGCCGTTCCCCGCCCGACAAGTTCGCCCCTTTCTCGAGGACCGGTTCATCGAGCGAGAAGCCGAGCCGGACGCTCGCGAGCGCAACTTCCATGTCAGCATCGGTGAACTCTCCGGCGAGCGCCAAGTTCTCCCGCACCGTCCCGAAGAAGAAGTGATTCTCCTGCAAGACGACGCTGGCTTCCCGCCAAACCGATGCTTGGGTCACATCGTCCAACCGCTGTCCATCCAATCGGATTTCACCGGCATCGGGTCTGACGAAAGCGAGCAACAGTTGCAGAAGCGTCGATTTCCCAGAACCGCTCGGCCCGACGATGACCGTCTTCGTCCCGCTTCGTAACGTCACATCCACGTCGCTCAAAACGTCGCGGTACGTATCCGGGTAGCGATAGGTCACACGCTCGAACACGACGTCCGGCGCTGACGCGAGCGCTATGTCCGTGCGCGCGGTCTCGGCCGCGACGATTGCTTCACTCGGCTCGACGACTTCGAGCAGTCGGCCTGCCGCTTGTTTGCTGTCGGCAAAGTGGCCCGGGAAGACCGCCATCGGTGTCGCGTTCTCAAACGCGGTGAGCGACATCATGATGAGCATCGCCAAAAATAGACCGTTCAATTCGCCGTCGACGACGAGATACGCTCCGATGGCGAGAACGCCCCACGAGACGAGCAGCGACGCCGCCACAACAAGTGACGAGTTGAAAAATTGATTCGTCACATCCCGCTTCTGGGCTTCGGCGTAAAGGTCGCTCTGTTCGAGCAACTCATCGCGCGTCCGTCCGAGCTGATGATGGAGCAATAGATCGCGATAGCCGTACATCATCTCTGTCATTCCGCTCGACAAGTCACCCCGTAAAGCACGCAACTCGCGGTCGTGTTTGGCACGGATTCGGGCGAAGAACGCCGGAATCAAGAAGCCGGTCACGAACACACCGAACAATATCCAGAGGCTGACCCACATCGAGAAGTACGTGACGAAGAAAATCGTGCTCAAGAAGACGAGCACCAAGATAATCGGCGGATAGAATACCCGTAAAAAGTAGTTTTGCAGGCTCTCGACGTCACCGACGACACGAGCGAGCAAATCCCCACTGCGATACTTGGCAAAGATGCTCGGCACGAGCGGTTCGAGCTGGCGATAAAACCGCACTCGCAACTCGCTCAAAATCGTGAACGTCGCCCGGTGCGAGGCAAGGCGCTCTTGATAACGCGCACTCGCCCGAATCACACCGAACAATTTAATCAAGACGACAGGCACCATGAGCGCGTAGAGCGGCGGCACGAGACCGGCCCGTGAGACGAGATAGCCGCTCGCCGCGAACAAGGCGACGGCCGCGATCCCAGCCACGTACCCAAAGAAGATCGAGAGGATGATATCTTTCTTCTCGCGCATCATCCATTTCGTGATCGTCCAAAGTGAGTTCATCCTCTCACCCCTTTCTGTAGCGTGAACAAGTCAGCGTATTGCGGAACGTCGAGCAGTTCGTCATGCGTGCCTTGGGCGAGGAGTTTTCCATCATCCATGAACCAAATCGCATCCGCCTGCTTGATTGTATGCAACCGATGCGCGACCGTGACGAGCGTCGCCTCGCGCGACAACTCCTCAATCGAGCGTCGAACGATTTGCTCCGTTACTAAATCGAGACCTGTCGTCGGTTCATCGAACAAGATGATGCCCGGGCGTTTGAAGAAGGCACGGGCCAAGGCGAGCCGTTGTCGTTCGCCCCCGGACAATCCATAACCGCCTTCACCGAGCTCGGTATGAACGCCGTTCGGCAATTGCGCGATGACATCGTTCAGTCCGGCCGCGTTCGCGGCTTTGAGGATGTTTGCCTCGTCGGCCGCTTCCCCGAGGGCGATATTATCGGCAACGGTACCGGCGAACAGATACGGATTTTGTGAGATGTACCCGATTGTGTCATACCATGACGAATCCGTGTACGTCGCGAGTGGCTCCCCGTCGACGAGGACACGTCCACTGTCCGGTTTGACGAGTCCGGACAACACGTTCAAAACGGTCGTCTTTCCAGACCCGCTCGCCCCGACGAGCGCCACATGGGCACCAGCGGAAATCACGCCACTCAAGGGATGCAACGTGAAACGTCCGCCTTCATAGGCGAACGAGACGGCGTCGAGCTCGAGGTCAGGGGTCTGGCTCGTCAATGGCCGGTCGCCCCATGTCAAACGTTCATCCGGTGCGTCGAGCGCCTCAAAGATGCGATCGGCTGCTCCCATGCTGCCGCGTCCGGTGTGGAACGCACCACCGAGGTCTTTAATCGCCAAATAGTATTCCGGGGCCAAGACGAGAATCAAAAAGCCAGAGAAGAACGTCAAGTTCTCCCAGACGACCATTTGGAGCGCCACTTCGAGGGCGACGACGCCCGTACTGAGCATCGAGATGAATTCGAGCATGAGACCCGATAAGAACGCCGTCTTCAAGACGACCATCGTCGCGTCACGGAAATCGAGACTGCTCTTTTCGATCGCTTGTGCCTCGCGCTCGGTCCGACCGTATAGTTTGAGTGTTGTCAGTCCTTGCAACACATCCAAAAACTTGCCGGAGAACTGATTCATTTTCTCCATCTGTTGTTCCGACTTCTTCTGGGTCGCAATCCCGATGATGATGAAAAAGATTGGGATGAACGGAGCCGTCACCATCATGATGACGCCCGAGATCCAATGTTGGCTGAAGACGACGACGAGAATGAGGAGCGGAATAACCGATGTTTGAATGACTTGCGGCCAATATTGGCTGAAGTAGGCATCGACCTCGTCGACTGCGTCCATGAACACGCTCACCTTTTTCCCGGATTGTCCGGATAGTGACGTCTCAATCGGGTTCGACGTATAGCGGTCGAGCAATTGCAGTCGGAGTGACCGTTTCGCTTTCTCTGACAGGCTCGCTCCAATCCTCCCCGACATGTAGCCGAAACCCGCTCGTGTAATGAGCGCGAGGATGAGCCAACCGAGCGTCGGAACGATGCTTTCAAACGATGCATTTTTTAAGAAAACTTGATCGACAATGTCGACAATTAAATAAGCTTGCGCCAAAATCGATAACCCGATCATCACTGCCGCGACGACGAGTCCGATGATATGACGTTTTTCTGCTAAAGCAAGAGCTTGCAGTCGTTTCACTGCGTTCATCCTTTCTATCAGTAAGGAAACTTTTCTTTGTGAGGATTCTCACTAATTATACCTGATGCACCCTTCCAAGGCGAACGCTTCGCTTAGCTAAACATGCAAAAGACGCCACGTCCAGCACATGGCGTCATCAAAGCGACTGTTCGAAATATTCAGGATGCCCGATGATCAATTGTCGCGCATCGAATTGGAGCACATCTTTTCGCAATCGCGATAAGATGTGCGATACCGTCTCTCTCGACGTGCCCGACAAGCGCGAAATCTCCACCGTCGTGAACGGACAACGGACACGGACGCCCATCGCTTCCGGTTCCCCGAGGTCTTCAATCAAATAATGAATCGTGTTGAGTACGCAATCGGTCGCACTCGGTGTGATGATGTCTTGGACACGGCGCTCGTGCAAGTCGAGGATCCGGTTCATCTGCCCGACGATATGGAGCAACATCGAGGCGTTCCGCGAGACGAGTTGTTCAAAATGGTCGGTCGGCATGTAAATGACTTCGATATCGGTCAACGCCTCGGCCGAATGTTGATAGTACGGTTCCGTCAGCAAGCCGCGATACGGGAACAGTTGCTTCGGTTTCAAATAGTCCGCATATTGATGGGTCGCCGTCTCGTTGCAGCGTTCGAGTTTCACGTAACCGCTAATCAAGAAATAGACCCGTTCCCGGGGATCTCCCTCCATGAACAAGAGCTGACCTTTCCGATACGTCCGGCAATACACGTGCGGCAACAGCGCCTCGAACTCTCGTGTGGCACATTTGGCGAACACATCAAGCTGTCTCAAATCGTCTATCGTCCATTTTGGTTTCATGTTGAACCCTCCAATCCAACTTGCCTCTCTATTCATTGTAAAGTGCCTATTTATGAAAACGTTTGCAAAATCCGACGATTTTCTGACAGAAAAAAGAGAGGGTCTCCCCCCTCTTGTTCAATCTAACATCAACTCCATCATCGCATCTTGCAGGTCGCGGTCGAGTTCGAGCGCGTGCAAATCGAACAGCCATGCCTCAAGCCTTGTCTTCGCGGCGGCTGATCGGTACAACCGGTCTTTCAAATCGTATGAGATTTCGGCGCGGTCCAAGAACCGATACAACCGGTCGAGACGATGGTCGTTCGCCGTCACGTCGACAGGGAGCTCCACCGTCAGCTCCTCGTCAATCGTACCGAGTTCAAGACGCAACGTCTGTGTCTCCCGCTTATATTCGCCGGATCCCGTCACTCCTCGAAGGAGCAGTGTGACGTTCCGTTCATCCGGCAACACAGAACGGTCACCTGTCACTTGGATATGGAGCTTACGCTCTGTCCAATCGAGCGTGAACGTCGTCTCAGCGTAGGCACCTGTCTCATAGTCGCGGTCCGTCCCATTGTCTTCATAGAGCGTGAACGTGTTCGAGGCACCCGGGAAGACGAGCACTTCCAAATCGGCCGGGTTGTCGGTGTCGTTTCGACCGGAATGATGTGGTGCCATCGGGATGATGGCGCCGGCTTTGGCGAACACCGCCTGATCCTCGAGCCCACGGAACACCCGAACCGATTTGTCCCCGCTGTAGCGATGACCGGTAAAGAAGTCGAACCAGTCACCTTTCGGTAGCCAGACGTTCGTCGCCGCCACGTGGAGCTGTCGATTCATCGGTTCGACAATTGGAGAGACGATGAGTTCACTGCCGAAGTAATACTCGTTCGGTACCTCGTACGCCACGTCTTCATCCGGATGCTCATAGTACATCGGTAAGACGAGTGGCAAGGCGCCCGCATGGTTCCTCCAGTTCATGGTGTAGATGTAAGGAATCAACTGATGACGCAACCGAAGGAACGACTTCATCGACCGCTCGGCCTCGAGTCCGAAGCGCCACGGCTCTTTGCCGTTGAATGTACTTAACGTCGAGTGCAACCGCATGATCGGACTGAAGACGCCGAAGGCGACCCAGCGTGCGGCCAGCTCGTCATCTTTCGAACCGCGATAATGACCGCCGATGTCATGGCTCCACCAGCCATAACCGATATTGGTCGCCGTCGCTGTAAAGTACGGTTGGAACGCCAGCGACGCCCACGAAATCAACGTGTCCCCCGAAAAACCGACCGGATAGCGATGACTGCCCGGCCCGGCGTAACGAGAGAAGATGAGTGGACGATTGCCATCCCGGGCGATGTCGGCCGCGTGATAGTGGTTCAACATCCAGAGCGGATCGAGCCCCTCCATTTTCGACGTCGAGCCTTGTTGCCAATCAATCCACCAAAAATCGACACCGTCTGTTTCATGCGGATGATGCATCTGCTCAAAGTAGGCTTGAATGAAACGTTTATCAGAAAAGTCGAACGGGATGCGGTCGCCGTGAGATGGGTCGAGTCCCATCGCTTCTGCCATCGCTGCGTATTGATCTTCGAACGCCCGTACGCCGTCAGCCGGATGCAAGTTCAACGTGACGAGCAGTCCCTCTTGCTTGAGCCACGTCAAGAAGCTTTTCGGGTCCGGAAAGAGATTCTTATTCCATGAATAACCGGTCCATCCGCTCCCGTACTCTTCCGGGATATCGGTAACGTGCCAGTCCATGTCGATGACACTGACCGAGAACGGGATGTCTTCTGACTTGAAACGGCGCATGAGCTCTTTATATTCCGTCTCATCGTAACGCCAATAGCGGCTCCACCAGTTGCCGAGTGCTTTTCGCGGCAAGAGCGGCGTTGGTCCCGTCAATTGGTAGAAGTCCCGAAGCGCCCGTTTATACTCGTGGCCGTAACCGAAGTAATACAAGTCATGAATGCCTTTGCGTCGCGGTTCGACGAAACGGTCTTCCGTCATGATAAATGAGTTCGAATCATCGATGACGGCGTAGCCTTGCTTCGAGGCGATGCCTTCCTCGAGCTCGGTCGCCCCGTCGACATGGTCGAGCGTCCGGGCTGTCCCTTTCAACGTCCGTTCCGGGCCGTTGAACGTATAGCGGCTATAATACGTACTGAAATTCCCTTTTACGTCGACATAGAGCGTGTTTGGCGCGAACGGTCCTTTTGTGTAATACAAGTGGACGTGTTCCGTGATGATTTGCAGCTCCGTCTCATCTTCGATGACGCGATAGTCCGGTACGTCGAACGACCGGTTAAACACGACTTGGGTCGGCCGGTCCTCGAATACCCCGTCCTCTGCATATTCCATCCGAATCAGTTGGCTCGTCAATACCGTGAAGCGGTAACAGCTCCCTTGAACGATCGCCCGATTCTCTGCCTGCGGTTTCATTTGTTGCGTATAGACGTTCTCCTCTTCAAATAGACGCATAATCTCAAGCGTTCCCGCTCTTCGTCACTTCCCTTCTAGATAGTGCAAACGTTTACACTAACGATGATAACAATGTCTAAATCGACATACAACTTCCCTTCCCCATGTCGGGCCATAAAAAACGACGAGATACCATTTCAGGAAAAAACCGCAGACGCGGACATCTGCGGTTTCGTACTTATTGTTGGAGCGTCGCGGCGAGGCGGACGCGCGTCCCGACTTCGCCTCGGACCGCCGCCAGCGCTTGCTCAAGCGACGTGATGACGGCGACCCGGTCCTGGCCTGATTCGGCGAATTGGATGGCGGCCCGAACTTTCGGCAACATGCTGCCCGGTGCGAACTGGCCTTCGGCGATATACGTCTCGAGTTGTTCTTTCGTCGTCTCCTCGAGCGCCCGTGCCGACGGTGTGCCGAAATCGACGAACACGTGCTCGACAGCCGTCAAAATGAGAAGCATGTCGGCATCGACGAGATCGGAGAGTTTCGCAGCGGCGAAATCTTTATCGATTACCGCCTCGACACCGACGTAGCCTTCTGGTGTATCGATGACGGGAATCCCGCCACCGCCAGAGGCGACGACGATGTGCTCATGGGCGACGAGGTCACGGATGACCGCATGCTCAAGAATCGCGACTGGAAACGGGCTTGGGACGACGCGACGATAACCGCGGCCCGCATCTTCTTTAAAGACGTAACCCGTCGTCCGTTCGATTTGTTGCGCTTCCACCTCGTCATAGAAAGGACCGATTGGTTTCGTTGGGTGACTAAAGGCACTATCGTTCGGGTCGACGACCGACCGTGTGACGATTGGTGCGACCGAACGTTCTAGACCACGTGCTCTCAGTGCTTTCGTGAGGGCGTTCTCAAACCAATAGCCGATCATCCCTTGCGTCATCGCCCCGCAGACGTCGAGTGGCAAAGCCGGTGTCGCCGGACTGTCTGATGCGGCCTGTTGCAACATCAAATTTCCGACTTGCGGCCCGTTCCCATGGGTGATGATGACCTCAATGCCTTCGGCGACAAGCGCGGCCAGTGATTCAGCCGTCGCCTCGACGGCTCGAATTTGAGCCTCGGCCGTCGCATCTTTTCCTTGTTGAATCGCATTTCCACCTAGTGCGATGACTACTCGTTTATTCCGCATATTGGTTTCCCCCGATCAAAAGACTGAGATGTTTCCTGAGACGATGCGCACGACGGCCAAGATGGCGAGTGCGGTCAAGACACCGGCCACAATCCACTCCGTCTTCATCAACGTCTTGATGCCGTTCTCACGCTGCGCCTTGATATAGAGCAACGTCCCTGATGCATACAGTAAGGTCGTCAAGAGCAGATAGTCGATTCCGGCCGCGTAGATGAGCCAAATCCCGTAAATCGAGGCGACGGCTCCGATGATGAGGTCACGCGTCCGGCGTTCGCCGGCATTGTAGCCGATTCCGTTCTTCGCGACTTTGACTTGATAGAAGGCTGAGAAGACGTATGGGATCAAGATGGCGCTCGAGGCGAGCGAGAAGGCGAAATTATACGCCGCATCCGAGAACAGGAACGTGAAGAGGAACAATTGAATCAACCCGTTCGTAAGCCAGAGCGCATTGGCCGGCGCACTGTTCTTATTCTCTTTCGTGAACCATTTTGGGAACACGCCGTCTTTTCCGGCGACGAATGGAATCTCGGCGGCCAGTAACGTCCAGCCGAGCCATGCCCCGAGGACAGAGATGACGAGGCCACCGTTGATGAGCATCGCGCCCCACGGTCCGACCGCTGACTCGAGCAAGTACGCCATCGCCGGTTGCGAGGCGTTCGCCACGTTCTCTGGATTCATGAGGCCGAGCGACATGACCGAGATGAGCAGATAGATGACGAGTGTTCCGAGCAACCCGATCACCGTCGCTTTCCCGACGTCCGAGCGCTTGCGGGCCCGTCCGGGCAAGACGACCGCCCCTTCGACCCCGATGAACACCCATAGTGTGACGAGCATCGTCGAGACGACCCGGTCTCTCACACTACCCCAGGAGAAACCGCCCTGGCCCCAGAAATCGAACATGAAATTGTCGAGGTTGAAGAAGAATAAGGTGATGGTGATGAAAGCAAAAAATTGGCACGAGTTTCGCAATCGTTGTGATGATGTTGATCATGGGTGCTTCATGGATGCCTCGTAAAATGAGCGAATGGACGAGCCACAGCATAATCGAAGCGCCGATGATGGAGGCGATGTTTTGACCGCCTTCGAAGATCGGGAAGAAATAACCGATTGAACTGAACAGGAGTGTCGCATAGGCGACGTTACCGAGCCATGCGGACAACCAGTAGCCCCACGCCGAGTTGAACCCCATGAACTGACCGAAGCCGGCCCGGGCGTAACTGTACACCCCGCCATCGAGGTCTGGACGACGCATCGTCAAATTTTGAAAACTGAGACCGAGTGCGATAATCCCAATCCCGGTGATGACCCACCCGATCAAAATCGCCCCTGCGTTCGCGCCTTGGGCCAAATCGGCCGCCAAGTTGAAGGCGCCACCGCCAATCATCGAACCGACGACGAGTGCCGTCAACGCCCCGAGCCCTAATCGTCGATCCTATTTCTCCGGTTGTACGCCAGCCGTTCCACTTGAGTCATGCGCTATTTTCGTAGACATTGACTCATCCTTTTCGTTTAGTACGAACCGGAGAGGAGACCCCTCCCGTCCGTCAGCGTTCAAGCCATTCGTTCGTATCGGTGAGCGTCGCCGCCATCACGGCTTTAATCGTGTGCATCCGATTCTCTGCCTGATCAAAGACGAAGGAATGACGACTCCGGAACACCTCGTCCGTGACTTCCATCTCGGTCAGACCATATTCGGCATAGATGGCTCGACCGACCTCGGTCTCCAAGTCATGGAAGGCCGGCAGACAATGTAGGAAGATGACGTCCGGATTATTCGTCTTCATGAGCATGTCCATGTTCACTTGGTACGGGTGGAGCAGCTTGATGCGTTCAGCGAACTCGGCCTCTTCGCCCATCGACACCCACACATCGGTGTAAATCACATCGGCATCGGCGACCGCTTCCTCGATACTCTCGGTCAACGTGATCTTCGCCCCTGTCTCGGCCGCGACCGAACGGGCAAAATCGACGACCTCTTCTGACGGCCAGAGCGATTTCGGCGCGCAAATGCGCATATCCATCCCGACTTTGGTCCCACCGATTAAGAGTGTGTTGCCCATATTGTTGCGTCCATCGCCGACATAGACGAAGCGAATGCCAGACAGTTCACCTTTCTGTTCTTTGACGGTCAAGAAGTCGGCCAAGATTTGAGTCGGATGATATAAGTCCGTCAACCCGTTCCATACCGGCACACCGGAATCTTTGGCCAATCCTTCGACCGTCTCATGGGCGAAGCCACGGAACTGAATCCCGTCGAACATGCGGCCGAGTACGATGGCCGTGTCGCGCACCGATTCTTTTTTGCCGAACTGGATATCCGATTTCCCGAGGTATTCCGGATGCATGCCGAGATCGATGGCCGCCACGGTGAACGCACAGCGCGTCCGGGTCGAGGGTTTTTCAAACAACAGCGCCACGTTCTTCCCTTCACAGATTCGATGCGGGACGCCTTGTTGCTTTTGACGCTTGAAGGCGGCCGATAGATCAATCAAATAGTTCAACTCGTCTCCTGAAAAATCGTTCAATGATAGAAAATGACGACCTTTCAAATCAAAGTTGTACGTTGTGGACATGCTCGTTTCCTCCTCGTTAAATGTCTTCGCGGATGATCGGACAGCTCATACAGCGTGGGCCCCCACGGCCGCGCGATAGTTCACTCGACATGATTTCGATGACTTCGACGCCCTCGGAGCGGAGCAACTCGTTCGAGACGTAGTTGCGGTCATATGTGACGACGACCCCTGGGGCGATGGCGAGCGTGTTCGACCCATCGTTCCATTGCTCGCGGGCCGCCGCAATCGGGTCCCCGCCCCCACATGGGATTAAAACGATTTCATCGAGACCGAGTGCGGCTTTCAACACGTTCAACAAATCCGTATGTTGTGTGATGTGAAGTTCGCCTTCAGCGTTCAACGTCAGTTCAAAAATGTTCATCTTGCCTCCTGGCCCTTGGATGAACGGATGAATCGTGAACTTGTCATGGTCGACCATCGTGAAGACCGTATCGAGATGCATGAACGCACGTGACTTCGGAATCTCGATGGCGATGACTTTCTTGAACGTGCCGCCGTTTTTCAACAAGTTGAGCGCGACCCGCTCAATCCCTTGGGCCGTCGTCCGTTCAGAAATCCCGATGGCGACGACTTCTTTCGACAAGACGAGCTCGTCCCCACCCTCCATTGCGAAGCGGTAGTCACGATCCGACCAAATCGGGATGTCGTGTTTCGCGAATCGTGGATGGTAACGCATAATGTATTGCGTGAACAATGATTCACGCCGGCGCGCCGGTTCTTTCATCCGGTTGATCGATAGTCCGTTGCCGATGGCTGCGGCCGGGTCACGCGTGAAGTATAAGTTCGGCATCGGGTCGAGATAGAACGGATACGTGTCCTCAATCATCTCGTGCAAATGACGCCGTTTCTCGGGCTTAATCTCGGATTTTCGAATCCCGGCCATGACGGTTTCAATCAACTTTTCATTGTCATAGGCAAGTAAATATTCTTTCAGCGTTTCGTACGAACCGTTAATATTCGACTTCGACTCTGACAAGATATCGGCGACGAAACGTTCGCGCACCCCTGGCAAGGACAGCGTCTCGGCCATCAAATTTTCTAAATAGAGCACTTCGACGCCGCGATTTTGGAGCACGCTCGCAAAGTAATCATGCTCTTTTTGAATGACCGGAAGATGTGGAATGTCGTCGAAAAGGAGTCGTTCCAAATATTCTGGTGTCAGGTTCTCTAATTCGCGTCCTGGACGTTTCAAGAGGACGGTCTTGAGTTCCCCAATTTCTGAATACACGTGGATCGGATGTTTCAGCGTCGTGTCCCGTGCGGTTTGTTGATCCGTCATCGATATCATCTCGCTTCCTCCTTGTGATTCGGGTGTGTTGCTACCCTTACATTATCAACTTACCCAAATCCGAGAAGGGCAAGTCCGACGGTTGGACTGTGGTGAATTCCACAAAAAGTGCATAGACCATGACATGACATGAATGAACAATCACTTGAGAAACGGTGTGGGCCCTCGAATCGAGGGGATACATTGTATACATGATGTATAGATTGTGAAAAAAATTCATAACGTTTTTTTAATTTTGTTTGAGCCCCCTTGAAGTCGTGACATAATATAGACAAATGATGTGAAAAGGAAGTGAGTCGATGGCAATCGAACGTACAGAACGCGCCCGTCACGAAGCTCAAGTGACAGCGCTCATTCAAAAAGGAGACCCGGTCGATTTCCGCGACGTGTTCCTCACCCTCCACCCTGGTGAACAGGCCGACTTGTTCATCGAACTCGAACGTCCGGCCCGTGAGTTCGTCTACGAGGCGCTATCCCCGGAAGCGTTCACCGACTTGTTTGAAAAGCTTGAGCTCGATGAACAGGAACAGTTCATTCAAGAGATGCCGCGCCCGTTCGCCGTGCGTGTGTTGAACGACATGTTCTCGGATAACGCCGCCGACTTGATGACCGAACTCCCCGACGACTTCATGAACGAACTGTTCGAGTTGATGGACGAGACCGAAGCGACCGAGGTCAAAGACTTGATGCGCTATCCGGACGATACGGCCGGTGCCATCATGACAACCGAGTTCATCGTGTTGAAGGCGGATAAGACCGTCGGCGCGACGCTTGAAGACTTGCGTGAGCTTGGACCGGAAGCCGAGACGATTTACTACTTGTACGTCATCGATGCGAATCGACGGCTCGTCGGTGTCGTCTCACTCCGGGACTTGATCGTCTCTCCGCTCGATGTGCAAATCGCGGATATCATGGGCCGGCGCGTCGTATCGGCCCACGTTCTCGCCGACCAAGAAGATTTGGCCCGGACCGTTCAGAAATATGACTTACTGGCCTTGCCTGTCATCGACAGCGAGGACCATCTGCTCGGGATTATCACGGTTGATGATGTCATGGACGTCATCGAACGCGAGACGACCGAGGATTTTGAAGAACTGTCGGCGACGAAGGGATCGTCCGACATCAACATGGGACCGGTCGAGGCGGCGATGAAGCGAGCGCCGTGGATTATCAGCCTCATGTTTCTCGGGATGATCACCGCGTCGACAATCGGCGGCTTCGAGGACACGCTCGAGACGATCGTTTTGCTCGCCGTCTTCATGCCGCTCGTCATGGGTTCAGCCGGTAACGCTGCGACCCAATCTCTCGTCGTCGCCGTCCGTTCAATCGCGCTCGGGACAATCAATCGGAAGAACGTGTTGAAGATGATTCGCCGTGAGTTCGGGACGGGGCTGTTGCTCGGTCTCGCCTGTATGGCCGTCATCTTCGGCGTCATCACCGTCCTCTATGACAGTGCGTTGATCGGTATGATCGTCGGTCTGTCGATCTTCGCGTCGCTCAGCGTGGCGACCATCGTCGGGACGCTCGTTCCGCTACTCATCAATCGATTGAAACTCGACCCGGCCGTCGCGTCGGGTCCGTTCATCACGACGGTCGTCGACAA
Organism: Exiguobacterium sp. s146; assembly: GCF_018618415.1. Taxonomy (GTDB): domain Bacteria; phylum Bacillota; class Bacilli; order Exiguobacteriales; family Exiguobacteriaceae; genus Exiguobacterium. Next base: position 95,148 of record NZ_JACSMA010000001.1, on the reverse strand, counting down.
TCTTGGCTTACTCATTTATTTCACGGTTGCGACTTCGCTGCTCCGCTTTTTTTGACACCTGACTTCTTGGGTGTCTTTTTTTGTTGTGAGGTTTGTTACAGTTCTTTTACAAAAGAGAAAACGGGAAATAATCATACTTCGTGAAGGGTATTTATCAAAAGTACTTATAAATAAGAAGAAGTTGAAGGAGGGATTGTCGTTGACCATTCAACAAGTTATTTACATATTAATTACGGGGGCTCTATTCATGGGGCTTGTCGCTTACGTGTCTTATCGCATGACGAAAGGGAAAGTCGAGAGTGCCGACGACTACTTCTTGGCCGGACGAGGGCTGACCGGCATCTTTATCGCCGGGTCGCTCTTATTGACGAACTTGTCAGCTGAGCAGTTGATCGGCTTGAACGGGCAATCGTTCGCCGGCAACATGTCGGCCATGGCGTGGGAAGTCACTGCCGGAATCGCCGCCATCATCATGGCGCTCTTTTTACTCCCGCGCTTTCTCGGAATCGGGATTTCCACGATCCCTGAATTTTTGAGCCAACGGTATGATGAGGACGTCCGCCGCTTGACCGTCCTGTTATTCTTGTTCGGCTATATGTGCGTCACGATTCCATCGATGCTCTATTCCGGTGGATTGGCCGTCCTGCAACTGTTTGACGTACCGGAGTTGCTCGGAATCAGCTTCGAGCAGTCACTATGGCTCGTCATTTGGTTCATCGGAATCATCGGTGCCGTGTACGCCATTTTCGGCGGACTCCGCGCCGTCGCCGTCTCCGATACGTTGAACGGGATCGGCTTAATCATCATCGGTTTCCTCGTCCCGACGCTCGGCTTCCTCGCGCTCGGTGACGGCAATCTCGTCGACGGGATGAAGACGATTGCGACCGAGAATCCGGAAAAACTGAACGCGATCGGTTCCGAGAACGACTCCGTCCCGTTCTTGTCCATCTTCACAGGGATGATTTTCGCGAACTTGTTTTATTGGGCGCTCAATCAATACGTCATCCAGCGGGCGCTCGGCGCGCGTGACCTTGCCGAAGGACAAAAAGGGGTGCTCTTCACTGGTTATTTGAAGTTGCTCGTCCCGATTTTCATGTTGCTCCCTGGGATTATCGCGTTCCATTTGTACGGCACGAACGTCGATAAGGCGGACCTCGCCTATCCGAGCTTGATTGCCGACTTGTTACCGATGTGGCTCATGGGCTTCTTCCTCGCCGTCTTGCTCGGCGCCGTGTTCAGTTCGTTCAACTCGTTGCTGAACAGTATCGCCACACTGTTCGTGCTCGATATTTATAAACCGAAGTTCAAGCCGGACGCGTCGGACAAAGACTTGATTCGCGTCAGCAAATGGTTCGGGACGTTCGTCGCACTCGTCTCGTTCTTCGTCGCTCCGAACTTGATGTATGCACCGGACGGCCTTTGGGACTTGATTCGTCGGTTCACCGGCTTCTTCAACATCCCGATTCTCGTCATCGTCTTAATCGGGATGCTTGTGAAGCGCGTACCGCCGATTGCCGCGAAACTCGTCATCGGTTTCCACGTCGTCACCTACTACTTCCTCGTCTGGGGAACGAAACAATGGTTCGGTTTCGACCTCGGCATCAATTTCATTCACATTTACGGCATCTTGTTCGTCCTCGAGACGGCCATCATGCTCGTGTTCGCAAAAGTGCGACCGATGCAGCGCATCAAGCCGATTCGCATCGACCTCGGCCGCGTCAAACCATGGCGTCATGCGATTTCAACGTCGATTCTTCTTGTCGCGTCGATGATTTTCGTCTACTTCGTCTTCTCGCCAATCGGCCTCGCCTATGCGGACGGAATCGTCTCGAGCTGGTTCTGGCCGGCGACCATCGCCTTATTCGTTGTGACGGGTGGTCTCGTTTGGGCGTCCTATCGCTATTGGCTTCCGAAATACGAGGCTTACTTGACGAATCTTGGTACGACAGAAGAACAGGATCGACCTGCGATTGGTGAATAAACCGCGTCTCCTCCGTTGATGACGGAGGAGACATTTTTTTTGCGTGGTTAGGGATCGATGGGCCATGTGCTATGCTTGACACACTAGACAATCCTTCGGAGGTGCCCGATGAACAAGCTTTTGGACGACCACTTTGCTGACCTTCCTATCAAACCTGATTTCTCCGGATCGGCACTCGTCATGCGACAAGACGATATCCTATTCGAACGTCAACAAGGCTATGCGAATCGCGCGGAACAAATCGAACATCAAACGTCGACCCGCTTCGGCATCGCCTCGGGTTGCAAGCTGTTCACGGCAATCGCTATCTGCCAGCTCGTCGAACAGGGCAAGGTGGCATTCACATCGACGCTCAGCGAATGCCTCCCCATCGATTTTCCGACGTTCGATCCGTCCGTCACGGTCGAACAGCTACTCACTCATACGTCCGGCATCCCCGACTATTTCGACGAGTCGGTCATGGACGATTTCGAGGACTTGTGGCGGACGCGCCCGATGTATCACATCAGGCAGCTACGTGACTTCCTCCCGATGTTCCAACACGAACCGATGCGACAAGAAAGCGGCGTGTTCCAATACAATAATGCCGGCTATATCCTGCTCGGCCTTATCGTCGAACAAGCGAGCGGATTGACCTTCTCGGACTATATCGAACGATTCGTGTTCAAACCGGCCGGCATGACCGCTTCCGGATATTTCTCCCTCGACGCCCTGCCGGCAAACACGGCGCTCGGGTATATCGACAACGCGGACGGCTCATGGCGGACGAACCACTATTCGATTCCCGTCAAAGGCGGTGCGGATGGCGGCGCGTTCGTGACGGCACGAGATATGGCCAACCTGTGGAGCGCGTTGCTCGGCCACCGTCTCCTTGGTGAAGAGATGACATCACGGCTCTTCACACCTCATATAAAGGTGAACGACAAAGGAACACATTATGGCTACGGTCTGTGGATTCAACTGGAATCGAATCGACACGTATTCAAATATCATGTCATGGGCTACGATCCCGGCGTCAGCTTCCATTCCGCTTATTATCCGGCCACCGAAACCATCTCGGTCGTCTGTTCCAACGAATCGGACGGCGCGTTCGATATGATGAAAGCCATTGAAATGAAAGCAGGTGTGTCTTCATGAACATCCGCCCATACGAAGAACGTGACTTCGAACAGATTCAAGCGTTGAATGAAGCGGAGGGATGGCATCAACTCATCCGCCAAGACGAACTGACACGGAAAGCGTGGCGGCAATCGAATGTCGCCTATGTCGTCGAGTCAGACACGGGACAGGTCGTCGCCTACGTGCGTGGGCTGACCGACACGACCGTGAGCCTGTATGTGTGCGAACTGCTCATTGCGGCCTCACACCGTCGCCTCGGAATTGGCGAACGGTTGCTGTCGCACGTCCATGCGCTCTACCCTGAGACACGGCTCGAAATGCTCGCGAGCGCTTCCTCGCACACGTATTACGAGAAATTGAATTTCCGCCCGTTTTACGGGTTCCGCAAGACGATTCACGAATAGGAGGAATCTTGATGAAACTAGCCATCGTGACCGGTGCGTCACGCGGTCTCGGCCGTGCCATCGCCGAAGAACTATTGAACCGGAATTATGAGGTCGTCAACTTCTCACGGACGCAGGCGACCGATGCCACGTTCCGCCACGTCGAGGTCGACTTATCGGATCCGACAAGTACGCTCCACGCGCTCGAGCACGTGAAGCCGCTCCTCGAGACGGCGACATCCTTGCTCGTCGTCCAAAATGCAGCCTTGATTGAACCGATTCACCGGGCCGGCCAACTGGATGCCGCGCAACTCATCGCCCACGTCCAAGCCAACCTGCTCGCTCCGATGCTCTTGACGAACGCAGTGCTCGCGTACGACCTGCCCGTCTCGCTCATCCATGTGACCTCCGGGGCCGCCAAACGCCCCATCTCGGGCTGGAGTGCCTATTGCGCGACGAAAGCCGGGCTCGACCATTTCACGGAGACGGTCGCCCTAGAATTGACCGGTACGAATGACAAGGTCGCCTTGTTCAATCCGGGCGTGATGGATACCGCGATGCAGGCAAGCATCCGGGCCTCGTCAGAAGACGCGTTCCGCGACGTGGAACAGTTTCGTTCCTACGTGACAGAAGGGCGGTTGCGCACCCCGGAGACGGTCGCCCGCATCTTCGCGGAACACTTGTTAGACACGCCATTTGAGAATGGCAAGACGTATTCCGTATATGACCTCGCTTGATTTTTGACCTGGTATAAAATTCAGTCACCCTTTTCTCGTTGGACCGCCTACACTAAAGGCAGACGAAATAAGAAAGGGTGACTTGGTCATGAAGACGATTGCAGGAGGATTATTATTTTTTGGATTGTTCAGCCTGGCGCTGTCGTTCACGATGATTGGAGATACCGCCATCGTCGGTGCGTTAGTGAGTGGTGTCGCCGTCCTGTGCGGGGTCGGGCTTTGGTTCGGGGCGACGGAACTGACACGCATCCGCGCCTCATTCCTCGACCACAAAAAAACGTCTTTCCCTGAATGAGGGAAAGACGTTTTTGGATTCATTGATTGTCTTCGTCTTCGTAATCATCGTCCTCGTATTCTTCGAAATCATACTCTTCGAAGTCTGCTTCGTCGATGAAGATGTCGCGGTCATTGACGACGTGAATCGGACCGTTGGCCACGTCGATTCGAATCGTCCATGCCCATGGAATGCGCAATCGGCTATACACGCCTGTCCAGAATTCCATCGATTCTTGCTCAAATAGTTCGAACTCTGCCAGCAACTCTTTAAAAGTGATCCCTGACAACTGGAAGTTTGAGTCTTGGATTCGCTCAAGCGCATTATGCGTCGCCTCAAGCTCCGCCGCACGGACCATCTCTTCAGCCGTAGCCATCTCAAGAATGGTGCCATCCGGTGGCAGAATGTCGTATACGTTGAACAATTCGCCTTCTTCTACTTCTTCATCAAACTCATAGTCGTCGTGCCGCATGCTTCATTCCTCCTCACTCTAGTTGAATCTCTTTCATTGTACCATTTCACTCCCTGTTAGAACGAAACATTCGTGTATATATTTTGGCAGGTGGGGAATGATAACAAAGGAATAGAATACGTATCCGCGAAAGGGGCCAATTGACTATGAACGACTCATTTCAAGCACTCGTCCTCGACAAGACAGACGACCGTCTCCATTCCACGGTGACCGACGTCAAACTCGACGCCCTGCCGAGAGAAGAAGATGGCAACGTCCTCGTCGAGGTCCATTATTCGGCGCTCAACTACAAAGATGCCCTCGGGCTGACGGGGTCCGGCAAAATCGTCAGTCACTATCCGTTCATCCCCGGTTGCGAGTTCGTCGGGAAGGTCGTTGAATCCGACCATCTCGATTTCAAAGCCGGCGACGAGGTCATCGCGACCGGTTTCGGCATCGGCGAACGACATTTCGGTGGCTTCAGCCGTTACGCCCAAGTCCCGGGCAACTGGCTTATCAAATTACCGAAAGGCATGGCGATGCGCGATGCGATGACGATCGGCACGCCGGGACTTACCGCCATGTTCGCTGTCGAGGCGCTCGAACACGAAGGTGTGCATCCCGGTCAAGAAGTGCTCGTGACCGGTGCCTCCGGCGGGGTCGGCAGTTTTGCCATCGCCTTGCTCCACAAGCTTGGCTATCATGTGATCGCCTCGACCGGTAAACAAGACCCGGCGTATTTGCGCGATCTCGGTGTCGAGAACGTGATGGCCCGAAGTGAACTCGAAGGACCGGCCCGACCGCTGGATGAACAGCGGTTCGATGCCGCCATCGACTCGGTCGGAGGCGAGACGCTCGGTAATATCCTCAGCCGAACACGCTATGAAGGGACGGTCGTCGCATGCGGACTCGCCGGTGGCCATGAACTCCATACGACGGTCTATCCGTTCATCCTACGAGGCGTCCGGCTCATCGGTATCGATTCGGTCATGCAGCCGATCGCCCGTCGCGCGAAAGCGTGGGAGCGGCTCCACGAGCTCGTCGATACCCGCGTACTGAACCATATGGTCCATGAGATTCCGCTCCATGACGTCCCTCGCCACGCCGAGGCGATGATGCGCAGTGAACTGAGCGGCCGGACCGTCGTCCGCATCCACGACTAATACAAACAGGGCTGAATCCTTCGATTCAGCCCTGTCTCTGTATTCTCCATGGTGGTGGACTTATAACGTGAAGCCGGCTGGTGCGTCTTTGACGACGACAATCACCTTGCCTTGGTCTAATTTCTTCTCAAGTTGATCCGCTTCGGTCGATGAGAAACCGAGCTGTTCGAACTGCGCTCGGAGCTCGTCTCCTTTTTTACGGAACAAGTTTTTCGCGGCCGTCCCCAGGCCGACGTCTGATGCCGTTACCGTATTCGCGTCGGCGTTATCGGCCACACGGTCGGTCCGGTCATCATCGTGGGTGATGACATAAATGTGCTTGTCCTCAATCCCTTTCGCTTTCATCGATTGAATGGCGGTCACGACTTCTTCATCATTTGTAAACTCTTTGTACAAAACTGACATGACTGTTCTCCTCCTTCGATAGCGTTACATTAAGAGTTATTACCTTCTTCTTCAAATTTTACACATTAAAAAACGATGACAACTGTCATCGTTTCGTTAAACGGCCGGTTCTTGGCCCTTCAATTTTTTTAATTCATCGAGCAAGATGTCCGATTCGTTGAACGGAATCGACTCTCGACCGACGCGTTCGACGTGGTCATGCCCTTTTCCGACGACGACGATCCGTTTGCCGACGAGCGCTTGTTGGGCTGCGTGGCGCAAGGCGTCCCGTCGTTCCTCGAACGTCACATAGTGCGTGTCTGCGTCGATCCCTTCAAGTAGCCCGTCGATGATTTGTTTCGGGTCTTCCGTGCGCACGTCGTGGACCGTCACGATCAAATCGTTCGAATAACGACTCGCGATGCGACCCATCTCGGCCCGTTTGGTCGGGTCACGGTCGCCCGCCGCACTCAAGACGACAACGAGTTCGCGCTCCCCTTGCTGAAGCGTCGACAGACACTTCTCGAGACCATCCGGCGTATGGGCATAATCGAGATAAATCTCGGCGTCTTCCGTATTAAGTCGTTCGAGCCGCCCTTTCGGAAGCGTAAGTCCCGGCACGTTGGCGATGATGGAACGCAGCATCAGTTCCGATGTCGAGACGAGACCGATGGCCGCCGCCAAGTTGGCGGCATTGAAGGCGCCCATGAAGCGGACCGGGGCCTCAATCGTCAAGGCATTCATTTTGATGACTACTGTCTGATCATGCCAGATGACTTGAATATCAGCCGGCACGTCCGCATGCGTGCTGTACATGATGCGCCGACGCGTCGGGGCGAACGCGGCCATCGTCTTGCTGGCCGGGTCTTCGGCGTTCAACACGATGGCGTCACCGTCCGTCGTCTCGACTTGTTCGAACAATCGAGCTTTGGCCCGGGCATACTCATCCATCGAGCGATGGTAATCCAAATGGTCGTGCGTCAAGTTCGTGAACGCCGCCGCGTGAAAACGGACTCCCTCGACGCGTCCTTCCATCATCGCGTGCGAGGAGACCTCGACGACACAATCGGTCACGCCGGCATCGGCCATCTCGGCCAGCAAGCGATGCAAGACGACGGCTTCAGGCGTCGTATTGGGTGTGCTCAATGTTTGATCTTTATAACGTGCTCCAATCGTGCTGACAATTCCGACCGGTCGGCCGGACAGACGAAATAAATCATATGTCAATGTCGCGGTCGTCGTCTTCCCGTTCGTACCGGTGACACCGTAAATGCGCATCCGATGTGAGGGATGGTCATAAAAGGCACTGGCCACCACGCCGGCTGTCCGCTTCGTATCCGCGACGACAAGGTTCGGCACCTCAAGGTCAAGCGGGTATTCCGAGATGACAGCAACCGCTCCTTTGGAGACGGCGTCCTCAGCGAATTCATGTCCGTCCACCGTATAGCCGCGGATGCAGATAAATAAATTCCCTGGACTGACCTTTCTGGAATCTGTCTCAATTCCGGTCACCCATGGATCGCGTTCGATGTCATCCATCTCATTTCCTAGAATGGCGGATAAACGTTTCGTCCTCATGCTGTGTACTTCCTTTCTCATGGGTGTCGCTAGGTTCGCAAACCTTATCGTCATGGTACTAGATATTAGGCTGTAATGGAGATGACAAATATATTACTTCCCTTTTTACGTGCAATACAATCGCCCAACCAAAAAATTCCTAGTCCGGGACGGGACTAGGAATGTATTTCGCTGTCGGTGAACCGAAGTCCTTGCTCGTGAAGCGCGGTTTCCAAGATTCGTAGCACACTCGGTCCGACTCCATGCAAGGCCGCAATCTCTCGTTTCGTATAGGTGGCCAACTGTTCGAGCGTATCGATATAGGCGGCCTGCAGCGCCCGCTCGGCCGGGGCCGAACATTTCGGAAGTGGCGTCATCCGATTCCCTCCTCTCGTCTTTTAGCTCGTTCAATCGTCGGGAGACAGGCGAGGACACGATCCATACAAAATGTCCGACGGGCCTGTTTATTCATATCCCAGGCGACGAGTCGATCGCCTTGCAGCTTCATCAGCTTGACCCGCCGTTTCGAGATGACCCCGTTCCGATCGATATACATCATTTCCACGACTCGCCCATTCCGCATCCAACGCATGACTTCTTGTCTCATCCAATCTCCCTCCTTTGTTACTTTTAGTATACAGAACATTTGTTCGTAATTCCACTTTAGAGGTGTGTGTTTCAACGATTTCACGTATGCTAGAAGAAACGAATGTTTCGAGAAAGGGAGATACCCGATATGACCTATTTGCTATTGGCCGTCCTGGCCATCGTCTTATTCTTTTCCATGATTTATGCCGCCAAAGCCTTGCCGAATTTAAGAAATGTGTTATTCAACCGCGGCAGCTTGTTCGGCCAAGACACCGAGACCGTCACATGCCCGAACTGTAAGAAAACGTTCAAACGGTCCGGTGGCAATACCCAGACATGTCCGCACTGTTATACGTCGTTTTGACTCCAAAAAAGCCAACGTTCTGCCTATCCGCGGAACGTTGGCTTTTTTTGAATGTGCTCGAATCAACAAGTAACCGTTTACGTTTGCCCCATAAGTGAAATAAAAAGGTTACGTCATTTGCCCCTAACTCAACCACGAGATCGTCTCATTTCAAAAGGAGTCCACCATGTCATTCGTATCCGATCATGATTTATACGCACGCATGTTAAACCGCGACACTTCCGCGCTCGAACTGCTTTACGACCGTTATGAGCGCATCCTATATTCGCTCGCCCTCCGCTTGACGACACGAGCCGACTTGGCCGAGGCCGTCCTATCCGAGGTGTTCACCGAGCTTTGGAAGCACCGTCTACCGCTCGATTTAACGACCCATCGTCTGAAAACACATTTGTTCGAACGTGTGGAGACGGCAGCGCTACGTCTAGTCTCGAGTGCTTAAGTCACGCCCTCATCGCTTGATATAACACTTCTAGAATCCCATCTGCATACATGCCCTCGGTGACACGACCATGTTCTCGTTTGGCTTCTTCCGTTCCGTTGCCAAGTACATAGCCGTTGCCAACATACCTCAACATCCCTAAATCGTTCCCGCTGTCCCCGAACGCATAGGCGTGCTCGACCTGAAACGTATATCGATTGCACACGTAGTCGACTGCAGCGATTTTCCCTGCCCCTTGTGGGATAAAATCGATGTCATAGGCGTCTGCCGGGTCACCGGCGAGCGGATTGCATCGACTGATATTGACGGCAATCCTGAAGTCATGGGCACTCGAACGAATACGCTCGAGTTCGTCCGCGCTTGTGCCAAAGTAATAATAATTGTGCATCCAGTCGCTCGTGCCGAGATTCTTCTGCGGCTCTATCGTGAGTGTTCGACTTAAATAATCGACGACTTGCGTGACGCGGTCAGAAAAATTATGTGGGAACCGTGACGCATAACCGTCATCGAGCTCCAATTGCCCGGACGCTGTCACTTGGTACAGCTCCGTTCCAAGACTCGCCGCAATCCGATGCGGAAAGTACCGCATCTCGGCCCGCTCCATTTTTTCTCGAATCGTCTCGAGCGAGCTCCCCGTCACCCACATCGTCGACAACAGGTGCGAGTGCATATCGAGAAAGTCTTCGAGGTGTCGCAATCGTTCCAACTGCTCCACGGTACAAGCGTGCGGGAAATACGTCTCATCAAAATCAAAACAGACGAGCGTTCGCCCCTCGTCGGTAAATCGTTTCATAGTCATCCTCCTTGTGTCGTCATACCCCATCTCGTATAGTTAAAGAGAGAAAGGACGTGGCAACATGAAAAATCGATTAAACCGTTACTACTGTCAGTATAGCGGAATCGTGATCGGGTTCGGGCTCGTCTTCACCTTTTTGTTTGGGGTCCGCTCTTATTCGTTCTGGCAACTATGGTTCCCTAGCGGTTTGGCACTTCTCGTCACTCTCATTACGGCAATGCTGTTCAGTTACGTGACGTACCGCCTGCTCAGTGCCTTAAATCTACATCTATTCCGCCGTATCGGAGGAGTGACGTCCAGTTGTTCTCGTCAGACGTGAGAAATTCTTGACTGTTCACAAAATAGTCACGTCAAATAGGCATCCATTTCACGGTTTCATCCGTTAGATCAATACAAGGGATTCCCTTATGTGTAAAGGAGCAAGCCATGACTGATATTGAATTGTACGAGCGTGTCAGGAATAAGGACAAACAAGCGCTCGAGACACTTTATGACCGCTATGAACGAATCCTCTATGCGTTCGTCATGCAGTTGACGAAAGACCGCGACCTCGCCGAAGAAGCCATGCAGGAAGTATTCATTAAACTATGGCGCGGTGGCGGCGTATACGACGAATCTAAAGGAAAATTCAAATCGTGGCTTTTCACGATGAGCCGTCACGTCACGATTGACTTGATTCGAAAACGAAAACCTGACCTGCAACTCGATGAATCTTACGCGGAGGCGATCCCGTCACCGGCCCCGTCTGTCGAGACCGAGGTCGAATGGCAAGAAGAACGGACACAGATTGAGACGGCAATGGCCGAACTGCCGGTCGAGCAACAGCAAGTCGTCCGACTCATGTATTTCCAGGGACTCAGCCAACAAAAGATCGCCGATGCGTGCGGCATCCCGCTCGGTACCGTAAAAGGAAGGATTCGATTAGCGTTGAAACAGCTACGAAGGCATTTATCCAATGATTTAAATGATAAGGAGGTGGAACGATGAACGCTTGTGACCAATTGATCGACTATTTTAACCAGCATTTGACGGAAGACGAACGCATCCGGTTTGAAGCGCATCTCGCGACATGTCAAACGTGTCAAGAAGAGCTCGAACAACTCGAGGCCCTCGTCGGCGGCGTCGCGTTCCTCTCTGAACCGGCCGAACCGCCAAGCGGGATGAAGGCACGCATCCTCGACAACGTGTTCGCAGAAGACAAGACGGAGACGGAGTCGAAGCCAGACGAACCGACCCCGATCACCCCGTTCACATCGACGAAGAAGAAACAGAAGACGCCATGGGGAGCGCTCGCTCTTGCGGCCGCACTCATGCTCTCCTTGATTGGGAACGGCTATCTGCTCTTGAATCAAGAGGAGCCGAGCGGCATCGCCTTGACCGAGACAGTACCGCTTGAAGGCGAATCGGAAGGCGTGGCGTACCTCGCCGAACAGGACGGGCAGCGTCAACTCATCGTCCAAACGAACGGACTGGACGCGCTCGAAGCGAACGAGGTGTATCAAGTTTGGCTCTTAAAAGACGGCTCGCCGATTCCGACCGGGGCGTTCGTCACAGACGACAAAGGCAACGGGACCGTCATCTATACGCTCGATTCGACCGAATCTGAGACCGACTGGGATACCGTCGCTGTCACGAAAGAACCTGAACGGGGTAATACGGCACCTGAAGGCGACATCGTGCTCAGTGCCAGCCTATAAGCAAGGACCGAATGACCTGACGTACCGCGCGTACGTGTCATTCGGTTCTTTTTTCGTTATGATAATAGAAAAGGAGTGGTACATATGCGTCAGCCTAAAATTGGTGTCGTCGGTCTCGGCGGCATCGCTCAGAAAGCGTACTTACCGATTTTAACGAACAGTACGTCGTTCGAACTCGTCGGTGCCTATTCCCCGTCCGTCGCCAAACGCGAGGCGATTTGCCGGGCCCATCGGATGGAATCGTTCACAGGACTTTCCGAGCTCGCCTCTTCCGTCGACGCGGCGTTCGTCCACAGTTCGACCGAGACGCATTTCGAGATCGTCTCATATCTGCTCGCCAACGGCGTCGATGTGTACGTCGATAAACCACTCGCCGCGACAATCGAACAGGCGGAACGTCTCGTTGAGCTGGCCGAGCAATCGAACCGGAAACTCATGGTCGGCTTCAATCGTCGATTCGCCCCGATGTATCAGCATGTGAAAGACGCAGCCCCGTTCCACACGCTCGACTTCGTCAAGCATCGCGGGGACGGGTTACGCGGCCACGACTATCAGTTCACGTTGCTCGATGACTATTTGCACGTCGTCGACACGCTCCGGTATTTCACCGGAAGCGAGTTGCGCCTGGTGACGGGACACGTCGCGACGACCGAAGCGAACGGACTTCATTTCGCGCGCCACGTCTGGCAAGATGAGCACGGATTGCACACGACGTCGATGCATCGGAAAGCCGGGACGAATCATGAAGGGCTGATCGCTATCCGTGACGGTCTTCGCCTGACCGTCGACGAGATGGTGACGCTCAACCGTTTCGAACACGGCACCCATTCGACGAAGACGTTCGGGTCATGGGACACGCTCCTCACCCAACGCGGATTCCAAGGGGCGATTGACCACTTTATCTCGGCGTTGACCGACGATACCCCGATTTTGACGAATGGACGTGAGGCGCTCATCACGCAACAGATGGTGACGGATTTGTTCAACTCACGCTAAGAGGAGGAAAGCACATGGATTTCTTTTTCTATATTATGGTCATCGTCGTCGTGTCCATCGCCGCGGACACGTTCAACAAGACGCAAAAGAGACGTGTCGAGGAGCTGCGGCTCAAAGTCGAACAAGAAAAACTTGCGATTCAGCGGCTCGAGCTCGAGATGAAACGCGATGAAGACAAACTCGATCATCGTGGATTTTAAAAAGACGTTCGGCCCGTGTCGGGTCGACCGTCTTCGTTTATAAAATATGACGCTCCTCAATTTGACGTGTCTCACGCAAGCGCTTGTGGCGTCGTTCGACCATCGTCGACCAGGTGACGGCCGTGACGATACAGGCGGCACCGATGAAGAAATTGCGGTCGAGCTGTTCATCGAGGACGAGCCATCCGAGATAGCCCCCGACGAGCGGTTGGAAGAAGAAAAATAATGATCCGACGCTCGCATCCATGAGTTCGAGCCCTTTGTTCCAAAAGAAGAACGCACCGGCTGTCGAGATGATGCCAACGTACAATACGCTCAGCCACAGTACCGTGTTCATCTCCGGTAGGCCTGATGCAGCCACTTCCATGCCCATAAGTGGCGTCATCAATACGAAGGCGATGCCGATGGCGAACGTCGTAATCGTCAACGACGACATCGTCTCGGAGGCGATTTTCACATAGATGGACATGAGCGCCCAGGTGATGGCCGCTCCGACCAAGACGAGGCTACCGATGAAATACGTGCCTTCGACGTGCCAGCCGACGACGATGATGACCCCGAGCGTTGCCAGCAAGAGTGACCCGATTTTTACAGGCGTGAGCCGTTCTTTCAAAATCACTCGGGCGAAAATCACCATGAACGCCGGTGTGGCCGCAGTGACGAGCGATCCGGTATGGGCGTCAGACAGTTTCGTGCCGATGAATTGAAACGAAATCGAGGCGACGTACCCGATCACACCGACGAGCGCAATCCATTTCCAATCGCGACGAGCGATTCGCTCGCGCCCGAACGCCCCCCACATCGCGAACAGGACGATAAACGCGACGGCGTAGCGCATCCAGATGAGTGTGAACGGCTCGATATAGCCGAGCGCATATTTACTGACGACGTACATCCCGCCCCAAATGCTGGCGGCGAGCGTTAAACTGATGGCACCGAGCCATTCCTTGCGCATGGCGTCCCTCCTCCCTAATGCCTAAACAATACGACACCGGTCTCGTATATTCCTGTCTCCCTAGTTGTCGAACGAACCGAAATCGCTTACAATGAGCGTAATGATGATTGAAAGGGGGGAGAAAGGTGAACTTTGTCGGACGTACGCATTGGTCAACAGAACATTTGTACATTTTGCGTGCGATTTTTCACGATGTCGCATAATCACAGGACCCGTCTGTCCTTTTTTAGACATTGCTGAATACCGACAAAGCGCCTCTCTCTCTTGCCGAGCGCTTCTTTGCGCTCGGCTTTTTTGATAGGCCTCTATCCTAGGAGGAACCACTCATGTTAATCGAGTTACAACATATCCAAAAACAATTTGGCGGCCACGCCGTCCTGACCGATGCCAATCTTCATGTGAACGCCGGCGAACGCATTGGGCTCGTCGGACGGAACGGGAGCGGCAAGACGACGCTTTTGCGTCTCATCGTCGACGCCGATTCGCCCGACGAAGGGACGATCTATCGCAAGCAACGATTACACATCGGCTATTTGGCCCAAATCCCGGCCCACCCTGGCAAGTCGGGTCGAGACGTACTTTATACCGCGTTCGCTGAGTTGACGCGTCTCGGCGACGAGATGCGACAGCTCGAGGCACGGATGGTCTCTAGTGACGACATCGAAGCGTTGCTCGAGACGTACGGCGCCCTGCAGACACGCTATGAGAATGGCGGCGGGTACGTCATCGATTCGAAAGTGAACGCGATGATTGACGGGTTGCGCCTGACCCGCTTCGTCGACCGACCGTTCGACTCGCTCAGCGGCGGCGAACGGACCAAGGTCGGCCTCGCCTTGGCATTGCTCCAAGAACCGGAACTGCTCATCCTGGACGAACCGACGAACCACCTCGATTTGGAGGCGATGGCGTGGCTCGAGGCGTTCCTGCGTGACAGTCCATCCACGCTACTCCTCGTCTCGCACGACCGGGTATTCCTCGATGCGGTCGCCACGCGCATCGTCGAGTGTGAGGACGGGGAATTGACGAGTTTTGACGGCAACTATAGCGCGTTCGTCGCGCAAAAAGAAAAACGGTTGCTCGATCAGTTCCACGCCTACACGGAGCAGCAAAAGAAAATCAAGAAGATGAAAGAGACGATTCGCCAGCTTCGACAATGGGCGAACGAAGGCAATCCGCCGAACGAGAAGTTTTACCGTCGCGCCAAATCGATGGAGAAGGCGCTCGCCCGCATCGAGACGATTAAACGGCCTCGCCTCGAAGCCGTGCAACCCGATATCCAGTTCACAGCGAGCGGACGGACCGGCCGTGATGTGTTCGAGGCGATTGATGTGACGGTCCGATACGACCGGCCCGTCTTCGAGCATGTGTCGTTCTACACCGGTCACGGGGAGCGTGTCGCCATCGTCGGTCCGAACGGGAGCGGTAAATCGACATTGTTGAAAGTGTTGCTCGGCCAACTCGAACCGACCTCAGGCACTGTCGGACGAGCGGAGCGAGCCCGCATCGGCTATCTGTCCCAACACATCCAGTTTGATGATTCCCATCGGCTCATCGAGGCGTTCCGCGACCGGATCGCCGTCGACGAAGGGAAGGCCCGTCAACTGCTGGCTCAATTCCTCTTCTATGGGGCGAGCGTCTTCAAACCGGTTAAAGATTTGAGCGGCGGCGAGAAGATGCGGCTCATGCTCGCCATCCTCATGCATGAGGATGTGAACGTGCTCGTCTTGGACGAACCGACGAACCACCTCGACATCGAAGCCCGCGAAGCGCTTGAAGAAGCGCTCGACCGTTTCACCGGGACGCTCGTCGCCGTTTCGCATGACCGCTACTTCTTGAACAAATTGTTCCCGATCACCTATTGGCTCGATGGGACAGCGACACGCTTCCCGGGAAATATCACGTATGCGCTTGAAAAACGTCAACACGAACCGGAAGCCATCGTGGCGGCACCAAAGAAAACGAAATCAACTGAAGTGACCGTGACACCGGTCCCTGTTCGAGACACGGCGGCGGATGAGGCTCGTCTGAATAAGCTCGAGGAAACGCATCAGGCACTCCTTCGTCAGATGAACGAGACGAACGATCTCACCGAGCTGATGACGTTGCAACACCAGGCCGATGTCCTCCAAGCAGACATCGACACGTTGCTCAACCATTTACTTGAATCCATGTAATGAAAAACGACGCCGGCTTAACGGCGTCGTTTTTGTTCGAACCAAGATTGAACGAGAAAGCCGGTCACGCCGAGCGCCATCAAAAAATAGGGTACGATTCGCGGGACTCCGCCCGCTTCCCCCATCGTCGTCAGGATCACTCCGCTCACGAACGTCCCGAGCCAATACAGTTTCGGCATATGATCACTCCTCTACCACGTTCCTTTACATCCGCCGCTCGACCGAAATCAAGGAAAGCGAACGCGCCTTGCAGCCACAGCTTGCGACTCATTATACCACTTCACCCGACACGTATTTGATTGACGGTCCGCACCATAACATTCGCCTATAAGAAAAGCGCCACGAACGTGGCGCTTACCGGTGAGCGTTTCTAGCAAAGCGGACTTTCAACCGACCGGAACCTTCCCGGACGACCGTCCCATGCGGTACATGAATCTAGACTAGAAAACGGACGTGGTTCAGAACGTGATTTCGCGGCGTACGTTCGTCTGAACAGCAATCAAGTCTTGGACAGAGATTGCGTCTCCACAATGACCTTGACTGCGTTTTGACGGATGTGGTTGAAATCAATCATGAACCTCATCGGCCCACCTGTTTGAAACACCAATTTGGCTAAACGTCTCGTCTCCTACCACTTCTCTTTTGTCTGCCCCTCACCCCTTAAGCGAGGTCAGGTGGACGACAGCTTGAACGAGGAGAACCGCCTAGTCAGCCGATGTTTCATCCAATACGTCTCTCATTTCACCGAGCCGGCCTCAGTCAAACAACGATGGAATCTTTGGTTCATCCGTTGCCTTCTTTCAGCTCAACACGTTGAATGAGGACTACACAGATACATTAACCGTTTTATCGATCGACGAATCCTTGTTCACCATTTCTCCAACATTTAGTTGTCGATATAGTGGTCGAGCGCATAGGCGACGCCGTCGGCTTCGACGTCTTTCGTGATGTGGGTGCTGATGTCTTTCAACGGGTCGACGGCGTTTCCCATCGCGATCCGTGTTTCTGCCACTTCAAACATCGAGATATCATTCAAATTATCACCGATGGCCACGATATCTGATGGCGGGATGTCATGATGCTCCGCCAACTGCGTCAACGCCATTCCTTTACTTGCCTTCGGATGTCCAATTTCAATCTTTGTCCAGCCCGCCGTCGTGATTAAGATATCAGTCCGCGGTTCATACAGTTTCCGCAGCTCATGCAACTTGCGCCGGTCGAACGAATAGACGAATACTTTATACACTTCATCGGTCTCGAAGTCGATGTCCTCGATTGCATCGACATAAGTCAGTCCGAACTGCTCGTTTTGAATCTCAATCTCTCGCTCGCCCCACTCTCGTGTGAACGATTGGTCATGCGGCAACACCCCATCGAGCTCACCTTTCAGCAAATCGGTGCCCGATCGCAGCACTTTCACCCCCGCGTTTGTATAGAATTCAACGTACGCCCCGTGCTCATGGGCCACGTCCCACAATTCTTGTACGACATCTTTCGGGAGCGCATGGTAATAAATCCGCTCATTCTCATAGAAAGCAATCGCGCCGTTCCCCGACAAAATCGGGCAAGACAAATCACTCCGCTTCAACAGCTCCTCGATGTCATGAATCGAACGTCCAGAAGAAATCGACACCAAATCTCCTTTGGCCTGGCGCCGACGAATCGCCTCCTGGTTCGCTTCTGTGATGACACCCGTCCGCGATAACAACGTCCCGTCTAAATCGATGGCAATCAGTTTCATCTCCTCTTCTCCTTTCACGCGGGTCAGATCACCCAATTCTTTCAGATTGACTCTCTCCATTTCATCATCACATATCCAGCCGTGAGAAGCACGTGCGAACCATGTCCGAACTGCGGTCATTCGTGTTGACACGCCCTGCCCTGATTGCTACGCTTTTGTCAGCATCGCACGCAAGTCAAAGGGGGAAATGATATGGCTCAGGATTTCACACGGGCGTACGCGGAAACACGCGACGCCAGCGACTCGCTCGCATCATACCGGGGAGAATTTTATTTGCCGCAAGACGGGATTTACATGGATGGGAACTCGCTCGGCCTGTTATCGAAACGGGCCGAGCAGACGCTCCTCGAATCGCTTCAGGATTGGAAGGAGCTCGGGATTGACGGGTGGATGTCGGGACGACACCCATGGTTCAACTTATCAGAACAGTTGGCCGCCCTCAACGCACCGCTCGTCGGAGCGAGAGCCGAAGAAGTGATGGTGACAGGTTCGACGACGGTCAACTTGCATCAGCTCGCCGCCTCATTCTTTAAGCCGAAAGGCAAGCGAACAAAAATTTTGGCCGACGCGCTCACGTTCCCATCTGATATCTACGCACTGAAAAGCCAACTCGAGCTCCGGGGACTCGACCCGGCCGAACATTTGGTCCAAGTGTCGAGCCCAGATGGCCGCTATTTAAAAGAAGAAGACATCATCGCAGCGATGACAGACGATATCGCCTTAATCGTCTTACCGACCGTCCTCTATCGCAGCGGACAGATTCTCGACATGGCCCGTCTCGCCAAGGCGGCGAACGAACGGGATATCTTGATCGGCTTTGACGCCTGCCACTCGGTCGGCGCGATTCCGCACGCGTTCCATGATTGGGGCGTCGACTTTGCCTACTGGTGCAACTATAAGCATCTGAACGGCGGACCGGGCAGCGTCGGCGGTCTATTCGTCCATGAACGCCATTTCGGGACGACGCCGGGCCTTGCCGGTTGGTTCGGTTCCCGCAAAGACAAACAGTTCGATATGGATCACACGATGACACCGGCTGACGACGCCGGCGCGTTCCAAATCGGGACACCGCACGTCTTGAGCCTCGCCCCGCAACTTGGCGCCCTCGAGATGTTCAATGAGATCGGCATGGACGCCATCCGTGAGAAATCGCTCGCGTTGACGTCGTATATGACCGAACTGATTGACGAAGTGCTCGCGCCATACGGTTTCGTCATCGGCAGCCCGCGCAACGAGACGCAACGCGGTGCCCATTTGAGCCTCGAGCATCCAGAGGCGGCCCGCATCTGTAAAGCGCTCAAACAACATCGCGTCATCCCGGACTTCCGGGCCCCGAACATCATCCGTTTGGCTCCGGTCGCCTTGTATAACACGTTCACCGACGTCTATGACGTCGTGATGACGCTACAGACGATCATGGAAAACAAAGAATACGAGGCGTTCGAGAACGTCCGCGAAGTCGTGGCCTAAGGAGAATTCATATGAGTGAACGGATTGAACATAACGTCGAGCAATCGATTCAGACCGATTTTTCAAAAGACATGTCATACGGTGACTATTTGCAGCTCGACCCGATTTTATCGAGCCAGCATCGTCTGTCGGACCATCACGATGAGATGCTGTTCATCATCATCCATCAGACGAGCGAGCTGTGGATGAAACTGATTTTACATGAACTGACGGCGGCGACGACCGCCATCGAGACCGGAGAGCTCGAGCGCTCGTTCAAGATGCTCGCCCGCGTCTCGAAGATTCAACAACAGCTCATCCAGTCGTGGAGCGTACTGGCGACGTTGACCCCGGCTGAATATTTGGAGTTCCGGGACAAGCTCGGTTCGTCGTCTGGGTTCCAATCGTATCAGAACCGCCAAATCGAGTTCGCGCTCGGCTTCAAGAACGCGCGCACGCTCAGCGTGTACGCCCATGACGAGAAGCTGTACCCGCTCCTCGAGTCGTCTCTGCAAGCACCGAGCATCTATGACATGACCGTCCGCGAGATGCATCACCGCGGCCTCGCCATCGATGAGGCCGTGCTCAACCGCGACGTCACGAAAGACTGGGAGTGGAACGAGAGCGTCGAAGCCGCTTGGGTCGAAGTGTACCGTGACGTCACCAAGTATTGGGACTTGTACGAGCTCGGCGAGAAACTGCTCGATATCGGCAGCCAGCAACAGATGTGGCGCTTCAACCATATGAGCACGGTCGAACGGATTATCGGACAGAAGATGGGGACCGGCGGCTCGTCCGGCGTCAATTACTTGCGCCGTGTCCTCGATCACCGCTTCTTCCCGGAACTTTGGACCGTCCGGACAAAACTGTGAGGAGGACGAACACGATGACATGGATTGATGTTTCGCAACCGCTTGAAGACAGCACGACGACATGGCCGGGCGACACCGCCTTCCGTTACGAGATCGCCTGGCCGATGGCCGACAGCGGATCGGTCAACGTCGGCAAAGTGACGATGAGCCTCCATTCCGGCACGCACATCGACGCCCCGTTCCATTTCGACGACGCCGGACAGCGCGTCATCGATCTCGATCCGGGACTTTATATCGGACCGGCCCGGGTCATCCATCTTCCTGGCCGCGAACAGATCGAGGCGGCCGATTTGGACGGTTTTGACTTGACCGGCGTCGAACGGCTGATTCTCAAGACGGACGGCTGGCCGGACAAGCGTACGTTCCCGGACCGCATCCCGGAACTGACGCCTTCACTCGCCGACCGCCTCGGTGACCTCGGGATTTATTTAATCGGTCTCGATTTGCCATCGGTCGATGCGATTGACAGTAAAGAGATGGCGGCGCATCACGCGCTCGCCCGTAACGGGGTTCATATTCTCGAAGGACTCGTCCTCGATCACATCGTCCCGGGTGACTACGAATTGAACGCCGTTCCGCTTCCGATTGTCAAAGGAGACGGCAGTCCGGTGCGCGCGCTGTTGCGTTCGCTCGACTAACACGAACACCCCTTCAGCCGAGGGGGTGTTTTCAGTCCTCTTGCATGATTTCATTGGAACTTTTACGATGATCGAACCGTTTGGAGATGTGAACCTTATACGCCATGTTCGTCTCGTAGTCTGTCGAGAACACGCCCGCGTACAACAGGTCGAGCAGGCAATGAATCGAATCGTTCGATGTGAAGCTCCCGATTTTTGAATACAGACGTTCCCGCGTCGTCAAACGGAGCGTACAATCGGTCTGGCTGGAGATTGCATTCTCGCCGAGACTCGTCAGTGCGAGCATCGGGACGCTTCGCTGCTTCAAATAAGGGATGAGTCCAAGCGTGTAATCGCTCTCCCCCGTATATGAGATGAGGAGCGCACACGTCGTCTCGTCTGAGTTGGCGGCCTCGAACTCGGCGTCGAATTCGCAAAGACTGACCTGCTTGCCGATGCGATTCATTTTTGATTTGAAGTCGTGACAGAGCAACAAGTTATGAATGACGGAGAAGATTTTGATGTGCTTCGCCTCACTCAACATCGTCACGGCCCGCTCGTAGGCCTCATGGTCGAGCAGAGACAGCGTGTCCTCAATCGTCATCTGCTTTAGCGCCGCCACCTTGTTCGCGACAGCCATCAGGTTGTCCCCGGCCGTGAACGGATAGTTGGCGTCAATGTCGGAAAAGTGACGATTCAAATACTCGATTTCCGCCAAAAAAGCATCCTTCAACTCGACCCAGCCCGGATAATCAAGTTTGTGCGCGATCCGACTCAACATTGAGGGATGAGTGTATGTAGCCGCCGCAATCTGTTTCATCGTCTTGTCTTGAATATGCTCGCGCTCGATAAACAAATACTCGACGACGGCTCGTTCCGACTTCGAGAACACGTCTTGCTTCATTTTCTCGGTCAATAACATATGGTTGCTCCTCTCGTGAATCAAATTCACAAAAACAGTATGGAATCCGTATTATTTTGTAAACGCTTTCGGAGTTGTCCTTGAATCTATTGTCTTCATATTTCTCTATTCTATACTGAAATGGAACGAGGCACATCCCTTACAAGAACGATTTCATTTACACATGTTCTAATTTTTTGTGAACAAAACAAGGAGGAGATTCATATGACAACCGGAATTAAGCTCGTCACCATCGGGGGCGGCAGTAGCTATACACCAGAATTGATGGAAGGGTTCATCAAACGGTATGAAGAATTACCAATTCGCGAGATTTGGCTCGTCGACATCGAGGCCGGGAAAGACAAGCTCGACATCGTCGGGCAGATGGCTCAACGGATGTGGGATGCCTCACCGTACGACGTCAAAGTCCATCTGACGCTCGACCGGGAGGAAGCGTTGCAAGACGCTGACTTCGTCACGACCCAATTCCGGGTCGGTTTGCTCGACGCCCGCATTAAAGATGAGCGCATTCCCCTCTCGTACGGCATGGTCGGTCAAGAGACGAACGGGGCCGGCGGGATTTTGAAGGCGTTCCGGACAATCCCGGTCATCCTCGACATCGTCGAAGACATGAAGCGCCTCTGCCCGGACGCCTGGCTCGTCAACTTTACGAATCCGAGCGGCATGGTGACCGACGCGGTCATCCGCTATGGACAATGGGACAAAGTGATTGGTCTATGCAACGTGCCGGTCAACGCGATGATGGCTGAACCAGAACTGATCGGCAAGAAGCCGGAAGAGTTGATTTATTCGTTCGCTGGCTTGAACCACTTCCACTGGCACCGGGTCCATGACGTGAACGGGACTGACGTCACGCGCGACATCATCGACAAGATGTACGACGGCGACTCCGGGATTCCAGCCAACATCCACGATATGCCGTTCTTCCAAGAACAGCTGCAACAGATGAACCTGATTCCATGCGGCTATCACCGCTATTACTACCGTACCGAGGAAATGCTTGCCCATATGCTTGAAGAATATCGCGACCCGGCCGTCGGGACACGGGCCGAGCAAGTGAAGCAGACGGAAGCGGAGCTGTTCGAGCTGTACAAAGACCCGAACCTCGACCATAAGCCGGAGCAGTTGTCGAAACGCGGCGGCGCCCACTACTCGGACGCGGCGTGTGAGACGATCGCCTCGATTTATGCGAACAAGAACACGCATATCGTCGTCTCGACGAAAAACAACGGGGCCGTCCCGGACCTCCATCCGGACGACGTCGTCGAAGTGTCGGCCTATATCGGGGCGACTGGCGCGAAACCGATCGCGTTCGGTGCGCTCGCACCGGCTGAGAAAGGATGGCTCCAAGTCATGAAGAACATGGAGCTGTGCGTGGAGGAAGCGGCTGTTACCGGTGACTACGGGCTCGCCCTTCAAGCATTCATCATCAATCCGCTCATCCCGAGCGGCGAGACAGCGAAACGAGTGCTCGATGAACTGCTCATCGCCCACAAAGCGTATTTGCCGCAGTTCGCCGAGAAGATTGCTGAGCTCGAAGCAAGCGGCGTCACGATTAAAGACGAGGTCGTTCAAACGCTCCGTCCAATCGAACACGCATAAAAAACAGCCAGCGCGTCGCAAATCGACACGCTGGCTTTTCTTCACGCTTTAACACGTTCGTACTGCTCTTTCGTCACGACGTAAATGAGGCTCTGCACCGTACGGCCATCTAAACGTGTCAACTGTTGAGACGTCGTGAACACGTACGTAAAGCCCGTCTTCTCGACGACGCGGCGCGATTGGTCGTTGAAGTCGAAATGACCGCACCAGATGCGCTCGAGGTCGAGATCATCAAACCCATATCGCATCACTTCGTGAACGGCCTCCGGGATGTACCCTTTCCCCCAATAGTCCGGGCTGAGAACATAGCCGATCTCGCGTTGCCGATCATGCTGAATCTCAGGATCCGGACGCCGGTCGTGCAACCCGAGGCTGCCGATGACTTCACCTGTCTCTTTTAACGTGATTGCCCAGACGTCTTGGTCTTGTTGGAACAATCGGATGACGTCACGCGTCTCCTCGACCGATTGGTGCGGGGCCCATCCTGCTTTTGGTCCGACCCGCTCGTCTTGCGCGTAGCGAAACATCTGTTCCGCGTCCTCGAGTTGAAACGCTCGCAGCTGGAGCCGGTCTGTATCAAGTTGAATCATCTACTTCTTCCTTTCTGTCGTTTCCCTCGGATTCGTTCCGGGAATGAATCCATGAGGAGGGATGACGATGCCGTTTGATTATGATTTAGATTTTGAGACGATTGATTTCCGCAAACACCCGGAGCTGTATCGGGTCGGACGAGGCGAACAAGGGGTCCTGCTCGTCGAACCGTATAAAAGCGAGATTCTGCCCCATTGGCGTTTCAAGACACCCGCCATCGCCAAACAGTCCGCCGATGAGATTATGGAGCTGTTCGAGGCGTATCGGGCCAACGATGACTTTGTCGGGATGGATATGGCCCGTAAATTCATCCAGATGGGTTATACCCGGGCCAGACGCTACGCCAACTATAAGGGAGGACGCAAATACAAGGAAAACGGTGACATCCACGACCGTCAAATCGATGACGAAAAAGCGGAGTCGGCCCGCATCTTCAAAGAGCGATGGGATCAGCTTCGGGCAGATGAAGACTATTTGAAACGAAAGAAAGCCCATCAGAAACAGTACGGATGACTATCGCGTCATGACGAGAAAACAGGTCGTCCCTTTTTCAAACGACGCGACCGGTTGAAACCCTAGCTGCTCATAGAGATGAATGGCCCGCTCGTTGAACGCGGCCACCGTCAGCCGGAGCGGCTTACCTTCACGTACCGCTTCTTGCATCACCAACCGGACGAACGAACGCCCGTGTCCTCGCCCGGTGCGGTCGGGGTGCATCCCGAGGCCGAGATCGAGATGGGCGTCATCGTACGCGTAAGTCGAGTTCGGGACTTGCGCGTACGGACCAAGGCAATAGAAGCCGAACAGCCCCGCGTCGTCATGAACCGTGTGATACGTCATCAACTCGTCCACCCCTTCCACCGAAGGGATTTGATTATAAAAGTCATAAGGCGATTCATACGCCCACGCTTGGATGGCATGGGCGTTTTGTCGTGTCATCGGTCGAATGTGCATAACCTACTCCTTTCTCGCATCTGTTGTTGTTCGTCCCTCAGTTGGTGTTTCCCTGTCTCGGTTCAAAAAAAAGAATGGGTCGCCCCATTCTCATTTCCGCGTCCATGTCGCTGAAAGCTCGACATCCGCCGCGTGCATTAAATTATGAATCGGACAACGCGCCTCGACGCCTTTTCGTAACGCCTCAATCCGTTCATCAGACTCAATCGTGTCGAGGACCACTTTGATGTGCACATTCTCAAAATACGTTCGAACTCCTTCGACTCCTTGGAAGCCGCGCGGGTCGAGCGTTCCCTCGGTGACGAACGTCACGCCGTCATAGTTGAAGTCTTGATCTTGGGCGACGTAGGCGATCATAATCGTCGTACAAGATGAGTAGGCACCGAGCAAGTATTCAAGCGGATTCGGCCCGGCATCCGTCCCTCCTAGTCGTTCCGGCTCATCGACGATAAACGGTTCCAAGTCACGCACATGCACGGTCGTCTTCACACTTGTCGCTTCCCCTTCAGCACGCATCGTCACCAATGGTTTTTCAGTCATCGCGTCTCCTCCTCCAAAATGATGTCATCCTACTCTTCGTTCCCGTTATTTCGGACCGTGTAACACCTCGTCGTAAATCGCCATCGATGACGACGTACCGTTCTTGCCCCGATTTCGTCTGAATCTTCGTCTCGAACTCGAGGAACTTCTTTTGGGCGTTGAAGTGTTGGGCGTAGTGCTCACACCACTCGTCTCGCTTCTTTTCCGGCAACAAGTCGACGAAACGTTCATTGACGACCCGTACCGTATGGAACAGTGTCCGCGCGGCCGGGTTGGCACTCTCGATGCGACCGGTGTCGTCAACGAGCAGGATGGCAGACGGATTCAAGTTATAGAGCGTGCCGTATCGTTTCGCGTAAGAGGCAAGGAAGTCGAGCCGGTTCATCGCTACGACGAGCGCGACCGTCCAGACCAAGCCTCCGTACATATAGGCGTACGGCGGCATGACGCCGCGGAATTGGAAATATCCAAAAATGACGTCCCAGACGAGGACGACGACCGCCGTCCAAATGAGCATCCGGAGCACCCGTTGATGTTCGTGGCGATCCGCACGCTTCAAGGCATACATCAGCAACACGATAATCAAGAAATGGAACACGTTCCCGACCGTCATCGTCGTCAAATAGGACACGTTGAACTCCGGGTAAATCCAAGGACCGACTTGGTCGAAGCGCTGACTGTTCAAGATGTTCTCTTGACGGATGAACGTCAACGCGACCGGGATGAGCGGCAAATAGATGACATATGGGTACAGCCATTTCGGCAGTTTCGCCCCGACTCCCGTCACTTTGACGATAAAGTGGACGGAACAGACGAAAATCAAAATGCCGGCATTGCCGAACCAGTACGTGACGAAGGCCGGGCTCGCGTCAATCGGCGACAGATGGCGGCCGAACTCGACCAAGAAGAGCATCGCGTAGCCAAATACGAACAGACTGAGCAATCGATGTTCGACTTGGCGCGGATTGCGCAGCAAGACATCGAGGGCCAGGTGGCTCAATAAGAATGCCGGTAATAAATACACGGCCATATAGAGAAATAATGTGGTCATGGATAGACCCCTTTCTTCTAACGAATCCATCTCTTACTTTCTCTGTCGGTCGTAGCGAATCCTTTCTCGAGTGCGCGGCCACATCCATACAAAAAGCGAGCGGAACCAAAGTCCGCTCGCTGTCTTCATCTCGTTTATAGCGTGTCTTCGATTGCCGTGTCGCCTTTGACGAGGTCAATCGTTTGATTATGGGCCGCGTCATGCCCGATGACGTGTGCCAAGAAGGCCGCTACGTCTGCACGTGGGATTTCTCCTGTCTTGACGTCGCTCGTTTTCACTTTGCCCGTGCCGGCATCATCTGTCAGCGCACCTGGGCGAACGATCGTGTATGTGAGTCCGCTCGCTTCAAGCAGACGGTCCGCATGGTGTTTCGCGACGTAGTACGGTTTCATCTCTTCCGGCCATGCCGAACGATCTTCAGCCTTCAAGGCGCTGACCATGACGAACTGTTTCACATTTCCGTTCGCCTGAGCCGCCTCGATACTTTTCGCTGCGCCGTCCAAATCAATTAACAACGTCTTGTCGGCTCCGGTGCTACCACCTGAACCGGCCGCGAAGACGATCACGTCCATGCCGGACATCGCCTGTTCCAGTGACGAGACGTCACCTTCGAGGTCGCCTAACACCGCTTGATAGCCTTTCGATGTAAAGTCGTCGAGTTGCTCTTGTTTCCGCACCATCGCCGTGACTTGATGCTTCCCTTCCTCGTGCAATCGTTCGACGAGCTGTTTCCCAATCTGTCCATTTGCTCCAATTACAAATACGTTCATCTGTCTTCCTCCTCAAGTTGAATTCAGAGACAAGCGAAACGCCGTGTGGCCAATGCCACATCCGGTGCAGAAGCGATGGCCGAGATGACGGCGACGCCGTCCGCCCCGTCGTTCCGAATCATCGGGACGTGTTCCGGTAAGATGCCGCCAATCCCCACGATTGGCAGCTCTCGATACATGGCTCGGACTTGGCGGATGAGCACCGTCCCGTTGACTGCCCCGGCGTCTGCTTTCGAGTTCGTCGGGTGGACCGGACCGATGCCGACATAATCTGCATAGTCAATCGCCGCCGCTGCTTCTTCGAGCGTGTGTACCGAGACACCGAGCCATTTGTCCGGGCCGATTCGTTCACGAACGCGTGCGGCCTCGGCGTCGTCTTGCCCGATATGCACGCCGTCCGCATCGATGCGCGCTGCTAATGCGACGTCATCATTTATGATGAACGGAACATCGTATGAGCGGCAAAGTGTTTGCAACGCTCGCGCCATCGCTTCTTTTTTATCCCCATACAGTGCATGTTTACCTTTTTCGCGAAATTGAAAACATGTCACGCCACATCGGAGCGCCGTTTCCACCGTCTGGATCATGTCTTCCGTGTTCGCGGTTCCGCAAATGAAGTATAGCCGTAACTGCTCAGCGATGGTTCGCCGTGATGGATTCAATCGTCACACCTGCCTCTCCATGTACCGCATAGGCCCAATGGTTCGTCGGTCCATGTCCGGCACCGATATCGAGACCGTAGGTGATGGCACTTTGAATGAACCGCTTGGCCGTCAACGCCGCATCGATGATGGATCGGCCTTTGGCCAGTTCTGCCGTGAGCGCCGCCGAGAACGTACAACCGGTCCCATGCGTGTCACTCGTCTGGATTCGAGGAGCCGACAGCAGGAACGTCTCGGACGCCGTCATGACTACATCGTCCGCAGATTCGCCGTCAAGGTGCCCGCCTTTTAAAATGACGGCATGGACACCGTACGCCAACATCCGTTCCGCTGCCTGGATGCGGTCTTCAAACGTCCGAATCGTCATCCCCGTCAACACTTCCGCTTCCGGCACGTTCGGTGTGACGACGGTCGCAAGTGGCAAGAGGGACGTTTGAAGTGCCTTGACCGCCGAATCCTGTAACAGCGAGGCCCCACCTTTCGCGACCATGACCGGATCGACAACGAGTCGTCTGAACGCGTGACGACGCACCCCGGCAGCGACGACCTCGATTCGCGCCGCATCGAACAACATCCCGGTCTTGCATGCGGCAATCGAAAAGTCGGACCCGACCGCATCGAGTTGTTGCGTCACAAGTTCCGGGGATACCGCCTCGACCCCGTGCACGCCACGCGTATTTTGGGCCGTCACGGCCGTCAAGACGCTCGTCCCGAACACTCCCAGCTCTTGAAACGTCTTTAAATCTGCTTGAATTCCGGCACCGCCACCCGAATCCGAACCGGCAATCGTCAACACTTGTGGCCGCGTCATGACACCACCTCAATCCGGTCACTCGGTAGCTCGACGGCCGTCATCTTGCCGAGCTCGTTCAAGAAATGAATCGGGAAGTCTCCCGGTCCGTCGGCCAAAGCAGTCGCGAGTTCCCCGCAACGGGCATAACCGGCGAGCGCTGTCGCCGTGGCCGCGACCGCGTCACGTTCGACCGCGAGAAACGCACCGACGACCGCACTGAGTAAGCAACCGGTCCCTGTCGTCCTGGTCATCGCCTCGGTTCCACCTTTAATTTCAATCGTCACGTCCCCGTCGCTGACGACGTCCGTCTCGCCGGTCACGGCAACGACACAGTCGTAACGCTGAGCCGCCGCACGCGCGATTTGCTTCAAATCATCTCGTGTTTCGCCTGCGTCCACGCCGCGTGCTGCCGTGTCGAGACCGACTAACGTCGCGATTTCACCAGCGTTGCCCCGAATGACCGTCACGTGGACATGTTCTAGAATCGCCTTGGCGACGTCGCGCCGAAACGCGGTCGCCCCGACCCCGACCGGATCGAAGACGACCGGGCGACCCGCTTGATTCGCCGCCTGCCCGGCTTGAATCATCGTCCGTTCCGTCATCGCATCGAGCGTGCCGATATTGAGCACGAGCGCATCGCTCATAGACGCCATCTCGGCCACCTCTTCAATCGCGGAAGCCATGACCGGGGCCGCACCGATGGCGAGTAAGCCGTTCGCCGAAAAGTTGGCGACGACGATATTCGTGATGTTGTGGATGAGTGGCCTTTGGGCTCTAACTTTGTCCCACAAGTCGCGCTTCATCGTCTCACCCCCGTCGGCAACGTCCATGACTCGAGCGTCCACGCCATCTCCCAAAACGCGTGCTCATAATAGCAGCTCTTTAAGAACAGTTGCTGATACCGGAATCGTTCTTCCGCGGTCGCCTGCCCGGCGAGCACGTCGAGCCGCTCAATCTGTTCCTCGACGAGGTCGCGGAACCATTCCGACCCGTACGTCGCAATCCACGTCGCATAAATCGGATGATCCGGGGTCGCATCTTTCAATCGCTCCCCAATCTCGTAATACACCCAGTAGCATGGCAAGATTGACGCCAGTACATCACCGAGCGTCGGACCGGCCTGTTGCATGTGCATCGCATAGGCATAAGCCGTCGGGGCCGGTTCGAACGTCGCCCACTCCGCCTCCGTCACGTCGAGCAACGTGAAGAACTCACGATGCAATGCATGCTCCGCTTCAATCGTGTGCAGGGCGTGCGTCAAAAAACGGCTCGCCACTTCCATGTTCGGGGCGAGGGTCGCGCCTTTCGCCTGTACTTTCGAGAATTGGTTCAGATAGTACGAGTCTTGCATGACGTAATGTCGAAATTTGGCCTCGTCGAGTTCCCCCGTTCCAAGCTCACGGACGAACGGATGGTCAAAACTAGCTTGAAACAAGGCTTCGGCCTCTTGTCGTAAATGTGCGGTGAATGTCATCGTTTCTCCTCCTTTGTGATTAAAAAAGACGCCGCCTCCCATAACGGAAGCGGCGTCGGATTTACACAAAGTGTACGAGAACAATCGGTTCGCCCACTTCCCTACGCTAGCGTGAACTAGATCAGGTTCAAAGGGTCTGGACCTCGTCCATCTCAGCCGCGTCACGCGACTCCCCTAGTGGTAAACATTATGAAATTCGGTCGTCTACGACCACATCATATCAGTCTTTCTTCGTACTGAAAACCCTTTTATCGAGAGAATCGACGGTTCAACGACGTTCCCATTTGCGAGAATCGCTCCGTGCCGAGCTTGCGTCGGTTCGAGGCGGCGAACACATAATAATCGACTTTGCCCATGTAATAAATCAAGCGTAATCCGGCCAAAAAGAACGTGATGGTCGTGCTGACGGCAAAGCCGACACCGTACCAATCGATGCCGCGGGGCAAGAGCAACAACGTGAACAACGCGTTCAGTGTGAAGAAGGACAGATTGATGAACAACGCGCCGCGCCGGTCCTCGAAATAGAGCAGCAACAGCGTCAAGATGAGAATCATCGCATTCGCGAACGCCGCGAGCGTCGTCATCCGGAAGATTTGACCAATCTCGTCCGGGACGCCAATCCAACCGACGAACACGCCCGCCATCAGGATGGCGAACAACGTCACGACGCCTTGACTCCGAGCGAGCCGAATCAACTCGTTTTTCAATACGGACGTCATCGTCTGTTTCGCCTTCTCGATTTGATGGAGTGCCCCGCCGTAGTTAATCAATCCATAAAACGTGCGGTAGCGCTCATAAAACCGCGTCTCGACGGCGACGACGAACAACAGTTGTGTCGGGATAATCGTCAAATACGACCAGAAGATGGCCGTGTCATAATACGGGTTGAACAGGAACGAGTCCGCGATGATGACACGTCCCTCGCCGAACCAGATGATGAAGTTCGTCACCCAAATCCCGAGCACGTACAACACGCCGATGGCGAACAAGTCCGGATAGCGATCGAAGTACTTGAAGTACGAAAACTCTTTCACCGCATAGCGGAGCGGGAACGTCCGGAGCATCGCGAAGAACAGCCCGAACAACGTCACAATCGTCCCGACCGTGAACCCTAGCAACAACTCGAGGCTCGACGGGTCGGTCATGAGACGACTGATCGCATACACGCTTCCGACCGAGATGAGGCCGCCGAGCAGGAAGCTATAGGCCACCGCTTGATAATACTTGGCGGCACTTAAAAACAAGAACATGACCCAAATGACGTTAATCGTCATGAATAGGACGAACAACGTCAGTTTGTACAGAAAATCGAGCGGCGACAGCAGCCAAAAAATACTGTACAGCAAGGCTGCGGCGAGAATCGTCACTTTGAGCATCCCGGTGAACACCGGAAAAATCTCATGCGCTTTCTTCTCGTAAAACAAGTCCGCCACGTATCGGGTGACGACGAGCTGTTGAAAGCTGAACAAGATTTGCGAGAAGATGAACGCGTACGAGACCGAGATCATGAACAGCGTCCGTTCGGCGAGCGACAACGTCGGCATTTGGAACGCCAACCATTGAATCGTACCGACGACCAAGATGACGATCAACCACGGTCCGGACGTGACGAGGCCCGAGAACGTGTACGCCTTCAGTCGGGACGAATAGTAATCTTCTTGGAACAACTTCTGTAACTTAAACCCGATGCCCGCCATACTGTTCCCTCCTCGCTTCATAGATGGCCTTATAGCGGTCCACGACTTGTTGGAGACGATAATATTGGCGGACCCGCTCCCGTCCGTTCTTGCCGAACCGCATCCGTTCCTGCGGATAATCCATCATCCATTCGACCTTGTCCGCGACCGCTTCCGGATGAACCGGTGGCACGATGAAACCGGCCGGGCCGAACGGGTCATCCGCCCGTCCATATAAGAGTTCGGAACAAGCGCCGACATCGGTGGCGACCCACGGAATTCCGGCGGCCATCCCTTCGAGAATCGCGAGCGGCTGGCCTTCCGAGATGCTCGTCAGGAGCAGCAAATCAAAGGTGGGCAAATACGTTTGGACGTCCACTTTCCCGACCAGTTCGACATAATCGCTCAATCCGCTCTGTTCGATCAGCAGCTGGCACTCTTCCGCATATTCTTCATCCTCATCGAGCGGACCCATGATCGTCAGTTTGAACAGACGATGCCGCTCCTGCAAAATCTTGGCGGCGTAAATCATCGTCTTCAAGTCTTTGATTGGGACGAGGCGGACAATCGCGCCGATTTGAAACAGGTCGTGCTCCGGCCGATCGACCGCCGCTTGGATTTGCCGGTCGGCAATCCCGTTGGCGATGATTTTCGTCTTCTCGCTCGGGGCCCCAATCCATTCCTGATACTCGCGATTCCGCTCAAACAACGTGATAATCTCATCGGCCGCATTATACGCCTCGCGTGACAAATGGTGGAAGAAGCGGACCCATCTCGGCTTATACGGTGCCGGAATCCAATACGACTGTAAAATCTCTTCTTCGCGCTCGCGGGAATAGATGCCATGCTCGGTCAAGATGAACGGGATTCCTTGTGTCTCTTTCATGTAAGACGCGACCACCCCGGCATAACCTGTCGATACGGAATGGACGAGGTCGACTTTCGGGAGCGGCTGATGGAGCACCCGTAAAATCGGGGTGTACATGCTTTGCCACATCCAGAAATAGTCGATGAACGAGCCCCCGTTCATCTCTTCGGCGTAGGCGGCCTTCACGTTACGCCAAAAGAACTCACTCGCGAAGAACGCCTCGCTCGAAGGTACTTCTTTTCCGAGCAAGCGCAGCGCCTGTCGGTTAGGACTCCTCAACATGAGCCAGTCCGACACGTTCTGCTCGTCGTCGGCGTCCCACTTCAATCGCCCCCTCGCTCGTTCGCCCACATCGTTCAAATACAGATGGGTGATGCCGGAGACGTTCGGAGGGAACACATATTTCATGTCTTCCGGTCGTTTCTCGGTCGGTTGAATCGAGATGATTTCAAACGACACTTCAGGCATCGCTTCGATTAACGTCTGCGTCCAGCTCGAGACACCGCCGCTCACGTACGGATAACTGCCCTCTAAGACGAGTCCGATTTTCATTGCGCTTCCCCCTTGATGGCGATTTCAGCGTTCGCCGACGTCAATGTGACGAGATAGAGCGGGCGATCGGCTTCCCATTGTTCAATCGTCCCGAACTCGAACTCTCCTGTCTCGAGTGACTGGCCCGGTTTCAGGCGAATCGTGAAATGAGATGGGTTGACGAGCCCTTCCCCCGCCAAATAAACGGTCGACTCATCGAACGTGACGTTCAAATCGGCTTGTTGGTACGTGATCAGTTTTTCGGTCGCGTAATGTTGCGTATACGCCTCAAGATGCGGATATTCGTCTTTTACGTCATGGACGATTTTACGGAGGCTGGTGAACATCGTATCCCAGTCTCGACCGAAGGCGCGGTCGGGATCGATGACATCATCCGGGTGAATGAAGTGTGAGAACACGCCGAAGTTGGCAATCGCATCGACCATCTGGAAAATTGAGCCGCGCTCTTCCCCGTAATCGCTCGTCACGCGCGGGAAATGGTAGAGGTTCGGGTGCGTCGCATCAAACTCGAACTCTTGCACGAAGTCCCCGTTTTCCGGTTCGCCGGTGTAGAGCGAGGCGATTGTGCGAAGTTCAGGCAACGCCTCGGCAATCGCATCGACCCCGGTCCGGTTGAGCGCGTTCGAAGGCGGGACGTACGACTTGAGCGTCTCGGCCGGGAAATAGTTAGCGAACACGGATTCGGCCTGCAATAACGACCGTTTCATCTCCTCTTTGTCTTTCCACGGGATATAGCCATACGTCGGGTCGATCGGTTCGTCGGCCGTCACGAGCGACTGGTGATTGTAGCCGTGCAGCCCGATCTCGCCGCCGTGCGCGATCAATTTGCGCCCGAAATACAGCATCGGAAACTCGCCGCGCTTAATCAACTGCTCATCGACGAGTTCCATCTCTTCCTCATACGTCCCAATCATGGCCCCCGTATAAATCACGTCATCATCTTTCGCTAAATCGACCATGTCTTCCCACCAATCCTCGGCGAAAAAGTCTTTGACCGACTTATCGAGCGGCGTGGCGGAGACGTCCTTCATCTTCCCGTCCATGACCGGCGCCGGGAAATCATCGATATACATGAGTTTGATGGCCGCTTGTGCCGTGACGAACGCCGGCGGCATCGTGCCGAGCGTCTGGACGAACAAGCCGCGAATCATCTTTTGGTTCGTGATGGTCGTGTTCCAGAACAGCACGTTCCCTTCGCCGACCTCATATTCCCAAAGGATCGGGAAACCCTCGGCGGACAACATGACGTTGGCCTCATCCACGAGGGCAAAGTCGACGACACTATGGACGAACAGATCGTCCGGCGGATTCAAGTCGACATAACCCGGGAAAATCGTCTCCTCGAAGTTCAAGCCGTATACGTCCGGCACATATTCTCCGATTTCTTCAACCCCGGTCAACGCGTTCCAGGCGGGGTCTTTGAACCGGTTCGCGAACACGAGGTTGCCGCCTTGTTCGACGTAACGTTTCATCGCGACGAACGGCCATCTCGATGAATCCTCTCCGGTAAAGATGATAATCGTGTACGGAGACGGCGCAATCGACCCGACGGCACCAGGACTGACTTCTCGCACGTCGAGCTTCGCGTATTGTAAGCCGCGCAACAGATTGTCGGCCGTCCCGACCGCCAAATCCCCTTCATCCCGGACGAGATAAATTTGAAGTTGGTGCTCGCCCGCTTTCGCTGACGCATCACTTTTCAATTGATCGATATTCATCTGCTGCTCGGCGACGTTTGGTAACAACGTGTGCAGCGAATGAATCCGTAAGTATTGAATCGCACCGACGATGACTAGAAATAAGACGATGAAGAGCGAGAATGAGATTACAGTTCGTTTTTCCATGATGTCGTGTCACTCCATTCTTCAAACAACAGTCGGTACTCATACGGCACATCCTCAAGCGAGAACTGGGTCTGCATCATAAACATGACCGCTTTCACTTCGTTCCAACGCTCGCGCTCATAATAGAAATTGATGAGCATGAGATGGGCCTCGATTCGTTCCGGGAAATGGTGGACGTACTCCTTCAAGATATGCAATTGCTCTTTCGGACGTTGTAACGTGAGATAAATCCCGTTCAAGTCTTCATAAATCCACGGAGTCGGTGGATACAGCGTCTTCGCCTTCAATAATTCTTCGAGCCACGCCGTCTGTTTGTCCTTCAACATGACCTCGGTGATGAGCTCGCTGTGAATCATCCGTTTATAGATCGTCGCGAGCCGTTGAATCGTATCGGGATTCCCCAAGTCATAGTCACGTTTCGCCAGCTTCAGTTCTTGTTCATACTGGTCGATCAAGATGTTCATCGTTGCCGCCGCATAGTGGACGGTCTCACTGTCCGTGCTCTCGAGCCCCATCTGCAAATACTTCCCTTGTTGGTCGATTGACTGGTTGACGTGTGTCAAAATCGAATGCTTTCGGATGGCCGGATCTTTGGAATTTATGGCATCGGTGAGCGGCAACAAATGCGTGCTGCTGTTCGCTTCATGTCGAATCTGTTCATAGTTGACGACTTTGAAGTCGATATAGTCGTCATAGTCTTCAATCAGACCGCTCCGGCCGAAACGCTCGGCCAAGCGATATACCGCATAGACGGCAAGTTCGGCCGCGAACGGGAGGAACAATCCGAAACTGAGGGCCGCCACCACGACCCCATAGTCCGCTGCTTTCATCTTTCGTTTCAATGCGATTAACAAGACGAGGGCAAGCACGGTGTGAACGACATAAATCCCAATCAAACTGAGACGAACGGTCGACTCCATACCGTCACACTCCCTTCTGGATCAAAATCCCTTCGATCCGATCATAAATTCGTTGACGGTGTTCTTCACTCGTCCCAGGGAGCAAGAGCAACAGCTTGTTGTCTTCGGGATCGTAGCCGACGACATCGATTTCCCGTAAATACGAGTGGACGATGGCTTCGATACTCTCGAGTGAGACCGGTTCATAGCCGAGCGCATAATCGAGCACGATATACGGTTGCCCGTGGTGAAGTTTCTTTTGTTCTTGAATGGCGACAAGTTCCGTGAACGCTTCTTTTTTATAGAACGAGGTACCTTTATGCATCTTCTCGTGTTGCTCTTTGCGAATCAGGTTCTCGGCGTTTTGGACGCGTGTCCCAATCCACGAGAACAAGATATTCAAGACGTGCAAGTCATCGGTCGTCAATTTGCGGAGCGGCAAGCGCTTGATGACGACGACTTCACGCGTCTGTCCGTCCACAACGATCGGCGCGAGCAACATCGGGTCCGTGTCTTCATCATCGAGCTGACGGAGTGTCGTCTCTTGGACTTGGAAGAACCGTTTGAACATACTCGACGCCTCATCAAGGAAAATAGTTTGCGGAAACTCTTTCTTCTCGGTTTGGCGAATCAAGAGACGCATCGATTTTTGTGAGCGGTCGACGTGGTAAATTGCGACATCGCTCGCCAAAAACGTCTTTTTCAACAAGCGAATTGTTTCGCTCCGAATCAGTTCCGGGTGCGGCAAGTCGAGCGAGACGGCAAGTTCATACAATTGGTTCAAGCTGTATTCGGATTGAAGTAGTTTTTGACGAAGTG
Organism: Exiguobacterium sp. s146; assembly: GCF_018618415.1. Classification (GTDB taxonomy): domain Bacteria; phylum Bacillota; class Bacilli; order Exiguobacteriales; family Exiguobacteriaceae; genus Exiguobacterium. Next base: position 58,194 of record NZ_JACSMA010000001.1, on the reverse strand, counting down.
TGGTTTGCGAAGTGTTGAGTAAATCGACGGTCTCTTTCAAATACGTGTTCTCATCTTTCAGTTCCTCATTCCGGAACTGACTGATTTCATAACGCTCTCGAAATGAGGTACTGAACAACCCGACGATGACGGTGATGGCGAAGTAGTAAAACAGTGTAAGAAGTGAGTTTGTATCGTAGAACAAGAGGAAAATGTCCCCTCCCATTAAACCGGTGTATAACACTTTATAGAGGAGCAAGATGCCAAAACTGATTAAGCCGAAGATCGTGCCGTATCGTAAGGCGAATAAGATAGCGGCCGCATAAAACAAGTTTAAGTCATTTTGAATCGTGCCCAAATTAAAGAACAGGTCGATTCCAATCAATAGCACGAACACGACAAGAATCTCAACCCATTTGAGCCATGGACGGTCTTGAGCGTATAAAATGGTAATCCCCTCCTCGCGATTGGTTCATCTGTACTGGTGTGACAACTAGCCAGTCGAACGTAAGTAGTGGATGACGACATCTTCTATTTTTTCAATACCCTAATCGACACCTAAAAATCCCACGTATTGTAATACGTTGGCTCGTGATAATGAATAAAGCCGTTCGCTTCGGCCAGATCCCGACTCGTCGCCTCCTCCTGATCGGACACGGTAAGGACGGCAATCCCATACTCGTCTTGAATCGCGTTCATCCGGTCGAGCATCTCCATCGACCACGAATCCGATGTGATTTCGGTGTAGTTAAAACCTTCCCACATGAAGCCTTCCACATACGGGGCACTCGTCCGTTCGAGCGTCTCGATGCCCCAATTTTGCACGACCGGGACGCCGGGATACGTACGCTCAATCGCCTGCAAGAAGTCCTCGAGCCCCGCCAACTGTTCCGCTAAGTCTTCGGGATAATCCAAATGGACGTCATCGATGTCCCCGACCGTATCAAGGAAAATGCCGTCCAAATGCTTATTGATGACTTGTTTTTGAATTTCACGGATTAAAATCTTGCGAAAGTCGGCCGAACTGATATCGGTCAGATACGAGTCCCATTTCGGAAAATAAATCCGTTCCCCGTCCCGATAGAAGTAGTCATCCTTGTCCATTTGGCCGATCAGCGCTCGATTCCACGAATCCGCCTCCATCACATTGATATACCCGAGCACTTTCGTCCCGTTCGATCGAATCGTCTCAATCTGTTCCGGTGTATACCAAATCGGTTCGATGATGACGAGATCGTAGCGCGCCATATCCTCGATAATCGCCTCGGTCGGCATGTTGTAGAAAATCTTATAGGAGTGAATCTCATCAAAATCAAACGGCTCTCGCGTCGTACATCCTCCTAAAAAGAAGATGAGCAATAAGCCGGTAAGCCACAATCGTCGCACTCGGACACCTCCTTGGTGAGCAACTCTGTCTTGGTGTGAATCGGTCCGTTTGACGGTGAACAATCAGGGAAACAACATAATACAGTTTGTCACAGAAGGGAGAAATGAATGTGAACTCCATATTATTGACGATTGCCCTGTTATTCGTCGGCTTGAACGTGTTTACCTTCTTTCGGCGCCAAACGTATAAGCAGACCGAATTCGATACGCGTTTGTTCAGCCATTTGTTCGTCAGCCTGCTTGGCGTGATGATTGGGTTCGCCTTAATTTACTACGCGCTCTCACGAGACAGTGTCATCTTGGTGACTTCACTCGAGACGATGACCGCAGTCGAACCGAGTTGGCGCAACCTGCTCTACTTTAGCGGGGTCACGTTGCTTTCCATCGGATTCGGCGACTTGCTACCGATTGGCCCGGCCCGACTGTTCGCCTTGCTCGAAGCGGCCATCGGGATTTTATTGCCGACGGCGTTTTTTGTAAAATCGATATACAAAAAAGAAGACTGATGAAACCAGTCTTCTAGCGTCCAGTAATGAGCAAAAATAAGTTGAAGGCCACGAGTCCAAGCGGAAATAAGGCCACGACAACAATCGGCCATTTCTTCGTCCGGATGCCGACAAATAACAGTAAACTCCCTACTAGGAGCGCGATGAACGTCGTATACGGATTCAAGCGTCATTCCCCCTTCTATAGAGGGGCTTTTCCCGACTCGACCAAAACTTAATCGTTTGAACACCAAAGCGTCGAAAAGGCGTCACGAATTCGGCACGCTTCCTCTGCGTGAAACGGATACCCTGCCCGCACGGCGACCTGCCTGCTCGTGCGTTCGAACTGTTCGACCAACGCTGCATGCGCCGCCTCGAGCAATGCCGTCTCGATCGTCGGAAATGTATGAACATAGTTGTCCCAGTCTGTCGTCCCCATGTACGGGGCCAGACCGTCCCCCGACTTCCCGGCGTTGACGGTGAAGTCCGTCTTATATCCGACTTCCCACGACAACATCTTTCGGAGCATCGCCCGCATAATCGTCACATGGTCGTAGGCGTATAACAACTGTCCCCGCTTGATGCCTTTGACGACGTATAGCGACACCCACCAAAACTCGTTCCAACACTGTTCATAGTCGAAGCGACTCGGGGGCTTGATGCGATATGTGTCATCAGACGGGACCGGTCGCCCGGCGACTCCGTCTTTGTCAATGAGGACGAGACTAAGTGAATCCGCTTGAATCGTCTCCTGGACGTCACGGAGCGGACGAACGGTCAAATCGACTCGGTGTCCGGCAGCAAATTGGACGAGGAACGCGAATCGGCCGTAGTCTTCTTTGCCCGGAACCTCATCCGGCATCTGCATGATCAACACGTCCCCGAGCGGCACCATCCAAGAACGATCTTCGATGAACACAGTCACGTCTTCGACGAAACACGTGACATCGACGTCTTGAAACCGGTCCGTCGCGACGTTCGGATTGACGAGCGACCCGTTCAAGACGAGGACGCGGACGTTTTCCCGCTGCTTGGCCATGGACGTCAAGTGCTCGAGCACTTGCTCGTTGGTCATATGACGTTCGCCCCGAGCGAGCGGGCGATTTGGACGGCCTGCATCACGTCAATCGTCGCTTGTTTCAGCGTGACGTCCGAGAAATCGACCCCGTCCATCTCGGCCCCGACAAAATCGGCACCGGTGCAATCAGCATGCTGCAAGACGGCACGCGACAAGACGGCGTTCGTCCAACGGGACTCTGTCAAATCGGCACCGTACAAATCGGCCTCGGTCAACCGGACCCCGGACCAATCCATCTTCCGGAGCGGTGCGTGACGCAGATTGACGAACGACCAATCGCCCTCGCGTACGACGACCCCTTCAAATGTGCATGACTCAAACGAGGAACCCGTCATCTTGCATTGGTCGAACTCGCTCAAAAACAGATTCGCCCCGTTGAACTGGCAGTTCAAGAACGAGCTGCCACTGTGACGCGAGGCGTTCCACTTCGAATCGGTGAAGTCACAGTTGATGAAGCGGCACTGTTCGGTCTCGAACTCGGTCGCATCGATATAGGTGAAGCGACAGTTCTCGAACGTCGTCTGCGTGAGTTGAACGTCACGCAGCGTCTCATCCCGAAAATCTTCTTCTTCATAGACTGCATGTGATTGAAACATGACCTTCCTCCTTGGCGTATACTAGGTGTAGCTTATGGAATGGAGTGATACACATGGATATCGTATTTCCGACCGAACATGGCACGTTCAATTACCGTGTCGCCGGCATCTGGGTCCAAGACGGTCATCTGCTCGTTCATCGGAACGTGAACGATGACTTTTGGGCGTTGCCGGGCGGCCGCGTCGGCATCGGCGAAGAGGCCGAAATCGCCTTGACGCGTGAGCTACAAGAAGAACTCGACGCAACACTGACGGGAACGACGTTCGCCTTCGTCTCCGAAAATTTCTTCACGTACTTAGAGCGCACCGTCCACGAGATCGGCATGTACTTCTATGTATCGGGTGACCTCCCGCTCCGGAATGGAGACTTCCACGGACCGGAAGGCGATCACCTCATCTATCGTTGGCAGCCACTTGACACGCTCCGTGACTTGGCGCTCTTCCCGGAGACGCTCTATGCGTTGCCACAATCATTACCGCCCCACTTTATCGACCGCTGAGCCGGATAGAATCGATTTCAACTCGTGCAAGTCTTGAATCTCGTACGTCGTCTCGACCGATGCGGCAATCTCGTGCGGGTTGTACCAGCACGTGTCGAGCCCATACATACGACCGCCGGCGATGTCTGCCGTCAACGAGTCACCAACGATGAGTCCGCGTTCGGGTGCCACGTTCGGCACGCGGTCGAACACGTAATCGAAGAACGGTTTCATCGGCTTTTGCGATCCCGTAGCATCGGAGACGAACACGTCCTTGAAATAAGGGAGCAATCCCGATGCTTCGAGCCGCTTGAACTGCGTTTTCGTCACACCGTTCGTGACGATATAGAGCGGATACTGCTCGCTAAGTGTTTGGACGAGCTCGAGTGCCCCATCAATGATGTGCACGCCGTCGTGTAAATGGTCGCGATAGCGCTGTTCGACTTCATGGGCATCGATGGTGATGCCCAGCGTGTCGAACAGTTGCGTGTGGCGTCCCATCAAGACGTCTTCCCGTCCAACCTCGCCGCGCTCGAAGGCGCGCCATAATCCGTTATTGATCGTCACATATTGTTGCTTCAATTCGTCTGTCATGCGAACGTTGTATGCGGCGAGCAACTGCTCTAAGGCGACGTGCTCGCTCTGTTTAAAGTCTAACAACGTGTCGTCGACATCGAATAAAATCGCTTCATATCGTTTCATAATCTGTATTACCCCTCTCTGCCTCTAATGTACAGGAACGGACCGAGAAGTTCAAAACAAGGAGTGAGTCATATGGCTAAACGACCTATCAGCAATCTCGAGTATTCAGGAGAAGAATTTGCGTCATTTTTCTATTTGGCCGATGAGATGTTCGGCATCGATTTTCGCGAGTGGTACAACGCTGGCGAATGGACCGACCGCTATCGCTGTTATTCCTTGACGTTTTATCGGAATGTCATTTCGAACGTCGGGATGAGCCGGATGACGATCGTGGCTGACGGAACCGAGCGCGAAGCGTATCAGATCGGGACGGTCATGACCGACGAGGATCGACAAGGACAAGGACTCGCCACCCGCATCTTCAAGCATATGTTCAAGCAGCATGACACGGATGGGTTGCCTTATTTTTTGGCTTGTGACGAAGGGGTTGCACCGTTTTACGAGCAGCAAGGGTTCTCCGTCCAACCCGAGCCGGAGCTATTCGTTTCAGTCTCGGGATCGGCTTCCCCACTCGAACATGTCGACGTCGATGCCGAACAGTGGCGTCGTTTCAAACTGGAGTCACTCCCGTTTTCACCGCGTCTGTATACGACAGACGACATGCACATTTGGATGTTCCATTACTATCAAGGGATGGATGAGGACGTGTATCGTTTCGATGACGTCCATGTCATTTATATGATTGAGCGCTCGCGCTTAAACTTGTATGCCGTGCTGTCGCCGCGGCCTGTCGATATGCGTGACGTCGTGGCCCGCCTCTCTTTTGAAGGCATCACCGAAATCGTCTTTAAATTCACACCCGACTTGGACGGTGTGGAGCAACGTCCGTCCCGCGACGACCAATGGATGATTCGGATGAACGAAGGACAGCTTTTCCCGGAAGGTTGTCGTTTCCCTTATTTGTCGAAAGCATAAAAAAACTCGCCTCACGGGCGAGTTTTTTGCGTATGGAAGGCATGTTTGAGCGACTGCGCCGCTTCTTTGACGGCTCGTCGTGCTTCCGGGACGTATGCGTAGTAGTTGACGAAGCCGTGGATGAGTCCCCCGTAATTGTGATACGTCACCGGGACACCGAGACTAATCAATTTATTGGCATACGCTCGGCCGAGGTCACGGAGCGGGTCATACTCGGCCGTCAGCAGCGTCGTCGGCGGCAGTTTCGTCAAATGCGGCGAAATGATCGGTGAGGCGTAGGGGTGGGTCAATTCGGCCTCGTCATGAAAGTATTGGTGTTGGAACCACCGAATTAACGCCTCGTCGAGCAAATAGCCGTTCGCATACTCGATTAACGACAACGGCAGATTCTCCTCGGTCCCCGTCACCGGATAAAATAACAGCTGATGCATGGCGAGTGGTCGGCCTTGTTCGATGGCCATCAAGGCGCTGACCGTGGCGAGCGTCCCCCCGGCGCTGTCGCCGCCGACGGCGATGCGCTCAGCATCGATTTCGAGTTCCGAGGCGTGGTCCGCAATCCAAACGAGCGCCTCAAAGCTGTCATAGACGGCCGTCGGAAATTTATGTTCTGGTGCGAGTCGGTAACCGACCGAGATGACGGTACAGTCGGCCTCGTTCGCAATCGTTCGGCAAATCGCATCATGGGTGTCGAGACTTCCCGTGACGTAACCACCCCCGTGATAATAGACGAGGACAGGCGCAATCGTATGAGCCGTCCGATAAATGCGAATCGGGATCGTCCGTCCTGATAATGGAATGAGGCGGTCCTCAACCGCGTGCACGTGCTCTCTATGTTGAAACCGGGTCATCATTGCGTCTTCTTGTCGTCTTAATTCGAGCGGATCCAATTGGTCATATGTGGTCGGGATCTGGTTGTGAAACTGGTTCAAGTAAAATTGAATCGTCGGATTGACTGGCAATGGGAATCCCTTCTTTCTCTTTTAGGCGTACAGTTGCCTATTCCCAGCCGCGTCTGACCTTAAGCAGATTCACGCGCTTTTTGCAAAGTACGACGATACATATACGCCAAAACGACACCACTCGCGTAAACAATGGTCCAGACATTCACGAGGATTGACTGGCCAATCGGCTTGAAGAAATAATCCCATGCCCCATCGACGTGCCACACCATTGCCGTGGAAATGATATACGATACGGTGAGCCCACCTACGAGCCACAAGAACATCCCACGCCGCCCCAACCACCATACACACGACCACACGATGGCCGGAATCATGAGATATCCGAGCGCATCCCCCCATAAAAAGTCTGCTGCTGTCACGAAAAAGCCCCAGGGGAGACACAAGATGGCGACGAAAAGGATTCGCCCCAGCATCAGGCTTGCCCCTGTTGATTCTTTTTCCACCAGACGAACAAGAAGATTCCCATCCCGACGAACAGAATCAACATCGAGAAGATCAGTTGTTGCTCGAGCGGCAAGCTCGTCTGGGCAAACGCATATTGTGGTCCGAATAAAAGTAGCGGAATGATCAGATTGATCCACGTTTTCGTCCAAATCGAGACGAGGAGCAACGTGATGACGGCCAGACCGAACAAGACGAGTTGACCGCTCGAGCCGAACACGATCGTCGGGGTCTCGACGAAGATGTCGAGTACCATCAGTCCGAGGAATAACGTCATCGGCAGCGCGGCGAGCGCGACGTACGTCACCCCGTTTTTGATTTTACTCCCTTTCGAGCGGACCGACATGTTGCGGAACGCTTGTGCGGCGGCCAGCAAGAACAGGACGGCGACGAGCGGGAAGCCAATCAATTGAATCGTCGAGAACGCCATCTCACCTTGAATGAAGTTGGCGATGACGATGTACGCGAACACGTTCGGAATGATCATCGCGATGATTTTGAAAAACCCTTTGCCGTCGAACGCCATCTCCCGCCCGAGATGTCGCATGTAAGCTTGCGGGCTTTGACCGACGACATCGTCGACGCTCTTGCCCGCCTGTTCCGCTTCCTCGAGATGGTCTTTCAGCTCGGCGACCACGTCTTGCACTTCCCCTTCCGACTTCCCGCTCGACATGAGATACACCGCTAAATCATCCAAAAAATCACGACTCTTTTTTGACAGTTCCATCTTCATTCCCCTCTCCAAGTACGCGGTCGACGCCGCTTGACACTTCCGCCCAACGTTGTTTGAAGGCTAGCAATTCTTGCCGGCCCGCCTCCGTCAAGATGTAATACTTTCGCTTCGGCCCTCCGGACGGCAACGTCTTTTGAATCGTCTCGACCCAGCCGTCCTTCTTCATCCGTAACAATACCGGATAAATACTCCCCTCGCTCACCATCGTGAACCCGTACGCCTGCAACTTCTCCGACATCTCGTAGCCGTACGTCTCTCCTTTATCGATGATGGCCAACAGACACCCTTCGAGCAATCCTTTCAACATTTGACTCATCGCCATGGCGCGACCTCGCTTTCACCAAACTAACTTGTTATACATAATAGTAATGGAAGGGACTGCCATTTGCAACTACTTTGTAAAACAAGTTAGTTGCGCATCGATAGGTTTAATTTTTCAAATCAGGTGAATACTTCTTAAGGTGAAGCAAAAACATAAAGGAGTGTTTGAGTATGCATACCGATTTTACAAAGATGTACATTGATGGCCAGTGGGTCGAGGGGTCGAGCGATAAATCGATCGATAACACCAACCCGTTCACGGACGAGACGTTGTTCTCCATCCGATCGGCCGACGAATCCGATCTCGACAAGGCCTACGCGGTCGCAAAGGAAGCACAAACCGAATGGGCGACGATGCTCCCGCAAAACCGACGCGCCTTGATTGAGAAGTTCGCTGAAGTGACGTTGCAACATAAAGAAGACATCATCGACTGGCTCGTCAAAGAGTCCGGTAGCACGCGCATCAAAGCAGAAGGCGAATTTTTAGCGTCGATGGCGATCATCAAGGAAGCGGCGACATTCCCGTTCCGGATGGACGGGCTCATCAAGCCGTCAATCGTCCCGAATAAAGAGAACCGGGTCTACCGCAAGCCGCTCGGCGTCATCGGCGTCATCAGCCCATGGAACTTCCCGTTCCACCTCGCGGTCCGCTCAATCGTCTCCGCGCTCGCGACGGGCAATACCGTCGTCGTCAAACCGGCGACGGCGACACCGGTCACAGGCGGTCTCCTGTTCGCATCGTTATTTGAAGAGGCAGGCCTTCCGAAAGGCGTCTTGAACGTCGTCGTCGGTCGCGGTTCGGAGATCGGGGACGCCATCGTCGAGCACCCGGTGCCAAAACTCATCTCGTTCACTGGTTCGACTGAGGTCGGCAAAGGTATCGCCGAGAAAGCCGGACGTTTGTTGAAGAAAACAGCGCTCGAACTTGGCGGGAATAACGTCTTCGTCGTGTTAGATGATGCCGACATCGACCGTGCCGTCGAATCGGCCGTCTACTCGAAGTTCTATCACCAAGGGCAGATTTGTATGTCAACGAACCGGATTCTCGTCGCCGAATCGATTCACGATGCGTTCCTCGAAAAATTCGTCGAGCGGGTCGGTGCCTTGAAGTTCGGCAATCCGAACGAATCAGACACACAAGTCGGACCGCTCATCGATCATGATCAAGTCGAGCGTATCCTCGATCAAATCAAGCAGACGGTCGACGCTGGTGCGACGGTTCAAGTCGGCGGTAACACTGACGGGAACGTACTCGAGCCGACCGTCGTGAGTGGTGTCACGAATGACATGCCACTCGCGAAAAACGAGATTTTCGGACCGGTCGCTGTCGTCATCTCGTTCAAGGATGACGCCGAGGCGTTGAAACTCTCGAACGAGCTCCCGTACGGATTGAGCGGCGCCGTCCACGGTTCGATCTATCGCGCGACCGAGTTCGCCCGCCAAGTCGAGACAGGGATGATTCACGTCAACGACCAGTCGGTGAACGATGAGCCGCACTTGCCGTTCGGCGGTGAGAAAGATTCTGGTCTCGGCCGTTTCAACGGCGAATGGGTGCTCGAGGAGTTCACGACACTCCAATGGGTATCCGTCATGCACGAACGTCGGGAGTACAAACCGTTCTTCTCCTAAACAGCAAAAAGCGTGTTGGTCCGTTCCCGGACCAACACGCTTTTTTTAGATTTTCTTCACGAACTCCGATTTGAGCTTCATCGCGCCGAAGCCGTCAATCTTGCAGTCGATGTCATGGTCTCCGTCGACGAGACGGATGCCTTTCACTTTCGTGCCTTGTTTGACGACGAGCGACGTCCCTTTCACTTTCAAATCTTTGATGACTGTGACCGTGTCACCGTCTTGGAGCACGTTGCCGTTCGCGTCTTTGATTTGCGCGTCCGCTTCTGCCTCGGCCGCCTCGCTCGGTGACCACTCATACGCACATTCCGGACAGACGAGCAAGCTCCCGTCCTCATACACGTACATTGATTGACACTTCGGGCAATTTGGTAGTTCTGTCATGCTGATTCCTCCATTCGATTCACTGTTCCCAGTATACCGTATTTTCGGAGCGCAGACAGCTAGCGGTCAGCTTTCTTGCGGTGCCTCGGGACCTTTCAAATCGAGCTGATAAAACGATAAGTCGAGCCACTTCCCAAACTTGTAGCCGGCTTTTTTAATCGTGCCGGAATGGACGAATCCGACTTTTTCATGGGCTCGGATACTCGTCACGTTCGAGGCATCGATTCCGCCAATCACGGTCTTGTACTCACGCTCTTCAGCTAGACGAATAATCTCCCGGAGCAACTTGTTGCCAATCCCTTTGCTGCGGTAGCCAGGATGGACGTACACCGAATGCTCGACCGTATAATGATAGGCCGGCCATGGTCGAAACGGTCCAAACGTGGCAAAGCCCATCACGACGTCCCCTTCTTCCCATACAATGATTGGAAGTTCGGCCGCTTTTTTCTCTTCGTACCAAGCGATTCGATTTTGAAGCGTCACCGGCTCGTAGTGATAGACGGCGGTACTGTTAACGATGGCATCATTATAAATATGTAACACAGCTTGAAGGTCATCTCGACGACAATTGCGAATCATAGGAACACCACTTTCATATATTTTCTTCATTATACTTATCTCGATTTCAAAATACACGTGGCGATTCGCTCTCACACAAAAAAGTCAGCCGGTTTGACTGACTTTTTCACATTATGCTGCCAACCGATCGCACATCGAGGCGCACTCGACACAGACGCGCGCACATTCTTGGCAATGGGCATGCTTATGTTTCTCACATTCCTGGGCACACGCCTTGCAGACGACCGCACAAGCCCGAGCGAGTTCGGGGACGAACCCCGAATCACGTGTCATCGCCTCGGCAAGAAACGAACAGATGGCGGCGCACTCTCGGTCGAGCCGGATGCAATCGACCATCATCTTGACGTCATGTTCTTCCAGGCACGACTCCAGACAGTAATTACACGTCTCGACACAGTCACGTAACGTCTCCAGTTCATTCGCATAAATCCGATGCATACAGTTAGCCTCCTTTTTCAAAACGAAACGACAGTCACACCTTCCTTGTTCCCTAATCTTCAAAAGAAAAACGACCGTCGACTATCGTCTCGGGTCGTTCACGAAGGTGCGATATAAATAGGCGACCCCGTTCAACAAACGCTCTGAATAGCGTTTCGGCATGAAACGGAGCCGATAGAACCGGTACATCCGCTTCAAGTCTTCCCATTGGTGATCGACGTGCTGTCCTTGGCGGAAGCGGGCCAAATCGATTAAATAAATGCGACCTTCCGGCGTCAAAATCAAATTGCGCAAATGAACGTCCGACGGCGTCAGTCCGAGGCGCCGTGCCGCGATGAGCGCCGCGTCGACTTGCTGAATGTAGGACGCATCAATCCAAATCCCTTCCGTCAGACATTCGAATAGCGTCTTGCCCTCGATATAATCGATGACGATATAATTCACACCCGCTTCATACAAGCGTGGGAATTGAGGCAATCCTTCGAGCGTTCGGTAAATCACAGCCTCTTCGGCCGCGATATGCGTATAATCCGGAAAGAATACTTTGATGACGAGTCGCGTGTCTTTTATGCGAAACACGGCGGCACTGCGCCCGATCCCATGCAGTTCGAGGTCGGCATGAGCGGCGGTCACGTACGTTTCCTGACCTTGTTGCTCAAACGTGACGTCCGCATATTGTTCGTAATGATTCATAAGTCACTCCTCTTTTTCTGATCATCTCTGTCTCATCATAACTGAAATCGCTTCAGTTTGACTCGGTTTATGTCCTTCCAATACGCCCCAAAAGTGACGCCCCCCTGTTTTATCCTTATAATGAAAGCGACAAACAATGAGGAGGAATTTACCATGCAACGCATCGAACTGACAGAAGACTTATCATTCTCACGAATCATTCACGGCATGTGGCGTTTGGCCGAATGGGACATGAGCCCGCAGGAACGCCTTGCCTTTATCGAACAATGTATCGAACTCGGTATCACGACGTTCGATCACGCTGATATATATGGTGGCTATACATGTGAAGGATTGTTCGGCGAAGCGCTTCGCCTCAAACCCTCACTCCGCGATCAAATCGAGATTGTGACAAAGACCGGCATCAAGCTGACAGGCTCATTCAACCCTGGCCAATCGATTAACCACTATGATACGACGAAAGAACATATCATCCGCCAAGCCGAGCGCTCGCTACAAGAGCTCGTCATCGACCAAATCGACACGCTCTTGATTCATCGCCCCGACCCGCTCATGGACCCGGACGAAGTCGCCGAAGCGTTCATCACGTTGCAACGAACTGGAAAAGTGCGTACGTTCGGTGTCTCGAACCACGTACCAGCGACCCAACAGTTGTTGCAGTCACGTTTACCGTTCCAACTCGTGACGAACCAACTTGAACTTTCACCGATGCAATTGAAGCATTTTGAAGATGGTTCTGTCGACCTATGTCACGAGAAACGGATGCCGCTCATGGCGTGGAGTCCTCTCGCCGGCGGACAACTGTTCACCGAGTCGGCTTACGCACCGTTGCGTGAAAAATTGGAGGAAATCAGCGAGCGGCATCAAGCAAGCGGCATCGACGCCGTCGTCTATGCATGGCTCTTGAAGCATCCGGCCAAGATCATGCCAATCGTCGGTTCTGGGAAAATCGAACGAGTGCGGACCGCCGTCGATGCCTTTCAGATTGACCTGACGCGAGAAGAATGGTTCGAAATTTTGAAGGCGGCTCGCGGTCGCGACGTAGATTGAAGGTAAAAATAAACAAATAACACCTTTTAAATTCCACATCATTATTTTCGACGATTTTCGTCATTTTTTAGAATGTTGTCATTTCAGGCTTCATTCGTCAAAAATCGACACGTGTCAAATAGAGAAATTCCATTTCATATCCATAAGTGTAAAACAAGCCCGCTCAGTTCAAGTTGAGCGGGTTTTTTGATTTTTTTAAAAAAAATCGCATTAATTTTCCTAAGACTAAAGTCACAAAAAAATGGTGCTAAAATGATGAAAGTTAATCATTAAAAGGAGTGCACCCCGTGAAAAAGTACCTGATTCTTTGTACGCTCGCCATGTTGTTCGTCCTGTTCGGATGCGAAGAAGAACATGCATTTCGTTTACATACGGCTCCAGAGTACTATCAAGGTCGCGCCACTCTGCCTTCTGGTCAACAAATCGAGATGACCGAGTCCGACCGGACGAACGTCCTGGATGCCTGTTACCCGGAGGACGCCATCTCTCGTGTACCTGACGGAGAGCGTCTCTTGATTGGCACCGTCAAATTGAGCCAACCACTCACGACGACGGCCTCGACCGAAGTCTTTCCGACCGCCACATTTTTTGAAGTGGAAAATCAAACCTATGTCCAATGTCAAGCCGATACCATCACCTATATGAAACAAATCGATACGTTGCCGGATAGTCTCGTTCCGTACCGCGACCAGGCCGTCTCCTCTTCTGCGACATCGAAGCTTCGCGTCGCGCAACCGCACGAGCAAGTCCAATTCACCGAGGAGATGAAAAAACCGGTCGGCAATGAGCCTTATCCGAAACGACACGGGTTCGAGCAGACGCTCGTCCATGTGACGATGCCGTTCAACGGCTCGTTCGAGTTCACGTTCGAATCACCCGAATCACGTGAGACCATCACGTTGCCAATCAACGAAGCGTCACGTCAACCGTTCCTATCTCTAGGCTTAGGTACCGAAGTGTCTCAAGACGCGCGACAATACGGGATTCACCTGTCATCCGATCAAACGTTATATGAAGACGTCCTGCGACCAAAGAATGCCACCTACGATCGGGTACTCGGGACGCGGCAGGCAAGCACGCTCCCGAACAAACTCGTGCCGAACGAACGTTATCCATTGTTCAGCTTCTCCTTCATCCGTGACGGCAAGCCTTATAAACAAGTCGTGTCCATCACTTATAAAGAAGAGACGTTATTGCAGGGCGATCGTTTGAAAACAAAAATGCGGCAACAGTTCGCGCATCGCCGTCACGCCGTCGCCCATGAACTGGCGTTAATCGGCACAGAATCAAAAGATGAGCCGTTCTTACACCACGCCAACGCGGAGACCGTCCAGTTCGTGTTCCAAGCCATCGAGCGCTCAAAAGCCGTCGCGACGGCCGGAACCCCGGCGCCGATTCCTTACTTGACGGTGTTCGAGGGCATCTGCGCCCAAACGTTCGATGTCAGTTACACGGAAGACGATGTGATTTTGACAAACACGAAGACAGGTTCACATTTCAAATTGCTCCGCGCCGACGCCGAACGTTGGCACGACCTCTCCATCGGACAAGCAAATCAATGACTCCACATTTCAAGACAGACCAGCATGAGCCGGTCTGTCTTTGCACGTTGTACAGGCAAAATCAGAAAGTCTCCGCGCCTCGCTATGCGACAATGACAGCAAACGATGCAAAGGAGACAGTGTGATGACGAAACGATTCGAGCGCGATGTCGCCAGCCATTGGCCGGTCGCCTATAAACAAAACGGATATCCGCACGTGCAGCAAGGTTGGGTCTTGCCCCCGGAACGAAAAGACGAGTTCGACCCGTTCATCTTGATGGCCGAGGACTGGTTCAAACGGGGAACGTTCTCAGACCACCCGCACCGCGGCTTCCAGACCATCACCTACGTGATCGACGGACGACTGGAACATATCGACAACCATGGCGGACATTCGATTTTGGATGCGGGTGACGTCCAATACATGAATGCGGGTTGGGCGGCAAGGCATGCCGAAGAGGCCGTCGACGACGATTTGATTCATACGCTTCAACTATGGCTCAACCTGCCGAAAGCACTAAAAACGACGACGACGTCTTACCAAAACGTATATGTCGAGGAGGCGCCGCTCGTACCGATCGACGGAGGGCACGTGCGTGTCTATTCGGGTGACATCGCCGGGGTGACCGGACCGATGGACAGTCTCGTCTCCATCACGATGAGTGAGGTGAGCTTGCAGAACGGAGCCGCCTATGAGCACGTCATCCCGACAAATCATAACGCGTTCGTTTACGTCCTCGCCGGCTCCATCGAACTCGGGACGTCGGCGACACCGCTTGCGAAGACGCACGCGGCGACCCTCACCTATGATGAGACGAGCGACAGTGAGAGCGTGGTCCGCCTCAAAGCGACATCACGGGCGAAACTGCTCATTTATTCAGGCAAGCCGATTCGGGAAGAATATATCGCCCACGGTCCGTTCGTCATGAATACCGAAGAGGAGATTCGCCAAGCGTTCCGCGACTATCACGCTGGCGGTTTCGGTCCTCCGGCCGTCAAATAAAATAAGCCGCGCCTAAGGCGTGGCTTATTTTTTGTCTGGCATGAGCACGGTCTGTTGCGTCGGGACGCGCCCGATCGAGACGGTCCGTTCGACGAGGACGTACTGCTTGCCGTTCACTTCAAACTTCCGGTCGCCAAGATAATGCGCCGACTTCCCATCTTCATACAGCTTCGTCAAAATCGCGGGCACATATTCGTTCAAGTTCGTGTAATGCTCATCGAGCGTCATGACGATATTGCCTTTGCCATAGCCCAACCATTGGTTCGACATGAATAACATAAGCGAAATCGTTCCAATCACACCGATGACTAAAATGACTGTCTCCATCAAATCCTCCTCTATCACGTATGTGTTTCAGTGGCGTGATTATGGTACGCCGAGACTAATCTTCTACTCTAGAGATGCTTGATGACGAACTGTCGCTTCGGTTCAAAACCTAACTGCCCATAAAAAGCAGCCGCCCCTTCGTTCACCGACCAATAATCCAGTTCGATTGACGGGAATCCGTGCGTGATGGCATAGCGTTCCACCTCTGCCATGACCAAGCGTCCATACCCTTGTCGCTTCGCCTCCGGGTTGATGCTGATTTGATGCACGTAAAGCGTCCGGACGGCTTGCCGAAACGCGTTCGCCTCACTCACGCGCTCTTGGAAACAGACGTATCCGATGACGTCATCCTCAATCTCTGCCGTAAAAAAATGATAATCGTCTCGCGCCATCATCTCCGAAAACGCCGCTTCCATCGAGGCATGATCGTACGCTGCAAAGAAAGCCGGCGCCAACTGAAGATGATGTTCGTGAATCGGACGGTTCAACGTCGCAATCCATGCCGCATCTTCGGTTCGTTTCAATTGCATCATAACGGCCATGAACCCTCATTTTTATAATCCCGTGTCTCCGTGACCCCGTGCGGCTTTTCATCCCCACGCAACGTATGGTTCGTCGTACCCTGCTCTTTGCCATGCAAACGGTGTTGAATCGGACGGGCCAGGAAGTAACCGCCAAACAAGGAGAGCGGGAAGATGATAAAGGCAGTGCCTAGAAACAGATAGGCGTATGCCCGCATCTCGTCTGTGCCAACGAAGGTATTGACGCCATATCGAAATCCAAAAAATAAGCCGACGAATAACAGTGCGACAAACGCATACTCGATGCATTTCCCGAGAAATCGTTTCATCTCATGACCCCCTTCACCTGATTAGTATTCTTTACGAGATGAAACGGCAAAACGTTTCAAATTTGTTGGCGCGACAGATACCACATCGTCGCCTCCTGCTCGGTCGTGGACACCCAGTCTTGTTTTCCTTGGATATAGCTCTCGATATCCTCTGGATGCTGACTCGCCAATTGTTGTTTAAGGGCCGCATACTCGTCTCGTACGTCTGGGAACGTCATCAAGTAATCGCGGAACGCAAGATGACGCGTCACGCCCTCATCCCCGTCCTCGAACATATGGACGTGAATCGTCCGCACGTCTTCCCCTTTGGCAAAGAAACGCCGTCTCGGAATCCCATGCTCGCCGAAACTTCGATACCCGAGTGCCTCCATGTGTCCGACCCATTCATCAATCCGCTCGATTTCCCGTACGACCGGCATGATGTCGATAATCGGTTTCGCATCGAGTCCTGGCACCGATGTGCTTCCGATGTGATGGATGGCGACGATTTCCCCTTCAAACAAGCGTTCGAGCTTGGCCGCCTCTTCCTTGAATCTCGTCTCCCATATCGGATCATACGGGACGACCTCTACTTTTCTCATGGTCCGTTCCCTCCTTCACCATCATTGTTCCGTCTCTTTTATCATACCCGTTTTTCAAAGCGTTTAGAAATCACCTTCGCCAATCGAAAGGTTTGTCCCGACGCAAAATGGGAAATGCTAATATTAATGAAATCAGAACTGGAGAGTGGACCGCATGTTGACACAACAGCAGATTGATACGTTCAAGGAACGTCTATTAAAAGAAAAAGCGAAGACCGAAGGCTACATGGAAAACCGGGAAGAAGTGTATGACGAAGGGGAACTGTCACACTACGATAACCATCCGGCCGACTCAGGAGAAGAACTGTTCTTGCGCGAACGCGATCAAGCGCTCACGGAGCTCGATGAAGAATTCTTAAGTGACGTCGACAAGGCGTTGCTCGCCATCAAGAACGGGACGTACGGTAAATGTGAGGTGTGCGGCGAAGACATCGAGTTGGACCGTTTAGAGATTATCCCCGAGGCGACGCTCTGTATCCAGCATGCCCGCGAACAAGAAGAGAACGAGCACTCGACCGACCGTGAACGTCCGGTCGAAGAGGATGTGCTCAATCCGTCTGAGACGGCTGCCCGCAAACAACTCGACGGGACGGACGAACCGGGACAAAGCACGGATGCGTTCAGCCAAGTCGAAGATTTCGGAAGTTCGGATACGATTGCCGATAGCGAGGGCAATCATGACCCGACTCGCGAATAACAACGATCAGTGAACGAGCGAAAGGAGTCCATCTCCTTTCGCTTTTTTGATGGATTGAGGAGGCGGCTTTCTTCGTCCGATTTCTTCCATCTTTCCATACCGCATGATACACTGTGTAAAAATACACCTTAGGAGCAGCTATGCATACAAAAGAGACGTTTTCCGAACTGATTTCTAGCAAGCTCAAACTGATTCGCACCGAGCAAGGGTTATCGCAAGAAGAACTATGTACGCTCGTCGGCATCTCGAAAAAAACGTTGATTCAAATCGAGAAGCGACGCCTGAACGCGAACTGGACGACGACGGTCGCCATCTGTGCCTTGTTCAATCAAAGCCCCTATCTCCACTCGTTGATTGGAGATCAACCGATCGAGTTCATTCGCCTCGTCGCCCATACCGACCCGAGCCTGGCGACGAAAACGTTGGGCGGACACGTCTGGTGGACGACAATCGAGCACCAAGGGAAGTACCGGATTCAACAGAATATGGTCAGTCAACATTACCGGATTCTCGATCACGATGACTTCCGCTGGTTCAGCACGTTCGATCGCGACGAGGCGCTCCGAAAATTGATTGAACTGCGCGCGACCCAAAACGATCAGGAGTGACGGGGAAGCAAAAAAAAGACGCAACGAGTCCGTTGCGTCAATACGTCGCTTTAATCGGCGACGCGCCACCTAGCACTTCGGCGACATCCATCGGGTTGACCGTGTTGCCGGCCGAACTTGATGAAAAGCCGTATTCTCCTTGATGCACTTCGAAATGGAGGTGCGGACCTGACGAGTTGCCCGTGTTGCCGATTTGGCCAATGCCTTCGCCTTGGAGCAACGTCTGACCTGTCTTCACTTCGATTTTATGCATATGGGCGTAGACCGTCGTCCACTTTTGACCATTGATTTCATGCTCGATGAAGACGTGCTTCCCATACGGTCCGCCCGATTTGACGTCCGTGACCGTCCCAGCTGCCGCCGCGTAAATCGGTGTGCCGACGTTCGCAGCGATATCGATTCCGTTATGGAACGTATATCCGAACTGGCCGCTCGCCGGTCCGTAGCCTTGTGACAGACGTCCGGTCGCTGGCATCATAAACTTGTCAGGCGCAAGCGCCGCCGTTTGTTGCTTCAAGTCTTTCAATTGGGCCGCTTGCCCTTTCAGCTGCTTGTATGCAGCCACATGAGCCGAACGGGCTTGTTGTCGTTCTGCTTTCACGTCCGCCTGTTTGCTCTCGAGCGCCTTTAACGATTGTGTCGTCTCGGCTTGTTTGGCTTGCAAATCACGCTTCGTCTCTTCAGACTCGGCCGCCTCCGCCTTGGCGCTCGGCAGGACAGTCGATAGCACTTGTTCGAATAGAGACTTGTCAGCTGTCTTAGGATTCAAGGCCGTCTCATATGACGCGAGTTTTGATTTGGTCTGCTCAATCTTCTGATCGATTGCTTTCGCGCTCTGATCGATCGTTTCGACGTGACGTTTGGCTTTGGCGACCGATTGTTTCGACGTTTGAATCCGTTGTTCGGTCTGTTGAAGCGATTTCGTCGTCTTGACGAGGTCTTGCGGGGTAATTTGATCCGCGGATACGGCTGAAGTCCCTGATAGAACCAGGACGCCTGTACCGACGGTGACGAGTAGTTGTTTCCACATATATTGATAAAACCTCCAGATTGGATGATTCGCTAGCTTGATCAAAAAGCTACAAGTGCGAATATAGCATCCACGCCTAAAAAGTTCAATATATGAAGCATTTCATTTGTATGTCGAACATATCAAAACCGTGAACTCCCTACCCATAAACTTCACTCAAATTTCATGAGGGTCATCCGTCGTCATCGTTTGCGTTGCAGGACAATGACGACGATACTGACGGCGGCTAGAATGGTCAGCGCCGGTCCGCCGAACAAAAACAGGCGATCAAGGCCCGAGGGTAGATTCGTCGTCAGGCCAAGAATCGTGAACAAGTTTCCAATGATCAGACCGATCATGAGGACAGGCAACAAGACGCGCATCACGTCTCCATCCCGGGCTTACTCATCTCGAATTGGGCAATCTCGTCCTGAACGAACCCGAGGTGTCGGGCTGCCATCAGCAACGCCGGTCGATCAGACGTCAACGTCAGGCGAATCGGTCCTTCGGCCGCGGCCGCACGCAATAACCACTCGGCGTCCTCGTCACGACCGAACACATCAAGCAACAGGTTTTCCCGGAACAGGAGCGCCCCGCTCGTCTCGCCTTCGCTCACTCGAACGAGCTCGGTCTGTTGTTGCGTCGTGCGGACATCGACTTGCCAAATCGGTTTGTGCCCCGCAGCCGGATAATACGCATCGAACAGCTCACGAATCGGGACCTGTTCCCGTGTCGCGTTCGTCACGGTCGGTACGGATTGAAAGTACATAATCTCTCGGACGACACGGTACCCGAGTCGCTCGTAGAGGGCGAGCGCCGGTTCGTTCCCTTGAATCACCTCAAGCAGACGCATGCCCGTCGCCTGTTCGTCGAACTGTCGCATCAATTCGTGTGCGATTCCGAGGTGTCGATAGTCTGGGGCGACGGCCAAGCCGCCACAACGCGTCACCCATCCCGTATCGAGGTGCGCCACACCGCTCAACATGACGGCGACAGGTCGACCGTCCGCATAGGCGACAACGGAACGCGTCGGCTGATTTTGATCACGGACGAGGAAGACGCTCTCGAACCGGGCCTCATCCATGTCAAAGCGAATCATGTAATCGGAAAAACCGTCCATGAAGGCTCGATACAAATCTTGAAGCGGTGGACCTTGGACATACGTAATCACTGGATGCATCATGCGTTCGTTCCCTTCACTTGTATTTCGGTATACTGGTAGAGATAGCTGCTTATGGGGGAGGATTTATCATGACGACGAAACTTGAACCACTTCGCGAGGCCCATTGGCCGGTCTTGAACACATTCACGTTACCGTTCGAACAAGAAAAATATACGACGCTTCCGATCGACCTCGAGTCCCCGCTCACAGACGGGATACACCCCATCGTCATCGTGGCCGAAGAGCCCGTCGGTTTCTTTTTGCTCCACGATACGGAACGGGTGACCTCGTATACAGAGGCAGACGACGCGTTGTTGCTCTCGATGTTCTCCATCAACCATTCGGCGCAAGGGAACGGTCATGCCAAAGCCGCACTCCGCCAGTTACCGAACTATGTACGAGCGCACTTCCCTCATAAACACGAGGTCGTGCTATCGGTCAATCTGAAGAACGAGGCCGCCTTCTCCCTCTATCAAACGGTCGGGTTCGTCGACACAGGTCGTCGAATCGATGGCCCCATCGGTCCGCAACGCATCATGTCGCTAGCGGTATAAGCTCGCCCGGTAACAGCCCATATACAGCCGTGTCCGTCAGCCGCAACCCATCGGCGGACAAGTCTTCGTTCCGGAGCACCCCTTCTAACTGAAAGCCGAGCCGTTCCGGAATCAAGCGACTCCCCTCGTTCGTCGACTCGCAGCGAATCTCGATTCGTTTGAAATCGAACCGGGTGAAGCCGAAACGAATGACCGCCTCGACCGCTTCCGTCATATAGCCACGGCCGGTATGGGTCGAGTCGAGCCAATAGCCGATTTCCGCTTTCGGGACGTCCCAATCAATCCCGAACAGGCTGACCGTCCCGACAAACGTTCCCGTCTCCCGTAAAAAGATGAGGTACCGGAAACTTTCACCTGTTGCGTACAAATCTTGCGCCCGTTGTAAATTCGCTTCCGTCTCAGACAACATCGGTACGTCTTGCGCGAACGGGAGCCATCGCTTCAACTCTTCATGTGACCCCCGAATCGACTCGTTGACGACCCGCGCATCCGTCTCGGCAATCGGCGCCCGTAAATATAGACGCGCCGTCTCCAAAGCGAGCGGGATCGTGTCTTGTCCTGTCTCCATCTTTCTTCCCCCTCTTTACTTGCGAAAACACCAAATGAGCAAGCCACCCATCCCGACCACGAGCACGATGTGAAGCAGTTGCCATATGGCCTCAATCATGACGCCCATCGTGAGCGGCTTTTATACCTGCAAGCACTTGCTCCCAGTAGTTGGCCGGGTGCGGTACGAGATCGCGTTTCGTCACGGTCCGTGTCTCTCCCGAGATGACCGAGGTCGTCTCCACCTCGGACTGCGTCCCGCCAATCAATGCGTGGAACGCCACCATGTCGACCGAGACGACATCGGCCACTTCCGTTTCATCCAACGTGAACGCTTCGCCATCGTACGCATAGACATACGTATGGGCGAACTCGCGGTCTAAAAACGTATCCGTCTCGATGACGTCTTCGAAGACGCCGAGCGAAGTCAGTTGATCGAGCGTCAATTCGAGACCTAGCTCTTCTTGAATCTCACGCACCCCGTCACGAACGGTCTCACCGGCGGCCAAGTGACCGGCAGCCGTGATATCAAACAGCCCGGGGAAATCCGCCTTCGTATCGCTACGAAGCTGTAACAGGAGGCGGTCATGGTCCGTCATCCAGCAGTGGAACGTCTCATGCCAATCCCCGTCCCGATGGACGTCTGCTCGTGATTTCAAGCCGATTTTCTTCCGACGATGGTCGACGATGGTGATGAACTCCATCATGGCGTCACCCCGTTCTCTAAAAAGGTGATTGTTCCCGCCGTCGCGTCAAGTTCGACCTCGATGCCAATCGGAAACACATGGGACGGGAACGTATGCCCGATATCGACGTTCGTCAAAATCGGGAAGTCGACGTCTCCGAGCACTTCGAGCAGCAACTCCTCGAACGTGAACGGTGCGCCGGCCGCATCGAAATGTTCATGCTTGCCAATGACGAGACCGCTGATGACATCGAACACCCCGGCGAGTTTGAGCATGCTGAGGGAACGCTCCTCGTCCGCCATCGTCTTGAACGAGTCCTCTAAAAAGAGAATCGCCCCGTTCAGCTCAGGAAAATAATCCGACTTTAAAAAGCCGGTCATCGTGTTTAGGTTCCCGCCAATCAATCGCCCGCGGACCTGTCCGTCTCGAAGCGTGAGCCAGCCTTCATTTGGACGGAACGTCTTCTCCCGGTCCTGGGTCGACCAATCAATCATCTCCTCGGTCCACTCCCGGGGTACGTCGAGCGTATACGGTGCCGTCCGTTCCAAACCGAGCACCTCTCGCACATACCGTTCTCCGTCGGCGAACATCGTCTCGTATTCTCCGAACGACGGCACGACTGCCGGACCGTAAAACGTTGTCACTCCCGTCTGCGTATAACAGGCGAGGAGAAGCGCCGTCACGTCGCTATAGCCCATGATGATTTTCGGCTGTCGTCGCAACGCCTCATAGTCGATATACGGCAAGAGCGAGTTCGAGTTCGTCCCACCAATCGTGCTGATTATCACTTTGACGTCCGGGTCGCGCAACAGCGCGTTGAACTCTTCGGCCCGCTCTTGAATCGAGGCCGAGCGGTATCCTGCCGAACGATGCGTGCATGAACCTTCACGGACGATGAACCCCATCCGTTTCAGCTGTTCGATTCCACGTGCGTATCGTTCCGGGAACCGGGCCGGTGCCGGAAACGACGGCGTGATGATTCCAATCGTATCTCCCGGACGTAACGCCGGTGGGTGCTTCTTCGTCAACATAGTCATTCCTCCATCAAGTTCGATGCCTTCACTGTACGGGTTTCAGAAGTCGGATGACAACCCGGTTCAAAACAAATCAGGGTCCTCTGACAGAGTCCGTACTTTGCGGATTTTCTGCGGTCGCCCGGTCCATCCGAGTGTGAGAAAGAAGAAACCGCCCCCGACGACACAGGATAATCCGACTAGTCCCGCGACGACGCCATCAAATCCGAAGCGTTCACCGCTCACGACAAGCAACAGTGGTGAAAACAGAAACGCGACAACGAGCAGCAACGCACCGCCCCACATCCGTCGCCGCGGAAATCCGATTGTCCACCAGCCGAATGCCACCAAGCTTAAAACGATGAACCCAATCATCCCGAATAACACCATTCCCAGCCCTCCGCTCTTCAAATTGTCTTGTCTTATTCCGCATGAACAATTCAAAATCCTGTAAAAAAGACCCTATACAATTCCTTAAATCCGGGTAAATAATACTGGAAACCATCGTACCGGAATGGCGCAGAGGAGGAACACCATGAGAACCCGACTCATCTTTGCTCTGGCATTTATCGGTCTTTTTTTAGTTGCCGTCTATTGGGTCAGCACATGGAACGACCATCAAATCGAAGGACGAATCGAACAGATTGACATCCCCCAGCTGATGATTGGCCCTCACGATTTCTCAGACGACGAGTTGACATTGCATACAGTCTTAATCAACGAACAAACGAAAGTGACCGGAGACGCGAACGACGTGCAACAACTCCGGGTCGGACAAATCGTCACAGTCGAGCTCGACCGCGACGCCAAGCTGAAAATCGCGATATCGATTCACGTTCAACCGGAATGAAGCGTTTCACCTTTTTTCAGAAAACCGGCTTAGTTTTCATAGAACGGTGGAATATGAGAACAGGAAGCTGAAAGGAGCGAATGGAATGATTTCACATACATTGTTATCAGGGAAAGTCGCATTCATCACGGGTGCGGCATCTGGAATCGGACGTGCCACCGTCATCCGGTTCATTCAAGCCGGGGCGAAAGTCGCCATCGTCGATTTGAACTTAGAAGACGCAGAGCAACTCGCGAGTCTGATTGGAGAAGAGCGTGCCATCGGTATCAGTGCCGACGTCGGGAACGAAGACGAGATGAAACGAGCGTACGAGCAAACGATTGAACGTTTCGGTCGCGTCGACATCGTCTTTGCGAACGCAGGACGGAACGGCACAATCACACCAATCGAGCATTTGTCACTCGAAGATTGGAACGGTGTCGTCGAGACGAACTTGACGGGCACGTTTTTGACGGTGAAACACGCCATCCCGCATTTAAAAGAACGGGGCGGCAGTATCATCATCACGTCATCCATCAACGGGAACCGTTACTTCAAAAACTTCGGGTTCAGCGGCTACGCGACGACGAAAGCCGGTCAGACCGGATTTTCGAAAATGGCAGCGGCCGAGCTCGCCCAATTTGGCATCCGCGTCAACTCGATTTGTCCGGGGGCCATCGACACGAACATCGATGACTCGACGAACCGCGATGACGCCTTGCTCGAAGAAGTCGTCATCCCGATCGAGTATCCGCAGGGAAACCAACCGCTTGCCGGGAAATCCGGTTCAGCCAAACAAGTCGCGGACGTCGTCTTGTTCTTCGCGAGCAACATGTCGAGTCACGTCACCGGCTCTGAGGTGTACGTCGACGGCGCAGAATCATTACTTTAACAAATAAACAGGTCGCCCCGCGGGGCGACCTGTCTATTTGAGGATCGGGCTTTTCATGACGGCTTTCTGATAAAACGGAATGAATCCCAAACGCTCCATATTCCGTCCCGAGGCTGTATCGACTTTCGTCGTCACGGTCACGTACTCGCATCCGGCCGCTTTCGCGGCCGCGATCCGTTCCAAGATGAGCTGCGTCTGATAGCCTTTCCCTCGATACGCGGGAATCGTACTCGTCAAAAACAGTTCACCCATCCCGTCCTGGATGGCAAGAATTCCACCGGCGACGGCCGTCTCCCCTTCGCGGACGAGAAACGCCTGGTTTTCGGGAAGCGCGTAGAAGCCTTTCGCGGTATCAATCGTCTCTTGCATGACCGTCCCCGTCTCGGCGAAGCCGGCCGCGATGGCCCGGGCCCACTCATTCACGTTGTCGGCGTGCACGCGTTCAACCGTATGCGCCACCTCCGGCAGGACAAACGTATTCACGTCGAGCAACCACACGTCCAAGAAGTGGTCGAGCGTATAGTTTCGCTCTTGCAATAACCGGATGAGTGACATGTCCGCGAGCGGACAGACCTCAATATGTAGGCGGGACACGTTCTTGCCGCGTACCCACTTCTCCATCTGGTGCAAATCGTAAAAGCTGGTCGGTCGGTTCAAGCCGAAGCCGACCGCGAAGCTCGTCGTGCCCATCCGGAAGACGTGACCTTTGTTTTCGACAATCAATTCCGAACCTTCATAGGGAGGGGTCTGTTTTCGATGCCGAATATAGGCAGACGTCCCTTCCGCTTTGATGCGTTCGATCCGCCTGGCTAGTTCTAAGCGTCTCATCTCGTTCCCTCCCCACTAATCTTCCCTGAGTTTACCATACTTCGATTGCGAACAGATTGTGATTCCGTTACAAGGCAAGGCGTAAGTCTGACTCAAATCGACGTAATCGCTCTCGGACAGATGGAACGAGATCATCCAGAGCCATCATTTCTGACCGCTACGACTTCGTCTTCCTGGAGTACCAAGTCATCAAGTTGAAGCGGAGCATCGGCTTGATAGCGATACAAGTCTAAAAAATACGTCTCGCGGCGCAATGTCGCCACCCACTCCAACTGGTCAGGCTCGACCGAGAGACCGATCTCTTCCCGAAGCTCCCGAACCGCGCCTTGCCGACTCGTCTCACCGGTCAGGATGGAGCCGCCCGTCCCTTCCCAAAGGAGCGGGTACGTCTTGTCGGGATGACGTTGCGAGAGCAACACGTCTCCATTCACATCAAACGTGATCACTTCGATGACGGTATGATACGTGTCCGCTGCCAATTGTTCGCCGCGCACGTGCGTCTTGCCGAGCGGACGCCGATCTCCGTCGACTAAATCCCACCGTTCACTCAAAGCCGAACCTCGTCGACGACAAACGACGAGGACCCTTCGATTTCTTCGATGAAGTGTGAACCGAACAGCATCGCCGGCGTGAAGCTGCCGGGGATGATGCGGCCTGAACTGACAAGACGTGACACGACTTCAAGTGCCCCGTAGACAGTGAAAGCATATGTGCTCGCCGTCTTGATGCGAACGATCACTTTACGACCCGAGGCGTTCGTCGCCTCACCCCAGACATACGTCGACGAGCGTTCCCGTTCCGACTCGTCCGGCCCACTCACATGCTCATCGACATAACGGAGCAGCTTCCCTTGCACCGCGTCGCTGCCGAGCATCGGACCGAACCAAGACAAGAGCCGCGCTCCATAGGCATAGACCGGCGGAACCGGCACCCACGTCGTGATGTTCGGGATACCCGTCGTATAGTAGGCGGTCGAGACGTCTCCCCACGGAATGGCGATGGCCGTTTTCTTGCCGCGCCCGAAATCGATGTGACGACGTTTCGCTCCAAGCGGGAACGGTGTCAGCTCACCATCTTTTCGTTCGGCACTATTTGAGCCGAGTCCACGGATGGCCGTTTTCAGCGTCCCGCGTGAGATTCCGGCAGCGGCTGAGAAACCGAGGGCGAGATTCGTCGCATCCGGCATCAACTCTTTCAACTTTCGGGCCACACAGTCGGTCGGGATGACATCGAAGCCGACACCCGAACAGAGCAACACACCCGCCTCTTGCGCGAGCTTGGATCGTTTCTTCGAGTGGATGTATTCGAACACCTCGATTTCCCCGGTAATATCCAAGTAATGTGTCTTCGAGGCAAGGCACGCCTCGACCATCGGCCGACTCGTATCGGCGAACGGTCCGGCGCAGTGTAATACGAGATCGATGTCTTCCAATTGGCGTGTCGCCTTGTCGAACGACACGTTGAAGACGCGTGTCTCACACCCGAGATCCTCCCCGAGCTTGGCAATCGCGTCCGCACGCCGACCCGCGAGCACCGGTGTCATCCCTTGTTTCACCGCTTGGCGGGTGATCAGTTCACCCGTATAGCCGTTCGCCCCATAAATCATCCATTTCATCCCGATTCCTCCTTCAATTTTATGTATCTTCTCTTGTTCCCTACTTTCATCCACGATACACGACGTCTCCTTAATTGAAAAGAAACGCAAAAAAACGATCGCCCTCGTTTTAGGCGATCGTTTGTCTATTAGTTATTCGCAGCTTCTGTTGCTTCTGCTGCTTTCGTACGGACCGTCTGCATCGCTTCTGTCCATGGGACGAGCTGGTCGAGCATATCGTTCACCGATTGGACTTGGACGTCTTTCGGTGCGAAGTGTGTGCCGTTCTCGAAGTCTGTGAAGAGCGAGAGCGCTGGATGGACACGGACGTGGGCGATTAAGAGCTCGCTCAACACGCCGCGTAAGTGTTCCGCCGCACGTGCACCGCCGACCGAACCGTATGAGACGATTCCGGCTGCTTTGTTATGCCATTCGTTGCGTAAATAGTCGAGGGCGTTTTTGAGCGCGCCTGTGATCGAGTGGTTGTATTCTTGAACGATGAAGACGAAGCCGTCCATTTCCGCGATTTTCTCAGACCATGCCGCCGCACCTGATGCGTCGCCGCCTGGCTCACCGAGAAGTGGCAGGCTGTAATCTGCGATATCGATGATTTCATAGTTGGCGTCACCGCGTTTGTTCGCGAGCTCTTTCACCCATTCTCCGACTTGCGGGCTGACGCGTCCTTCACGAGTAGATCCGAGTACGATTCCAATTTTCAACATGTTAGTTCCTCCTTGTGAGTTGGTTGGTTCTTCTTGTTTACCAAATAAACGGTTGAATAAGCTCATTTCATTCCCTCATATTCTTTCTCAAACGTTTTTGTACTTCTGACCGTATCAATCGGTCGAACCATCGCTTCAATCTGTTCCCGTTTCGGTTCTAAGAATGGCGGGAGTGACAATTTTTCACCGACCGTCTCATACGGCTCATCACCCATAAATCCAGGTCCGTCGGTTGCCCATTCGAACAGGATTTGCGGCGCGACGCGTGCGTAAGACGATTCGAAGAAGAAGCGGTCGACATAGCCTGACGTCGGTAACCCGAACTGTTGCAAGCGCGCTGTCCATTCATCGAGGACACTGCGGTCATCGACACGGAAAGCAACGTGGTGCACGGTTCCGAACCCTTGGCGCGCGACTGGTGACGTCTCGTCATGAATGACGACGACTTGCGCCCCGTTTCCACCCTCACCTCCTTCAAAGAGATGCGCGTCGCCTTCTTGTCCGATTTCTTCGAACAACATGACTTGCTCCATCACTTGTTTGAAATACGTAAAGTCCGCGATGCGGATGAAGATCGGACCGAGGCCCGTGATGGCGTACTCGAGCGGAATCGGACCGTTTTGCCACGGTTCACCCGAGGCGACGCCGACGTTGAATTCGTCCGAGATGAGCTGGTACGCCTGCTCATCGAAGTCGACGAACGCGAGCGTCTTCTTGCCGAACTGCTCTTGAACCCCTTCATGTTTCACGCCGAGGCGATCGAAGCGACGTTGCCAATACGTGAGCGCCTCGTCGGTCGGGACGCGGAACGACGTCTTGGCGATCTCATTCGTCCCGTGCACGCCTTTCGGGATGCCCGGGAAATCGAAGAACGTCATATCCGTTCCGGCGCTACCTTTGTCGTCGGCGAAAAATAAGTGGTACGTCTGAATGTCGTCTTGGTTGACCGTCTTTTTGACGAGACGCATTCCCAGGACGTTCGTAAAGAAGTCGTAGTTCTTCTCGGCGCTGCTCGTAATCGCCGTCACGTGGTGAATACCTTTTACATGGTTCATTTAAATCGCTCCTTCAAAATCTTGGTTTCGAGATAATTAATTAAAATTTTTTGACGCCTCGGCGCGTTTGCCGACCGTCTTCAATTGAGTAATCGTGTCTGCTAAATCGAGTCCGTCGAACAGCTCGTCCATCCGTCTTTCATGGGCCGGAAAGATGCACGACATGAGTGTGCGCCCTGCTTCCGTCAGCGCCGCATACGTGACGCGCCGGTCGCTCGGACAGGCTTTGCGCATCAAGTAGCCTTTCGCTTCGAGCCGGTCGACGATGTACGTCATGCTCCCGCTTGTCAATAACACCTTTTTGCCAATCGTCTGAATCGGTTGATCGCCTTTATGGTACAGCAATTCAAGGACCGAGAACTCGGTCGGATTTAGCCCGTACTCGGCGACTTCATGCTTGACCACGTCTTGAATCGACTGCGAGGCCCGAAGCAACACGGTGATGGCTTTTAACGTTTGTCGTTCTTCCATGTGTTCCCCTCCTCTGCTGAGAGAAAACAATACTTTAAATTTCATTATCTTTAATTCGAGATAAATATAACATGAGAAAATACAGTGGTCAATCAATTTGTTTCAAAAAAAGACGAGTTGCCTCGTCTTGTCACGCACGGTGAATGACCGCCATCTCCCGCCCGAAGCGATCGCCTTCATCGACAAAGCCCAAGCTTTCGTATAATCGATGCGCACCAATGTTGTCAGGATGGTAACCGACGATAATCGGTTCGGTGCCGAGTTTCCTCATCTCTTCCAACATAATCTCGGTCGCTTGGCGGCCAATCCCTTTTCCTTGATGCGCGTGGTCGACCATGATGCGATACACCCAGCGCGCGTCCAACTCTTCGAGCGCCGTGTTGTACATGAGGAAGCCGACCATCGCTTCGTTCTCATAAATCGCGCGGGCCTCGAGCGTCGGTTCATACATCGCTTGGAGCAGGGAAATCGCATTCGGCTCCATATATGCTTGTTGCGCGTCAGTCAATGTGAGCTGACAGCACGGATACCAGTTCTGTTCTGTGACCAGTTGAAGTGTGATCATTCAAGTCTCCTTAGTCGTACGTCTCGTCGAGATTGCGCGCATAGAACGCGATGGCGCGACGATACCGTTTAATACTGTCATCCGGCTCCGGGCTGGCGAGTAGTTCGAGCAAGGTGCCGGTCGCTTCCTTGTGGCGCCCGAGGTTGTAGCGGGTCATCGCCTGAAACACTTTGAGCGCCCCGATGTCAGGGAACTGTTCAATCGCCTTGGCGAACAACGCCTCCGCGTCCTCATAGCGACCGAGCGCCCGATACGTGCTACCGAGCCCGATATAGGTCTCGCGGAGCTCTTCACCGGCGAGCCCAAGCCGAATCGCCCGTTCGTAATGCGGGACGGCTTGACGCTCTTCACCGAGCGAGTCATAACACCAGGCGCAATGGGCGTGCAGGCGTGGATTCTTCTCATCTTTCCGGAGCAACGTAAGCAGTAACTGTTTCGCCCGTTCCAGCTCCCCGTTCTCGCGCAGGCGAATCGCCTCATCAAGTCCTTCTTCTTGCACCGTTTTCATGTGAAGGTCGCTCAAGTCGTCAAGCCACGTTTGAAGCGCCTCGTAAAAGCGGCCGACATGCACACCATCGACGAGCGCATGATGCGCTTGGACCGAGAGTGGAATCATCATCCGGTCACCGGTTGCGGTGAATTTCCCCCAAGCGATGCGTGGCACGGTATCATGCTGTTGGTCGTTCGTCGGATGACTGATGCTCGTGAATGTGACCCAAGGCACACTCGTGATATAGAGCAGGCTGTCCGGCTCATCGTCACCAACGGCCACTTCTTGTTTCGCCCCGCTCATCCGGTCCGTCACTTCTTCCAAAAAGTCTGGAAATGCCTCTTTATACGTCGCCGTGCAAAAGTTAAAGACGTCATCATCCATTATGACAGTGAACGACGGGTGCACGACGTCGTGCTCGATGACCTCGTCCTCGCGAATCCGGTAGCGAAGCTCAGGCACGGCATTCGCCGTCTTCACGACACCGTAGAGGAACAGTTTGAAAAACGACTGCCCGTTCCGCTTGGCATACGTATGTAGTTTGGTCACATCGACGCTCGCCGTCACATTGAAGTGTGGAGCGTCGAACGCTTTGAAAAATTCGTAGTGCTTCTTGCGCGACCACGTCTCGGTATCGATGATTTTCATGATTCGTCCCCCAGTTTTTTCTTTCACTGTACCAAAGGGAGCATGCGCTTTACAGCTTTTGCTTCAACTCGGTGTAATGTAAGTTCGCCAAGTCGAAATAGACGAAGTCGTTCCGCTCAATCCGGTCGAGCGTCGCATGGAAGTCACGCCAGCCCTGCTCGACGAGCTCCGGCGTCAGTTCCCCGGCCTCCGTCGCTTCCTCGAACTCGTCCTCGTCTTTCCGGACGACGTCCCCGTTCGGGAAGATGAGGATATCGAGCAACAAGTCGTCCATATAAGGAATCCCGTCCTCATATCCGATTGCTTCGACGATATCGATGTACCATTGGACGATCTGTCCCTTGTCATCAAACATGACGGTCACCCCGAACGGCTCATCGTCCGGGAAGTATTGGAGCCAACCGTATCCGGCATCGGCGACAATAAATTCTTCCCCTTTGTGCATCTTATATTGAGGTGCACGGACGGCATCGATGTAGAACAAGGCGACCGTCCCGGAGAAACGGTCATCATGGACCTCCATTTGCGCGTAGCGATGTTGTAAGATGCGTTCCCAGTCTCGGCGATTGGCAAATTTCCGTTTTGGCATATGTCTCTCTCCTTTTGAACCCATTTCATACGTAAAGAGTTCGCCAAAATCCGACATTCCCCTGTTCAATCGTACAGATTGTGTTGATTGAACCAGACGAGGTGACTTTGCTTCAATCGTTTTCGCTCGACCATCCGGGTGAACGCATCGGTCGAGATGAACCGATTGCCCGGGTGAATCGTCGCCAACTGCAGCAAGATGAATCGAATACCGCGCTCACCTTCCTGAAGCGGGACATGGAGCATCGTCCCATCCTCATTGAATCGATTTAAGAACAATTCGATTTTACAGTCCTCTTTCAACAGGCGCGATGTGATGAAGGCGGCTTGGCTGATGAGCGATTCGAAGTCGTGATGGAGCGTGTAACCGGACGGACCGTTCAAATCCAAGGCGAACGTGAACGTATCGAGCGTCGTCTGTTGAAACACTTTCGACTGCAGGCGTCCGAGTTTCGCCGTCGCATACCAATCGATTTCCTTCACCGGCTCTCCTTCATACGGTTTCGACCCGATCAGCTGCAACGGATTGCGAAGCGGGGACGCCAAGAGCGGTCGGTCCCCGAGCGCCAGCCGTTTCGTCCCGACCGGTGGATGTAGCAGCAGCGACGGGAGGATGGTCCATCGCGTATCGACCGGTCGTTCATACAAATACGTCCCGAGACGAAATGGAAGCGTGACGGCGATGACGCATTCCTCGAACGTGGCGGGACCCCGATACTCGGCGCGCACGACCAATTCATGTCGGGCCCGACCGACATCGATCTCAAAATCGAGCACGCTCGGGATGCGGTCATGCGCCGGAAAGCTGATTCCCGAACTCGTCTTCAAGCGAATCCGCAACGGCAGTCCGAGCCGGTCCAACTCGTCGACTCCATCGACCACCAACACGAGCCGACTCTCGTCTCCGACAAACAGCAATTCTTCGTATTGTGTGAACTGGAGATTGATGTTCCGCTCAAGTTGTTGCCGCGTCCGCTCGAGCATCCAAATCGCACTCGCGACAATGAAGCATATGTAACCCAATCCGTATACGTACGGGAAGAAGACGAGCATGGCTCCGCTCACGAGATATACGGGCAGGAGCCGGCGTTGCAACCAGGCGTGTGTGGACAGGATCATCCGTCAGCCCTCGACCGGCACGGGCACCGTGTCCAGAATGTGCGCGACGACGTTCGCTTTCGTCGACTTGATGCCCCCTTCGAGCGTCAAACTGATGCGATGGGCGAGCACGTATGGCGCCACGGCTTTGACGTCTTCCGGGATGACGTATAGCCGGCCGGCCAAATAGGCATAGCTTTGACACGCGCGGAGCAACGCAATCGCACCGCGTGGGCTGACACCGACCTCGACGGACGGGTGCGCCCTCGTCGCATGGACGAGTCCGAGCATATAATCGAGGACGTCGTCTTGAATCGCGACTTGTCTCGTCTCCGCCTGCGCTTCTTGCAGCGAGGCGAGTGACGTCACGGCTTCGATGTGTTTGCGCGTCTCGGTCAACACTTGCAGCAACAGTTCCCGTTCCTCGGCGGCGTCCGGATAGCCGACTGGAATCGAGATGAGGAACCGATCGAGTTGCGCGTCCGGGAGCGGGAACGTCCCGGCCGATTCAATCGGGTTTTGCGTCGCGATGACGAAGAACGGCTTCGGCATCGGATACGTCTTCCCGCCGATGGAGACTTGTCGTTCCTCCATCGCTTCGAGTAGCGCCGACTGGGTGCGCGGGACGGCCCGGTTGATTTCATCAATCAGGACAATGTTCGCAAAAATCGGACCTTGTCGGTGATCAAATGTCTGTGTCTGCATATTGAAGTAGTCGCTGCCGATGACGTCGGACGGGAGCAAATCGGCCGTAAATTGGATGCGCGAGAACGTCCCGTCAAAACTGCCGGCAATCGCTTTAGCGAGCAACGTCTTCCCTGTCCCGGGTACGTCCTCGAGCAGGATATGTCCTTCGGCGAGCAGCGCCGTACAACACAGCCGCACAACCTCTTCCTTTCCTAAATACACTTCGTTCAACTGTTTGATGACCGCTTTGATTCCCATCTCGTTCCCCTCCATTGGTAGATGTCTTATTCGAAGTTTACCTGTTTATGGTAATATAGACAATAAATAGTCTGAATATTCCGGTTAGGAGGGAAAATATGAAGTGGTCATCTCGATTTATAGGGGGACTTGTCGTGACAGCTTGTCTCGTTGTGACGTTCGTCTTTGTCAGCAAAGAGACGTTCAGTTGGTTTCAAACGATTAACACCTCATCTCCAGTTAGCGTGACCGAAATGGGCAGAGAAGAAGACGATATACCACCTGGAGGCATTGATATGGGAGACACTCCTACGGATAGCGAATTCCGCGGAGAGCGTCAAGAAAAGGAAGACATGCTGAAATTCACGTTCGGTCGCGGTAATGGCGATGACCCCGGTGGACTCGGCATGCTGTTCGTCCTCCTCGCTGCCGTCGGGTTGACCGTCTATGGCGTGCGTAGATGGTTACGTCGTCGACGAGGCAAAGGATTCACGTTCCCCTCGACGCATGATACTCCGGTGCCACTGTCCCTCAATACGGACGCATCGAGTGAGGCACAGCGCTTCCCGATGCTCACGAACATCGAACTGAGAGATTGGCTCATCACGTTCAACGCCTCGCTCGCCCCTGAACTAAAACTTCGGACGAATGAGACGCTCATCGATTGGTTCGAACGCATCGACCTGACGGATATCGATGCCTCGCTCTATCATCTGATTCGCTATGGCGCTGCATCCAATCATGAAATCCCGATCGAGCAGCAACGACGCTTTCATGAGGCTCTCGACCGCTATTTGCGTAGACACCCCTGAGCGAGAAAGTACCCGGGTTCTCAATGCGTCGTAAACGTGCTACGCTCATTGGTAATAGGAAAAAAATGTAACTTTCTTAGGAGGTTTGATTGATGAAACGCCTAGGCTTGCTCGGGTTCACTGTGTTCTTGCTTACCGGATGCACGGATCCAGTCGAGAAACCAATCGTCCCAGCCGATACAAATGAGCCTGCTTCTGACGAGGTCACGGAGTGGACGCGAGAAGATTTTAAGGACGTCTTCGACCAATACGAAAAAGTAGCGCCGCTCTTGACGGCACTCGAGAACGATGGACTCACCCCGTTCCGCAAGACGTTCGAGCACGTCGTCATCGCCGGCGACGGCATCCATCATACATACGCCGACATTCATCCGTTCAAACTCGACGACGGCACGTACGCCACCGTCTATGAAAGTGAGAATGGTGATATCGCCAACGGCCCCGAGTCGGTCGCACCACTATTTTGGCAAGAAGCGTCGTTCCTTCAATTCGTCGAAGAAATCGAGAAACGAAAATATGGGACGAGTGCCCCGCCGACGGACGTCATCTTGACCAAAGATGAATTCCAGGCGCTCTATAACCGTCACGCTTATACGTCCGCACTCATCGTCGAGCTCGACGAATGGGGCGTGCAAGTCGCGCGTGACCCGCTCGAGAACGTCATCATCGCTGGGAACGGGGTCAAGGAAGTAAAAGCCGACTTAATCGTCTTTGAGGTCGAGGGTGGCTACGCCATCGTCTATGACCGGGACGGTGAAATCTTCAAAGGACCAGAGTCAATCGCGCCACTGTTTTGGAGCGAAACGGATTATCAAAACTTACTCGAGAAATATGAATGACTTATCGGACGCGTTGCTTCAAGTCACGATACTCGAGTAACAAGTTGAGCCATTGTGCCGGCTTGTCGCTCGATTCCTCCGGGTCATGCCGCTGCTTCGTCACGTAAAGATGCCAAGACAAGGCCCGGTAGACGCAACCAAGCTCTTCGGCAATCAACAGATGACGCCAGAGCACGTCCTCGGGTGCGACACCGCTCCACGCTTCCAAGTAGACTTTACGCATCTGTTGAATCTGTTCATACCAGGCAATCTCATCCTCTTCCGGCAATATGTCATACAGCGCGTTCCAGAACACGCGCACGCTGAAGAATGGATGCGTGACGGTCGCGTCGCCCCAGTCGAGGATACACAAGTCATTTGTCTGCTCCCGCCAAAAGATATTGCCACCGTGTAAATCACCGTGCTCGAGGCTCATCGGTATCCCGGTCGCCAGCTCGTCACACATGGTGAGCAGTTCATCCTCAAGCGCGAGCACGGCCTCGGTTTGGTGTCGGTCGAGCCCAGTGCAGAGCTCGGGTAAATAGGTTTGGATTTCAGCCTTCAATGTGGCGGGGCGCCGGTCCGGGATGCCGAGCGACAAGTAGGTCTCGATTTGATCGACGTCCTGCCGCTGCAGCTGTGCATACTGGCGCAACGCGATGTCGTATCGACGGACGTCCGGTCGTTCACGTAACGCCTCACCGCCGATGTCTCCCATGAGTAACCAATTCTGAGCTACCTCGATGGCGATGACGTCAGGGACGAGACCTGGATGCCGCTCGGCTAGAAGCGCCGACAGTCCGGCCTCGCCACGGCTGATGTCGGTCACCGCTTTGGCGTAATATCGTTCTTGATTAACCTCGCCAACCACCAAGTACGTCAAATCAGTGCCTTTGACGACGTTCCATGTCACGCCTGGTACATATTGTGCAAGCCATTGTTCGAACCGTTCACGAAATGCTCGGTCACGCCATGGGACGGTCGGTCTCATGCTCTTCACCCTTTCTCTCATTATCTCCTAGGAGGAAACGATATGGACGTTGTGTATTACTCATACCCGGTCGATGCCATCTTGTATATGTATTTAGGGGTGACGGCCGTCGCCAGTTTCATGATCGGTCTGCTCGTCTGGCGTCTGTTCAAGCGCCGGGATGTCGCCTTTTGGACGACACTCGTGCTCAGCTTCATCGGATTGTCGCTCTCGCTCGTTTGGTTTCAACAGGCGTCCTTGGCCGTGTTCATGGGGACGCTCCCGTGGTTAATCAATCTCGTCTTTTCGCTAGTGTTGTATCTTCTTTTCTGCGGCATCGTCTATTTCATCTTCCGACCGCGAAAAGTCGAGGCAACGAAGTAACGCTATGTTATACTCATGTTAATAAACGACCACTAGGGGAGCCTTCGGGCTGAGACGGCACACGCCGGACCCTTCGAACCTGATCTGGCTCATACCAGCGTAGGGAAGTGGTGTGGGATTCGTCTGTCTTTCCACGCCACTTTTCCACTTGGAGAAGTGGCGTTTTCATTTTGAAAGGAGACATATTCATGCGAATTCAACAACTCACTTGGATGGCGATGCTCATCGCCATCGCCGTCATCGGTTCCCTGTTCATCTCGATTCCGACCGGTGTCGCCCGCGCCTATCCGATTCAACATATGGTGAACGTCATCGCCGCCGTCACCGTCGGGCCGCTCGGAGCCGTTCTCGTCGCCTTCGTGACCGGACTCGTCCGCGTCATGACTGGGACCGGGTCACTCCTGGCCTTCCCCGGCGGCATGATTGGAGCGCTTTTGGCCGGACTCTTCTATATGAAGACGAGCCGCGTCGCCTTGGCCGCATTTGGTGAAGTCATCGGGACGGGAATCATCGCCTCGCTCGTCGCTGTCCCGTATGCCAAGATTTTGATGGGAACGGAGTTCGGGGCACTGTTCTTCTTCCCGGCCTTCCTCGCCTCGAGCGTGACCGGTGCTTTACTCGGCTGGATCGTGCTCACTCGCGTTAAGCAATTGCGACCGCTCACGGTGAAGCGATAAATCCTTCCTCCGACTGATAGTAAATGGTAAAATCAGGATATATCATTTAGGGAGGTCATCACTTGAATCGATTGACGCTATTACTGGCGGCCACCGCCTGCCTGTTCATGTCAGGTCTGTTGTACACGCTCGAACGGATTGCCACATTCACCCGCTGGAATGCCCAGATTGCGACGGGTACATTCTCGAGCGAGCCGATGTTCGTCGATGTGCTGCTTCAAAATGTGTTCATCTCGATTTTTGGAGTGGCCGCGATCGTCCTGTTTTTCATGGCGGGCAACGCTGTCCAACCCACAACGACCACAAAAACAGGGACGGCCGACTTATGACGGCTGTCCCTGTTTGACGTGATGGTTTGATAACTCTAGTGAAGAAGGAGTGTTTAGTCATGGACCTTAATCGCAATCCTTATTTTTACTCATTGTTAGCTGGGATTTTAGTGTTTCTATTCATCTTCATCTCTGAATTCTATTTCAATTTTGGAATCATATCGAATCACTCGATTACATTGCTCTTTCTTTCTTTGACCATTCTGTTGGCGGTGCTACTTCTTTTTTCTGTCTTGTATGTCAAAAGATTCAATGACGAAAGAGGGAAAATATTATTAGGCGTCTTAATCTTTTCAGGAGCCATTTTTCTTTTTTTCTTATTAATCAATACGCTGGCGATGGTGTAAGTTGAACCGGTGTTCCGTTCCAGCCGTCGATTCGATAAAATGAAACAAAGGAGTGACACGATGAAACAAATCCACCATCTCTGTATCCAGACGCCCGACTATGAGGCGTCCAAACAATTTTATGAGGCGCTCGGCTTCGAACTCGTTCAGGAGTCGCCTGACTTTCATACGCGTGCGTACAACAGCTGGCTCAAACTCGGTGACTTTTATATCGAGCTCCAAACGGCGAAAGCGGACGAGACGTTGTCGCCGTATTCGAAGCACGTGGCCGGTCCGGTTCACTTCGCCTTGTATGTCGACGACCTCGAAGCGGAAGTCCGGCGCCTCGAGGACCTCGGCGTGACATTCTTACCGAAACATGGCGGGAACATCTACTTCGTCGTCGACGGTCATTTAAGTAAACTGAAAGCCCCGGAAGGCACGATTATCGAGCTCCGGGACACGTTTGTCATCAAGTGAGGCGCGCGCGCCTCGCTTTTATATTGGTCTGAAGCACACCCTCATGTTTTTCACCTCCCTTGAACAGGAACAGGAAGGAGACACCATATGTACGAACCTTCTGGAGGCCTCTCATGAAATATCTCGATTATTGGACCTATTTAACATTATCGCTCACGAAACTGTTCCTGTTCAGCCTATTGACTGCGAGCGCGTTCGACCTATCTTTTTTATTCATCAACTTGGCGACCATCTTGATGATGACGAGTTGGGCACTCCTCGTCAAACCGCAGACACGTCGCTGGATCTTATTCGCATCACTGTTTCTACACAGCACGCTGCTCATCTCGGACGTCTGGTATTACCGCTATTTCGGCAACTTGTTGTCGGTCGCCTTGCTATCGGACATCGGCCAGATGGGAGACGTCGGCGGTGGCTTCCTGACACTGATTCAAGCCCCCGACTTCATCTTGTTCACGGACCTGCTCATCTATGCGGCTGTCCTCTTCTACATGAAGCGACACCCGGTCACGGAATCGAAACGTCTCGGTCGCCGTTTGGCAGTAACCGGTTTTCTCGTCGGCCTCATCGTCTTTACCGTTCCGACCGCCGTTCATTACATGAAAGCAGACCACCGGGAAAGTGCGATTTCGAACATGCGTGAGTATTATCAGCTCGGATTTTGGGGCTATCACGGGCTCGATACGTTCCGTGGCCTTCGCGACGCGTTGAACCTCGGTGACGACCTGACGGAACGGGAGCGCGGCCAAATCGAAGCGTTGGCGACCGAACCGGTCGAGGCTACAGCCGACACGAATGTCATCGTCGTTCAGCTCGAGTCGTTCCAAACGTCCGTGATCGGCCAGACCGTCAACGGCCAAGAACTGACCCCGAATTTGAACGCGCTTCGCGACGAGATGCTGTACTTCCCGAATTTTTATCATCAGACGCACGAGGGCCGGACGTCCGATGCGGAATTTACCGTTAACGCCTCGCTGTACCCTGTCAAATCGGGGTCGGTATACACGCAGTATGCGACGAACACGTTTGACGCCTTGCCGGAGCAATTACGGCGCGCTGGTTATGACACGGCTGCGATGCATGCGTTCGACAAGGAGTTTTGGAACCGCGCCAACTTCTATGAGCAAATCGGCTACAATCACTTCTTCCATCAAGACGATTATCCGACGGAGCCGGTCATCGGCATGGCCGTCGGCGACAAGGAGTTCCTGACGACATCGGTCGACCATCTCGACACGTTGGACGAGCCGTTCTATTCCTTCATGGTCGCGTTGACGAGCCATACGCCATATGAGATTACGGACGAGGAGAAGCGATTGGATTTGTCGGGGTACGACGACCCGCTCCTCGAGGACTACTACCACACCGTCCACTACAGCGATGCCGCTGTCGGTCTCATGGTCGAACAATTGAAAGCCAACGGAACGTGGGATGATAGTTTGGTCGTCTTTTATGGTGACCATGATAGTGGCCTGACCGCTGCCGGCGACGAGATGGCTATGAAAGCGGACGCCGACTCGACCGTCGAGTTGTTCCAGCTCGATCGCTCCGTCCCGTTGTTCATCAAGCCGGCCGGACTCGAACGAGGTCAGACGGTGCAGGCGAGCGGCGGTCAAGTCGATCTCGCCCCGACCATCCTCGACTTGCTCGGGATGACACCGACGTATATGCTCGGACGTTCTCTCCTCGACGATGAGCCGAATTTGACCGCGTTCCGCAACGGCTCGTTCCGCTACGACGACCTCTATTTCGTGCCCGATTTGACGAAGCCGGTCGGGAGCGGTACATGTTATTCGATCGAGACCGGTGATGACTTGCCGCTTCAAACGTGTGCGCCGTATATTGACGAGGCCACCGAACAGCTTCGCTTATCTGATGCGATCATCGAGAAGGACGCCCTGTCCGACTTCACACAACACGATAAACAAGCCGCCCCGAAATAATCGGGACGGCTTGTTTTTGTCAGTAGACGTTTCGCAACGCCTGGACGTCGATTTTCTTCATCGGTAAGAACGCTTCGGTCACGCGCGCCAATTGTTCCTTCGTACCGGTCGTCAGCATCTCTTCCATCTCCCACGGCACGATTTGCCAGGAGACGCCATAACGGTCTTGGAGCCAGCCGCACTGTTCCGCTTCCGGGACAGCCGACAGTTTGGCCCAGTAGTCATCAATCTCGGCTTGTGTCTCACAAAACGCAATCAGCGACTGCATCTCGTTGAACGCGAATTGATGGTTCTCCGCGCTGTCCATCGTGACGAACTCGCGTCCGGATAAGACGAAGCGGGCATAATTGAGCTTCCCTTCCAACTTCGGACCGTCTGCCGCCTCGTACCGGATCACATGGTCTTCCAGGACGTATGAATCCGGGAAGATGGAGATCCAGTCATTCATCGCCGCCTCGGCACGGCCGAACACGTCGCCGACGAACAAGAAGCACGGGGTCACCGTCTGGATGTCCATCCCGCCGCTATGCATGATTTGCCATGAGACACCATACTTGTCTGTCAACCAACCGTAGCGCTCGCTGAAGTCGTACGTGTCGAGCGGCATAAGCACCTCTGCTCCCTCGCTCAACTTGTTCCACAGCGCTTCTACTTCTTCCGACGTCGGGAACGTGACCATGTACGAGATGGACGGGTTGCGTTCCTTCAGCGGACCCGCCCCGAGCAGTTGAAAGAACTGTCCTGCCAGCGAGACGGTCACAATCGTCGTCTCCCCGGAAGGTGTATCCGTCAGTTTCGTCGTATAGTCGACGAATGAATCCGGGAACGTCGACACATACCACTCTGCAATCGCCTCGACGTCGCCGTCAAACCAAATACACGGGATAATCGATTGGGTAATCATCGGATTGACTCCTTTCAAACTTCACGCAGACGATACACATCACGGACAGCGAGCAGTGTCTCGGCTGCTTTTCGGTATGCTTGATAGTGTGGGGAGTTGATGTGATGGTCAAGCGCCGTCTCGTCTTCGTACTGCTCATAAAATACGAACGTACCGGGTGCGTCGATCGACTCATGGAGCACGTACGTCAAACAGCCTGCTTCTTGTCTCGACGGGGGAATGACCTCATCGAGCGCTTGCCGTAACGCCTCTTCTTTTCCCGGATGTGCCTTCAAAATAGCAGTGATTGTAATTGCCATACGCAATTCCTCCTTTTAAAAATCTGTTCGTTCACCTGTTCCCCAAACGCACCTACTCTATCCCAAAAACGGGCATCTCGCGAGAGATGCCCGTCTGGCCTTACTGTTTCTGTTTCGGCTTGAATGGCCACCAGACGCCGTCCCCGAACGATACGGTGATGGCTGGAATGAGCAGTGGCAGTACAATCAATCCGTATAGTAACAATCCGGTGATGACGATCGTCGCAATTTGGACGAGACTGAGCACGCCCGATGGAATCATCGCCCCGAACGTCCCGGCGAGGATGACGGCGGCGGTCATGATGACCGTCCCCATCTTCGTCATTGAATGGGCGAGCGCGTCGCGCACCGTCATCCCGTTGATGGACTCCTCGCGGAATCGATCAAGCAGGAAAATCGAATAGTCGATACCGAGCGCGATCAGCATGACGAATCCGAAGAACGGAACCGCCCAACTGATGCCGTCATAACCGAGTCCTTCGACGAAGATGAGCTCCGTGATGGCCGCTGACGTGTAGTACGTCAGTAACAACGAGCCAATCATATAGAGCGGCATGACCATCGAACGGAACAACACCGTCAAGACGATGAAGAGCGTCACGAGCATGATGGCGACCGTCCGATTGAAGTCGTTCGTCGACGTCTCATTCAAGTCGCTGTTGATGCTTGAGATGCCGGCATAACCGATTGTCGCCTCTGCGAACGGCGTATCCGTGACGACACGGTCCATCGTCGCTTTCACGGTCTCGACCGTATTGATTGCTTCCGGTGAGTACGGGTCCATCTCGAGGATAACTTCGAGCTGTGTCGCCGTCCCGTCGTTAAACACATAGCGCTCGACAGCCGGGGCGAACTCGTCTGATGTGAGCGTCCCTTCCGGTAGATAGACGCCCGTATCGCGCAGACTGTCCGAATCACTGAGATCGGTCAGGAACGCGACCGCTTCGCCAAGACCCGTCTCGATTTGGGCGAGTCCTGCGTTCGCCTCGCCGACACCCGTCGCGAGTTGGCCGAGACCTGCTCCGAGTTCTCCTGCTTGTGCGCCTTGTGCCGTCAACGCCGCGGCCGCTTCATTAATGCCTGCCTCGATTTGACCGAGACCGGCTGATACTTGCCCGAGCTGCGCCACGGTCGCCGGGATGTTTTGTGTCGCCGTGAGTCCTTGACCAATCAATCCGAGCTGCGCATTCAATTGACCGAGTCCCGCTGCCGCTTCCGCGAGCGGCGCCCCGGCGTTTGACGTGCCGGCCGGGAGTTGGCCGACGACGGCGTTAAGACCCGTTTCAACTTGCGCGAGTCCGTCCTGGACGTCCCCGAGACCGGTCTCGGCTTCGGCGAGCCCTGTGCTCACTTGTTCGAGCTGGGTGTCGACGTAAAAGTCATCAATGACGTCGCCGGTCGGACGCGTCACGGAACGGACGCCGCTCACACCGTCAACTTTTGCGAGTTCACTCGAGAACTTCTCGATGTACGGAATCTCCGCTTCAGACAGCGCGCCGTCTTGTTTCAAAATAACTTGGACCGGGAGCGACTCGCCCTGACCGAATCCTTCTGAAATCAAGTTGAGGCCGCGAACCGAGTCATAATCGTCGCCAATCTCGTCGACCGTGTTGAACGAACGGGCGTCGTCATACGTGAACAACACCGGTACCGTGATCAAGGCGACGACGAGAATCGAGACGAACGGTCGATTGACCGAGATGCGGCTGAATCCGGCCCACAGGCGGCTATCGTGATGCTCGCCCGCCTTCTTCGACGGCCAGAACAACCGCTGCTTGAGCGTCGCCATAAAGAACGGGACGACCGTGAACAAGATGAGCAAGAGGACGGCAATCCCGACCGCGAC
The DNA here is from genome assembly GCF_018618415.1 of Exiguobacterium sp. s146. Lineage (GTDB taxonomy): Bacteria > Bacillota > Bacilli > Exiguobacteriales > Exiguobacteriaceae > Exiguobacterium. The sequence goes on along the minus strand of NZ_JACSMA010000001.1, from coordinate 14,275 downwards.
CGCGACGGCCGATTTAAAGATTGGGAAGTCGGCGAAGCCGATGGCGGCAAAGCCGACGAACACGGCGAGACCGCTGATGAGGACGGTCCGCCCTGCCGTCTTATACGTGTTGACGATGGCATCTTCAATCGAATGACCCGCACCGAGTTCTTCTTTATACCGGCTGAGGAGCAAGATGCAGTAGTCGGTCCCGATTCCGAATAAAATCGCCACGAGGAAAATCTGCGTATAGTTCGAGACCGGGAAGCCGAACCACTCGACGAAGAAAGCGACGAACGATTGGCTCAACAAATATGTGAAACCGACCGCGATGAGCGGAATGAACGGCGTCACGATGGAGCGGAACACGAGCAAGAGCAAACCGAAAATGAGGACGACGGTGATGATCTCGGTCTTCTTCAACCCTTCCTGGGCACTCAAGTTCACATCGTTGTTGATGATTTCCTCTCCGGTGATGTAGACGGTCTCGTCTTCCGGGAGGATGTTCGCTCGCACGTCATCGGCGAACGCATTGATGTCTTCCATCGACCCTTCGACCGTGATTGGGACGAGCACGATACGTCCGTCCTCTGAGACGAGCTGCGCTTCCGTCTCTTCACTTTCAAACGGGTCGAGCACGTCTTTGACGACCGTGTCGTTTTGTTCCATCTCGTCGATGACCCGGGCAATATCGGCCCGTTCGGCGTCACCGAGCGTGTCGAACTCGTAGACGAGCGAAATCGTCTTATCGCTCTTGCCAGCGGCGTTCAAGATTTCCTGCGCCCGTTGCGAGTCCATGTCCTCGGATAATTGGAAGCTGCCGGCTTGTTCGGCCTGCTTCGTCAAGTTCGGGGCCGCCACAAATAAGGCGGCCGTCAAGACGATGAGACCGATCAAGATGCCCCAGCGCCATTGAATGATTTTATGCACGTGTTATTCCTCCCCAATGCGAAGCAGCTGTTTGATTTTCCGGAACGTCCGGACGAACTGTTCGATTTCTGTCTCTTCAATCTTTCCGTCGAGTAATGATTCGACATAATGATAGACGGCTGTATCCGCCGCTTCGACGACCCGACGGCCGGATTCGGTCAGTTCAATCAATCGCTCACGCTGGTCTTGCCCGCGTCGACTGACGACGAGTTCTTTCTCGACGAGCTTCTTTAACCGGTTGGAGACGGCACTTTTATGGACGCCTTGTTTTTGGGCTAACTGTCCGGCTTGAATCGGTCCGAATTGTTCAAGCAGTTTGAGCAGTTGTAACTGTTCCCGCGAATAGTCGCGCCAGACGTCGCCTTCCATCGCCTCGATGACGTGCTCCGCACCTTGGAACATGACTTCCTCGAACAGTTGGACGGCTTCCCGCATCAACTCTTTCATTTTGGTTTACCCCCTAAACTAGATAAGGATAGTTTATGCCCTAAACTAGATGACGTCAAATATAAAGGCCGTCCAGATGTTCCCCTGGCCGACCCGTATGCGCGTATGTATCCTTCAACCGATCCATGTGACGAGCGCCTCCCGCTCTCGCGCCGCCTGGGCGAAGACCCGTTTCAATTCATCGAACTGGTCAAGTAAGTACTGTTTCTCCTCACGTCCCCACTCGCGTTCGAACGGATACAGTTCCTGCTCGTTCATCGTCGTGACGTCGTAACGCGCTTCGAGCGCGTCCAGCTCAATGAATTGAAGCCGCGTGGACAAGTCTGCCACTTCCTCCGGCGTCAAATAGGCGATGCCCGTCTCCTCGTCAATGACATCGCCTCCGAACACGACCTTACCGAGCGAATGGCGGTCAATCTCGTCCAAATCGGTCGACCCCGTCAATAGAAAGTAAAGCCCATGCCACGCTTTATCGATATCGGTCTGTCGTTCCTCATCTTCCAACAGCTGTTCGAAGCGGTCCGGCTCTTGCAACAGTCCTGTCAACTCTTCGGCCGATATTCGCATATAGACGCCAACCATCCCCATGTCTGAATTCCCTCCCCAACTCGTTTGTCTGACTATTCGGCACGGTCATGAAAAAAACCTTCCGAAGAAGGTTTAGCACATCGCTGCCGCGACACGGAGTCCTGAGACGTATGCACTCTCAAATCGCGTCCGCCCCGAGGCGTCATCCGGCTCGAGGAAGACGTCACCGGCCAGATAGATGTGGTCGTTCACTTGATAGAACGGCTCATGCCAGACGTCGGTCGCCTGCGCATAGCGCCACCGTTTCAACTGTCTCGATTGAATCCCGGCTGCCCCGGTCACTGTTTGCAACAGCCGCTCAATCTCTTGAAGCGTCTCTTCATCTGACCGCTCATACCAATTCTCGCTCCACGACTCGTCCATATAGACGCTGACGAGTTCGGTCACCGAGATGCCTTTTTGGCGGTTGTTGATGACTTTCAGCAAACCCGGTGCCAAGTCCGTATCGCGAATCCCGTCTGGACCGATGGAAACCTCGCCAGCGAACTCGAACAAACCGACGAACGTCGGGGCGTACGTCAATCCATGCAACGCCGCATCGACCGGCAAATCGGCGAGCAAGTCGAGCGTCTGCGGCAATGGCGACGTAATGAGGAGACGGTCGTACTGCCGCATCGTTACATCCGTCTGGACGCGGACCTGATCCTCTCCTATCGTAATCGTCTCGGCCCGCTCGTTCAAACGAACAGGCAAGCCGTCGGCCACTCGTTTCGCCAAGGCGTTCATTCCGTCGACGGCGACGTAGCGCGGATACGGGTCGGCGTACCACACGTTGACCCAACCTTTCGTCTGCCAGTCAGCAACGTCTTGTTTGAGCGCCTCCCCGCGTACAGTGAAATAGACCGCCCCGTGATCGGCTTTGCCGTCTCCAATCCGTCTCGTCGCCAAGCGTCCCCCGACGCTCCGACTCTTTTCAATCAGTTCAATCGTATGACCGTGACGCATGAGCTCGCGTGCTGCGACAATCCCGCTCAATCCCGCTCCGATAATGCCGATGTTCATGTCCATTCCCCCTTCTGTCAGGAAGATTGTATCATGACCGCGCACTCGTCGCCGAAACCGATGCGCTTCAGGCCGACCGATTCCACTGCTCGTCATATTCGCGGCGCGCATCTTCATACATGACAGCGAAACGACTGATGATGAACGGGCGGATGAGGGCGGTCGCCACGAATAAAGACAATGCAGCGAGAAAAACCGTATCGAAGTAGAAGAAAAGTGTCAATCCGAGCACGTACACGGGAATGAACGGCAAAACCAGCTTGAACGCCTCTCCTTTTCGCCCCCGCATCAAAGCGCGTGACTTGGTGATGGATTCGCGGATGGACAGCTTGGGCTCATCACGCAAAATAAAAAACGTGAACGCATAAGAAAAATATTTGATGATGCCTGGCACGAGGAAGAGCAATGTCCATAACAGTTGATATACCGTCACTACAATCGCGGCCGCCACATGTCTGTCATACCGCTGACGCATCGGTCGAAACACATGCTGAAACTGACTCTCCGCTCCTCGCACCGTCTCCAATAGCACCCAGTGGTAACCGATGATGATCGGATAAAGCATGAACGAAACGACCGTGCCGATCATCAACCACATTCCACTAGCGAACAGTGTACCCGTCCTCGTCCCGTATAAAGTCGGATCCAGGATCGTTCCCGCCTCCAGTATGAACGCACAGACAAACGACCAGCCGAGTAGCGTCAAATTCTTTCCTTTCAATGCTTCGTACGCCCGTTCATTCCATGTGTGGACCATCTTGTTTCCTCTTTTCATTTGTCTTTCCTGTCTTATACGCAACGTGGTGGGAAATGTTTCAACCTTACTAAAAAAACAGGGCGTTCGCCCTGTCCATCAGTCTTCCCGATATTCCAAAATGTCGCCCGGCTGACAGTCGAGTGCCTGGCAGATCGCTTCGAGCGTCGAAAAGCGAATCGCTTTCGCTTTGCCCGTCTTTAAAATCGACAAGTTTGCCATCGTGATGCCCACTTTTTCCGACAACTCGGTCACACTCATCTTTCGTTTCGCCAACATCACGTCAAGATTTACGATAATCGCCATATGTCTCACCTCAGACCGTCAAATCATTTTCTTGCTTCATGTCGATGGCACGCTTCAGTAGTTTTTGTAACAGCTCCGCGAACACGGCGACGACGAACGCCGCGAACACGAGGACAAGTCCGATCAGCAGAAACCCGGGTGCATCATCCCGATCGGCGAACCAGAAGAAGAACGGGAGCGTCGCGACGTAAATGCCGGTGATGGCCAACGCGCAGAATTTGATTGCGCGGAGTGATTGAACCGCCCGATACGAGAACCCTTCGTCGCGGTCAATCAACCGGAGCAGTCTGAACGTTTGGAACAGCGCGATAAAGAATGGGATGGCCGATCCATACATGCCGATCACAATCGGACGAATCGAGTCCTCAATCCAACTCCCGCTCTCGACCGCCTCACGCCAAATGTATGGGAGTAAGAACAAGCAGGCTGCCACAATCGGAGCAGCCAGAACGAATACGGCCAACCGTAAAAACACCGTCTCTCGTTTCATGATGAAGCCACCTCACTTCGTTTGATAGCTTCATCATATCCATATTTTTATCGTTTTTCAATAAATAATTGTTGTAAATAAATAAAAACCTCAGGATATCCTGAGGTTCAGCTTTAGTTTGCGGCTTCGAGTTCATCTTCTGTGACCCATTTATGGTTCGTGACGTCTTCCCCGTCCTCCGTCGTGAAGTCGACCATATACACCGTCGTCTGTTCGGCCGAATCGATGGTCGCCTCGGCGCCATCCATCCCGTCCATGTGATCGGTGGCGAGCGTCACTTCTGCTCCTTCTTCTAGCGGTGCCGCGTCCGGGCTGTCGAGTTCCTCATGGATGACCCACTTGTGATCCTCGACCGGGTCGCCGCCATCCGTTGGTGTATAGGAGACCGAATAGACCGTCGTGTCATAGGCGCCGACAATCGTCGCCTCGGTGCCTTCCATGCCTGGCATATGATCCGCCGTCATCGTCGCGGTCGACCCGACCGCGAACGTTGGGTCGGTCGCTTCACTTAACCCGCTCGGCACGTCCCCAGATCCCGAATGATCCATCATCGAATGGTCCGAATGCTCTTCTGTCGAATCACTCGTCTGTTCTTCTTCAGCGTTCCCGCAAGCTGCCAAACTCGTCGCGAGTAACATCGCGCTTAGCCCGGTCATCCATTTTTTCTGTTTCATCGAATCTCTCCCTTACGTCTTTGTCTTTATACGTTACCCTGCTACCGAGGTGATGAGACGTTTTTGAGACCGATGCGATGATTTGTTATCCGTTTGATAAAAAAAAGCCAAGATCCCGAAAGATCTTGGCTCGTCGATTATTCGACTGTGACCGACTTCGCCAAGTTACGTGGCTTGTCGACATCGCAATCACGCGCAAGTGCCGCGTAATACGAGATGAGTTGAAGCGGTAACACCGTCACGAGCGGTGTAAGGAGTGGTTCGACACGTGGCAAGACGAACGCATCGCTCTCGTGTTCCATACCTTCCATCGAGATCGTGCAGGCAACGGCGCCACGAGCGACAACTTCCTTGATGTTTCCACGGATGTTGAGGTGCGTGTTCGGTTGCGAGACGAGCGTGATGACCGGTGTGCCGTCTTCAATCAAAGCGATTGGGCCGTGCTTGAGCTCTCCACCTGGGTAGCCTTCAGCTTGGATATACGAGATCTCTTTGAGCTTGAGGGCACCTTCGAGACCGACGTATGAATCCATACCGCGACCGAGGAAGAACGCGTTGCGTGACTCTTTCAAGAACTTGTCTGCCAATTGCTCAAAGATTTCTTTTTGAGCCATGACCGAGTCCATGATTGTCGCGATACGCGCGAGCTCTGTCATGAGGTCAAACGGAAGCTTCTTGCCGTTCGCACGAGCGATGTCGTACGCGAGAATCGCGAGCACGGCGATTTGGGCCGTGTATGCTTTCGTCGACGCGACCGCGATTTCCGGACCGGCGTGGAGGAGCATCGTCTCGTTCGCTTCACGTGAGAGCGTTGAACCGGCAACGTTCGTGAGTGTGAGCGCTTTGTAACCGCGCTTCTTCACTTCGACGAGGACGGCACGGCTGTCCGCTGTCTCACCTGATTGTGAGATGAAGAGGAACAATGGCTTCTCTGTGAGGAGTGGCATGTTGTAACCGAACTCAGAAGCGACGTGCACTTCTGTCGGCACACCTGCGACGCGCTCAATCAATTGCTTGCCGACGAGACCGGCGTGGTAGCTCGTACCGCAGGCGACGATATAGATGCGGTCCGCTTCTGAGACGAGCGAGCGCACGCCTTCCGTGAGCTCGATGTCACCGGCTTCGTTCTGGTAATGTTGGATGATATTGCGGATGACGGCCGGCTGCTCGTCCATCTCCTTCAACATGTAGTGCGCGTACGTACCTTTCTCGATGTCTGAAGCATCGATTTCGGCCGTGTACGGCGCACGCTCGAGGACGTCACCGTCGAGCGTCTTGATCGTCGCTGATTCGCGCGTCAAGATGACGATTTCGCCGTCGTGGAGTTCGAGGTACTGGTCCGTCACCTGGAGCATCGCCATCGCGTCAGACGCCACGACGTTGAACGTACCGTCGCCGAGTCCGACGAGGAGCGGTGACTTGTTCTTGCCGATATAGAGGCGCTCTTGGTCCTCTGAGTCGATCATCGCGATCGCGTACGAGCCGTGGAGCTCAGACAACGTCTTGCGGAACGCCGCCTCGACGTCGCCGAGTTCGACGAAGTTCTTCTCCATCAACTGGACGATGACTTCCGTGTCCGTCTCCGAGAGGAACGGCACGTCGAGTGTCGCCTTGATCTGCTCGTCGTTCTCGATGACACCGTTGTGGACGAGCGTGAAACGGCCCGTCGTGCTCTGGTGCGGGTGGGCGTTCGGGACGCTCGGTACGCCGTGCGTTGCCCAACGTGTGTGGCCGATTCCAATCGTGCCGTCTACTTCTGCTGGTACGACTTCGCGTAGCGCGGCAATCCGACCGACTTCTTTATGCACGTTCACGCTATCATGCATCAAAGCAAGGCCTGCCGAGTCATAACCACGGTACTCGAGTTTTTCAAGACCTTTGAGAAGGATTTCCTTCGCTCCGGTGTTCCCAATCATTCCTACAATTCCACACATACAAAATTCTCCCTTTATTTTCGATTTCTCGAAAAAGGAAACGGGCTTTTTCTAAGAGCTGTCATTGCGCTCCCCTTTGGCCGTCCGGTCGCCCGGGCGTTTTGAGGGTTTGCTTGTAGTCGTGACAGGCGACTAGGAGGCATCCGCCGAAAACTCGATAACCTCCAACCTCGTCAACTCCGAAGAGTTCTGGCGCTTGTTTCGTACTTGGTGTCCTTCCGTTTCTAAGGGCACGCTCTTAATAGTACAAATCACACCTCCATTCGTCAAGAAAATCACATAATTTCACAGTGACAAAACGGAAACAAAAAGGGAACCCGCAGACGGATTCCCTTGTTTTATTCCCTATTTCGACAAAATTATCCTTCTACGCCGTAATCTTCGCGGACAACTTGTGCAATTCGTTCGACATAACGGTCACACTCTTCTGAAGTCGGTGCTTCCGCCATGACACGCACGAGTGGCTCTGTACCAGAAGCGCGGACGAGGATGCGGCCGTTGCCGTTCATTTCTGCTTCTGCTTCTTGAATCGTCGCGAGGACACGGTCACCGTTCATTGCCTCGTTTTTGTCCGTGACACGGATGTTGACGAGTTTTTGTGGGTAGACCGGCATCTCAGCCGCGAGTTCTGACAGTTTGCGGCCTGTCGTCTTCACAATTTGGGCGAGTTGGACACCTGAGAGCATGCCGTCTCCCGTCGTCGAGTGGTCGAGGAAGATCAAGTGACCCGACTGCTCGCCGCCGAGCGTGTAGTTGTGTTTCTTCATCTCTTCGACGACGTAACGGTCACCGACCGCCGTCTGAAGCGCCGTCATGCCAGCATCTTCGACTGCTTTATGGAAGCCGAGGTTACTCATGACCGTCGCGACGATCGTGTTGTCTTTGAGACGGCCTTTCTCGCTCAAATACTTCCCGCAGATGTACATGATTTTATCGCCGTCGACGATATCACCGTTCTCATCGATCGCGATCAAGCGGTCACCGTCGCCGTCAAAGGCGAGACCCATGTCCGCTCCTTTTTCACGAACGAACTGCGCCAAGTGCTCAGGGTGTGTCGAACCGACACCTTCGTTGATGTTCAAACCGTTCGGCGAGTTGCCGATTGTCGAGACATTCGCTTCGAGGTCAGCAAACAGACGTGCCGCGAGTCCGCTCGTCGCACCGTGGGCACAGTCGAGGGCGATATGGAGACCGTCGAAATCTTCGTCGACCGTCTGTTTCAACATTTGAAGATACTTCTGTGCACCTTCGTAATAGTCCGAGACGAAGCCGAGGTCTTTACCGACCGGACGTGGCAACGTGTCTTCCGCCGCATCTAAAATCGCTTCGATTTCTGCTTCTGTCGCGTCGTCGAGCTTGAAGCCGTCGCTACCGAAGAACTTGATGCCGTTATCTGCGACCGGATTGTGTGACGCCGAGATCATGACACCGGCAGTCGCATCGAGCGACTTCGTCAAATACGCGACACCTGGCGTCGAGATGACGCCGAGACGCATCACTTCGGCTCCAATTGAGAGGAGACCTGCGATGAGTGCGCCTTCAAGCATATGGCCTGAAATGCGTGTGTCACGGCCAATCAATACTTTCGGCTGTTCGCCGGCCGCCAAGTGTTTCGATAACACGTAACCGCCCGCACGACCTAAACGATAAGCTAATTCTGCTGTCAATTCTGAGTTCGCGACACCGCGGACTCCATCAGTTCCAAAATATTTACCCATAAATTCAATTCCTCACTTTTGTATGATTGAACGCCTCATTGAATCGAGGACGTTTCGGTTTGTTCATCGACGCTCGTCAATTCGATGTCGATTGTCTTCGGTGAGACGACAGTCACACCTTTCGGTACTTCATAGTCGACGTCGACCCCGTGTAATCCGCTCGGGAGGCCAGTCAAATCCAATGTGACGCGCACACTGTTCGACGTGATGCTCTCTAAGAGGGAACGCTTCCCGGACAAGGTGACTCCGATGACTTCAGGCGCTTGGAGCGTAAAGTTCGTCCGGTCATATCCTCGTACGGTCACAGGGACTGTCAAGCGGACCCGCTCCGTCAATTCACCCGTGTCGTCTCGCGTCTCATCCGCCGCTCGAACGAGCAATTGGACTTCCACTTGCTTCGTCTCAAGCGAGGAGGCGCCTTCCGGCAGGGCGAGCGTTGCGGTCACTTTGCCGGTCTTGTCGATGCCATCCAAATCAATCGGCTCCGTTTCCACGATGTCAATCGCATCGAGCACGTCTTGCGGCGCAAAGACACGGACTTCCGTCTCTTCGAGCAACGTGTCGACGAGTCTGAAGTCATCGGCCACGTCCCCCGTTGTCACCGCTTCGATTGGGAAGACGGCACTTTGTTCATAGACCGGCACCGACACACTGATGATGTTTGGTTCAACGGTCACGTTAAGCGGATTACCATTGGCGTCTAAAATCGTTGGCGTCAATTCCCGCGTGAACGTTTGACTTTGATTGGCGACATCGACGTTCAACGTGATTTCTTGAACGTTTTGAATCCGGCTGGCACCACCCGACACTTTCACCGTCGTCGGTTCGATGTCGGCGTCGCCGACCACTTTGCCTTCCGGCAATTGGTCTTTATTCAATAGGTTGACCGATACCGGGACTTCGACCGTCTGTTTGCGATCAATATAGATTTCGACCGTATCCCGCTCGAGTTCGACGTTGACGTCTCCGCCAAAGCCGCGTGCCTCGACCGGAACGCGATGGAAGCCTGTCCCAAGGTTCGTTAAATCGACGAAGACTTGATAATCTTTCACCAATTTAGTCATCGTCAAACTGCTGGACGGACCTTGCAGTTCAACGCTCATTTCTTCTGGGACGTTGTATGCCACGTACTGCACCTCATCGAAAAACACTTCGACGGGAACGTCGAGCGTCATCGAACTTTGTCCGACAATCGGGAGGGCGTTCGTGGAGTTGGTCGATGAACTCGTCTCGGCGACCATGAAATAAAGCAGGATGGCTAAAGCAAGTGCGATGACGCGGAGAAACCATTTATGTTGTAACCACTGATCAATCACTTACTTGTCCCCTCCTTTTTTATTAAAGAACGAGAGTGTCGTCTCTTTTTCTTCAATAACGAGTTCTTGGATCAACTTATTGCGAAGCGCCTCCTCATCCAACTCTCGATACAGACGACCCGCAATCGCGAGCGAAACGGCACCTGTTTCCTCAGAGACGGTGAGGGTCACGCTATCCGTCACTTCACTGACCCCGATGGCGGCCCGGTGTCGTGTCCCTAGCGCTTTATCGATATGTGGACTTTCCGACAACGGCAAATAACAGGCTGCCGCCGCAATTTTCCCATCTTGGATAATCATCGCCCCATCGTGGAGCGGGGTGTTCGGAATGAACAAGTTGATGATCAGTTGTGACGTGATGTGTGAATCCATCCGGATCCCGGTCTCGACATACTCGTTCAAGCCCGTATCGCGTTCAATCGCAATCAGCGCACCGATGCGACGTTTTGACATATATTGTGCCGAGCTGACAATCGCCTCGATCATTTGACGCTGTTTATCCTCGTCACTCGTGCTCGTGCGACCGAACAAGTTACTCGTTCGCCCTAAATGCTCGAGCCCACGTCGGAGTTCCGGTTGGAAGATGATAATAATCCCAAGTAACCCGTAGGTGATGACCTGATTCAATAGGAACTGTAACGTCTTCAACCCAAAGAATCCGCTGAGGAACCAGCTGACAAGGATAATCGAAATTCCTTTAATCAATTGGACCGCTTTTGTCCCACGTACAATCATCATCAACTTATAGATGACATACGTGACGACGACAATATCTAAAACGTCATTCAAATAATCGTACCAATGTACGTTCTCTGAAAGACTAAAAAATGATAAGAATGAAACCTGTTCAAGTAGCGGCAAATGCTCCCCTCCTCAACTACCTAGCCAATTCGTGCAAATTACATTATATCACATTTCCGAAACCGCGCATCGCCAGACGATAAAACGAAACCAGATTGAAACGAACAAAAAAGACGCCGTCTCCGGCGCCTTCCTTTAGAAGATTTGTTTGAACGAATACCACATCCACTCAAACATCCGATCGATTTGCTCGAGTTCTCCCGTGACTTCTCCAGCGCTAGCCAGATAAGCCCGACCGTGTACGGCCGTCGCGTTCCCGTTGACCGTCCCTTCAATCCGAAGGTCACCGCCTTGGACCGTGATGTCCCGCTCGACGGTTACGCCTTGGGGGACGACCACCTCGTTCGATGTCACAACGATGCCAGGCACTTTCGTGTACGTCATCGTCTCCGTCGATTCGTTCCATAGACCGAGTGTCGCGCTCGACATCAAACTAAAGAAGAGAGCGGCTGCCATCAAGCCTGGATGTTTACGGAACCACGTCATCCATTTGGATTGCGGTTTTCGTTTGGTCCGGACTTTTTCTTCAAATCGAGTCACCGGTGTGACCTCGACCCGTGCTTTCGCATCCGGCAAGGACGCCATGACACGGGCTGTAAAATCATCGGACAGTTTGGGCCGTGGTAAGGCCTTCAGTTCGGCATCTATTCGTTCGTAGTGGAGATACGCTTCATATAATTCGTCGTCCTCCAACAATTGACGTAGTTCGTCAGATTCTTCGGGCAGGATGCCATCTTCCAAATATTGTTGTACTTTTTCTTCAGGAGTCAATTGAACCCCTCCCTGTTTTGAAAGATTGTCTTTAACATTTCTCTTCCCCGGAAGATCCTTGTTTTAACCGTAGCGACCGGCATATCGATCATGACGCTAATTTCTTTAAGCGATAAGTCATCCACGTATTTTAACAGCAATGGGATCCGATACTTGTCGGGCAGCTGTTTAATCGCTTCATGCATCTCGCCTCGAATTTCGCGATGAACGACTTGGGCGTCGGGTTGGGGTGCTTCATCAGCCAAGTGGTCCTGATAGGTCAAGCCATCGGTGCCCGCAATCTCGGCATCCATCGAATACTCCGGCTTTCGCTTTCTCAGACGATCGATTGCGACGTTTGTCGCAATCCGATAAATCCACGTCTTGAACTTGTACTGGGGATCGTACGTATCGATTCGGGTGTACGCCCGAATGAACGTCTCCTGGGCAGCATCTTCCGCTTCGCCTCGATCATATAATATCTTATAAGCGACAGCAAAGACACCATCCTTGTACAGTTCTACCAGCTCAGCAAACGAATCATGATTCCCCGACCTTAATTCGTCGACTAAACGGGTGGTCAGCCGTTCCATCAGTCCACTTCCCCTCTCCGCAACCTATGCGGTCATCCTTCTATACGGATTCATCTCTATGTAGGTTTCACTAAAATCGCAAGACAATAAAAAAAGTTTCCAAGTCCATTGTAACAAACAGACTTGGAAACTGTAAGGTCATCAGACAGTTTCACTTTCCAATAACAGGTTTTCTTTGGATTTCAAAATTGTCTTACATAACTCGAATGCCAACTGGGCCGTTGTGTCATCTTGATCGAGCGATGGATTTAATTCTACGAGTTCGACCGCGATCAAATCGTCAGCCTTCATCACTTCAGCCAAGATGGCTTTGCCCTCTTCGGCGGTCAATCCTTGATCGACTGGCGTGCCAGTACCCGGAACCAGTTTCGCATCTAAGCTGTCCATGTCGAAGCTGAGATAGAAACGATCCACACGTGCGCGCAAATAAGCGAGTGCTTCGTCCATCATGACGTCAACGCCACGTGTCCGAATCTCTTCGACTGTAATCACTTTAATGCCGAGTCGATTGATCTCTCGAATCTCACCTTCGTCGATATCGCGAAGTGCCATATACACTAAATGTTCAGGCGCGAGTTTCGGTTCACGTCCACCGACCTCGGTCAAACGGATATCACCCATCCCCATCGCCGCAGCGAGCGGCATACCGTGGATGTTGCCTGATGGTGATGTCTCACCCGTGTTCAGGTCAGCGTGCGCATCGACCCAGATGACGCCGAATGGTCCCGTTTTAGCAAGACCGGCCAACGTTCCGATTGCCATGCTATGATCGCCCCCAACGATCAACGGGAATCGTTTCGCTTGAATGTCAGCATCGACGACTTCAGCGAGTTCTTGGACGGTGTATAACACTCCGTCGACTCGCTTCAAATGCTCTTCACTGTTAATCATTTCAGATTCAGGTAAGACACGAATCGTCTGTTGCTTCGTTTCTGCGGGCAACAGTGTTTCCAATCCGAGTGTCCGTAATTTTGATGGACCTTGCTCGACGCCATGTTTCCCCTGTCCATAACGTAGTGGTACTTCAATATATGACCAATTCATCCCCATTCCCCCTTGAACGTTTATATGCTTATTGTAAACGCTACCAAACTCGTGGTTCAACTTCACACAATGATGAATAAACATACAAAAAGGCAGCCTGAATGGTGGCAGGCTGCCTTTCTCTGTACTCTCAAGTGAATGGTTCATGGATTTAGGCAAAAAAAAACTTAAGTCATAAGTAACTTAAGAAAAAAACAAATGGTGGAGCCTAGCGGGATCGAACCGCTGACCTCCTGCGTGCAAGGCAGGCGCTCTCCCAGCTGAGCTAAGGCCCCATAAAGGGAATAATATGGAGCGGAAGACGGGATTCGAACCCGCGACCCCGACCTTGGCAAGGTCGTATTCTACCACTGAACTACTTCCGCATAAAAATGAGCCATGCAGGGCTCGAACCTGCGACCCTCTGATTAAAAGTCAGATGCTCTACCAACTGAGCTAATGGCTCAAACCTGGTGGGGGGGGGCGGATTCGAACCGCCGAACCCGAGGGAGCGGATTTACAGTCCGCCGCGTTTAGCCACTTCGCTACCCCCCCAAGGAGTGCCGGCGAAAGGATTCGAACCCTCGACCCTCTGATTACAAGTCAGATGCTCTACCAACTGAGCTACACCGGCATATATGGTTTGATTGTTGATTAAAAGATGGTGGAGGATGACGGGATCGAACCGCCGACCCCCTGCTTGTAAGGCAGGTGCTCTCCCAGCTGAGCTAATCCTCCAAATGGTGACCCGTACGGGATTCGAACCCGTGTTACCGCCGTGAAAGGGCGGTGTCTTAACCGCTTGACCAACGGGCCTTAATTGGCTCCGCAAGTAGGATTTGAACCTACGACCTACCGGTTAACAGCCGGTTGCTCTACCACTGAGCTATTGCGGAACGATCTTGCCTGG